>NZ_CP150267.1:4800000-7114147 GCF_037976585.1 Paenibacillus sp. FSL k6-2145 | reverse complement strand
ACACGGGCGCTCCCCGGCAGGCTGGGCATCGCGTGCCGCTGCGCTGCGCAAAGCCACGCAGGCGCTGGCTGCCGCAGCAGCGCCGCTCCAGGTCGAAGCCGCCGCGTTGCAGCAGGCGGCTGTGGGCGCTCAGCAGCGCCGCATGGAAGCGGCAGCTGCGCAAGAGGTCGGCCGTGCCGGGCTCGCCCAGGCGGAGCGCAAGCTGGCCGAGAGCGAGGCCGCAGCGGCTGCCTTGCAGGGCCGCTGGGCCGCGGAACTGCCAGGCATCGCACAGGAGGAGGCCAAGGCCCTCTATCAGGCGATGCAGGAGCGCGATGCGCGCGCCGAAGACATCAAGGAACGTCTGAACAAAAGCGTGACGTTCCTTGAGGAAAAAGACGAAATCATTCAATCTCTCCAGCAGAAGCTGGTGGAATTGGATAAACAACTGATTCAGTGGCAAACGGAGTGGCAGGGCAATAGCAAACAGCTGGCCGAGAAGGAAGAGCGCTTGCGCCAGTGGGTTGGAGAGCAGCGGGTAGAAGATCTGATTACTGCGGCTCAGGCTCGTCTGGATGGACTGCGGAAAACAGCTTCGGACTCGGCACAACGCTTCAAAGAAGCGGACACGCTGAAGCAGGAATCAGCCAAGAAAGACGTTATGGCTCAGCAGGCAGCCGCCTCGGCCACAGAACATCTGCAACAGGCACAGGAACGGTGGAAGCAATTGCTGGAACAATCCCCGTTTGACTCGGATGATGCCGTTGTGTCCGCGGCGATTCCTTCCCAGGAAGCAGAGCGACTGGCAGGGGAGATCCAGCAGCACCGTGAACGTGAGCGTGAACTGTCATCCCAATTGCGTGAACTGGAACAAAAGCTGGGTGGTGCTGTTGTATCGGAGGAACAGTGGTTAGCCTGCACCGAACGTTTGCAGCAGGTCCGAATTGAGGACGAGGCTGCCCTTCGTGCTAAAGCACGTGCAGAACGTGATCTGGAGGATGTGGAGCAGCGACATGTTCGCTGGACCGAACTGGAGAACAAGCGGGTGGAGGTAAGCCATCAAGGCGAACTGCTCAGCAAACTGCAATCCGCGTTCAGAGGCAATGCTTTTGTCGAGTATATTGCCGAAGAACAACTGATGCAGGTTAGTCATGCGGCATCTCAGCGTCTGCGCTTCCTGACCAAACAGCGTTATTCACTGGAGGTGGATTCCGGTGGTGGTTTTGTGATTTGTGATGATGCCAACGGGGGAGTCAAACGACCGGTATCAACGTTGTCAGGTGGCGAGACGTTTTTGACTTCGTTGTCACTGGCCTTGGCACTGTCGGCCCAGATTCAGCTGCGAGGTCAGTACCCACTTCAATTCTTCTTCCTGGATGAAGGGTTTGGTACCCTTGACCCTGAACTGTTGGATACCGTCATTACGTCTCTGGAAAAATTGCATGACGACCGATTGGCTGTTGGTGTAATCAGTCACGTGCCTGAACTGCGTGCACGCTTGCCGCGCAAACTTGTGGTGATTCCAGCAGGTGAGGCCGGAAACGGCTCACGTGTGGTCTTGGAGACTCTGTAGAGGTAAACGTGTATGATGTATATCCGCTCACAATCCGGGCTTGGGCCAGAATGCCGAAAATATAGTGCGGATGAATGTTTGTCATGAGAAGTGACCTGTTACCGCTTGAACGGCAGGACGTGGAGAAAAGAGGGAGGCATTACGCTTCTCTCTGCCCCGAGAGTTTCAGCAATATAAAATGATAAAAGCTCTTATAGCCCAAGTGACTGAATATTTCCGAATTGATATTGTGAGAATATTTCTTTTCTTCCTTTTATAACATAGCGGAGTGAGTTACATCACAGATACAGGTTCATCCCGCTGTTATACTACAGTTAAGCCGACAAACTTTATTTAAGTACCCCGGCGGACATCTGATCAGGACGTTTCCTGAATAGATGTCCGCGCAGCAGCCTTCCAAGGAAGCCGCTCACGGGGTGCTTCTTTTTTGTGTTTTTTCGTCAGTAGTGTCAATTCGCCCAGTTCTGAATACCATAAAAAGGTGATCAAGAGCAGAATCAGGGAGGCGTTGGCAAGTGGAAAAAGTGGAAGCGAAGAAAATATGTAAGGAACACATGCACCGTTATGTATGTGTACAGATGAATGACGGTATGCACTACGATGGCATTATGGAAAATGTGGATGACGAAATGATCTACTTGGCTGTTCCCGTTGGACCAGAAGCCATGGTGAATCATGCGAACTGGGCTCCAAATGCAATGCCGGGAGCGAACTATCCGATAGGTCATACTCGCGGATTTTATCCAGGTTACGGCTACCCTACACCTTATCCGTATTATGGTTATGGCCGTAGACGTTTTAACCGACTGGTGCTCCCGTTATTTGCGCTTACAGCGTTAACCCTTTTACCGTACTATTGAAATTAAAAAAAACAGGCATAACTACAGTGATTCATTCTCATGCTTCTTATGAAATCTCGAAAATAACTAGCTGAGGATGGATGTTTCATTCATGGTACAGTACAGCAAGAAATAGAGAGGTCTTATCACATACGGAGTCTCAGCCTGATGTATCGCAACAGTCATTGCAATACTACAGGCAACATACCGAATATCCAAAAAAGGTCATGCCTGTGCAGAAGCGAACTTCTGTAAGGCATGACCTTTTATTGAATCTAATTAGTGTAAGGTCGATGATGAACGGATGGCACATAACGTGTATTCAAACTTACTTAAAGCAGAAGCGGGCCTTAACGTGTCCGCAGCAGAGGCGTACCGCATCCTGAATAAGCGAGAACGTGCCCATGTGCAAGCAAACGATCAAGACACCGAAAAACTTTAATTCTCTATTGGATAAAAATTTTCGCTTCGGGGTGGAATCGTTGCTGTTCTCTGGCCCACGATTGGAGGAGCAAAGCATGATGTGAATGCTGACGAATCTGAGGCATCTTATTCAAGGCTTTGAAGCGCCCTCAGAATTTTAAGGAATCTGATACACCTTATAACCGAATAAAGAGCCGCTTTCAGCATTTTTTTGAGTTATTTCGGGAAATAACGTGCCTGATGTTCCTTATAATTTCAAATGAGAGCCTGAACATCAAATAAGACGTCCTGTGTTCCCTGGAAAATCGTCCACTACTCCCTCTCCAAGATCAACCAGCATGGACTTCAAAATGTACTTAACTTAATGCAGATTTCAAATCCTCAAGTAAATCTTCAACATCCTCGATCCCAACGGAGATCCGAATCAAACCATCCGTGATCCCCAATTCTTGCCGACGTTCATAGGGAATGGAAGCATGTGTCATTCGGGCAGGGACAGAAATTAAACTTTCCACCGCGCCCAGACTTTCAGCCAATGTGAAATAACGGACTTTGCTTAACACGTCATCTACTTTTTCAGCACTGCCTACATCAAAGGAAACCATACCGCCATATCCTCTCGCTTGCGTGGAAGCGAGCTTATGCTGTGGATGGTCGGGCAACCCGGGATAATAAACTTTGCTCACCGTTGGATGCTGATTCAGAAATGTCACAAGCTGCTCTGTATTGCTTTCTTGCGCTTCCATCCGCAATCCCAATGTTTTAAGACCTCGCATCAACAACCAGGAATCCATAGGTCCCAGGACTGCGCCGATTGCATTTTGGATAAAATGCAGATCTTCTCCAAGTTGCTCGCTGTTAACAACCGCAAGTCCCGCCACGACATCACTATGACCACCGATATATTTCGTTGCAGAATGCAGTACAATATCTGCCCCCAGAGCCAGTGGTGTCTGCCAATAAGGCGTACTAAACGTGTTATCCACGATGAACAACAATTCATGTTGTTTCGACCATTTCGCTACAGAAGCAATATCAGTGACCTTGAGTAACGGATTGGTAGGTGTTTCTACATAGATGGCCTTCGTATTGGATTGCAGAGCTTGCTCCAGTGCTTGTAGTGAGGTGGTATCTACAAAGGTAGACTCGATCCCCAGACGATTCAGCACCTTGGTGAAAATGCGATAGGTCCCGCCGTATACATCATCCGTTAGAATGACGTGATCTCCAGTTTTCAACAGAGACATTACAGCGTGAATTGCAGCCATTCCCGAACTAAAAGCAAAACCTCGAACGCCATCCTCCAGCTCTTTAATAACTTCTTCTAACGCATGACGGGTAGGGTTGCCTGTACGTGAATACTCGTATCCTTTGTGTACGCCAACCGATTCTTGCTCATACGTGCTTACTTGATAGATCGGTACACTCACTGCCCCAGTGTGTGGATCACCAACAATACCTGCATGAATCAGCTTTGTTTTGGGTCTCATTTCATTGACCTCCATTATAGATATTTTGACTTAAATACCGTTCGCTGCTATCCGGGAAAATAACGACGATGTTACTTCCGGGAGCTGCGTGAACAGCTTCGTTTAATGCGGCTTGCATAGCTGCGCCTGAGGAACTTCCTACCAGTAAGCCTTCCAACAAGGCTAGATCCTTGACCCGCTCAAAGGCATCTTCATCTGAGATCGTATGAATGGCATCAAAGTAACTCACATCCATAAAAGAAGATAACGTTTCGACCCCTATTCCTTCTGTACGATGTGGTCCCGATGGACCTCCTCCGAGAATCGAACCTTCGGGTTCTACGATACATGTTTTAATTAACGGTTTTTGCTCCTTCAAATAGCGAGATACTCCCATGAAAGTTCCGCCAGACCCGGCTCCGGCGATATATACATCCACCTGCCCGTTCAGATCACGCCAAATCTCAGGGCCCAGATGTTCATAATGTACGAGTGGGTTATCCGCATTGGAGAACTGACCTGGAATATACGAACCCGGTATTTCTTTCGCCAGCGATTCCGCCTTGCGTATGGCACCGGTGATTCCTTCGGATGTGGGTGTGTTGACTACCGTAGCACCAAGGGCTTTCATCAACTGCTGCTTCTCAACGCTGAACTTCTGAGGTACCGTGAAAATGACCTTTAAATTAAGGCCTACAGCCGCCATTGCAAGACCAATTCCTGTGTTGCCTGCGGTAGCTTCGATCACCGTTCCACCTGGCTTAACATCTCCTCGTGCCAAGGCCTTCTCCAATAAAAACTTGCCAATCCGGTCTTTCACACTTCCTCCAGGATTCATGAATTCCAGTTTGGCGAACAGGCGGATTCCTTCCGGTAATGGATAACGAGTTAATTCAAGTAGAGGTGTATTACCTATAAGTTCCTGTACATGTTGATAAACGGTCAAATTAACCAATCTCCTTTTGTGTGTCATTAACCATACATATTTGTTTAATTGGGAAAAGTGCGTGATAAAACCATATTTCAATAAAATGGCTTGGTATACATCCAATGTCGTATAGTGTTCGACTTGATGATAGATGGAGAGTTGACCTAGATTACCTGGTTGTGTGTCTAGAGATTGGACGTGGGTTTTTACTTCTAGTATGATAGAAGGGAATACATACACTGGAATACAAAGGAGGGTATGAACTATGGATTGCTTATTTTGCAAAATTGTAGAGGGCAGCATTCCCTCCAATAAAGTGCTTGAGAATGACCATGTTATCGTTTTTCATGACATCCAGCCCGCTGCACCGACGCATGTTCTTGTCATTCCGAAGAAACATATTGCTTCCATGAATGAAGTTACTGCAGAAGATCTGCCATTGATCGGCGAGATTCATCTGGCTGCTCAAGAAGCGGCTAAGCGTCTTGGCGTGGAGGAAACAGGATATCGCTTAATCAACAATTGTGGTAAGGATGGAGAACAAACCGTTCATCATCTGCATTACCATTTGTTGGGTGGTACCAGACTTGGCGTGTTGACAAGTCTGTCCGATTCTCACAAATAAACGAGCTAATGGGTACTAATATTGAGGATTTAGTCATATGCATTAAATCCACGAATGTGTGACCAAATGCTTATATAATGAATTCATTTCATAATACCTTTGAGTTATAAAATGGATTCAAATAAGTGATCATTACATTGAGGTTGACACCTTTATTACCTTTCGCCTATAATGAAAGATGATGAACCGTGTTATTGCTCTTGGACGGTCTGGTCGGAGGGAGGGAAAACTGGTGTCTGAAACTAAAGTTCGCAAAAACGAGACTATTGATGCTGCACTTCGTCGTTTTAAACGCTCCATCGCTAAAGATGGCGTATTGGCTGAGGTGAAGAAACGTAAGCATTATGAGAAGCCAAGCGTAAAGCGCAAGAAAAAGTCCGAGGCTGCTCGTAAGAGAAAGTTTTAGGAGGATTTTAACTACATGAATCTTAGCGAACGATTGAACGAAGATATGAAGCAAGCGATGAAGAGTAAGGACAAGTTCAGACTCTCCAACATTCGGTTGATTCGTTCGACGATCAAGAATCTTGAAATAGATTTGAAAAGAGATTTGGATGACAACGAAGTGCTTGATATCCTGAGTCGTGAAATCAAACAGCGCAAAGATGCCCTCCAAGAATTTGACAAAGCGGGCCGTGAAGATCTCGCGGCAAATGCAAAAGCGGAAATTGAAGTACTCATCCAGTACCTTCCCACACAGCTTACCGAAGAAGAAATTAAAGTTATTGTACAGCAGACCATCCAGGAAACCGGTGCTTCTTCGAAAGCCGAGATGGGGAAAGTCATGGCGGCCCTTATGCCGAAAGTTAAAGGCAAAGCGGACGGCAAACTGGTAAATCAAGCAGTTCAACAATTTCTGCAATAAAGCAAATCAATAAACACCTCCTGACTTGTCAGGAGGTGTTTTTTCCATTTATCAGAAAGCATGATGTCCTTGGGATGACGAAATTTCTTTTTAATGGTTAATATATATTATTATGGATTTTTATTCTTGCAATTGATCGAGTTTTCAAATATAATTTTAAGATTTTGAAACGAAATGTTGCATTGCACGTAATAAATACCATAAGCTGGACAGTATAACATTAATGGAAAAGGGGGGACTATTGTGAAGGGAAAGCGCCGGAAGAAGCTTACGGGGCCATTGATGCTCTTAATGCTGCTGACGCTGTTGCTTCCTGTCTGGATTGGATCACCGTCAGCGCATGCAGCTGAGAAGAGTGGTGCCGTATATATTATTCCGGTTGATAAACCAATCGAGCAGGGACTTGGCAAGTTCATGGAACGCGGGTTCAAGCAAGCAGAAGAGATGAATGCTGGCCTGATCGTTCTTGATATCAATACGCCGGGAGGCCGTGTCGACACTGCAGAAGCATTGGGTACCCTGATCAAGGACAGTCCGATTGAGACTGTTGCATTTGTTCGTGGAGATGCTGCTTCAGCCGGGAGTTTTCTGGCTCTGAATGCAGATAAGATCGTAATGTCACCAGGCAGTATGATTGGTGCGGCAGCAATGGTCGACAGTACGGGTAAACATGTTGATGATCCAAAACTTGTTGCATTCTGGAAAAGCAAAATGCAGGGAGCGGCAGAAATCAGTGGTCGTGATGGCAAGATTGCAGCTGGAATGACGGATGTTAACATCGTTGTTGAAATGCCAGAGATCAATAAAACCAAGCAAAAAGGTGAAATTATTGCTCTCTCGGCTGAAGAAGCGCTGAAAGTTGGTTATGCCGACCACATCAGCAACACACCGGAAGAAGCGGCAGCTTGGCTCGGTTACAGTCAGGATGACGTATTTAAGGTAGAACGAACAACAGCGGAGAATATCTCCTCTTTTCTTACCAATCCGGTTGTCATGACTGTATTATTGTTCCTCGGAATCGCGGGTGTGATCATTGAATTGATTGTTCCTGGTTTTGGAGTTCCTGGTATTGTAGGTATCGTGTGTTTCGTGTTGTATTTCTCGGGTAATTACATTGCGGGATTTGCCGGAGCAGAGACATGGGTGCTATTTACCGTCGGACTCATCATGATGATTCTGGAGATGTTTATTCCGAGCTTTGGTATTCTGGGGATTTTGGGATCAATTGCGCTTGTGGCCGGTGTTGTAAGGGCTGCTTATGATACGAGTGATGCATTTGTATCTCTGGGTATCGCTTTTGGAGCAGCACTGGTAGTCATTGCGATCATCTCAATTATCTTTAAGGATCGAGGGATATGGAATCGGTTCATATTGAGTGACAGCATGTCTGCGGATCGGGGTTATTCATCAGCCACAGAACGCAAAGAGCTGGTTGGTCTGCAAGGAATCAGTCTGACACCACTTCGTCCTTCTGGAACAGCGATGTTTGAAGGGGAACGAATTGACGTTGTGACGGACGGAGATTTTATTCCCATCGATACTCCGATTATTGTGATTAAAGCGGAAGGTACCCGGATTGTGGTTCAGCAAGCTTTGCCGGTGTAACTCGCTCTGTTGTCGAAGCGGATTAACGCTTCGGCAATGTACATAACCATTAGCTGAAGCTGCCAGCGTGGTGCATTTCTTTAATTTTAGCAGCGGACTTATGAATGCCTTCTCAAATATTTTTATCAAATTCTAATTGCAAATGGAGGAAATTAAACAATGGACACATCTATGATTACGATTTTGCTCATTGCGGTAGTAGGTATTATCGTATTGAGCGTATTCTTCAGCTTTTTCCCGGTTATGCTCTGGGTTTCAGCGATTGCATCCGGCGTACGTGTAAGTATTATTACTCTGGTAGCGATGAGACTGAGACGTGTAACGCCTAGCCGTATCGTTAATCCAATGATTAAAGCAACTAAAGCCGGTCTTAAACTCTCAATGAACCAACTGGAAAGTCACTTCTTGGCCGGTGGTAATGTTGACCGTGTTGTAAACGCTCTGATTGCTGCACAACGTGCCAACATTCCACTCGAATTTGAACGTGCTGCTGCTATTGACCTCGCAGGTCGTGACGTATTACAAGCCGTACAAATGAGCGTTAACCCACGTGTTATCGAAACACCGATTGTCTCTGCGGTAGCCAAAGATGGTATTGAAGTTAAAGTTAGAGCGCGGGTTACGGTTCGTGCCAATATTGACCGTCTCGTCGGTGGTGCTGGTGAAGAAACGATCATCGCCCGTGTTGGTGAAGGTATCGTAAGTACAAACGGTTCCTCCAATTCTCACAAAGACGTCCTGGAAAACCCGGACCTGATCTCCCGTACCGTATTGTCCAAAGGTCTGGATGCAGGTACTGCTTTTGAAATCCTGTCCATTGATATTGCGGACGTTGATGTAGGTAAAAACATTGGTGCCTTCTTGCAAACAGAGCAAGCAGAAGCTGACAAACGTATCGCACAAGCGAAAGCGGAAGAGCGTCGCGCAATGGCCGTAGCCCAAGAGCAAGAGATGAAAGCACGCGTAGTGGAAATGAGAGCACGCGTTGTAGAATCCGAATCCCAAGTACCTTTGGCAATGTCTGAAGCTCTGCGTAGTGGTAAGATTGGTGTTATGGACTATATGAACCTGAAGAATATTGAAGCGGATACTCAAATGCGTAATACCTTGGGAAAACCTGGTGAAGGTTCGAATTCCAACGATCAGGGTGATTCCAAAAACGGAAGATAGGCGGTGAGTGCATATGGGCCTATTTGAATGGATTTTTGATAATCTGTATATTGTGGCCGTCATCGGTTTTGCGCTCTTCTCCTTCTTGGGGAAAGCTGCCAAATCGGCTGATCCGAACAAAAAGCGTCCTGCCAACGGGATGCCTACGTTTGGAGGCAGCGGTGATTCAGGCCGGGATGAACGCTCAAGAGACAACTCATCTCCGCAGCAGCAGTCTTCCGGACCTGCAGACCCACGTTATGATGAACAGTATGACGATCGGTATGATGACGTGCAATATGAGAATCAGTATGATCAGCCGTACTCGGAGCCTGCTGCATCTTCTCGCCCCGCAACTGACTACAGAAGTGAGGGCACGATGAGTGCCATGGAAAATTCACTTGAGGAACAGATGAGAGGCATGGAAGAACAGCAGCGCTTGATTGAAGAACGTTTGAATCGCATCTCTTCTGCGAATCGGCCAGTTGTGTCTGATTCCAGTTGGGATGAGACCAGCATTGATGAATCGGGAGCGTCTCCGCTTCGTCCTGCTGATATTCGCACAGGTGTCCTGTGGGCAGAAGTACTGGGTTCTCCTCGTTCCAAACAGCCGTTTGGTACAAGAGGGAAACTATAAATAAGTTAAGTTGCTGGACGGAAATAAAGCCGTCTCTGGTGAGCATAAAGCCGCCGGAGACGGCTTTTTCTGTGTTCTATCCTTTTTTCTCAACATTCGTCCCTAACACGCCCCGGAATTTTCATAAATTCATGAATCTGCGCATAAGTTGAACTGTAGAGGAAGGGGGAAGACCTTCGAATGACCCGGATCAGCCGCAAGCTGCGCAGATGGACCAGTGAAGTGTTGGATCTGCCGCAGGATGTGCTTTATGATATGCCACGGTTAACCCTGATCGGCAGTAAGCAACTGTATATAGAGAATCATCGCGGTGTCATCCATTTCACCCCGGATCGCATCGTGCTGGCTCTTTCCCAAGGCCAGTTGGAGATCAAAGGAACTGCCTTGGTGATACGTAACATTTTGCCGGATGAAGTAGCTGTTGAAGGAACGATTCTGGATATTCATATGAATGGAGTGGAGGGGAACGGATGAAGCAGCCCAGTCTGTACAAACTGCGGGGAGCAGTCCGAATCACGGTCACTGGGGGAGACATTGAAACATTGATCAACACGGTGGCAGAGCAGGGACTGGAAGTTTGGAACCTGCGTGCTCACGATGGACGCGTGGCAGAGATGAACATTCTGCTGCCGCATTTTTTCAGGTTGCGTCCTGTGTTGAAACGGACAGGCTGCAGGGTGAAAGTAACCCATCGCAGCGGTTTCCCCTTTTTTGCGGCCCGTTTATTGCGGAGGAAGTTCTTTCTTGGGGGTATGCTGTTTTTTGTGGCAGCTTTGTTTGCGTTGTCGTCCATGGTATGGAGTGTGGAGGTCAAGGGTAACGTCACCATTCCCACCGACGAGGTGCTTGCAGCAGCGAAGAAAGAGGGGATATATCCTTTGCAATGGGGGTTCCGTCTGCAAAGCCAAGACAAGCTCTCTAGACAGCTTGCACTCGCTCTGCCGGATGTAACCTGGATTGGCGTGAGCAAAGAGGGGACAACCATTACCATTCAGGTCGTAGAATCGGCGCAACCCAAGCGCGAACCATTGCTGAATCCCAGACATTTGATCAGCAAGTCAGATGCTGTGGTCACTCAAATCTATGCGGAGCAGGGACGCCCTGTTGTTCAGAAGGACATGCGTGTCAAAAAGGGTCAGGTATTGATCTCGGGGATTCTCGGGGATGAGGAGAACACTAAAACCATCGTTGCCAAAGGCGAAGTTCGTGGTCTGGTATGGCGTGAGTATCAGGTAGAGGTTCCGCTGGTGCAAAAACATAACACAATGACAGGTGAGAGCAAAGAACGTTTTTATATGGTGCTGGGGAAATGGGCGATCCAACTGTGGGGGTACGGAAGTACACCGTTCAGTTCATTTGATACCGAGAGTAATCATAAACCATTGACGTGGCGATCCTTTACACTTCCCATGGGTTGGCTGACAGAGAAAGATCTGGAGACCCGAGAGCATGAGCAACAACAGACGATAGAATGGGCCAGAACGAAAGGATTGGAAGGAGCAAGGAACGATATTATCGCCAAAAACGGCAAAGGAACAAAAATTATAAGTGAAAAAATTTTGCATGAGAAGAAAGAGAATGGTAAAGTTTATATGAAAGTCTTATTTGAAGTAGAAGAAAGCATTGCGGAAGAACTTCCGCTAGTCCATAGTCAAGGAGAATGAGGATATTTGTCAGAGCAAACACGCAGCATACAAATCTCCCTCCAGAGTGCGGGAGAGGGCCAATCTCTTTTTGGACCCCAAGATACTTTTCTTAAACTGATTGAATCCGAGATTCCCGCCCAGATTGCATCCCGTGAAGCGGAGATTGTGATATTTGGCAACGCACAGCAGGTGGAATCGCTTGAACAATTATTTGACGTGTTACTGCAATTGATACGCAATGGATATGTGTTAACCGAGAGAGATGTGAAGTATGCGATTGAACTTGCCAAGGATATGCGGGCAGACCAGCTATTGGATCTGTTCAAGGGTGAGATTACAACGACATACCGAGGTAAACCAATCCGTGTTAAAACCATTGGGCAGAAGCACTATGTAACTACAATTAAAAAACGTGATATTGTATTTGGCATTGGTCCTGCCGGTACGGGTAAAACCTACCTTGCTGTTGTTCTGGCTGTTGCCGCAATTAAAGAAGGCAGCGTCAAACGCATTGTGCTCACACGGCCTGCTGTTGAAGCGGGAGAGAGTCTTGGGTTTTTGCCAGGTGATCTTCAAGAAAAGGTAGACCCGTATCTGAGACCGCTGTACGATGCCCTGTATGACGTTATGGGACAAGAACAGACCGCTAAGGCACTGGAGCGAGGATTAATCGAAATCGCGCCACTCGCCTACATGCGGGGGCGTACGCTGGATGACTCCTTCATCATTCTCGATGAAGCACAGAACACAACGCCGGAACAGATGAAGATGTTTCTGACTCGTCTTGGTTTTGGCTCCAAAATGGTCATCACCGGAGACGTGACACAGATTGATTTACCGCGTGGTAAGAAATCCGGGCTTGTGGAAGCGAATACGATCTTGAATGAAGTTAACGAGATTGGATTTGTCTATTTTGCCGAGCAAGATGTTGTACGGCATTCCCTTGTCCAGAAAATTATCGTGGCTTACAACCACGCCGCAGAAAATCAAGCATAGAAAGGGATTGTCTAAAGTGACCTCGAAGGAACCGTCAAAAGGCAAATCTTTTCAGAATAAGGCTACAGGATGGAAGTATAGCGTGTGGGCACGCTATCTTCTGTTTTTGTTTCTGGTGATTCTTTTCTACGTCAGTCTGGCTTCCAAGCTGCTCCCTGAGCGGTATGATATTCAGGAAGGTACACGGAGTGAAGTGGATATTGCTGCGCCCATGCAGATTCCGAATAACAAGGCCACACTCAAAGCACAGGAAGAAGCTGCTGAACGGGTACAGCCGATATTTCAGATTGTCCAGCTACGAAATGAAAATTTGATGACTACTCTGCTTGATCGTGTTGATCGATTAAATCAGGATGATCAGATCTCAAGTCAGGACAAGATTGATATATATCGGGATGAAATTCCGCAGCGCCAGAAGGATTTTGTGACCAACTATATCAATAATAATCGGAAAGCCGGTACATACTCCGAGACTCTGTTGGAAGAGATCAGAAATGTGGTACAGGAGCAAAGCTACCGTATTCCTGAAGAAACTTACATCAAAATCTCGCGTCTCACATCGGATGATATCCAGGAGATGAAACCGGTTGCGAGGGATATTGTTGCCCGGTTAATGACGGATCAGATCAGCGATGCAACCACTGCCCGTGCCAAAGTAGCTGAGATGGTGAGTGTCAGCTCTCTTGGTAAGCGTACGCAACGTGAGGTCGTGCAAGAGCTTGCTCGCCTCGTGGTGACCGCTAACCGCTTCTACGATGAAGAGGGAACGAAGGAAGCGAAAGTTCAGGCGCGTGAGAACACGCAAACCGTCTTTATCAAGCAAGGGGACACATTAGTTGCCAAGGGTGAGATGATCACCCCGGAGATGTATACTTTGCTGGATGAAAATGACCTGCTGAAAAATGAAGTGAACTACTGGCCGCAGCTTGGACTTCTTATGTTTTCCTGCCTGTTGTCGGCAGCCATTCTGATGTATATTCAGCAAGGCAGCGGAACGCATTTCAAATATAATAATGCGCAGCTGTTGATGCTTGTTCTCATTTTTATTATTACGATTGTAGTTATGCATGTGACGGCGATTATCCAGACCAATGAGAGGTCTTATGTTGGCTTCCTTGCACCTGTTGCGGTAGGAGCGATGTTAATTGCGCTGTTGCTGGATACGTCGCTTGCCTTTGTATGTTCGATTTTGATCGGTATGTTGTCCAGCATTATTTTGAATACGCATCAGGGTCAACTTTTTGACTTCGAACTAGGTTTCTTTGCTGTATTGGTTTCATTTGTTGCGATCTTTGCAACTCATAAGGCTAGCCAGCGATCAACAATCCTGAAAGGGGCCATTATGGTCTGTCTGTTCGGGTCGATAGCCGTCTTCACCCTGGCTTTAATTGACTCGGGAGATTGGAATCGAACCACGACACTGTATGGGGTTGGGTTTGCATTTGCGGGTGGCGTATTAACTGCCATACTGGTCATTGGGCTGATGCCATTTTTTGAAACTTCATTTGGCATCTTGTCAGCGCTCAAACTGGTAGAACTGTCTAATCCGAACCATCCGCTTCTACGTAAGTTGCTGACGGAGACACCGGGTACCTATCATCACAGCGTTATGGTAGGCAATCTGTCCGAAGCAGCAGCAGAAGCCATAGGAGCTAACGGATTGCTCTGCCGAGTGGGTTCGTATTATCATGATATTGGCAAGACGAAGCGTCCCATCTATTTTATTGAAAATCAGAACAATATGGAGAATCCGCATGATTCAATTGATCCGAAACTGAGCAAATCCATTATCGTAGCCCATGCGCGCGATGGGGTGGAAATGCAGAAGGATTACAAGCTGCCCAGACCTATTCGGGATATTGCGGAACAGCACCACGGCACGACATTTCTCCACTATTTCTATCACAAAGCACTGCGCCAGGCGGAAGAAGCAGGCGTTGAGCCTGATTTCACGGAAGAAGATTTCCGTTACCCTGGGCCAAAGGCTCAGTCCAAGGAATCGGCTATTGTTGGCATTGCCGATAGTGTGGAGGCTGCTGTGAGATCTTTGCGCAAACCGACAGTGGAGCAAGTGGAGTCCATGATTGAGAAGATTATTAAAGGACGATTGGACGATCATCAATTCAATGATTGTGACCTTACGATGCGTGAACTGGATATCGTCGCCAGAACATTAAAGGAAACGGTGATGGGTATCTTCCACTCCAGGATCGAATATCCGGAGGAGATTAAGAAACCAAAGCCGACTTCACCCGAAGCAGGCTAATTTAATAATAGTTCGTGTTCAAAAAGGTTGGTTTTCAGTACCGAGAAGATGGGATGAAGTTAGAAAGTTTTTTTGAACAACCTCTAATATTAGTAGATAGGAGTTATGAAGGAATGAGTCTTAATCTGGCATGGAATAATGAACAACAGGATAAAGAAATTACAGAACCGATGATTGCAATGCTGGAACAGTTGCTGAACCTTGCAGGAGAAGCGGAAGGTGTTGCAGACGGGGAAGTGGCTCTGACTTTTGTAAACGATGAGCAGATCCATGAGTTGAACCGTGATTATCGCGGCATTGACCGTCCTACGGATGTACTGTCTTTTGCGATGAACGAAACGGTTGATGAAGAGCTTGATATTATCTATGAGCTGGACGAAGATGAAGAAATGGAAGAAATGCCGGATGTTCTTGGTGACATCATCATTTCCGTACCACGGACCATCCTGCAAAGTGAGGAGTATGGACACTCATTTGAACGTGAACTTGGTTTTCTGTTTGTCCATGGTTTTTTACACCTGCTCGGATATGACCATCAGGATGAAGCAAGTGAGGCTGAAATGATGGGTAAACAAGAAGCGGTATTGGCCCAGGCCGGGTTGACACGATAATGAAAAGGCGCTCCTGGGGTCTGGTATTCCGCAATGCTGCGGAAGGAATCGCATATGGGTTGCGGACTCAGCGTAATGTGAGAGTTCACACGGGAGTGGCTATTTTGATGTGTGTAGCCGGCTTTTTTTTCAGAATCTCAAGAACGGATTGGATGTTTGTGCTGACCGCTGTCTTTTTGGTGCTGGTGACTGAATTGATGAACACGGCTGTAGAGGCAGCGGTTGACTTGGCACACCCCCATATCCATCCGCTGGCAAAAGCGGCAAAGGATACCGCGGCCGGGGCAGTTCTGCTGGCTGCGGTATTCGCCGTCATCATCGGTTGTATCGTTTTCATTAAGCCGGTGATGAGCTGGCTGGGTTTGTACTGATTTTGTTTTAACCTTGTTTTGATTTGATTTTAATACTACACACTAATATAAATTTACTTGATGCAAACACGATAACGGAGAGGTCAGAAGAAACCTGAAGAAACGGAGTGTGCGCCTTTATCCCCGGATTTCCCCTTTAAAAGGGATCAAAAAAATCTGGGGATAACAGCGCTCGGAAGGTTGTTCTGACAGCGGAGTGTCCAGTGTAAATGCACTAGTTTGATTTTATATTGCACCCTAAGGGAGAGAATAATGATGGATAACGGTTTGTTAATGCAAGAAGCAATTAAGGCACGTACGAAGGCGTATACGCCTTACTCCCATTTTGGTGTAGGCGCGGCTTTGCTTGACAGTGAAGGTCATGTGCATCATGGTTGTAATATTGAGAATGCTGCTTATACCCCAGGTAACTGTGCTGAGCGTACAGCGATGTTCAGTGCCATTGCAGGTGGGCAGAAGCCTCGCAGCTTCAAAGCGATTGCCATTGTGGGAGACACGGATGGTCCGATTGCTCCATGTGGCGTATGTCGTCAGGTCATGTACGAACTGTGTGAACCGGATATGAAAGTTATCTTGGGGAACATGAAAGGTGATCTGCAAGAGACCACCGTTGCTGAACTGTTACCTTGGGCTTTTGGGCCTTCTGATCTGAATTCTGCCAAAAAATAAACCAATATTCCAGGCCTAGGCGCCTGAGGAGGAACATATGAAAAAACAAGCATTTAAATCCGGTTTTGTAGCTATTATTGGACGTCCAAACGTAGGTAAATCCACACTGATGAACCAGGTGATCGGACAGAAAATTGCGATCATGTCGGACAAACCACAAACCACACGTAATAAAATTCATGGTGTATATACATCCGAACATCAGCAAATCGTATTCTTGGACACACCGGGTATTCACAAACGTCAATCCAAACTTGGCGATTACATGAACCAGACTGCTCTGAACACACTTGGAGAAGTAGAAGCAGCGCTGTTCCTGATTGACGCTTCGGAAGGCATGGGTGGCGGTGACCGTTATATTGCGGAACAGTTGAAAAATATTCGTACGCCTGTCATTCTTGTCATGAATAAAATTGACAAAATTGAGCCGGAAGCGCTGCTGCCCCTTATTGAGGAGTATCGCAAACTGCATGATTTCGCTGAAATCGTGCCTGTATCTGCCATGCTCGGCAGCAATGTAAGCACCTTATTGGAACAGCTCGGCAAGTATTTGCCAGAAGGTCCACAGTACTATCCTGATGACCAGGTTACTGACCATCCGGAGCAGTTTGTATGTGCAGAGTTGATCCGTGAGAAAATTTTGCAGATGACTCGTGAAGAAGTGCCACACTCCATTGCCGTAACGATTGAGGATATGAAAGTGCAAGATAACGGTGTCGTTTATATCTCAGCTGTCATTTTTGTGGAACGGGATTCGCAAAAAGGAATCATTATCGGGAAGCAGGGTGCCCTTCTGAAAGAAGTGGGTAAACGAGCTCGACACGATATTCAGAACTTGCTCGGCTCCAAAATTTTCATGGACCTGTGGGTTAAAGTGAAAAAAGACTGGAGAAATCAGGATAGAGTTCTGCGTGACCTTGGCTTTGGCCGCGACTGATCGTCGGAATTGTATCCAGTAATTGCAACACATAGTTTACCTTGCAAGACTCCATCCTATTTGGTAGATGCAGACGTCATTTCCGAAGAGAGGATGAAATTCCGATGCGAGATTTTTCGTGGAAGGTTTTTGCGATGACGGGGGATGTAGAGTCCTATTTGTTATATACCGAGGCATGTAACTCGTTAGGACAGGAGTCGGATAACGCAAGGGAAGTGATTGAAGATGAAGAAGCCGAAGGATAATTGGCTGATTCGGGAATGGTTAGGTGACGAGGCATGCTATACAGGGTGGAAGGGATTGTCATCCGCAGCATGGACTACGGCGAAGGGAACAAAATCATTACGCTTTGCACCGAAAGCGGCGGGAAAGTAGGAGTACTCGTCCGCGGTGCCAAAAAGCCCAAGAGCCGACATGCTGCACTGGTGCAGCCGTTTACGTATGGTCAATATGTATATTTTCGAAATACAGGTCTAGGCACACTGAACGCTGGAGAAATTGTTGAATCTTATCATGAGTTGCGTGAAGATTTGGTCAAGGCCTCTTATGCCTCTTATGCGTGTGAACTATTGGATCGTGTGCTTCAGGATGAAGAGACGGGGACATTTTGGTTCAAACAGTTAAAGGCGTGTTTGCAGGCGTTGAAGGAAGAGAAAGATCCGGTTGTTATTACAAGTCTGTACGAAATGAAAATATTACAGGCATCTGGATATGGTCCACAGTTTGATGAGTGCATCTCCTGCAACCAGGAGCGACCAGATGAGCAGTTGTTTATGAGTCCCAGACTTGGTGGCGTCTTGTGTCGAGCATGCAAACATTTCGATCCTCCAGCGATGTCAGTAAGTCCAAAGGCTCTGAAGTTGTTGCGTTTGTTCGCGCAGTTGGATCTGCAGCGCTTGGGGAATATATCAGTGAGTGAGTCTACCCGTGATGAGATCAAAAAGTTGATGCGTGCCTTTATGGATCATCAGCTCGGTCTGAATCTTAAATCCCGTTCTTTCCTCGATCAGATGGAGAAGTACGGGATTTGAGGCGTTTTGGTGGAAGCGAAACTATATCTTGACTTCATACTAGATTTTATATATTATGAAATATAATTTCTCTTTATGAGACATGCATTGAACGAGAAAGTAAAAGACTGGATTTATTGCATTCATGGACACAAGTCGTTGTATAACACTTGGTAATCATGAATGAGCGAGCCGGGGATGGTGGGAGCCTGGCTGAATCGGTCTTTGAAACGGCACTCGGGAGCATGAATGGACACGGAAAAGTGGGCTGGAACGAACAGGATCATCCTGTTTGATCTAAGCCAAGTAGGGTGGAACCGCGGGAATAGCTCTCGTCCCTACGTCTGTACAACAGGCGTAGGACGGGGGCTATTTATTGTTGTCTTCACCGTCCTAAGCTTGCTAACAAACCATTGAAAAGGAGCATGATTATGAATTTTCAGCAGATGATTCTAACGCTGCAACAATTCTGGGCCGAGCATAACTGTATTATTGTCCAGCCATACGATACGGAAAAAGGGGCAGGTACGATGAACCCGATGACCTTTTTGCGCTCGCTTGGACCCGAACCTTGGAAAGTGGCCTATGTGGAGCCTTCCCGTCGTCCTTCGGACGGACGTTATGGTGAGAACCCTAACCGGCTGTACCAGCATCATCAGTTCCAGGTAATCATCAAGCCTTCACCGGACAATATTCAGGAAATTTACCTGGAAAGTCTAAAGCGTCTGGGCATTGATCCGCTCAAACATGATATTCGGTTTGTTGAAGATAACTGGGAGAATCCTTCCCTCGGTTGTGCAGGTCTTGGTTGGGAAGTATGGTTGGATGGAATGGAAATTACACAATTTACGTATTTCCAACAGGTTGGTGGAATCGAGACAAATCCGGTAGCTGTTGAAATTACGTATGGTATGGAGCGTTTGGCTTCTTACATTCAGGATAAAGAGAATGTGTTTGATCTGGAATGGGTGGAAGGTATCACTTATGGTGATGTATTCCGTCAGCCAGAATTCGAACACTCTAAATATACGTTTGAAGTATCTGATGTCAAAATGCTGTTTACACTCTTCAACATGCATGAAGAAGAAGCAAACAAGGCCATGGCGCAGCATCTGGTATTCCCGGCATATGACTATGTGCTGAAATGTTCCCACACGTTCAACCTGTTGGATGCACGTGGAGCTATCAGTGTAACGGAACGTACGGGTTACATCACACGTGTCCGTAATCTGGCTCGCCAAGTCGCTGCAACATATATGGAAGAGCGTGAGAAGCTAGGCTTCCCGCTGATCAAGAAAGGGGGAGCCGAGCATGTCTAAGGATCTGTTGTTTGAAATCGGGCTGGAAGAAGTACCTGCACGCTTTATGCGCGCAGCAATCGCACAGCTGCAAGAGCGTGTCGTGAAATGGCTTGACGCATCCCGCATTGCTTATGGTGAAGTGAATGCATATGCTACACCGCGCCGTCTGGCTGTTTTGATTCAAAATGTGGCTGAAAAACAGGAAGATATCGAGGAAGAAGTGAAAGGTCCTTCACGCAAAATTGCCCTGGATGACAGTGGCAATTGGAGCAAGGCTGCACTCGGATTCGCCCGCAGTCAAGGTGTTGAACCGGACCAGTTTACGTTCAAGGAACTGAACGGTGTCGAATATATCTATGCAACGAAGAGTAGCAAAGGTGTGGAAACGGCTTCTGTGGTTGGGGAAGGATTACTTTCTGTATTACATGCCATGACGTTCCCGAAATTCATGCGTTGGGCTTCCTATGATTTCAAATTTGTACGTCCAATCCGCTGGATTGTGGCTATGCTCGGCAGTGATGTTATCGATCTGGAAGTGACAGGTGTTAAATCGGGTAATGTAACTCGCGGACATCGTTTCCTGGGTAAGGAGGCCGTGATCTCCACTCCGTCTTCATACGTGGAAGTGTTGCGTGCAGAACATGTCATTGCTGATATCCAGGAACGTGAACAGATGATTGTATCCCAGATTCAGGCACTGGCTGCTGAGAAGAAATGGGATATCGCGATTAAGGAAGACTTGCTGGAGGAAGTCCTGTTCCTGGTGGAAACACCTACCGTATTGTTCGGGACATTTGACTCCTCATTCTTGAATATTCCACAAGAAGTATTGATTACTTCCATGCGTGAGCATCAGCGTTATTTCCCTGTACTGGACAATGAAGGACAATTGTTGCCATTCTTCGTGACGGTACGTAACGGTGGAAGTGATTCACTGGACGTTATTGCCAAAGGGAATGAGAAAGTACTGCGTGCACGTCTGTCTGATGCCAAGTTCTTCTATGAGGAAGACCAGAAACTTCAGATTAAGGATGCATTGTCGAAGCTGGAAAGTATCGTCTTCCAGGAAGAGCTGGGAACAGTTGGAGATAAAGTACGCCGTATTCGCAAGATTGCCGATGGAATTGCTGCCAAACTGCAAGTATCCGGTGATGTTGCCGAATCCGTTAGCCGCTCAGCAGATATCTGCAAATTCGATCTGGTGACACTGATGGTGGGTGAATTCCCGGAACTGCAAGGTGTGATGGGTGAGGATTACGCTCGTAAAGCTGGCGAAAAAGAAGAAGTGGCTAAAGCGGTATTTGAACACTATCAGCCACGTTTCGCTGGAGATCAATCCCCTGCTTCTCTTGTTGGTGCCATTGTGAGTGCTGCGGACAAAATGGATACAATCGTGGGTTGTTTCTCAATCAACATTATTCCAACGGGTTCTCAGGATCCGTACGCGTTGCGCCGTCAGGCTGCAGGTATTGTACAGATTTTGCTGGATCACAAGCTTCCGCTGACATTGTCAGACGTGTTCGGAGCAGCACTTCAAGTGCATGCCCAGATGAACCTGTTGAAACGTGCAGATGAAGAGATTCGTAAAGATCTGCAAGACTTCTTTGGTCTTCGTGTGAAAAAATTGTTGTCCGAAACCGTTCGCTACGACGTAGTGGATGCCGTAATTTCTTCCGGATTCGATGATATCAGCGCTGTGGTTCCAAAAGGTGAAGCGTTGATGGCGGCTGTTCTGACAGGAGACGCATTCAAAACAACGGTTGAATCGTTCAACCGTGTGGGTAACCTGGCTGCCAAAGCATCCAATGCTTCTGTACATCCAGAACTGTTCACAGAAGATGGAGAGCGTCAGTTACACGAGTCATGGAGCAGAACGAATGCAGAATATCGTCAGGCTTTGACTCAGCATCATGCTGCTGAAGCACTGGCTATTGCATCTGCCTGGAAGGATGGTATTACCTCATTCTTCGATTCGGTTATGGTTATGGCTGAAGATGAAGCTGTTCGGGCGAATCGACTTGCCTTGCTCGCAGCTATTGATCGTGACTTAAAAGGATTTGCTGATTTTTCCAAGTTGGTTTGGTAATTGGACGTATTTCATGAGTCCTTTTCCACAGACTTGGCGCAAAGCTAAAATTCAGTATTAAAGAAGGATATATGAGGGTATAAATATACGGAACGGGTTGTGAAATGTATTTTTTACAACCGCTCCGTATTTTAGCCTTTGATTTCCCTTGTTGTGGCAGAAGGATTTTGCCTGGCCGGGGTCGTATATAACAATATGCAGCTATTTTATGAAACCGGGTGGTCTGGGTTTGAGTGAGTTAAATATACGTCACATTGTTGTGGATGGTGATGCTTGCCCGGTCAAAACCGAGATTGCGCAAACCGCTCGCCTTTTCAACATCCCCGTATTGTTAGTCTCTTCATTTGATCATTTGCTTCAAGGAGGAGAAGGGGTACGAACCGTGCAAGTGGATCGCAGTGATCAGAGCGCAGACCTGTATATTGCTAATCATATTAAGCCATATGATGTGGTTATCACTCAGGACTATGGACTTGCGGCACTTGCGCTCGGCAAACGTTGTTATGTTTTATCCTTTCGTGGTCGTGAGTTCAACGATCGTGACATTGATTTCATGTTGGATTCTCGTCATACTGCGGCCAAAGCACGAAAAAGAGGCCATTACGGGAAAGGCCCAAAGCCTTTCACAGAGCAGGATCGAGAAATGTTTCAACATAAACTGACAAAACTTTTAAAAGATTTGCAGGAGAATGTGTAAGTTTATCGAATTATATTTACGTGTTGAAGAGATGAAGGTGGCCAGAGATGAGTACCGGACAAGGCGGTATACCCGAAAGTATTATTGAATCGGTGTTACAGCAGAATGATATTGTCGATACGGTGAGCCGATTTGTGCATCTGACCAAACAGGGGAAGTATATGAAGGGCCTCTGTCCTTTTCATTCCGAGAAGACGCCTTCGTTCACCGTTACACCTGAGAAACAAATTTTCTACTGCTACGGTTGCGGCACGGGTGGAAATGCCATCAAATTCAGGATGGAAATCGAAGGGTTATCCTTTCCCGAGGCTGTCAAGACGATGGCGGAAGAAAGTCACATCTCTATGGGGGACTGGCAAGGGCGTGAATCTGCTCATGTGAATCCGGAGACGGAACGTCTATTGGAGGCTTATGAGCTTACCGCGAAGCTGTATCATTTTTTGTTGAAAAATACAGAGCACGGCAAGTCAGCCATGGAGTATTTACGCTCAAGAGGTTTTGGCGACAAGTTGATCGACCAGTTTCAGATTGGTTTCGCACCAAATCGTTGGGACACACTGGTACAATTTCTCGAGAAACGTAACTATCCGCTTGAAGAGATGGAAAAGGGTGGACTTCTGTCACCGCGAAATGAAGGTCAGGGATATGTGGATCGATTCCGAGACCGGATTATGTTCCCGATTAATGGCAGGAGCGGTAAGCCGATTGCATTTGCAGGACGCATATTGGGAGATGGGCAACCGAAGTATCTAAATTCACCGGAAACCCGGTTATTTAACAAAAGCCGTGTTCTCTATAATCTGCATCATGCCAAAAATGCAATTCGCAAACAAAGACAAGCCATTTTGTTCGAGGGATATGGTGATGTCATCTCCGCATGGGATCAGGACATCCAGAATGGTGTAGCGGCAATGGGCACTGCGCTAACCGAGAATCAGGCACTGATGCTCAAAGGGATGTGTGACGAAGTCATCATATGTTATGACGGCGACAAAGCAGGACAGGCTGCTGCACTCAAAAACTTCCCTATTCTTGAGGAAGCTGGATTGCAGGTCAAAGTGGCTCTCATACCCGAGGGACTTGACCCGGATGATTTTATCCGGAAGCATGGTGGTGAACGGTTCCGAAACCAGATTGTGGATGGTGCCGTGACAACTACAAAATTTAAACTTATAAACTTGAAAAAAAGCCATATACTGCTAGAGGGTGGCGGACAAATCGCCTATTCGAAAGAAGCAGTAAAATTGATTGCACCCTTACCTTCTCCAACAGAAAGGGAAGTGTATCTTCGTGAACTGGCTGCAGAAGTGGACGTATCCTTCGAAACATTGAAGCAGGAGTGTAATGAAGAACGGGAGGCAATGAAAAATAACCTCCAGTACGGGGATAATAACCCGAAAAGGTGGAATAATGGTAGGCAACAAAATAGGCAGGTGCCTACACCGAATCTGTTGCCGGCTTATCACGCTGCCGAACGCAAACTGATTGCCTGGATGTTGCAGGATGATGAGGCTGCCCAGTACGTGAATGAGCATCTTGGTGAAGCTTTTAACTTGGATGATCATGCAGCTATTGCTGCTTATCTATATGCCTACTATGCGCAAGGCAAACCGTCGGATACAAGCCGTTTTATGTCTTCACTGCATGACGATCGCTTGGAAAAAACGGTCAGTTCAATCTCGATGATGGATGGTCCAGGTGAATGGAGTATTCAAATGCTCGATGATTGCATCAGGGAAGTGCTGAAGTATCCGCGTAAAAAAGAGTACGATTTGAAAAAAGAAGAAATGATTGCTGCAGAGCGGGCAGGTGATTCTGTACGCGCGGCACAGATTGCAATTGAAATGATTGCCCTAGAGAGACAGTGAACGTCTGATGATTAGATGTTTCTAGGGAGGAGGGAGTCGAGTTATGGCGAATGATCAGCATACTGAACTAGAAACAGAATTGACACTGGATCAGGTTAAAGATCAATTGATTGAATCAGGTAAGAAAAGAGCTTCGCTGAATTACAAGGAAATTATAGAGAAACTCTCTCCTTTTGAGCAGGATGCAGAGCAAATGGATGAGTTCTATGAGCAACTGAGCGATCTGGGTATCGATGTAGTGAATGAAAATGATGAAGAGGTTACACTTCGTCCTAGTGAAGATTCCGAGAACAACACCAGAGAGGGAGAGGACGAATTTCACTTTGATGATGACCTGAGCTTGCCGCCAGGTATCAAAATCAATGACCCTGTCCGTATGTACCTCAAGGAAATTGGTCGTGTGCCACTGTTGTCGGCAGATGATGAAGTACAACTGGCTAAACGGATTGAGAACGGGGATGAAGAAGCCAAGCGTCGTCTGGCTGAAGCGAACCTTCGACTTGTAGTCAGTATCGCCAAGCGTTACGTTGGACGTGGAATGTTGTTCCTTGATTTGATTCAGGAAGGTAATATGGGTCTGATCAAAGCGGTTGAGAAGTTCGACCACAAAAAAGGATACAAGTTCAGTACGTATGCTACATGGTGGATTCGCCAAGCGATCACTCGTGCTATTGCTGACCAGGCGCGTACCATTCGTATCCCTGTACACATGGTGGAGACGATTAATAAGCTGATCCGGGTATCCCGTCAGCTGTTGCAGGAACTTGGGCGTGAACCGACACCAGAAGAAATCGCTGCTGAGATGGATCTGAGTGTAGAAAAAGTTCGTGAAATTACGAAGATTGCACAGGAACCGGTTTCTCTGGAAACACCAATTGGTGAGGAAGATGATTCCCATCTGGGTGACTTCATTGAGGATCAGGAAGCACTTGCTCCGGCGGATGCTGCTGCGTATGAGTTGCTGAAAGAACAGCTCGAAGATGTATTGGATACACTTACTGAACGTGAAGAGAATGTGCTTCGTCTACGTTTTGGTCTGGACGATGGACGGACGAGAACGCTGGAGGAAGTTGGCAAGGTATTTGGTGTTACGCGTGAGCGTATTCGTCAGATCGAAGCCAAGGCTCTTCGTAAATTGCGCCACCCGAGTCGTAGTAAACGACTCAAGGATTTCCTCGAATAATCGAACTATGGGAGACTTTCCGCAAGACGCTTTAGCGGCGGCGGGGTCTCCTTTATTTTTAATTTAAACGTCTTGATTTCTTGGTTTTGGAAATTCATCCTTGAAATGTTTTATTGGATTTTATTTTATCGCTTTTCCTTGTTCAATGCAAATCAATAAATTAAATGAATGGTGTAGGTGCTTCATGAAACTTTCGAATCGATTACAGCGAATACATGATCAAATTCCCGATGGCAGCCGTATGGCTGATATCGGTTCAGACCACGCGTTGCTGCCAGTAGCTGCTATCCGCAGTGGGAAAGCTGCGAGTGCAGTAGCCGGGGAAGTCAATCCTGGCCCTTATGATGCTGCATGCAAACAAGTCAGTGATGCTGGCCTGAAAGAAAAAATAACGGTACGCCGTGGAGACGGATTGGATGTAATCTCTGCAGGAGAAGTGGATGTCATCACCATTGCAGGCATGGGTGGTGCCCTGATTGCCTCTATTTTGGACCGAGGTTTATCCAAACTGGAAGGAGTCCAGTTACTTATTTTGCAACCAAATGTGGGAGAGGATATCCTCAGACGCTGGTTGTTGGAGCATCACTGGGTGGTTGTAGCAGAACAGTTGCTCGAAGAAGATGGAAAAATTTATGAGATTATAACGGCGATGCCACAATCTGTAAGCCCGATAGCCAATGTAGAGGTGTATCGTGCACGCCCGCTTCAAGGCGGGGCAGAATTAACGGAAGATTTGCTGCTGCGGATGGGACCTTATTTGGTGGATCGTCCAACGGATGTATTCTTTGCCAAATGGGAAAGTGAGATCATCAAACTGCAAGGGGTTGTAAACTCGATCTCCAAATCCGATCAGGATTCTTCCCGGGACAAGGCGGCTGAGGTAGAGCGTCTTATCGCAAACTTGAAGGAGGTTTTGGCATGTTTGCCAAAGGTCAAACTGTAATTCAACTGATGGAGCAGCTCGCTCCCAAACATCTGGCTGTACCGGATGACCGCATAGGTCTCCAGCTAGGCAGTTTGCAAAAAGAAATCAGTCACGTGTTAGTGGCTTTGGATGTAACGGATGAAGTGGTGGACGAAGCGATTCGTATTGGTGCGAACCTGATTATCGCTCATCATGCCATCATTTTCCGTCCGGTTAAGTCACTGAGTACAGATACACCTATGGGTAAATTGTATGAAAAGCTGATTAAGCATGATATCGCTGTCTATATCAGTCATACGAACCTGGATGTGGCCGAGGGTGGTATGAATGACTGGATGGCCGAGGCACTTGGCATCGAGAGTAAAGAATCGCTGGAAGATGTACACACAGATCATCTGTACAAGCTGGCTGTGTTTGTACCTCGTACCCATCATGAACAGGTTCTTCAAGCCATTCTGGAAGCCGGAGCGGGGAGTATCGGCCAATACAACAAGTGCAGCTTTAACACGGAAGGTACAGGAACGTTTGTACCTGGTGAAGGGACTCAACCGTTTATCGGTACCCAAGGGCAAATGGAACGTGTGGAAGAAATGCGAATTGAGACCATCGTACCCCAAAGTCTGAGAAGTAAGGTCGTTCAGGCGATGCTTAAGGCTCATCCGTATGAGGAAGTGGCCTATGACCTCTATGCCATGGATTTAAAGGGCCGTACGCTTGGTTTGGGACGCTTGGGACCCCTTAGGGAACCTAAGACATTAGGTGAGCTTGTGGAGGTCGTGAAGACCCAATTCAATGTGCCTCATGTGCGCGTAGTAGGAGATCTGAACAAGCAGATCAAAAAAGCAGCGGTTCTTGGCGGCTCTGGCAGCCGTTATGCGCTCACTGCCCGCTTCAAAGGTGCGGATGTTATTGTGACCGGAGATATTGATTATCACACGGCTCATGATGCTTTAATGGCAGGTATGTGTATCATTGACCCGGGACATAATTCCGAAAAGATTATGAAACCAAAAACAGCGGATTGGCTTCGTTCCCGTTTGGAAGAAAAACGATATGATACGCAAGTCACAGCTTCAGAGGTAAATACGGAAGTATTCCAATTTATCTAAAAAGACCGTTGCTATGTGGTTTCCAGTAATATTAAGCTTGTCTGGGAACCTAAATGCCTGTATACTATGTAATGTTGTTCGGAAAGCTTGACAGACAATCGCTGGTGGCCTTGTTGCCACGAGAGGAAAGTCCGGGCTCCACAGGGCAGGATGCTGGATAACGTCCAGTCAGCGCGAGTTGAAGGATAGTGCCACAGAAATGGACCGCCGATGGCCGGATTTTCCGGCACAGGCAAGGATGGAACCGAGGTGTAAGAGACCCCGAGGAACGCTGGTGACTTCGTTCCTGGTAAACCCCATCTGGAGCAAGACCTAATGGGACACAGCCGCCTTTTCGGAGGAGGCAGCCTTAGCCCGAGGTGTGTCTAGGTTGGTCGCTTGAGCTGTGCAGCAATGCATGGCCTAGATAGATGATTGTCGCTTCTGGTGGGAGGGTAGTTCCCGTATGAACCACGAAGAGCACAGAACCCGGCTTACGGTAAGCTTTCCTAACTGCAACAACAACACCATAGCAACACAATGTAGTCCACCTATCAGTCGAGGACAACTCGTATGAATCATCCGATGGCCTGACTGATCAGAAGGACCCATGAACATCTAAAAAAACATAACTCCTGTTGATAACAGGTTCTATAAAAATAAGGCGGCAGTTCCGAGATTCTCGGGCCTGCCGCCTTATTTTTATTTCTCATATCAAGTTATTTAACCTTCATACACTAATGGAATAGCGAAGCGTTTATGACAGTTCATTACAGTGTAACAACACTGTCCGATGTTAAGGAAGCATGCCAACGTTGGATGGCGCGATCCATTCTTTCCACGGCTTCAGGAAGGAGCTCAGGGTCCGTATGAGTAAAGTTGATTCGCATGCGGTTTAACTCTGGTGTACCTGCATAGAAGGAATCACCTGGCACAATGCAAACTTTCTCCTGGATACCGTAAGTGAACAGATTGCTTGCAAGCATGCCTTCAGGCAATTGCAGCCACAAGAACATGCCACCTTGTGGTGAATTCCACGAGATGCCTTCCCAAGCTTTGGCTGCCATAAGAGTCGTCAGTGTTTTCATGCGTTTTTCGTAATCCTCTGAAATACGGCGAATATGCGCATCCAGATCGAAAGATTCAAGCAGTGCATGAAGCGCTCTTTGGTCAATGCTGCTGGAGTGCAAGTCGGCACCTTGTTTGGCTCGTGCTGTCATTTTGACAATATCGGGAGCAGCCAGTATCCAGCCAGTACGAAGGCCAGGTGCTACCGTTTTGGAGAATGTACTGGTGTAGATAACATTGGAAGGGCCGTCATAGGATGCTGCATCCAGTTCTGCGAGAGCAGGGACATCCAATTGCTCCGGATTGAACCGAATTTCACCATAGGGGTCATCTTCCAGAATGAGTACACCATACTTGCGGCACAGATCCACAGCCTGCTGTCTTCTTTCTCGGGACCATACTTTTCCCGTAGGATTGGAGAACGTGGGATTAATGTAGACAAGTTTTGGACGATGCAACTGGAGCTGTTCCTCCAGAGATTCAGGCAACATGCCGTGATCATCACAGGCTACGCCGTGAGATTCAGCCTGATAGGAATGAATGACCTGCAGAGCAGCGAGGTAGGTTGGTGATTCAACCAATACGCGGTCACCCGGGTCAAGAAGGATGCGGCAAACCAAGTCAATGGATTGCTGTGAACCCGTAGTGAGAAGCATGTGATCGGGTGAAGCGGGAATGCCCTTGGATTCAAGACGTTCGGCGATTTTGGCGCGAAGAGGACGGTAACCCTCAGTCTCCGCATATTGAAGAGCGGCTGCTCCGCTCATAAATACTTTTTCATATGCAACGCGGATGGCTTCCAGCGGGAATGAAGTCTGGGCTGGTAATCCACCGGCTAGTGAGATCATTCCAGGTGCCTGAGCGGCCTGGAGCATGTCGCGAACGACAGAGGACGGGGTGTTTTGTGCCATTTTGGACCAAGGGATACTCATGTTATTCTCATCTCCTGTTATTCACTGTTATACTGATATTATAAACTATAATAGACGGACTACACTATAACAGTAAAATGAAGATCATAACAGTTGGGGGAGCACACATGCATATTGAATTAAAGCGGGGAAGCAGTACCAAATTGTACGTGCAGATTGCGCTAACGATTGCCGATCGCATCAGATCAGGACTCATTGAACCCGGAACCCGGCTTCCTTCTGTTCGTAAAATGACCACGGATTTGGGTGTCAGCCTAGTCACTGTATCCAAAGCGTATGCTGAACTTGAAGCGATTCAATTGATCACCTGCTCCCAGGGGAAAGGTTGTTATGTGAGAGGTACATTGAACGTGGATCAGACGGAGGATATGGACCGAGCGCAGCGAAATAATGCCAACAGTGAATCCAGTACGTCATGGAATTGGCAGATGGCACTGGTGGATTATTTACCTCGAGCGCAGCTCTGGAGACATTTTGATACGTCACCTCAAGTGCGGTATGAACTTCATATGTCAGCGATTCAGCCGGAATTGTTGCCTACACGCGAGATTATCGACAGCGCCTACCGACTCTCCTCTGATCACACAGAGCGTATGGCAGCTTACGGATCTTTTCAGGGGGATCGGGAGCTTAGACAGATCTTTGCCGAACATTTTGCCGAGCGTGGACTACAGGCTGCACCTGAACGCATGTTAATTACAAGTGGTGCACAGCAGGGGATCGATCTTGTGGCACGGACTTTTGTCGGACCTGGGGATGTTGTATACATGGAGGCACCAAGCTATACGGGAGCCATTGATGTATTTACGAGTAGAGGCGCGAAGATCATTACGGTCCCGATGGATGACGAAGGCATGCGTATTGATCTGTTGACCCGATTATGTGATACCTATCCACCCAAGCTGATCTATACGATCCCGACCTATCACAATCCAACAGGTATCACGATGAGTGCAAGAAGACGAGCACAACTTCTTAATCTCGCGCAAAGCTACCACTGCCTCATTCTGGAGGATGATCCGTTTGCAGATCTTTATTTTCGGGACCCTCCCCCGGCTTCCATTAAATCGATGGATGGGACAGGCCATGTCGTATATATCAAAAGCTTCAGCAAGGTGTTGTCTCCCGGTTGCCGTATAGCCTGCGCCATCGCAGACGGAAGCGTATTGACCCGGCTTGTGGCCGCGAAATCTACTGCGGATTTGGGGAGTCCGCTGCTTACACAAAAGGCACTGCAATCTTTTATTCAGAATCAGTACGGTGCCTATGTATCCCGATTGAGGGATGAATTGTATTCTCGCTTGTGCGCAGCTTCTAAAGTGCTGGAAGAGCATGCTACTATGGGCATGCAATGGCGCTTGCCAGAGGGAGGACTCAATCTGTGGCTCCAACTTCCCAGTAACTTGGATATGCGTGAGTTGCATCATCAGTCGCTTGCTGCTGGGGTCTCTTTCCTCCCCGGTTCCGCCTGTTATGTAGGGGAGATGGATACACCAAGTCTGCGTATCTGCTTCACTGTAACAAATGTTGAGCTTTTGTGTGAAGGACTTCGTGTACTGTGCCAAGTCATTGACAGAGTAACACCTGGGCAGGGTGGGACAGTGGCGGACAGGCTACCGCTCATATAATTTTTCGGACTATGGACATACATCCAATCCACTTTCGATCTGTTGCAATAGGTTATAGTATCACCAGAAAGGGAGTTGGTTTTGAAATGAACCATTACTGTCCACCGCTTTGCCCGATTGTCTGTGACCCGATCCAGGTTGTTGAGGATTATTACATCCCACAAATCGTACCTGTAATCCACCCGATTGAAGTGATCAAAAAACATCACTGTGTTCCGATTCATCACCACATGTATCCTGTTGTTGTCAAAGAAGAAGACCCTTGTTATGTATCCAGCCATAATCCGAAGAAAAAATCCGTGAAAAAATCAAGTAAAGCCCGCACATCTTCTCGCAAGCGCTAATTGCGGCGGGTGCCCCGGGGAATTGGATGTAAACCAAAAGAGCAGCGTACGCCCCGGGGCGCAGCTGCTTTTGTATTTTTTACAGATTATCCTCATTACGATTACTGGGTATACTTTTTCATCGTGTTATCCATTTGTTGTCTGACATGTTGCGGCCAGAATTGCAAAGGAGCGCTGTTGCCTGATGCGGCTTGCAGTGCCTTATAGACATCGATTTGCCCATAGCCGAAATACTTGTCGTGACCAGGATCACCGAGGTCAATAACACTTTGGCGCATCAAATCCATCACTTCCGTGTTGGTCAAGTCCGGGTTCAACGAACGAATCAAACCTGCAAGTGCGGCTACATGAGGGCTAGCCATGGACGTTCCAGATAAGGCCGCATACTGATTGTTTGGATAGGTACTGGCGATACTGGACCCCGGAGCCATCACATCCACATAGTCCCCGTAGTTGGAATAGGAAGCTTTGCTCATATCCGGGTCCGTAGCAGATACGGCAAATACTTCAGGATAAGCAGCTGGGTATCCTGGACGCTCTGTATTATCGTTCCCCGTGGCTGCAATCAGGACGATATCCCGGTCAAAAGCGTATTTGATGGCATCATGAAGAAATTGCGCATCAGCATAATTGCCCAGACTCATGTTGATCACTTTGGCTCCATGATCGGCTGCCCAGATGATGCCTTCGGCAACGGCATACGTGGTACCAGAACCTGAGTTGTCGAGTACTTTAACCGGTAGTACCTTGTTATACCAGCTCATGCCTGCCACGCCTTCATTATTGTTGACAGTAGCGCCGATAATGCCTGCGACGTGTGTCCCATGTCCCACATCATCCATCGGTTGGCTTCCCGGCTCAACCACATTATAACCCTCAAGGAGCTTGCCCTTCAGGTCAGGATGATTCATATCAACCCCCGTGTCGACCACCGCAACGATGACATCTTTGTTTCCCTTGGTAATATTCCAACCTCTGTTTGTCTCAATCGCAGGCAGGTTCCACTGATAATCGGAGAACAAAATGTCATTGGGTATCGTTACATCTGTTTGTTCAGTTACAGTATCATTGGTTAAATACATATAGTGGGGTTCCATATAGAGTGGATTCCATTTGCTTTCGAAATAACTATGCAATTGTTTGTAACTCATGTGTTCTGACCGAAAAACATACGTGTATCCCAGCTTGCGCGCAGATTGTGCTCTCAGATCGGATTTAATGATACGCATATCCCGTTCACCGGGATCTTGGCGAAATCGGATGACGATTTCATTTTCGTAAAAATGACTGGCATTTGCATTGTCATGTCCGGTCTTCACTGTGATTTCGTTAAGGGTATCCGGGTGAACAGACTCGATTTTGAATTTACCCTCACGCGGATAAGGGATCATGCGAAGATTTTTGCGCTGATGTTGTTCAACAGCATTTAATACGTTCTGGCTGAACAAGGCAATTACAGCTCTTTTGCCATCTTTGGAGGGTTGCCCCATAACAAAATATTTTTCCTTTCCCAAAGGAAAAGAAGAGGATTCAAAACTTTGACATTTGTTTACCGCTTTTTTGGCAAGATTGAACGAATGTTGAAGCTTCTGTTGTTCCAACTTGCTTCCTTGTGTGGAGGCCTGATCAAAGGGCTTATTAAAAGAGCCATTGGTATTCATGAGATGAATGGATCTGATATGTTCATGTGAATGTTGGAGATCATTCACATATCGGCTAACCTGCGCAGCATTCATTGTGGCGGTTTTCTCCAGCATGATACTGAGATGTTGCTTGGCATCCATACGGGTCAGAAGATCGGTTGCTTTGACATCCTGCACTTTCAGACGCTGCTTACTCGTGTGCTCTTCATGAGCAGAGTCGGACAGGGCACTTGGCTTAGGTTCGGGACGATTGGATGTTGGAAGCAAGAGCGTCAGTGCGAGTGCTCCCGCACCAGCTGCAAGGGCCCAGTTAATCCATTTCGGTCTGGACATGGTGGATGGAACCTCCTTCGTTCATTTTGGACAATCATTAACAGTGCTTCGTCGTTGTCACTGGTTATATCTATCGTTAGAAAAAGCGGATATTTTTATGCAGGCGAGTTCGAGTCTAACTGCGGATAATAGGCATGTTTAACGGCAGAAGCGGAAAGCATGATTAAGGGATACCGCTCGTCATCTTTTTATGGTAGGATTATAGCTGAGAATTCAAAGGTCAGGGGAAAACCACCGTTGGCCGACCTATATGTAAGGACTTATTTAAGGGGGAGCTACCTTTATGTCAGCAGCCAATGTACAGAAAACATGTGAGTCAACTAGGGAAAAGTTAAAACCGGCTATCGATCGGATTGAAAAATTTTTGAATGAGAATGCTTTGCCTGAACTGGATCAGAATCAGACGGAAGAATCAACAGCCTTCTACAAAGGATTTCTTTCAGATCTCCGTCATTTGCTCGTTTTTTCTGAAGTTTCTTACGAAAAACTTGGCGTTGTGCTGCGTCGTGCCAACTTTGATGTCGATTTTGCCGAAAAGGCTCTTTATAATACGTATCATCAATGCGTAAACAGCTTTTTCTATCCCAAAAATGAATGTTATTCCGAAGACGGAAGATACGCTTACACAGGACAAGATGCCATTCGTTTCCGTGACAAGCCAATCCGTGCAGTACGGGATGTCATTCTTGAGGTTTCCAAAACGTACGAAGAATTGCGCGATGATCTGGCATATTATGAAAGTGATTACCTGACTCAGCGCCGTATGCAAAATCAACGGAATCACGCCTAATTAACGTTTAAACCTTAATATGAAATTGGACGAAACCGCCCTTGTGGCGGTTTTTTTGTGTTTTTAGTGAGAATCAGACGAGGTGTGATCATGTCATCATCTGGCATTTTGACGGGGAATATCAGGTTTGTGGCGGGGAGACAATAGTAGTCGAGGTGATAAAAAATGAGCCAAGACAAACCAATTGTCAAATGCAGCGTCTCCAACTGCAACTTTTGGGGAGAAAACAACTTCTGCCACGCTGATGCCATCATGATTGACATTGACCAACATGCCACCCGTCGTCTGCATGAGGAATTTGCCGGTGAGACATTTGACTCCGATCACCATGATCACGCACGCACATCCTCTGCAACATGCTGTCACACGTTCAAACCCAAGTGAGCAGTCATCCCTATTCATAACGGAGGTGCTTCCCAATGAAAAATGATGATAATAAGTTTAATATTGAAGATCGCCCTGAAACCAAGGGTGACGGTGAAAAACAGCGTATGCGCGTCGATTATCCCAGAAAAGCACATCGGGAAGAATATGGGGCAGAGGTCGCTCCTCCGACTGTTGTAAGAACTGGAGGTACCGAACGGGCAGAGCCTGTACCTGAGAAACATGAGGCAGACCGGGTCATGGAATCAACAGGCAAGGTCGCGGGTTACATGGGACTTGCCTTCGGGATCGCGTCTTTGTTCATGTGGTCAATCGTACTTGGACCGGCCGCAGCCGTACTGGGTTACTATGCATATGTGAATGGTCGTAAGACAGCGGGAGCTTGGTCCATTGGACTGGGTATTGTAGCCACGCTGAGTTATTTTTTCATGATTCCATTTGCTCGCTAACGTGTAAAATGGTTCATTCAAAAGCCTTCTGTTCTCACCCAAATGTGGTGAATTACAGAAGGTTTTTTTCGTATATGCGCAGGTTAGGTGGGAAGATTCATATATTTTTTTGAAAACAATGGAACCTTGCTGTAAAACGATGTAGAATAAGGTCATAATACGCTTAATTATACGGGAGTGGGTATAACTCATGCAGATTGATCCAAGCGGATCGCGGCAGTTGTTGGAACTGCAACTATCCAATGTGAATAACCAAACCAGTGGATCACAATCGGATGCTGGTTCAACAGTGGATTTCGCCAATGTGATGGACGGGCTGTTAGGCACGGGTGCCAATTCGACGAGCAATACGGATTCCACCGCTACGGTCTCCAAAAGATCCAGTGATGGTTTGTTGTGGCTGCAACTCGGAAGCACGTACAATCCGGATATAAATACGGCAGGATCGTCCGCTGTCCCCAATAACATCGTTGAGTCTTTATTATCTTCATCCAATACAGGAATCGTGGATTCCGGTGCATCTGTACCTACGGATTATGAATCTTTGATTGCCGAGGCAAGTTCCAAATACGGTGTTCCTGAATCATTGATCAAGGCCGTCATTGACACAGAGTCTAATTTTAACCCAAATGTGGTGTCCTCTGCCGGTGCCAAAGGGCTCATGCAATTAATGGATGGCACGGCTGCAGGGCTAGGTGTGAGTAATTCATTTGATCCTGCCCAGAACATTGATGCGGGTACGAAGTATCTTTCCCTTCAGCTCCAGCGTTTCGGTGGAGAAGTGAAGATGGCGCTTGCTGCATATAATGCAGGACCTGGCCGTGTTTCACGTCTGGGTGTGTCGAGTGATAGCGAACTGATGAGTGTACTTAACCGTCTGCCTTCCGAAACTCAGAATTATATCTCCAAGGTGGAGAAGGCACAGTCGAAGTATGTGATCTAAATTCACAGAAAGACATTTGCGATAACAATGATAGGCAAGCCAAGATCAAATGTGGGAGCAGTAGCGCTTGAAACGCCTGTTCCCGGTTGGTCTTTTTGTGTTGTACGGGTATCATGTTACAATGCTCACTGTAGGTTCATGAACGAAGAGATAAGGGAGGTCTAACCTCATTTGAAATATTTTGATTATGCTGCAACCACACCTCCCCATCCGGATGTAATTCGTACGATGGCCGAGATTATGGAAACACAATTCGGTAATCCGTCCTCCATCCATGGGTATGGAGAGCGTGCTCATCAGTTGCTGCGTCGTGCACGATCCGGCTGTGCTGCGGCTATAGGAGTTAAGCCTGAGGAGATTGTATTTACTTCCGGTGCGACCGAGAGCAATAATCTTGCGATAAAAGGTGTGGCATTACGTTATCAGTCACGGGGCAAACACATCATCACTACGGCTACCGAGCATGCCTCGGTGTATGAAAGTTTTATGCAATTGCAACAGTGGGGATGGGAAGTGACATTACTACCTGTGAATTCCGATGGAGTGGTCAACGCTCAGCAGGTTGTAGACGTGATTAGGCCCGACACGGTGCTTGTGAGTCTGATGCATGTAAATAATGAAACAGGAGCCATCCATCCGATTGCAGAGATCGGCAAACAGCTCAAAAAGAAAGCACCACGGGTGCTTTTCCATGTGGATGGTGTTCAAGGCTTTGGAAAAATGAAGGCTAAACCTGCCGCTTGGGGGGCAGATCTATACAGTCTATCTGCTCACAAGATTCGTGGACCGAAGGGAGCAGGTCTCCTGTATGTGCGAAGTGGAGTGGAGCTTACGCCACTATTGTCAGGAGGATCACAGGAGCAGGGCCTAAGAGCAGGCACAGAAAACGTGGCCTTGCTGGTAGGCATGGCAAAGGCCATGCGGATGGCAGCAGAAGGGCAGGTTGATTTTGCCCGACGTACAACGGTGCTCCGTGATCGACTGATGGAAACGATACGTGCCATTCCTGAATTTGAATTGAACAGTCGCACAGAGGGGGCACCTCATATTGTGCACTTCTCCTATCCCGGGATGAAGGCAGAAGTGGCGCTGCACACCTTGGAACAACTTGGTGTAACCATATCGACCCAATCTGCCTGTTCTTCGCGTTCGGCTGAACCGAGTCGGGCTCTAATTGCGATGGGCAGAGATGCAGCTTGTGCTGGTGGCGGATTGCGTATTAGTCTTGGAGATGAACATACAGAAGAAGATGTAGCCTTGCTTGAACAGGCTTTACATCAGATGGTGGCGCAGTTGCGGCCCCTCGAAAGGCGGATGTAATGGATATGAAATATGATATGCTGCTTCTCCGTTTCGGAGAGTTTATGTTAAAAGGGAAAAATCGTGCCCGATTTGAAAAAACGATCATTACACAGGTGAAAGCTTTGCTTAAACCTTATCCTGGAGCGAGCCTTCGCAAAGAATATGGCCGTGTCTATGTGGATCTTGGCGGTGAATCACATACTGAACTGATTAAGGTGCTGAAGCGGGTATTCGGTGTGATGTCAATTAGTCCAGTTAAAGTTACACCATCAGAGCTTGATGAGATTGTGAAAACAGCAGTTGCGTTTATGGACGAAAGGGAAGACGAATTCAAAGAAGGCACCACATTTAAGGTAAATGTAAGGCGGGTATGGAAGGAGTTCCCGAACTCTTCCCATGAAATGAACCATTTGGTCGGTTCCCCGATCCTTCGGAAGTTCCAGCAATTGAGTGTTGATGTTCGCCAACCTGATATTGAGCTGAGAGTGGAAATTCGGGATCAGGGCACCTATATTTTCAACGAAACCATTCCGGCAGTAGGTGGGTTTCCGCTGGGTACAAATGGCAAAGCGATGGTACTGCTATCAGGTGGGATAGACAGCCCGGTGGCAGCCTGGTCTTCCATGCGCCGTGGACTGGAAGTGGAATGTGTACATTTTTACAGTTACCCGTTCACAAGCCAGCGTGCCAAGGAAAAAGTCATTGATTTGGCGCGTGCCCTTGCTGATCATGCAGGAACAATCAAGCTGCATCTGGTTCCATTTACGGAGATCCAAACGGCATTTACCCAGCTGGGTCAGGACAATCTGATTATTACCCTGATGAGACGTTCAATGCTGCGAATTGCCTCCAAACTTGCCGAGCGTGAGCGGGCACTAGCACTGATCACCGGGGATAGCCTGGGCCAAGTAGCGAGTCAGACTCTTCCGAGTATGAATGTCATTGGTCGTGCGACAGATCTGCCACTTTTGCGACCACTGGTTATGATGGATAAACAGGAGATCATTACCCTGTCCAAACAGATCGGAACGTATGACATATCTATTTTGCCATATGAGGATTGCTGTACTCTCTTTGTGCCAAAGTCACCTTCAACCAATCCAAATCTTCGAATTGTGGATAAAATTGAATCAACAATGAGCCATCTGTCAGAATGGGTGGATCAAGCGGTGGAACAAACTGAAACGATCACACTGCACGCGGGTGAAACTTCTGTGGTAACGAATCAGACGGGCGACAATGGCATGAAGGATGACTGGTTCTAAACTCAATAAAAATTAGCATGGCTGACATAATAAGGGCTATGTTAACTGCAAAAAAAAGGACTGTCCGATGAAATATCGTTCAGTCCTTTGCTGTATTCAGATGAAATTTTTAGTTTGAATTAGCCTACGAATAGGAGCGTTGCTGTTCCCCGCCAGATCCCTTGTGGCTGGAACTGCTGGAGCGTTTGCGATAACCTGCAAAGACTACGCCTGCAATAACCACAACGATGAAGAGAATGCGCAATGCCGGATGTTCAGTAAAGTAAGGCAAGAGTCGCCGTTCCTCAGTGATCATATTAGAAGCCGTATACCCCAGAACAATGGCTCCGACATAGATGATCCAAGGAAAATGATTAATTAGCTTGATAAACAGGGTACTGCCCCAGACGATAATCGGTACACTAATCAGGAGTCCAAGGATGACAAGCACGAGATGCTGCTGCGCTGCTCCAGCAACTGCAATCACGTTATCTAATCCCATGGCTGCATCTGCGATCACGATGGTACGAATAGCGGTCCACAAGGAAGTTCCCGCCTGAACATCATTGTGTTCATCTCCCTGATCCGCCAATAATTTATAGGCAATCCAGATCAGAAGTATGCCTCCCACAAGCAAGAGCCACGGAACTTTAAGCAACCATAAAACAACAACTGTTGCTAAAATTCGAATCAAAAGTGCGCCGCCAGTTCCATATAGAATCGCCTTTTTCTGCACGGAAGGGTGCAAATTTCGAGCTGCGAGACCAATGACGATGGCATTATCCCCAGCCAGAATTAGATCAATAAAGACAACGTTCAGCAAAGCCAGCCAGAATGTGGGACTAAATAGCTCCATGAGATATGTCACTCCTTATATACGGTTCAATCATTAAGAATAGCATGGACAACTCTGACATACAAGTTAATGTGGGGGGATGAGGACATGGATACGCTATGGCTGTTAACTGAAATTTTAATGATCAATCTGGTATTGAGTGGAGATAATGCGGTTGTTATTGCGCTTGCCAGCAAGGATCTTCCACCAATACAACGTAAAAAGGCGGTATGGTGGGGGGCTTTTGGTGCGGTAGTGTTACGCTGCGTATTAACCTTTGTAGCGGTATTATTGCTGGGAATTCCCTTTATCCAAGCAGCAGGTGGGCTGTTGCTACTCTGGATTGCAGTAAAGCTGCTGCTTCAAAATGATGATGAAGTACATATTCGAGAAGTTTCTACGACCTGGAAAGCCATTCAAACCATTCTGATTGCCGATTTTGTAATGAGCTTGGATAATGTTTTGGCCATAGCGGCTTTGGCAGATGGAGATTTGGCTTTAATTGTCATTGGTATTGCAATCAGTATCCCCATCGTCGTATGGGGGAGCGGGTTAATTGTTGGTTTGTTGAAGCGATTTCCGATTCTTGTATTCGCCGGAGCAGGCATCTTAGCCTTCACAGCAGGTGAGATGGTGATGAAAGACCCCAAGTTAGGAGAATGGCTGGGAGGTATGGCATCAGAGGTGCATACGCTGCTACCCGTAGCAATGGCTTGTCTTGTGGTTGCGATTGGAGGCGCACATAAATTTGTGCGGAAGAACGCATAGTTTAATTTTGGATAAAAGCTTGAACATATGACCGTCTGAACCGTCCGGTTTAGGCGGTTTTGTGTTGAGAGAATACGCTTGTGAATACAACAACCATTGGGCTAGTCATAAGTTGCACAATTTAGGGTAATAAAGGTAAAGGACGCACGCAAAGTGCGACATAAAGTATAGTTTTTTGCCGAAACATCGGATACACTAGAAGCAGGATTACAGGTTTAAAATCAACAGTCAGCATGAAATGCGTATCGTTTATGAAGAAATAAAGTACATAGCCATAGTATAAGAGGTGATTGCAGATGAGGATGAGAAATGAAAAAGCGATTGGACTATTTATTGCAGCTGCGGGAATTATTATTCTGCTTGGCAAGTTTGGCGTGTTTGGATTTATCGGTCGCAATTTCTGGCCTTTGCTGATCCTGCTGCCAGGCATCGCCCTTCATGCGTTATATTATGCGCGCATTTCACCATCGTGGTCCCTTGTTCCTGCCGGCATACTAACGGTGTATGGTGTTTTATTCAGTATAACGAATACATGGGGCGCTGGACTTATGAGCAGGCTGTGGCCAGCATTCTTGCTTGGGTTCGCCATAGGGTTACTCGAATATGGAATGGCTGAACGGCGAAGACCGGAATATGTGTTACCTGCAGCTTTGATCCTTGGTGCAGTGTCCATCATATTATTCGGATTTACCTTGCTGCAAACGGGAATAATCTATGTACTTGCTGTCCTTTTGATCTTGGCCGGAGTCTGGTTATTGCTTGGGCGAGGACGTCAAGGGAGAGGCTGGTAACATTCCCAGTGGTCTTTTCGTGCGAAATATCTTGATTTTTACCTATAATAAACTATAATATAAGGGATATAGACATGCGTCGGGATATCACCGACGCTTATTTTGTGAGTAACCTGCGAAATTGCGGGAAGTTTAGTAGATAAGAATTGAAATTGGAAAGGATATGGATACAAACCATGCATTCAAGAGAACACATTCGCAATATTGCGATTATTGCCCACGTCGACCACGGGAAAACTACGCTCGTCGACAAGTTGCTCCAGCAATCCGGTACTTTCCGTGATCACGAAACGGTACAGGAGCGCGCAATGGACTCCAACGATTTGGAGCGTGAACGCGGTATTACGATTTTGGCCAAAAACACGGCTATAACTTATAAAGATTATCTGATCAACATTGTGGATACACCAGGACACGCCGACTTCGGTGGTGAAGTGGAACGTATCATGAAAATGGTTGACGGCGTATTGCTCGTTGTTGATGCATATGAAGGCTGTATGCCACAAACGAAGTTCGTACTTCGTAAAGCTCTGGAGCACAACCTGACACCAATCGTTGTTGTTAACAAAATTGACCGTCCAGCGGCTCGCCCGACTGAGGTTATTGATGAAGTATTGGACCTGTTCATTGAACTGGGTGCCAACGATCAACAACTTGAATTCCCTGTTGTATATGCTTCCGCATTGAACGGAACATCCAGCATGGATAATGATCCTGCAAAACAGGATGACAACATGATGGCGATTTACAATACCATCGTTAGTCATATCCCACACCCTACCGAAAATGTTGAAGAACCACTTCAATTCCTCGTTACTTTGATGGACTACAATGAATACCTTGGCCGTATTGCCATTGGTCGTGTTAACCGCGGTGTGATCCGTCAAGGACAATCGGTAACGGTTATTATGCGTGATGGTAAGAGCAAAACTGCACGTATCGAGAAACTGTTCGGTTTCCAAGGTCTCAAACGTATTGAGACGGAAGAAGCAGGAGCAGGCGACATCGTTGCCATTGCAGGAATCAAGGACATCAACATTGGTGAAACCATCGCTGATCCAAACAATCCAGAAGCACTTCCAGTTTTGAAAATTGATGAGCCTACACTGCAAATGACGTTCCTCGTGAACAACAGTCCATTCGCAGGTCGTGAAGGTAAATGGGTAACTTCCCGTAAACTTCGTGAGCGTTTGTTAAAAGAATTGGAAACAGACGTTTCCCTTCGTGTTGACGAAACGGATAGCCCGGATGCATTTGTCGTTTCCGGACGTGGTGAGCTTCACTTAGGTATCCTGATTGAGAACATGCGTCGTGAAGGATATGAGCTTCAAGTATCCAAACCAGAAGTTATCGTTAAAGAAGTAGACGGTAAGAAAATGGAACCTCTTGAGCGCTTGTTGATTGATATCCCTGAAGAAAGCATGGGTTCCGTAATGGAGAGCCTGGGCGCACGTAAAGCAGAGATGGTTAACATGGTCAACACAGGTAGTGGTCAAGTTCGTCTGGAGTTCCTGATTCCAGCACGTGGTTTGATCGGATATAGCACCAACTTCCTGACATTGACTCGTGGTTACGGTGTAATGAACCATGCATTTGACAGCTACGCTCCAGTAGTATCCGGTCAAGTGGGTGGACGTCACCAAGGCGTGCTGATCTCCACTGAAACGGGTACATCTACGTTCTACGGAATGATGGGCGTTGAGGATCGCGGTACGCTCTTCTTGGAGCCAGGTACTGAGATCTACGAAGGTATGATTGTTGGTGAACATACACGTGACAATGATATCGTTGTTAACATCTGCAAAGAAAAACAACTGACTAACGTTCGTTCTTCCGGTAAAGATGATACGGTTAAAATTAAAACTCCGATTATCTTCTCGTTGGAACAGGCGCTTGAATATCTGAATGAAGATGAATATTGTGAAATTACACCAAAATCTATTCGTCTTCGTAAGAAAATCCTGAACAAATCCGAGCGTGAACGTGCAGAAAAACAACGCAAAATGGCTTCGAAAGCCTAATAACAACAAAATAATATATATAAGTTAGCATTTGATGGAACACAGAAGTTAACGATGTTACGCACAGTGGAAGTAGTGAAGGGATCGGAATCGATTCTGCAGAAGCGAAGCGTTCGCCTTTATCCCCGGATTTTACCATTGAAAAATGGATCAAAAAAATCTGGGGATAACAGCGATCAAAAGAACGATCCGATACCGGAACGGTCACCTCCGATGTGTGTTTTATTCAGAGTTATCGAAAGGGTTTCACAATAGTTAACTTATATCCTAGCATGAACACGAAAGGAGCTGGCTGTGCATGCAAGCATGGTTCGCATCACACCCGATCGTAGCCTACATCGTCATCTTTGTATTGATTACTTACGTATATAACAAGGTGTTTCGGGTACGTCAGAAATTGCCACTTGGTAAGGAAATCGTTCTCTATATTTTGATGGCGATGGGCACATTCATGCTTCTTATTTTTCAGATTGACAAGCTGCCCATCATTCAATGTTTGTTGGTCGCGGTTGGTTTGATGTTGTTAGTGAGAGTGCGTTATTTTATTGAAGGTCGTCAAAAGAAAAAAGCGGAAGCTGCCGCTCGAAACTCATAAATCCTGTCTTGTACAGACCATCCGTTTTCCTTAGGGAAAGCGGTTGTCTTTTATTTAGACAAAAACAGATGTGATAAAGGTGTTGAAGATATGAACTCAAATTCGAACGGACTGCCTCCACGGAGACAGGCACCAACGCAATCCGGTGCTTCTGGATCGAAGAATGGCAAGGGCAAGCAGCCTAAGAAGAAAAAGAGAATGAATGCTTTTGGCAGAATCCTTTTAAGTCTATTGGTTATTGCCATTGTGGTAGGCGGTGGATATGCGTACTGGGTATACAATCAAGTCGTGGATACAGGCATCGATAAACCGGTACCTCCCGGGATGTCAGCCACAACCAAACCGATCACGATGCTGTTATTAGGCACAGATAACCGTCCTGAAACTGGCACATATCTCTCGGATGTTGTTATGGTGGCTTCGTTGAATCCGGAGACCAAGACGGCAACCATTGTATCATTGCCTCGAGACACGCGTATTCAATTGGATGGGTACAAATCCAACAAGCTGAATTCCTATTATCCAAGATTCAAAGCACAGGAAAAAACCACTGGCAAAAATGCAGAGGATCAGATGAAAGAAATGATGGGCAAGTATTTGGATGTAGATATTAATTATACAACCGTCCTGAATTTCCAGGCATTCCGTGATGCTGTCAATGCCGTGGGTGGCGTGGATGTGACTGTGGATAAAAATATGTGTTATAGAGATACAGCCGATGGTACAGATATCAATCTGGTCGCAGGCGCACAACATCTCGATGGTAAAGCAGCACTAGATTTTGTTCGTTACCGCAAATCCAATTGTAATCCAAAGACTGATGAATCCAATGACTTTGATCGTAACAAACGTCAAAACCAAGTGCTGAACTCCATGCTGGATCAGATGAAATCTCTTGGGGGCATTACAAAGATCAGCAAAGTGATTGGTGCAGTTGACAAGAATATGACGACAGATGTGGAATCGGAACAAATGAAAAACTTTATCTCGACGTATTGGAACATTTCCACCTCGGATGTACATTATACTCCGGTTACCGGAGAGTGGAGAAGTCCATATGTGTATATTAATGAGACGGAACTCGCCAATGCCAAGCAGGCTTTACAAGATACTCTTTCAGGTAAAGTAACGGCTTCACCTTCAGGCGAATAACCTTCATTCTTTTGGGATTGGAAGCACGTTAATCGGTATGCTATAATAACATAAACCAAGTACAAGAATTGCATAAAGAAGGTTAGGGGGCTGGTTGAATGTCCGAAGCCGTCACACAATTAACTGAATCTCTTTTACAGCAATTCAAGAATGAGACCTTTGTGCTTCTGAGCACAGTGGATGTAGAATCCGGAGGTCCGACTTCAACAGCCATCTCCTGGATTTATGCGGAGAATGCTTCTACTTTTCGTTTAGCGATCGATCATCGTTCACGTTTAGTGAATAACATGATTACTAATCCGCTCATTACGGTGACTGTCTTTGGAGAAGAGACGGTGTACGCAGTGAACGGACGTGCTGCGGTACGACAAGATCCGCTGCAGGACGTTCCATTTAATATGTGCTGTTTCGACATTACAATTGAAGCGGTGAGGAATGCTCTGTTTTACGGCGCTCAATTGTCCTCTGTGCCTCAATACGTCAAAATATATGATCAGCGTGCCGCTGAGAAATTAGATGAGCAGGTTTTTGCTGCCATGAAAAAAGCCTAGTGAGAGATCACTGGGCTTTTTGTTGTCTTTTGTCAGATGAATGCAGCTGCTGCATTTGTTGTTTTTGATTCACGTTTTCATCCGGATTTTGACGGACTTTGACGTCTTTCGGGAGTTGAGGGATAATTCGTCCCACCATGTCAGCAAGTTCTGAAGCAAAACCGGAGATGGGGTGCCCTTGACGAATATGTTCACCGATTTCTTTAATTCGTTCAGTGACATCTGCATCAGCAGTAACGATGGAATCTACACCTTCGGGGTCTTTGCGAAGTGCCTCGGCAACAGCGTACTTAATGGTACCAACCCGAGCACGTTCCAGTTCACCATCAACATCGATGCCAACTACGGCTGTATTACCGAGTATGACGCAGTTCGCATCTTCAACACCTTCCACTTGCTTGGCAAGGGCTTTAAGGTGATTGATTCGTTTTTCATTGGGCATCCGGCCACTCTGTGCATCATCCGCAATGTTGGTATCATGGACTTCACCTGTATTCTCATTGAGGCGGTCCAAACGTGAAGGATTCATCCGATCTTCCTGTGCATTGAGCATGTGAGATCCTTTCCCTTGATCTTGCTGAGTTGTTACATTTCCTCCGTAACCTTTCGCATGTGTACCTTGATTCGGCGAAGCGCTGCGTGTGGAACTGTTGCAACCTGTAAGTATAAAGATCAGAAGCAGCGTGCAAACCCATATTTTCATAAATGTTCATCCTTTCTCGGAGTTTTTCAGAATGGTTGACAATTATTTTGCCCTAGTCGAATACATTTATGTATGGGATCATGATTGTCCATGCCGCTGCTGAAAGATCACACTATCCATGCCTTTAACGACGCCGCTTTGGAGGGGATTGAATGAAAAAGATTTTTGTATTGGATACCAACGTGCTTCTGCATGACCCCAATGCCATATTTGCCTTTGAGGAACATGAGGTAATCATTCCCGCGGTTGTACTGGAGGAGATCGACTCCAAAAAAAGAAATGCCGATGAAATTGGGCGTAATGCCCGTAATGTATCCAGACTGTTAGACGGATTACGTGAGCTGGGTCACTTGCACAGTGGGGTACCTTTGGCTAATGGAGGTAACCTGAAAGTAGAGCTAAATCATCGGAGTTTCGTGAAAGTTCAGGAAATGTTTGGTGAAGTGTCCAACGATAATCGCATTTTGGCTGTCGCACTGAATTATCAGATTGAGGAGAATGAAAAGGAAGTAGTCGAACGTCAGGTCGTGCTTGTCAGTAAAGATGTACTTGTGCGTATCAAAGCGGATGTACTTGGTCTGTTCACACAGGATTACTTATCAGATCGGACGGCAGGACTCAGTGAGTTATATCCAGGTTATACGGCCCTTAAAGTTCATCCGTCAGTGATTGATGAGTTTTACACATATCGTTTTTTACCGATCAAACCGTTACAGTTGTCTTATTCGTTGTATCCGAATGAATTTGTCATTCTCAAGGATGAGATGGGAACCAATAAATCGGCTTTGCTTAAAGTCAATACAGAGGGAACAAAGCTGGAACCGCTTTTCCTCAGTAATGACAATGTCTGGGGTATTAGCGCACGTAACGCACAACAACGGATGGCATTGGAACTGCTTTTAAATGATGACATCCCGCTTGTTACCATCACAGGTAAAGCTGGAACAGGGAAAACCTTGCTGGCACTTGCAGCAGGTCTACTAAAGGTAGAGGATGATCATAAATACAAAAAACTGTTGATCGCTCGTCCTGTCGTTCCCATGGGGAAAGATATCGGTTACTTGCCTGGTGAGAAAGAAGAAAAACTTCGTCCATGGATGCAGCCGATTTATGATAATCTGGAGTTTTTGTTTGACACCAAAAAAGCCGGAGATATCGATAAAATCCTAATGGGGCTTGGCAGTATCCAGGTGGAGGCCTTAACGTATATTCGTGGAAGATCGATACCTGGACAGTTTATTATTATTGATGAAGCTCAGAACCTCTCCCGCCATGAAGTGAAGACCATTGTATCCAGGGTCGGTGAAGGCAGTAAGATTATTTTGATGGGAGACCCCGAACAGATAGACCATCCGTATCTTGATTCTGCCAGTAACGGCCTGACATATATCGTGGAACGGTTCAAACAAGAGGGAATTAGCGGACACATCATGCTCGAAAAAGGAGAACGGTCCAAGCTGGCACAGCTTGCAGCTGATTTATTGTAATATTTAGGGGATTTATTTCCCGGAAAATGTTGTTATTAAAGCCGGCTCCTGGAGTCGGCTTTTTGCTGAAAAAATAAGTAAGCGTTATTACACAGAACTCGATATGCTCGTATTATGCAAAAATCCGAAAAAGTGTTTTTCGGCAGGGTAGGACAAGAGTACTACTTATTTGTTACAATAATTGCTGCAGGAAAAAACTAGGTGAACAGGGAGGGAAGTTAATGAAGCGTAGACATCAGGTTGTTTTATTCGCGGTATTGCTGCTTTCGTTAACGATCTTGTCACCAAGTTTTGACTTTAGAGGTTCGCAGCTCAATCAGGAACGCGATCAGGAAAAGGATGCTTTTCCTGGGTCTTCGTCCCGTAATGAAGATGCTCAAGCTCCGCTGGAGGTTGTAGTGGCCATGTCGGATGAAGAGTTTCAAGCCTTTCAAAAAATAGCTAAAGAAGTTGCTGTTTCCCAGCTGGTAGAAGTTAATCTTCGGAATGAGAAGCCGGATACATATAAGCATGTTTTGGATCTTGAATTTTCACTGGGGGAGAACGGTGATGTTGTTCTGCTTGATAGTGAGGAAGTGCAATACTATGCCCAAAAAGGGTACCTGTATCCGTTAAACGGAACAACATTATCGAAGTCGCTAGGAGATACGGTAGTTGGGTTACGGGGAATGACAGAGTGGAATGGTTATCAGTGGGGAATGCCTTTTGATTTTGATCCGTACATTCTGGCTGCACAATCTTCATTTCTGAAGAGAGCTGGTCTGGAGTCATTACCTCGAAATAAAGATCAGTGGGTCAAACTTACTCAACAAGCCATTGCGGAAGGCATCCCTTTAATTACAATGAACATCAATGATATGTACGGGACAAATGCGTGGCTGAATCATTTGGAACCGAGAATGGCACCAGATCAAGTTAAACGAACACAAATAGATTCGCAAACGGGGGATCTTCAGCAGGGGATTCAGTTGATGAATCAGATTCAGCCCCTTATTAGGCTTGAGTCTACCAATCCAGGGTTCTTTCCAACTGCTGACCAAAACGACACACCGATGGTTGTATCATTGTTATCTCAATTATTGAATGCGGATCAAGCGAGTACAGTTGAAAAAGATTCTTTGGAGCGGATTTCTTTGGAAACCTTGGAAACTGTAAACTCCAGAAGCCTTGTCATTACTGCGGGTTCGGTTGAGGCTGAGGAGGCCAGTAGATGGATTGAAGGAATGACCTCTGCTACGACACAGCTGAAATGGTACCAACAGGTCAACCGGTTGCCCGCAAAGCAACAGGAGCTGGATTTGGAGTCTGAGAAACTCGTTGGACCTTATGACATGACAAAGGGACAATCCTGGTTCTCAACCACCCAAGATGTCCCCGCTGCAACGAACAAAAGTCATGCTCTAATAACTCGTTTTCATAAAAAAGTACAACAATTCCTAAAGGGAGAAATTACAGCGAATCAATACGTAGACAGTATTAGAACGACGAACTAACTTTAAAAGGATATAGCTAGTTTTACTTCCAGTACGCCTTCACTTGTTGAAACATCGGTTGCTTTAACAAACGATAGGATTTTCTGTGGATAGAACCCAAGGTCAAATTCTCTTTCCAGCATTCGGCGAGTGGTATCTGGTAGTTCAAGCTGGTTGAATACAAGTTTGTCCACATGAAAACGAATGGAGTTTTGAGGTTCATTCTCTACCGTATAATGTCCTTCGATGCTTAATTGCAACTGATCCCGCTGACCGGAAGCTATAATCTTATCCTGGTTAAACTGAAAGGCAAAGTCTTCAAAGATTGGATTTTGGGAACGCAGAAATGCATTAAGCTCATCCTGCCCAATTCGAATCGTATACGTTGTTCCAGTCGTGGATATACCTCCGTTTTGTTTTTGGATAAAATCGGGCAGGTTCTGCATGGCAGATGCCAATGCTTTGAAATATCGTTTCACCTCATAGATGCCGATATTCTCCCAATAAAGGGTCAGTTCATCCATCAGTTTCTGAATCGCTGCCGCATCTCCGCTGGTGGCTATTTGGGCATCCATTTCTTTTTGCAAGGTGACTACACGTTCCCGCTGGTTTTGAAGATTAGTCTTCATTTCGGTTAATTCTGTTGTAGTCTGATGAATCTGAGTGGAAGTCTGTTGCAGGGTGTGATAACGGTCCTGATACTTGTCCAGCACAGCTTGATCCCGTCCGATAATAATCTGGTAATAATCATACAGTACAAACAGGTCTTTGAATGACCTGGCTCCCAGGACCGTCATGAGGAGGCTGTCGCGTTCTCCTGTGTAGTAGGACCTTACTACAGCTCCGGCCCGATCTTGCTGAATATGTATCTGTTCTTCCTGTTCCTGAAGCTGGACGGATAATGTCTCGTATTGTTGAGCCAGCTGCTTCTGCCTTTCGGCGATGCGTTCGATTTCGTGATCGATTTCAACAATAGATAGACTTTTTTGCAATATCTCACGTGTATCCTCAGGTGAAGACTCTCCATAGGCATGGGCTAAAGGTAGCTGGAGGAATAAAATGATGCATAATATAAAGGCGGCAATGCCGTATTGACGTTTCACCGATCCATTCTCCTTTCCACTTCTTAAATGACAATCGTACAGGCTTGTTGTCTTCCAGACAATATATGAAACAAATACGTGAAATATCCTTAGTGGTTACATAACACCACGAACAATCATTTAGTCTGAACACAACAAAAAAGCAACCCGACAGATATCGGATCACTTTGATGCTGCAGGTGGATTAGAGCGGCAACCCCATTTCGAATACGGTCCAGTAGCTGAACCCCGTGAATGTTACGATCATATAACCCCAGAAGAGCAATATGTACGTTCGCTCGGTAAATTTCAAGTATCCCAAAATGACAAAAAACGCAGTCTGCAGGAAAAAAAGCAAAGCCATTTCGACCAGATCTCCCGCAAAAGCCATCAGGCCAATTGCAAGCGTGAAGAACCCGAGTACCCGAAACATGCGTGCCACGGTAAATCCTCCTCTCCTAAGTACGTTCATAGATTGTCTACACAACATTATACCGGGAAAGGAAAAACGTGTAAACAAATTTGGATATGAAAGCGAATTCTTTTTTTACTCAATGTAAGTATAGAGGGATATGTTTTACGTATGTCACGTATGAGCAAGCCTGAATGTGGAAATACATTTTAGTATGAAATCAATTCTATGAACTCTATGAGAGGCATAAGAATGAATGAAGCAGCTTTTATACCTAATTCACATACCGGGCTTCCGGTAATGCGGACGGTTATTTTAGGATGTTGTTAGGAGGGTATTATAGCATGACTGCAGTGAGACAGGATGCTTGGAGTACAGAGGACGATTTGATATTGGCTGAGGTTACTTTGCGTCATATTCGGGAAGGCAGTACACAATTGGCCGCTTTTGAAGAGGTGGGCGAAAAAATAGGCAGAACATCTGCCGCATGCGGTTTTCGCTGGAACAGTTGTGTACGTAAAAAGTATGATTCTGCCATCAGTAACGCCAAGGCACAACGACAAAAACGAAGTTATCTCAGAAAGCAACCAGCTATGCTCGGACCGCAGGTTGCAGCACTGTCTACACTGGACACTGAAGAACATCTGTACAAATCAGATGGGATCTCAGACGATTCATTATCGATGGATGCAGTAATCCGCTTCCTGCGACAATGGAAGGGAACAGTGCAGGAGAGTAATCGTCAACTCAAGATGCTGGAGAAGGAGCTTCGCGAGAAAGAAGATGAATTGCTTGAACTACGTCTTGAGAATGACCGTCTTTCCAAGGAAGTGAATGAAGTGCAGACGGATTACCGTGTTGTGAACGACGACTATAAAGCTTTGATTCAGATTATGGATCGGGCTCGCAGACTCGCATTTTTGTCCGAAGAAGAAGAGGAACTTAAGACACGTTTCAAGATGGATGCCAACGGGAATCTGGAACGAATTGAATAACAAGTTCAGACGTTTGATTTGTGAAAGTCAGGTATGAACCCGCCACACCTCCGTTACACAACGGCAGGTATGACGGGTTTTTAGTTTGGTGTTTTTGTTCTATTATAGATAATAGAAGAGCAACTACTGAAGCGGAGAGGAGTGCATCATATGATTATTGACATCGTAGGAGCGGGGGCACTGGGTCTTTTGTATGGCGGGAAACTGCTGGCGTCAGGTAACCAGGTCAGATTTTGGACAAGAACAATTGCTCAGGCAAACCTGCTCAGCCATGATGGAGTAACCATTGTGGAACGTGGCGAGGAGATACATATTCTACCGGATCAAATACAGGCGAAACCTATAAGTGAGCTGGCTGACACATGGAAGAACACACCAGGAGAATGGTTGCTGCTCATGATTAAGCAGACAAGCATTGATGATTTCATTCATGAGATTAGTCCATTACAAGATCATGTGCTGAATATCGCTTGTTTCCAAAATGGGATGGGCCATCTGGCAAAACTTCAAGCAGCTTTGCCAAAGTCGCTTCTGTGTAGTGCGGTTACAACAGAAGGTGCGAAGCGCACACAAAGTCAGGTAACTCGTGCAGGTACAGGTGAAACCAGGCTGGGGAGGTACAACATACATATAGTAGCTTCTACCTCTATAGAGAAGGAGAGAACATTTACTCTGTCGGGATCGTTGCAGCAGGCAGGATTTGACTGTACAGTGTCGAATGAAATCGATAAGCTGATATACAGGAAACTATTGATTAATTCAGTCATTAACCCGCTTACGGCACTATGGCGAATCCCTAATGGAGAACTGATCATCAAGGAAGAACGAAAGAGGCTAATGCGCCAGTTATATGATGAAGTATTGTTAATCTACTCTGCAAGTGGAATATGTTTGGGTCAGGATATGTGGGATCAACTGATATCGGTCTGTCGTTCTACTGCCACGAATACTTCCTCCATGCTTGCAGATGTTCTCGCTGGACGTGGTACAGAAGTGAGGTCAATTAACGGTCATATTGTAAGAATGGCACAGAAGTTGGACCTTGTTGCACCTACACATGAAATACTGCTTCATCTGATTGAAGGAATGCAACCGGAAGGAGTGAATTAATGGGACTTTTTATTGTGTTGAGCATATTGCCCTTTTTTCCGTTCTTTCTTGTTTATTGGGGAATGTACGTATGGAAAAAAGACAAACGGAACGCCATGCGGATGGCAATGGATGTAACCACTTTTTTTCTTGTTTTTTCAGTATCGGCGTTATTCAACTTAACATTTGATTCGAATTTTGGTTTTTATCTGACACTATTACTCATACTACTAGCACTTGGATTCATCGGAGGTGCGCAAAATCGACTAAAGGGGAAGGTCGATGGGGGGAGAATGTTCCGGGCCGTATGGCGCATGGCCTTCATCATTATGAGTTTCGGGTATGTTTTGTTTACTTTATTTGGATTAATTAGATACTTCATGCAACAGATGTGAGGTTACATAACGCAAAAGGGCTAAAAAATGTGTCGATTTTGTCGAAAACTGAAAAAAACATTACTTTCTGAAAAAGTAATGTAGATTTTTTTGACCGGTGGTTGTATAATCTATAAACATATAAACCATATCAATTTAGGGGGAACGTGTTAGATGAAAAGGAAAAGTCTATTAGTCCTTTTGACGCTGATTTTGGCGTTCGGTACCGTACTTGCAGCGTGCGGATCGAAAAACGAAGGCACAGGTAACACCGATACTGGTTCTGCAAGCGAAGGAAATGGTCTTGCTAAAGATCAAATTCTGAAAATCAACCTGTCAGCTGAACCTCCTACGTTGGACCCGGCTCAAGCAAAAGACAGCCAAACCAACACAGTTTTGAAATTCTTGTATGAAGGTCTTGTACGCATCGATGCTGATGGTAAAGAACAAGCGGGCGTAGCTAAAGACTGGACAATCTCCGAAGATGGTTTGAAATATGTTTTCAACCTGAACCCGGATGCTAAATGGAGCAACGGTGATGCAATCACTGCCGAAGACTTTGTTCGTTCTTGGGAACGTGCTTTGAAACCGGAAACAGCTTCTCCATATGCATACCAATTGTACTATATTAAAGGCGCTGAAGGTTACAACCTCAGCAAAGATGAAACATACAAAGGTACTAAAGTCACAGATTTCTCACAAGTAGGCGTTAAAGCTACTGATGAACACACATTGGAAGTAACGTTGGAAAACCCAACACCTTACTTCTTGGGTCTGACAGCATTCTACACGTACTACCCAGTACATGCATCTGCTGACACAAATGACAAATTCTTCACAGACTACAAAAACATGATCGTTAACGGACCATTTGTAATGGATCAATATTCTAAAGGTCAAAAAATTGTTGTGAAGAAAAACGATGGTTACCATGCAGCTGCCGATATTAAATTGGCTCAAATCGATATGTCTCTGACGAACAGCAGTGCTTCCGAGCTGCAAGCTTACAAATCAGGACAATTGGACTACACTGGTGCACCTAACGGTGAAATTCCATCCGACCAAATTCCTTCTGTAAAAGCGGAATTGCCGGACGAGTTCAAAGCTACTGGTATTGCAAGTACGTACTACTATCAGTTCAACGTAAACGAAGCACCATTTAACAACGTTAAAATCCGTAAAGCATTTGCAATGGCAATTCAACGTCAGCTGATTGTTGACAAAGTTACACAAGGTGGACAAATTCCAGCATTCGGCTTTGTACCTCCAGGTATCCGTGGTGAAAACGGCGAATTCCGTGATGAGCACAAAGACGATTACTTCACAGAAAATGTGGAAGAAGCTAAAGCATTGCTTGCTGAAGGTATGAAAGAAGAAGGTTACACAACATTGCCAGCTGTTACGTTGATCTACAACACTAGTGATGGTCACGCGAAAATCGCTTTGGCGGTTGCTGACATGTGGAAACAAAATCTTGGTGTTGATGTGAAAACAGAAAACCAAGAGTGGGGCGTATTCCTTGAGAACCGTCAAAACCAAAACTTCCAAGTAGCTCGTGCAGGTTGGTCTGCTGACTACAACGATCCATACAACTTCTTGGAAATGTGGACTACTGGAAACACAAACAATGATTCCAAATTCAGCAACGAACAGTATGACAAAGATGTTAAAGACACTGTAAAATCTGCTGATCCAGCTGCACGTATGGCTGCATTTGCTGACGCTGAGAAAATCCTGATTCAAGATGAAATGGGCGTTATGCCAATCTATTACTACACTAACGTATCTTTGACCAAGCCTTACCTGAAAGGCGTACAACTTGATTTCAGTGGAGCTATTGACTTCACACGTGCATATCTGGAAGAGAAATAAGTTGTTCTGAAGTCTAATATGAATACTTCGGGATATATATGTGGAATTCCATATATATCCCGATTTTTTGTATGTGCACCGATTTTCCTTATAATTCTTGAAATTTCCGATAAATGGATTGGACTTTATTTCTGTCTAATTCTACAATCGATTTGTATACAAAATATTGTTTGTGGAGGTGTGCAAGGGTTGGTTAAGTATGTGTTGAAAAAACTATTATTTATGCTGCTATCGCTTTTCATACTCGCATCTGCAACCTTCTTCCTGATGAAGGCTATTCCGGGTGACCCTTTTACATCCGAGAAAAAAGTATCGCCTGAAATTCGGGTTTTGCTGGAACAGAAGTATGGATTGGACAAACCGATGTATGAACAATACCTGAAGTATATGGGTGGAATCCTTAAGGGAGATTTCGGAGTCTCAATGAAATATCTCAATCGAGATGTAGCCGGAATGATCGGCGAAACATTCACCGCTTCGCTGAAGCTTGGAGTGTTTGCAATTGTTATCTCCATTATCGTGGGTGTTTTGCTGGGGCTTATTGCTGCAGTTTACCATCGTAAACTCATTGATGATATCACGATGATCCTCGCTGTTATAGGTATAGCTGTTCCGAGCTTCTTGCTTGCGTCACTATTGCAGTATCTCTTTGCTACTAAATTAGGCTGGTTTAACGTTATGGGCTTTGATGGTCCATTGGATTACGTTCTTCCGGTTGCAGCGCTATCTGCATCTCCGATTGCTTTTATCGCTCGTTTGACGCGTTCGAGCATGCTTGAAGTCTTACATGCAGATTATATCAAAACAGCTAAAGCCAAAGGTCTGAAATGGCCTGCAATTATGTTTAAACACGTTGTAAGAAACGGTATTCTACCAGTAGTAACTTATGTTGGTCCAATGACAGCGAATATCATCACAGGTTCCGTTGTAATTGAACAGATCTTTAACATCGGGGGAATTGGTAAAGTATTCGTAGAGAGTATCACAAACCGTGATTACACTATGATCATGGGGATTACAATTTTCTATGGTATCCTCCTGATGTTGGCTCGTTTCTTTACGGATATCGCTTACGTGCTGATTGATCCTAGAATTAAGCTGGAAAGCCGGAAGGGGGCATAACGTTGTCTGGCACGAATAATAAAAAGAATGAAACGGCGAACACGAACCTGACTAGTCAGGCAGCGGTAAAACCGCAAGAAAGTGTATCCCTTTTTAAAGATGCCATGTACAGACTTGCAACCAATAAGGCTGCTATGATAAGTCTGGGTGTATTGGTTCTTGTCGTGATTTTCTCTTTGATTGGTCCAACTTCTTTGTTTACAAGTTATAATTATTATTCCAATGATTTGTTGAATGCCAATGCAGCGCCGAGTGCGGAGCACTGGTTCGGTACGGACGAGCTTGGTCGTGACGTGTGGGTAAGAACTTGGGTAGGAGCACGTGTATCCCTTACTGTAGGTTTGGCCGCAGCCTTGATTGACCTTGTTATCGGGGTTATTTATGGAGCGATCATGGGTTTCTACGGTGGACGTGTAGATGGAATTATGAACAAGTTTTCCGAAATCCTCTACTCCTTGCCGTACATGCTTGTTGTAATTTTGTTGCTGGTTGTACTGGAACCAAGTCTGACAACGATTATCATTGCCCTCACCATCACAGGCTGGATCAGCATGTCATGGATTGTGCGTGGTGAGATTATGCAACTCAAAAACAGAGACTTTATTCTTGCTGCAAGGTCCATGGGAGCAAGCACAGGGCGTCAATTGTTCCGTCATTTGCTGCCCAATGCAATAGGACCGATTCTTGTAACATTGACATTGTCTATTCCAAATGCAATCTTTGCTGAAGCGTTCCTGAGCTTCCTTGGATTGGGTGTATCAGCACCAAGATCTTCACTTGGTTCTATGATCAATGATGCACTTACAGGCTGGACGCTATTCCCGTGGCGGATGTGGTTCCCAGCAGGTCTAATGGTTCTTACAATGCTTGCATTTAACTTGCTCGGAGACGGTCTGCGTGACGCACTCGATCCGAAATTACGTAAATAGAAACAGGAGGTGGGATTATGGAGCCGATTTTAACTGTCAAAGACCTGAGTGTGTCGTTCTCAACACGTTCTGGTGAATTTGATGCCGTTAAACATGTGAGTTTTGAACTTGGCAAAGGAGAGACGCTGGGGATCGTAGGTGAATCGGGTAGTGGTAAGAGTGTTACCGCCCAAACCATCATGAAATTGATTCCCTCCCCGCCTTCGAAGGTCAAAAGCGGAGAAATTACTTTTCACGGGCAAGACCTGCTGAATAAGACAGACAAACAAATGGAAGCGATTCGTGGTAAAGATATCGGTATGATCTTCCAAGATCCAATGACTTCTTTGAATCCTACCATTAAAATTGGTAAACAAATTACCGAAGTATTGCGCAAGCATCAGAACATGTCCAAACAAGCGGCGAATAAAGCGGCTTTGGAGATGCTGGAACTTGTAGGTATTAAAAATGCGGCTATTCGCATGAATCATTATCCTCACCAATTCTCTGGTGGTATGCGTCAGCGTGCCATGATTGCGATCGCGCTTGCATGTCGTCCATCCCTTCTGATTGCGGATGAGCCGACAACTGCACTTGACGTTACAATTCAGGCTCAAATTCTGGATGTCATGAAAGACATGCAGCAAAAGCTGGGAACATCGATCATGCTGATTACGCATGACCTTGGTGTCGTAGCGGGTATGTGTGACCGTGTTGTTGTTATGAAGGAAGGCGAAGTTGTTGAAACAGGAACAACTGCTGAAATCTTTAGTAACCCTCAACATCCATACACCATTAAATTGCTGAATGCTTTGCCTCGTCTGGACGAGCCCAAAAAGGAAAAACCAGCTCCTGCTGGTATTATCAAAGGCAGCAATAAGCCTCTGGTACAAGTGAAAAACTTGAAACAGTACTTTAATTTGGGTAAAGGTAACATTCTCAAAGCGGTCAATGACGTAAGCTTTGATATCTTTGAAGGTGAAACACTTGGCGTTGTAGGCGAGTCTGGCTGTGGTAAATCCACAACAGGTCGTACCATTCTGCGTCTGTATGAGCCAACTGGCGGAAATGTTAACTTTAACGGAACGGATATCTACAAGTTGTCCCCGCGTAAAATGAAAGAAATGCGTAAAGATATGCAGATGATCTTCCAAGATCCATATGCATCTCTTAACCCGCGTTTCAATGTTATGGATATTATCGGGGAGTCCCTCGATATTCATGGTCTGGCTTCCAGCTCTAAAGAGCGTAAGAGACGAGTGGAGGAACTGCTTGATCTGGTAGGTTTGAATCCAAGTCATGCTCTTCGTTATCCGCATGAATTCTCCGGTGGTCAAAGACAACGGATCGGGATTGCACGTGCACTTGCTGTAGACCCTAAATTCATCATCTGTGATGAGCCATTGTCTGCACTGGATGTATCCATTCAGGCGCAGGTCGTTAAATTGCTTGAAGAACTTCAGCAACGTCTCGGCTTGACATATCTGTTTATTGCGCATGACTTGTCGATGGTTAAACATATCAGTGACCGTGTCGCTGTAATGTACATGGGTAAAGTGGTTGAGCTCGCAGAAAGTGAAGAACTGTATGCGAACCCTGTCCACCCTTATACCAAAACATTGCTCTCAGCAATCCCTGTACCTGATCCGGAAGTGGAAGCGAACAAACGTCGCATCTTGCTGCCGGAAGAGCATATGAGCCCGATTCAGAATGGATCTGGTGGTCCTGCAAATGACCCGTACAACCTGGAAAATGCTCAATTGATTGAGGTTTCCAAAGGTCACTGGGTTGCAGAACCTTACGTATAATAGGAATATTAAAGCGATATGCTATTATTGATGTATTAAGAGCCGCCGACTCGTTCGGCGGTTTTTTTTGTATTTTAATCACTTTCTTTTGACGAAGCGGCCTTGAATTCGGTACAATCAAGAAAGGCTCTTTGAAGCAGAATAGGAGGCAGACCTCATGAACGGTATTACCGAGGCACTCCGCAGCGGATCAAGACTTGCAGAAGATTATATCTGTTCAAGAGATGCTGCGCGTGGCCTTTACGAGTATGACATTCGCTGGGAATCAGGACTTCAGGCGCGTGCCGAGTGGCTGGACCAATCGGAAAACACACGTATTGATCGTCGTGATCTGGCAGAGTATTTACGTATATATAATAAGCGGGTGAACGACCATGGAGAGGTTCATGCGTCCATCACACGTCTTGCCGAACAAGATGCACTAGTGGTTACAGGAGGACAGCAGAGCGGTCTGCTCACCGGACCACTGTTCGTCATATACAAAGCCGCCAGTGTTGTGGCAGCTGCGCGTGAAGCGGAAGAAAGACTTCAACGCCCGGTAGTCCCAGTATTTTGGATTGCCGGTGAAGACCATGACTGGGATGAGGTTAACCACACATATCTACCTGATCATCAGGGAGACATGAAGAAGGTCAAGTTACAAGGACGATTCGCAGGAAGGGATTCTGTGAGTAATGTTCATGTGGATACACAGCAGTGGGTGAATGTACTCGAACAGGTGGAACATCTGTTACCTGATACGATACATAAACCAGGACTGATGAAATGCATCACAGAGATCCATCAATCCAGTTCAAATCTGAGTGATGCATTTGCCCGCATGATATCTGCCTTGTTTGCCAGCAGTGGACTTGTTCTAATGGATGCATCGGATCCAGATTTACGCAGGTTGGAACAGCCCGTGTTTGAGCGGTTGATACGCAAAAATGAAGTGCTGCGCAACGCATACACACAAGGTGCTGCGCTGGTACAACAAGCTGGTTATGCTATGCCTGCCGAAGTAGCGGAGGATGGAGCCAATCTGTTCTACATTCATGAAGGTACGCGTTTGCTCTTGTTGTTGAAGGACGGCTTATATAGTGATCGCAAAGGTTTGGTTTCTTTCACAGAGGAACGTTTGCTACAGGAACTGGGAGAACATCCGGAGCGCTTCAGTAACAACGTATTGACACGACCATTAATGCAAGATTCCGTGCTGCCTGTAGCCGCTGTTATTTTGGGGCAAGGTGAAATTGCATATTGGGGTTTGACTCGGGAAGCATTCCGTCAGTTCGGACTGCAAATGCCCATTTTGTTGCCGCGGTTGTCTTTCACCATTATGGAAGATATTCATCACAAACATATGAAACAATATGGACTTTCTTTTCAGGATGTTCAATATCATATGGAAGAAAAGAAGGAGCAGTGGCTCGCACAACAGGAGACGTTCCAGGTAGATGAACAGTTTGACAAGGTTCAGGAAGCGTTTCTTCAACTGTACGGACCTTTGCTAGATGAGATCGCGGAGATTCATCCGGGACTGGAACGAATTGGCGATACCAATTTGAGTAAAATCAACGAGCAAATGCAGTATCTGAAACAGCAGACTCACAAAGCTATCGAAGATAAACATAATGTGAGTCTAAGGCACTGGAACGGCATTCAGAACTCCTTATTCCCAACGGGCAAACCACAGGAACGAGTACATAATGCACTCTTTTACCTGAATCGTTATGGCACCGAGTGGATCGATGAACTGATTAAGGCCTCAAGTGAATTCCTTGGAGAGCACAAGGTCATTGCACTGTAGAGCCCTTTATAATAGAAGAAACACATAAACGAGGAGGATTATGAAATGACTACACCTGCATTGCAAAACAGTATTGTTAAAGATATGGGACTCGCTTCAGAGGGTCACCTGAAAATTGATTGGGTAGAAGCGCATATGCCGGTACTGAACCGCATTCGTCGCCAGTTCGAACAGGATCTGCCCTTCAAAGGTTTGAAGGTTGCCATTTGTCTTCATCTGGAGGCGAAAACAGCTTATTTGGCAAAAGTGATCCAAGCGGGTGGTGCAGAAGTAACAATTACGCATAGCAATCCATTGTCTACACAAGATGATGTTTGCGCAGCATTGGTGGAAGACGGCGTTACGGTGTATGCGAAGTACAATCCGGAACCTGCGGAATTCAAATCACTGCAACTGCGTGCGCTTGAGGTGAAGCCTGATCTCATTATTGATGATGGTGGAGACTTTGCAACCATTATTGCATCAGAGCGCCCGGACCTAGCAGCAACAATTCGCGGAGGAGCAGAAGAAACGACAACGGGTATTATTCGTTTGAAAGCATTGGCGAAAGAAGGCCAATTGAAGTTTCCGATGGTTGCGGTTAATGACGCATACTGCAAGTATCTGTTTGACAATCGCTACGGCACTGGACAATCTGCATTCGACGGGATTATTCGTACAACTAACTTGGTTATCGCTGGTAAAAACGTAGTGGTAGCAGGTTATGGCTGGTGTGGTAAAGGGGTAGCAATGCGCGCCAAAGGTCTTGGTGCGAATGTGATCGTAACCGAGATCGATCCAATCAAAGCGGTAGAAGCACACATGGACGGATTCCGGGTCATGACGATGGTGGAAGCCGCCAAATTGGGCGACTTCTTTATTGCAGTTACAGGCAATAAGGATGTTATCACAGGTGAGCATTACGATGTGATGAAGGACGGAGCGATCCTGAGTAATGCAGGTCACTTTGATGTTGAAGTGAATAAACCTGAACTGGCTAAACGTTCCGAATCGATTCGCACAGTTCGTCGCAACATTGAGGAATACCGTTTCAAAGACGGTCGTAAAATGTACCTTCTTGCAGAAGGTCGTCTTGTGAACCTGGGTGCAGCAGATGGTCACCCTGCCGAAATCATGGATACGACATTTGCTCTGCAGGCGCTTGGTCTGCGTTATGTAAGTGAGAATTATGAAAACTTGGGTAAAAACGTCGTTAATGTACCTTATGATATTGACCAACAGGTTGCCAGCTATAAACTTGAAAGCCTGAATATTGGCATCGACTCCTTGTCAGCTGAGCAAGAGAAATACCTGGATAGCTGGAAATTTTAAGCACTATCCAATAATTACAAGCTGATGAAATGATTCAATAGGTATAGAATGGTTTATTGATGATATGGCTCATGTGCGGGTAGACATACGGTTGCCCGTTTAAGGGAAGCGTCTTTGATCCTGAGTGACAGGATCAAGGACGTTTTTTTATGCTGAAAAATTAAAAAATCAAGTCATGCAAGAAGGGTTTTGATTTTTTTGTGCGAATCTATTATGCTTAGGTGGTGGAAAGTGGGGCAAAGTGGGAGAAACGGGTGAGGAGTGAATGGGCCAATGTTTATGGGGGAGTTCCAACATAGCATTGATGATAAGGGTCGGGTTATCATTCCGGCTAAATTCCGCGAATCTCTGGGACCGTCTTTCGTTGTCACACGGGGTTTGGACCAGTGTCTTTTCGTGTACCCCATGGAGGAGTGGGGGGTCATGGAACAGAAGCTCAAAGCACTGCCATTGATGAAATCTGATGCACGTGCGTTTACCCGGTTTTTTTTCTCGGGTGCAACCGAATGTGAACTGGACAAACAGGGCAGGGTAAATCTGCCGGGCAATTTAAGAGAGTATGCCAAGCTGGACAAGGATTGTGTTGTTCTTGGCGTGTCGAACCGGGTGGAGATTTGGAGCAAAGGCATATGGGAGAGTTATTTCAATCAATCCGAAGAAGCATTCAACGACATTGCCGAAAAGCTGGTCGATTTTAATTTTGATTTATAAAGTCAGGAGGGGTGCAGGTTGTTTCACCACATAACCGTACTCAAAGAAGAGGCAACAGAGGGATTAAACATCAAGCAGGACGGTATATACGTGGACTGCACTTTAGGCGGTGGCGGACATAGCTCCGTGATTGCTTCCAAGCTCGGTCCAGGGGGACGTCTGATCGCACTTGATCAGGATGATTGGGCTTTGGATAATGCTCGCGAGAAGCTCGCTGCTTATGGAGAACGTGTAACATTGGTGAAAACCAATTTTCGAGATCTGGAACAGGTACTCAAGGATCTGGATGTACCAATGAAGGATGGTGCACCACAGGTCGACGGTATTTTGTACGACTTGGGTGTGTCATCTCCGCAATTTGATGAAGGAGAACGTGGATTCAGTTACAATCACGATGCTCCGCTCGATATGCGAATGGACCAGGATGCAATGCTGACGGCCAAAGAGATTGTGAATGAGTGGCCAGAAGAAGAGATTGCTCGAATTTTGTATCGCTATGGTGAAGAGAAGTTTTCGAGAAGAATTGCCCGTGTTATCGTCGGAAAACGAGCGCAGTCTACCATTGAGACGACAGGTGAACTCGTGGAACTGATCAAGGAAGGCATCCCGGCGGCAGCTCGACGTACTGGTGGACATCCTGCCAAACGCAGCTTCCAGGCACTACGCATTGCCGTCAACGATGAGTTGGGCGCGTTTGAAGAAGGCTTGCATCAGGCTGTTCGTTGTCTGGCACCAGGAGGACGTGTATCTGTTATTACCTTCCACTCCCTTGAGGATCGGATATGTAAACAGATTTTCAGCAGTTATCTGGAAAAATGTACATGTCCACCCGATTTTCCGTTGTGTGTATGCGGCGGCAAGGGGGCCCTGCGTTTAGTTAACAGAAAACCGTTGATTCCAACGGAAACGGAATTGACCGAAAATTCACGTGCTCGTTCAGCCAAGCTGCGCGTAGCCGAGAAATTGTAGATCAAGAGTGGAGGAGAGAATCGGAGTATGGCATATACACGTGGTAATCTCGCTGTAAAAGAAAAAGCGTCCCAGGAACGTGTGACCCAGCAACGATACAAAGAAACCACCAAAGTGGTGACCCGTCGTACGGGTCTTCCGGCACGCGAGAAGATTTTGTATCTGATTACCGTGGTTGCAGTTATCCTTGTTGGTGGAGCCTTAATGTCTCGTTATGCTCATATCTATGATCTGAACAAACAGGCACAGTCTACTATTTCGGATATCAAGGGGTATGAAAAGACGATTGCAGACCTGCAGGTGGAAAAAGAAACATTGAACAACCAGGTCATCGAAAATGCAAAACAACTTGGTTACGTTGAAGCTTCCGGTAAAGATGTCATTTATGTACCTCGTTCAACAAGTACGAAATCAACTGGTACTGAGTCGTCCTCCAATACAGCAAGCAGTAAGTAAAGAGGTGTTCCGATGATAAAAAGAATAAAGATGCGCACGTTGCTTATAGGGGGATGTATTACCCTCTTTTTTCTTGTACTCGTAACCCGAATCTTTTTCATTCAAGTTGTGAATGGCGGTGTATGGCAGGAACGGGCGGCCGGTTTGGTAGAGCGGGAACAGACGATTAAGGCTGCACGTGGAACGATTACGGATCGAAATGGTAACATTTTGGCTACCGATTCCCCTGCGTATACGGTTTCTGTTAATCCGTTATTAATTAATGAACTCGGAATTCAGGATGTTGTTACGGAGAAGCTCTCTTCCCTTCTTGGAAAAAATGAGAGTGAAATGCGTGCTCTGGTCACAGCCAAAAAGGAAGATGGCAAGTTCTATCAGCAACGTGAAGTACGCAGTGAAGGATATAAGATAAGTCCTGAGCTTGCGGAAAAAGTCAACGAACTGCGTGAGGAATTACAAGAAGAATACAAGGCTCGTAATGCAATTGTCATGGCTCAAGAGTCGAAGCGTTTTTACCCTGAAGAAACACTTGCTTCTCATCTCTTGGGATATATGAGCCGTGATGGGAAAGCTGTAAATGGACTTGAAGTCTCATATGATGAAGCACTGACAGGTACAGATGGATATCTGAATTATCAGAAGGATGCCAAAGGCATTAAACTTCCGGATTCACAGGATAACTATCTGCCACCTCAGAATGGTAAGAACCTAACGCTGACCATCGATGATACGATCCAGTTCTACATTGAGGATGCAATGAAAGAAGCGGTTGCCAAGTATAATCCACTGAGCATGACGGTCATTGCAGCGGACCCAAACACAATGGAGATTCTGGGGATGGCGAACTGGCCAACCTTTAACCCGAATACGTATGGAAGTACACCTGATCAAAAGAATTTTATCAACCATGCTACTCAATCTATCTATGAGCCAGGTAGTACATTTAAAATAGTTACGCTAGCAGGGGCTGTAGAAGAAAAACTCTTTGATCCCAATGCAAGTTTTGAATCCAAACGCATGTATATTGGTGGTTTCCCAATTAGTGATAATGGTCATGCCTATGGTTGGATCTCGTATCTCGAAGGTGTCAAACGGTCAAGTAACATTGCTTTTGTTAACTTGGGTTACAACATGCTTGGCGGTGAACGTCTGCGTCATTACATAGACGAATTCGGTTTCGGCAAAAAGACGGGTATTGATTTGCCAAATGAGGCAGCGTCCCCGATCAAGCCACTGGTTTACAAATCCGAGATTGCCACGGCAGCCTATGGTCATGGTCTTGTACAGGTAACACCAATTCAACAGGTCGCAGCCATCTCTGCGATTGCCAACGGCGGCAAATTGCTGGAGCCACATCTGGTGAAGGAGATCAAGAACCCGAATGATGGGACAACGGAAGTGATCAAACCTAAAGTTGTTCGTCAGGTGATTTCCAAGGAATCTTCCAAACTGGTGAGCGGTTATCTGGAACAAGTAGTTGCAGACCAAACGATTGGTACCGGTCGTAACGCCTATATTGAAGGTTACCGTGTAGCTGGTAAGACAGGTACGGCAAGAAAGGTTGTTAACGGGGCATACAGCAAGTCGAAAGACGTTGTATCGTTTATTGGATTCGCGCCCGTGAATAATCCGAAGATTGCTATACTTGTTGTCATTGACCAACCGGATGGAACCAACATTGGGGGAGGAACCGCAGCTGCCCCGGTGTTCAAAAAGATTGTCAGCCAGACTCTTCAATACATGGGAATACCCAAAGATACAGCCAAAACTCCTGACAAAAAGTCAAAAGAAGTCTCTGTCGTGCAAGCCAAGGCGCCTGACTTGAGTGGCAAGACAGCCAAACAGGCCAGAAGCCAGCTTCTAAGCGCGGGTATTGCTTATGTGACACTTGGTCAAGGTGATAATGTAATTCGGCAGTATCCGGTTGCTGGCGCCTCTATGAATCCAGGCCAACGAATCTATCTGCTAACGGAAGAAAGCAGCAAGATGAAGATTCCCGATCTAACAGGTGAATCTCTCCGTGATGCCCTTGAAGTACTTTCTCTCATGAAGGTGGGGGTTACGGTCAAGGGTGAGGGTTATGTCGTGAAGCAAACCGAGCAGGTCGCAGGTGAGCAGAGAACTGTACAGTTGAACTTGCAAACTGCCAAAGCTGCAGTGACAGGTATAGCCGATGAGGCTCCAATCTCATCTGATCCGTCGTCAGAAGCTGAAGTGAAGGAACAAGAGCCTTCGGGCGGAGAAGGTAAAACCGACGGAACAGACGAAACAGATGAAACAGATGAAACAGATGAAACAGATAACAACAAGGCTTCTGCCAATGAATCCGAATCTTCTGATGATCCAGCCACAAACGGAGCTTCGCTTCCTTAGGGAGCTCTGACAGCTTGTTCTAACCCCCGGTTGTCCTGAATATTCATGAATGGAACGAATGTCATGATTTTGGGACGAGTGGGGGGATCTTTTCGTGAAGGGATCAAGCGTAAATCTGCGGCGCAGGTTGCTATGGAGTTTAATGATTTTAGTTTTGTTATTTTCGGCCCTGATGATCAGGCTTGCTTATGTACAGCTCGGGGAAGGCCCTGAATTGTCAGCAAAAGCAGAAGAATCCTGGCGGCGTAATATTCCTTACTCCGCCAAGCGGGGGGAGATCCTGGATCGAAATGGAACCTCTCTGGCCTATAATGTGACAACACCGACCATTATGGCCATTCCGGCTCAGGTTAAAGAAGCTGAAACGACAGCTAAAGCGTTGGCCCCATTGCTTGGGATGACGGAAGAAAAAGTGCTTGCAACCATCAAGAAACGAGAACTCATTGTAAGACTACAACCCGGCGGCCGCAAAATTACGATGGAGAAAGCTCAGCGCATCCGTGATTTGAAGCTTCCGGGTATCGTTGTTGCTGAGGACAATAAACGTTTTTATCCTTATGATGATTTGGCTGCCCATATTCTTGGTTTTACGGGCATTGATAATCAGGGCTTAACGGGTGTCGAGAAGAAGTATGATGATAAGCTGAATGGTTTGAATGGCAGTGTGTCCTACTTGTCCGATGCGGCCGGAAGGCTAATGCCGGGCTCATCCGAGAAGTATGTGGAACCGAAGGACGGCCTTAACCTCAAGCTGACCATTGATAAATCCATTCAGTCTATCATGGAGAGAGAACTGGATCAGGCCATGGTGAAGTTCCAGGCGAACTCAGCATTGGCCATAGCGATGAATCCCAAAACGGGTGAAATTTTGGGGATGTCCAGCAGGCCGGGATACGAACCTGCCGATTATCAGCAATATCCCGCGGAGATATACAATCGGAATTTACCGATCTGGATGACCTACGAGCCGGGCTCCACATTTAAGATTATTACCTTGGCAGCAGCGCTTGAAGAGAAAAAGGTCAATCTGCAACAGGATCAATTTTTTGATCCCGGATATGTTGAGGTTGGTGGAGCTCGTCTGCGTTGCTGGAAAAAGGGCGGCCACGGAAGTCAGACCTTCTTACAAGTTGTGGAGAACTCATGTAACCCGGGCTTTGTGGCTTTGGGGCAGAGGCTGGGCAAAGAATCGCTCTTCTCCTATATTAAAGACTTTGGCTTCGGTACCAAAACAGGGATCGACCTCAGTGGAGAAGCCAGTGGGATTCTGTTCAAACTGTCCAGAGTGGGGCCTGTCGAGCTTGCAACGACTGCTTTTGGTCAAGGTGTATCCGTAACGCCCATTCAGCAAGTAGCAGCTGTGTCAGCGGCCATCAATGGGGGTAAACTTTACAAGCCTTATGTTACGAAAGCGTGGGTCCATCCGGTTACCGGAGAAGTCATGGAAGAAGCCAAACCGGAACTGGTTCGTCAGGTGATCTCGGAGAATACATCCAAACAAGTACGTGAAGCCCTCGAGAGTGTTGTCGCAAAAGGTACCGGGCGTCCGGCATTCATTGATGGATACCGGGTCGGTGGCAAAACAGGTACAGCCCAGAAGGTTATCAACGGACGTTATTCCTCAACAGAGCATATCGTATCCTTTATCGGATTTGCACCGGCAGATGACCCACAGATTGTGGTCTATACCGCTGTTGATAATCCCAAAGGAATTCAGTTCGGAGGTGTGGTTGCCGCCCCGATTGTGCAGAACATCCTTGAAGATGCTTTGCATTATATGAATGTACCTGTTCGGAAGGATCAGGTCGCCAAAGAATACAAGTATGGTGAAACCAAAATCGTGACAGTTCCAGACCTGACAGGAGCTACTGTTGAAGATCTGTACGAAGACCTGAACATGAATTTTATGCTGGCGAAGTCTGGCAGTGGTAAATACGTGATTAATCAGGCACCCAAACCTGGGGCGAGGGTAGATCAGGGATCAACCATCCGCATTTATATGGGGGATGTACTGAATGATGCACATGATCACACAAAGGATGAATAACAGGGCTTAGGGGTAGTTTGAGGCTTCTAGCGCAACAAAATTCATCCAAGTGCGTTTCATTATTGGGTTGTATTGACGATATTAATAAATACAGACATATGTTAAAACAGAAGTATATTTGGAAAAGTGAGGTTATTCATGTGCTTTTAAAACAATTTGCATCGATGCTGACCACCGCCCGCCTCGTGGGCGAATCAAATACAGAATGCCAAAACCTTCAGACAGATTCCCGGCAGGTAAAACCGGGTGATCTGTTTATCTGTCTTCCGGGACATACGGTAGATGGTCATGATTATGCAGAAAAAGCTGTAAATGCTGGTGCAGTTGCATTGGTGGTTGAACGGCAGCTGGATCTTCCTGTGCCACAATTGCTGGTGAAGGATAGCCGATTTGCGATGGCTGTTCTGGCAGATTTCTTTTTTGACTCGCCAAGCCAGAAGATGAATATGATTGGTGTAACGGGAACGAACGGAAAAACAACGACCACCTATTTGATTGAAAAAATCATGAGTGATTACGGACGCAAGACGGGATTGATCGGTACTATTCAAATGCGGTATGACGGTCGCACCTACCCGATGTCAGGAACGACACCAGAGGCGCTTGATCTGCAGCGTAGTTTGCATGATATGGTTCAGAAGGGTACGGACTGTTGTGTTATGGAAGTTTCTTCTCACGCATTGGAACAAGGGCGAGTAAAGGGAACAAATTTCCGTACTGCGGTATTTACTAACCTGACGCAAGATCATCTGGACTACCACCATTCCATGGAGGAATATCGCGGGGCCAAAGGATTGTTCTTTGCACGTCTGGGTAACGGTTATACAGAAGATGTTTCACAGCGTAAATTCGCTGTCATCAATGCAGATGATCCGGCTGCGGCTTATTTCATCTCTGTGACGGCGGCTGAAGTGATTACATATGGCATGGGTGAAAAGGCGGATGTACGCGCATCCCAAATCTCAATCACGTCTCAGGGAACTTCTTTCCACGTGGATACATTTGCAGGCAGCGCGGATATTCGATTGCGCATGGTAGGCAAATTCAATGTGTACAATGCAATGGCAGCAATCTCTGCAGCGCTGGTGGAAGGTATTCCGCTGGAAGAGATCAAGCGCAGTCTGGAGACGGTTCCGGGCGTGGATGGACGTGTTGAAGGAGTGGACGAAGGACAGCCATTTGCTGTTATTGTCGATTATGCCCATACACCGGATGGACTGGAGAATGTGCTGCGGACGGTGAAAGAATTTGCCGAAGGACGTGTAATTTGCGTGTTTGGCTGTGGTGGTGACAGGGACCGTACCAAACGCCCTCTCATGGGGAAAATTGCTGCGAATTATAGTGATTTTGTACTGGTTACTTCCGATAATCCACGGACAGAAGATCCGGATCTGATTCTCAAAGACATTGAACAGGGCCTGATTGAAGAATCCGTTCCTGCTGAACGTTATACGATGATTGTGGATCGACGCCAGGCGATTCATGAAGCTATTGAAATGGCAAGCCCAGCCGATGTAGTATTGATTGCGGGCAAGGGTCACGAGACCTATCAGATTATCGGCACAACCAAAACCGATTTTGATGACCGAATCATAGCCAAAGAAGCGATAAGGGGCAAATCCAATTGATAAAAAGAACATTGGCACAATTGGCCGAGATGTGTGGAGGAACATTAAGTGACGTTGCCACTCATGGCAATGTAATGGTTGAAGGGGTGTTTACCGATTCGCGTAAACCTCTGGAAGGCAGTTTGTTTATCCCGCTAGTGGGTGAAAGGTTTGACGGACACGAATTTGTGCAAGCCTGTCTAGAGAAGAGGGCTGCAGGCGCGATCTGGCAAAAGGATCATGGTATTCCGCCACAAGGAGCTGTCATTGTTGTTGACGACACACTTGTCGCACTGCAAGCACTCGCATCTGCGTATCTCACGGAGAATAAAGCGGCTGTAGTCGGCATTACAGGCAGTAACGGCAAGACAACAACAAAGGACATCGTTGATGCCATTCTCTCAACGACTTTTAAAGTGCATAAGACGCAAGGCAACTTCAATAATCACATTGGTTTACCGCTGACTGTACTAAGCATGGACCCGGATACCGAGATTATCATTTTGGAGATGGGTATGAGTGGTCGCGGGGAAATTAACGATTTGTCAGTTATTGCTCAGCCAGATGTAGCGATTATAACCAATATTGGTGAATCTCATCTGCTTCAGCTGGGGTCCAGATTGGAGATTGCCAGAGCCAAAGCCGAGATTGCCGCGGGATTGAAGCCTGGCGGGTTACTGATCTACAACGGAGACGAGCCTTTAATTGCACAAGTCCTTGAAGAGCCCGCAACGAAACAACCCGATGGATTGCAGCGGTTTACATTTGGTCTGCAAACCGATAATGATGACTATCCTACCGGACTTATGAATGCGCAGAACGGCGTAGTTTTCACCACCAAACAGTTTGGAGAACATGCATTTACGCTACCTCTGCTGGGAACGCATAATGTCGTTAACTGTCTGGCTGCTTTGGCTGTAGCCCGTCATTTCAAAGTGACGACTGAGCAGATTGCCGCGGGATTGTCTCGCTTGAAACTGACAGGCATGCGTATTGAGGTTACTCAAGGCGTTAGTGGTCTAACCCTGCTGAATGATGCATACAATGCAAGTCCAACCTCCATGAAGGCCGCAATCGATGTACTAGAAGGTCTGAAAGGATATCGCATGAAAGTGGCTGTGCTTGGTGATATGCTTGAACTCGGTCCTCAGGAGCAGGATCTGCATCTTGGAATTGGTGAGTATATTACATCTGCCAAAATGGACATGGTGCTCGTATATGGCCCGCTATCAGCACATATTGCTGAAGGAGCAAGAAAGCATATGCCGGCAGAGGCTGTGCATGCTTTTATAGATAAAGAAGAAATGACCCGTTATCTACTGGAGAAACTACATCCCAGAGACGTTATCTTGTTCAAAGCCTCAAGAGGCATGAAGCTGGAGGACGTGGTCGAAGCATTACAGATAGCACCATTACAGAATCGAGTAGACTAGAGGGGTGAACCCATGGATTTTCAGGTATTACTGTTAACAATCGGTGTTTCATTTATTCTGGCGGTGATTGCCGCACCGCTCCTGATTCCGCTGTTACGTCGAATGAAATTCGGACAGCAGGTTAGGGAAGATGGGCCTCAGAGCCATTTGAAAAAAAGCGGAACACCTACAATGGGTGGAGTCGTCATTTTAGTTGCGTTCACATTGGCCTTTTTGAAATTTTCGGCAGTCAAAAATACAGACTTTTATGTCTTGCTTGTGGCTACGCTGGGATTTGGGCTCATTGGTTTCCTTGATGATTACATCAAAATTGTGTTCAAACGTTCGCTGGGACTGACGGCCAGACAAAAAATGCTGGGCCAATTGTTCTTCAGTGCAGTGATGTGTTTCTTGCTGATCCAGAATGGACACAGCACAGCCATCTCTATTCCGGGTACGTCATTCTCATTTGACTGGACCGGATGGTTCTATTATCCGTTTGTTGTATTCATGATGCTTGCCATTACCAATGCGGTTAACTTTACCGACGGTCTGGATGGTTTGCTGTCAGGGGTAAGTGCTATTGCCTTTGGCGCGTTTGCCATTGTGGCGATGCAAGCCACGTCGATGCCGGCAGCCGTGTGTGCAGCAGCGATGATCGGAGCCGTACTCGGTTTTCTGGTATACAATGCACATCCGGCCAAAGTGTTTATGGGAGACACCGGTTCTCTGGGTATTGGCGGTGCGATTGGTGCGGTAGCCATTGTAACCAAAACAGAGCTTCTTTTTGTCATCATTGGTGGTATTTTTGTTATCGAGATCTTGTCTGTCATCATTCAAGTGGTATCTTTCAAGACTCGTGGCAAGCGTGTATTCAAAATGAGCCCCATTCACCATCACTTTGAATTAAGTGGTTGGTCAGAATGGCGGGTTGTTATTACCTTTTGGGCGGTAGGCGCAATTCTGGCCGCTCTTGGACTTTATCTCAACAAGGGGTTGTAGATCATGAATCATCCTGAATCATATCGCGGACAACAAGTAGTCGTGCTCGGATTGGCCAAAAGCGGCGTACAGGTCGCCAAAGTGCTGGATCGCGCCGGAGCGAAGGTTACAGTAAATGATAAAAAAGAGAGAGATCAGTGTCCCGAAGCTTCCGAATTGGAGGCTTTGGGAATTTCTGTTGTATGCGGAGGACATCCGGATGATCTGATTCACAGTGGTGTGAAGCTGGTTGTCAAAAACCCGGGTATCCCATACCATGCTGCTCCTGTGCAGCAAGCTCTGGCATTGGGCATTGAAGTGGTGACCGAAGTAGAGGTTGCTTATCATCTATGTGCTGCACCCATGATCGGGATTACGGGCTCCAACGGTAAAACAACAACCACCACTTGGGTGGGGGAAATGTTGGAACATGCCGGCCTCAACCCGATCGTTGCCGGTAATATCGGAACACCTCTCTGTGAAGCGGCAGAACAAGCTTCTCCAGATAACTGGATGGTTGTTGAGCTTAGCAGTTTCCAACTCAAAGGAACGGTTGATTTCCGTCCCCGGATTGCCAGCTTGCTTAACGTTGCAGAGACGCATCTAGACTATCACGGGGATCTGGATGATTATGTGGCTTCCAAAGCGAAATTGTTCGCAAATCAGCAACCTGACGACGTGGCCATTCTGAATTGGGATGATGCGGTATGTCGTGGTCTAGTTCCTTACATCAAAGGCAGATTGCTTCCCTTCTCAATGATTGAGAAGTTGGACGTAGGTGTATATGCAGATCCTCCTTATGTGGATGGAGAAGAGGATGATGTGAAGCGTCAGATGATCTACGCGGATGAAAAGGGAAATCACCACACCATTATTGACATCGAGAACATTGGCATCGCTGGACGATTCAATGTGGAAAATGCAATGGCCGCTGTGGCCATTGCCGTAGCGGCAGGAGCTGATCCAGCAGTGCTGGTTGCTCCGCTTGCAGATTTCAAGGCGGTTGAACACCGACTTGAATACGTTTTAGAGCATAATGGCTCTGCGTATTACAACAACTCCAAAGCGACCAATTCGAAAGCTACGGTTATGGCCCTGAATTCGTTCAAGGAACCGGTCGTATTAATTGCTGGAGGGTTGGATCGTGGGTCAGACATGATGGAGTTGTTGCCCTTGTTCCAGGAACGGGTAAAAGCTGTCGTTGCAATTGGAGAGACACGGACAAAAATTGCCAAGGTCGCGGAACTTGCCGGATTAAAGCAAATTAAGGTCGTCGATAATGAGGAGGACGCTGCCCGGACGTTAACCGTTGCTGTGCAGGAAGCATCGAAACTTGCCAGTGCCGGTGATGTCGTTTTGTTATCCCCGGCATGTGCAAGTTGGGACATGTTTGCTTCCTATGAAGAGCGGGGACGCATTTTTAAAGAGGCGGCGCATAACTTGTAAGTAGGGGGGTGGAAAAGCCCCTACTTCCATGCAAGGGGTGGCCTCCTGATGAAACAGACGCGACCGGCACCAGATATTTGGTTGCTGATTTGTATTTTGGCATTGCTTGCCATCGGCATTATTATGGTATATAGTGCGGGCTCGGTGCTTGCCTTTCATGACTATGGCGATTCATTTTATTTTGTAAAAAGACAGGCTCTGTTTGCGGTGCTTGGGCTTGTGGCCATGTTCGTAACTGCTAACGTTGACTACCGGGTGTGGAGGAAATATGCCAAACCTATATTGATTGCCTGTTTTATTATGCTCATCGCGGTGCTCATTCCTGGCATCGGTGTGGTTCGCGGTGGTGCACGAAGTTGGCTGGGCATTGGTTCGTTCGGTATTCAGCCCTCAGAATTCATGAAACTGGGCATGATTCTGTTTCTTGCTCACTGGTTGAGCAAGGAACCGGGCAAAATCAAAACCTTCACAACGGGGCTTCTGCCACCGTTGGGATTGATCGGTTTGGCTTTTGGGATTATTATGCTGCAACCTGATTTGGGGACTGGCACCGTGATGATGGGCGCATCGATGCTTATTATTTTCACAGCCGGAGCGCGAATGAAACATCTGAGCTTGCTTGCTCTTGGCGGCGTAGCGGGGTTTGCAGCTTTGATTGCAGCAGCACCCTATCGGTTGCAGCGTATCACAGCGTTTTTGGACCCGTGGTCCGATCCGCTGGGTGCCGGATATCAGATCATTCAATCCTTATACGCGATTGGTCCTGGTGGACTGGCGGGATTGGGACTGGGTATGAGCCGGCAGAAGTACAGTTATGTACCTGAACCGCAAACGGACTTTATTTTTAGTATTTTGGCCGAAGAACTCGGCTTTATAGGTGGAATGATTGTATTATTGTTGTTTCTGGTGCTGGTGTGGAGAGGAATGCGTGTAGCCATGACCGTTCCGGATGCCTTTGGCAGTCTGCTTGGTGTTGGTATCGTAGGTATGGTCGCCGTACAGGTTATTATTAACATTGGTGTTGTCATTGGCATGATGCCTGTTACGGGCATTACATTACCTCTGATCAGTTACGGCGGATCATCATTGACCCTCATGCTCACAGCACTGGGCATTTTAGTGAATTTATCCCGTTATGCGAGGTGACTATGCGATGCGAGTCGTTCTAAGCGGTGGCGGTACGGGTGGACATATCTATCCGGCCGTTGCCATAGCAAGACAATGCGAGGCGGAGAACCCGGACTCGACATTTCTATATATTGGAGGAACCAGAGGGCTGGAAAGTAAACTGGTACCCCAGGAAAATATTCCTTTTAAATCCATTGATATTACGGGCTTTCGGCGGAAATTGTCCATCGATAACCTGAAAACAGTCATGCGTTTCATTCAAGGTGTACGCAAGTCCAAAAAAATGCTGAAGGAATTCAAACCGGATGTTGTGATTGGTACAGGTGGATATGTGTGTGGACCTGTGGTATATGCAGCAACAAAACTGGGAATTCCGAGTATAATTCATGAACAGAACGCCATCCCTGGTCTGACGAACAAATTTTTGATGCGTTATGTGGACACGGTTGCCGTTAGCTTTGAAGGTTCTGAAAAATCGTTTTCCGGCGCAAAAAAGGTGATCTACACTGGTAATCCGCGAGCGACTACGGTAGCCCAGGCTAGCCGTGATCGTGGTTTTGCCACGTTAGGTGTACCGATGAACAGCCGTGTTGTTCTTGTGGTTGGTGGCAGTCGCGGGGCAAAAGCAATCAATCAGGCCATGGTGGACATGGCTCCAATGCTGGAACAACTGGACGATGTACACGTAGTTTACGTGACAGGGGATACCTATTTTGATGAAACGCGTGAAGCCATTCGCAGCTCATTGGGTACGATGCCAAACCACCTGCATGTCCTGCCTTACGTGCACAATATGCCTGAGGTGCTTGCCTGCACATCCTTGATTGTAAACCGCGCAGGTGCATCATTCCTTGCAGAGATCACATCACTGGGTATTCCTTCGATCCTGATTCCTTCACCTAACGTGACTAATAATCATCAGGAAGCCAATGCACGCACGCTTGAAGGTGGAGGTGCGTCACTCACGATGCTGGAGAAGGATCTTACAGGCAAAGTCCTGTATGAAGCCATCGCCAAGATTATGAATGATGAATCGGGACGCAAACGAATGGCTGAAGCCTCCCGGAAACTGGGGAAACCCGATGCAGCTGAAGTGCTTGTTCATGAAATTCAGCGTCTTGCTGCACGCCGATAAAGTGTGATTGTGGGCGATTGTCACACACAAGACGGGGCTGACATAAGATACCGTATAAATCGTGACCATCGTTCCATGGCGCCAGAACACGGTCTGTAACAACAGAAGATACCGTGCTCATCGGTTTTGAAGCAAAGGAGGAAGCAAACATGCATCAGTGGATATCGTTACTATCCCAGAATAATGTTGGCAGAGTTCTTGAAAACGAATCGCTAGCCAAATACACCACATGGAAGATCGGCGGTCCTGCGGATGCACTGGTCATTCCCGAGAATAAAGAGCAGATGATGAATCTCATTCAATTGCTTCACACGTATCAGATTCCGTGGATGCAACTTGGGCGGGGCTCAAACATGCTGGTGTCAGACAAAGGAATACGTGGTGTTGTGGTGAAACCAGGCGAGGGCTTTGATTATGCCGAATTTCACGAAGGCGGTGTAACCGCCGGAGCGGCGCATTCTTTTGTTAAACTCAGTGTGGTTGCTGCCAAAAAGGAATGGACCGGTCTGGAATTCGGCAGCGGTATCCCCGGCACTGTCGGTGGAGCTGTGTACATGAATGCAGGCGCGCATGGATCGGATGTGTCACGGATATTCAAATTCGCTGAGATTGTACTGGAGACAGGGGAATTGGTACGTTACAGCAAGGAGGACATGGATTTTGCCTACCGCCACTCTGTTCTGCATGATCGGAGAGGCATTGTGCTGGAAGCCACATTTGAACTCCAGCATGGGGAGCGCAACGTCATTTCGGAAACGATGGCGGCTTACAAAGATCGCCGGCGCCGCACACAGCCACTGCAGATGGCATGTGCAGGCAGTGTATTCCGAAATCCACCGGGTGATCATGCAGCCCGTCTGATTGAAGCAGCAGGGCTGAAAGGAATGATCCAGGGAGGCGCACAGGTATCCACCATGCATGCCAATTTCATTGTTAATACAGGCCAAGCAACAGCAGAGGACGTTATCACCCTAATGCAGCAGATACAGAGCACTATATCATCTCAAAACGGTATTAACCTGGTACCGGAAGTCTTCGTAGTGGGTGAGCGGTAAACCCCGGAGGTGATACATTGGACAAATTGGTGATTGAAGGCGGGAAACCCCTCTCAGGATCCATACGCATCCATGGAGCAAAAAATGCCGCTTTACCGATTATGGCCGCAAGTTTGTTGGCAGATGGAGAAGTTACACTGCATAACGTTCCACACTTGCTGGACATTGAAGTGATGCTGTATATCCTGGAACGGCTTGGATGCACGTGTCGGCATGAACAGGGAACAGTGACGATTAATACCTCGTCTATCCGGTCATATGATGTGCCAGAAGATCTAATGAAGCAGATGCGCTCTTCCATTTTTTTGATGGGACCATTGCTGGCTAAGTTTGGGCAAGTGTCAGTGTATCAGCCAGGCGGCTGTGCCATTGGAGAACGCAAAATTGATCTTCACCTCCGGGGCCTGGAAGCGCTCGGAGCTTTGATTGAAGAGCAGGACCAACAGATTATCTGTCATGGGCACAATCTGGTGGGTACAGATATTCATTTGGATTTCCCAAGTGTGGGAGCGACCGAAAACATCATGATGGCAGCCGTCCTGGCTAAAGGCACGACAACCATTTGCAACGCGGCAAGAGAACCTGAAATACAAGACCTGCAACACTTTTTGAATGCTATGGGTGCAAGCATTATTGGTGCAGGAACGGATACAATCACGATCAATGGCGTTGAGAAACTGAAGCCTTGCTCCTATGAGATTATACCGGATCGAATCGTTGCCGGAACCGTGATGATTGCAGCAGCAGCAACACGAGGCAATGTTACGCTTACACACTGCAATCCTGCTCATCTTACTTCACTTATACATGTATTGAAGCGCACTGGTGTTCAAATCACAGTCTGCAATGATATAATGACGGTGAGCTGTATGAGCCGTCCCAAATCAGTAGACCGTATTGTGACTTCTCCGTATCCTTCGTTTCCGACAGATTTGCAATCTCAAATCATGGTGCTGCTCAGTCTGGCAGACGGATTCAGTGTGATGAAGGAAACGGTATTCGAGGGTCGGTTCAAACATGTGGATGAACTGAATGTGATGGGGGCTGATATTTCAGTCGATCTGAACGCAGCATTTATCCGTGGTGTTCCCCGTCTGTACGGGGCTACAGTAGAAGCAACCGATCTTCGTGCAGGTGCAGCTCTGGTCATTGCTGGTCTGGCTGCTCAAGGCAAAACGGTTGTGGAGCAAGTGCATCATATTGACCGGGGCTACGATCAGATCGAGAAGTTATTCCAAAGTCTTGGAGCATCGGTTGAGCGACAGTCGCCCGTTTCGAAACAGTTGGATTTTGCCAATTAACGTCCTTGGAGTCCCCTTCTTGAAGGGAGGGGACCTGAGGCTTTGTGGAGCGCTACTTATGCCTAAAAGTCAAATTCCGGTTCTGAAGAAGAATCGGCCAAAAGGAAACACAAGCCGCAAAATTGTAATTATTCTCTTATTATTATTTATTGTATTGCTCGCTGTATTATTCTTTCGTTCTTCCATGAGTCGGATTTCGGCAATTGAAATTACGGGTAATGTATATACAGCAACTTCAGAACTGCTGGAGAAAAGCGGGCTGAAAGAAGGCGAACAATTTTTTGGGACAAGTACTGCCGAGGTTATTGAGCGTCTCAAGACCATCAAGGCGATTTCCACCGTTACCGTGGACAAGCAATTTCCGGGTATTATCCATATCAAGGTTCAGGAATATGCCACGGTTGCTTATGAGCTTGGTTCTGACGGTACGTTAAAAGCGATATTAGCCAGTGGGACAAGCTTGACGGTTCCGGCAACAATTGGTGTTGCTGTGGAGAAGCCCATATTGACCCAATGGAAGGCTGATGATCCACTCAAAGCCAAACTGAGCCAGACACTGGCTAAAATTCCGAATGAATTGACGACGGATATTTCGGAAATTATTCCGAATCCAACACCTTCATTTCCGGATCAGATTCGGATGTATACCAAATCACAGTTTGAAGTGATTACAACCGTCTCTCTTTTATCGGATAAAGTGGAGTATCTGAATCAGGTGATTGAGACCGAACGGCCTGGGAAAATCACCATGCTTGAGGCAGATACCTATGTCCCTTTCATCCCGGATGACCCGGAAGATGATGCTGAACTAGGAGGAACCCCCTGATCTTTGCCATTATGAGGCTGGACTGAATATGAAAGCCTAGGCAGGTCGGGGTTTGGCCCCGTCAGAGCAATGAAACTTGTTCTTTCTGAGATGAAGAAAAAATGATACACTTGAACTTATGGCACATGAGTTGCCTCCTTCTTTTTTCTTCAATGTTTTATGTCTGGCAACCAGATTTTGACACCCAAAAACATTGTAGAAAAAAGAGGGAAAGCCTGAAGTGTGTTGAATATGTTTTAAGAGTGTTTAAATTCGAACTTAATTTACTATTGGAGTCAGGAGGTGCCACAGACTTGAGCAACAATGACATCATTGTTAGTTTGGACATCGGTACATCCAAAATTCGCGCTATTATTGGGGAAATGAATAATGGAACCTTTAATATTATAGGAGTTGGATCTGCCGACTCGGAGGGAATTCGCAAAGGTGTAATCGTAGATATCGATCAGACGGTGCAGTCGATTCGCAACGCAGTGGATCATGCAGAACGTATGGTAGGTATTCAAATATCCGAAGTGTATGTTGGAATCTCGGGAAATCATATCGGACTGATGAGCAGTCACGGCGTCGTGGCTGTGTCTAACGAGGATCGTGAAATCGGAGAAGAAGACATGGAACGGGTGTTGAAAGCAGCCGAAGTCATTGCAGTTCCGCCGGAACGGGAAATTATTGATGTTGTCGCCAAGCAATATGTTGTAGATGGCTTGGAGGGCATACAGGACCCCCGTGGTATGATTGGTGTTCGTTTGGAAGTTGAAGCAACGATCATAACGGGTGCAAAAACCGCGATACATAATCTTTTGCGCTGCGTGGAAAAAGCGGGTCTGAAAGTAAGCGATTTGGTTCTCATGTCGCTTGGAGCGGGTCAACTGGCTTTGTCCAAAGATGAAAAAACGATGGGTTCAGTGCTTGTTGATATTGGAGCAGGTGCAACCACCATCGCCATTTTTGAAGAAGACAGTCTTGTTGCAACATCAACGTTGCCTATAGGTGGGGAATTCGTAACAAATGATATCGCCTATGGCTTACGCACGTTAACGGATCAGGCGGAGAAGGTGAAACTGAAATATGGTTGTGCCTGGTTGGATGATGCTGCTGCGGATGTGATGTTCAAAGTCACCCGAATTGGCAGTAATGTAGACAAGGAGTTTTCACAAGAGGATCTGGCGGCTATTATTGAACCTAGGGTTCAGGAAATATTCCAGATGATATCCCAAGAAGTGAAGCGTCTTGGTTACAACGAGCTTCCTGGAGGTTATATACTAACGGGAGGTACGGTCTCTATGCCGGGGGTTCTGCAGGTCGCTCAGCATGAGCTTGCTGCTTCGGTACGAGTTGCAGTTCCGGATTATATTGGTGTGCGTGACCCTGGGTTTACAAGCGGAGTCGGCATATTGCATAGTGTAATTCGCAGTTTGCGCATTCGTCCCTCGATCAATAACGGCGGTGGAAATAACAACAACAACAATAATAACAACAAGAAACCGACCAACCGTCCGAAGCCAAATACGGCACAGGAATCGGAGCAAAAACCCGGTCTGTTCGAACGGCTGAAGAATATGTTCAGCGAATTTATATAACAGGTTGGATCCATTTCATACATTCTTGTAAGCCGTCTGAATGCGCCGGTACTAAAATAAACGCTTTCGTTCGTCGATATATGAAATTGATTCGGTTCAAATCAAAAATTGGACGGGCCATCCATGCACATTGAGGGGGAGATGGAATAATATGTTGGAATTTGATTTCGAGATGGAGAGCTTGGCTCAAATTAAAGTCATCGGTGTAGGCGGCGGCGGAAGCAATGCAGTCAACCGTATGATTGAAAATGGTGTACAAGGTGTTGAATTTATTACGGTGAATACGGATGCGCAGGCGTTACACCTGGCGAAATCCGAGCATAAATTGCAAATCGGTGATAAATTGACTCGTGGTCTTGGTGCTGGCGCCAACCCGGATGTAGGTAAAAAAGCAGCGGAAGAGTCCCGCGATCTGATCATGAACACGTTGAAAGGTGCAGACATGGTATTTGTTACAGCCGGTATGGGCGGTGGTACAGGTACAGGTGCGGCTCCGGTTATTGCCGAAATCGCTAAAGAGTGTGGTGCGCTTACAGTGGGTGTCGTAACTCGCCCATTTACATTTGAAGGACGCAAGCGTTCCAGCCATGCAGAGCAAGGTATTGAAGCTCTCAAGGAAAAAGTCGACACACTGATCGTTATTCCTAATGATCGTTTGCTCGAAATCGTAGATAAAAAGACACCTATGCTTGAAGCGTTCCGTCAAGCGGATAACGTACTTCGTCAAGCGGTACAAGGTATCTCTGATTTGATCGCTGTACCGGGTCTGATCAACCTTGACTTTGCTGACGTCAAAACGATTATGCATGAACGTGGTTCTGCACTTATGGGGATTGGTGAATCAACAGGTGAGAATCGTGCGGCAGAAGCAGCACGGAAAGCCATTATGAGTCCTTTGCTTGAAACTTCTATTGAAGGTGCTCGCGGCGTAATCATGAACATTACGGGTGGCATTAATCTGTCCCTGTATGAAGTGAACGAAGCGGCAGAGATCGTAACGTCTGCTTCCGACCCGGAAGTAAACATGATCTTTGGTGCCATCATTGACGAAGACCTGAAAGAGGAGATTAAGGTTACAGTTATTGCAACTGGTTTTGAAGATAAACCTGCTCCACCACCACCAGGACGTAAGCCAGCTCCAGCAACAGCGGAGACGACGGATACGCGTTCGCCGAACCTGCGTCCTTTCGGAAATCAGCCGAGCAATGATCAGCTGGACATTCCGACATTTTTACGCAATCGTTCACGCAATAACAACAACGATTAATACGCAAATCAATTTATTGGAAACCCGGTACTCCTTATGGAGCGACCGGGTTTTTTCTGTTTATTTAGATATCATAGCATACAGCAATGAACAAATTCTGAACAAAGGGCCTGAGCAATTCCGACAAAAAAAGTTGGAACCACACCCCCATGATTAGACAGACTTTGAACAGGGGGCTCCGTATACTTGTGAATATGCTCATGAATATCAGGATATCGGGTACCGGTATTTCGATATGTTGCGCGCAGGCAGGTGAAGACTTTGGTTGTTTATGTGGATTTAATTTTTTTGACAAACCTGTGTATTGACGGTGCACTCATCGGAATGACCGCCTGGATGCGCAAGACAAAGCTGGTTTGGTGGCGATGGTTGCTGTCAGCCATTGTGGGTGCATTATACGTGGTCATGATGTTTGTACCGGAGTTTGATTTTATGTTCACCTTTTTGATCAAGTTCGGGTTCTCGCTGGTCATGCTTACGATTGCTTTTGGTTTTAAAGGTCTGCAGGCTTTTGCGAGGACGCTCGGTACCTTCTATGTGATTAATTTTGTCGCTGCCGGAGGTATTCTGGGTGTGCATTACATGCTTCAGAGCTCCGGTGAGTTGTTTAACGGCATTTGGTTCACGGCTTCTGGCGGTATGTCATTTGATCTGAAAATTGCTTTCTGGTTCACGTTTATCGTATTTTTTGCTGTCCTGTTTTTATTCAAAGCTGTGCAGAGTTCAAAACGGAAAACGGATCGCATGACGACCTATTTGGGCAAAGTTGAGGTCTGCATCGATGAGGTAGTCATTTCTTGTACAGGCCTTCTGGATACGGGCAATCAACTAACAGATCCCTTATCGCGCATGCCGGTCATGGTGATGGAGGTTTCGTTATGGCAAGACATGTTACCTGCTTCATGGAAGGGGAGACTCAAGGACGAGGCGCCGGACAACCTTATTCTCGAGCTTGATCAGGAAAGTTTTCAGTGGCAGGATCGACTGCGGCTAGTGCCTTATCGGGGCATTAACAAAGGGACTGCGTTTATGTTGGCCATGAAGCCGGACCGGGTGAAGGTGACGATGGAGGAAACATGTTATGAGACGACAAGAGTACTCATTGGGCTGGATGGAGGTGTTTTGTCGTCGGATGGGAAATACCAGGCCGTGATTCATCCTGAACTTGTGCAAGACGCTGCTTCTGCGCAGTCTACGGCTCTCTCTGCGGGAGCAACAGAAAAGCCGCTGAATGTGGTATAGGAGGAACGTACATGCTTGTGAAATGGAAACTGGTGGCGCAGCTGCAATACTACCGTCTGTTATTTTTATTGGGACTCAAAAGCGAAGAGATCTATTATATTGGGGGAAGTGAGGCACTTCCGCCGCCATTGACAAGGGAAGAAGAAGAATTTTTACTGCAAAAATTATCCTCGGGAGACTCGGCCATTCGCGCGATGCTTATTGAGCGCAATCTGCGTCTGGTGGTGTACATCGCACGCAAATTTGAAAACACTGGAATCAATATTGAGGATTTGGTCTCCATTGGAGCCATCGGATTGATTAAAGCAGTTAATACATTTGACCCGGAAAAGAAAATCAAACTGGCAACCTATGCTTCACGTTGTATCGAAAATGAAATTTTGATGTACCTGAGACGTAATAGTAAGATCCGAACTGAAGTTTCTTTTGATGAACCGCTCAACATTGATTGGGATGGAAATGAACTATTATTATCCGATGTATTGGGTACTGAAAACGATACAATCTATCGGAATATTGAAGAGCAGGTAGACCGGAAACTTTTGCACAAGGCACTGGAAAAATTAACGGAGCGCGAGCGAATGATTATGGAGCTTCGTTTTGGCCTGACGGATGGGGAAGAAAAGACTCAAAAAGATGTAGCGGATCTACTTGGAATCTCCCAATCCTACATCTCTCGACTCGAAAAAAGAATCATTAAAAGACTCCGCAAGGAGTTCAATAAAATGGTCTGAAATACATCTTTGGTCAGAATGGGTATTACTGGCAAGGGTGCCAAGTACGAATAAAAAAGCCTGCCCCGGAGATAATGTACATTAATGTTTCTCCTTGGGAGGTAAATCACGATGACCCGAAACAAAGTCGAGATTTGTGGCGTGGACACCGCAAAATTGCCTGTCCTCACCAACACTGAAATGCGGGAATTGTTTCATTCCCTTCAGCAACACCATGATCGCTCAGCAAGAGAGAAATTAGTGAATGGCAACCTGCGTCTGGTACTCAGTGTCATTCAGCGTTTTAACAATCGGGGGGAGTTTGTCGATGATCTGTTCCAGGTTGGTTGCATCGGCCTGATGAAAGCCATTGATAATTTTGATTTATCCCAGAATGTCAAATTTTCAACCTACGCGGTGCCGATGATTATCGGTGAAATCCGTCGATACCTGCGTGATAATAACCCAATTCGGGTATCTCGCTCCTTGAGGGACATTGCTTACAAAGCACTTCAGGTCCGTGACAGCCTGACGAATAAAAACTCCCGGGAACCGACGATATTCGAAATTGCGGAAGTACTGAATGTGCCGAAGGAAGATGTTGTTTTTGCATTGGACGCCATTCAGGACCCGGTCTCGCTCTTCGAACCGATTTATCATGATGGTGGAGATCCGATCTATGTCATGGATCAGATCAGTGATGACAGAAACAAGGATGTGTCATGGATCGAAGAAATTGCACTCCGTGAAGCAATGCATCGTCTTGGTCAGCGGGAAAAAATGATTTTGTCGATGCGGTTTTTCGAAGGGAAAACCCAGATGGAAGTGGCTGATGAAATTGGCATTTCCCAGGCTCAGGTATCACGTCTGGAGAAATCAGCGATACAACAGATGCAGAAACATGTGAAGTCGTAACACGATGCAAGAGCAGGAGGACGATCAATCGGGGCAGTGTATACCGTTGGTCGTCTTTTTGTGTTAAGCCGTTTCCACATTCAAAGAAAAATAGGACATTTTTCGCCCCTGAAACATATATTGTATAGAAGCGTGAGGAACGGGCAGAAGAGTAATAACAGGGGGCGGGAATGAATGAAAGTAAATACGAGCGAAGTAGCGGCACGAGGCATGAAAATCTCGGACTTTCAGACAAAGGATGTCATTAACATTACAGATGGTAAACGCCTCGGTCAGATCAGTGATTTGGAGCTGGATTTGAAGCAGGGACGAATTGAAGCGATTGTAGTCCCAGGGTACAGCCGTTTTATGGGTCTTTTTGGCGGGGGAACGGATCTGGTGATTCCCTGGAGAAACATTGTGAAGATTGGTTCAGATGTGATCCTGGTAAAGATGGATGAGGTGAAGGAAAATACGTATGACGAGCGTGATCGCGAAGCGCGCCTGTATGATGAACAGCAGCATAACCGGACAGAGCGTGTGGAACGCATTGAACGATCAGACCGTAATCAGCGTCGAACGATATAAATGAGACAGAATGTGGCTCATTTGGTACACTGGAAGTGGTGAGGTGAGATAATGGAACCCTTTGTATTGGATAAGGAATTACTTGAACGGACCAAGAACCCAAATTCAGATTTCAGTCCTGATCCGTTATTATTATATGTTGAGCCCTGGACACAGCAATTTGAACAGTTGTCAGTCGGTTTTACGACGAGGCATGGTGGAGTCGGAAAAGCTCCGTATGCCACGCTCAATTGTGCTTATCATGTGGGGGATGACCCTGAAGTTGTACTTAACAACCGCAGACTTGTAACCGAGAAGCTTGGCTTTGCAGCAGAAGCATGGACCTGTGGAGAGCAGGTGCATGGCAAACATGTAGCTGTAATTACCGCTGAAGATCGGAGCAGAGGATTATTTGATCGTCAATCTGCGTTGCAGGATACGGATGGATTGGTCACGAATGTGCCTGGTGTGCTGCTGACTTCTTTCTACGCAGACTGTGTTCCGCTTTATTTCTATGACCCAGTGCAGCAAGCGGTAGGTCTTGCTCATGCCGGCTGGAAAGGTACAGTTGCGGGTATCGCTGTATCCATGGTGGAGACGATGGAACGGGAGTATGGCAGCCGCAGGCAGGACATCCGGGCTGCAATCGGTCCCTCGATTGGGGATTGCTGTTATGAAGTGGATGAGGCGGTCATGCAGCATGTACGGGTTTGGTTTGATGATTCCCCGGTTAATGATGAATACAAGGATTCTGCTTCTAAACAAGCATATCGAGCCGTGAATAACGGTAAAACGATGTTAAACTTGAAAGAATGTAATCGACACATTATGATGAAAGCAGGAATAATGCCGGATCATATCGAATGTACAACATGGTGTACAAGTTGTCATCCCGAACTATTTTTCTCCTATCGGAAGGAAAATGGTGTTACAGGGCGGATGGCGAGCTGGATTGGGCTGGAAGAGAGGTGACCCTCTGTGTCATTGGAGGAGCGTATTCAACAGGTAAATCAGAAGATCGAAGACGCATGTCGGCGCAGTAACCGTCATCGTGATGATGTGAATGTGATTGCGGTCACGAAATATGTCTCACTTGAAACAACGGGATCGGTGCTGGATCATGGTCTTGAGCATATTGGAGAAAACCGGTGGCAGGATGCACAGGCCAAATGGGAAGCTTTTGGTCAACAGGGTACCTGGCACTTTATCGGTCATTTGCAGACAAATAAGGTGAAAGACGTGATTGGCAAGTTTCGTTACATACATTCACTGGATCGTTTGTCATTGGCGAAGGAGTTGGATAAAAAAGCCGCTTCACTTGGCATCCAAGTGGAAACGTTTTTGCAGGTGAATATTTCGGGTGAAGAGAGCAAGTATGGATTACAGCCTGAACAGGCAAGTTCTTTTTTGCGTGATATTCGTTCGTTCAACAATCTCAAGGTCGTTGGCCTGATGACCATGGCACCTCATGAGGAAGATCCGGAGCTGACGCGTCCCGTATTTCGTGGCTTGCGTGAGCTGAGAGATCAATTGAATGGACAAGCCCTTACAGCAGAGCCACTGACTGAGCTGTCAATGGGGATGTCCAATGATTTTGAAGTGGCCATTGAAGAAGGTGCAACCTGGGTACGGCTAGGATCGATTCTCGTAGGAAAAGAGGAGGGTTCACGATGGGCGTAATGAATAAATTTATGAATTTCCTCGGACTTCAGGAAGAGGAAGAGATTGTGGAACGTGAACGAATGGCTGCGCAGGAGGAAAATGAGGCTGAACATCAGGAAGCTGAAACCTCCAGTCTCGATAAACGTAGAAACCAAAGGGGGAATAATGTGGTGAGCATTCATTCCCAGAAAAATGTTAAAGTTGTCCTGTATGAACCGCGTTCTTATGACGAGGCTCAGGAAATTGCCGACCATCTGCGTTCGCATCGTACCGTTGTGGTGAACTTGCAACGAATTCGCCAGGACCAAGCGCTGCGCGTTATTGATTTTTTGAGTGGCACGGTATATGCATTGGGTGGCGGTATTTCCAAAATCGGCGGAAACATTTTTCTCTGTACGCCAGATACGGTTGAAATTCAGGGCTCAATTACGGAAATACTGGCTGACAGCGAGCAAGATTATAACAGAATGAGGTGAGCCACTTTTGTATCAGATTGAAAGCGTGTTGTACACGTTATACCAGATTTACTTTTACATGGTCATTGTCTACATATTGATGTCTTGGCTTCCCAATGCGCGGGAAAGCTTCATCGGTGAATGGCTGGGCAAATTAGTGGAGCCATATCTAAGACCATTCCGTCGATTTATCCCCCCTTTGTTCGGTGTGCTGGATATTTCCCCGATTGTGGCGCTAATCGTTCTGCAACTCGCGCTTAATGGGCTGATCTCCATACTTCGGTATTTTGTATATTAGGGTAGGGTGATATAGATGAGCGGTGAAATTTACGAACATTTTAGCCATGATGAGCGGGATTTTGTAGATAAGGCTTCGGATTGGGTTGAGCGGGCAGGTAAGTATCATGATATGAAGCTAACTGACTTCCTTGATCCAAGACAGGTTTTTATCTTACAGACTCTTGCCAATCGCCGTAACGATGTTCAGATTCGTCTGGATGGTGGTTACGAGGCTGCTGAACGCAAGCGTGCGCTGGTTGCACCTGATTATATGTATCTGGATGATGAGGATATGGGTATGCAGGTGCTCAGTATCACGTCTGATGATCAGAAAATCTCGGAGCTGGAGCATGGGGACTATATGGGTTCCCTGCTCGGGCTTGGGATGAAACGTGGAAAGATCGGGGATATCCAAGTGCTGGAGGACGGTTGCCATACAGTGGTGGCGGCGGAAACCGGCGCTTTTTTATCGCTTCAACTGAATCAGGTGCATCGGTTACATGTGTTCACAGAGTTACTTCCTTTGGATCAGATGCGATGGTCAGAGAGTAAGCTGGAGACGATGGACATTACGGTCGCTTCTCTTCGTTTGGATGGAATCTGCGCAGATGTGTATCGGCTTAGTCGCAGTAAAGTGCTGGTGCCGATCAAAGCTGGTCGCTGCCGTGTGAACTGGAAAGTTGAGGAAGATCCTTCCAAATCACTAAAAGCGGGTGATGTCGTATCCATTCAGGGATTTGGCCGTTTCAAGGTTATGGAACAGGATGGGATGACCAAAAAAGGACGTTGCCGAGTGAAAATCGGCAAATTTGCCTGAGTCTGTTGCAGGAAAATCCGCTTTCTTGTCGAAATGTTTATCATAAAGGTGTAGAAAATACGCGGTGTATCCGATATACATTAAGTCAAAGCTTTACATGAACGTTGGAGGATGCAATTCTGATCCTGCATTCCGTATACGTTGCCAAGGTTAGGCATCAACGATACGGCCCCTTGGGTGGTACCCATATGCTGCAAACCTTCTCTGGACGGGAAGGAACTTTAACAGGAGGTGGACAGCATGCCATTAACGCCGCTGGACATACACAACAAGGAATTTTCCCGACGTTTGCGCGGGTATGACGAGGATGAAGTCAATGAATTCCTGGATCAAGTCATCAAAGATTACGAAGGCGTCATTCGCGAGAACAAAGAGCTGAGCAATCAGTTGCTGTCCGTTCAGGAAAAGCTGGATCATTTTGCCACGATTGAAGAGACACTTAGCAAAACGATCATCATTGCACAGGAAGCTGCTGATGATGTGAAGAACAATGCGAAGAAAGAAGCGCAGTTGATCGTGAAGGAAGCAGAGAAGAATGCAGACCGGATCGTGAATGAATCGCTGGGAAAATCGCGTAAAATTGCTTTGGAAGTGGAAGAACTGAAAAAGCAGGCATCGATTTATCGTGCCCGTTTCCGCACGCTTGTTGAAGCGCAGCTTGAACTGTTGACTCAGGATGGTTGGGAAGTGCTGGAGAGCCGGGAGCAGGAAGTGCGTGACCGTGAGCGGGAGATGAAAGAAATTTATTAGTCTGTCGCCTGGTTGACTTTTGTCTGCAAAGAGGCTATAACTATATTCATAATGAATAGTGATTCCATGACGGGTTCAGTACGTTATGATCTCATCCCTCAGAGAGTTGGTGGTTGGTGCAAACCAATGGATGAGTTATAGCCGAATATCTCCCCGGAGAAGTGACGCTGAAGCGGTGATTGTGATTGCCGTGTGTAAGCCGAACCGTAAGCCGTACGTTATAACGGCACCCTGCGGTAGTATAGCGGGGCATAAGCGCTGTTGATGACAGAGCATACCTAGGCTTGCCTGGATGTGGTTTGTGATGAACAGAATTAGGGTGGTAACGCGAGTATAGCCTCGTCCCTTTCCAGGGACGGGGCTTTTTTGTGTCCAAAAAAGGCGAGCGTTCATGAGGCCCGAAGGGACCTCAAGGAGAGAGCCGCCCCGCCGGGAGAGCGAAGCGCCCGGCACACGGGTTTCGCTAAGGCGAACGCCCATGAGGCCCGAAGGGACCTCAAGGAGAGAGCCTCCCCGCCGGGGGAGCGAAGCGCCCGGCAATCAGGGTTCGCTAAGGCGAACGCCCATGAGTCCCGAAGGGACCTCAGGGAGAGAGCCTCCCGCCGGGAAAGCGAAGCACCCGGCAACACCCGCCTCGCGGTAAGGCCATGCGGCGTTCACGCAGAGAACAGCCGCAAAATGGCCGCCACTACGCACATCCACCCCTCGCCCATAAGCGCCACCGATCCCTACCGACAACCCATCCCGGGTGTCCAGAGGGCGGAGCGCCTATGGGGTCCCCCTTGGCAAGGGGGATTTAGGGGGATTGAAACGCTTTTTGTGGACGGTCCACAATCCAACCAAAGAAAGGGAAGATAATCATCATGCAACGAGTTGACGTCAAAGAGAAGGCACGTGCCAGAGAATTACGCGTGTTAGATAAATGGAAAACGGAGAATACATTTAAAAGATCCATCGAAAACCGGGAGGGCAAGCCAAACTTCGTATTTTACGAGGGTCCACCAACAGCGAACGGTAAACCGCATATCGGTCATGTACTGGGACGGGTAATCAAGGATTTTGTTGGACGGTATAACACGATGAAGGGTTACCGTGTTGTTCGTAAAGCAGGCTGGGATACACATGGTCTGCCTGTAGAACTGGGTGTACAGAAGAAGCTAGGTATCTCCCACAAGTGGGAAATCGAAGATTACGGCGTGGAAAAATTCATTAACGAATGTAAAGCGAGTGTATTCGAGTACGAGCAACAATGGCGTGATCTGACAGAAGGCATCGGATATTGGACGGATATGGATAACCCATACATCACTCTTGATAACAACTACATCGAGAGTGTATGGAACATCCTGGCGACGATCCATGAGAAAGGTCTTTTGTATCGTGGTCACCGTGTGAGCCCGTATTGTCCATCTTGTCAGACAACATTGAGTTCCCATGAAGTTGCACAAGGATACAAAGACGTCAAAGACCTGAGTGCTACAGCGAAATTCAAACTGAATGACAGCGGAGAATTTGTACTGGCTTGGACGACAACACCTTGGACACTGCCTTCACACGTTGCACTTGCCGTGAATCCGGATATGGACTACTCCCGTGTTCGTCAAGGTGATGAAGTGTACATCATGGCAACCAATCTGGTTGAAAAAGTGATGAAAGATACCAAAGGTGAGTATGAGATCATCGGTGCACTGAAAGGTGCCGACCTAGTTGGCAAAACGTATGATCCTCCGTTCAACTACGTACAGGCTGAGAAAGCCAACATCATTCTGGGTGCAGGCTTTGTAACGGATGCAAGTGGTACGGGTATCGTACACATGGCTCCTGCCCATGGTGAAGATGACTACCGTGTATGCCGTGAGAATGGGATCAGCTTTGTGAACATGGTGGACTTGGAAGGTAAATTTGTAGCTGAGGTTACTGACTTTGCCGGACGTTTCGTGAAGGATTGTGATATTGATATCGTGCGATATCTGTCTGAAAATGGACGTTTGTTCAGCAAAGAAAAATATGAGCACAGCTATCCGTTCTGCTGGCGTTGTGATACACCGCTTCTGTACTATGCAATGGACAGTTGGTTTATCCAAACGACAGCCATCAAGGACCAATTGATTGCCAACAATAGTGAAGTGGATTGGTACCCAGGTCACGTTCGTGAAGGTCGCTTCGGGAAATTCCTTGAGGATCTGGTGGATTGGAACATCAGCCGTGATCGTTATTGGGGAACACCGCTGAACATCTGGGTGTGCGAGGAGACTGGCGAACAATTTGCTCCACACAGCATTGCAGAATTGCGTGCTCGTGCGGTAGGTGATGTGCCTGAGAATCTTGAATTGCATAAACCATATGTGGATGACGTTAAAGTCATGAGCTCTTGTGGCAAATATGAAATGAAACGTACACCGGAAGTGATCGATGTCTGGTTCGACAGCGGCTCCATGCCGTTTGCCCAGCAACACTATCCATTTGAAAATAAAGAAGTATTCGAACAGCAGTATCCTGCTGATATGATCTGTGAGGGAATTGACCAGACACGTGGCTGGTTCTACAGCTTGCTGGCGGTTTCTACCCTTTTGACAGGCAAAGCGCCTTACAAAGCGGTTATGGCTACAGGACACGTTCTTGATGAGAACGGACAGAAGATGTCCAAATCCAAAGGTAACGTTATCGATCCTTGGGAAGTGATTGAAGAATACGGTACAGATGCATTCCGCTGGGCTTTGTTGTCTGACAGTGCACCGTGGAACAGCAAACGTTTCTCCAAAGGTATCGTAGGCGAAGCCAAATCCAAAATGGTGGATACGCTGGTTAACACCCATGCATTCCTGACGCTTTATGCTACCATTGATGGATTTGATCCACAGGAGCACCCGTTCCAACTGTCCGCACACAAGCTGGATCGCTGGATTCTGTCGAGACTGAACAGCCTGATCCTGGTTGTAGAAAAAGCGTTGCTGGTTAACGACTATCTGAACTCTTCCAAAGCGATTGAAGCATTTGTTGATGAACTGAGTAACTGGTATATCCGTCGTTCCCGTGACCGTTTCTGGGGAAGTGGTCTGACAGAGGATAAACTGGACGCATATCGCACATTAACTGAGGTTCTGGTGACTACTGCGAAGTTGGTTGCTCCGTTCACACCGATGCTGGCAGAAGATATCTATCTGAACCTTGCAACAGGTGAGAGTGTGCACATGGAAGACTATCCGGTAGCCAATGAAGCGATGATTGATGTAGGACTGGAACAGGATATGGAGACGGCTCGCCGCGTGGTTGAACTTGCCCGTAACGTTCGTAACGAAACAGGCATCAAGACACGTCAGCCACTGTCCGAATTGATTGTTTCTCTGGATAAAGGGTTTGACCTGGCAAGTTATGAAGAGATCATTAAGGAAGAGATCAATGTAAAAGGAATCCGTACGGAGCATAATGATGCGGAATTTGTTGACTTTACATTAAAGCTGAACCTGAAAGTTGCAGGTAAGAAATACGGTAAAAACGTAGGATTCCTGCAAAACTTCTTCAAGGGAATGTCGGCTGATGAGACGCGTAAAGTGGTTTCGGAGGGTGTGCTGAACATCGTTTCACCGGAAGGCGAAGAGCTGCAAGTGACGAGCGAAGAATTATTGGTTGATAAACAGGCCAAATCAGGTTTTGCTTCAGCATCAGGTTACGGTCTGACGGTGGCGCTCAATACCGAAATCACGCCAGCATTGGAACAGGAAGGCTGGGTCCGCGAAGTGGTTCGTGCTGTGCAGGATACCCGGAAACGACTGGATCTGCCAATTGAGAAAAGAGTACGTTTGACGCTGGATGTGGATGCATCCCTTCAGGAAGCTATTCAGGCGTTTGATGATGTGTTGCGTGAAAATGTTCTCGTAACCGAAGTCACTTTTGGTTCGAATGAGTCGATGGAACGTGTTGAAGCCGGAGGCAAATCGATCGGTATTTACATCGAAGCGTAATTCGGAGCATGTCCCATCCAATTAGGACAGAATTTAGAGTATAAACCAACGAGCCGCAGAGGCAGGGACATATTCCCTGGTTCTGGGCTCGTTTGTTTTTTAAGCAAAAAGGCAATGATTCTATAGTGCAGTCAATCTATATTGATCAAAGGAACTGACCATAACATGAGCGAACATGACAAGCAACCCGCATCCACTTCACAACAATCAACATCTGACAATCTAAATTCGCATGACAAAATTGAAGAGTTACATACCCTGACGAACCGTCTGGCGAATGAACTGGAACGTTCACGAATTGCGCAATACACAGAATTGCTGAACAGGCCATGGAAGCTGATTGGACTTAACCTGTTGTCTGGAGCCGCCCGAGGTGTGGGGATTGCGATTGGGTTTACCTTTTTTGCAGCAACGATCATTTACGTTTTGCAGCTACTTGGGGCGCTTAATCTTCCCATTGTTGGAGACTACATCGCTGATATTGTGCGCATTGTCCAGCGTCAGCTTGATATGAACACCTACTAAGCGATTATCAATTAAAGGTGAAAGATATCAAAGTGCATTTAGTACATGTCATCCGTCTCCATATCCGGTTCTAACAGACCCTCGCCTTCACGGTTCTCCAGGTACTGACGATATTGCCGATTGCGCACGATGGAGACGTCATGACCATAGATGTCCGTGGCAACAAAGCTTTCGTACGCTTCAACGCAGCCTTCCACTTCATCGGTTGCTTCAATCGCCATAACATCATAGCTGTCGATATCACGTCCCTCAGCCATGGCTGGTGAGTTCGATGTGCCCCAGCTTTCAACAATCTGCCAGGTGTCTTCACCATCGAAGCCATTTTGGTCATCACGCTCGTCCAGACTGGTTCGACCAAATGCCGGGGCAAGGAATTCTTCCTCTACAGGACGGTTTTCGGAGACAACGGTTTCCGGTTGATGTTTTTTGCAGTATTTGGTGTAGGGAACAGCTTCCATGCGTTCATAAGGGATGGGTTGCTGGCAGACCGCACATGTTCCGTAATGTCCTTCTTCGATGGAGTGAAGTGCAGAATCGATTCGTTCCAATTGGAATTCATCATGTTCCAGCAGGGAAATATCTTTCTCACGTTCATACACCTCCGTAGCTATGTCGCCAGGATGGTTATCAATCGGTGATAATTCACCTGTCTGTAGTTTAAGGGAATCTCCAAGGCCATAATGTTCGTTTTCCGACAGTCTATGTTCAATATCACGCTTATCGGACATCAGTTGGGAACGTAAAAATTGCAGTTGTTTGTTAGTAAAATGTGACATGATTTTCCCCTTTCTGCGTTCATGCTGGAATCCGGATTTTGACTCTATTGTAGGATGTGCCATTAAGGGCAAGATTACAGAAGGGAAATGTTATCGTTTTTGCCATAAGCGTTGCTGATATAGCGCGTCGTGGACGATTTCCAAACAGCTGTGCTACAATAAACAAGTCTGGCGTAAGGCTGGTATCGTTTGGAAAAGACAAGAACGGAGTGACAAACAAACGTGGTGTATTATATCCTCGCTTTTATCGTATTTTTATTGGATCAGGGAACCAAGTATCTGATTGCAACCCGGATGGAACTCAGAGAAGAAATTCCGGTCATCGGCAATTTCTTTGTCATCACATCACATCGTAACTCAGGAGCAGCTTTTGGCATTCTGCAAGACCAGCGTTGGTTCTTTATCGTGGTTACGTTGATTGTGGTCGTTGCCTTGATTTGGTATTTGCAAAAGGTAAAAGATACCCCGCACAAATTGCTGCCTGTGGCGCTTAGTTTGGTGCTTGGTGGAGCAATTGGCAACTTCCTTGACCGGGCATTGACCGGAGAAGTTGTAGATTTTGTACAACTTAATTTTGGAAGTTATACGTTTCCCATTTTTAACATCGCCGATTCGGCAATCTGCATCGGTGTAGCGTTAATCATTGTGGAGACGTTGCTTGAAGGACGGCGCGAAAAAGCAGCCGCGAAGATTGAAGGGAATGAACATCATGAGTAATCCGAATAAGGAACAGATTAACGACGAAGAACTAATGAATGGCAATGAACGTATGGAATGGACCGTTGCCGCTGAACATAAAAAAGAACGAATTGACAAATATATTACGGAAGCTGTGGATAACGTATCTCGCTCCCAGGTTCAATTGTGGATCGGAGACGGGATGGTTACGGTAAATGGTGCTGTTGTCAAAGCCAATGCCAAGTTATCCGAAGGGGATCTGGTTGAGTTACAGATTCCTGAACCGGCTGCCGTTGAGATCATTGCCGAAGATATTCCGCTGGAAGTGGTATATGAAGATAGCGACTTGATCGTGATCAATAAACAACGTGGTCTTGTGGTGCATCCAGCACCAGGACATACGTCGGGCACACTCGTCAATGCACTTATGCACCACTGTAAAGACCTCTCGGGTATTAATGGGGAGTTGCGTCCTGGTATTGTGCATCGTATCGATAAGGATACATCGGGTTTGATCATGGCTGCCAAGAACGATCGTGCTCATGCATCACTGGCTGCTCAGTTGAAGGAACATACGGTGAATAGACGGTATATTGCGCTCGTTCATGGTCATCTTAACCATGATCAAGGGACCATTGATGCACCGATTGGACGGGATACCAATGACCGCAAAATGTATACGGTCACAGAACGTAACAGTAAACATGCCGTTACGCATTTTACCGTTACTGAGCGGATTAATGATTACACCTTGTTGGAATTGAAACTGGAGACAGGACGTACTCACCAGATTCGGGTTCACATGAAATTTATTGGTCACCCGCTTGTAGGAGATCCAACTTATGGACGGAATAAAGGCATCAAAATGCAAGGACAGGCTCTTCATGCGGCCATTCTTGGATTTGTGCATCCAACAACGGGAGAATACCTTGAATTTTCAGCTCCGATTCCGCAAGATATGGAAGACGTGCTTGCCTCGCTACGCAGTCGTTAACAGCTCCAAGAAAGTACAAATGTTCGGATACTTTGTCCATGGCTTTGATCACGCAAATGCTTCATATTAAAGTGTAGAAATTTGCGTCAAATGAGGAGATGAACAACGTTATGAGTATCGATAAATATCAAGAAACTTACATTCAGACTAATTTTGCCGACCGTATCGGTGGCTCCAACTATGGTAAAGACACGAACATTTATAAATTCGAGAAAATCAAACGTGCCAAAGCTTCGGCCAAAAAAGATTTTCCCGATGTGGAACTGATCGACCTTGGTGTAGGTGAACCGGACGAAATGGCGGATGCAGGCATTGTGGCTGCACTCGCAGAAGAAGCTTCCAGACCTGAGAACCGTGGTTATGCCGACAATGGTATTCCTGAATTCAAGGCTGCTGCTGCTTCTTACCTGAAAAACGTATTTAACGTAGAAGGTATTGATGCAGATACTGAAATCGTACACTCCATTGGCTCCAAACCGGCTTTGGCGATGATGCCTTCATGCTTCATCAATCCGGGTGATGTGACCATCATGACCGTTCCAGGTTATCCGGTTATGGGCACACATACGAAGTATCTGGGTGGAGAAGTGTTCAACATTCAGTTGACGAAAGAGAACAACTTCCTGCCTGATCTGACGGCTATTCCGGAAGACATCGCAAAACGTGCGAAGTTGCTCTACCTGAACTACCCGAACAACCCTACAGGCGCTAGCGCGACGGTCGAGTTCTTCACTGAAGTCGTGGAGTGGGCTAAGAAATACAATGTTGTGGTTGTACATGATGCTCCATACGCAGCATTGACGTATGATGGCAAGAAACCGTTCAGCTTCCTGTCGGTACCTGGAGCGAAGGATGTCGGCGTAGAGCTGCACTCTCTATCCAAGTCATACAACATGACGGGGTGGAGAATCGGATTCGTAGCGGGTAACCCGCTTGTAGTCAAAGCATTCAGTGACGTGAAGGACAACAATGACTCCGGTCAGTTCATCGCGATTCAAAAGGCTGCCGCTTACGGATTGAATCACCCTGAAATTACGGAAAAAATTGCAGAGAAATATTCCCGTCGTCACGACATGCTCGTTGCCGCATTGAACGAACTGGGCTTCCAGGCTGAAAAACCTAAAGGTTCATTCTTCCTGTATGTTGAAGCACCAAAAGGTGTGGTTGGAGGACGTCGCTTCGAATCAGGCGAAGATTTCTCCCAATTCCTGATCCGTGAGAAACTGATCTCATCCGTACCTTGGGATGATGCGGGTAACTTTGTTCGTTTCTCCGTAACCTTTGAAGCGAAGGGTGTAGAAGAAGAGAAACGTGTTATTGCTGAGATCAAACGTCGTCTGAGCGACGTGCAATTCGAATTTTAATTGTAGTACCCTATAGATTAAACATGTGAAAACGAAGAGACCGGTAACGGTCTCTTTTTTTATGCCCATATTAGATTTTTTTCATTTACTCCCTTTACAAAATTATACAAGCAACATATGATTAGATCTTTACGTTATTTGTTATATACAGAAGTTGTTTTTGAAGGGAGTTATTACAATTGTTATCATCACGAACGAGTACGGTGTCCTCACCGGCTACAGGAACAGGCAGTACAGTGTCAGGATTATTCAGATTGTTAAGACCCAAACAGTGGACTAAAAATCTGCTGTTATTTGCTGCGTTACTATTCTCTTTTGAGGAGATTCGGACGGAAACCATTCTTGCGACGTTGCTCGGTTTTATTCTATTTAGCCTCGTTGCAGGCTGTGTGTATATTTTAAATGACTTTGTAGACCGGGACAGGGATCGACAGCATCCGGTGAAAAAGTATCGTCCTATGGCTTCTGGGCAGGTGAATCCGAGTCATGCTTTGTTGTTTGGCATTATTCTATTAATCCTTTCCGTAGGAACGGCCTTCATGATGAACCCTCTATTCGGGGTGTTATGTATCGTCTATTTCCTGTTGAATGTATCGTATTCATTTGTGCTGAAACATCTCGTTATCCTGGATATGATGACTATTGCAGCCGGGTTTGTACTTCGTGCCATTGCAGGTGGTGTGTTGATCCATGTGCCATTCACACCGTGGTTTTTGATCTGTACAATGCTGTTGTCGTTATTTCTGGCCATTGGCAAACGCAGAAATGAACTTACGTTGCTTGAGGGAAATACGGGATCACACCGTAAGGTTTTGGATAACTACTCCATTACATTACTGGATCAATTCAATACGATTGTGACGACAGCTACGATTATCAGTTATTCCCTGTTCACATTCACTTCAGATCGAACCATTCATCTCATGTGGACGATTCCATTGGTCATTTACGGCATGTTCCGTTACCTGTATCTGATCCACATGAAGAACCAGGGAGGTTCGCCCGATCGGGTGTTGTTTGAGGACAAGCCCATATTAATTACGGTTATGTTGTATGTGATAAGTGTTGTTACAATCTTTGCTATCTTTGAATAAAGGCTGAGGGGGATCAGGGTGAAAAGCACGAAAGTCGCAATTTTTGATATTGATAAAACGATCATACGCAGTGATTCCATGTTTCAATTTGTGCATTACGGTGTTCGCCGTTACCCGTGGCAGGTATGGAGATTACCTGTCATCGCATTACATACCGTGTTATTCAAGGCAGGTTTCATGACGGTTGAACAAGTCAAACGATCCTACTTTCAAGAGATTGAGCGTATGTCTGAAAAAGATCTCGAACATTTCTTTGATACTCGTTTGCGTACGTCCATTTTTGCCGAGGCCAGTGTAGAGATGCAACATCGTAAAGAAGCAGGCTATCATGTCTTACTGGTAACTGCATCTCCGCATGCCTATATGAAATACTTTAATAATTTCCCCTGGGTGGATCATGTAATTGGAACTGAACTTGTCCGTCATGAGAATGGTTACACATGCAGAGTTGATGGCAGCAATTGCAAAGGGGAAGAGAAGGTACGCCGAATTCAGGCTTATCTGAGTGAGAAGAATATGGTCATTGATTATGACCAGTCATGTTCCTACTCGGACTCCTTATCCGACCTTCCAGTCATGCAGCTAGTGAGTCAACGATACTTTATTAACAAGCGTGTTCCGGACATGGAGGCATTAACGTGGGGGAAATAAAATCGCGTCATACTGGTAAATGGTTGATGCTCGTTTCCGCATTTCTGACAGCAACGGGTCAATTGTTCTGGAAATGGGGATTAACCGAGTGGATCTACCTGGGTGTTGGTTTTCTGTGTTATGGACTTGGAGCGATTTTGATGATTAAAGCTTTTGCTCTGGAAAAACTCTCTGTTGCTTATCCTCTGATGTGTGTCAGCTACGTATTTGCCTTAATCTATGGATATTTTTTGCTTGGGGAAGAAATTACGGTGCAGAAGCTGGCAGCAGTTGTGTTGCTTGGAATCGGGGTGACATTAACCAGTGTTGATCGATAGCTGGATGGTTGCCGTATTAATTGTCATGACGTTGTGTGGTGCACTGGGCGGGGCCGGACTGAAAGCTTATGCATCCAGTCGCAATCGTCTGCATGTACTCATGGGACTTGGATTCTACGGAACGGGTGCGTTGCTGAATATTGTATTGCTAAAGTTTCTTCCATTAACCGTAGTGTTGCCTGCGAACGCATTAACATATGTTTGGACTCTCATCATAGCGCGGCTGGTATTTAAAGAGATGGTGGGCCCTTTACGCTGGATAGGTGTGGCATGTATTATGGGTGGTCTACTGTTACTGGTATTTTAGAACTTATTTAATCAGGATGTGAAATGAAAGCATGAACTTTTTAGATTACTTATTTTATAATCGCAGAGCCAACTGGACAGCCTTTTACCTGTTTGCAGGATTTGCTTTGTTCTATGGTTTAATGAACGGCTCGTATATTCTGTACATTGAAAATAATGCAGAGATGCTTGGGAAGTATACCCCATTTAATACGACACTGTTTCCAATCAATTTATTCAACTTTGATCCTTCAATGTATTATGGGGACAACAGTTCTTCCGTGATCCATCCGCTGATCTCCTTTCTCGCAGTCACCCTTGCGGCTGTAGCGAAACTGCTGGGAGGCAACTGGTTCTTTCTAATCCTGCAATCGCTGATTAATGCGGGTTCAGTGGTGCTGGCGTATCTGTTCCTGAGTCAAAAAGAAGATAAACCAACCATTGTACCGCTGTTGTTCGCCTTACTGTTTGGTTTAAGCTCCTACCTGATGTATACCGCGTTGATCCCGGATTCGTATCCGTATGTACAGTTCGTTATCCTGTTCTCGGTGGTTTACATGCAGTATACTCGTGAGCGTCAGGACGTACGATATGTACCTAATGCATTGATTGCGTCCATTAACTTCGGACTAACCTCGACCAACATCGTACCGTTTGCTGCTGCCACATTCTTCAATATACATGCATGGCGCAATAAGGCAAATTTGAAAAAATACATCGGCATCATGGCACTGGCGGTTCTGATCATCGTCGTATTAACTGGTATTCAGTATGTTGCATTTGGAGGTCGAAGCTGGGTTAGTAACTGGCTATTGGGCATTCAAAATGGTGGGACTAGCTATGCTACACCATTCCAGTTCGCTGTTCACTGGAAAGCATTGACCATGCTAACCATCAATCCGATGCTGACACCGAAGATGCATTTACTGGACCCGGGCATGGCAGCCTTTGTTACGGATCTATCCCGTTCCAATCCAATCTATGTGCAGATTACAGGTATCTTTATTTTACTTTTGGCACTCATGGGCTTCATTAAGGGCATTCGTGAACGTGAAGTATGGACCCTTGTGCCATATATTCTATTTGCCTTTTTGCTTCATGTAGTCGTGGGCTTTGGATTGGCTGTATTTCAATATGATATGTACCTGTATGCGGGGCACTATCTGTTTGCGTTCTTCCTGTTGGGTGGAGGTTTTGTCATCAGCCTTCGTCCTGGATTGGGGAAAAAAGTGGTTATAGGCTTGATCATGTTATGTGTTATCGTTACGGCAAGTAACAACATCTATCGCCATGTAGAAACATTAACAACAATCAAACAATCCTATAATCAGTTGGAACAGGAACGCTCAGTGAATTAATCAAGATGTATCGATTCATATAATGAAATAAGATAAGGCCATTGGATGGGAAGTCCAATGGTCTTATCTTATTTAGTGTCCAGTAAATGAGTTAAGCAATAATTTTGGTCCTCTTGGCATTCTCGGCTGAACGTTTGGTGAGACTGCTGAGTGGACGTTTCAAAGCGAGAGCAACAATGAGACTTAGCGCGATGAACATACACAACCACAGAATATCCTTGATTGCAGTAGACCACAATATGCCGCCGACCGACTCACGCAGCAGACTGATCGCATACGTGAAGGGCATGAACGGATTTAATGCCTGGAAAAAGGGTGATGTCATGCTGATTGGGAACGTACCGCCGGAGCTGGAGAACTGGAACACCATGAAGATAATGGCGATCCCTTTTCCGATATTCCCAAAAACGGACAGCAGGGTGTACGTTATGGTGACAAATACGGCACTCACCAGCATGGCAAACAGGACAAACCACAGTTTATCTGCGACATAGGTACCCAGGATTAAGATATCTCCCAGGGTGACGCATATCGCCTGAAGTAACCCAATGGTCAGAAAAGTAGCGAGACGTCCAAGATACAACTCATATCCCCGGAACCTGCCCTCTGGATTTTCAGCTTCGGCACGAAGCAGAGAAATCAGCAGTGTTGAGCCAACCCACAAGGACAGCACGCCATAAAATGGTGACATGGCCGATCCATAATTCGGAATTGGGTAAAGCTGTTGTTCCTTGATTTGCACCGGACTTGCAAGGAAAGCACTTTCTTCTTCGATATCGCCGCGCAAAAGTTTGGCGAGCTCGGCAAACTGGTTATTACCTTCGACTTCCCTAAGTTTGTCAGCAGCCTTACTGATGGCACTTTCTAATGCTGGCAGATCATCACGTACCAGCGTGGCAACACGATGTACTCCTTTTTCGACCTCCGGAAGCTGGTTCTGGACAAAATCGGATGCCTTGCCTATCTGTTTCTCGGCATTAGGCAGATCATTACGAACAAAATCAGCCGTTTCGTTCAGTTTGGTTCCCAGCTTGGGCAGATCATTTCGAATTAATGAAGACACGGTGTTCAAAGCTTGGATAAAACCTTCACTTTTGTTCGCGAGTGTCTCTGATATCTGATGGATCTTAGATTGTATTTGCGGCAGTTCGCTCTGGATTTTTGTCAACTCGGTCTGCCCAAACGTAATTCCTTCTTTGGCAGATGCAAGAATGTCCGCAATATCAGGAATACGATCTTTTGCTCCTTGCAGAGTTTCTGCTGAAGTGGAGAGGATGGATCTTAGTTTATCCGCTCCAGCCGATAGAGCCGGCGATATATCACTTTCGTAAGTGTTCAAGAAATTGCCAATGCCGCTGCTAATGTCCTTGGAGAGCGTATTTAACTGAGCGATGACATCTGCGGGCAGTGTTGTATTACGACGTATGGCATCACTCATGATCCCAGCCAGACGGATTTGCAACTGAAGTTTATCAGAAACGGAGTTCAGCTGCTTAATTTTATCGGCAAGTGGATGGCTTGGAAGCAAGTTGTCTATTTTGCCCAAGAGTTCTGCCATACTGTCGACGAGTTTTACCGCAATCCCCAAGCGTGCAGCAATCCGGTCCAGATCTTCTGCTGTGGGCAAGTTATCAAGATCCGAATTTTGCAATTGTGCAAATACGTCTCCAGCAGCGTTAGTAATCTGCTGCACCAGCAGCAGATTTTGGCGGATCGTTGGGCCAATAGCCTGAAACGCTTCTTCGCTAGAATCCACGAACTGATTTAATCCCTCTGCAAGCTCAATCCCGTTGCCAGCGATTTGTGATACTTTGTCCAGATCTTGTTCTGCGGCCGTTACGATAGACAGAGCTTTGTTGGTTTTAACCAGCGCCGTTTGGATGACATCTGATACCTGACCAAAGTGTTCATCCACTTCTCGAATGCGTTCTACCGCTTTTTGTATATCCGGTATCCGCCCTTGAATAGCCAGCACTTCGGAAGCCGCATCATTAATTTGTGGCCAATACTCCTGCACCTTGAGCACATACTGTGCCGCTTCATTGATTTCAGGCAGTTTTTTCTCGATATCAACGATCTTTTGAGCATCTTTTACAATCTCAGGCATGGCTTTTTCTACTTCTAGTACCTTTTGACCAGCGGCTTGAATGGCCGGGAGATTTTTCTCCAGTGTGAAAATGCCATTCTCCATCTTGCGCAAAGTTGGAAGCTGGGCATTAATTTCAACCCCGGCTTCCTTCAACTTGCTTAGAACGGCCTCACTGACAGCTTCAGTGAAGTTTTCATTGATTTGTGTTGTTATGGCAGATACACCAGAGCCTGTGATTTTAGGAGCAATGGCATTCACCTTCTCATTAACGGTATAGATCACCTCTGGGCGCTCCAGCTTTCCGTCAACGATACCTGTAATTTTGGATGAAAAGTCTCCGGGAATGAGCAGGCTTGCATAATAATCTCCAGTCTGTACACCCCGACTAGCCTCGGTCCGATCTACAAAAGTCCAGCCCAGCTTTTCATTGTGTTTGAGGCTGGATACCAGTTCGTCTCCGATATTAACATTGGTTCCTTCAACAGTTGCACCCTTGTCCTCGGTTGTCACTGCAATTTTGATCCCCTGGGTGTTACTGTACGGGTCCCATACGGACTTCACGTTGACCCAGTCATACACCCCGGGCAGTAAAATGATAGCCACAATTAAAAATATACCTGTGGGAACCTTCAGAATATGTAACCAGTCTGTTTTGTAAACGTGCCAAATGTGACGCATGACTTCCTCCTAAATGTACATAAATGTAGGGCGTATCTTATTTCTATGACGCATATTTGTGAATCTTATGTATATCGGCATTATGGCAGCATCTATGAACGGGTTCATGTTTATAAACTGTACCCATTTCAATTGGACCTAATGCAGAGCTTTCATATATTGCTTAAATGAGATTCACCGTTTCTTCTAAAAAGAAGTGTTTTGTCTCTACATAAGCATAGTCAAAGGTTTATTTTGGTTATATCAAATTTCTCATTTGCCTATGGATAAATATGCAGAAATGTTGTATAATTATGAATAACCAATGAGATGTATTGTGCATGGATGTTTTTCAGCCTAACTGCTGATTCTAAGAAGAACGTAGCAGAGGGTTTTCACCTGCGATGGTGAGGTGTTGACAGGGGGTTGTCTTTCTGTCATAATTCATGAAGACAAACGGACATATTGATTACAGAACCCTGTGAGGTCCTGCAATATGAACGACATGAATAGCACCTTTAAATCAGTCCCGTGAGACTGGCAAGGTAACGTGAACGATACATCGTTTTTTTGCTGCGGCAAATGAAGCGATGCATCCCCGAGAGTAAACTTTCTTCAGAGCGGTCTGAAGTTCGGAGACTCCTTGCCAATAAACACGGCAAGGAGTCTTTTTTTTTCTCCTCGTCACGGGGCCATGATGCTGAAGGGAAATCCTGAGGAGGCTGAACGCATGAGCACAGAGACACATGTCATTATGGATGAGACGGCGATCCGCCGCGCACTAACACGGATTGCCCATGAGATATTGGAGAAAAACAAAGGAATCGACGATTGTGTGCTGGTCGGTATCCGCACACGCGGGGTTTACCTCGCAGAACGGATTGCCGCCAAGATTGAAGAAATCGAAGGCGCCAAAGTCCCCTGGGGAGAACTGGATGTGACTCCTTACCGCGATGACCGCTTGGACGAAAATAAAGCGAATCGCAAGGAAAGGTTGATTATGACACCTGAATCACTTTCGATTCATAACAAAAAAGTGATTTTGTTCGATGATGTGCTCTATACCGGACGGACGATTCGCGCAGCGATGGATGCCCTGATGGACTGTGGAAGACCGCAGAACATTCAGCTGGCTGTACTCGCAGACCGCGGACACCGGGAACTTCCAATTCGACCTGATTTTATCGGCAAGAATGTGCCGACTTCCAAATCAGAGGAGATCGAAGTTGCACTCATGGAAACGGACGGACAGGACGAAGTCAAAATCACTCAGAACCGGGGGGAGCAAGCATAATGATTACACAGACAGCATTGAGAGACCGAAGCTTGCTTGGACTGAAGGAACTTAGTCGAGGAGAAATCGAGTCCATTCTGAACAGAGCGGCTCACTGGGAAGCGCAGAAAGAGAAACTGGCTCCTGTACTGGAATCACGCTTTGTTGCGAACATGTTCTTCGAGAACAGCACACGTACCCGCTTCTCCTTCGAAATGGCAGAGAAACGCCTGGGTGCACAAGTGCTGAACTTTACGGCAGCCGCATCCAGTGTGGAAAAAGGAGAGTCCATCTACGATACGGTACGAACACTTGAGTCGATGGGCATTGATGCAGGCGTGATCCGGTTGAAACCGGCAGGCGTTCTGCAACAACTGGCTCAGAAAGTGAATGTACCACTCGTGAACGCCGGAGATGGCAACAATGAGCATCCCACACAGGCGTTGCTGGATCTCTACACAATGAGGAAAGCATTTGGCGAACTGAAGGGCTTGCGTGTCTCCATCATTGGTGACATCCTGCATAGCCGTGTAGCTCGTTCCAACCTGTGGGCACTGCAAAAGTTTGGTGCAGATGTACGCTTCTGTGCTCCGCAAACGATGCAGGCACCGGAACTCGCAGAGCATGCTCCTTATGTCGGTCTTGAAGAAGCGCTGGATGCAGATGTAGTCATGATGCTCCGTGTTCAACTGGAACGTCATCAACATGGCTTAATTACTTCAGCTGAGGATTATCGCGAACACTACGGATTGACGGAAGAACGGGCATCACGCCTAAAACCAAGCACCATTATCATGCACCCTGCTCCTGTGAATCGCAACGTCGAGGTAGATGACGCGGTTGTGGAAAGTGAAGCATCACGGATCTTCCCGCAGATGGCAAATGGCGTTCCCATCCGCATGGCGGTTATGGAACGTGCGATGAAACTGTAACAGGGTCTGGCTGTGGGTCATAGGCTGACGGTACGGTAGTTCTTATAGAGCAATAAGAGAGTACACGATAAAGAAAATCATCCGGCTTGCCTGGTAAGCTGGACAGAACCGAAGCGGAGGGCAATTATGCTACAGATTATAAAAAACGCGAACGTCTTGAACCAAAAAGGGGAACTTGAACGGAAAACCATCATTATAGATGAAGGTAAAATTAAAAAGATCGCTGGTCTGGAAGACCAAGCTGTACTGGATGCCGAAAAATCAGCACAGAGTGTAACAGACGCATCAGGCAAACTGGTCATTCCGGGATTGATCGATATGCACGTGCATCTGCGTGAACCTGGATTCGTACACAAAGAGACGATCGAGACAGGTGCCCGTTCAGCAGCACAAGGTGGTTTTACAACAATCGCTTGCATGCCAAACACAAGACCAGTAACAGATACAGCGGAAGTTGTGAAGCTGGTACTGGATAAGGCCAAAGAAGCTGATCTGGTTAAAGTGTTGCCTTATGCTGCCATTACAAAAAATGAACTGGGTCGTGAACTTACCGATTTTGCCGCATTAAAAGAAGCAGGCGCTATTGGATTTACAGATGACGGTGTAGGCGTACAAAACGCTCAAATGATGAAAGATGCCATGAGCCTCGCGGCAAGCATGGATATGCCAGTGATCGCACACTGTGAAGATGACTCACTGGTTGTTGGTGGATATGTGACGGAAGGTGAGTTTTCGAAGCGCCACGGCATCAAAGGGATTCCAAATGAATCCGAAGCCATCCACGTTGGCCGTGATATCTTGCTCGCAGAAGCAACAGGAGTTCACTACCATGTCTGTCACGTAAGTACAGAGCAATCGGTTCGTCTGATTCGTCTAGCGAAGTCCATCGGCATTAAAGTAACTGCTGAGGTATGTCCACACCATCTGGTGTTGTCGGATGAAGATATCCCGGGCATGGATGCCAACTGGAAAATGAACCCGCCACTACGCTCACCACGCGATGTGCAGGCTTGTATTGAAGGCTTGCTAGACGGTACGCTGGATATGATCGTAACTGATCACGCGCCACACAGTGAAGAAGAGAAAGCCAAAGGCATGGAGCTGGCACCTTTCGGAATCGTAGGATTCGAAACCGCCTTCCCACTGCTGTACACCAAGTTTGTGGAAACAGGACTGTGGAGCTTGGACTTCCTGGTGAAACGCATGACAGCTGATCCGGCACGTGTATTCCGACTGGATACTGGCAAACTGGAAGAAGGAGCACCAGCGGATATCACGATGATTGACCTGAACGAGGAAAAAGCAGTTGATCCTGCAACGTTTGCAACCAAAGGAAGAAACACCCCATTCACAGGCTGGAAGCTGAAAGGCTGGGCCGTACAAACATGGGTGGACGGCAAAAGCGTATGGAGCAACACTGTACAACAATAAAACGGTAACTCAGCAAATTTATAAATCAGTAATCTTTAACTCTTTATATCAGTAACAGTAATTCTTAACTTTTTTAAAACAACAAATCTTTTTAAATCTAACTCTAAAACTTAATCTACAACTTTTACACCAGTAACATCTTTTCAACTAACTCGAGGCAGATCATTGCCGAGAGTCAAATATACGAAACAAGCAAAGTTGAATGTCATGGTTTTGAACTTGGACACCAACGTAACTGCGGAGCGGACAGAAAAGACCCGAAGAAGCAAAGCGTTCGCCTTTATCACCGGATTACATCATTTGAAAAATGATAAAAAGTAATCCGGGGATAACAGCGATCAAAGGGTTTTCTGTCAGCGGAGCCGCACAATCGTAACGTCCCCCATGTTCAACCCAAATGCCATTCAACGTTGATAAACACAGAGGAGTGAAATGGGATGCAGGCACAGGCAAGATTATTGTTGGAAGACGGCACACTGTTCACCGGGAAAGCATTTGGTGCTGAAGGTGAAACTACAGGTGAGGTCGTTTTTAATACGGGAATTACAGGCTATCAAGAGGTGCTTTCGGATCCTTCCTATTGCGGTCAAATCGTAACCATGACGTATCCGCTGATCGGAAACTACGGCATTACGCGTGATGACTTTGAGTCGATTCGTCCATACGTACATGGTTTCGTTGTGCGTCGTCATGAGCCAACGCCAAGCAACTGGCGTGCGGAATACAGCGTAGACAATCTGCTCAAAGAATACGGCATCGTAGGAATCAGCGAAATTGATACACGCATGTTGACTCGCCGGATTCGTCACCACGGCACAATGAAGGGAATTCTCACAACAGGATCGAAGCCTGTGGAAGAACTGCTGGAGATGATGGGAGACACCACCATTGCCGAGCTGCGTAACCAGGTGCCAATGACTTCTACGGAGCATGTCTACAACAGCCCAGGAACGGCTGAACGTATTGTGCTTGTGGATTACGGTGCTAAAACAGGAATCTTGCGCGAACTCAGCAAACGTAACTGTGACGTTGTTGTTGTTCCACACGATGTAACAGCAGACGAGATTCGTCGCCTGAACCCGGATGGCATTCAACTGTCCAACGGCCCTGGGGACCCGAAAGACGTACCTCACGCAGTTAAGATGATCAGTGAACTGCTTGGCGAATACCCGATCTTCGGTATCTGCCTGGGTCACCAGTTGTTCGCACTTGCAGCAGGAGCAGACACCGAAAAACTTAAGTTCGGACATCGCGGAGGAAACCACCCGGTGAAAGAACTGGAGAGCGGACGTTGCTTCATCACATCCCAGAACCATGGATTTACCGTAAACGAAGAGTCTGTGAAGAGTACAGACCTGGAAGTTACACATATCAACAATAACGATAAGACCATTGAAGGTCTGAAACATAAATCATTCCCGGCATTCTCGGTTCAATATCACCCTGAAGCAGCCCCGGGTCCTTACGACAACAGCTATCTGTTCGACCGCTTCATCGAGATGATTCGCGAGCACAAGATCACTAACCCGCAAAAGCCGCGTCAAGCCGTATTGGCAGCCGCAGTGAAAGGAGCACAATAACATGCCGATTAACAAAGATCTCAAAAAAATCCTGGTGATTGGTTCCGGTCCAATCGTCATCGGTCAAGCGGCCGAGTTCGACTATGCCGGTACGCAAGCTTGCCAGGCTCTGAAAGAAGAAGGCGTGGAAGTTGTACTTATCAACAGCAACCCGGCGACCATTATGACGGATACAAACATGGCTGATAAAGTCTACATTGAGCCAATTACACTGGATTTTGTAACCCAAATCATTCGTCAGGAGCGTCCAGACGGCTTGTTGCCAACACTGGGTGGTCAGACAGGTCTGAACATGGCGGTAGAACTGGCACGTGCAGGCGTGCTGGAACGTGAAAATGTGAAATTGCTCGGAACACAGCTGACTTCCATCGAGAAAGCGGAAGATCGTGATCTGTTCCGTGACCTGATGCGTGAACTGGAACAGCCTGTACCTGAGAGTGTGATCGTAACCACACTTGAAGAATCACTTGAATTTGCAAATGAGATTGGTTATCCAATCATCGTGCGTCCAGCCTATACGCTGGGCGGAACAGGCGGCGGAATCTGTGCGAACGAAGAAGAGCTACGCGAGACCGTGGTAGCGGGAATTCGTTACAGCCCGATTGGGCAATGTCTGGTCGAGAAGAGCATTGCAGGCATGAAAGAAGTCGAGTATGAGGTTATGCGGGACAAAAATGATAACTGTATCGTTGTCTGCAACATGGAAAACTTCGACCCGGTAGGTGTTCATACAGGCGACAGTATCGTTGTAGCACCAAGCCAAACCCTGTCGGACCGTGAATATCAAATGCTGCGTTCAGCTTCCCTGAAAATCATCCGTGCCCTGAACATCGAGGGTGGATGTAACGTACAGTTTGCACTGGACCCACACAGCTTCCAATACTATGTTATCGAAGTAAATCCACGGGTAAGCCGTTCATCGGCTCTGGCTTCCAAAGCAACGGGTTATCCGATTGCCAAAATGGCTGCCAAAATTGCCATGGGTTACACGTTGGATGAAATCGTGAACCCGGTAACAGGTCAAACGTACGCTTGTTTCGAGCCTACGCTGGATTATATCGTGAGCAAAATTCCTCGCTGGCCGTTCGACAAGTTCATCTCGGCGAACCGTAAACTGGGAACTCAGATGAAAGCAACAGGCGAAGTAATGGCGATTGGCCGGACATTCGAAGAGTCGATTCACAAAGCAGTTCGTTCCCTGGAAATTGGCGTACATCGCCTCTACCTGAAGGATGCCGAAACGCTGGACGAAGCTACCTTGAACGAACGTCTGATCAAAGCAGATGATGAGCGCATCTTCCTGATTGCCGAAGCATTCCGCAGAGGTTATACGTTGCAACAGCTACAGGATTTGACCAAGATTGACTGGTGGTTCCTGGACAAAATCGAAGGTCTGATCGCATTCGAAGATCGCATTCGCGAAGAATCCGAATTGTCTTCCGACATTCTGTATCAAGCGAAACGCCTTGGATTCACAGACCGTGCCATTGCTGAACTGCGTGCGCAAGGTCAACCAGGAGGCACATTAACAACTGAAGCGGAAGTTAGAACTCGTCGGGAAGCAGAGAACCTGCGCCCAGTGTACAAAATGGTAGATACATGTGCAGCTGAGTTCGAAGCAACAACGCCATATTACTACTCAACTTACGAGACAGAGAATGAAGTGATCCCTTCAGACAAGCAAAAAGTTGTGGTGCTGGGTTCAGGACCAATCCGGATCGGTCAAGGGATTGAGTTTGACTACTCTACTGTTCACGCAGTATGGGCATTGCAAAAAGCAGGATATGAAGCAGTCATTATCAACAATAACCCGGAGACGGTGTCTACGGACTTTAATACATCCGATCGCCTGTACTTTGAACCGCTCTTCTTCGAAGATGTCATGAACGTGATTGAACAGGAGAAACCAGTAGGGGTTATCGTACAGTTCGGTGGTCAAACGGCCATCAACCTGGCAGCACCACTGCGTAATGCAGGTGTAACCATTCTCGGAACGGATCTGGAAAGCATCGATGAGGCGGAGGACCGCAAGAAGTTCGAACGTCTGCTCTCCCGTCTGGAGATTGCACAGCCAAAAGGTAAAACAGTCATTTCCGTTGATGATGCGGTAGAAACAGCTCAAAGTCTGGGCTACCCAGTATTGGTTCGTCCTTCCTATGTACTTGGCGGTCGTGCGATGGAGATTGTATACTCCGATGCTGAATTGCTGACATACATGGAACAGGCGGTTAAAATCAATCCGGAGCATCCGGTCCTGATCGACCGTTATATGATGGGTAAAGAAGTTGAGGTTGACGCCATCTGTGATGGTGAAACGGTATTGATTCCAGGAATCATGGAACATATCGAGCGTGCAGGGGTTCACTCTGGTGACTCCATCGCGGTATATCCTCCTCAACACCTGTCCCAGGATATGAAAGAGAAAATTGTAGAGATTACAATCAAAATTGCCAAAGAACTGAAAACGGTAGGTTTGGTCAACATCCAGTTTGTTATCCATGATGGCCAAGTGTACATTATCGAGGTGAACCCGCGTTCATCCCGTACCGTACCATTCCTGAGCAAAGTAACCAACATTCCGATGGCGAACCTGGCAACACAAGCCATTCTGGGTGTGAAACTGAAAGATCTTGGCTATGTCGATGGACTGTGGCCTGAATCAGATCATGTATCTGTCAAAGTTCCGGTCTTCTCCTTCGCGAAACTGCGTCGTGTTGAACCAACCCTCGGACCTGAGATGAAATCCACAGGTGAGGTTATGGGTCGTGACCCGAATTACGCTAAAGCGTTGTTCAAAGGTCTCATCGGCGCAGGAATGAAAATTCCGGCAACCGGAGCGATTGTTGTGACTGTAGCAGACAAAGACAAAGACGAAGCGGTTCCTTTGCTCGAAGGTTTCTACAGACTGGGTTACAAAATCATGGCTACCGGCGGAACAGCAGCTGCGCTTGAAGCAGCGAACATTCCGGTAACGACTGTGAACAAATTAAGTGAAGGTTCGCCAAACATTCTGGATATGATCCGCAGCGGCGAAGCAAACTTTGTCTTCAACACACTCACCAAAGGCAAAACACCGCAGCGTGATGGATTCCGTATCCGTCGTGAAGCGGTAGAAAACGGCATTGTATGTATGACTTCATTGGATACGATTCGTGCGCTGCTGATTATGCTGCAAACGATCAACTTCTCTTCGGAAGCAATGCCTGTCTTTGTAAAATAAATAACTCTCTGATGAAGGACATCAGTCAGCCTGCGGGCTGGCGGGATGTCCTTTATATCGGGCAAAAACGGAAAAAATGAGCAAGTGGAGGGGAGCGCTGGTGATGAATCAAGCGAGTTTCAATGAAATGGCTGGCCGTCTGATGGTGGCACTGGATTATCCTGGAGCGGAAGAAGCGAAAGCATTGGTACAAGCTCTTGAAGGCATTCCCTGTTATCTCAAGGTGGGTATGCAGCTGTTCTACGCAGCAGGACCTGACTTTATTCGGGAGTTGAAATCCAAAGGTTACTCCGTTTTTCTGGATGTGAAAATGCATGACATTCCCAACACCGTTCGTGGCGGTGCTGAAAGTATCACACGTCTTGGGGTAGACATGTTCAATGTACATGCAGCGGGTGGAGCCCTCATGATGCGTGCTGCACGTGAAGGTGCTGAGGCAGCAATCGCTGCCGATCCTTCCCTTAGCAAGCCCGAGATCATTGCAGTCACCCAACTCACCAGTACAAGTCTGGAAACGATGAATAACGAGATTGGCATCCCGGGAAGTGTGGAAGCTGCTGTGGTCCGTTATGCAGGACTGGCCCAAGAGGCTGGACTGGATGGGGTTGTTGCTTCTCCGCTGGAAGTACCTGCAATTCGGGCAGCGTGTGGCAGTGCTTTTCACACCGTTACACCAGGAATTCGTCCAGCGGGTAGTGGTCTGGGAGATCAGACACGCGTCTTGACGCCGGGTGAAGCCATCGCCAGAGGCAGTCATTACATTGTTGTAGGCAGACCCATTACAGGCGCTCCCAATCCGCGTGAAGCGGCAGAAACCATTTTGAAGGAGATGTTGAACGCATGATCGAACTGAATGAGATTCCGAATCATATTGCTTCCCAACTGTTGAAAATTAAAGCCGTGGCGTTACGTCCACAGCAGCCATTTACATGGACATCCGGCATCAAATCACCAATATACTGCGATAACCGCTTAACGATGTCCTATCCGGAGATTCGCAACGATATCGCTGAGGCCTTTGCAACGATTATTCGTAACCAATACCCGGATGCAGAAGTCATTGCAGGTACGGCAACCGCAGGTATCCCGCATGCTGCCTGGGTGGCTCAGAAGCTGGATCTGCCGATGGCCTACATTCGTGATAAAGCGAAAGGACACGGCAAGGAGAACTTGATCGAAGGTCTGATTACCGAAGGACAGAAAGTGGTTGTCATCGAAGATCTGATCTCTACAGGTGGAAGCTCGATCAAAGCAGCCGAAGCTGTACGCGTAGCAGGTGCAACACCGCTCGCCGTACTTGCCATCTTCAGCTACCAGCTGGATAAAGGTGTTAAAGCATTCGAAGACGCAGGAATTCCACTTCAGACGTTGTCCAATTACACGGCTCTGATGGATGTGGCTTTGGCTCAGGGAACGATTCAGGAGAGTGACTTTGAATTGCTCAAATCCTGGCGTGAAGATCCTTCTTCATTTGGTAAATAATATCATTGATACCTCGAAAAAATGTTCATGAATGAACGGTATCAAAATTGTAATGATTGCCGTCATAGCGGCAAAACCATCGAATATGCAAGAGGCATCCCGCACTTTGGGGTGCTTTTTTCGTTTGTTCATCAAAATATTAACTTTTTCCCTCTACCGTTGTAAAAAGCTTGTAACTTTTAGTTGGGATCGGTCGTTTATAATTCAGTGTAGGTTGGAACAGATTTCTAATTTTAGGTTTTTTGAAGAAATGATCGGTATATCAAGAAAGGATGAGCGTGATTGCTGGCATGAAGAATTTATTTCTCAGAAAAAGAACTGCCAAGAGCCAGTCAGGCGATGAACATCAACAGGGGGAAACACCGTTGGAGGCATCGACGGAGTCGGGGGAAAGTACATACATAAGTGAACCAGCGCACCCGACAAGTGAAGTATCTTTATCTGAAAGTGAAATCGCTTCGGATGAAGTGGCTGCAGCTGCTGTCACCACCGTTGATGAACCCCAGAAGAAGATCAAACCAAAAAAGGATATGTTACCTCCATATGATGGACCTGTACTGGAGGTGCGTAACGTGCATCGCAGTTTCCAGACAGGCAGTCGCATTATCCATGTGCTCAAAGGCATTGATATGGAAGTGAATCCGCAACAACTGGTCATGCTGAAGGGGCGATCGGGCTCAGGAAAAACAACACTGCTGAATATGCTCGGTGGACTGGATCAGCCTTCAAGTGGAGACATTCTGTTCTCTGGCCAGCCTCTTCAGGATTGGGGAGACCGGAGGCGGACCGCTTTGCGGCGTAAAGAGATCGGTTTTATTTTTCAGGCATATGCACTCATGCCCTTATTATCTGCTTGGGAAAATGTAGAACTGTCGCTGCGCATGGCGGATGTTCCGCGAGCGGAATGGAAGGACAGGGTTGGTCACTGTCTGGATCTGGTTGGACTATCCAAACGGGTGAAGCACCGACCTTTCGAGATGTCCGGGGGAGAGCAACAGCGTGTGGCTATAGCCAAGGCCATTGCACATAGACCCAGATTGTTGCTTGCGGATGAGCCTACAGCGGAATTGGATTCCAAGATGGGCGCTCAGGTCATGGCCGTATTCCGCAATATTATTGAAGTAGAACAAGTAACAATATGTATGACTACACACGATCCTACAATTTTGGAGGTTGCGGACCATGTTTATGAAATGGCGGACGGCAGATTTATCAGGTAAAGGGGCCGCTCCGAAGAGGGGGAAACGCGCAGCACTTATTGTACTTGGTGCGATAATGGTTGCAACGATGTCCGGCTGCTCATTGCTGCCGTCAGAAACAGAAGAAGAAGTGCTTCCGCCTATTACGCCGCCAACGATCTCCAAGAAACCGGAATATGAAGTCCGGACGGAAACGTTGGAGAAAAAAGTAAGTGGTAGTGGCAAGATGATGAGTCAGCGGGAAGAGAAGGTGTACTTCACGCTTGATGGCATGCATGTCAAAGAGTTAAATGTTAAACCAGGGGATAAAGTGAAAAAGGGCCAACTTCTCGCGGTGCTCGATGTGGAGAGTGTGGAGAAGGAGATCCGTGGCAAGAAACTTGCTATTCGCAAATCCGAAGTTCAAATGAAGGAAACACTCCGCAAGAAGGATGAGATGGACCCGGTGGAGTTCGAAGAAGCAACGATTGCTTTTGAAGAACTGCGCCAGGAACTCGCTGATCTGGAAGAACAACTGGGCAAAGCCACGTTGACTGCTCCGTTTGGCGGTACCGTTATTGCTGTGCAGGTAGAGAAGGGTGCAGCCGTGAAAGCGTATGATCCGATTGCTACGATTGCGGATACATCCAATCTGGTTGTGGCAGCTACCTTTGCCAAGGAAGATCTGGAGAAGTTCTCAGCTGGGATGAAGGCAGAAGTAGATATTAATGGAGCTGGTAAAGTCGCTGGCAAAATTAAAGTCATGCCTATCGCGGAAGCATCGGGAAGCGGCAGTGGCGAAGGGACGGGTGAAGGCGGTACGCCTCCAACCAAGGAAACGCTGGATAAGTATGTTATCGTTACCCTTGCAAAAATGCCAAAAGGCGTGGAACGTGGCACACCACTATCGGTCTCAATTGTAACGCAGCGTACCGAGAACGCAATTGTGATTCCTGTATCCGCTTTACGCTCCATCGGTTCAAGAACGTATGTACAAGTCGTGGAGAGTGATGGCAGCAAGCGTGAAGTGGACGTTGAAGTTGGTCAGCAGACATCGACAGATGTCGAGATTCTGAAAGGTCTGACCGTAGGCCAGAAAGTAGTGGGACGCTAATGGGGCTGCCATTGCTTCGGCTGCTGTTCCGCAAAATGTGGAACACGCGCTGGATGACCTTCAGCACACTGATCGGATTGATTGTGGCGGTAGCGTTCACCGTCAGTATTCCAATGTATGCCGATGGTGCGCTGAAACGGGTTGTCGCGCAGACGCTGCAGGATAACAGTGAAGGGTTGCCAGCCGGTTCGTTGCTGATGAGTTATCAGGCACCAGGTGGCGTGAAGACAGACACTCGGGGTCTGGACGAAGTAGATCGTTATATTCGTGAGGATGTTCCTCGCGACATCGGGTTTCCTTTTCATACGTATGTGAATTCGAGATCCATTCGCAGCACAGAGGTAAGCCCGGAAGATCCAACCAAAGTGGATGCCAGCAGGGTACGCAGTATGAGTCTGGGTACGATGAGTGGGCTGGATGCACAGGTGAATTACTCTGCCGGGGTGAAACCTGGAAACCAGGTCAAAGATGACACGATCGAGGCAGTCATGTTGGAAGAGGGCATGTACCGTAACGATCTGCATATCGGTGACATTCTGGAATATCCGGTGTATAGCGGCCTTGATATTACGTTACGTGTGAAGATTACGGGGTCCTTCAAGGCAGATGATCCGAACAGCCCTTACTGGGTACAGGGATTTGACGGCATGATGAATGGACTTTATGTGGATGAATCGGTTTTTAATGATGTTTTACTGAAGGAAAAAGGGATTCCACTTCAAAATTCACGTTGGTATTATGCCTTTGATCTGAAGGAAATTCAAACCAGCCAGTTATCAGGTCTGACTTCCATGCTGGAAAGGCTGGATATCGATCTGTACCAGCGGCTGAAAGATACAAAAGTGGACATCACCTTTGGTGATCTGCTCAAGCAGTTCCGCAGTCAGAGTCTGCAATTGCAGACCATGTTGTTTACCTTGGCAGCACCGATGATTGCGATGGTCTTTTATTTCATTGCGATGAATGCCAGACAGTCATTACAAAAGCAAGAGAGTGATATTGCGGTATTGCGCAGCCGTGGAGCTTCAGCTCGGCAGATCTTCTCTCTTTACCTGCTTGAAGGCATATTTCTGGGCGCTATTGCGCTGGTTATTGGGCCGTTGCTTGGTTGGTTTATGGCCAAGAGTATCGGTTCAGCAAGTGGTTTTCTCTCGTTCGTAGATCGGAAGTCCATTCCAATCGGTGTATCAAAAGAAGCTATTCTCCTGGGCGTAGCAGCGGTCCTTGTTGCGATCATCGCATCACTTATCCCTGCGATAACCTATGCACGGGCAACCATTGTATCTGCCAAACGGCGCCAAGCACGGACAGACCGTGCTCCAGTATGGCAACGCTGGTTCCTAGACGTTGTGTTGCTGGGTCTGGCTGGATATGGATACTACCTGTTCTATGAACGTCAGATGTTGACCTTCCAGACCGGAATGACAACTGATCAGTTGCAGGTACAGCCGTTTCTGTTCTTTGTACCAGCACTCGCTATCTTTGCGCTTGGACTATTCTTCCTGCGCTTGTTCCCGTGGATATTAAAGCTCATTCAGTTGATCGGTCGCAAGTTTCTCCCGGTCCCGTTGTATCTGACATTAACACAGCTATCGCGTTCATCTTCTTCATATTATCCGCTGATGATCCTCCTTGTACTGACACTGGGACTTGGGGTTTACAACTCGGCTGCTGCTCGGACGATTGATCTGAATTCCACTGAGCGTACCTTGTACCGTTATGGTTCTGATGTGATTATGCAGACTGTGTGGGAAGGAACACCTGAGGTTAAACCCGGTGGTTCCGGACAGAATGGCGGTACGGGTGGAGGTCAACAAGGTGGTGGCAATGGAGGAGGAGGTTCTGCTGGTGGTGGTTCCGGCGGAGGCAATGGCGGTGGAGGTGCTCCAGGCGGCGGCGGTTCTTCGCAGCCATCCAAAGTCATCTACTCCGAACCTCCATTTGAAGTGTTCCGCAGATTAGACGGGGTTGAACATGCAGCACGAGTGCTGCAGACCAAAGGCAATATTATCGTCTCTGGTAAATCGGGCGGACAGGGGATGCTGGTCGGAATTGATAATGTGGACTTTGCTCAAGTGGCGTGGTTCCGCAACGATCTGTTCCCGGCACATCCCTACAAGTATCTTGACTTGCTTGGTAGATATGAAGGGGCTGTATTGATCTCTTCCAAATTTGCTGACAAATTTAAGTTGAAAACTGGAGACCTCGTCTCCATGGGTGTACAGGGACAGGCGATTGAATTCGTCGTGTTCGGGATCATTCCTTACTGGCCAGCCCAGTATCCGGATCAGATGCCATTCTTCGTGGCGAATCTGGATTATATCTATGATCAGGTGCCTCTGATTCCTTATGAGGTATGGCTGAAAATGGAACCGGATGCCAAAGTGGCTCCACTAATGGAGAAACTTGCAGCAGAAGGCATTGAGTTATCGTCTGTGCGTGACGTACGGACCGAATTGGTATCTCAGGGTAAACATCCGTCAAGAGGTGGCGTATTCGGGATTCTGAGCCTTGGTTTCCTGGTTTCGGTTATTATCTCGTTGATCGGATACGTGCTGTACTGGTTCTTCAACCTGTCTGGACGTGTTGTGCAGTTTGGTGTATTACGAGCCATGGGGTTATCACGCGCACAACTGAGCGGTATGCTGCTGCTGGAGCAGGTGTTCACAGCAGGTCTATCGATCCTGCTCGGTATCGGTATTGGTCAGGTATCCAGTCGTTTATTCCTGCCATTCCTGCAAACAACGGATAATGTATCTGCTCAGGTACCTCCGTTCCGGATTGTGTTTGAACAGCAAGATATGTTGCAACTGTATGGGGTCACCGTAGTGATGCTGGTCATTGGTGCAACGATGTTGCTCTGGCAGATTCGCAGATTGCGGGTTCACCAGGCAGTCAAAATGGGAGAGGAGAGGTAAACGTGATCCAATGCGAAGGACTTGTCAAAATTTTTAAATCCAGCGATGTGGAAGTCGTTGCCCTTCAGGGTCTCAACCTGACTGTCAATCAAGGTGAAATGATGGCCATCATCGGTAACAGCGGTAGCGGTAAATCCACGCTGCTGAATATTCTGGGCGGGCTTGATCGTCCTACAGCTGGTACGGCTGTTGTGGGAGACTGGGATTTGCTGAAAATGACAGATGCCCAATTGGTCGAATACAAACGTCATACGGTAGGTTTTATCTGGCAAAATAACGGTCGTAACTTGCTGCCTTATCTCACTGCATTGGAAAATGTAGAGACTCCCATGATTCTGGGAGGCAAGCGTGATCGTGCTTACGCGAAACAGTTGCTCGAATGGGTAGGTCTTAAGGATCGGATGCATAACAAATTGCATCAATTGTCAGGAGGAGAGCAGCAACGGGTAGCGATTGCGATCTCATTATCCAATCGTCCCAAAATTCTGCTTGCAGATGAACCAACCGGTTCGGTCGATTCCGAGACATGTGATACAATTATGGGCATTTTCCGAAGAATGAACAAGGAACTCGGCGTTACGATTGTCATCGTTACCCATGACTTGACGCTTGCTGGCAAGGTAGACCGGATCGTTGCGATTCGGGACGGCTTGACCAGTACCGAGTTTGTGAAGCGCAACCCGAATCTGGATGATGAGCATAACTTGTCCGAATCGGGTATGCCGGACATTCACGAAGCATTTGTCATTATTGACCGTGCAGGGCGGCTTCAGGTGCCAAAAGAGTATCTGGAGGCCTTATCCATTGATAACCGGGCTACATTGGAATTTGACGGTGAACGTATTGTGATTACACCGCCAAGATAATTAAGAGGGGGAACTGGGAAATGAAGAATAGTATGTGGGGAAAACGTGTGCTGGCTGTCATCGCTACTGCGACGCTAGCACTGCCACTGATTGCTGGCTGTACGGCAAGTGAGGCCAAGGATACGGAGCAGCGTGTATTACGTGTGGCTACGTTGTGGGGAGGACAGGATGACAGTTACTTCCGTCAGCAATTCACCGATGCTTTTGAATTGACACATCCCAATGTAACCATCGAAATTGTAGCTGCTGTTGATCAGAGCAGCATGTATGGTTATGGCAACACGGAAGAACAGCCGGAAGTCCCGGATACGATGGAGAGTCTGAAGAAGATTATGACTGGGGATAACCCGGTTGACGTTATCGTGGCCGATACCGCCACTGTGAAATCATTAATTCAGGAGAATCTGGTGAAACAGCTGGACCCACTGATGCAGGAAGATAAGTTTGATACCAGTGATATCGTGCCTAGTGTACTGGAGGGAATTAAGGACCTTGGGGATCAGAGCATCTATGCATTGACACCAACGTTCTCCTCATCGGCTTTGTTCTATAACAAGGGTATGTTTGAAAAAGCAGGCGTGGAACCGCCAACGGACAACATGACATGGGACGATATTTTCAATCTGGGTACCCGTCTAACGAAAGGTGAAGGTAAAGACCATGTATTTGGTTTCTCCTTCACGACATATCAGGGTGGTTCGCCGTACTACTCCATGCAACAGTACTACAGCTCGTTGCAGCTGAAGACGTTTGATGACAAAGCAGAGAAGATGACAGTAGATTCTCCTCAATGGGAGAAAGTGTGGAGCACCATCAGCAAACTTGCGATTGACAAAGTTATTCCTAAAGGTGACGAACCGCAGGATCAGAATACGAATGGACGATACGATCCGGTACAGGGTGACCTATTCCTGAGCGGCAAGACAGCCATGGTTATTGGTGATTACAGCTATATTAATCAATTAATTGATGCGAATAAAAATGCGGATAAAATGAAAGACTTTACGAAAGTGGATTGGGATGTTGTAACACCTCCAGTTCACCCGGAAGCTCCTGAAATTGGAGGCAGCATCTATCTGAGCAACCTCATGGCGATTAATAGTGCGGCTCAGAACCCGGATGATGCGTGGGAACTGATCAAGTACATGAACAGTGAGGACTGGGCCAAGATCAAAGCACGTAGCAGCTATGAGATGGTATCACGGAAGAGCTTCATTAAGCCAAAAGATGGCCTGGATTATAACATTCAAGCATTCTATGCGCTGAAGCCGGTCCCGCCAACAAATACCAATCTGGATAAGATGTATCAAAAATCCCCAGGCTTATGGCAAGTCAATGAAAAAGGTATGGAATATTTCAACCAAGTACTAGAGAACAAAAAGACACCAAAAGAAGCACTTGGTGAGTGGGCAGCTAAAGGAAACGAGATGCTGGAGAAATTGAAAAAGGATCCTAAAGCTACGTTTCAATGAGATTTGATGAAGTAGTCATATCATGATAAGGATATAGCCGCTGAAGATTTTAATCTTTGGCGGCTATTTTTATGAAAATGGGGTATTCTACAAAAAGCAGGAATAAATGACGACTCCGGAAAGGACGAGCGGTATGCACTGGGTATATTTCAGCAAGTTGTATGCAACCAAATTTCAGGCAGGATGTCTGGCCAAGCGTATGGAGCAGGATGGGTGGATTTACGGTCATAATGAACCGGCGGAAGTTGAAGTTTATCGATCACGTAAAGGTCGTTATGGTGTACGTTTTATTCCCTGACTTTACCCCTTGACTTATAGGGTGACGATAGTGTATATTAATTAAGTCGCTGTTTTAATATTTCTTACTGACGCGGGGTGGAGCAGCCCGGTAGCTCGTCGGGCTCATAACCCGAAGGCCGCAGGTTCAAATCCTGCCCCCGCAATTTAGTTTCACTTGGATGATTCACAGCCATCATCTGCACGTTATACATTATGTCTAGGGCCCTTAGCTCAGTTGGTTAGAGCGGTCGGCTCATAACCGATTGGTCACAGGTTCGAGTCCTGTAGGGCCCATACTCTTAAAACCCTTGCCTAGCAAGGGTTTTTTTCTGTCTTCATTTAGGTGCTAGAGTCAAAAATGTAATTTGTTAATAGTGTCTTTCTAGTATGCCCTTTTTTTGCGTAATTCAGTGTATGTCCACGCCGTACACCAAATCTCGCATATACTATCCTATCCCACACATAGGAGGTAGATTTCATGAGTCAATTTATTGATGCAAGAACCTCGCAGAATGCGAGTTTGGCTAACTCAATTGCCATACCAATCCTTGTAATTAACACGCCTCAATTATTTGGACAAATCGGTTTGATAACCACTGCTGGCATTGGAGCAAACCCGCGGGTGCAGTTCAAGGGAACTGTGTCTGTACAACTTCCTTTAGCGCTGGTTGGTATCACCATCACAATTGTCAGAGGAACTGCGCCAACAGATCCTGTTATTTATTCTGCAACTTCCACATTTAGTTTGAGCATCCTGGCACCTCAGATTATTACCTTCTCTGCCGATGACTTCAACCCACCAATTACACCTCAATTGACGTACACTGCATTTGTGAGTTCCAACTTGTTGGGTACGATCCGTGTAGGCCCCGAGAACTTCGACGGAGTCTTGTATTCCGACTAATGCTCAGCGGCCTTGCCTAAATGAATTAGATCAATATTCTTCTTGAATGAAGGACATCACAGACCTGCCCTCAAAAGCAGGTTTTTTTCTAGTTAAAGGGGAAAACTGAACTTCATCGAGTAGGCAGGGTTCTATGATATAATGCATTACAGAGACTGAATGGTATTCGAACTAAAGTAGTCCGTCAACATCTGAGAATCTTATGAAATTAGTGATAGAAAGCAGGTTTCCATTTTAATGACGTCAAATGAAAGTCAACGTTTTCGTTACAGCGAAGCTCCAGTCTGGGATTGGCAGAGAGCTTATTATGAACAAAAGGGGCTAGAGGCTTGGACAGAGAATCAGGTCCCTCAATATATTACCAGTAATCCGATGATTGCCACGGCGTATGCAGAGATGATTTTTGGCTTTCTTCAGGACCTCGCGAACAAGGGACAGATCACCGAGACCGTGACTATTCTGGAACTTGGGGCGGGTGTAGGGCGTTTGGCACACCAAATCCTACTTAAACTGATTGAATTAAAGGATTTTGCAGGAATAGATTTACCTCCTTTCAAATATGTATTGACAGATCTCGTAGCGGAGAATGTGCGGGGTTGGAGAGAGCATCCATCCATGGAATCCTTAATTCAACAAGGTATAGTGGATTTTGCGCGTTTTGACGCTGTAGCAGATACGGAGCTAAAACTGGTCGTTGCGGGTACAGTTATTCGGCCGGGTGATCTGAAACAACCGTTGTTGTTGATTGCCAATTACTTTTTTGACAGCATTCCGCAGGAATTAATCTATATTGGGGATGGCGAGATCTACGAGTGCGATCTGCTTGTTCAGTCTCCGGATCGTCGTCATGATCTTGAACCCGCTGAGATGCTGAAGAACATGACGCTGAGTTATGAGTATCGCCGAGCGCCTGAATACAGTGCAGATAACTATCCGTATTCGGAACTGATCACATTGTACAAGGCGGAGCTGGAGGATTCACACATCCTTTTTCCCGCAATTGGCTTGTCCTGTCTCGAACGGTTGAACAGGCTGTCTCAGTCAGGTTATGTGTTGATTACCGCTGATAAAGGGGATCATCGACTGGATAACTGGAAGTTCGCAGAGCCACCTGAATTCGTTCTGCACGGGAGTTTTTCTTTAACGGCTAACTACCATGCGATTCAATATGTCTTGGAACAACAGGGAGCACATACGCGATTCACAACACATCATTATAAAGATCTGAACGTTGGGTGCATGTTAATGGTGGACGAACCGATCAGTTATGTGAACACGCGACTGGCCTACCATCGATTTGTTGAACGTTTTGGGCCGGATGACTTTTTCAGTATGAAACAATGGGTAGACTCTCGAATAGAAAGTATGGAGTTGAAGCATATTTTACCGTTTTGGCGTCTGGGTGGATATGATGCTGAGTTCTTGATTCACAGTGCTACCCACATTTCCAGTCTTCTTCCTGATGCAAGTGATGAGGAAATGCTTGATATTCAGTCTGGTATTCATACGATGTGGTCCTCCTACTATGTGATGGAGCAGCAAGGAGGTCTCGCATTTCTGGCAGGGCAGCTGTTATATGAGATGTATATGTATGAGGATGCAAAACGGTTTCTGGAGATATCATTGGTTGCAGACCCGAGTAATCATAATCCAGCCGTCTTGTACGATTTGGCTGTGTGCTGTTACGAACTTGAACTGGAAGAAGAAACCCTGTCATATACCCGTAAGGTACTAGCTCTGGAACCTGATCATGAAGAGGCAGCAGCGTTGCTCCAGAGTTTCGAGTTGATCTGAACGGAACAATTGAAGTCTTGTCTCCTATATGTATCTTGGATGTAATTGGTAATGTTTATATAGAAATTGAAACCTTTAATTGAACTTCATCGTATTAATGGGATATTCAACCAATTATTTCTATAGTACATAAAGGAGACAGAGCTATGAAGAAAATGTTATCCGTTGCATTATATCCATTTGCTTGGGTGTTGGGGGCACTGAGTATTTTATCTGGAAATGCAGACAGTGTCCTATTGGTGAAAGATATCGCTACAGAACGAAGCTATGATGGGCAGGCTATCTATGATAGTATTGAACGTAGAAATGCCTAACTACATATCATTCAACTGTAAAGGTAATTGTTTCACCTAGCAATAACATGAGAACCAATTACTCTTGAAGCGAAGTACGGTGAGCAGGAGTTCTGTCCGTACAATCTTTAAGCCGGTTTCGTACCTTATTCAGGTATGAACCGGCTTTTATTTATGAATGGGGGATGCCAGATGAAGATTATCATTGGACAACCGAGGCTGGAACAGCATTTGCTGCAGCTTGAAGCCGAACTCAAGCAACACCCTGATGCAGATATATTGCTCTTTCCTGAAGGTTATCTGAACCAGAATGTTGAGGAAGCTTGCAGGTTGGCGGCTGAATATGGGACCATGATTGTATCAGGTCATCGCAGATTGGACGAACGTCCAAAGGACCGATCGATTATCATCAGTAAGGCTGGAGAGATTGTATTGGAGAAAGCTAAATATACACCTGCTGAGACGGCTCAGGAACAGGGTTGGGTAATAAGCACTTTATTGTGTGATGAGCTGGTCCTGCAAGGATTTGGCAATGAGAATATAGGGAATGTGGACATTGTGATGCATTCCATTGGTGTGGGCATGTTCAGTGAAGAGCAGTACGGTGAGTGGGTCGAAGAGGCTCGGCAGATCGCCTTGAAGCATCAATGTATTGTCATGGGGACAAGCCATGCGGATGGTTCGTACCGTGATAGCGAGATCTCCATTCCAATCGCCTATTTTATTACACCTGATGGAAAGGTTGTTCTGACATCCCGAAGTGATACACGTACTCGTACAATCCTTCTGGACAGAGAAAATACAGACCCGTCACCTCAGGAGTCACAAGAAAAACAACTGAAAATCTCCATCGAACCATCCGGTTAAATCACCGGGTATGAATCCTTGATGAATGGGCTGATGAACTTGCCGATTCGCCCGGTCACTTGCGCGGAATACGCATATGTTATGGCATACCTTGAAATTCAAAGGAGGCCAATCAAAATGAGTCAAGTTGGATACGGTTGTTGTAATGCTGGTGGCGGATGGACTTCTACAAGTGCAATTCTTGTGCTTTTCATCCTGCTGGTGATCATCACAAAATCTTTCTGGCTGTAAGTCACGTATCGAAACGTACAAACAGTGGCTCCGCTGAGACTTCAGCGGGGCTTTTCCTATTTATAAGCAGCAACATAGCCATCCATGATATTTGACAACTGAAAACAATGTGCTTAAAATCACATAAGAGACTATTAACAGAGATTGAAGGGATAGCAATGCCGTTTATTCGCTTTAAAGGATTCACAGGTCCTCAGCTAGAGGAAGTTGTACCCCAAATTACAGAGCAGATGGCCCTAATTACTCATATTCCAAGGGAGAGAATGAAGGCAGAGCGTCATGATGTACAAGCGCTAACACCTTCTCCGGCTTCTATAGAGATTCTGATGTTTCAACGTGACCAGGAGATTCATAATCGGATTGCATCGTCGGTGCAAGCTATTTTGGAAGAAGCATACATGCCGGATGTGCATATTTTCTTCAATATATTGTCACCTAATTTGTATTATAAAAAAGGCAGGCCGCTGACAGATTATCGATTGGATTGAGATTGTAAGGGACGAGCAGAATGTTGCTCGTCTCTTTGATTTACATATTTTTCGTATGTTTAGCAATGGGCTGGTTCCTGTGAACCCTGCTCAACGATAATGAGCATATCGCAGATACAATAAACAAGGCTCCACCGATAAGGTATACCCACCGAACGCCCAGTTGATCTGCGACTAGACCAAAGATGACTATGGATACACTCATAACCGTGGATATCAGGAAGCCATGAGTGGCGTATACCTTGGTTAAGGATTCGACAGGTACACTGTTCTGAAGCGCTGTCTGCTGAGCCACATCACGAATCTGATGAACTGGACCCATGAGTATGCATAACACCAAAGCGAGCCATGGCAGGTTGTTTAGACCATAAACGACGGTCAGCAGGCTGAAGAGGAGAGAACCCATGGTCATACTTGCGATTAGATGCTTCTGAATACGTTTGGCCAGCGCAAGAGCCAGAATACCTCCAAGCATGGTTCCAGCAGCGTAACTCGAGTTCATGAGTCCCCACCAACCTTCTCCTCGTCCCAGAGCTTCTTTTGCAAAGGCCAGTGTGACAGCTCCAATCCAGATGGAACCCGCAAGAGCCTGAGCAATGTCCATCAGCGTGAGCAGTCGTAATGATGGATTGTTCCAAAGTATACTCCAGCCTTCCCTAAATACATTCCACGATACAGCAGATTTCTGAGGTTGTTCTACATTCCGTGTGAGCGAGCCCATGGCAATCATGAAGATCAGAACGGCCCAGGACAGGCTTGTAGCTGCCCAGAAGGTCTGTGACGCCCCCCAGTTCATCACGGCGAATCCCGTCATGGCGTAACCGACAATGGTTACAGTCTGATTGGAGAAAGATAGTAGGCTATTTGCCTTCACGAGGTCTTCTCCTTGAACCAATCGTGGCGTTAAAGCATTCAGTAACGGAGTTTCCCATCCGTCCAATAAGGATAGTATGACCACGCCGAACAATAGAAGCGGCAGTTGTGAAATCAAGTGATTCAACGAAATGGCTATACAGGTCAAGATTAATGTTTTGGCTATGGAAATGCTGATCAGTAGTCTGGAGAATGGGAAACGGTTCACAAGTAATGGCAAAGTGAAACCTGCTATTATGCGTGCAGTGATCTGAATAAGTGGAAACATTGCAGCAGAGAGTACCGATCCAGTGAGACCGTATATAAACGTAGTAATGACCATGATATATATGACATTAATAAGCGAGAGCAGCGTTTTGGCGGCCCAGTACGGATAAAATGCGATGTTCATGCCAATGGTGTCCTTTCCGAAACGATATATCTATATTACGGGCATTGTCATCATTACACCACAAACAAAGTTATCATTTTCCCGTCATTTCACCCACAAAAAAACTGCCCAACAGGGCAGTCATCTTCTAATGCCTATAGTTCATGCCATAGCGAGTGTGAAGGCGATAAGTAACATCAGCAGGCTGGTCGTTCTGACCATAGTCATATAAGGCCTGCTGGGTTCGGCTTCACCCCGGGAAATCCAGCCATAACGCAGATACCAGCCGAATTTTGGGAAACAGAGATTGATGATACAGAGTACCATGAATATAAAAAAGAGGGTTCTCATACCCATCTTCCTTTCTCACTTACATAACGGATCTCATCTTAACGTTTGCGTCTGGTAAAAAAGACTACAATCAAAATGATAATGATGATAATTAACAGAAATTTCATGTATGTTCCTCCTGATGAGTAGTTAGGTTATTGTGTAATGTTAGTTATCAACTATTACCCAAGAACCACATGACTTGAATAACTGTGTTACAATTAAAATATATTGATTTAATATCAACACATTCCGTTTGGTTAGTTTTCTCTCCTTATAATGTACGATTGCAGAATATATAAACATTAATGTGTTAGATGAAGGAGGAAGGCATGAGCCAACATAATCAACTCTCATTACAATGGGAATTTATCATCTCGAAAGTGAAATCCTCCGTGACGGTGGTCGATGCTACCTTGCCTGAGCTTCCGCTCATGTATGTAAACGAACACTTTACCCAACTGACAGGATACACGTATGAAGAGTCTGTCGGACACAATTGCCGATTTTTGCAAGGGCAGGATACAGACCCCGAAACGGTAATGCAGATTCGTGATGCGTTAAAGAAACAACAATCCATTAAGATTGATATTTTAAATTATACAAAAAGTGGTCAGAAGTTCTGGAACGAACTGAATATTGATCCGATCTTTAATGAATCTGGAGAGTGTTTATATTTTGTAGGCATTCAATACGATATTTCAGAACGGAAGTATGCTGAACAGCAGTTGAAGTTTGCAACTTCCATGGCTGAGATGAACAGCAGAGGGCAATTGGAATTCATCGGCAAGTTGAATCACGAGCTTCGTACCCCGCTTAACGGCATTATGGGCATGATCGAACTTGCCAGTATGGGTGAAACTACGGATGAGCAGAAAGAATATCTGGAGCTTGCACGTCAATCAGGTGAGGCGCTGCTGAACATCATTAACAATAGCCTGGATATGGCGAAACTGGGCAGAGGCAAAATGGATGTTGAAAACATTGAGTTTCAACCCCTGAAGCTGATTCAACAGATTGTGAAGACACATGAACCTGCGGCACAGAATAAACAAATACGTCTGCTCTGTCATGCTGATCTGAATGTTCCTGATGTGCTTATCGGTGATCCGCTAAGACTTCGGCAGGTACTGGATAATTTGCTGAGTAATGCGATCAAGTTCACGGAACAAGGTGAAGTGCAGTTACAGGTGGATGTGAGGAAACAACTGATGGATACCGTTGTATTGGTATTCTCTGTGAGTGATACGGGAATTGGCATTCCTCAGCATCAGATCGAACAATTGTTTGATGCATTTACCCAGACCGACATCTCCCATGCGCGCCGATTTGGCGGAAGTGGTCTTGGTCTGACCATCTGCAAAGAACTGCTGGAACTGATGAATGGTCAGATTTCGGTGGAGAGTAAAGAAGGGAAAGGCACACAGTTTGAGGTGACACTGCCCTTGCTGCGCCAACAGGCCATTCCCAATGTAGGATAATAATCAAGCAGGACAGCCGGGCGGTCTCGGCTGTTTTTTTATTTTTTTGGATTGTTTTACGAACGGGTGTTCTGTTATAATGCAAGTGTTGAATGGGGGAGACACAGCATGAGTAAGAGACGCACAAGAAGAAAGCGTAAAGGTAAACAAGGTTTCAAAAAGCAGGTTTTGACGCTGGTAGCAATGCTTCTGGTAGCCCTCTATGCCTGGGCTGGGGGCGAATGGCCGGAGGAGATACCTTCTCCATTCGGTGGGACTAATAAGAGTGTAGACCATACCATTACGTTCCCTTCAGAGCGTTATCCCGAAACAGCCAACCATATTAAAGCTGCTATCAAGGCAGGGCATTCGGATGTATGCACCATTGATCGTAATGGAGCGGAAGGCAATCGGGATTTATCACTTAAGGGTGTTCCGGTCAAAAAAGGTAAGGATCGTGACGAGTGGCCCATGGCGATGTGTGCTGAGGGAGGAACAGGTGCAGATATCCAGTACATTACCCCGAAGGATAATCGTGGTGCAGGTTCATGGGTAGGGAATCAGTTAAGTACATATCCGGATGGAACACGAGTGAAGTTTGTAGTGAAGTAACAACAGGATATGGGTGGACAGAAACAAGAGTAGTAAGGCCTTTGTTGTGAGGCTAGTGGCAGCGTGGTACAGCATAAGTAGAAGAGAAAAACCAGACGTGCATGCGTCTGGTTTTTTGGTATGATGTGCTGGCATAAATAGATCCAGTTAACGTATCTATACGGGAACTGAGTTTCTAGGATTACAGATCCGACTATACGAGTTGCATTCCGCTTAAATGATGAGACCGGATGCTTAACAGACGCGTAACATGTTCAACCTCATCAAACGGTATCCACAGACTGCCGTGAACCGTACGTAAGGAAAGAATGGATGTATCAGCGGTACGCTCGGGAAATCCAGTTACCGTCTGACCGCTTGTATTACGAACCATGATCTGTTGTTTGCGCCGGATGGCAATTTCTACCTCTTTTTTCATAAGTCATTGCTCCTGATTATGAGATGTTAAATCCATATGTCAATGTTTTCAATGGTTAATTTGTCTTCTTTATCTAGTCTATCAGAACTAGGTATAGATTTCCAGAAGAGAAATCAACATTCTTCTAGGTGATTTGTCTTAGCTGTGGACGATCCGTTTTTGAATGGGGATTACGGGGTTATATTAGGGTAAAAGGAGGGGAACGGAATGACACAATTGATTATTGGGCTGGCCCGTACCGAAAACGAGGCTATAATTATGCTGAATCAGGTGAAAGAGGAAGGCATCAAGGATAAATATTTGGGAGCGGTGGCGAAGGAGCAGCTCAATCTGGAGCTGGTAAGCGAGAAGACGGGGCTGCCCAAACCGTTGAAGGGTGCCGGGACAGATGGTGCCTTTGGCGCTCTGAAAGGCATATTGGCTGGGCTGGGGAAGCGAATGGATCAGACAATGTCGATCGGAAATGCAGTGCGTAGACTCGCTGGTAATGAGATTGGGAGTGAGACTGATGATTTGGTGCTTACACTGACTGAAGCGGGGATTTCGGAGGAGGATGCGCGGTATTACGAAGATTGGCTGTTAAAGGACCATATCTTGGTTATTGTGGAGTGCAGTGAGGAAGAAGCGGCTCGTGTTCGACCTATTTTACTTTTTTAGTTTAATTTAAGGCTGATTTTAGGTTTCTTTAATGTTGGGGAGGTATTCTTATCTCACACCTCCCTTAATATAGATTGGTTTACCGGAAGTCCGGGACCGCAACTCGGACTTTCTAGGCACTGCGAGCTGACGCTTGCAGTGCCTGTTTCATTTATATAAGTTGAACTAAAGATTATTTACACTGACACTCCGATGACAGAATAACCTTCTAATCGCTGTTATCCCCAGATTTTTTCGATTCCCTTTTCTCAAGGGAAAATCCGGTGATAGCGTATGCTTCCGATGCAGCTTTCTTTCAGAAAGCTTTTAGGCGAGCGCTTCGCTTTTTCAGTTTTTTCTGTCCTCTCCGTTATCGTGTAAATCATTAGTTAAACTTATATAGTTAGATTATTTTAATAAAAGTGTTGCAAAGTTAATTAGTTCATGGTAAGATATTTCTTGTCGCCAAGAAATACATAATCCTGCCGGGGTGGCGGAATTGGCAGACGCACAGGACTTAAAATCCTGCGGTAGGTGACTACCGTACCGGTTCGATCCCGGTCCTCGGCATATTAAAAAAAAGATCGCATGAGCTTGTTAACCAAGCTGCATGTGATCTTTTTTTTGTGTTCTTTACTATGAATATGATGTCATAGCTGACCACTTCACCGTGCAGTTCATAAACATAAACCCTGCATAATACATATCAGAAGGTACATTTATCTGACTTTTATGAAGAGACGGAACAATGGTGTATACTATCCATAGGCATATATTACCTTTACCTTGCTGAACGATATAGGTTCAACTACACATTTACACGATACAGCGATCGGAAGGTTATTCTGTCATCGGAGTGCCCGTGTAAATAACCATATTTGAACTTATGTAGAGTCACAAAACCAATAAAACAATCTTATGGACGGAGGACTCAAGTTTATGTTGAAACAGCTTAAGCCATACAAGGTGTTACAGGAGCGCAGAATCGAAGAATTGAAATCGGATGCGTATCTGTTGGAGCACCAGAAATCCGGGGCCAAAATTGTACTTTTGTCCAATCAGGACGACAACAAAGTATTCAGTATCGGTTTCCGCACACCTCCGGAAGATGATACAGGGGTAGCCCATATCCTCGAACACTCCGTGCTCTGTGGGTCCAAGAAATTTCCGGCCAAGGATTCTTTTGTTGAGTTGCTGAAAGGTTCATTGAATACATTCCTTAACGCCATGACGTATCCCGATAAGACGATCTATCCGATCGCGAGTCGTAATGATCACGACTTCCATAACCTGATGGATATATATCTGGATGCGGTATTAAATACAAACATTTATGAGAATGAAAAGATATTTTTGCAGGAAGGCTGGAACTACAACCTGACCTCTGCAGATGATGAGTTAACTTACAACGGAGTTGTATATAACGAGATGAAAGGTGCCTTTTCTTCACCGGAACGAATGGTGCGCAGAGAAGTGTTGAACTCCCTTTTCCCGGATACCACTTACTCCTCTGAGTCTGGCGGGTTCCCAGAAGCTATCCTGGATCTGACTTATCAAGGGTTGCTGGATTTCCACACGAGATACTATCATCCTTCCAACAGTTACATCTATCTCTACGGCGATATGGATATGGAAGAGAAGCTGCAATGGCTCGATGAGAACTACCTGAGTGCATATGATCGAATCGAGATTGATTCGGCCATTCAACTTCAACCTGCCTTTGCAGAACGGGTAGACACAGTTAAGACTTACTCTGCGGGAAGTACGGAATCGGAAGTGGATAACAGCTTCTTGACCTATAATGCGGTGATCGGCACAAGTCTGGACAAGGAACTGAACATTTCGTTCCAAATTCTGTTATACGCCCTGCTGAACGCTCCGGGAGCGGTATTGAAACAGGCTTTGCTGGATAAAGGAATTGCGAAGGACGTCTACGGTTCGTATGATGACAGCCTGTATCAGCCAGTGTTCACGGTGGGACTGAAGAAGAGTAACCTGGCGAGCAAAGAGGATTTCCTCGGAACGGTCAAAGAAGTGCTTGAGCGTGTGGTAAAAGAAGGCTTTGATCCTAAAGCGCTCCTTGCAGGAATTAACTCGTATGAGTTCAATCACAGAGAAGCGGACTATGGCAGAATGCCGAAGGGTCTGATCTACGGATTCTCCTCCCTGCAAAGCTGGTTGTACGATGAAGATGCACCTTTCACTCATTTAGAAGCCAATGACGTATTTGCTGAGCTGCGGACAAAAATGAACGAAGGTTACTTCGAGCAACTGATTGAGAAGTATTTATTGCAAAACACACATACTTCCTTTGTAGCTCTGACACCGGACAAAGGGTTGAATTCACGTAAAGAAGAAGCGCTGAAAGCACGGCTGAAAACCATCCAAGCCGGACTTAGCGAGGAAGAAGTTCAGACGTTGATTCAGAAAACGGAAGCACTCGCCGAGTATCAGAATACACCTTCAACCAAAGAGCAGCAGCAGGTCATTCCGACGTTATCGATTGAAGATATTGAACCAAAAGCCTCTACGTTGCATCAAACGTTGAACCAGGTCGACGGTACAACCATTCTTCATCATAACCTCTACACCAACGGAATTGGTTATCTGAGACTGTTGTTCGATATCAAAGAAGTGCCACGTCATCTCCTGCCGTATGCAGGGTTGCTCAAGAATGTACTGGGTTACGTGGATACTCAAAACTACTCGTTCAATGAACTGTCCAATGAAATTCATATTCATTCAGGCGGTATTCATAGCGGGATTGGATCTTATGCCAACGCACATAAGCATAATGAATTCAAGGCTACCTATGAGTTCAACGCCAAAGTGTTGTATGACAAGCTTGGATTTGCCTTTGATATGATCAAAGAAATTGTGTTCACATCCCGATTCGATAATTCGAAGCGATTGTATGAGATCATCTCCCAGATGAAAGGTAACCTGCAACGTAATCTGATCAATAGCGGACACTCTGCTGGAATTGGCCGGTCTTCGTCCAAACATTCAGCGGTTGCGGATTTCAGGGAAGCTGTAAGTGGTATCGCGTTTTACCAGTGGCTTGAGGATCTTCAGGCGAATTTTGAGGCTAAAAAAGAAGAGTTATCTTCTAGCTTGCAAGAGTTGACGGGGTATATTTTCAGACCGGAGAACTTGCTTGTTAGTTACACTGCGGATGATCAGGGATATGAAGGACTGGAGCAACGGGTATCTGATCTGAAAGCGAAGCTATTCACACATGAGGTTGCCAAGGAAGAATTTACATTCACACCGGCTACTCATAAGGAAGGATTCCGTTCCCCGTCAGAAGTGCAGTACGTGGTGCAAACGGGCAATTATATCGACAAAGGATATCAATACACCGGTTCACTACGGGTCTTGCAGGGAATCCTGTCTCTGGATTACTTATGGACCAATATCCGGGCCAAAGGTGGAGCTTATGGCTGCATGTCAGGCTTCAGACGGAACGGAGACAGCTACGTTGCATCGTATCGTGATCCGAACCTGGATAAAACGTACAAAGTATATGAAGAGATACCGCAATATTTGACCGATTTCCGGGCAGATGAGCGGGAAATGACGCGTTATATCATTGGTGCGATCCAAGATCTTGATACGCCGAGAACACCTTATGGTGAGGGGGCATTCTCTCTGGAGTGTTATCTGTCAAATGTGACTGAAGCGGATCTGCAACAGGAACGTGACGAAGTGTTAAGCACGAAGGAAAGCGACATTATCGGTTTTGCTGAGCTTTTATCTGCCATACTTGAACAACAACAGCGCTGCGTAATCGGTAATGAGAACAAGATTGAGGAACAGAAACAAATGTTTGACGAAACGCTTGATTTAATTAAAAACTAAGCGTAAGTCTCGCTTATTCCCGGATCGAATAGGCGTCATAGCGAAAGGCACTTTTATGAGCTGGTTTCAACAGCTTATAGAAGTGCCTTTTCTAATGGGGAGGGACTGTCTCTATCCCATATGAGAATGTGTGACACGCTACGTTGTTCAAGTGACAGCGAGCATGTTGTATATTTTCAGGGTCCGCAGATCTTCCTTTGAGATTTTTAATTCATTATATAACTCCTGATTCTCGGGCAACGGGGTTCTGGAGAATAACATTTTGAGCGCGATCGGCATGAAAGGTCTGAAGGAGACACCAGCCATCAGTCCCCATTTTTTCTCTGATTCCTGAAAAGAAGCCAGAATATTAATATATAGATTCTCCAGCGGTGTAGCCTGATTTTTCAAAATCAGCGTGGTGAGTGTATCATAATGCTCGGTGTGGCCCCAATACATATTCTCGCATTCCTGATAGTTCTCAAAGTCCTTCACATTCATATACATCACGGTGCGATAACGGTTGGCATCCGACTGAGCCATCATGTCAATGACACAACGAATCAGACTGTTGTTACGCCCGTCATAGAAGTAGGAATAGAAACGAGTGGAGTTCTTGAAAAAGCTGGACGGGACCGCGTTCATCAGGGGAGATGCATGCCTAGGTTCTTGATACAAGAGTTGCTCTACCTGAATGTTTAGCGCATTCGCAATATGATGTAACGTGACCAGATCAAGTGTAATATCTCCGCTTTCATATTTGGACAGAGTGCCCTTGCTCTTGAAGATCTGATCCGCAAGCTGTTGGATGGTCAGTCCCCGCCACTTCCGAAAGTTTCGTATTTTTTTGCCAACTTCCTGATTGATATTGTTCATAATCGGTTCTCCTTATGCAATGTTTCTTGAGAGTACGTGAAAATGATGAAAGTCATTCATAAAAATGATGTTATATGAGAAATATATCACTTTTTCATCGAAATACCTATTTTGGAGAAACAATTAACTTCATTTGTTTCGTCAGGGTAGATTGTATTGCATTTGATGCAATTCTTGCGTCATGAAATAATAGGTGTAATACGACATGAAACGACAATGAAAAAGTAAAGCAGATAGAGGAGCAGAAGCTATGAAATATAACTTTGATGAGATTATAGACCGCACAGGAACAAATGCCATGAATACGGATGGTTTCCGTCAATATATTTTTAACGCCACAGAGGACATGACTTTTCCATTCAAAGATGAAGAGTTTATTCGCATGTGGATTGCAGATATGGAATTTGCCACACCTCCCGAGATTCTGGATGCAGTTAAGGAGCGTCTGGACCGTAGAATTATGGGTTACTCCCAGGTGTTTGATCCGGCATATTACGAAGCTGTCTCGAACTGGATGAAGAGATACTATGACTGGTCCTTCCCGAAGGAGCATTTGGAGACCTCAAACGGGATCATCCCCGCTTTGTATGAACTGGTGGAATATATCTGTCAATCGGATGAGAAAGTACTGATCGTGACTCCGTCTTATGGTTTCTTCAAGTCAGCAGCGGAGCATAATGATCTTGAACTGGTATGTTCGGATATGCTCAATGAGCAGGGACGTTACTCGATTGATTTTGAGGATTTTGAAGCCAAGGCCAAGGATGAAAAGGTAAGGGTTTGTATTTTCTGCAACCCCCATAATCCGTCTGGACGCGTCTGGACAACGGAAGAGTTACAACGTGTGGGTGAGATCTGTCTGAGGAACAATGTATGGATTATTTCGGATGAAATTCACTGTGATCTGCTGCGGACTGGCAAGAGACATACGCCACTCGCGAAGCTGTTCCCGGATACTGATCGAATCATTACATGCATGTCTCCGAGCAAAACATTCAACATGGCTGGTCTGATGTTCTCCAATGTCATCATTCCGAATAAGGCACTTCGAGAGATCTGGCAGGCACGCCATTATGGTTTCAAAAACCCACTGAGCATCGCTGCCACGCAAGCGGCTTACGAAACGGGTGATGAATGGCTGAAACAATTAAAAGGGTATCTAGACGCCAATTTCGCCTGCGTAGAACAGGTTGTGAAGCAGCATCTACCACTAGCTGTTTTTCACATTCCGGAAGCCACATATCTGGCCTGGATTGATATCTCGGCATATGCTCCCCAACATGTAAGTTTACCGTTATTCTTCGCGGAGCAAGCGGGTGTGTTGCTCGAAGATGGTCATATGTTTGTAGCCAATGGTGAGGGTTGTATTCGGTTGAATCTGGCTTGTCCCCGTGCTGTCCTTCAGGAAGGATTACGGAGAATCAGCAGTGTGCTTGTGAAAGAAGTCGAAGAGGTGCCCGTCCAAGTGTAAATTCATCAAGTCATCACGCAACAGCGAGATGACTTTTTTGTATGAGTATACGGATTGCAGTAAGAACAAGGTTTATTTTGAGGTGAACTTATACCCTGATGTGCAATTCTGGTCTGCTGTCCCCGGTTATGTTAAAATGGTGGATAGTCTATGAGTTGCATGACATGCGGCTCTCAGAAGGAAGAGCTCAGTAGTTGGGCTGAACGCAACTGCATTCATCAGGGGAAAGGAGCCTATACATATGTTTGGAAACGATTGGGACAAGGTGCTTCAGGAAGAGACGGAAGCCGAATATTTTAACAAGATTCGTTACACTCTCGCCGCCGAGTACAAAACGCAGACGGTCTTTCCGCCCAAAGAAGACCTGTTCTCCGCACTGAAGCTGACGCCGTATCATCAGGTTAAGGCCGTTATTATTGGTCAGGACCCTTATCACGGAGCGGGACAGGCTCATGGCTTAAGCTTTTCGGTTAGACCGGGGGTACGTGTACCTCCTTCTCTGAAAAATATATATAAGGAACTTCATGCCGATCTGGACCTGCCAATTCCGAATCATGGATCTCTGGTTCATTGGGCGCAGCAGGGAGTCCTGCTATTAAATGCTGTTCTGACGGTCCGTGAAGGTCAGCCGAACTCCCATCAGGCACTGGGCTGGCAGACGTTTACGGATGCTGTCATTCGCGCGCTGAATGAACGTTCAGAGCCGATGGTATATATGCTGTGGGGCAGTCATGCCCAGAAGAAAGGTACATTTATTAACAGGGACAAGCATCTGGTACTGGAGTCTACACATCCCAGTCCGCTTGCTGCGCATCGCGGATTCCTCGGCAGTCGTCCCTTTTCCAAAGCCAATGATTTCTTGACCTCCAAAGGTATTGAACCGATCGATTGGAAGATACCTGAAAACTAGACAGATGGAGGTGAGAACATTGCGACATTGGATAGGACGAAAAGTAGCGGTATATCGTGCAACAGGCATACGGGAGCCATTGAAGGGAACGCTGGTCGAGTGGGATGAAGAAGCGGAATGTGTACGGATCGGACCAAAACGGATTAAGGTATCGTTTGACAATATCGCAATGATCAGACCTCTTCCCGAAGAGAGTCTTCCCTTAAAGAAAGCACGTTCTGAAGTGCACAAGGTTGGATATGTGATGAAAAAGGCGATTCAGTTCGAAAATGCAATCTATTTCAAGTCACAGGTGATGATCTGGCGCCGGGCCAAGATTGTAGCGTTATCCACAACGATTCTGCGTCATGATGAGGATCAGGTCGAACTTGCAGATGGCCGGGTTCTGCGTAAAGACAAGCATATGTTTGTCGTGCGTTCACGCCGTGGGATACGTTAGTTATACGAAGATTTAATATTCATTTCATGCAAAGATCATATGGATTTAATGTTCGGTCTGTATATTAGATAGTAACAACCCCTTCTAAATTGATGTGTATTAAAACGGGAGCCCGGCCGGCTGCAAACGGTCGGGTATTTTTTTGTCCATTAGTTCTGTTAACCTGTTGTACATACCCATAACATTCATGTTATATATTATTAAAATAGATAAATTGAACTAAACATTTACACGAGAACGTAGAGGGCAGAAATAACCTGAAGAAGCGGAGCGTTCGCCTAAAAGCTTTCTGAAAGAAAGCTACATCGGAAGCATACGATATTCACCTTTGTAAAATTGAATCAAAAAATCTGGTGATAACAGCGATCGGAAGGTTGTTCTGTCATCGAAGTGGCAAGTGTAAATATTCTTTAGTTCAATCTAAAAAGATCATGAGAAGGAGTGAAACCCAATGAAACGTATAGCTGTTTTTGCAGGCTCCAATCCGGGAAATCACCCCGAATATACAGAGAAGGCTGTTCAACTGGGAAAACAAATTGCCGATAGTGGTTATGCACTGGTCTATGGTGGTTCTTGTATGGGTTTGATGGGTGCAGTAGCAGATGCTGCTCTTGAGCAAGGGGGAGAGGTAATCGGGGTAATGCCTACCGGATTGTTCCGGGGCGAGGTTGTTCACGGAGGGCTCACACAACTGATTGAAGTGGGAACCATGCATGAACGGAAGGCTACGATGGCTGAATTATCCGATGGATTCATTGCACTTCCCGGCGGCATGGGTACATTTGAAGAACTATTCGAGGTACTGTGCTGGGCACAGATCGGTATTCATCGTAAACCTGTTGGCTTATTAAATGTCAACGGATATTATGGACCGCTAATGAAGATGGTAGAACATAGCGTACAGGAAGGATTCTCCAACACTTCGCATCTCAGTCTGTGGAGTCTGGAAGCTGATCCGGCTGAACTGATCAAACAAATGTCATCCTATATTCCTGCAGAGCTGACTCAGAAGTGGTCACAACTCAACGGGAAATGAGTGCATAAGAAGACGGGCCTGTACCCAATCGTTCCTCGGGAGAATTTTCGATCTGCCCAAGCAAGTTGCGCTATCGGACATAGTCTATAGTGTACTTCGATGAAGAGGGGAGTGTCACTGATGAGCGAACTCAAAGGTACAGGTTACGGATATTGCGGAGGCTTCGGTGGTGGAGCATGGACATCGACAGGTGCAATTCTGGTATTGTTCATTCTGTTGGTTATTATCTCTCGCACATTCATTCTGTAATTCGGTCAGTATCCCGGGACGGGGATGACGCTGCAGAGGCAGCGCCCGAATAAAAAATGACCTTTCCAAAGAGACGCTGGTATATGCCGGCGTTTCAGGGGAACGGTTTTTTGACGTTTCCAGCATACGTTGAGTATTTGAAAAAGCAAAAACCTGCCCCTGAATAAGGTCAGAAGCAGGAGAGAGCCTCCTGAGCCATTAGCTGCGCAACAAGCAGCTTACACCACAACAGCAGTTTGATCCGGATTACTTAACGATTTCCAGGCGATATATAGCCCGATGGCGGCTGCAATTAAGGAGAGTATTGCTGCAACAATAGCCAGCTGATCCAGTGTGTTGGGTGAACTGGAGTTAAGAGAACGCTGATTAGCCGTCTTGCCGGATTTGTTTTTGATATGGACAGATGATCTGGAAAGCCTGGAAGCCGACTGTAACTGGGATGTGTGAGGACGCGTAGGTATCGATTTTTTCTTTGAGGGATTCAATAGTCAACCTCCTTATAACGGAGTTCAGTGCTTCCATCGTTCATACTATGTTATGTCGATTTTCAGATTGAGTTCGCAAAAATGAGTGAATCCCCAGCCCGTTAGATGTTGGGCCCGGTCGCTAGTATCAGCGAAGCAGGCAACCGATTATACGCTCTGTTAATACAGGTCTAACAAACGGTGTTTATAGTAAGGATCATAGAGTGAAGCTTGAACACAGGAGGCGCTGGAATGAGGAACATGGAGATTATTGCCCACCGTGGTGCATCTGCCGTATGCCCGGAGAATACGATGAGCGCTTTTGAACGGAGTCTGGAGCTTGGAGCAACAGGCATTGAGACCGATGTGCAGATGACGAGTGATGGCAGACTGGTACTGATTCATGATGAGACGTTAAGCCGAACTGGCGGCACAGAAGGCTGGGTTAAGGATACGACTTACGATCAATTGCGCACACGGGATGCGGGGTCCTGGTTCCATGCTGATTTTGCCGGCGAACGTATTCCTTCTCTGGAGGAGTTATTTAAGCTGGTACAGGGGAAAGGAACCCTGCTTAATCTGGAATTGAAAAATGGTATTGTGAGTTATAAAGGGATGGAAGAGATGGTTATACAGGCGATCCGGGACTGGAATCTGGAGCAACAGGTCGTGCTGTCCAGCTTCAATCATGCATCGCTCGTGAGATGTAAACGTCTTGCCCCGGAGATTCGTACAGCACTTCTATATATGGAAAAGTTGTATCGTCCCTATGATTATGCCGCCAAACTCGAGGCTACCGGCCTTCATCCCTACAAGCTGGCGGTGACACAAGAAGATGTTGCTGCTGCACTGGCACATGGCGTTGTTACCTATCCATTTACGGTGAATGATCCTGCTGAGATGCAGGCCATGATTGACATGGGTGTGCAAGGGATCATTACTGATGTTCCGGATGTCCTGGCATCCTTACTTACGGTACATGCTCGTTAAACGAGTCTGTATTTTACATGTTCTACATATGCAATGATAAGGCTGTGTTCGAGCTATTTGGCTCTTGCGCAGCCTTTTTGCGTGTAAAATTGTGTGCAAATCTTCATATATGCAATAAACATGTCCTATTTGTCCATTGCCAGAGCCCGTGGATTCACTTACAATGGTCTATGGGAATGAGAATCAATATCATTAAAGTTCGGTATTTATAGAGAGGTGATTGTTATGTACATAGGTTTGAGCAGCTCCACTCATAACGAGGGTGGGCGCGTATGAGTTCACAAGCTTCACCAGAAAAACATAATCCGGATTCACCCACAGCGAAGATACACACTCGTCCGTGGGCAGCCACACTTATTCTTACAGGGGGAGTTTTGCTACTCGCTCTGGGTATGGCGTTGTCCATTTCATTTGGTGCTGCTGATATTAAGCTTAGTGTAGTCTGGAAGGCTATCTTTGATTTCAATCCTGAGCTGACACCACATCAGATCATATGGGAGATTCGATTACCACGTATCCTTGGAGGAGCAATGGTAGGTGCATGTTTCGCTGTAGCTGGTGCGATCATGCAGGGTATGACTCGTAACCCGCTGGCCGATTCAGGTCTGCTTGGGTTAAATGCGGGAGCTGGATTTGCGCTTGCAGTTTGTTTTGCCTTCTTCCCTGGATTGCCATTTATGTATATCATCATGTATTCCTTCCTTGGGGCAGGGCTTGGTGTCCTGTTGGTGTATGGTTTTGGTGCAGCTTCCAAATCAGGCCTTACACCACTACGCCTTGTACTTGCAGGTGCGGCTGTATCAGCGATGTTGTCGGCACTCAGTGAAGGGATTGCATTATATTTCAGAATTGGACAAGATCTGGCTTTCTGGACAGCCGGTGGTGTAGCCGGAACGAAGTGGTCTCAACTTGAGGTCATGTTCCCATGGGTACTCGCGGCACTGATCGCAGGTCTTCTCATCTCCCGTTCCATTACTCTGCTTAGTCTCGGAGAAGATATTGCGGTGGGCTTGGGGCAACGTACTGGGCTGATCAAGCTCATAGGCCTGATTGTTGTACTGATTCTCGCGGGTACGGCTGTGTCCGTGGTGGGTGCGGTCGGTTTTGTTGGACTCATTATTCCCCATCTCACGCGGAAGCTGGTTGGGGTCGATTATCGCTGGATTATTCCATGTTCCGCTGTGATGGGCAGTCTGTTGCTTGTATTTGCGGATCTGGCTGCACGTATGATTAACCCGCCGTACGAGACGCCAATTGGCGCATTGGTTGCCCTCATCGGGGTACCATTCTTCCTGTATCTGGCGCGTAAAGAAAGGAGGACTCTGTAACTATGGAATCCTCAACAATAGTTGGAGCAGAGCGCAAGAAGAGAACCAAGAGTACGATTGTCCTCATTGTGCTTGCCCTATTAATTATTACGGCTTTTGTGGTGAGCATGAACACAGGTTTTACCAAGCTTTCGCCGCTTGAGGTGATGCGAACCCTGTTTGGTGGAGGCACGGCGAAACAGGAATTGATCCTGTTTGAATTCCGTCTGCCACGTATTGTAATTTCGGTGCTGGTCGGGGCCGGACTTGCGTTATCTGGTTGTATTTTGCAGGGAGTATCTCGGAATGCGTTGGCAGATCCGGGGATCCTCGGGATTAATGCAGGTGCTGGTCTGGTCGTCATGTTATTTGTTTCCTTTTTCCCGACAACGACAGCGGCGCCGGTATTTCTTTTACCAATTCTGGCCCTGATCGGTTCTGGTTTTGCTGCATTTCTGATCTACGTTCTCTCTTATAAAAAAGGAGAGGGCATCCTGCCTACGCGTATGCTGCTAACGGGGATCGGGGTAGCGGCGGGAATCAGTTCTGCCATGATCGTGCTTACGTTACGGCTTAGTCCGGAAAAGTATCAATTTGTAGCTACCTGGATGGCAGGCAGCATCTGGGGTTCGAACTGGAAATTTGTAACGGCATTGCTACCGTTTCTTATTATTCTTGTCCCGCTTGTTCTGTATAAGGCACGTGTATTGAACGTACTGAATCTGGGGGACCAGACTGCAAGCGGACTCGGGACTCCGGTTGAGCGTGAGCGACTGATTTTGCTTGCGGCTGCTGTAGGACTTGCCGGCTCATGTGTATCTGTAAGTGGGGGGATCGGTTTTGTTGGTCTGATCGGACCGCATTTGGCGCGTCGTCTGGTCGGTCCCAAACATCAATTTCTTTTACCCGCATCTGCACTGATCGGTTCATTGCTCGTACTGGTTGCAGATACGCTGGGTCGTGTCATACTACAGCCTTCGGAGATTCCTGCGGGGATCCTGGTTGCCATTATTGGTGCGCCATACTTCCTGTACCTCTTAAGCAAGACGAAATAGAACGTAATCATCATTGTGTGGTTGCATAAGGAGGACTTCAGTCCATGCTTCGCCGTTTCTTTGCCTATTATAGGCCTTACAAAAAGCTCTTTATTCTTGACTTCAGTTGTGCGATTTTAGTCGCTCTGCTGGAGCTGGCATTTCCACTGGCGGTCAACCGGGTAGTCGATGATCTGCTGCCAGGCGGCCGCTGGGACTGGATTCTATGGGCGTGTCTAGCACTGCTAGGCATCTACTTCCTGAATTCATTTCTGAACTTCGTGGTTACCTATTGGGGACACAAGCTGGGCATTAACATTGAGACGGATATGCGTAAAAGTCTGTTTAATCATGTGCAGAAGTTATCGTTCCGTTTCTTCGATAATACAAAAACAGGGCACCTCGTCTCCCGCATGACTAACGACCTGATGGATATCGGTGAGATTGCCCATCATGGTCCAGAGGATGTATTTATCGCGGTCATGACACTGATTGGTGCATTCAGCATCATGATGAGCATTAACGGAAATCTGGCGGTGTTAACCTTTATCATCGTACCGCTGATTATTTATCTGTCGCTCTACTTTGGTAGCAAAATGTCCAAGGCATTCAGCCGAATGTTCGGAGATATTGCAGACTTCAACGCTCGTGTAGAGAACAATATCACAGGTATCCGTGTTGTTCAGGCTTTTGCTAATGAAGAGCATGAAAAAGCACAATTCGCTGTGAACAACGGTCGTTTCCGTCAAACGAAGCTGATCGCATACAAAATCATGGCCTGGAATTCCTCTGTCAGTTATATGCTGATGAAGCTGGTATCCCTCTTTGTCCTGGTATGCGGAACATGGTTTGTCATTAACGGCAGTATGACCTACGGTCAGTTCATTGCATTTATTATGTTGTCCAATGTGTTCCTGACACCGATTCAGAAGATCAACTCGGTTATTGAGACGTATCCGAAAGGGATTGCAGGCTTCAAACGTTATACGGAGCTGCTTGATATGGAACCGGATGTGGAAGATCGTCCAGGGGCCGTTGCGGTATCCCATTTGCGTGGAGATATTTGTTATGAGCAAGTGACCTTTGGTTATTCGGATCAGGAGCCTGTACTCAAAGGTATCGATCTTAATGTACATGCAGGAGAAACTGTGGCCCTCGTCGGTCCATCGGGTGCAGGTAAAACAACGCTGTGCAGTCTGCTGCCACGATTCTATGATGTGCTGGAAGGTCGCATCACGATTGATGGTCAGGAGATACAGGACATGACGCTGGACTCCTTGCGCAGTCAGATCGGTATTGTACAACAGGATGTATTCCTCTTCGATGGAACCATTCGCGAGAATATTGCCTACGGCAAGCTGGACGCATCCGAAGAAGAAATCTGGATGGCCGCCAGACGTGCACAGATGGAACCTTTGATTCAATCGATGCCGGAAGGATTGGATACGTTAATTGGTGAACGCGGCGTGAAGCTGTCCGGTGGACAGAAACAGCGTTTGTCTATTGCCCGTATGTTCCTGAAAAACCCACCAATTCTGATCCTGGACGAAGCCACATCCGCGCTGGATACAGAAACGGAAGCGGCGATTCAGCAATCCCTTGCTGAACTGTCCGAGGGCCGGACCACACTGGTTATTGCTCACCGATTGGCTACGATCAAAAATGCAGACCGCATTATTGTCGTTGCTGAACAAGGTATTACGGAGCAGGGACGTCATGAAGAATTACTCGCAGCAGGTGGGGTGTACAGCCGCCTTCACTATGCGCAGTTTGGCGCGTAACCTGTTCGATATGGGTTAACAATGTTAATAAGAGAAGTAATGCCATCGTTCATGACTTGGAAGGAGTCAGAACGATGGCATTTTTTTCTGTGATGTGAATAGGATGTAGGTCTGGGGTGCTGAATTGTGTCTGCCTGTGATCAAGGGACATGGAAACGGGTAATGATCATCAAGTCTCAAACACTACTTGGTTAAGATACTCATCATTATTTATAGCGTAGGAGGCGAACGAGATGCAGATGAACGACATGCTTAAAATTCTTATGACCTGTCTATTATTTATTCTAATTTTGTGGCTTCTCATTAAAGGAGTTCGTAAACTTTCCAGTCCTGGCGCGGGGTCTGGTTTTCGACGCTGGGGTGGATGGTTCATTGGGCTTTTCATTATCGGGGCTGTGCCACTCGGTTTTTCGCTATACACAGAGATCTTTGATGAGCGCCTGGATGCCAACATCGGCTTGGGGCTTGCCATGCTGTTTGTTTGGGCCTATTGTGTGATCTTGTTATGCGCGGCGTTGGTGGTATGGGGCAGGTATGTGTATAAAAGGAATATAAAGAAGTGAATATATGGGTTGGTCGTGCTGGGCCCATGAGTATGTTAAAGGTGAGCTAACGGCAGTATTTGTAACAATAACCTGATATGAAACGTTAAGCTTAGAAAGAGGTGTTAGTAAAGGGGGATTTACATATGTCCTATCTTCGTCAAGTCTTTATGTTGCTCTCAACCCTAATCGTATGCCTTACCGGATGTTCAGAACAGATCGAGTGCAACTCCGTGCAGACTCAAGCCGATGCACCAAGTGAAGATGGATTCACTGGTTATGTGGTTGATCGTAAAGACGATTCCATTCTTGTTGTTGATCCTGCCTACCGGGATAACAGTTCCAATGGAGGAGCCGATCGATATTATCCGGCAAAATGGTTCTCCAATGCACCTGATCCGCAGATCGGCTCCTATGTTGAAGTCTGGACAGATGGAGGCCCGGAAAATCAACCCTATCCCGGGCAGGCCAGAGCAGAAAAGATAGCGGTATCTTGTCCAGTGGCACCGGATGGTGGGCATATGACGGATGCGGATGCGATTCGTAGTGGACTTCTTTCACTTGATACAGAGAACATCCGTGTTCCAGTGATTGAAGATGTACAATTTGATCATGATGCAGGAACGTGGACGATTCGCATGAGAGATGCGATGTCAACGACGGAGAATCAAGATGAGATTGATATCAAAGTAGACGATGTAGCGCCAGTCGAGTAACACAGGTGGGGTATGATTTTGCACATTGAGATTGAGGAAGGAAGTTTAAATGGATATTAGGGAGTGCCTTCCCCGCGATAAGTTTGATTATGAAGCGGTGCGTAAGTTAAGTGAGTTCAGTGATGTCGAATTAAAAGTTATCATCCCAGAGCTTATGGAGTGGTTACAAGACGGGAATTGGCCTATCTCTAAGCCGGTAGAGGATCTACTATTGAGACTGGGCGAAGACTTAATTCCTCATATTAAAGATGTATTGCAAACCCAAGATCCACAGTGGGAATATTTCATTTTGGTCGGATTAATTGATCGATTGCCTGTATCTCATCTAAGTATGCTACGGTCGGATTTGGTAAGGATACTTGAGTCTCCTACACCGAGTGAGGTACTTGAGGAGTTGGATGAGGTTATCGTGGAGCTTTTGGAAAAGATGAAGGAGACCAACGAGAGGTAAGTGGAGATACTAGGCTACAATCTATATGATAAACAAGGAAAACGCCATTATGATTTTATAAAAAGAGAAAGGACTCTTCCGCCCATGGAGTTATCAAGGTCTCAGCAATTAGCTCAAGAGCATGTAACCAAATATGCAAGAAGCCGCAAAAATGAGGCGGACCAAACCATTAGGGAAATCCTTCATATGTCCAATATCGAGCTGAAGACATTTGAAGATGCTATCGCCAAACTAAAATCTCATGCAAGGATCGCGTTACACTTTCACCCAGATCGATTAGATCTGTCCATGAAAAGCGTGGCTGAAGCACTACTTGAGCAGGGGATTTATAAAAGTCAGTTTGAGACTTTCTTATCTAATGGAAGTGTATCCGCATTTTCAGGCGGTGAACGTGACGTTTGGGAAAATAAAATGTTTGGCGGAGCGTACCAAATCAACGGCTCAACCAATAGCGAACGGCCCAAGTATGGGGCACTCCATGTCATGTTACATCCCGATGGACCTGCTCCTCGTTTTGGATCATGTTACTTCCTTTTATCCACTGAGGTCTCCCAGCGTTGCACGTATACCTATTTGGATTCTCACCAAGACCCCGAGGAAAAGGGAACGTATGAGGAATTTGACCTTATTTTGGCTGCTCTCATGAGGGATGTATTCTATAGTGGTTTTGCCATTGGCGAAAGAAATCTAACGGTTCAAAAGTTCATCGGCCATATGCTCGTCAATCTTGAGAAACCCTTCCAAAATCCATCCAACCAAGAGCCAAACCGAAATCTGGACCATTATATCGAAACTCAGGTTCATGGTGACATTTCTCTTGAAAAAGATGTCAAGATGCTTGTTGCGGATCCATCATTTAAAGGCACCCATACCGGACGAATCTTGGAGCAGATTTGTCTAAAGTATTCCATTGATCTCCATTGGCACATGGGTTTTACACTATTGGTTGATGAGGTTCCTAATGATTTTCGTGGTCCTTCGATGCCTTCACTGGCCAAAAGAATTGCCAAAAGTGATTTTATTGATGCAAATATCATTGGCTCTGCAGCTATGGAATTGAAACAAAATCCAAGTCATTGGATCGATCGAGGAACCTACAAAGAAGTTCTACAAGAATTAAAATTACTCTGGCATGTTTTAGTGAGATATGGAAAGCCAGTGGAAAAGTGAAAACATTTTTCGAAATTAAAAATATTGAATATGTAGTGATAAAAATGCTAAAACAACAAATTCTTTTTCCTACTTGTTTGCGTATCTCCTGAATCTTAATTGTTAATCAATAATAGTACTCTAACAACCTTAAGCGCCTAGCCTTTCAAGGTTGTTTGTTTTTTTATCATTCAAACGGATTACTGACTATAGATTTATCTATGAATCTGTTGTGACAAAAACGAACGTATGTTTTACAAATACATTGACTTTTTGTCCGGGCAATAATATATTGTTGTCAGGACAAAAAAAGAGGTGAAGCAAATGTCCGCCAAAAAGATGGGGCGGCCTAAATCTGACAAACCCAAAAGCAGAACGATTGAGATACGTGTTGACGAGGAAATTATGAACAAGCTCGATATTTCGGCTGAGAAGCTGAATACGAATCGATCAGACATCGTTCGCAAAGGGATTGAGATGATTTACGACGAGCTCCAAAAATAAAAAGGAAGCAGCGCTAGTCCCGCGAAGAACACGCTGCTTCCTATACCGCAATCACTTGAATGAGCGACTGCATAAATATCCTACCATGTGCAGAACGTTCATTCAAGTGAGGTGCGAGAAGATATACAGGAGGATGCACATGAATTCGATATTAGAAGCATTATATAATGGACGACTTCGACCGGATGAGATGATGATGCCGACACATCCTGAATACCAAGCGTTAGGACGGCAGATTGCAGCTCTGACAGAGCAGTGGAAGAATCGATTGAGCGAGGAAGAATTCCATGAGCTTGAACAGTTATTTGACTTGTGTGGCAGATGTGAGGGCATGCATACGGAAGCAGCGTTTGCACAAGGTTTTCGTCTGGGTGCCAACATGCTCATTGAAGTCATGAGTCAGCGGGAGGAATCGGTGTTGGAGTTTAACGAAGTTTAACGATGTGAACAGAGATCCGGTTTACTTTTACAGCTAATTTCTCAGAAAATGACGTGCATACAACATGCTCATTTTGCATCATAAAATTGTATCATAAATTGATTATAACAAAGCCCTCGAATCCTCTCTGCATTCAGCAGCAGGGTTCAAGGGCTTCACTTAAACATAGAGTTAACAATATATATAGGGAAAGAACCTGTTAAACAAATTGTTCCTTAATCCGCAATATTCCCCGCCATCTTCAGACGGCGAGCAATCTCTTTGAAGTCTTCTTGCGAAATGCCTGGTGCGAATTCTTCCTCGACCGCAGGAGCTTCCGGGATCGGGAAACCTTCTGGTATACCCTGGATTACTTCCAGAGGTTGTCCATCTTCGGGGTGAGTTCCTTTCCAGATCTGACCAATGGCGTTGAAATCTTTATCACTATAGGTATACAGCTTGGTGTGTACCCCTTTTTCTTCATATTTGCGAGCCTCGTTGAAGGCTTTGTTGTTCAGTGAGGGAATAGGAACCAGCTTGGTCACATTTACGCCAGTTGCAATCTCAAGTGCTTTTGCATATGCGACAACATGCACGCCGCCACGTACCAGCAGGAAACCAACCACTTCGCGGGCTGCGGGGTGATCTGTCATCTCATATACCTTCATTTTATGCGTACGCGCTCCACATTCGAGGAAAAAGTTGTGCAACAGATCTTCGACCAGATTGCCGCTGTTGAAGACGTTTGCTCCCGTCCATGGATTACCCATAGAGTCAAAAGGCATTGCGCCTTGTGCACCTGCCAGATAGTGATAAGACAGACGAGCATCTTTCACGGAACCTAGCGGCGTATCGTCGGGTTCTTTGTACTCGGTTGATCCTCTAAGACATTTGTTAATCCCGTGAGACACCAGCTCAACATGTCCCAATTCTTCGGCCGTAATACTCATGACCAGATCATAGAAGGGCTTTAACTTTTCTTTGGAGCGAAAATTAAACGATTGATAGAGGTAGTTGTTCAACGTTGACATTTCTCCGAATTTGCCGCCGAGCAATTCCTGTATGGCTGCCGCTGCATTCGGATCGGGCTTCTCGACATTGGGAATCTCAATCAGAATTTCATCCAAGCGTTTGAACATTCGGGTGTAACCTCCTCAAAGTGGTATTGCAGAACATGTAGAAATGTTAGCCATTAAGTCAGGCTGTCATGGCCTATTACACGGTTATTCCCTTTTTTAAACATAAAATCAACCAAATGGGACTTAAGTATTGCATCGCATGCTGCATATCTTCTCCCTTTTGTTATTTCCAATTCCGTGAATTTTATGTATAATCTAACCTTTAAATGGGGCTTCCAGTTACAAGAGAATTAAGGTACATAAAGGAGTTAAAGATGAACAAACGTTGGGTAAAAATAGTGTGGATTTCGATGTTTCTGATGATGCTGATGTACATAAGCAGCGAGTCTGTCACAGCATACGCCGGTACGAACGAGGTTCAGGTGGATGAAGCAACGAGGCAGTTACTTGAGAAGAAATACGGGTTGGAACGTCCTCAGGAACTACAGACACAACAACCATTTTTCTCGGGTGACTGGGGAATGAGTTTCCGGACAGAGCCGCCTGATTCGTTGGACCGTCTTGTTCATGTGGTTCCTTTTTCCCTACGGCCACTGGCCTGGATCTTTCGTTTATTCGTGTAAAATGAAACCCGGACGGGCAATATAACAGAAATATATTGTCCCAAGGAGTGAGTGAAATGAGAATGCTCATTGTTACCGTCATGTCGGTAGTCCTGAGTTTAGCCGGAATTACATCAGGAACAGGTGGCGCCATCCCTGATTATGCGAAGTGGGGAATTATTGCGGTCAAAGAAACACAGACCAAATATAATGTGGATATTTTGGACTATAAGCACATCGGTCGTACCTCTCTAACAGCGGATCAGTCACGGGAACAGTTCAAGCTATGGGTTCGTGCCAAAGATGGCAAGCAGTTCGCGGTCTATGTGAATGTTGATTTTAATCCATCTACACAGCAATTAAAAAAAGTGCAATTTTCGGAATCGGATCGACACTGATCCGTTACTGAACTGGGTCATTACAAGTCACGTAGTTATATGAGCAGCATTATTAGAGGAACCAGACTCCCTTGATCGTTAAGGTGAAAGTCTGGTTTTTTTATTTTACAAAATCCTTTTTTTACTATTGAATAAAGAACTTATGTTCGCATATAATATGAAATACAAACAAACGTTCTTATCGGAGGGATGATAATGCTAGGGAAATATATTGGCCAGATGGTGGAGCTTGTCTACATGGATCGTGCAGGGCAGATTACGCAGCGACAGATTCGAATTAACAGTGTACGTGGAGGGATGATTAGAGCATCGGCGGGAAAAGAAGGCTCACCCCGAACATTTCTGGAGCAAGGTATTCTGGCATGGCGTCCTGTTACGGATCTGAATGGGGAGGTAAAGTATGCTGAACGACTTTGAACGCAAGATTTTGCGTATTATGGTGAACTATGCAGGACAACGGCGCAGGTTGCCGCGTATGGATGAACTAGAGAATAAGACGGGACGGAGCAGAGCTTACATTCATGAGTCATTGCTGGAGCTTGAACGCACCGGACACATCGCGTGGGAGAATCGGTCTACTCTCGAAGGGATACAGATTTTGCAGGCATGGGAACAGGTGCAACAGCCGATTCGCAAAAGCCAGCCTTCCGGGGACTCCGTAAAATATTTTACGGACTACTAATTCTAATAAGAAAACGCCAACCCGGATAACCGGATTGGCGCTTCTGTGTAACACGTACGATCTGTGCATCTATTTTAGAAGTGGGGAAGTTGGTCCAGGTTGTTGGTTGGGTCACCGTCGGCATCGCCGCGAATATACATTTCGCCATCTTTGCCTTTAAATACATTCACGCCGGCAATAGCGCCAGCCTTTACTTCTGCAAGTGCTTGTTGGTAATCCAGTACACGTCCTGCTGAAGTCTGAAAGGCTGTCAGGTCACCGTCGCCATTTTTCTGTACGGCTGTGAAACTCTCGCGTGTCGATTGATCCATGATGTCACACTCTCCTTATATGACGAGATAGGAATCTGTTTACCTGATTAGCCTATCCGAATTCTTGGGAAGTATGCATCATATGCTGATCAGACTTGCCAATGCCGAAGATTTACAGACTCTTTTTCATACGAACATGCAGAATATCTGCATCATAAAAAGGTTCTTCCGAAATTACTTCATAGCCCAGTTTCTCATAGAATTTCTGCGCCTGACATTGAGCATCCAGTAGGGAATAGGATAAACCGAGTTCACGTGCCAGTTCCTCCATCGCAAGCAGAAGCACGCGTCCATAACCGAATGAACGATGAGACTCAAGCACCGCGATCCGCTGCATTTTGGCCGTATCCTTGCTGTAATAGATCAGACGTCCTGTAGCTACAGCTTGCCCTTCCGTACTTAACAAAACGTGATGCACATCCGGACTGATGACATCGTAGTGATCAATCTCAATCTCGGCAGGCACCTGCTGCTCGATCACAAAAACGTGATTGCGAATACCCAGGGCTTGTTCCAGTTGTTCTTGCGTCGTTACATAACTAATCTCAGCTGCCAATTCCATTCCTTCTTTCTGCTCTTGCGCGACATATCAGACTGAATTATACAAAAAAATGTTTTTCCTGTATAGTGAAGTCTGGAACATATTGGGAGAGGAGGGGGTAGTGATGGGCATGACAGGCATCATGATCATTACATTGTTAATGTCGACGGGAATGATTACTCTGTTGTATTACGTTACGAAGAAAGCATACTCACGCAAGTGGGATGAAGATGAGTAATTCACCTGTTAATCTTCACGGTAATACTTCACTGCTTCCTCGTGGAGAATATACATCTTGAATTACAGACTTGGAGTATACGTCCAGCCAGACGGGCAGAGATTCAACATTTTCATTGGGTTGTTTTAACTGTTGGAATTGAACCGTATGTTCATCCCGCTCCAAGCCGCAACCAGTAACGGTTGTACTGAGAATCATAAGCCCAGCAAAGAGAAAGAAGCTTTTGGTAAATGTATGTTTATTGGATTTTGACCGTTTTGTTAAATTTCTCATAGGGAATTCACCTCGTTGTAGAAATGGTAATCTTTCCTTTATTGTGCACCATTTCGGGTGAATTATAACCAAATAAATCATTGACAATGAACACGGTTACTTGATATGATACTGTTACTTGATTGGGAAATAATTATGTATCATGATCTGTTAGCTCAGCTAAAGATAGTGGTATGACCGTTAACATCTTAATTATTACAGGGCGATAGCTCAGCGGGAGAGCATTATCTTGACAGGGTAAGGGTCGTGGGTTCGATCCCCACTCGTCCTATATGTAAAATGAAAGGCAACTCCTTTTGAGAATTATATCTCAAGAGGGGTTGTTTTTTTTATAATAATATTGCTACCTCCAATAACATATGTAGGTGGTTTTTGTTGATAATAAATATACTTAATGGTACAGGTTCTTTCCTCTTTTTTTAAACAAAACTTAAATAAAACATAAATTCAGCGTAAGGTTCGTCTTCTATACTTGGTTCTGAGATCAACAGACACTTTTTAGAGGAGAGAACTTATGAATTATTCAAGTCTATTTACATCAAAGTTAGCCAGAGTAGGGATCGCGGGTACACTCGCCTTAATACTAGCAACAAGCCCACTTGCCAACATGGGGGTTATTGCCGCGGAAGCAGTCCCATCACTTGTTTCTACGAAGATGCATAACACACAGAAAGACTCCCTGGAGCATGCCCCAATTCAATACCAGATCCAGGCTCGGCTGAATGAGAAGGACATGACTCTCCGGGGTAACGAAAAGATTACGTACCGTAACACAAGCAAGGATACTCTGAAGCAAGTAGTCCTCCATACGTATGCTGATGCGAACCTGTCGAAGTCTACACAGGCGAGCATGTACCAACAGCATAATGAAAAGATTAGTAAAGATCATCAAGAGAAGACAGCGGAGGACTTTCTGGGTGGCATCGATATTCAGGCTGTAACAGCAGATAGCCAATCGCTGGATTTCCATAAGGAAAACCAAGCGTTGACCGTACAGTTGAAAGAGCCCGTTCAACCAGGTGAATCGGTATCATTCCAACTGGAGTTTCAGTTGAATATACCCTATGGCACACAGCGAGTTTCCTACTATAAGGACATGATCAATGGTGCACACTGGTTCCCGGTGATGTCTGTATACGACGAGGTTAAGCATCAATGGAACAAGGCACCGTATAGTCGAACATTTGAGAGCGATTATTACACCTCATCGGACTTTGAAGTTCAATTAAATGTTCCTGATGAGTATCAGGTAGCCATGCCGGGTATAATCACCACTCAAGACAGTACAGAACATGGTCGTAAAGTTGTTTCTGCTGTGGCTGAGAATACAAGGGAGTTTGCATTCTTTGCTAGTCCAAACCTTCAGGTGGAGAGGGTTACCCGTAACGGTCTGACGGTGGAATACTATTATTACAACGATGATCCATCCAAGAAAAAGATCGTTGACCGGTACATTAATCAGGCATTCAAGGTCATCGATTTCTATAGTGAGAAATATGGCAAGTATCCTTATCCAGAGTTTCGGATTGTTGAGACGTATGTACAAGGTGTAGCCGTGGAGTATGCGAGGCTCATTCAGATGGGACAGATTCAAAGCGGTGCTGTTCCAGAGAAAGATACGACATTTGTGCATGAGATTGCGCATCAGTGGTTTCATGCATTAATTGGGAATAATTCAGAGAAAGAGTCTTTCCTGGATGAAGGATTTGCAGATTTTTCGATGGTCTATTTTGCCGAGAAACACGGAGACAAGCTTAATGGCTTTAGATCCTTACAGTTTGATGATTCATCCGTAGAGGTGGCGATTGCGTCAACGAATGATGAGGTAGAGGACTTGGCTAGTCTGGTCTTCTATCAAAAAGGACGACAAGCGATATACCAGTTTTACCGCTCCGTCGGTGAAGAGAAGTTTGATCAATTTATGAAAGAATATTTCAATCGATACGTGTACCAGAATGCAACGATTGATGGACTTCTTCATACCATTGAAGATGTGCTCGGAAAAGAACAGCGTATGGAAATGGAGACAGCACTATATAAACCTAATTTTGTGTTGAAGCCTGAATACCAGCTGTCGTTGGAAGAGCGAACCGCCTATTTGCATGACGTTTTTCAATTACAGTATCAGACAGTCATGAAACTGATTCCGGATTTACCTTTTGAAGTTATGAACCGCATGATGGATAAAGTTCTTCAGGGTGAGCGTTTAACCATTGTGCTCAGTGATCGGGTAAGCAAGATAGCAGACAAGCAGCAGGAAGCAATCGTGAGTCAGCTGACCTCGTTTTTGGATATGAGTGGTGTGAAGTATGACGTGGTTAGGGATCGCCGTGAACTGAAGCAAAAATTGAAAAAGGACATGGCTACCAGCAACCTGATTGTGATTGGCAATGCGAAGTCAAACGGAGTGGTGCAGGCTTTGAAATCCAGCATCATGGACCGGGCGAATCAGATTGGTTTTGACTGGAAGCAGACTATGAAGCAACCGCTGGCTGCCGGCGCGTACATTACCAAACATCCTTATAATCAGAATCGGTTGATGCTTCACTATTTCTGGAATGAAGATCATCTAAGTGAGGCAAGATTTGAACCATTTATGATGAAAATACAACAAACTATCGGATTCACTAACGACTTTTACCAGTACTATGTATTGGATAACCAAGGCAAGGAGAAATCCGATAAAAAAGTTGCGAATCCCATATCTTCACTTTTTGCGGAGTAAATAGTACAAATTTTTCCTTCAACAGGTTAGCCAATTCTTATTGGTTAGCCTGTTTAGTCTTGTTATGAAAAACCAGACTTAGAATAATAGGCTGCAAGATGGGCATAATGCTTTAACAGAAAGGTAACTTCATGAATATACTTATCGGGAGAATACAATAGGAGGGATTAATATGAAGGATCAACATTATCCGGGCGTACCAATGAAAGGGACAATGGCTGATTGCAACGGTAAAGGAATTAAAGGAATCACTAAAATGAAAGCGTATTCATATAGTGCTAGAATTCGCCCTATCATTCGTATTTCTCAGGAGTCAGCTGCGAATGAGGGTAATGTTGTTGATTATTCAATCCTATTAAAGGACGCTTCGGATGTTTTATATTCGCGACCGGTAACGGGTAATACCCCGTTCACGAAGGAGTTGAGTTCCCATGTCTATGACTGAGAATATTGCTCAGGCAGCACTCGAAGCAGCGATGAAGGCGAATAGGGCCATTGCACCTTATGACTATTGTGATGCAGAATCCAGACACATGTACACGCCTCAATTTGATAAAAAAATGGACAATCCTATATATACCGCTGCGATGGCGGGTTTGCAATCGATCTACTGGTTTCGGGCAATCAAAGTGAAGGGGCTTATCCCTGATGCGAAAGCAGATTATTATGCTACGTATTCTACCAACCATAATCGTATCGGTGGAATTGGACTTGCGTATTCCAACAGCCCGACAGGACCATGGACCAAACACGGACAGGTATATCTCGATACTGTGGTGGGGAATTCGACGGAAACGCCATTTGTGATCTGGAACGATGAAGAACAATTGTTCTTTATGTATTATCAACAAAACGGACTTGGAATCAATCAATCGACGGCACTTGCAACCTCTGTAGACATGATTAACTGGACAAGAGTGGGTTTGATTTTGGACAAACCTCCCGGTTTCCCAGGTGATGGTCATACCGGTTACTTCTCGTGTTTTAGAAATGGTGGCAAATGGATCGGTTTCTCGGTAATGGGCGGCGGTGACTTTGGCCGTAAATGTATCTGGCATTCTCATGACGGACGTAGCTGGTTAGCTGATCCAAGACCATTAATGGGTGGTAATGATGCGACTTTATCAGCGGAAGAAAACATTTCGAGACCCAATGCAGGTGTATTTATGTACAAAGGGAGCATGTGGTGGCTGGGCATGTTATCGGCTTATGCTTCAGGTGGGGTTACGACTGTAGCTCGGCCTGCCATTGCCAAGATCAGCGCAGACTTCCGTCAACTGTTGGACAAACCTTCAGATATATATTTTCCGGCATTGAATTGGGAAACGACCAACATGCAATCCTTGATGGTGTCCGTTATGGACGGTGTAGTGTACGTGTATTACAATACCGATCATAATATCGGTGTAGCCTATTCGGTGGGGGTGTAGAGATGATTATACGTGATGCAGCGGGTCAGATTGTGCCCTTTGGAAAGGTCCACAAACAGCTTGTGGCCGATTTTCTATACGGAACGTTACCGGATTGGGTGGAGGTTGTGGGCACCCCTACGTTTGAGCCTTTGCCCGACAGAGGGACCATAACAGTTACAACACCGACCACGGCAGGAGCGACGGCAGAGTTGAAAATGAAACATCTGATTGACAGCTCGAAAGTAACAGCAATTGCAATTACTTTGGAAGCGCTACAATTCAACGGGAATATTGGAATATCAGTTCAGGTTGGCATTAAATCCAAGGATAGCAAGGCCGGCATCACCTTTTTTCATAACGTTAATCAGAAGTATGGTATGGTCCGAGCCTATAAAGCAGATGGAACGTACACGGATTTTAAGCAAAACATGGTTTTCTTCACCACCCAAGGTTTGGCGGGAGATGAGGCGCAGAATCGTAAGAACCTGACGGTGCTGCTCTGCACCGGGTTACAGTTCTCGGCGGGGTTCGAAAGACCTTCCGTGTGGCTTGGTGCGGATGATCAGTATGGAGGTGTTGCTGCTGACCTGAGTGGTGGGTTGTTCCAACATGGAGAATTGCAATGTCTGTTGAAACTCACCACAAGCAAGGCTGAGGCCAAGTATTTCAAATGTGCACAGATGAAAGTGGATATCTGGAGTAACTAATCAAACTGGGGAGCAGTCTGAAGACGAACAAGGAGCCTGATTGGAAGGGAGTAACAACATACTACGCCAAGCTGGGATTGGAGAAACTTGAATTGGGATGCTGAAGAAAATAAATAGATGATCTGCATGGATCGGTCAATAACTTACTGGCAGTAATAGGGTACCTAAACACCTGACGCTTTGAAAAAGAAGTGCAGTGTTTGGGTACCTTTTTTATTTAGAGAAGGTTCATCATTGTACCGCCTGCTGCACCAGCAGCGACAACGATCCACGGTGGTACTTTCCAAAAAACGAGCATTAGAAACAACATGCATACCAGGGCAAAATCAACAGGAGTCAGGATCGCAGTTGTCCAAAGCGGATCGTACAACGACGCCAACAAAATACCTACAACGGCTGCATTAATTCCGAGTAATGCATCTTGAGTTTTCGAGCTTTTGCATAAAGAATTCCAGAAGGGCAATGCGCCTACGATCAGAAGGAAAGCTGGCAAAAAGATAGCGATCGTTGCAACCAAAGCTCCTGGAATGCCACGCATCATCGCTCCTAAATAACTGGCAAAGGTGAACAATGGTCCGGGTACAGCTTGTGCTGCTCCATATCCCGCCAAAAAATCGGACTTGTTGATCATACCTGCCGGGACGAATTCACGTTCCAGTAACGGAAGTACAACATGCCCTCCGCCAAATACGAGTGATCCTGAACGGTAGAAGCTATCAAAGAATAACAGCCACCCCGAACGATCAAAGGGTGTGAGTAACGGGAGAAGAATCAGGATTCCAAAGAACGTAGCCAAACAGACGATTGCCAAGTTACGATTCACAGGGACAGACAAGTCTACTGTTTTAAACTCAGTCATTTTACTAAAATGAACCATCCCTATTACGCCTGCAATAACAATAAAAAGGATTGGAGTGAACGCAGTCTGCCACACAAGAGTCGCCGCTGCAGTAAAGATAGCGATGGTTGCCCTGTAGCGGTCAGGAGTTAGTTTTTGCCCCATGCCCCATATCGCCTGAGCGACAATAGCTACAGCAACAATTTTCAGACCGTGAATCCAGCCAGTACTGCTGATATCAAATCCTTGCAGAAGAAAAGCGAACAATACTAACGCAATGACAGATGGAAGTGTAAAACCAAGCCAAGCCATCAGTCCCCCCAGCAATCCGCCTCGGATGATGCCAATTCCAATCCCGACTTGACTGCTGGCAGGTCCGGGCAAAAATTGACATAGCGCAACTAAATCTGCATAGCTTCGTTCATCCATCCATTTTCTACGGCGAACATATTCTTCATGGAAATAACCAAGATGAGCGATGGGTCCTCCAAATGAAGTAAGGCCCAGTTTGGTTGATACAGCCAACATCTCATAGAGTGTCCTGAATTTATGTTTGGGCTTGTCCGGGGATAGAAATGAATTATTCTCCAAACGTGTTATTCCTCCTTAGGTTCGACTTAAGCAATCTGATGGATGACAGTTAAGAAAGGAGACATTTCCTCTACTGATGACTACAATGATAATCCTCATCATCGCTAATCATTTAAACGCAGCATTAAACTGTATTATTTTTTAATAATAACTATTTACATACACAATTTAATTGTGTACAATGTAATTGTTAGCGATACAAGAGAATAGAAATTTAGCCAAAATAAATCTAATCAACTAAAGGAGTTTTCACAAATGAAAACATTATATGAAACAACAGTCATCAATACAGGTGGACGTCAAGGAATTGTACAATCCCCGGATAACGTGTTTATGTTGGATGTTGCGGCACCGCCTGAACTGGGAGGACAAGTGACAACAGCTACCAATCCGGAGCAATTGTTTGCAGCAGGGTATAGTGCTTGTTTTAACTCCGCACTGGAGTTTCAGTTGAAGAAACACAAAGTTGAAATTGAAAGAAGTACTGTAGCTGCAACCGTCATGTTGGTGACGGATCCTGAGGATAACGGCGTGAAGCTTCAAGTCGATTTGGAAGTTAAAATTCTTGGTCTGGATGAGGAGACAGCACAGAAATTTGTGAAACTTGCCCATGACTACTGCCCATATTCCAAAGGAATTAAAGGGAACGTGAATGTTAACGTGGAACTGGCGTAAGGTATAATCACTGAAATGATTTGTTCTTGATAAGAAGCCTCCGAGAAATCGTGAGGCTTTTTTGGTTTATTTTGCTCCGAGTAAGATACACCTTGCCCAGAAAAAAACAATAATAATGGTTGTGATATACCTATAGGGGGTATAATGAGTAGTATAAATAGAATTAAAGGAGTGCAAAACATGAAAAAGTACTTACTGACCATATCGACTATAATGATCGCAAGCAGTTTGGTTTTGAGTGGATGTGGCAAGGAGACTCGGCAGACTATTGAAAGTAACGATGACAGTCGTACAACCACCGCAGGTGAGATGCACCATTCTGAATCGGGAGAGCTACCGGAAGGACTGCGGGAGAAAAGCAATCCCACCTTTCCAATAGGAAGCCAGGCGTTGATGAGTGCCGATCACATGTCGGGCATGAAGGGTGCAAAAGCAAAGATCGTTGGAGCATATGAGACTACGGTATATGCAGTGACGTATACCCCAACCACAGGTGGAGATCCCGTACAGAATCATAAATGGGTTATTCATGAGGAAATACACGATCATACGGAACAATCGTATGCGGTAGGTTCTGAGGTGCTGTTGAGCGCTGATCACATGAAAGGAATGAAGGGTGCCAAGGCCACAATTGAGACTGCTGAACAGACAACGGTATATATGGTTGATTACACCCCGACAACAGGGGGAGATTCGATAAAAAACCACAAATGGGTCACAGAAGAAGAACTATCTGCTATCCAATAGAACCATTTGCATCAAACAGCCCTTTTGATACAGAAAAATCAAATTCATACTCAATTATGGGTTATAATGGTATTAAGATTACACAAAACTGCTGAAAGGGGGAATGTACTTATGATGGATTTTAGCAAACCACCCCATGGCTCTGAGACCGATACACACCGTCAGCGTCATCAGGAGAATGAACAGAAATACCTGTCCGGAGGCAAGAGCATTTGGTATGAAATCAGCAACTGGCTCATTCTTGGAGGTATCCTCCTTGTCATATTTTTATTATTTAAATACGTTTTCTAAATAGACACACAACCGGGCGAATCCCCATATGATGCATTACATCAGTAAGCATTTGGGGAAATGGGGAATCCGGGATGGCAAAAGCAAAGGGAAAGAAAGCTCCCGCATTAAAGAGTGACAAAATTCGGGTGTCCATGAAGTTGGTCACTTCCGATGTATGTGAGAGATGTAAAACACCATGTACACGAGGCATGGATTACGCTGCGCGGATGCGAATTGATGGGGCTATAGGCAAGGGCGTTCCCTGTATCCTGACCCGCCATACTTCATCATAACTCTTCGTATAATTCCGTAATTATAACAATAATAGAACAGAGGCATCCTTTAATGAGGAGTGCCTCTATTTGTGCATTCCAAGGGGTGGAAAAAATTCTGGATAAAAAATGAAAAATGATGAAAAACAGCGCAACTTTGTGGATGAATCTACAGTATAAATGTACAACAGCTAGCAGCAGGGGAGGGAATATTGACGGGATGAAATGGAAACGAGTATTGCTTTGTGTCACGGTATTCTCCTTGCTCGGCGGGTCTTTATTGTTTGCTGATTCGGTGAACGAGAAGATTCGTGTTCTCATTAACGGCAAGGAAGCAGCTGATGGAGGTTATCTCATTGATGGAACGACCTATGTACCCGTAAGGGAAGCCGGAGGCGTCGTCAAGTGGGATAGCAGTAACAAGAGAGTAACGGTGATCAAACCGAATGTACATATTTTTCTCTTCAAGGGAGACACTGTATTTGGCAACGTTAACGTAGGGAAGCTGAAATTCAATGTATTTTCCCAAGTGGACAGTCTGACAGCAGATGTAGCTGCGGTGAAAGTAACGATTACCAATCCAAGCGGTCAGGTGAAGGATATCCAGTCACAGGAGCTTACGACACAGAAGGATAACTTCTGGTTCCGCACATACGATTTTACGTACGATTTCAGTCGTGCCGGCAAGTATCAAGTCGGCTTTCATATTAAAGAAAATGCAAACAGCAGCTACGTCCTGGTAGCGGAGAAAATCATTACAGCGCTGAACGATTGAAGCGAAAATAACCCTGTGAGTTAAATTGACCTGGGTCATTGAACATGTTACGATATGCAAGGTTACACAATTTCTATTTATAAAGCGAGGTATTTCAATGAGCGATCACACACATGAACACGGCGATGGCTGCGGATGCGGGCAAGACCACGACCACGACCACGAGCATGAAGAAGTCCTTCTCACATTAACTGACGAGAACGGCCAAGACGTGGAGATGGTTTTGGTTGAGACGTTTGACGTGGAGAAGCATGTTTATGCGCTCCTGCTGGAACGTAACAATCCTGAAGCTGACGGCATCATCCTGCGTATGGAAGAAGAAGACGAGGAAATGGTGCTCTACAATATTGAAGACGAAGAAGAGTGGAACCGCGTTGAAGCGGCTTACAACGAACTCGTTGCATCACAAGAATAGTCATTCTTTTGGAACATAACACGAAGGCTCCTTGAATTCAGGGGGCCTTTTGTTTGCTTTTAAGAAGTGGACGAGCATATGTATGATCGGTTTGAAGGACGAAATAGACGGGAAAATGCAAACTCACTTGTCCAATAAAATTGTCTGACAAAATTAAAAAGACCAAGCGCAAGGCTTGGTCCTTCAAGTTTATCCCTGCTCAGCGCGAGGGGGTGTTTTAGAAAATGGCATCGGCTTCCACGATCACTTTAACGTTGGTTACGCTGCGATCTTCGGGTCCTTTGACAGGCAATCCAACTTCGACATGATCGATGATGTAGTCGATGTTCTCTTGGGTAATAACCTCACCCGGTAACAGGATCGGAATTCCTGGCGGATAGACATAGATGAATTCCGAGATAATACGTCCTGCGGATTCCTTAAACGGAATCACTTCGGTATCACCGTAGAATGCATCACGTGGAGTCAACATCAACTGTGGAATATCCGGCACTTTGACTACCAGTTCATGGGCTGGGTTCACTTGATAATAGGTACGGGAGAGATCCTGCAGAGCGTTCAGCAAGATATCCACGCTGTCGTCCGTATCTCCTGGCGTGATGAGACACAGAATATTGTACATATCACTAAGTTCGACCTCAATGTTGTAATGCTCACGCAGCCAGTTCTCTGTCTCGTACCCTGTAATGCCCAGATGGCGAACATGGATGGTTACTTTGGTTGGGTCGTAATTGAAGGTCGCTTCTGTACCCAGCAGCTCTTTACCGAAACAATACAGTCCATCCATATCGTTAATCGAACGTCTGGCAAAATCGGCCAGATCAATCGCCTTCTGTGCAATCTCACGACCGTGGAGTGCCAGGTTACGTCTGGATGTGTCGAGTGAAGCAAGCAAAATGTATGAAGTTGATGTTGAGGTGAGCAGACTCAGGATCGTCTGTACACGCTGTGGATTCACGAATCCATTCTTCGTGTTCAGGTTGAGTACGGAACTCTGTGTCATGGAGCCACCAAGCTTGTGAACACTGGTTGCAGCCATATCGGCACCTGCTGCCATCGCAGACAATGGCAGATCCTCATGGAAATGAATGAGTACGCCATGTGCTTCATCAACAAGCACAGGGACTTGATAGCTGTGTGCCAGCTCAACAATCTCTTTCAGATCGGTAACCACGCCGTAATAGGTCGGGTTAATGACAAGTAATGCCTTGGCATCCGGATGACGCTCAAGTGCACGACGGATGGACTGTGTAGTCACTCCATGGTCAATACCCAGATTGGCATCTTGTGAAGGAGAAACAAATACGGGTTTGGCGCCTGAGAAAATAATGGCGGACAGAACCGATTTATGCACATTGCGGGGCACAATAATTTTGTCACCCGGTGAGCATACAGACAGAATCATGGTCATAATGGCACTGCTTGTGCCTTGTACACTAAAATAGGTATAATCGGCTCCGAAGGCATCTGCTGCCAAAATCTGTGCTTCCTGAATGACACCGGTTGGCTGATGCAGGTCATCCAGCGGTGCGATGTTAATCAAATCTATGGAGAAGGCATTATCGCCAATAAATTCACGGAATTCGGTATCCGCTCCCAATCCTTTTTTATGGCCCGGAATATGAAACTGTACCGGATTGAGTGCCGCATGATTTTTTAAAGCGGTAAACAGCGGCGTACGGTGGTGATTCATTATTGCTGTCACAACCCTTCCTAATAAAATTGGTAAACAAAGATGAGTATAGCAAATTAAGACCCGAATGCAACAGGTATAATCGACAATTTTTTAAATTGCCGAGATTTGGGCACATTCCCCACGGTTACACTAAGGATAGGGAATAGGCAAATGAACGCCGAAAGGGGAAAAAGAATGCAAACTGATACAAAACCAGCCAAAATTTTGCGATCACCATTTTTTATCGCGATGTGGCTGACACTTTTTCTAGTTGAAATTATCAAAGGAGCCCTGTTGGTAGCCGTTTTGCCCGTGTATATGGACAATATTCTGGGTCTGTCCGCAGGCGTCATTGGTGTGGCATTTGCTCTTCAATATCTGGGCGATAATCTGTTCCGGGCACCTTCCGGCTGGGCAGCAGAACGGATCGGGTTCCGCGCAACGATGGTCACAGCACTAATCTGTACCCTAATCGCTGTTATTATGATCCTTTTTCTCAAAAGTGCCGTTGGACTGGCCATGGCCTGTCTGATTCTTGGCATCGGTACGTCACCGCTCTGGCCTTGCGCCATGACAGGAGTGACTGCGATGTCAGGCCCACAGAACAAGAATGGTACAGCAATGGGGGCGCTGGAGATGGCCGCTCTGGGCGGTACAGGCCTTGGTCCAGTCGGCATGAACTGGTTGCTGGAGCGTACGCATCATGATTATCGCACCATATTTCTTGTGTTGATGGGTTGTGCCATTCTCGTTATTCTGGTGGCCATGATTCTTCCTGGACGTGTCATCGTCGAAGGAGAGGAGCATGCCGAGCAAGCGGTGAAGAATCGAGATGTGAAATATCCAGCCAAACCAAACTTGCTCACGCCGTTCATCCGGCTGCAAAAGAGTGTAAAGGGCACACTGCAGCGGGTTCGCAGCACGCTTAATGTTAATCCGTTAGTGTATCCTGCCTTGTTTATGCAGTCATTTGTCATTGGGCTGCTCAGTCCAGTAATCACGCTATATACACGCACAGACCTGCATATCTCACCCAACCTGTATAGTCTGTTGTTGATTGCGGGGGGAGGAATAACCGTTATTGCCTTACTGCCTGTAGGTAAAATGGTAGACAGGTTTGGTACGAAACCATTCCTGAACGTTGGTTTTTTGATGGCGTCAGCAAGTCTGTTCGCATTTTCCTCCATAACATCCATTCCGGTAGTCTTTGGTGTTGTTATGCTGGTGGGCGTCAGTTATGCCATGATTCTGCCCGCCTGGAATGCGTTTGTAGCCACACTGATTCCCAAAGGGGAGCGGGGAGCAATCTGGGGATTCTTCCTCACTTTGCAGGGATCAGGCATGGTTGTAGGTCCAATTGTTTCCGGATTGTTGTGGGACCACGTTAGCCATCCGGCCCCATTCATTGGCAGTGCCATCGTCATGGCAGGACTTGCCGTAGTGCACTTTGTGTTATCCCGTAATCCGTTTCGCACCGCTCCAGCCAAATAAAATAGAAAAAAGGGAGTTCCGTCAACCTTCATGGTTGTGGAGCTCCCTTTTTTGATGTGGCGGGTTATCCTTCTCGCCACAGAAGTTAACAGCATTTGGGATGTTTATAACATGAAAATCGGGGGCTTGCCCCTGTGCGCTTGCGGAAAGCTGTAGTGCTGCGGTCCTTTCGGTGAAAAATAGTCAAATAACCAAGTACCCTTACATAAAATGAAGTATAAAATAGGGTAAGCCGATTGAGTAGAAGCGATTGAAGACGAGGGCCGGAGCAGATCCGGTACAGATGGAGGGAGTGCCGTGAATAAGAGTTATGAAGTTGAATATTGCAATCTGGAGCTGCGGTTCAACCGTCGGCATATCCAAAATTTGATCAGAGACCTTATTCGTGAGGGATATTCACTATATTGGAGCGAGGACGAATCCTTTTTTATCCTGTCAGTCCGGACCGGCCGCAAGCTGGTAAAGCTCCGCTTTCAACAGACACGCACGGGGAACTATAAGATGACTGGGGATTACATCATTAAGGACGCAAAGCTTGCAGAATGGCTGGAGAAGCTGATTGGAGATACACGTGGGCATGCAGTTGTGAAGCGGTTTAAGGATCAGCAGATGACTGTTGAGAACATTTTATTCGGTGAAGTGATTCGGCTCGTGGAAGTTTCTGGTTTCAAACAGCGTGTGATATTTCAAAAGGAACCCGCGCCAACGGCGGAAGAGATGGAAGAAATGTTCCTCTCGCGTGAAGGCGAGGAAAGGCTCATGTTGTTGCGCATGGAAGTGGACGATGAACTGGAGCGCCTCCACACTGCCATACAGATGGATAATCTAGACAAAGCAAATGCTTGTCGTGAAGTCTTAAAACAACTGTCCGGACATCTGTTAATGTTGGAAGGTTGAGGAACAGTTAACGCTGGAAGGTGAATGAAAACTGCTCTCGAAAAATAACATCAATTCATATCAAAACCCTGGCGCAAGCCAGGGCTTTATTTGTATATAGAGGGCATTATGGACGACAGGGGTCAATGATAGAGTATTCCGAGCTTTCGATGAAGGCGTCGAATTCATCCAATCCCGCGGATAACAACAGATTGGCTTCATACGAGGTGATGGGGATGGCCCATAGTAACGGAATCGTTTCATGGCCTACGTGTATCTGTTCCAAGGATTCGCTTTCACCTCGCAATTCATCGAGGAGAAAGGCAGTTACAGTCCAACGGGAGGGTGCTAATTCGCTCGATGTCATCACACGCGGAACCGTTGAATCCGGTACATTTTCGATGTGATGGGAGATCAGATCGGCCATATAGGTGTTCACACGCTCCACATTTTCCCCACCGAGATTGGGTTGCAGCGCGAGCATCCACTCCGAAGCGACCTTCTCCCCTGAAGGACGACATGCCTGAGACAATCCGACCGTTGCGAATCTGGCGATGTCTGCATGCGCGGTGGGAGGGAAATAATAAATTTCGATATGAATGCCTCGGTTCGGTTGCGAAAGAACGGTTCTGAGCTCTGGCATACCCCATTCATTGATATAAGCCCCCAACAAAAAGGTTCTGCGAATATCCATTAAAAATTGTTCTTGCTTTGAAAGCTGTTCCCATGCCACGTGTTATGCTCCTCCTTCTTCAGTCCAGGTTCAATGGATATGATTATACCATCAGATGTACAATATTGGATTACTTTGGCATGATCTATTGTCTTCACGGTTCTATTTATGAAAATACGATGAACACCTCAGCAGATTGGGGTGTTTTCTCGTTGCGTACCTGTACCACGGGGTTCACTTCTATACATAAAACCGTTAAAATGGGAGTATTGTTGAGAATTTATTTCAATAAAATTAATTGGAGCAAAGGATGGAGGACCAGATGACAAAACAACAAATTGGCGTAATTGGCCTGGCTGTCATGGGCAAAAATTTGGCCCTTAACATTGAAAGCAAAGGTTTCTCAGTATCGGTATATAACCGTTCCCCGGAGAAAACCAATGATCTTCTGAAAGAAGCTGAAGGTAAAAACCTGACAGGCTCATTCTCCATTGAAGAGTTCGTAGCATCCCTGGAATCCCCGCGCAAAATTTTGATCATGGTACAAGCCGGTAAAGCGACCGACGCTACCATTGAACAACTGCTTCCTCACCTGGATGAGGGCGACATCATCATCGATGGAGGGAACGCATACTTCCCTGACACGCAACGTCGCAGCAAAGAGTTGGAAGACAAAGGTATTCGCTTCATCGGTACAGGTGTGTCCGGTGGTGAAGAAGGCGCACTGAAAGGCCCTTCCATCATGCCTGGTGGACAGGAAAGTGCTTATAAACTGGTTGAACCGATTCTGACGGCGATCTCGGCCAAAGTCGGTGACGATCCATGTTGTACATATATTGGACCTGATGGTGCCGGACACTATGTGAAAATGGTACATAACGGTATTGAGTACGGAGATATGCAGTTGATTGGTGAAGCGTACCACTTGCTCAAATCCGTATTGAACGTTTCCGTTGAAGAGTTGCATGAGATCTTCACCGAGTGGAATCAAGGAGAGCTGGACAGCTACCTGATTGAAATCACTGCAGATATCTTCTCCAAATACGATCCAGAAACAGGCAAACCAATGGTTGACGTGATTCTGGACGCGGCTGGACAAAAAGGAACAGGTAAATGGACAAGCCAAAGTGCGCTGGATCTCGGCGTTCCATTGTCCATGATCACAGAATCCGTATTCTCCCGGTTCCTGTCTGCGATGAAAGACGAGCGTGTAGCAGCTAGCAAAATCCTGAGTGGACCAGCGACTGAAGCGTTCTCCGGCGACAAAAAAGCATTTATCGAGAGCGTGCGTAAAGCCCTCTTTGCAAGTAAAATCGTATCCTACGCACAAGGATTTGCACAAATGCGTGCAGCTTCCGACGAGTATGGCTGGGATCTGAAATACGGCAACATTGCCATGATCTTCCGCGGCGGCTGCATCATCCGTTCGCAGTTCCTGCAAAACATCAAGGAAGCTTATGATAAAGACGCAGCTCTGAAAAACTTGCTCTTGGATCCTTACTTCCAAAACATCGTTGAGTCTTATCAAGGCGCATGGCGTGAAGTTGTAGCGGCTGCTGTAAAACAAGGTGTTCCAGTACCTGGTTTCTCCAGCGCACTGTCTTACTACGACAGCTACCGTACAGAGCGTTTGCCAGCAAACTTGCTGCAAGCACAACGTGACTACTTTGGTGCTCACACGTTCAAACGTGTGGACAAAGAAGGCAGCTTCCACCACAACTGGATGGAGTAGTATCACCTATACGAATTCGATGAGATTTGGGTTGAGCGCCTTAAAGAGGCAGATTTGGCCTGCTAAGAGGCTTAAAAGAGGTTTGGCGTTCCGGTGATTGCCGGTTAACGCTAGGCCTCTTTTTTACTGTAAATAAGCTTATTGGGGTTCGTCAGGTTGCTGAAGAGTACGGATTGAGAAGTTTGGGGGCTCAAAACTGCTTGAGGTTGAGATCTTACGTAGCTTATATGCTGGGAGTTACTTGATCTGTCTTGGAAGTACCTGCGGATGGTCGAAAGGAAGTCGGTTGGGAGATGGTCTTTCCCAGTCCGCAGGGCTGTGTTATGATAGGACAAAAGTGCTCACGAATTGCTTGAATTAAAGGAGTGTACACCTTGAGCAAGTCTAACAATATTATTCTCATCGGCATGATGGGAACCGGCAAATCAACCGTCGCTGATATGCTCGCACGTGAGCTTGGTTACCGATTGATTGATGTGGACGCCGCGGTGGAAAAAGAGGAAGGCTGTACGATTCCGGAACTGTTCACCGACAAGGGAGAGACGTATTTCCGTGATGCCGAGAGCCGCGTGTTGTGTTCGGTACTGGAGAAAAAGTCACAGGTCATAGCGACCGGAGGTGGCGTGGTGCTGCGTTCAGATAATTGTGACGTGATGTTGGAAAATGGTTGGGTTGTTGCTCTGACTGCTGATCCGGCAGTGATTGTGGAACGTGTTAGCGGCTGTGACAATCGTCCCCTTCTTGCAGGCAATGCAGAGGAACGCATCAAGGCAATTATGGAGGAACGGAAAGACGCATACCGGTTCGCACATTATACGGTGGATACAACCGAGTTATCCGCTGCTGAAGTGACTCGTTTAATTTTAGCGCATTACCGCGTCTAAGCTTGTTATCATCGAAGTTTGATGGATGAAAGATGGTGGCAGATATAACAAAACGGGCCATATTGGCCCGTTTCTAAGAGTGGAGTAGAAGTTAAAGGTTACAAATGATTTCGCTTCTCTCCGGGTTACTCTAGTCTTCCTGTTGCCACTGAAGCATACCGCCGACCATGTTCGTACAGCCTTCATATCCCAGTTGCTGCAGATATTCACAGGCACGCTCACTGCGGTAGCCGCTACGACAGATGATCACGATCTCGCCTGATTTCTCAATCTCAGACAGTCGGTCCGGAATCTGTCCAAGCGGGATATGCTTGGCTCCTTCGATCATACCTTGCGCGACTTCATCGTCCTCGCGGACGTCTATCATCTGCAGCTTCTCTCCCGCCTGTAAACGGCGGCGCAGCTCAGACGTTTCAATTTCAGCTATTTGTGTCATATTCAGGTCCTCTTTTCTGTATGGACTTAACGCCTATAATGATACCCAAGCGATGCATGGAATGTCAATTTGGCCACAATATAATCAATGAAGGAGAATTTCATCCATGGACGTTATTGTTAAACCAACCCCCACTCTGAACGGGGAAATCGGGGCTCTGTCCTCCAAAAACTACACTACCCGCTATTTGCTGGCTGCTGCGCTGGCAGAAGGCACAAGTACCATTCATTTCCCAGCACACAGTGAAGACAGTGACGCCATGCGCAGATGTATTCGTGATCTTGGGGCAGTACTTGAAGAAGACGACAGCAAGATTGTGATCAAGGGCTTCGGCAGTCATCCCCGTGATGTGCGTGAGTTGAATGTGGGGAATGCGGGTGCTGTACTTCGTTTCCTGATGGGAGTTACAGCGCTCTGCCCTGACGTTACATTTGTAAATACGTACCCGGATTCGCTGGGCAAACGTCCGCATGATGACCTGATCGATGCGCTTGGCCAACTGGGTGTAGAAGTACAGCACGAACAAGGACGTTTGCCGATTACAATTAAAGGTGGCAATGCCAAGGGTGGACACATTCGTGTATCCGGCTCCGTCAGCTCCCAATATCTGAGCGCATTGTTGTTTGTTACGCCTTTGCTTGCAGAAGACAGCACCATTGAAGTGCTGAATGACCTGAAGTCCAAGGTCGTTATCGGACAGACGCTGGAAGTGCTGGAGCAGGCAGGTATCGTTATCCATGCAAGTGATGATTACATGTCCTTCCGTGTACCAGGTGGACAGGCATACCAGCCAACGACTTATACGGTACAAGGGGATTATCCTGGATCAGCAGCGGTTCTTGCAGCAGCAGCGGTTACACAGTCTGATGTGAAAATTCTGCGCCTGATGGATCAGAGCAAACAGGGTGAACGTGCCATCGTTGACGTGCTGCGCATGATGGAAGTGCCATTGACACATGAGAACGATGTTGTACACGTTCAAGGTAATGGCAGACTGAAAGCGATCGAATTCGACGGGGATGCCGCGACGGACGCCGTTTTGGCTATGGTAGCCGCAGCTGTGTTTGCGGAAGGCACGTCACGGTTCTATAATGTAGAGAACCTGCGTTACAAGGAATGTGACCGAATCACCGATTACTTGAACGAACTGCGGAAGGCAGGAGCGAACGTTGAAGAGCGTCAAGCTGAGATTATCGTACACGGACGTCCAGAAGGCGTTGAAGGCGGCGTTGAGATTAACGCTCACTACGATCATCGCGTAATTATGGCGCTTACTGTTGTTGGTCTGCGTTCCAAGGAGCCGCTTCGTATTCGGGATGCACACCATGTAGCCAAGTCTTATCCGCAATATTTCGATCATTTGCAGGCGCTTGGCGCCTCGGTTCAATGGGTAAAAGAGTAAATAACTGAAAATCAGTCTTTTGAACACGCACTTTAATCAGAAAAGGATGGTGCTTGAACATGGAATTTAACAACCCTACTCGTGAAGAAATTGGACAACTTTTGCGCAAGGCAGGCAACATCGCAGTCGTCGGCTTATCAGACAAATCAGATCGCACTTCCTATATGGTGGCAGAAGCCATGCAGAGCAGAGGTTATCGCATCATCCCGGTTAATCCACAGGTGCAAGGTGAAATCCTTGGCGAGACGGTATATGCCACACTCGCGGATATTCCAGAGCCGGTAGACATTGTCAATGTGTTTCGTCGCGAAGAGTTTTGCGCGGATGTCGCTCGTGACGCCGCTGCCATCAAAGCCAATGTGCTGTGGCTGCAGCTTGGCATCCATAGTGATGAAGCGGTCCAGATTGCTGCAGAGAATGGCATGACAGCGGTAACGAATCGTTGTATCAAGGTAGAGGATTCCATCGTTCTGCGCGGCGCTGGACGCGGCTGAGAGGCTCGTTCACCTGTGATCGAATGATCTCCTGATCTGAACCAATTGAATGATTATAGGATGAATCCCGTTAACTTGAAGTTGACGGGATTTTTTCTGCTCTATTTTTGCCGTTATTAATTACCAATTGGTTACTGTTTTGCTTTGACAAAACGTTGCGTAAAGCTTACCATCTAGGATAGAAAGGAGAGGTCGCCATGAATTGGCTCGGATCCTTGCAGCAGCTCGGACGAGCGGTAATGCTGCCTACAATGGTCCTGCCCGCAGCCGCAATTTTGCTCAGTGTTGGCAGTCTGCCTTGGGACGCCTGGGGATTGGATATTGTCGGTGAAGTGTCTACCGTGGCCGGACACGGTATTTTTTATTTCTTACCGTATTTGTTCGCTGTCGGTGTAGCACTGGGACTCTCCAACCAGGCCGGACAAGCGGGACTTGCTGCTTTGGCTGGTATCGTGATATATGATCAGGTGACTCGGAACTTTGGGGATGGCACCGTTCAGCCCGCTTCCTTAATCGGAATCATACTCGGCGCGCTTGCCGGTGGGATGCATAATCGGTTTAAAAGCATTAAACTGCCTGAAATTTTACAATTTTTTGGAGGTTCAAGGTTTGTTTTGCTCATCGTCGGACTCTGTTCGGCATTGTTCTCCTGTTTTATGTTATGGCTCGCTCCGATCCTACAGCATGGATTGAACGGCATTGCTACTTGGGAATACAGTCTCGGGGGTTTTGGACTGTTCATTTACGGGGTGTTATACAGGGTGCTGGTGGCTTTCGGGCTTCATCACCTGCTTAACAATGTGTTTTGGTTCCAGTTAGGGACGTTTGAAACGCCTGATGGTAACATTGTGCAAGGGGATTTGCCCCGATTTTTTGCAGGTGATCCAACGGCAGGATTCTTTATGGCGGGTTTGTTTCCCATCATGATGTTTGCCATTCCGGCAATAGCCTTTGCTATTATTCAGGAAGCCAGGGAAGATCTGAAACCAAAAATCAAGAAAACTTTTCTGACATCGGCACTCGTTTGTTTTCTAACCGGGGTATCGGAACAGATTGAGTTTGCTTTTTTGTTCGCGGCACCTTATCTGTTCATCGTGCATGCAGTGATGTCCGGCGTTGCCATGTGGATTAGTTACTGGCTTGATATCCGGCATGGATTTTCTTACTCCGCAGGTATTATTGATTACATACTCAATTTCCATCTATCGGAGAATGCTTGGAAGCTCATTCCGATTGGCATACTATATGGGCTGGTTTACTACTTCCTGTTCCGATGGGCGATTCGTACGTTCAAGATTCCAACACCAGGACGTGAAGAGGGCTCCATGCTGGAAGATTGGGTAGGTAACATTCCTTATCAAGCACCTTTAATCCTCGAAGCATTGGGTGGGAAGAGTAACATTGTACAGGTTGAAGCATGTATTACACGTCTTCGCCTGACTGTGCATGATGACCGCCTGATCGACACGGGTGCCATGAAGAGTATGGGGTCCGCTGGACTGATCAAGTTGGGTGGCGGTAACGTACAGGTGGTATTCGGGACCTACTCGGAATTGATTCGGGAAGAAATCGCGAAGCTGCTGGAAAGAGATCTGCAACAGGTTCTGTTCTGTGCCCCCGTTCAGGGCAAAATGCTCCCAATTGAAGAGGTGCCAGATCAGATCTTTGCAGCCAAGCTTGTGGGTGATGGTGTAGCCTTTGTTCCGGAAAAGGGAGAGCTGGTCTCACCCGTGTACGGAACGATTATGCACTTGTACCCGACCATGCATGCCTTGGGTATTTCTACCCGTGAGGGGCTTGAGGTGTTACTGCATATCGGCATCGATACCTCTCAATTGAAAGGCCATTTTGAAGCTTTTGTTCAGGAGGGCGATACGGTGGAGCCAGGGCAGTTGTTGATCAAGTTTGATCTGGCAGTACTCCGCGAGCAAGCGGCGTCACTGACAACACCAATGGTAATTACGAATCCGGATCGTGTAAAATCATGGAGTTTTGCTCCATTTAAGCAAGTTAAGAAAGGTCAGGCATCCGTTATGTCCGTGGTGCTCTATGACAGGAACGTTGGAGGGGTAGAATGAAGATACAAGGCATCAACGGAGCTGCAGGCATAGCCATCGGCAAAGCATTTGTCCTGCCCAGTTGGGAATGGGATCTGCCGGATCAGAAGATGGATTCGGTAGATCTCGCCCAAGAGTTCGAACGGCTGTATGAGGGCATACGGACATCTAAGGATGAGATCGAATATATCAAAAATGAGTTCAAGGAAGTTGTTGGTCCGGAGGAGTCCAGTATTTTTGATGCACATCTTGCAATCCTCGAAGATCCAGTATTCATGAACGAAATTCGCGGCATTATCGAGCGTCAATATAAGGCAGCAGAAGTGGCGGTCAAAGAAGCCATTGATCACTTTGTCACGATGTTTGACTTGCTGGAAGACGAGTATATGAAGGAGCGGGCCATTGACATCAAAGATGTGGGTAACCGTCTGCTCAAGCATTTGCTCGGTGCACCGGAGATTACACTTCCTTCGGATACCCAGCCGTATGTGCTCGTTGCCAAAGAGCTTTCGCCATCTCAACTGGCGCATCTGAATCCGACCCATGTACTAGGCATTGTGACCTTGATTGGCGGGAAAACATCACATTCTGCGATTATGGCTCGTGCCCTTGGTATTCCTCTCGTTTCCGGTCTGGAAGCGAGTCTTGGCATGCCGGTAGAGACAGGGGATATGCTTGTGGTGGATGGTGACAATGGCTTGGTATTTACGGACCCGGATCGCAAGACGATTGAACGGTATACCATGCTTCGCAGCAAACAACTGAAGAAAAAGGAACAACTTCAAGTCCTTGCTACCGTGGATGCCGTAACCAAAGATGGGGCCGTTTTGCACTTGGCTTCCAATATCAGTTCGGTGAAGGAATTGGACCTTGCTTTGAAACAAGGAGCCAAAGGTGTGGGCTTGTTCCGAACAGAGTTTTTGTATATGGACCGTGCTACGTTCCCGGGTGAGCAAGAACAGTATGAGGTGTATCGTCTTGTGGCAGAGAAAACAGCAGGACAATCTGTTGTTATTCGTACACTGGATATCGGTGGTGACAAGCAACTCGATTACTTTGAACTGCCGGAGGAAGACAATCCGTTTCTGGGGTACCGTGCCATTCGGATTAGTCTGGACCGCAAGGATCTGTTCAAAACACAGCTTACAGCCATTCTGCGTGCCAGCGCTGCCGGAAATGTCAAAATCATGTACCCGATGATCTCTTCGGTGGAAGAACTTCAGCAGGCCAATGAGATTCTCCGTGAGGCGATGTCTGATCTGGACGAGCGCGGATTATCATACGATCCTCACATTCAGGTGGGAATTATGATTGAAGTTCCTGCAGCGGTGATGATTGCTGATCTGCTCGCAGAGGAAGCGGATTTCTTCAGTATTGGTACGAACGACCTGGTTCAATATGTACTGGCAGTAGATCGAATGAATGAGCAGATCGCTCATATGTATCACCCCTATCATCCGGCTGTTCTGCGGATGCTTCGTGCGACAGCAGATGCGGCTCATACGGCTGGAATTGATGTCAGTGTGTGCGGAGAGATGGCAGGGGACGAACGCGCCATTCCGCTTTGGTTGGAGCTTGGCATTCGCCACTTGAGTATGTCTCCACAATCCCTGTTACGTGTGAAGCACAGAGTGCTGAACACAACAGCATCGGCCGCCAAAGAAGAAGCGCGAAAGTGCTTCGCCTTACGGACCAGCGGAGATATTGAGGAGCGACTGCAAGTCTTTAATGACTCCACGGGAAGTCCAGATGAACAAAGTGGTTCGAACGCATCGTGATTAGGTAAAATGGATATAAATACCTTTAAGTTAATATATTTACATTTGTGATAATTATTTATTGGAAAACTTGTTATATAAAATAACCCCAATGTGCATGAGAGCACAATGGGGTTATTTTTACTTGTCAGCGAGTGCATCACAGAATGCCTTGCCATAAGGTGGAAGGTCAGGCGGACGACGTGCCGAGATGATATGTCCATCAACAACAACCGCTTCATCTTTCCAGATCGCACCTGCATTTTCCATGTCATCCCGAATGCCTGGTGTAGAGGTTACCGTTACCCCGTCCAGAATTTTGGCAGAAATCAGCACCCAGCCCGCATGACAGATCTGTCCAATCGGTTTCCGGTCTGCATTCATTTCCTTCACAAGCTCCAGTACTTTGGAATAACGACGCAGTTTATCTGGCGCCCAGCCGCCTGGCACGAGAATACCATCGTAATCTGAACTGTCGAGTTCATCGAAACTGTATTCGGCTTCAGCAGGCACACCGTATTTGCCAATATAGGTTTTTCCTTTTTTCTCACCAGCAAGATACACTTCTGCACCTTCTTCACGAACCCGATGTACAGGGTACCACAATTCTAAATCCTCGAATTCTTCATCGACCAGAGCGATGACTTTTTTACCGGTTAATCTCATGTCCATCTCTCCTTTTTGCGGTGATATGTCTGTTGCGTCTTTAATTGTAACAGATTCTCCAAGGGACTTCATGGAAGTGCATATTCAGTTTGGAGGAAGCGATTACAAGTCAGTAACTGCCTGCATTCGACAACCTTCATCTGGAGGGAGTGGTAATTTGTGCAACCTTTCGTATATAGCAGGATTTGAGCCGAAATAGGTCGAATGGTACTTATATAGAGTATAGAACGAATGAGGTGATGGTGGTGCGCAAGTCGTGCAGATGTGGACATGTAATGGAGTTGGAATTAAGAACAGTGGTATACGCCAAAAAAGTGGAGATTCGAAACGTACCCGTATTTGCGTGTACAGACTGTGTATCATACGAAGTGCTTCCGCCGGTCAAGCCGGACTTAACAGAATGCATAAACACATTGGGTGAACAGCCCGTGAAGCAAGACGTATCTTTTGGTGAACGTAATGAACTGGCAGACCTGTTTCATGAGCTACTGCTGGCCTGGCCGGATGCGACCGATCGGGAGATGGAATATCGAATGCAGCAAGCAGTGGAGGAGCGTATCAATCTGTTGCTGGACATTATGGGTTACGCAACGAAGTCTGGTGATACAGCGTGGATTGAGACCACGGAGCGCAGATTAAGTCAATTATCCGGATTTGTGTGGCAGGAGTACTTCTCAAATGCTGTCTAATTTTGACGTGTAAAATGCTTGTTTTCATGAAAATTGGCTTTTTCGCGCACTTTTTGTTAAGATATCGAAGAGTGAAAACGCTCAACATAGCGGTATTCCTGGTAAAGGGGGATGTATATCTAATGGCTGACATGACTAAAATGACAAGTATTGAACAGCTAAACTCCGCAGTGGAGGCTACCGAGGATCAACCCTTGCTTCTGTTTAAGCATAGCACGCGCTGTCCGATCAGCTCGAACGCTTATCAGGAGATGAACGATTATTTGCTTAACAATGCCAATGAACAAGTGAAATATGGCATCATCTATGTTGTGGAAGATCGCCCGGTATCGAATGAAGCAGCAGACAAGCTGGGTGTTAAGCACGAATCTCCACAGGCAATCCTGATCAAAAAGGGAATTCCTGTATGGCATACTTCCCATTCAGATATTACTAGAACCACACTTACGAATGTTTTGAGTGAGTCCTAAAGCCTATTTTAATTGATTAATGCAAAAATTTGTCGTAATATAAATCTTAATGAAAATGGTATGAAAATTTACTGGTAATGGAGAGAAGTACTGTGACGGTAACCATTTATGATGTGGCACGTGAAGCTGGAGTGTCTATGGCAACGGTATCACGGGTAGTTAATAATAACCCTAATGTCAAACCGCAAACGCGGAAAAAAGTATATGAAGCCATCGAACGGTTGGGATATCGTCCGAACGCGGTAGCCAGAGGTCTGGCAAGCAAGAAGACAACCACGGTCGGGGTCGTTATTCCAGATATTTCGAACTCAACCTTCGCGGAGATTGCCCGCGGAATTGAAGATATTGCGAATATGTATCACTACAATATTATTTTGTGTAATGCAGATAAGAAGAAAGAAAAAGAAATTCGTGTTATCAACACGTTGCTCGAAAAGCAAGTAGACGGACTGCTCTTCATGGGTGGAACAGTAACGGACGAACACATTCAGGCGTTCCAGTCTGCGGCTGTGCCGATCGTACTTTGTGCAACGAGTGATGAGAAGGGCACATTCCCTTCGGTGGATATTGACCATGAGGCGGCTGCGTTTGACGCGGTAAACACCCTGATTCGTCATGGACACAAGGAAATTGCGATGATCAGTGGTACACTGCAAGATCCGGCGAATGGATATGCCCGTTTCCAAGGTTACAAGAAAGCACTGGAAGCAGCAGGCATGGAATACCAAGAAGATCTGGTACGTATCGGTAACTATCGTTATGAATCCGGTGTGGAAGCGATGAAATATTTCCTCGGACTGAAGAAGAAGCCGTCGGCGATCTTTGCTGCAACAGATGAAATGGCGATTGGTGCCATTCACAGCATTCAGGATGAAGGTCTGAAAGTACCGGATGATTTCTCCATTATTAGTGTGGATAACATCCGTATGGCTTCCATGGTGCGTCCTCAGTTGACAACAGTGGCTCAGCCAATGTACGACCTGGGTGCAGTAGCGATGCGTTTGCTGACCAAGTTGATGAAGAAAGAAAATGTGGAGAACCCACGGGTTATTTTGCCGCATGAAACGATTCTTCGTCTGTCTGTAAGTCACGCAGATGTAGTTTAATCGGGATTATATACAGTAAGGGAGAAGTCATTCTCTCTACATAGTGGATATGCGAAAGCTCCGGAGACGGAGCTTTTGTGCTGAATGAGGTTAAAAGTGAAAACAGGAGGTATCGGAAGATGCGTGAAACGATTGGGATTATCGGAGCGATGGATGAAGAAGTTGAGCTTTTGCTGGCAGGCATGAAGCAGCTTGAGACGGTCAAACAAACCGGGATTACATACGTTGCAGGCGAGTGGCTGGGCAAGCAAATTGTCGTGTGCAAATCCGGCGTAGGTAAAGTCAATGCAGCGGTTACGACGCAGATCTTGATTGATCGTTTTCAAGTTAATCGGATTATCTTCACAGGTGTTGCGGGTGCAGTTAACCCCGATCTGAACATCGGAGATATGGTTATATCGTCTGTATGTGTTCAGCACGACATGGATGTAACGCCACTGGGGTTCGCACGCGGGGTTATCCCTTACCAGGAGACATCTGCATTCCCTGCCGACGCTTCACTTATTAAACTGGCTGAAGAAGCATGTAAAGCTCAGGAAGCCAATTATCTGATCGGTAAAGTGTTATCTGGAGACCAATTTATTGCGAATAAAGATACGGTTAATATGTTATATACCGAAATGGACGGTGCATGTGCCGAGATGGAAGGGGCTGCAGTTGCTCAGGTCTGTTACATGAATCGGGTACCATTTGTTGTCCTGCGTGGTATGTCAGATAAAGCGGATGGTTCGGCGCATGTTAACTTTGCTGAATTTACCGTGCAATCTTCGCAGCGTTCACATCGCATTGTGGAGCATATGTTAGAAAATATGTAATGGCATAAGTCTGGACTGTGAGGCAATACGTTATGAATGAAAACCGCCCTTCGATTAGCTGTTCCATGAAGTATGGAGCAACGCTGCGAGAGGCGGTTTTGTTATGTATATTGTTTTGGAATAGATCATCGAATCAGTACATGAAGCGATGGCGAAAGCGTACACGATCAAACTGTTCTTCTGATGTGATGGGCACCTGACTTCCGATTCGCACCATCAAACAGTTTGCAGGATGTGAACAGATTTCGGGGTCGTCTGTTGCATACCAGGTCATGTCGATCGTTTCCATCAGCCTCTCCATCATTTTGCGATAATCCCATACGTTTAGTCCGCTGCCCTTCAGATCCCAATGCCAATAATATTCTGTGGTGAAAATAATGTAGTTCTCCATGTATTTATCTTCCAAAGCGGTAAGCAACATCTCACGTCCAATGCCAAGCGAGCGATAGTCGTCCGCAACCTCGATTGCCCCAAGCTCAATCAGATCAGTCATATTGCCCTCGGACCAGCGTTCACAATCATCCGCATAGTGAAAGGTTACATAACCAATAATCGTTTCATTTTCATGTGCAATGATAATTCGCCCTTCAGGTAATGCTGCGATCTCTGCGAGAGCTTCCTGCTGCTCCGTTGGTCGCCGAAAGGCATCCAGATCCAGATGGAAGGCAAGACGGGTTATCTCCTCGGCCTGCACGGGGCCTTCAACAGTAATTCGGTGGCCGGACTTGAAGATGGAACGCATATGATGTTCTTTGATATGTTCCATGGTTCATGCTCCTCTCTCTCCCTACTTATAGAGGTTATTCAAAAAGAACGCTATAGCAAAAATCCAAAAAATTGAAAAGCCATAGACGACAATTGAAAAGATTTGCTATAATTGCGTAGACAAAAAATGTTCACAATTCAATACAGTATAGTTAACATCTGTTTGGCCGAGCAAGTACATGATGAGAAGTTCTCTCTACTAATGTAAGCGCTAACTGGAAGTTCAGTCAACACAAAGGCAATGAGAATTGACCCCTAACGGGAATCGAAATGTCGAGTTGAAGGAGGCTGGCAAGCATGAGTCAAGCACATGGTGAGATGCTGCAGACGGTTGTGTCTGAATCTAATCTGGGCGATTACACGGAGGCGAGAAGCCGGTTCGATTGGGAATCGGTGGAAAGGCACTTTACGTGGCACGCCAGCGGAAAAGTAAACATGGCGCATGAAGCGATTGATCGTCATGTACTGGAAGGAAGGGGCGGGAAAACCGCTTTATTGTATAGCGATGCTTCACGTGAAGAGTCCTATACTTTCGCTGATCTGAGTGAACAGTCGAGTCGGTTCGGGAATGTTCTCCGCAAATATGGCATAGCCAAAGGGGAGCGAGTGTTTATTTTTATGCCTCGAAGTCCTGAGCTGTATTTTAGTCTTCTGGGCATATTGAAAGCTGGAGCCATCGCGGGCCCTTTGTTCGAAGCTTTTATGGAAACGGCTGTGAAGGATCGGCTGGAAGATAGCGGAGCAGTAGCACTCGTCACAACTCCAGAATTACTGAAACGCATCAAACGTTCCGAGTTGCCCGAACTCAAACATATATTTATCGTGGGTGGGGGCGTACAGACTGAAGAAGGACTCATCGATTTTGATGCAGAGATGTCTGCCGCTTCGGATGAGATGGAAGTAGAGTGGCTGAATCGTGAGGATGGTTTGCTTATTCATTATACCTCAGGCTCTACGGGTAAACCCAAAGGGGTGTACCATGTTCAAAATGCCATGATTCAGCACTATTATACAGGTAAGGTTGTTCTGGATTTACGTGAGGATGATGTGTACTGGTGCACTGCTGACCCTGGTTGGGTGACAGGGACTTCTTACGGTATCTTTGCTCCATGGCTCAACGGAGTGACCAATGTGATACGGGGCGGTCGTTTCAGCCCTCAAGATTGGTACAGCACCATCCAGAAGAACAAAGTCACGATCTGGTACAGTGCACCAACGGCCTTCCGTATGCTGATGGGAGCGGGAGAAGAGACCATCGCCCAGTTTGATCTGAGCAGTCTGCGTCATGTCATGTCTGTCGGTGAACCGCTCAATCCGGAGGTTGTTCGTTGGGGATGGAAAGCCTATGGTCAGCGAATTCATGATACATGGTGGATGACGGAAACAGGGGCACAGTTGATCTGTAACTATCCCGGAATGCCGATCAAGCCTGGCTCCATGGGACGTCCGTTGCCTGGCATCGAAGCAGCCATTATTGATGATCGCGGGCAGGAATTGCCGCCGTACAGCATGGGTAATCTGGCCATACGGGCACCTTGGCCATCCATGATGGCGAAGATCTGGAATAACCCTGTGAAATACGAGGAGTACTTCAGGCTTACGGGCTGGTATGTATCCGGTGACTCCGCTTATATGGATGAAGAAGGATATTTCTGGTTCCAGGGACGGATTGATGATGTGATTAATTCGTCAGGTGAGCGTATCGGACCCTTTGAGGTGGAGAGCAAGCTTGTAGAGCATCCTGCGGTAGCAGAGGCGGGTGTAATCGGTAAGCCGGATGTGACACGTGGGGAGATTATCAAGGCCTTTGTAGCGCTTCGTGAAGGATATGAGGCGACACCGGAGCTGAAAGAAGAGATCTATCGTTTTGTCAAAGAGGGCTTGTCTGCCCATGCTGCTCCGCGTGAGATTGAGTTTAAGGATAAACTGCCCAAGACACGTTCCGGCAAGATCATGCGGCGTGTATTGAAAGCCTGGGAGCTTGATCTGCCAACAGGAGATCTATCCACTATTGAAGACTAACGTGACAGTGCTAGGATCATCAATGTGTCTGTATCGATGCCGATACCAATGAGTGTGGGAAAGAAGTTAATACTCTACGAATCCATATACGTTGACTCTACCCATTAAATCGGTTGTAAAAGCCTGCTTTATGCCAATGGCATGAAAGCAGGCTTTTTTAGCTGTTGCATATGCAAATAAAAAACCGCACCCTCAGATACGGTCTGAGGGTGCGGTTTGTTTTGGATCGCTATGCCTGAATCAGGGTTGAAAATGTACGGCCGCAGAAGGTTCGGACTCACCCGCACTGTTACTGGCAGATACCTTAAACCATCCACTGGTAGACGAAGGCACTCCATAATCCATGGTAGTTCCCGACGTTGTTCCAATTTTGGTGTAAGGAGCTGAGCCTGTTTCACTGTAATATACAGCATAACTATCTGCGTTTGGACTGGACGCCCATTGAATACGCAGTCCTTGAGAGAGGGCAGATACGCTGACTTGACCAGGTGTGCCTGGGGCTGTCGTTGTTGTATTGTCGGTCTGCGTTTCTCCTGGCGTAATGACTGTACCTGGAACTTCAATCGGCTCATTAATCTCTTCTTCCACAGGAGGAGCTACACCAGCACTATTTACTGTAGCGCTAGGAGCAGACTCTCTGCCTGCAACATCCACTGCCGTTACATAGAAGGCGAAGTTACCGCCTTGCGCTGCATATGCAGAGAATGATCTGGATTCACCAGTCAGGACAACTTGACCCTGGTTCTGGAATCCTCCACCGTTTACAGAACGGTACAGACGATAACCGACGACATCATTTTCAGGTGTGGCATTAAATGTAATGACTGCTCTGTCACCTGAGGTTGAGATGCGTACGTTGCCTGGTGCATCAGGAGCTTTGCCGTTATCTGTCCTTGGATCAATCTGTGTTGGCATGTCTGCATCAGCATCTTCAGGAAGGTAATAAGCAAGTGACTCATGTCGACTCATACGTGAGAATGCATTTTGCAATTCTTTGATGAGATCCGAGATTGGTTTTTTACGCTTGATTACTGTTTTTTCCTTCAACATGTCCGAAGGTGTTCCGTCACGCGGAATATAGTTTACACCATTGTAAGTAATGTACCTGGCTTTGGCTACACCGTCATCGCTATCCTTCGGAACAAACTTGCTGTTGAAAATATCCGTAACAAATTTGTCAGTCATGGATGTTGGCAACTTGCCGCTGTATGCCGACACCGTGCGTGTTTCGATGCCAGATGGTTTTTTGAACGAATCCGTGACGAACAGATCTTTTTGCGTATCGATCACTTCGTTCAGGATTTTCGACCACAGTTGCTGCGCACGTTTTCTCTGTGATTTACTTTCCAGCGTATTCACCGGCTGTTTGTATCCAACCCACACGCCAAGTGTGACATCTGGTGTATAACCTTCAAACCAGACATCTGCGTAGTTTTGAGTGGAACCCGTTTTACCTACGATTGGTACACTCTTGGAATATTTGTAATTTTCACGTACTTTATCTGCCGTTCCTTCTGTAATAACGGTCCGCAGCATATCGGTCATCAGGTATGCTGTCTGCTCCGAGAAGGCTTGGACAGGTTCAGTATCGTGTTTATAAACAATGTTGCCTTTGGAATCTACGATTTTGCTAATCATGTAAGAATCGTTATATACACCATTATTGGCGATCGCACCATAGGCACTGGTTAATTCTTCAACGGTTACACCGTATTGGAGACCTCCGAGAACACCGGTCTGAGCCTGATAGTCTTCCTTCTGAATGGTGGTAATACCCAGTTTCTTGGCGAAGGTCCAAGCCTTCTCGATTCCTACTTCTTCATTAAACAACTTCAGAGCCGGTATATTAAGAGAATAATTCAGTGCTCTGCGGGCAGTGACCAGTCCCTGATACCGGTTATTGGCATTCTTGGCAATGTGGTAACCGCTCGGACCATTTTTGAGAATGATCGGTGAGTCATCAATAATAGAAGCAGGTTGGACAAGACCTTCATCTAGCGCAGGAAGATAAGCGGCTATAGGTTTCATCGTTGAACCTGGCTGACGTATCATCTGCGTTGCGTAGTTCATCTGTTCATCCTGGAAATTCCGGCCCTCAATCATACCCAGAATAGCACCCGTTTTGTGATTAATCAGCATGGCAGCAGTTTGTTCTTTTCCTTTGACAGGATCATCTGCTGAGAAATTGCTGTCATCTTCCGCAATGGTACGCATCGTTTTGTAGATACTTTTGTTGATGGTCGTGTAGATACGATATCCACCTGTCCGCAGTTGCGTCTGAGCTTCCTCTAATAATGCACTGCTTTCCTTTTGAGGTGTGTCTGCATCCGTAGCTTTGTCTGTGTCTGTAGATTCATCTGTGTCGGAATTCAACTGTTTCATCAAAATCTGTGCAGCTTGTCGTTCCGTTTCCATCATAAGATATGGATAAGTGTTGTAAGCCTTGATGGTCTTCGGAGCGAGAGAGCTTTTGATATCAAAAGCAAGAGCTTTGTCATACTCGGACTGATTGATTTTGCCCAGTTCAAGCATACGACGCAGTACCAGATGCTGACGGTTGATTGCGCGGTCAAAATTCTCCTCTACAAAATCACCTTTACCGTTAAAAGCGGAGTAAGAGGAGGGGAGTTGTGGCAATCCAGCAAGATAAGCAGCTTGAGCGATGTTGATTTTATCCAGATCGTTAATATTGAACAATCCTTTGGCGGCCGCTTTGATTCCGTAAACGTTGTATCCACTGGAACCATTACCAAAAGGAACTTTGTTCAGATAGGCTGTCATGATCTCGTCTTTGGTCAGGAAACGTTCGAGTCGGAGTGAGAGCAAAATTTCTTTCACTTTCCGATCTTCCGTGCGATCCAGATTCAAAAACACACGACGCGCCAATTGCTGAGTCAGTGTGCTACCGCCGGTTTGTACTGATTCTTTCAGCACTTTCTGTTTCACGGCACGTAGTGTTCCGCTCATGTCTACACCTTTATGTTCGTAAAAATGATTGTCTTCAATCGAAATAACAGCATCAATAACCTTCTGTGGGATCTGGTCCGTAGTGACCGGACGCCTGTCTTCTTCCGTACGTAATTGACCGATCGGACTGCCGTCGGCAAAGTAAGCAAAGCCTGTGATGGAGTTTTCGCTGACTTTTTGTTCAATCAGGGCCCTTGAACGGACAGGCTCGTCTTTCACAATGGAACTGACGTATCCCATCAAAGCACCGCCTACAAATAGTGCCCCCATAAATCCAAGGACAACCATCCATTTGACGAAACTTCCCAGTCTGCGGGCAAAGCTGCGTTTGCGTACAGGCTGTTCATCGGGCTTTTTCTTATTAACATCAACCATTCAGTGTCTTCCTCCTTTTAACAGCACTTATTATAGCATAAAAAGGCGGGTTTGCATGCCTGAGAAATACAAGTAATGGTCGAAATTTGCCATTCTGCCATGCATTATGCTATATATGATGCGATATTGAAGCACATTTCATGAGTTGTAAGCCAAAATAAGCAGGCCACCTCCATGCTGAGGTGCATAGGGTGGCCTGAATGATTTGTCGTTTTGGAGGTCTCCTACATTAGGTTTTGAAGCGTTGAATCAGTTCTAATAGTTCCTGGGTAAGATTAGCCAGTGAGGCAGATGCCGCCGTAATCTCTTCCATGGATGCGAGTTGTTCTTCAGAGGCAGAGGCAACACGAGTTGCATGATCTGCTGTCTCATGACCAATGGTTTTGAGTTGCGCTAACGTGGCATCAACCTGCTGTGATCCAGCTGACATCTGCTGCGCAATGGCTGAGACATGCTCAATCTGCTCATTAACATCTGTAATCTGTGATGAAATGGAGAGGAATAGTTCACCACTCTCATTAATCACTTCCGCTATATGGCTTACCTCGGCGTTCCCCTGTTCCATATTTTCAACGAGAGAAAGGACCTCTTGCTGAACGCTATGAATCAACGCTGCAATCTGCGCTGCTGATGTTCTGGATTGTTCAGCCAGATTACGGATCTCGGAAGCAACAACACCAAAGCCACGCCCGTGTTCACCTGCTCGTGATGCTTCAATGGAAGCATTAAGGGCAAGAAGATTAGTTTGACGGCTAACTTCCGTGATCATGCCTGTAATATGGCCAATCTCTTCAGAACGTTGACGGAAATTCTCCAGTGCGGTCATGGACGTCTGCACAGAAGAGGTGGCACTATCGACCATACGCATGGCGGACTGAATCTTATCGGTTCCGACAGTTGTTCGCTCAGCCACAGCTCGCGATGAATCCGATACATCGGAGGCAGCCTTTGCAATTCTTCCGATCCCTGCAGATATTTCATTCATGGAACGGGAGGACTCTTGCAGCTCCTGCACCTGTTTACCTGCTTTATCTGCAACTTCGACTCCTGTTAATGCAATCAGTTCGGCTGCTTTACCTGTTTCTTCGGCACCTGCGGTCAATTGTTGAGAAGTGGAGCCGACAGATAAAGCATGTTCGGATATAACCGAGATGGTATGTCGCAGTGTATCCATCATCTGATTCATATGACCCGCCATGACGCCAAATTCATCTTTGGATCGTACAGGTAACTTTTGTGTCAAATCCCCGCCAGCGAGCTGTCCAGCGACAATATTGACTTGATTCAACTGCCTTACAATGGAGACGATAGTGTAGGTAACCACACCTGCAAGCAGAAGTACTGCCAGTGCGGCAATCAGTATGGACCAGTTCAAGCTGTCATAGAAAGGTTGAAGGATGTGGCTCTTTGGCAGCGCCGATACAAGGTACCAGTTTGAATCCGTTCCTTGTAACCTGGCGGGCTCGGCAATAAATAGTTCTTCCCCTACTTCAGGGTCTGTAGCGTAAAACTGGGACTCGCCAGACTGTATACGCTGAATGACTGTCTTCATTTCAGATGGAATTACGGCTCCTTCATTAGCCAGTTCCGGTTTGGAGCCGTGTGCAGCAATCTGTCCTTCACTAGTAATAAGCATGGCATAACCCTGATCCGGATTAAGTGATGCTATATTTTGCTGAAAACGATCAATGGTAAAGTCGGCCCCAACAATGCCCAGAAAAGTTTTGTTTTCATCTAATAGAGGGAGGACAATCGAAACGAGCAGTGTTTCTTTACCACCAACCGTATAGGTAACAGGCTCGGACCAATAGATGGATTTGGTTTTCTTTGGTTGCTGATAGTAAGTACTAGTTTCACCGCTTCCCTCATAAGTAGGCATTGGCTCAAAATGCAGGGAGTTGCCATCACGTGTAACGTATGGAACGAATCGACCCGTAGCATCATCATATTCATTTTTGTTGACGTGATCCGCATCGTTTCCATCAAAGGCGTCAGGTTCCCAACCCGTATAAAAGCCAAAAACTTTCTCGTCCTTTTTCAGATATTGTTCAAGAAGTCTGACGATTTCTTCACGGTTGAGTGATCCGTTCTGAGCAGCATCCAATAACGTAGTACTCATGGTGTCCAACGTGTTTTTGACCTGATTAATGTCAGTCATAAACTCATTCGTAGCCCGGTTTGCTGCCTGTCCAGCAACGGTTTCGCCGTACTGGAGGCTTTTGTCGTAAATGGATTTGGTATTAAATGCAATCAGGGCTCCAATACAACAGATTAATACGATCCCGAGTAAAAGTCCAAGCTTAACAGCGAGCTTGCGGTTGCGAAAAAAATGCATGTTTTAATCCCCCTCGATGTCATTCTTGTGATGTATATATGGATGTGTGCTTCTCCTGAAGGGAGTCTATATTTTATATCGTTATTTACGTTCCTATAATGAAGATAATTAAAAAAAAGCATAGAAAAACAGCTGCCGAGAAAATCTCGACAGCTGTTTGGATTGAAACTTTAATGTGATTGCAACGATTAACGGTTGTAGAACTCGACGATTTGTTTTTCATCGATGTCTTGGGACAATTCAGCACGCTCAGGCAAGCGGATGAATTTACCTTCTACAGCTGCTTCGTTGTATTCAACGTATGCTGGAAGATGCGAACGACCTTCCAAAGCTTCTTTAACGGAAGAAAGAGCGCGGCTCTTCTCACGCAAGCCGATTACATCGCCAGTACTTACTTGGTAAGAAGCGATATCGACTTTTTTGCCGTTTACAGTTACGTGACCGTGTGCTACCAACTGACGCGCTCCAGCGCGGGAGTTAGCAAACCCAAGGCGGTAAACGAGGTTGTCAAGGCGGCACTCAAGCAAGAACATGAAGTTCTCACCGGCAATACCTTGCATTTTTTGAGCTTTAGAGAACAGTGTGCGGAATTGTTTCTCGCCCAAACCGTACATGTGGCGCAATTTTTGTTTTTCTTGCAATTGCATACCGTAGTTGCTCATTTTTCTGCGTTGGTTAGCTCCGTGCTGACCTGGAGGGAAAGGGCGTTTCAATTCTTTGCCTGTTCCGCTAAGGGAAATGCCGAGGCGACGGCTCAATTTAAATTTAGGACCAGTGTAACGTGCCATGTTTAAAGTAGCTCCTTTTTAGTTAAAGTTCATATTAGGGCTCTGTTTGCGCTCCAATTTGTTGATGCGGGCTTGGCCTCGCATAGAACAATCAGGAAAGTTCAGCCGCTGTCCTGAAAGCAACAAAAAGAATGAGGGTGACACAACCGGTAATGCCCAAATTTAAAGACCCATTAGTAGTCTTCATCAACAATTTATATTACAGTTTAAGAGAAACAAAGTCAAGCGTAGAATAAAAGCAAAAAAACGTCTAAATTTGTCGATAGGTCATTGGGCCTAAAATAATGGGACAATTTTCTGAAATATGGATGCAAAAAAGCTTTAAACAGAGTAAAATAGATTGTATCTTAACTTTAAATCATCTTTATGTAACAAGGTTATCGCAACAAATTTGCAGGTTTGCGATAACGTCTGCAGATTAATGCATCCTTGTGGATGCAAAAACGGTGCAAAGGAGCGCCTGACATGTTAGAACATCTAAGAAGTTTACCTGCCAGCTTGAATTCACGAAGTTCGGGCGATTCCGCATCTTTTGCCGCTCCTCGTTCTCATGAAGAGCATGTGTTGTGGATGCAAAAAATGGATATCACACCTTTTGATTTTTCATATTTGGGCAGCTTGCTAGAGCAGGCATACAGTGACTGGAACTCCAGAGTGGGTTCAAGGCTGGCCAGAACATCAACCTTTTACAGTGTGTGGAACACGGAAGGTGATTGCATAGGATACGATAGCGATCATGAAGCTGATCCGGGTGTAAATGCACGCAGGCTGGTATTGGAATGTTTGGATAAGAGACAGGTCCTGTCCCTTAAAGGGACAAGCGAACACGGAGAATATCTTATAATAACACATCCCTTATTCTCCAGAACAAACAAGGATATGTTTGCCGTATTCACTGCTGTGATCTATGAATCCAATGGATATGAAACGTCTGAAGCTGTGGTTCAATCTGAGGCATTGCATTATCGCACCTGCTTTTACCGAAGATTTGAATACATATTTATGACGGACCTGTTACATGCTCATGAACAAACAGCCCGTGAGGAACACCGGAGGTCCATCCTCTTTCAGATTGTTCAGCGAATGCATGACAAAATGGATGTCGAGGCTATATTGGATGAGGTATTTGACAGTATGGACTACTTGTACCCGGCCACTTATATCAAATTGTATATGTCTCAGGATCAGAGCAATTCTGATCCACGGATTAAACCGTTGCTTGTCCACGAGCGAGGAGAAGATATTTGTGTGCGTTCATTTATGGAAGGTAAGCTGATCGTTGCTCGCTCACATGATGCAGAGAACCGCATTGTAGATGTAGGGATTCCGCTGAAAGGCAAACAAGGCATATACGGTGTGTTCCATATCGAAATGAATGAAGAGATTATGGAAGAATCGGACTTGCAATTGATTACGATGATGGTAGACACTGCAGGAACGGCCTTTGAGAACGCCAAGTTGCATGAACAATCCAATATGTTAATTCAGGAACTTCGTTTAATTAATGATCTTACACAGCGGTTGAACAAAAGCCTGCATCTTTCGGAGATTTATCAACTATCCGAGCAAGAGTTAAAGGAAATATTCCAGGCCGAAACGTGTTGCATTCTTCAACTCAATGACAGTACCAATGACTTCGAAGTCATGTCTTCTAACGTGAAAGATGTTTTTCACCAATCCTTTTCTGTAGACTACGGTATCGCAGGCTTGGTGTACCGAACAGAGGAACCGCTTATTATAGTCAATTATGCGCAATATGATAAAGTGTCCTCCTTTTTCATGGAAGATACGGGATCCATGTCACTGATTGCATCACCGATCAGAGTTAATGGTGAAGTGAAGGGTGCTATTTTGCTTGGACACAGTAGAGAGCACTACTTTTCATATGATAACTATCGGCTCTTGCAGATGTTATCCATTCATATCGGGCTTGCCCTGTCGAATGCCACACTGCATGCCGAGGTTCGGCGCTTGGCTAATCTGGATATGTTGACAGGTCTGTACGTAAGGCATTATCTGGATAGTGTTATCCACGAGCGACAGGCTCATGAATTCTGTGGCTCCCTCATTGTGGTGGATATTGATCAGTTCAAACAGGTGAATGATACATTCGGACACCAGACGGGGGATCAAGTATTGAAACAAGTGAGTGAGATCGTCACCAGCTCTGTTCGCCCGGAAGATGTCTGCGCCAGATGGGGTGGAGAAGAACTGGCGATCTACATGCCACAGGTGAGTGTAAGGCAGGCGCTGGACTATGCGGAAGTGATTCGAAAGAGAGTTGCAGAAGAGACCAGACCGCTCGTCACAGTATCCAGTGGCATCGCAGAGTGGAATTGGATGGATGAAAAGGTCAGTGTAGAGTCCTTGTTTTATCGGGCTGATATGGCTTTGTACAGCGCGAAGAATGGTGGTCGGAACAGAATCGTTGTAGAGGAACAGGATGTAACGCGTTAAGAGAGAACAATTCCAATTGCGGAGTCGTTCTCTTTTTTTCGTCGGAGATCAAGTTGTGTATAGAAGGAAGTATAAGCGTATACGGGCGGGGCAATCTATGGAGAAAGTTCATGGAAGGGTGAAGATAGATATGCTTAACCGCCATTCGGTACGTACATTGTGGTTATTTGTGAGCATCGTGATTATTGGTGTTCCGGGTTGTGGATTCATCCAGCGAGATCGAACGCCCGAAGAGGTTTTTTCCCTGGCTTTATCGGGGATAGCTGGAAAAGAAAAATTGAGTTTTGAAGGAGAGGCAGGGCTTCGACGGGAGAACAGCGGGCTGTTCGAGAATCAGTTCAAATTTGAAGGCAAGCTGGAGAATCATGATCGTCTGACCCTTCAGACCCGATTACCTGGAGAAGTAACAGCTGTGGGCACAGGCATTCATACGACCGCCGTAAAAAATAACGGACAGCCCAGTGGGTTTAGCGCCTCTTTCGAGCGGAAACAAGGGCAATGGATGGCATTGTCAGCGCAACATGAGCCGCTGCGTGGTTCTCTTTCCCGCTTTAATCCAATTGCCCAAATGGAGAAGATCGATAAGATGAACAAAACCATTCAATCCGAGTATGGGGCGGGTCGTCGAACCAGAATATTACGGATTGAACTTGCACCGGAAGACGCCAAAACATGGGCTGTAGCCCAGCTAAACGATGAGATGAACGCTATTCGCGCAGAATATATGCATAAGGCAGCTAGCGTGAAAGGGACGCGTAAGGAGAAGCTGGAGAAGGAACTGGACAACGTTTGGAAGCAGGGTGAAACAACGATGCAACAGATGATGAAACAAGCTAGCGTGCAGACGGTATATCATCTCACCGTAGATCGGAAGAGCAGTCTGCCCCTTCGTCTATCTTCTGAAAGTCAGGTGAGTTATACGGACAACAACCGTAAAAGTAACAAAGAGGCCCTTGTCACCGATGTAAACTTCAAGTCATATCAATAAACGAAGTGAGGGACTGCCTGCTGACGGAATGACTGTTCGCGTGCTACAATAGTATCGTAATTTACCGTTGTTCAATTCAAGCATGGCAGATGACAGGAGGATTTTACCAAGATGAAGGACCCAAGAATTCAAAAGCTTGCAGCAAGCCTGGTGGGCTATTCTGTAGATGTACAGCCTGGTGAAAATGTATTGGTTGAGATGATTGGATCGGAACGCGATCTGATTAACGCCATCATTGAAGAGATAGGCAAAAAAGGTGGTAACGTCTTTGTACAGTTGACCGATAAAACCGTACAGCGTGCGATGCTGAAAAATGCGACAGAAGAAATGATGAAAACGTGGGCAGAGATTGATCTGAACCGTATGAAACAGATGGATTGTTATATCGGTATTCGTGCGGGAGAAAATGTGAATGATCTGTCCGATGTGCCGGAAGAAAAAATGAAAATGTACAATTCATTGTACTCCCACCCGGTACATAGTGAACAACGTGTCAAACATACGAAATGGGTTGTACTTCGTTACCCTAACGCAAGTATGGCGCAACTCGCCAATACGAGTACGGAAGCGTTCGAAGATTTCTACTTCGACGTATGTAACCTGGATTACGCCAAAATGGACAAAGCTCAAGACTCACTCGCTAACCTGATGAAGCGGACGGACAAAGTTCGTATCACCGGACCAGGAACAGAGCTGAGCTTCTCCATTAAAGATATCGGTGCAGAGAAATGTTCTGGCCAAAAAAATATCCCGGATGGCGAAGTGTACAGCGCCCCTGTGCGTAATTCCGTGAACGGAACGATTAGTTATAACACGCCAACGCTGTATAACGGAGTGACATTTGAAAATATCAAATTCACGTTCGAGAATGGAAAAATCATTGAAGCGACAAGCAACGATACAGATCGTTTGAATGAAATCCTGAATTCGGATGAGGGTGCTCGTCATATCGGTGAGTTTGCGATTGGATTTAACCCGCATATTCTTCATCCGATGAAAGATATCCTGTTCGACGAAAAAATCGCAGGTAGCTTGCACTTTACACCGGGTCAGGCATACGAAGAAACGGACAATGGCAACCGCTCGTCCATCCACTGGGATCTGGTGTTGATCCAGCGTCCGGATTATGGCGGCGGGGAGATTTATTTTGACGACGTGCTGATTCGTAAAGACGGTATCTTTGTTATTCCTGAGCTGGAATGCCTGAACCCGGACCGTTTGAAATAGGAGCAGGATTTTGCTGTTGCTAGGAAAGCGGATTCAAGGTATCATGTAGTGGTAATTAATAGATGATACCAATAGTAAAAAGACGGAGGGATTCCTATGTCGAGTAATAACGCGGCTGTAGTGGAAATTGCTCAAACAGCAGGCAAGTTTACTTCTTCAATCGTGCTTCATTCGGAGAACAAGTATATCGATGTGAAAAGTATTCTCGGATTGTTTACAACGCTGATCAGCACGCACAGCTATGAACTGCATGTTCATGGTCCAGATGCAGTTGAAGCGAAAGCAGCCATGTCAGAAGTATTTGCCAAGCATGGACTGAATGTAAGCATCGCATCTGAGTAATAGCTCTCAAGAAGCACCTTTGCCTTTTTAGGCAGGGGTGTTTTTTGGCATGGAATGATCTGAATACTCGTCTGAACGTGACTGGAACAGGTGGATTATGCTTCAACAGAAGGCTTAACTTTGCGGGCTTATTTTGGTCAGGTTCTTGTATTAGCTCTTCATTTCGTCTAATATTAGAGGTAGAACGTCTTTACGCGATTTTTGGGACATAGGGGGGAAAAATGCATGACTTCATCTGATCTGCAGGACCAGCTGAATTTGAAAGCGATCAGTCTTCTTCAAGAAGATGCAGATAAAATACAGAAGCTTATTGAAGTACAGATGGAGAATCTGGCTACCCGCTACTGCCCTCTCTATGAGGAAGTATTGGATACACAGATGTATGGGTTCTCCAAGGAAGTTGATTTTGCTGTTCGTGCAGGGCTCCTTCCAGAAGGTGCAGGTAAGCAGCTGGTTAGCGCGCTTGAGCGGAATTTGGCAATTCTATATGAAGCCTTGAACAAGAAGAATGAGCAATAGCCTGCAGATGCGCGGGTCAGAATAGAAGGCATGCAGGCGTTTATGCATGCTTTTTTTGTGCGTCTGAACGGGATGGGGATGCAAGCCAGCCGGAAGGCGTATACAAGCAAAGAGACAGCACCGAAGATAAATTCGGGCTGCCTCTGTGGCTTGTTTATTTTTAACGATGGCTACGTGAGGGCCTGGTTACACCAAGAAGAAGGATACACCGAGTATGATATATACCACGAGCAGGAGTAAACCTTCGTACCAATTCGTTGAACCATCTTGGGTAATGGACTTTGCAATAAATACGGATACGCCGATGGCGACCAGTTCAATCGTTGTAAATACGATATCCATGGTTCTGCCTGTGAAGTAGCTGACAAAAATCAGAACAGGAGCGACGAAGAGCGCGATCTGCAAGCTGCTGCCAACCGCAATCTCGACGGCTGCTCCGATTTTATTTTTCATGGCAAGCATGATGGCTGCACTGTGTTCGGCCGCATTACCGATGATGGCCACAAGGAATGCACCGACAAACAGTTCGCTAAGTCCAAATTCCGAAGTGAAGACTTCGAGCGTGCCCACCAGCCATTCACTGACAAAGGCAACCATGACTGTTGCGAGCACCAGGTAGAGAATAGATTTTTTCTTGGACCACGCCGGAGCATGCTCATGAGGTAGCTCTTCATCGCGATCCTCAGTAACGTCTGCAAGGTATTTCTTATGTGTCACCATGGAGAATAATAACCAGGCAATATACGCGAGAATGAGCAATCCGGCTACGATGAGACTAAGTGTATTCGTGTCTTTCTGTGTAATGGAATGTGTGTTGAGAAAGACTGCCGGAATAAACAGGGCAATGATGGCAACAATCATCAGGGAACCATTCAGACCTGCAAGTGAAACATTATAATTCTGAATTTTGAACTTGAGTCCTCCGGCAAAAATACTTAACCCAAGCACTAACAGCAGATTTCCGATAATGGAACCTGTCAGACTTGCTTTGACCATGTCGAACAGTCCCTCTTTCACGAGGAAAATGGCGATGATCAATTCGGCTGCATTGCCGAAGGTTGCATTCAAGAATCCACCCAGCCGCTGTCCGGCGTAGTGGGCCACATTTTCGGTGGCTTTGCCTAAAAAACCGGCCACAAAAATAACCGAAATGGCTGATATCACGAACTGTAGAATCGAATCCCATTTCAAGTAGTGGGCGATGGCACTGAGTGCAAAGAAAGCAATCAGCAAAATGGATGAAATCCGGTTTCTCACAACAAACACCTCGGTTATAAATTATTTTGTTTTAAATTACACTGTAAATCGCTTATGAGATTATTTTCATATTTCAATATAACCAAATGGTGGTAGGTTGTAAACGCATCTTTTTGAGTTTAATTTGCTTTTTGGGGTGGAAAGGATTTAAAATACGAGTAACGAAGTGAAGGAGGATGTGGCATGGCAGAACAACTTCAACTGGAGAGCGGAAACATCCGGATTGCCGATGACGTGGTTGCAAAAATTGCCGGAATGGCTGCAATGGAAACACCCGGAATTGCCGCAATGTCTGGAGGTTTGTCAGAGGGCTGGGCGAAGCGACTCAGCGGTAAAAACGTACAGAAAGGCGTGAGCGTTGAGGTCGGCCAGCTGGAAGCAGCCATTGACCTGCGCATCATCGTCCTGTACGAAACCCCGATTCATGAAGTTTCCCGTATGCTTCAGCAGAATGTAAGAGAAGCGGTAGAGACCATGACCGGATTACGCGTGGTTGAAGTCAATGTAAAGGTAGAAGGCGTATCTTTCAAAGGCGACGATCTGTAGAAATCGCAATCCGTAATGGAGGACAGAGTCATATTGACCTGTTCTTCATCTTGATAGACAGAATAGTACCGAGTACACAGAAAAAGGCTGCGCATCCATTAGGTGCACAGCCTTTTTTGTGTTGTTCTTTATCGAATCCGACGGATGGACTCCCGTGAACGAAGAGCAGGAGAGGTGCGAGTCTGTGTCTGTACAGTTACGGACTTCGTTTTCTCTTCCTTGATCACGTCCAGATTGTTGGTGCGTGAGATACTGAGCAGAATGCCCATGGCAACCATCATCACAAAGAGTGAGGTACCCCCATAACTGATAAACGGAAGCGTGACCCCCGTCACCGGAATGGTCTGAGTTACACCACCGATGTTGATAAATGCCTGAATCGCAATCAGTCCCATGATACCTATGCCGACCAATGTTCCGAATGGATCGGGACAGCGGAGAGAGACAATAATTCCGCGCCAGATGAAGTACAGGTAAACAAGCAGGAATAATGCACTTCCGATGAATCCAAGTTCTTCCCCAATTACGGAGAAAATAAAGTCATTATAAGCATTTGGCAAATAGTGCAGCTTCATCGTACCTTGTCCAATCCCGGAACCTGTCATACCGCCATCACCAATGGCAACAAGGGAACGGTAGAGGTTAAGACTTCCGCCATTAATATCGGATAATGGATCCAGGAAAGCTTGAATACGTCCGATCTTGTAGTTCTGCTCCGCAGTGACTGCTGTTGTAGCAGTTGTTGTGTCGGAAGGAGACATGGAAGAAAACAGAGAATTCGCTCCGAACGCCAGTGCCCCACCGAGTACAACCAGGAGAATGGAACCCAGGATATGTTTCATACTGGCTCCACCGGCATAGATCAAGAGACCACAGGTGGACACCAGGATAAAGGTGGTACCGAAGTCTGGTTGCAGCATAATCAGTCCTGCGATGAATCCAACGATGAACAAGACGGGAAAATACCCTGTCTTGAAAACCCTGAATTTCTCACCTTTTTTGGTAATAAGAGCAGAGAGATAGAGAATGATAGCAATTTTCGCGAACTCTGCAGGCTGAAGACTAAAACCGAAAATGTGAATCCAGCTTCGTGCACCGTTCAATACTGCACCTGAGATCAAAACAATCACCAGCATGACCGTAGTGAGCAGGAAAAAGGGTGCATAGAGCTTTTTGTACTTGTTGAAGCGGATATTCATGGCAAAAAACATGCCAAATAGACCGATAATCGCCCACATAAGTTGTTTTTTCGTGAAGTAAAGGGCATCATTGTTAAATTTATCGCTTGCGATTGCAATGCTGGAACTGGAGCTGAATACCATCACCAGTCCAAAGCCCACCAACAATAAAGTGAGGATTAGCAGTTGAAAATCCGGCGTGCCTCTCTTCGTTTTCGTTTGGGCCGTTTGTTGTTTCATCGTTTGGCCCAGCCTATGCTTCCAGCAGTTCTTTGAGCTGCTGTAATTTTTGGGCTGCCAGCTTCACGACTGGTTGCGGAACGGAAGAGTCATAATCCAGGCCGTGAGGGAAAGTGGCTTTGCCGAGGTATACTGCTTCCACAGCAAGAACGGTATCCGGTTTTTCCAATTTGCCTTCCACAGCGCGGGTATTAATGCGTACAAAGTATTCTGAGTTGGTTTGTTCATCTTCAATTTTGTAGTCATATGTAGCACGGTAATATTCCCATTGCCACCGGACAAATCCGACTTTCTCGGCGCTCTCATCCAGGTATGCCAAGTCGCTCTTCAAGCCATCCAAGCCTGTATTCTCAAAAATCATAAGCGTTTGATCCTCCTCATAAGCTTCCGAGTATAATTTCTCGAGTATTTCTCTAGTTCATGATAGTATGTTTCCCCTTCCCGTGCAAGCTTTCCGAAGGCGTTTCGTATCGGTTTTCTTCCAATTCTGCTACAATATACAGCAATAGGTTTGAAGAGGAAGGTTCGGGCTTGATATAAGTCCCGTTCAAGATTGAAAGGGTGGAGAGAAATGACTAATAATATATGGTGGGAAGATCTGCAGATCCACATGGTGGAATGGCGGCGTCACCTTCATCGCAATCCAGAGGTTTCCTTTCATGAGGAGAAGACATCCTCTTTTGTAGCGGATATGTTGGAGAGTTTTGGCGTGGAAGTGAGGCGTCATGTTGGTGGTCACGGGGTCATCGGTACCCTTCGTGGGGACAAGCCGGGTCCTGTCGTCATGCTGCGAGCTGATATGGACGCACTTCCAATTCAGGATGAGAAGAATATCGAGTATGCATCACAACAAGCAGGAGCGATGCATGCATGTGGCCACGATGGTCATATCTCAATCTTGCTCGGTACGGCATTGTATTTCAGCCGTCACAAGCAGGAGATCCAAGGCGAGATTCGCTTTTTGTTCCAGCCAGCAGAAGAGCTGCTTCCGGGCGGTGCAGTCCAGGTCATTGCGGATGGTGCGCTTGAAGGCGTGGATGTCATATATGGCATTCATCTGTGGACCCCGCTGCCTGTAGGTGTTGTTGCCAGCAAAGCAGGACCGATGATGGCTGCGGCGGACGATTTTTACATTGAGATCAAAGGCAAAGGTGGACATGGCGGGATGCCACAATCCACGATAGATAGTCTCATCGCGGGTTCTGCGCTTGTGATGCAGCTTCAGACCGTTGTCAGTCGTTCGGTTGATCCATTGCAACCGGCAGTGCTGACCATTGGTACAATGCAGGCGGGCTCGGCTCAGAATGTAATTGCAGAGCAATGCAAAATGAGCGGTACGGTAAGAACGTTTGATGAAGAGACCCGAAACGGGATGAAAGAGCGCGTGCTTACCATGGTAGCCCAGACAGGGGCAGCTTATGGGGCAGAGACGCAAGTGAAATATATTATGGGATATCCGCCTGTGGTGAACGATGAACAGGAGACAGCGCGTTTCTTCAGAGAAGCTACAGAATTATTTGGGGCAGAACGAGTGCAAGCATCCCCCATGCTGATGCCAGCGGAAGATTTTGCGTATTATCTGCAGAAGGTGCCAGGGTGCTTTATGTTTGTTGGAGCAGGCAACCCGGATAAAAATGCGATCTATCCGCATCATCATCCGATGTTTGATTTTGATGAAGACGCGATGCAGACTGCCGTGAGATTATTTATCGCCATGGCCAAGGGTTACACAGCCGAATGACTTTATAGCTAGTTGGGCATCCTGTTCATACCGAGGTATGGGCAGGATGTTTTTTTGTGGATTTTTATAGATGTTGTTCAAAAAGTCCATCTTCTCGGTACTGAAAACCAGACTTTTTGAACTCGCAATTATACAGGTTCATTTTCGGAAGCTGCCGGAACTGGACTTTTTTGTGATAGGAGGAAGGCTCCAAATGGAAGGAACAGAACATATGGTAAGGACAGATGCTTGTATCGTTCAGCGAGATTTTACAGTTTTGCTGGAAGTTGGCCACCCCGGATTCGAAAGAGCAAGAGAGCAGCTTGGGATGTATTCAGAACTGGTTAAGACACCAGCAGCGTTTCATACTTACCGAATCACTCCGTTATCGCTCTGGAATGCGGCTGCGCTGGGATGGAATGCAGATCAAGTCATCGCAAGTCTGGAGCTGGTATCCCGCTGGAACGTGCCTGCTGCACTGATACAGGATGTTCGGAGAATCATGGATCAGTATGGCAAATTAAAGCTGCATTCCGAAGCAGATCACACCAGAATGCGTCTTTACAGTGAGGATGAGCGGTTGCTGGATGAATTAAGTGGATTGAAAACGATAGCTGCCTTTCGGATGGAACGCAAGGACGCTCATGAACTTCTGCTCCCAGGAGAACAGCGAGGGTTATTAAAAAGGGAATTAACACGATTGGGTTACCCTGTGCTTGATTACGTGGGGTATCGGGAGGGAACCAAACTTTCATTTGATTGGCGGTCTAATGATCCAGGGGACCACTCTGAGCGATTTGCGCTGCGTTCTTACCAGAGAGAGGCTGTGGATGCATTCGAAGGCAGTGAGGGCATGGGAGGAAGCGGTTTGCTCGTACTTCCTTGCGGAGCAGGCAAAACGGTCATTGGCATGGCCGTGCTGGAGCGGCTCCAATGTGAATGCCTTATTTTGACGTCCAATACAACGTCTGTGCGACAGTGGATTCAGGAAATTCAAGACAAAACCACGATTACCAGTGAACAGATTGGTGAGTATTCAGGTCAGAAAAAACAGGTGAAACCTGTGACAGTAGCTACATATCAGATTCTGACACACCGGAAATCAAAGGATGCTGATTTTACTCATATCAAACTGCTCAGTGAGAGGCAATGGGGGCTGATCATATATGATGAAGTACATTTGCTGCCAGCACCAGTGTTTCGTGCAACTGCGGATATTCAAGCTACGCGAAGACTGGGATTAACGGCTACATTGGTTCGAGAGGATGGCTGTGAACAGGATGTTTTCTCGCTGATTGGTCCGAAGCTCTATGATATGCCGTGGAAACAACTGGAGCAGCAAGGGTGGATTGCTGATGTACAATGCCAGGAGATACGTATCCCATTTTCCCCGGAACTAAGATCGAATTATCTGCAAGCCGAGGTTAAGCACCAATTTCGATTGGCTGCCGAGAATCCGGCGAAAGTAAGTGTAGTCAAGCGTTTGCTTGAACGTCATCGGGATTTGCCTGCACTTGTGATTGGACAATATCTGGATCAACTCAAGTTGATTGCCCGGGAAATTGAAGCACCTCTAATCTCGGGGACCATGTCACAGCAAGAGCGAATCAAGTGGTTTGCCGCTTTTCGACGTGGAGAGATTAAAACGATTGTTGTATCCAAGGTTGCCAATTTTGCTGTGGATCTGCCCGATGCTGCTGTTGCGCTTGAGATATCCGGGAGTTTCGGGTCAAGGCAGGAAGAGGCACAGCGTTTGGGGAGAATTCTGAGACCGAAAGCTGGAGAAAATAAAGCATATTTCTATGCGCTGGTATCAGAGGATAGTAAGGAACAGGAGTTTGCATTAAACCGTCAGATGTTCTTGGTGGAGCAGGGATATGAATATGCCATCGTTCATGAGAACGAATAGTCCATTTATACTCGCGAAAAGAGGAGGATTGGGATATGTCTTCATTTGAACCAATAGATGAGCCTGTGGTACTGAACCTTGATTCATGGTCAAAGCTTGCTTTGGTGGAACAAACAGTGCTTGGTGCAATTTTTCACAAACATGCGGGTCAGCCTTTTTCCTCCCTCCTGCCGCGAGAACAGTGGGCCATAGAAGGACTAAGTGTCGCAGAAGCCAAATCTTCATTCGCCAACCTTAGGCAGCAAAGATGGATTGAATCTGTATATAAGAGTTGGGGGGAGCGATTATTCTATATTCCTGCTTCGCTGATAGAGACGTTGACGATTGCTTACGCACAAAGAGTGGGTATAACCGTTGAAAAGATGGCACAGCATGCTCATGTACTTCAGGAAGGAAAGCCGGATCTCGCTGCAGAGTTGATTCATCTGATCGCTTGGATCGGAAGAGAAGGACTTCCTTTGACAGGTAAAGGTACGATACATAAGAGAACGGTTCAAAAATTAAGTGGAATAACAGTACTATCCGCTACAGACTTTGATGGTTTGGGCATCCAATATGAACATTCGGATTTGTATCCGACCCACGTAGCTATCCTTCTCGATCTACTGCTCAGTCTGAATCTCGTTCAGAAGTCAGATGATCGAATTCAGATTGTAGATCATCGATTACAAAAATGGTTGAAGCTCTCGTGGAGACAGATGCATCGGGAAATATATCAAGCGTGTATGGAAAGATACGGAGAAGCTGAACCCGCGTTGCAGCATTTCCGTTATCAATTGGCATTGTTTGCTCCAGAAAAAAACATATGGTGCCATATAGAGAATTCGGAATTGAAACCACGGGTCAGGGGCTGGCTTTGCGCACTAGCTTGCTGGGGTTATGGTGAAGTAGGAGAAGATCAGTCGGGAGAGCTGGCATTTCGCTGGCTGATCGAACCGCAGAGCCTGTTAAATCGGGAACAAGAGATGGTAAGTGAGACGGAGCCGTCTGGATTTTACATGCAGCCTGATTTTGAAATGTTGGTGCCGCCGGAAGCAGGGCCTGATGTGATCTGGATGCTGGAGCAATACGCAGAACGGGTGACACGTGATCGAATGTCGATCTACCGTTTGACAAGAGAACGATTCATTTCGGCCATAGCCAGAGGGTATGGATTACATGAAGTGATGGAGTTTCTGGATCAATATGCTCTGACAGGTATACCGGAGAATGTATGGATTGCGTTAGCAGATTGGGGCAAGGAGACCGATGCTGCACTGTTGACTGTAAATCGGAGTATGAAGGTAATGGAGGCAAGTACAGGCTCCGCAGATGATCCGAAGTTATTAGAAAAAGATGTGTTGAGCGATGTATATTCTTCTTTCTACACACCGGATAATCAAGGTCTGGTTGATGTCCCTGCATTTCTGCATGGGTTGGAGCGTGATCATTCTGTCATTGAGAAGAAGTTCTCTCTGTTGGGATTTGAAGAGATACCGGAGACCTGGTACAGGGAGTGGCGTCGATATCATAGTTCAACCGCACGACAGATTGCTACCAAAGCCATTGAGTGGCAGACCAAGCTGGGGATACAACAGGAAAATCGTACGCAATACCTCATTCCACATCAGGTAGAGGGTCATGAACAATGGACTTTAAGCGGTTGGTGCATGCTGGATTCAAATGAACATACATCAGAGACGGAATGGCGTACATTCACCCCGTCAGAGTGGGATACAATGCGTCTTATCTTGCCAGATGATGTCATAACCTGACTATTTCACGTAAATATCAGGTTGAAAGGCGAATTTTCGAGCTCCCCCTATTTCTAATTGCAGGAAAAACTCTTCTTAACTATTCATGGATATGCTATGATGAGGTAGTCTACGTTAAGTAGAACTTTATATATAGATAGGATGAATATTTCATGAGCGTAGCGGAAATGAACACGGTCGATATGGCCCAAGTGTTAACGGGCGCATATGAACTGGGCGACATGATTAACCAATCTGCCGAAGTATCGGATTATTTATATTGGAAGCAGCAAGTCGAGACTACCCCTGAGATTCAGATGGGGATTCGGAAGCTGAATGCCAAGAAGGAATTGTTTGAAGAAACACAGCGTTTCGGTCATTTTCACCCGGATTATCATGCAGCAAAAGACCAGGTGAAGGCTCTGGAACAGGAGTTGGAAAATTTCGAGGCGGTAATCCGCTTCAAACAGGCAGAGAAGTCCCTGGATGATATGTTATTCCAGATGTCAGAGACCATTGCATTCGCAGTGTCAACAACCATTAAAGTACCGAGCAATGACCCGAATCCGAAGGGCGGCTGCGGTAGTGGCGGCAAGTGTGGTTGCAGTTAAGTAATCATTATAGAAGGGCGGGGAACGATGATGTTTGCGGAAAGGACAGGATTCATTATTTGGGTCAGTGATTTGAAGGCTGCCCGTAATCTCGAAAAATATGGCACCGTGCATTATATCTCCCGCCGTATGCATTATGTAGTCATGTATGTTAATGCAGAACGGGCTGATGATACGATGAAAAATGTGAAGCGACTTTCCTATGTGCGCAAGATCGAACGCTCGTATCGTAATGAGATCAAAACCGAGTATGCCAGCAAAACGATGGACAAAACGAGCTTTTACGGAATATAGACGAGAAACTGGAGGGACCCTTTGGGGTCGCTCTTTTCTTGAATTATGCACAAATTGGCTATTGTGAAAAAAAGTTAAACTTACGCCTTGAGGTTGCGGGACTAATGTTGTAATATATTTGGTAATAAATAGATAGAAAGTCCTATCTGGTGGAGAGTGATTCCCATGCGTGATAAGGTGATGCAACGTTGGAGCACCTACGAGCCGTTTTTCGTGGCTCTTGGAGACAAGAAAGTGGCCGACATCGTCATTACCCATCATGCCAAGATGCGGTATGCAGACCGTATTGAGCCTGCACGTAGTGATGATGACCATATTGCGGCGTGGTTATGGGAGTGTCTGAAGCAGGACCGTATAACACCATACTACCGTAATGAACAGGACGTCTACCTGATTGATGAGGATCTGGTGGTGGTCGCCGAATTTTCCGAACTTGAAGGAGAATATGATATTGCGGGCAACCCGCTGCACAAAATGATTGTGGTTACGTTTCTGGGACGTATGTCGGAGACTATTGAGTTGAGGGACCTGAAATCATATTATTCATGGTTAAGACATTCAAGAAGAATGACGTTGGTCAAAAATAGCCGCAAGCATAAGTAAGCCTGAGTAGATTCAATATGTTGAAATCATAGATTCAAGTATTATCGCATGCAGACAAGCTGCATGCTTTTTTTGTTGCCAAGCGGGAAATCGGCTACAATGTAGAGAGTGTAATCGAAGAGGGGCGAAGATATGAATTTTCACCAATTGCATATTTTTTATACGGTAGCAGAGAAGGGGAGTTTCTCGGCTGCTGCACAAGCATTACATATGACTCAACCGGCAGTAACGATGCAGATTCAATCATTGGAGGATTATTTTGGCACCAAGTTACTGCATCGTTCCACCAAAAAAATAGAATTATCCGAGGCGGGTCGGACTTTATTACCTCATGCGAAACGGAGTGTAGAGCTGGTCAGACAGACGGACGAAGCGATGTCGGCGTTTACCCAGATGTTACAGGGCAGACTCCAGCTGGGAGCCAGTTTAACAATCGGGGAATATGTGCTTCCGCGCATGCTCGGACCATTTGCGCTTCAATATCCCGATATTTCAATCGTCATGAAAGTGATGAATACAACGCAAATTCTGGATGATATATTAAAGCACCAGCTTAATTTTGGTCTGATTGAAGCGCCAGTGCACCACCCGGACATGATTGTAGAGCCTGTCATGCAGGACGAGCTGAAACTGATTGTACCTGCCGGGCATGATTTGGCTAAGCGCAGCAAAGTGAATATTGAGGATGTAATGAATTATCCTTTTGTGCTGCGTGAGAAGGGCTCGGGTACTCGTCAGGTGATGGAAGACCAATTGCAAAAGAAAAAGATTGATCCACAGGATATGAATGTTGTGATGGAACTTGGCAGTACAGGAGCGGTAAAATCGGCCGTAGAGGCAGGGGTAGGCATTACGATGTTATCTCCTTCTTCGGTGCAGCATGAACTGGCTCTGGGACTTGTTCATATTGTGGATATCCGCGGACTCGAATTCAAAAGGCAGTTCTATGCCATCCATCTAAAATCGTCCTTGTTGCCCCTGTCAGCAGTCGCTTTCCTGAATTATCTGCGTCAGCAGGAGCAGCCTGAGTCGGTACATAAGACGGGAAAGGCATAATAGTTGGCAACATCAATGATAGATAAGATTGAATCATAATCAATTTTACACAAAGGAGCTGTTGTTCATGGATCAGCGCCAAGGACGCTGTGATCTTCATACGCATAGTCAGGCTTCCGATGGAATGCAGCCACCTGCTGATAATGTGAAGCTTGCCAAACAAAAAGGGCTATCTGCGGTTGCCCTAACGGACCATGATACAGTAGCTGGTGTAGCGGAAGCTCAGCAAGCGGGAAAAGAGTACGATATTGATGTTGTTGCCGGAGTGGAGATCAGCACTCGGGCTGGTGGGAAAGATATTCATGTGCTCGGGTATTATGTGAATACAGAGGATGAGCAGTTCCTGCAACGGTTGCGCGGATTACGAGAAGCGCGAGATGAGCGGAATCATCTGATTATCGCCAAGCTCCAAGAACTCGGGCTTGATATAAGCTGGCAGGAGGTACTGGATGAGCTGGGACGACCATTAGAGCCGGATGAGAGTATTGGAAGGCCTCATATGGCGGATGTGCTGGTGAAGAAGGGATACGCAGTTGACATGCGGGATGCATTCGATCGGTATCTTGCTGAAGGCAAGCCAGGCTTCGTATCTGTACCCCGCGTTGCACCAGAGGATGCGTGCGAGTGGATCAGAGCCGCTGGTGGAGCCGCTGTGATTGCCCATCCGGGTCTCTATAATGATGATGAATTGGTGCGACGTATCATCGAAGACTCTCGTCCGGATGGCATTGAGGTGTTTCATTCGGACCATGGCCCGGAAGAGGAACGCAGGTATGGTGAGCTGGCCAAGGAATACGACCTCATTGAAACAGGTGGATCTGATTATCATGGCAAACGGCAAGGTGTTGTTTTCCACGGGGATCTTGGTAGCAAGACCGTGACGGTTGATGTGTTGGAAAGGCTGAAGGCAGCTGCTTCACAGCAAAAAGTAGAGTAAGCGAGACGTTGCAACGCTCTATCTGACTATAATAAATTCTGTATTACTGGCTACATTTTAAGATCGAAGGAGAAAAGGACATGCAATCATGATAGGGCTGAACCTTCATGTTTGCATGTCCCTTTTTTTTGTTTTCAAAAGAGTCTACGTAATGGAATAGTTTACCCAAGCGCCACGGTTAGCCCCAAGACGTTCGAATAATTGCTGTGCCCGCTCATTGGTCACTGCTGTGATCCAAGACATATATGCACATCCATGGTCACGCGTATACTGCTGACAGTGTGCAAATAATTTGGCTTCTGCTTCGCCCTCTCTGAATGTTTCCGTAACAAATAGGTCATTCATGATGGCGACACGCTCTGCTTTCATCGTGCTGTAAGTAAAGAACAGGGTGGAAAATCCGATAAGCTTCCCGTCCTCTTCTGCCACGAATTGAGCACCGATCTGCTGATTAAGCAGGTTGTTGATCAAAAGCTGGATGGATTGATCACCAGGCCAAGGGTTGTTGTAGAATCCCACCACATAGTCATGCATTAATGCCATCAGGGGTTTCAGATCATCAGGTTGAGTTTCTCTGATATGTATGGTCATGATACACTTCCTTAACAGTAGTTTTAATTATCACAATTGAATTATTATACATATAAATGAATTAATATTCAATGAGGAAACTAAATAAGCTGAGCTTCACATAACATTGAAACAAGTAGTGAAACCACAAAAATCCCCTGAACCGTTAATGGTCAGGGGATTCTGTCTTTGTTACTGTTACATCTATATAGCCTTATCCATTTTTAATGGTTGATGGCAGACTTTTGATCAATTCATCATTTGGAGTGACAAACAAGGTCTTCTGGTGATCATAGATCACAAAACCAGGCTTCGCACCACTTGGTTTGCGCACATGACGGATAAACGTGTAATCCACAGGCACACTGCTGGACTCCTTGGCTTGGCTGAAATAGGCAGCAAGCTGTGCTGCTTCTTCCAATGTAGCTTCACCAAAGTCCGTACTGCGAATAACGACATGTGAACCTGGAATGTCTTTGGTATGCAGCCAGGTGTCGTTGGAAGAAGCAAGACGGTTGGTCACATACTCATTTTGCAGGTTGTTTTTGCCCACAAGAATATCAATTCCCTCAGAAGAGGTAAACTGGTGTACGGTCGGACGGTCACTTTTCTTCTTCTTTTTACCCTTTTTATTGCGATCACGAAGGTATCCCTGTTGCACAAGCTCATCCCGTATTTCCTCAATATCGTTCATAGATGCGATGGACAATTGCTGCAACAGGTTATCGAGATAGTCAATCTCGTCTTTGGTTTTGCCAAGCTGCTCATGAATGACAGCCAGACTGTTCTTGTATTTGTTATACCGCTTGAAATAACGTTGTGCGTTGTCAGACGGTGTGAGCAGTGGATCAAGCTGAATGGTAATGTTGGCTTGGTCTTCATCGTAGAAGTTCACAAGCTCCACGCTCTTGTCCCCTTTGTGGACCTGATGCAGGGAGGCGAATAGCAACTCACCCCATAGTCTGAACTTGTCTGCATCGTCCGCTTCCAGCAGGTCCTTGTTCAGGTTGTCCAGCTTTTTGATGTTTTTGCTTCGCTCATTCTGCAGAAAACGGAGCAGATCACTTACTCTTTGTTTTACCGTGTCCCGCTCAGCTTTGTCTCCGTAATAATCTTCCATGCACTTGCTCATCGTGTCATAGGTTTTCTCCAAGTCCTGAATGCTCTGAAGATGAACGGCCGAGAAAATCATTTTGCCTTTGGCGTTTGTTCCGGTTACAGGCGTGTAGATATGATCTCTGACAGGTCCCATCACGGCTTCAAAAGCGTTCCAGAGTGCACCAGCCTCAACTCGGCTCTCACCCTCAACCACATCTGGAGTGCTCACGGTGCCTTCAAGAGCAATCCCACGGGCAGCAATCTCTCCCGCAATTAACGGGCTAAGACCGCTAAAGGAATTCACAAGCCAGCGTGATGCCTCTTCTTCAACGGCATGATAGCTGTCCTCGAATGCTGTCCGGCTCACTTCGAGCGGATTACTTTTATGTTGTTCGGGTGGAGCGGTATACGAGAATCCAGGCATGATTACCCGGTAGCTGCTGATGGAAGGAGTCACATGATGAATGCCATCCAGAATCGTTTCTGTAACGGGATCAAGCAAAATAATGTTACTGTGACGCCCCATCAATTCAATGATGATCCGTTTAACCGATACATCCCCTAGTTCGTCACGCTGGCGCACATTGATGTGGATGATACGTTCCATGCCAATCTGACGGATCTCCTCAATGATTGCACCTTCACAGTGCTTGCGGAGCAGCATGCAGAACATGGGTGCTTCCGTAGGGTTAAGGAATGTCTTTTCCGTAAAATGCACACGGGGATAGGTTGGGCTTGCCGAAACAAGCAATTTACTATTACCGCGTTGAGCACGTAGGGTGAGAACTACGTCATGGCCATTCGGCTGATGGATTTTGCTGATGCGTCCACCAATGCAGCCTTGCAGTTCATGAACAATGGCCCGTGTTACAATGCCGTCCAATGCCATTTTTTCCACTTCCTCTCTCTATCGAGCATCTGCATTTATCATGCCAAATGCTTCATCTATATAACTGAAACCGTGCAACCAGGTATGTAAAAAAACAAGGACTGGCTGCAGATTCTTCGTTGCTTGCCTGTTGAACGCTGGAATCGGTACTGCGCAGAACATCGCAGACTTTTATTTTAGCCTATTCTGTCCATCAGGGAAAGGATTCACCTTCCGGGTGCTAATCACAGACCTGTCCGAATACATATAGAGCAGGTAGTTTGTCCGGCATAGTGTACAGCCTGTCGACCAGCACGCCGGTGAAACATGTGAGCTTATTTTGCAGATGAAATACAGACTGGGAGGGAAACTTGAAGCATGGAACATACCAAGTGGCATCAACTTAGTGATGAAGAGCTTCGTAACACTCTTGGCGTCAGCCCGCAGGAAGGATTGACGGATGAAGCTGTAGCAGAGAAGAGGAAAGTGGTCGGTTCGAATGAGCTGAGCGAGGGGAAACGCATATCTCCGATTACATTGCTCTTGAATCAGTTCAAAGATTTTATGGTGCTGGTGTTGATGGGAGCAACGTTGGTATCCGGATTACTGGGTGAGTATCTGGATGCGGTAACGATTGTGGCTATTATCGTACTGAATGCGATTCTGGGGTTTGTACAGGAATTCCGGGCTGAACGATCTCTTCGTGCATTGAAACAGTTGTCTGCACCTCTTGCCAAAGTGCTTCGTTCAGGCCAGGAAGTACACCTTGCCGCCAAACAACTTGTCCCCGGGGATATTATTATGGTGGAGAGTGGGGATCGTATACCCGCTGATGTGCGCTGGCTGCAAACAAACAGTCTGGATGTTGAGGAGTCAGCACTTACCGGGGAATCGGTTCCTGTAAGCAAACATTGCCTTCCGATTGCCGATGATGATGTTCCGCTGGGTGATCAGAAGAATATTGGTTTTATGGGTACCATGGTCACTCGTGGTACAGCCAAAGGCGTGGTTATCCGTACGGGGATGGAGACGGAGATGGGCAAAATCGCCGACTTGATCCAGAATACGGAGGAGCAGGAAACACCGTTACAGCACAGGCTGGAACAACTGGGCAAAATTCTGATTTTTGTCGCATTGGGATTAACCATTATGGTTGTCGTCGCCGGGATATTACACGGTCAACCAGCCGTTGGCATGTTTCTGGCAGGGGTTAGCCTCGCGGTGGCTGCCATACCGGAGGGTCTGCCGGCTATTGTAACCATTGCACTCGCACTTGGCGTGCAGCGAATGATCAAACGTAAAGCCATTGTACGCAAACTGCCTTCCGTCGAAACTCTGGGCTGTGCATCCGTAATATGTTCGGATAAGACTGGCACGCTCACCCAGAACAAGATGACGGTAACGGATGTGTGGCTGGAGGGACGTAACATCAAGGTTACCGGGGATGGTTATGCACCTGAAGGGCAGATGCTGGAGAACGGTCGTACGGTGGAACTGAAGAGTGACCAGTCGCTACGTAGAATGCTTCAGATCAGTGCGCTTTGCAACAATGCCAGTATTGTCGAGAGTGTTGCAAGCGAGGCCGGGAGCAAGAAAAAGGGCAAGGATACCAAAAAGGACGGCAAGAAAAACACAAAAAAAGGTGATCTCCAAGAAGAAACCGTTCAACGAGATAATGTATTCTGGGAGCTGAAAGGTGATCCGACGGAAGGGGCACTGGTCACACTGGCCTCCAAAATGGGGCTTACTCCTGCCGGACTCAAAGAGTTGTATGCCCGCCAGCAGGAATTCCCGTTTGATTCGGAGCGGAAACGCATGTCGGTCCTGGTTCATCATCAGGGGGGCCGAATGATCTACACCAAAGGTGCACCGGATGTGTTAATCGGACACTGTAGTTATATTTTGTGGGAAGGTAAGGTCGTGCCTTTCACTGGAACACTGCGACAGAAAGTGATGGCAGCTAACGAGAGCATGGCTGGAGCAGCACTGCGTGTCCTCGGAATGGCCTACCGTGAAGTGCGGCCGGAAGAAAAAGTGGCTGACGAACACGCCGCCGAAAGTCAACTTGTCTTCGTAGGACTTGCAGGTATGATAGATCCGCCGCGTCGTGAAGTGCGAGATGCAATTGCCACATGCCGCAAAGCGGGCATTCGTACCGTCATGATCACAGGTGATCATGGAACAACGGCAGAAGCCATTGCTCATCAGCTGGGGATTCTTCCCCGCGGAGGCGCGTCGTTAAGTGGTCAACAACTGGCAGGCATGACAGACGAGCAACTGGATAAACAGGTAGAGGGCATCTACGTGTTCTCAAGGGTATCTCCAGAACACAAGCTTCGCATCGTAAAATCGTTACAGCGCAAAGGGCATGTCGTCGCCATGACAGGAGATGGAGTCAATGATGCTCCAGCCATTAAAGCGGCAGACATCGGGATTGCGATGGGCATTACGGGTACAGATGTCACGAAGGAAGCTTCGGCGCTGATTCTGAGTGATGATAACTTCTCAACCATTGTGGCTGCCATTGAAGAAGGCCGTAATATTTATGAGAACATTCGCAAATTTATCCGTTATTTGCTGGCATCAAACGTGGGTGAGATTTTGACGATGTTCTTTGCAATGATGATGGGCCTGCCACTGCCGCTTGTACCTATTCAGATTCTGTGGGTTAACCTGGTGACGGATGGATTACCTGCAATGGCGCTCGGGGTAGATCAGCCTGAGAAAGATTTGATGGAACACAAACCCCGTGGTGCCAAGGAAAATATTTTTGCCCGCAGACTGGGTTGGAAAATCGTCAGCCGGGGTGTGTTAATTGGATTATGTACACTCGGAGCATTCTGGCTTACCCTTCAGGCTGCACCGGATAATCCGGGTCAACTCATCAAGGCACAGTCTGTAGCTTTTGCTACACTCGTTTTGGCGCAGCTTATTCATGTCTTTGATTGCCGTAGTTCGCGGTCCATCTTCCACCGGAATCCTTTACAGAACAAATATCTGGTTCTTGCGGTTATTTCATCGGTTGTACTGATGCTGGTTGTGATGTACGTTGAACCGTTGCAGCCGATCTTCAAAACCGTACCGCTTGGTTTGCGTGAATGGGCGATCTGCATCGTTGCAGCGGGCATTCCAACGTTCCTTATGGGCGCAGGCAGCGTCTGGGGTGGTCGTCGTAACCGCCGCCGTATGGGTGGTTCTGGCCGCTTCGTACCGAAAAGTACAAAGTTTTCGGCATAAAATCAATACCTTTTCCTGACCTATTTCGTTATGCTATCCTCAAAATGATTCGAAGCGAGAGCTTTGGCATTTTGCAGGATAGCTTTTTTGTGTAAATGTTGAATATTAATTTCTATGGTAATCCTGTAGAAGAGCAAGAATATAGCTTTGGCAGCAGACTGCCAAAAGGAGTGGGCAAGATTATGGAATTTACGAAAATGCATGGACTTGGTAACGATTTTATCGTTGTATTTGGTGAAAAGGAGCTTCCGGCAGATGCAGCAGAACTGGCTGTGAAATGGTGCAACCGTTTCTTTGGCATCGGTGCGGACGGCCTGGTTTATATACTGCCTTCAGAGAAGGCGGACTTTCAGATGCGTATCATGAATTCGGACGGTTCGGAAGCAGAACAGTGCGGTAATGCCATTCGCTGTGTATCCAAATATGTACACGATCATGGTCACGTGAATCAGGAGCAGATCACCATTGAAACGATTGGTGCAGGGGTACAACCTGTGAGTCTCAATATTCGTGATGGTAAAGTGGAAACGGTTCGTGTCGATATGGGGGAGCCGATTCTGAACGGTCTTCAAGTGCCTACAACGGTGGATGCCAATCCAGTGGTTGATCACTACATTGAAGCGAATGGACATGCGTTCAAATTCACTGCCGTATCCATGGGTAACCCGCATGCGGTTATCTATGTAGATGATGCTGTTAATTTTGACCTCACGACTTGGGGCCCACTTCTTGAAGTACATCCCATGTTCCCGAAAAAAATCAATGTGGAATTTGCTACAGTTCGTGACCGTGGATATGTGGACATGCGTGTATGGGAACGCGGAGCTGGTCCAACACTTGCTTGTGGAACCGGAGCTTGTGCGACACTGGTATCCTCTGTCCTGAATGGTCATACAGATCGTACAGCAATCATTAGCCTCAAGGGTGGAGATCTCCACATTGAGTGGAATGAAGCTGACAATCATGTATACATGACTGGGCCTGCTGAAGTTGTTTTTAAGGGAATCACTTCATAATCAAGTGAACGGTGTAACAGAAGAGGCCTGTGGGCCTCTTTTTTTGTTAAAAAGAACAGGTCGTGTCTCCTGTACAGAGACATATTGGGGGCTGTTTGGCAAGAAAGTCCATATGAGCTGGATACTCATCAAAAACCTGTGTTTTTCTTCGTTTTTTAGCGTTTTTTGTGTTACATTAGTATGTAAATGATCACAGCTAGGCGGGGGGAAATGGGATGAAGGCGGATTTGCGCAAAGTTATGCAGGAACGGGTTCTTGTTGGAGATGGGGCCATGGGAACATATCTGTACCAAATGGGGTTCCCAGTGGGGATTTCATATGAAGAATTGAACTTGATTTCACCTGAAGTAGTGGCGGATGTACATCGCCGTTATCGGGATGCAGGTACAGAAATATTTGAAACAAATACGTATTCTGCCAATTACGACAAGTTGTCCAAGTTCGGTCTGGAGTCCAAGGTGGAGGACGTGAATCGTGCCGGCGTACGTATTGCCAAAGAGGTAGCTGGGGATACCGGTTATGTGCTTGGTGCAGTTGGTTCCATTCGAGGTGGCAAGCGGACGAACGTGTCAACGAGTGAACTGAAACGCTTTTATCAACAACAGATCTCTGCACTGCTTGATGAAGGCGTAGATGGCATTTTACTTGAGACCTTCTATGATATCGAGGAAATGGATATTGCTCTTTTGCAAGCGCGCAAGCTAAGTGATCTGCCCGTGATTGGACAGTTCGCTGTAGAGGATGTAGGACATACACTGGACGGATATACGATGCCTGAAGCCTTCCGGATTATGCGGGAGCAGGGCGCGGACGTCATTGGTTTTAACTGTCGCTCAGGTCCAAACGGGATTATGCGTGCCATGGAAACCGTCTCCGGACGTATTGGTATTCCAATGTCTGTTTATCCAAATGCGGGTGCTGCAGATTATGTAGATGGTCAGTTCCGTTATGGTGCAACTCCGGAGTACTTTGGTCAGACGGCAGTGCAATTTGCCGAACTGGGCGCTCGTATTATCGGCGGTTGCTGTGGTACGACACCTGATCATATTACCGCTATGAAAGAGGCGCTTGCTGACTATATACCTTCGCCTATTTTGGAGCCTGATCCGTCAGAATCCAAACCGCGTATTGTGTTGCATGAACATGTGGATGAGCGTTCCGGGCGTGGAGGACAGCCTACGATCGTTGATCTGGTCAAGCAGCGTCACACGGTCATTGTTGAACTCGACCCGCCGCGTGACTTGGACATTGCCAAGTTCATGAAAGGTGCCGAGACATTAAAAGCAGCAGGAGCCGATGCCCTGACACTGGCCGATAATTCACTCGCGGTTACACGGATGAGCAACATGGCACTGGGTCACCTTGTTCAGGATCGCACGGGCCTTCGTCCACTTGTGCACATTGCCTGCCGTGACCGGAACCTGATTGGAACACAGTCCCACATGATGGGGTTTGATGCTCTGGGCATCAATCATGTACTGGCTGTAACAGGAGATCCTGCAAGATTTGGTGATCTGCCGGGTTCAAGCTCGGTATACGATCTGACTTCTTTTGAAATCATACGCATGATCAAACAGTTGAACGATGGAGTGGCTTTCTCTGGTAAACCGCTGAAGCAAAAAGCGGGTTTTGTCATCGGAGCAGCATTTAATCCTAATGTGAAATATTTGGAAAAAGCTGTACAGCGTCTGGAGAAGAAAATTGCCTCTGGTGCAGATTACATTATGACACAACCGATCTATGATCCTGAGTTGATTGTGGCGATGCACGAGGCGACCAAACATCTGGATGTGCCCATTTTTGTAGGTGTAATGCCGCTGGCGAGTGGACGGAATGCAGAGTATCTGCACAACGAGGTTCCCGGAATTCAGCTTTCGGATGAAGTGCGTTCCCGTATGGCAGGTCTGGAAGGTGAAGAAGGCCGTGCGATGGGGGTAAAAATTGCCAAAGAATTGCTGGACGTAGCAACAGCGCATTTCAAAGGCATCTATCTTATGACACCGTTTATGTTCTACGGCATGACGGCCGAACTGACTCAATACGTATGGGAGAAGTCGGAGCATCAATGTCCTACTTGTTTCAACCCTAATAATCAATTACAATAGTAAAACGGATGTGATGCCGATGTCATTCAGTATGACCGGATACGGTCAATCCGCCTTTCATTTTGGCGGCTATAAGGTACAATTAGAGATCAAATCTGTTAATCATCGTTATTGCGAAGTGATGATGCGTCTGCCAAGAGAGTGGACGTATTATGAAGACGGTTTGAGGAAAATCGTACAGAGTCGTTTGAAACGTGGGCGGATTGATGTTTATGTAATGAAAGAAAAAGAGGAAGACCAGGCTCTTCCCGCTGTTCTGAATGAACAGACGGTCAGGGCCTATCTGCAGGCTGCAGAGCAACTGGAGACCCAATATGGAATGCAGGGCAAACCAAGTATTGTGGATATGCTTGGTCTGCCGGACGTCATGGTTCATTCGGATGGGACAAGTTCCATTCCCGAAGAGCAGAAGGACGAATGGGAGCGAGTTCTGCAGGAAGGATTGAAAGAGGCTCTGTCCAGCCTTGAACAGATGCGCGCTCGCGAGGGTCTTCATCTGGCCAGTGACCTGGAACGGCGGATTACCCGTCTGGAGTCACTGCATACCGAGATGCTTGATCTTGCACCGACTGTGGTAAGTGATTATCGCAACAAGCTAAGACAAAGGCTTACGGAAATGCAGGAAGAAGGCTCTTTCCCTTTTGATGAGCATAAATTGGGTATGGAAATTGCAATGTTTGCCGATCGTTCTAACATAGAAGAGGAGCTTACGCGTCTACAGAGTCACTTTGGACAGAGCAGGGAACTGCTGAAGAGTGATGAGCCGGTAGGTCGTAAGTTGGACTTTCTAATTCAAGAGATGAATCGGGAAGTCAATACGATTGGATCAAAAGCCAACCATTTGGCTCTGGTGAATCGTGTTGTCGAGATGAAGGCGGAACTGGAGAAGATTCGCGAGCAAGCTGCGAATATCGAATGATCGGCCTAATTTCGACAAAAGAGTCGCATGTATAGGGGGAAGAACCTGATTATGGCAATCAAACTCATTAACATTGGATTCGGTAACATCGTATCGGCGAACCGGATTATATCCATCGTGAGTCCGGAATCGGCGCCGATCAAGAGAATTATACAAGAGGCAAGAGATCGTCACATGCTGATTGATGCAACGTACGGAAGACGTACTCGTGCCGTAATTATTACGGATAGCGATCATGTCATTTTGTCTGCAGTTCAGCCTGAGACGGTCGCCCATCGTCTTTCTTCGAAAGATGATGATAACGACGAATAAAATGGAGTGTAATATGTCTAAGGGATTACTGGTAGTGTTGTCCGGCCCATCTGGGGTCGGGAAGGGTACTGTATGCAGCGCTTTGCGCAAACGGGTGCCGGAATTGATCTATTCCGTATCGGCAACAACCCGTCAGCCTCGTCTTGGTGAAGAACATGGTGTGAACTATTTCTTCAGAAGTCATGAAGAGTTCCAGAACATGATTGCTGAAGATCAATTGTTGGAACATGCGGAGTATGTTGGTAATTATTACGGAACACCGCGTGATTTTGTAGAGAAAACGATTAACGAAGGCCGCGACATCATTCTGGAGATTGAGGTTCAAGGCGCGTTAAAAGTGAAAGAGAAATTCCCGGAAGGGATCTTTGTTTTCCTGCTTCCTCCTTCATTGGACGAGCTGAAAGATCGCATTCAGGGCCGTGGTACCGAAAGCCAAGCGACCATTGATCACCGGATGTCCGTGGCGGTTGATGAGATCAGTCTGCTGGAGCAGTATGATTACGCTGTTGTTAATGATGAAATTGATTTGGCGTGCAAGAGAATAGAAAGCATCATAATCGCCGAACATTGTAAGATCAATAAATAATCCCTTTTGCCGCTGCAGAATGCGATATAAGTGGGGCAGTTGTCATATCATATACTGAAGCACTCCTTCTCGGAATGCCCGGGTGTGAAGACATGCCACATCAGTTCTGTCAGGCGGCAACTTGCGATTATACTAATGCGAAGAGGTGTTTGTTAATATGCTGTATCCTTCTATTGATGAAATGATGAACAAAGTCGACAGCAAGTATTCCCTTGTTGTTGCTGCTTCCCGCCGGGCTAGACAGCTACGTGAAGGTGAAAAATCGGATTTAAGAGGTGCGAGATCCCATAAACAAGTGGGCGTTGCACTGGAAGAAATCTATGGAGACCTGCTCGTTGTCATCAAAGGACAGGACGAAGAAGAAGAGTAAGCCGCCTGCGGCTGCTCTTCAACTGCATACGGCGCAAGCCGGATTAATTGACAACCGCGAGGTTGTTATTTTTTTACGAATAAGCATATTTTAACGGAATCTTACTTAGACGTCGTATAAATATCGGGGGAAATAAACATGTTGAACGGTAAAAAAATCGTGCTTGGTGTGACTGGCGGCATAGCCGCTTACAAAGCGGCAACATTATGCAGCAGACTGGTACAAAAGGGAGCGGATGTTCATGTAATTATGACAGCTTCCGCTACACAGTTTATTACCGAATTGACGCTGCAAACGTTGACCCGAAACACCGTATATACCGATACATTTGATGAGCGTGAACCAGCAGTCGTATCTCATATTCATCTGGCCGATCTGGCGGATCTTGTTCTGGTTGCTCCGGCAACAGCCAATGTAATTGCCAAGATGGCGCATGGCATGGCAGATGATATGCTCTCAACAACTCTTCTTGCCACGACAGCCCCTGTTATGATTGCTCCGGCGATGAATGTACATATGTATGATCATCCAGCTGTAAAGCATAATATGAACCTGCTTGTTGAACGGGGTGCCATGATGATTGAACCGGGTGAAGGTTTGCTTGCGTGTGGATATGTGGGCAAGGGACGTCTGGAAGAACCGGAGAGCATTGTGGATGTGGTGGAACGTTTCTTTGAACAACGCGAGTCTGCAGACATTAGCCGGCAGGGACAAGCTCCATTGTTACAAGGCAAGAAGGTTGTTGTTACGGCTGGCGGTACGATTGAGCGCATTGACCCAGTACGATACATTACGAACGATTCATCTGGCAAAATGGGATTTGCCATAGCCGCAGCTGCGCGTGATCTGGGGGCAGATGTGAAATTGGTTATGGGCAATACCCAAGCCAAGCCACCGGAGAACGTTGAGTTGATCCTTGTACAGTCTGCGCAGGATATGTATGAAGCCGTAACACGCGAGTGGGACGATGCTGATATCGTGGTTAAGGCGGCGGCAGTTGCCGATTACCGTCCAAAGGAAGTTTATACCGAGAAGATCAAGAAGAAAGGCGACACATTGTCGCTCGAACTTGTTAAAAATATAGATATTCTTGAAACGCTGGGCAAAGAGAAGACCCATCAGTTTTTGATTGGTTTTGCTGCAGAGACTCAGTCGGTTGAGATGTATGCACGTGAGAAATTGGAACGGAAAAACTGTGATCTGATCGTAGCCAATGATGTAACCCGCACGGGTGCAGGATTTGGAACAGACACCAACGCGGTACATATCTATGACCGGGAAGGTTTGGTGGAGGAGCTTCCAGTGATAGCCAAGGACGATGTGGCTCATCGGTTGCTCCGGATTGCGGCGGAGCGCATTGCCGGGAGGAATTAGGATATGGAGATTGCCAAGGTCATAGTCGATGTTCCCGTGAAGGAAACAGACCGGCCGTTTGATTACCTGGTACCTGAATCGATGAGGGAATGGATCGAGATTGGCAGCCGGGTGGGTGTACCTTTTGGTCATCGGACGGTGCAGGGATTCGTGATTGATCTTGTGCCGCGTACCGGAGAGGAATCATTCAAGCTTAAGCAGATTCAGGAGTTGCTGGACATTGTTCCACCGTTGTCAAAGGATTTGGTTGAGTTGGCCGAATGGATGAGTGGACGTTATGCCAGTAACCGGATTTTGTCATTGCAGGTCATGGTGCCGACGGCATTGAAAGGTAAAGCAGAGCGATACATCTCGCTGGGAGATGCACTTGATGGACAGATGGCGGGTGCACAACCGGATGATGAGGTGTTATTTGTTTGGGGAGAAGAGTCTACGACTGAGAAAGTACAGCAGGATATCATCCGTTTTGTCAAGAGTCGGGGTCAGGTACCGCTGCAACAACTGAGTCGAAAATATCCCAATCATGCTGCACTAATTAAGAAATTATTGCTTGGTGGCGTGCTGCTGGAAAGTCAGGCCATCAAGGACAAGTTAAATAAAAAAACGATGAAGTCCGTTGATCTGGCTGTAGATATTGCTGCTGCTGAGGAAGCACTTGCTTCATTCCCGGCGAAAGCACAGCGACAGAAGGAGATTCTGGCTTTTTTGCTGGAAATGAAAGAACTGCTGCCCATGCCGATGAAAGAAGTGTTATCTACACTACAGGTATCGGCTGCAACGATTAAGGGGCTTGAGGATAAGGGACTGATCGTCACCGAGGACGTTGAGGTCTTTCGTGACCCTTATCAGGGCAGGAAGTTCAAAGCGACTGAACCGCTGGTTCTGACTGATGAGCAAAAACTTGTCTACGACAATATCAATGGCCGATTGCAGGAACAACGCCACGGGGTATTTTTGTTACATGGTGTTACGGGAAGTGGCAAGACGGAAGTCTATCTTCAAACCATTCAACAATGCATCGAGCAGGATCGGCAGGCTATCGTTCTGGTTCCCGAGATTGCACTCACACCACAGATGGTAGAACGTTTTAAAGGGCGATTTGGGGACCAAGTTGCTGTTATGCACAGTCGTCTGTCTGGCGGTGAACGTTATGATGAATGGCGCAAGATTCGTGAAGGTCAGGTGAAGGTTGCGATTGGGGCGCGTTCAGCCGTATTTGCTCCATTCAGTCGGCTTGGGTTGATCATTATGGATGAAGAACACGAGACTTCCTACAAACAGGAAGAAACTCCGAAATATCATGCCCGTGATGTGGCGGTAAAAAGAGCACAGCAGCATCAGGCCGTGGTTGTTCTGGGTTCAGCGACACCTTCGCTGGAAAGTTATTATGCGGCACGCTCGCAAAGTAATGATGATTTTGCACCACTTTTACTGGAGATGCCAACACGGGCACTGGGTAACAAGTTGCCTGAAGTGCGAATCGTTGACATGCGTGAAGAGTTGAAGGATGGCAACCGCTCCATGTTCAGCAGGGCTTTGCACAAAGGGTTGGAGGAGCGCTTGGAACGTGGTGAACAGACGGTGCTTCTGCTGAATCGCCGTGGATATTCGACCTTTGTTATGTGCCGAAGTTGTGGATATGTGGCAGGTTGTCCCGAATGTGATATTTCATTAACGTACCATCAGCGCTCGAATAATCTTCGTTGTCATTACTGCGGGTATGCGGAAGCGGCTCCGGAAGTGTGTCCGGACTGTGGAAGTGAGCATATTCGATACTTTGGTACAGGTACACAGCGAGTCGAGGAAGAGCTTGCCAAGCTCTTTCCGGGTATTCGGGTCATTCGGATGGATGTGGATACAACAACGGAAAAAGGGGCTCACGAGAAGCTGCTGAAACAGTTTCGTGAGAAAAAGGCGGATGTATTGCTGGGCACCCAGATGGTTGCGAAGGGACTTGATTTCCCGGATGTAACCCTGGTTGGCGTGATAACAGCCGATTCAGCGTTGAATTTACCTGATTTCCGGGCTGCGGAAAAAACGTTTCAGTTACTAACACAGGTAGCGGGCCGAGCTGGTCGGCACCAATTGCCTGGTGAAGTGTTTGTTCAGTCCTATACGCCGGAGCACTACTCCATTGGTCATGCGAGTCAGCATGACTACGTGTCGTTTGTACGTGAGGAATTGCTGCACCGTCGCAATTTGCAATATCCGCCATACTGTCGCCTGATTCTGGTGACCTTTTCGCATGAGCAGCTTCCGGTATTGATTCGTCTTGCCGAGAACTATACGCGAATACTGAAAGAGAAGGCTAATGCGGCCGGATGGCTCGGCAGTCTGGATCGTTTCAGCAATGATGCCTTTGATGTACTAGGGCCGGTAGCATCCCCAATTCCACGGATCAAGAATAGATACAGATTCCAATGTATGATAAAATGGCGGGGGGATGTAGACGCCATAGGACTCGCTCTGGCTACGGCCCGGCGCATGGACGATGATGTTCAGGCGCAGAAATTGCTTATTAGTCTGGATGTAGACCCGCAAATGTTAATGTAAGCATTTTGCAGCAATGCGGATGTAAACAAGCGGTATAAACATAGATTAAAATGAATACCCCAAAAATACAGATATCGTCCTGAAATTATGATGAGGATTAGGAAGGTGCTTACAACATGTCGATTCGCATTATCGTGCAAGAACCAGATGAGGTGCTCCACAAGAGAGCCAAAGAAGTAACTAAAATTACACCGAACGTACAAAAATTGCTGGATGATATGGCTGATACCATGTACGATGCGGAAGGTGTAGGTCTTGCTGCGCCGCAGGTTGGAATTTTGAAACGTCTGATTGTTATCGACGCAGGTGATGAGCAAGGGCTGATCAAGATGATTAACCCGGAGATCATTGCAAGTGAGGGAGAACAATTTGGACCGGAAGGTTGTCTGAGTATCCCTGGAATTAATGGTGATGTTCGCCGTTTCGAGACCGTTACGGTTAAAGGTCTGGATCGTGAAGGCAAAGAGTTGATTATTACGGGTAGTGGCTTGCTGTCCCGTGCATTCCAGCATGAGATTGATCATCTGGATGGCGTACTCTTTACGGATGTCGCCGAGAAAGTGTACGAAATTGCAGCCGATCAAACGGGACCGCGTCGTAATTAAGGAGTGATCGATTTGAATATTGTTTTTATGGGAACACCTGAATTTGCAGTTCCTTCTCTCGATATGCTGATGGCAGAGGGATACAATGTGGTGGGTGTGGTCACTCAGCCTGATAAACCACAGGGACGCAAAAAAGTACTTACGCCAACACCGGTTAAGGCCGCGGCAGAACGCCACGGTCTGCCGGTGTTTCAACCTGTTAAATTGCGTGATCCGGAAGCCGTAGCCCGCTTGGCTGAATGGAAGCCGGATCTGATCGTGACCGCGGCCTTTGGACAGATTCTGCCCAAAGCCGTGCTGGATATGCCTGTTCGCGGTTGTGTGAACGTGCATGGCTCACTTTTGCCAAAATATCGCGGTGGAGCCCCGATCCAACGTTCCATTATTAACGGTGAATCCGTGACAGGAGTCACATTGATGTATATGGCCGAAGGCCTGGACACCGGAGATATGATCTCTCGTGTGGAACTGCCAATTACGGATGAAGATACATCAGGATCGATGTTTGATAAATTAAGTGAGGCGGGTTCCAAACTGCTTCAGGCAGAAATGCCACGATTGATTGCAGGCGAGACAACGGCGGTCCCTCAGGATGATGCCGAGGCTTCATATGCTCGCAATCTTACTCGGGATGACGAGAAAATGGACTGGAGTCGTACTTCACGTGAACTGTTCAATCAGATTCGTGGTCTTGTGCCGTTCTCCGGTGCATTTACGATATGGGATGATCAGGTCTTCAAAGTCTGGGCTGCGGCTAACCCCGATCAGGTGGATCTGGCAACTTCTTCGGATGCAGGACAAGCAGAGCCGGGAACCGTGCTTCAATTGGGCAAGGCAGGGATTGAAGTTCGCACAGGCGATGGGTCCCTCTGGTTGACTGAAGTGCAACCTGCAGGCAAAAAGGTGATGCAAGCTGCTGACTTTGCTCGCGGTGGTACACTGAAACCTGGAACGGTGCTGCGATGAGCGGTAACATACCAGGTCGTTCGTCAGGAAAAGGCCAGAAAGCTACTGGAAATTCATCCGGGCGTGAAGGAAACCGTCGTCCGAATTCGGGTAAATCGGATGGTGCATCTCGCTCCCAGAAACCCAAAACATCTGCTCGTGCATTGGCAGTCAAAGTTCTGAGTGCTGTTGAGCAAGATGGAGCATACAGTAATCTGGAGTTGAACCGTCGTCTGAAAGAGGCAGATTTAAGCCCCGCAGATGCTGGACTCGCTACCGAATTGGTGTATGGAACAATCGCCAGATTGAATACACTTGATTATTTTCTGGAACGTTACGTGGCCAAAGGAGTATCCAAACTGCAACCATGGGTTCGTAGCCTGCTGCGAATCAGCGTATACCAGATGATATACCTGGATCGTATTCCGGAACATGCCGTGGTGAGCGAAGCGGTTAATCTGGCGAAGAAACTGGGCCATCAGGGAATCTCGGGCATGGTGAATGGAGTGCTCCGCAATATGATCCGTAATCGGGATGAACTTCGTATTCCGGAACATCTGCCCGTTGCCGAACGTATTTCACTGGAGCATTCCCACCCGTTATGGATGGTTAAACGTTGGATTGCCCAGTACGGCGAAGAGACGGCAGAAGCGATCTGTCGTGCGAATAACGAGCCGCCAGCGGTGAGTGTTCGGGTCAACACCACAATGACCACACGGGAGAAACTGATGCATGAGATGGCCAGCACAGGTGCAGTCGTTGAAGCTTCTCGCCTGAGTTCCGATGGTATTCTTGTACGTAGTGGCGGAAATATGGCTCTAACGTCCTGGTATCGGGATGGCCTGTTCTCTGTACAGGACGAAAGTTCCATGCTTGTCGCTGAAGCCGTTGCGCCGGAAGAAGACCAACTTGTATTGGATTGCTGCGCAGCTCCAGGTGGTAAAACAGCTCACATGGCGGAGAAAATGCAGGATCGCGGTCGTATTGTCGCGAATGATGTACATGCTCACAAGCGCCAGCTGATCCTGGATCAGGCGGATCGTCTCGGTCTGAGCTGCATCGATGCTGTAACTGGAGATGCTCTTGATCTGAACGAACGGTATCCGGAAGCGTCGTTTGACCGCATTTTGCTGGATGCACCATGTTCAGGTCTCGGTGTTATTCGCCGCAAGCCAGATGTGAAATGGACCAAAACTGTAGAAGATATCGAAGATATCGCAGGCTTGCAGCGTGAATTGCTTGATCGGGTTGCGCCGTTGTTAAAACCAGGTGGTATTCTGGTGTATAGCACGTGTACGATTGAGCCTGCTGAGAATGAGGATATGGTGGCAGACTTCTTGAATCGACATCCGGAATATAGTCCAGCAGAAGCATCTGTCTGGTCTGAATCGAAGACAGCGAACTTGAAGGCAGTGAACGGTGGTATTCAGATTTTGCCACAATACGCTCACAGCGACGGATTTTTCATCGCACGGTTGACAAAAACAGCGAAATAACAGTTTAATAGAGCACGGAAGCATGACCGCCGAGGGGAACTTCGGCGGATTTCTTTGTGATGGGACTTCGATATAATTGTCAGAGAAAAGTGATGACAGGGTGCGATGGCGGCATTGAGGTGTTATAATGCATGAAGTACAGATATCAAGGGTATACATGGATGTAACGTGGTCTTTGTGATAGAATAGGACGAATGGAACGAAAAGAAGGAAGCCAACGAAAAGAAAAGAAGGAATAGGTGTTGACAACAAAATGAAACCTTTTATATATGATTATTCTCTGGAACAACTACAGCAATGGGCCGTTGAGAATGGGGAGCCGGCGTTTCGCGGTGGCCAAATCTTTGACTGGATTTATGTAAAACGCGTGAATGATTTCAGTGAAATGACCAATCTGTCCAAGCCATTGCGTGAAAAACTGACAGAGCAATTTGAATTCGTAACACTTAAGGAAATTACCAAGTTTGAATCCAAGGATGGAACGGTTAAATTCCTCTTTGGTCTTCATGATGATCATGCCATTGAGACGGTAATCATGAAGCATAACTACGGGAACAGCATCTGTGTAACCACACAGGTTGGTTGTCGTATTGGTTGTACGTTCTGTGCATCTACATTGGGTGGTCTCAAGCGTAACCTTACGGCTGGGGAGATTGTTGCCCAGGTTGTGCAGGCTCAGAAAATTTTAGATGAACGCGGCGAGCGTGTCAGCAGCATTGTAATCATGGGTTCGGGTGAACCTTTCGAAAACTATGAAGCTACGATGACTTTCCTGCGCATTATGATTCATGAAAAAGGGCTGAACATCGGTCAGCGTCACATCACGGTATCCACGAGCGGAATCGTTCCGAACATCTACAAGTTTGCAGATGAAGATACACAGATTAACCTCGCCATTTCGATCCATGCACCAAATGATGCACTGCGTTCGAAATTGATGCCGGTTAACCGTCGTTTTCCTTTTGAAGACGTGATGGAGTCCCTTCGTTATTATCTGGCCAAAACAGGTCGGAGAATTACGTTCGAGTATGCACTTATTGGTGGGGTAAACGATCAGCCAGAGCATGCAGCAGAACTGGCAAGCGTGCTTAAGAACATGTTGTGTCACGTGAACCTGATTCCGGTTAACCATGTACCTGAACGCAAATACGTAAGAACATCGAGAAGCGACATTTTCAATTTTCAGAAGATTCTCTCGGAACAGGGTGTTAATGTAACCATTCGTCGTGAACAGGGACATGATATTGCTGCCGCTTGCGGTCAGCTTCGTGCAAAGCATATGGAGTTGAGGTGAGAACGTTTTGATCAAAACAGTTCATGTGAGCCATATCGGACGAGTGCGTTCGGTGAATGAAGATTCAGCCTGGATTCGTAATCTCGATACAGGATATATTCTGGGTATTGTTGCCGATGGCATGGGTGGACATCTTGCAGGGGATACGGCAAGCCGCTTGGCAGTAGAGACGTTGGTACAAGATCTGGGAACACTGGAACCAGGTCTGTCGCATGCGTCTCTGTCTGCAGCTCTCAGCGATGCTATTTTGCATGCCAACGAAGTTATCTTTCGCACGGCATCCACAGATGACAAGTATCACAACATGGGTACAACGGTGGTTGCGGCATTATTGAACGATACAGAAGGTGTTATTGGACACATCGGTGATAGCAGAGCCTACAAAATTGCGAACAAAGCTGTGATCCAGCTAACCGAGGACCATACACTGGTGAATGAATTGTTCAAAAATGGTCAGATTAGCAAAGAGGATGTGTCCCATCATCCACGTCGCAACGTGTTAACTCGTGCGCTTGGAACAGATGCCGAGGTGAAGGTAGACCTGGATACCGTCAAGCTGGAGGAAGGCGAAGTTCTTCTCCTGTGCAGTGATGGTCTCAGTAACCTGGTCAGCAATGAGCAGATTATTCAGGTTGCCGGCAATCTGGAACTGGCATTGGAAGATCGTGCAGACCGACTGCTTCAGTTGGCTTTACTTGCTGGGGGAGACGACAACATCACGGTTGCTTTGTTCGAGTTGCAGAGGGAAGGTTCCGTGGATACGGAAACGGGGTGTGAGTCATGATTGGGCACCAGCTAGGCGGACGCTATGAAGTGATTGAGCGTGTCGGCGGTGGCGGCATGGCTCTTGTGTACAAAGCACAGGATCTTCTGTTGAACCGGAATGTAGCGATTAAAGTCCTTAGACAACAGTTTGTGCATGACGAAGAGTTTATTCGCCGTTTCCGCAGGGAAGCACAATCGGCGGCATCACTGTCTCATCCGAATGTAGTTAGCATTTATGACGTGGGGCAGGAAGATGACGTTCATTATATTGTCATGGAGTACGTGGAAGGCAAAAACCTGAATGAAATTATTAAAGAACGTGCGCCGCTGCAAGTGGACGAATCTGTCCGAATCGCTTCCCAGATTGCAGATGCTCTTGATCATGCACATCATAATCAAATTATTCATCGGGATATCAAACCCCACAATATATTAATAGGCCGGAATGGCCGTGTGAAAGTAACGGATTTCGGGATTGCCCGTGCCGTTACATCTACAACGATTACGCAGACGGGTTCTGTAGTTGGTTCTGTACATTATTTCTCACCGGAACATGCCAAAGGCATCGTTACTGGTGAAAAATCGGACTTATATTCTCTTGGGATCGTACTTTACCAAATGCTTACCGGGCAACTTCCGTTTCTGGGTGAAAGTCCAATCAGTGTGGCATTGAAACATTTGCAGGAAGAGTTCGATGAACCACGCAAATTCAATCCATTGATTCCGCAAAGTGTGGAAAATGTCATCTTAAAATCCATGCGTAAAAATCCTCAGGAACGTTATCAGTCGGCCAAAGAAATGCAGACCGATCTGGAAACTTGCCTGATGCCGGAGAGACGTAATGAAACGAAGATTGATTTTCCGGATGAGGATGATATAGACCAGACTCGCGTTATGCCAGCGATCAAGCCTGAACCTCGCGGAGTTACATCGACGGGGGCAGTGCCTGTGATGGAGTCTGACGAAGAAACTGGCAAGGGTAAGACAAAATCGAAGAGCTGGAAGAAGCCAGCTCTACTCATTTCATTAACCGTTCTTATTCTAATCGCCATGGTGGGCGTTGTATGGTATGTCAAGGGTATGCTCGTTGTACCTGAAGTAACCGTACCTAACGTGATTACCCAGACGGAAGAAAAGGCTCGTGAAATGCTTGAGGAGAAAGGACTCGTCGTCAGTGATGAGGTCATCCGTATGTACCAGGAAGGTGTTGAACCGGGTATCGTCTATGACCAGAGCAGAAAAGAAGGCGATGTCGTCAAAGAAGGTTCGGAGGTCCAGATCAGTGTTGGTGCAGAAAAAGAACTGGTGAAGATGATTGATGTCAAACAAGTAACTTATGATGAGGCTGTCAAGAAGTTGACTGCGCTTGGCATTAAGGAAGATCAGATTCAGCGGAAAGATGACTTCTCCAATGATGTGGCTTCAGGTTCTGTTATTTCCCAGACACCGGGTGTGAATGAGGAATTTGATCCTGCGACAGTTCAGATTGAGTTAACCGTAAGTAAAGGTACTGAAACGGTCAAAATGCCTGATCTGAAAAATCTTACCCGCAGTGAAGCTGAAGAAAAACTTAAATCTGCTGGACTGGAACTTGCTCAGGTGCAGGAAGAACCAAGCTATACGATAGAAAAGGGCAAAGTGACGCAGCAATGGCCTGTGGAAGCGGGCACAGAGGTGAGTCCTGGTGATAAGATTACGATCTTTATCAGTACAGGGTATCCGCCTGAAGCGCTGCAATATCCTTTTAATATCAATGTGTCACCCAAAGAAGAGGGCAAAAACAGTAAAATTCGTATCACATATGAAGATGCACGCGGCAAGAATCAGGAATGGGGAACACGCACCGTGAACTCAACCCAGACCTTGACCATTCCACTTGTGCTCGCTCCAAATGAAAATGGGGCTGTGTCCGTATATCGTGATGGACAGTTCCTGGATACGTATCTTGTCTCCTACAGTGACGCCAAAAACGGAACAGTAAATGTACCTTCCATTGACCCGGAACAAAGCACTGAGACGCCGCCAGAAAATGAGCCTGATCCAGGTGAAGGTAGCGTTGATGAAGGCAGTGTTGATCCCAATCAGGAAGGTGAACCTGAGTCCACACCGGCAGACGGTGAAGGTGACAGTGTAGATGAGGACACTTCTGCCATGAATAATGGTAAGGGGCACGGTAAGGAAAAAGAGAAGAAAAAGGAAGTCATTAACGCATCAAGCCGTCCATAAGGGCGGCTTATGCTGGCGTCTGGAGTAAATGTACCACCATCTAAAGGAGGGCGACGGAGCTATGCCAGAAGGTATCATCGTTAAAGCGCTAAGCGGTTACTATTATGTCATGCCAGTGGAAGACAACGGGGTTCCTTCGGTTGAAGGTTCCGCCGTTCAATGTCGAGCCAGAGGTATCTTCAGAAAACGGGGAACATCACCGCTTGTAGGTGACCGCGTCAGCTACATGTTGACAGAGAACGGAGAAGGAACGGTAGATGAAATCCGGAAGCGTGAGACGGAACTTATCCGTCCTCCTGTAGCCAATGTAAGTTTGGCTGTTCTCGTGTTCTCTGTGAAGGAACCGGATATGAACCTGAACCTGTTGGACAAGTTCCTTGTTCACATCGAGCAGGCGGGGCTGGATGCACTCATTGTGTTGACCAAACTGGATTTGGCTGATCCAGCCAAAGACACTGTTGCTGAAGTGAAAGCATTGTATGAACAGGTTGGTTATGAAGTGATCTCCACAAGTTCACGTACCGGTGAAGGCAGTGAACTGCTCAGAGACCGTCTGGCTGGTAAGATCAGCGTATTCTCCGGACAATCCGGTGTAGGCAAGTCTTCGATGTTAAATGCATTGATGCCGGGCCTGACGCTGGAGACAAATGCGATCAGCATGCGTCTAGGACGAGGGAAACACACCACCAGGCACGTGGAGCTTATTCCGTTGGATAATGGTGGATTTGTTGCGGATACGCCAGGATTCAGCCAACTGGACTTTTTGGAGATCGGTGTGGAGGAACTCTCCACTTGTTTCCGGGAATTCGCCCAGTTTGCAGATCAGTGCAAATTCCGAGGTTGTACCCATACACATGAACCAGGCTGTCGTGTGCTTGCGGCCAAGGAGGAAGGTCTGATCTCCGAAAGCCGATATCAGCACTATGTGCTGTTCCTGACCGAAATGAAAGATAAGAAGCGGAGGTATTAACATGATTAAAATTGCCCCATCGATATTATCAGCTGATTTTGCCCGCCTTGGTGCGGAAGTTGCAGAAGCTCAAGCTGCAGGAGGAGACTGGATTCATGTTGACGTTATGGACGGTCATTTCGTCCCTAATATTACGCTTGGACCTGCGATTGTGAAGGCAATCGCTCCACATACAAGCTTGCCGCTCGATGTGCATTTGATGATTGAGAATCCGGAGCGTTATGTTGAGGAATTTGCCAAAGCGGGTGCAGCGGTAATTACCGTTCATGCTGAGGCTTGTGTGCATCTGCACCGGGTTATTCACCTTATCAAGGAGCAGGGAGTGAAGGCGGGAGTAGCCCTTAATCCGGGAACGCCAGCGTCTGCCATTCTCGAAGTTCTGGATGATGTGGACATGGTTCTTGTTATGACGGTCAATCCTGGCTTTGGCGGACAGGCATTTATCTCGGGTACCATGAACAAAATCAAGCAGATTCGTACCTGGTTGAACGAAAAGGGACGCCATGATGTACATATCGAAGTAGATGGCGGGATTGCAGCCGATACAGCTCCACTTGTAGTGGAAGCTGGAGCAGATGTGCTCGTTGCTGGGAGTGCCGTATTTGGCCGTGAGGATCGTGCTGCCGCGATTACTGAAATTCGTCGTAGCTACGGAGGCTGATCTATGACCCTCAAGGAGACACTGTGGACGATGGCTGCGAGTCTCGTGACGGGACTTGTGCTTGCTTTGTTTGCGGTTATTCAATCCCCGTTTAATGCCATTACGTCATTAATCGGGGTGGGCGTTGTTATTATGTATTTCCGCAAATTTGATCGTACCGGGCATCGGGTTACTTTTGTCATATTCAGCATACTGTATTATGTACTGAGTGTTTTCATGATCGCTGTCTATCAATATATTCCTGCCCAAACGTAAATGACCTGATCTTCGGGCTTGTCATTGTGGAATAGGGATCGAAGGTTCCGCATAAATATGGTTACATGAGCAGGTTTCTCATGTAGCCTTTTTTGTCGTGTTTGAGGTAAAGAAGGCCTGAAGCATAGGATACGGCGGACGCATGAGCATGATGGGGAGGGTGAATTATGAAATTTTACACATTCAAACTGCCGAAGTTTTTGGGAGGGTTTGTAAAGGCGATTCTTAATACGTTTCAAAAGAACTGATCCGATTGATAAGGTAACAGGGAATACCGCCGCTTTGGCTCAGGCTTATCTGGAATTCGTACCTGCGAAGCGCCATGCGGCGGCCATTCACATGTTAATGAGCGTATTCAAGAATCACTTTTTTGAATACCAAAAAAGCACCTGCAAGGAACAAGGTGCTTTTTGCTTACCCGATTTATAGTAGCTTTGCGTGATTATACGCGAGTCACTTTACCGGCTTTCAGTGCACGGGTGCTTACGTATACACGTTTTGGTTTGCCGTCAACGAGAATGCGGACCTTCTGAACGTTTACGCCCCAAGTACGACGGTTACGGTTGTTAGCGTGGGATACGTGGTTACCGGTGCCCGGTTTCTTACCTGTCACATAACATTTGCGAGACATAGATTACACCTCCTATCCTAAAATAACCAGTTGCCTTCAGAAACGAAAAGTCATTCCATAAGGGCTAAATTGTTCTTCCCGATCATAAAGATCAGGTTTCAGTAGCTAATGGCGTTGTTTAAGCCGGCATGAACCGGATCATTTCCATTACTTAACCTGCATAAAACAATACTTGAATATAATATCATAATTAAAAAAGCTTCGTCAACTGATCCAAAAACTTTATTTATTTCTCCTGTCTAATATAGTACAATGTTGAGTAGTCCATAATACAGTGGTGAACAGGCTGTTGCCGCGAGGAAGTCGGAGAATAAACCGTACTTAGAGGTCGGTGGTCTGCTTTTTGGCAACGCTGTGAGCTGCGGCATTCCATCATTGGCACCAGTCTCCATGCGGCATTCATGCCGGCTCTTGATACCGGTGCATATCCGTATGCCCCGAAGTTAGGGGTGCAGAGAGTGCAGGATATTGGTAGCCCGGCCGCCCAGACCGTTAATCCGGCTGACATGTTGTATTGTATGCCTGTGCCGGACAAGGTATGGACGAAGAATAACGCAGTCCGCGTTAGCGCATGAACAGACCAGACACATCTTGGTGCAAGGTGTTCGTGTATCAAGCTAGGAAGGGGAATTCTCACTTGAGTATACGTTCTTTAAATGGAACAGATTTCACCGCAATGGTACTTGCCGGAGCGGAACAACTTGGACAGCATGCAGAGCACGTCAATTCCCTGAATGTTTTCCCTGTGCCGGATGGTGACACGGGAACGAACATGAATTTGACAATGAGTGCAGGAGTTGCAGAGATTAAAAGAAAAAGTTCTGCCTCCATCGGCGAAGCTGCCGGTATTCTATCGAAAGGCCTGCTTATGGGCGCACGGGGGAATTCAGGAGTTATTCTGTCGCAATTGTTCCGTGGTTTTAGTCGTTCAGCTGCTCCCTATGAGGAACTGAATACGCTCCAATTTGCAGCAGCCCTGCAGAACGGTGTTGACGCAGCTTACAAAGCAGTCGTAAAGCCCGTTGAAGGGACCATTCTTACCGTAGCCAAGGAAGCGGCGAAACATGCCAACTACTACGCAAGACGGACGAATGATATTACTGAATTAATGAATGAAGTTTTGTTAAAAGCAAAAGAAGCACTGGCAATGACTCCGGAATTACTGCCTGTACTGAAACAGGTTGGTGTTGTGGATTCAGGTGGTCAGGGGCTTGTATATATCTACGAGGGCTTTATGGAAGTATTGCTGCAAAGTGACGGAGTAAGTCGTACTTCGCTGAACAAAGAAGTAAACCCCTCCGTGGGAGCATCTGCTTTGAAACCGGCTGCACCGGCAGAAGTGGATATCAAGAAGCCTGCACAGCAGCAGGTGATTGCGCCGGAGATGCCATTATCTGCTCAGGCGAGATTGGAAACGGAAGATATTGAATTCCTGTATGATATGGAATTCTTCATTAATCGTGAGCTTGGAGAGAACGCAGGAGTGGCATTCGATGACGAAGCATTCCGGAAAGCGTTGTCAGTTAATGGGGATTCGATCATTATCATTGCCGATGATGAAGTCATCAAAGTTCATGTCCATTCCAAGACACCAGGCGATGTATTAAACCTGGCGCTGCATTATGGTGAGATTACACAGATTCATATTCTCAATATGCGTGAACAGCACCGGGATCTCCTGACAGCAGGCATGGACATTGCTCCATCACCTGAATTGTTTGCAGAGATTCCACCTGAGGCAGCGCGCAGTATGGAAGAGGCTGTGCTTCCTGCAGATGAGATGGCACCGTATGGTTTTATTGCGGTATCCTCCGGTGACGGTATTGCAGAGATTTTCCAGAGTCTTGGCGTTGATGTAGTTCTGTCCGGTGGACAGACGATGAATCCGAGTACTGAGGATTTTGTAAAAGCCGTTCGTTCCATTGCTGCGGAGCAGGTATTTATACTCCCGAATAACTCGAATATTGTACTGGCTGCGGAGCAGGCTCGTGAACTGCTTGAAGATGAGCGCCGGATTACGGTTATACCAAGTAAGACCATTCCACAGGGGATGGCTGCTGCCTTTGCTTTCCAGGAAGATGAGTCTGCGGAAACAAACCGTGACCAAATGTTGGAAGCCATTAGCCGGGTACAGTCCGGTCAAGTGACTCATGCGGTTCGTGATACGCAATATGATGAATTGGATATTAAGGCGGGGCACTATATCGGTATTCATAACTCCAAAATTGTAGCGACAGATGAAACCATGCTTCAAGCATGTGAAGGTCTGCTCAAACAGATGATGGAGAGTGGAGATGAAGTGGTGACGATCCTTGAAGGTGACGAAGCTGACCCTGAGGTTACTGCTGCCCTCGCTGCATGGCTTGAAGTACAGTATCCTGATGCTGAGGTAGAGGTACATCTTGGAGGACAGCCTGTGTATTATTATTTGTTCTCCGTAGAGTCCTAAAATAAAGGGATTGTTCAAAAAGTACCAATTGATCACGAAGTAGCTCACGAAGCAAACTCGACATCGAATCTTGCGTTCACCTTCGGAGTCCGGTGCTCATGTAGGTTTGCCTACATTCCGCTCCTCCTCCTTCAGGTTCTCGCAACCTTCTCGGTGCTGAATCGTTGACTTTTTGAACATGTATTAATAGCACTCTAGCGAAGAGGAGGAGAGTCATGAGCCACAAGGTTGCGATAGTAACAGACAGTACGGCGGATATTCCCGAAGAACTCATTCGCAAATACGGGATTCACATTGTTCCGCTGCGTGTACTGTTCGGAGAAGAGACCTATGCAGATGGTATTGATCTGACTTCGGAACAGTTCTACGAAAAGTTGAAGAAAGTATCTGTGTTGCCTACAACTTCACAGCCATCTCCAACCGATTTCATGAATGTATATCAAGCTTTGCTTGATGAGAACCCGGAACGCCCGATTGTATCGATCCACCTGTCATCTGGCATGAGTGGTACCTACCAATCGGCCATGCTTGGCAAGTCTTTGCTGGAGCGTGAGGGTGACATCACCGTGCTGGATTCGAAGTCAGCATCGTATGGATACGGTCTAATGGTAGTACAGGCTGCTGAACTTGCCGAACAGGGCAAGTCAGCAGTCGAAATCACTGCTGCCATTGAAGGGATGCAACAATCTCGCAAATTGTTCTTTCTCGTGGATACTTTGGAGTATCTGCAAAAGGGCGGTCGGATTGGCAAAGCTTCAGCCATCTTGGGAACGTTGCTTAACATTAAGCCGATCCTGTCTATTGATGAAGAAGGCGTTATCTACGCAGTTGAGAAAGTCAGAGGTCATAAAAAAGCAATGGCACGCATTATTGAGCTGTTCCAGAAGGATCTTGCAGGCAAACGGGTTAACCTGGCGGTAGGTCATACCGCTGACCCGGGATCAGCAATCGCTTGTGCAGAGCAGCTGCGGGGTCATTTTACACTGAATGAAGTGATCTATACCAATATTGGAGCCGTAATAGGCAGTCATGTTGGACCTGGTGTCATTGCGATCTTTATGTGGCCTGTTCCGGAATGAGGGATTAGACATGAAATTGGAAGAAATATCAGTTAAGCAAATTAACGGCGTGAGTGCTCTCAAAGAGGGAGAGCTTCACGCCTTTGGCATCTCTACTGTTAAAGACCTGCTTGAGTACTATCCGTTCCGTTACGAGGATTATCGTCTGCGTTCACTTAGTGAAGTGAAGGATGGGGACAAGATTACGGTCCAGGGACAGGTGATGGGTATTCCTGTATTACAACGATACGGTAAAAAGTCCCGTCTTACCTGTAAGATCATGACGGAAGAGTGGATGATTACAGCCACCTGGTTCAATCGCCATTTCCTCAAAGAACAACTTACCCCCAATCGGGAGATTGTGATTACGGGAAAATGGGAACAAAAACGCATGCAGATGACAGTTACTGACTCGGAGTTCCCCGATAAAGGTGATGGGCGTTCAGGCACACTCCAACCTGTATATTCGGTAACCGGCAAGTTGACGCAACAATGGATGCGGAAAACGATCAATCAGGGATTAATCCAATTCGGAGATATGATTCCTGAGATTCTGCCTCAGTCCTTGATGAAGAAATACAAGTTGATGCCTCGTAAACAAGCGATTGCGGGGATTCATCGTCCACAGGACAACCGGGAAGGTCAGCAGGCCAGACAGCGAATGGTGTATGAGGAGCTGTTTCTGTTCCAGTTGAAAATGCAGGCGTATCGTGCGCTCAACCGGAATCGCATGGATGGCGTGGTACATACAACGGACAATACGACGATCCGTGAGTTTGTACGCAGTTTACCTTTTGAATTGACAGATGCTCAGAAAAAGGTCGAGCTTGAAATTTTGCATGATATGCGTTCCCCCTATGCAATGAATCGGTTATTGCAGGGTGATGTAGGTTCGGGTAAAACGGTTATTGCGGCAATTGCGCTATACACGACTGTTCGATCCGGTTTCCAAGGGGCTCTGATGGTGCCTACAGAGATTCTGGCGGAACAGCATATGCGCTCACTGCAAAAGCTGTTTGAACCGTTTGGGGTAACCGTAGGCCTGTTAACGGGCAGTGTAAATGGACGTAAACGTAAAGATCTGATCGCCTCGTTGCAAATGGGCATGATTGATATCGTGGTGGGTACACACGCCCTGATTCAGGAAGATGTTTTCTTCCGTGATCTGGGTCTTGTGGTGACGGACGAGCAGCATCGCTTCGGGGTGAATCAGCGCAGCGTTTTACGACGCAAAGGATATAATCCGGATGTGTTAACGATGACGGCAACGCCTATTCCGCGGACACTGGCCATTACAGCTTTTGGGGATATTGAAGTATCCACGATCTCGGAACGTCCGAAGGGACGGATTCCAATCTCCACGTATTGGGTCAAACACGAAATGATGGAGCGGGTGCTGGGGTTTATCTCCAGAGAAGTGGATCAGGGCCGTCAGGCCTATCTGATCTGTCCACTCATTGAAGAGTCGGAGAAGCTGGATGTGCAGAATGCCATTGATCTGCATGTGCAGATGCAGCAGAACTTTCCGAAATATCGTGTAGGTCTGTTGCATGGCCGGATGACGGCTGCGGAGAAAGAAGAGATGATGCGTGACTTCTACAGCAATGATATTCAGTTGCTTGTCTCCACCACCGTTGTCGAGGTTGGGGTCGATGTGCCAAATGCAACGTTAATGGTCATTATGGATGCGGATCGTTTCGGTCTATCTCAGCTGCATCAGCTTCGTGGTCGGGTCGGTCGTGGTGCACATGCTTCCTATTGTGTACTCATTGCTGATCCCAAGACGGAGGTTGGACAGGAGCGCATGAAGGTCATGACGGAAACGGAGGATGGATTCGAGGTATCCCGGCGTGACCTCGATCTCCGGGGGCCGGGTGATTTCTTTGGTACAAAACAGAGCGGATTACCCGAGTTCCGTCTTGCCGACATGGTTGCCGATTTTGCTGTGCTGGAACAAGCCAGAGATGACGTGACCCACTTAATTGAGGATGCGACCTTCTGGACCTCTATGGACTATGCACCTCTGCGTGATTTCCTACAGCAACAGCAAGTATTTAAGGGCGATCTGATTGATTAATGTTTGCCATGATAGCGGGTTTTTCGTATTACCTTTGTAAAAAAAGACAAGTGTACAAGCCCTCCCGACATATGAATAAGAAGTGAGTTCATTCTTTTGGGAGGTGCTATACGTTTTGGGTTATCAACAATATGGAATTAGTCCGCAGCTGGTGGAGCGGATCAAATTAAAGATGAAAAATCCCGCTGTCAAAGAGCGTATCAAAAAGTTGATTGATGGCGTGACCAAGTCTGATCTGCAAGATAAGGCCAAGGTCAGAAGGTTGGTCAAGTCTTCAGCTGTTATTATGAATGAGAATTTCTCTCCGGCGCAGGAGGAGCAGTTTGTTGCGTTTGTACTCGCGCAGAAGATTGATCCGAACAATACGTTTCATTTGATTAAGCTGTGGGGGATGTTTAGGTAGGGATTCGATGTAATGTTGGGTGGAAAAAAACAATCGTTTACACGAGGGCACTACGATGACAGAATAACCTTCCGAACGCTGTTATCCCCGGATTTTCTGATTGACTCTTTCCAAGGGTAAAATCCGGTTATAAAGGCGCACGCTTCGCTTCTTTAGGTTATTTCTGTCCTCTCCGTTGTTGTGTAAATTGATTTATTTTACAAAACCATATTACATCGAATGTTTATGAAGTAATTTTAGTGGGTGGGGCGTTCCAAAAGTCAGGAAGATGACTTATGGAACGCCTTTTTGATTGTTATAACTAGAGACAAGCCTTGTGACATTACTCGGTTGAATATTCGTTGAAGTTATCGAAATGACCTGGCTTGTGTTACCGCAGAAACAAAGTTTTCAATGAGTTGTTATGTTGGTTAAATCGAGCATCTTAGTATAGTGATTAGTGGAGTATGAGGCTTATATTTAATATAAATCCAAATTTATCCTTTAACGATACATAACCGTAATATCTAAAAATACTGTACCTCAACCCATAAACAAAATGTACCATTCCTCCAACTATAATGAGTGAGTACCAAATTGTAAGCGATTACAAATAAAGGAGGGGTAACATTGACTTTGACTAGAGGTTTCAAGCAGAAGATTAGCGGCAAAGTGATTGCGGTCATCACCGTGGTCAGTCTGACATGGGGGTCCTGGGGAGCCACGCCACTATCAGCATCTACTACAAGTACGTTAAAGTTCCAAACTCAGCAGGGAGGTGTCTTTGACGGGATGCCATTATTCGATGGCGTGCCAGAGCATCTGGATGCATACGTAGACACCTATTTCGAATACACTGGCCTCGAAGGCCCAGCCGTTTATGTGACGGGTTCGCGAAACCATTACACATTGAAGCAGGGGAAACATGCAGGCAAGGTCATTCCGGGTGCGTTATCCGCTGCAGATAATGTTCAGGGTGTCTCGACCGATTTTCCTGCTCTGATCGGCATGGGACAGAGCTGGAACAAAGAACTTTTGTCCGATATCGGTGAAGTGATGGGGAACGAGAAAATCAGCAAATTAAAGGTCAAGCAAGGCGAATCCAACATTCATGGGGGCAACGATTCTTCCCTCAGCGTGGCGTTCAGTGTGGTCAGTGATATGCGTATCAATCCGCTTAGCGGTCGTTTCGATGAAGGGTTCTCTGAAGATCCCAATATGGCCGGAGTCTTGATCGACAAGATGGCTTCGGGTCTTAGCGGAATTGATCAGTCCACCAGCGAAGATGGATTCTGGATGAGGGCCGCGGTGGGGACAAAGCATTACTCCGTATATAACGCGCAGTGGTTCAGGCAGACAGCGAATAACAGTGCAAGCGCGCGTTCTTTGTTTGAGTACCAAACCAGAGCCGCGCTCCCTGGATTTAAATCAGGTGCGCTGGCGGGCACAATGACATCTTATGGCCGGACTAACGGCATTCCAAACATCCTTTCCCCGTTACAATTATTGGCCAATTTGGACGCGAAATATGGTGTATACAGCTCGCCTGATTTCAATGGAGATGCAATTGTATCCAACGCGAACCAACTCGGAAATGGATATGACGACCGCTATGCCGTGGACCGCGGTCATGCAACCGTTCTCATGGCGCTTGCTCAGGCGAATGCGGGTCGGCCGTCAGGGACGACACCTGCGGATGTGACCGATCTCGTGGCGCTCGTAGAGCAAGGGGAATATGGAATTACCGAGGAAGAACTTATAGAAGCAGCCAGACCACATGTAAACCAGCTGGTACGTTTGGGGATTTTCAATGAAACTGATGAGCAGGGCATACCGAAAAACTACCCTTTTGCCCAGGAAGCAAGAGACGTCAGGACGTCTCCGCCTTCCGATTATAACCAAGTGAACCATCAGGAAATAGCACTTCAAGCGGCACAGGAGAGCGTTGTTTTGTTGAAAAATGATGGCACACTTCCGCTGGAAAAAGGAAATGACGCTGCTGTTTCTGGGGTGTATGCCGACGCACGCTTCAAGACAACGTATTCAGTTGGCGCGACACCTACGCTGGAAAACTCGGGTGAATCTCCACTGCTCTCAATCATTAAAATGAATGGTAGCAGTAACGTAAACTATGCCCCAGGAAATGAAGTCATTGCACTAACCTCTAAAGCGAATCAACAAACGGTCACGGCAGACGTGTATAGTCCAAATGCAGGCACGGAGGGAGCGCAGCTCATCACAACTTCGGATGCCCCAGATGAGGCCAGTTTCTCCCACTTGTTCCGAGTATACGATTGGGGTCAGGCGGGTTCAAGTTTATTGTCGCTGTATAACCAGCGTTGGGTGACTTCCCCTGCGACAAATCATGCAGCAGTTGGCAATACGGATCGTACCAGCCTCAATCTGACGAACAATGATTGGAACCTTCCTGAGATGATGGGTGATACGAGTGCCATACCCCCAACATTACGAATGGAAACGAACGAGGATGGCTCAATGTCTATTGTTACCAATGGGTACCGTACAGGATTCTCTGGTGACTTTACAAATTGGTATTATGCCAACGGACGCTTTATCAAGGTAGATGATGCTGGTAAGCTCGTGACAACATCATCTCCACTAGGAAGCAAGGTCAACGCTGCGAATCGCCCGGACGAGGTGAAGTTTGAGAAGACCGTGGTGAAGAACGTGGACGAAGAGGCAGTAGCAAGAGCCACAGAAGACGATTATGCCATCGTCTTTGTCGGCGCAATTCCACGACATAGCGCAGGAGAAGGTAACGACCGGTCTACCCTTGATATGGGCGAGGCTGATTATGAACTGGTTGACAAAGTATCTGCTGCCTTTGCAACCCAGGGTAAGAAAACCGTTGTCGTGGTTAAATCGAGCTTCCCTGTAAACATGGAGCGCATTCAGAACAACCCTAACGTCTCAGCGATCGTTTACCAGCCATATGGCGGTCAATACGATTCGTATGCTCTGGCCCAGGTGTTGTTCGGAGATTACGCACCGACAGGCCGCCTGACGTCCACATGGTATGCAGGCATGGATGCATTCCCTTCCATTAGTCCATATGTTATACCAGAAGGTAACATTACTGGCCTTGACGACATCGACCCCCGATTTATGGTTGATATGACGAATGCAGACCCCATTGAATCTGAGTTGACTTATATGTATACAGATGCCACGGTGACCTATCCGTTTGGTTACGGGTTATCATATGCTGATTTTACGTACGATTCCCTGACCGTACCGTCTTCTGTAACGGGAGATGAACCATTCACGGTGTCGGTCCGCGTAACCAATACAGGAGATGTGGCCACTTCCGAGGTCGTGCAGCTGTACGCCCGTAACAGCAACTCTGCATACGGCGAACATGCGCCTAAAAAGAAGCTGGTTTCATTTGAGAAGATCCATCTCACTCCGGGTGAAACAAAAGAAGTCCTGTTGCAGGTCGATCCACAAACGCTGGCATTATGGGATGTGAATCAGAGCGAATGGATCGTTGAACAGGGCAGTTATGAATTCATGATCGGAACCTCAGCTGGTGATGCAGACGTGCAAGTATCGAAGGCATTAAGCATTGGTGGGAAGTCGGTTTCGACCTTACCCCTTACCCAGCCTATAAATGTATTTGATCATGCGTTTGCTTCGAACGAGGTCGTTTACCACGAAGTATCCAAGGAACGCACGGCAGCCCAATTAAAAGCCAAAGCGATTATTGGAGGTTATTATGCAGTTCGGTCCAAACAAAATGGATCGTGGATCGCGTTGCCTAAGGCTGACTTGACAGGTGCGCAGAAGGTGAAGGCAACTGTCGCATCTAATGTGCAGGGTGGCACGATCTCGTTGCATGCGGATGCGCTCGATACTGCACCGCTTGCTGTATGGAACGTACCGGTGACAGAACCTGTCTCCTACAAGATTAGCAATGCTAACGTAACGGTCAAGGAATTAGGGTACGTTGACGTAGAGGCGGATATTTCTGCTGCCGTGAGCGGCGTACATGATCTGTATCTGGTGTTTCATGAACCGGATCTTCGGATTGACAGTTTGTCATTTACGTTGAAAGAGCCGGGAACAAATCCAGGAAGTCCAGGCACAAATCCAGGAACAAATCCAGATTCGCCAAGCACGCCTGGATCAGGTAGTGTTGGAACTCCTGTTAAGCCACCAGCATCCGGGTCCGAGACTGAAGGCGAAACGGATTCGGAGGGCAATGTTTCTGCTGTCGTGACCGTGCAAACGGGGGATGTTGCTGATCAAGCTAAGGCAGCAAATATCCGTTCATCTGGCATCCGGGTTATCGGCGATCCATGGAATGTATCCATCAAAGATAAGCAGAACACGTATGTCATTGCAGCGCTGCCTGTTAACGATGTCGTAGCTGCAAACTCCACAACAATCGCATACGTTGGGGAAGGAGGACAACTTACGCCGGTGCCTGGCGTGTTGACCAAAGACACAAACGGAAACAAGGTATGGAAAGTACTGTTAAACCAAGGAGGCACGTACGTTGCGATTCACTCGCTCCGCGAATTTGTTGATGTTAAGCCTTCAGCTTGGTATGCCAAAGATATTGCCAAAGCCAACAGCTTGCTGTTGATCAATGGCGTATCGGAACGCCGCATGCAACCCCAAGGAACGACAAAATCGGCCCAAACGTTGATGGCTGCCTTGAATGCGTTAGGAATTGAACCGATGGGAGCGGCAGCAAACGAGAAATGGTTTGATCCGATTTTACGAGCCTCCAAGGAATATGGCCTGATGGAAGAAGGGCAGTACCTGCCAAATGCCCCAATGTCACGTGAGGACATGGCAATGGTGCTCGTTCGTGCGCTGAACTTGTCTGGGGTGGATACGAAACTGCCAGAAGCAGAGGTTGAATCATGGCTGGAAGATTTTAAGGATCAGGCCCAGCTGACACCAAATAACCGGGCAGTCATGGCAACGGCCATTCAGCTTGGTATATTCCAAGGTACGCCGGATAAACTGTTACAACCACAGAGCACCCTTACACGGGCACAACTTGCAACTGTTATTGTCCGTGTGCATGACCGGATAATAGAACGGCTGGATCACTAAGAACCAGAACAACGAAAATAAGGAACTGGGCCATCATACATGGCCTGGTTCCTTGTTATTTGCGGTGAAGGATTTGTGTTGCTTTCGGTATTCCTCCGGAGTCCAACCGGTCAATTTTTTAAACACCCGAAAAAAATATTTTGGATTGTCGTAACCTAGCTGTTTGGCAACCCGGTAGATTTTATCGTCTGTGCTCGTTAAGAGCTGCTTGGCTTGCCTGATCCGTAGTCGGTTTACGTAATCAGTGAAGTTCTCGGATGTCTTTTCTTTAAATAAATGACTGAGGTAACTCGGGTTCAGGTAGAACAGGGACGATACCCATTCCAACGTTAAATCCTTGGTATAGTGATTATCGATATATGTCCTGACGTTGTCGATCACTTGATCTGATGCGTAGGGGTTTTCTTCCTTAAGCAGAAGAGCTGTTCCCGTCAGCACCTTTACCATGTAATGCCTAATGCACTCCATATCGAACGAGACGTTCAGGACGGCCTCCAAGCTGGAAGAGGCGCTACTATTACCTCCATTCTGGATATAGTTACTCAGCAGCCGTTTGGTTTCCGTGATAATGTCTCTGCACTGCTCCTTCAGGTGGGCAAGCAAAGCGTCAGGCTGGCGTATGTAGAAAGCAAAGAAATCGGTGATGAGCTCTTCCACCTTCGGTACATTCCCGCTCTCTATAAAAAATAACAGTTCATACATTCGAGCCCACTTCAGTTGATGTAAAGGAATTTGCTCCCGTGAAAATACGTAACATTTTCCAAAATCGGTAATGGCTCGTTCGTCCAACGCAAGGATCGTTTGATGATGAGCTTCTCGGACCCCACCAATACCTGTATGAGGCAAGCTGATCCCCACACAACAATCCGTAGTTTCAGATTTGGTCAAAATTATACTTGCTGTTTGTTCCGCCATTTTCTGCAAATCAAGCTGGCCTGAGCAACCCAGATCATGCATCAGGAAAAACAATAGCTGATCCGTTTGTGGATGAGGAATGTACAGGCCATTCGAAAAGGTAGGCAGTTGCTGTGCTGTAAGCGGTTGAGGACCATAAATCGTCAAGAAAATGAACTGGTCAGAAGCCATGATGGCGGCAAATTCCGCAGAGCGGAACACAGGTGTTTTGATGGATGAATGGGGAGCCAGCACATAATTCAGGAAGGCTTGCATGTCTGTATCCCTTTTCATCTGCTCCGTTTCTACTTCTCTTAGAACGACTTCCCGCTGAAGAGAGCGCTCCTGTTCGATGGCTTGGATGGCTTGGTGAAGCGTACCGTGGATTTCATCCCGGCTAAAAGGCTTCAGCAGGTAATTTACAACTTTCGCAGAGATTGCCTCCTGCATATAATCAAAATCGGTATGTCCGCTAATGACAATTAACTTGATGCGCGGATATTGCTGGCATACTGTCCTGATCAACAGCTTGCCATCGACCTCAGGCATACGCATGTCCGTAAAGATAATGTCCGGCTTGAACGATTCAATCAAAGCCAAGGCGTCTGCGCCGTTATCTGCTTCGCCTAAGAGTTCAAGCGAGTGCTCAAAAGTCCCGATTTTTTTCAACAAACCTTTGCGGATCAAGGGTTCATCGTCCACAACGATATACGTGTACATCTTTTGGTCACCTCTTTTCCCAATTGGCCGGAATTTCGAGTGTAATTCGAGTTCCTGTATTCAAATCGGTATGAAACGAAAGGCCGTAACCCTCTCCGTAATACAAAGCAATTCGTGAATGCACGTTTTTGATGCCGATGCTTTGTTTATGCCTTTGACCAACGGCGACGAATTCAGGTGGCTGCTGGAGCAATTGTCGAAGTTCTTCCGCTTGTGTTGAGGACATGCCCACGCCATCGTCCCAGATCTCGAACACGATGCTGTCCTCCTGAAACAAACCGGTAATGGTAACGGAACCCTTCCCACGTTTGTTCTCCAACCCGTGATAGATGGCATTTTCCACGAGTGGTTGCAACAGAAGCTTCAGCATGCGACGACTCCGAATTTCCGGGTCTACATTAAGGTTGAACGCGAACTTGTCACCATACCGAATCTGCTGGATGGCCATGTAGTTTTCTACATGTTGAAGTTCTTCGCTGACCGGGACCAGCTCGCTATCCGTTTTGATGCTGTAGCGGAACATGTCCCCGAGTGACTTGGTCATCACCACAATACTCTCAACTTCTTCGATCTCGGCAATGCTATTAATCGACTCCAGCGTATTGTAGAGGAAATGGGAGTTGATCTGTGCCTCCAATGCCTTCATCTGGGAGTCCAGCATGAGGATTTTATTCTGGTAACTTTCTCGGATATGCGTATCGATGTCTTTCATCATTTTGTTGAACTCATGGTAAAGGATTCCGATCTCGTCGACTTGCCTCGTTACTTGAGGCTTGATGGTCACAAAGCGATGAGATTTGGTTTTGCGCATCAGTTTGGTCAATTCAATGATGGGTTTGGTAATCAGATTGGACAAGAAAAAGGAAAGTAGAAGGAAAATGACGGCACAGCTTATGGCCACGTATAACAGCAACTTTTGCGAGATGTTGTACTGCTCATACAACCGATCCATAGAGATGTTGGCAATCACGTTCCAATTGCGGCCGGGAACTTTCTGGATTACCGTCATCATGTTATCTTGGATTGATTTGTACTGTGAATTGTTGCTGACTTGATGCGTTGCCGCAGCCAGAGTATCGGAGAGAGGAGTGCCAACTCTACTTCCGTCGCTGGAGTACAGGATCTCGCCAGCGTCGTTCGCCAGATATAGATTGGACAAGCTTGGTGCCGGATTACGTTTTAGACCGTCAAAAATGTTCATACTGCAATCCAGCATAAACACGCCTAGGAACTCGTTGTTGTTGGGATCGTAGAGAGCTCTGGAGAAGCCAATGGATTCCTTGGCGTTAATGATGTAAGGTTTGACGCCAACTTCACCAATATACAAATCGCCTTTGCGCTTGATCGTATCCAGATACCACTCATCGCGAAGTGCGACATAATCAAGGCGTAGGTCTGTGCCGCTACTGCCATAGCTTATCCATTTGCCATCAGGTGTGAAAAGGTACAAACCATTGATGTAATTGTAACCAAGCAGAATGTTTTCAAAGATCAGTTTCAATTTGCTGCGGATCATGAAGATTTCATATTGATCGTTGGTACCGTTCAACTTGATTAGTTCATCACTCACAGTGCTGTAAGCGGTTGCATTTGAAGACTGCTGAAGGAGTGTGACGGAGATCCGGTCGATGTTCTGCAAAATTTCCTCCATGCTCTTGACCGAATTGCCTATAGTTGTCGACGTCACGAGAGAGGTCTGCTCATTCACCAGCTTCGTGTAACTGCGATAGGAACTGACAGAAACAACGATAATTGGCACGATCGATACGAGGACGAGGACCAGAAAAAGTTTAGTTTTGATGTTGAACAGAATCATACGTGCTCCTCCCGCCATTTGTCAATTCTAAAAATAGTGCACCATACGAGCCAAAGCAAATGCACTTTTGCCCACAGTATGATGAGAATGTGCACAAAGCAAGAATAAACATGAATTGGGGGAATGACAAGATGAAAAAAAGAAAACGACTGTGGTCCCTAACTTTGGTACTGCTCATGATGTTTCTGAGCGCATGCAGCTCCAGTAGCGAGGAGGGGGGCGGTACGGATACCAATAACGGGAGTATAGATGATTCAGAAAAGCCAATTACGCTGACGATGATGCTTTCGGGAAACAAGGCATCCGAGGGAGAGGATTTTGAGCTGGAGACCTTGCCGCGCCTAGTCAAAGAGAAGTTCCCGAACATTAACTTGGAAGTACAAAAGTTGCCTGATGATCAATACAATACATCTGTTCGAACCAAGCTTGCGGCTGGACAGGGACCGGACATTTTCTGGATTTTCCCGAAAAATGCGGCTGGCGGTGTCATTGATTTTGCAAAGGCAGGCTTCGCTGCGGATCTGTCAGATCTGAAGTTCTGGGACAACATCAGCCAAGGAGCGAAGGAAGATATGTCCTATGAGGGTAAACCTTACGGCGTGGCCGAAGGACTGGACTTCCTCGGCGTTTACTACAACAAGGAGTTGTTACAGCAGGCAGGATATTCCGAGTTTCCGAAGGATTGGCCTTCGTTTCTGGATTTGTGTCAAAAGTTGCAGGCAGCGGGCGTAACGCCAATTGCGATGGGAGACAAGGACCCTTGGATGATCCAATTCGGAATGTATCCGATTGCAGCCAATGTCGTGTATCCAAATGAACTGGATTTTGATGTCAAACTGCAGAACGGCGAAAAATCGCTGACTGATCCAAAGTGGGTTCAAACCATATCCAAATACAAAGAGCTCTATGATAACAACTACGTCGTCAAAAACTCGCTTGGCATTGGTAGTGCCCAATCTGCGCAGTTGTTTATCGACGGGAAAGCAGCAATGACCTTTACGGGAACATGGGATTATGCCTCCATGACGTCCAAAGGCGCTACCGATTTTACTCGCGGATTCGCTTCATTGCCAGGTAACGAGTCGGAACAGCCGGTGTTTGTATCTGCTGCAACATCTGCCGGATACGCTTTGAACGCCAAATCGGCAAACCTGGATGCAGCCAAGGAAGTACTGAACTACCTGTTTGATGGTGAATCAGATCTGTTCAAAGCATTTGTGGAAGCCAACAGTTCCATCAGCGTGTATAAGGACGTAGAACTTGAAAATGAATTGTTCAAGGAAGTGAATGACAACTATCAACAAACTGGAAATTCCGTCTACTTCAGCAACCAGATGTGGCCAGCTGGAGTATCGGACGTCATGCAGGCAAAGTTTGCCGAAATTATTGCTGGACAGAAAACAACACCAGAAGATGTGGCAAACGCCATGGAAACCAAGTTCAGAGAGCTGTGGAAAAATTAGAACAAAACGATGCTGTCTGCTGTAAAGGGGAGAATGATTGTCCTTCTTCCCTTGCCGCAGGCCCTCTTGGAAAGGATGGAGCAGGATGAGCTCTACTGTAATGAAAAAGTCCATGTACTGGTTTGCTTTGCCGGCATTGATCTTCTACCTGACCTTCTGGATCTTCCCGATCCTGCGGTTGTTCCAGTACAGTATAACGGACTATAACGGGTACGCCCAAGCCTATAACTATATCGGTTTCGACAACTATAAGGAATTGTTCCGGAGCGACATCCTAGGCATTTCTTTAAAAAATACACTGATCTATACGTTCGTCACCGTCATAGCTGGCAATATCATCGGTTTGGCAATGGCATTGCTGTTAAACATGAAAATAAGAGGAACCGGGATTTACCGTTCCCTGGCGTATATTCCCACTTTGTTCAGTGCGATTGTCGTCGGCTTTTTGTGGAGCTACGTCTATATGCCGGATTACGGGCTGATTTCTTCCTTTCTCGATAAACTGGGTATCGCAAATGAACTGAATTTCCTGGGTAATTACTCGACCGCACTGTATTCTATTATCTTCGTGGAAATCTGGAAGACGATCGGAACGACAATGATTATCTTCCTTGCAGGACTACAGACTGTTCCAAGCGACCTTTTGGAAGCCGGACGGATTGATGGCTGCGGCTCATGGAGATTGCTGCGACATGTGAAGATTCCATTACTGGCAACAGCGATTACAATCAACGTGACGTTAAGTTTGATCAATGGACTCAAAGCGTTCGACTTCCCGTTTATCATGACGAATGGCGGTCCCGGCACGGCTACCAACACGCTGATTTATACCATATACAAGATGGCATTTACCGAACAACTCTTTGGTAAAGCTTCGGCTCTTGGTGTCATTTCCTTTGCCGTAATTATCGTCATTACCGCTGTTTTTGTCCTGAAAATGAACAAACGGGAGGTGTCGGCATGATGCTTCGTAAAGTTTTGGGGAAAGGGTCCATTCAGGTTGTCGTGTTGTTGGTGATGGCGTTAAACCTGATTCCGTTAATTATTGCCTTTTCGACATCACTCCGAGATCCAAGCAACAACACAAATCCGCTGGTCCTGTTCCAGGAGATGTCCTTTGCAAGTTACAAGGCTGCCTTCGACCGCATGCACTTTCCGGAAGCGCTATGGAACAGCGTGGTGTTAACCGGCGTATCGGTTGTGTTCGTTGTCCTGTTTGCGGCGATGGCGTCCTACCCGATGGCCCGTTTGAAGACAAAGCTAAGTAAGTTCATGTATTTGTTTTTTTTGTCCGGACTCGTGGTACCTGCGCAAATGGTATTGATACCGATTGTGCAAATGATCAATGCGCTTCATATCCCAACGAATCAATATACGCCTATTTTCATGTTCATTACGTGCAGTCTGCCGTTTTCAACTTTCCTGTACACGGGCTTCATTCGAAGCGGTGTGCCTGAGGAGGTAGAGGAAGCGGCGCACATCGATGGGGCGGGATTATTCCAACGGTTCTGGACCGTCGTGTTCCCCTTACTCATTCCAGTGACGGTTTCGGTCATTATTACGCAAGGTGTCTGGATATGGAACGATTATTTCTTCAATATGATCTTTATTTCCAGCGCAGGAGATTCACCGTTACCGCTGGCCATGCTCGGATTTTTGGGCGATCAGCAAAATCCCACGCAGTGGAATGTCCTGTTTGCAGCGTGCTTTCTGTGCGCGCTACCGTTGCTGCTGGCGTTTCTGTTCCTGCAAAAATATTTTATCGGTGGTATGACCGTTGGGGCGGTCAAAGGATAAGGAGGACACTGCAATGAGTGAAAAAGTGATAAACACAGCCTGGCTGGAAAAAGCGCAGGGTCTGATGCCGGAGCTTCGCCAGCAAAAGGTCTATCCGGAACATATCGTGAGCGCAATTCCGGATGCGTCGGCTTTTCAGGGATGGCGTATCGAACCACTCGGCTTAGCAGAACACTTATCTGATCAAGTGTTGTGCAAGGGAGACATTGTTACGCTGGATTTCGGGGAGCATCTCGTCGGTTATCTGACCTTGTCGCTTCTTAACGAGCGCAGTAATGCAGATGCACCTCTCAGGTTGAAGCTCACATTTGGAGAAATGCCCTGTGAGGTCGGTGAGAATTTTGCAGAATATTCGGGTTGGCTTAGCCGTTCATGGCTTCAGGACGAAATCGTGAATGTGGACGTGTTACCTGGCGCGCTAACACTGGACCGTCGCTATGCCTTTCGGTATCTGAAAATCGAGGTGGTAGAAACGTCGATCCGTTACGATATTAGAATTAACAATATATATTGCATGACGGTGACTTCAGCAGACATAGGGGCAGTACCTCAATTGCCTGAAGGTATCGACACGGAGCTGCTGGAAATAGATCGCGTGTCCGTGAAGACACTCCGGGATTGTATGCAGACGGTATTCGAAGATGGACCGAAGCGCGATCGACGTTTATGGATCGGAGATCTTCGCCTTCAGGCCCTCGTCAATTATGAAACATTCGGCTGTAATGATCTCGTCAAGCGCTGTCTCTATCTCTTTGCCGGAACAAGATTGGAGGGAGGCCAAGTAGGAGCCTGTTTGTACGAACAGCCGGAACCGTACGTGGATGACATTTACCTATATGACTATGCGTTGTTCTTTATTGTGACATTATGGGACTATTTTGAGGCTACGAAGGACAGGGGAACGTTGGAAGAACTTTGGCCGGTCGCTCAAGAACAGATTGAGATTGGGCTTAAACGACTCAATGAGCGGGGCATCGTAAGGGATGACGATACATGGTATTGTTTTCTGGACTGGCATGAAGAACTAAATAAACAGGCTGGTGCTCAGGCAGTTCTCATCTATAGTATGAAAAGGGGCAGATCAATTGCCAAAGAACTAGGGCTGCCTGAGTATGAGGAATGGATTAACGCACACATCAAAGACGCTGAGCAAGCAGCCCTCACATATCTGTGGGATGGTGATCAGGGGTTTTTCGTCAGTGGTGAAAAAAGACAGGTATCCTGGGCATCGCAAGTATGGATGGTTCTGGCTGAGATCATGGATGCTCCGACGGCCCGGCAATTACTTGATCGGTTAACGGGTAACGGAGAAGCTATTGGCATGACCACGCCGTACATGGTTCATCATTATGTTGATGCATTGCTTATGTGCGGGGAAGAGGAGAAGGCACTGGAGCAGATCCGAAGGTATTGGGGCGGTATGCTGAAGGATGGAGCGGACACTTTCTGGGAGCTCTACGACCCGGACGACAAAACGTATTCTCCTTATGGCAGCAATTTGGTCAACAGTTATTGCCATGCTTGGAGCTGCACACCAAGTTATTTTATCAGGCGAAATTTTTTATAATTTTGGACTTGAGGTCAACCGGGAACGTCTGGTTGGCCTTTTTGGATTAGTTTCAGGTAGCATAGAGCCTGCCATGGCCTATTGTTTTTATTTATCTGTTTTTGTTCGTACCGTTAAAAGAACGAGTGGCTATTAATGAAGCGATAAATACGAATATTAAAATAAAGTTATATGGGTTTCCTTTAAGTATGTAGACTTGAACGATGAGTGTCAGAGTTGAGATGCTTAAGATTATTCGCAGGACAATCGCCGATGAGCGATCAGGATGATGGCTTCGTTTGGAGATAAAGTACAGGGTGTACCATAGAAAACTAAAAAGCAGAAGTGAACCCAGGAGTAGAATGGCAAGCATGCATGAACACCTTTCTGTAATTAATTTCACTCAATAATTGGAATAACATGACAACTAATTATAACATAGGTTTTTCTGGAATCGCAGATTTTCATAGAAGTTAAGGGATGAACTATTGTGTGCTTGGTGCAGTCTTGTTGATGCATTTTCACAAGATGGACTTTGCTTTCCTCTGGGGGGAGCGGTAAACTGTTGCATACGAGTATAAGAGCCTTATGGTTTAATGTCCTGGATGTTCTTTCAAAAAGGCGTGGCTGTGTCGGTATGCATGTTATTTTCAGACAGATGTGGAGGAAGTACGATTGGAAATGTTTACGATGCTGCTGGGTTTATTTGAACGGGCGGCGCTGTTGATTATATTTTTATTCTTTCTGTCGAGGGTGCCGAGATTTAGGCAGATTCTGCAAAAGGGGAAATTAAGGTGGCAGGAGTCTATTGCGGTTACCTTGTTATTCTGTGCTTTTGCCATCTTCGGGACATATACGGGCATTAATGTTGAAGGTTCACTGGTAAATGTGCGGATCATCGCCGTGTTATCGGGTGGTATTTTGTTCGGAGCGCCTGTGGGTATTATTACGGGGATTGTCTCCGGGGTGCATCGGTATTTGATCGATATGGATGGCGTCACAGCCATACCTTGTCTCATCACAAGTATTCTTGCGGGTCTGGTCTCCGGATATATACATAAGTACACGCCCAAGCCTAAGCGATGGATTATCGGTATTGGTGCCGGAATGATCTGTGAAACGCTCACGATGTTATTAATCCTGCTATTTTCCTATCCCGATCCACTGGGTGCCGATATTGTTTCGAAGATTGCGCTGCCTATGATTCTGGGTGAAGTCAACATTGGGCTGATTGTGCTCTTGGTGCAGAGTGTTGAAGGGGAAAAGGAAATGATTGCAGCTCGTCAGGCGAAGCTCGCGCTGGAGATTGCAAACAAAACCTTGCCGTATTTCCGTTCGATTGACGAGGATTCTCTGCGCAAAATCTGCCGGATTATTCAGGAGGATATTCAGGCTGATGCGGTTGCAATTACGGATACCCGGAATGTACTGGCTTATGTAGGATTTGGTGAGGAACGATATCATATCGGTAATGAAATTATAAGTGAGATGACCAAGAAGACGATATCCAGCGGGGAGATTACGATCAGTAATGATGTCATTGATGAAAAAACACCCGATATCCACTCGCTGTTAATCATTCCGCTCAAAGAACGAGGAGACATTACAGGTGCGCTCAAAATCTATTATCGCAAAGCGTACAAAATTACGTATCCATTACAAACGATGGCTGTAGGTCTGTCGCAGATCATCTCAACCCAGATGGAGGTATCGCGGGTAGAGGAGATCAAGGCTGCTGCCAACAAAGCGGAGCTGCGTGCGTTACAGACAACTATTCATCCTCATTTTCTGTTTAATGCGTTAAATGCGATTGCTTCGTCCATCCGAACCAAACCGGATCGAGCACGCGAGCTGATTGTGAATCTATCCGGGTACATGCGTTACAATCTGGAGCTGTCGGATGAGTTGATCGATATTCATAAGGAACTAGAGCAGGTCCGTAATTATGTAGAGATTGAGAAAGCTCGCTTTGGTAGCCGACTTAACGTGATCTATGACATTGATGAGGTCGCGGTGCATATTCCGAGTCTTGTTATCCAACCGCTCGTCGAAAATGCAATTATTCATGGCATTCTCAAGGTCAAAGGACCCGGGACTGTTCGAATTCGGGTACAGGATTATCCGGAGTTTGTGCGAATCAGTGTCAGTGATACAGGGGCAGGCATCAGTGCAGATATTATTGAACGTGTCTACCATGACCGTATGCCTGGTAACCAGATCGGGCTATATAATGTGCATCGCCGCGTTAAGCTTATCTACGGACAAGGTGTAACCATTACAAGGCTGGAACAAGGAACCGATATTTTATTTGATGTGCCCAAAGGAGATGTCGTAACAAGGTGATGATGGATCAATGAGAGCTCTTATTGTGGAAGACGAGATTCTGGCAAGTGAGGAATTGAATTATTTAATCCAGGAACATAGTCAGATTGAAGTGGTGGATCGCCTTGAAGATGGGCTGGATGTACTGAAGTTTTTGCAGGAACAAGAAGTAGATGTGATTTTTCTCGATATCAATATTCCCTCGCTGGACGGTATGATGCTGGCCCATCATATTGGAAAGTTTGCAACGAAACCCTACATTGTATTTACTACGGCGTATAAGGAACATGCAGCGGAAGCCTTTGAGTTGGAGGCGTTTGATTATATTCTGAAGCCGTATGACGAGAAACGAATTGCTGCAATGCTCCATAAGCTGGAGATGGCTTTCAAACGTGATCATACGCAGGTGGAGCAACATGTTGAGGATGGACCAGTTACTATGATGGACGGATCTGCTGCGCAGGGTGAACTGGTACGGGATATGAATTCCCATACGGACAGAAGAATTAATCTGCTGCGGAATGACAATATTATTGTTACGGATACGGCAGATATCTACTATGCGGAAGCGCAGGAGAAAGTGACGAAGGTATATACCAAAAATGGGGAGTTCACCATGCCAGTGAGTATATCGGATTTTCACAGCCGTCTGCCACAGGACACGTTCTTTCGCTGCCACCGTTCGTACGTCGTAAATCTGTCGCAAATCCGTGAAATTGTACCTTGGTTCAACAATACGTATCTGCTCCGTCTGCGCGATTTGGAAGCTGAAGTGCCCGTGAGTCGTGGGAAGGTCAAAGAATTCAGGCAACTCATGCGCATCTAGAAGCATTTCATTCCGCATCTGATGCAACTCATGCTCAAAACGGTGTAATGAATCCCCTTTCATGTATGATTAACTTGTGAACGCATTCATGTATATGACATCGGCAAAGGGGAGATCACGATGAAAGCAACCATTTCATCCGTTTCATCAACACCTGAATCAACATCTGCACCTACAAAAATGAACCGCTGGCTTATTGTTTTGGGGACCATCATTGTACAAATGGGTCTTGGAACCATCTATACTTGGAGTTTATTTAATCAACCGTTGTCTGATCGTTTCGGATGGGACGTCAGCTCGGTCGCGATAACTTTTTCAATTACCAGTTTTGCTTTGGCTTTTGCCACATTGTTTGCAGGTCGGTTGCAGGAACGTTGGGGTCTTCAGCGCCTGATCCGTGTAGCCGGGGTTGTGCTTGGGTTGGGTCTCATTTTGAGTTCTCAAGTCACCTCGTTAACACTGCTGTACATTTTGGCTGGATTTGTTGTTGGTTTTGCAGATGGTACGGCGTACATTACGTCACTGTCTAATCTGATCAAATGGTTCCCGGAGCGCAAAGGTCTGATCTCGGGGATCTCGGTCGGCGCCTTTGGTACCGGTAGTTTATTGTTCAAATATGTGAACTCGGCATTAATTGGTTCCGTTGGTCCTGCTCAGGCATTTATGTACTGGGGCATTATCGTTCTGGTTCTGGTCGTTGCGGGATCATTCCTGATCCGTGAAGCGGTTGTTCGTGAACAGGCTCCGGCAAGCAAGGAAGGATCCAAACAAGTCGTGGCGCGTCATGATTACACGGTGAAAGAGATGCTGCGTACAAAAGAAGCGTACATGCTGTTCGTTATTTTCTTCACGGCGTGTATGAGTGGCCTGTATCTGATCGGTATTGTCAAAGATATCGGTGTACAGCTCGCTGGACTTGATGTAGCTACCGCTGCAAACGCAGTGGCCATGGTTGCGATCTTTAACACGGCAGGACGTATTATTCTCGGTGCGCTGTCGGATAAAGTAGGACGAATGAAGGTCATCGCTGGTGCGCTGCTTGTTACAGCCGTAGCTGTCATGACACTTAGTCTGGTTCCACTGACCTTCGGGATTTTCTTCGCCTGTGTCGCGGCCGTTGCATTCTGCTTTGGCGGTAACATTACGGTATTCCCGGCAATTGTGGCCGATTACTTCGGACTGAAGAATCAGAGCAAAAACTATGGCGTCATCTATCAGGGATTTGGATTTGGTGCCTTGGCAGGATCATTCATCAGCGCCCTGTTGGGCGGATTCCATCTAACCTTCATCGTGATTGCCGTACTCTGCGCTGTCTCGCTGTTGCTCGCACTGATCATCACCCCTCCAGGTCAAAATCGTCGTGCACGTCAACGTGAAAAACAGATGAACCTTAACCCTTCATCACGGGCAAGCTGACACATGCACTGGAAGTACGGAACAGAGAATATTTCTTCATCTTAAAAAGCAAATTAAAAAACAAAGTAAACAAAGCGGTCTCCAGACGAGGCCGCTTTTTGGTATCTACAGTTGTCAGATTGCTGACTTGTTGGCCTAGCGGACCATCTGGCTGCCTGCGAGCGTGGTGCCCTGTGTGCATTCCATCATTCGCATCTGTTATACTCTAGATGAATTCATCAAGACTAAGACCAAGTTATGTACCCCAGAGGAGGCATATCATGAAGTTCATTAAATACACACAACCTGATTTTGATGATTATTATGCATTGGTTTCCAATATGGAAGTAATGAAACAGATTACAGAACGTGCAATACCGGAGCAAGAGGCGAGAACGCAATTTGAGTCCATGCTGGAGTTTAATGAGCGTTCCACTTGCGGACATTACCGGGTATTTAGTGAAGATGGTGCCGGTGTGGCGTATGCCAAATTGATTCCGGATCAAGAGGACCCGACCAAGGCTGAGATAGGTTACATGATCCTGCCTGAACATTGGGGCAAAGGTCAAGGCACATCCATAGCATCACGGTTGATTATTCAGGCACAAGCCGCAGGGATTGGATCACTCTATGCAGTTATCGATCCGGGTAACGCTGCTTCCCGCCGGATCTTGACCCGCCAGAATTTTGTATCCACCTGGACAGGCGATTACGATGGTCTTCCCGGCGAGATTTTGGAGTTGAATCTTCAAATGAAGCGGTAAAGGAACTGTTCTGAGGGTAATCAGATAATATATGGCATCTTGCATGATGCAGATGGGGCTCATTATCATTATGGTGCATGGGTTCAACATTTCATGCAAGATGCTTGCTTATATAGAGATGTGGAGGAGATGACATATGAGCAATTCAACCATGGAACGTCTGAATGCATTACTGCCGGAGTGGCTGGAGACCAGTCGTTTGCACACCGGTCAGGGTAAGGTGGCTTCTTATATCCCAGAGCTTGTCAAAGCCTCTCAGGATGAGCTTGGTATACATATCATGGACGCCGAAGGAAACCATGTGTCGGCAGGGGATTGCGGTGTTCCATTTACGATGCAAAGTATCTCCAAAGTATTTACCCTTATTCTGGCCCTGATGGATCATGGGGAAGAAGCGGTTTTCTTTAATGTAGGAAAAGAACCGACAGGCGACGATTACGATTCGATGATCAAGCTTGAATTGGTTGAACCCGGTATTCCATTTAATCCATTGATTAATGCAGGTGCGATTACGGTGTCCTCGCTTGTTGGAGGAGACTGTAAGGAAGAAAAATCACGCCGCATTCTGGAGTTTTTCCGCAAACTGGCGAATAATGATCAGCTGGGCTATAACGAAGAGGTATTTCAGTCCGAATCGGAGAGCGGTCACCTGAATCGTTCGCTTGGTTATTTCCTGAAGCATAATGGCGTGATCAAGGATGACGTGGAAGATGTACTCGCCGTGTATTTCCGTCATTGCTCCATTGAAGTTACCTGTGCTGATCTGGCACGAATGTCACTTGTTCTGGCTTATGATGGAACAGATCCAATTACGGGCAATGAACTTATTCCTCGCCGATATGTACAGATTGCCAAAACCTTCATGACGACCTGTGGGATGTACAATGCGTCAGGCGAATTTGCCATCGAGGTAGGTTTGCCCGCCAAGAGTGGTGTATCTGGAGGCATCTTGACCCTTGTACCAGGACAATTCGGCATTGGTCTTGTAGGCCCGGCTCTGAATCGCAAAGGCAACAGTATTGCTGGCGTACACCTGCTCGAGCGTCTGTCCAAGGAATTCGACTGGAGCTTTTTCTAAAAAGTTTTCTGAAAAAAGTCATACCCTCATATGTAGCCGATGAATCACATATCCGATATTTTGCTTCTTTTGAACGAAGTGAATGTTGGGGATATGTTTCGTCGGCTATTTTTGGTATTCATCAGGATGTGTAGGAAGGCAGTCCTGCATGGTAACGACCATGCTGCATCTATCATGGAACATCCACAACATCGAGGTGGGTATATACGCCTTCATTTATTAATTCAGTCATTGGCTAGGGCCACATCTGTAATGAGGTTCATCTGAATATCCCGGGACCCATCTTCCATCAGTAGTCTGAGGGTCCGGGCAGGACGGTCCAGCCGAAGCACCTGCCCCGTGTAACGGATATCGTCATGTTCGTGAAACAACGTAATAGTGACCCTATCTCCAAGCATCATCGAGTTGCTGAGCAAACGGGACATTTCTTCCGCGGCCTGGGCATCCAGGGATGGGCGGGTACGAGGAGCAAGTTGTTCCTGATGAAGAATGTAAGCTTCCCGGTGTTCGGGGAGCATCATGCGTGAGGACTCGAAGATACCGTTTTGCTGCAATTTTTTACTCATTTATAATGACCTCCAATTTTATGAGAACGTTCATGGGCTTGCGCGGACGAGCAGAGGGAGGATGCCCGCATGATGGCGGTATCTCCGTACCTGCGCTTGATATCATCCGTGGCACGTTCCAATTCTCTTTTACGTTCACGGTCATCAAACCAGGACAGCTGTACTTCAGAATCGGGTACAAGTCCGGTCAATGACACGCTGATGCGGCGGATGGGTAATCCGTCCCAATGGCGCAGGAACAGAGCTGCTGCCGCATCGTATACTTCATCCGTAATATTGGTGGGTTCATTCACCTTCATCTGGCGGGAGAAACCGGTTGGCCGATCATAATCCTGTCCGCGACAACCAACCGAGACCACATGGCCCATGAGTGATTTGTCCCGGGAACGTCGACTGACGAGTTCCGCCAGTTCAAGCAGTACCACTTTGATATCTTCCCAAGAGTCATAGTCCCGGGGCAGCGTCATCTGATGTCCGATCCCCTGCTGCTGATGAGTATATGTCCCGGGTTTGACCGGGGAATCGTCAATACCGCGGGCGATACGCCACAGTACCTCGCCATTCACCCCCCAACGTTCTCTCAGTCGGGACAATGGGGTCTGGGCCAGATCACCGATCGTATGGACGCCCATCTTGTAGAGATGCTGTGCCATGCGGGAACCAACCATGAACATGTCTCGCACAGGCTTCTCCCAGATGGTTGAAGGCAGATCTTTGCGAGGCAGCGTGCAGATGCCACTAGGGACTTTTTTGGCATATAGATCACAGGCCATCTTGCTAACGACCTTCGTATCACTGATACCGATCCGAATGTACACACCCGTCTCATCCATCACCCTCGATTGAATGCTGCGGGCAATCGTCTCGGGACTACCGAACAGATCCAGGCTTCCGGTGACATCGAGAAACTGTTCGTCAATACTATAGGGTTCCACCAGATCGGTGTAAGACTGAAGGATACGCGTAATATGAAGGGACACCCGAATGTACTCGGCCATCCGAGGGCGAACAACAACAACATCCGGACATTTGGCAAGCGCTTCGCCTAGTCGTTCTGCTGTCGTAATTCCATAGGACTTGGCGAGTGGACAGGCCGCAAGAATAATACCCGAACGGCGCGCCGGATCTCCCGCAACAACGAGGGGGCGGTCCTTGTATTCGGGGTGTGCAGACTTCTCAACACTGGCATAGAATGACTGGCAGTCTGCCAGCATGATGACACGTCTGTCTTGGCGGGGCATAAGACGTCTCTCCTTATCCGTGATGCTAAGCTCATCTGTTAAGTATCAATGATCTTCATTTGAACATCGATAATTAACAGTTTATTTACAGTATGGAACAAGTGTTCTTGTTTTATAAGCATATCCGACAATTCGAAATGCAGCAACCGGAATTATTTTGCAAATTGGACACAATTATGGGTTAGCTATATTAGAGGCAGAAATTAGGAAATAAGATGTGCTTTTTTACATTTAATGTGAGAGATCTGTGACCTCTGGGTGATGACCGGGCGTTCATTTGGGTTTTTGTAAAAGGGTTATAAATGGGCACAGTCCTATAGAGGGGGACTGATGTCCTTTTTTGATTTTCTGCATTTTTCAGAAAACCTTGATGTGACGCGGAATATCGCTGATGCGTTATCGGACTATAGTATCAATTTTGTAATCTTTATGGTTAATACTGTAAAAAGGTCCGCAACTTTAAAATATAACTCGCGTTTAATGGGGTATGTGTTCAAACGGCAAACGTTGCCTGTACCCGCGTTGCACATAACAATAAAGGTTCCAGAAGTGCAAGATCAGCAGGGTATCTAATCCATGCGATTCCAGCAAATATTAGTGTTTGGGAATCAGACGTATTCTGGAGGCTTTCGGATGCTAGTTGATGGCGCTTTTTACGAATTATGGGCAGAATGTTCCATTTCATGTTTGCTTCCATCAGCCTAGTTACAAATGCAGAGTCTTAGCGCTATAGTGAGAACTACACCGCTGACATCTCTACCAAGCGGACATCCGAAGCGGAATGATTCGTAAACTTCATGTTGGACCATTCGATGTTGAAGCAGGATGCATATTAGAGAGGTGAGCAATCTAAAGACATGAGCAGACAAAGACGAAGACGCTGGCTATTAACGGTGTTGACAGGAGCAGTGGTGGTGACCGGTGGGATATTTGCCGGATGGCACTATATGCAACCCAAGCTCGTTACGTACACAGCGGAGAACGGCACGGAGATGAAATTCAAGACCGATGGAGACCGGTTCATGGAATACGGGCCAGATGGAACGTGGAGGGAGATGTTCGTCAAAGGTGTCAACCTGGGCGCAACTTCACCGGGGCATTACCCGGGAGAATTCCCGCTGACCAAAGAGGATTACTTGCGGTGGTTCCAGCAGATCGAGGATCTGGGAGCCAATGTAATCCGGGTATACACGGTTCACGAACCCATTTTCTACTCCGCATTAGTCGAATATAACCGCGGCCGGGAGCAACCGTTATATTTTATACAGGGCATATGGTCACCTGAAGAAGAGTTGATTGAGAAACAGGATGCCTATGCAGCCCATATTGAGCAGACGTTCAAGCAGGAGATTGAAAAGGCCGTATCTGCTGTCTATGGCGATGCGGACATTCCTGCCAAGCAGGGAGAGTCCAGCGGCAAATACAAAACGAATGCAGGAAAATACCTGATGGCCTGGCATGTGGGGACGGAATGGGACCCGGCCATGGTAGACAACACAAACGCAAAACATGCGGACGTGCCGCAGTACAAGGGAGCTTATTTCTCGGCGAGTCCAGAAGCGTCACCGTTCGAGAACTGGCTCGCAGAGTTACTGGATCATACGGCGGTCCTGGAGAAGAAGTATGGATGGGAACATCCGATGACCTTCACCAATTGGGTAACGACCGATGTGCTGGATCATCCCGGCGAGCCGCTGTATGAAGAGGATCTCGTCAGTGTGGATGCCCGACATATTCAGCCGGAGGCATGGCAGGGAGGTTATTTTGCAGCCTACCATGTGTACCCGTATTACCCGGATTTGTTCCATATCGATAAAACACTCCAAACGATCAAGGATGAGAACGGTGAGTACAACACGTACAAAAGTTATCTGCGCAAGCTGAAAGCCGAGTTTTCCGATATGCCTGTAATGATTACAGAGTATGGCGTACCCTCTTCTCTTGGTATTTCCCATCTGGGTATGGGAGGACGGAATCAGGGTGGACATAACGAAGTAGAGCAGGGAGATATTGACGCGTCACTGACGCAGGATATCTATGATGAAGGATACTCGGGAGCGATTGTGTTCATGTGGCAGGATGAATGGTTCAAGAAAACATGGAACACGATGCCACTGGAAATCCCGGCTGATCGCCGTGCATATTGGCTGAACGTGCTGACAAACGAGAAGATGTTTGGTCTGCTTGCCATGGACCCCGGTAAACAGGAACAGTTGACCATCGACGGATCACTGGATGACTGGAATGATCTGAAGGATGAAGAGGTCACGACCTGGCAGGGCCAAGTGGACGGCATTCAGGAAATGAAGATGACCCATGATGAAGCTTATCTGTATATTGGGCTGACCTTGGATCAACCGTTTGACCCGGCTAAGACAGTGTTACGAATTGGGACCGATACACTTGCTGGAGGCAGTCAGCCTGACAAGTTACTCCCGGGCCGGACGCTCAGTGATGGTCTTGAGACGGTGATTACACTGGGGCAGGATGAAGAATCACAGGTGGAGATTGCCAAGGATTATGACTTTAATCAGCGTCTGTACGGCAAAGAAGGATACGACATGCTGCCAGATCAGCAGTCAGACTCCGCAGATCCGTTCCACCCATGGAATCTGGCAGTCAGCCTGAGGATGACACCTCCGGATACCCGATCTGCTCAACCGTTCATGAATGAAAAGGTCGGAACATTGAAGCGGGGAACGACGGCTCCCAGTCAGCCCGATACGGATTCATTAACGGCATGGCAGTATAACGGCAATCAGGTGGAGATGCGAATTCCCTGGATGCTGCTCGGGTTCGGTGATCCGAGTTCGCTGCAAGCGATCGACTATGGGCCGCTCAAGAATGGACGTGAGTTCTCCACAGTTGCTGTGGAAGGTGTTACCCTCATTCCGTGGTTAACGGACCGCGCCACGAAGAAAGTATCTTGGCCTGGGGGTGAACAGACGACCCTGGATCTGAAGACATTGCCCGTATATAGCTGGCAGCCTTGGGAGCAGGTGCAGTATAGTGAACGCCTGAAGCTAAGCTACGAAAAAATGAAGAAGAGCTATGAAAAAATTCCTAGTTTTCAGATCGAATAAATGAGTATAAAGGAGGACCTTTTCACATGTTTCCAAGTTTGGCTTTGGCCTATCTGTTTTTGTACATCTGTATCGCACTTGTTGTTGTAGGCGTCATCGTATTGTTTGCCATGAAAATGTCCCACAATGGCAAACGACGCAAGACGGCGTTTTATGAATTGAAGCAGCGTGACTACTTCACCTATCTGCAAACGGCCTTGACCGAAAATAGTCCGCTCAAATTGCCACCAGGCAAACTGGCTCCGCTGGAACGCAGAGTCATTCAGGACAGGCTGATTGAATGGATCGACCAGTTCAAGGGTGAGTATCGTGATAAATTAATCGCACTATGCCGTGAAGCAGGATTCGTAGAGCATGATCTGAAGGAACTGGGCCGTCTGCGTTATGGTCGCCAGATTGATGCGGCTTATCGCTTGGGTGGCATGCGTTGTCCCGAAGCCGTTCCGGGTTTGATGGAATTGCTGAAGGATGAGAAACCGGGCCCGATGGCCATTATGATTGGTCGGTCCATCTCCAGATGTACGACTCGGCAAGGTGAACTGAAAGACATGCTGGCATTGCTGTTAACGAAAGGTAAGTCCATTCACCATCTGGCAGCAGATATTCTGCTCGAAACGAGTCTGGATACGAGCAGAATTCTAATTGAATTGCTGGAAGACCGGAATCCTGATTTTGTTAAAGTCGGACTGGTTGCTATGTGGGGACAAGCTGTACCTGAAGTGATGCCTGCACTCGACAGACTGGTAGGCGCAGAACATCAGGATGTACGTGCCGAAGCGGTGAAGCTGTATCTTAGCGCAAGTCCGGCGCTCCGGGATGAGACGATTCTGAAGCTGATTCAGGACCCTGACCCCGAAGTTCGCGCCGAAGTGGTACAAGCGCTTGGTTCGAAACATGCATCTGGCAGCATTCCATTACTGCGCAAAGCGCTGCGGGATGAAGACTGGAGAGTTCGCTATAACAGTGCGGAGAGTCTGAGCAAGCTCGGTGAACCGGGATTCGAAGCGCTGTGTCAGGCTGCGGTGCAAGGTACAGTTGCTGAGCGCGAGATTGCGATGCAGCAGATTGAGAGTACCATGCAGCACACGAGAACCGATGACAGAGCTGTAGAGCAGATGATTGCACATAACAAAAAAAGACTGCTGTACGATCGCTATTTTGGCCCTGTCCGAGAGAACAGAACCAGCAAGAAACGCACAGGTGTCGCTACGGTAGGAGGGGATTACACTGCTTAGGGATCTACTATTAATCTACGGCATGGTCGCAATCTACTATGTTGTTTTTGTAAATACGCTCTATTTTTCCATTCTGGCCTTATCGTTCCGTAACATCTGGACGATCTTCCGGCGGTCGCATTATTCCAAATACAATACATTGTCAGGCTCGGAACTGGTTCCTTCAGTATCACTGCTGGTACCGGCATACAACGAGGAATTGACGATTATTGAAAATGTGAACTGTCTGATGACGCTGAATTATCCAACATATGAAGTCATTGTTGTAAATGATGGCTCCAGTGATGCGACACTGAATATCCTGTTGAAAGAATATCGTCTGAAGCCAGTACCCAATACGAAGATTCGGGGTAAGATCGCCTGTCAGAAAATTCGTGGGATCTACCACAATCCAGAGTTCCCGGATCTGTATGTCATTGACAAGGAAAACGGCGGTAAGGCCGATTCCCTCAATGCCGGGATCAACCTGTCCCATTATCCGTTGATCTCTTCCATCGATGCTGATTCGTTGCTGGAGAAGGATGCCCTGATCCGCATGGCTCGCATGTATATGGAGAATCCGGAAGAGACAGTAGCCATCGGTGGAGATGTAAGGATCGCTAATGGCTGCAAAATTGAAAACGGGGCAGTGCAAGATGTATCGCTGCCACGCAAGATCTGGCCCATGTTCCAGTCGATCGAATATCTCAAAGCCTTCCTGGGTGGACGGATTGGCTGGAGTCACATGAACGGTCTGATCATTGTCTCTGGTGCCTTCGGCATGTTCCGCAAGGACGCAGTAATCGCCGTAGGCGGATACCGGGATGGTTATCCTGGGGAAGACATGAACATCATCATTAAACTTCACCGTTACATGCTGGAAAACAAATTGAAGTATCGCATTGCCTTCTGCCCTGAGGCTGTGTGCTGGACGCAGGCACCGGATTCCTACCGGATCTTGTCCAGTCAGCGCAAGCGCTGGGGCCGTGGGAACCTGAAGAACATGCTGGAGAATCGGGGCATGCTGTTCAATCCGAAATATAAGGTTATGGGTATGGTGACCATGCCATATAACGTCCTTTTTGAAGCGTTGAACCCGTATTTCCGGATTACCGGACTTCTGGCACTCGCCGGATATGTCCTTCTGGATATGACGCAATGGCCGATTCTGGTTCTGTTCGGACTGCTGAACTTTGTGAGTGGTTATCTGCTGAGTGTAGGCGCACTTGTCCTGGAGGAGATTGCTTTCAAGCGTTACAACAAACTCTCGGATCTGGTCAAAATGCTGGTCTACTCCGCGCTGAAATTCGTAGGTTACCACCAGCTCGGCGTATTGTGGAGGTTGCAGGGACATGTGCAGTTCATGCAAAACAACAATTCATGGGGTACCATGACACGCCAAAGCTGGTCCGAGGATGAGAAGAAAACAAGCGAAGCCGCTTGATTAAAGAATAATCAAAGCAATTATATGTCCAACTAGACATTTACACGATAACGGAGAGGGCAGAAAAAGCCTGAAGAAGCGAAGCGTGCACCTAAAAGCTTTCTGAAAGAAAGCTGCATCGAAAGCATACGCTTATTCCCGGATTTCCCCTTGTATAAAGGAATCAAAAAATCTGGGGATAACAGTGATCGTAAGGTTGTTCTGTCATCGGAGTGTCAGTGTAAATAACATTTTTTGGACTTATATAGATAATCGAGGAGAAGGGTGGAAAAGAACATGCCAAATACGGCGACATTGCAGCGTGAGGCTGCCGTTAATGTGTACCGAAGTGTAGAACAGGGATTGAAGGAAACGGGTGCCGAAACATGCGGCTTAATGTTCATCCATTGTGCAGGAAACTCTCAACCTGAGCAGCAGGTCAGGACACATCTGGAGCAGACGAGCGGGACAGCCTTCCAGGTGTGGAAGGATGGGGCCACTCAGGCGATTGCCGTCCTGCTGCCAGGGTTGTCACTGGATGAAGTTCATTATGAAGGACTTCGGATCAAGCATGAACTGCAAGAGACTGTACCCGGTGCCGATCCACAGATTACACTGGCGAGTTTCCCGGAAGGGGAGCGCCCTTCGAAGGCAACCATTCAGCATATGGCTGAATCCTCGAAGCTCGTAGATTCGTCGGAGATTCATATCTACACGCTGGACACTACAGCGGACGAGCCGGAACGCATTTTGATTGTGGACAACGATCCTACGGTACGCGAATTCCTGCAATTGCGGTTGAAGATGCAGGGGTACGAAACCTATGAAGCTGTCGATGGACTGGCTGCACTGGAGTTGATCGAGAAGGTTACACCAGACCTGGTGCTCACGGAGCTGAATCTGTATGGCATCGACGGTCTGCCATTCATCCATCATATCCAGAACCTGGAGATGGAGCAGCCACCCAAAATTGTCGTGTTGACCGAGCAACGTGTCGAGCAGACGATTAGTCAATGCTTCCGCAGCGGCGTGGATGATTACATGACCAAACCGTTTTCACCTGTAGAGCTGGATGCCCGAATCAGACGCTGCCTGCATTAGAAGATAGCTTGAATAAGCTGATTGTGTGAAGTGCAAAGAAAGAGCTTTTTTTACACTATGAATCAGATAGATTAGAGCAACATTTAGAGCACAGACACTCATCTATTTATATGGATTTTAAGCACCAACAAAATACACTGCCCGGAGGGAATATCATGGAGAATCAACAATTCCACACATTACTGAATGCGATTGAAAATAAAGAAGCTGTACTCGGCGTCGTCGGGCTCGGTTACGTAGGACTTCCACTTGCCGTGGAAATGGTCAATCAAGGTTTCACGGTAATCGGAATTGATCTGGATGCGTCCAAAGTAGAAAGTATCTATCAAGGAGATTCCTATATTCACGATATTTCGTCTGATGAGTTGAAAAAAGTAATGCAAAGCGGTCGTTTCCAGCCAACGACAGATTACAGTATGCTGCGCGTGATCGACGCACTCAGTATCTGCGTACCGACACCGCTTAGTGAAAATCAGGACCCGGATACGTCTTACATCGAGACGGTTGTGGATCAGATCAAACTGCATATGAAACCAGGCATGCTGATTACGCTGGAGAGCACTACTTATCCAGGTACAACCGAAGAGCTGATCCAGGATGAGCTGGACAAAATTGGACATGAAGCAGGAAAAGATTACTTCCTGTGCTTCTCGCCTGAGCGTGTGGACCCGTCGAACGGACGTTTCACAACATTTAATACGCCGAAAGTGATTGGGGGCACGACCGAAGCTTGCTTGAAACTCGGAACAGCGTTATATAGCAAATATGTAGAAACTGTAGTACCGGTATCTTCACCAAAAGTGGCTGAGATGTCGAAACTGCTGGAGAACACATTCCGCAGTGTGAACATTGCCTTTGTAAATGAAATGGCGATGATGTGCGATCGTATGGGCATCGATATCTGGGAAGTTATTGACGCGGCGGCGACGAAACCATTTGGTTTCATGCCATTCTATCCAGGCCCAGGCATTGGTGGACACTGCATTCCACTTGATCCGATGTACCTGTCATGGAAGGCCAAAGGCTTCCGTTTCTATAGCAAATTCATTGAGCTGGCGCAATCTACCAATGACAACATGCCATATTATGTCTTGAACAAAACGTCAACGATTCTGAACGAATACGCTAAATCCGTACGTAAATCCAATATTCTGCTCCTCGGCATGTCCTACAAACCGAATATTGCCGATCTGCGTGAATCACCAGGACTGGAAGTATATGAACTGTTCAAGGAAAGTGGAGCTAACGTAAGCTACTACGACCCACATGCGGATTCCTTCAAGGACAAACATGGCGAGACCGTACACAGCGAAGTGTTCAATCTGGAGCAGTTCAAAAAGTACGATTGCATCGTGCTGATCACCAACCACAGCGATTTGCCTTATTTTGATATTGCCGAGATGGGTGTGCCGATTCTGGATACACGTAATGCGTTCCGTTCGTACACACATCCGCATATTTACAAGATTGGTCACTCGGTACAGCATCCTGTGCTTGAACCAAGTGAAGCGTTGCTCGTCTGAGGAAATATATGAGGCAACGGGGCAAACTGGTGGGTATGGCGAAATGGGCCATTCTGGCTGTGGTGTTGTGCCTGCTGCTTCTGTCCTGGATGTTCAAATGGTTCTCGGCAGAGGAGCATAAAGCGACCTGGCTGTGGGACGCGTCCATTATTGCAGAACAGACGCCTGAGATTATTGCCTTTTCCAAAGAACAGGGCGTGGATACCATCTTCCTGCAAATCCAGGATGAGGTGCCTGACGCAACATACCGTAAATTCATTGCGGCTGCAGGGCAGGCCGAGATTGAAGTGCATGGACTTAACGGTCATGCAGACTGGGCCTATGAGGAAAAGCGGGATGAAGGGCTTGCTTTTATCGAGCGAGTACGAGCATACAATGCAGCTTCGGCCAAGAATGAACGCTTCGAAGGCATTCAACTGGATGTGGAGCCGTATCAGCTGAAGCGCTGGGAGAACGAGGAGAGCAGCGTCATTGCAGAGTGGCAGAACAACATGAAGGCCTGGACAAAAGCCGGCGAGGATGCCGGACTGTACATGAGCGCTGCCATTCCGTTCTGGCTTGATGCACGTCAGTCGGCTGAAGGTGAGGGTACATTCAGTCGCTGGGTGATCTCCCACTTCGATGCGGTGGCCATTATGGCTTACCGGGACAGTGGTCAGCAGATGTATGATCTGTCCAAGGAAGAACTGGACGAAGCGGATGATCTCGGCAAGAAAGTCTGGATTGGAGCGGAACTCGCGGATACACACGAGGGGGATCACCTGACCTTTTTCCGTAAACCGGTTAGCAATATGAATGAAGAGATGGCAAAGGTGTTTGATCTGGGTTCCTCTCATTCTTCTTTTGCGGGTGTGGCTGTGCATCATTATGAAGCATGGTATGCCAAGGAGAATGGTATTCCGCTTGCACGTAAGGATGAGGAGAAGGAATAGCGTTACATCAACGTAAAAAAAGTTCCTCGTTTTGGTTACGTGCAGTCAAGACTATAGTATAGAAAAAAGGCAAGTCCCGGGTTGAAGGGGCTTGCCTTTTTTGTGGTGGATTTCGTAATGGGTTTTGCAGCACTAGGATGTGCAGGATATGAAGCACAGGAGTCCATTGTAATTTGCTAAAGGCGACATCTTACACAACCATACACAAGGCGTGGTGCATAAGGCATGGATTATAGGCTGGGAGCGAAAGGTCGCTCCCTCATTCTTTCGTGCTCTCCGCTGTGCGATAGCGATTGGGCGGCAAACCGACTTGCTTTTTGAACGCTTTGGAGAAGGAGAACAAGTCCGGGTAACCTACGGAATGAGCCACTTCAGTTAAGCTTAGCGGCGTCTGCACCAGCAGGCGTTTGGCCTGATTCATTTTCAATTGCTGGATATATTGCACAGGGGACAGACCATAAGCTTTGCGGAACTGTTTGGCAAAATGGGTTCGATCCACACCCGCATGAGCGGACACACCTTCCACGGAGATGCCGCCTGCAAAATGAATGTCCATGTATTCCTTGCCTTTCTGAAGCCAAGGTGTGGCCGAATCCGGTTGCAATCCTTTGGTTGCAGGGGAACGGGCTATCCGGTCAAAGAGGCTTAGAAAACGGGTGAGTCGTCCCAGATCACTCGCTTCGTCCTGCGGTTTGCGAACATCCTCCATGAACGAGCGCATGGCATTTGCAGTCTCTGGGGCAAGTACACCTGAACGGTACGGTGAGTCGGGTGTAAGTCCAATTCGGGAAAGCAGTTCCGATGCATGTGCGCCATCAAATGCAATGAATATTTTCTGCAACGTGTTCTCTGGATCAGTCCAGTACTCATGGGGAACATGTGGAAACAGACAGAATGCATCCCTGGCTCGAAGGGCATGACGCTGTCCGTTCTGTATGAATGTACCTTCCCCCTCCAGCACAAATAGCAAATAATGATAAGGCGTAGTACGCGGGCCAATATGATAGTTGGTCTTGGCTATATTGCGGCCAATGCGAATCGGCCAAGCGCCACCAGCTTTCTCGAATTCAGATGGAGTGAAGAAAATAATATCCAAAAACTCATGGTGGTCCTCCTTCATGCTCTCGGTCATCAGGAACACCTCTTTATTGTATAAGTATCGTTTGTAGATTTTAAAAGTTTCACTTATAACCTATTATACAGGTGGGTTTTATACATATTCAAGATCGCGAAGACCTAAATCTGAGAAAAGACCACAAAATGACAAAATGAAATTGCCGCGAAATGACATTGCTCACAGACAAATCAATTGTTATGATGTCCATACCTATTAAACCAAGTTAATTAATCGGCATTTGAGTGTGTACTTTGAAAATGAGTTAGAAATTAGGCGCACTTTAAAAATAAGTTTCAAGAGTGCCAACGTAGTGGAGGGGACGAAATCGATTCTGAAGAAGCGAAGCGGTCGCCTGAAAGCTTTCTGAAAGAAAGCTACATCGGAAGCATAAGCTATCCTTGAATTTTTACCTTTAAAAAGGAGAATCAAAAAAATTCAAGGATAACAGTGATCGGAAGAACGATTCGTACCCGGAACGTCAAGGAGGCGTAACGGTAACTTTTTTTAACATGAGACTTTATTTATTCATAGAAGGGATTGACTTTTGTGAGCGAACAGGAAGAAATGAAGTTTGGATGGTTTTTGCCTACAGCAGGGGATGGTAAGTATGTAGGGGTTACCCCAGAGCGTGAGCCAAGTCTTGATTATCTGGTCGATGTGGCACAGACAGCGGAGAAGGCAGGATTTGAATTTGTACTGATTCCGACAGGGGGAGCCTGTCTGGACGCATGGGTGGTTGGCTCGGCTGTGATGAGTCACACGAAGACATTGCGTCCCCTTGTCGCCATTCGCCCGGGATTGGTTACACCCGTACTCGCTGCACGCATGGGAGCGGCACTGGATCAGCTCTCTGGTGGTCGCGCCATGATCAATGTGGTAACAGGCAGTTCTGTTCGAGATCTGGAGGAACTCGGCGATCCACTGGCACATGCGCATGATGAACGGTATGTCCGGGCGAGCGAGTACATGGAAGTGATGAAGCGTTCATGGACCCAATCGACGGGACTGAATCTGACGGAGTTTGCCGGAAGTGGTTCAAAATCTGGTGCAGATGCACCCAGCGATCCCAATCCTGAATTTAACGGCCAGTATTACAACTTCAAAGGACCGGTAGGCATGCCGGAGACGGTGCAAAATCCGCATCCACCATTCTATCTGGGAGGAAGTTCTCCGATTGCCAAAAAGGTCGCTGTTGAACATGCAGATACGTTCCTCATGTGGGGCGAGCCTCATGACTGGATTCAGGAGCAGATCGAAGAGATTGAGGTCATCCGTCAGCAGGTGAAAGAGGAAACGGGACAAGATCGTCAGCTCCGTTACGGCATGCGTGCTCAGGTGCTCATTCGGGATACCGAAGAAGAAGCATGGGCAGCAGCTTGGGAGATTATAAGCAAAGTACCACCAGAAGCGATTGAGAAAGCCAAAGCCGCTTTTGCCGAAACGGATGCAACCAACCAACGCAGACAGAACGAGTTACGGGAACTGTCCGAGAAGCAGCAGTTTGTCGTAGGTCCCAACCTGTGGACAGGCTTGTCTGTTGTGCGTTCCGGCGGCGCGATCCTCATTGTAGGTACAGCCGAACAGGTCGCAGAACGTCTGATGGAATATGGAGATCTCGGCGTTACAACCTTCATTCTATCCGGTTACCCGCATCTGGAAGAGGCCGAAATCTTCGGCCGGACCGTGATGCCGATCATTCGCGAAAAATGGAAAATAAGACAGAAGCAGCATTCCGTTACTACTAACTAAGTAAGTTCAACTAATCTTTTTATACGAAAACGGAGAGGACAGAACCGATCTGAAGAAGCGAAGCTAAAAGCTTTCTGAAAGAAAGCTACTTCGTAAGCATCATCTTGCCTTTATCCCCGGATTTTAACCATTGAGAAAAATGATTCAAAAAATCTGGGGATAACAGCGATCGGAAGATGGTACTGCACTCGGAGTGCCCCGTGTAAAAACTTTTGTGCAACTTACATCAATCATCCTCAGGAGGTCGTCTTTCATGAAAAAAAATAAAAAATTAATCCTGCCGCTTGTCATTATGCTGGTGATGTCCATCCTGCTGTCAGCTTGCGGCGGCGGGGATAACGCGTCATCTGGTGAGAACGGCTCCTCGGGTTCAGGTAAAGTTACGATCAGCTTCATGCACTGGCGTGGAGAAGATGTGGAAGCACTGAACAAGAGCATTGACGCATTTGAGACAGCAAATCCGAACATTAAAGTGGAGATGCAGACACTGCCTTCCGATCAATATCAGTCCACCGTACAATCCAAAATCAGTGACGGTTCGGTAGGGGATGTATTTGCTTCCTTCCCGGGTGCACAGTTTGAAGCCTTCACCAAAGCCGGCTTGTTCACGGATCTGACTGGATCCTCGTTCTTGTCGGCCTACAATTCGAAGCTGATTGAATCAGGACAGCATGATGGCAAGCAATATGCGATCCCGTATCAACTCGTATATAACGATCCTATCTATAACGTAAAACTGTTTGAACAATATGGCTTGACGCCACCGACCGATTGGGAAGGTTTCCTGGCACTTTGCCAGAAGCTAAAAGACAATGGCATCATTCCGATTGCCTTTGCCGGAGCGGACATTGGCCCAGGGCAATTCATGAATACGATGGTGATGAACAATGCACCAAGTGACGACATTTTTACCAAAGTGGAAGCTGGCGAAGCTAAACTAACGGATGAGTTCTGGGTGAAAACGTTGACTCAAATCAAGGAACTGAACGATAAAGGGTACTTCCAGCAAGATGCACTGGGCACGAAGGACCCTGCGGCTGGCGCACTGTTTATTCAAGAAAAAGCAGCGATGCTGGCAAGTGGATCGTATCAATTAGCTCAGAACAAACAGCAGAATCCAAATCTGGAGCAAAAACTGCTTGCACCGATTACCGTAAGCGCAGATCAAGCGAAGTATGAAGGAGTGCATACGACCACATTCATGCTCGCCGTGAACAGCAAGTCAAAACATCCGGAAGAAGCGAAGAAGTTCCTCGAATTCCTTAGCAATCCCGATGTAGCGAGTGACTATGCCAACCAAACGGGACAGAATGTAACGGTGAATGATGTGAAGTACGATACGCCTGAGCTTCAGGTAGCCGGAGAATGGGCGAGCAAAAAGACCGTGTTCCAGCCACGGTTCACCATCCTGAACGGAGATAATCAAAAAGCAGTAACCAACTCCATCCAGGCTGTACTGAGCGGCACTTCTCCAGAAGAAGCAGCACAGCAGGCACAAGCGATCATTGATCAGCATATCGGGAAATAAACGATGAAAAACCGTCTTCAGCTATCCCTGTTTCTGATCCCTGGGTTGCTGCTGTACGTTGGATTGTTCGTATTTCCTACATTGACGGGGCTGTTCTATTCCTTTACGGATTGGGACGGGGTATCCCCGTCGTATGCATTTGTAGGGCTGGATAATTACAAGGACAGTCTCAGCAGCATCGTATTCCGCAAAGCCTTTGGCAACAACGTGGAGTTTATGTTAACGGTTGTTATTGCACAAACCTTTATTTCACTTGTCCTGGCCCTGCTCCTGGTACGCAATACCAAGACACGCATTGTGCTTCGGGCATTGTATTTCCTGCCTGCGATTCTGTCCTCCGTATCGGTCGGACTGATCTGGGCATTTATGTATGATCCATCCATTGGATTGATCAACTATGGACTGAATGAAGCCGGGATGAGCAGCATCGCTCGTAACTGGATTGGTGATCCCAAGATCGCCATCTATTCCATCGCTGCGGTACAAGTCTGGGCCCATGCTGGACAGATGATGATTGTATTCATCGCAGGTCTGCAAGGTATTCCGGCAGAACTTTATGAAGCGGCTCGTATGGACGGCGGCAGCAAATGGCAGGTATTCCGTACCGTGACCTGGCCGCTGCTGGCACCTTCGGCAACGATTGTTGTGGCCTACACGACCATTCAGTCGTTCAAGGCATTTGACCTCATTTTTACAATGACGGACGGAGGCCCGAACTACGCAACTGAAATTTTGACAACATATATCTATCATACCGCCTTTGGCAGCTATTCATTTGGTCTGGCTTCTGCCGGTTCCATGATCTTCCTGGTGTTGCTCGCGCTCTTGACGCTGTTGCAGTTCAAGGCACTACGCGCTGACCGGGTGAGCTATTGAGGTTGATGTTGGAGCATTCATCCTGCAATCGAGGCAGAAGGGAGTTCACATGTTTTTAAAATGGTTCAATCGCCTGATCTTATTGGTGTACGCGCTGCTGATTCTGGTGCCGCTGTACTTTGTATTTGTATCCTCGTTCAAAACAAGCAGCAACTTCTTCACCAGTCCATTCAGCTGGCCGGACCCGTTTACGTGGGATAACATCACTGGCATGTTCCGCAATCAGCCGATGTGGCAATATTTCGGAAACAGTCTGGTCGTGACGCTTGGTACGGTTGCCATTGAGTTATTGCTGAGTAGCATGATTGCTTACGCCATTGTCCGCTGGGGCGGCAGTGTAGGCAAAATCGTGTTTGCTCTGTTCGTAGCCGGTCTGATCGTTCCTTCCCAGGTGAGTATGCTGCCGATCTATTCCCTTACGCGTACCCTCGGCTGGTCGGATAGTTTGACAGGCCTGATTGTGGTATCTGCAGCGATGCTGATGCCTGTCTCTGTGTTCATGCTGACAGGTTTCATGCGCATGCTTAATTCGGAGATTCTGGAAGCGGGCAGTATGGATGGAGCAAGTGAATGGAGGCTCTATACCCGGATTGCACTGCCACTGGCTGCACCTTCGCTGGCGGCAACGGCTACGTTCCTGCTCGTCATGGTATGGAATGATTTGCTTATTCCGATGCTGATGCTCAGCAGTAAGTCCAAGCTCACGTTACCGCTCGCGCTTATGCAGTTTCGAGGGGAATACGTGACGAACTATCCGATGATGCTTACGGGGGTGCTGGTAACGGCCATTCCGATGATTGTGCTGTTCCTTCTACTCCAGCGTTACTTTGTTGCAGGCCTGACAGCGGGTTCACTCAAGGGGTGAGGTATCGCAGAAATCGGAAGGAAAAGCTTATTTTGCATTGATTTCTGGAGCATTCTGCATAATAATGATTTAGTGTCAGAATGACTACATAGAGATCAAGGGAGCTATAAGTGATGAGCAAACTGGAAGTATTGCGGAATCCCAAGCAGCGCAAGCTGCTGTTCAGTGCCGGCATGAGCTGGCTGTTTGATGCGATGGAAGTTGGCATGATCTCCTTTATCGTGGCTGCACTCGCCAAGGAATGGAGTCTCAGTCCCGGACAAGTCGGCGTGCTTACGAGTATTAACTCGATCGGTATGGCGCTAGGTGCTTTGCTTGCAGGTGCACTTGCGGACCGTTTTGGACGGAAGGCCATTCTGATGTGGACCTTGTTAATCTTTACGATTGCAAGCGGTCTGTCTGCATTGGCGACTGGATTTGCGGTATTGTGTGCACTGCGTCTGGTTGCGGGTATTGGACTTGGCGGAGAGTTACCCGTGGCATCCACACTGGTATCGGAGTCGATGCCTACAGCGGAACGTGGACGTGCCGTTGTATTATTGGAAAGTTTCTGGGCAGGGGGCTGGATTGTATCAGCGCTCATTGCCAACTTTGTCATCCCGGAGTACGGATGGAGAATTGCCTTTGCCATTGGTGCACTTCCGGCGTTCTATGCACTGTATCTGCGTCGTGCCATTCAGGACCCGCCGCGGTATAAGAATCATACCAAGCTTCATAAAATCACGTTCCGCGAGAAAGTCGCTACCGTCTGGTCAGCACCACATCGCCGTACAACGTTGATGCTCTGGATTTTGTGGTTTACCGTCATTTTCTCTTATTATGGAATGTTCCTGTGGCTGCCTTCGGTTGTAATGGCAAAAGGATTTACGTTGGTTAAAAGCTTCCAGTACGTGCTGATCATGACGATTGCACAGTTGCCAGGTTACTTCACCGCAGCGTACTTCATTGAACGTTACGGTCGCAAATTCGTATTGGTTGTGTATCTTACCTTGACTGCATGCAGTGCGATTGCGTTCGGACTGGCAACAACCGAAGCGACGATCTTGGCCGCAGGAATCTGTCTATCCTTCTTCAATCTGGGAGCCTGGGGTGGTCTGTACGCCTACAGCCCGGAATTGTATCCGACTTCTGTTCGTTCGACAGGTGTGGGTCTTGCCACATCGGTTGGCCGAATCGGTGGGGTGCTTGCTCCATTAATGGTCGGTATGCTGGTTCAGCGTGAAGTGGCAATCAGCCTGATTTTCACGATTTTCTTCGTGACAATCCTCATTGGCGCAGCGGCTGTACTGTTCTGGGGCCGGGAAACGAAGGGTCAGGAACTGGCCGAGTAATTGTCAATAAATACAACGCAACTTTTGTACGGGTCTGCCTGCCTACGGAAATAACGGGTTGGACAATCGGTATAAGGTTGATACAAGAAGGGGCATGACCATGGTGTGACCATGGGCTCATGCCTCTTTTTGTTATGTTCAGCGTCGTTTTTTCACTGCGTCATCGGTCCGATAGACTTCATTTTTTCTATATCCTATAATGACACTCGGGATGTAGAGCCGTGAGGATTCAGGAGGAAGATGTGGGATCTGGATTCAGAAAAGTGGAGGTTAATGGAATGATGAAGAACAATATTGGAATGGATCAACCGAATGAAATGAATGAAAAGAATATGATAATTGAATTAGATAGCGTGAGTGAGATGAAAGAGATGAAGGTGGTTAGCCATATGAACAGTAATGAACGCACTACAGTTGATAGCACGAATGAGGGGGTAGATCTGTTAACGATTGCTGACAACATGGAGCCTATCACTGTCAGTCGGAAAGTCACTCATGGAAAGGGGAAAATGGCTGGCAAAAGAGCAGGGCGGGTCAGCATGCTCCTCGGTGCCTGCGCATTGACTCTGGGATTGACCGTGGCAGCTCCTTCTGCGGGAGCACAGAAGTTGGAACAGGGCGTTCGTAGCGAGCATGTGCTGCAATTGCAGGAGCAATTAAGCGATCTGGGCTACTTCAATGCTGGAATGACTGGATATTACGGTACCATTACCAAAGGCGCTGTCCGCAAGTTCCAACAGGCGCAGGGACTGAGTGCAGACGGCGTTGCAGGTCCGGCGACACTGAACAGGCTGAACAAAAAGGCCAAAGCCGAAGGCGAGACACTGCGCCAGCTGGCGAAGCTGATCCACGGTGAAGCTCGCGGGGAATCTTTTGAAGGGCAAGTTGCTGTAGGAGCGGTTGTGTTGAATCGAGTGCATTCGAGTGAATTCCCGTCGTCTATTTCGAAAGTTATTTTCCAGAAAGGGCAGTTCACGGCTATAGACGATGGCCAGTTTAATACCAAGCCAACCCAGACCTCTTACAGGGCTGCTCGCAAAGCTTTGAATGGCGCTGATCCGACGAACGGAGCGCTCTATTATTACAATCCGAAGATTGCCACTTCGGTGTGGAGTAAGAGCAGGCCGACGCTTCTGACCATTGGGCAGCATGATTTTACGAGATGAGTTAAGTTGAGCTAGGTAGTGTAACATTTGAAATGGTAATGGTGAACCTCGGCTGTACGCTGCTGAATGCAGACGTGTACCGGGGTTTGTTTTATATTTTGGTTGTGTAGGCGAGGAGTGGCTACTCATCCTTTAACCGCCGTTGATACAAAATAACAGACACAATCGTTAATACAACCGTCCATATCAAAATAATGAGGAGAGGTTTAAATAGGTCTCCAAATGTAAAGCCTGCGTTGGGTATATTTAGCAAATTCACAAGTTGAATGCTTGGTGTATAATCCAGCATTTTAAAAATCGGGAAATCTCCAAACAAGATTGTTGCAACAGGAGGAGCAGAAAATACCATTGCTGCAGGAATGATTGATAATGAAGCTTCAAGGACCGTTTTAGAGAATAAACCACATATCGTTCCTACTGCTGTGTATAGAATTATGGAAAGAATGATTGCAATTGCAAATGCCCATATACTAGCTGGTTCATAGCCTAATATATACGTAGCAATAGCCAGAACAACAGCAGACATGACAAAGACTAAGGTACTTTTACCAACTAATACATCCATCGTTGTGGCTGGAGTCATCATTAATGATCGTAAGGTGTTACGTTCCTTTTCTTCCGCGATCAAACATGCTTGTGCGAAAGAGGTTAAGAGCACAAACGAAATATTTAGAAGAAAACCTATTGCCCCAGGGAAAGAAGGGCCGGCAGTGCGAAAAAGAAATGCGAATAGAATCGGGACAAGCAACATGATGGAAATGCCATAATTGCGTGAAAACTCTTTGTAGTCCTTTACAAATATTGCTCGCGCACGTTTTAACGAGATACTCATAGCAGTTCACCTCCTGTCACTTTAATAAAGATATCCCCTAAACTTGGCTCTTTCGATCCCAATCGTTCGATTAAGCCTCGCTTCATCCAATCGGCAATTTGCTCAGCCGTTCCTTCATTGATCGGGAGCTCGTAGGTTTCCCCGTTTACCAATTCCACACAAATGACGTTTTCCCGATGCTGTTTTCTAAGCGCCTTAGGTGAGCCAATGGCTTGGATTACTCCTTGATACAAGATCGCTACACGGTCACATAACAATTCTGCTTCTGACATATCGTGTGTCGTTAGAAAAATTGTTGTCCCTTTCTCTTTTAAGTAGCGTAAGCCTTTATAAATATGGGCCGAGTTTACCGGATCTAATGCTGAAGAAGGTTCATCCAAAAACAATAACTCAGGCTCATGAATAATTGCACATGCCAGCATGACACGCTGACGCATCCCTTTCGATAAGTGGATGACTTTCTTTTTGCGTTCTTCGCTTAAGTTTACAAACTGCAATACAGTATCGATCGAAGTTTTAGGAAGGTCATATAATTGGCGATACAACTCCAGATTTTCATCTATCGATAATCTTTCATATAGACCACTGTTATCTGACAAAATACCAAAGCGCACCTTCTGTGCAGACTGATGCATCATCGCCACTGGCTGGTTAAATACAGTTGCCTGTCCACTTGTCGGATTTAATTGCGCAGTTAAAATCTTAATTAAAGTCGTTTTTCCAGAACCACTTGGACCCAGGAAACCCAAAATTTCGCCTTTCGGAATTGAAAAAGATACTTCTGATAATGCATTCTTATTTCCAAATCTCTTTCGAATACGTTCTACTCGGATAACATCCATGCATATCACTTCCTTGGAGTTGATGACTTAAGCATATAAAGATTACATGCCTCCAACCATCAAAATCCGCCGAAATGTAGCTGTTAACGGCTGAATGGTACCATTAATTGCTGGATAGATTCGATATTTCCCCGGAAATCAAATATTAAGATGTGTTTTTAATTCTTGTAATTTTGAACGAGATAACGGAACAGTCGCATCTTGTCCTGTATTTAAACGCAAGCTGTAGCTATTCTTCGTCCATGTAATAATCTCTCTTACCTTCTGTAGATTAACAATATACGATCGATGACATCTAAAGAATCCGAAGTTAAACAATCTCTGCTCGAGCTCGGTTAGCGTCAGCGCACAGACAAAACTTTCTCCACCTACATGGACAAGAACTGAACCATCCATACTTTCTATGTAATCAATTTCAGGCGGATTAAATAAAATTACTTTGTCATTTTTTTTTGTATAAATCTTCTGCAGGGTTATATTGGCTCGATCTTGTTCCTGCACTGCTTGCTTATCCTCTTCTGAATCACGAATATCCAATAGATGAAATCCGGATTCATTCAGACGATAAATTGATTCACAGGAAATCATGGCATCTTCTAGATTAGAAGTTAAAATTAAAATCTGTATTTGTTTCGAAAGATCATCTAAAATCCGTTTAAACTGGCGCCGGTCTTGTTCTTCCAAATAAAAATAGGGCTCCTCCAGTACGAGTGTAGGCTGATGTGCAAAATAAACGCGTAGCAACGTCACATACATCCTTTTTGATGGGCTTAGATGCTTGATTTTTACCTTCCATTCTTCTTTCAAAGCGAAATAATCCAATAACATAGTAGCACGATCATTCCGCTCTGTTACGTTGATCAGAAAAGTGATTAATTCTTCCACCGTTAATTGTGTATACTCGTTTTGTTGAGCTCGAAGTATGTAATATTGGGAACGATCCTGTAGTTGATTCATTAAAACTTGCTTTCGCTTCAAGTCCGTTATAATGCCAATTGATTGGTTACATGCCATATTTAATTCAATTTTGGGTAAAAATAGTTCACCATCATGATACACTGGTTGAAATTGCATCTTGTCCTCCTGGTCATCACTGATTTTGGATAATATGTAACAATTATAATGTTGAAGTTATTTTTTGTCAGCTTCAATTGAGATGATTTAGATCCTCGATCAAGCATATGAATAACGAGCCTCCAGCAATCGGTTGGACGTAGCAGCATTGCATACGAAAAGGGATACTATGGATATATAAACAAAAAAACCACTCCAAATGAATGAGCTGCACCCCAATTGTTAGACACAACTACCAATTGGAGGTGCAGTTCAATGAATTAGAATGGTTTTTAGAGTAATAGTTTTGTCATAATGTGCGATGGAGCTGTGTTTACACTACTCTTGAACAGCAAAAGGAATTTTCAACAAAGTGGGCTCTACAATGGTTTTTCCAGTATCATAGTCATAGACTTTGTTGAACACAAGTTCAATGGATTCCAACTTATCAGGATCATCGGTATATACCAAACCGTAATTCGTATTATCAATAACTACGCCATCATACTGATTATAGACATATGATTTTCTCATAAAATTGCGATCTGCGGAGATCGGCTTTCCCGTGTTTGGATGAACGGAGTTTAAGCCGTAAAAACCGATATTCTGATCCGTAGTATTTTCAACAGTGTAGAGAATATTAATATAAGTGATCTTGGAACCGATATCTTCTCGATTTAGAATGGAAATGTTTTTCTGTGAATCCTCAGGAATGTCACTGGCCTCTAATAATTGGGCATGAACAATATGAATGGTTAGTGGGCCACGTTCAAAACGTGTATTCAGAGGCACTGACTTTAGTAATTTCAGATTCCCGCCATAATCAAATATTCCTGTATCGCCAGGTTTGGATAGGATCGGTGACACAACACTTTCAAATAGCCTGTTCTGAAGACTGCTGGCGGCCTGCTCGAATTGATCTAGTTCTGGCTCCCATCCATTATAATTGCGTTCGGACCGGAAAGGTTCTAAACCGGTTTCCATGACTTGTTCGGGAGAAGCATCCATAGGCTTTATTTGGTTGATTTCTAGTTGTGTAGAAGTGGCATAATTTGAGCTGCCTGAGCTGCCCAGAAGTGCGATAGCGAGCATTAATTGAACAATAAACATAGGATGAGACACCCTTTCTCTCTAACAATATAATTAAATAAGATCATCAACCCACCTAGTTGTTATCTGAAAATAATATGACCTGATATGGTATTGGTGGAATAGATTTACGGTCAAAGTAATAATAATCATAGCAAAATGGAGCATTGAGATAATGAGAATAACGACCTAACTTCAGGTAATAGATGATTGACGAGTGGATATAGTGATTTAGATATAAGGACCCATGCGACAAAGTGGGAATTTCTGTTCGATAAGGACCAGGGCTGGTTATGAGTGGATACATAGAACCATTTTAAAAGAATAAAAATGAAATTTATTGGAGGAACAGATCGAACAGATTCAACAGGCTGGATCGGTTGTGTTAGAATATAGTAATTATGGAAGTTGGAGGATTGCAGTGGGAATACATAAAGAGTTAAGTCAAATTAGAGCTGAAAACCAATCCACTACAAAACAAAAAGCTTTTTCAATTGTCAGTGCGATAACGATCGGAGTGATTTTAGGTTTAGCGGCAAAGCTTGTGGATGCTCAGGGGATTAACCCCATATTTGACGATATTGGTGGGCGTCTAGGTATTTGGATTTTTGTTGCCACACTCATATCAGTTATTAGTTATTCTCCTAAACTAGCAGCAGTAAAGGTATTCTTCTTTTTTGTGTCGCTGCTAACTGTTTATTATCTATACACCGTGTTTTTTCTGCATTTCGTTCCAATGAAAGAAATTATTTTTTGGGGGATGTGTGCAGTAGCGTCTCCGGTATGTGCTTATGTGATGTGGTATGCACGTGGCAATGGATCTGTACCTAGTCTAGTTTTATCCCTTCCAATCACAGCTCTACTGTCCGAAGGGTATCAATTGCGTGACGCTTACTTGCCCGAGAATACTCATTACTATTTGATCCCAATACTTATGGGAATATATCTAATCATGGTCATTGTTTTATTATTTTTTGTTCCTACGAGCAGACATAAATTTTTCATTATACTACCAATATCTATAATGTTGTCTTTCATAATGATATATTTTAATGTTCTGGGGCGTTTATTCGGTGGCTTGAACGTAGTGTTATAAATCACTTTAGAGATTGTCATACAAATGCGACAGTCTTTTTTACAATAGTATATTTGCTTGTGTCAAAGTCTGGTTCGTCCTGTGTTGCCATAACAGGATTAACATATGAAATTCATAATAAAGGGGATTTATATGAAAAGAGTATCGTTTTTTTTGCTTTTTCTTCTTCTATTGACAGCATCCGCTTGTTCAAACAAAGTCACTTCATATACAGGAGAGAGTGAGAATTGGCGTGTCTCATGTACAGTTCAAAGTAATAGCGATGGAGCAAGCTATGAATATGAAATTAGGTACTTAGGAGATAATCCTTCATTAATTGAAAAAGTTAAAACCAAATTTATGAGCGAAAATATTCATTCTACAGGAGAAGTTCCTTTTAATACTGTGATCAGAGGAAAAGCTGAAGGGATTTCCCCATTTTTGGATGAGGATGAATTTATAGTTCAGATTGATTGGGAAGGAAACTCGGAAAAGATAGTGGTTACCAAATGATGGTGATAATAAGCGGGAATATTAATAGAATTACAAACTACAGGCTAAAGTGAGGTGAATAAAATGAGATTTCTAAAGGGAGCATTGATTGTAATTGCACTAATAGTTGTAGCTTCAGTCACATGGTATGGCTCCTATAAGAATGATATGAAGGAGCTTGAAGATGGTTTAAGAACGTATTTAATCGTTGAAAAGGGTATGGATGAACATGATATCATTAGCATCACTGCTCGTCGCAGTAAAATGCCACAGTATCCTGTAGTCGTCAAATTAAAGGACAATCCACAGGAAGTTGTATACACCTACAGAGAAGAGCAATGGATGCAACTATGGCCTGATCCATAATTCTTCAATGGTATGTTCTGATATTGTCCGGTTTTATGGAGTGTTACGTCCGGATGGAGTTTAGACAAAAAAATCAATCTTTGGATTATATCCATATACAGACTAAAGGGAAATGATTAAATGAATATAGGAGATATTGAGAAATTACCAGATAGGTTACCTACAGAAGTTTTACTGTCTTTGTTCAGGAATGTTTTAAAAGATTTTAAAAATAAGATTCTTGATAAAAAAGTTTTTCTGTCCATCCTATCCGAATTAACAGATCGACAGATCATGACTTATGAGCTTTTAGAGGATAGAACTAGAAATGAAATGGATGTCTTAATGAGAAAGTTATGGAATACTGATTCCTACGAAGATGTAGACATCATACTCTCTATTGTTGTTAACCTTGGTTTAAAGAATTGTTTTATTAAAATTAAAGAGTCTATAAGTGAAGAAGATAATATAGATTTAATAATTTTAAACGAGATTAAAGAGACAATTTTGGAGGTTGGAGATCATATTTCCAATCCATATTATGATTTAGAAAGATTAAACTCACCTAAAAATGAGTTGTAAATGATAAGAAGTAGTAACCTATGATATAAATTATTAGTACTTCAAGCTCTAAACATCCTTGAAACCTAATACCAATTTACAAAGTATATATAAAAGAGGATATAATTAGTTACCATTTATAAATTTGTACTCGGTTACATCCATAGAGGGGAGGACGAATATGCCATTTATTGGGGGAATCATTTTAATTTTTATCCTAGCATTTATTCTATGGGCATTAATGATCCCGCTATTCAATAAAATAGGTAGTAGAATTCTGAAGAAATACAATAAATTCAAACAAGAGGAGAATGTTGATGAAAAATTCAAAGACGTTTAGGGTAGGAGCGATCACGGTGGCATTGGTTATTATTGTGGGAGCGCTACTGGTGACCTTCTTTGTCACACGAATTCCTAACGGATATGTTGGGGTCGTATATTCACCCAATGGAGGGGTAAAAGATAGTACACTGAGTCAAGGGTGGAAACTGGTTGGAGCGTTTGATAAAGTAACGAAATATCCGATCCGAATTCAAACGGTGGAATACAGAGACATTCAGATTGCAACTTCTGACGGAAAAAACATCACCATTGATTTTGCTTACAACTACCAGGTAGAACCAAGTAAAGTATCTTCTATATTCAATACATTTGGGCCAATTAGCATTCAAGAAATTGAGGATACATATCTCAAAACACGTTTCCGTGACGCAGCCCGTAAAGGAATTTCCAAGTTTACAGTCATTGATGTGTATGGTGAAAAGTCATCTGAGGCAGGCGTCGATGTGCAACAACGTTTCTCTGATGACGTTAAAGAGTTAGGTTTTATTGTATCCAACGTTACTGTAGGTGTTCCTCAACCTGATGCCAAGACTCAGGAAGCAATCGATAAGCGTGTCGAAGCTTCTCAAGAACTGGAACGTAAAACGACGGAACTCGAGATCGCCAAGAAAGAAGCAGAGCGCAAGCGCGTGGAAGCACAAGGTAATGCAGACAAACTATTGATCGAAGCAGAAGGTCAAGCTAAAGCCAACAAAGAGCTTCAACAATCCTTATCGAGTCAACTCGTTGAATATGAAACCATCAAGAAATGGGATGGAGCCCTTCCATATGTAAGTGGGTCAAATACGCCAATGATTCAATTGCCGACTACAAAAACAGAGCAAAATAGCAGCGCGGGGAGCGTATCTCCCTAATAGCGGTTTGAAATGCGAGCCTTGCTTTCTCACCAATCAAATTGTTGAATTCGAATGAACAAGCCGGTCCAATCTTGGGCTGACTTGTTCATTTTTGAGTCTTTACAAAGGTATCATGAGGATTTAGTTAAGCCTTGGCATTGGATTCGCCTGTCCAATCCTGTACAATGGATAACGACTAAAACAACGGTAGATTAAGGATGGATCAGCACGATGAGAATTATCATATCACCAGCTAAAAAGATGAAGATCGATACAGACCTTATGGCTATCGCGCAGATGCCGCAATTTATAAACGAGTCAGAACAGCTATTGAGTCTGCTTCAAAAGTTATCCTATGACGAACTCAAAGCGATGTGGAAGTGTAACGATGCAATCGCCGAACAGAACGTGGAGCGGATTCAGAATATGAATATAAAAGCAAATCTGACACCAGCAATCTATTCCTACGAAGGCATTCAGTATCAATATATGGCACCAGGTGTTTTTCAAGATGAGGAACTGGCGTATCTTCAGCAGCATTTACGTATATTATCCGGTTTTTATGGCATGTTGCGGCCTTTGGATGGGGTAACTCCTTATCGGTTGGAGATGCAGGGCAAGCTGCAAGGTCCGGGCTTCAAAACGCTCTATCAATTCTGGGGCAGCAAACTCGCAGATCAGCTTGAGTCGGAAAGCAATTGTATTCTGAATTTGGCTTCCAAAGAATATAGCAAAAACATCACGCCTTTTCTGAGCGAGGAAACTCGCTTTATCACTTGTGTATTTGGACAAATGGTTGATGGGAAGATTGTTGAAAAGGCAACCCGGGCCAAAATGGCTAGAGGTGAGATGGTACGATATATGGCAGAGCGTAAAATTACAGATGTGAAGGATGTAAGAAACTTTGATCGGTTAGAGTTTGTTTTTTCAGAAGAGAAATCGGATGAGAGTACGTATGTGTTTATATATACAGAGGAAAAGTAGTTTGTATTATGTGAGCAGATTATAATGATAAGTGCTTTTTACTAAAAAGTCGCCATCCGGCGGCTTTTGTTGTATGCAGCAACCTTTTGGAGGATACTCTTACGAGCATCACTTACTACCGAAAATTGATTATTTAATCAGATTGATTCCAAATGTCATCGAAGTATAAAAGAAACAGTCCTTATCATTGAGGACTAAATTACTATTACCGCTTTATCATTTTTCTGGTCTATGGTTTGCGCTTGGAACCATGATGTCGACCAACGGTTACGCACTTTCGGATCCATCAACTTCCATAATAATGAACGAAAGTAGCCGTAGCGGTCTCAATACTTCTATGGAGCAGAGCGTAAAATATAGTGTGCAAATAGAAAAGGAAGACCCTTTCACAGCTTTCCCAAACCGATCTGGAGAAGTCTGTATCCGACGCATCTGATCGAATGTTTAACAAGCAAATCAAGAAATACACGAACCGGAGAGAGCAATGTAATACTACTCTTACGAAAATAAATAAGGCTCATGGCCAAACACCATGAGCTAAATAAACCAAGTATAATCGAACGTAGCAGCTAGAAAAATGTTCTATAAGCAGAGCAATATCAGTGTGGAACTCCGCAGATATGCCGTTATTCACAGCGTGTTGTCTTTACATTTTTAAAGCAAATGTCCGCCAGACACTTCAATGTCCTGAGCTGTAACCCAGCCGAAATCATCGGACAATACATTCACAATGACCTTCGCAATATCTTCGGGTTGGCCTATTCTGCCAAATACAGATTGCTCAGCCAGTGGCTTGATGAATTCGGGATGCTTATCGAATACTCCATCGCCAAAATTGCTGTGCGTAGGACCGGGAGAAACGGCGTTGACCCGAATGTTGCGAGGTGCAAGTTCTTTGGCGATATAACGAGTCCATGTGGAGAAGGCTGCTTTTAACGAACCGTAGGCAGAGTAACCTGGGAATGATTGGTTTTTGGATGAACTTGTGGTATTAACGATGGCTCCAGCATCATCCATGAATTGCACGAGGTGTTGTGTTAGAAAAACCGGTCCTTTAAAGTTCGTATTAAGAATCTTGTCGAAGTACTCTTCGCTCATCTCATTGAACATCATGGGTCCGCCAATACCTCCATTATTAACTAAGTAATCAAAAGTTGTTCTATCCCAAATGTCTTTGAGACATTTCTTAACTTCCAGGGAGAAACCTTCGAATGTTGATACTTGCGTCAGATCCAACTTCAGTGCTGCAGCCCGAACTCCATTATTCTTCTCAACTTCCTTAACGACAGCTTCTGCCCGCTCCTTATAAGAATTGTATGTGAGAATCACGCTAATTCCGCGCTTGCCCAGTTCAAGAGCCGTCGCTTTACCAATGCCATTACTTCCACCTGTTACGATTGCAATTTTCATCATATCCACCCTTTCTTGTGATCGATCTGGACTTTATTGTAGTCTCCTCTGCTGAAATTATATAGATCTAATAACACCTTATAATTGCCTAAAACCACCATGTTTAATTTTATGTAATTGTAATTTCCTTTGTTTTATATATAAGAAAAGCCTAAAAGTGCCGATTCATGTCGGTGTTGTGTTGAGGAATACAGAGTCGTCTGATAAAATAGGTGTATGAATAAAATTATGGATGAAATTATAGATTTAATGAATTATGCAGGTACTCGACCGATTGCAACGGAAGTGCCGGGGCTGAGTATGATTAAGGGAGATATACCCGCACATCAGCTTGCAGCGCTATACGAGCCGATGATTGGGTTTACGGTTCAAGGAACAAAGATTCTTTCAATCGGGGAGCGCAGTATTACCTTGGGGGGACCCTCATATTATGTTCTGCCGGTACATGTTCCCGCAACGGCGAGGGTATATCCAGACCCTAATGGCGGTCCTTACATGTCCCTTGGTCTTGCGTTGAATCAGAATGTCCTTCAAAGCTTATTAAGAGATCTGCCTGAAAATCTGATACCAACGTCATCGGAGCCGTTCGCAGCTTGTGAGATAGATATTGAATTTATGGAGGCATGGCTACGGTTATTGCGATTAACAAAGACAACAAGAGATATTCCAGCTCTTGCGCCGGCCTATGAACGCGAAATCCTATATCGTGTTCTGATGGGACCACAAGGGTGGTATTTGAGGCAACTGGGTATGCAGGAGAGTAATTTTTCGAAGATTTCTCAAATTGTAAAATGGTTTCGCGATCATTTTATGAGTCCAATAGACGTCGGCGAGATGGCATCAAAATCTGGTATGGCTATAAATACTTTTCACCGGCAGTTTAAAAGTGCAACAGGGTTAAGTCCTATTCAATTTCAAAAGCAATTAAGGCTGTTGGAGGCTAGAAACCTCATTGCATTTGAGGGTTATACAGTAGCCGGTGCCGCATATCAAGTTGGCTATCAAAGTGCCTCACAGTTTAATCGAGAATACTCCCGTTTCTTCGGTCTATCTCCAGCTCGAGATACGGAGAAACTAAGACTAATCGAAAGCGCGAGGGATTAGTTAGCTGCCTCTACTAACTTGATGGTAGTGGGGAAGCATATGGTGTATGAGAAAAGACGCAGGGATGTATATCCCTGCGCCTGATCAAGAATCAAATCCGTGTCCATCAATCCAGATTGGATAAGGGATTGAAGCCACTGCTTGTTTCCTCTGCTTTGTTCCACGCATCCTTGACTTCTTGAGACCATTCTTCAAGGTCGCCTGAGAAAATGTACTAACATAATTGTTAGCAGAAGAGGGAGCTGTCACATCCAATTTAGGTGCGATCCGATTCGTATCCGAAGCTGATGAGCCTTTGGGCTTACTTCCCGTATTCCTCATGATAGAACCAGGATAGCCAATTCCTCCAATATTCAGATTACATCCTTCCTGTTAACGAACATTAATCCAAGCGGTCCACTGTGTTGGAATGTTAATGGAATAGACCGTACCTACAAATTGTCCGCCTGTTGTATTAGGGGATTCATAAACCCAAGAATGGGCAAAAGCATCTACGACACGATCACCGTCCAGATCAATAGCTTCAGACCAGTTGTTTGTCATAGTATTGCCAGCGAGTTTGCCGTAGTGACTACTGTCATAACCGATCTGGAACGTAATACACTGAATCCAAGCCCCACCATGATCATTGGTCGTGGAGAGCGGATTGTTATTAAAGCCGTAAATTTCTTGACCGCCATTAGGAGATACAACACCATATACATTAATGTGAGATACTTTCGGAGCAGGAGCAAACAGAACTGGACCACCCGCATTATCAGCCTTTTGCGATTCAAATTCAGCCTTAGCCGCTTTCACAGCTTCACGGAATTCTTTGGAATTAATAATTTCTTCCTTTGTCAACGGTTTGGCTTGAGTCACGTCACCGTCTGCATAAGCAGCAACATTAAACGAAAGCACTAGAACAAGAATAAGAGCTAAACTAAACAATTTTCTCATAGCAATCAATTCCACCTTTCTTGTTATGGGTATTTTTTTACAAAAACATGCGGTTACGATAAATAGACCTGCTTGCAGATTAAAGCCTCGTGCCCTCCTCTCTTATGAAAATGGTAGAACTCTACAGGCTAGAAAACTCTATGAAGTAGGAATGTATATATAAAATGAATGCCTGCCAATGGTTATGTGTTGCAGACAAAATGTAAATCTCATTTATACGCATTGATATCTTAGCTATGATAGACTCTGATACCCATCTTGAAAATATAAGATTCCAAAATAGATATTTAAATTGTAATATATTCCATTTATACAAACATATAGTACCTTTATGTATCACTTTAAGTCAAGTATTTCATTAATTCTATTATTTATTAAATCATGCTGCTCATCGCAGTAAATTGCCATAGTATCCTTTAGTCGTCAAAATGAAGGACAATCCTCAGGAACAATATATACCTACAAAGAGATCCTATGGGGCTGAAGGACGGATATAAATCATTCTGAGCGTAGGTTCATGCAGTGAAATCAGGAGGTTAGGCGGATGTATTGTACTAGTACTTCTGCTAACATAGGTTAATCATATATCAGATGAGCGGTGAAAACGGATGAGTACGATTAAGGTGAATCCTGAGCAACTACATCATGTAACCAATCAGGTGGATCAGGCCAGACAACAGTTGGAGCATATTCGCAGTGAACTGACGAGACAGATCATGTTCGTTCAGATGATGTGGATTGGGGCGACGCAGGAGCGATTCTACTATGAGTTTGAACAGTCGCGTCCTATATTGGATAAAGCACTGGAGAGTATGGTGGGCATCTCCAAGGAACTCAAGGAGATCGCTACGCGATTTGAGAATGTCGATGCTGAAAAGGTGAGTCTTGGAAGTGCTGTGGGTGCGGGAGCAATGATGAAGACCTTGGGAAATGATGAGGGTCCGGAGGATAAAGGCTACCGGATGGCACCAGTCAATGTGTATGGGAAGCTGATGTGGATGCCTGTGAACGAGAATGGCGTTACGGATCAGGCTGCGCTCCAGGCATATAAGAAGGATCAGGGGCATTTGGATATCAATCGGATGCAGGCTACGGATGCTGAAGCGCCAGGGGAAGATATTTATGCGATGCAGATCAAAGCCTTCGAAAATGGGATTCATCCCTTCACAGGCGAGCCTGTATCCGATAAGTATGCTCAGATCATGTTGACTTCTCTGAAGTTCAGTCAGCTATTTATGGCATTTCAGATGGTTCGCGGGAGTATGCCGGGTGGCAAAGGGCCGTTTCGCGTACCTTCTTCTCATCCAGCTGTGGCGAAGATTAAAAAGAATTTGGAAGCGGCTGATGCAAGGAAAGGTAGTAAGATTAAGGGGACGGGTGATGTTAGACCTGTCCAAATCATTGAAAATAGATATCCAAATGAGATTCAGCAAGGAAAGAGTTTTGACTATGTTTTGAAAAATGGCCAAGTTAAGATTCGAGATGGAATTAAAGAGGTTGACTTTGTCATAGATGTAGATGGTAATTTAAATGTTGGAAGAGGACATTCTCATTTAGCAAATGGAGCTGATGTTCAAGCTGCTGGAAAACTAAAAGTCGATGCAAACGGAAATGTTAGAAGAATAACAAATGAATCAGGACACTATACACCAACAACTGAGCAAGCTAAAAAATATGAGCAGATATTCAATAGTGCTGGAATAAAGACAGAAAACGCTTGGTTAGAGATATATCAACTAGAAGTAACGAGAAGTGGTTATGTCGATATAGGGAAATTAAAGAAAGTATATTCAACTAAACTGAAATAATAGGGGGAGATATTTTGACTACTCAAATGAACGAGGTAATTTTTTCGACTAATTTATCTAAAGCCGTTGATAAGATAAAAAAGGCAAAAAACATTACGAGCGATATCGTTAAGTTTATCATAGAGCCGGTTGAGGAACAGGGGAAAATGTTAGATGGTGGCGATGAAATGATGAAACGTCTTGTGTTATCTAAAGAGAATGTTGGTGGTAAAAAACTATTGTTAGAAGATGTTGTTGGGGTTTTAGGAGGTCTTTTTCCGAAAGCTCCTATATGGATTAATGTATCTTTTATAGAAATTGAAGGAGATACCGCTATCTTCAAGCTGGAAACCAGTTTGCGTTTTAGAAAACCGACTTTATTAAGAAATGCTGAAACAGGTCATGCTCCTTTTAAAGCTATTGTATAAAGTATGTGAAGATTGTCTAATATCTTTATGGAAATTTAAGTAGAGGCTACTTAATTAGTATTGATTCATCATTCAACAAATACAGCAGATTGATCGTGGTCAATATATCACCATGATTAATCTGTTCTTTTGTTATTTTCGTTTCTTCCGGTTTATCCGTGCGTATGATTCGATTGGTGTTGAATTATGTCATCCTATCATTAATAGAAGAGAAAGAGTACATTGGGAAACAGAAAAGAAAAGTGTGTTTAACATGAGAGAAGATTTTCGAAATGTTTGCGATTTTGCACAGAAGATCGAGTTCTCAAAAGAGAAGAGTTTCCAGACTACAAATTTAGTGCTACTTTTGGAGGTGAATAAGTGCATGTCAGTCAGTGCTGTAATATATGAACCACAAAATGATTTTGAACAGAGTTGTTTCTTTGTTCCCATTGCTACGGAATCGTTTTTTAAAGAATGTTGGCAACCTGCGATTGAAGCACTCGGGTTACAATGGACAGACCTCTTTTCATCAGGTGTTGATGTAGAGGAGGAAGATGTACCGTCAATAATTGAGGAACTAATTCAAATCAAAGATTGGGCGGTAAAAAACTTAACTGAGGAAAAAAGGGATAAAATGTTTGAAAGAATAACAATTCTTCAAAATAAATTGCCCATAGCATTTCAGCGCAAAGATGCTGTTGTATTTATAGGATAGATAGGGTATTAGTCATGTTACAGTTTGATGGACTACCCAGTGCAGAGTGAATCCATCATTCAATCAATAACATAATATCTGTATAACTACTTCATCAATTGAGTTGTACGCAGGAAAAGGCTCTGGTTTCATCCCTAATTAATGTTACTCTGTTACATCGAACAGGTCGATTATGGTTAGATATCACTATGATTGCTCTGTTTTTTGTTACCTTGGTTCTTCTGCGTTTTTTAAGAAATGACTTGGACACAACTGATTGGAGATACGAACATGATTAAATATAGGTATACCATTGAATATAAAGAAGATTTCAACGAAGTTATCGTGGACTTAGGCATTGATTCTTCGTTAAAGAATGGTTATCTGATTAGTAATTCTTTGGGATCGGATATATTTGGAGACTTCGCCACAATCCAGGAAGAGATCGGAAACTTAATCGAATTACTGAAAGGGGAAATAACGTTATACGAAGGTGGAGGGAATGTGAACTTAAATTACATTACATATACCTAGTTTGTTTCACTAAATGCGCGTAAGAACCAATTCATCTGCAATACTCAATGAGTTTCCCAAAGGAATAACATCAAGAGCGCGAAATTCAAAATATAAGGAATCTTAAAAGACAAAAAAAGCCTAACCCCTCAGTATCTTGAACGAGGAATTTGGCTTATGATCTTCAGCTTAAACAGCTGCATCTGATTGGTGATTAAAATGATGGTTTATTCGTCCATTTATAAGTAATGAATTTTAACATTTGGCCATTCATTTCAAATTGATTATCACTAGTTTCTGTATGCTCGAATCCGTTTTGCTCTAAAACTTTTTGAGATGCTATATTGTTGGTGGTTGTTTTTGCCTTAACTTCTTTTATATCTAAATCAACTAACGTATTAAGTAATAATTTTAATGCTTTTTTAGCAACACCTTTTCCAGTGTGGATTTGTCCCACTCTGTAGCCGAGAAATCCTATTTTATCGGAATCAATATCAACTAAATTTATTCTTCCAAGAATAGAGTTATTTTCGTCTTTTATTAGATAAAAAAGGAGAGTCCTTTGACTTGTTCATCAAGTAGAGATTCATTCCTTACTTTAAAAACCTCAGGTATGTAATAATCATCTCCTCGAGACGGTACCATTTCCTCGAAAAAAGTTCTGTTTTCAATTTCGAATTCATACAAGTTTTCAATATCTGTGACTTTTAACTTCTCAATTATTATATTCATGATTATTTTCCTCCAATCAACTTTAATGGAATATATTGATAATCTGCTTCTATAAACTATAATTTGTACTATGATAGTTTGTTCTAGTTCCTTATTTTGGTTATTTTGAATGAATATTGAATTTTTTGCGATTAAGTTTTTGTACATCAAGTACAACATCCTGTTCCGTTATTCAACATTATAGGAGATTAATGGATATTCAAATCCCTAGTAAATTTGAGCAATCTTTGGATGAACATTATGGAAACCTAGGCTCGAAGATGTGGGCGTATATTATGGGGCTTTTTGAACACTTGAGCAATTATATGAACAATGGATCTGCAGTACTATAATTACCTAATGTTGATAAGTTGACTTCTCAATTGACCGCAAGGAAATGGTCAATGACCAGTAAGGGGAAGATATTACTTTAAAAGTAAGAAAGACATGGGTGAGAATCGTTTGAATAAAAAAGTGACCTATTTTTGACCTGATTATGGCCACATGATGGCCTTTCGTTGGACTTTTCACGTGATATATTTGTATTGTGGAAATCGGGCGAGAATGAAACGTACAGCTGCAATAGCGGCATATGACTGGGGCGTTCCGCATCTCGCTTTTTCTTATTTTCTTTGAATAGGAGATTAACATCGTATAATATGTTAAGAATGGGTTAATAAAAAGAATACGAAAGTTAGGTGTTACTTTTTGAAGAAGTTGTTATTTGTAACAGACCTTTACTATCCAGCTAAAGGCAGAAACTATTATGAAGAAGACCTGTATCTCACTTCCAAACTTAGAGAAGAGTTCGACTTGATTATTTGCCATCCGGAGGATATCGAGAGCTTCGAGGATGTTGTCGATTTAATTGTCTTTCGAAATGCAGGTCCTGTTGCCAATTTTAAAGAAAAGTATCAAGCTTTTCGTAAGAGAATAGTAGACAAGCAACTAAATACTTACAATTCATTTAATGGCAAAGCAGATATGAATGGAAAAGAGTATTTGTTGGAATTAACAAATGTGAATTTCCCGGTTATACCCACTATAGATTCCGTTGAAAATGTTAAATTTCTACCCGAGGTAGAATACTTCATTGTCAAACCAAAAGATGGCGCTGATTCCATTGGCATGAAGAAAATTTCTAAAGAAGAACTAACTAATGAAATTGATAATGAGCAGCATAGTATTCTGGTGCAACCGTTTATCCCTTTTGAATACGAGGTATCCTTTTACTTCATTGACAAGGACTATCAGTACGCATTGTATGCACCGGATAAGGATAAACGTTGGGAATTGAAAGAATATACACCTACTGAACAAGATTTATCTTTTGCACAAAAGTTTATTGATTGGAATAACATTGACTACGGTATTCAACGTGTGGATGCATGTCGCACACTATCAGGAGAACTGCTATTAGTTGAACTGGAGGACTTGAATCCTTATCTGTCTCTGTTGGAAATTTCTTCTGAAACTCGCGCCGAGTTTATTCAAAACATGAAGGAATCCTTAATAAAAGCCCTTAGTATCAATCCTTTGGGATAAATGTATATCATTCAAATGATAGTAGCGAAATGATCATAAACATGTCGACTAAAGCCCCCTCGTGGTGCTTTTTCTTTTGCCTTCATATGACAGAATGTGAGCCATTTGTGAGCGTTGACTACAGCAAGATAAGCTTCCTTTGGTGTTTGAGGTATGAGTTTAACTTTAACTTCGACTCAATAAAAAAACACTAGCGGTTTTCCCGCTAAATCCGCATTTCATCTCTTCCCTTGAGTTACAATCTTCCTGAGGTGACCTTACCATGAAGGATAATATGTCAAACCTGATCGAAGATTTGTTTCACGGGAACCTGCGGTTGGACGAGTCGATTCATCCTGAGCAGGCTGAGTATCAAGAGATCAATCGTCAAATATCGGACATGATGCAGAACTACAAAACAAATCTCACAGATACAGAATACGATGCTTTGGAACAACTGATCGACTTGATCGGACAGTCCACGTCGATGTATGTGGAAGCGGCATTCGAGCAAGGTTTTCGTACAGGCGGCAGACTGATGATTGAGGTTTTAGCCAAAACATAAGTATTTATCTATCTACCTCATAAGCCAGCTGACAATACAAAGCAATTCAAGAATCCCCTCCTCCATTACCACCGATTAGGCTGGCATTGGGGGGAGGGGAATTGCTTTTAAATTATTCTTTTATCTTATTTACTCACATACCTACCGTGCCCCAATATTCTTACCCGCTGGCGTACCCGAACCAATCAAATCACTGCCACCCGCAAGCTTCAGGAAATTACCCAAGACAGGTGTTCCGTCGGCGCTACGTGTTACCGAAGGCACGAGGGAGACAAAGTCGGCTGCGCTGACGAGCAGGCCTTTGGCGTTCTCGCTTTTTTTGTTCTTCCACCAGACGTTGGTGCTGCTGACGTCGGTTCCGCTTGTTTTGTCACTGGCGCCGCCTTGGAAGGACAGGTTGTTGGTGAAGATGTGGGTGCCTAGATCAAAGGCAAAGTTGCTTTGCCCATTATTCCAGGAGGTGTTATTTTTCACCTGGATCGAACCGGGATTACTGTTGTAGGTGAAGCCGTGCTTTTTATTGTTAAACGCAATGTTGTTCTCAACGATATGATTCACCGCAATCTTCTCGCCACCGAGCTTGAAGCCGTTGCCATCGCTGTTGGAGGTGGAAGTGCCGTCTGATGTTGCACCGTTCGCGTAGGCGATGCTGTTGCGGATCGTAACCGCGCCGATGGCGCCTGTATCCGTTTTGCTATACAGATCCCAGCCATCGTCCACGTTATAGGCGGCAATGCAGCCGTCGAATACGTTCCCTGGACCGACCGTTAGTTTCGCGGCAAAACCGTCGGCATCCTCGCCGTCATCCGGGTCATAGTTGTTGTGGGAGTAGGAACGAATGACTTCATTATATGCAGGCCATTCACTCTTGGCAGCCGTGGAAGCATAACGTCCCATTTGAATACCCGTATCCCGGTTGTGATGAGCTTCGATCTGCTCCAGGCGGTTGTAGCTGCCCCCGATGAAGATGCCGTTATCGCCGGCACCCTTCACCTCAAGCCCTTTGACGAACCAGTAGTCTCCGAACATTTGCAGTCCACGATTGGTGGAAGCGAAGGTTTGGGCTGAGAAATCAAAGACTGGTTTTTCCGATCCATACGCCACCAGGTTTTTACGTTGACTCGATGTGCCGCTGTTGCCACGTTCAATGGTAATGGTCTGGGAGAAGTTATAGGTACCGCCGCGTAGATAGATCGTTTTGCCCGGTGCGACCTGGGTTAATGCGTTAGCCAGTGACGTTGGACTGTTGATCGTACCCGGATTGCTGGCTGAGCCGTTAGGGGAGACATAGAGATCACCTGCAGCAAGTGCGATATTCGAAGTCGCCACCGATTCGGAGGGGGGTTGTAAGCTGCTCTCGATCAGCTCTTCAGCACCAGCCGATCCACCACCAATCAATAATAGAGGGAACGCGGCGCTCAGACAGATCTGGGCCATTTTCGATTTGAGGGAGCGTTCCTTCAGAGAACGTGCAGATCGTGCAGATACATGAGTGGATGTGGATGGGAATAATTTCATTACGTAAGCCTCCTTGGTTAATTGGGAATAGAATGAAGAGCATGTGGTATCCGTGTACCAGACCGTTACCTATGAGAGAGGTCATGCCGGCTGGTTAGATGTAATCTCTAGGACACAACTTTATGGTAAATGTTGTAATCGTTATCATCAATAATCATCTGATCAGATGGAGGTACATGCAGGCAGGTCAGGCCTGCAAGCTTCCAATGCCTGTAATATCACGTGAATTATGTAATCTTTCCATTGTGTGATAGCTCTCATTTAACGAAGAATCATCTGAAATGAACGTAGAGAAGTACGCTTTTCAATCCTAAGAGTACCAGTTTTACTTATGATCCACTCCTATGAACTTCATTCAATCTAAAATACATAGCTGCATGCATCCTGAAGTGGAGATTACACTCCAGCTAGTCATGAAAAAGCCCTGATAGCAGCTGCAACTGGCAACTTGACGATCAGGGCTATGTTTAATTCAGAACGTAATCTGCTTACTCAACATACTCGAATGTACTAACAGTGTCAGACTTATCAGTCTAAACGCTGTCCAGCTATTTTAATATCCGTCCGTCTCACGACTGCGTTTCTCTGCTTGCTCGACACTGGGTTCATGTTTCGGTTGGACTGTGGCACTATCATCGGTTGGTACAGAGGCCAACCCTTCAGAGACGCGCCGACCGTAATCCGCATCCGCTTGGGTGAAGTAAGAGATCATGCGATCCCGGATATCCGGTTTGCATTGTGCCAACGCGCCGACCATGTTGCTGATCAGCTCATCTCGCTCCCAATCCTCGAACGCCCGGTACGTATCACCCGCTTGTCCAAAGTCATTGGTGCGCTCAATCTTCTCGCGGACAAGTCGGCCCTCCACCAGTGGTTCATGCTCCTTGCCACGAGGGGGTGCTTCCTTTAAGCCACCAAGCGAAGAAGGTTCGTAGTTCACATGCGGATTCTGACCCGGTGCACGATCCACCTGATACTGCATCTGCCCGCCGCTCTGATTCGTTGCAACCCGGTTCTTCGGTGCATTTACAGGCAATTGCAGATAGTTCGCACCCACCCGGTGACGCTGGGTATCCGAATAGGAGAAGGTGCGCCCTTGCAACAGTTTGTCATCTGAGAAATCCAGCCCGTCTACCAATACACCTGTGCCAAACGCTGCTTGCTCCACTTCATTGAAATAATCCTCGGGATTACGATTCAACGTCATTTTTCCCACAGGTAGAAAAGGGAACTGATCTTGCGGCCATAGCTTGGTTGGGTCCAGCGGGTCGAAGTCCAACTCTGGATGCTCGCCGTCCTCCATTACTTGAACGCACAGCTCCCATTCGGGATACTCCCCTTGTTCAATGGCGTGATAAAGATCCAACGTCGCATGGTTGAAATTCTGTCCCTGAATCTCGCTTGCGTCTTTTTGCAGCAGGTTGCGTATCCCTTGATTGAGCGGTTCCCAGTGGTATTTGATGAGTACGCCCTTGCCTTCCTGATTGACCCATTTGTATGTATTAACACCCGACCCTTGCATCTGCCGATAATTCGCTGGAATGCCCCATGGAGAGAAGAGGAACGTGACCATATGGGTAGCTTCAGGACTTAGCGAGACAAAATCGAAAAACCGCTCCATATCCTGTGCATTGGTCAGAGGATCTGGCTTGAAGGCATGTACCATATCCGGGAATTTGAGTGGGTCGCGAATGAAAAAGATTTTCAGATTGTTACCCACCAGATCCCAGTTGCCGTCTTCGGTATAGAATTTTACAGCAAACCCGCGCGGGTCCCGCAGGGTCTCCGGTGAATGTCCACCATGTATAACGGTAGAGAAGCGAACGAACACGGGCGTTTGTTTGCCTTTCTCCTGAAACAGACGTGCACGTGTGTACTTCGATACCGGTTCATCTCCGGCCGTTCCATACGCTTCAAATACGCCATGAGCGCCAGCGCCGCGGGCATGGACCACACGTTCAGGAATACGTTCACGGTCGAAGTGAGTAATCTTTTCGAGAAAATGATAGTTCTCCAGCGTAGTCGGTCCCCGACTGCCAACGGTTCGTACATTCTGATTGTCCGTAATGGGATGACCTTGTCGATCCGTTAATGTCTCAGGGTCTTTGTCTGAGGAATGCTCTGATTGTGAAGACTGATGATTCATGGAGTGGAGCACCGCCTTTCCTTAAAGTGGATTCCTGTATATATTTTCCCTGAAAAATGGTTCTACACATTGAACCTCGCAAATAATCTCGTAAAAAAAGCTTGTCACCCGCTTCATCGCGTGAGATAATTAACTTTTGCCCTGCGGCCTTTTTTGAACGGAAAATGAAAGAGGACCGCGTCTAAGAATGGAGGCTGACCTAGGATTGTCTACACAACGTTATCCTTTTGCATATGATCCGGCTGAACCTTTTGTATCCCGTCTCGGGGAATGGGTTGCCGATGTTTTTTACGATATTTTGCCAGAGTCCGGCTTCGAGGTACGGGATGAACAGATTTTTATGGCGTACCAGCTCGAACGGGCCTATGGAGATAAAAAGACCATTATGGCGGAGGCCGGTGTCGGAACAGGCAAGACGTTAGTCTATCTGCTCTACGCGGTCTGTTACGCACGTTATACAGGCAAACCGGCGGTGATCGCTTGTGCCGATGAGTCCTTGATTGAACAGCTTGTGAAGCCCGGTGGAGATATTGCCAAGCTGGCTGCACATCTGGACTTGGAAGTGGACGCACGTCTGGGTAAGTCACCGGACCAATACGTCTGTCTGAACAAATTAAGTGCGATGCGATTTGCGGATGAGGATGCGCCTGTTATTGAAGAAGTGCATGAGAGTCTGCCGGATTTTGTGAACACGCCGGGTACACTTCAGGCCTTCCATCCGTATGGTGACCGGAAACAGTATCCACATCTGAATGATCGTCAGTGGAACAAAATTAATTGGGACCCGTTCCAGGATTGTTTTGTTTGTCCAAAACGTCAACGTTGCGGCCTGACGCTGTCGCGTGACCATTACCGTCGTTCCAAAGACATCATCATCTGCTCCCATGATTACTACATGGAGCATGTGTGGACCTATGATGCGCGCAAACGCGAGGGCCAACTGCCCCTGCTGCCTGATCACAGCTCAGTTGTATTTGATGAAGGACATTTGCTGGAAGAAGCAGCCCTGAACGCACTGAGCTACAAACTGAAACACCGTATTTTCGAGGAACTCGTAACCCGTCTATTGGAAGGCGAGATTCGTGAATCCCTCGCGGAGCGTGTGGATGAAGCGATTGAGAGCAGTGAGCGACTGTTTGCATTGCTGGATACGTATACGGTGGCGATTCCGGGATCGGAACGGAAAGAAGTTCGGGTAGAGCCGCCACTGCTGCGTGAGATTGAACGTCTGACGAGTGTGCTGGATGCGATCGGTGAAGAACTGGTATTTGAGAGTGGATTGTTCTCGCTGGATGGTTATCAGATGCGTGTCGTGGAAGAACATCTGGACATGATTCAGTCTGCACTTGCTTTGTTCCGTAAGGAAGATGGTTACATCTGTTGGGCGGAAGAGAGCGAGGATGAGACGACCTTATCAATCATGCCGCGCACCGTGAAGGAAATGCTGAACGAGCGTGTGTTCAACACAGGTATTCCAATCGTGTTCTCCTCCGCAACATTATCTGTGGACAGTTCATTCCGTTATGTGGCGGACAGCCTGGGCATTGATGATTTTGTATCATTCTCGGTGGCTTCTCCGTATGATTATGCGGACAAAATGAAGATGAAAATTACCGATGAAGCTGTACCGGGTCACCCGGAGAACGAAAATCGCTTGCGTGATGCGGTGTCGTTACTTCAGGAGAGTGGAGGACGTGCGCTGATTCTTTTCCGTACGATGGAAGAACTACGCGCGTTCAAGCAGGACATCGTTCATGTACCTGAAGCAGAAGGTTTGCGCTTTATGTATGAGGGCGACCGGGAGATCAGTGATCTGATCGCGGCGTTCCAGCAGGATGAGGAGAGTGTACTGTGCTCCGTTAATCTGTGGGAAGGACTGGACGTTCCAGGTCCGTCATTATCCAATGTCATGATCTGGTCGCTTCCGTATCCACCACAGGACCCTGTCTTCAATGCAAAACGCAGTGCGTCTGCAGCACCATACGAAGAGATCGATCTTCCGTATATGCTCTTGCGTGTGAAGCAAGGTCTCGGACGTCTGATTCGGACAAGCACAGATTCCGGTTCTGCGGTCATTCTCGATGAATCGCTGTATACCAAAAAGGAAGCCAAAGACCGCATTGCGGCCCTGCTTCCTGAAGGTGTGGAATGGACAACCCTGACACACTAACCAGCTTACGTTAAATGTTCTTGCTTTATTTTTGATGATAAAGTTCCTTGCCAAAATAAGTTCTTGTTCTCTGCGGATTCAACATCCGTATGGGAGCAAGAGCTTATTTTTTTATTTTGATGGTTCCTTCAATGTACTTATCTTCCCTTTTTTCGAGGGATTTTCCCTCGCTTCTCGCTACCAATCGCTCCAACATTCTAACGAACCTACCGCACCTTATTAGGGTGATAATTAAGCGATGTGAATTCTAACGAATCTCAGTAACGTTATCCCGTCGAAAATAGCTTTTAAGCCTGTAAATCGACCGAATTTGGAGAAATAACGTCGCTGTGATTCGTTACACGTCAGACCTGCGCAAATAGGAGCGAATAGCGTGTGTCAGGTTCATTAGAACCAATGACCATGAGCGATAATAAAGAAGGGCCTCTGTTATGCTCATGACTTATGGGACATGGAAGCCCCTTTTTGATGTGCATAGATTTTTGCTGTGTTAAAAAATATCCATGCTCAAATACCGTTCCCCGGTATCCGGCGCAATGCAGAGCACTCGGTGCCCCGGCCCTAGTTCCTTCGCGATGCGAAGGGAGGCCCACACCGAAGCCCCAGAAGAAGGGCCGAGCAACAGCCCTTCCCGGGCAGCAAGCTGCCGCATCGTATCCAGTGCGTCCTCATCGGACACCTGGATGATGGCATCCCACACGTCGGTATTCAGGATGTCCGGAATGAACCCCGGACTTGTACCGACGAGCTTGTGTGGTCCGGGCTCGCCACCGGACAACACTGGAGACCCTTTGGGCTCCACCGCATAGATGCGGATATCGGGTAACTGCTTGCGCAGTTCTTCCCCGGTTCCGGTAATGGTTCCGCCAGTTCCCGCCGTAGCGATGAAGGCATCCAGCTTGCCTTCCATCTGTTGCATAATCTCGGGAGCCGTCGTGATCCGGTGAATGTCCGGGTTCGCCTGATTCTCGAATTGCTGCGGAATGAAACTGCCCGGAATGTCTGCCTGGAGTTCTTTCGCTTTGCGAATCGCACCAGGCATCCGTTCCGCGGCAGGGGTGAGCACCACATCTGCGCCGTAGGCTTTTAGGATATTGATGCGTTCCTTGGACATATTGTCCGGCATGATCAGAATAGCTTTATATCCCTTGGCGGCGGCATTCATCGCAAGACCTATGCCCGTATTGCCACTGGTTGGTTCGATAATGGTTGCGCCGGGTAGCAAGTGACCCGCAAGTTCAGCCTGAACGATCAGATTGTATGCGGCACGGTCTTTGACGCTGCCACTCGGGTTAAAGTATTCCAGTTTCACGTATACGTCAGCGGAGTCGCTGCCTGTGAGTCGGTTCAGTTTAACGGCAGGTGTCTGGCCGATCAGTTCTGTTACATCTGCTGCAATGCCTGTATGTGCGGGTGTTTGTTTAATCGAATGGGTATTCAAATCCATGAAGTACAGCTCCTTGATTGATAAGACATTGAGAGTATATCCGGTTGAAATCAAATCATGCCTTATTGGAATGGTTGGATATCTCTTCTCCATCTTAATGAACGTAACCTTCCGTGGTCAACTTGTTTTGCTGGGGAGGGGTTCAATATTGTCAAAGTTGTATCAAGTCTGCGCCAAGTCCATCTGCAGATGCCGACTGAGTTCTTTTTTGACTTCATTGCGTGCGAATGTCCACAGCATATAGAACCGTTGCCAATACCCCCTGCACATATACAGAGTTTCGATACCCTCGGCTTCCCGTTTCTCTTCAAGTACTTTGACACCACGGGTTCTCATCTGTTTACGAAGGACCAACATCTCCTTGAGCACATTGTTCTGAATGCGGGTCAGCGACAGAATGTAGACTTCAGGCATCTTCAGCATCAGCGTATCCAGTGTACGAATATCTCGTTCAAGTACATCCAGCAAAAGCGTGCGCACAACCAGACCTTTGATCAGACGGTGGTCTTCATCCGCAGGGGATGGGGCGGAAGTTGAGGATGTCATATGTTCACTTCCTTAACCTTTAATTGGAATTTTATATTTACAGAACATGTGTTCCTATATTATAATCAATATATGTAATGGAGATACACAATACAACCGAGAAATATTGGAAGCACACATTACCGCATTTTCCTAAAGGTACAGATAATGAATGAAGCTAGGGATTTAGGGACAAGCCTGCTCCAAAATAAGGTATAATTTATGGGTTTTGCAGGAAACCTAAGGCCATAAACCAAAAAGCAATGCAGTCTGCTACAGAAGTGATTACAAGCAATGAATTACTGCAATGAATTGCAATCATGATTCAAGGATGCCTTACCTTAACACGATGGCACCGGGTCAACGAGTAGAAGCAGTTTTATTTTAGCGAAAATGAGCAACAAAAAAGCCCCTGCCTTGGGCGGCGGGGCCTATGGAATACTGCCGATTCAGCGGCAGGTTTGATGATGTGTTCAGGAATTAAGCAAGATATTGAGGCTTTTCGTAGAACGCCTCTTTTTCAAGGATGACCTTATAAGGTCTTTCCTTGCCCTTCAGGGAGGGCCCAATGGTAGTTAGCGGTACGGCCGGCTTGTGGAAACGATCTTCTTCCTTGGGTTCCGGAACCGGTCGTGATGATTCGGGCGCAGAACTGAGGCGTACCTTTTTTTCGCTGCCCCAGCGCTTGCTTATTTTTTTCGTTTCCGGTTTCATTCCGGTTCGCCTCCTAACAAATCGTTGATGGCGTTGAACAGTTGACGATTCTGTAGGTCAATCTGCTGAAATACCGCCTCATCCGCTTCAATATGTCCAATAATGTGAACGGTGATTACATACCTCTTGGCTACAGGATAGCATAGCAGATACTCTTTCTCAAGGTAATCATCATACAGGTTAATCTTGATTTTATTCTCCCGGTAAGAATCAATAACCAGGATGCGCTTGGGATCATCCGGTTGTTTGTCGTCATTAGCGGACAAGTCATACTTTCTCCCCGGTTCTCCAACATTACCACATAATTGCTCAATATAACCACTGTCATCTGTACGGTATATGGCTGTGCCACGTACAGCGAATGGAGGATGAGAGACAAAGGCAGTACGCAGGGCATCGCTCATTCGTTCCAGCATCTTGGCATCTGCTTTGCGGGTACGCAGCAATTCCCTAAAGAACCGCAGCAACTTAAGCAGTTGTAACCTTGCTTCTCCCTCAGTGCGTTTATGCTTCTCAATGATGTTCTCCAATTCTGGATCACTCCAGCGTCCTTGTTCCTCAATACTGTCTGCGATTTTGGAACATGCCACGGACACGGCTGGTGCCCACTTTCCATCAGAACGGATTTCATATACGAGTGGATTTAATCCCAGAAGATCTGTGGGCATACGCAATCCTTCGACCTTGGTTGTGTCCTTGATGTCTGTAATATCCTCAGGAAGAATGAAAAAAATACGTTTTCGTCCCAGACGACCCATAAACAGACCCATTTCCAGCATTGTATTATCCCGGACCGACGCGTAGTACTTCCCGCGAATTTTGGATATATCATCCGGATGAAAAATAAAAATGGCAAAGTCAGTCGTACGGACCTCTACTTCCAGATCGTCCATGGTATAGCTGCTTGGATTAAAAACCCCGGAATACCAAGGGGTAACTTCGGCTGAAAAACGTAAGTTTTCGTGTACTGCGGCTGCAATCGGCTTCGCTTCCAGCGAGCAGCCAATAAAGACTCTTGGCTTTAACGTTTTCATCAATCCGCCTCGCTTAAACGGTAGTGGGATTCAATTGTTATATTATACCATAAAAAGCAGAGTAAGTCTGGAAACGTCTGAACTGGACAAAGAATAAGCCGATTACGTTTGCTATAGTGTATGTATGAAAGGAAAATGATTCCTTTAAAAAGCGCAAGAAAATAAAAAAAGGCCCCAATTTGTCACAGTTGGGTGACCGACAGTTATTTTTGGAAGCTTTGGTCATAGAATAAAGGAGCAGGTTGCACCATTAGCAAGCATTGCTTATCCTGGTGTTGCCGTATGACTGCTGGAGCAGTCCAAAGGCTGCTTTATGCCTGTTTTTGAGGGGTCCGCTGTTTAGACCCGGTCAAGTTGGTGTTATATAATAGAAGAACAAGCAAGTTAGCTTTGGTGTTTAAACTGAATGAACTTGCAACTGCTGTAAGTTGGGCTTACAATTTACACAGGAACGAAGAGTGCAGAGCCCATCTGTAGAAGCGAAGCGTTCGCCTGAAAGCTTTTTGAAAGAAAGCAGCTTCGGAAGCATAGGCTATCACCGGATTTTCCCCAGAGGGAAAATGGAATTCCAAAAATCCGGGGATAACAGCGATCGAAAGAGGGTACTGTAATCCAAGTGTAAGTGTACAATTAAATGTTCAAGCTTATGCATTGTAGTTATTTTTCAGTTTAACTGAGCACAGCTAACCACAACAGAACAGAAAGGATCAGGATACCATGAGTTCCCGAAGGACAATCTCCCCAAGGACGATCTGGAAACGTTACGATCTCTCATACACATAGCGCCCCTTGTAGAGTACACCAACCGGTTCAAAAAAACGGCTGACTCTGCGAAAGAGGGGATTGGAATGAATATTCGAAGGACGTACACGATGATTTCTTCCAGGCTTACCTTTTGCAGGGTACGGTCGGTCTAAAAAACCAACCTACAAACTGCGAGGGAACCTGAATGAAGAGAACATCGTTAACCTTACAACACGTTAAAACAGAGGCGATCAAATTCGCCATTATGCTGCTCGGTACATTTATTTTAGCTTTTGCTTATTATCACATTAACTTTCAGAATCATTTATCGGAGGGCGGATTTGTTGGTCTGGCCCTGCTCGGAAAATACGCAACAGGCTTATCACCTGCTATCGGTATGTTGTTACTGGACATTCCGGTCATGATCCTGGCTTGGTTCCTCAAAGGCTGGAAATTCATGATTCAGGCATTGCTTGGCGTCGGTGCATTTTCCCTATTCTATGACGGCTTTGAACGATACTCCACACTGGTATTGTCGTTTAACGGAAATCTGTGGATTCCGGCAGTTCTATCCGGTATATTGACAGGGGTAGGCGCTGGGATCGTGCTTCGATTCGGTGGAGCGACAGGCGGAGACGATATTCTTGCCGTACTGGTTAGCCGCTGGAAGGGATGGAAGCTGGGAACAGTTTTCTTTGTCAGCGATGCTTTTGTATTGGGATTGTCGCTTTTCTTTCTTCCGGTAAAAGAAACTTTATATACGATTCTGGCCGTATGGATTGCCAGTAAAGTCATCACGTACGTCGTTAGTGTTCCGGCTCGCGGAACCGTGGTTACAACTTCGGCTGTGAAATTGCCGATGCCATCGGCTGCAGCCAAGGCAGTTAACGCTGCTGCTATTTCACAACGGACTACGGTGGCTAGAGGGGTATCCAATTAACCATACGTTTCAGAACAACCATAACCTGTATGCATCATATTCAGGTCTTGATAGTTAACGTTCTATAAAATCCCTTTTGGCTGCTCTTCAGCAGCAAAAGGGATTTTATTGTTTTCCGATTCATTCAGGGCTTGATCGATGAGGCGATCTGACCATCCTGATTATGGATAATCGCTCGAATATTTTGTTTGCTACTCAGTTCTTTGGCCTTATCTACAGCTTCTGCCTTAGTATCAAATGTGGACAGATAGGTAGACTTTCCTTCTTCCTTGATCGCCCAACCGGAGTCGGTAGGTACTACATGGATGTTATCATGACTTTTGGACGAAGAAACGGGCTCCGAATGACGACGATCCGTGGAATGTGACTTTTTGTGGTCCGAATTATCGGAAGAAGATGTGGAGTCCGATCTCGAACCTTTCGGCACGGGATGATTTTCATCCCATTCTTCCGCCTTCGCTGTCGCTATTGCAATCGAACGCCCTTCCTCATACCCGTCATCGAGCAGAGCATTGGCAATCTCAATTGCTTTGTGTCTGACACGTGGTTCCAGGTTCTTCATGGATACCGGATAATCCTGTTTGTTCCAAGGCATATGAACCCCTCCTGTACAATGATGGATTAGTTGTATATTACCCTGTGAGGGGAGGGATAAACGATAAACAGCCGAGGTCGTAAGTGCATTTACCGATGATCTATATAAATTGAAATAAACATTTACACAAAACGGAGAGGACAGAAAGAACCTGAAGAAGAGGAGCTAAGAGATTTCTGTGGAAAGCTACTTCGTAAGCATAAACTCGCTTTTATCCCCTGATTTACCCCTTTCTAAAAGAAATCAGAAAATCTGGGGATAACAGCGATCGGAAGGTTGTTCTGTCATCGGAGTGTCCAGTGTAAACATTCTTTATTTCAACTTATATAAAAGGACCTCGTTCCTATACTTTTGCAAGCCAGAGGAGTATAATGCTGTCCATGTAAGAAATAAGTTCAACAAAAGGAAGATAAAGGAGTACATACACATATGTTTAGTCTTAGCCTGGCAATCCCTATGCTGTTCACCATGCTGATTCATGCCGCAGACAGCTTGTCATACGCGCTCCGCCTTGGTGGTTTACGCACTCGCAGAATCGCGCTAGCCATTTCTTTGGCAGGTATCTTGCTGTTGGTTTCTCGAACCTCGAATATGGCCCAGGGTCCAATGGTAGGTAATCTAGTGGATACTGCAACACGTGGAGCCAATCCACACTTTGCGGCGCAGCTGCACTGGTTAATGGGTGCGGCGACGATAGGAACAGCATTAGCCATATTGTGTTTCCCAACCATGGTGAAGCTCTCATCGAGAATGGTTGTGCATTTTGAAGCAGCCGGTTCCATCCCTGCGATGGTTCGCGGTATGCTGAAGCGAAGCAAGATTAGAAATGCAACGTATTACATCACCCCGCCATCCTGGAAGATGGCCAAACGATTGGTACAACATGGGATGCCAAGAAGGTTAATGCTGCTGAATGTAGCGGTAACCGCAATCTATACCACAGGTGTCCTGTCCAGCTTGTACGCAGCGTATCTTTACCCAGGGCAGGCTGTAGCTGCATCCCAATCAACCGGGCTAATTAACGGAATAGCGACTATTTTGCTAACCATCCTGATTGATCCGCGGATTTCCCTGCTCAGTGACAAATCATTACGTGGTGAGATCCGTTTGGATCGCATGAATCAGATTTATGGCTGCATGCTCGTGTCCCGTCTATTCGGTACACTGTTGGCACAGTTGTTATTGATTCCATTTGCGTATTGGATTGGTTGGATTGTAAGTATGATGTGACGACTTCTTTCCTGAATTGTAGCCAGGCACTCTCTTGTACATCTTCTGAAGTAGCGAATGAGAGGGTGCCTGTGCACTTTGAATTGACGGGGGGATTTTAGCTGTGATACTATTAGACCGAATAGTCGGTTTAATTTATGGAGGTTTTTCCAATCGAAGTCAAACGAAGAAAAGATGTTACCCAGATAAAGAAAGACATTGCACGTAATACCAAGGAACTGTTTGCCCAAAAGGGATATAGTGCAACTTCCATGGAAGACATATGTACGATTAACAATCGGAGTAAAGGCAGCATCTATTATCATTTCAAAAGCAAAGAAGAGTTATTCATGTATCTGATCAAGCTTAACAATGAAGATTGGATGGATGCTTGGCTGGACAAAGAATCCGGGTATAAGACTGCCATAGACAAACTGTACGGACTTGCTGACCATTACGTGGATGATTTGGCTAACCCGCTGAATCATGCCATTAACGAGTTTGTCTCGGGTCAGGTCGTCAGCCAGGAGATGCTTGATGAGATGCTTTCCCTGATCCGTATTCCGTATGCGACATATGAGTCCATTATTACTAAAGGCATGGAGGATGGGGAATTAAAACAGGATGACCCACAGGATGTAATGCATATTATCTACGGTCTGTTTAGCGGATTGACCACACTCTATTACGAGAAGGACCTGACGGATATTCGTCGTATTTACCACAAAGGCATAACCGGTCTGCTGGCAGGCATTCAACAACGTTAACCATGAAAAGCTGATGTAACAGTCAGTTTTTCTTTTTAAATATTAATAAACCGGACAGTCGGTTTAAAAGAGGAGATGGAGAATGAACACATTGTTCAGGAATAAAGCTTTTTTAATCGTGACAGGGTCTGATCTGCTGCAAAATCTGGCGATATGGATCCGAAATATGGCGATCCTCTATTATGTGATGGATCGAACTCAGGGAAGTCCAATAGCCGTCTCGCTGATTACCGTACTTGAATATGCCCCGATTTTTGTTTTCTCCATTATAGGCGGTGCACTTGCTGATCGCTGGAATCCCAAACGTACGATGATACTGGGGGATATTCTGAGTGCGTTGTCTATTGTCATGATTATTGGCGTTTTATCTTCCGGGTATTGGCAGATTCTATACGTAGCCACGTTTGTATCGTCTATCGTTAGCCAGTTTTCTCAACCATCTTCTCTAAAGATTGTGAGGCGAAATGTAAAGGGAGAACATTTGCAGTCTGCAATTGCTATTACACAGAGTGGTCAATCGTTGTTTTTAATTCTCGGACCAATCGTCGGAACCTTTATCTACACTGCAATGGGAATTCAGGCATCCATGTACGCATTACTCATTCTATTCCTCATCTCTGCGCTTCTACTCACATTTCTGCCTAAAGACGCCACTCAGCGGGAAACAAATACCTCATTACTAGCGGATATCAAAGAGGGCTGGCAATATGTTGCTCGATCTCGCTCGTTGAAAATGCTTAGTCTGGTATTCATCTGTATAGGGCTTTCTGCAGGTCTCATCAGCCCACTTGGAATATTTCTGATCACCGAACGTCTGGGACTTGAAGCAACGTCGTTACAGTTTTTGTCAGGTGCATCTGGAATAGGTTTATTGATTGGAGGAGGTATTGCGGCTGCTGTAAGTGGCAAGTTGAATCAGACTTTAACTCTAATCGTAGGTGTGCTGTGTCTGGCTGTAGCCACGATGGGGGAAGTGTTATCCAGTTGGTTCTGGCTGACTCTTGTCATCAGCTTTTTGAGTTCAATCAGTTTGGCATTTATCAACGTTATCATCTCTACGTATTTGGTCACCCGGATAGATGAGCACTTGATCGGGAGGGTGAATGGCACCATCACACCTCTATTCATAGGAAGCATGCTTCTTGGATCTTCCATGGCAGGTGTACTGATGAACAGCACATCCATTTATATCGTCTACGCAATTTCGGTTACCGTGATGATGCTGGGTATTGTTCCAGCGATGCGAATTCAATTTCACAATCATCAGACGGCTTCTGCCAGCCAATTGAATTCGGAAATCTCTTCGAGCCAAACCTAATCCATGCATTCTCGTGTAACAATAGTTCGTCTATTAAAAACAAAAATGTACAACAAAAAAAGCAGCGGGATCATCCCACTGCTCTTTTTGTATCTGTATTATAACTTATTGAAAAAGGACGGCGTACTCACCGTATCCTTCTTTTTGCAAGTCTTCTTTGGGTACAAAACGAAGTGCCGCAGAGTTGATGCAATAACGCATTCCACCTGCTTCGGCAGGACCATCGTTGAAGAGGTGACCCAGATGGGAATCACCCTCACGACTTCTCACTTCGGTACGAATCATGAAATGGCTGAGATCGGTTTTTTCCTTCACGTTGTGGTCACGTAATGGACGTGTGAAGCTCGGCCAGCCGCAGCCGGAATCGTATTTGTCGGTAGAACTGAACAATGGCTCGCCAGATACGATGTCCACATAGATACCATCACCGTGGTGATCCCAGAATTCGTTATGGAATGCAGGCTCGGTCGCGCTGTTCTGCGTAACTTCATATTGAAGCGGCGTCAAACGCTCTTTTAGCCCGTCTTTATCCACGTTACCGGACCAGTTGCGTTCGATAAAGTCTACGCGTCCAGAACCTTTGCTGTAGCGTTTATAGTGCGCAGGGTTCTTCCGGTGATAATTTTGGTGATGTTCTTCCGCTTCATAGAACGGTTTCGCTGGCAAGATCGGAGTGAAGATTGGTTTGTCAAAACGTCCACTTTGTCCCAGCTCCGCTTTGGAAGCTTCCGCAATCTGGCGCTGTTCTTCGCTGTGATAGAAGATGGCCGTCTGATAGGAAGATCCACGGTCATGGAATTGTCCGCCTGTATCCGTAGGATCAATCTGCTGCCAGAACAGTTCAACCAGTTTCTTATAAGGGAAGATGGCAGGGTCGAACGTAATTTGTACAGCCTCTACATGTCCTGTTGTCTCCGAGCAGACCTCTTCATATGTTGGATTCTCGGTATGTCCTCCTGTATAACCCGATACGATCTTATGAATACCGGGCAGTTCTTCAAAGGGGGATACCATACACCAGAAGCATCCGCCTGCAAAAGTTGCTAACTCACTTGAATGTTGTTCCATGCTATAGTCACTCCATTTCTGATGAAGATTTAGCGCTCGTGTTCGAGCTCCAGCAATCTACCGTTTTATTAAACTTGTTACACAAGCATTAGGCTTGCTCTTCTATTATATCCTGAATTGGCAAGCCAACCAAGCCGGAATGAAAACAAGCTGAATCTGAACGGTTTGCGAATTCTGAATTCAGGCTTTGTTGCGTGACCGAAAGCGAAATAAGAGCAATACAATGGCCATGAACACCAGATATCCGGCAAGGATCGCCAGGCTCAGCCAGATTGAGGTTTCAGCTTGTGCACCTGCATAGGCAAATACAAAAATCGCTGGCATTTTCCCAATGGCCGTGGCAACCATGAAGACCCAGAATGGCGTGTACGTTATACCTGCGTAGATATTAACGGCCATCTGAGGCACGATCGGTAACAGTCGCATCGACATGACGCCCATGAACGGATGTGCTTCCATCCATGTGGTAAAACGGTTCAGACCCCGAATGCGTTCGAGGTACGATCTCGCCTGATGTCTGAAAATGGTTCTTGCTCCGCCATAAACGAGCATGGCTGCAAGTGTGGTGCCAAGCCAGCATATCCAGGCTGCCGTGGTAGTACCGTAACTGTAACCAAAGGCGATAATAACAAACTTATAAGGAATCACTGGCACAAGAGCAAACAATGTTGCCATGGCGAGTAACAGCGGGATGGACTGATGAAGATCGGTCCAGGCCAGCAGTTCATATCTGTAAATAAACGTGACTCCTGCAAGTAAAACATATAACAGAAGCCATAACCATTTTCGCAAAATCCCAAACGCTCCTTTCAGATCAGGCAGGTCTAGTCGTATCCCGATCTGTACTGCTGTTCCTCCTAAGTTTACCACGTTCGCCCATTGTCTGAACAATTCGAGCGAAGTCTGCTGCAATCACTGGCAAGTTGCTGTCCGAAGGGTTACACTATAGGACGTGGAAATATAGAACCGAACTGAAGGTGGAATGATCATCATGGAAACAACCCAACGTAAACGAGTTGCAATTATCGGCCTGGGCGATATTGCACGTAAAGTATATTTGCCGCTGTTAACAGCTCATCCGAACGTGGAGATTGTAGGCATTATGAACCGATCTCCGGAGCCGGTCAAAGCCGTTCAGGAGGCGTATCGATTAGAACGGGGAACAACGGATCTGAAAGAACTGTTGTCCTGGGATCTGGATGCCGTGTTTGTACATACAGCAACGGAAGCACACTTTGACATTGTCATGCAATGTCTGGAACAGGGATTAGCCGTGTACGTAGACAAGCCGTTATCCTATACGATTCGCGAGTCGGAAGAGATGACTGCTTTTGCCGAGGCACAAGGGCTGCTACTGGCAGTGGGCTTCAACCGCAGATTCGCACCGATGTACCAAAAAGCGAAAGAATGGATGCAGGGTGGAGAAGGCTTCGAGTCCCTGACAGTGACCAAACATCGTACAGGCATTCAGGATCGCCCTGCGGCAGAAACCATCTATGATGATCTCATCCATATGCTGGATCTGATGTTGTGGTACTCGGATCATAATGTGGAGTTGCTTCATCAATGGATTCGGAAGAATGATCTGGACAGACTGCTGCATGCAACTGGAACGGCCAAGCTGGGCAGAACAGCCTACGGTCGATTCGATATGGTGCGTGAAGCTGGGGCAGATCTGGAGAAGATCGAATTGCATGGTGGTGGACGATCTGTTGAAGTGGTGAACATGGACACGATCAGCTGCATGGAACAGGGGAGTCTGGAAACCAAAGAAACGTTCGGGAGCTGGGACACCGTGTTAGCACGCAGAGGTTTTAGCGGAGCAGTTGACAATTTCCTGGCTTGTCTGGACTCACCTGATGATTGCCTGATCAGTGCAAGTCACGTCATGGACAGTCATGAACTGGCTGAACAATTGATTCGCAAATAATTGCAGAATACACATACGGAGGAATACAAGTCATGGATGAATATGAAAAGGAACGTAATAAACAGATCGAGGAAGCCGTTATTGAAACTTATAAACAGGAAGAAGAGATGATGATCCTCGTATTTGCCCAGTGGTGTGTCAATAATGGTTTGGACCCGGAAGAGATGTACCGGCAAGCCTACCCGAATCAGCAGAGCAACGAGCGTTTGCAGCAGGTGCAGAAGCTGATTGTATCCAAGGAGGAAGCCGGTGAGATCCCGGATGATACGGTACTTGGCGTGTTGTCCATGTTTGGCAATGAAGATCTGGCGATGGTTGTATCCGAGGCCATAGCCGCGCGCAAATAAGTTCAACTTACGTATACTGGTATGATTACATCTGTTCCCGGTGAATGACGCGGAATTCCTTCGGGGACATGCCGAACCGGGAACGGAATACCCGATGGAAATAGGTATAGTTGTTAAAGCCGGAAGACTCAGACACTTGCTCCAGAGTCATTGGACTGAAAATAATCCGTTCCCTCGCCATGTTCAGCCTTACGTCAAGCGTGTATTGCATGATGCTTTTGCCAAACGCTTCTTTGAAGAGATGAACACCCCGTGAGACACTGATACCAATATGTGTTGCCACATCATCGAGCTTGAATAAAGAGGAAGCGTTTTCTTCAATATAATTCTTGATCTCATAAGCCACGTAATTGGTATTGGTTATCGTTGGATGCTCCGCGAGCAGACGATCCACTTCGAGACATAAAATTCGCATATAATAACTTGAAATTTCCGGATAAGGATTGGAGATGCGGCGCTGCTCCAGTACGAGCTGTCGAAACAGGACCAAGAGGCTTTCCGTCAGTTCGACTTTAATTCGGGTCGGCCGTTTGTGACGTTTCCACCACTCATCCACCCAGGAACCATTGAAGAAGATGTGATAGTCGCCACTCTCCACCAGTCGTTCTCCCATCGGATTGGTTTCATTGTCTATTCTCAGCTCATAAGGCTCGTCAGGATCAAAAAGAAGCAGATCGCCCGCATCCACCAGGGACATGTCTCCGTCTATGCGTGCGCGGCAACGTCCGTCTGTTTGCAGTCTTAACAGGTAGTTCTTCACCCCTTCAGGCTGCACCATAGCGTAGGGTTTACGATGAAATGAAAAGCCTGCTGTAAGAACTTGGCAGGAAGAATCTGTCGGCATGGGCATACTCCTTGCAATTTGAAAATTATGACCAGATAGTTCATGTTTCAATCATATTATTCATTTTAATTCAAGCTGAAACGGAATACCATAGTATTAGATTTAAGGAACAGGAAACATCCAACAAAACATATGTATCTCAACCATTCAAACGCAGATTTTCACCATGCGTAAGGAGATGAACGTCACAGTGGAGAAAATGAAAGCAGGCATCATCGGGTGTGGTAACATCAGCGCCATCTACTTGGAAAATCTCAAAAACAACCCGGTTATTGAAGTCGTGGCTGTTGCGGATTTGATTCGTGAACGCGCTCAGGAACGGGCAGATGAATTTAATATCGCAAACGTTTACAATGTAGATGAGTTGCTGCAAAATAACGAAATTGAACTTGTGTTGAACCTTACGGTTCCTGGAAGTCACGCCATGACCGATCTGGCTGCACTCGAAGCAGGCAAACATGTGTATGCCGAGAAGCCGCTGGCAATTTCTCTTGAGGATGGTCGCAAGGTTGTTGAGCTGGCTGAGGAAAAGGGATTGTATGTTGGTTCTGCACCGGACACCTTCCTTGGTTCAGGCATACAGACAGCTCGTAAGGCCATTGAAGATGGGCTGATTGGCAAGCCGGTTGCAGCGACTTCATTTTTCATGGGTGGAGGACCAGAAGCTTGGCATCCTAATCCGGAGTTCTTTTATGTTGCAGGTGGCGGACCGATGTTTGATATGGGACCTTACTATCTGACCGCTCTGATTACGTTGCTTGGACCGATACGCAGAATCAGCGCCTCGGCAGGCATACAGATTGCAGATCGCAAGATTGGCTCCGGACCGAAGGAAGGTACAGCGCTTCAAGTAGAGACGCCTACCCACTTGGCAGGAACGATTGATTTCGCAGAAGGTGCCATTGCAACCATGATTACCAGTTTCGATATTCGGGGAGCTTCGGATCTGCCACGTATTGAAATCTATGGTACAGAAGGTACGCTTAGTGTACCGGACCCCAATTATTTTAATGGGGAAGTGAAGGTGCGCAGATACGGTCAAGACACTTGGGAGACGGTCAAACCAGTCTTCGAAAGTGGACAAAACGAACGAGGCATCGGCGTAACGGAAATGGTTGAATCCATTCGTGCCGGACGGGAACACAAGGCCAGTGGCAAGCTTGCTTATCACGTACTGGAAGCCATGCATTCATTCCAGCGTTCTTCACTTGAAGGCAAGCACGTACATCTGGAGAGCAGCTATGATTCTTTTGCAGTAACTCGTACAGTTCAAACTGAGATTGAAACCGTGGAATCCCACTAGTCTGAGTAAAAAGTGTTCGAAGCTTGATGCTCTTGCGAGTGAAGCAGAATAACCAGTATTCTTACGTTCAATTTCAGGATAGAAACACTCTCGATTTTCCACACTAATCAAACAGGCATGTGATCTGAACGGTAATTGTATACAGTTCAATATTCATGAATTCAGCAATCATACGATATCTAATCCAGGGAGGAATCGCACTTGAAACTCGGCGTATTTTTGGTACTATTCGGAGGACGTAAATTGGAGGATGCTCTTGATTATGTAGCATCCAAGGGATTAAAAGCAGTAGAGATCGGAACAGGCGGACATCCAGGCAATGCACATTGTAAGCCAGATGAGTTGTTAAGCAATCCTACAGCATTGAAAAACTTCAAAAATGCAGTGGAATCACGTGGTTTGACGATCAGCGCACTCAGCTGTCACGGTAACCCGCTACATCCGCAAAAGGATATTGCCAAAGGATTCCACGATGATTTTGTTAAAACGGTAGAACTGGCTGAGAAGCTGGAAGTACCTGTAGTGAATACATTCTCCGGTTGTCCGGGAGATCATGAGGATGCCAAATATCCGAACTGGCCTGTTGCACCATGGCCAAATGACTTCCAAGAAATCCTGAAGTGGCAGTGGGAGAACAAAGTTATCCCTTACTGGACAGAGTGGGGTAAATTTGCAGCAGATCGTAACGTAAAAGTTGGATTGGAGCTGCACGGTGGATTCTCCGTTCATACTCCAGCAACGTTGCTGAGACTGCGTGAAGCAGCAGGTGAAGTGATTGGAGCCAATCTGGACCCAAGTCACATGTGGTGGCAAGGTATTGATCCGGTTCAGGCAATTCACATCTTGGGACGTGAAGGAGCCATCCATCACTTCCATGCAAAAGATACAACGATTGATCCGGTAAACGTGAACAAACACGGTGTAACGGATATGCAGGACTATACCAATATGCTGGATCGGGCTTGGCAGTTCCGCTCGGTTGGTTATGGACATGATAACAAGACTTGGGCAGATATTATAAGTGCCTTGCGTCTGGTCGGATATGATTATGTAGTAAGTATTGAGCACGAAGACGGTCTGATGTCGGTTGAAGAAGGATTCTCTAAAGCCGTGCAAAATCTCCAGCAAGTATTGATTGAAGAACCGCTGGGCGATATGTGGTGGGTTTAGAGCTACACTAGGGGGAAATTGAATATGATCAACGTCACCATTTGGAATGAATTTGTCCATGAGAAAATTCACGATGAAGTAAGGGAAGTCTACCCGGATGGTCTGCATCGAGCACTGGCTGACGGACTTGGCGGCGAAGGCTTTGCTATTCGTACAGCTACACTGGATCAGCCTGAACACGGATTAAGTGATGAAGTGCTGAATTCCACAGATGTGCTCATATGGTGGGGACATATGGCACATGATCGCGTAAGCGATGAGATCTCACAGAAGGTTGCGCAGCGAGTGCTGAACGGGATGGGAATGATTGTGCTCCATTCAGGTCATTTCTCCAAACCATTCAAAGCGCTGATGGGAACAAGCTGCGATCTGAAATGGCGTGTAGCTGACGAGCAGGAAATTGTATGGTGTGTTAACCCATCTCATCCGATTGCGGATGGCATAGAAGGCAAGATTGTATTGGAAAAAGAAGAGATGTACGGCGAATTCTTCGATATTCCAGTACCGGATGAACTGGTGTTTGTAAGCAACTTCCAGGGTGGAGAAGTATTCCGGAGTGGATGCACGTTCCGGCGTGGTGAAGGTAAAATCTTTTATTTCCGACCAGGTCATGAGACGTATCCGACCTATTACAAGCCGGAAATATTAAGAGTGATCAGCAACGCTGTGAAATGGGCATATCCTGCCCGCAGCTTTAAGCCGGAATTTGGCAAGAGTGAACCTGTAAGACCATTTGGTGGCGTGCTGGTTTAATTCACTAACTCAATCGTGAAATGGAAATTATAAGTTTTATTCAAAAAGAACCCTTCTCCGAGTCAATGATGACTGTGGCAGTTGGGTTCTTTTTGGGTAAGATAGTACTATGGGGAAGTTATACGATATTTCCCATGGTTACGACGCAGCGTGTAATGTATACTGGGATGTATGATCCATTTTGGATGTTATGCTTCTAAAATTTAAACTTTTTAGTTGCAGGCGTTTTCTTTGAAGCTTAAATATGTTATTATGAAATATACTAACAAAATGTAAGTTGATTTGAGTGATCTCTAAAGAGGTGATTAATGTGGAAGGTCAAGACTTGCGGATGTGTCCGCGTTTTGAAACGGCGTTTTCTTTTTTGGGCAAGCGCTGGAATGGTTTAATTATTCAAACATTGATGAGTGGTTCGAAGCGATTCAAGGATATCTCCAATCTGATCCCATCCATGAGTGATAAGATGTTATCCGAACGGATGAAAGATCTGGAGAGTGAAGGTATTCTGGTTCGTCACGTCTATCCCGAGACGCCGGTTCGTATTGAATATGAACTGACGGATAAAGGTAGAGCGCTCCAGCCTGTCATGAATCAAATTCAAGACTGGGCTGAGAAGTGGGTTGACTAACGTATAAGCATCACCCACTTTCGTTGCATGAATGACATAGACTCCTGATTTCTGTGGAAATCAGGGGTTTTTGTCTTAAGTATAACGTGGATCGGCGTTTTTCTCTTGGGCTATGCACATGTTGTCATGAGTTGTAGTATAATCTATAGAAAATGGCCACAGACGGCCGGAGCGAAGGAGGCCCACTTGTCATGAGAGAAGAAAGCTTATCCCGTGAAGTACGCTACGGCAAAAAAGATATTGCAGAACTTGAGAGCGCATCCATTCAGGTACATCTGATTTACAAAAAAGCTGCGGAGTTGTTTAAGCGCACAGCATATTCCCGTTCGGTTATGGATGATCTTGCCGAAGTGAATACGCATTCTGTGAACAGCGATGGTCCGAGATTAGCTCCGGCGGTGCTGCAAAAATGGATTCAAACGTCCAGGGGCTGGAAGTGTATCGGATGTGAGCTGGGACAACCTGATTCAAAGACTTCTCAGATGGAAGATACCATCCATGGTGAGCGGTTGGTTCTGGATGTGGGAGAAGGTCGGTTGGTTCAGGCAGAAATGCTGATTCAGGCGGTTGTCTGGTCTCAATATGAGAAGATTCGAATGTTTGCACCATGGCTTGGGGATGAACCCTTTTATAGCGTGCAGGAACTGGATGTCATTGCCCGTTATATTGTGCCTACCTATTTCTCGGAACGGCCTTTGCACGAGCAAGGCAAGGTATTCAAGGTCCATCAACAATATGGGCAGATTCCGCTATATCAGGAGTATGTAGACGCACCTTCATGTTGTGTACAGGTGGATGGTGGATTACTTGAAGGTCGATTGCTGACAGGTGTATATGTATCTGAGGAGCAGTTCTTCGGGCTTAATCCATATCTGAAAGATGGCGATGGAGGACGGACATATATGCAGGCTAGTGTCCAGTGATAACGTAACCAATTCGAACATAAAAATGAATTAGAGTGGAGAGCCTGTGTGCAGGCTCTCTTTCTTGTACAAGCCCTATTTGGAGGGGACACCCTATAAAAGTAACGGCTTTGACACTTTTTTTTGCCGAAAGTTGTGCCATAATAGAGGTTATGGACAACAGGGTGAATGATTTTACGCAGGGTGGTGTTACCTACATGATGAAGAAAATCCCCGGTTACATAGGTGTATGTTTGCTCCTACTGGCGATCTTGGCTGGTTGTAGTGAGACACAGCCTTCTGAGCAGCCAATTGTCAAGGAGACAGAAACAGCGAATACGATCACAGTGGCTGTAGATGGCAGTACGTTTTTGCCTGATGCAACAAAGTCCATTAAGCGAGATTTTAGTGAGGGATTGACACTCAAAAAAGCATTACTCAATAGCGGACTGGTTGATTTTACGGCAGATGGCAAACGGATTCAATCCGTCGGTGAAGTTTCTCTGGATTCTTCGCTTAGCTGGGCTGTCAAATTAAATGGCAAGGATATTGAGCAGGAAGATTGGGACATGGAACTTCATGCCAAAGATGAAGTGATCATTTACGTGAAAGCCGCTGACAGTGGGGGAGATGGCGTTGCATATCAGACAACGTTACTCAAGGTTAGCGGTGGAAACATTATGCCAACCCTTAATCGTCAATATGCCGGCGTCTACGTTCAAGAGTGCACAGTTCGTGATGTGTTGAAGTCCAGCGGCATTGTAAGAATGTCGGAGAATAACAAATTTGTCGTTTCGGTCGAGAATGTCACACCTCGTATGAATGAGCGGTGGGTCATTATGGTGAATGACAAAGAATTAATGGAAAATGGTCTGGACATGAAATTGAATCCACGTGATGCGGTAAAGCTTGAATTGACCAATGCATCCTAAGTATACCAAGAAGCCCAATCTCTTTTTAGAGAACTGGGCTTTTTTCATTATAATATATAAGCAATATCCGATTAACATATTCAAATATTAAATACGACAGATCTCGTTCGGGCAAAGTTCACAGTGACAGATCCCTTGCAGCATCTTCAGATCTTTGATAACAATCATGCCATTGTCATATTCAATCGCATCTTTCTTACGCAGATCGCTTAACATGCGGTTTACACTTTCACGTGTGGCTCCAATCATATTGGACAGGTCCGTGTGGGTGATTTTTTTGTGAATAATGACATGCTCCCCATGAGGCTCACCATACGAATTCGACAACCGAATGAGGGTGGAGCAGAGTGCACCCGGTTTGCCATATAACATGAGATCCCGGAATTTGGTCTGTGTCAACCGGTGGTGGATGCCCATCCATTTCATAAAGTCGATCGCAAAGTCACAATGCTGGCAGATTAACATCTCCAAGTCTTTATGCTCCAGTACACCAATCTCACTATCCTCCAGCACTTCCGCTGAGAAGCTGTGTTTAGAGCCAAAGAAGGGATCAGCCTGGCCAATCATATCACCGGATTGATACATGTACATGATCAGTTCCTTGCCTTCATCCGTGGATTTGGTGATCTGGGCACGACCCCGTTTCATATAATAAAGTTTGTCAGAGATGTCGCCTTCCCAGTACAGATGTGTACCTTCCGGATAAGTTCTATCTTTCATGGTAACCAGCAGATGGTTGAAATTTGCTTCCGAGAAACAGTTGGTATTACCGCGCTTTTCCAGTACAGTTGTTAGTTCTCTCATAAGTCTATCTCCCCTTTATGTCCATCGGACGACCTTCTGTAGTAAGCAGTAGCCTCCGAGGTTCGCCGCAAACCGTTGCCGTCCTGATCAGGGTCATCTCGGCCGGGAGGAAGGACGGTACAAATTGCGGTGGTTCAATTTTTAAGTTCAGTATATACCTAATCTTACCGTTTGAGGGGGAAGTAAAGGGGGCAAAAATGACGAAATTTCAAACATTGTGATAAAATTCACTTTTAATGGAGAGGATGAATTTTACAGCCCTATATTTTAAATAGGAAGTGAAAATGGTCGTATGAAGGACACTACAAAACTTAAATTAAATTTGTTATACTTTGTGAAAAAAATCACATAATTAAGTTTATTGTCATGTTACGATGTGAATGTAAACGAGAGAGACAAACTAATACGAACCTTTAGGAGGATGAGGGAGATGGCTGTAAAGAACGAAGTCGCCCCAGCAAAAGAACCGACAGCAGGTCAGTATATTCAAACGTTAATCGACAAAGCGAATAAAGCACACGCCGCATTCATGAAGATGGACCAGAAGCAGATTGACCGGATTGTGCAAGCGATGGCGCTTGCGGGTCTGGATAAACACATGATGCTCGCCAAGATGGCCGTAGAAGAAACAGGCCGCGGAGTATATGAGGATAAAATCACCAAAAATATATTTGCAACTGAATATGTATACCACAGCATCAAGTATGACAAAACCGTAGGTGTGATTGAAGATAACGAGTATGAGAGCTTCCAGAAAATTGCGGAGCCGGTCGGTATTATTATGGGGATTACCCCGGTTACGAATCCAACATCAACAACGATGTTTAAAGCACTGATCTCCATCAAGACGCGTAACCCAATCATCTTTGGTTTCCACCCATCTGCACAGAATTGTAGCCGGGAAGCTGCTAAAATCCTGTTGGAAGCGGCTGTGAAACATGGTGCACCAGCGGATTGTATTCAGTGGATTGATGATCCTTCTATGGATCGTACAAACGAACTGATGAATCACAATGATGTGGCTCTCATTCTGGCAACAGGCGGATCAGGAATGGTACGTGCAGCGTATAGCTGTGGTAAACCTGCACTGGGCGTAGGACCGGGTAACGTTCCTTGCTTTATCGAGAAAAGTGCTGATATCAATCAGGCAGTGACGGATTTGATCCTGTCCAAATCTTTCGATAACGGCATGATCTGTGCTTCCGAACAAGCGGTCATCATTGAAGAACCGATCTTCGATCAAGTGAAGAAAAAAATGATAGCCAATGGCTGTTACTTTGTTAACAAAGATGAAGCAGCAAAATTGACAGCAGGTGCGATTAATGCCGAGAAATGTGCTGTGAACCCGGCGATTGTTGGTCAATCTGCGGTAAGCATTGCGAAATTGTGCGGTATTGAAGTTCCAGCAGGCACCAAAATTCTCGTGGCCGAGATTGAAGGGGTAGGTACCAAATTCCCATTGTCGGCTGAGAAATTAAGTCCGGTACTGGCTTGTTACAAAGTTAAAACGGCAGCAGAGGGTATTGAGCGTGCAGCAGAAGTGGTTGCTTTTGGCGGCATGGGTCACTCCTCGGTTATCCACTCCACAAATGAAGAAGTGATCGGCAAATTTGCAGATCGTCTGCAAACCGGACGGATTATTGTGAACTCGCCATCCACACACGGTGCCATCGGGGATATCTACAACACAAACATGCCGTCATTGACACTGGGATGCGGATCATACGGACGTAACTCGACTTCTTCAAACGTAACCGCTGTGAACTTAATCAATGTGAAAAGGGTGGCTCGCCGTACCGTGAATATGCAATGGTTCAAAGTGCCAAACAAAGTCTACTTCGAAAAAGGGGCAACGCAGTATCTTGCCAAAATGCCTGATATCACACGTGTGGCGATTATTACGGATGCCATGATGGTGAAACTTGGATATGTTGAAAAGGTAGAACACTATCTGCGTCAACGCCAAATGCCAGTAGCGATCGAAGTATTCTCCGATGTTGAGCCAGATCCATCGACAACAACGGTAGACCGCGGAACCGAAATGATGCGCCGCTTCCAACCGGACTGCATTATCGCACTCGGCGGTGGATCACCGATGGATGCTGCCAAAGCTATGTGGTTGTTCTATGAATATCCGGACACGGACTTCAACGATCTGAAACAAAAATTCATGGATATCCGCAAACGGATCTACAAATATCCACGTCTCGGCGTAAAAGCGAAATTTGTAGCGATCCCAACAACATCCGGTACAGGTTCTGAAGTGACATCGTTCGCGGTTATCACAGACAAAAATCAAGGTAACACCAAATATCCATTGGCCGACTATGAGCTGACACCAGACGTAGCCATTGTTGATCCAGAATTCGTATACTCCCTGCCTAGAACAGCTGTTGCAGATACAGGTATGGACGTACTGACTCATGCGATTGAAGCATATGTGTCTGTTATGGCAAATGACTACACAGATGGACTTGCGATCAAAGCAATCCAACTGGTATTCCAATACCTGGAGCAATCGGCACTGCAAGGCGACAAACTGGCACGTGAGAAAATGCATAATGCTTCCACAATTGCTGGTATGGCGTTTGCCAACGCATTCCTGGGCATTAACCACAGCTTGGCGCACAAATGGGGCGGTCAGTACCATACCGCACACGGACGCACCAATGCCATTCTGATGCCACACGTCATTCGTTACAACGCGAAAAAACCGACCAAATTTGCATCGTTCCCGAAATATTCGCACTTTGTAGCGGATGAGCGTTATGCCGAAATCGCACGGATTCTGGGATTGCCTGCACGTACGACAGAAGAAGGGGTAACCAGTCTCATCAATGCGATTCGCAAACTGAACAAAACATTGGGCATTGAAGAATCGTTCCAGGAAATCGGATTTGATGCCAAAGACTTTGAAGCACATGTAGATTATCTGGCTGACCGTGCCTTCGAAGACCAATGTACAACTGCCAATCCGAAGTTGCCGCTGGTAACTGAACTGGCTGATGTATACCGCAACGCTTTCTACGGAAAGTTTGAATAACAAATTCAGAACGAAGTGTGCCTTACGGCAAGAAGATCAGGGTTCCCCGAGAGGGGAGCCCCGATTGCCGTCTTTCACACAATAACGAGAGGGCAGAAAAACAGAAGAGCGAGCATCTGTTTTTCAGGATTTATTCTAAGATATGATTTGCTCCGAGCATAGAGGAGCAAAAGGGTTCTAGAGAGGTTACACGGAATCCGTGATGTGGCTGTTTGAGCCAGATGTTCAAACAATAACGAAGAGGGCAGAAAAACAGAAGAGCGAAGCATCTGTTTTTCAGGATTTATTCTAAGTTTAGTTTTGCTCCGAGCATAGAGGAGCAATGGTTCTTAAAGAGGTTACACGGAATCCGTGACGTGGCTGTTTGAGCCAGATGTTCACACAAGAACGAAGAGGGTAGAAAAACAGAAGAGCGAGCATCTGTTTTTCAGGGTTTATTCTAAGTTTTGTTTTGCTCCGAACATGGAGGAGCAAAGGTTCTTAAAGAGGTTACACGGAATCCGTGATGTGGCCGTTTGAGCCAGATGTTCACACAATAACGGAGAGGGCAGAAAAAACTGAAGAAGCGAAGCGTTCGCCTTTATCCCCGGATTTTCCCCTTTGAAAAATAAAATTGAAAAAATCCGGGGATAACAGCGATCGGAAGTTGTTCTGCCCGCGCAGTGGCTAAGTGTGAATTTACCGGGTTCAATGGGACAAAGCGCAGGTGGAGTGAGTTAGTTCACTAACTTTGTGACAAAAATCACAGATGATGAAAGTGCCAAGTCGTATACTGAAAATGTAAGAAAAACATTCATCCCGCGGTTCCGGTTCCCAAGTAGAGAGAACATGTTCCGGTTTATGTGAAACAATTCACATTAATCGCGGCTCTGGGCACACAATGCTACGAATGAAGCAAGATGTTATGTGTCCAGAAATCCAAATTAGTGGAGGGATTAAGATGTCGGTGATTGAAAAAGATGTCAAACAACAAACAGGCTGGAGAAACTTTACCAAAGGAACATGGACCAAATCCGTAGATGTGAATGATTTTCTGGCACACAACTTGTCTCCGTATTACGGCGATGAAGCATTTCTCGCAGGTGCAACCCAGAATACCAAAGAATTGTGGGATATCGTATCTGATCTGACCAAAAAAGAACGGGATAACGGCGGTGTCCTTGACGTTGATGTGAACACACCAGCGACTATTGTTTCTCACCAACCCGGTTATCTGGATCAATCCAAAGAACAGATTGTCGGCGTTCAAACCGATGCTCCGTTCAAACGTTCCATTCAACCAACAGGCGGAATCCGGATGATGATTGATGCATGTGAAGCATACGGCTTCGAATTGCCTCAAGGCGTCATTGATATATTTACGAACATTCGCAAAACACATAACCAAGGTGTATTCGATGCTTATACTTCCGATATGCGTGCAGCGCGTAAAGCAGGGATTATTACAGGTCTTCCAGATGCGTATGGCCGTGGCCGGATCATCGGTGACTATCGTCGTGTAGCTTTGTACGGGGTAGACTTCCTGATTCGTAACAAAAAAGGCGAATTGAACGCACTTGAAGTTGATGTCATTGATGAAGATGTCATTCGTCTGCGGGAAGAATTGTCTGAGCAGATTCGTGCATTGCAAGAATTGAAGCAATTGGGCGATATGCACGGGTTCGATATTTCCTTGCCAGCGACAACAGCAAAAGAAGCATTCCAATGGTTGTACTTCGGTTATCTTGCTGCCATCAAAGAACAGAACGGTGCTGCGATGTCCCTGGGACGTGTATCTTCTTTCCTGGATATCTACATTGAACGTGATCTGCAAGAAGGTATTCTGTCCGAAGAACAGGCTCAGGAATTGGTTGACCATTTTGTAATGAAACTGCGGATTGTCAAATTCCTGCGTACACCGGATTACAACGAACTGTTCAGTGGAGATCCAACATGGGTAACGGAGTCCATCGGGGGTATGTCTGTAAATGGTGAAACACGTGTAACCAAAAACAGCTTCCGTTTCCTGCATACACTGCACAACTTGGGTCCTGCACCAGAACCGAACTTGACTGTACTATGGTCCACTAAACTTCCAGAAGCTTTCAAAGATTATTGCAGTAAAGTATCCATTGAAACCAGCTCAATTCAGTATGAAAATGATGATCTGATGCGTCCAATCTACGGTGACGATTACGGTATTGCATGCTGTGTGTCGGCTATGAAGATCGGGAAACAAATGCAATTCTTCGGCGCTCGTGCCAACTTGGCAAAAGCTCTCCTGTATGCGATCAACGGTGGTCGTGACGAGAAATCCGGAGCACAAGTTGGACCTGAGTATCCTGCCATTACTAGCGAAGTGCTGGATTACAATGAGGTTATGAAACGCTTCAAACCAATGATGGAGTGGCTGGCGAAGCTGTATATGAACACCCTCAACGTCATTCACTACATGCACGATAAATACAGTTATGAGCGTATCGAAATGGCATTACATGACCGTGACATTGTACGTACGATGGCTTGTGGTATCGCCGGTCTCTCGGTTACAGCAGATTCACTGAGTGCAATCAAATATGCCAAAGTAAAACCAATTCGTAACGAACAAGGCATCGCAGTTGATTTCGAAATCGAAGGAGACTTCCCTTGTTACGGTAACAATGAAGACAGCGTAGACAGCATTGCTGTTGAACTGGTTGAGAACTTCATGGGCATGATTCGTAAGCACAAAGCTTACCGTAACGCAGTGCCAACACAATCCGTTCTGACGATCACATCCAACGTAGTATACGGTAAGAAAACAGGGACTACACCGGATGGTCGTAAAGCAGGTGAACCATTTGCTCCAGGTGCGAACCCAATGCATGGTCGTGACAAAAAAGGTGCACTGGCATCCCTTGGATCTGTAGCCAAATTGCCTTATGAACACAGTCTTGACGGTATTTCCAATACCTTCTCCATCGTGCCAAAAGCATTGGGTAAAGAGGAGACTACACGTAAATCCAATCTGACTGCGATGATGGATGGGTACTTCGGTCAAAACGCTCATCACCTGAACGTTAACGTATTTGATCGTCAGCAATTGATTGATGCGATGGATCACCCGGAAAACTATCCTCAACTGACTGTACGGGTATCCGGATATGCGGTTAACTTCATTAAACTGACTCGTGAACAACAGTTGGATGTCATCAACCGTACGTTCCATGGCTCCATGTAAGTAATTTGCAAGTAGAAGACCGTTAGAGCAAGGCATTCCAAATCATATTAAACGCACAGCGGATGCGGATACAGAAAGGAAGAGGCAGCATGGTTAAAGGACATATTCATTCACTCGAAACTTTCGGGACGGTTGACGGCCCAGGCATCCGCTTTGTGCTTTTTATGCAAGGATGTCTACTCAAATGTCAGTATTGCCACAACCCTGATACATGGGCGCTGGATGGTGGAAAAGAAATGACACTTGAGGAGGTACTGGCTGAAATTGAGCCTTATCTATCCTACTACCGCAGCTCTGGAGGCGGACTCACGATATCTGGCGGAGAACCAACGTTACAGGCCCACTTTGTAGGGGAAATCTTCAAAGAAGTGAAGCGCCGCTGGGGATTGCATACGACACTGGACAGCAACGGATTTAACGAACCGGAACGGATTCACGATCTGTTGGATCACACAGACCTGGTTCTGCTGGACCTCAAACATATTGATGATGAGAAACACATCAAGTTGACAGGCAAATCCAACGAGAGAACGTTGAAAACGGCCAAGTGGTTATCGGAGCAGGGCCGGAAAATGTGGATACGCCACGTGTATGTGCCTGGCATTCATAACGAGGAAGAGGATCTGCTTAACCTCGGACGGTTTATTGGGACATTAAATGGCGTTGAGAAGTTCGAAATTCTTCCATACCATCAGATGGGGATTTACAAATGGGAAGCGCTCGGTAAAGTATATCCACTGGATGGTGTTCCTTCACCAAGTGAAGAAGAAGTGGAGCGGGCGTATCGCCTGATCGAACAAGGTCGCCAGGAAACGGCTGGTGTGGCTTGTTCAGGTAAGTAATCTAACCTTTATATATAGTAAAAACAATCAATCAAGCAGTCCTTGCGAACATATTTCGCAGGGGCTGTTTTTTTGCTGATATCCATTGTAAATGCAAGATTATGGGTCCAGTGAAGGATTTTATCCCTCCATTGATGAATTGTCATCCTTACGATGTAAGCTCCGGCTTTTTATAATCAGAGTGTAAAGCCAAATGCTCAATATCTTGAGGAGGGTCAACCAGATGAAAAAAGGAATGACATTACTGCTTTCATTATTGCTTATCACTTCATGGACTTTGGCGGGATGTGCAAGCTCAAGTAACGAGCCACAGCAGGGCGCAGGCAATACACCTGTGGAGGAGACAAGTAAGGAACCGGTTGAGATGCTTCTCCGTCACACGCAGGTGGGAGCCGACAAACAGAAAAGACTGGCCATTCTGCAGGATGTTGTGGACAAAGTTGAGGGTGAGATACCCAATCTGACCTTTACGCTGGATGGTGTCGAATCCGATGTGAATCGCAAGGAGAAGCTTCGCGGGGAGATGGCGGCAGGTAACCCGCCGGATATATTTGAACTGTTCGGTAGCCCGGATTCCAAAGTTTATGCCAAGGAAGGTATGCTGCTTGATCTGACTCCGATCTTGCAAGAGCTGGGCATTCAGGACCAGTTTACATCGCTTGAACCGTTTACGTATGAAGGCAAAGTATATGGACTGCCGATTGGCGGTTCGGGCGAAGGTTTTTTCTATAATAAAGAGTACTTCGAACAAAAAGGATGGAAAGCTCCAACCACCATGGCTGAACTGGACAATATACTGGCCGAGATCAAGGCCGATGGCAAAGTGCCGCTTGCTTCAGCATCCAAGGCGGGCTGGGTACCGCTTATGTTAACCAACCACCTGTGGTCCCGGTATGCCGGACCGGAGATTACCGCAAAGTTTGCAACAGGTGAAGCGAAGTGGACCGATCCGGGTGTTGTGCAAGGTTTTGCCAAACATAAGGAATGGGTGGATAAGGGTTATTTCAAAAAAGGTGAGCTGGGCTTCGAGTATGCCGAATATACCACGCAATTTACGAGCGGAGAAGCGGTGTTGATGTATGACGGAACGTGGAAATCATCTGTATTCAAAGAAGGCCAGAGTGGTGAATCGCTCATTGGTAAGGTTGGATTCTTCAATATGCCTCCGGTAGAGAACGGAGCAGGTGATCAGACGTCTTTGATGCGTGATGTGAACAATGGATACGGATTCTCGGCAGCAGTGGCGGATGACCCGCAGAAGCTGGAAGCAGTGAAAGCTTTTATCAAAAATTTCTACAATGAAGATATGCAGGTCCGTGGCCTTGTGGAAGATGGTGTGTTACCTGCGATGAAGCTGGATGAGAAAGTGCTGACCGACAGTATTACCGATGATCTGATGAAAGAAATTGTGGCCGTGCTTAATGCGTCCAAGACGTCGTTCCCGGCATTTGATGCACTCGTTCAGGCCGATGTGACGACTGAGATCAGCAATCTGCAGATTCAGAAGTTGATTGGTGGGCAGACCACGCCAGAGAAAATGGCAGAAGAGTTGCAAAAGGTGCAAGAGGAAGCAAACGCTTCCGTAGAATAAATCAATCCAAGTTGAAACTGCGTTCGTTGAAGTGACTGAAGGAGGCTGACCATGAATACTTCACTCCGCAGCCCGTTAATCTATACGTTATTTGTAATGCCAGCCCTAATTCTGTTTGTGATGTTCTTCTTATATCCTATTGGCAGCTCCCTGTATTACAGTCTGACGAGTTGGAATGGGGTATCGGCTGAGCCACGTTTTGTGGGTTTATCCAACTATGTGAAGGCACTGACCGATGAACGCTTTTGGATTTCCACACGGAATAACGGCTTTTTCATCGGATTTTCGGTACTGATTCAGGTACCCCTCATCGTCCTGTTTTCACTTCTTATTGCCAATGTGAAAAGACTAAAAGGTCTGTATAAAACAGCTGTTTTTTTACCATCGATCATGTCGACAGCCGTTATCGGTATCTTGTGGGGGTTCATCTATGAACCCAATATCGGGCTATTAAACAAAATACTTCATGTGCTGGGCATCGATCCAATCTACTGGTTATCGGATAACCGATTCGCAATGTTGTCCATTTTGGTGACCAATGCCTGGCAGTGGACGGGATTTTACATTGTCATGGTGCTGGCGGCCATACTGGCGATTCCCCGTGATCTGGATGAAGCGGCTGCAATCGATGGGGCAACGGCGGTACAACGTGCAATGCGAATTACGTTGCCGCTGATCCGGCCGATCATTTCAGTGGTGATCATGTTGTCCATCGCAGGTGCCATGAAAGCAGCCGACATCGTGATTGTCATGACCAAAGGTGGGCCCGCAGGGTCCACCGAGGTTCTGGCCACATATATGATCAAATACGCGATTACCAACTTCAAATATGGCTATGGCAATACCATTGCAGTGCTGATCTTTGCTCTGACGCTTGTGCTCACTGCGATGTATCAACTGCTGGTAGCGAGGCGGAGCGAGAAGGTGGAATATTGATGGCAAAAAGCTTAAAAAGCAGTATACCTCATGTGTTGTTAATATTGTATTTAATCGCGATTTTGTTTCCCTTTTTATTTGTAATCTTCTCTTCATTTAAGCAGGATAACAATGAAATCGCCTTGAATCCATTCGGTCTGCCTACAACATGGGAGTTTAACAATTACGTGGAGGCTTGGGTGAATGCAAAGATTGGCACATATTTCTGGAATAGCCTGTACATTTCGGTTTTATCGTCGGCGTGTACGATTGTGCTTGGTGCCATGTTTGCTTTTGCCGTAACCCGGATGAGACACCGGAGATGGAGCCTGTTTCTGTACAGCTTAATTCTGGCAGGTATGCTTATTCCCAACAATGCACTTATGCTGCCGATCTATCTGCTTGTTCGCAAAATGGGCATATTGGATACGCATCTGGCATTGATCGTGCCCTATGTGGCCAATGCGATCCCCTTTACCATTATTATACTGGCGGCTTTTATGCGTTCTCTGCCTGGAGAAATTGAGGAAGCGGCGGTCATGGACGGCTTGAGGGCCCCGGGTATCTTTGCTAAAATAGTGATACCTCTTACGGTTCCGGCTATTGTTACCGTTTTTATCGTTAATTTCCTCGGCAACTGGAACGAATTTTTACTCGCCAACTATTTCTTATCCACCGATAAATTGCGTACGCTGCCAGTGGGCATGGTCCAGTTTCGGGATCAATATCAGATGAACTATGCCCAGATGTCGGCAGGTATTGTATACAGCGTTGTACCTGTACTTGTGATCTACGCTATACTCCAAGAGAAAATTATAGAAGGAGTAACTGCGGGTGGTGTCAAAGGTTAATACCATGAACCAGTTGATAGGGAGAACGGGATATGAACTTGCGAATGAAGCTGGCCTTGGCATTTCTGCTGCTGATTATTGTACCGATGTGTGCGCTAGGCATTGGCATGTTTCTGGTCACATCACATACGATTGAGAAAAAATACAATCAACAGGCCGAATATGCGCTTCAGGCCATCAGTTATAATATCGAGAATGTATTTCAGCAGATTAACAATGTGACCGACAACGGGATAGCCACATCGGTTTTCCAAATGGCGTTGAACGCCAAAGATCCGACCAAGCAGGATCTGGGAACCGGTAATCAGTTATCCCTGAATGCCAGCCAGCGCAATTTCCGTTCCCTTCTATATAATTATCCGTTCATCAGTTATGCCTTTTTATATGATTTGCGTTCGTCTGAGAATAACCAGATTGTCTCCATTTTCACTAAAGAAAATTTTCAAGCCCTTCCTTTTCAGCAATTCAAAGTACATCCCTTATTCAACGAAATTCAGCAACTTAATGGCGTGCCCAAATGGCTCGCACCTCTGGAATATCCCGAATTAACCGGGATAGAACCTGTCTTCACCCAGATCAGACTGGTCAAAGAACTCAGTTATTTTCAAAATATCGGCGTGCTTGTTGTTCAGATCAAAAAAGGAGAGATCGACAGGATCTTCCGTCACCTGCAGATCAGCGATTCGGCACAGGATACATCTTTCCTGTTAATTAATGAAGAAGGGCTGATCGTCTATGATCCTGCAGGTATTTATAACGGTGAGAACATGCAAAACCTTGGTGCTGAATCCGGCAGTTACGGTCCTGGCTTTAGCAGTGTCAGAACGGTCTTTGACGGCAAGGAGAGCATCATTTCGCAATATCATCTGAAGAACTATAACTGGAGCCTCGTCAGTGTGACTTCATGGGAAGCCTTATCTGCGGAAACCAATGCCTTTGCCGGTTGGTCTGTCATCATTATTCTGTTATGCCTGCTCGCAGCGATGATCTTTAATCTTTTTTTCATGAATCGCATTACGGGTAACATTGCTGTACTTGTAAGGTTTATGCGTCGTGTGGATGATGGTGATTTTAATGCGAGGGTGGAAGGAAAAGGATTCGATGAAATGCAGCTGCTTGCGCAAGGGTTCAATGAACTATTGGATCGGATCGGGGGATTATTCCGTCGTGTTCGGGCAGAGCAAGAGCAGAAGGCCCAAGCGGAACTACGTGTACTACAGGCCCAGATCAAACCTCATTTTCTGTTTAACACATTGGAATCCATTAATGGATTAGCGCTGCGTGGGGAGGGCCGCAAAGTAAGCGAGATGGTGACCAGACTTGGCAATATGCTTCGTATCAGCATTCAGGATCAGGAGGAGATTCCGCTGGGTGAGGAAATAAGGCATTTGCAGAGTTATCTGGAGATTCAACAGTACAGGTTCAGTGATTTGTTCACCTATGAGATTGACATTCCATCCCATCTATACAGCTCAATCCTGCTCAAGCTGACCCTCCAGCCTCTGGTGGAAAATAGCATTCAACATGGGTTTGAGGGGATCACCTATCCAGGTGTACTGCGGATAAGCGCATATGCGGAACGGGATCATCTGATGTTATGTGTTGAGGATAATGGGATCGGTATTCCCCAGGAAATGCTCGCACGATTTGAGTATATGGCAGAAGATCCGCCGGAAGTTATGCTCGCGGAAGGGGCGGAATCATTATCGTCCATAACGGAACGCCGGGGATTAGGATTACGAAGTGTGGCAGATCGAATTCGTATTCAATACGGGGCCGGGTATGGCATATTTATATGTTCAGCACCGGGGTATGGCACAGTTATTCGATGCATCATTCCATTATATGAGCAGGAGGAAGCCGGATGAATCTGACTGCAATGCTGGTTGACGATGAGCTGCCGATTCTGGAGAATCTGAACTACATTTTACCCTGGGAAGATATGGGGATTGAAATCACAGGTACAGCGAGAAGCGGGGCAGAAGCGCTGGGGAAAGTTACAGAAAGTCATCCAGACATTCTCTTGTGTGATATTCGGATGCCGTCTATGGATGGATTGGAACTTATTCGTTTACTGCGAGAGCAGGGTGAAACGTGTGAAATTATTTTACTGACCGGTTATCAGCAGTTTGAATATGCTCGAACCGCTATTAAATATAACGTACATGAATACATATGTAAGCCAATTGATTATTTGAATCTGGAACATAAACTGCGTGAGCTTGCCGGGCAGATCCAGAAGAGACGTCTGGAAAACGAATCGCAACGTTATCGCAGCCAAGAGATGGAAAGCTGGATCAGACACAAACAGTTGATTGACCTGTTGCGAGGAGAAGCACCATTGAAGATTGCCTATCCTGCTTCTGTTCCTGAATTTATAACAACTGCTGCACCGTATACGTTGCTGCTGGTGGATGCAGTCGGTTATTTTCGCCATTCGATCGGTTGGTCCGAGCTTCAGCACCAACGATGGCATGAGACCGTAATTTCCAGACTTAGGGAAGTGGCAGAGAGAATTACGGGTGACTGTCAGATTCTTTCGACCCGCAAAGGGGAGTGGTGCATCCTGCTGGAGGCATCGGGTGAGTGGAAACGTCGCTCAGAGGAACTGGCCCATCAACTGTGTCTCGAATTAAATGTGATATTATCCTTGGATTCAGGTGTGAAGGTTAGGGTGGTTCAGGATGGTGTGCCTGTGAATCTGGAAAGTCAAATTCTGGAACGATACCGGCATTGTCAAAAAATACTGATGTCCCATTCGGAGAGTGAAGACAAGGTGCTGAAGGCGAGTTGTCCCGAAACCGCCTTATCGTATGATCATACGGCCTCCAATGGGGCTAACTCATGGATTACAAGAGAAGATCTGGAGCTTGTTACTCGGTGGATTCGTCAAGGGAACAAGCAGGGATTACGTGATGTATTGGATCGGCTTAAACAGCAAATGGGGAATTCAGGACAATCCTTCAGCAGGGTAGATGAAACCAATCTTCGGTTTATGCTTGTGCACATGCTTCGTGAACTGCGGGAAGTACAGGCCCTCGCTGAAGAGCACGAAGTGAATTTTTGGAATGCACTGCAAGGGACCGTATCCATGAGGGAACTCCTTGAATTTGCAGAGGTTGTTACCCATGCCTATCAGGGCAAACAAACGCAGCCACGTCCTTCTGTATCGGAACTGATCCTGTCTGCATGTGAGTATATGGACGCACGGCTGCAACAGGACTTAGGAATAGATGAAGTCTCAAATTGGCTCGGAATCAGCCCGGGATACTTCTGCCAACTATTTAAAACCCAAATGGGTGTTACTTTTGTGGAATATATGACGCAGAAACGGATGGAAAGTGCTGCTTTATTGTTGAGTACAACCGAATGGAGCATTACAGCGATTGGGGAAGCCACAGGGTTCAAGGAGCGCCGTTACTTCTCCAAGGTGTTTCATAAACACTTCCACATGAAACCCTCCGAGTACAGGCAGAGTAAACGATTGGGTTCGTAGTGGCAAGGGAACCGGGAGGAGAGGTCAAATGAAACTCTTAAATGATCTGACATTGGAGCAAAAGGTAGGACAATTGTTGATGTGTGGATTTCACAGTCAGCACGCAGATGAACAGATTACTCGCTTAATCCGTGACTATCACGTCGGGGGCGTCATTTATTTCCGGCGCAATGTCGAAAGTGTAGATCAATTGACGCGGCTGTCCGCCGAACTGCAAGATATGGCTGCTGAAGCGGGGGCCCTACCACTCATGATTTCGGTGGACCAGGAAGGTGGCATGGTTGCACGGATTGACAAAGAGGGAATGACCCAAGTGCCGGGTAATATGGCGCTTGGTGCGACAGGCAATCCGGATTATACCCTAGAGTGTGCTCAAATTCTGGGTCGTGAGTTAAAAAGCATCGGTATTGATATGAACCTTGCGCCAGTGGTCGACGTGAATAACAACCCGCTTAACCCGGTTATCGGTGTGCGTTCGTATGGTGAACATGCTGAAAGTGTGGCCACTCATGGCGTAGCAGCCATCACCGGATATCAATCACAGGGCATAGCTGCTACTGCCAAACATTTTCCTGGACACGGAGATACCGCCGTAGATTCTCATCTTGGTATGGTTACAGTACCTCATGATCGAAACAGGCTGGAACAGATGGAGCTGCTACCGTTCCGCCGGGCGATTGAAGCCGGCGTTGATGCTATTATGACAGCTCATGTGATGTTCCCTTCGATTGAGCCCGAGCCCATTCCGGCAACGTTGTCACATAAGGTGTTAACGGGTCTGCTACGTGAGGAAATGGGTTTTGAAGGCATTATTATTACAGACTGTCTTGAAATGCATGCAATATCCAAGCCATATGGTGTAGCTGAAGCTGCGATTCGTGCTGTGGAGGCAGGAGCAGATCTGATTCTGGTGAGTCATACGTTGCAAGATCAGGTTGCTGCGCTGGAAGCCATTGTGGAAGCAGTTCGAACGGGCCGGATCTTGGAAGAAGTTATTCATCAGGCGTTGGAACGCATTATGACATGGAAAAGAAATCGCTGCGGGCAGCAGAATAATCATCTTGTTTCGCTGAAAGCGAATGAAATGGTCGAAGCAACAGATGTTGAACCTGTTGATTGCACTGAATCTACTAAACCCACAGAGCCCAACGAATCGACGTTGTTCAAGATTGCTTCAAGCAGTATTACCATCGTTCATAATGATGGGCTGCTGCCGTTGGACCCAGAGAAGGACGTGTATGTCATCTGGCCTGAGGTTGTGCAACGGACAGAGGTGGATGAACCATGGTCTCATACAGAATCGCTGGGTATGGCGTTATCGCAGCTGCGAGGCAGAGTTCGTGAGCACAAAATTACTACTCAGCCCACTTATGATGAAGCAGATCGGATATCGGCGGATGTGTCGGAGAGTGAACAAGTTATCGTATGTACGTACACATCGGCAGGTCATCTTCCGAAAGGGCAACAGTATTTGGTTGAAAAGCTTAGTAAGAATCATTCGCTGATTGTAATTGCTCTGCGCAATCCATATGATCTGCTGGAGATTTCGAGGCCGGGAAGTTATGTGTGTACGTATGAGAATACACCCGCCGTTGTTCGGGCCCTGTCCCATGTGTTAACAGGTGGACTGCAGCCAACTGGAAGTCTGCCTGTCCGTTTGCGCTAGGCCTATTCAATCCTTAAATCTCTCTGTGATATGGTGCTGATTGACCATCTCCTGGAGAGATTTTTTTGTTAGAATTTTCTATTGGTTAATTTTGGGATATGGATGCTTAAAAGATAATTGATAGATAACTATTTTCATAGTATTTTCCTTCTATTAAAAGTTTACAATTCTCCTCTTAACTTTTTAGCAACTTTTCCCGGTTCCAAGCGTCTAATAATATGACTTTTTGAGGGGGATATTTATAAAATGGGAGCAGAAGGAGCCAAAGACAAAGAATGAATTTGAAGAAGAAATTGTCCATACTTACCGCTTTTGCTGTGTTTCAGGCGTTTGCAGTGATTCCTGCCAATGCACAATCAGCAGATCAGAGCGATACTACATCAGTGAATACAGCCAAAGTTAAATCCGTGGAGGTTGTGAAGAAAGAACAAACCATCGCGGAATCCGAAGTGAAATCCGGAACAAACACTCCAACATCAAATAATGAAACAACTGAAGAAGAGAACCCTGAGACAGTTGTTCCTACAGGAACAGACGCGACTCCTGTTGAGCCGGTAATTGAACCTACGGACGAAGAAGGTACAGCTGAGGAAACACCAGCACCTGCACCAGTTGAAGTGGAGCAACCATCTACAGGCGGTTCATCTGTTGCTGGAGGCGGGGGTGGAGACCTCACTCTTTATATGAACAGTAATAAAATGATGCAAGATGGCAAAACGTATCTTGCTGGACAGCCGATGGCTGTTAAAAATGGTGTATCCTATGTAGCGATCCGTGCTCTCGTTGATCGGGTTGGCTATGATGTCAAATATGATAACACAACCAAAGAAACGATCATTATTAGTGGTGAAGATGAGCTGCGTTTCAAAACAAACAGCAAGATCTATACCGTTAATGGTGTGTCCCGAACGATGAAGGGCGCGGCTTATCAACAAAAAAATACGTTCATGGTGCCGTTGACTTCAATTACACAGGCTCTGGACATTACGTATAAAGTAAATCAATCTGCCAAAACGGTTGTATTGAATCTGAGTACCAAACCGGTGGCAAGCTTCACGGTACAAAAAGAGGTTTTTGCCGGAGACCAGGTAACCTACACAACCAGATCCAGCTCTCCCAAGGGACTCAGCATTGTAGATGAGCGTTGGACAGGTCGTCAGGATTCATTCGACCAACCAGGTGTATACACAGTAACCTATGCGGTCCAGGATTCAAGTGGTCAATGGAGTGATCCGTATTCGGTTACGATTAAGGTTGAAAGACCAAATCTGCCACCTGTCGCAATGTTTACGACAGATAAAGAAGAATACAAAATGGGTGAGAAAATCACTTATATTGATCAAAGCACAGATGATGAGAACGCAATTGTAAAAACAGAATGGGATAACAATGCACTTGCATTCTTTGTTCCAGGACCGAAGACCGTAACGATTACAGTTACCGATAAACATGGTGCTAGCGATAGCTATACCAAGATGATCAATATTACGGGAGAAACACTTTATAGTGTGACTGACTTCAATCAATTGTTCACACCAGTCGGTGAGAAGTTCACTTTTGACGGTGGTGGAGTACCGGCATTGGAGAAAGTTCCTTTCACGTATTATGACGAACCAAGTCTGCTGATCCGCAGTAACAGCCCGGAAACCGTGAATACAGAAGGCATTGTGTACAAGGAATCTTCCTTCGGACAGACACGCTTCATGATTCACCATGTGAACAACACGGGCAAAAACGTGAAAATGTATGTTGTAGCGACAAACAACAATGCATACACGGCGTCCATTGACCAGCAAAACATGGGTTTTGCAGGACCGTCTCCTTTTGCAACGGTAGCTGGAAAGTTGTCGATTGACCGTTGGTTCCAATCCATGCAGAATGGTACCGGACAAAAGAAAGTGTACATCCAGCCAGGAGAAAGCAAGCTGATTCTTAATGATCTGAGCGTTCTTCCGATGAAACAGGGACAAGTCATTTCCTTGTATTCGGATGTATTCAGTGACTATGAACTGGATTACAACATTATTATGATTGAAGAAAACAAGGACCCAATGGAAGTGTTGTCGAGCCTGCCGGTTCTAGATCGTGATGGTGTTCACAACCGCGGAACGTACCCGAATGCAACACGGATCATTACGTACGATCAAGAATTAGGATCGAAGCCTGCACGTCTTCCACTTGGAGATAATGCAAGTGATCCAAACCTTGTGGGAACGGACCCTATGGCTTTCACTGAAGCGTCCAACGCAGGTAACTTCGGTGTATTGTACAAAATTACATTGAATAATGTTGCTCCGCGCACATTGATTTCATTCAACCCTCGTGGAGGCAGATATTCAGGTGTGGCACTCGTGAATGGACAGGTCGTTCAGATTTCCACAGGTAAATCTGTAACTGCACCTAATGAGCAAAGCGTAATGTATCGCACAGGTTCGTACGGCGAGAGTGTAACTATTCTCTTCTCGGCGGCACCAGGAAGTAACTTGCCTGTTAACCTGCTGTTCACGCCGCTTCCGGCTGAAAAGTAATATTATGAACATGCACGGACGGTTTGGAGTGAAAGCTTATATCATATATACCCGTTCACCCCAAAAGTCGCCCGAACGATTGATCATCTGAACCGTCAGGAAGGGACTCCATCAAAATGTAATGTCATTAGCTCAAGCTAGACTAATGGCAATGCATGTGTATGGAGTCCTTTTTATGTGATGTTGAAATGACCTAACCCGGTGTCTTCGTTGACTCTAATCGTAATTTGATGCATTATTAGAGGTATACAAGAAAGCGAAAGTTTTCGCTTTTGCCGAATAAACTGTCGCTCTATGAATGATGCAAAATGCTCGTATGACAGGAGGTGCTTAAGATCATGCTGTCGACAGAACAGATTATTTCGACCATGTCCTCACAGGGGCTTCGCATTACCGATCAGCGGAAAACACTGGCCCGGTTATTTGCCGAGTCCCCCGGGTATCTTACACCCAAGGACGTCTATGAATATATGGGTAAGACTTACAGCGGACTGAGTTTTGACACAGTATATCGTAATTTGCGGGTGATGCAGGAACTGGGTGTACTGGAACAGGTCATCTTCGAAGATGGCGTTAAATTCAAAGCACACTGTAGTGAAGATCATCATCACCATCATATGATCTGTCTGAAGTGTCAGAAGACATATCCTATAATTTTTTGCCCGATGCAGCTTGCGGATGCGCCTGAGCAATTTCAGGTTGTGGACCACAAGTTCGAGGTATTTGGATATTGTAAGGACTGTGCAGAGCATGCTCCGGCCAAAGCAGCGTCGGGACATCAACACGCTCATGGGAAGCACTGACCATGAAGTTATCGCGCAGAATTGCTCAGGCACCCATTCGGGTGTACCGCAACTATATCTCTCCATTAACACCGCCAACATGTCGGTTCTATCCGAGTTGTTCGGCTTACGCCATGGAGGCGATTGAAGTGCACGGTGCGCTCAAAGGTTCGTTGTTAACAGCGAAACGTATTGCCAAATGCCACCCGTTTCATCCAGGCGGTGTAGATCTGGTGCCACCAAAGGCGGAGAAATCCATGATGGTATCAGAGTAACGATGTAGCTTGAAGTATTCGGGTGGCCTGGAAGCAGACCAGGATTGACTTGAGGATGCTGTCCACTTGACAAAGGGGTCCGCATTTCAGTATATTTTTCCTATATGATTTTCCAGTGAAGGGATAAGTACAGACACACCCCCAGTGCAGAGAGCCGGATGAGCTGAGAACCGGTCTGGGAGGAGGATGGAATATGGTCCCGGAGGAACCTCTTTCGAGCGTGCAGACAGTGATTTAAGAGCTGCTGTCGTAAGGCTGAGGCGTGATCCAGCGTTAATGGGCGGTCGAAGGACCGACAGAGCCTGTGTTTTGCGAAAAACATGGGGAATTTGGGTGGTAACACGTGAGAGCAACTCTCGTCCCATAGGGGCGGGAGTTTTTTGTGTTCTTTTTTAGTTGTTTTGGACGAAGAGATCACATGAAACAGGAACATTTGAAGGAGGAGAAGTCATTCATGGCTGACCAAAAAACATTTTATCTGACAACCCCGATTTATTATCCGAGTGACAAATTGCATATTGGGCATGCGTATACAACAGTGGCGGGAGATGCGATGGTTCGTTACAAGCGTTTACGCGGTTATGATGCTCATTATCTGACAGGAACCGATGAACATGGCCAGAAGATTGAGCGCAAGGCACAAGAGAAAGGACAGACACCGCAAGCTTTTATCGACGATATCGTTGTGGGGATCAAGGAACTGTGGAACAAGTTGGACATTTCCAATGACGACTTTATCCGTACAACCGAAGAGCGTCACAAAACCATTGTTCAGGATATCTTTGACCGTTTGCTGAAACAGGGAGATATCTACAAAGGTGAGTACGAAGGATGGTACAGCATTCCGGATGAGACGTATTACACAGAGACTCAACTGGTGGATGTAGAGAAGAATGAGAAGGGTGAGATTATCTCGGCCAAGAGCCCTGATAGCGGACACCCGGTTGAATTGGTCAAAGAAGAATCTTACTTCTTCCGTATGAGCAAATATGCAGATCGTTTGTTGAAATATTATGAAGAGAATCCAGGCTTTATTCAGCCGGAATCCCGTAAGAACGAGATGATCAACAACTTCATCAAGCCAGGTCTTGAAGATTTGGCCGTATCACGGACTACATTTGAATGGGGCGTCAAAGTGAAAGGCGATCCAAAACACGTAGTCTACGTGTGGATTGATGCGTTGTCCAACTATATTACAGCTTTGGGCTACGGTTCATCCGATGCATCCCTTTATAACAAGTTCTGGCCTGCGGATGTACATCTGGTTGGGAAGGAAATTGTTCGTTTCCATACGATCTACTGGCCAATTATGTTGATGGCATTGGATCTGCCTTTACCGAAGAAAGTGTTCGCACATGGCTGGTTGTTGATGAAGGACGGTAAAATGTCCAAATCAAAAGGTAATGTCGTTGATCCAGTGACTCTGATTGACCGTTACGGTCTCGATGCACTGCGTTATTACCTGCTGCGTGAAGTACCGTTTGGTTCCGATGGTACGTTTACACCGGAGAGCTTCGTAGAGCGTGTTAACTCCGACCTCGCGAACGATCTGGGTAACCTGTTGAACCGTACAGTTGCCATGGTAGACAAATATTTTGAAGGCAAAGCCCCGGCGTTTGCTTCGAATGTAACGGAATTTGATGCTTCGCTGGAAGAAGCAGGCCATGCTACAGTGGAAAAAGTGGAACAGGCGATGGAAAACCTGCAGTTTTCCGTAGCACTGACAGCAATCAGCCAGTTTGTCAGCCGCACCAACAAATATATTGATGAGACGCAGCCATGGGCGCTGGCTCGTGATGAAGCAAAACGCGATGAATTGGCATCCGTTATGGCTCACCTGATCGAAAGCTTGCGAATTGCTTCCATTCTGTTGCAACCGTTCCTGACGCGTGCTCCTCATAAAATCTGGGCACAGCTGGGCATTCAGGAAGGTGAACTTACGACTTGGGATACAGCCAAGCAATGGGGTCTGGTTCCAGCTGGAAATGCCTTGCAAAAAGGGGATCCAATCTTCCCGCGTTTGGATTCCGAACAGGAAATTGCTTATATCTCTGAAGCAATGACAGGTGGCCAAAAAGCAGCACAGCCTGAAACAAGTCAAGCAGATGCTGGAGCTTCAGCAGCTGTTGAACCGGTAACTGCACCTGAGGGTACCGAAGAGATCGGTATTGACGATTTTGCCAAAGTTGAACTGCGTGTCGCGCAAGTCATTTCCTGCGAACCTGTCAAAAAAGCGGATAAGTTGCTGAAATTGCAGCTGGATCTGGGTTATGAGCAGCGCCAGGTCGTATCTGGAATTGCGAAGTTCTATTCGCCAGAAGAGATGGTTGGACGCAAAGTCATCTGTGTGACCAACCTCAAACCGGTGAAACTTCGTGGTGAACTTTCCCAGGGTATGATCCTCGCAGCATCGCATGGCGACCAGCTTACACTGGCTACAGTACCAGACAACATGCCTAATGGTGCACAAGTAAAATAAGAATTGAGTTATGAAATTGATTCAAATACTGTCGTAACTATGACTCAAGGTGGCCCGATGTAATTCGGGCCCTTTTTTTTGTTGATATAATTCGTATCTGACGGGAAGAGAACAAGCATATAATGTTATGAACTCCGTACTTCAGGAAAGAATGAATAGGACGGGATAGCTTGACAAGTAGGTTCAGGTTACCTATAATTCTTTCAGTAATGTTTACGATTAAGAGATGCGGAGTGAATCATAATGACATTTTATAAAGTGCAACATCAAGTTCAGGATAACCGTACAGGAAAGACGGGCAAAAGAGGCAACATAAAGCTACTGTGGACGGGTTTGCTTATTCTCACTTTGCTGGTATTGTCAGCGTGTGGGCAGGATAGTTCCAATAGTGCGAAGATTGTGGAAGGCAAGGTAAACGTTGTGACAACATTTTATCCTGTATATGCTTTTACGACTGCAATCGGTGGTGAGGATGCCAATGTCATTAACCTGTTGCCAACGGGAGTAGAGCCACATGACTGGACTCCGAAGAGTCAGGATATCGTTAATACGTCCAAGGCACAGCTGTTTCTCTATAATGGAGCTGGACTGGAAGGATGGGTGCCGAATTTCCTGAAGTCGCTGAATAGTGATACACAGGTGAAGTCTGTTGCCGTCAGTGAAGGTGTTAAGCTGTTAACGGCTGAGGGTGATGATGGGCACGGTCATGGCGAAGAGCACGAAGACGAGCATGCGGATGAACACACAGATGAGGCTACCAGTGAAGATGTCGCTGATCATCATATTGATCCACATACGTGGGTTAGTCCGAAATCAGCCATGATCATGGCTGAAAACATCAAAAATAGTCTGGTCGAGGCAGATCCTGATCACAAAACAGGTTACGAACAACGTTATGAAGAGCTTCGTACCAAGCTTGAGACGCTGGATCAGCGTTTCACAGATGAATTGGCTACCGTACCGAACAACGAAATTGTTGTCTCGCACCAAGCGTTTGGCTACCTTGCACGTGATTATGGATTAACCCAGCATGCCATTATGGGACTTTCCCCGGATGCTGAACCGACAGGACAGGATATTGTGAAGCTTGCGAAACTGGTTAAAGATGAAGGCATTAAATACATTTTCTTTGAAGAGCTGGTATCTGACAAATTGGCGAAAACATTGGCAAGTGAAGCAGGAGTAGAGACCATGGTCCTTAATCCGGTTGAGGGATTGACCAAGGAGCAGGCAACAAATGGGGATGATTATTTCACCCTGATGGAGAAAAATTTGCAAAATCTGCTGATCGCATTAAAATAAGATAGAATGAAGAATTCAGATCGAAGAGTCTTTACCGTTCACGGTGAAGGCTCTTAGGACGCTATGGGATTCTTATATATAATGAAGGGCGGCTTTGCCATGCAGCAAATCATGCCACTATGTCATGATCCAATTATAGAGATCGAGAAACTATCATTTTCCTACGGGGACCAGCGAGTGATTGAGAATCTCGATTTTATGGCCCAGGAACGGGACTTTGTCGGGATTATCGGTTCCAATGGGGCGGGTAAAACGACATTGCTGCGCATGCTGGTAGGACTTCTTCCTCCTGCGCAGGGAGATATCAAACTATTCGGACAGTCGATTCGCAGGTTCAAGGACTGGGACCGAATCGGGTATGTGCCGCAAAAGAATGCATTTAACCCGTTATTTCCTGCGACCGTTCGTGAAGTGGTCATGTCAGGCTTGTACAATAACAAAAACATGTTCCGTCGTATGTCTCGCAAATGTCAGCAACAGTGCACGGATGCGATGCAGGTCATGCGGATCGAGGATCTGGCGAACAAACGAATTGGTCAATTGTCCGGTGGACAGCAGCAGCGTGTATTTTTGGCACGAGCGCTTATCAATCACCCGGATCTGTTGATTCTGGATGAACCTACCGTAGGTATTGATGCTGAATCACAGGCCAGTTTCTTTGAACTGATTACCCATATGCATGAACATCACCGTATGACTTTTCTAATGGTGTCTCATGATATGGATCGGATGGAGAGTTATCTGGGTTCTGAAGCTGCGGTAACGAATGGCAAAATTAATTTTCATGTCCGTCATTCGCATGAGGTACAGGATTGTGCTGAGACCAATCTGCAACATACCACTGCACAGGTACGCTAGCCGTATTTATGGCCCATTAGATTAGAGTAAGGCCGAAGGAGTCGTGTTTGTTTTGGAAATATTAATGAGTGATTTTTTTCAGCGTGCCCTGGCGGGTGGGTTGTTAATTGGCATTACCGCTCCGTTAATCGGACTGTTCCTGGTCTTACGGCGGTTATCCATGATCGGAGACACCTTGTCTCATGTGACCATTGCCGGTGTTGCACTTGGATTCCTGATTGAAGTGTATCCCATTGCGGTGGGCTTGATATTTGCCGTGCTTGCTTCATTTGCGATAGAGAAATTGCGCAAAGCGTACAAGAGTTACGCCGAATTATCGATTGCCATTATCATGTCCGGTGGTGTGGCTCTTGCTTCCTTGTTCTTCACGCTGGGCAAAGGATATAATGCAGATGTCATGAGTTATTTGTTCGGCAGTATATATACATTAGACGCTACGGATCTGAAGCTGGTAGGTGTGGTTACGCTGATCGTGGTGATTGTAGTGGCATTGTTACATAAGGAATTTTTCCTGCTCAGCTTTGAGGAAGATGCGGCAGCGGTTACCGGGTTGCCTGTAAGAATTCTGAACATGTTAATCACTGTGATGACAGCACTTGTCATTAGCACGGCGATCAAGATTGTTGGTGCGCTTCTGGTGTCAGCGCTATTGACCATTCCGGTAGCGGTCAGCCTGTTGATGGCCCGGAGTTTCAAATCCGCCATTATTTTGTCCGTGGTGATTGGCGAAATTGCCGTAGTCCTTGGACTGGTTGTAGCAGGCATCTGGAACCTCGCACCTGGAGCAACGATTGTATTATTGCTGATCATGATGCTGATTCTGACGATGATTGGAAAAAAAGGGTTCCGAGCCTGACGACTGAACGAGCAAGCACGTGAGCCCGGGGAAGGGAGACATCCGCTTCATGCCTGATGTTAATGTATGGATGGCTTTTGTAGCAGGTTTGGTCTCATTTATATCACCATGTTGTCTTCCGCTGTATCCATCATACCTCTCCTACATTACAGGTATGACGGTGCAACAATTGAAGGATGACCGCAATCAGCGCGAAGTCCGCTTTAAGACCATGACGCATACACTGGCGTTTATTTTAGGCTTCTCGGCTGTATTTTATTCGCTTGGCCTGGGTGCTGGACTGTTTGGCCAATTTTTCAATGATAACCGTGAATTGATTCGGCAATTGTCTGCCATTTTGATTATGCTTATGGGGTTATTTTTGCTTGGTGTGTTCAAGCCACAGTTTCTGATGAAGGAACGCAAGCTGGATATGAAATGGAAACCAGCAGGCTATCTGGGCTCTTTTATATTTGGCATCGGTTTCTCAGCAGGCTGGTCGCCGTGTATTGGCCCTATTCTAACAGCGATCATTGCGATGGCTGCAAGTGAGCCCACAACTTGGCTGGCGCTGATAACAGGTTATACGGCAGGGTTTGCAATCCCGTTCTTCATTTTGGCCTTTTTCATTGGTTCGACACGCTGGATCTTACGGTATTCGAATGTCATGATGAAAGTCGGCGGAGCATTAATGTTGTTCCTTGGAGTATTGCTTTTTACAGATCAGATGACGAAGATTACCATCTGGTTGCAGCAGATTACACCAGACTGGATGATTATTTAAACGGATGAACTGAATTTAAGTATTGTTATGTATGGCATAGCAGGCTACATGTTACCAGAGACACTCTGGGTCATGTAACCTGCTTTTTAATCGTTAGGAATGCTTATACCAGCATATCGTTAAGGGCAGTCCCGTTTTTTGTTTAGGTGAAGTAATCAATATTGGCTAGTGGAAAATGTTCAAAGATCCGTTCCGTAATGAATTCGCGCAGCGCATCTTGCTGGTCATCCTTATACACATACTTGTACTGACCCCAGCGGCCCCATTTCATTTTGCGTTTCTCGATATCCATCTCCAGCTTGGTTTTGGGATAACGCTTCTCAATGGTTGCTTTGGCCGTTTTGGTAAAACGGTGCTGGATCATTTCAAAGGTAAGGTCCTTAGTTGCTTCCTCTGGAAGTGTATCTGCCAGTTTCTGCAACAGATCCGAGTATCCTTCTTCCCAGCCGTCATACCACATAATCGGAGCGATAATGAATCCCAGGGGATAACCGGCGTGTGCAATTTTGCCAGCAGCTTCAATGCGTTCCTCAAATCTGGAGGTAGCCGGTTCGAAGTTTTTGATGACATAATCCGAATTGACACTAAACCGGATACGGGTGTGGCCGTTATGCTTGATGTTCAGCAACGGATCAACGTGATGATATTTGGTTACAAAGCGCAAGCGCCCGTATTCTTCATCCGCCATAAAACGAATCAGGTCACTTAAATTTTCCGTGATATGCTCAAGTCCTACGGGATCAGACGTACAGGCGGCTTCAAATCGCGTGATTTCAGGCGCCCGTTCTTCGATGTATCCTTTTGCAGCCTGAATGATCTCCTCGGTATTAACATAGACACGAACATAAGGTTTCGCACCAAGTGTAGTTTGAAGATAACAATAATGGCAGTGCCCCATACAGCCTGTAGAGATGGGAATGGCATATTCCGCTGAAGGTTTCGACTGGTCAAACTTGAGTGTTTTGCGCACACCAACGACCAAAGTACGCTTTGCCATCCGGTACTTTTCTTGTTCGGTTTCACCGGGCAGGTTTGTGATTCGGTTATGGGATGTGGTCATCTGATAAGGTATGTTTTTGGATGTCACCCACTCCATAATCCGTTTGCCTTTATCATATTCCAATGCACCGGGTTCAAAATACACCAAATCGGGAATAAAGGGTTTAGTACCTTTTGCTTTACGAACTGGCGGTGAGGCTACACTTGTACTCACGAAATCACTCCTTTCGATGCGGAACTTTGCTTAGTTTGCCTCGTTTGGTGAGAAGTCACGCTGCCAATTACTTGTGTAACAGCGCGCTCCGAATTGTGCAGGACTTGCCAATGCGTATTGATAACATGTATCATTATAAGATAGGGACCAGGCACGAATAGGGGCCGGTCAGAGAGAAAAGAGGGAAGCAGATGCCAACGCCCAGTATGGAAGATTATTTGGAGCGTATATACAAATTAATTGATGAAAAGGGCTATGCTCGTGTGTCTGATATAGCTGAAGGACTGGAAGTACATCCTTCATCGGTGACGAAGATGATCCAAAAGCTGGACAAAGACGAGTACCTGATCTATGAGAAGTACCGCGGACTGGTGCTTACGCCAAAAGGCAAAAAGATGGGCAAACGTTTGATGGAGCGCCATCATCTGCTTGAACAATTTTTGACAACGATTGGTGTTCAGGAACAAAATATCTACAATGATGTTGAAGGCATTGAACATCACCTGAGCTGGGACTCCATTACATGCATTGAATCCTTGGTTGAATACTTCCGTCAGGATGAGAGCCGGTTGCGTGACCTCAAAAATCTTCAGGACGTCATGAGTAATACGGAGTCTTAAGATTCAGCAGTGGAATAAACATGATGATATACAATGAATTGTATCCTGTGATCAAAGGATGCTTCTTGCCGTTTCAATGGCAGGAAGCATTTTTTTGTGTGCAATCACACCATAATTTGGAGATTTTCGCAACTAAACGAAGGGTAGGAGCGTCTATTAAACTAGTAGAATTTACCGCAAATTTATAATGATTTTGGAGGACTGCACTAATGAATGTTCGTAAAGGATTGATACTGCTGCTCATTTTTGTACTTGGATTACAGACAGCAGGCATGACGGCACAAGCGGCTGGTCAGAAGGAAATCGCTATTTTTCTAGACGGCAACCGTTTGGAATCGGATGTATCACCCTACATCTTGCCCAAAGTAAATGTAACGATGGTACCTCTGCGTGTCATTAGCGAAGGACTGGGTGCGTCTGTTTTATGGTCTCAAGCTACTCGTACCGTGACCATTCAGAAATCCGATTCGGTCATCTCTATGACGAGCGGACGCCAGCAGGCAACTGTGGATAACGCTGTAGTTGGTCTGGATGCATCGGTCGAATTGAAACAAGGTCGGGTCATGGTACCCATTCGTTTCGTCAGTGAGAACCTGGGCATTCGAGTGAACTGGAATCAGTCAGCCCAGACCATTGATCTGTACACAGGAGACGAATCAGTCCCAACTCCTGAACCAACCCCGGCAACCCCAGCGGAGCCTGGAGGCACGGGCACTGTACCAGCTTCTGAAGAGATGCGGGGAGCCTGGATTTCCACTGTGAATGGAGACTGGCCTACATCCGGTGCCAAAGGAAATGTAGAGAAGCAAAAGCAGGAGTATACAAAACAGCTTGATACTTTGCAAGGTATGGGCATCAACGCAGTATTTGTCCAAGTGAGAGCCAATGGGGATGCCATCTATCCTTCAGGTCTGGTACCTTGGAACAGCGTATTAACAGGAACACAAGGTAAAGATCCCGGTTATGATCCCCTCGCGTTTATGGTTGAGGAGGCACACAAACGAGGTCTTGAGTTCCACGCCTGGTTTAATCCGTTTAGAGCAACGAACTCAGCGAGTACATCAAACTTGGCAGCAAACCACATCTCCAAGCTTCATCCAGACTGGATTGTGAATGCATCCGGCAAAATGTACATTAACCCGGGTATCCCGGAAGCCAGACAGCATATTATCGATACGATCATGGAAGTGGTCAATCAGTATGATATTGATGGTGTACATCTGGATGATTATTTCTATCCATCCAATGTGACTTTTAATGATGATGCAGCCTTCAAAACTTACAACACATTGAATACCAAAGACCGTGCTGAATGGCGTCGGGACAATATCAATCAGTTTGTTAAGCAGCTCGGGCAGAGCATTCACAGAGTAAAAGCTAACGTTGAATATGGAATTAGTCCATTTGGTGTATGGCGTAATAAATCCGTTGATCTGACAGGTTCTGATACCAAAGCAGGAGTAACCGCGTATGACAGCATGAATGCAGATGTGCGGACATGGATTAACCAGGAGTGGATCGACTATGTCGCTCCGCAGGTGTATTGGAGTATGACACTGAGCGTAGCCCGATACGACAAAGTCGTGGACTGGTGGGCGAATGAAGTGGCTAACACAAATGTAAAATTGTATATCGGCCACTCACCTTATAAGTTAGGTACGCCAGAGATTGGCTGGCAGACATCACAGGAGATCATCGATCAGCTGAACTACAACAAGAAGTATTCTTCGGTTAAAGGGGATATATTCTTCAGTTCACAATACCTGACGAAGAACCCTCTCGGCCTAATTGCCAAATTAAAAGCTTATTATGGTCTCTAAAACAATTTAACAATACGGTTATAAGACAAACCCTTGTTCTCATAGAGTGGCAGTAGAAACGTGGCTGCCTGGAGAACGGGGGTTTTTTGTTATGTTAATTAACGCTGTGTTTGAAGGTGGAGGCGTCAAAGGGATCTCGCTTGCAGGTGCTGTGCAGGGTGCTCAAGACTGCGGCATTCAGTTTAATCGAGTGGCAGGCACATCATCCGGTTCCATTGTAGCTGCTCTGCTAGCGGCCGGTTACAGGGCCGAGGAGATGAAAGTCATTATTGAGAATACCCCCTTTGTTTCATTGCTGCGTCGCTCCCCCATATTTAATACCCGATGGATCGGACCCGCGGCAAGGCTGTTCTTGAAGAAAGGCTTGTATTCGGGGGAGGCATTGGAATCATGGATTCGCAAGATGTTGGAGCAGAAAGGGATTCGCACATTCGCTGACTTGCCGCAAGGTAAGTTGCTTATTACGGCATCCGATATATCCAATGGAACCATTCTGGTGCTGCCGGACGATATTCGACGGTTCGGCATTGATCCTGCCAAGCTGGATGTTGCAAAAGCGGTACGTATGAGTTGCAGTATCCCTTATTTTTTTGATCCCGTAGTCATACGCAAATCGCCAGTATTCTCCAAAGGACTTCCTTTTCAAGATCAGTTTGTCTATGTAGTGGATGGTGGATTGCTTAGCAATTTTCCGCTGTGGCTCTTCGATGGGGATCGTACGGAACGAGGGGGAGACGTTATTCCGGTTGTCGGATTCAAAATGGTGGGGAAGACGGAAGTGGAACCTGCCCGTATTAAAGGACCGTTAAGCATGCTTCAGGCCCTTGTGGAGACGATGCTCACAGCACATGATGAACGCTACATCGAACAGATTAACCGGTTTCGGACAGTGAAGATACCAACGCTTGGGATTAAACCAACGCAATTTCATTTATCGTTACAGGACAGCACGGCCTTATATCGATCAGGTGCTACCGCAGGGAGTGAATTTTTCAACGGGTGGAATATGAAAGTGTATGATGAACAGCTGGACAAACAAAGAAAAGAATTGCGCAAGAAACAGGCAGAAGCTCCGCCTCTGATTCCTGTATAAACGTGAAAAAAGCAATTCTCCGCATATTGGGAGAACTGCTTTTTTGTATATCAGTAACTTTTAATGAAATTTCGGTATATCTTCATCGCTTTTCCCTTTTTGTCCCTGAATCACTTGGAAAGGATAATCCTTGCGTTTCTTAGAAGAGCCGCTGCTCTTTCTGGCACTGGACTGTGCATTGACTTTTGCCATGGTTCGTGCCGATGGCTTGATCTTTGGTGATTTGGTTTTGCTTGCCCAGCGACGAGGCGGATATTTGTACAGCAGGAATACAGCTCCGAACACGACCAGAGGAATAATGATCCTGGATGGACTAGCGTTCCCCAGCCAAGTCAAGACTCCAACAGCAGCTAGTGCGATGAACGTCCAAAATAAGATTGCCTGCTTGTTCATATCATTCACCCTTTCACAGGATCGAGTGTTGCAACAGGTACTTCTGATGTAGCAGAGACATTGGCAAGCTTGGCATCCAACTCACGCATACGGTTAAACGAAGCAATGGATACTTCTACCTGTTCGTTGGTCGGTTCTTTTGTTGTCAGCAATTGCAGCCACAATCCCGGGTATCCGAGATAACGCAGTACAGGAATATCACGTACTGAATTCGTGAGCTTTAACAGTTCAAAAGAAATGCCTAGCACAACTGGCAATAACAACAGACGCTGACCCATCCGTTCCCAGAGGTTATCGTACGTGAAGAGAGAGTATAGAAACACTCCAATAATGACTGTCAACATAATGAAACTGCTTCCGCAGCGGTAGTGCAGTCGGCTGTACTTTTGCACGTTCTCCGGTGTCAGTTCTTCACCAGCTTCATGTGCGCTGATTACTTTGTGTTCCGCTCCATGATACTGGAAGAGACGTTTAATCATCGGCGTCTGTGAGATTAACCACAGATAGGCGAGTAACAGGATCAGCTTAATGCCGCCTTCCAGTAAATTATGCAAAAACTGATTGTCGAATGCATTTTTGAATAGAAAATTCTCGATAACAACAGGAAGCAATGTGAGCACAACTTTACCAAAAAGGAATGAAAGGATGGCTACGGCAGTCACACCGATGATCATGCTTAGGCTCCAGCCCGAACCTTCTTTCTCTTTTTGCTTGGCTTTCTCTTCCGGTTCCAGTTCATCATCAGCATAGGCGTCAGCAGAATAATTGAGATGTCTGCTACCTTTGACACTTGAATCTATAATGCTGACAATTCCGCGTAATAAAGGAATCCGCCGCAATTTCGTGACCCAGGACTTGTCTTGCTTGGGAACTTCCAGATACGTAATTTCGCCGTCTTTTCTACGAACAGCTGTAACGTTGACATGTTTCCCACCGAACATTACGCCTTCAATGACAGCTTGCCCCCCATAGCTGACAGGCTTGGATTGTTGAGGCAAATTATTCACCTTCCTATTCTGTTCTAGGCCTTCGCGATCAAAGGCAGTTTAATAACCCTATTGTATCGAATTTTAAGACCAATTTCTAGTTTGTGAGTCAAACCTTGAAGGATGTTGTTAAGATTGTCCTGTTTTGAACATACTACCTCGTAGAATCAGAGCGGAAATTCGAGGCATAATGCGGGATTATCAACTGAATAAAGGAGAATATCGATGACAGAACGTAAGCATGAAGATACATCACACGATGAAGGTCAACGTCCCAATGAGCGGCAGCAAAAAGACAGGGGCAGACGCCCTACCCAGAGGCAAGGTCAAGCACACTACTACACGAATCCATTTTCCTTTGCGTTAGAGCTTGGCTTTTTTGCCGGTTTTATCTGGGGCGGGCTACATTGGCTATTCTATCTGTTGCATTTTACGATTGTACCTGTCGGATTTCTGGCCGAGCCTTTTTTCAAACATGAATATATATATACCGCAGCAGGACATTTGACAGGCTGGCTGTTTTTTATCGTCTTTTCCATCTTGGCATCCTTACTCTACACGTTCACGATTAGAAAACTGAAAGGGCCGTTACCCGGCATGGTGTATGGAATCGTCTGGTGGCTGATTCTCTTTATACTGGTCGGACCAAAACTGGGGATGATGAAACCTTTGAACGGTTTAACGTGGGATTCAATCATCACGGAACTCTGTTTCTTTTTGTTATGGGGGCTGTTCATTGGTTACACGGTAGCCATGGAGTACACGGACGAACGCAAACGCGAGCCGGAGCAAGCGGGGGCATAGCGCAAAAAAGCTTCTCAATCCGGCAATGGCTGTGTTAAAATAGCAGATGGTTATTTGCAGAGAGGGTGGAGCAGCGATGAAACGAATTATTGTGATCAATGGTCCGAACCTGAACATGCTTGGTGTACGTGAACCGGGCATCTATGGAACGCTTAGTCTGAAGGATATTGAAGACAAAATTCGCAGACAGGCTGATGAACTTGGCGTCTCCATCGCTTTTTATCAATCGAACCATGAAGGGGACATCATTGACCGCATTCATGCAGCGATGGGTGAGGCAGACGGAATCATACTGAATGCCGGAGCATTTACCCATTATAGCTATGCTATACGTGATGCAATCAATGCTGTAAAAGTCCCTACGGTGGAAGTACATCTATCCAACATTCATGCACGCGAAGCGTTCAGACATCATTCAGTGATTGCAGCGGAAACAATCGGGCAGATTGCCGGGTTTGGCGAAGTAAGCTATGAACTGGGATTGCTGGCTCTTGTGCGTCATCTGGACAAACAAACCTGAGCCGGGAACCCGGGAATGTGAGAGAAAGAAGGGTTACCGATGGAAAACAAACGAGTAAATAAGTTGCGTGAAGCCATGCGTGAGCATGAACTCACTGCAATGCTGATTACAAACCCGATTAACCGTCGTTATATGACGGGCTTTACAGGCTCGGCGGGATATGTGCTGATTACGGAACAGGATGCATATGTGCTGACTGATTTCCGTTATATGTCACAAGCGCCTCAGCAAGCCAAAGGATTTACCGTTGTGGAACATGGAGCTAAGCCGATGGATACGGTGCGCGAATTGCTGACATCCGCGAATATCAAAGAAGTGGGCTTCGAACAGGATAGTGTCACATTCGGCACGCATTCCGCTTATGCTGAAGCACTGCAGTCTATTGAACTGAAAGCTGTATCCGGGATCGTGGAACAACTTCGTATGTTCAAGGATGAAGACGAGATCGCGGTCATGCAGAGAGCAGCAGATCTGGCGGATGCCACGTTCAGCCACGTTTTGCAGTTTGCAAAACCAGGTATGACGGAGCGTGAAGTGGATCTGGAGATGGAGTTTTTCATGCGCAAACATGGAGCAACGTCCTCTTCGTTTGACACCATTGTAGCATCGGGTGAACGTTCTGCTATGCCTCACGGTGTAGCGAGCAGTAAGGTCATCGGACAGAATGAGTTAATTACATTTGACTTTGGTGCACTTTTGGACGGATACTGTTCAGATCTGACACGTACCATTGCAACAGGTACACCTGTACCTGAACTGCGCAAAATTTATGACATTGTACTGGAAGCTCAGTTACATACGCTGGAGAACCTGAAACCGGGTATGACCGGACGGGAAGCAGATGCATTGGCTCGTGATATCATTGCAGGTCACGGATATGGAGATCAATTCGGACACAGCACAGGCCACGGTCTGGGTATGGAAGTTCACGAAGCTCCTCGCCTGTCCAAGCTTAGCGACGATGTATTGAAACCGGGTATGGTTGTTACCGTTGAACCGGGTATATATATTGACGGGCTTGGCGGCGTGCGTATCGAGGATGACGTAGTGATTACCGAGACGGGTATTCATATTCTCACGAAGTCGGACAAGAAGTTCACCGTAATCGGCTAATTTACAGCCACCAGGGATATAAGACGATTTTTAATATAGAGGAATGTACATCTGCGATTGATTCTATGCGAGCGCATACGCAGTGAAGGGGACGGAATCGATTCAGAAGAAGCGTCAGCGTTCGCCTTTGTCTCCCCATTTTCAACCTTATGTAATTCTAATCATGAAAATGGGGAGACAACAGCGATCGGAAGAACGATCCGAACCCGAAACGGTCATGTCGCACAGAGTCACTAAGTAGATGAACTCACTTTTATATTAACCCACCGTCTTATATCACCTACTTTTTAACCATATCAGGAGGGATTTTTTGTGATTTCAGTAAACGATTTTAAAACAGGCTTGACCGTGCAAGTAGATAACGATATCTATACCGTGCTTGATTTCCAACACGTTAAACCAGGTAAAGGCGCTGCCTTCGTACGTTCCAAATTGAAAAACCTGCGTAACGGTAACACCGTTGAAAAAACATTCCGTGCGGGCGAAACGATTGGTCGTGCCATCATCGAAAACCGTGGCGTATCCTACCTGTATGCAAGCGGTACAGAGCACACGTTCATGGATAACGAAACTTATGATCAGTTCACATTGACTAGTGATCAACTGGAATGGGAATTGAACTTCCTGAAAGAAAACATGGTCGTTAAGATTGTTAGCTACCAAGGTGAAATCCTCGGAATTGACTTGCCAACAAGCGTTGAGTTGAAAGTCATCGAGACTGAGCCTAGTGTTAAAGGTAACACTGCACAAGGCGCTACCAAAAATGCAAAAGTGGAAACAGGCTTGAACGTACAAGTTCCTTTGTTTATTAACGAAGGTGATGTTCTCCTGATTGACACACGTGAAGGTAAATACTCTTCCCGTGCGTAACTTTCACAAGCTGTAAGCTAATAAACGGTATTAACAACCCTTTGCCATTCCTTTGGCAGAGGGTTTTTTCGAAAAAAGATTAGCCTATCAGGCGCTTTCGTAATATACTGGGTTAAAGTCATTTCTCGTAGAGAATAATGACGATGGACATTAATTATGCATACTGCACAAGGTAGGGAGTGGATTTGCGTTGTCATTGTACGTCATGAAATTTGGGGGCAGCTCGGTCGGAGATACAGAACGCATGAAGCGTGTAGCCGGACGTGTTGTAGAAAAAGCTGATGAAGGACATCGGTGTGTAGTCGTGGTTTCGGCCATGGGGGATACAACAGATGATTTGATTGATCAGGCAAAACAACTGAATAGTGATCTGCCTGCTCGTGAGATGGATATGCTCTTAACGACAGGAGAACAGATTTCGATCTCTTTGTTATCGATGGCTATTCAAGCGCTTGGACGTAAGGCAGTATCGTTTACGGGCTGGCAGGCGGGATTCCGCACAGAGCCGGTTCACGGAAAAGCACGTATTCATGATATTCAACCTGACCGCGTGAATGCAGCACTTGCCGAGGGCAACATTGTTATTGTTGCAGGCTTCCAGGGCATGACGGAAGACGGCGAGATCACAACGCTGGGTCGTGGTGGTTCGGATACAACAGCTGTAGCGCTGGCTGCAGCAATTAAGGCTGATGCGTGTGAGATCTATACGGATGTAGACGGAATCTATTCTACGGACCCGCGGATCGTTAAGGTTGCACGCAAGCTGAAGGAAATATCGTATGACGAAATGCTGGAACTTGCTAATTTGGGAGCAGCGGTGCTGCATCCGCGTGCAGTAGAGTACGCGAAGCATTCCGGTGTACCTTTAATTGTAAGATCCAGCTTTAACCATAATGAAGGAACGGTTGTGAAGGAGGAAGCAGCAATGGAACAAGGCGTAGTGGTTAGTGGTATTGCCTATGACAAAAATGTGGCTCGCATCAGTATTCTGGGTGTGCCGGATGTACCAGGAGTTCTGGCTGAAGTATTTGGTGCGCTTGCGTCCAATCAGCTGGATGTGGACATTATCGTTCAGAGCGGAGTGATGGATGGCAAAGCGGACTTCTCGTTCTCTGTGGCGCTGTCTGATCGTGAGAACGCATTACGTGTCATTGAAGGCCTTCACAGCCGTTTGCCTTACCGTGAAGTCACATCTGAGGAGAACCTCGTTAAAATCTCCATTGTTGGCGCAGGCATGGTCAGTCACCCAGGTGTAGCTGCGAAGATGTTCAAAGTCATTTCCGCTGAAGGCGTGAGCATCAAGATGGTGAGCACTTCCGAGATCAAAGTATCTTGTGTTATTGACGGAGATAAGCTGCATGACGTCATTAAGGCATTGCATACAGCATATGATCTCGACACTGCCGAGCAAGCCGTTATCGGTGGACCTCAAGATCGCAGATAAGTATTTTCTGTGTGTGTAAATTAGCAAAGGTGTACTGTTGCCAACGGGCAGCAGTACACCTTTTTTTGTTTTTCTCATGGCAATTCTCACATCAACTTGAACATCTTTCCCCCGCGTATGCCTCTATAAGGTTGCATGAGGTTCCCCTCCCCCATCTCGGGAACACAATCCAGCAAGTTTAATTGAGAACAATATGAAATGTCATGAACCCTGCCTAGCTTTTCAAGCCTACGCCCGCTAACAGATCCCTGCACCAGCTCGGGGATGCTCTCTTGACATTGGGATACCGCCTGATGAAGTGCTATGCCGAGATCGTTTAGTTGGAGGGGAGAACAGGATTGACGGTGCAGTTCGTCGATGATACATCCAGCACACAAGGCGTCCTCCAGTGCAAATTCATCCTGATTCCCCGCACATAACAGCAATACATCTCGTTGAAGTTGGCAAAGAACTGCTGCGACAGCCCTGACATTGAGAAATGATCCAGCTAGTACATGTTTCGCCCTGGAAGCTTTGATCAAGGCGCGGGTTCCATCGGTTGTGGTCAGTATGATTGTTTTATCTGCAATGTCCTCAGTCATATATTCATAGGGGGAATTCCCCACCTCGAATCCGGTGATTTTTTTGTCAAAACGTTCCCCGCCTCGAATGCAATCTTTCACTTCCATTTGTTTGGCTTGTGGAACGGTCTCTACAGCAATCACAGCGGAAGCGTCATACGCCAGAGCCGTAATAATCGTACTGGTCGTACACAATACATCAATGACAACTGCACTTCGCCCTGCGATATCAATAGTACGTACTTCATTCACATTGCCAACGACATCAACTCGCACTCCCCACAACTCCTTTCTTATCTGGGGATCGGTAGTTCTGTTTTGAACCGAAATGGAACTTACCTATCTGCAATTACTATATGCATGCACATCTAGACGGGTGCCTAGAACAGAAGGTGCATCTATGCTTTCAACTCTCAACCGTATTCTGAAGAATTGATAGATTTCAGCGTCATAAATTAAATGTACAGGCATAAACTTGAGATATGAACAAGCGCCAGAAGTGTGAACCAAATGATCTCAAGGTTGGAGGAGCCTACTCATGAAGGTGAACTGGAGGGAACTTTTTCCGGAACCGATCCGAACCATTCTTGGAAGAATGCCACCCGCTCTATTGGAACAAGTGGAGGAAGTACGTATTCGTGAAGGCAGACCCCTGGAGATTAATGCAGGCAACACATACCACTTCCTGACACCTCAAGGTTGTCCGACCGGGAATCCTGAAGAAGCGTATGTTCCTCAGAAAGAAGTGACGCACAGGTTGTTGGACCTGATCAGTAACCATTCACTTTATACATTGGAAGAGGAACTGCGCAAAGGGTTCATCACCATACCTGGGGGACATCGAATCGGGCTTGCTGGACGAACGGTACTAAGCGGTGGGCGTGTCGAATACCTGCGTGATATCAACGGGTTTAACGTTCGGGTAGCCCGTGAGGTACATGGAGTGGCTGATCGTATCCTTCCTTATCTTCTCGATATGAAGAGCGGACAGGTCCTGCACACGTTGATCCTATCACCACCACAACAAGGGAAAACGACGTTGTTACGAGATCTGGCGAGACAAATTAGCAGTGGTACAAAGCTTACAGGGGGAACTGAACTGGTTCAGGGAATACGCCCACGTCTGAAAGTGGGCATTGTGGATGAAAGGTCCGAAATCGCTGGTAGCTACAAAGGAGTACCTGGCTTCGACGTAGGTCCCCGAACAGATGTGATGGACGGTTGTCCGAAGGCTGAGGGCATGATGATGATGCTTCGCTCCATGTCGCCCGATGTCCTGATTGTGGACGAGATCGGTCGTCCGGAGGATGCCGAGGCGGTGATGGAAGCCCTGCATGCAGGAGTCTCAGTGATTGCGACTGCGCATGGCCGTGACCTATCGGAGCTGTCGGCCAGACCTGCCCTCAGAACCTTAATTACGGAGCAGATGTTTCAACGTTATGTCCAGCTGCAACGGACGAGCCGGGGCATGACCTTTCGGCTGGCTGATGGCAAAATGCGTGGGTTGCAGCAGACCGGGGCAGGAGGTGAAGCCTTTGGTTAACATGTTTGGTGCGGTAATTATTTTGTTAGCCAGCACCCTCGCCGGATTTTACAAGGCCAGACAGTATGCATTAAGACCGAGACAGTTGCGAGAACTCATTGCAGCCCTCCAGCGACTAATGACGGAGATTAACTATGGGCTCACTCCACTTCCCGATGCCATGGGCAAGATGGGAGCACAGACCAAAGAACCTGTAAAGACGCTGTTTCTTCATGCAGCTACACAGATGGAACCTCCTCATGGACTCACTGCCCGGGAAAGTCTGCAGTCAGGCGTGGATCTGGCGTGGGGAAGATCAGCCATGAAGGCTGACGAGAAGGAAGTGATGCTGCAATTAAGCTTCAGCCTTGGCACAAGTGACCGTCAGGATCAGACCAAACATATATCGTTAGCCATTCAACAACTAATGCATGAGGAATCCCGTGCCCAGGCCGATCAAATGAAATATGAACGAATGAGCCGAAGCCTCGGGATGCTTGTCGGAGCGTTAATCGTCATTCTGATCTTCTGAAATAGCCGGGATAGTGAGGTGCCAAGGTCATGAATCTAGAAGTGAACGCAATCTTTCAAATTGCGGGTATCGGAATCATCATCGCCATGATTCACACGGTACTGAAACAAATGGGAAAGGAAGATATGGCTCACTGGGTGACCGTAATCGGATTTGTCGTTGTATTGTTCATGGTGGTCCGTATGCTGGACAGCCTGCTACAAGAGATCAAATCGATATTTCTTTTTCAATGAAAAACGGTCATGAAGCCGGATGGTGGTGACCTGTGGAAATTATCCAAGTTGTAGGTTTGGCGCTCATCGCAACAGTGCTCATTCTGGTCATTAAGGAACAGAAACCGATGTTTGCCTTTCTGATTGCTGCCGCGACTGGCATTGTCATCTTCATGTTGTTGATTGGCAAAATCGGTGCAGTCATCGAAGTGTTAAAGCGGCTTGCCGAGAATTCAGGCATGGAAAGTATTTATCTGAAAACAGTGCTGAAAATTATTGGCATAGCGTACATCGCAGAATTTGGCGCACAGATTGTCAGGGATGCAGGTCAGGAGAGCATTGCGTCCAAGATTGAACTGGCTGGTAAGGTATTGATCCTTGTACTTGCTATACCGATCATCAGCATTATTATCGAAACCGTCATGAAGCTGATGCCGGTGTAGAAAGGGCGTGCGGACTTCATATGAAATCAATGCATCATAAGCCGCAGTGGCGCCTTACGGTTGTGCTGATGCTCTGTTTTCTGTTTGGTATCCTGGGACAGGTTACTGCAACCTCGCCTTCCGGTGAGTGGATGGAGCAGCAGGCCGATCAGCTTCCCAAGGATCAGGTGGAGAAATACTGGGATCAACTGATGCAACAATACGGTGGTTTCTTCCCGGATGGGAAGACCCCTTCCTTCATGGATATGTTAATCCCCGGCAATGAAGGGTTCAGCCTGAAATCGGTGTTTGTGGCGATCGGAACCTTCATGCTGCATGAAATTTTATATAATGGCAAGCTTCTGGTCACGATTGTGATGTTAAGTGTACTCAGCATGATTCTGGAGACTCTTCAGACCGCATTTGAGAAAAATAATATTAGCAAAATCGCCTATTCCATCTGTTATATGGTCATTATCATCATTGCAATCAACAGCTTCAGTGTGGCGATTGGATACGCCAAGGATGCCATAACTGGCATGATCAACTTTATGATGGCCATGGTTCCCTTGTTATTCACACTGCTTGCGTCCATGGGTAATGTCATCACCGTCTCGGTGACACATCCACTCATCATTTTCATGATTCATCTGGTGAGTACTTTGATTCACTTGCTGGTATTCCCGTTACTCTTCTTCTCAGCTGTTCTCCATCTCGTCAGTTCATTGTCTGACAAGTACAAGCTGACACAGCTGGCAGACCTCCTGCGCAATATTAGTGTGGCACTGCTGGGTATCCTGCTGACGATGTTTTTGGGTGTAATCTCGGTTCAGGGAGCATCGGGATCGGTAGCGGATGGAGTCAGCCTGAAGGCCGCCAAATACATCGCAGGCAACTTTGTCCCTGTCGTGGGCAGAACATTTGCGGATGCGACGGATACGGTAATTACAGCTTCTTTACTTGTCAAAAATGCAATTGGACTCACCGGGGTGATCATCATTTTGTTCCTATGTGCCTTTCCGGCACTCAAGATCCTGGCTCTTGCCTTGATATACAACGTAACTGGTGCCATTATGCAACCGCTCGGAGACACCCCGATTGTAGGATGCCTGCAGGCCATCGGCAAGAGCATGATCTACGTATTTGCGGCGCTCGCAGCCGTCGGGCTCATGTTTTTCCTGGCAATTACCATCTTGCTGACCGCGGGCAATATGACTGTCATGATGCGCTGAATGTATGTTGAGAAGAAAGGGGATGGAAAGGATGGGGTGGCTGAGCAACTGGCTCCAGGAATTGATTATGATCGTTCTGCTGGCGACTTTTGTGGATATGCTGTTGCCCAATCGATCCATGGAACGTTATGTCAAGCTTGTGCTGAGCCTTCTCATCCTGCTGACCCTTTTATCACCCATAACCAAGCTCCTCAAAAGTGATCCGATTGGCGAACTGAAACGGGCAATGTCGGCAATGGATGCTCCATCGGATGGGAATGCAACACTCGAACAGATATTAGCTCAGGGCAAGCGGCTGCAATCCAATGAACAGGAACAATCCTTACAATGGACAGCCAAAGAACTGGCTAATGTCATGAAAGGTCAGATTGAAGAAACAACAGGTGCCAAGGTGCGGTCCGTAGAGGTACAGCTGACCATGAGTAAATATGAAACCGAGATGGAAGTTGCCTCATCAGTCGAACTGCCTGTGATCCAGCGTGTATTGGTCGAGATGGCCGGAGAGGGTGCAGGAAAAGAAGTGAAGGCAGGCCAGCAAGAAGTCGCTGCAAATACACAACCCATATTTGGAACTAATACAGAATCCGAGAAGGATGAAACACATCAAATTCAGCAGCCCATCCAGGTTGGTCAGATTGAAGTGCCTGATATTCAGATTGATGTGAGTAGAGGGCAACGTGATGAAAATGAAGCGTCTTCCGAGCCTGTTATACGTGATCAGGCAGATGAGACGAAGCAGCAAGGTGAGACATCCACAAGGTCCGAACATGCGGTGCAGATTATTACATTGTTGACTGAAAAGTGGGATGTTGATGCAAACAACGTTCAAGTGACAGAACCAAAAAGTGCTGGAGTGCTCTGAGAAGGAGGGTGTCCGATGAAACAATGGTTCAAAAAGATGGAAACCTGGATGGGTGGCGGAGAGGGTGGGGCAAGGCGAAGTCAAACCTTCCGCTGGCTGATTATCCTTGGTTTGATCGGGGTGGGAATCATGCTGTTCAATTCCTTCGTCAATGTCAAAAAAATTGATTCCGAAAATATCGGTCGGGAACCACCGGACCCGGCAACATCCATGGCATCCATACAGAGTGATCCGTCGGAACAGAATCCTTTTCAGGCGATCGAAATTGCATTTGAAGACAAAATCAAAGGTGTGCTGGAAAACATTGTTGGTGTGGGAACGGTTGATGTGATGGTTACCGTGGATTCCACAGAAGAATTGGTCGTTCAGCGGAACGTGAAGGATTCTCAGCAACTTACCGAAGAAACCGATGCTAGCGGGGGCAAGCGACATATGACGCAATATACCCGTGATGGCGAGATTATTACGTACGAAATATCAGGGGATCAGACACCTATAGTGACCAAAAAGCTCAAACCGCAGATCCGTGGGGTGCTTGTGGTTGCGAGGGGTGCAGAGAACAAGGTTGTGAAGGACCTGATAACCGATGCTGTGGAAAAAGGACTGAATGTGGCAGCCTACCGGATCTCGGTTGTCCCGCGCAAACAAGACTAATCTGATGTGTTGAATCACAAGATTCAATTCTCATAAGATTGAAGCCAATTTGAGGAGGAAGTTCTAATGAATAACAAACGTCAAACGGTATGGCTCGTTTCCATGCTGAGTCTGATGGTCATTTTGTCCGCGTATTATCTGTTCACTGAGGATTCCGGTCCAATCAACGCGCCGGTGGCAGACAGTCAGCAAGTGGATGGAATCAAGCAAGGGGAAGCAAAGGAGACGGCAGGCATTCTTGATCCTACAGAAGGTTTTGTTGTGAATGAAGTGGTGAATAGCGGCGAAGTTGAAAGTGATCCAAGTGCGGCTGGCGCTATGGAAGAACCGGCGGCTACGGAAGGTAAAGAAGCTGGAAATACAGAGAAAACACCTGCTGTCGAACCAGGCGAGAATAAGAGTGAGGCAGGCAAAGAAACCAACAAAGAGACCGACAAAGGGGCAACAACTACACCGGAGACAGACGGTCAGACAGGCGGCACTGCAACCAAGACAGATGAGGAAGTCCTCAAGGAAATGGAAGAGCAGAATACGACAGCATCTGCGAGCAGCCAGTTCCAGAACTACCAGTGGCAACGTGAAGAAAGCAACAATCGTAAGTATGAGGAACTGATGACCGTGGCAGGTGATCTGAGCAAAACGCCAGAGGAGAATGCCAAAGCAACGGAGCAACTCCGTACACTGGAAGAAAAAGAAGCCAAAATCACTGGCATTGAAGAGACGCTCTCTCAACAGTACGCTAATGCGATCGTTCAAGAAGATGCCGACAAGTATAAAGTTGTGGTCCTCAGTGACAAACTGGATGTAAAACAGGCGGTATCCATTGTCGATCTGGTCATGAAAGAATTGGCGGTTTCACAGAACAAAATCAGCGTGCAATACGTCACAGAACAGTAATCCAAATCATGGAAATGCAGTCCCGGGAGCTGGTTGTACTCTCGGGCTCTTTCCATTTTTAATGATTATGATATAATACATAAAGCCATATGACCGTCCTAGTGAGACTGGCATGATGCCGAAGGAGTGAATAATGGAAATGTTTAAATTGAGTGAAATCAAAGAACTGATTAAACTGGTAGATGAAAGTTCCGTTCAAGAGTTGGAAATTGAAAATGAAGGATCACGGTTATCGATCCGCAAACCGGGCAAAACGGAGTATGTTCAAGCAGCTGCTGTGCAACCGCAAATGATTGCTGCTCCGCAAGTACAGCCGGCCGCAGTGGTAAGTGAAGCTGCACCGCAGGTCGATACTACAAGTCATTTACATAAAATTGTATCTCCGATGGTAGGTACTTTTTACAGAGCTTCCTCGCCGGAAGCGGGTCCTTTTGTGAGCGCTGGTGATAAAGTTGTTGAGAAAACAACGGTATGTATCATCGAAGCTATGAAGCTGATGAACGAGCTTGATGCGGACATCAAGGGAGAAATCGTTGAAGTGCTGGTTGAGAACGGACAGCTGGTCGAGTATGGGCAGCCCCTTTTCCTGGTGAAACCGGAATAACCGTTATAGCTGGTAAACAGCTAACCGCATGAGCTTCGAAGGAGGACAAAACGAAATGAAATTTCAAAAAATACTGATTGCGAACCGTGGAGAGATTGCGGTACGTATTATTCGTGCCTGCCGTGAAATCGGCATCTCAACGGTAGCCGTCTATTCGGAAGCGGACAAGGATTCTCTGCATGTTCGTCTTGCAGATGAGGCTTATTGTATCGGACCGACACTGTCTAAGGACAGTTACCTCAACTTCACAAACCTGATGAGTGTAGCCACACTGACGGAATGTGATGCAATCCACCCTGGTTACGGTTTTTTGGCGGAGAATGCTGATTTTGCGGAAATTTGTGAGTCTTGCAATATTACGTTTATTGGACCTTCTCCTGAAGCCATCACCAAAATGGGTGACAAGGCTGTTGCCAAACAGACGATGAAAGATGCAGGAGTACCTGTTATTCCTGGATCAGACGGCCTTGTTGAAAATATGGATGAAGCCATCATGATTGCTAGAGATATCGGATATCCTATCATTATCAAAGCTACTGCTGGTGGCGGAGGTAAGGGAATTCGTATTGCCGAAGATGAAGAAACGCTGATTAAGCAGATTACTGCTGCTCAGCAGGAAGCACAAAAGGCATTTGGCAATGCAGGTGTATATCTGGAGAAATTCCTGACAGGTATGAAACACGTGGAAATTCAGATCATTGCTGATAAACACGGAAATGCAGCACATTTGGGAGAGCGTGATTGCTCGGTTCAGCGTCGTCGCCAGAAATTGGTAGAGGAAGCTCCGTGTCCAATTCTCTCCGAAGATGTGCGTACACTGATGGGCGAAGCTGCAGTACGGGCTGCCCTTGCTGTGGATTACTCGGGAGCGGGTACATTGGAATTCCTGCTCAGCCCGAATGGCGAGTTCTATTTCATGGAAATGAATACGCGTATTCAGGTAGAGCACCCGGTTACTGAGATGGTTACTGGCGTGGATCTGATCCGTGAGATGATCTCCGTAGCTGAAGGCAACCCACTTTCATTCCGTCAGGAAGACGTGGTTATCAATGGCTGGTCCATTGAATGTCGTATCAATGCAGAAGATCCGGACCGTAACTTTATGCCATCACCAGGCAAAATCGGATTCTACCTTGCACCGGGAGGACCTGGCGTTCGTGTAGATAGTGCTGCTTATCCGGGTTATACCATTTCACCTTTCTATGATTCCATGATCGCAAAATTGATTGTGTGGGGAGCGAATCGTGAAGAGGCGATTGCCAAGATGAAACGTGCGCTTGGGGAATTTGCGATTGAAGGCATATCTACAACTATTCCTTTCCATCAGAAATTGCTGGAGCACCCAACGTTCATTCGTGGGGACTTTGATATCAAATTTCTTGAGGAAAACGAGATTTAAAAGGTATATTGGGCTTGTTTGTCATAATGTAGCCCAAATGATATAGTATGTAATAATAAGAGCGCATGTCTCCTGCAAAGGATAAGCCCGCACCTCGCGGATGTTTGCAGGAGTTCCGGTAAAGCCGGACCGGAAGGGTTCTGAAGGTTGATTAACCTGAGTCCAGCGCCCTGACGGATGGCCGCAAACTTATCTCGCGAAAGGTGTGTTGAACAGTTATGAGTACACTACCGACTGAATTTGAACGAACGGATATCGGTGAAATCCAGATCGCACCTGAAGTTATTGAAGTGATTGCTGGATTGGCAACCCTTGAAGTGAAAGGTGTTGCAGGCATGAGTGGCGGATTCGCTGGCGGATTTGCTGAATTGCTTGGTCGCAAAAACCTTTCCAAAGGTGTTAAAGTTGAAGTGGGCCAACGTGAAGCTGCAGTTGATGTTTCCGTAATTATCGAGTACGGATACCGTTTGCCACAAGTAGCTACGGAGATTCAACAGAACGTGAAACGTTCCATCGAGAATATGACAGGATTGAATGTGAATGAAGTGAATGTGCACATTCATGACGTTCAGTTCAAGAGCACCGAGAAAGTGGAAGAAATCGACCTGAACAGTCAGCGCGTAAAATAAAAGAAGACAGATTCCCCCGGCATCATCTGCCGGGGGTTATCCCGTCTTGGACAGGTCTTCATTATAGCGAAAGCTAGATGAGGATCTGATTTTTTGCTAGTGAACAGGTTAAGTCATGTTAGTGAGCAAGGGAGGCTGTGCAGTTCGTGGCTAAAATACTGGATCGGCTTCTGTTGTTTATATACAGCATAAGCGTTGGAGCAATATCGGCAGCCGTCATTCTTCTGATTAGCGGTGTGCTGCCTTACGAATTGAATTACCAGCAGGAACAAAACGTTATTGTTGCGTCGGTTATTGCAGCAGCGATTTTGTTTATCCTGAGTTTGCGATTTTTCTACATCTCGGTTCGGCGTGAGCGTGCATCGTTGCCGTCTGTAGATCAACCTACTGAGTTTGGTGATGTACAGATTTCGATGGAGACGATTGAGAATCTCTGTTTGAAGGCAACTTCCCGTTTCAGGGGAGTACGTGATGTCAAGGCACGCATACGTGTGGTTGAGTCAGGACTGGAGATTATGATCCGTGCGGTAGTGGATGGTGAGACACCTATTCCTGCGCTGACTTCTGATCTGCAAAAGGCGATACATGATCATGTACAAGAGATTACGGGCATCCCGGTTTCTTTTGTCACCGTGTATATCGCTAATGTAACCCAGTCGCCTAACTACAAGAGTCGAGTGGAATGAGGTGAGTTTCACTGATGCTGTGGAAAGAGATTTGGGATAGTCACAGAGGCCGAATTACCGGAATTATCGGCGGCATCTTTTTTGGATTTCTTTATGTATGGATCGGTTTTTGGGATATGTTGTTCTTTGCACTCTTGGTGTTCATCGGTTATACGTTAGGCAGACGGAGCGATTCGAAGCTGGGTTCGTCCATTCCCTGGAGGGAGTGGGGACAATGGCTTGGCGATCGCTGGCGTCCGTTTAAGTGACCTACCTGAACCCTGCAATATGTTTCTTCCGAAAATAGAGCTGTAGTTTAGGTTGCCCGTTTTTTGGAGGAAACGTATTGCAGGTTTTTTTTGTGAAAAGGGATAACAATAACAATACCGTGTAAGCCATTGATCTAACCGATACAGGATTTGATGAGATGGATGCATGGATTATAAAATAAGCATGATGACGCTCCAGACGGAGCGCTGCAGGAGGCAGGACATGAAAAGACGTTTGGCAAGGGAAATTGCAGTACAAAGTCTGTATCAGATGGAAATGAATGAGGTAGGCGCAGCAGAAGCTGTAAACATGTTGATCAATGAAGCTGCTGAAGATAATGAAACCGAAGTGGTCATCCGCGATGCAGATGTAATGCGTACTTATGTTACTGAGATTGTACAAGGAGCCTGGAACAATAAGGAAGCAATTGACGGGCTGCTTGTGGATTATTTGAAAGGATGGCAGATTAGCCGTCTGTCACGTGTAGATCGCCAGATTCTACGACTGTCAACGTATGAAATGGTATTCCGTGATGACATCCCGGCAAAGGTATCGGTCAATGAAGCAATTGAACTGTCCAAATATTTTGGTACAGAAGAATCCGGTAAGTTTGTCAATGGCGTACTTGGACGCATGATTCAGGAAGTTGACGCGATTAAAGCAAAATTATCTTAAGTTATGATTAACTATGGAGCATGTTCAAAAGGACCGGTTTTCAGTATCCTTCGTAATCAAAAGCGGTTTTTTTGAACAACCTCTAAATTTATATTCACATAAGGGAGAGAGAGTACAATGACAGCATCTATTATTAACGGTAAAGAAGTATCCCAAGAGATCCGCGCAAGCATGACAACAGAAGTGAAACAGCTTAGCGAACAGGGGGTAGTACCTGGTCTGGCTGTTGTGCTCGTCGGGGAAGATCCGGCATCCCAAGTCTATGTGCGTAATAAAGAAAAAGCATGTCACGACCTCGGTTTCTACTCCGAAGTGCATCGCTTGGATGCAGATACGTCCCAAGAAGATCTGCTTGCGCTGGTGGACAAGCTGAACAATCAACAATCCATAAACGGAATTTTGGTTCAACTGCCACTCCCTAAACATATCGAAGAGAAAGCGGTTATTGATGCAATTGCCGTGGATAAAGACGTAGACGGGTTCCATCCAGTCAATGTTGGTAATCTCGTTATTGGAGACGATAGTCTGCTTCCATGTACCCCTGCTGGTGTAATCGAACTTATCAAGCGTACTGGACTGGAAATGTCCGGTAAACATGCGGTAGTCATCGGAAGAAGCAATATTGTCGGCAAACCGGTATCCCTGTTGCTCCAACGTGAGAATGCAACGGTAACGATGTGTCATTCCCGTACAGCCAACATGAAAGAAATTACACGCCAGGCGGACATTCTAGTTGTAGCCATCGGCCGTGCCAATTTTGTGGATGCTGATTTTGTGAAACCGGGTGCTGTTGTTATTGATGTCGGCATGAACCGTTTGGAGAATGGCAAACTGGCAGGAGACGTTGATTTTGAGAGTGTAAAAGAAGTTTCTGGTCCAATTACACCGGTTCCTGGTGGTGTTGGTCCGATGACAATCACAATGCTGATGCAAAATACATTGATCGCTGCCAAGCGCGCTCACGGATTGGCCTAGGGTTTTGTCTGTGGCAGATCAAAAGATCTACTCCATCAAAGACCTGAACCGATATATTCGAATGAAACTAGAATCGGATCAGGTCCTGTCGGACGTTTGGCTACGCGGGGAGATTTCGAACTTCACACATCACTCCAGCGGCCATATGTATTTTACATTGAAGGACAAGGACAGCCGGATTAAGTCGATTATGTTTGCGTCCCATAACCAGCGATTACCCTTTGTACCGAAGGAGGGTGCAAGGGTTATTGCTCGTGGTAATGTCTCGGTGTATGAACGGGATGGGCAGTATCAATTCTACGCTACCCATATGCAGCCGGACGGGATTGGAAGTCTGTATCTGGCATACGAACAGCTGAAGAAAAAGCTCGAGGAAGAAGGATTGTTTTCACCTTCTCGAAAAAGACAGATCCCTCGTTATCCACAGACCATCGGGGTTGTAACTTCACCGACGGGAGCGGCGGTGCGGGACATCATGATCACACTCCAGCGCAGATACCCTTCTGCCAAAGTTGTTTTGTATCCTGTTCTGGTTCAAGGCAAGGGTGCAGCACCTTCCATCGTCAAAGCGATTGGCAACCTGAATCGGATGGGAGAAGCCGATGTACTTATTGTTGGACGTGGAGGCGGTTCACTGGAGGAATTGTGGGCGTTCAATGAGGAGATTGTGGCAAGAGCAATAGTTGCTTCGGATATTCCTGTCATTTCTGCGGTTGGGCACGAAACGGACTTCACTATTGCTGATTTTGCAGCCGATTTGCGTGCGGCTACACCTACAGCAGCTGCTGAATTAGCTGTACCTAATCGAGCTGAGTTGCTTGATCAGATCGGACAACGTCAGCGCCAGTTACAGCATAGCTTGCGTCAGCGTGCTGTACATAATCGCGAACGGCTAGCAAGATTACAGCGTTCGCCGGTGCTGGTTCATCCAAGACGTACCTTGATGCAACACACCGAACGACTGGATATGATGCACCAACGGCTTTTGAGAACAGTGGATACGCGTATGAAATGGACAGGAGAGAAGCAAGAGCGTTTGCGGGCAGCACTGCAACGATTCAATCCTCGTGAGCAGGTCAATGCAGCACGCCGTGAGAATGCGGCAGCACGCAGACAACTGGAACTTGCGATCAGGTCTATAACCAGATCGAAGCATCAACAGTGGAAATCATCTGTGCGGCATCTGGATGCGCTTAGCCCGCTTAAAGTCATGTCACGGGGATACAGCCTTGTCTATGACGAGCAGGAACAGCGATTAATCAAGTCCACGAAGGATGTACAGCCTGGAGATTCAATTAAGATTAAATTAACAGACGGACAGCTGGACTGTCAGGTTTGGGGAATGAAGGAGGACGACAATACCCATGGCGAATGAACCGGAATTGAATTTTGAAGAGGCAATGGCGGCATTGGAAGACATCGTAGGTCAGCTGGAACATGGTGATGTTCCGTTGGAACAGGCCATCGATCTGTTTCAACGCGGGATGAAACTTTCGCAACTTTGCGGTCTGAAGCTGGAACAAGTGGAACGTAAGATCGAGATGATCGTAGAAGAAGATGGAGAGCTTCGCAAGAAGCCTTTCGGAACTGCTGACGATGAGAGCGGTGAAGTCCATGAGTAATCGTCCTTCGTTTCAAGCATATCTCGAAGAGGTCACAGCTGAGGTGACAGAAGCGTTGAAACACACGCTTCCCGATCATTGGGATGTACCCCAATCGTTGACGGATGCGATGCAGTACTCACTCATGGCCGGAGGCAAACGCCTTCGTCCTCTTCTGGTCGTTGCTGCGGCGGAAGCCTTCGGTGCACAGCGTACAGCTGCAATGCCGGTAGCCTGCGCCGTGGAGATGGTTCATACCTATTCACTGATCCACGACGACCTGCCTGCTATGGATAATGATGATTACCGCAGGGGAAAATTAACGAATCATAAGGTATATGGTGAGGCAACAGCCATATTGGCAGGCGATGCGCTGTTAACCCATGCTTTTTATAGCATTGTTCAAGCTGGACGCCGTAGCGGTGTGGCGGCAGATGCGTTGCTGTCCATCGTAGAGGACATGTCCGAACTCGCTGGAGCAAGAGGTATGGTTGGTGGCCAAGTTGCGGATATGGAAGGCGAGCAAGGCATGACTGATCTTGCACAGCTTCAATATATTCATTTGCACAAAACAGGTGACCTGATTGTTTTCTCCCTCATTGCTGGAGCACGAATCGGTGGAGCAACGGAAGGACAATTGGAAGCCTTGCGTGTATTTGGCCGTGATCTGGGGCTGGCGTTCCAAATTCAGGATGACATTCTCGACTTGACGGGTGACGAGCAGAAGATGGGCAAGAAAACACAGAGCGATGTGAATCAGCAGAAGGTAACATATCCTTATTTTATTGGCATGGAGGCTTCTGTAGCTGAGGTGAAATCTCTTACCCAATCTGCAAAAGACGCACTTGAAAGAGCTGAGTTACCTGATGCATCCAGATTGCTGGAAATTGCAGATTACCTGATGAGTCGAGACCATTAGATTCTGATAAAACGCGCTGTTTCAAAACCTGTATAACCGTGTAATGAATGTAATGTCCTTTTTCCGAGTAGATGGAAAAAGTCTGTCCCGAGTGGATGCGGGAATACATATGGAGAAGAATTTTAAATAACTTGCTGGCGAGAATGCTCGTTATCGGGAGTATAGTGCAGTAAATTATGATTCTTGTTCTTTTATGTTATAATGATTTAATGTCATTTGATTCATAATGTATATATCGATTTACAACAATAACTAAACAATCTAGGAAAGCGGGGAGATTCTCGTGCTGCTTCCACAAATTAAACAACCCAGTGATCTAAAGTCGATGTCTCAGGATGATCTTGCCCTTTTGTCGGCAGAGATCCGGCAGTTTCTGATTGAGAAACTGTCTGTTACAGGTGGGCATCTCGCACCCAACTTAGGCGTGGTTGAGCTCACGGTAGCCCTGCATTACTGCTATAACAGTCCAGCAGACAAAATGATTTTTGATGTAGGGCATCAGGCTTATGTGCATAAAGTCCTGACAGGGCGTATGGATCGCTTTGATACATTGCGTCAACATAACGGTCTGTGCGGGTTTGTCAAACGCAACGAAAGCGAACATGATGTATGGGAAGCTGGACACAGCAGTACTTCGTTGTCCGCTGCGATGGGGATGGCCCTTGCACGTGATCTGAAGGGTGAGGACAACCAAGTTATCGCGATGATTGGTGATGGAGCGCTTACAGGTGGTATGGCTTTTGAGGCCCTTAATCATATCGGTCATGAGCAGAGAAAACTGATGGTTATTCTGAATGATAATGAAATGTCCATTGCTCCAAACGTTGGGGCCATGCATAAATATTTGAGCAAGATTCGTTCGGATCGTCATTATCTGAAAGCAAAAGATGATGTCGAGGGGATGCTTAAAAAAATTCCAGCTATCGGAGATCGATTGGCCAAATCGGCAAGCTGGATCAAAGATAGTGTCAAATATATGATGGTACCAGGTGTTCTTTTTGAAGAACTGGGCTTCACGTATTTGGGACCGATTGATGGGCACGATATTCCCAAATTGATTGAAACCTTCAAACAGGCAGATAACGTTGATGGCCCTGTGCTCGTTCACGTGCTCACGACCAAAGGTAAAGGTTATCAGCCAGCAGAAGCCGATTCGCACAAGTGGCACGGGATTTCACCGTACAAAATTGAATCTGGGCAAGTGCTGAAGGCAGTTGGAAAACCGATGTACACGGAAGTGTTTGGTCAAACGTTAATTGATCTTGCAAAGCAGGATAAGCGGATCGTAGCTGTAACGCCAGCAATGCCTACAGGATCAGGTCTCATTCCTTTTAGTAAGGAGTTTCCTGACCGCATGATTGACGTAGGGATCGCAGAACAGCATGCGGCAACCATGTGTGCTGCACTGGCTATGGAAGGCTTGAAGCCGGTCTTTGCCGTGTATTCTACGTTTATGCAACGTGCATATGATCAGATTGTACATGATATTTGCCGTCATAACGCTAACGTGATGTTTGCTATTGACCGTGCCGGGTTTGTTGGTCCGGATGGGGAAACACATCAAGGGGTATACGATGTGGCATTTATGCGCCATATTCCAAATATCGTCCTGATGATGCCAAAAGACGAAAATGAATTGCGCCACATGATGAAAACGGCGCTTGATTATAATGAAGGTCCAATTGCTTACCGTTATCCACGAAACAATGTGGTCGGTGTGCCTTTGGATGATGTACTTGTTCCGATTCCAATCGGATCATGGGAGCAACTGCGTCCATCAGAGGGATATGCTGTCATCGCTTCAGGGTCGATGGTGCAGCTTGCAGAAGAAGCAGCAGAGATGGTGAAGCGGGAAGGGATCACAGCAGGCGTAATCAACGCTCGCTTCCTCAAACCTCTTGACGAGCAGATGTTGCGTGATTTAGCTGTTCGAGGCACCAAATTGATTGTACTTGAAGAAACATCCCAAGCAGGCAGCATGGGTAGTGCAGTGCTGGAGTTTTATGCAGAACAGGGACTACATGATGTTCATGTACAATTGATGGGGATTCCGGATCGCTTCATCGAGCATGGCAGTATTAAGGAACAACGTGAGGAAGTGGGTCTTACCGTTGAAAATGTATGTGCTGAACTGCGCAAGATGGCTGTTCAATTATCTTACGGCATACCCAAAACACGTTTTCCTTCGTAAATTTACATGATAGGAGACAGACATGTCACTCCCGAAAGAACGAATTGATGTTCTGCTGGTTGAGCAGGGCTATTATGAAAGTCGTGAGAAGGCAAAAGCTGCAATCATGGCTGGACTGGTATATGCCAATAATGAGCCGATCGAAAAGGCGGGCATGAAGATTCCAAGGGAAGCCGAGCTGAAAGTTAAAGGCTCGGTGCATCCCTACGTCGGCAGAGGCGGATTGAAGCTCGAAAAAGCGATCCGTCATTTCGACCTTGATATGAATGGACTTGTCATGCTCGACATTGGTTCATCCACCGGTGGATTTACGGATTGTGCACTTCAGCATGGCGCGTCTCACGTCTACGCTATTGATGTGGGGTATAATCAGCTCGACTGGTCTTTGCGTAATGATGAGCGGGTTACTGTTATGGAACGAACCAATTTCCGCTATGTGACTCCTGAAGATCTGACGGGACCCGTCCCGAACTTTGCGAGCATTGATGTGTCGTTCATTTCACTGCGAATCATATTGCCGCCACTTCTGGCTCTTTTGAAACAACCTGCAGATATCGTTGCATTGATTAAACCTCAATTTGAGGCAGGGCGTGAAAAAGTAGGAAAGTCCGGTGTGGTACGTGATACGAAGGTACACAAGGATGTATTGCAGACCATGCTTCATTTTGCCAGTCAACTTGGTTTGCATCTGCAGAGTTTGACTTTTTCACCGATAACCGGTGGAGAAGGTAATATAGAATTTCTCGCACATTGGCGTCTGGAAGCACCAGAGGCCACACAACCAGAGATCGATCCAGCTTCACTTGACGCACTTGCGGAGCAAGTTGCGAAGGAAGCAGCTCATACATTTACGGGAAACTCATCATAAGATGGGTTTCTTTTCGCTGGAAAGGTGATTGACGTAAAGGGAAATCGTTACTGAACCTCGAATATGTCTTCGAGGTGAGCGATAATGGATGGTCAATATGACACAATCGTTATAGGTGTACTTGCTGTCTGTTTGATCTTGTGGCTGTTCTTTGGCTTACGTAATTGGGTGAACCGACCGATGCCGGTAAGCTTGTCTGGAATGCAACTGAACGTGAAGATTCAGGATTCCCCGGCCTTGGATTTGCTTGAAGCACAGGGTTACGAAGTCATCGGTGGCAAAATGAAAGTTCCTTTGGCTTTTGAGGCCAATGAATCCGTTTATTACAGCAGATTATTCATTGATTATGTTGCAGAACGTGAGGATCTCAGATACCTGGTGAAAACGTCTCGTCGCAGGCAGCCAATTGAAATGACCGGCCCTGCGCTAAGGGATCGCTTCCTCAATTATCTGTTGTTATATCCTGGCTGTGAAGGATTGCTGTATGTTGACGTGGAGGATTCCGATATTAAGTTAATCAGGCTCATGGACTATCAGGAAGATGTGTATGATGGGGATGATCTGGACTAATATAAAAGAATAAACATTGCAGGGCAAAGTCTGCGGCGAATTACAAATGCTGCTTTATTGCAATACATTTAACTGGAGGCATGTATGAAAGGACAAAGGCACATCAAGATTCGTGAAATCATTAGTCAAAATGAAATTGAGACCCAGGATGATCTGGTTGAAGCACTACGCAAATCAGGTTTTCAGGTGACTCAGGCGACGGTATCCCGGGATATCAAGGAGCTTCTGTTAATCAAGATTCCGATGGATGATGGCAGATACAAGTACTCTTTACCAACAGACCAACGATATAATCCGATTCAAAAGTTGAAGCGTGCACTCGTTGACAACTTCCTGCACATTGATCACACAAACAATCTGGTTGTGATGAAATGTTTGCCGGGAACAGCAAACTCCATTGCAGCTTTGCTTGATAATATTGAATGGAATGAAGTCATGGGGACGATCTGTGGAGATGATACCATTCTGATTATCTGCCGGACTGAAGGTAACAGCGTGACCGTTATTGAACGCATCATGGGTTATATTGCTTAAATTAATGGTTCAAAAACATAATTTCTGAGTTAGTCATCCGGAGGTGTTTTTGCAGATGTTAGTTACGTTATCGATTCGAAATCTGGCTGTGGTGGAAGAAGTGGACGTTGTATTCCATCCGGGATTCCATGTACTCTCAGGTGAAACGGGTGCAGGAAAGTCGATTATTATAGATGCACTTGGCTTAATTGCTGGTGGACGAAGTTCAGCTGATCTGATCCGGTACGGATGTGAGAAGGCAGAGATGGAAGCCTTGTTCGAGATGGAGCAGAGTCATCCGGTCTGGCTAACGTTAGAGAAGCTCGGTATCCACTGTGAGCCGGAAGAGCATTTGGTCATTCGACGTGAGCTGAATACTCAGGGGAAGAGTACGTCCCGCATTAATGGGCAATTGGTCAATCTGACCATGCTGCGGGAAGTAGGCGAGAAGCTGATCAATATTCATGGACAACATGAACATCAGAGTTTGCTGCGTGCAGAGAGCCATCTGGGGCTTCTCGATACTTATGGCTCGGAAGTAATAGGACCTGTCAAAGCGAAGTATCAGGAGCGTTACAGCAAGTTTATCACGGCTGAAAAAGAACTGCGTGCGCTTCAGGAGTCCAGTCAGCGGGCATATCAACTCTTGGACATGTATCGCTTTCAGCTTGAGGAGATCGCAGCAGCAAGCCTTACACGAGGCGAGGATGAATTACTCGGGGAAGAACGGGTCAAACTATCCCATAGTGAGAAAATGATGGACAGTGTTGCCGGTGCATATGATCTGCTCAGTGGTCAACGCGGACTTGAAGCTGTGAGCATTGCCCTTTCAAGAATTGAAGACATTTCTGGATATGATAGCAAAGGACTGCAACCAATCGTAGAACAGCTGCAATCCGCATTTTATCAATTGGAAGATGCAACATTTCAGTTAAGGGATTACCGGGAGAAGATTGAATTTAATCCGGCAAGGCTGGAAGAAGTGGAGCAAAGGCTGAATCTGATTTCTGGCCTCAGACGGAAATACGGGGACAGTGTTGAACTTATTCTGAGTTATTATGATCAGATTAGCCATGAAACCGACCAACTGGAGAACAAGGACGAACGGCTGGAGAAATTGCGAGCTGAACGTGACAAAATGCTTAACCTTGTGATGGAATCTGCTGAAGAACTCAGCAAGGTTCGTAAACAATGCGCCGAGGAACTTGCTGCACAGGTGGAAAGCGAGCTCAAGGATCTGCAAATGGAACGGACTACGCTTCGTGTTCAGATTACTCCTTTCGAAGATCCGAAGGGCATTGAATGGAATGGACGCCGTATTCGTCTGAATCGTCAGGGTGCGGACAATGCGGAATTCCTGATCTCACCGAACCCGGGCGAGCCATTACGACCACTTGGCAAGATTGCTTCAGGTGGTGAGTTGTCGAGAATGATGCTGGCGATGAAGAGTATCTTTGCGCGACATGACCGGATACCTGTGTTGATTTTTGATGAAGTTGATACCGGAGTTAGTGGTAGAGCAGCTCAATCCATTGCTGAAAAACTGTTCCGTTTGTCTTCTACTTGTCAGGTTTTCTCAATAACTCACTTACCACAAGTGGCTTGTATGGCAGATCATCAGTATCTCATTGAGAAACATGTCTACGATGGACGGACGATGACGCAGGTGGAATCGCTGTCAGACGAAGGCAGAGTGAAGGAATTGGCACGTATGCTGGGCGGCGTGGAAATTACAGAAAAAACGCTGCATCACGCACAGGAAATGCTGAATTTGGCGGAAGCCAAAAAAGGGTGAAACGGACGGCTGGCGTAATGATTGACAGTAATAAAAGCCTGGGGGCGAGGTTATCTTATAGGTACGCAATTGGCGACCACCTTTCGTCAAGCGAAAGAAGCAAAGGGAGTGTGACAGCCATTGAATTCCCCCCTCAGGAAGAAATTGCTAGGTCTTTTATTTGCCTTCTTTCTTTGTGTGATTAGCCAGGCCATTCAGCCTGTGCAAAGTTATGCTTCACTGCCGGATGAATTGCAAGTGTTTGCTGGCAGGCAAGCGGATGTCCGGCTCGCTGTACCTGCTGCTTCAAGCGCCGTTGTAGATCGTCCTGATATCGTTGGTTTGGATGATCAGGCAGCGATGCATGTTACCAGGCAACAACCTTTGCATCTTCACCCTCAACAGACGGGACATGCCAAATTAACGTTGAAGTTGTGGGGTAAAATTCCGGTCAAAACAGTCCATGTGAATGTGATACCGGATTTGCGTGTTGTACCCGGGGGTCAAACGATTGGCGTCAAAGTTAAATCGGCAGGCATTCTGGTTGTAGGTCATCATCTGGTCCACTCTGGGCAGGATGAGCGTGTATCGCCAGGAGAAACAGCAGGCATTAAGCTCGGAGATCTAATTACGCATATGGATGGTAAACGCCTTGATGGTGTGGCAGGTGTCTCTGAGGCCGTTGAACTTGCAGGGAAAAGTAAAAAAGGTATTGATGTTGTTTTGAAACGTGGTAAGGAAACGGTGAAGACACGATTAACTCCGGCGTATGACTCCGAGGATCAAGCGTGGAGGCTTGGATTGTACATTCGTGATTCTGCAGCCGGTGTTGGCACACTTACCTTCTATGCTCCAGATCAGGGCGTATACGGCGCACTGGGCCATGTCATTACAGATATGAACACACAAACATCTATTGTTGTAGGTAGTGGTCAGATCGTTCAGTCTAATGTGACGTCCATTTCTAAAAGTGAGACCGGTGATCCGGGTGAAAAACGTGCTCATTTCCTCAAGGAAAGCAAAATTCTGGGCAATATTGAACGTAATACGGCTTTTGGCATCTTTGGTAAAATGTCCGGAAATCCTGAGCACAGTCTGTATTCGAAAGGTATTCCCGTCGCTTTTTCTCATGAAGTCAAAGAAGGACCGGCCGAAATACTTACCGTGGTTGACGGCCAACAAGTTGAACGCTTCTCGATTGACATTGTTCATGTGGCAGATCAAACCGAGCCAGCAACAAAAGGTCTTGTACTTCGAATCACGGACCCGAAACTGCTGGATAAGACCGGAGGTATCGTTCAAGGTATGAGTGGCAGCCCCATTGTACAAAATGGTAAGTTGATCGGTGCAGTTACTCATGTATTCGTGAATGATCCAAAATCGGGTTACGGTTGCTTCATTGAATGGATGTTACAAGATGCTGGCGTTATGATGAAAAAGGAAAACGATAAGAACCTCAAGGCTGGTTAAACAGCCCTGAGGTTCTTTTTTGTCGAAAGCAAACATAATATATCGGATAATGAAATAAATTATTTATTATATAGGATCAAGAAAAAAAAATAAAGAAAAATAATTTTCGACAGGAGGAATTTAACTTGCTGTGTCGAAAATTTAACCTGTAAGGAAATGTACGAAACGATGTTTAATTTAAAGGAGGATACCGTTTTGCAAAAAATTGAGGTATTGCTGGCCGATGATAATCGTGAATTTACGAATTTGCTTGCCGAATATATATCTGAGCAGGAAGATATGGAAGTAACCGGTATTGCATACAATGGAGAAGAAGTACTGCAATTGCTGGAGCAAACTCGGGATGTGCCGGATGTATTGATTCTGGATATTATCATGCCGCATCTGGACGGTCTGGGTGTGCTTGAGCGCTTGCGCAACCTGAACCTGTCTCCACAGCCTAAAGTCATTATGCTTACGGCATTCGGACAAGAGAATATCACACAGCGTGCCGTGCAACTCGGAGCTTCTTATTATATTCTCAAGCCATTTGACATGGAAGTGCTTGCGAATCGTGTGCGTCAACTGGTTGGAACACAGACCGCGATGTCCACAAGCAGCGGTTCATCCATGTTCATGAAATCCAATGTTGTGCCAATGGGCAAACACAAAAATCTGGATGCAAGCATTACGTCCATCATACATGAAATCGGTGTACCTGCGCATATTAAGGGATATCAGTATTTGCGCGAAGCCATTACGATGGTGTATAACAATATCGAAATTTTGGGAGCCATCACCAAAACACTGTATCCGGCGATTGCCGAAAAATTCAAAACGACGCCGTCCCGCGTCGAACGTGCGATTCGTCATGCCATTGAAGTGGCATGGACTCGCGGTAACATCGACAGCATCAGTCACTTGTTTGGTTACACGATCAACATCAGTAAGTCGAAACCAACAAATAGTGAGTTCATTGCGATGGTTGCTGACAAGCTGAGAATTGAGCATAAGGTAAGCTGAAAGGGTCAGGAGTAATGATTGGAGAAGAAATTTTGGATTCAGATTAGATTCTAGCCAAATGAATTTTGGGGGTCAATGTCTGAATTCGTTCATTTCAGGTCGATAAACTTCTGTAATATATGCCAACGAATACCGTCAATTATTGGATTTAAGATATCCAGTAAATGACGGTATTTTTGCATAACGAAATAACACAGAACATGGGGATAAAAATTTTATTTCATAAACTTTTACTTTCAGTTAACGCTTTTTTAAGTAGAAAGTGGTACGATGTGACCATTGACAAAGACCTACATATATATTTGAAAAGTACGGATTAGATGCTACGAACAGAGGAGTAGAATAGTATGTTTACGCAAATAGGCAAGATTGCTGAACCGATTCCTGTAGTACAATCTGATACAAAATGTGATATCGTCTATCATCTTTTCAAGTCCAATCCTAGTTTGGAAGGTATAGCTGTTATGGGGGAGAAGGGTGTGTCATTAATGATGCGGCCCCGATTCTTTCAGCAGATTGGCACCCAGTATGGCTATAATCTGTATATGGGACGTCCTGTAGAACTGGTGATGAACACGCAGGCACTGGTCGTGGATTATTCGGAACAGATTACAGATGTCAGTGTTCTAGCCATGGACCGAGATGAAGGGGAAATATATGATCTTGTGTTGGTCACGTCAGGGGAAAGTTTCTTTGGAGCTGTGAGTATTCGCCGTTTGCTGCTTGCTGTTGCTGATGTACGGGCTGAAATGGCGATTTTTATGAACCCGCTGACTGGTCTTCCAGGTAATCATATCATAAATGAAAGGCTGTCTCAGGCTCTTCAGATGGACCATTTTAGCGTACTGTACGTTGATCTCGATCAATTCAAATCCTACAATGATAGCTACGGCTTCAAAATGGGGGATCAGCTTATTCAGGCGACAGCTAACTTGCTTCACAAGCTATTTGTTCCCCCTGAAGCTTTTCTTGGACATATCGGTGGTGATGATTTTATTACGATCCTGAATCACCATGATTACAAACATATTAGTGAGGAAGTCATCTCAGGTTTTGAGGAAATGAAAAAGATATTTTACAACGAACATGATTGGCATAATCAATATGTTCTGGGGGAAGGACGTTCCGGGCTGAATCGGCCGCTCCCTCTTGTGTCGGTATCCATCGCCGTTGTAACCAACAGCAAGCGAAAATATGAAAACATAGATCAGATTATTGATGAGGCCACACGGATCAAAAAAGGTTGTAAAGCGATTGCCGGTAGTGTCATCTGTGCAAATGATTCCGCCATTACTCCGTGCTAGAAATAAGAAATACTCATAGTAGCTACAACTACTAACGCTAAAGATACAAGAAAAACCGCTACTTATCAGGAGTTAGTCACCTGTAATAGCGGTTTTTCTATCGATGGATGCGAGACGAGTGCTGTGTTGTGAAAACACTTCAACCTCATTATGTATACATATAAGTATGTTTGAGCAAAGGGTACTCAGATTCGAATATCGATGGATAGATATGAAGCAGCAGGAGATGCAGAAGCGGGAGTTTGCGGGCCGTTTCCGGATTCCTGATCTGTGGTTCCGCCATCTGATGGGTGCTCCTTACTTCCCGTTTTCTTTCCTTCATTTATCTCCTGATCTTCTTCTCCAGATGTTGCAGAGATAGGAGTTTGTGCTGCCTCTTTAGGTACGGGCTGATGGATCTCTTTCACCAGATCCCCAATCTTTTGATTGACCTTGCTGAGCTGAGAATTGATGTCCTGAACAACCTCTCGTTTTGCCTGAAAGACGGTGCGCTCTGAGTTTTCCAACATCATTGATTTGCCGAGATCGAGATCATTTGTAGGAGGATTAATCTCCAGGACGAGTCGGTCGAATCGCGTCTCTCCTTCAGTGGTCTGAATGGAGCCCTGCATGCGATCACGCAAACCGACCAGCTTACCCAATTGATCGTAAGTCTGACTATGCTTGATCAGGTGATCCAGTGAAGGGGCTTGTGTCTCGTCGGTTGGTTGGGGTTGTTGCTGTTGAGTCTTTTCGGGCTGTCTTAATTTGTTCTTTTCTTGCAACTCTTCAGCTTTAATTTGGGCAATCTGGCTATCGATCTGTGATATGGAGCTTGTTAAGGATTTAATTCGCTGAGCCTTGGTTTTGGTATCCAACTCGTCATTGGTTTTTACACCTTGCATTTCTTCATTGAGCCGGATCTTCTGCTGCATGAGTCCCTGAATTTCTTTATCCCGACTGGAGACCTGATTCCCGGGAGTGAAACTGCTATTGGTTGCAGATGAGATTGAATTCATATCCTCTGTTCTCCTTCTACTCTTTATCATGGTTCTATTTACATATATCGGATGTTAAGAGAAGGATTTGAATAGTTCTTTTTTCGTCTGAATGGATTCATTTACATCGGTTGTATTGCGTACTTTATCATAATAATTGATAATGGTTATCAATAAGTGCGTAGAGTACAGACACAATTTATGTAGACGGAGATGGGTTAGTAAAATGTGGAATGATTATTATATCCTCTGGAACTATGCTGCGGTGAGCATAACAGATATCCGTTACATGGAATTAGAGGCATATGAAAAGATGAAATACAAATTTCCGACAAGTACCTTTGTACTCACCATTCAGGGTGACGCTGAAGTAACGATTGACAACCAAACATATGAAGTGAGTCGCTTTTATATTTTCCATGGGGGAAAAGGGAGTAAGTTGGTGATTCAAGCAGGTGAATCCGGATTGCGCCTATATTACTTGATGTACAAAGCAAACCTGCCTAGTGGAGGGAGAAACGATCTGGGAAGGTTAATGGAGCGTATCAATCCGTTCCAAATGAACTATGGCTTTAACCCCGATATGCCAACCATTCTATATGAGCAATTGAAACAGATGCACTTTTTGTGGGATCAAAAGAACCCTATCCAGCACTTTCAGGCCAAGAGTTTGTTCTATGCATTTGTGGAGCAGATCTCATCACAGATTCCTCGTATATCCAATCGTTATCCAAGTATCAAGGATCAGGTCAGCAAAGTCATTGAAATTGTAGAGTCTTCCTACACCCAGCCACTTACACTTCATGTTTTGGCAGAAATGATCGGGACCAGCCCAAGAAGTTTGTCACGCAAGTTCAAACAGTCGACTGGAACCAGTCCCATCGATTATCTGATTCAGTTTCGTTTGTTCAAAGCCAAGGAGATGTTGCTGCAAACGGACGCCACGTTGGATGAGATAGCTGTAGGAATCGGTTATCCGGATGGATATTATTTGGGGCGTATGTTCAAGAAACATACAGGTCTTTCTCCTCTGCAATTTAAAGAAAAGACCTCAGCACCCCTAAATTGGCCTGATCTGACATCAGGTGTGGCGCGAAATGACATTTTCAGAGGTGGAAGTGAAAGGTATGTTTATACTGATGGTGATAATCATTATCAATATAAACACGGAGGGTCAATAAATATGAACAGACAGACAAGAACGGGAATGTTGCTTAGTATTCTATTAAGTCTTACGTTACTGCTGAGTGCCTGCTCTACAGGTGTTGCCAGCAATTCAAGCGGGGATGCATCGGGAAGCAAAAGTGCATCAAGTTCCACAAACACAGTAACAGCCGATAATCAAACCAAAACATCTGAACCACGTACAATTTCAACGGTGAAGGGAGATATTACAATCCCTGCTGAACCTAAACGGATTGTGGTTGACTTGTATTTGGGAAGTCTGATCGCCCTGGGAATCAAACCTGTGGGTACACCGGAGATGAACCTGAAAAATCCTTATTTTATCGAATCACTTGAGGGTGTGCAAAATATTGGCGAATATGAAACCATTTCTCTCGAAAAGGTGTTGGAACTTGAACCGGATCTCATTGTGACAGGTAATCCTGATTTATTTGATTCCTTTAGCAAAATTGCACCTACCTTGGTTGTACCTTATGGTGAATTGAAAAACACCCACGAAGAAATTGCCTATTTCGGTGAAGTGCTAAATAAAGAAAAAGAATCTGAGGCATGGTTAGCCGATTATGACGCAAGAATTGCAGATGCCAAGAAGCGCGTTCATGAGGCGATTGATCCGCAGGCCGAGGTGTCGGTCATGCAGTTCTATGATAAAGCACCGTTGGCCTTTGGTGATAATTTTGGTCGGGGAGGTCAGGCAGTCTACAGCGCGCTTGGTTTGAATCCTACTGCAGATAAAAAAGAGATTTTAATGAAGGATCAACTGGTTGAAGTTTCGTCGGAAGCGATTCCTGAGTTTGCCGGAGACTACATTATTCTAACAGCGGACAATCTGACACTGGAAGAGTTGAAATCGAAACCGGTCTGGAGTTCACTGGATGCAGTTAAAAATGATCGTGTGTTTATCTGGAGCCCGGATCGTTCATGGTACTTTGACCCGATTGCAACATTGGATCAAACAGAGGAATTGGCCGTGTGGTTTACGAAGATCTCTGAACCCAAATAAGCATAACAAGTGATAGATGAGATGAAATCCAATTCCACTCCAAATTACAGTTGATAATGAAAATTATTATCATTTATAATAAAGGTATATTAGTGAACCTCTGCTACACATATGTTATCGGATGTGTGGCAGGATGATGACCTTGTAAGGCCTTTGTTCCGGGTGAGGCTGGGATTGGAGAGTATTCGATGCAATTAGACGAACAGATGAAATGCTGGAATCATGCCGCTGTTAAGGTTCTGGATATACGCCGAATCGTTATGGAGGAAGGGGCACAACTGAGTTCTTACACACTTCCGGCAAATGGTTTTATATATACGATTCGAGGATCGGCTGTGCTTCAGTTGGATGGACAAACATACAAGGCAGAGCGGTTCTACATGCTTCATGGGGCGAAAGGATCTTCACTGGATATCCAAACCAACGAAGAGTTCGAATATATTCTGCTCTATTACAGAGCATTCCTTGCCTTTCCTAGTTATCGTAAAAAGTGGTTATTGGCACAGCCGGAAGTTGCGCCGTTCTCTTTGCAATATGGATTTGCACCGAGCAGTCCGCTGGGGTTGTTACGTTACCTTGATGAGCTTGAGGGTGCATGGATTCAATCTGGGAGTCTGGATCTGCTTCATACAAAAAGTTTATTTTACCAATTCATTCATGAAATGATGGTTCAGCTAACAGAGCAAGAGATCAAAACTGAGCTTGCTGACCCGGTGAAACAAACACTTCGTTATATACAGAACCATTATAGCGAACAGATCACGCTTGATTCTCTGGCTGAACAATTCAACTACAGCTCTCGTCATTTATCCATGCAATTCAAACGACAGACGGGTCACAGTCCGATTGATTATTTAATTCAGACTCGAATCGCCAAGGCTCGTAATCTGCTTGTACGATCTGATGCAACGCTGAGTGAGATTGCAGCAGAAGTGGGTTATTCGGATGTGTATTATTTTAGTCGTATCTTCAAAAAACATGTAGGAATCTCTCCGATTCTATATCAACGGAAGATGAGAGCAGAGGGGCGAACAGAGGATCGTCCATTGGTAATCTCTGAATCGTCCATTGGCCGAAGATGGAAGTCGGGATATATTGATTATGAGAATCATTATCAATATATAGACGGAGGGTCTACACCAATGAAAAGAAGAAAAACAAGTTCCAGTATGATTATGGTTGCATTATTGAGCATAACGATGCTCCTCGCAGCCTGCTCTTCAGGTACAGCAACAACACCAGCAGCTGGCGAAGGAACGGGTGCCAGTTCCAACAATAACAGCAGTACGGCAGTATCATCAGACACAGGAAGCCAGACGAACAAAGACAATGAAACACGCACGGTCTCCACGGTTAAGGGTGACGTAGTTGTTCCAGCAAATCCTAAACGGGTTGTTGTACTATATCTCCAGGGAGACGTCGTTGCGCTTGGAATTAAGCCAATTGCTACATCTGAAGTATTCAACGGGGCTGCCTACAAGAGTGAGCTTGAAGGTGTAAATTCACTAGGCACCTGGTTCGAACCGAATCCTGAAGCTGTCATTGACCTTGATCCGGATCTGATCATTGTTCCTTCAGAAGAGACGTATACGTTGTTAAAGGATATCGCACCTACGGTATATATTCCATACGAGAAAATGACAACAGAAGAAAGACTCCAGAGTATAGCGAGTATTTTTGGCAAAGAGCAGGAAGCTGAGACATTAATCAATAATCTCAATAGCAAAGTCGAAGAGAGTAAGCAAACACTAGCAGATGCAGGCATATTGGACAAAACGGTTTCCATTGTTGAGGGCGGTTTGAAAGGTATGGTCGTTGTAGAGAGCAAGCAATATGGCCGAGGATCTCAGGCACTATATGAATACTTGGGGATGAAAGCACCTGAAGTGGTACAAAAGAAAATTGATGTAGTTTCGGAAGCTGGAGGCTCCAATTTATCCATGGAAGTACTGCCTGAATATATCGGGGACTACGTGTTTCGTTCGGTGTATGAAGGGGCAGATAACCTTACGGATGATCCAATATGGAGTAGCATCCCGGCTGTTAAAGAAGGTCGCCTAATTGAGATTGATTTTGATTTCTTCTACTATTCGGATATCTATTCAATCAATAAACAAATTGATTTTGTCGTTGAAAAGCTGTTGGCGGCTCCAAGAGCCCAATAGTAAAGAGCGGATTTGTTCGTGAAATTTTTGTACAAGAAATGTTTGTTTTTTAGCCATTGTAATTTGATAAGATTACCATTACACTAGGATTTAAGTGATAATGAGAATCGATATCAAATACTCGATGTTCTGGATCGAATTAACGGAGGTATTTTTAATATGAATCAGCAGTTGGAACTTTATGATGTAACCATTATCGGCGGTGGCCCTGCGGGCATGTACTCTGCCTTTTATAGCGGCATGCGAGATATGAAGACCAAGTTGATTGAGGCACGTGACAGATTGGGAGGTCGCATGCTCTTTTATCCGGAGAAAATGATCTGGGATGTCGGGGGTGTGACGCCAATTCTGTGTGAAGATCTGATCAAACAATTGGAAGAACAGGCAAGAACTTTTGAGCCTACCCTCGTATTTGAACAACAGATCGAAGGATTCGAGCGTCAACCTGATGGCACAATTCTGTTAACTTCTGCAACAGGTGAGCAACACTGGACACGTACCGTCATTATGGCAATCGGATATGGTATATATAAAATGGCCAAGCTGGAGCTTGAAGGTGCAGACCGTTACGAGGTTAGCAATCTGCACTATACCGTGCAGGAACTAGAACCATTCCGCGGTAAACGTGTGCTGATCTCGGGTGGAGGCGACTCTGCTGTGGACTGGGCGAATGAATTGGAAGCTCTGGCAGAGCAAGTTACGGTTGTGCATCGTCGTGACCGCTTTGGCGGGTTGGAGCGTAATGTACTGCGTATGAGAGAGTCCTCTGTAGATGTTCGTACACCTTACGCGGTAGAGACACTGCATAGTATGAGTGGTGATGTGATTGAACAGGTGACCATCTCACACGTGGACACAGGTGAAACTGAACTGCTTGAAGTCGATGCTGTCATTGTAAACCACGGCATGAAGAGTGACTTTGGTCCAATCCGGGATTGGGGACTTGATCTTGGCGAATGGCATGTCACTACAACGGAGAGATTACAGACCAATATTCCTGGTGTTTTTGCCGCGGGTGACTTTGTAGATTATGGTAGCAAACTGTATCTGATTGCGGGTACTTTTACTGATGCAGCCTTAGCGGTAAACAGTGCAAAGCTTTACATGGACCCTGAAGCGGAAAAAGTGGCTTATGTTTCTTCCCATAACAGTCGCTTTAAGGAGAAAAATAAAGCTCTTGGTGTTGTAGAAGAATGAAGGTCTGCGATCGGTTATATTAAGATGACTTCGGGTTCATTCCGAAGTCATCTTTTTTGCATAAAATGGGTAATAAGAAGGCATAATTTTACGAGAAGCAAAGGCTGCCGAATTGTATATACACTACCAAATGTCTATAATAAGCCTGAGAAACATTAGAATGACATCAAGACACAATAATTAGATCAGAGTGGAGTGCAGCGTATGAAAAAGGGATCACAGCCACAACGAGGTTTCACCTTCATCCAGCGGTGGTTCAAACGATCTGATAAAAAAAAGATCAAATGGTCTGAAATGTATCTCGCACTGGCTGGCGCGCTTCATCGCTTGTTGGTTGAAGGGCGGCGTGAACGTTCAGCAGCCAAACGGCTGCATCAGGACTTGCCTATTAACGTGTTGGGCGAGATGAAGCTAGAGCCAGGGGATATTGTGTACACGCCAAGCTCGGAATCGACGTATTACGCCGGGCATATGGGCATTATTGGTCTCGACGGCAAGGTGTATCATGTGCACCCTTATGGGCCTGTATTTGCTGATTCATTAGAGTGGTATCTTACGCGGTTTTATGAAGGAGATCGTTTCATTGTATTCCGTTCCAGACTGAATGAGGCAGGCATGAAAGCAGCCGGGTGGGTACATGACCATTACAAGCAGGTAAAATTCTACCGTTTGCAGACCAATCTGCGCAGTATTGAGCGCAATTACTGCTCCAAGTTTATATATCAGGCCTATCAGTTCACATCGGGACTGGACCTGTGGAGCCGCAAATTTACCCGAATGAATCAGGGTTATATCTATCCATTTCGAATTGAGCGCTCTTCAGAGCTGGACGTTCTGGGAACTTTTTATAAATAAGGCTGGAACCGACTAAAATACTGTTCTTCCGAAAATAAGGAGAGCAGGTTCTGTCGGTTTTTTTTGTATGTGTAGAGATTAAAAACAGGAAAAACGTTCAAAACGTCGAATAGATTATGAGATAGGCATGCACAACTTGGAATCGTATACATAAAAAAAGACGAGATGATTTTTAGCCCAGAGTAAAAAAATGACTACGAAGTAGACGAACAAGAAAGAGTGAAGCGAGATGAAATGGCCGGGTTTCTTACAACGATTCCGACCGAACAAAAACGTGGTTAAGCTATCGGACTATATCCCAAAAAAGGAAAGGAGGCACTACTGTTCCATATGCAAGAAAAACGTTGAATCGGTCGTGCATTATGCGGCGCCACAGGGAAATGTTTCAGGTGTATGCAGTTCTTGTAAGTCTTTGGCGGATGAACGTGGAATGTTTCCCATTTAATAAGAAGAGATGCGCTCAGGAAATAAGAATTTTTTGATTTATGCGCGTTTTTGTAGTACATTAGCAAATGTATTCGAAGGAGGATTCTAATGTACTCAGGTAGACAAGACGATACTTTATACATCATGACCTACACCTTAAACAGCGGTATCAAGGGTACGGTTCCACTGTCTAATAAGCAGATTATTGAGTGGCTGGATTGCTACAGAAATGAGAAGCGCTTCGTGACCGAAATCGGCAAGGAGTTTTTTGGATTGAATGCAGGATTGGTAGCAGACTTCAAGGTTCAAAATCATTTATCGGATTATCAGCAGACCATTATGCCTACACAGCAGCAGGATAACCTGGAACGCTTGTCCAGTGCCTATAAATCAACCGAGTTATTAATGAAGATTGATTGTAAATGTGGCACGGCTTATGTGACGGAATCCCCATACAAGCGCACAAAATGGTACTGTACAAAGTGTAAAGAGATTGTATTTTTGGATGCCAAAAAAGGAATGGTGGAAACGTCGCGTGGTGACGCTTACTACATGACCAACAAATATTTTGTTTCCCGTGACTAGCGGGAAGTGACTCTGGAAGCATCGCTGCGAAGCGGTGCTTTTTTGTGCGAATGTTTGCTCTATAACAAAAAAAGCCCCAAGGGGCCTTTTTGGAAGAAATCAAAAATCTTTTAGCAATTATGATGAGCATTCAACTTTGTGAGGAGGAATGAAGCAGCAACGACAGCGTGGCTCGTAAGCTTCTGAATCGCCAATCATGACAACCGGACCCAAGGTAACAGGCTCCCCATTGACGATACGTTGCGTAAAGGCTGCATCCGGGCTGCCACATACCGCACAGAAAGCCGAGAGTTTCTCAATGTCGTCTGCCATGGCAAGCAAACCGCCGACATATCCGAATTCCTTACCACGGTAATCCATATTAAGTCCGTCCACAATGACATGTTTGCCACAATACGCTAACTCTGAGACAAGTTCCATAATGGCACTGCTGAAAAATTGTACTTCATCAAATGCAACAACATCAGCATCTATGGTTTGGTTCAAGATCATTTCTACGGATTCCGGGGTTAATTGCCGGGGAATGGAATGGGCAGGGAGTCGATAACCAATTCGGCTTACGATCTCGTCCTGGGCAAACCGATCATCCTCGGCTGGTTTGTAGGCCACAACCTTTTTACGGCCAAATTGTATTAATTTCTGACAACGGCGAATGAGTTCACCGGATTTTTCACTGAACATGGGTCCAGTAATTACGGTAATACGTCCTGTTTGCACGGTGCTGCTACTCCTCTCACATACGGGATTCAACAAAAAAAGCGACCTTTACAGAGTACCACAAAATCTTTGGAAAGAGCCAGAACTAATCTGCGCAGCTTTGTGTTACTATATGGATTGTTAAGGTATTGGTTACGGCAGCTAATTAACAGGAGTTGTGAAAAGAGGTGTTTAGTATGAGTGAAGCATTAACATCACTGCAAGCGCAATATGAAAGCCTGAAAGAACAGGGATCTCTAGATGAAGCGGCGCAGGTATTATTTGCAGAACTGTTCGCAGAAGCGGAGAGACTGCAGGCAAGTAACCTTACCTTGCGTAGAACGATTTTGAAGTCTTCTTCCAAAGAATCACGTATGTCTACCAAACTGCGGGATGCCCTATACGAATGACCCGGAGATTACTCCGGGTCCTCTTCTGTCTTTAATTTGCGAGGGAACAGAATACCTGCTGTAATTCTGGCAATCATGGCAAAGGTGAGACCAATGCCTGCAAACATGTAGATTACGGTAAAGGCTTTGCTGAATCCGGTGGATGGCACAAATTCAGGATGTCCCACCGTAGTCAGGGTAACTGCACAGAAGTATAACGCATCGATCCAGTGCAGACCTTCAACACGAGTGTAAAACAAAGTGCCTGACAGCAACGTTGCTGCTGTTAACGCGAACAGAGCCAGAAACTTGGGGTCTTTGAACGCATGGAAAATGCCTTTGAGCAATCGTTGTAACGTGATTAGAAATGATACCATGATGATCCATCCTGTCTATGTAAAGTAGGCGGTGTGTTGTATACACACAAAAAAAGCCCGGACTCATGGAGTCCTTCCGGGCGTCTCTGCTTTTTCGGGTACACTTTTGGACCGGAAACGGGGACCTACATAATTACGCTTGCGGTCACGGAACAAGATCCAGCCTCCCAGAAAACTCATACCTGCGGCAAAAAGAACAAGTCCACCGCCAAAGGAAAGCCACTGGAACCCTGGTGAAATCAGTTCGTTCCCGTGCTCGGCATAATATAGGAACAGGGCATCTTTCATCATCAGAAAACCCTTCATTGCCATTAAACCGGGGATGACCAGAACAACAATTGCCAAAAATCGCGCAAAGACCAATCTTGTATTCATGAGCATTATACCCTTTCTGCCAAAGTCGACATTAAATAAAGGTTACGCTTACAGATCATACCTGATTCCATCATAGCTTGGAATGCATGGGCTGTCCATGTGTGATTGCTTCAAACTTTGAGTTGACCGCTTAAGGAGAGTACAATGGCATATAGAGGGTATAAGCTAAACCATGATTTAAGCCATCATTAATTATATTGAAATTTGATTCATAGAGGAGAGCATGAGAGATGCCAATTACATGTGATGTTGCAATTCTTGGAGGAGGAACTGGTGGATATGTAGCTGCGATCCGGGCTGCACAGCTGGGAAAACAGGTCGTTATCATTGAGAAGGACAAGCTTGGCGGTACCTGTCTGCATCGTGGCTGTATTCCGAGTAAGGCTTTGCTGAAAAGTGCGGAAGTATACGCCGAGATCCAGGAGAGCGAGACGTATGGTATCGAGACAGCTGGAGCTACACTTGTATTTCCCAAAGTACAGGCGCGCAAGGATGCAATTGTCGAACAGCTCCATCAGGGCGTTCAATATTTGATGAAAAAAAATAAAATCCAGGTTGTACACGCGAAAGGTCGCGTCATCGGACCATCCATCTTCTCACCGCAGAGCGGAGCAGTCGCTGTGGAGTTTGAAGATGGCGAGATGGATACGGTAGTTCCAACCAATCTCATCATTGCGACTGGTTCGCGTCCACGTGTGTTGCCGGGCCTGGAACCGGACGGCAAGTTTATTATGAGCAGTGACGAAGCCCTGCGTATGGATGAACTTCCTGCATCACTCATCATTGTCGGTGGGGGTGTGATTGGACTGGAGTGGGCATCCATGCTGAATGACTTTGGCGTAGACATCACAGTAGTAGAAGCAGCTGCTCACGTGTTGCCTGCCGAGGATGAGGATGTTGCCAAAGAAATGCAGCGATTGCTAAGCAAACGAGGTGTTAGTTTCCTGACAGGTGCCACTGTTCTAACGGAAACATATAACACGGATCAAGAGGGCATCCAGATTGATGTGCAGCTTGGTGACGATAAGCAGGAAACGCTGAGAGCGGAGAAAATGCTCGTGTCGGTTGGACGTCAGGCTAATGTCGAAAATATCGGACTCGAAAATACAGATATCAAACTGGAGCGTGGATTCATCGCTGTGAACAAACAGTTACAAACCGGCGAAGGTCACATCTACGCCATTGGTGACTGCATCGGCGGTTTGCAGCTTGCACATGCCGCAAGTCATGAAGGCATTCTCGCTGTCGATCATCTGGCGGGCGAAACGGTACATGCCGTAGAATCCCATCGCATCCCGCGCTGTGTGTATACACGTCCGGAAGCAGCAAGCATCGGATTCACCGAGCGTGAAGCCAAAGAACGTGGTTATGACATTAAAACCGGCAAGTTCCCATTTTCGGCCATTGGCAAATCGCTTATTCACGGAAGTCGGGATGGATTCGTGAAGGTGATCGCAGATGCCAAGACGAATGATATATTGGGGGTACATATGATTGGCACCCATGTGACGGAATTAATCGCTGAGGCTTCTCTGGCTCAGATGCTGGATGCCACACCTTGGGAAGTCGGACAAACTATTCATCCGCACCCTTCTCTGTCGGAAATCATGGGTGAAGCCATGCTGGCGGTCGATGGAAAGGCCATTGGGATGTAAGCCAAACAAGCTTATGAGAAAGGTCCTTTCCTTTTTTGGGTAAAAGGGATTATAATAAGGTTAAGCCAAGTCTTAGTACCAGGTTATAAGATCGGGTAGTAAGAGTGGCACAGGCTCTGATTAAAAGGAGGTACCTCATATGAGTTCACAAGGTACTGCAGACGCGGTCCACCGGCATCAACAGCTGGGACTTAGCGATGGTGAAGTATTGGATATGTACAAATACATGCTGCTCGCACGCAAGTTTGACGAGCGTTGCTTGCTCTTGCAACGGGCTGGCAAAATTAACTTTCACGTATCCGGTGTAGGACAGGAAGCTGCCCAAGTAGGCGCTGCTTTTGGTCTGGATCGGGATCACGATTATTATTTACCTTATTACCGCGATTACGGCTTTGTACTGGCGGTAGGCATGACTCCGCGTGAGTTGATGCTGTCTGCTTTTGCGAAGGCAGAAGATCCGAATAGTGGCGGTCGGCAAATGCCGGGTCACTTCGGTCACAAAAAGCTGCGGATTGTGACGGGTTCCAGCCCGGTTACAACACAGGTTCCGCACGCTGTTGGATTTGCGCTGGCTGCCAAAATGAAGAAGCAAGAATTTGTTTCTTTTGTTACCTTTGGCGAAGGATCAAGCAACCAGGGTGACTTCCACGAGGGAGCCAACTTTGCAGGTGTGCATAAATTGCCTGTCATTATTATGTGTGAGAACAATCAATATGCAATTTCGGTACCGATTCACAAACAGTTGAGCGGCAAAATATCCGATCGAGCACAAGGATACGGGTTCCCTGGACTGCGTGTAGATGGAAACGATGCATTAGAAGTATACGCTGCAGTGAAGGAAGCGCGTCGCCGTGCTATAGCCGGAGAAGGCCCGACACTGATTGAAGCGATGATGTATCGGTTGTCACCTCACTCCACCTCCGATAATGATCTGGCTTACCGGACCAAAGAGGAAGTTGAGGAGAACTGGAAGAAAGATGGCGTTCCTCGCATGAAGAACTACTTGATCGATTGTGGCATCTGGGACGAAGCCCGGGATGCGGATCTGGCTTCGCAGCTTGCGATGGAAATGAAGGAAGCAACTGAATATGCAGACAACGCGCCATATCCTAAACCTGAGGACACTCTGACGCACGTTTATGCGGACAGCGAAGAAGGGGGACGGTAAGTATGGCAGTGATGGAATATATTGATGCAATCCGTCTCGCGATGAAAGAAGAGATGGAACGGGATGAGAATGTTTTTATCCTTGGTGAAGACGTAGGTCTCAAAGGTGGTGTGTTTACCACAACTAAAGGACTGCAAGATCAGTTTGGCGAAATGCGAGTGATGGACACACCTTTATCTGAATCCGCTATTGCAGGTGTTGCCATTGGTGCAGCGATGTATGGCATGAAGCCGATTGCCGAAATGCAATATTCGGACTTCATGTTGCCGGCAACAAACCAGATCATTAGTGAAGCGGCGAAGATCCGCTATCGTTCCAACAATGACTGGAGCTGTCCGATTGTTATCCGTGCGCCGATTGGTGGCGGGATCTTCGGTGGGTTGTATCACTCCCAATGTCCGGAATCGATTTTCTTTGGTACACCTGGTCTGAAAATTATAGCTCCCTACTCGGCATACGATGCCAAGGGACTGCTCAAGGCCGCTATTCGCGACCCGGACCCGGTACTCTTTTTTGAAAATAAAAAATGCTACAAACTTATCAAAGAAGATGTGCCTGAAGATGATTACATCGTTCCGATTGGTAAAGCCAACGTACTTCGTGAGGGTGCGGATATTACGGTGATCGGTTACAGTCAGCCGCTACATTTTGTAATGCAGGCGGCTGAGGAGCTGGAGCGTGAAGAAGGCATTACAGCACACGTCCTGGATCTGCGCACATTGCAACCGTTGGATCGTGAAGCGATTATTGCTTCCGCTCGTCTGACAGGCAAAGTGCTGATTGTACACGAAGATAACAAAACGGGTGGTGTAGGTGCCGAAGTTGCTGCAATTATTAGTGAGGAATGTCTATTTGAACTGGATGCACCGATTCAGCGTCTCTGCGGACCTGATGTGCCGGCCATGCCAATTAGCCCAACATTGGAGAAATTCTACATGCTGAGCAAGGACAAAGCCAAAGCAGCAATGCGTACACTTGCCGAGTTTTAATTTCGTTTTTTGGATCGTTTAAAAGTAAAGTTTGGAGTGATAATCAAATGGCTGAACGTATGAAATGGATCGAGGTCATTATGCCGCAATTGGCGGAATCGCTGGTCTCGGCTACCATAGGCAAATGGTTGAAAAAACCGGGCGACCGTGTGGAACAGTACGAGCCGATCTGTGAAGTAATCACTGATAAAGTTAATGCCGAGATTCCATCCACTGTGGATGGAATTATGGGTGACCTTTTGGTGGAAGAGGGCACAACGATTGCTGTTGGTGAAGCAATCTGCCGCATGCAGGTCGCAACTTCTGACGAAGAAGCGGCTGAGCAAGTAACACAAGTATCGCAGCAACAGGAGCAAGTGCAGCAACATGCGAGCCATACTCCTGATGCCGCGTCAAATACAGCAGGACATGATCCGAACCAGCCGATGCGCAATCGGTATTCCCCGGCAGTGCAATCCTTGGCAGCAGAGCATGGCTTGAACTTGCAAAGCATCCAAGGCACCGGTGCCGGTGGTCGTATTACCCGCAAAGATGTGCTGACATTTGTTGCACAGGGAGGTAACGCGGCTGGATCGTCTGCACCAGCATCATCTCCTGCAGCACAGCATACACCTTCTGGTGTGCCGTCTGCTTCTCCATTCAGCGGAGTGAATCGTGGAAATGGAGAAATGGGTTTAACCGCTGGAGAAGCGATCTCAGCGTCTGATGCAGGTGTTCCTGTGAGACATTCAGGCATTCATCTAACCGAAAGCCCGAAAATTCCACAGATCGAAGTGGAAGGTGGCGGCCAGGGAAGATCGGAGTATTTCATCGATGTTACCCCTGTGCGTAATGCCATTGCCCGGAATATGCGTCAAAGCGTATCGGAAATCCCGCATGCATGGACAATGATCGAAGTGGACGTAACAAATCTTGTGATGCTGCGCAATAAACTTAAGGATGAGTTCAAGCGTAAGGAAGGCATCAATCTGACATATCTGTCCTTCATGATGAAGGGAGTCGTTAACGCGATTAAAGACTACCCAATCATGAACTCGGTATGGGCAGTGGACAAAATTATCGTCAAACGGGACATTAACCTGTCCATGGCGGTAGGAACCGAAGATTCCGTACTTACACCTGTAATCAAACATGCCGATCAGCGAAATATTGCAGGTCTGGCCCGTGAAGTGGATGAACTGGCTCGCAAAACACGTGAAGGTACGTTGAAGCTGGATCATATGCAAGGTGGTACGTTTACGGTAAACAACACAGGTTCATTTGGTTCGATCCTGTCCCAGCCAATCATTAACTACCCGCAGGCAGCGATTCTTACATTTGAGTCAATTGTCAAGAAACCAGTGGTTATTAATGATATGATCGCTGTTCGTTCGATGGCTAACCTGTGTCTATCACTGGATCACCGAATCCTGGATGGTGTAATCAGCGGACGTTTCTTGCAACGTGTCAAAGAAAACCTTGAAGGATATACCATGGAGAGCAAGGTGTATTAAGTAAATAGTTGACGGGAAAGTGTATGTGCCGGAGGCCGTGCACTTTTCCTGCTGTCTATGGACAAGTGCTCAATTGTACAATGAACCTGAAGCAGAAGGGTGTGGGGAATCATGAGCAAGCCGCTGGATGTTGCATACATACCAATGCTTGATTATGAAGAGGCTTGGAACCGCCAGAAAGCGATTGTGCAGCGATTGGACGAGGGCGAGGGAGCGGAGCAGATGCTGCTTTTACAACACCCGCCTACGTATACAATCGGATCACAAAATCATCCGGAGCATCTGCTTCTCAGTCCGGAAGAGTTGCGTGAGCAAGGGATTTCTTTGTTTCAAATTGACCGCGGCGGTGATATTACTTATCATGGCCCGGGCCAGTTGGTAGGTTACCCGTTATTGATTCTTGGTCGGGATGAAGACCTGGATCTGCACGGCTATTTACGGAAACTTGAGCAGGTACTTATGGATTATCTCGCAGACCAGGGCATCGAAGCCGGACGCAAAGAGGGTTACACGGGTGTGTGGATTGGCGATATGAAGATCGCTGCAATTGGCATCAAGTTTAATCGTTGCAAACACCGCCGCGGTTTTGTGACCAGTCACGGCTTTGCTTTTAATATCAGCTCAGGCATTCAACATGCAGGTTTTCAGGGGATTGTTCCTTGTGGGATTGAGCAGTATGGCGTTACCTCACTGGAGGATATAACAGGCAAGTCGTATGCGGTGGAACAGGTAGCGCAGGAGATTGTTCCGCACTTTAATCGTATTTTTCCATATGAGATTAATTGGGTCACGGAAAAAGAAGCCCTTCAACGTCTGTAAACAGTTCGTCGAAAGGCTTTAGGTTGCTATCCGAACAGCAACGGTTCGAGAGCTATGAAAAGGGTGGACCCGATCATGGCGATCAGCATGAGATAGATGATGATTTTGAACCATTTCTTTTTTTGCATGATGAGAGAACTCCTTTCAACATAAAGTGTGTGTTCAAAAAGACTGGTTTTCAGTACCAAGAAGATGGAATGAAGCTAGAAATGGAGTAGCGGAGCGTAGGAAAACTACGTGAGCAACGGACATTTCGGCTGAATTCCATATTCGATGCTGATGATGCCGCCAGGCATCCTTCGTAATCAAAAGCGGACTTTTTGAACAACCTCATAAAAAGTAAACAAGCCATAGTAATTGTATTGTACCGTATCCACGAGAGGGAGGAAAGTCCTATGATTAAACAACAACGTGTTATCGATCAGTTTATGGAACTGGTGCAGATTGATAGTGAAACGAAAAATGAACAGAACATCTCGAAGGTGTTAAAAGAACAGTTTACAGAGCTTGGTCTTCATGTCTATGAGGACGACACGATGGAGCAAACCGGACATGGCGCCGGAAACCTCGTTATTACCTGGGAAGCCGAAGGAACAGATGGAGTTGCACCGATCTTTTTCACATGTCATATGGACACCGTAACGCCAGGACAGGGAATCAAGCCTGAACTGGGTGAAGATGGCTGGATTCGCAGTGATGGAACAACGATCCTGGGAGCAGATGATAAAGCAGGGATTGCGGCATTGTTCGAAGCGATTCGTGTGATCCAGGAAAACAAGATTCCTCATGGTAAAATTCAATTTGTCATTACAGTTGGCGAAGAGTCTGGCCTGGTGGGCGCACGTGCGATGAATCCGAAGGATATCGATGCCGAGTTCGGTTATGCGCTTGACTCTAATGGAGCTGTAGGCACGATCTGTGTAGCTGCACCAGCCAGAGCTGAAATTCAAATGAGCATCTATGGTAAGTCCGCACATGCGGGCGTGAACCCGGAAGACGGGATCAGCGCCATTCAGGTAGCAGCCAAAGCAATTGCAGCGATGACACTGGGCAGAATTGATGATGAAACGACAGCAAACATTGGCAAATTCCAGGGTGGATCACCACTCAACGTGGTATGTGACTTTGTACAGCTTGAAGCGGAAGCCCGCAGTATTGTGCAGGAGAAAGTTGAATTGCAGGTTGCACAGATGCGTGACGCGCTGGAAACGACATGTCGCAAATACGGTGCAACGGCTGAATTCAGAAGTGAGATCCTCTACCCTGCATTTGGCTTCCATGATGAACACGAAGTTGTACAGCTTGCACAGCGTGCCATCCGCAGTATTGGGCTGGAGACCAGTACGTTTGCTTCCGGTGGTGGCAGTGATGCCAATATCTTTAACGGATTCGACATTCCAACAGTGAACTTGGCGGTAGGGTATGAGGATATTCATACGACCAAAGAACGCATTCGTGCCGAAGACATTGTGAAGTTGTCTCAGGTAGTCGTAGCTATTATTCAGGAAACGGCAGCTGACAAGAAATAATATAGAGCGCATGTTACCTCACATGTTGTTAGACAAAAGTCCGAACCCGGTCTGTACCGGATTCGGACTTTTTGCGAATTCATGTTATATTTCAAGGGAGAAGACTCGTTAATTTAGGGTCAAAAGGAAGCAAAATCATGTTTCAATATGTTTATTTACGTCCAGCGAGCACATCGACTAACTTGGCATCCGGGCCCCACTCGCGCAACCATTGCTTGAGTATGAGCTGCACTTGCCGGGCTTGTCCTACCACGTGTACGGATTGAGGCGTCATATAACTGTTCATCGAAAGTCCCCCTGATTCGTTTTATTTGCTGTGAGAATTCTATACGCTCACCATATGCCCAAAATCAGAAATATATACATTAACCGAATATTTAATCCTACGATATGGAGTTGAAGAACAAATGAAACCAAACCAATCTGCCCAATCCATCCATGCAGCACAACCTGCCAATCCAAAGCTGGATGAAGTGACCGTATCCACCAAGCCAATCTTCGAGGGCAAAGTGATTTCACTTCAAGTCGATACCGTTAAACTGCCAAACGGCCAGACGGCTACACGTGAGATAATCCGGCACCCTGGAGCGGTAGCTGTACTCGCTCTGAATGGGGATCGCATGCTTGTTGTAGATCAGTATCGTCAGGCAATGGGGCGCACCGAAGTGGAGATTCCTGCGGGGAAACTGGACCCGGGTGAAGAACCAGAGGTTGCAGCAGCACGTGAATTGCGAGAAGAGACAGGATATGTAGCCAAGTCGCTACGTCATTTGCGTTCATTCTACACGTCACCGGGATTCGCAGATGAGATCATTCATCTTTACATCGCTGAAGAGTTGGTAGCAGGGGACATGGCGCTGGACGAAGACGAATTCCTTGAAGTTGCCGAAATAACTCTGGAGGAAGCCTATGCGCTTATGGACGAGAACCGTATTAGCGATGCCAAAACGATGATGGCTGTGTACGCGTGGGACCTTTACAGAACGACAGGACGGTTCTAGGCATGCAAGGCCAACTGAAAACGTCCACGATGTGGGAGCCCTGTTATACAGACCTGCATATCCATATCGGACGAACCTCTCGCGGAGAGGCCGTTAAAATCAGCGGCAGTCGCGATCTGACATTTGAGAATATCGCTCGGGAAGCATCGGATCGCAAAGGAATTCATTTGCTTGGTGTTATTGATTGTCATTCTCCGGTTGTACAGATGGATATTGAGCAATTGCTGGAGAGTGGTACCATGTCCGAGATTGAGGGCGGCGGTATTGCCTACCAGGACACTACCATTCTGCTGGGTACAGAGATTGAGCTGCGCGAGCCTGGAATGCGTGAGTTTCATATGCTGGCGTACTTCCGTGATCTGAAAACGATGAAGTCTTTCACGGACTGGATGAAACGTTATATGAAAAATGTGAACCTCAGTTCTCAGCGGGTGTACGTGCCCGCGCTAGAGATGCAGGCTGAGATTAAGGCACTTGGTGGGCTTATTGTGCCTGCACATGTATTTACACCGCATAAAGGCATCTATGGCAGTACTGCGCCCCGTATGGGCGATGTATTGGATACCCGTCTTGTGGATGCTGTCGAGTTGGGGTTAAGCTCTGATTCATCCATGGCCAGTTATATTCGGGAGTTGGATCATGTACCGTTTCTCACCAACTCGGATGCTCATTCACTCGGTAAGATTGGACGGGAGTATAACGAACTGCAAGTCGCTGCCCCTTCTTTTGATGAATTCCGTATGGCACTTCAAGGAGAAGCCGGCAGGAAAATTGCGGCCAATTATGGACTGAATCCAAGGCTGGGCAAGTATCACCGTACTTACTGTGCAGCATGTGGCAGCATTATGGATGAGCGAGCGATGTCAGCAGAGCGTTGTCCGCACTGTGGCAGTCTGAAGCTGGTTCAGGGGGTGCTGGACCGCATTCTGGCGATCTCTGATCGGGAGAGTCCTCATGTCCCTGCAAACAGACCGGCCTATCATTATCAGGTACCACTGGAGTTCATCCCCGGACTTGGCAAAGCCAAACTGCGCCAGCTACTGGACCATTTTGGTACAGAAATGAATGTACTTCATCGCACGCGTGAGGAAGAGCTTGCTGCGGTTGTTGGACCTGTGCTAGCAGGCTTAATTGTGGCTGCACGGAACGGACAACTGGAGCTGTCCTCCGGAGGTGGCGGCACGTACGGTAAAGTTGCTGTTCAGGAAAAAGCTTCGGAGTGACCCGTGTAATTACTCCTAGGTTCAACTGATAAAGCTTCACTTCACGTAGAGCCAATCTGGACAAGAAGTCATACAGGTGCGTTCCGGTTCATAAGAATGACTATGAGGATGTAACTGAGAATCCTTGCAGCATGATACCGGAAAGGGGACTCGTACCTGTATGCGCTCTTCCTACTTTACATTTAAAGGTCAGACTTCGTTATATGTATTCGTGGCTGTCTTGTTTCTGGTCGGCGTCATTTTTGGCGCGCTCATGGTGAACGCATTGTCTCTTGAGCAACGTCAGGATCTGGAGGGTTATCTGGGCAATTTCTTCATGACCGTGCAGCACAGCGCACAAGTGACTGAGACCGGGGCATATTGGGACATTGCCATGCTCCATCTGAAATGGGTGGGTCTGATCTTTATTCTGGGTTTATCCGTCGTTGGACTACCCGGTATACTGGTTCTGGATTTTCTAAAAGGTGTGCTCATTGGATTCACAGTGGGGTACCTTGTTGGGCAGTATTCCTGGAAAGGGCTGCTGTTTGCACTGGTGTCCGTGGCACCGCATAATCTATTTGTCATTCCGATCCTTCTGATCTGCAGTGTGGCGGCGATGACGTTCTCGTTATACATCATTCGCAATCGTGTTTTGATGCAGCGAACACCTGGTCGACAAAGGCCTTTTGCTTCATATATAGTGTTAACTTTGGTTATGGCTGCATTGCTGCTCGGCGTGGCATCTTTTGAAACATGGGTTACACCTGCGATGATGCGCTGGGTCACGCCAATGCTACTACCGGCCTAACGTGCACCGTATAGTGTAAAATGTTGACTTTAATTACGCACTCCCCCTATAATGAAAAGAGTGGGTTAAGTTGCAGTGTGCAGTGATTTCCTAGGGGGAGGGAGAAAATGGAAGCACGGATTGATAAAATTAAGCAGCAACTACAGTCCCAAGGATATAAATTAACGCCCCAGCGGGAAGCCACCTTAAGAGTACTTCTTGAGAATGAAGAAGATCATCTGAGTGCAGAAGACGTATTCATGCTCGTTAAAGAAAAGGCTCCCGAAATCGGTCTGGCAACCGTGTACCGTACCCTCGAACTGCTGAGTGAGCTGCATGTTGTAGAGAAAATCAACTTCGGCGACGGTGTAGCGCGTTATGATCTGCGCGGAGATACATCCAAGCATCACCATCATCACTTAATCTGTGTTCAATGCGGAAGTATGGATGAAATACGTGAAGACTGGCTTGGACCGCTTGAAGAGCGTTTGGAGCGGGAATTCAACTTTTCGGTAGTAGATCACCGACTGGACTTTCATGGAATTTGTTATCGTTGCAAAGCTAAAAATGAACAGAAACCCAAAGATGAAGAATAACATAGCATATCTTCAAGCTCTCACCGGCGGTTTTGACGGGAGAGCTTTTTTGGCACAGGACATGATCTGGAGTTTCCTCCGAATGGCATAAATCTGTGTTTATGGACATACCCTGATTCAAGGACAATACCGGATTCGAATCAGGAGGGGGACACGCCCATGATTATATCAGTGCGGAGAGGGCTCCGTTTTATTCGATTTATTATATTTTTTGCCGCATTAGTTTATCTGTTCTATCATGTTCTGGATCTGTTTAATGGCTGGATCTCACCTGTGGATCAGTATCAGATGCCGACTGGCAATGCAATCAAAGTATTTCAGGAAACGGATTGGCCGGGTAATGGAGAAGGACGTCCTACGATGGCAGAGCGTCTCCGTTTGTTCTATTGGTACGGGGAGTAGCTTCGAACAGCCAGGGATGCAAATACGGGAGCAGTCTGCCATAGCGGCAGATCTGTCAGTTGAGGAGCGTTGTACATGAAACAGACGATACATGCCTATGCCTTATACTTGGAAGATGATAAAGGGATGTCGAGCAGCACGCTTGAATCGTATCTCCGAGACGTGGACAAGTTCATTGAATTTGCAGAGAAGGAATATGGCATACGCGAAGCCGATCAGGTCAGACGCACACATGTCGTCCTGTTTGCAGGTCAGCTCAAACAGGCAGGACGTGCCAATGCAACCATTGCCCGCAGCATCGTATCTCTGCGCTCCTACTTTCATTTTTTGATGCGGCGGGGTGAGATTATACAGGACCCTACGTTTGATGTGGAAGCTCCCAAGGCGGATAAGACGCCACCACAGGTGTTAAGTATCCAGGAGATCGAACAACTGCTGACAGCGCCTGATATTCGTTCACCGCAGGGTGTGAGAGATCGAGCGATGCTTGAACTATTATATGCTACAGGCATTCGGGTCTCTGAACTGATTGCGCTTGACATTCGGGATGTACAGCCAGGCATGCGCTTTATACGATGCGGTGGGGCGGGCAAGGAACGCATCCTTCCCATCGGTGCACCAGCTGCACATTGGGCGAGTGTATATGTGGAGGAATTCCGCAACAAGTTGCTCAAAACCGATTCGGACGAGCAGGCACTATTCGTGAATGTATCTGGCAGACGTTTAACCCGGCAGGGCTTCTGGAAGCTGCTCAAAAAAGCGGCGGTGGACGCGGGAATCTCGGAAGAAATAACGCCGCATACGCTGCGTCATTCCTTTGCGGCACACCTGATTGCCAATGGGGCGGATACACGTGCGGTTCAAGACATGCTGGGTCACGTGGAGCAACCTGGACAACAATATGGCAATCATGGTCGCAAAACCATGAAAGAAATCTATGAAACCCATCATCCGAGGGCAAGATAGATTTTGACGCATGGCATTCACAAATAAATGCGGAACATTGGACCGATTTAGGATAAAATAAATTGAATACATCCAAACGCCGTTATACATAAGACGGATCGTTTCAACTCAAGGAGGAACATACAACGCATGACAGCATTAAACCAACAAATGATTTCGGAAGCAGCATCTTATATTCAAAGCAAAAGCTCCATCAAGCCGGAAGTCGGTTTGATTTTGGGTTCGGGTCTTGGCGTACTGGCAGAACTGATTGAAGATGGCGTAAGTATTGCTTATCAGGATATTCCACATTTTCCGGTGTCCACAGTAGAAGGACATGAAGGTGAACTATTGGTCGGAACCATTAAAGGTCGTCCAGTCGTGATGATGAAAGGCCGTTTCCATATGTACGAAGGATATGGTCCGGAATTGACAGCTTTCCCGGTACGGGTTATGAAAGAACTGGGTGTAAGTAGCTTGCTTGTAACCAATGCTGCAGGCGGTGTGAATACGTCGTATGAAGCTGGAGACTTGATGCTGATCTCTGACCACTTGAATCTCACAGGCAAAAATCCACTGATTGGACCAAATGACGCTGCACTGGGCGTTCGTTTCCCGGATCTGTCCGAAGCATATAGCCGCCGTTTGCGTGCGCTGGCGAAGGATACGGCCGCGTCACAAGGTTTTAACGTGCGTGAAGGGGTATACGCAGGTATGCTTGGTCCAAACTACGAGACACCGGCAGAGATCAGAATGCTGCGTACATTGGGCGCAGACGCAGTGGGCATGTCCACTGTATCTGAAGTGATCGTGGCACGCCACGCAGGCCTGGAAGTACTCGGTATTTCCTGTATCAGCAACATGGCTGCCGGAATTCTGGACCAACCACTGTCACATGATGAGGTTATGGAGACAACGGAACGTGTGCGTGAGTCGTTCCTGGCGCTGGTAGTGGCAGTTATTCCACAAATGTAAGCAAGATTTGAGTAGAGAAGGTTACCTCTTTGGATGAGAAATCATCGGGAGGTAACCTTTTTTTGTTGTGTTAAACGTACGGTTACTCATTCGTTGAGTGCAGTGCATTTTTTAGCTTTGACCACATTTTCAATAAAAGTTCGGGAAATCATGCTTTACATGGAATAATTTACTGGAAACGGGCCGACAATGATTAGCAGTACATGCATGGAACATGCAGTAAGCAAGTCATTTGAGGAGGTAAACTTGTGAAGAAAAGAATAATGGCATCGTTCATGACCCTTTGTATCCTGCTGTCCCTTTTGGCATCAACGGCATTAGCTGAAGAAACACCGAAGGCAGCGGAAGGAACTGATCTGGCCCCGTCGGCGCGCTCTGCGATCTTAATGGATGCAGACACGGGAACGGTCATTTATGAGAAAAACAGTCATGATCAGCTGCCTCCGGCGAGCATTACAAAAATTATGACCATGCTGCTTACGATCGAAGCGATCGACTCAGGCAAGCTGAAGCTGACGGACAAAGTAAGAGCGAGCGAATATGCAGCTTCGATGGGCGGTTCGCAGATCTTCCTGGAGCCTGGGGAAGAAATGACAGTTGATGATATGTTAAAAGGGATCGCGATGGCTTCGGGCAATGATGCCTCGGTAGCTATGGCTGAGAAGATCGCTGGCTCGGAAGAAGCCTTTGTACAGCTGATGAATGAGCGTGCGAAGGAGCTTGGCATGAAGGATACTCATTTTGCCAACTGTAACGGTCTGCCGGTCGATAATCATTATTCTTCCGCCCATGATATTGCCGTCATGAGCCGTGAACTGTTGAAACATTCCGGGATTACGAAGTACACCGGTGCATATCAGGATTACCTTCGCAAAGATACGGAAAAGCCATTCTGGCTGGTTAACACCAACAAGCTGGTTCGTTTTTATCAAGGGGCAGACGGTTTGAAAACAGGTTACACTTCCGAAGCGAAATTCTGCTTGTCTGCAACGGCGTCCAAAGATGGATTGCGTGTCGTTTCCGTGGTACTTGGTGAACCAAATACCAAAACACGGAACAGTGAGGTATCTTCGATGTTTGACTATGCGTTTAGCCAATATACGATGAAGGCGCTCTACAAGGCAGGGGATCTGCTGGGCAGTCTGAAGATCGAAAAAGGTGAAGTTGCCGAATTGCCTCTAAATGCCACGCAAAATTATAGTGTACTGATGCGCAAAGGAGCCAAATCCAACGACATCCGACATGAATTGTTGGTTGCCAAAGAATTGAAAGCTCCGATCAAGGCTGGGCAAAGTATAGGTAAACTTGTGGTTTACCAGGGCAATGATGTGATTAAGGAGTTCGATATTCAGGCTCCGCAGGATGTGAATAAGGCTGGCTGGTGGAAGCTGTTCAAGCGGACAACATCCAACCTGTTTGACTAAACGGCGATTTCTGCGAGTTGCACGCATCCTTCGAACATATTTTGTAGTTAAATAGGGGTTTTCTTCTAGTTTTGTCGGGGGGCAGGAAAAGCCTTCGGAAGCGTAGAAATCCTTGTTCTAAGACAGGGAGGAGAGTGAGCAAACGTGAACTTGCATGTGGAAATGGAACACCATCGCGGGATTCTGATTGTACGATTATCCGGGGAGCTGGATCACCATACAGCTGACATGGTACGGATGCAGATGGATGAAGCCATCCAGCGGAGACAAAGCGAGCATCTCGTACTCAGCCTGAAAGATCTGCAATTTATGGACAGTTCGGGTCTGGGTGTCATTTTGGGAAGATACAAGCTCATTAAGAATAAAGGTGGCAAGATGGTGGTCTGTGACGTCAATTCGCCAGTGTACCGATTGCTGGAAATGTCGGGTCTGTTCAAGATTATGCCGATATACGAAAATGAGGGAACTGCTCTCTCAGGTCTGGAGGTCGTCTCATGAATGAAGGAACAGGGACAAATTTCATGAATCTGCAATTCGCGGCCAAGTCAGAGAATGAGTCGTTTGCACGGGTAACCGTTGCTGCGTTTATCTCCCAGCTTGATCCAACGATGGACGAGCTCAGTGACCTGAAGACGGTCATTTCGGAAGCCGTGACCAACAGCATCATCCACGGATACAACAACAACTCCGAAGGTGTTGTGTCTATCCAGGCCGAGATTCGGGAAGACATGATCACAATCATCGTGGAAGACCGCGGTGAAGGAATCGAAGATCTTGAACTCGCCAAGCAGCCGCTATATACGTCCAAACCCGAACTTGAGCGGTCGGGCATGGGCTTCACCATTATGGAAAACTTTATGGATGAATTCGAAGTCAGCAGTGAGCCCGGCAGAGGCACCTCCATCAAGATGAAAAAAAGGATTGAATCCAAGAAAGCATTGTATAATTAGGGGTTGGTGTTCTTATGGATGCTGAAGTGAAACCATCTTCACAGACCTATTTGGACGATGCCGAGGTCAAACGGCTGATTGCGCTCAGTCAGTCGGGTGACCATGTCTCACGGGATACGCTGGTGAACTGCAACATCAGACTCGTCTGGTCCGTCGTACAGCGTTTTATGAACAGGGGATATGATCCGGAAGATCTGTTCCAGATTGGTTGTATCGGTCTGCTCAAGTCAGTGGACAAATTCGATCTCAGTTATGACGTGAAGTTCTCAACCTACGCGGTACCGATGATCATCGGAGAAATCCAGCGATTCCTGCGGGATGACGGTACCCTGAAGGTCAGTCGTTCACTAAAAGAGATGGCGAATAAAGTCCGTAAAAAAAGGGACGAACTGTCTAAACATCTGGATCGTCTGCCAACGATTAAGGAAGTTGCCGCAGAGCTGGGGGTAACCCCGGAGGAAGTCGTATTTGCCCAGGAAGCGAACAAACCACCCACCTCCATTCATGAGACGGTATTCGAGAATGACGGTGATCCCATCACCTTAATGGATCAGATTGCCGACGAGTCTCAGGAACGTTGGTTTGACAAACTGGCCTTGAACGAAGCCATCGGTGGTCTCAGTGAGCGGGAGCGGTTAATCGTGTATCTTCGGTATTACCGGGATCAGACGCAGTCCGAGGTTGCCAGCAGGCTGGGAATATCTCAGGTACAGGTATCGCGTCTGGAGAAAAAAATACTGCAATCCATCCGCGACCAGATCGCACAGTGATTTTGTGGAGTGCAACAACAATATTGGCGCTTATGCACCAATATACGACAACTAACAACCTTCTATCGCGCATTATGGCGAAGAAGGTTATTTGTTGTTAATACGGGGAGATCCCGAACGATTGGACTGCATGACCAGCATCATGCCAAGAATACATGCCATACCAATCCATTGATAGAAGCCAAAAGGTTCATGGAGCCATATGACAGTTGTTCCAACAGCAGCAAGGGGCTCTGCGCTCCCGAGCAGGCTTGTTTCCTTGGGTGTAAGACTTTTGAGACTCGCAATATAAAACCAAAAAGCAATCATGGTCCCAAAAAGGATCGTAAATATCAAATAACCGTAGGTTTCCAGCGTGATGCTAGCAAAATTCATTTTCCAGGGTGGGTGAATAAAACTCATTCCCAAACCAGCGATGATCATAGCCCAGCCAACCACAACAAGTGAATCGAATTTTTTAATCAGTTGCACGGCATACAGCGTATAAAATGCAGCTGAAACCCCGGATAATATGCCCCACATCACTGCGAGCCAGGAGACAGATAACTGCGTGAGTGAGCCGTTCGTCAGTAGGAGAAAACACCCACCGAGAGCCAGAACGGCGCATGCAAGGTCATTGCGTGTAAGGACAGACTGCTTACGGAGTGCGATGTAAATCATGATCATGACAGGGGAAAGGTACTGCAGGAGTGTAGCTACCGCTGAATTACCGTGTTTAATGGATGCCATGTACGTATACTGGACGGTAAGCATGCCGACCAATCCAAAGATGATCAGCTGTCCAGCAGTTTTTTTATTTCTCCACACATCAAAAATCTGAAATCGTCCATTAGTAAACGATTGAATAACCAGTAATAGTAACCCAGCGATCAACAATCGTACCGTGACATACCAATTGACCTCAATTCCATCCAGTTGAAACAGTTTTTGAGATACCGTACCCCCAATGCCCCAACAGATGGCTCCGGTCAGAACGAGTACGATGCCTGAAATTTTGGATTTTGCAGAAGTTGTCATTCTTGTTCGCCTCACCTTAAATATAAGAATAGTGTTATATTAAGGAGAAATGGGGTACATTAATATCAATATTACACTTAAAAATATAACTATATTGAGATGAGGGCCATGCGGAAAATCGAATTTATCATTGATCAACAATTGAAAGAAATGACGCAACACCGTACCGATACATTATCTATAGCCTGTTATGAGACAACCATTGTTCAAAATGTTCACGGACATATTCCTCTCCACTGGCATGATGAATTGCAGTTTGTTACCGTTCTTCAGGGTACGGCGTTGTTCCATATCAACGATCAAAAGGTGATTTTGTCCAAAGGTGACGGGATTTTTATCAACAGTGGAATAATGCATATGGCCGAAGATCATGGTGTGAGCGAGAACTGCATTTATTTATGTCTGAATTTGTCCCCGCATGTTATCATGCCTTCGGATTTGTATATAAAGTACGTACATCCATATGTAACAGCAACTAATTTGCCTTTTCTGTATATCGAAAGAGCTAACGCTTGGGGAGAACAAATCCTGGATGCTATTGCACGGATTAGAAAGGAGCTAGTGTACCAAGTTCCTTTTTACGAAGTGAATGTTGCTTCTGCGGTGCTGAATATGTGGAAACTGCTGATTATGAACGGATATTCCCTGGAACATGATCCATCAGAGATGAGCAGAAACAAGCGAATGAAAGACATGTTGCAATGGATTAATCTCAACTATACCGATCCAATTAAGCTGGAATATATTGCTAAGGCCGGACAGTTAAGTCGATCGGAGACATGCCGTTATTTCAAGCAAATTCTGAAAACTACACCCATGCAATATGTGATTGAGTACCGCATCCAAAGAAGCATTGAACTATTGCAACTCTCCGAGCGTAGCATCACCGAAATTGCCTATGAGGTCGGTTTTAACAGCACAAGTTATTACATTAACCAATTCCGCAAAACAATGAATTCAACCCCTTTACGATTTAGAAGGGAATTGAACAAAAGAGAAAAAGAACATAATTGTTGAGTTATTGTTCATGATCCGTGAACCTATTTACCAGTACCAAGAGTCGCCCATATGGCGACTTTTTTGATATGTAAAATAATGTTTCACACTTAGTTACGCCTCAAACCGATCACAAGGAGAGCGTATAAAAGGCTGTAGTCTAAGACGGTTCCAGAAGACAACTTCAAGAGTCATAGAATTTTGAGCAAAATAACCCCAAAAAGCTCATCTTTCAATTCCCTTCCTGCCTACTCCCCCAGCATATTTATTTCAAACGTTTGGAAACGGGGGGACGATGGGTAGCGGAGGGATGGAATCGGTCAAAAGGAGCGAAGCGTGAGGGTTCATCTAAGGATACATAAGCAACGCAGGCGGCAGATTAGACCTGAAGAAGCGAAGCGTGCACATTTGTTTCCAAATTTCTACACAGTTGTATTCTAAGACGCATGCAGAAGACAAACTCCAACGTCATAGAATTTTGAGCAAAATAACCCCAAAAAGCTCATCTTTTAATTCCCTTCCTGCCTCCTCCCCAGCATATTTATTTCAAACGTTTGGAAATGGGAGGACGATGGGTAGCGGAGGGTTGGAATCGGTCAAAAGGAGCGAAGCGTGAGGGCTTGCCTAATGATACATAAGCAACGCAGGCGGCAGATTAGACCTGAAGAAGCGAAGCGTTCGCCTTTGTCTCCAAATTTCTAACACTTAGAAATCAATCAAAAGAATTTGGAGACAACAGCGATCAGAAGGTTGGTCTGCCGTCGGAGTGTCTGCGTGTATCCTCCCCCGAGCAACAGCGACCAATAACCGATCCATCCCGCAGCGTCAACTCACCCTTCCACCTTTTTTCCAACCCGTTTGTAATAAATTTGCACATTCTTCAAATACTAACCTAAATTACGCAGTAAAGGAGTGCTATGGATGTCCCAGACACCCACTCCAATGGTCTATATTCGTCTGCGCAGCCGTATTCGCATCCAGAGGGGCAGAGCAGTCAAGCTTGGAGACATTGCACATGTACTGACCTCTTCTGAAGACCAGGAGGGCAGGCTACTGGAGCTTGAACTGCTGCGCCCTGGACCGGAGGATGGCAATCTGATCCTCATTGATATATTGCAGATTATTCCCCGAATTCGGCACGTCTTGCCGGAGGTAAGTGTGGAACTGATGGGATCAGGTCATACGTTGGTTGAAGTTATCGCGGGAAATGGTCAACCTTCCAAGTCCCTGTTCATTCTGGTTTGGCTACTGCTGTTCTTTGGATCAGCCTTAACGATCATGAATTTTCATGCCGATGTGAACATGCAGGAAGTACAGATTCGAATTGTGGAGATGCTCACTGGGCATCGGGACGAACATCCCTATCTGTTCCAAGTGGCGTATTCCATTGGCATTGGATTTGGAATGGCAGTATTTTTTAATCATTTGTTCAAGAAAAAGTGGAATGAGGAACCTACCCCGCTGGAAGTGGAGATGTTCCTATACCAGCAAAATGTAGATAAATATGTGGTGATTGAAGAAAGCGAACGGATGCACGAGCAGGAACGCAGGGAGATGAATGCGGATGAGCGTTCTTAATGGAGCAATCAGCATTGTATTGGGTATTGCAGGGGGAATTGCCGTAGGGAGCGGCGTAATTGCGCTCATTCTGGTGCTCGATATGATTCCCAGGTTGGCCCAACTTACGCAATCGTATGACAAGACTCACTGGTACGAAGGGGCGCTGATCGGTGGTTCACTGCTCGGGACGGTGGCGGATTTCTGGCACTGGAAAATGCATGGGGTGCTGCTGCTCAGTCCAATCGTTGGTTTGTTCTGTGGGGTGTTCATCGGTCTGCTGGCCGCAGCGCTCACTGAGGTGCTTAATGTACTGCCCGTACTAGCCAAACGATTGGGCATGAAACCTTATTTGTTTGGATTACTGCTCGCCATGATTTTGGGCAAAATGACAGGTTCCCTGTTTGATTTTTTCATATATCAGCGGTAACTCGTGGCCATAGGAGGATGGAAGATGGATGAACAAACAGAGCACACAGGCCAGGAAAATAGTGAAGGTATAACGGAAGAGATGTTACACAAGTCTGCTTATGAGATTCAGAAGGAAGAAGAGGAGAAAGCGTACAGTAAGAAAAAACAAAATGAGATGTCCGACAGCATTGAGGAATCCGTGCAATATTGGCAGGAAAACGATGATATCTCCCCACGCATGAGTGAGAATAGATATACACTGCAACAGGTCCTGGGGCTTGGAGAATCGTTCGACGTGAATATGAGGGAAATGGTCCTGGGTGGCAAGCACGTTGGATTGCTGATGATCACCGGCTTCGCCAAGGATGAGATTTTGCTTGAAGTGTTGAAAAGACTCACCTATCTCACGCCGGATGACGTGTCCGGACATGCACTCAAATCTTATTTTGAATGTTACATTCCCCATATTCAGGTGGAAAAAGTCGAGAAGATGAGTGCGGTCATCAACAAGGTTCTTACCGGTATGAGTGCAATGTTCGTTGAAGGGGACCGCTCGGTCTTAATTATGGATACCCGGAGTTATCCGGTACGTTCACCCGAAGAACCTTCATTGGAAAGGGTAGTCCGGGGTTCCAGAGACGGCTTTACCGAAACACTCCTGACCAATGTAACCTTGGTCCGCCGTAGAATTCGCGACCCAGGACTGAAATTTGAGATCATGCAGGTGGGGCGGAGAACACAAACCGATGTCTGCGTGGTGTACATTGACGATATTGTGGATAAAGTGCAGGTGGATTCCGTTCGTGAAAAAATTCAGCGAGTTGATATTGATGGTATTCCCTCCGCCGATAAACAGCTGGAAGAAGCGATTATCAACAAGGGTTGGAATCCGTTTCCACTCGTCCGGTATTCCGAACGACCGGATGTTACAGCTTCCCATTTGCTGGAAGGACGTGTTGTCATTTTCGTAGACACTTCCCCCAGTGTGATGATTCTGCCTACGACCTTCTTCGACCTGTGTGAGCATGCGGAGGAGAATAGACAGACGGCCTTGATGGGGACGTATTTACGATGGGTGCGTTTTGCAGGGATTCTCATATCCTTGTTTTTGCTTCCACTATGGCTTCTCATGGTTATTGATCCTTCAATTAAACCGATGGGACTCGACTTCATTGGTCCGCAGGAAAATGTAAAGCTTCCGTTAATTCTACAGTTTCTACTGATCGAACTGGGCGTCGATTTATTACGGATGGCAGCGGTTCATACGCCTACACCTCTGGCATCGGCCATGGGTTTGATCGCGGCGATTTTAGTTGGGGATATCGCCGTCAAAACAGGATATTTTGTCAATGAGGTTGTACTCTATATGGCGATCGCAGCCATCGGAATGTTTGCCACGCCGAGTTACGAGCTTGGACTTGCCAACAGGCTAGTCAGGTTGGTTCTGTTAGTCGCTGTTGCAATATTCAAGGTTCCGGGATTGGTGGTGGGCAGTACATTGCTCATATTGGCGCTCACCATTCACCGGTCGTACAATTCTTCGTATCTCTGGCCTTTTATACCGTTTAATGCAAAGGCCCTGGGCAACTTTTTATTCCGGCTTCCGTTGCTAGAAAATAAAAAACGTCCATCATTCAACAAAACCCGTGACAACACCAAAATGTCTGATGATCCAGACGGTGAACTGCGAAAAAGTAAAAAACACAAATGATCTTCCGAAAAATCCATTCATCTCGCTGCCTAATTTGATATACTGGTGTAAAATCATTGGAATAGCAACTGTTCCAGTATATAAAAAAGTGAGGAATGCAGATTATGTATTTACATGGTACAAGTAAAATAAACGCGCAAGGGCATCTGGAGATTGGCGGAGTTGATGCAACAGATCTGAAAGAACAATTTGGAACTCCCCTGTACGTTGTGGACGAGCAATTGGTTCGCGAGCGTTGCAGAGAGTACATGGAAGCATTCCGTGCTTCCGGATTGGGCTTCCAAGTTGCATACGCAAGTAAAGCATTCTGTGTAATGGCGATGTGTGCCCTTGCAGCTGAAGAAGGACTTTCCCTGGATGTTGTATCTGACGGTGAACTGTTTACTGCACTGCAAGCAGGATTCCCGGCTGAGCGCATTCATTTCCACGGTAACAACAAAACGCTGGAAGAGATCGAAATGGCTCTTGATGCGGAGATCGGATGCTTTGTTGTTGATAACTTCAATGAACTGCATCTGTTGCAGGCTGTAGCAGCGGACAAAAATCGTAAAGTAAACATTTTGCTTCGTGTGACGCCTGGTGTTGAGGCCCATACGCATGAATATATTTCCACAGGTCAAACGGATTCCAAATTTGGATTCGATATCGGAAATGGTACAGCATTTGAAGCGATTGACTTGGCTTCCAAGCAGTCTAACCTGGTATTGCTCGGTGTGCATTCCCACATCGGTTCCCAGATCTTCGAAGTTGAAGGCTTCCAGATGGCTGTTCAACGTGTTGCTGAATTTGCAGCAAGTGTATATGAGCGTCTTAATGTTGCTTTCAAAGTGGTTAACCTTGGTGGTGGATTCGGAATCCGTTATATCGATGGAGATACACCGCTTGAAGTTGCGCAATACGTGAAGGCTATTACAGACGCAGTTAAAAATCATTTTGCTCAAATCGGCTATGCCGTACCTGAGATCTGGGTTGAGCCAGGCCGCAGTATCGTGGGTGAAGCGGGAACAACGCTGTATACTGTTGGAACAAGCAAAGACATCCCAGGCGTGCGTAAATACGTTGCCGTTGATGGTGGTATGACCGATAACCCACGTCCTGCTTTGTATGAATCCAAGTACGAAGCTGTGCTTGCCAACCGTGCGAATGAGGCTGCTCAGGAAACGGTATCTGTTGCGGGTAAATGCTGCGAGAGTGGCGATATGTTGATCTGGGATCTGGACCTGCCAAAAGTGGAGAGCGGCGATCTGCTCGCTGTAGCTTGTACAGGTGCATATAACTACTCCATGGCGAGCAACTACAACCGTATTCGTCGTCCGGCTGTTGTGTTTGTCAAAGACGGTCAAGGAGATGTCGTAGTACGCCGTGAGACGTATCAAGATATCATTCAGAATGACCTGGTACCAGCGCGCATTGGCAAACAGCCAGTTACTCGCTAATTCGTCAAAAGGCGTTTCTGCATTATTCAAGATATAGGGATTTTGCAGTTGAAGCAGATGAAAAGGGAACTTCCTTTTTCGTCTGCTTTTTGCGTATTTGAGCTAAATCACGAAAAAAGTTGCCGTTTTTTTTGCGATCCAGACATTTTCGGTGTACACTAAGAAAAGTGCTGTAATGCTTGGCCCAGGGTCATGCGTTCTGGCACCATTAACGATGGTCAATACGAAAGGAGTCATTTACATATGGCGAAACAAGCGAAAATTAAATTGGCAAACGGCGGAGAAGTTCTGATCGATCTGTTCGATCAAGAAGCTCCAAACACTGTAGCAAACTTTGAGAAACTGGCTAACTCCGGTTTCTACAATGGTCTTACATTCCACCGCGTTATCCCGGGCTTTGTAGCTCAAGGCGGATGCCCTAACGGTAGCGGTGCAGGTGGCCCAGGTTACACAATCAACTGTGAAATTAACCCGAATAAACATGAGCGCGGAACACTTGCTATGGCACATGCTGGCCGTAACACAGGTGGAAGCCAGTTCTACATCTGCTACCAACCGCAACCACATTTGGATGGACAACATACTGTATTCGGTAAAGTAACTAAAGGTATGGAGTTTGTGGACGCTTTAGAAGGTAAAGACAAAATGGAAACTGTTGAAGTTGTAGAAGCTTAATACCTTCACCTTAACTGGATCCAAACATGAAGTGCTTCTTTTATAGAAGCACTTTTTTTATTTTTTACATACTTGAAATCGATGATTAGAAAGGATGAATAAAACCTTGGATATGGTTACTCAGCTAAGCTTGTTAAAACAAATTTATAGTGAGCGCACGTTGTGGGATGAAGAACTTCAGGCATCGCGCCATGTTGTTCCGGATAGTCTATCGGTAAAGGATCGAGAAGCGATTGAGGCAGCCGGGCATGAACCGAATCGATTTGTACGTCCGCAACATGATGAAACGATTACTGAGCTGAAAAAAGTTGCGAATCACTGGACGATCAATGATGCAGCGCAGGCCTTTGTATCCTCTTTGTGGTCAGCACCCATGATCTGGCGCTCGTTGCTTACGGGCAAGCTTATTGCGAGCAGTATGCCAAGTCATGAACATACGCCATATCCATCTTCAAACACTTGTAAGATCTGCGGATTAAGTGTAGATCAAGCAACCGACACAACGCTGCAATGGTATTGGCGGATGACCAATGGAACCCCGTTGGACGGTGATCCTTTTGGATATGTGTTGGCACTTCGAGAGCTGGCTGCCGCGAAGGAGCTTCCAATACCCAATGAGTACGACCGCTGGACATTCCGTGCGGTGTTAACGGTGCTGCGCGAATTACCTCCCAGAACACGTTACAGCAAGGCAGCAGTAGCGCTCAAGAAGGAACGTCTTTTGCCTACACAGAAGGAATATGCCTACCGTGATTTGCTTGAGACGTTAGCTCTGATTGGCATATTGGATACGCCTGAACATCCTGGAATGATTACGAAATTCACCTCTTACATACAGCGTGACGCACGCCCCAATGTGCGGGTTGAAGTGCAGGCCCCTCTGGCGTGGTGGGACTCATCTGTCGGAATCAATGAGAACAACCTGAACAAGATATTTCATGATTTTGATCTGAATAATATATCTCTTGCGGATAAGCCTGATGAGAGTCCAGCTGTAAAGGACACGATCTTAGGAGCATTGGAGAAGAAGAGAAGTGTTCGCGGAAAAGTACCAAAGGCATCTCCTGATGCAGGTACCGGGGAGGTACAGTCTGGAGATGTGTATGCTGTTCGGGTCCGGGAAGGTGTATGGGTGACAGTATACTGTCATGAAGTCAGAGACAAGCGTGTCATCGTTGAATATTTGGATGGTGTCTTTCCAGAGATGCCGGGAAAAGCAGATTTGCATGGAACGTTTCGACCGAGAGCGAATGGACGCTGGAAATGCTCGGCTATTGCGATTGATTCCACAAGTTGGGTCAGAAGGGTGGCAAGAGAGTTCCCGCTTCCGACTTCGCCCCTGCAAGAACCTGATCGCACTCCATTCCATAATGCCAAAGAATTAAAGCATATGGCGAGCTGGTGTTTTCCTGATATGTAGAATGCTGCGATGGATGTGAAATGTGCCTCCAAACAAAAACCGTACCTCCTTGAGAGGAAGCGGTTTTTTGTTGTTTCTTAGCTTATTAAAAGTTAGTATGTGACAAAAAGGAACAAAAAACAATTGATTTTTTGGCATTAAAGTGCTAACATCCAAGTAATAACGAAAGCAATCCTTCAGGGCAGGGTGCAATTCCCTACCGGCGGTGATGCAGGAAGTGTAAGGACACATGTCCAGCACTTGATGCAAAGTCCGTGACCTGTCTGCCTGTGGCAGATGGCTGATCTGGTGTAATTCCAGAACCGACAGTATAGTCTGGATGGGAGAAGGAGAGGTGCAGACCTAACAGGTTTGCATTCAGCAGGAGTATTGCTGTACAGTCTAGATTGGTAATGTCTTGCACTGTGCAGGGAAGATCCGGTTACGCCGGACAGTTCCATACATATGCCACACTATAAAAGCTCTTTACCTGTAATTGATGTTCATTAAGGTATGTGTCTATTTTCACTTGCCCGAAATGAAGTTTTGGGCAAAGTGTTGGCGTGCTGTATCCATTTCACTCCTGCTGGTGACATTTGTCTCTCATCATCCCCATCGAACTGATTGTTCGACGGGGATTTTTTAATAAAAAAGACTTTAAACCGCGGGGTGAACGGATTTGGAAATGATCAATGATGAATTTTATATGGCACTGGCATTGGATATGGCGGAACGAGCACAAGGACAGACGGGGATTAATCCGGTCGTTGGATGTGTAGTTGTGAAAGAAGGTCGTATTGTAGGTCTGGGGAGCCATCTGAAACGTGGAACCGGTCATGCGGAGGTGCATGCCCTTAACATGGCAGGCAGCGATGCAGAAGGAAGTACGGTATACGTTACACTTGAGCCCTGTAGTCATTATGGCAAGACGCCACCTTGTAGTGAACGCCTGATTCATGAAAAGGTAAAACGTGTTGTCGTATGTTGTGAAGATCCAAATCCGCAAGTATCCGGCAGAGGCATCAGCATGCTTCGTCAACAAGGCATTGAAGTTGAAGTTGGCGTACTGCGTGAGCGTGGAAGACGCATGAATGAAAAATTCATTAAATTTATAACAACGGGTCTACCTTTTGTGACACTGAAAACGGCTACTACTTTGGATGGCAAAATTGCTACTCGCAGCGGAGACAGCAAGTGGATCTCCAACGAGCCCGCTCGTGAGATTGTGCATGCCCTTCGTCATCGTCACCAGGGAATTATGGTTGGCGTCGACACAGTGATTGCCGATAATCCGGAACTTACAACCCGTTTACAAGTGGAAGGCATTAGTCCGGTGCGCATTGTGGTGGATTCCAAGTTGCGTCTTCCCGTAGGTGCCAAAATGGTTAAGGATGGTCTTGCTCCAACATGGGTTCTCACCACAGACGAAGCCAGTCCTGAAGCTGCTGAACGTTTGGAAGCTTACGGTGTTGAGATTATACGCTGTGGTCCTGGACCACGTGTGGATCTGTTAAGCGGACTTAGCAAGTTGGGTGAGCGTGAGATTGGTTCGATTTTGCTTGAAGGTGGGGGCACTCTGAATGGAGCCATGCTGGAGGCACGGTTGGTCGATCGACTGCTCATGTTTATCGCTCCGAAGATTGTAGGCGGTTATGATACACCTGGAAGCTTCCGCTTCGAAGGTGTGGAACGTATGAATCAGGCGATTCAATTGAATCAGTTGGAGATCGAAAAAGTTGGAGATAATATCAGCATTGGCGGTATTCCGGTGTGGCCTGAATAAATAAATGAATTTTAAAGAAACAAGTTAGACTCTTTATAAATTGAACAAGGGAGGCGGCAGCATGTTTACCGGTTTGGTGGAAGAAGTCGGTCAGATCCGGCGTATTGGTCGGAAAGGCGAAGCGATGGTCCTGAATATCGGAGCTTCCGCCATCATGGACGATCTGAAGATTGGTGATAGTGTAGCAGTGAACGGCGTGTGCTTAACTGCGACAACGCTCGAAGGTGGAGGTTTTACCGCCGATGTAATGCCTGAAACCTATCGCCATACCAATCTCAGTCAGCTGCAATCTGGCAGTAAAGTTAATCTGGAGCGGGCCATGCAATCCGGCGGGCGTTTTGGCGGACATATCGTTCAGGGCCATGTCGATGGTACCGGAGTGATTGGCAGTATAACACGTGATCAGAATGCGATTGTGTTTGAGATCAAACCTGATGATCACCAGTTGTTCAAATATCTGATTCCCAAAGGATCGGTTACACTGGATGGCATTAGCTTGACCGTTGTCCATACATCGGATACCGCATTCACGGTTTCCATAATCCCGCATACCATTGGTGAAACTGTACTAAATGTGAAAAAGACAGGGGATACCATTAATATCGAATGCGATATTTTGGGCAAATATGTGGATCATCTGCTCCAGTATGGGAGAGGACATCGAGAGACGGGTGCTGGCAAGCCGCGCAGTATCAGTGAAGATTTTCTCTCCAATCACGGATTTGCATAAATAGAAACAGAAATAAACTGGAGGTGGACCCATGTCAGAACAATCCATTTTGGATACGATAGAAGAAGCTATATATGATCTCATGCGTGGTAAACCCGTCATTGTTGTGGATGATGAAGATCGGGAGAATGAAGGCGATTTTATCGCTTTGGCCGAAAAGGCGACACCTGAAGTCATTAATTTCATGATTACTGAAGGTAGAGGTCTGGTCTGTGTTCCGATTACACAACAACGTGCGGACGAACTGAATCTGAAACCGATGGTTCAACAAAATACGGATTTCCATGGAACAGCCTTCACCGTCTCTGTGGACCACAAAGATACGACAACAGGTATCTCGGCACATGAACGCTCTATTACCGTGAAAGGTCTGATTGATCCTGAAGCGAAAGCTGGGGACTTCCGTAAGCCTGGTCACATGTTCCCGCTGATTGCAAAAGATGGCGGTGTACTTCGTCGTGCTGGGCATACAGAAGCGGCGGTAGATTTGGCCATTATGTGTGGTTCATATCCCGCAGGCGTGATCTGTGAAGTGATTAAGGAAGATGGCACAATGGCCAGACTTCCGGATCTGCAGGAGATTGCCCGCAAACATGATCTGAAGCTGATCAGTATTCAGGACATGATTCGTTACCGTAACGAAAAAGAGCAGCTGGTCCAACGTGAAGTGGCTGTACGTATGCCAACGGACTTTGGCGAGTTTCAAGCGGTGGCTTATACAAACGCTGTGGACAACAAGGAGCATGTGGCTTTGGTCAAAGGTGAAATAGATGGTTCCAAACCCGTACTTGTACGTGTGCACTCTGAATGTTTGACTGGTGATGTATTCCATTCCCATCGTTGTGACTGTGGTCCTCAGTTTGATGCGGCACTCAAACAGATTAACGAGGAAGGCAACGGCGTACTGCTCTATATGAGACAGGAAGGCCGGGGCATTGGGCTAATCAACAAACTCAAAGCCTATAAGCTGCAAGAGGAAGGTCTGGATACGGTGGATGCAAACCTGAAGCTGGGATTTGCTGCCGACTTGCGTGATTACGGGATTGGCGCTCAAATTCTGAAAGACCTTGGGGTTCGTCAGATCAGACTGTTAACTAACAATCCTCGTAAAATTAAAGGCCTTGAAGGATACGGACTTGAAGTTGTAGAGCGTGTTGCGATCCAGATGGAAGAGAACGAGGACAATACGGTTTATCTTCATACAAAGCAAGCAAAGCTGGGGCATATGCTCAAGTTTGATGATATCGAACAAAACGAACAGTAAATATATTTTAGATGAATAACGTTCACCATGTAATTTATGGAAGAGATTAATTAGGATTTCCGTTACTTACATTACATTATACCGTTAGGGAGATGACTTGAATGCCACAATTTTTTGAAGGACATTTAGTATCAGAAGGATCACGTTATGGAGTTGTCGTTGGACGTTTCAACGAATTCATCACCAGTAAATTACTTAGCGCGGCGCTTGATGCATTCAAACGTCACGGCGTGCAGGATGATGAAGTGGATGTAGCCTGGGTTCCAGGAGCGTTCGAAATCCCTCTGATTGCGCAGAAAATGGCGGAGAGCGGCAAGTATGATGCGGTGATTACCCTGGGAACTGTAATTCGTGGATCCACTACGCATTACGATTATGTGTGCAACGAGATGGCTAAAGGGGTAGCAGCAATTAATCTGAAAACTGGCGTGCCTACAATCTTTGGATTGGTTACGACAGAAAATATTGAACAAGCGATTGAACGTGCCGGAACCAAAGCGGGTAACAAAGGTTGGGATGCAGCTACGGCGGCAATTGAGATGGCAAACTTGACGAAACAGCTAAAATAGTGCTTATTTAATAGTAGTGCCCTGCTTTGCGCAGACGAACACGGGAAACCGGATTCGGACGGCTTAGCAGGGTTTTGTATTTTTCTGGCGGGAGGATTCGTCTAGTGACGGTAGTTACATACAAACTGGAGACTTTTGAAGGGCCTTTGGATCTGCTGCTTCATCTGATTGATAAGGCTGAAATTCATATCCAGGATATTCCCATCAGCGATATTACCGATCAATACATGGCGTATCTGCATTCGATGCAGGAACTGGAACTGGATATTACGAGTGAATTTCTGGTCATGGCAGCAACATTGCTGTCGATCAAGAGCAAACTTTTATTGCCCAAACCACCGGTCATTGAGGACTTCGAGGATTATGATTTTATGGAAGAAGAAGATTATGATCCACGTGCAGAGCTGATTGCACGTCTGATAGAATATCGCAAGTACAAGGGAATTGCGCGTCATCTTCATGAACGGGAGTGGGAACGTAGCCTTATATTTTCCAAAGAGCCCGAGGATCTGCGCCCCTATATGCCCGTAGAAGCCCAATCGAACCCGGTTGAGGGTTTACACACCTCTGACCTGATTGCAGCCTTTCAGAAGGCGCTACGTAAGGCTGAGAAGCGCACAACTGTAACCCGAATCAAACGGGATGAGATTTCGGTTAAGGACCGGATACGGGATGTCATCGGCGCTTTGGAAAGTATGGGGCCGGGAGGCAGACTGTTATTCTCCAAGTTGATGGACGAGCATATCTATCGCCATGAGATTGTTGTCACTTTTCTGGCGGTGCTGGAACTGATGAAGATGAAGCAGATTGTCTGTTATCAGGAACGGATGTTTGAGGATATCGTTATGGAGTGGAGAGGGGAAACAAAGAATCATGGATTTTCCGAAATTGAAATCGATTATTGAAGGCCTGCTGTTTTTGTCCGGAGAAGAAGGTCTGAGTATCAAACAAATCGCCGAGATCGTCGACCAGCGAGTGGAGCTTGTAACGGACGCGATTGAGGAGATGATTCATGAATTCTCACAGCAGGGACGAGGTGTACAGATTCTCAAGATCGCTGGTGTAGTTCAGTTGGGAACCTTGCCTGACCACGCTGTATATTTCGAGAAACTGGCATACTCTCCCGCACGCACGTCCTTATCCCAGGCGGCTCTGGAGACGCTGGCCATTGTGGCGTATCGTCAGCCGATTACACGGGTAGAGATTGAGGAAATCCGCGGTGTAAAATCGGAGCGGGCCATTCATACGCTTGTGAATAAGGATTTGATTATTGAAGTGGGACGAGCCGAGGCGATCGGACGACCAATTCTGTACGGAACGACCAAGTCATTTCTGGATTATTTCGGACTGGCTTCAATTAAAGACCTTCCGGAACCAGGCTTGTTCGAAGATTCGGAAAACCTGGAGGAAGAGACACAACTGTTATTCAACAAACTGGATCTGCAACAACTGGAACCGGAAAGTGCTGATCCGGCGGATGATCTAAGTCATATCGACAGCGAAGATGATAGTACGGATTCTTCACTCTAATTTGCAAGCTCATACTAACCGACACCCATCAGTGGAGTCGGTTTTTTTGTGCATTGTTTTAGAAAAATGGTGGATAGAATAGTTTCTAAATAAATATGAAATGGGATTTTTAGGTCAGACGTGAATTTTTTCCTATTCAGAGTGTCATACTAGACGAGAAAAGAATTGAGGGCTTGGAGGTAAGGCCTGTGTGGATTTGGCTTGGAGGAATCGGTTTGTTGTTCGCATTGCTGATTGCCGCAGTCCTCATCTCAAATGTTCATGTACATTTTACATTCAGTAAACATAAAAGTGATGATTACGCCAATATTAATGTTCGTTTTCTCTATGGAATTGTGCGGATTAACTATGAGATCCCGAGTATTGTTTTCCGCAATATGAAGGAAGGTTTTCTGGTCAAGACCGAACAATCCATGAATCATTCGAGAGGCGAAGCCCAGGGAAGTGAGCGGGTCAACAAACGTAAAGTCAAGAAGTGGACTAAAGATGTGAAAATTATGCTTAGGGCAACGGACGCGCTCAAGCTGTGGCTTAAGCAAACACTCACACGCGTACATATGACCCAACTGTCCTGGGCAACCCACATCGGCGTTGGTGATGCAGCATATACAGCGGTGCTGACGGGCTGGGTGTGGAGCATCAAGTCCATTATTATTGGTTTTCTCACCTATCAGATCCGCTTTGATGAAACACCCGTGCTTCAGGTTATGCCGGTATGGTCCGATGAAATGGAATTTAGAACGGAACTTGATTTCAGAGCGAAAATTCGGATTACAGCCGTTCTGATCGCTGGAGTTACACTACTCACCCGTGTGCTTCAAGTTGAAGGCGGATGGCGGATGTGGTTCAAGCTTCTTCAGGAACAGCGCCGCAGGCATAAGGAGAAACAAAAGAATAAGCTTAGTGGGACAACAGTATAAAAACCCATCATAGTCGGTCTGTTTTTGGGAATGTAAGGTTGGGGTTTGGTGAGTGTATTTAAAATGCTTATTACATAAGTCCCTTCAAGTTTGGGGATGATATGGTTAGATCAAACCTAGCTTACATTGAAACTGGAGGGAATTTAAATGTCAGATCATCCAATTCAAGGCTTAATGGAAACCGCAATGGAAAATATAAAGGCCATGGTGGATGTCAATACAATTGTTGGCGATGCAGTTGAGACACCAGATGGTACCGTGATTCTGCCAATCAGTAAGGTGGGATTCGGATTTGCTGCCGGTGGTAGTGATTTTCACGTTAATGGAGAAAGTAGTGGCAAAAGTGGTGCTACGGGTACCTCTGCAGAACATGCGAGTTCAGCTAAAGTTGCTTCTCCGTTTGGTGGCGGTAGTGGCGGCGGTGTATCCATACGTCCTATTGCGTTCCTGGTGGTAGGTAAACAGGGGGTACACATTGTACCACTTGATAACTCCACACATCTGTTTGAGAAACTCATTGACTCCACCCCTTATGTTCTGGACCGAATTCAAGGCATGTTCCAACGGAATACAACACCAACGAATACTACAGGTGTACCGGTTACACCAGATCCATCAACGTATAGCTGAATCATTTCGTCATGATCCCTCCCGCATCCAAGCGTGAGGGATTTTTGCTGTTTGTATAGCGAAGGGTGAGTGTTTTTTCGGAGGTTTCCGTATTACATGAGACTTATGTCTGTGATCCGCCTAACCTAGACATGAAATAGGTTATTGAAGGGGGAACGTTAATGCACAGAGACACCGTTTTTATGGTTTTGTTTGGCTGGCTGCTATCGGCAGTCGTGTATTTGGTAGGAGGAATTGATCACCTGTTTATTGCCGTGACCATCTTTGTGGGGCTGGATTACATCACAGGGGTGCTGTCTGCATGGTATAGGAAGGAATTATCCAGCAGGGTTGGATGGTGGGGGCTTGCTCGTAAGTCATTGACATTTGTTTTTGTCATTATTGCACATCAACTGGATATGGTTGCAGGCAATTCAAATGATTTTATGCGAGATGCAATGTTAATGTTCATTATCGGTACGGAAGGAATCAGTATATTGGAGAACCTGGGGAAACTGGGCCTGCCTGTACCGAAGTTTATCACTTCAGCTCTCTTTAAGCTTCGAGGCAATGAAGATCAAGTTGAAGACGAGGGGAAGATGTAATGTTACAGATCATCAAGGATTACATACCTGTGAATAAATACAGCCGAGCTGGACTGAAATTAAAAGCAAAACGTGGGATTGTGATGCATTATACGGCTTCTCCTGGGGCACCCGCCAAGAACATTAGCAAGTACTTTGCAAGTCTGGCACAGCAAGATTCCAATAAAGCAGTGAATGGTCGTTATGCAAGTGCACATTTCTCGGTAGATCGAACTTCGATATATAACAGTCTCCCGGATGATGAATTAGCTTATCACTGCGGGAGTGCAACATACACGAAGGAAGCTCTGGCCAAACTTGGGACATATCCGAACAATAGTACAGTGGGCATTGAGATGTGCATTGAAAAAGATGGCAGTATCCATGAAGATACATTCAATAACGTTGTAGACCTCGCGGTATACCTAATCAGGGAACGGGGCTTTCCACCCGTCTTCTTCACACACAAAGAAGTGGTTGGATGGAAGGAATGCCCACTGCCATGGATTAAACAACCAGGTGAATATGAAAGATTTAAGCAAGCAGTACATATAAAATTAAACCCACTACAAGAAGTAGCAGTCACGGAGGATGATGATATGAATACGGTTCTGGATTATGCACAATGGGCTTGGAATGAACTTGATCAGTTCATTGGAGATGCCTACAACGACAAGGTGATTGAAGATTGGGCATGGGTAGAGAAGGTACGCAAGAAGAAGTTAACCTATGGAGAATTGTTGTTACTGAAGGTTTTAATTGATGAGCGCAGACGTAAAAAGTCCTAACCGCGAGAGCAGTGCATATTGATTAGGAGCTAAGGATGCCTGCTGGTTAACCAGGAGTTAAAGTGTGCCGGATCTTTCAAAAAATAAAAATGTTGTATAATCACGATATGATCAGGATACTCAAGTTCATATTGGGTCTGAATCGAGGATTCATCGATGACTCCAATAACCGCGAGTTGATTTTTTTCGATCACATGGGGTGTTGTGGGTGAGCTCATACAACCATCCTTTCGTTTATTAAGTCAGAGTCAACAGGGGCGATGGAGATGTCCATGGTCCCTAGATGACCTATACGAGGCAGGATGGGGAAGGTTAAGCTGATCCGGTTCAAAACGGGTTCAAACTTCTTAAATATAAAAAAGCAGAACCCCACGTCGAATGTGATGTGGGGTTCTGCTTTTTTAACTACTCTTTTGAGAAAGTGTCCAGGGCCTCATCTGAAAGATGGAGTTCTGCAAAAGCCCTGCATATCTTTTGGAAAGATCTAATCGTATTTGTCTCGTACAACATCTCAATGGGATCAAGGCCCAACATAACAAGCGAATCCACAAGTTCTGTCTGATCTACTTCCGCATGGTGGAGCGCTTCAAGCATGGTTTCAATAACTACTAAAAATAAAATGGCTTTATTCACTGTCTCGATTGGTGTCCCCTCCTTCGTAATACTACTAGAATAAGCGGAGGAGGACGGAAAATAACGAGAAAGTCCAATTTCTCAGTGATGAATCTATTCAATCTAAAAGTGTGGAGAGAATATTTGGTTGATGTAAATTAAAATCTGATGATAAGCTCTCTCCTTGTATGTAAGATTAAGCTTTTTCGTTTACTTCGTGGATAATGGAATCAATTAATTCATCATCAATCAGAGTGCTAGCTTTTTCGAGTGCCAACAGAATACCTTGCGGTTGTTCAAAAAAGACTGTTGAGAGAATAGGGGCAACCTCATCTAGATTAATCTTCTCAGCTTTGACCATACTGATCAAGGCAACTACGATCTCATGTCCCTCCACGTTACCTTCCATAAATCTTGTTCTTAGATGAGTTGCTACTATTTCGGTCTTTGACTGCGAGTACGCCATTACATTTCCCTCCAACGGTTTGAATATCTTAGCAGAGCTCCTCTTCATGCAAGTTTAAACCAGGTTAGATTAGGAGTTATCTTAACAATAATAAGGCAGATAGTTTAAATTATCAACAGCCACTAAGGAGATAAAATTCGATTAGAATAACAGTTTTATCCAGTAAAAAAGACCCGGAGAGGGTCATTTTTTGGGTCTGCCTTCCCAATAATCAGGAAATCCGTTGTAATCCCATGCGTTCAGATTTTCACTGTCGGCTTGAATGGCAACATCTGCTCCGGAACCAAAGTCAACACCTACGGTCTGCAGTTCTTTGGCCTTAATAACCAGTACCTTACCGGGTGCACCTGCACACACCAGAGTAAGCTTCCACGGTGTCTGTTGGTAGATATGTTCCATTTGTTTGGATGCTGTGCTCACATGAGACCACGAGGGGCAGTCCACCGTTCCCACGATGCTTGTCCACCCGTATCTCCGCTCCAGAACTTCTCGATATTGCTCGGCCTTGGCTCCGCAGATCAGAATAGGCATGGTCTTGAAAGTTTCATAGAATAACTTGAATCGGGCGATGTAATTATTCTCAAAAGCATAGAAGGTCTCCTTGGGTTCAACTTTGTAATATGCAAGGCACATATCGAATAACGGTTTGAAATACCAGTGATCTGTCTGGGTCAGATGTCCGACGTAATCCGCTTTTCGCAGGCAGTGTACAATAATTTCTCTCGCACTTGCATTGGGTAAGGTTATCCCGCAATAGGTAGGATCGTTCAACCAGCCGTAATGAGACTTGATGAAATCCATAGTCAGAACGGTATCGTGGGCCAGAATGGTGTTGGAAGCATCCCCAAATCGAACAGAAGCATGGGCTTCTCCATCAGAGGCCATTTGGAACCAGTTGTGGATTAATTCTACACTCCCCAGCATGCAGGTCACCTTCTTCCGATGTGTGAATAATGGTTTCTTTGGTATACATATTCATCAACTCCTTCTGTACTAGAATAGGAAAAATGTTTCGTTCTCTCTCTTCTTTTGAGGAATCACTCCTTTTTTGTTCCACGTGCGAAGGTTATTGAGGAACAGTCTAGACTATGTAAAAAGGGAGAGGGGATGGACTGTGAAAAACGTATTTATAGGTAGCCCTGTGCGAAACCGGGCTTGGATTATGGAACGGCACTTGCAATCACTTGAGCAACAAGCAGTGCAGAAGCATTATATGTACATCCTGAATGATAGTGAAGATCAGACGGAGCATATCCTTGATTGTCATCAGATTCCTTATCTTACTCATAATCTGGGGAGAACATATGGTCATATACGTGGACAATATTCCTATCACAACCTGGCGTTGTTGAGGAATATGCTCCTGGATGAGTTTCTAAAATCGGACTGTGATTATCTGTTCTCGATTGATACGGATATCCTCGTTCCTGAGCATAGCCTGCAGCAGTTAATGGATAATGACAAGGATGTATGCGCCATGCTTATACGGAATCATCCAAAGTTGAAGGCTCATAATGCCATGATCGGCGGAAAACATATACCTGAATTCAAAGCGGGTTTGTTCCCGGTAGAACTGACAGGTGCCGTATATTTGATTAAGCGTGAAGTGATCGAAGCAGGGGTTCGATATGGTTCCCATCCAACAGGTGAAGATGCACCATTTTGTGAGCAGGCTAGAAGATTGGGGTTTGAACTGTTTGTAGATACTCGGTTGCGTCCCGTTCATGCCTATGCGGAAGGAGTGGAGTTGATTGCTCAATTGGCTGCTTCGTAGAAAACAACGAGAAAATCCGGTTTTTGAAAGTATAGAAATGACCATTGTCTACCCGCCCGCACTTGACTGGAACCTCTTGTTCCAACGTCCTCAGCAATTGATGACCGCCTTCTCTAATATTCCAGGTATACGGGCTATCTTTATCAATGAAGAAACGTACAGAAAGCAGAGCCGCCCGATTGAAAAGTTAAATGAGGATTTGTTCCTTGTGCAAAAAGGAGTGAACTACGATCACCTGATCAAAGGAAAGAAGGTACTCTGGTTCTCGAATCCAGGTCAGTACAATTATTCGGATGGACGGAAGTTTGATTTTACCGTATTTGATTACCTTGATAATTCGGCTGATGAGTTTGCTGTGTGGAAATCCTACATCCCAAAATGTTTTGACCGTGCAGATCTTATTGCGACGACTGCCAAGGTGATGTACGAGGCACATAAACATGACGGCAAACCAATCTTTATGTGCCCTAACGGGGCAGATTACCAACATTTTGAGAAAGCGCGGGCCATTCTGCCCAAACCGGCGGACTTCCCCGATGTTCATGATGGGCAAAAGATTGTGGGTTTCCACGGGGCAATGGCATCGTGGGTAGATTATTCGCTGATTACCGCTATTGCAGATAAAGGTTATCGTGTTGTTTTGATTGGAAACAATGCCCTCTATCAAAAAAATATTGTGCATCCCAATGTGACTTGTCTTCCGCACAAAGATTATAAAGTACTTCCCGCCTACATTGCTCAATTCGATGTCTGTATCGTGCCATTCAAGCTGACAGAGATGATCCGGGGCTGCGATCCGATCAAGTATTATGAATATTTGTCTGCGGGCAAACCTGTGTTGACAACGCGTATGGAGGAAATTGTTCATAAGTACAGCGATGTAACTTACTTTATGAATCAGCATAATTGCGGGGTGATGTTGGAGAAAGCGATTCGTGAGAATAGTGCTTCCAAAATTGCGGCAAGAGTAAGGGTGGCTAAGTCTAATAGCTGGGATGGCAGGGCAATGGATGCCGTAAAGATGATTAATCAGGTCATAGGAGGTATGAGAAATGAAAAAGATATTTAAACGAATGTTTGGTAACCAATCGACAACACCGACAATTGAGCTTGAAGAAATAGAGATTGACGCGACGGAGTTCAATGTTACGACCTACACCCCAAACACGGATACTACGATTGTATATCTGCCTGCGATCGATTTCCATAGTGAACGATTCGGGCGTCGACCACAACGGCTGTTAAAAGCACTCGCGGAAGTAGGCTACAATGTAATATATATCAACTCCAGTGATGAGTTCTATCAGGTAGATGCCTTGGAGTATCCATATCCGGAGATTCCAAACTTTGTTGTAGCCCGTGTGGGCCATAATGTCCGTACGCTGTTTCAAGGTGATCGCGTGATCTATTGGGTGAACGATAGCCGGCTGGCAAGTTCTGTCGAGACAGCCTATCCTGATCTGGTTGTATTTGATTCGTTGACCGATCCGGATCAGTACGAGAAGCACAAACACAAGATGGAAGCTGTTGCTGACGTTGTCTTCATTACACCTGAGAGAATCTATGAGCATGGCAAATACTGCTCACATGTTCATCTGGTTACTGCCGATGAATTTGAGATCAAGGAACGTGCGGAACAGGTAGCGCAAATTATTGATGCTTTGCCAAACAGAACGGCCCCTCTAATGTAGGGGTCTTTTCTTTGATCGTATATAGGCCTTTTCCTTTTGCAAAGATGACGGGGCCAATCGTGCTTCAATATATTTCGTTTACATTATCGTTAGGGATTGAAGATAGCGTTCTACACTATAAAAAGCAGAGACGGTGAATAGCCAGACGGATTAAAGAAGGATCTCCCGATCATCAAGTCCTTTAACCTGATCCCGGCTTAAGCAAGTCTCCGTAGCTAAAAATACATACTATCCTAAGGAGTGGACTGTTCAATGGCTAAAAAAATGATTATCAAAGGTGTAGGTACGTTTATGGCTAAACGCCTTCCAAAAGATCCGATGGGCGAAATTGAGGTAGTTACCCTGGGTACCCTGCAAGATCTGAAAATTGACCTTAACGTGGAGCTTGAGGACATCTTTGGTGGTGACGGTTTGTTCGCCATTGATGTACTGGTGAAGTCCAAATCGATTGAAGTGTCGGCAACAGATGCCAAATTCGATCTGGATGCGATCCAGCTGATGATGGGTTCAACGGTACAAGAGCAAGTGAAGTCTTATGTATGGGTGCTGAATGAGCAGTCTACAGTGGCTGCAGGCGTATCCAATTCTGGCTTTGCTGAAGCCAAGCCAAAATATGCAAGTAAAATCTATGGAAGCAACGGTGGCATCACGGTTCGCCTCAAAGATTCCAACACATTGCTGAAACAACTCACTTCCAAAGGAACGGCCGTGGAACCGAATGCGTTCTTCTACGACGAAGCAAATGGTGTAGTCATCCTGAATGCGGTCCATATCGATAAGGAGATTGTGCTGAACTACAAACGTGAAGAAACTGTAGACATGGTTGACCTGTTGGTTGACGAAGTACCATTCCCAATCTCTGTCGTTCATCACGGTACGTTCCAGCAAAAAGATGGTTCGTATGCAGGTGTTGAAACCGAGCTGTACATGTGCCGTGCAAAAGGGACATTCAGTATCAATGCCCAGCGCGCTGCCGCTTCTGCATCTGCAATCTCCTTGCAGATTCTTGATCCGGAACGTGCTGACGGAAAAATCGGCAGTATCAAACGTTTCAGCGCACCAAGCAAGATCTAATATCTAAATAAGGTTGATTGCTCCTGGCAAGGTATCAAACGGCATCTGTGTCCTCCCCTTCACAGAGCCTTGCCTTGCCAGGTTTTTTATTATATGGGGGAGAATGTCCTGGGGAGGTCTTTAAATTCATGGAAACAGAACAAGAAAAAGCCGAGCGTGAGCTTGCGGAAAAGCTGAATGAGGAAGCGGCGAAACGAATCAAAGATGATCCGGAAAACAAACGGGTGACTCCGGAGGAAGTGGAGGCTGCTGAGCGTGCATTCTTTGAAGATGATGAGATTATTACGCTGAGGGATCGACGGAAATATCGTATTCCGCCATGTAACCTGAAGGATGCCCGCCGTCTGATGAAGTTGCTGAAAACGGTGAATATCGATGCCATTATTCTTAACTTCATTCCGACTGAGAATGATGAACTGGATGAAAAGCGGCAGCAGGATTTATTTGATGTATTGGCAATGGCATTCAAAAACTATCCACATATCGTGACCAAAGATGAGCATGGTGAGTATATCATCAATCGAGAATATCTGGATGAGTACCTTGATCTGAACACAGCTCGCAAAGTCATTGATATGCTCATTGGACTCAATGGTTTAAAAAAGTAGAACGCACCGAGGGGGAGTCTTTGGAGGGAACCGAAATCCGTGATACGGAAACACAGGAGCCCGTTCACTGGGGAGAAATCTTCTTCACCCTCCATAAACACTGTGGGCTGAACAAGTGGGAGATTTGGGAGTACACACTCCCTCAGGTTGCGGAGCTGTGCAAGTCAGCCGAGAAATATATTCAATTTGAGGTTGAACTTATGACAGCACCTCTTCGCATGTTCGGTGGCGGTGGGGGCGAGGAAGTTGAAGAAGATGGGACCGTCAGACGTAAAAGAACCTTCAATGACGAGGATTACACAGAGATATCAGAAGATGATATCGGTATGCTTGCACAAGCGCTCGGAGGATAAGAGAGAGACATCCCGTTTTGCCTAAATGAAGGTAGAACGGGATTTATGCATAAAGGCGGTGATTCTTTTGACTGAAACAGAAGGACAAGGAGATAAACATTCCTTAACACAAGAAATATTAACAGATAAGGAACAATTAACTGGACAAAATACAGCGCTGAAAGGAAGCTACCTTTCTGGTGTTAATACATTGGTTAGACGTGTAGAGACAGTCAGAAGTGATATGCAGTCGCAAATGATTGAAACACTGACTGCCGATTTGGAGCACTTTTATCGTGGAGCGTTCAGTCAAATGAAGGATGTGTCTGCAGCTGGCTCACAGGGGTTGTTAGACTCCGTGATGAATACGATGAAATATATTTCAGCAGGTGAAACCCAGGGGTATTCATCAACATTACTCAAGAAATCCCTTGACTCGTCGCAGCAGATGGATCAACAGATAAGCCGGGCCGACCAAAATTTGGAGCTTAGATCGTCTGGGACAACGAATGACAGTGGGCAATATACACAAACCGGAACGGTCAAAAATCTGCAACGAATTGCACTGCAACATGGTATGGATCAGGAAGATGTAGGTCTTGCCTATCGCATTGGTTCTCGTAATTATGATCATTCATCTGAAGCTGTGGCGTTTGCTGAAGAAGTAGCCAAGCTGCATTCAGTGGGCAATATGGATGTAGAACAGACGGCAACAGGTCTGGAATCTGTTACTCCGACATGGGGAAGCAGTAGCTTTAATCTGTCCCAAGTCACAGACATGATGATCAGAGCTTCAACGCTGTTGGATGTTGGCATTCAGGACTTGATGGATATGATGCGTCAGACCCTTCCAATGGTAGGGAACCCCGATGGAACGCTTGCACAAGAGGATGTATTAGCCAACTGGATTAGCAAGGCTGGATTGTTGGTTCAGTCAAAAGGAGATCATCCTCAGCAGGGCTTTGCATCGAATCGAGTTAGATTCGATCTTCTTGCTGAACAAGTGAAGGCTACGGATGCAAACGCGTCGGTCCATCAGCGCACTGGTAGTAGAGACAACCTTCAATTCCGACAACGAGAGATCGAAATCGCTTTTCAGATTGCAACGCATGAGGCGATACAAGGGTTGAAAGAGGAATTTGCCGAGCTGGGCGATTATCTTATCGCAGTCATGCGGTTAATTGGAGATCGTACGGGTGGCATTGTTGATCATATGGAATTGCTTAACCGAATTATGGATGAAGTCGGAGTTCAGGTTGCGTGGGATAAGTTCGGTGAAGTGATGAATGAAGGCGATCAGAAGCGATACAGTGCTACGAATGCGGATCCAGGGAAAGTCGAAAATATGGGGAGCGATGTTCCCGAGCCACTTCGAGTCACGGATGTGCAACGTGCTGGTGTAGCGCAGGAAATGGGCAGACAGCAGAGTCGTCTGCAGACTCTGGAACATCGCAGAACAGAAATTCAAAGTAGGGCCGCCTCCAAGCAAGATGATGTACTTCAGGCACGGACTAACCGAGATAATAAACATAATATGTACAATCAGGCTATACAAGATGGGGATACAGCGGCTTCTTCCATTCATGCAGAAGAACGTGACGAAGCTGAGAAGCGAGTCAAAACGTATAGTCGAGAACTTCTTCTGTTGCGAGAAGAAATGCATTCACTCGATATTCAGATTACAAAGACGAAGCGAAGTCTTGAGTTTCTAGGCCGAGAACTGGATGACACGAGTAGAGCATTGATGCAACTTGAACACCAAGCTAGAGTTTTGATGATGGCGATGGATGATATGGACCTGGATGCAGTTGAACTACGAAACAAGTTGTATTTCCTTAATGCAGAGTTTACATACGGTTCAACGGATGTTCAGCGCTACGAATCCGAGATCCAGAAGCTGCGTAAACAGTCAACTCTGTTGAATGATGTTCTCTCCACATTGAGAACCGAAGTCAATGAGTTAAATGCTTCTTTTAGACAAGGCATGATCGATGCTACAGCATACATATCCAAACTGAAGGAACTTGAACAGGTTCAGCTCGCAAGTATGATGAATGGTTCAGGAGGATTACTAGTTGTTCCAGGTGCAGGAAACGGTGGATCTCCTGTGAAGGATGACAAGGAAGAATCCAAAAACAAAACCTTTGTAGCTCGTCATGAAGATCTGATCAAAGATGTCATGAAAGACGCGATAATGGATGAATTCAATCCGGGGGGCGACTCGAAAAAAGGGAGTAAAAATACACCCAAAAGAGGCCTTCTTTCTAGGTTTAAGGATATGAAAGACACAGGTAATCGCAAAGCATTTTTTGACAGCAATGCCCCAATGCGTAATAAAGATGGAAATATTCTTCGAGATAGACAAGGTAATTCGATTACTCAGCGTGACATCAATGCGGAGCAAGCTGCCCGTGGGATTAAAACACCCGGAAAATTTTCGAAATTAGTCAAATCCGGCGGGAGAATATTGAGGCCTTTAAAAGCTGTACCAGCACTTGGGTTAGCGATGACCGCTATGGATGTCGTCTCTGGTCTTGTCGATCCATTGAACAATATGGGTAAGTCAGAAGCGGAGAAGCAGAGTATTCGCGCAACCAATAAAGAAGAGTTGGCCAAAGATTTCAAGGATATGGAGCAGTCATCTTTTGTAGGGAAAGTGTGGAAAGGGTTAAACCTGGGGATGGATGCCGCTGTGTCCGGCACAATGAGTTCAATATTCGGAAACAATGCTACCAATAACAAGTTCGGGGATTACTGGAAGGGATTTAAGGCGGTATGGAGTGAAGACGGCGGAGATGCAGTTGAGAAGAAACTGGGCAAGGAATACAACTACAAGCAGGAGAAAAAAGAAGCCCAGATTCAAATGGATAAAGAGTCTGGAAAACCGCCTGGGGACAACAAACAACAACAACCGCAGATACAATACATTCAACCTCAAATGCAGTATATTCCTGCTGTGGGCGGAATAGGTACCATTGCTAACGGCTATACGCCTCAGCCACAGAGCAATGGTATTGATGAAATGATCGCCAAAATTAATCGGCAGCTTAACAAGTCGACAAGTGATAACGAAACCAATTACCAAGTCACTCGATCCCGTCTATTGATTAGTGGTGTTCGCGAAGATTCTGGTCAGATGCGCGCGCTAATGGAGAAATATTTGCAAGAGAATATCAAGTTCTTCGATAAGGCTATTGCAAGTTTACAGAAGACGTACGACAAGATGGCTGAAGGTAAGGATAAAGATGAACTGGGCCTAGAGATCAATGAGAAGAAACAGCAGAAGGCACAATCAGAGCTTGAACTGAATGGTGTCAAAAACAGCCAAATTGATGAGCTTAGACGCAAGATGAATGATCAGTTTGAGTTGACGCAGTTGGATTATGATAAACGAATGTATGATCTCCTGGCGGCTAATGGAGGTAAGGAAGATGCACCAGAATTAATTGCATTGAACAAATCGCGTGCATCTGAAATGAACTCACAAATAAGTTCGATCAAGCAAGATTGGAAGAATCTGTTGAATAGTGGTGTGTTTAAACCGGGCTCGGATGAATATATGCAGATTTTTAAACAAATCCAGGCATTGGGTGTAGAACAGTCCAAAAATTTGTATGAAATTAGCAAAAAAATGGATAAACCGATTTCTTCATTCAACATTCCAGCAGGTCTTAAGGTCATGGATTACTTTGACTACATGACGACGAACAATACGCATAAAAGTGTGATGGTTGGCTCGGGGGATGTTACGGTTCATGTGAACATCGATAATATGACAGGCAGCACAAAAGATGTGGAGAGACTTACATCTACGTTGGACAAGACACTACGGCAGAACAGTCCTGGTCTGGTTAACCGGATGGCTAGTAATGTAGGTGCAAGAATGGGAAGCAATCATATCCCCAGATAAAATAGGTTAGGAGGGCATCTGATATGACTCAGCAAAATCCGTTTGGCTTAGTTAATGACCGGTATAAAAGGAAGCTGTTGGTAGATACAGGCATGAAATTCGAGCCAGTAAACGGAAGAATTATTGATCCGTACTCTTCACCTTCGCCCAATCCGCAAGTGAGGGAAATTAAAATGATTAATGCTCCCTCGCATTTTCATCAGATGGGCGTATCTTCGTACAAGGCCATCATTAACATCCTGTTTAAAGATAAGCAATCCTATCACGACTACGCGATGTACGTAGGCTGGACACACAAATTTTATGATGAGAAGGGTAATATCTATGTTGGTGTTGTAGAGTCCATCAAAGTCGACCCTATTTTCTACCATCAGGATACGATGGATAAAGATCAGAAGGGGTACAAGGTCGAATTGACCATGACCCTGATCAAAAAAGATGGATATGACCGTAAGAGTGCAATACAGTTTCAGGATTTACAGACGACAGAAGGCAAGGACCACTGGGCAAGAGATTCTATTGAACGCTTGGCTGATTTGGGACTGACGGTTGTAACACAATTGGATGGCACACCCATTCTATTTTTCAGACCGGAAAACTTTATAACCAGAGCAGAGTTTGTTACTTTCCTGATGCGTACTAAACGTTTGCTGGAACGAACAATTCGAGAGTAGGGTGACCTACTCTCTTTTCTGTCTATTCTAAAGATAGGAGGTGTTTATCATACGAAAATGGGTTGATGTAAACGAAGGGGACTGGTTCTATAACGATGTTATGGAAGCCACGAATATGGTTTTGGAAGATGGTGAAGTCTTTGTGGCCGGGATCAACTATAACAAGTTTGAGGAAGGCAAGCCTTTTGTATATGAAGAAATCAAAGGGAAAGCGGGGCAAACCTCATTTAGTCTGCCCGTGCTGATTAAACCAACAGATGACAATCCACTGTATGTGTTTATTGATGGTGTTCAGACCATCTACCAAACGGTTGAAACCAATAGTAAGGGATTAACCGATGTAGAGTTGTATACCGGTGTGACAGCAGGACAGGTGGTGTCCTTCTGTAGTTATGGAGAACCGCTGCTGGACAGTGCTTGGAAAAGGCCACCCGTGTCCTGGACTGGAGATTTGCCCAGAGCTGTACTTAGCGCAGCGACGACCTATTTCTACGATCCATTTAGTCGTAATCATCAGGAATATTTGTATGCAGCAGGCCAACCACTTCGCAGACTCAGTATTCCTTCCGAGGTATGGGCAGACACCATGGGAGACGCAGAGGCGGTAACCAAAATTGCAACAAAGGCTATTGGTTACCGAACGGATGTATATTGTGTCAGCCCGGGGGGATCGGTGTTTCTTCCTTTTAATCTGAACGGTGTTACCTGCAAGTTCAATTATTGGACGAAGAATAACAAGTTCATGAGTGAAAATATCAAAGCGACAACCCTCAAACCAGCATACAACAATTGTTTTTTTCCTAATGCCATTATACAGCGGGGAGAAGCGTTTCATCTGATTAATAAGTTACGCAAGGTGTTCTATGCCAGATTTACGGACATGGAAGCACCAACGACGGAGATTAATCAGCCTATTACGGCATTTCAAGGTCAACGGGTTTTTAGACTTAACGGCAATTATCCGGCAGGTAAAAAGAAACTTAAAGTTACAGTGAAATTTAAAGACGAAAAAAAAGATAAAGACCAAGAAACACCGGCTTATTCGGAAATTGACAACCACACGGTTGTTTTTAATCAACCTTTGTCAGAGGGCGACGAAGTGACGTTCTATTATCTCAAAGATGTGAGCGAGAGGTTCGCAGACGTTGGCAAAGATTCGGCCATATATTATCGGGACAAAAAGGAGCGGGTAGAGCAGTCCAAAGACGCTTTCTGGAAAATAGCCGTCTCGGAAATGGAAGACGAAACATTTGCGAACAATGATCCACTAATTAATGGCATTCCTATCAAGAAAAAGGTGGATGGTGCAGCGGAAGTCACTGATATGGGAAGACCTGTAGGTGGTACGGACGAGGAAGAGATATGGTTCCTTGGAAATTCCGCTATGACACGGGCTGAAGCCGCAGCTTTCCTGGACCGATTCATGAAATGGACCATCGAGCGATTCAAGTAAGGGGGAGATTACAATATGATTCCAATTTCGGATGAGGTTATGAATGTGCTGTCCCAACGTCTGAAGCTGGGGGAAGGAGCGCTTCCCAATATCCGTGTCGAAGTAGATCGGCTGGCATTTATCCCGGGACGGACAGAAGAGTTCAGGCATATCGTAACCGAGCAGGTACCCATCATCAGTACAGAATCCGTTTGGGTGGATGAGTCGAGTAATGGTATATATAACGGTTCGACTCAAGCGAATGCTCAGGAGATTTTTTTTCCGGTTAAGGGTAAAACGATTGATAGTATTACAGTTACAGATAATTTTGGCTCTCCTCGTGATAAAGGTACCAGAATTCATAAAGGTATTGATTTGTTTGATGAGATTGGAACGCCGATATTGGCTGCATGGGCTGGAAAGGTTGTTCAAATATCCTATAGTAAAACAAAGGGTGCTGGTAATGCCGTAAATATAAGACATGCAAACGGAGTAATCACCAAGTATTTTCATTTAAAAGAGATACTCTGTTCGGTGGATGATGAAGTAGCTCAAGGGGCTGTCATTGGAACACTAGGCAATACGGGTGGCGTATATACCGGTGGTCATAAGGTGTCTGCGGCTGAACGTGCGGTGGGCAAGGGACGACATCTACATTTTGAAATTTGGGAAGGAGTCAATCCAACAACGAGAACTGGAGAAGGTGGTAAGGCAGTTAATCCTCAATTGTATTTCAAGGGACAGCGCAAGTTGCACGGAAATGCGAAAACAACATTTACTGATGTAAAGCCGGTTCAGGTCGAAGGATATCCCGGAGAGATCAAACTGAATGAGAAGTTCGACAAACGAAACTGGTATGAGAAAAACGTTTATACAACCGGATTGAAATTTTCGGATTATGCCAAGATTGAATCGGGCTGGACTATGTTTGATTCAGGAGGCAAGTTGCTGTATACGTTTGAAGGCAAAGCCGCCGTAGCTGAATTTGAGATTAACGTGACAAAACTGAGTATGCCCACGCAAGGGCTGCTTAGTATTGGAATGGGGACTAATTTTAGTGATGCGGAAGGGGATTCTTTCGCCGTGGTGATCGATGGTAAAACGTATGCCTATGTGAATAAGTTTAACGGGGCATATGATCTGACCAAACTGACGGAATTGAATAATATTGTGATCCCTGCAAAAGCCAAGAGTATCAAGATTAAGGTGACGTATGGGGGCAAACAAAACTCCACTGTCCCAACCGGGTCTGTTCCTGCTTCGAGTAAGAAGTATAAAAAGTTCGCCATTGATTATATTCGCATACAAGAGTTGTCGCCTGCTCCGTTGAAGAATCAAAAGAGTGAAGAAGGGCTCGATCCATCTAAAGGATATTATCAAACGAACAGCTACACAGATTTTATCAATAATAAAAGGATAGAAACGGATGTTATTCAGGTTGGATCTTTTGTCTATATGGACACCCAGGTTCTTCCAAATATCATTAGCGCCGAAATCGATGATCAGTTTGATTCTGAAGCCCGGGAAGCACGGCTGACCATCTCCAATCCAAGAGGATTCTTCTCTCCGGATTATAATCCTGCTCATTTTCCCGAGCTTGGGGGTGTGCCGTCTCCATGGTCTTATTTTGCAAACGGGTTCCATGTTGGGGTTCTGAGTGAAAATACACCGATACGCATATATATGGGATATGGTCAGCACATGATGCGGGTATTTACGGGACTAATTGACAAGGTGGACATCAATGGCGAAGGCTCAACGCTGGAGATTACGGCCCGAGATATGTACAAGCGCATTATCGAGAAAGTCATTTCCGAGAAAAAAGCCTATCCAGAGGTAGAAGAGATTGATAATGTGCCAGATCCGGTGCCGCCTGCAGCAGTTGGCACGGACCGGACATCATCTATCATTCAGGCTGCACAGGCCCAAGCTGCAGCGTATGGCGTACCTGATCATAAGTTTTTGCTTGCGATATGCAGGCACGAGACCGTTCTCGGAACACAAGGGAAGGGTAAAGATGAGAACGGCAGCTTTATTCTTGGATATGGCTGTCCTAGTGAGGGACCGTGTACTGAGAAATACGCAGGTATTCAGGAGCAAATGAAGCGCGGAGCAGAACGGATGTCCAAGGCGCTGGCTTCCAAAGGGAAAAAAGTGAGTTCCAAGGCGGATGTGCTTTATTTCCATAATGGTGGAGACATTGCTCCCATGACCTGGAGTCAGGATCGGGAGAATTGGGTGGACAAGGTATGGACCTATTATCAGGAGATGCTCGCAGACCCGGCAAGCTGGACTATTACAGCAACCTCCACTCCGGCAGTTACACCAACACCCGCTCAGCCTGTAGAATTTGAAAAGCCGGCTTGGGTCAAATCAACCGTTGTACTAGATCTGGTTAAACATGCGGGTATGGTGGGTTGGCGGGCAACCAGTGAGGATCGCTCTTATCCTGACTACGTGATTGACGAGACCTATCTGGTTGAGGTGAATCAGAAGACGGGCAGGGTCATTGTTCCTGTACCTGGTCAGGAAGGTGAGTTTGAAGTCAAGGATGCAAGCACAGTGCTGACACCGAACGGATGGCTTAATCCATTTATTGAGGAGTATGGCAAGACGTTTGAGCAATGGTCTGCCAAAGTTACGGAAGCTGTTCAGGAGGTGATCTCGGAGATTCCGTATCGAAGCTACTGTGACCGTTATGGTACGTACCGACTGGAGCGCTTGAATTATGACAAACCGGTCGTGGCAGAGTTTTCCGAGAATGACAATCTGATCTCCATAACCAAATCTACAGACTGGTCCAGAGGAAGAAGTCACATCGTTGTTATCGACTCGAATGATAGTCAGAGCAGTTTCGTAGACAAGGAGATTTTGCTCGAACTCAAAGGAGAAATCCGAACCATGGTGCTGGCCGTTCCTTGGGCGAAAACGGTTGAAGCCAAAAGGCAAGTAGCAGAGCGAGCTTTTTTTGATATGAAACGTATGTGCCGTACGCTACAGGTGTCCATTCCTGCGAATCCTTCAATTGATCTGCTCGACAACGTCATTGTGACGGATAAAACGACCACCACACGAGCTGTATATACGATTAAAAGTATTAAAACCAGTTATTCGGTCGACCGTGGCATGTTACAGGTCATTGATATGATGTGGGCAAGAAAGGGAGTGATGGTGTAATGGCCGGCATTGTGAATGAAAATATTGTATTTCCCGTGCTGGATCTAATCCACCGGGAGCTTCGCAAATATAGCAGTATCTCCAATTCAAATGTTTCTCCTCTTGAAGGTGAGCCTTCCGTTACATTATATCGGGAGCACATGCAGGACCCGGACAGAGTGACAGGGGCAGACCTCTTGTATGAATCGGCATGGAAGGTTTCGATCTGGATGAAGTTTGGCTCAGAGGATGAGGAAGACTTTCCTTCCGGGGTGGGCTATTCCCACCCGGATTATGATTATTACAAGTATTTCAGGTTAACGCAGGTGACGGCCCGTACATATGATCCGAGTGGAGAGCCGATGTTCACTTACAATATTGGTCTAAATTATGATGACGAAGGACGCTTAACTGGAACGAGCGTAAGTCGTATATAACATGTAGGAGGTGGTTCCATGGCATTTAATGTATCTTACATCGCGGGTGGCGTCATCGACAAAGTGCGCGAGCTGCCGTACCCACACTTCAGTAAAAAGACGATCCCGTTCATTCGGGGACAGATGTTGGACATTCCGGCGTCCAAGACCACCAAGTCTGATACATTCACCTTGGCGTATGACACAGAGTTCCTGAGCATTGCGTTTGCTGCGAGCCACTACTGTGTCGGCGATTACTGGGAGCTGATGATCGGGACGGAGAAGGTATGTCGTACCATCTATACGAAGGAACTTCCCGAATCAGTTTCTATGGGTAACAGTTTCGGAATTGTCTACCCGATTCCGGCGGGAACGCCCATCACGTTTGACTTCTACAACGCGGTGGCTGAAGCCAAGTCGGTCTGGTACAACATCAAATTTTTGAGATAAGGAGGGTGACGATGGCACTGCAAAAACCGCAGACGAACTTTGCCGCTTATATTGACGGAGAGTCGGAAGCACAAAAACTAATCAACACACTGGCCGATGAAATCGTAGGTGCTGATATTCCCAAAGTAGAGGGCGGGATTGACGCCAATCGCTGGGAGAAAGTCTATGAGGCAGAGCAAGATTACTGGGTAACCTATACCCCTAAAACTCGGCCTAATATCCAAGGGAAGTACCTTCATACGGATGGTAACTTGTATGATGTGGTTAAAATTCCTGACTACAGTAAACTTAAGTTTAAAGATGGAACACCAGCTGTTGAAGATGATGGTTTCCTTTATGAAGTGAGTTCGGTATATTGGGATCAAATTGTCGAAGGTGGTAGTCGTCCCACAGTTAGAGAAAAGGATTACGGTAATTACAAGACCGGCAGAAAGATTCAAGTTGTTCAGTTTTCTTATACGGATAAGACAGGAGCTAATATTTTTGTAGACGTTCCTAATCAGCTAGCTACATTGGTAACAGATCTCACTAAACCTGATGGTGTTACTGCCTACATTGTAAAGCAGAAGCAAACGCTTAGTACAGGTGACGTAGTTTACTTGGACGACTGGAATGAATTTGAGTTAGTTACGGAGCTTCCTGATGACTGGAACTACAGTCTTAAGACGGCATATCAGTGGGAATACGTTAGGTATTTTGACTATTACGGTAGTTGGACTTCTTTGAAGTCTAGTATTGTGGAACCTGGTAAATCAAAATACACGTTTACTGAGCGTTATTATACTGCTGATCCCGTTCATGATGTGCCTTCTAGAGTAGTGATTAAAGGTACGCCAACTGTACCAACTGGAATTCCTGTGCGAGAGTACTCTGTAATGTTGGAACAACCAACTAATGATTGGAACTATATAAATATTTATTATGGTGAAGAGTTTGAAGGTATAAACACAAGTGGAGATTCAACGACCACATACAGAGGAGCTTGTGACCCAACTACGGTTAAACCGGGGTTAACACCTACAGTTATAGATCAAGCCAAGGCACAAGCCATTTACGAGATGTGGAACACAGATACGATTGTCAAAACATTCATCCCACCGTCCACGAAGTGGAAGCTGGATTATGACGGCAAGACAGAGATCGTAAGCCCGGCAGCTCGCTTTTTCCACGGACGACATTCTACAACATCATGGTTGCCTAACAAAAAACGCAGACCGGATTACCTGGTAGCTTACACTTTATCGGTAAATAATGATCGAGTAGTTCTTGTTCTGGAAGGTGATCCTTCACCGAATATTCATAGTTATTACCGCAGTTTTGGATACATAGGCAAGATCGTTCCGTTCAATGATTACGACCATGGAGGCAACTTTGGTGTCACTGTAGGTATGGGTGATCTGCGAACAGATATGACAGGTTATACGAAAAATGATATTCTCACGGATCTTAATCCGGATACCTATGCCAAATACGGTGAGTACACTTCAAATGGTATGGACTCCATGTCCATGTTGAAGACACGCAGTAATGTCTTGTTCCAGCGGTATTATCCGGCATTTATTTCGCATCTTCCGAACTATCCTTCTGTGGGTAAACTCCCCCCGGGCCTCTCGAAATTGATTGTAGATACGGATGGGTTCCAGAAATCTCTTTGGACAGGAAAGTATCACGCAAGCCCAATCTACCTTGTGCATCAGGCAGAAGGATATCGGGGTTATATGGACGGTGTAGTTGCGATATACGACCATAATTTGGTCAATCGCGATGAATTAATCGTAGATACAGAAATTCTGAAAGATCCTTCCAAACCTGCGTTGGGTACGTGGACAGAGGTTTACAAGTTTTTCAGTATCAAGAGTCCGTTGAATCTATTCAAGCATTCCCCATCACCAGATGTAATTACGATTGCATTTTTGAAAGAGATAAAATAAGGAGGATTACATAATGGCAAATTTTAAATATGTAGAAACAATCACTACTTCACAGGACGTGTTAACAAAACTGAAAGAGGAAGTTACAGGGTTTAAGAGTTTCCCATTTGAATCCACTGCAGGCGAGTCTCAGGAACAAAATCTGTGGGAAGTATTTTACGAAGAAAAGGACAGTAGTGACCGTATTCAGGAACTTATTCTTCGCGGGATCATGACCATTGGAACACAAGCAACACCGATTACTAAACATTTCTATGTAAGTTTCATTAATCATGCTCTGGTACCACGCGTCGTTGCACCAGTTCCAGCCTATGAGGAGCATAGTACGTTGACTGTTCAGCTGCTTGAAGGATTGGAAGGCAGCGAACCAACTACACTACCAGTTACCACTCGCCCTACATTCAAGCTAACAGGACATCCGGTACTCTACCAATGGGCACTGGAAAACTATACACCAACAGATCGGAATAAAGAAAAACCTGTATACATGTATGTGAATGTCATGAACAATCGTTTGGCGATGGTTCTCGTTGCGGACCCAGCTGTAAACTTCCTTGATTACAAAAAATCCTTCCTGTATGCAGGTGCATTGAAACCGTTCAAATACAACCTGAATGATGTAGACGGAAACGTAATGTTGACAGCCGGAGCAGTAATCGAAGAACCGGATATCTCGCAGATTGCCACAACAGGAACGTATTACTATGGTCAATATACTTCTGCAGGTAACAACACACTTCAGATGTTGAAAACCAAATCGGGTATTGAATTCCAGCAGCACTATCCTTCCTTTATCACGCAAGCTCCACCGAAAGGTAAAGCTTATCAAGATCCTGAATTGGGGGATACGGGTTTGGAATTGGAGCCTCAAGGCTTCCAGGCATCCAAGTGGACATCCAAATATCACTTGTCTCCGATCTACGTGGTTCATCCTTACGAGGGTTACCGCGGTCAATTCGATAACTGCATCGCGGTTACGAAGCATAATATCCTTCACCTGGATGAGTTAATTATTGATGTGGAAGGCAAGTCTTGGGACCAAGAGGTGTATCGTTATTTCGATACCGATACGGCACAGAATTTTATGAATCTGTCTGCCAACCAACGCATGGGTGTAGCTATTCTGAAGGAAGTCCGTTATACGGCGTAAGTTAAACTGAATCAAAGCTGAGTCGTATAGATTCAGTGAGAGGGAACTTTCTGAGACTCCACTCAGGGGTTCCCTTTTTTTAGTTGGAAGGGGGCAGTGACGTGAGTCAAGTAGTCAACAAGTTTGATTTCACCGTTATAGATTACACGACAACTCAGTACGGTTACCTGTTTACAGTCGGAACTACAGGAAGCAGGCCTGAGGAATATCGATTTATATATATGCCTTACAGCCGGTATCCAAGTGTCCTGATGCTTGATTTTTACATGGCAAGATCGATCTCACATGGATTTAATCATCAACTTGTGGAAGCGATTCGCAAGGATCTGGAAGGAGAAGAACGATTTATTGTCCTAAGTGATGCTAAACAGGATAAAGAAGGACTTTTACACAGTTCCATGGAAGGATCGAGCTCAGCTACCAAGCAAGGCGATGTCATGGAATTTTCGTTTGAAATGGAGCGATCTGCTTTAATTGAAGCTTTGGAGATGGATCATCAAGATGAGGGCCACAGGCCCGGAGGTTTAAAGGACTCAATCATTCCTGAAGACATGTCAGAGGGCTGGCGCGTAGATAACGATAAAGAGCTAAAGATTGTCCGTAATTTGGGTTTAACTCGTAACTTTGTGAAGAACTTGGATAAGCTGGAGCCTGGAAAAATCAGTTTCAGGGTTAGTGAATTTGGGATGATCGCGGATTATGCAGATAGTGCAGAGCAAGATAGCAGTTCTGAACTGGTGATTAAACAATGGATACACTCCGTTCGAAACGATAAACCGGATATGGATGTGGCAGAGGTTTTCGAAAAAGTGGAGAAGATCATTGGACGATCCACACAGAACGAATTTTTGTTAGAAGCCATTCAAGACCACTTCAGAAGTACAGAACTTGAGAGAAGCCTTCAGTCTCGGAAAGTAAGCAAACAAGATGTGGAAATTCTATATCAGGACCTGCTAGGTTTACGTGATGATCATAAAGAAACATTTGCTGAACAAGCTGCCATGATTGGGAAAAGGGTAGATGATCATCAGCAATTGTCCGTTCTCTCGGATATCTCGACTGCTTATATTCGTCGATTTCAGGAAATAAAGTATTTGCACCTTGATCGCACGTTGCCGTTAGCTCATAGAGTGTATAACACTTCACAATTGACACTCATACAGACACTGAGAACAGCTATCCGAGCAACTACGTTTGCTGGAACGACTACAGGCAAAATTGTTCAAGCAATCAGAGACATCAAAGAGAATATGTTTCTTTCGCAACTGAATCAGGCTACGCGGGTAATTGAGAATGAAATGACAACTCATGAGAATGTACTTGCCAAACTGAAGGATCGTCAGTACCCGACTGTTCTACATACCGAAATGAGAAGTACGCGAGAAGTAGACAAGCCACTATACTTTCATGATGATCTCAGTCAAAGCAGCCGTGACCAATATCGAAATGCACTAGTCTTTCGTCCAGGTGATGCCCTTTGGTATCCGCTCCAAGCTCACAGAATGATAGACAAACATCCGGCAACTACAGCATCCGGTATCATTTTGGCATCCAGAAATATAGGGACTATATCGGATGTGGAAAGGCAATTTCCTTGGGCTGTTCGGGATCAAGCGGAAGATATGAACGTCATGGGTGATCTGACTACGGGGCAAAGAGTTTATGTGGAGAAAACGTATATTGAACACGAGCGTCCTAAGGCACAACGGATTTATGTGGTTCATAGTGAGTTAGACCGTCATGCAGAACAGGCTTATCGTGAAAGTATGGAGCACGGTTTTGTTTTCAGAGATTTGCAGGAGAGCAGAAGGATCAGTAAGGTTCCTGGGTATGTAGAAAGGGAAAGTAGGCTAGGCAAACGAGTGGCTGCAGAGGCTCTTGAAATACTCAATAAGCAATCACTTGGTGAAAGGGAAAGCAAGTTCGATAGCTATATTGAGGACAAGTTCCATACTGCAAAAACAGAAAAAAGGAATTTGTTCATCCCGAACAGCGAGGAAGGCGCAGAAAGAGAAGCATCCTTTGAAAGTTATACGGCTGGTTCAACAACGGCAGAAAGAGCCTTGGCTCATGATTTGTGGTTACCTGAGTCTGAGGACCATTTGGCTGATAAAGAATTATTACGTTCTACCATGCTCGAAAAGCTAAATTCGTATGGAAAGAACGACGAACAGAAGCATGTACATCTGACAGAGAAACCACTTGTATCACATAGAGACCGTAAAAAGTTACATCTGGAAACGACCCTGAAAGCCATCCGAGATCGTAGTCGACCAACCATGATTCGGGATGAGCTTTTGGACAAATTGGTTGGTGGAGGATGGTTGGGGAATAAAGCATACCCTGGATATCTGGACGAGGAATTTATCCTAGGGGAGATCTTGGAGAACAGCCCGGCAGTCATCCTGGAAATGATGATGGAAGCTGTGAATAATGCAGACGCTTCGGTTTATTTTGATGAACCGTTTTTGGCTGGGGTTAGAGAGCGGGTAGATGCGTTAATCGATTGTGGGATCTTAACAGCTGATAAAGAAGGAAGCAGATCAGGCATCATTTCCTTTAATTTCGAAGGTGCGAAGGAATCTCAGCTTGGTGATATAGGGACGGAACTCTCAGAAGCATCCAAAGATTTGAGCATAACAGTACTTGAGGATGAATCTCGATCGGCTGAACTGAACAGACGTAATTCTACTCTAGAGACAGACGTTTTCGAGGGAGTGAAAGTAAAGGAAGATCAGCATGGCGAAATTACAGAAGTCATTTACGGCGCCGATTTTAATGCAAGACCGGCTATTATTGAGTTTGAAGATTCATTAGGTTACCTGAATCCTGGAGGGGGATTATTCCCGGATGACCCAGCGTATGAAGGAAGTCAAGTTGAACGCAGAGGACAAACCTTTGATGAGTACGGGATAGGCGCAAAATATAAACGGGACGGAATGGCTCTTGACCATCATATCGTGAGTTCCAACATGAACCGTGAGAGTGTGATTCATACCGAATTTAATATGGGCGGGGTTTCCCGGTATCGATATGGAATAATTGATGATGAATACACCATGGGTGGCACGAACTTGCGCCAGATGCTTTTGAACAGCGAATATGCTATTGGAACGTCAAAGACTCGTGAGGGATACTCGTATGATCAACAACTTATGGCTACTAATCCAATAAGAGAAGGTTTAATCAGTGGTGAGTACTCCATAGGCACAGCCAAGATCAGACAGTTGTATTTGAATGAGAGCTATTCTATTGGCATGATTGAACCACGTCAGGCAGCAATTGATATAGATTACTCACTGGCGACTTTGGAATGGAGATCTGCGCTGCTCAGCGAGGATTATTCCATAAGCAGCTCGAAATATCGAGATGGAATAGCTGAGATTGGATATACGCTTGGTTCATCGTGGGCAAGAGAAAGTGCAATGGATATTGAGTTTATTGCAGGTACGCGGCAAGCATGGGAATCCACGTTGGTAAATATTACTTCTGAAGCGATTAGGGTAGATCGATATGGATCGGTGCAAGATGAGATGTCTCTAGCCACTACTGTAATGAAATCTGCGAATCTTGACGATATGCTGACGGCCCATTCAATCATGCGCAAAGGACAATTGAACGTTGAAATCATTTCGGATAACATGAACAGATTATCTCTCATGCTTGAAGATAACCATTCTACAAGAATCGTGAAAGAGGCATCAGTCCATGAGATTGAGAGTGAAATTGTCAAGTTACGCTTAAGTGAATTGCATGGTGAGGGTTGGTACGGTGGTAAAAATATCAGAGATACTGAATTGGTCGAACTGATCTATGATTCGATAAAGAGTAAAAAGGATTCGGCACTGGATCATGATGTGATCATTGCCTACAAGCTTACTCATGACGCTTACCTTCATGAGACAACTGATAGCACGATTGAAAAGATTGCTAATCTTGAAGAACAACTTATAGCGGATAAACCGCAAAATGGTTATCTTGACCTCACGCTACCACTAGGCGGTATAAATCTGAAATATGCAGATGTTCCAGTGGAATCCGTGGGTGGGACGGGGCTCAGTTATGGAGATATACCTGTAGAGATTGTTGGCGGAACGAATCTGAAGTACGGTGATGTTCCAGTTGAGATTGTTGGTGGAACAAACTTGAAGTACGGAACAACAGAGATTGTACTCTCAGCGGACAAACCCCAGTACGGCAATATGGAAGAGAATCTGCTCGCTGACAAACCGCAATATGGATATTTGGAAGAGAACATGTATGGCCTGAAAAATGCCAAAGATTCCACTATTGATGAGCAAATTCATGCGTTTAAAAACGGTAAAGAAGTCGATTTGATCCAAACGCTTGAGTTAAATAAAGAGGATAGATCAGCATTCTTGCATGACAACCTTTTGGGGGTAAAAGCTGAAAGATGGGCGCATACCCATGAGACGATCAATGATGTAATGAAGCTGCGAAATGGATCGTTGGATCAGGATATGTTCTACGGAAATAAAGAATTTAATGAATCCAATTTGGACACGGAAATGGTTGGCTTCCAATATAAACAGATAGACCTGATCCAAAGCGAATATGCTTACCTTAAAACGAGAGACGTTCATATCGAAGATAACTCGTTCATGAGCTCCAGAAGTTCTTATGACGCGTATAACCATCAATTGGATTCTGGAATGAACTTGTTAAGAAGCACGACTCTCGATTCGGAGCAATTCGCAGCGGAGAAAATAGATCGATATGGTCATTCACATGAAATGGAAAGTGGCGTTGGGGGTGAGCGAGCCGGTGAGCATTTCGATGGGATATACGGGACCACACTCCAGAGGTTTGCATTCTCAGGTGACGAGTTAAGTTACGGAAATAGTCTACCATACACAAGTTACGTTGATAATGACGGCGAGAGCTTTGGCAGTAAGTTAATAGACCCGGGTTATCTCAGTGAAGATGATTTTAAAGGGATAACTGAGGAACATGAATCCAGCATAGAAAGAGAGTGGCCGACTGGAACAACGAACGCCAGGTTGTCTGAAATTGAAGATCCTGATTCTCTAATGGCTTCATTTGAAGAACGCTGTTCTCAAGTCATCACAGGTTTTATTTTCGCTGAAAGACCTGAGAAACGAGCAGAGTATCTGGAACAGTTGCACGCGTTCCTTCCCGAGAGAACAGCTCATCTTATGGAAATGTATCACGAAGCCAAGATGGAACCGCGTGAGAGCTTCACACTGACTGATCATCCGGTGGCTGAACGTGAAACCGCTGATGCTTACATTCCGATGATGGACACCATGGCACAGGGTCTCATATTCGATTACTCGGAAGATCTGCTCGATCGAGGGATGGATCCTGAAGATTGGGAAGGTGGTTTGGGTGTGCCGGAGGACTATGATCCGAATGATCCATTTAATGTGTACTATCCGTATTCCAAGGATATGGATGCGCTGGAATTATCCCAGTCTGACGATTGGACTAAATTCGGTCAAGGCGATTGGGATCGGGATCCATTGCTTGGAAAGTTTTATTCCAAGGCGGATACGAAGGACATCAGCGGATGGTACCGAAATAATTTCCTGGCTGAGACGTATAAGTTCTCAATTGATTTCAAGGTGGATGCAAGTACGGATGGGAATGGTGCAGGGATTATTTTCAAATACTTCGATGAAAATAATTATTGGATGTTTATGGTTCACGGAGGAGATAGCGATAACAGTCTGGATATGAGAACGCCGATGCAGCTATATAAAATCGTTGCTGGCAATCCAACTGCAGTGGGTTCTCCGATGCAACCCTTTAAGTGGGAGAAGGATAAATGGTATACATTGTCCGTGTCGGTCATGAAAAATAAACTCCAGATCTACACAGATTCGAAATTGCAATATGATCTGACGGGCACCGATTAACTCGGTGCTCTTTTTGTCGTATAGAGAGATTGGGAGGTGATTGGTATGGGTCATACATTTGGTTTGTTCTCCAAATCACAGAAAGGTGTATTGTTCGCCAATATGAGAGCGAAGATTGCGGACGAAAGTTACGGCAACCCCAATAACCCTGCGTATTTACCGCAGAGTCCCAATGCACCGAGAAGTGAAACGGACCGGCATGGCGAAGAAAATAATCCTATTCTGGGTGATCCAGGTTACGGTCAGATAGGACGATGGCAGACGGTTCAATTGGATGCACTGGAAAATAGTATTGATCAAATCATTGAGCAATATCTGAAAGATAAGTCGTGGTATGCGAGTGTACGATGCCGTGAAGCACTGTGGAATATATATCGCAGGATTGAATGGTGGGTAGAACAGCAGCAGCCTCCAGATAAAACACAATATCAGCGGGTACTGCAGATGATTAAAGATTGTATTCACAAGATTCTTGAAAATGCTCAGAAGCCTGGCGGTAGTCATCATGGTGTGTCATTGCCCGTCTGTCCGGCACCCTACTACCATCATTTTAGTGGGAATTACTTTAATCATTTTGATGCAACCGTATATGAGATCCCGCTCTTTTCAATGAAAAAGGACGTCCCGTTCTCAAATAAATTCCCTGATTTCTTCAGATATGTATCATCGACGGAGGATCAGGAATGGGTAGCTGTCCACTCCGTAGGCAAAAATGAACAATCTGGTTCAGAGATGATCTTAAAACTGGATTTAGGGCTTCTGGAGATTGGCAACTCATCCAAAATAACATTTAACTGGCGTGTGAAGCGGTATGGACAGATCAGGTTCAAGTACCTGGCTAGCGCCAAGCGCGGTAATGGCATGCTGTTCTATATTAATGGGCAGCAAGTTGGGGGCGAATGGAGCGAGAATAGCGGCTGGCAGGAAGCTGCATTTACGTTGCAGCCAGGACAGATGTACAAGTTCGACTGGCTGATCCGTAAAATGAGACCTGAAGTGTGGCAGAACAATGGCATCTATATCAAGGATGTTGAAGTTGTTGAGATTGTGGATACACGCAAGCCGCCTGCTCCGAAAGATTACGATCTGGATGGTGAGGACGTATATGAGTATGGTAACTGGGTTGTAAGATCACCACAAAGTGTGGCACAGGCTCATTTTAAAGGACAGTTCATTACGGATGATTTGCGTAAGAAAACCATGACGATGGATCTGGACAACGAATGTGATGGTACGGTTTCATTTGCATACAAAATGGGTGTGGATGAAGAGCCGTATCCCGATCATGATTATCAGTTGTTTTTTGATGATACAATGCTTGAACGCACTCAGCGTGGGGATGGAGATCATGGCAGTTATGCTACATCAGTACATGGTGTGGAGTGGAGACTGAATGGGGAATATTCAGAAACGGAGACTAACCAGGCTAAAATTGAATATGAGATTGTTGCAGGGCCGGATACGACGGTGGACTTGAGAGGTGCGCTCGAAGTAACTTGTCCTCCACGAGAAATTGATCATTGGGAACCGTTTCACTATGGACAAGGCATTGGGAAGTATGAATGGTATATATCGGGAAATCCAAGTTGGGTGAATCAAGGGAATGTGCTTCGTCTGGATGAACCGAAGCAGGGAGATATGATTGCTCAAACCATAATAACTTTGCCGGATGAGGGATGGTTCATATTCAGCTATAAGCATCAGCTACGGCCTACTGAAGCGTTTGAGGTTACTGTAAATGGTATGTCTGTTCATTATACAACGACGAATGGTAATGGCGAACAAGTACGCATTCCTTTGCAAGCTGGAAACAACGTAATCCAATTTCGAATCAGAGATAGTTTAACGGAGGAACCCTTTAAATATCAGTTGGACAAGTTGTTTACCTATGGCAATAACACAGGTAATACATATCGCACAACGTCTCCGCTAGGATCATATGTTGATGTGACACGTGGATGGGATGTAACCGATGCTGGAGCAACCACGGAAACGAATAACGACACAATTACATATCGTTCCGAGTTAAATCCAGGAGCGAAGCTGACGATTAAAGAACACATGCGAATCTATCCTGCGATGGACTATAATTATGATCCGGAAACGGGCGCGAATCGAGATGAAATGGTTTTTTATGAGCTGTTTAATGAAGAAGACAAAATTAGTTCAAGATTAAGATTTACAGGAAGCTGGCAATGGAAGGAGCTAATTGCTGGTGATGGTGTGATGTGGGCTCAAGGACACAACCAGGAATTCAGCTGCGAACTCGAAGCTCAGCTAAATAAGCCCGGTTATATATTCTGGCAGTATGGTGGAGATTTCGATCCCGGAGAGAAATTGGAGCTTCAAGTAGATGGCGTTACAGTCTGGACAGGGAATCAGTCCAATGGAAACGATGGAACAAACTGTATGTATCCAGTTTCCTCAGGCAGTCACCGTTTTCGCTGGATTTACCGGGATGGTAAGGCATATGTGCCTAGCGACGGTAACCCAGGTGGATCTGGCAGCGGATCTGCAAATCCAGGCGGAAACGGTACCGGAAATGGTCCGTCAAATGGTTCGACTACAAGTCCATTTGGAGAAGTATGTTTTCAAAGTGGAATGAAAAATCATGATATTCAGTATGGACAAAATTCTTATTCAGGACGGTCTGAACAGACGAGTCTGTGGGGATGGAAAAATGAAGGAGCAGCTTATGACGGTAGTCATAGACTTCTGGATGAAGGTAAATATATTACCCGGGATTTTTATGCTCCTCACATTGGTAAAATTGATTATGTTGAGACACTAAAGGTATATCCTATAAAGAAATTAAACAACACGGGTTTACGACCCATTCGAACTTCGGACATGATGAGAGAGTATTATGCAGAACCAGGTACCATCTATCAAAATAAAGAAATTAATTATTACGGATTAAATGTGAAAAGTCTATCTCCTGGGGATCCGAAAACGGAGTTTGATAGTCCACATACCAAAATGATTTATAAACGTTTTTACTGTGAAGGCGAATTTAGCATTGATTTTAGATATATTTGTTATCTGAAAGATGGGGATCAACAAAAAGCAAGATTTAGAGTTTACTTTTATCCTGAATCTGGTACAAAACGAATAATATTAAATGAAAAAAATAACAGGGGTAAGAATAACGGGAAAGTAAATTACAAAAACATAAGTGCTTCAGACTGGAACACAGCAGCGAACTTTTCTGAAACAGTCCCTAATTTGAAAGCAGGATATTACTATATCTGTATTGGCATTACGGATACTTCTGATGACAGTGATCAAGATAAAGATGGGTTTCTCTACCATGCTTCCATTAAGAATCTATCCATTAAAACAAAAGATTCTGCCGGATTGAACGGCGGCAATCTGGTTTATCCTAACAGAACGGATAGTGAGACGTATGTATTAGTTGATTTGATCGATAAAACTGCAGGTTCAACGCTTTACTCCTATCGTTACCCAGCAAGTAATGGACAGATACAGACATACAATATGGATTTTACTCCTTATACAATACCTGGTAAGGCATACACAGTTCAATACAGTTTGCATAAAGCATCAGGTGCAGCTGACGGTAGTGGCTTGGATGCTGGAGGATTTACACTTAGTGGAGGACGTTTTAGAGAAACTTGGAATGCGTACTGTACAGATTCACAGGGACGTTTGTATTTGGAAGGACAATCACCACATCCTGGGGAGGATACATGGAATCCACCTGGCCCAGGCACGACTGCACCAGATGGTGGCAGTCATGCCTGGCTCGACGTTATTCGATTGTACGAGAATAGAGACCCGGCTTGTCAAGGAACCAAAATTGTCATTGAAACTTATGAGGACGGTCAACTATTAATTCCACCACGACCAGTGACAAATCAAGATGATCAGATTATCTCCATTGAAGTCGAGAATACATCAGATCAGAAGAAAAACTACGAGGTTCGCGTTCGATTCGAGCAGGGATGCCCTGGAGATGGCGCCATGATTTGGGGCGGATCGATGCAACTTGACGATATTAGCAAATTAGATCCATCCTGGGCAGAAGTGACCCACTTCGAAGTTTGGAATAACAAACCGATCTGGATGGGCGGCTGCGATAACAGTAATATGCGCGTGAAAATTACACGTGAGGACGGAAAGGTGTTATGGGATGAAAAGTATTACGGGGATGGATATCATGGCTTCGAACTGAATGATCTGGCTCCCAAACCTTATAGCAAATATAAAGTGGAGATTACAACAGATCAGAAGGGACAGATCAGCGACTGGACAGGAAAAAGATATCTAACCACCTTCCGGCTGCATGACTTCAAAGCCTACGAACGATGGGTATGGGTACCTGAACCGTTTGATTGTCAGCTGGATTTCTTCATTGACGATGAGTTGATCAAAACATTCACCCAAGAGGGTGGATACTATACATTTTCACATCCAGTGCCCAAAGGCAAACATGAATTCAAATGGGTGTTCACGTCACTTCAGGAAGTGGGTACGCGTAGTTACGAATATGCTAATCTGGACTGGATGGAACTGACCAACTGGATATGTGATGACGTCTATGTCATTCCTTACTGCGAAGGCGGTGGGGGAGACAAGTGTGTTGAAGCACTTATTAAATGCTTGCTGGAAGTTTGGAAAGCAAGGCCTAAGATGTGTGTAATCGGTAAACGCATCTGGTTATTCACGTAAAGAAAGGAGGTTCTATATGGGTGTTGCGAGATTGAAAGAGTCAGGCAGGATTTATGAGGATGCGTTCGTAAGCTCCAACTTGGATTCCAAATGGGAAGTACTCCCTAACGATGCTACTCGCTATCAAGCGGGTAGTGGCAGCCTGGTGCTCAAACATGGTCAAGATCCGCTGTATATGTTCTATAAACCTCTGACAGATATGAAGCAATTCGTCATGGATGTGAAGAACAGTTACAATCCCGATACAGAGGGATGTTACGGTGGGATTATTGTTTTTGTAGACGAACATAATTACATGGAGATTGAAGAGTTTCTGGATGTGTCTTTGCCAACGCCTTTGTTAAAGACCTACCCTTGGATTCGTTTGATTCGAGATTACAACTATTATACGGCGTATTGGTCAGATGATGGCTTGATTTGGAACATCATTGGTTCTGTAGAACTGGCGGGAGCTCCCCAAATTGGTCTCTATTTGAAGGGTGAAGGGGAGCACCCCATGCATGTTCAGTATATTCGAATTAACAAAGGAACATCTATTGCCGTAGACAATCTAACCAAAGGAACCGTGGTTGATCTAATCGATCAAAGTGGTGTTGTACTTGAGTCCCGGGTATGCCGATCTGAAGAAACGGTTGTACATTTTAACATGGATCCATATCCATATCCGTTTGAGGGCAATTTCGGGATTAGGCTTCCGGATGGAAATCGGTTTCAGGCCATGGATTCTATAAAGTTATACAAGGGAGACCTAATGTATTTTGAGGTTACACCAGATTTATATTACAAAGAGTCGAATCCTGAAACAGGAGAAGATTTCGATGTGCTTCTTTATCCCAACACGGATCGGTTTCTAGGCTATTTAACGGCAGGTGGTTCTGCTACACAAGAAGTTCGAATGTTTGCCAAGAACCCCATGATATCAGGAGACTTTAAAAATGTAACCTTTGCGCTCACAAGCGGAACGGATAAAGTGCAGATTGCGCCCGATGTTGATGGCATTCCTGGTTCCTTCAGTTACTCGATTACCGCGTTTACCATTTTGCCAGGAGCATCCTATCGATTCTGGCTGCGAATGGAAAGAGAGGAATCTCAAGACAGGTATGCTTCTCAGGTTAAATTTTCGCTACAGATGTATTCGACATACATATGACTTAATAGTATTGAAGTAATTACGTATAGATCATGTAAGGCATGAATGGAGGTGGTCAAATGTCAGTAAGAATTAACCAGTCTCATCGATCATCCGCCAAGAGTCATAAGGAATTAAGGGATATTGGGGCGCATACGCATGATGAGATTGATTCCTATCTTGTAGAGTTGGATGAAGCAAGAGGGTCTGCTCTCAGTCTAGGTGAACGGATCACTGTCGTAGAAGAGTCTGCAAGTGATAGCCGAGATGCAGTAAAAGATCATGAACAGAGGATAGGCGATGTCGAGACTAAGGTTATTTCAAACAGCTCACGATTGGATGATGTTCAGCAGGATATTCTCACAGGAAGAGCAGATATTAATACCCTTTCCAAGAGTCAGGATGACCATGAGAAAAGATTAAGCCTCGCTGAGACGGAAATAAAAGAAGCACGTGGAGCAGAGGCATCCATAGATCATCGATTTGACACGTTGGAGAAAGCGATTGAAGTTGTAGCGAAGCAACCCATTCAGGATCTCAGTGTTACCAACCCCACGTATCTAGATACTAATAACAGTGTTCAAGTTACGATTAATGCAGGACGAGCCAGTATCAATAAGGTAATTGTGGATCAGTTTACTCAGACATTTAGCATTCCAGCCATTCTGGCAAATACGACATATTATATTTTTCTTCATGAAAATGGGGAGTACTCTTACAGTTCAGATCAAGAAGAACCCAAGGATGCCATGATCATTGGTGGACTCGATGTCGGAGTTTCTCCAACAACTTCACTCACGGCTTTGGATTTCAGATATTTCTTAACAAAGGGTTCTATTGAAAATGACATGTCTGTATTGGGAATTCGTGTAGATGATCTGGAAAAAACCGTTGGTGAGCAAACCGTAACAATTGCTTCACATCATACGGCGATCGAAGCGATGGAAGCTCAATTAGAAGCAACTGCTGAAGAGGTTGTGGTTTCAAGAGAAGATAAAAACGGAGTCGTCTATGATGCTCTCAAGGACAGGCTCGACAACATGCAGAGTCGTCTTGAACTCGCTGAGAGTCGAGGCACCATGGAGCATCAATCCGTATTCCATTTCACTTCTGCTCCTAACAGCAGGTTGTCGACGACTAGAGATTTTCAAGTGCCCCGATATGTGATTGGTTCAAATTCGGCAGAGGTATTTCTGGATGGAATACGCATGGATGCAGGAGACGATTACATTGAATATAACGATACACTTATACGATTTACTTTTGATGTACCCAAGGAAGCCCGAGTAACGGTCATTGGTCGTGGGTCAATTATTAACACCACTTCGGTAACCGAATATACCTATTATCCAGATGGAAAAGTACATACGGAGAAGATTGATGGAGGGATTAACCGCACCATTGAGCACTTCTATAGCCCGGATGGAAATCTGGAACGACAAGAGGTTACCGAGAGTAACGGGCAGATTAAGTCCATTGAGTATCAGCGTGACATTACGGGTAAAGTATTGCGTGAAATCAACAATGGTGCAGAGTATTATGTGCTTCAAGGAGGCGCTACCTACGATGACACAGACATCAGGAGGAGGCTTGTGTTTCTTGAAGGAAGTACACTTGAGCTTGATGTCATGTATAACTACTTCTCTAATGGTGACATCGAGTCAGAAGAAGTGTTCTCCGTAGAATTGACACCGCAGCTATTGAAGAAAACATCGTTCACTTACAATGCAGATGGTACCGTTAAGACCGAGACCTTGATCTATGACGGCCAGGGAGTTCAGAAGGCATTTGAATACTATGCTAGCGGTAACATCAAACAAGTAAAAATCAGAAAGGTTGTGATTTGAGATGACGAGGACCGTGCAGGATGTGAAATTTGCTCTACATACCATTATGGATAAATTAGTGGGCAATCACCCGGAGCCATACAGTACAGAGGAAATTGAAATTCTGATCTTTGCTTTTGAGAGCAATATTCTGTTTGATAATGTGGCTCATAAATTTCTGCCTTCACTTCAAAAAATTATTGAGTTCCCGTCATTAGACTCTTTAGATATGAGGGAAAGTAATAGGGGAGATACTGATCTGAAAGACGAAGTTCAATTAAGAAACACAATGGTAAAGACAATTCTCATAACAGTAATTAAAGAAAATATATTCAGAGAAATAAGCATCCGATTCGGAAGTTAAGGAGGATATAAAGTGTCTGAAAACATACTGCTGGGACCTTTACGAAGATATGAATTTTATTCATATTGCTCCAATTTTATATCTGAGTTGTACAAGACTGTAACTCAAGAATTATATGGAGATATTCATTGGGAATGGTCATATTATAACAACAATGATTTTGCCATACCGAGAAGTTGGAACTCAACAGGACGCACGGCTGCAAACCAAGGAACGATTACGGCCAAAAATGTAAAAGATCCTAGTATGTTCTTTACGATTAGTATGAATTTCTCTCGATTCTACACGACCTATGATTACGTTGATTACACTAGAAGTTATGTGTGGCGAGTAGGCCTACGTAATAATGGGGCAGATGTTAAACCAGATTTATACACCAATGTTGGTCATATGACAGAGATACCTTTGAATACTTGCATTCAGGATGGTGGAACACGAACTCATAATGCGGTTAATACTTTTTACAAATGGAATCTGTTTATTACTGATACATATATCTTCTTCTATGGAGAACCACAAGGTGGAAATCAGGCTTATCCCGTAAGACTGTATATGGGAAGGTTGAGAGCGCTTGAGCAAGAAGATCCGCTTATTGCAAATGACTTTGTTGGAATATTCGGTCACTATCCCTCTGGATTAAATAATGATGAGGATGAGCTTATGTATAGAGCCGGCCGAGGTTATGTACGTTCATCACGAAACGGACAACCTAATGCTCAGTATCATTTTGCTACAAGTTCTCAGGTTCCATCACCAGGTGTAGGGGGGAGATTTTTTATATCTCCATTTTATGTATGGCATGAAAACGAAGGCATAAGAGGAGAATTTTACGGAGTGAAAACAGCTGTTCTGAGGGATTCTAGCATGTATCCAGATGGCTCAATTCTCGATCTTGGAGACGAAAGATATTATGTCTTTCACGCCTTGTCACAACAAAATCCTTCTACTTACCAAGGATGGGTTTCAACTGCAGGAGGAGTATTCTCAGGCCAACCCTACTTCTTCGATTCCCCCTTACTTCTCGGTGGTGGGCAGCGGGTGCTGCTATTCGAAATTGAGAAGGAGGTGTAGTGCATGACCATGATTCGTAGACACGAGTTTACCAGTACGCTAAGCTTGTTTACTTCAACGCTTGTTAACACCTTGAAGGATGCACTCGATCCTTACTGGGATACCATACATACGGCCGAAACAACCTATGCCAACTGGGGAAATGCGCTGCTTACCAATAAAAAAAATACATCCATGCGGTTTACCATGTGTGTGATTGCACACGCCAGGGGAGTCAATATTCGCTGGGGACTGAAGAACCTGGGAAGCAATGTGGCATCACCAGACCTATTCGTAAATCCGCCCGTGGACACAGATAAATTCATGACGGAAACGCCATTTTTGTGTCATAACGTACAGTACAATGTGAACTATAAGTGGTCTGTAATTACGAATGAGGATATCCTGTTTATCCATGGAGAGAGTCTGAACTATCCGGAACGAGCTTACCCAGTACGAATATTCTTAGGCAAATGCCAGCCCTTAGAGCAAGAAGACCCGGCGATTGCCAATAAATTTTATGGCGTTTTCCCACACATGCCTTTATCCGCTTCGGATAACAACACATCAGATCAATACGATACACCGAGAGGTGTCGTGATGACTTCACGGAATGGAACGGAGTATGCACTGTACAATTTTGGAACAGAGTCGATTCCTTCTCCAGGCGTGGGTTCCAGATACTATGTTACGCCTTTCATGGTCTACCATCCATCTGAAGGAGCTAGGGGCGAATTCAAGGGTATGCGTTCCATTGTATTTAAAAACAGTGCGCAGCACCCGGACGGATCGATCCTCGATCTTGGCAATGATGGCAAGTACTACGTGTTTCATGTCAAAGATCAGGATTATCCGAATACTGACTATGGACGTTATTACTACAATTCGAACCAAGTTCCTGTGTATTCAAGGCCGAAGTTCTTCCATGGTGCGAGACTGCTTGGTGGCGGGCAAAGAGCGTTACTTTTCCAAATATAGGAGGTGTTTATGAGGGATGGCTAATTTCACAGGCAAAGTTAAGATGAATGAATTATTCGCGAATATTGTTCAAGGCTTTAAAACGATTGCGGGATCTCCCTGGTCTGTTTTTTACGAGACAGCGAGTGTGATCGTGCTGAAATCGGTGGGCACAACGGGCTCAGATAAACTGTTCTTCAGACTTGAGGTTGGAAACACGAAGGGAACAACGGGAAACACATTGACCGTTAGTGTGGCTGAAGATGTGATGGCAACAGATGGTAGTATACCTTTGGGAAGAGCCGAAGTAAAAAAGGACTTCCTATGTCATACGAGTGCCGTTGATACGAATCTATTAATCGATTACCAAGTTTCAGTTCAACCCAACCGTATTATTATTTATTTGCAGGGGGATGTGAACTCGGTTACCGGTATATCCAATCTGGGTTACTTCGGAATTCTGAACAGGTATGCCACAGAGACGGATTCCTCAAGTTTGAGTGTAGGTCTCAGCTACAACGGGGATAACGGGATCAGGACGTTGCGTGATAAAGATAAACAGATGGTGAATAACATTTATGATGCTTACTCTGCCATGCTTCCTGTTAATCCAGGCTGGGGGTCTCTTTATCACCTTGCTCCGGTAATTATGTGTAATGGTGTGGAAGGCCCAAGAGGCGAGCTTATTGACATCTATGCGGTACCTTCTGCCGGAGTTTCTCATGGAGATGAGATCAAAGTCGGCACCAAAACATATAAGGTATATTCTCTGTCGATTGGTGGACAGAGCTTCTTATCAGGAGCTACGGTTGCTGTCCTGATGAATTAAGGTGGTGAATGGACATGGCTATACATCAAGGGAAAGTTGTAGGGACCGCCGAGAGCGGTTCTCTTTTTACCCAGAGTAAGGCGGCAGTTTTCCATAGCATTGGATACGATCTTGATGCTGTTCCGTTAACCATTGAGGGTAAGGAAATGGTCTATACATTAGGAACGTTATCCACTACGGCTGAATTAATTGACATCTACCGTTGGGGTACATGGAGGATGCTGGACAACCATAATGATCTTTTGATTGGATACGTTACGGATAAATATATTTATGGGCCACGAACCAGAGTGGGAATTCCTAATGAAAAAAATATGATACTGAAGCATCAATTTTTGACCCAATCCAGTGGAGCAGGTTTAATTCGAGACACCATAAGAGGTTTAAAAACAAAACAAAATTTTGCGGGGCTTGATTGGTGCATTAAGGTCAAAATTCCTGTCCAGCAAGCGGGGTTAGTGGGGAAAACGTGGGGGGATTGGTCTTACAGCGGAAGTGGAAACACATCTGGCAATCATCTTCGTCCACGACGGTATCCGGATACGCATATTCCTAGAAGGAGGGAAGACTCTTGAACAGGACATGGAAACTGATGGAGGAGATGAGAAAAGTGCTATTGCCAGTATCGTTTGCCCAAAGAGTAGAGTATGTTGGCGGTGGGGCGAAGGCAATGATTGATATTCCCATGGAACATCCTCGATTCATGATCAAAACGATTAGGGTCATTCCGTCCAGAGAGACAAATGTGGAACTTCATGTATTGAACAGTGCGGGTCCGCATCCAGAGGTTCTCTATTTCAACAATGCCCAATACTCGACAGGGAATTTTATGGAAGGGATTTACGATATGATCGATTTGCCATATGAGGACGTAGATGGGACTTCAACACTTCACTTGTCGTTAAAAAATCTGGGTACAGATGTGGCCAACTTCGATATTGAGGTCGTTGGTTTGACTACGAGGTAGGAGGAGGACCAACATATGGATATTGTTTCATTCAGCAAAGCTGCCAAAGTAGAACGTGAAGTTAAACAAGCCAGGGACTCTTATCCCTCACTTGATGGCAGACTGGACGCGGTGTCAGTAGGGAACGTGGTCTCGGTCAGACTCAAAACAGAACTGCCCACCGTGGGTGAAGCAGGAAGATTATATCTAGTACGCCAAGATTCAAGCAATCAAAATGAATCAACGACCTATACATACAGCAGCGGGGAATATGTAAAGGTAGGTGGTGATCGAGTTTCGAATCATCCGGAGAATGGTACCATTAATCTTAATGGTACCAAAACGGTGATCTATAACCATCCTGTTACACACAGCGCTGATATGTTAACAGATGGAAGCCATAACGTTATCATGACGCTGGACGAACGCGAAAAATTGTCCAACATCGAGCGTGAGGCCAACCATTACACACATCCAGACACACACAGTGCTGATATGATCAGTGATGGAGAAACCCATGTTAGCATGACTTGGGGTGAACGAAAACGCCTGAATGTCATTGATCCGTGGGAATCAATCAGCGACTTGGTAGATTATACGGATGTGGTTACATACTTTGCTTTTGACATGCAGGGAAGAGTTATTCGACAAGTTGTTACAGACAATTACACCGAGCAGCTGGTTAGAGAACCTGTACTGACCCTACCAGCTTCTCCAGAAGGTTACGCGCAGGATGATTCCTTCTTGGTCATTTCCATTGGTGAGATATATCGATATGATGGTCTGGACTTCGTGCAGCTTCCTACTTTGGTTGATGTCATCTATCAGTATGATGAGGGAAGACTGGTGGCCAAGTCCATAACCAGGGTGGGAACAACACCTGTTCAAACCAACTTCCAATATATATATGACTCATACGGCAATCGCATAGCGGTTAAGAAATACTAATACGGAAGGATAGCATATGCTGTCCTTTTTTCCTTTTAACAACGAAATAATTTATGAAATCCACATCTACATATGAAGATTAGCATTAACAATTACCTGATCAAGGCGTATAGAGAAAGTAGTATGAGAACGTAATTATTCCGGGAGGTAGTGTACGATGAATATTGAACTTACTGCTCATTTCTATTTCAAGGGAAGTGGGAAAAAGAAAACGGTGAACTGGACGGAAGATAATCCAAGATTACAACAGAAAGAGAAAGATTCGGATAAGGTCGTACGCGAAATCCCGTTAACTGCGGATGAGGTTAAGCAAGAATATCGCCGACTATTCACCAAACACAAAAACGAGGGGAAATCGATCACGTTGGAAGATACAGACGATGTAGTTCATATCATTGATCTTACCGATGTGCGAAATATTGAATTGACCTCTAAGGAGGGGAATACAGATGCTGTACAGGCTGACCTTTGCAATGAATGATGAGGAAATTGTTACTACCGAGATGACCTCGGATAAGGAGGATCTGGTTGGAGCCACGGAAGAAGCGTTCGATTTGATCGAAAAAGACTATGGTGCCAATGTCGCTTTGAACCTGGTTGCGTTTAGTTTGCTCAAAATAGAGCTAACCAATGAAATGATAAATTAAGCGTTTACGCTATCTAATGTTAGCTTTTCAGCACCAAGTTTTAGTTTAATTGAATAATTATAAAATATAGTTAATAAAGTGATATACCCCAAGCCTAGTTCTGGGGTCTATTCCTTTTTCATGAAAAGTTGATAGTGACTTGATTTAATGCATCCATTGAAACTTGTCTTGTACAAGCAGTTTTGATTAAACTAGGTTGAATTCATATGTTCAAGGGCAGTAGAAGGGGTCAGGATGATTGGCAAGGAGGGATGGGACATTGAGATAAAAGACTTGGAAAGAGAGCTCGCAAAGTTGGCATCCAGAATAAGAAAAGATTTTACTGAGCGCGGGCCGGTAGATACCAGAGTCTCTATCATGAATCATTTTATCATCTTAAAGTTTACAGCAAAATTCACCAAGCCTGAAGCATTCATGCTGGAACATATGCAATCACACTCAAGTCAAATTTTCGCCGAATACAAGATGAAGCTAGCACATATGATGAGAGAAGATTTCAACCCCGTTTTCTCCTATATCAACATGGGTCTGAAGATCGAAGACATCGAAACAACATTTTTTGGTCATGATTTTGCAGAGCAGATTACAGTCTTCAAGATGAACAAGGATGTTGAAGTGCTGCTGAAAAATGATGAGATTAACATGCCTTAAGACCTATTAACTAACGTTTGAATACTGGACAGGTTCTTAGGAACTAATTTTTGTTGTTGACAATATCCTACATATTTCCTTATACTACCCTTATGGCGATCGAATAGATTAATAATCTTGACGAAGCCTATAACCTTGTTAAAGAACTTGAAGGCCATATCTTCGGTAATTGGGACGAAATAGATGTCAGACCAAGACCGACACATTCCACCATTTTGGTATTTTCCAGTGGTGCGCTCTGTGTTGGTCTTTTTGTTTGTAAAAAATGCTGCTTTACCTTTCACCGTATACTTCGTATATAGTCAGTAAAAGGCATATAAGCGAACGAAATAAATAAATGTTGCGAACATTAGTTCGTATTTGTTATTCTGAATGTAATAGGATGGGAATAGGGAGGCGGATCAAAGGGAGATTTCTTGATCGTTTGTATGTAATTAGGCTTATTAGCTTCAATTCTGTGTAAATAAGACTACATAAGGTATATGAGATTTCGGGAGCAATAACGGGAATGTAGAGTAAGATCATGCTGGATAACAAATAGATTGTGAAGAAAGAATACGAACTACTAATAATTAAATAGTTAATGGGGGAAATGTATAATGTCTGCTAAAACTGCTATGGGTTTTGATGATTTATTTGAGATTGGGGATATAGACATGTTCCTGAATAAAGCTCAGGAGAAGTGTCGTCACAAGCTTAGAGGGAAAACATTTGCCGGGATGGAGAAAGAAGATGTGACCCAGGAGATTATGATCAAATTAGTTAACTCCCTGGACAAGTATGATGCAGAAAAGGCCAAAATGTCGACGTTTGTTGATCATCTTATTGAAAATAAGATCAAGGATATGTACCGCAAGTGCATGTCTGAGAAAAATCTCAGTGTAGTTAATGCTGTACAGATCATGTGCACGGATCAGGGTGGTGGCGATGAATCAGAAGGCTCAGATATCGCATTAGCGCTTGGTCATGCTGGGTTTGCTTATGAGAATTTTGAGTTTGTAACAGATATTATGGAGAATATGAAACTGAACGAACGTGAGAAGCAAATCTTTAAACTTCGGACTTCAGGATATGAATTTGTAGAGATTGCAGGAATGCTAGGTGTATCCAAGGCACGTATATCCCAGTTATGGAAAGCGATTCGTGAGAAATACGAAGCATTGTAGTCATAAGTGGCAATTAATAGCCTAAGTTTGATGAAGATAGATTCAGTAGCCTACATAGAACAGAGAGAGCACCCTTAACTGGGTGCTTTTTTATGTCGTATAGAGAGATTAGTACAGAGAGAAAGGCGGAACAAGATGCTTAGTGTGGTGGTTTTAGGATTTTCTGTGGAACGTCTAGAGGGGTATTCGGATATCGCTTGGGCAAGTCATGATTCTTCGACAGCTTCTGATTTAAGCAACAGGGAGTATGCCTTGATCATTGAGAAAGTAGTGGTACAGGCTGATGCCGTCTTGGTTAATCTGGATATGGATCATTTGACTTCTACTGATATTGTGATCATGCATCATGCTTATATACATAAAAAACCGATCTTGGGTGTAGGTTTCAGGCCATTGGAGCCTGTCATCGAAGATTTTGTCTCCAAACGAGTGGCTGATCTGGACGTGGCTGTACACCATATGCGGAAGAACTATATGGTCCTAAGCAGCGGAACCAATACTTTATCTGCGGCTCCAATTTAACTGCCGCTCCGATAACACGTATAGAGAATGTAAGGGCAAGAATATTCGCTAGACTTTAACTAATGGAGGAATAATTCAATGACACATATGATCAAAGCAAAAGATGATAAATTAACGGAAGAAATCGTAGCCAGTATGATTGGAAAGTATATCCACGCGCCGACTAATATGCATGAAATCCAGACGCCAACTGGCGCAACAACAAAAGCGAACGTATGGTTTGCTGGTCGTGTAGCTGGTTACGAAAAAGCTGTTATTGGATTCAACTACGAAGAGGGTACCTTCCATGAAGAACTACAAACATTTTATAACGTTCATTTAACGGATGGTATGGGGTACATTCTGACAAGTGCTTACGAATTGGAGATTCATGAACTGACCGAAGAGGAGTTTAATCAACTTATTGAAGAGAAAAAGGAAGAGGAACAAGAAACATCTGGTGAAGAGCAATGAAGGTGTTAAACTACGCTTCGGATTTAGCTGTAAAAACGTTTGTGTCCGCTAGCGCTACAGGTGTGGAAGAATTAATCAACGCATGGATGTTATCCAAACCACACACGTTCGTTACCGGACTGGAGTTTATCTCCACTGTTGATCCATCCAGTAACACGTTGGAATTTGCAGCAATCATTGTATATCAGCCAAGTGAACAAGACCAATCTTAACTTATGTATGAGATTATTCCTTCTATAATATAGAGGCTTTCAGTAAGGAGGTGGGCGAATCTGTTGCTCACTGTAGAAAGAGTAATAAGTATTGTTATTGCTGTTGTGATATTAGCTTCGCAATACGGGAGTCTATCAGCATTGGGAAATTACAAACCGATTGACGAAGAAGTGCTTGACTCCAAGAGATTAAAGGGAGTAACACAAGAAGAGCAGTTAAAGCAAGTAAAGCCAACGAAGCAAGAAAAACAAGAAAAGAAAGAAAAACAACATAAACAAGTTAAATCGGTTGCTCCGGCGCACATACAAATGACGGATATGCTTGAGCAGTATATAAAACTCCACCATGAGAAAAGAGTGAGCCGGGCAAAACTGCTGAAATATGTGAGGTGGGTAGTTCGATATTCGAAGGATACGGATATCGATTCCGTCTGGATTCTGGCTATGATGTGGCAAGAGAGCCGGATGTTAGAGGAAAGTGTATCATCCCATGGAGCGATTGGTTTACTTCAGATTCTTCCTAGCACAGCGAAATCGTTTGGAGTGAGTAAACAGGAGCTACATAAGCCTGAAACGAATATCAGGACAAGCATTCTATACTTGGAATATCTTATAGATAAGTACGATGGAAATCTTCGTACAGCAACCATTGCGTACAATCAGGGAGAAGGCAATGTAGCTAAGGGAAAGGCTCGCTCCTGGTACTACGATCAAGTGAAGGAACATCATAACAAGATGCTTCAAATAATCAAAAAAGGTCAATAAACATCATTTAACAATAGAGTTTGAATACTATAAGATCGTTTATCAATTTTACATAGGGAGATCCAAATGGGAAAATTTCCAGAACATATTAGCACGAATTTGCAGGCAGACAAGAAGTATTACACAATGGATGACGTAGAAAATATTGAACGTTGTAAGCTCGATGAGCATTTCCTCGGGGATTGTATTCTGGTTAATGAGAACCTGATTTGGCACTCCGTTCATAAGTATATTGGAAAGCCCGAAATGATTATTAAAAATCATTGTGTAGAGAAGGATGATATTCTTCAACTGGGCCGTCTGGGATTCATCAAAGCGATTAGGGCATTTGATACGGGGCGGGGCGTGAAATTTAGTTCGTTTGCTGTCACTGCGATTGTTAGAGAAATCCGATGTTTTCTGAGAGATAGTGCAAGCATTATTCGTCCAACTCGCACAGCTACAGAATTAATTAACCGAATCAATCGACTTGAACACGATATGGGTTATCTGCCACCAGCACATGAAATCGCATTGCTGCTGGATGAGGAAGAAGAAAAGATCAATAAAGTACTTCAAGTGGGTAAAGGTGTGAAATACCTGGATGAGCCTGTAGGTGCTGATGATCAACAAACTCAATCCGTGACGTTGATGGATACCATCTATAGCGGGGAGAATATTGAAGAAGATATTCTGGACAAGTTATACGTTGATGCGGTTATTGATTCGGTCAAGCGCAAGCTTAGTGAGAAAGAAGTGACTGTACTGAAGCATCGTGTAGAAGGATTTAATCAAACCCAGACCGCAGATATGGAAGACATTAGCCAGATGAGGGTCTCTAGAATTATGCGAAAAGTAGCTAAAATGCTGGATAAAAAGGATCAGGCTTGATTGTCGTCTCAGCCCTTCATATCTTATATAATGTCTCATACATAACGTCCCTCCCGCATCGAAGCGGTGAGGGATTTTTGCTGTTTTTGCCCTATGGGACATACTCCAAGTTGTCCGAACATAAGATAGTACAAGATTCCAAGTGACCCGGAGGAATGAATTGATGCGAAAAATAACGAAAGTTCTTGCATGCATGCTTATCCCTGTCTTCTTGCTGTCTTCATTAGGGGTTACTCAAGCCCAGGCAACCATTCAAGGTCCGTCTACACATGCGCAAAGCGCTGCTCTCATTGATGTCACATCAGGACGGATCTTATACAGCAAGGATGGGGATAAGGAACTGCGAATTGCCAGTTTGACCAAAATCATGACGGCGATCGTAGCGATTGAACACAGCAAGCTGGATGAGAAAGTGAAAGTGTCTCCCACGGCATTTGCCAAAGAAGGATCGTCTCTCTATCTGAAGTTAGGTGAAGAGATGACACTCGAGAACATGTTGTACGGGCTAATGCTCCGTTCAGGCAATGACGCGGCCTCTGCAATAGCGGAACATGTAGGTGGTTCGGAAGAAGGTTTTGTTCTGTTAATGAACAAAAAGGCAGAGCAAATCGGTCTGTCACATTCCCACTTTATGAACCCTCATGGACTGGATGCAGAAGGTCATTATTCTACAGCCAATGACTTGGCCAGATTAACGGCATATGCGTTGCACAATCCGGTGTTCAAACGCATCGTAGCCACGGAGGACAAATCCGCACCGAACCCCAATGAAAGCTGGGAATACTCTTGGCACAACAAAAATAAAATGCTGCGGATGTACGAAGGTGCAGATGGAGTGAAAACCGGTTACACCAAGAAAGCTTTCAGATGTTTGGTCAGCTCGGCTACACGCAATGGACAGCAGCTCGCCGCGGTAACGTTGAACGACGGAAACGATTGGAACGATCATGCTCGGATGCTTGATTTCGGGTTTGAATACTTCCCCTTGGTAGAGATCGCGAAGCAAGAACAGCCTGTGCAAAATACAGATGTCGTTACGGGCCGGGGATTCTGGTATCCTCTGGCCGAGAGTGAGAAAAGTTCATTGACCAAAAAGTTGATTCTGCACGAGAATCGCGCCCAGTCGGAAACGAAAGTCGAAGGCAAGGAACAATCGACAGATCCTTCGTTCGGATTGGCAGGTCGCATTGATATGCAGCTTGACGGCAAACTTGTTGGCTCAATTCCGGTGTATCGCAAAGGCAGTTATATTCCTCCTGAACCGAAGACAGAAGATGCAACGCTGGGTGGAATCGGTGATGTCTCTTCCTGGGCAGCTGCATGGCGTGCCGTGTTAAGCCACCTGTTGTCTCCTTAGCTAAATCGCCATTGAAGGGAGGATATAATCCATGATTAATCTAATTTGGCTGCTCATGATTTTAATCGGATTTGCTTTTGCAGCCGTCAACGGCAATATCGAAGTGGTCACGCAAGCCGCTTTTGATGGGGCGGCAACGGGAGTCACGGTCTGTTTTGGACTGATTAGTGTGCTTGTGTTCTGGATGGGTATGATGAAAATGGCTGAGGATGCTGGCCTCTTGGCCCGGATTGCCAAGCTGCTCGGTCCGGTTGTGGGCTTCCTATTCCCCGATGTGCCCAAAAATCATCCGGCGATGGGTTATATTCTCTCCAATATGAGTGCGAATCTGCTGGGGCTAGGAAATGCGGCTACTCCGATGGGAATTAAAGCCATGCAACAACTGCAGGAGCTTAATCCGGACAAACAAACCGCTTCTCCTGCGATGTGCACCTTACTGGCTCTGAATACGGCTAGTATTACCATTATTCCGACAACGCTGATCGCCATCCGCTTAAACTATCATTCCGCCAATGCAACAGAGATTGTGGGAACAACATTGATGGCTACCATTATCGCTACACTTGCTGCTATAATCGCCGATCGCTGGTATCGGAACAGGGCTTTACACAAACCGCCGCGCGTACCGAAAAGTGGCAATCCCGGCATGAAAGGATGAGCACCTTTGTTAACCTTCATCAACTGGATCTCCGTCTGGGCCATCCCGGTTATTATCGCGTTTGTTCCATTATATGCGTTTACCAAAAAGGTCCCGGTTTACGAATCCTTTGTTGATGGGGCCAAGGATGGTTTCTCTACTGCAATCAGTATTATTCCGCATCTCGTGGGCATGATGGTCGCAATCAGCGTATTTCGTGCCTCGGGTGCACTGGATTTTGTGATTAGCCTGTTCGCTCCGCTGGTGTCCTGGATGGGTGTTCCAGGCGAAGTGTTGCCACTCGGAATACTGCGTCCTTTAACGGGGACAGGCTCTCTGGCGTTTACAACCGATCTGATCAAAACCCATGGCCCTGACTCCATGATCGGACGTATGGCATCTACGATTCAGGGGAGTACAGACACTACGTTATATGTGCTGACTGTTTATTTTGGGGCTGTAGGTATACGGAACGGTCGATATGCACTCAAAGTAGGGTTGTTTTCCGATGTCGTTGGTTTTATTGCTGCCCTTGCCATTTGTTTGCTCGTTTTTGGTTAAAAGATATCTCCTTTCCTTCCGATATATTAGATATGCTAGAATAATAGCGGAGGAGAGTGAGACATGCAGAAGAGTTGGAAACGAATGCTCCGTGTCGGAATGTCAGGTGTGCTTGCCCTTGCCATGCTTGCAGGGTCAACGGGGCTGGCGGCGGCTCAAGCCGTTCAGACGATACATTTTACAGGTTACTTCGACAAACAGCTGCGTGCACAAATGGCAGTCACAGCGGATTCTTTTCCAGTCGTGAATGTACGTTTGGTCAAGCAGCATGAACCCGATATGGTATATTATGATGTTGGTACCTCGATACTGATCTCAAAGGATGAAGTACTCACGAATTACCATGTCGTTCAGAGTTTTGCTGAATTGTCTGATGGTGATGAAGGTACACTGACTGTTGCGAGCCCGGGTTCCTTAGGTAAGCCTGTAAAGGCAAAGATTATTAAGACAGATCCGGTGACAGACATGGCGCTGTTGAAGCTGGACAAGGAAATAGACGCCCAACCGGTCACATTTGCAAATGCGAGGGATAACCAGGTTGTCTATACGATTGGATTCCCCAAAAATCCTGCTGGTGATCTTGTCATCCTGGATGAAGATTTTCCTTCAACCTACAATACGATAGCCAAAAGTCGAGTGTTCAGTTCCCAAGCTTCGGATGTTCCAGGCAAAAAGGGAATCGGCAGTATTGTGAAATCCATGGCACAGGGTAATTCAGGTGGCCCTGTTCTGGATCAGAACAACCGGGTTATTGGTATGATGACATTTGTGTATGGTGGACGTACCTATTATATTACTTCCAAAACATTGCAGTCTTTCATTAAAGACAGCGCTACGCCTGCCAAAAAACAGGTTGCAGTTGCCGGCAAAGTTTCCAATTAAATAGTTTGAGGAAAAGGCTTATCTTTACGCCATCTGTGTTCAACAGGTCGTGTAAAGGTAGGCTTTTTTTGCGTCAATCTCAAAGAGGAAGGTGGCCTAAAGTGGGTATTCGTATCGCCAGTTTGCAAAATCCTTGGATTATCCTTGTGATTTCCTTGCATGATGGGTATCATTAGTGTGAGGTGACATGACAAACATGGAAAGATTACAAAAAATTATCGCACAGGCAGGCATTGCATCCCGCCGCAAGAGCGAGGAACTAATCCTGTCCGGCAAAGTAGAAGTTAACGGGGAGGTCGTAACCGAACTGGGTACAAAAGCGAACCCCGAAGAGGATATGATTACGGTTAATGGAAAACCAATCCGCAGTGAGAAAAAAGTGTACTTGATGTTGAACAAGCCAAAAGGCGTAATCACAAGTGCATCTGACCCGGAAGGTCGGAAGATTGTATCCGACTACCTGAAAGGTGTTAAGGAACGTGTATATCCTGTGGGTCGTCTGGATTATGACACAGAGGGCTTATTGATCCTTACCAATGATGGTGAGTTCGCACATTTGTTGACGCATCCTAAACATCACGTACCCAAAACGTATCATGCAACGGTTAAAGGTGTGCCGCATGGTACAGCTCTGGAGAAATTAAAGACAGGCATTATGCTGGATGACGGCATGACTGCTCCTGCAGAGGTAGAGTACAAAGATGTGGATACAGCCGCTAATGAGTCGGTCATTTCCATTACGATCTATGAAGGACGTAACCGTCAGGTTAGACGCATGTTTGAGGCGATCAACCATCCGGTAACCCGTCTGAAACGGATTTCGTTTGGTGGTATTTTGCTACAAAACCTGAAACGTGGTCTGACACGTAATCTGACCAAAGAAGAAGTCAACAACCTGATTACCCTCGCACAATCAGAACCAGCCAAAAAAATGAAAAAAAGGTAATGTGAGGACACACAATTTTCATAAAACCGCCGCAGTTTTGTGACGAAATTCGCTATAATTGTTCATAGGATGTTCACAGTTGTCTTAGACCAATAAGATGCGAATGCTACAGTCACATAAAAGGGGAGCAGCACATGGGGAAATCAAGAAGAACGGTGCAAATCGTCATTTTGTTATTGATCCTGGTGTTGGGCGGATATGCGATTACCACATCGGTATCCGGCTCGAATGGCAAGCCAAAGGAAGGGGACAAGTCTCCTTCTTTTGAACTGCTGGGCCTGGATGGTCAAGTTCATACGTCTGATGAGTACAAAGGAAAAGCGATGGTGATCAATTTCTGGGGCACATGGTGTGAACCTTGTGTTAAAGAAATGCCTGCACTTCAGGCACAAGCTGACAAATGGAAGGACCAGGGAGTACAATTTGTCGGAATTAATGTTGGAGAAGACCAGATGACCGTGGATAATTTTGTACGGCAGGTTGGCGTTACGTTTCCAATCATGCTTGATCGGGAGAAAAACTCGGTTCGTGATTTTGGGATCTCTCCGATGCCAACAACATTCTTTGTATCCGACACGGGCAAAATCTCTACCATTCATATCGGTCAACTTGATTTGGACACACTTGACGCTCAAATTTCGCAACTGGCGAAGCAGCCCTGACAGGAGGTCTATTCGTGTTCCAAAATACCAAATGTGAGTGCGGACACCAGAATCCGGTAGGCACTGTACTATGTGAGGCATGTGGGAAACCGCTGCTGGAGTCTGAAGCTAAATCGGATGAAGTGTTGGAAATGCGTTATGATGGCATGGCGCGCCGTTCACAGCGCAGTAATCCCAATATCATTGACCGCATATGGAACTTTTTTTCTTCCGTTAAAATTGCCGTTTATATGATTGTTTTTACGCTGGTGGGTTCTATGCTTGGTACAATCTATCCGCAAGAAAGTACATTCTTGAATATTGATCCTTCCGTGTATTACAAAGAAACATACGGTCAGTTGGGTCACATCTATTATCTGTTGGGTTTATCTCATACATACGAATCCTGGTGGTTTATTCTACTGCTGGTGCTGATTGGGGCATCATTGGTGATATGCAGTCTGGATCGCGTCCTACCGCTCTACAAAGCACTGAATAAACAGAGAATACGTAAACATACGCAATTTTTGACAAGACAGCGTCTGGTGTACCAAGGTACCATCGAAGAGGCACCAGAAGACTGGGTTAAGAAAGCGGTTACGCCGTTGAAAAAGAAAGGATACCGCGTGCACACCCAGGGAGATGCATTACTCGCCGAGAAACAGCGATTCAGTCGATGGGGCCCATATGTCATCCATATTGGACTCATTATATTTTTGCTGGCGGTGCTCGCACGAGGACTTCCTGGTCTGAATCTGGACGAGCACGTTGCTTTTCCTGAAGGGGAGATCAAAAAGATCCCGAATACGTCGATGTATCTGAAAAATGAACAGTTTAATGTTGAATTCTACAGTGAGGAAGAAGTACCTGAGCAATTCCGTAACCTGAATAAGACCGTTCCCAAACTGTTTGAAACAAAAGTTGTTTTGTATGAATGTACAGCAGATTGTTCGGATCTCTCGAAGAAACCTCAGTTAGCTGAGGTGGCCAGACATGATGTACGCGTGAATCATCCATTGAATTATAACGGTCTGAAAGCATATCAGTTTGATTATGATCTAACACCCACCATTCGTTCCGTAACGCCTGATCTGGTCAATACAAAGACGGGTGAAGTATATGGGCCAATTAAGATTGATATGGTAGATACCCAAAGAACATTTGAAGCTGGTCTTTATAAGCTCACGGTAAAAGAAAAGTTTATGGACTTTGGATTGGATGAGAATGGTCAGCCCAAATCAAAATCGCCTTCACCTAATGCACCTGCTTTTCTCTTTCTCATCAAGGGACCGGATCTGCCCGAAGAGGGGATACAATATCTGTACTTTGCAAAGCAGATTGATAAACAACGGTTTCAACAGGATGCGATTAACCAACAGCTGATTGGAGCTGAGATTCCTTTACAGCTGGAAGTAGACAGCATGGACAAGGTCGATATTATTCAGTCCGTAAGTTATCTCAATATAAGAGTGGATAAGGCAATGCCTTTTGTGTGGGTAGGAGCCGGTATTGTTATGTTGGGTCTCGTCATGGGTTTTTATTGGCATCATCGCCGCATCTGGATTCGTTTTGATGATAAACAGCTCACATTGGGTGGACATACCAACAAAAACTGGTTTGGCTTCAGGCGTGAAGTTGCGGCCGTCTTGAAACAGATGAATCTGGAAGTGGAAGAGAAGTCGTTGGATAACGGGGGGAATCAGGCATGAGATTATTGGATTTCAGCAGCGACGCATTTATCGTATCTTTCTTTCTCTATTGTGCTGCATTCTTGTTATATGCTGTTGCAGTCATGGGCAAAAAATGGAGTAATCGTGATCCTCTGGACCATATGAATCGCTGGGGTAAAAGAGCTTTTATCGCTTCGACTGTCGCTTTAGCGGCACATATCGTATTTTTTGTAACCCGATGGGCTGGCGCAGGTCATATCCCAGTTAGTAACATGTATGAGTTTATGTCTTTTCTGTCCATGATGATCATGGTTGCATTTATTGTTGTATATGCCATATACCGCAAGTCATTACTGGGTTTGTTTGCGTTACCACTTACCATTATTATTATGGCGTACGCCGCTGTATTTCCTCAGGAGGTACAACCATTAATCCCGGCACTTCAGTCCATCTGGCTGAAAATTCACGTGACGTTGGCCGCGCTTGGTGAAGCATTCTTCGCCGTGGGTTTTGCCGCAGGGTTCATGTATTTGCTCCGTACTGTTGATTTCAGTGGTAAAGACAAATCTTCAAGACGTCAACGAGGATGGGTTGAATTCACTCTGGTTACGATCGTTGTAGTCATCGGATTCATCGGAACGGTATTTGCCTTTCGTACAGCTGGTTACGAGGCGGTTTTTGTACAGAAAACGGTCAGCATTGACACAGAGGTACAGGAAAATAGTACAATAGAGAAAGTGATTTATCGCATGCCTCCGATTTTTGCACCATATAATAGCGAAGTGGAGAGCATGACACCGTTTCTTGGCATGGAAAAACCTTTACTTGAGACGCCTTCCTGGATGAACGGGGTAAATGCCGGGCGCAAGCTGAATACGGTGGTTTGGTCACTTATTGTAGGTCTGATCCTGTATGGAATTGTACGACTTCTTGTGCGCAGACCACTTGGACAAGCGTTACAACCAATGATGGATGGAATCGATGCCGATGATCTGGATGAGATAAGTTATCGCGCGATTGCGATTGGTTTTCCGATATTTACGCTGGGAGCATTAATTTTTGCCATGATCTGGGCTCAGATTGCCTGGAGTCGCTTTTGGGGTTGGGACCCTAAAGAGGTGTGGGCATTGATTACATGGCTATATTATAGTGTGTATCTGCATTTGCGTTTATCCAGAGGTTGGCAAGGTCAGAAGTCTGCATGGCTTGCAGTTCTTGGCTTCCTGGTCGTCATGTTTACGCTAGTTGGGGTGAATTTGATCATTGCTGGATTACATTCTTACGCTGGAGCGGACTAGGACAGACTCGTAACTCAAAGGTTGAGTTTAGAAGCGGGAACACAAACGTACCTTTTTATTGAAGGGTATTCAAATATTGTTCGCCAGATCGAACATAATAGAAGTGATGAGGAGTTATTGCAAAGGGGCTGGAGAGGCATGGCTGAACATGAGAATCGAATACTGGTCGTGGATGACGAAGAGAGAATCCGCAGGCTTTTGAAAATGTATCTTGAAAAAGAAGGTTATGAAATCGATGAAGCTGAGGATGGGGAAACTGCGCTGCGTAAAGCAACAGCAGGGGACTACGGGCTGATTTTGCTTGATGTGATGTTGCCGGGTATGGATGGAGTTGAAGTGTGTACCCGTCTTCGTCAGGTGAAATCAACGCCGGTTTTGATGCTCACTGCAAAAGGTGAAGAGATCAACCGGGTTCAAGGCTTCGAAGTTGGCGCTGATGATTATGTTGTAAAACCATTCAGCCCGCGTGAAGTGATTTATCGTGTCAAAGCGATTTTGCGTCGATCTTCCGCGACTGCTTATCTCTCCAAGGAGAGTAATTCGAGTAACAACATCGTGTTCCCGCATCTGGTTATTGAGCATGATGCCCACCGGGTAACCGCTGGTGGCGAAGAGATTAGTCTTACACCAAAAGAATATGAATTACTGCACTACCTGGCAACATCTCCCGACAAAGTTTTCTCCAGAGAAGAATTGCTCAAGGATGTATGGAATTACGAATTCTTTGGCGATCTTCGTACCGTGGATACGCATGTGAAGCGTCTTCGCGAGAAACTTAACAAGGTATCGCCTGAATCGGCGGCCATGATTACGACGGTGTGGGGTGTGGGTTATAAACTGGAAGTACCGAAGTAGTTTTAGTTTCTGGAGATCACTGGTCGGGAAGTTATGGATCACTATTATCTGCCTTGTGGGTTGTGTACTTATAGCGCTGGGTCTTTTTTTGCTGCCCTACATTGATACAAACTTTGCAGAATCCGAATCCAGAGATATTAAGCGGTTGTTCACCTATATCTGTATAATCGGATTCAGTTTAACCACGTTTTTTGCATTGTTTCTATTCACCAAGATAACGCAGCCCATGCAGCAATTGATTCAGGCAGCCAATGCGATTCGCAAAGGGAACTACGGAACACGTCTCTCCCTGGTAACGAGTGATGAGATTGGTGAACTTGCCAACACATTTAATCATATGGCTGCCCAACTGGAAGATAATATTCGAAACCTTAACCATGAGAAGGAACATTTGGCGAGTGTGCTTCGAAGCATGACCGATGCGGTGGTTACATTTGATGGTGAAGGCAAAGTTATTCTGACGAATCCGCCTGGAGAAAAGATCATGCAGGCTTGGTATGATCTGGATTGGGCAAAAATGGACGAAGGAAAAGATCCTGAACAGTCCGACAAGTCCTCACGTGATGTACCTGAGCCCCTTCTTCCTTTGTTCAGAATGGTGATGGAGCAAGGTGGGGATCAGAACTCCAATGTCCACGTACAGCAAGGTGTCTGGTCTGTTCAGATGGCACCGTTGTATGCTGATAGTGTTGTCAGAGGGGCTGTGGCTGTCTTGAGAGATGTAACAGAAGAAGTGCGTCTGGAGAAAATGCGGCGTGATTTCGTGGCTAACGTATCTCATGAGATACGAACTCCGCTATCCATGATGCAAGGTTACAGTGAAGCCCTTCTGGACGGCATGGCAACCTCACCGGAAGAGAGCGAAGAACTGATCCAGGTCATTCATGATGAGTCACTGCGGATGGGCAGACTGGTTAAAGACTTGCTTGACCTTGCGCGGATGGAAGCTGGACATACGGACATGGTGATGAAGGAAGTTGACCTCGGAGAACTACTTGAACGTGTATATCGTAAGTTCTCGGTGCGTTCAAAAGAACAGGGAATTCAACTGCACTTTGAATTTGAACAACCAACCATTGAACTTCAACAGGCAGATGAGGATCGACTTGAGCAAGTATTTACGAATTTGCTGGATAATGCGTTCAGACATACGCCTACAGGCAAAAATGTAATGATCTCAGCCGAGCGTGTCACTTATCTTCGTGCTCCATTTGTCAGAGTTTCTGTGAAGGATCAGGGTGTAGGTATCCCTTCATCCGACTTGCCATTTATTTTCGAACGATTCTACAAAGCAGACAAGGCTCGTGTTCGTGGAGAAAGTGTAGGCACGGGGCTTGGTTTAGCGATTGTAAAAAATATTGTTGATGCGCATCAAGGCATGATTACCGTCAATAGTGTACTTGGCGAAGGAACCGAGTTTATTTTGCAATTTCCTTTGGATTCATCGAAATAGCCTGATTTCATACAAAAAGTGCGGAAACACCCTCTTATGGAGGGTGTTTTTTTGTTGAAGAGTACCGTTTAATCTTGTTCAACGTGGAACATGAATCGTCTTTTTATTTTGACTAAAAGGAGTGTCCAAGATAATTTTCCTTCCTATGTGACATAAGCTTGAAAAGCAAGCAAGATAGAGGAGGATTGAGCTAAGCATGTCCGATGATCGAAAAAGGGTCAATATCAAAGCTTTTCTGGAAGGCAGATCTTTTAAAGCGGGCTCTCCCTTTATTCCCATAACCACAAGAGAACTGGAGCAGTTTGAATCCATTTTGCGTTCCCTCGCTGTGACTATTCCAGCTGCAATCAGTCAGCCAACTTCAGCCAATATACTGGCATTGCAGAATGGATTACGCCAGTTACTTACGTTTGTAAATCAATCGGGATTTCGTGCCGGGGTAAAAGCAGAATTACAAGCTGTATTGGAATTAACGATTGCAGGCTCAGAGATTATTCCTGTTCCCCTAATTAATCTCGCAGGTAACTTGCAAAATTTACTAGATGATTTGTTAAGTGTGACGTTACTTCTGGAATTGCCGCCTGCTGAAAAAGATAAACTTGTGGGATTAATCCGTTCGATATCGTTATCCCTAAGTCGGGCGACGACGACTTTTGGAAACGGAGGGATTACCGGACCGGCTGGCCCACAGGGAGTGCCAGGAGTTCCTGGCGTACCAGGTGTTCCAGGAGTTCCTGGGGTGATAGGCCCTACGGGACCGGCAGGAGGAATTGGACCGATCGGCCCAATAGGTCCAGTAGGACCAGTTGGCCCACAGGGAGCACAAGGTCCGGCAGGGGCACCAGGTGTAGGTTTAAACAATATTACCGGATATGATCCTGCACTTGGACCGACATATGCTCAAGGTCAGGTAGTAAGCTACGAGGGTAGTCTTTATGTTGCCAACGTAAACGGTCCTCTGGGTACACCCGGAAGTTCTCCAGACTACACTCTTTTATTGTCGGGTGGAACGACTGGTGCAACGGGGGCAACCGGAGCTGGTTTAACGGGTGCTTTAGCATTTGATCCAGCGCTCGCCCCGGGTTATCCTGCAGGTCAGGTAGTTACTTATAACGGGAGCACCTATATTACAAGTGTAGCTGGTCCATTAGGAACACCCGGTACTTCATCGGATTACACATTAATTGCAGCAGCAGGGGCAACTGGAGCAACCGGGGTAGGCTTAACCGGAATAACATCTTTTGATCCAGCTCAGTCCCCGACATACCTAGCGGGTCAGGTCGTTACTTATAACGGCAGTACTTATATTACGAATGTTGTAAGTCCGGGAGGGGTGCCAGGAAGCTCACCGGATTACACACTGCTTGCGACAGCAGGAGCGACGGGGGCAACTGGAGCCACAGGTGTAGGGTTAAATGGCATTGTACCGTTCGATCCGGCATTAGCACCAACCTATCCAGCTGGACAGATCGTCACGTTTGGTGGCAGTACCTACATTACGAATGTTGCATCACCAACGGGTACACCAGGAGGTTCTCCAGATTATACATTGTTAGCAGGATCAGGAGTTACCGGTGCGACTGGAGCTACAGGCATCGGCCTTAATGGTACAGTTCCGTTTGACCCTGCAGTAGCTCCAACGTATCCAGCAGGTCAGGTCGTAACGTTTAATGGAAGTACGTATATAACGAATGTGGCTTCTCCTACGGGTACTCCAGGGACTTCGCCAGACTATACATTGCTTGCAGGTGCAGGACCCACAGGAGCCACGGGTGCATCAGGTGTAACGGGAGCAACCGGGGCAGGTTTAACAGGCATTTTGCCATTCGATCCAGCGGTGGCTCCAACATATCCAGCGGGTCAAATTGTAACGTTTAATGGAAGCACATATATAATCGATGTAGCCTCACCAACGGGAACGCCGGGGACTTCACCAGATTACACGTTGCTTGCTGGAGCAGGAGCGACAGGTGTGACGGGAGCCACAGGAATCGGCGTAACGGGAAGTACGGGGGTTACAGGGGCATCGGGTTCAACGGGAGCGACAGGCTTGGGTTTAAGTGGTATCGTGCCATTTGATCCAGCCGTAGCCCCAACGTATCCAGCCGGCCAGGTTGTAACGTTCAACGGCAGTACGTATATAACCAATGTAGCCTCACCAACGGGAACGCCGGGTACTTCACCAGATTACACGTTGCTTGCGGGCGCAGGAGCAACAGGTGTGACTGGTGCAACCGGCGTTGGAGTAACAGGAAGTACCGGAGCATCAGGGGTAACGGGAGCGACAGGTGTAGGTTTGAGTGGTATCGTACCATTTGATCCAGCCGTAGCCCCAACGTATCCAGCCGGCCAGGTTGTAACGTTCAACGGCAGTACGTATATAACCAATGTAGCCTCACCAACGGGAACGCCGGGTACTTCACCAGATTACACATTGCTTGCGGGCGTGGGAGCCACGGGAGCGACAGGTACAACCGGAGTTGGAGTAACGGGAAGTACGGGTGCGACAGGTACACCTGGCGTAACAGGGGCAACGGGTGTAACTGGTGCGGGTTTAACAGGAGTTGTACCGTTTGATCCAGCGTTAGCCCCGACGTATCCAGTGGGTCAGGTAGTAACGTTTAGTGGCAGTACGTATATTGCGAATGTGGCCTCACCAACGGGAACACCAGGCAACTCACCAGACTACACATTAATTGCAGGTGTAGGAGCAACAGGTGCAACCGGTGTCGGGGTTACGGGTAATACTGGAGCCACGGGCGTAACGGGTGCAGGACTCACGGGAGTAGTACCATTCGATCCAGCCGTAGCTCCCACATATCCGGCAGGTCAAGTTGTTACCTTCAACGGCAGCACGTACATTGCAAATGTGGCATCGCCGACGGGAGCACCGGGCACCTCACCAGATTACACGCTGCTTGCGGTAGCAGGAGCAACGGGAGTTACTGGAGCTACAGGAATCGGTTTGAATGGTGTCGCGCCATTTGATCCAGCGGTAGCCCCCACGTATCCGGCGGGTCAGGTTGTAACATTTAATGGAAGTACGTATATAACCAATGTGGCATCACCAACAGGAACACCGGGCACCTCGCCGGATTATACACTGCTTGCAGGGGCAGGTGCTACAGGGACCACAGGGGCATCCGGTGTAACAGGAGCGACAGGTGTAGGTTTAAGTGGTATCGTACCATTTGATCCAGCTGTAGCCCCAACGTACCCGGCGGGTCAAGTCGTAACGTTTAACGGTAGTACGTATATAGCCAATGTAGCGTCACCAACGGGTACACCAGGCACGTCACCAGATTACACGCTAATTGCAGGTGCAGGCGCAACAGGTGTAACGGGAGCAACTGGACTTGGAGTGACAGGAAGCACAGGAGTGACGGGTGTTACGGGTGCAGGACTCACGGGAGTAGTACCATTCGATCCAGCCGTAGCCCCAACGTATCCAGCCGGCCAGGTTGTAACGTTCAACGGCAGTACGTATATAACCAATGTAGCCTCACCAACGGGAACGCCGGGGACCTCACCAGATTACAAGTTAATCGCAGGAGCAGGAGCGACGGGCGTCACGGGAGCCACCGGAGTTGGCGTGACCGGAAGTACGGGATTAACAGGTGCCACTGGTGAAACTGGAGCGACGGGTCTCGCAGGTTTGACGGGTGTGACTGGAGTTACAGGAGCCACCGGAGTCGGCGTAACCGGAAGTACAGGATCAACAGGTGCCACTGGGGAAACGGGAGCGACGGGTCTCACAGGTTTGACGGGTGTGACTGGAGTTACAGGAGCGACCGGAGTTGGCGTAACCGGAAGTACAGGATCAACAGGTGCCACTGGGGAAACGGGAGCGACGGGTCTCGCAGGTTTGACCGGTGTGACTGGAGTTACAGGAGCCACCGGAGTCGGCGTAACCGGAAGTACAGGATCAACAGGTGCCACTGGGGAAACGGGAGCGACGGGTCTCACAGGTTTGACCGGTGTGACTGGAGTTACAGGAGCGACCGGAGTTGGCGTAACCGGAAGTACGGGATTAACAGGTGCCACTGGGGAAACGGGAGCGACGGGTCTCGCAGGTTTGACCGGTGCGACTGGAGTTACAGGAGCCACCGGAGTCGGTGTAACTGGAAATACGGGTTTAACAGGTGCCACTGGTGAAACGGGAGCGACGGGTCTCGCAGGTTTGACCGGTGTGACTGGAGTTACAGGAGCCACCGGAGTTGGCGTAACCGGAAGCACGGGATTAACAGGTGGAACAGGTGCCACTGGTGAAACGGGAGCGACGGGTCTCGCAGGTTTGACCGGTGCGACTGGAGTTACAGGAGCCACCGGAGTCGGTGTAACTGGAAATACGGGTTTAACAGGTGCCACTGGTGAAACGGGAGCGACGGGTCTCGCAGGTTTGACCGGTGCGACTGGAGTTACAGGAGCCACCGGAGTCGGCGTAACCGGAAGTACGGGATTAACAGGTGGAACTGGTGCCACTGGGGAAACGGGAGCGACGGGTCTCGCAGGTTTGACCGGTGCGACTGGAGTTACAGGAGCCACCGGAGTTGGCGTAACCGGAAGTACAGGATCAACAGGTGCCACTGGTGAAACGGGAGCGACGGGTCTCGCAGGTTTGACCGGTGTGACTGGAGTTACAGGAGCGACCGGAGTTGGCGTGACCGGAAGTACGGGATTAACAGGTGCCACTGGGGAAACGGGAGCGACGGGTCTCGCAGGTTTGACCGGTGTGACTGGAGTTACAGGAGCAACCGGAGTTGGCGTAACCGGAAGCACGGGATCAACCGGGGCAACAGGTGGAACGGGAGCGACGGGGGTTACAGGGGCCACAGGTATAACCGGAGCCACGGGAGTCGGCATAACGGGAAGTACCGGAGCGACTGGCGCGACTGGGGAAACCGGAGCCACAGGAACTTCTGTCACAACGGCTTCATCCTACGCAGAAAATACGAATGGCACCATTCTTGTTATTTTGGGCGGAACGGTTGTTGCTCTTCCTGCGAATCAGAATATTGGAACCGGAATTACGGTAAATGGAGCGAATGATACCTTCACTCTTGCTACAGCAGGCAGATACTATATCAGTTACAAAATTAATTTGACAGCAGCACTCGCCGTACAATCACGGATATTGCTTAATGGGGCTGTAGTACCGGCGAGTGTAATCTCACCAGTGCTCTCTCTAAGCCAGTTGTCAACCGACTTTATTATCACTGCCACAGCGGGTTCGACCATTCAGCTTCAATTATTCGGTCTAATAGCCACAGCTGTTCTATCGCCGCCAGGTGCGACACTCAATATTATTCGCTTAAGCTAATCACGAAAAAAAAGAGACGGACCCTTTGGGGCTCGTCTCTTTGATCTTACTGAATGATAAGGAACTATTCCAGAACAATTTCAACAGCAGTATTGATTTCAGGCAGCGCAGCAAGCTGCACAAGCACATCTTTTGGAACAGCTTTATCTACGGTCAGAATCATGATCGCTGCACCACCAATAATTTTACGTCCAACCTGCATGGATGCGATGTTGACATCGTTTTGTCCAAGCAGGGTTCCTACACGTCCGATAATACCTGGTTTATCGTTATGGGAGATCAAAATTTGATGACTTTCCGGTGCGATATCTACCGGGAATTTGTCCAGACGAACGATACGCTCTCCATAACCTGCAAGTAATGTACCTGCTACACGACGTTCCTCAGCATCCTGAGTTGTAACCAATGTAACGGTAATCAGGTTAGTAAATCCTTTAGTTGCTGAGGTCTGGCTTACAACCACATTCAGATCACGGATTTTGGCCAGATGCATGGAGTTAACGATGTTGGCTTCCCCACCCAAATGTCTGGCGAGAATCCCTTTCACAATGTAACGAGTGAGAGGAGAAGTATCTACTTCAGAAAGTTCACCAGCATAGTCGATCCGAATCTCCTGGACTGCATTTTGTGTAATCTGTGCTGCAAAACTACCCAACGTTTCACCCAGTTTGAAATACGGCTGCAATTTGTTCATAACGGTTGGTGCAACAGCCGGCATGTTAACTGCGTTTTTAAACGGTTCGTTACGCAAAATGTGAAGTACCTGTTCCGACACATCGATAGCCACGTTCTCTTGTGCTTCTACTGTGGACGCACCAAGGTGAGGCGTAACGATAATGCTTGGGTGATTCAGGAACGGGTGATCAGCGGCTGGCGGCTCGCTTTCGAATACGTCAAATGCTGCACCAGCAACAATACCTTGATCAATGGCTTCGACAAGTGCCATCTCGTCAACTACACCACCACGAGCACAGTTGATGATACGCATGCCTTTTTTCATCACTTCGAATTGTGGACGTGAAATCATATGCCGTGTTTCCGGTGTTAATGGCGTGTGAACGGTCATGAAGTCCGCATTGCGAATAATATCATCTACACTAGCCAGCTTCACTTGCAGCTTCTCGGCACGCTCCTCCGTGAGGAACGGGTCGTAAGCAAGAATGTCCATTCCGAATGCTTTGGCGCGCTTGGCAACTTCACTACCGATCCGTCCCATACCCAGTACACCGAGCGTTTTATTTCTTAATTCCACACCCAGGAAGGTTTTACGATCCCACGTACCTTGAATAGTCTTGGCATATGCCTGAGGAATGTGTCGTGCCAATGCCATCATCATGGCAAATGTGTGCTCACAAGTTGTGATGGTATTGCCATCAGGAGCATTAATAACGATGATACCGCGCTGAGTAGCAGCTTCCAGATCAATGTTATCTACACCAACACCTGCACGTCCGATCACCTTAAGGTTGGTACCAGCCGTCATAATACGATCTGTAACACGAGTCTGGCTACGAACCAAGAGGGCATCATAATCACCAATAATGGCAACAAGTTCATCTTCACTAAGACCGGTTTTCTTCTCAACAACAACATCATTTGCATCCACCAGTTGCTGGATCCCCAGATCACTGATTGGGTCCGACACTAACACTTTGTACATGGTTTCTTCCTCCTTAGGTATGTGTATCTATATCGTCAAGGTTTGACCTCAGCGAAGAGGTATTCCTTAAAACCAGATTGATTCTTCCGCCCAACAACGCGGTGTCGCAACAGAGGGGGGAGGTGAAGCAAATAGAGTGATCCCACAGATATCCTTTAAATAAATCAAAAAACTCTCAATCCACATACTGCTTGCGCAATAAGGGACGAGAGTTGTCGTGGTACCACCCTAATTCACCGCCGTTTCGCAACGACAGTCTTAGCGGTCAATGAAGACCGAAGAGGATAACGGGTCTAAACCGATTGCACCTACTCCAATTTCAATGCAATAACTCAGGAGCGCTCAAGACCATTTGCCTGCCACCGATTCACACCTACCATCGGCTCTCTGTAAGACGAAGCAACGTCTTTTTTCCATCATCGTGTTTAACGTGACTAATTTTTTCATAATGTATCATGGCTGACATGAGCATGTCAATAGGCTTAAATGTTTTAAATTGTTTTGCAGATGTCTTTAGATTCACACATAAACAGAGTCACCATAAGTAATACAATAGTTAATATACCTACCACAAGAAGATGGAAAGTAAGCTGTTTGATGAATCGGATTTTACTGCTTTAATGAAGTAATGACACGGACACAAAACCAGGACTTGGGGCAGGTCTTGAACCTAATTGGTTTTTTGGCTATCATTTAGTATACTATCCGATTGGACAACGTAATTGTTATCCATCAAATTTAACTCAAGAGGACAGACGCATCCGATGAAAAAATTCAAGTTTCCCAAGTTCAAGATTCAGAAGGCTGAGCCACAGCAGCTTACCGAGCGTTTGCTTTTAATCAATCTATACTTTACACAAGGTCTGACACTGATTATCGGAGTTGTGTGGATTTTATTGCAGAAACGAAACTTGTTAGATGTACTCGCATGGCCTGACAATTACCAATTTATATGGTGGGGTCTTGGTCTTGCAGGCATTATGCTTGTTATGGACTTGGTACTGTCGTATGTTATACCTCAGGAAAGTATGGATGACGGTGGAATTAACGAGATGTTGTTCCGTGGGCGTCCGATCTGGCACATTGTATGTATAGCAGCCATTGTTGCTGTGTGTGAGGAATTATTATTCCGTGGAGCCATCCAACATGCCATCGGTCCTTACTGGACAAGTATTTTATTTGCAGTTATCCATATTCGTTATTTGCGCCACTGGATTCCAACAGGCTGGGTGTTTGTCTCAAGTTATGGATTGGGTTGGATTTACTTGCAATCCGGCACATTATGGGCGCCTATATTATGTCACTTTATTATTGATTTGGTGTCCGGATTAGCGATACGTTTTCGGAGGGGATCATGAATCAGCCATTAAGTAGAATGAAGACATATGGCAGTCAGCGCCATCGTCAATCGGATAAAAAAGAGAAATCCGAGCGTCAGGTGGCTTCTCAAGTAAGCATCGTTGCTGAAACGGCAGCAGCTGCTGAGGTTGGCGAAATCACACCAATTACTTCCGTTTCTTTACCTAGATCACAGCGCAAACCTTATACAGAAAAACTGGAAAGTCCAGTACTTCCTCAAAGGGCACCATCACGCTCCAAAAAAACGCCAACATCAACGGAAGAGTCGATCCCCGAAGCGGTTTCGCTTCCTACAAGAACAGAATTGCATCCTTCACGTCGGTTAAAATTGAGCAAGAGGTTTGTCAATTCACTTATTTTTATTTTTGTCATGTTAACGATTAGTCTGGTTTGGTGGGGGGTTGAAGGGGCACCCGCTCTGGATACGTTCCTTCCCTTACCGTGGTAATGCTTTTAATCGCAGGTTTAATCATTTTGATGGGAGTTTTACTACTTTTTCATATGTGGCGTGAAGCCCATATTCATCAAATGATTGAAGAAGAGGTTGAAGTGCCTCATCTGCCAACATCCTTTGACGGGGCTAAGATTTTGTATGTATCCGACACGCACAAGCGCAAGCTGAAGCAGAAGGATCTGGAAAACGTTAAAAACAAGGTGGACTGGGTTCTCATCGGCGGGGATGTTGCGGAAAAAGGAATCTCATGGTCTTTAGTTAGACATAACATGAAAATTTTATCGAACATTGCTCCTTCATTTACGGTGTATGGCAACCATGACAAGAGGGCTGGTACCGCTCAACTTGCGCGAATCCTTCGGGAATCGGACGTTAAGCTCCTGCAGGATAATGTGGAATATCTGCAAAGAGGCAACGATAGATTGAGCCTGATCGGCATAGACTATCGTTCCAAACAGGGCGATGTATTATTACAACAGATCGGTAACCGTTTTTGCAAAATTGCTATCGTTCATGATCCTTTGCAGGCCCTTCGCTTGGAGGAAAATGCAGATCTTATTTTAAGCGGTCATACACATGGCGGACAATTGGTTTTACCATTTTTCGGACCTGTGTTCCTGAGCAAAGTGTATCGTCCCGTATCGAATGGTTGGTACTCCCTGAAGCGAAGTCCGGAGGACGTTCACCAAGAAGGCAAAATGCTTGTTAGCAGAGGATACGGTACAAATCATCTTCCTCTCCGACTAGGTTGTCCTGCGGAGATGCATATCATCACGTTAAGAGTGCCCGCGGAAAAAGCACTCACAGAGAAACAGCCTTGATCCATTGGATCAAGGCTGTTTTATTTTAATGCGCAAAATTTCAATTTAACGAGCTTCCAATTCAATTGCACGCGGATCAACAAAGGAATAACCTTTCTTTTCGAGCTTGGTCAGCAACTCATCCAATGCTTCAACCGTCCATGGCAACTCGTGCATCAAAATATTGCTTCCGGGATTTAACTGGTCCAGTACATTTTGAATGACTTTTTCTGGTTTGTCTTTGGTACTTTTATCCCAATCGAGCGAACCATTAGACCAAGTCATATATAACATGCCATTTTTCTTCACAGCAGCCTTCAGTGCATCATTTCCCGACCCAAAAGGTGGACGGAAGAATTGCGGTTCCTCACCAATGGTATCCTTCACTATTTTTTGGACATCTGTAACCTGTTTTGCCGCCTCAGCGTTGGACATTTTTTTGAGATCCTCATGATCCCAGGCATGATTGCCTACAATCTGACCCCGTTCATGTATGAGTTTGAGCAATTCCGGATGGCTTTTTACCCGATATCCATTGACGAAAAATATCGCTTTAGCGTTATGTTTATCTAAAGTGTCGATCAGTGAAGTAATCATTTTTTCTTCTTTGGGTCCATCATCAAAAGTTAACAAGACCACTTTGTTTGGGCTCGCTTCATCGTTTGGTTTAATATAATAATTTTCATTCATATGATACGTCTTTTCCACTTTCTCTTCTGTAGGAACCTTCTCCGAAGATTCAGGTTCTTCTTCTGTCGCAGTTGAATCTTCCGTTGAAGGCTCGGGCACATCAGTTCCGGGTTCTGCTGTTTCAGTTGGGTTAGAGTTACCTTGCTCTTCTTGACTCGTGGTAGTCGATTCGCCCGCTGGTGCGGAATTTTCAGATGTTTTTTCTTCCGCTGTCCCACAAGCTGACAGCAGTAAACTTGCAGCAATGATCAATGCGGCGGTATGTCTGAACATGATTTCAACTCGCTTTCCTGTATTTATACGGAATGAGATCGCTCACTACCGCAAACACTAAATATGATTTTAACACTTGAAGGAGGTTGGTGTAATGAAGACGTCATCCTTTTTTTGGGGCATTGTCATTGGTGTTGCAGCCAGTTCATGGCTGTCCAAAGGCAAATTGCCCATGATGTCATCGGGTTCATCAAGAAATATGATGGATCAGGCAAAACATAAGATGATGGAAATGACTTTCCCGGGTATGGACGGGTTCACAAGTAAGCAAAATCAACATGGTGAATCCCACAAAAATCCGGCAGCAAAGACCGCAAGAGCAATCACACCGCAGGAAAAAGAAGCGAATATGAGCATGCTCAAAGATTTTATTCGCACCAATCCGGATGTTAAGCATGAAGTTGAGCAAATTTTAAGTCAAACAAACACAACAGTACCGGGTTTATAAACCAAAACCACCAATTAGAATCATCCACAGTCTAGATTGGCTGTGGAATGATTCTTTTTTTGTCGATTTTACTTCGTGCATTTAGAGGTATAAAATGATAACATAACTACATAGATTTATTTTCAGCACATATTGTTTTGTGCTTCATAATCTGTTATAAGACTTGCTTATAAAGGGGAGATCCTGTATGAAAATAGAACGACTAAGTCACGATAAGATACGGATTTTCCTGACCTTTGACGATCTGAGCGAGCGCGGAATACAAAAAGAAGATATGTGGCAGGAAATACCTAAGGTTCATGAACTGTTCACTGAAATGATGGATCAGGCCTATTCCGAACTTGGATTTGATGCCACAGGTCCACTCGCTGTCGAAGTATTCGCACTTCCCGCTCAAGGGATGGTTGTCATTGTCACACGTGGAAAATATGATCCGCAACAATATGGTTCAGGTCATGAAGATGATCTTCCTGAAGAAGTATATGAAATGGAAGTTACACTCGAGCAAAGCGATTCCATCGTTTATGCATTCAAGGACTTTGAAGTGCTCATTGAAGCTGCACATATGTTGCGTCAGCATGTTACGGATGCTGGGAGACTTTATTCTTATAAAGACAAGTGGTTCTTGCATTTTGAGCCAGATGAGGTAGATTCCACCAAACATGCGGCATTGATTGCTTTGCTTGCTGAATTTGGCGAAGGCTCCTCAGTTACTCCAGCAGTTATGGAAGAGTATGGTAAGGTTGTTATTCCTGCACAAGCGATTGATGTTATCTGCACCCACTTCAAACGCCAGGATTAATCTCTAGTTGTAATCGCGTCTTTAGTCAGAGGAGGGAATTTCGGTGCTTTTGTTTTCGGTCTTAGCGGCAGCAGTTGCTCCGGGTCTCGCCTTGTTAACATACTTTTACCTGAAAGACCGTTATGATTATGAGCCACTTCATATGGTATTGCGAGTTTTCCTCATGGGGATTCTCATGGTACTGCCTGTGATGATTATTCAGCGTGGCATGATGATGTGGCTCGGGGATAATCCTTATCTTGAGGCCATTATGATCTCAGGTGGTGTGGAGGAATTCATTAAATGGTTCGTACTTTATCATATCATCTATAATCACACCGAATTTGATGAGCCGTATGACGGGATCTTATATGCAGTCGCTGTTTCACTTGGATTTGCCACTGTTGAGAATGTGTTGTATGCCTTTGCGGGGAATGCATCCGTCTCAGCCATGTTCCTTCGGGCATTGCTCCCTGTTTCAGGGCACGCTATGTTCGCAGTAATCATGGGTTATTACATGGGTAAAGCCAAGTTTATCGGTGGTAAGAAAAAGCGGTGGTATCTGGTTCTTTCTCTGGTGTTACCTTTTTTCTGGCATGCATTGTACGATGTTATCATGAACACCATGGTGAATCATTGGTTGTGGTTTATAGCGCCGCTAATGGCGGGCCTGTGGTATGGGGCAATGGGTAAAATTACACGAGCTAATAACCGTTCTCCTTTTCGTTTTGTGAAGCGGGAGGAAGAGGTTAAATTATAAAAATACGGACACACTGGTGGACATAAAGCGCATATTGCGCCTATGGCTCCGGTGTGTTTTTATTTTTACGGATAAACTCCCGGGGAATGACCAACAGAAACGGAGATCGTTGTGATGAGAATTAAAATTAAAATCAGATGCAAACAATGCGGTGAACGATTTACATTACGAGGCAAGAAAGAGCGGGGCCGGATTGAGACGGGATTCAAGCAGTGCCTCTGTGATAACAGAGACCAGTTCGAAATTGAAGAAGAGGGCATGGCAACTGGGATTCAGCTGAATTAAAATAAGGACCCAAACGGTACTTTAGCAACCTGCTTGTGTAAGGACTGGAAATCGCATGCATAAGAGATCTTTCTTCGATCCACAATAGAGGTAGTGGTTTAGAAGAAAGGAGACTCTACCGATGTATAAACGATTAAGTTCAGTTATGTTTCCGATATTTGCGGTTCTGCTGGTCGGTGCGCTCGTGTGGGGCTATCAGGAGAATCAGGAGAAGAATGCAATTCTGATCAAGGCAGAGAATCAATATCAGCGTGCCTTTCACGATTTATCTTTTCATATGGACAAATTGCATTCGGAGATTGGTAACACCTTGGCGGTTCACTCTACATCACAGGGGATGCATCGCAAAGGTCTGATGAATGTATGGCGACTCACCAGTGAAGCGCAGAATGAGATCAACCAACTGCCACTTACCATGCTGCCATTTAACGAGACAGAGGAGTTTCTCTCGCGTATTTCCAACTTTGCCTATCGGGCGTCGATGCGTGACTTGACAAACGAACCGCTAAGTGAGAAGGAAATGGGCAACCTGAAAAAGCTGTATCAGAATTCATCCGAGATTACCAAGAATCTGCAGGATGTGCAGCAGAAAGTCCTGACGGACCGATTGCGCTGGATGGATGCAGAGACTGCCATGGCAACGCAAGAGCAAACCATGGACAACACGATCGTTGATGGTTTTCGTACTGTGAACAAAAAGGTGCAGGAATACCCGGAGCTTGATTGGGGTCCTTCCGTATCCAATATCTATGCAAAACGATCAGTCAAGAAACTGGGCGGCTTACCGGTGACCAAAGAACAGATTCAGAGCAAGGCTGCAAAATTTTCTAATGCGGATAGTAGCAAAATCCAAGTGCAGGAGAACGGCAAAGGAACGGACTGGGAGTCCTACACCGCCACGATTGATCATGCCAACAATGGCAAACTGATGATGGATTTCACCCGTAATGGCGGAATGCTGATCTCTTACAGTGATACGCGTCCAATCGGAACCAAAAAAGTGTCTCGTCAGAATGCCATGGCTAAAGCGGATCAATTTCTAATGAACAAAGGCTATAAGGATATGAAGGCTGTAAACTACGATGAATATGGTAATCTGGGTAACCTTACTTATGTGCGTAAGCAAGGAGACACTTTGATCTATCCAGAGAAAATGTCAGTTCGTGTAGGTTTGGATACAGGCGAAGTAACCGGCTTTCAGGCGAGTGACTTTGTCTACGAACATAATGACAAGCGCAAAATTCCGAAAGCAACTCTTACGGAGCAACAGGCGCGGAAAAAGCTGAACTCGGAGTTCGAAGAAAATTATGTTCGCAAATCCTTGATTGAGAATGATTACAGCAAAGAAGTATTGTGTTATGAATTCGGAGGGAAAATTAACGGTTCTCGTTACCGGATATACATTAATGCAAATACAGGAATGGAAGAAGCGGTTGAAGAGATCAAACCGGTCAATGCAACCTCATAAAAAGATGGATAATCTGAATTTTAAGCTGAGCGAATAACTGCGGCAGACCACGATGTGGTCTGTTTTTTTCTTGTTCAATGTGAGAAAGGTCATGGTATAATAGTCCTTGTACATACGAAGATAAATACATAAAGTGGCGGTGAACAGCTTGTTTCCGAAAATAAATGAAATTTTATACATCCAGATTGCTTCTGCAGATGAAAAAGAGGAACACAAAGAGTACAAATCACGCATTGCAGATATGGATGACAGCAGTTTTCTGATTGAGGTCCCGATGCAACAAGGAAGCAGCCGTCTGAAAAGGCTCTTTTTTGGAGAGGAATTGTCCATTTCATATATTACGGAGGATGGGGTCCGGCATTATTTTAATACCTATGTCACGGGATTTGAGGAAGATGTGGTCCGTCTTGTCCGTATCCGCAAACCGCTTCCGAGCGATATATCCAAAATACAACGGCGCAGCTTTCTTCGCGTTCATGCAAACCTCGAATTGGCCATCCAGAGTGAAGATTTGACCCGTGCCGTCGGATTGACTGAAGATATTGGTGGCGGTGGATTGTCCATCTACGGCGAAACAGGTTTTTCAATAGCTGAAGGTCAAAAACTGAAATGCTGGTTGCTGGTTCCCTACCGGAATTCAACCATCGAACATGTGAATTTTGAAGCTGAAGTTGTGCGGATCAAAACCCTGGAAACCGGCAGACAGCTATGCATGCTGAAATTTGTGCAGATTTCAGATTCGGAGCGCCAAAAAATTATCAAATTTTGTTTCGAACGGCAACTTGACTATCGCACGAAATAGGAATGTTGTGGCATAAAGAGAGGAAACTGCGGGTACCGTAATGAAAAAAACGGAGGTATTGCCTTGAATCATCGTCATGCAACCCGCAGATATGAACGACTTTATTATGTTTTCTCCAGGCGAATGGAACGAAAGGTTACGATTCTGATTACAGTCCTTCTAATCTTGCTTGTGGTATATCAATTGCTGCTGTTGGTACCCGGCTTCAAAAAGAATTTGACCACCATTGACTGCCTGGAAGGAACGCCAATTGAAGTGCAAACGATGAATGATTACGAACATCGTTGATTTGTCTGTTTTTGCATCCATGTGTAGAGTGTGGTATAATTTTCACGATGCAGGCAATGCCTGTTTTTTTATTGAGGTTTATCGTTTGAGGAGGAATGCCCCGTTGGCAAGCCAGAACACATCAGAGAACGGGAAAATGAACGTTGCAATTGACGGACCTGCCGGTGCCGGGAAAAGCACGGTGGCCCGATTGGTTGCAGAGGCGCTCGCGTATGTATACGTCGACACAGGCGCAATGTACCGTGCGGTAACCTTGCACATGCTTCGGAATGATATTGCGCCGGAAGAAGTGACACAGGTACTTCAGGAAGCCCAAAAGCTGGTCATTGATTTACAACCGGATCCCGACGGACAGAAAGTGTTCTGTAATGGGGAAGAAGTAACCTCGGAAATCCGCTCCCGTGAAGTGACGGGAATCGTGTCCCGATATGCGCAAATCGAGGGGCTGCGTACGCAATTAGTGGATACTCAGCGGCAAATGGCTTTGCGCAAGGGCGTCGTCATGGATGGACGCGATATCGGAACGACAGTATTGCCCGATGCGGAAGTGAAAATCTTCATGACTGCCAGTGTCGAAGAGCGTGCACTTCGCCGCTTCAAAGAACTGGACGCCTCTGAAGGACTGACGTTGCAACAGCTGGAGCGAGACATTGCCACCCGTGACAGATTGGATGAGAATCGGGAAATTTCCCCATTGCGTTGTGCTGAGGATGCTATCGTCCTTGATACAACGGAGATGAACATCCATGAAGTGGTTGACAAAATCGTATCTTATTGCACAATGGTCAGAGGAGAGATCGGTCTATGATTTACACATTTTGCAGCACATTACTGCGGATCATTTATACCATTCTTTTCCGCTTGGAGGCTGTTGGACGGGAGAATATTCCGAAAGAAGGCGGCGTACTTTTATGTTCCAATCATATTAGTAACTTCGATCCTCCAACCGTTGGTATCAAAATTCGCCGTCAGGTGCGTTTCATGGCCAAAAGCGAATTGTTTGAAATTCCGGTACTCGGCCGAATTATTAAAGCCGTGGGCGCTTTCCCCGTTAAACGTGGAGGTGTCAGCAAGGAATCCATCAAAACCTCACTCAATATTTTGCGTGATGGTCAAGTGCTTGGAATCTTCCCCTCGGGAAGCCGTCACAATGATGGAGGTATCGGCAAAAAAGGAGCAGCGAGTTTTGCTCTCCGCAGTGGCGCTACAGTTATTCCTACTGCTATTATCGGTAACTACAAAGTTTTTCGTAAGATGAAAGTTGTATATGGAGCACCAGTAAGTTTGGACGAGTTCAAGGAAGACCCATCTGGAGAAGCTCTGGAGAAGGCGACTGAAAAGATTATGTCCAAGATTAACGAAATGGTGCAAACGGGCGTGCCAAGCAAGTAATGGCTTCGTCGGTAGCTGAGTGCATGTTTCCATATTTTTGAGGGAGACTAAAGCTTAAGCACTCAGTGATGAAAGTGTTTTGAACTCTGCTACAGGCAGGTTTGAATATAATGGGGTTTTTGAATTGAGGAGGGTATTTGACATGTCGGAAGAAATGAAAAATCAAGAAGCAACCCAAGATGAGTTGGATCAATTCGTTTCCTTGAAAAAAGGAGATACCGTAAAAGGAACCATCGTCAAATTGGAAGATAACCAAGCCTATGTGAGCATTGGATATAAATATGACGGTGTCATTCCAATTCGTGAACTGTCTTCATTACATGTTGACAGCGCGTCTGACGCAGTTGAAGTTGGACAAGAAGTTGAAGCTAAAGTTCTTAGCATCGACGACGAGAAAGAAAAACTCGTTCTGTCCAAACGTGCAATCGACAGCGAAAACGCATGGGATCAATTGCAAAAGCATTTTGAAGACCAAGACGTATTCGAAGTTGTTGTAGGTGATGTTGTTAAAGGCGGTCTGGTAGCAGACGTGGGCGTACGTGGATTTATCCCGGCTTCCATGGTTGAACGCCATTTCGTTGAAGACTTCAGCGACTACAAAGGACGCACACTGCGTGTTAAAGTGAAAGAGATCGACCGTGAGAACAACAAAGTGATCCTTTCCCAAAAAGACGTACTGGAGCAAGAATTCGAAGCAAACAAAGCTACAGTAATGGCTGGTTTGCAAGAAGGTCAAGTGATCGAAGGTACAGTACAACGTTTGACTCAATTCGGTGCATTCGTTGATGTGGGCGGAGTTGACGGTTTGGTTCACGTATCCGAGCTGGCTTGGACACACGTTGAAAAACCATCCGACGTTCTGTCTGAAGGTGACAAAGTTAGTGTGAAAGTGCTGAAAGTTGACCCTGAAAAAGGCAAAATCAGCCTGAGCATGAAAGCTGTTCAACCAGGTCCTTGGGAAACAGCAAGCGAAAAATTCAATTCCAGCGATATCGTAACAGGTGTTGTAAAACGTCTGGTTGACTTCGGTGCATTTGTTGAAATCGCTCCTGGTGTTGAGGGACTTGTGCATATCTCGCAAATCTCCCACAAACACATCGGCACTCCTCATGAAGTGCTGAAAGAAGGACAGGAAGTTCAAGTTAAAATCTTGGACATGAACCCTTCTGAGCAACGTGTAAGCTTGAGCATCAAAGAAACAGAAGAAGCTCCAGCTCAACCACAAAAATCAGAAAGACCTTCAAGAAACAACGCTCCGCGTGAAGAAATCAACAATCCAAACGTTTCCTTGAACAATCAAGGTATGAGCACTACGCTTGGCGAACTGTTTGGAGACAAACTCAGCAAATTCAAATAAGTTAACAATGCATGGTTCTAAGTTATATACTGCATATTTTGCTGAATAACAAAAGCAAGATCGGCGAGCCCCAGGCGGGTTCGCCGATTGTTTTTATTGCGAGTAATTTGGCATGAAACGTTAGCCAAGACATATCTTTTTTGCTATGATGAGTATCGTAAGTATGGACAGGAGGAGTGGAATGTATGGCAAGACCCGTTGTGGCAATTGTCGGACGACCGAACGTGGGTAAATCCACCATTTTCAATCGGATCATCGGCGACAGACTGGCCATTGTGGAAGACAAGCCGGGCATTACCCGTGACCGCATATACGGAATCGGTGAATGGAACGGTAAACCATTTAGTATTATTGATACAGGTGGTATCGAAATTGATGGTGAAGATGTAATCTTAAAATCGATTCGGATGCAAGCAGAGCTCGCTATTGAAGAAGCGGATGTTATTGTATTCATGTGTGATGCAAAAGCAGGTATTACGCAATCGGATGAAGAGGTAGCAGAGATGCTCTACCGCTCAGGCAAGCCTATTGTTGTAGCCGTTAACAAAGTGGATAATATCGGACGAAGTGAGCTCATTTATGAGTTTTATGGATTTGGTTTCGGTGATCCCATCGGCGTATCCGGAAGTCACGGTACAGGTGTAGGTGATTTGCTTGATGCAATTGTGGAGAAGCTGCCAGAACTTGAGGAAGAGACTTACGATGAAGATGTCATTCGTGTAGCTCTGATCGGACGTCCTAATGTGGGTAAATCTTCACTGGTGAATGCTATTCTGGGTGAAGAGCGTGTCATTGTAAGTGACGTGGCTGGAACGACCCGGGATGCAATTGATACACCTTTTGAAAAAGACGGCCAACGTTACGTGCTGATTGATACAGCAGGTATGCGTAAGCGTGGTAAAGTATATGAAACAACTGAGAAATACAGTGTAATGCGTGCGATGCGTGCGATTGAGCGTGCAGATGTTGTTCTGATTGTCATTAATGGTGAAGAAGGCATTATTGAACAGGACAAGCATATTGCAGGATATGCATTCGAAGCTGGTAAAGCGTCATTGTTTGTTGTAAACAAATGGGACGTAGTAGAGAAGCATGACAAAACGATGAAAGAGTTTGAGAGAAAAATTCGGGATCACTTCCTGTTTATGACTTATGCTCCGGTCGTATTCTTGTCAGCCCTCACAAAACAACGCTTACAAAAACTGTTGCCGGTTGTGCAACGTGTAGCAGAGCAACACTCGTTACGTGTGCAGACACATCTGCTTAACGATGTGGTGTCTGATGCGGTTGCGATTAATCCTCCGCCAACGGATAAAGGACGGAGAATGAGAATTAACTATGTGACTCAGGTTGCAGTTAAACCGCCGACCATGGTTATTTTTGTGAACGACCCTGAGTTGATGCACTTCTCATATGAGCGCTATCTGGAGAATAAAATCCGTGCAGCGTTTGATTTCGAAGGAACACCAATTCGCATATTTACTCGGAAGAAGTCCGACGAAAGTTAGGGGAGAAGTGTGTGATTGTACAAATCGCAGCGATTGTACTGAGTTATTTACTCGGTTCGATCAGCTTTAGTGTCCTCCTTGCCAAAGCGATACGGGGGATCGATATTCGTCAGCACGGAAGCGGAAACGCGGGAGCTACCAATACGTTGCGTATTTTGGGTAAAGGACCGGCAATTGCTGTTCTGTTACTTGATGTACTTAAGGGTGTTGCAGCTGTATGGATAGGAATCTGGCTGAGTGACGGATCTGCCTGGATTCCTGCACTCAGTGGTATAGCAGCCATTGCAGGACATAACTGGCCGCTTTACTTCCATTTTCGTGGAGGAAAAGGCATTGCCACAGCCATTGGTGTTCTGGTGAGTCTTGCTTTCCTACCTGCGTTATGTGCTGGGGTGATCGCCATTCTGTCTATTGTATTGACACGCTATGTTTCATTGGGGTCTCTGATTTTTGTAGCATTTACACCCATCTTTATCCTGGTATTACCCGGATATTCAATGAATATCTTCTGGGGGAGTCTGATTATTTGTCTGTTTGCGTTCTGGAGACATCGTACCAATATTGCGAAGCTCGCCAAAGGACAGGAAAATAAATTGGGATCGAAAAACCCTGGAGGGGGTAAACGAGTTGTCTAAAAAAGTTGCTGTTCTGGTCGCTGGAAGCTGGGGGACAGCTCTGGCCAGTGTACTCGCCGCCAATCAGTTGGACGTGATGATGTGGACACGTGGTGAAGACCAGGCTAACGAAATCAATAACAAGCACACCAATACTCGCTATCTTCCGGATGCGGAGCTTTCACCACGGATCCAAGCAACAACTGATATGGAAGCTGCGGTGGAAGGCGCTATAGCTGTGTTAATTGTTGCGCCTTCATCAGCCATGCGTGCAGTTACGAACCAGCTTAAGGCTTATTACAAGCCTGAGATGTTAGTCATTCATGCAACCAAAGGTTTTGAGACAGAAAGCCTCAAACGGATGTCCACAGTCATTTCAGAAGAGCTTGAATGTGAAGAAGGACGTGTGGTTGTTCTTTCTGGCCCAAGCCATGCGGAAGAAGTGGTGAAGCGTTGTCCAACGACAGTGGTTGTAGCTTCACTGGATAAGGCATCTGCCGAGTCTGCCCAAGCTTTGTTTATGAATGCCTATTTCCGGGTTTACACGAATCGGGACATGATTGGTGTTGAGCTTGCAGGCGCATTCAAAAATATCATTGCTCTTGGTGCAGGCATGTCCGATGGTCTTCAATTTGGTGATAATGCCAAAGCCGCTTTGCTAACACGAGGTCTGGCAGAGATCACACGTATTGGTGTTGAGATGGGAGCAAATCCGCTAACGTTTTCGGGACTTGCCGGCATCGGGGATCTGGTTGTAACGGCTACAAGTCAGCACAGTCGGAACTGGAGAGCAGGTTCCATGTTGGGTCAGGGACAGAAGTTGGATGATGTTCTGAAGTCTATGGGCATGGTGGTAGAAGGCATTCGAACTACGCAAGCTGCCTATTTCATCTCACAAAAATACGGTGTGCAAATGCCAATTGCGGATCAGTTATATCACGTTTTATTCCAGGAGAGACAGCCGCGTGATGCGGTTGAAGCCTTGATGGGACGTGACCCGAAGACTGAAATGGAAGTCATGAAACTTGAAACCTGGGAGCAGTGGCATTCCTGATTGTAATCAGCCTAAACGTACCTTGTGAAATAAGAAGCTTATTCACCTTTTCTGTAGCAGACTCATACTATACACATGAGTATTGCCGGAGGAGGGGAGACGAATGGGTAACAACATTTCCAAAGATGCACTGAATGCAATCAACAAGAAAACGGGTAAAACGATAACTGAAGGTGCCGTTAAGAAATTGGCAAGCACGGTGAAACCAACGACGATTCAGAATGAAGCTCAGTTGCGCCAATTGATCAAACAAGTATCCGCCATGGCGAAAGTTCCGGTATCTGAGGATACGGTTAAGGATATTGTGAGTGCGGTCAAGAAAAGCGGATTGAATCCGAGCAGTATGGAATCGTTAATGAAAATGATGATGAAAAAATAATAGATCACACCTGCATATACAGGTGATCCAGTAAGACAAAAAGACGAGTCGGCTTCTGCCGGCTTGCTTTTTTGTCTTTTTTTTGGAAAGTTGAGCTGAATTTCGTGTTATAATGGTTGCAATTGTCACAGTGTCAGTGATGAATATCGGACTGAAGGGGAGACTGCTGGATTATGAGCGCAATGGACAAGATGTGGCTGTCATTGGTGGCCATCCTCATTATGGGATTATCTGTATTCCTGATTACGTTTGCTCGTGCCAAAACAAAAGGTATTGTACGGGGGATTCTTTCTCTAATTGCATTTTTGATTATGCTGATTGGCTTTTTCGGTGGAATCGCTTCTCTGACCTGATTTCCCATGCCTGAAAGATAACATCCGCATAAGCACATCATAAGAACTGACACAATGAACACGGATGAGGGGAGTGTGAGCCTATGGGGCCGCATGATACGGAGGGTCGGACAGAGCGTTATCCGGAATTACACGCGGCTTTGCTGGAAACGGCCAAAGCCTGGAACACACAGCCACAGACATGGTTACTTGGAGGAAGTTGTGGGTTGCTGCTTCAAGGGGTGGAGTTGCAACAAGCTCCAAGAGATATTGATATCTATGCGGATGTTGCTGCTGCTAAAGAACTTCACCGTAGCGCTCCGGGGGAAATGCTTGACGAGCCTACAGTGGACAAGACAGGACCGTATGCTTCTCTGCTGAGCCACTATCAGGTGGGTGAATGTGCGCTGGAATTGGTTGGTGGTTTCGAAATATGGGCTCGCAAAAGTTGGTACCGTATCGAGATTGAACATGTACTTGCTCCACATGCACCAGTAGCACAAGTAGGTTCATATACCCTGCGACTGATGCCGCTTGCGCATGAGCTGTTGTTTAATCTGCTGCGAGGTCGTGAAGATCGTTATGTACCCATTGCGACACAGATGCGTCAGCAACCACATGCACATCAACCTATAATGATGCTGTTAAGTCAACAGAATGTATGGACAGCCCGCTTCAGAGCCGAAGTGGAAGAGCTTGTTGGCTTTGCATGGCCCCAGTAGGTTGAGGGAGGAAAATGATGGACTATAAGATAACTTTTTTACCTATGAACAAATCGATAGCGCTCAAACCAGGGGCAACACTTCTGCATGCAGCACGACGTGCTGGAGTCAAGATTACGACCCGATGTGATGGTAAAGCGGCTTGCCTGATGTGCAAAGTGAACGTGGATGAAGAACATCGGGCGGAACTGTATCCACCAACAGATGCAGAAAAGCGCAAGCTGGGTTCACTGTTGGAAGCAGGTACACGACTGTCCTGTCAGGCCAAGGTGTGTGGATCTCTATCGGTTCATGTTCCAGAGGACCCGCTGAAGGCAGCCATTCGGAAACAACTGGAACGTCAACAACAGGAAGACGACTGGTTCTGAGCGTTATGAAATTGATTCTCTAATGAGTTATTCAAGGAGGACACGAATGATTAGGAACAAGCCAAATTGTGTTGAAAGAAGCAGACGGCAGCGTCTGAAACATCAGACGGGTGGTCTGCTGTTATTCCTGTTGTTTGCTTTTACAGCAAGTGGTTGTATGTATCCATCCCAGAGCGATTCGGACCCAAAGATAGCCTATCGGGAAAGCGTGAGCCGTATCCAGAGTGCGGTCGAGGCATTCCAGAAAGATGAGGGGATTTTGCCAATCATCAATGCAGATATGGAAACGCCAAAATATGAAAAGTTCAGAGTGGATCTGCCCAAGTTGAAACAACTGGGGTATCTGGATGAAATACCAGGAACCGCTTTTGAAAGTGGTGGGAGCGCTTACTTCCTTATTCAGGACGAAGAAGTGAATCCGACCGTTAAAGTGATGGATCTTCTGACTGTACAGAAAGTAAACGATGTGCAACGAATGGTTAATCAATATAAGTCCGTACATAACAATAAGCTGCCAGGTGGGGAAGAACTGTATCCGGGGTTATATGCTGTGGATATGGAGCAGGCTGCACAGGCGGGCACACCTTCCATTACGCTGAATAGTGTATATTCAGGTCAGGCGTTACCTTTTATGATGGATGACGAAGGCAAAGTCTATGTAGATTATGCTTTTGACATTATGCAGGCAGTGGAAAAGTCTGACATGTCCCCAGCAGACACTGAAGATGTTCGCGATTTTCTGTTGGAACACTCCTACTTCGTACCCGTTAAATCGGTTCCCTATGCTTGGCAAAATAATGCGCCGATTGCCCAGCCCATAAAATAAGCATGGTTGCAATTCAAATGATTTAGGTGTAGGACCGCCATGGCTCTAATGGTTCAAAAAGAGATATTCCAAATAAGGGATATCTCTTTTTTCTTTTGTTAGTATCAGCAATAACCGTCATAAAAGCTTCACGGATCACATAAAGTAGATTGAAATAAAGACGCGCAGTCCGAGATCGGGGGATTCTCCTAATGTCATCACCATAAGATAAAAAAACAAAAATACGCGTCATATTGCCGCATACGGATACATAAGATGATACTAGTCCAATTGCATGTACGAGTTAACGCCGCTCTCGCCGGTTTCATCAGAATGCAACGTTCGGCGGCGGACGACTTCCGGGCACTCACAAAGGCGGCTCTACCGTTGCAGGGATTTCAGTCTTCTGATTGAAAAAACGAAGCGGATGCTCTTTAGCATTTTTCCTTCGGAGTAATTTAGGGAGGGGATTTCATTGGAGAAAGTGGACATTTTTAAGGACATAGCTGAGCGGACCGGAGGGGATATTTATCTCGGGGTTGTCGGCGCAGTCCGGACGGGAAAATCAACATTTATTAAACGATTCATGGAAACCATTGTATTGCCAAACATCACAAACGAGGCAGATCGTGGTCGAGCGGTGGATGAACTTCCACAGAGCGCAGCGGGGAAAACCATCATGACTACCGAACCGAAATTCGTACCTAATAACGCAGTCCAGATCAAGGTGGCAGAAGGACTCGATGTCAATGTGCGTCTTGTGGATTGTGTAGGTTACGCGGTGGAAGGAGCCAAGGGATACGAGGATGAGAATGGTCCACGCATGATCTCCACGCCTTGGTTCGAGGAACCAATTCCATTCCAGGAAGCCGCCGAGATTGGTACTCGCAAAGTTATTCAGGAGCATTCTACACTGGGTGTTGTGGTAACAACAGACGGCACAATCGCCGAAATTGCCCGCAGCTCCTATGTGGAATCTGAAGAACGGGTCATTGCGGAATTAAAAGAAGTGGGTAAACCGTTTGTCCTGGTCATCAACTCGACTCGTCCTCGCAGTGAAGAAGCCCTGCAATTACGTAGTGAGCTTGCAGCCAAATACGACATTCCGGTGATGACACTCAGTGCAGCGACCATGACGGAAGATGATGTGACGGGTGTACTTCGTGAAGTGCTCTATGAGTTCCCTGTGCATGAAGTGAATGTAAACTTGCCGAGCTGGGTTATGGTACTCAATGAGACTCACTGGCTGCGTAGCAACTACGAAAACTCCGTACGGGATACCGTTAAGGATATTCGCAGACTTCGTGACGTGGATCGGGTTGTCGCTCAGTTCATGGAATATGAATTCATTGATCGCGCAGGCCTGAGTGGCATGAATATGGGGCAGGGTGTAGCCGAAATTGACCTGTACGCGCCAGATGAACTGTATGATCAGATTCTCGTGGAAGTGGTTGGCATCGAGATTCGCGGTAAGGATCATCTGCTGCAATTGATGCAGGAATTCTCGCATGCGAAGAGGGAATATGACCGCTTCGCAGAAGCGCTGGAGATGGTCAAAACGACCGGATACGGCATTGCTGCTCCATCTCTTGCCGAGATGGCTCTGGATGAACCTGAGCTCATTCGTCAGGGCACCAAATTTGGCGTACGCTTGAAAGCAACGGCACCGTCCATTCACATGATCCGGGTTGATGTGGAATCGGAGTTCGCTCCAATCATCGGCACGGAGAAACAAAGTGAGGAACTGGTGAGATACCTGATGCAGGACTTCGAGAACGATCCGATCAAGGTATGGGATTCAGACATGTTTGGTCGTTCACTGCACTCCATCGTGCGAGAAGGTATCCAGGGCAAGATTGCCATGATGCCGGATAATGCAAGATACAAATTGCAAGAGACGCTGGGACGAATCATTAACGAAGGTTCGGGCGGCTTGATCGCCATCATTCTGTAAGACATCAAAAGACCGTAGGGGGTATCCCCTCGCGGTCTTTTTTACGTGATTTCTTTATTTTGGATGAAATGGATAGGAAGAATAGTACTTTCGAAAAAACTTAGCGAGTTTTAGCTTTAAATTGCTAAAACCCATTTACATACTAGGGATTAGCCGTTATATTAATATTCAACTATTGTGATCGAGATCACAGAGAGTGGACAGGGGGAGACAGAGATGAAAAGAAAAGAGACAAAATGGGTATGGTTGAGTGTGTTATTAGTATTTACATTGGCGCTGTCCGCTTGCGGAATTAAAAAAGAACCGGCAGCAACTCCGGCTTCGGGTGCATCAGATGATACACCAAAAACGGAAGCAGTTACAGGCCCTCTAAGCGGCAAGCGGATTGCACTTATTATGGAGTTTAATACAGGTACTTTCTCGCAGCAATATGTACAGGGTGTAAAAGAAGAAATCGAAAAATTCGGTGGAGAACTGACAACGTTTGTTGCCGATAATGACAAAGCAAAGATGGTATCCTTGCTTGATAGCGCTATTAACCAGAAATTTGATGCCATTCTCACGGATCACGGTGATTCCCTATTAGAGCCAGGTGTGAAGAAGGCAGTAGAACTGAATATTCCAGTGGTCGTGTTTGACGCAGCTATCAGTGTTCCAGGAGCCACAGTCCTGTCGCAGGATGACCAGAAGATGGCTGAACTGACGCTGGAGCAAATGAAAAAAGATATCAATGGACAAGGTAATATTGTAAAAGTATGGGTAGCTGGTTTCGCACCGATGGAACGCCGTCAGATTGCATACGGTGAATTCATGAAAGCAAATCCGGACATCAAGGAAATAGCTACATTCGGTTCTGCACAGAACCCGGCGCTGGATACTCAAGCCAAAATGGAAGCTATTCTCAAGCAGTATCCAAAAGGTGAGATTACAGCTGTATGGACTGCATGGGATGAGTTCGCCAAAGGTGCAGCCCGTGCGATTCAACAAGCTGGACGTGATGAGATCAAAGTGTATGGTATTGATATGAGTGACGAGGATCTGCAAATGATTCAGGACCCGAAAAATCCTTGGGTAGCTTCCGCTGCTGTTGATCCAACGGATATTGGTCGCGTCCAAGTACGTTATGCTTATCAGAAACTGAACGGGGACGAGACCGAAGATGCAGTTGTTCTAAACCCGGTCTATGTTCAACGTGAAGCTCTGCCAGATAAACAAATCTCCACTTCGGAGCTGTCAGAGTTCGTTGAAGGTTGGGGTGGCAGCACACAAGGAATCAAGGACTGGATGAGCGAATACGGAATTACTGCTAAATAAGCAGCGTAACGGAAGCGCGCCGCAAGGCGCGCTTTTTCAAACATAATGAAGATATGTGTGGTCTGAAAAAAGGGATGCTCCCGGAAGGGAACGATTGGAGGTTAACATCATGAGCACTGCACCGATTCTGCTTCAAATGGAACATATCCACAAGCAGTTTTCAGGTATTCCTGCACTGAAGGATGTGGATTTCTCTGTAAAAGGCGGGGAAATTCACGCGCTGCTGGGTGCCAATGGTGCCGGTAAGAGCACGTTAATGAAAATTCTGTCCGGTGCCTATCCATTGGATCAGGGTACGATTCAGTTGAGTGGACAAGCGCTTCACTTAAGTTCTCCGGGAGACGCGAAGGCAAGTGGGATTCACTGTGTCTATCAGGAAGTGGATGCTGCACTAGTGCCACAGCTGACGGCTGCGGAGAACATTATGTTGGATCAGTTGGCTTCATCTGCTGGAGGTTGGTGGAAAAGTCCACGAAAATTGCAACAGCGTGCGGTTGAGGCGTTGAAGCAATTAGGAGCAGACATATCTGTTCACCAAAAAGTGGCCGATCTGACACTTGCAGAGAAACAGATGATACTGCTGGCGCGGATTTTAATTCAGGATGCCAAAGTCATCATTTTTGACGAACCGACTGCACCGCTGAGTCAGGAAGAAACGGATGCATTTTTCCGAATTGTTCATCTGCTGAAGGATCGGGGTGTAGCTTGTATTTTCATTACCCATCGCCTTGCTGAAGTGACGGGTCACTGTGATCGCGTTACGGTTATGAGAGATGGGCAACACGTATTTACCGGTGATGCAAAGGGACTGACGATCAATGATTTGGTTACACAGATGCTGGGCAAACCATTCGAAGAAGAGTTTCCGAAGACGGAAGCGCCCTTGGGAGAGCTGTTATTGGAGGCACGTGGGCTTCGTCGTGGAGTGAAAGTCAAAGGTGTTAACCTCTCTGTACGCCGAGGTGAAGTCCTCGCTGTGGTGGGTCTGGTAGGCGCGGGTAAAACGGAAAGCTCTCGTTTGCTGATTGGTGCAGATCGGCTGGAGGGAGGCGAGATCCGGCTTAACAACCGTAATCTCCGCCTGTCTCAGCCTGCGGATGCGGCGGCTCTGGGGATCGTTTCTGTACCGGAGGAGCGACGTAAACAGGGAATCCTGATCCAGGAGAACGTGGAACGGAATTTAAGTCTGCCTTTGCTAAGCCGTCTTAGTACATTAGGTTTCGTAAGTCGCAAGCGGGAACGTCTGAATGCAGAGTCATTGGTGAAACAGCTTGGGATTAAAACATCGTCCGTGAAACAGGAAGTGAAATATCTAAGCGGTGGTAATCAGCAGAAGGTTGCCATTGGTAAATGGCTTAATGCGGATGCGGATGTATTTATATTTGATGAGCCAACCAAAGGCGTAGATATTGGGGCAAAAAGTGACATTTTCCGCATCATCAATGAACTGGCTTTGGCGGGCAAGGGTGTAATCTATTTCACCTGTGAACTGGATGAAGGCATGGGAATTGGCGACCGAATCGCTGTCATGTGCGAGGGTGTTATCGTAAAAGAGTTCAAACGAGGCGAGACTAACCAAGAACAGCTGCTATACTATGCAAGCGGTGGACAAGAGGTGCAATCATGAAGGATAAATCACTGGATTTTGCGTTCCGTTACGGGGCGATTATAGTCATCATAGGTGTTATTGCATTTTTCGGCATTAAATTGCCTTATTTCTTTACGTACAGTAACTTGACTGATATTTTGGGCTCAATCTCTATCGTTACGTTTGTAGCGATCGGTGTTACATTATCTCTCATTGTTGATGGATTTGATCTCTCGGTTGGGGCGACTGTCTCATTAACTACCGTCGTTACTGCTTCGTTAATGATTTGGTATCAACAACCACTGGCAATTGTAATTATTGTGCCACTAATCATTGGAGCTGTTATTGGTTTACTGAATGCTTTGCTCATTGTAAAATTGCGTATTCCGGATTTGCTCGCCACCCTTGCCACGATGTACATCATCGGAGGTATTCACAAAACGTATGCACAGGGATATACCATTTACAATCACATGCAGTTCCCTGATGGGAGTAAAGCTGCGGGAGAGATGGACCCGACATTCCTGCTTATAGGGCAGGGTAAATGGCTGGGTATGCCTATATCAGTTATCATGCTACTTATTGCGGTAATAGGTGTGCATATCTTTTTGACGTATACGAAATATGGTCGCCAGATGTACATTACAGGTGGTAATGAGGAAGCTGCACGGTTGTCTGGAATCAAGGTGAAAAAGGTGCGTACACTCGCCTATGTAGCCGCTGGAGTGTTTGCAGCAATTGGTGGTATCATCTATGCTTCCAAAGTAGGATCTGGTCAAATTGATGCGGGATCACCGTTGTTAATGGAATCCGTAGCTGCAGTATTTGTCGGTTTCTCTGTGTTTGGCGCGGGTAAACCAAATGTCATCGGAACCTTCATCGGTTCGGTTCTGATTGGTGTACTTGTGAACGGTTTAACAATGATGAACGTACAGTATTTCACACATGATATTGTAAAAGGTGGGGTTCTTGTGCTTGCCCTGGCGGTTACATTTTACGTCTTAAACCGCAACCGGACTTGAAATTGTGGGCTGTCTGTATTAGTATGAAATTTGTTCGGCGTCTGAAATGCCCGTGGTTTCAGACGACATTCTGCCGAAAATGACTGTTGACCGCAGGCGGAGATTTGTGTTCAGCGCTCAAGATGTACGTAGATTTTTTGCGTATGAACGTATATTTCGCTATAAAACGGAAACACAGTATAACATTCAGGACATTGATACAGGAGGTGAAAAACAAATGAACAAATCAGACTTGATTACACACGTATCTGAAGCGACTGAATTGTCCAAGAAAGATGTAACGAAAGCGGTTGATGCCGTATTCGAAGCAATCTCTGAGGCTCTTCAAAGCGGAGATAAAGTACAATTGGTTGGTTTTGGGAACTTCGAAGTTCGCGAGCGCTCTGCACGTAAAGGACGCAACCCGCAAACAGGTGAAGAAATCGAAATTCCTGCGAGCAAAATTCCTGCATTCAAACCAGGTAAAGCGCTCAAAGACGGAATTAAATAAGATTTCTACATATTCCATATGTCGACAAAAAGACCGTGACTTGTTCACGGCCTTTTCTTTTGCCCTTTAACGATGATTCTTGCGGCTATCCGAGTGCTCAGGATCCTCCGGTTGCCCAATATAAGCAACCAGAATCAGTTCTTCGCCCGCAGCTGCAGACAGATGCTGTTCGATTTCTTTTAACTGATGAATATGCTCGTCTGTAAGTGCGGCAGGGGTGTACTTCATGCAAATTCTCCTTTCTGTAGCTGTATAACTGTAGTATGACCCTAGGGTAGCCGATTCTTGCGGTTCATTCGTATAAGGCGCAGGTTGACAAATGAAACAATCTTAATCATCATTAACGCTATCGAACTAAAGAAGGGGACATGCGTGATGGATCATCCAACCGGCAATGATTATATTGTAATTAAGGCAGAGGAAAATGGTGTCCAGGTGATCGGATTAACCCGAGGTCAGGATACACGTTTTCACCACACCGAGAAATTGGACAAGGGTGAAGTGATGTTTGCCCAATTTACCACTCATACCTCAGCTATTAAAATCCGGGGCAAAGCCACGCTGATTACCAAGCATGGACAGATTGAATCGGAGTAATGGACAGATTGAATACATTCAAATGAAGATTGCAGGCATAGCCTGCTTTTTTTCATTGTACAATGAGGTATGAGCCTTTACCGGACAGACTACACTAACAGGTAAAGGCAGGGAGGCGTATATGAAACCGCGGATGATTGTTACTGCTTCAATGCTGGCAACGGTTGCGGCGGTCTTTCTGCTTGTTGCGATACAAACCTTACATATGCGTACATGGGGTGGGGACAACGTACAGCCTGCCTCTGCATCACATCATCCAGTTCAGCTAACGAATGACAATCTGGTTGATGTGCTAAGTTCCATGCAACTATCAACTCCCATTGCAAGAGTGGAATGGAAACAGTCCATTTTGACGTTGGACCTCAAAGTTAAAGGAACGGGTACAAGTTACACTGAAATCTATGAGAACATGGCAGCTGTGGCGGATCTGGGCTTTCGGAGTCTGGATAACGTGGATCAGGTGCTGCTACGTGTGATGGCAGAAGATGAATGGATGCATAAACGACATCTGTTACTTGCTGCTGATATTCGGCGTGGAGAGTGGCCTCTGTATGCGATTGAAACATTACGGAACTGGAAAAGTGCGGCCTTTTCAGATGAATTGAAGGACTGGTTTCATTTGATGGAGACCGAACTCTGGAAGAAGCAATTCGAAATGACAAGTCAGGGGTAATAGAATAGCAGGATTCAGTGCGTGCCCGTTCAACATATGCTATAATATATAAGATTGTAGTGCAGAAATGGTTTAACAATGTTAAGGCTCGGAGGCTGAGAATGAATTCATATCGCGTACCCCAACTAGCAAAGAAATATACGGATTACGACATGATTCGACAACATACGGAAATCCCATCATTTCCGGATAGCCGGGCACGTCTGCTGCAGGTATTTGTGGGCCGCACAGACGAAAAGGTGCATCAAGAGTTATATGCTCTTGCAACTTCGCTCGTTCAGTTGGCCATGGATACGCATGATCGAATCGATACGATTTCCGGTGAGCGGAGAGAGCAGGAGATGCGTTCACGCCAGTTGAATGTACTCGCCGGGGATTATTTAAGTAGCCGTTTTTACCAATTGCTTGCCCAGGCGGGCAGAATTGAAATGATTGGCAAACTCAGTGGTGCTGTATCCGGAGTGAACGCACGCAAGATGACGCTGTATGAACGGATGAAGAAGCTTCTCGTTTCGGCTGACGAATACTTGCGTGAAACGGTACAGCTGAGGATGCAGCTGTTTCTTTCATTTACAGGCATGATTCGAGATAACGAAGAGTCATTATGGAACAGCCTGTTGACCGAATTCAGCTCCTGCGAAACGATCGTGGAAGAACTGAAGCGGATGAATGACGCAAAACAATATCTTCACAGCTATGCATATTGGCACATATACGAGCATGGTAATGACGATGAGCGCAGTGTGCTACGTCAGTCTGAACCGGATGCACGTGTATGGAACGCTATGGTGCTGAAGCATAGGGTTGGCGAGGTTTTGCTGGACAAGCTTCGCGAGTGTACACACCGCATTCAACTGTTGTTGCAAGACGAGGAAGGGCGGATGGGCTTGCATGAGATACATGCAATTCTAGATCCTTACTTGGCATATTTGCAGCCTTCACATGCGGCAGTAAGGGAAGATTGAGGGGGAGACAGACGAATGGGGAGCGGAGAGACCAAACCGAAAGAAGAATATGTCCATTCGGTTTTTCAGAGTATAGCCGGAAAATATGATGTCATGAATGATATTCTAAGTTTCCGCAGGCATAAGGCTTGGCGTAAATTCACCATGAAAAAGATGAATATGTCCAAAGGCGATACCGGTCTTGATTTGTGTTGCGGCACATGTGACTGGACGCTTGCTATGGCAGAGGCAAGTGAAACGGGGCACATGCACGGACTTGATTTCAGCAGCAATATGCTGGAAGTTGGTCAGACAAAGATCAATGCGGTGCAACGTCAAAAGCAGATTACCCTGACACAGGGAAATGCCATGTCACTTCCTTATGAAGACAATTCATTTGATTATGTGACGATCGGGTTCGGGCTGCGTAACGTACCTGATCTCAGACAAGTGTTGTCTGAAATGAAACGTGTGGTCAAGCCGGGCGGTATGGTTGTGTGCCTGGAATTGTCCAAGCCAACATGGCAGCCGTTCAAAGGCATTTATTATTTTTATTTTGAGAAGGTTTTACCGAATCTTGCCAAAGTGTTTGCTAAAAGTTTTGAGCAGTACAAATGGCTGCCGGACTCACTGGCCATTTTTCCGGGAAGGCAGGAACTGGCAGATATTTTTGCAGAAACTGGATTACAACAAGTGCAGGCCTACCCTCTGACCGGAGGTATAGCGGCACTGCATATTGGAACCAAGGAGAATCAGCATGTTTAGGAAAATTCGCATCTTTTTAGAAATGATCAAGATTGAACACACGCTTTTTGCTTTACCTTTTGCATTTATGGGGGCCATTCTCGGCTCCATGGTAGTGAATGATACCTTCCCAAGCTGGATGCAGATCATGTGGGTATTGCTTGCGATGGTCGGCGCACGTAGTGCAGCTTTTGGTTTGAACCGAATTATTGACCAAGCGATTGATGGCAAAAATCCGCGTACCGCGATGAGAGCCATCCCGGCAGGACTGTTGAAAAATGGGGAAGTTGTTATATTTGTCATTATCTCATTTATATTGTTATTCTGGGCCTCATCCAATCTTAATGTATTATCCATGCAGCTGTTGCCTATTGCTGTGTTTATGTTGGTACTGTATTCGTACACCAAACGATTCACATGGTTATGCCACGTCGTTCTCGGAATGACGATTGGTTTGGCACCACTTGGTGGCTGGGTAGCTGTAACAGGAACGATGGATTGGACAGCGATTGTGCTGTACGTTACGATTGTGTTCTGGACAGCGGGCTTTGATATTATCTATGCATGTCAGGATCTGGAGTTCGATCAGGGAGAGGGGCTTCACTCCATACCTTCCCGTTTTGGCCTGGTTAAATCCTTGCAGATCGCCAAGTTCTTCCATGTGATTACTGCAATTGGTTTTCTTGCGTTATTGTTGATGACAGATCTGAGCTGGTGGTATGGCGCAGGCATGTTGGTGACGTATGGAATTCTGTTCTATCAACACTATATCGTATCGCCTAATGATATGAGCCGTGTTCAAACGGCGTTTTTTACCATGAACAGTTTGCTTAGTATAATCGTATTTACGTTCACTCTTATTGATCTGGCGGTGAAATAAATGGTGCAGCAGCCGGACAATAAACGACTGGTTGTCGGAATTACCGGAGCGAGTGGCAGCATATATGGCATTCGATTAATTGAAACGCTGCTTGATTTGGAATATAACGTTCATCTGGTCATATCCAATGCAGGGTGGCGTGTACTGAAAGAAGAATTGGACTGGGATGTGACGAATCGGGACGCGGTGCTGGAAGAAAAATTCGGCAACCGTGCCGGTTCTCTGATCTATCATCCTGTGAGTGATATAGGGGCCTCCATTGCAAGTGGTTCTTATCTGGCCGACGGCATGATTATCATGCCATGTTCTATGGGAACTCTTTCGTCCATCGCGCAGGGATCGTCGGATAATCTGATGTCTCGCGCAGCCGATGTTATGATGAAAGAGGGAAGAACATTGATCCTCGTACCACGTGAGACGCCTCTTCATGCAATCCATCTGGAAAACATGCTGAAGCTTTCTCGTCTTGGTGTACGAATGATACCGGCTATGCCTGCTTTTTATTACAAACCTCAAACTATGGATGAGTTGATTCTATTTTTGGTGGGGAAAGTGCTGGATAGCTTGCGCATCCCACATCAACTGTTTACAAGATGGGGAGAACCGGATGAACGGGGATAACGACTGAGTTCGATACAAGGCTGTTTTTTGCCAAAGTGTTGCTCGGTTTATTTGTCCCCCGAATCCCGGGGTATTGGTGAGTGCTGATGGTGAGTCTTCATGAACCACAGTCTTGACCCATGCTCCGGCAACTTCTGTATTTTGTTTCAGAACAAGTCGCAGAGTTTAATTTTCGGGTGTCGGCTATGACATTCGGAGAAGAAAAATACGTTAGATTACCTTATAGAAAAACACAAGCAAGAACGGTAAGCCGGGTTTTTCGTAATGCCTGCAGGCCCGACTTGCTGGAGGGGAAGGTAAGCATGAATTTATGGACTGACAATACGCTGATACGGGTGAACGAATGAAACTATTGGATATTTTCGGGTTGTTAAAAAAGGACATGGATTACATTGAGAAAGAATTGTATCGCAGTGTTCGAGGAGAACAGAAGCTGCTGAGTGAAACGTCACTTCATTTGCTCAAAGCAGGAGGAAAACGGTTACGGCCCGTTTTTGTGTTACTTGGTGGGAAATTTGGTACATATGACATTGAACGTCTGAAGCTGGTTGCGGTTCCGCTGGAACTCATTCATTCGGCATCCCTCGTTCACGATGATGTTATTGATAATGCGGAGACACGCCGAGGTAAACCTACGGTGAAGTCAAAATGGGATAATCGGATTGCCATGTACACTGGAGACTATATCTACGGTAAGGCACTTGAAATGACTGCCGGATTATCCGATCCAGCTATTCATCGTATCCTTGCCAAAGCCATGGTACAGATGTCCATTGGTGAGATGGAGCAAATTCGGGACTTTTTCAATACGGGACAAAGTGTTCGTAATTATCTACTGCGGATTCGCCGCAAAACAGCACTTCTGATTGCGGTTAGCTGTCAGTTAGGGGCATTGGCTACACGTGCGCCTGAGCATGTATCTTCCCTGCTGTATACGTACGGATACAATGTGGGGATGGCTTTTCAGATTCAAGATGATGTACTTGATCTGGTAGGTACCGAGAAACAACTTGGCAAGCCACCTGGCAGTGACATGAAGCAAGGGAATATTACTCTTCCTGTACTTTATGCTCTGGAAGAATCCGATCTGCGGGAACCTTTACTTAAGGAGATTTCCCGTGTCCAGCATGAAGAAGGACGGGCAAGTGCATCGGATGCAATTGGAATGATTCGCCAAAGTCAAGGAATTGCTAAAGCAGAAGCCCTTGCTGACCGATATATGAAGAAAGCGCTCGATGCTCTCGATCAGCTACCTAACATCAAGACGACCAAAAACCTGCGTGATATCGCTCATTTTGTGGTTAAACGTACGCATTAAACTTTGTATGACCTTCGACTCTCGGCTTGCTCATACCCAAAGATGAACAGAACTGTGAGATTCCTCATTGGGAGGATTTGGACATGTATGTTACAATCATAGGGATTGCGTTTACATAGTGATTAACTTTGAACCGTGAGTGAGGAGTGAGCTGATGGATCGTACATTTTTGATGGTGAAGCCGGATGGTGTGCAGCGTGGATTGATCGGTCGAATTATTAGCCGTCTGGAAGACAAAGGATTTAAGTTGGTGGCAGGCAAATTGGTGCAGATGTCTGAGGATCAGGCAAAACGCCATTATGCTGAACATGAGGGCAAACCGTTTTTCGATGATTTGGTTCGTTTTATCACATCTGGGCCTGTATTTGCCATGGTGTGGGAAGGCGACGATATTGTGGCGCTTGCGCGCATCGTCATCGGAAAAACCAATGTGAAGGAAGCAGCTCCGGGTACCATTCGCGGAGACTTCGCCAGCCACACACCACATAATCTGATTCATGGGGCAGATTCACCGGAAAGTGCTTCCCGTGAAGCAGCCAATTTCTTTGCTTCAGATGAACTGGTGGTATACGACAAGAGCATCGCAGCCTGGTTGTAATTATTAGCCAAAAGGGTGATACACGATGCTGGAGCAAGAACAACTACTAGACCCGGATTACACCGGATTCATTCGTAAAATCAAAGAGAGCACAGGCATTGATCTTGCTCAATACAAGGAAGGCCAGATGAAAAGAAGGCTGACCACACTTCGCAACAAAAACGGGTTTCATACATTTTCTAACTTTTTTGATGCTATGCAGAAAGATAAATCATTGTTCTACGAATTCCTTGATCGTATGACGATTAACGTGTCGGAATTCTGGCGTAATCCCAATCGTTGGGAAGTGCTGCGGGACGAGATCCTGCCTGAACTGCTGGGGTCCAAGCGTCGTGCTAAAGTTTGGAGTGCGGCCTGTTCAACAGGTGAAGAACCTTATACACTCGCCATGATTCTGGACACGATGGGTATTTTGAAGGACAGCTCCATTACGGCAAGTGATCTGGATGAAGGTGCATTGGCCAAAGCCAAGGAAGGGCGTTATATGGAACGCTCACTTAAGGATGTGCCAAAGGAAACGGCGAACCGTTACTTCAAGCAGGATGGCTTGGTATACCGTATTGATGAGCAACTCAAAAATTCGATCAAGTTCATGAAACAAAATTTGCTGGTGGACCGTTTTGACGATGGGTACGATCTGATTGTGTGCCGAAATGTCATGATCTATTTTACCGAGGAAGCCAAAAACCTGTTGTATCACAAATTTGCAGCAAGTTTGCGTCCAGGCGGTATTTTGTTTGTGGGCAGTACGGAGCAGATCTTCTCCCCGGGACAATATGGTCTGGAGACAGCAGAGACATTCTTCTATCGGAAAAAATAATGATAATGGTTGTTGAGCCGTCTGAAGCACATGTACATGTGTTCAGGCGGTTATTTGTATACCAAGTACAAGAAAGAGCCGACTTTCTTGTCAAAGCCGGTCAGCTATACTATAATAAGCAAAGAAATTATGGGATTTTAGCAATGTGAAGTTTAACAGTTTAAAGGGGGAACGTATTATGAGTTTACGCTATTTAACCGCAGGGGAGACGCACGGACCCCAATTGACCGCTATTATTGAAGGATTGCCAAGTAATTTGACAATTGATTTTGAAGAACTGAATTTCCAGCTTCACCGCCGCCAAAAGGGATATGGCCGTGGACGCCGGATGCAGATCGAGAAGGATCAGGCGAATTTCGTTGGTGGTATCCGTCATGGATATACAACAGGTGCTCCGGTAGCGCTGGTTGTTCAAAATAACGACTGGAAACATTGGCAGAATATTATGAATATTGAGCCGATTGAAGGCAGTGACGAAGAGAAACGTCGCGTTCATCGTCCTCGTCCCGGACACGCTGATCTGAACGGTGGACTCAAGTATAATCTTAAAGACTTGCGTAACGTACTGGAGCGCTCCAGTGCACGTGAGACAACGGTACGTGTGGCATGTGGTGCCATTGCACGTCAATTCCTGGCTGAATTCGGAATCAAGGTAGCAGGACGTGTACTTCGCATTGGAGAGATCGAAGCTCCGTATCAGGACCTTCCGATTGATGAACTGATCGCTGTGACAGAAGCTTCCTCTGTACGTGTTACGGATGCTGAGACAGAGAAGAAGATGGAAGCCTACATCGACCAGATTAAACAAGAAGGCGATTCCATCGGAGGAATCGTGGAATGTATCGTTGAAGGTGTACCTATTGGTCTTGGTAGTTATGTTCAATACGATCGCAAACTGGATGCACGAATCGCTCAAGGCGTAATGTCCATTAATGCATTCAAAGGTGTAGAGATTGGTATCGGATTCGAAGCCGGAGTCATTCGGGGATCACAGGTGCATGATGAAATCATGCATACGGATGAGCGCGGCTACCACCGGGCAACCAACCGTCTGGGTGGATTCGAAGGTGGTATGACAAACGGTATGCCAGTCGTTGTACGTGGTGTGATGAAGCCGATCCCAACGTTGTATAAGCCACTGCAAAGTGTTGATATTGATACAAAAGAAGCATTTACGGCTCAGGTTGAGCGCTCAGACGCTTGTGCTGTACCAGCAGCGAGTGTGGTTATGGAGCATGTTGTAGCATGGGAAATTGCCAAAGCATTCCTGGAGAAATTCGGTGGGGATTCCATGGAAGAGATCCGTGCGAATGTTGCTAGTTATAACGCTCAACTGGAGAATTACTAATATGCGTCAGCTGACGGTGCAGTTGGAGGAACGCTCATATCCGATTCTGATTGGCAGCGGCCTACTGGCACAAGCCCCTCAATATTTTGAGCAATATGGCTTGACCAAAAAAAGTCCGTTACTCATCATTACAGATGAAAATGTGGCTCCCAAATACTTGTCAGGTTTGGAGCAAACGCTACGTACGGCTGGTTATACAGTCGTATCGGCGGTTGTGCCCTCTGGTGAAACATCGAAATCCCTTTCGGTATACCAGGATATGATGACCGTAGCGATCGAAGGCAAACTGGATCGGAGTTCTGCGATTCTGGCCTTAGGTGGTGGTGTCGTAGGTGATCTGGCTGGCTTTGTTGCCGCTACATATATGCGTGGAATTAAGTTTGTTCAAGTACCTACAACGATTTTGGCGCATGACAGCAGTGTTGGCGGCAAGGTGGCTGTCAATCATCCGCTGGCCAAAAATATGATCGGTGCATTCCACCAGCCCGAGCTTGTACTCTATGATGTGGACACACTTCAATCCTTGCCACCACGAGATGTTTCGGCAGGGTTGTCAGAGATGCTGAAGCACGGGCTGATCCGTGATGAGTCTTTTGCACATTGGTGTGAGGAGCATGCGGAGGAGTTGCTTGCGCTTAATCCGGAAGCACTTGGGTACGGCTTGGAGCGTGGGTGTGGCATTAAGGCAGAGATTGTATCCAGAGACGAACGGGAAAATGGAGAACGTGCGTTGTTGAACCTGGGACATACGATTGGTCATGCCATTGAAGCGATTGCCGGTTATGGAGAATTCCTGCACGGAGAGGCGATCTCGATCGGTATGGCTGGATCAGCATTGCTTGGTGAGAAGCTTGGTGCGCCAGCAGGGCTCTATGAAGATACAGTTCGCATGCTGCGTTCACTTCGCCTTCCAACAACGATGCCTGCACATCTCGACACGGAAGCATTAATGGAAGCGATGATGCATGACAAAAAATTCCGTGAAGGTCATATGGTGTTTATCATTCCTGATCGGATCGGGGCTGCAAGAATTGTGAAGGACGTACCTGTGTCGGCAGTTCGGGACGTCATTGAAATGCTCAGGAAGGGAGAATAACAGCAATGGTCACACGGGGAATTCGCGGGGCTACAACAGTCACGCAGAACAACGAAGAACAGATTTTGAAGGAAACGGCTGTATTGTTGCAGGAGATCGTGGATCGCAATGAGATCCAATCGGAAGATATCTGCAGTGTGTGGATTACGTTAACTGGTGATCTGGATGCTGCTTTCCCGGCAAAAGCTATTCGCCAACTGGATGGCTGGGAACTGGTACCACTGATGTGTGCACTGGAGGTTCCTGTTAAAGGTGCCTTGGCGCAGTGCATTCGTTTCATGGTGCATGTGAATACAAACAAAGCTCAGAATGAAATCAACCATGTGTATCTGAACGGTGCACAGGCATTACGTCCGGATTTGGCGGCACCTTCTGGCTCTTAAGTAGTGGGTTGTCAAACCGATCATAATGATGTATAGTGAGAACCAGTTGAGTAGAGTTGAGATTGAGCTGAGAGCAGCTGAGCTAGTGGAGTATATAGCAGAGTCCAGTGGGTGGTAACCGGGGCAACAGAAACCGGTCAACTGATTCACGGTACGTCGTGCTACGGAATAGGTAACAGGAACAGGGAAAACAAACGTGTCATAGGACATCGTTGTTTTGATATATTTTGGTATAAACACAATCAATGCACTCTCCTATATTTTATGAAATATTGGAATAAGAGTTGAAGTGTTTTAACTGATATATTTTCCCGAATTGGATGATGTGAGATGCATCAATTCAGCGACCTGTGAATAATCCGACAGCGAAGTATAGGGACTTGTTATTTATGAAGCATCACCCTGTTAAATACAGCTTATAACCAAACCTCTACCTGATGGTAGAGGTTTTTTTGTACATATAACCTTTTCTTCTACCCCTATAAGTTCAACTAAACTTTTACACAAAAACGCAGAGGACAGAAATAACGTAAAGAAGCGGAGCGTTCACATTTATCACCGGATTTTCCCTTTAGAAAGGGATCAAAAAAATCTGGGGATAACAGCGATCGGAAGGTTGTTCTGTCATCGAAGTGCTCAGTGTAAACATCTTTAGTTGAACTTACCTAAATCTGAAAGGACGTGATCTGATGATAACGCCAAACGTTAATCAAGTACTGAAAATGTCGAATGAGTATAATCTGATTCCGGTAGTCAAACGGATTCTGGCAGATATGGAGACTCCGATTCGAATATTCCGCCGTTATGCTGACAACGACCGGGCATTCCTGTTGGAAAGTGTAGAGGGGGGGATCCAATGGGCGAGATACTCGTTCATCGGTACAGATCCGTTCCTGATGATTTCGGCCAAGAAGGGTCGGATCGTTGTAGAAGAAGCAGGGAAAACACGTGAATTGCCAGGCAAACCGATCGAAGAACTGAAAGCACTGCTGCGTAAGTATCGCAGCCCAAAAGATGATGAACTGCCACCATTCACAGGTGGGGCAATTGGTTTCTTCGGATATGATCTGCTGTCCTATTATGAGAAACTTCCAGCTCACGCGCTGGATGACCTGAATATGGATGACATTCGCTTTATGTTCTGTGACCAGATTATCGTGTTTGACCATGTGAAGCAGCAGATGCTGCTCGTCGGGAATGTACACGTCAAGGACGGTGCAACGGATGATGAGATACGTCAAGCGTATGCAGTGACTTCGGAGAAGCTGGAGCAGGCCGCAGAACGTTTGCAGCAGCAAGGACCAGGGGAGAACCTGAATCCGCGTTCCATTCCGGGAGACGTGGAACTGGGGGATATTCGCTCCAACCTTACGAAGGAGCAATTTATCGGTAATGTGGAGCAAGCCAAAGATTACATTCGCGCAGGTGATATTTTTCAAGTGGTATTATCCCAGCGTTTCCACATTGATACGGAAGTTTCTCCGCTTCACGTGTATCGTGTGCTTCGGACCCTGAATCCATCACCTTATATGTACTATCTCAAAATGGATGATGAGATTATCGTGGGTACTTCGCCTGAAGCGCTGGTCAAGGTGGACGGAAATCGTGTCGAGACACGTCCGATTGCTGGCACACGTCCAAGGGGAGCAACAGAGGCGGAAGATCGTGCACTTGCTGCTGATCTGCTCCAGGATGAGAAAGAACGCGCAGAGCATCTGATGCTGGTTGATCTGGGTCGTAACGATCTGGGCCGGGTATCCAGCTTCGGCAGTGTGAAGTGTGACATGTTCATGGAGATTGAACGGTATTCTCACGTTATGCACATGGTATCCAACGTTACGGGCGAGCTTAGAGAAGACAAGGATTTCTTCGATGCGTTCCTCTCATGCTTGCCAGCGGGTACCGTATCCGGCGCACCGAAACTGCGAGCAATGGAGATTATCGCGGAGCTGGAGAAAGAAGCACGGGGTGCTTATGCAGGAGCAATCGGATACCTTGGTTTCTCGGGTAACATGGACTCTTGTATTACGATTCGTACGATTATTTTCAAAAAAGGAAAAGCTTATGTACAGGCCGGAGCGGGAATCGTCTGGGATTCTGTGCCTGAGAATGAATATGAGGAAACAGTTAACAAAGCTAAAGCATTGCTCAAGGCGATTCGAACAGCAGAAGCCATGTTTCCTGCCAAAGAAAAGGACAGCACGTTGAGACTGGCGAATGCAGACTACTTTGTCACACCAACGGCCGCTAAGTACTGAGAGAGGAGAGACCGGAGATGAACATAAACCCAATAATGAATGAGAAACCTGTAACCCCCATTGCTGAGATTACTCGTGAGGAAGGCATGAAGAATGGCCTGGCGAAGATTTTGGAGGGCAGCCATCTGGAACAAGCCGAAGCAAGAGATTTGATGTACTCGATCATGAGAGGTGAGGCAACGCCGGCTCAAATCGGAGGTTTGCTGATGGCGCTGCGGATGAAGGGGGAAACGGTGGATGAGATCACCGGTTTTGCTGAAGCCATGCGTGGTCAGGGCGGACGAATTCTAACGGATGGCAGCGGCTTGCTGGACACTTGTGGAACAGGTGGATCGGGTATTCACAAATTCAACATTTCCACAGCATCCGCCATTATTGCTTCGGCCGTCTCGGTTCGTGTCGCCAAACATGGCAACCGTTCAGCTTCAGGTAAAGCGGGTAGTGCAGATGTATTAGAGGCACTGGGTGTAAATATCCATCTGAACGGGGAGCAGGCCAGACAATGTCTGGATGATATCGGAATCTGCTTCTGTTTTGCCCAGGTATATCACCCTTCCATGCGACATGCGGCAGGACCAAGAAAAGAGCTGGGTGTTCGTACCATTTTTAATATGCTCGGACCATTAACCAATCCTGCGGGAGCAGATCGCCAATTGCTTGGTCTGTATGATCGTTCCCGGACGCCGATGATTGCTGAAGTACTGAATCGTCTTGGTCTCAAAAGAGCGTTGGTCGTGGCCAGCCATGATGGTCTGGACGAAATCAGCATCTCGGCGCCAACTCAGGTATCTGAACTTCGCAATGGGGAAGTGCACACCTACGATATCGATCCACGTGATATGGGGTTGTCTCTGCATCCGCTCGAAGCGGTACTTGGAGGAGATGCGGCACAGAATGCCGAAATTATTAAAAGGATCTTCCAGGGTGAGCAGAGTGCCTATCGCGATGTCGTTCTGTTGAACGCCGGAGCGTGCATCTATGTATCCGGTCTTGCAGATAGCATTGCTGAAGGGGTGACACTTGCCGCAGAAGCGGTAGATTCGGGCAAAGCTGCCGGGAAGCTTGAACAGTTAATTCATACAACGGAGGCGTACAGTCATGTATCTTGATCGAATCGTTGCAACCAAACATAAAGAAGTTGAAGTTCTGGCACAAACATTTCGCATGGATGAAGCTATCCAAAAAATCGAACAACTACCCGCAACCCGGGGGTTTGAACAAGCACTATCGAGCGGACGTAATCGCAAACTCGGCCTTATTGCTGAAGTGAAGAAAGCTTCACCATCCAAAGGGTTAATTCGTCCGGATTTTCATCCGGTAGAGATTGCTGCTGCTTATGAGCGAGCGGGTGCAGACTGCATCTCCGTATTAACGGATGTGTCGTATTTTCAAGGCAGCAACGAGTACTTGCAGGCTATTCATCAGGCGGTGAACATTCCGCTGTTACGCAAGGATTTTATTATAGATGAACGACAGATTGCCGAGGCAAGATTGCTGGGGGCGGATGCGATATTGCTGATTGCCAGCATTCTGACACCTGAACAGATTCGTCAATATCTGGAATTTGCCAAAAGTTTGGGGCTGGATGCCTTGATTGAAGTCCACGATCGAACAGAACTGGAGCAGGTATTGGAGATTCCGCAGGCAACACTTGTAGGCATCAACAATCGTAATTTGAAAACATTCGAAACCAGTCTGAACACGACACTGGATTTGATGGAATTGATTCCAAGTGGTGTTACCTTGATTAGCGAAAGTGGTATTGACGGACCAGAATCAACAGTACCTCTGATCCAGGCCGGTGTTCATGGTATTCTCGTAGGTGAGCATCTCATGCGCAAGGATGATGTCGAGGCGGCTGTATATGATCTGATGGGACCCAAATGATGAATACTTCCATACACGATGGCACAGGTGACAGTATGTCAGAACTGAGAAACCCGCTGCCAGCGGCCGTAAAAATATGTGGACTTCAGGACGTTGAAGTGCTAAAATCGATGATAAACTTGCCTGTGGATTACATTGGTGTTGTTTTTGCCAAATCACGCCGCCGAATCGAACCCGAGCAGGCTGCTGCATTAAGAACGGTGTTGTTCGAATGGTCTGCCTATGATCGGCCGAAGCTTGCGGGTGTATTTGTGAATCCTACGCTCGAAGAACTGGAACACATTATGGAGATTGCTCAGCTGGATGTTATTCAACTGCATGGACAGGAGACTGCGGAATTTTGCCAGCAGGTGAAGCAGCGGTGGAATGCCAAAGTGTTCAAAGTTTTTTCTTTTCCCAAAGATGAAACGGGGCCGGAAGCTGATGATGCAGCCATAAGGGCTCTTGATACTTACGATAAATTCGTGGATGCGATATTGCTTGATACCCATGATCCTCTATATGGAGGGGGCTCCGGGAAAACGTTTGCCTGGGAGCGAATCCCTGCCTATGCTGAATGGGCGAAAAGTCACGAAATTGCTCTGTTCGTTGCAGGAGGGTTGCAGCCGGACAATGTACAACAACTAATACAGACATATGCACCTTTCGGCGTCGATGTATCCAGCGGCGTGGAGACTGAAGGTGTGAAGGATATGGCCAAAATTACAGCATTCGTAGAAAGGGTGAAGCAGGCATGACACATCAATTGCCGGATCAACACGGGCGTTTCGGTCACTTCGGAGGCCGCTTTGTACCTGAGACACTAATGAACGCACTTATTGAGTTGGAGGAGGCATATAGCCACTTCTCTGAAGATGAGGAATTTAACAAGGAACTGAACTATCTGCTAAGCGAGTATTCTGGACGTGAAACGCCATTGTATCATGCAGAGCAATTGTCACGCCGATTGGGCGGACCGAAAATTTATCTGAAACGTGAAGATCTCAATCATACAGGCGCGCACAAAATTAATAATGCGATTGGACAAGGTTTGCTCGCCAAACGGATGGGCAAAAAGAAAGTTATTGCCGAAACGGGTGCAGGTCAACATGGCGTTGCAACGGCTACCGTAGCCGCATTGCTTGGATTGGAATGCAAAGTATTTATGGGCGAAGAAGATACAGAGCGTCAGCAGTTAAACGTATTTCGGATGAAGCTGCTTGGAGCAGAAGTGATTCCGGTGACGTCTGGAACACGGACATTGAAGGATGCTGGTAATGAAGCGCTTCGCTACTGGGTCAGCAATGTGGAGGATACGTTCTATGTGCTTGGATCAGTGGTTGGTCCTCATCCATATCCGATGATGGTGCGGAATTTCCAACGTGTGATTGGTGATGAGACCCGTCGTCAGATTCAGGAGATCGAAGGACGTTTGCCGGATGTAATTGTAGCCGCTGTTGGTGGAGGAAGTAATGCGATTGGTATGTTCTATCCATTTATCGGTGATCAGGATGTGAAGCTTGTTGGTGTTGAAGCCGCAGGCAAAGGGGTCGAAACCGAGTATCACGCTGCGACGATGACCAAAGGTACGCATGGTGTATTCCAGGGATCTATGAGTTACCTGTTGCAGGATGAGTATGGACAGGTTCAGCCAGCGCATTCCATCTCGGCCGGACTTGATTATCCGGGTGTTGGTCCGGAGCATTCCTATCTCAAGGATATTGAACGGGCAAAATATGTACCGATCACGGATCAGGAAGCACTGGATGCCCTGCAACTCCTATGTCGGACGGAAGGAATCATTCCTGCTCTGGAGTCTGCACATGCGGTAGCTCAAGTTGTCAAACTGGCGCCTGAACTTACAGCAGATGATATTGTAGTCATTTGTCTGTCGGGACGTGGAGACAAGGATGTTGAATCGATCATGAAATACACGGGAGGTGACTTGGGATGAATCTGATGGACCAGACCTTCCAGCAATTGAAGGAACAGAATCGCACGGCACTTATTCCATTCTTAACCGTGGGAGACCCGGATGTGGATACAACGATTGATATCATCAAGGAGCTTGAAGAGGCTGGAGCGGACATTTTGGAATTGGGTGTTCCCTATTCCGATCCGCTTGCAGATGGACCAGTCATTCAGCGCGCTTCCGAACGTGCGCTGAAAAGCCAAATTACCATTCGTACTGTTATGGAAACTGCAGCAAAAGCTCGTAAGGCAGGTGTGAAACTGCCGTTTGTACTGTTCACCTATTATAATCCGGTATTGCAGACAGGACTGGATGTATTCTTTGATGAATTGGTCAAACACGATATTAGTGGCATGATCATTCCGGACCTGCCGATTGAGGAAGCGGAAGAGATGCGTGAACGCGCAAATCGTGCTGGTGTGCATCTGGTGCCGCTTGTTGCACCTACATCTAATGCCCGGATTGAGCGGATTGTAACGGGAGCGAGTGGCTTTATCTATTGTGTATCATCCCTTGGGGTAACCGGAGAGAGAGCTTCTTTCTTTGATGGCGTAGAAAGCTTCATTGAGACGGTGAAAAGTCTGACAGACCTCCCTGTAGCGGTAGGTTTTGGTATCTCCAGTCATGAGCAGGTGGCCCATTTCTCCAGCATCTGCGATGGCGTTGTGGTAGGTAGTGCCATTGTTCGTCAGGTGGAAGATGCGATTCCTCTGCTTGAAAATCCGGATACGCGTGCAGCGGGACTGTTGCAAATTCGCAACTTTGTGGCACAATTAAAGGGATAGAGATGTCCTGAAAGGACATCTTTTGGACACGTGAGGTGCAGGCTGATTCGTGTCTAACATTATTTCAATAACAGGAGGCGGTCGGGTTGAAACCGAAATCCCAGATTGTCAATCTGCCTGTGTACCAGCCGGGCAAACCGATTGAAGAAGTGAAACGCGAACTGGGGCTTGAACAAGTCATCAAGCTGGCCTCCAACGAAAACCCGTACGGCAGTTCTCCTGCCGCCCTGGAAGCCATTACGAGAGAAATGACTAATATAAGCATATACCCAGACGGTAGCTCGGTTGAGCTGACGGGAGTTCTTGCCAAGCATCTTGGCGTTGAACGGAACAACTTAATATTTGGTTGTGGTTCCGATGAGATTATTGCTTTGATCACAAGAGCTTTCTTCTTGCCGGGTGACGAGACCATCATGGCAGATCAGACATTCTCCGTATATAAAAGCAATGCAGATATTGAGGGGGCCGTGACCATAGAAGTGCCTCTGAAAGATGGCACGCATGATCTGAGCGCGATGCTCGCGCAAATTAACGACAAAACCAAAGCAGTATGGGTATGTAATCCCAATAATCCGACAGGTACGATTATCTCCGAGCAGGAGCTTATAGCCTTTATGGACCGTGTGCCTGCTCATGTGATGGTCATACTGGACGAAGCTTATTATGAATTCGTAACCGATGAAGCATACCCGCAGAGCGTACCATTGATCGAACGGTATCCGAACTTGGTCATACTGCGGACATTCTCCAAAATTTACGGTTTGGCTTCGCTCCGGATCGGGTACGGCATTGCACGTCCCGAAATTATTGATTTGATTAACCGTGTACGTGAACCGTTTAACACCTCCCGTTTTGGACAGGTTGCGGCAACCGCTGCACTACTGGATCAGGATTTTGTTCAAGAGTGCTCGAAGCGGAATGCAACGGATCGGGATTACCTGCAAAATGAATTTACACGGCTCGGATTGTCGTATTTCCCTTCACAGGGTAATTTCATTATGGTTGACCTGGATATGCCTTCAGCAATTGCGTTCCAATCCTTGCTCAAACAAGGCATTATCGTTCGCCCAGGATTCCACGTATACCCAACTTACATTCGTGTGTCCGTCGGAACATCAGAACAGAACCGTGCATTTGTCACGGCACTGGAGAACACGCTGGCTGAGAAGGCGGTAGCACGCCCTTAATACTGGCGATGAAAGAGTGAGGACCCATGAAACTAAAAATTGCAATGATTGGTGTAGGACTCATCGGCGGTTCACTGGCGCTCTGCTTCAAAGGCAAGCCAGATGTAACCGTGATGGGCTACGCCCACTTGGATGAACTGAAGGACAAGTACATAGCGAGCGGTGTAGTGGATGATGCTACGCTCTCTCTGGAAGAAGCGGTAGAGGATGCCGACTTTATTTTTTTGTGCGTTCCCGTAGGTTTGCTTGAATCCTATTTCGAAAAGCTCTCCAAGCTGCCATTGAAAAAAGGATGCATCATCACGGACGTAGGAAGCACTAAAGCTTCCATTGCCGCTTGTGCCGAGCATGTGCGGTTGACTGACGCTTACTTCATTGGTGGTCATCCTATGGCGGGGTCGGAGCGTGCAGGCGTAGATGCGGCCTCAGCTGTGTTGTTTGAGAATGCATACTATGTCTTAACCCCTTCAGAACATGTACCTGAGGAAGCCTACAGCAGGCTGTCTGAGCTGCTTGCGTATACACGGGCACAGATCGTGCGTGTGGAGCCTCTGCTGCACGATGACATCGTGGGGGCGATTAGTCATCTGCCACATGTTATTGCTGTTGCGCTGGTGAATCAGGTGCGTGAATATAATGAGTCGAATCCACTGTATAAAATGCTGGCTGCAGGTGGTTTCCGGGATATTACCCGGATTGCGTCCAGTGATGCGATTGTGTGGAGAGATATCTTGCTTAGCAACCGTGATGTACTGTTGGGCTTGCTTAAGGACTGGAATAGCCAGATGAAGGCCTTTACGGATATGCTGGAGCATAAGAACGGTGAAGGTATAGAGGAGGCATTCCGTCAGGCCCGCGAGTTCCGCAGTATATTACCAGAACGACGCAAAGGCATGATTTCGCCGTTATTCGATCTGTATACTGATGTCCAGGATGCACCGGGTATGATCGGTAAGATCGCAACTGAGCTTGGGGCGAATGACATCAACTTGAGCAATTTGGAGATTATCGAAAACCGGGTGGATGTGCCGGGCATTATGCGTCTGTCTTTCCGTCAGGAAGAAGATATGGAACGAGCCAAGACGTTATTGGATTCCTTAGGCTATCAAGTGTGGATATAAGACGAGAGAGGGCGAAAGCCCTCTTTTTTGTGAGTTTATATTGGAGTTATTATTTGATTTTCAGACACGGATCAAAGAGGATTTTATACAGGGTTTATATAAATATTAACATATGAATATCTTTTTAAAGACAAAAAAAAGACCGCTTACAAAAGCGGCCATTGCTCACGTGGAGCAATACAGTTATTGGATAGGAGTGGAGAGAAACCATACTGTACCCTTATTATATGTATACGTTTTCATTTTGTCAACACTTTCAGTAAAATTGCTTGAATTAATTATATCTTTCGGTAATTCAGGATAATAACTCCTTTTTTTTAGGGATACCTTAGATCAAAAAAATATCACATTTTTGTAACCTTTTCGGTATGTCGTCCGTCTATATAAGCAGGGCTTACCAAAAAGGCTCAAAATGAAGTCATGAACGTGAAAATGACCGCATATGAATGACAGGTCGGGTTTTGCGGATACCAATGGATTTGCCAGGATGATGCAGACCGTTGTACAATAAATACTGTTAATGTAGAAACGTTGGGGAAATTGCCATTACATAGGGGAATTTGGCGGGAAGGCCAGTTATGGCGCTGAACGCTTTTTATATGCGGTGAGAACCGCAACTTTTTTGTGCCTGTTCGGTAATACATGGATAGAGTCGAACGGGGAGAAGCACATGGATGGGCGAGGAGGGGTCGCACTCAAATGACGGATTCCCAGTTGATTCGAGAGATCAAGGAAGGTAACCTGGAGTTATATTCCGAGCTGATGAGTCGTTATCAGCGTAAAATACTGGCTTTCGTATATCATATGTTGAAAAGTTCCAATATGGAGCTGCTTGCGGAAGATCTCTGTTCTGAGACTTTCTATAAGGCGTTCCGCAGTCTGCACTCTTTCCGTGAGGTGGATGCCTCATTCTCAACCTGGTTATATACCATTGCGAGAAATACGGTACTGAGTGAGCTTCGCAAACAGCGCAGCGGAAATGTCCCACTTGAAGAGAGCGGGATTGTACCCGTTGCTCCTTCGGAGAATGCACCGGAGTATGCTGTACTGCGCAGCGAGCGGGTGATGCTGGTTAGGGATGCGATTAACAATTTGCCGGAGAAGCAGCGTTCTGCGATTATACTCCGCGAGTATGATCAACTAGACTACCAAGAGATTGCGAATATTCTTGGGCAGAGCGTCAGTTCTGTGAAATCGCTATTATTCAGAGCAAGATCAAGCGTAAAAACTCAATTGGAACCTTATTTCTTCGAACCGGTGTACGAGCCATATGAAGGGATGAAGAACCGATGAATTGCAATGAAGCCCAGGAACTGTTTGCACTGGTCTGGGACTTGCCGGAAACTCATCCTCAGCGGATTGCATTTCATGCTCATCTCGCTGGTTGTGGAGAGTGCTCCGAGCAGTTTGAGGTCTGGGAAGAAGCTCAGATCTTGCTGCACAGCATTCCGGTTCCAGTGACAGAACAACAAGCAGAGAGAGTGAACCGTAACGTTATGGACCGGATCTATGCGGAGTCTCCATGGCTACTGCCGGAAGAGGCAAAGGTTAATCGTTTCTCTGCTGTGATCCGCAAGCATATGTCTTTGTGGATTGCCGCGTTCCTGGCTATTTTTTTATGCAGCTTTCTGTATATGGCAATGTTTAAGCCAGACGTATCAGAAGCTGAGCAAACCAAAGTTGTTACTACGGGTATCCTGGAGACAGGGGTTGCCGGAAGCGGACCATCGTCCTCTGGAATGTATCAGTACAACATGACTGGAGCGGACAGAGGAAGTATCATAGAACCTTTTGTTGTGAGCATGGGACCTGCTTATCCGCAGTATTGGATGGCCCTCTCTTTACTTGCAATAGGAATGGCGTTATTTTCTCTTGGACGTATGCATCGAACAACGAATAAACGTAAACAAAGTGCGAGTGCATAGGTAACAACCTTTCGTTCGCCGTGTGGAGAAATGAGGGATGTAAGTGCGAATCGGGCTTATTCGTCACGGTCTTACAGACTGGAATGCGGCGGGCCGTATACAGGGTCAGACGGATATTCCTCTGAATGGAGAAGGTCGTGAACAGGCAGAGCGCCTGGGAAGACGTCTGCTGACGGAAGAATACCAATGGGACTATATCATCACAAGTGGATTATCGCGTGCTCAGGAAACAGGGGAGATTATCTCTAAACTGTTGAATGTACCTTTGCTTGAGCCGGACGCACGGTTGAAAGAAAGGGCTTTTGGTCAGATTGAAGGTCTGACTTCAGAAGAGCGGGTTGCCCGTTGGGGCAAATCCTGGGAGACATTGGACTTGGGACAGGAGCAGATAGCGGATATCCAGATTCGTGCACTGGCGTTTCTGGAAGATCTATGGTCTGCCTATCCGGACCAAGCCGTGCTCATTGTCACTCACGGAGCTTTCTTGGCCAACCTGTTAACAGCCTTGTTTAAAGATCGGTATACAGAACGGATTGGAAACCTGTCACTGACGATCCTGGAAAAGGAACGTGATGACTGGAGTCCGCTGTTATATAATTGCACACGACATCTGTCTTTGGACACTGCGAAACAACCTGAGTAATCCAACTTGGGTTGTTTTTTTTGCATTTTATGGGGAAATAAAGACTTTATATGATTTCAAACCTCTCATTTTTCTTCTGATTGACCAACTTGGGGCATAGTATGGTTTAAAACATAAAAGATTTCCAAAAAGAGGTTTAGATTATGGGAATTCCGTCAACGATGTTTACAAAACCAAACTATTTCAGGCTCCTAATCAGCAGTCGAAGTAGTTAACGGGCGAGGCGATGGACCCATGAATCTAGCGGATATGCTTACTTTTGCCGATATTGGCCAGCTTAATCGAATAGCAGACTATTACCAATGTGAATGCAAGCCCAATTCCAAACATGAACTCATCCAGAGTATTCTCACTACATTGGGCAGCAGACCCTTTTTTGAGCAGCAGGTACGTCAACTGAAACAAGCAGATCAGCGCTTTTTGAACAACTTGTTGTTTGATCCTCGCCAGTATTATGGTATGGAAGAACTCATTGCCATAGCCCGTCAATCGATGGACAAAAAGGAGAGTGAGGCTGGCGCGAGTCCACGTGATCTCATCGTTCGCTTTAATAAGAGTGGATGGTTGTTCAATGGGACAACGCAGCAGACCAGGTATTTGTATCAGGTACCCCAGGATCTGAAATTAAGATTCAGGGATGTGTTATCCACACATCTGCGAGCAGGGATTACCAAAACAACGGAACCACCCATGTATCGGGATGAATATCATCTCTTAGCGGATGATCTCAAGTTGTTCCTGCAGTTTGTCCAGCAGCACGAGATTGCCCTTAACGCTGAAGGCATGATGTATCGTCGCTCTCAACAGCAGATTATGGAGCATCTGCACATTAGTGAGGAATTGGTGGGCAAAGGTGGATGGAGATTCGGATATGGCCGTTCCTTCAAGGATTACCCGGATCGTTTCGCACTTCTCTACGACTATGCATTTCACCATCGGCTGGTTCGTGAGGAGCAAGGCACGCTGAAGCTGTCACCAGCTGGAGAAGACAAGCTGGGGGCAGAGAAAACAGCCGAAATGATACAGCTATTTAGGTTTTGGTTAAGATTGTATAAAGGTGCTATTCCCAATCTGTCCTCTATTGTGTACTGGACAGGCGAATGTGCCCAAGAATGGTCAACCGCCGAGTCGCTGTTTCGTCAGATCGGTCCATTCATTCAGCCGTTCTATTATGATACGGCCGCGGCCATCTATGATAACAGAATTGTTAAAATGATGTTGCATCTTGGCATGGTCCGTATTGGGGAACATGAGGAAGGTCGGTCTATACAAATGACAGCCTGGGGCACGCGTCTTGCTGCATCCTGTCGCTCCATCTCAGGAGACATTACACCTATTATGTTTGACAAGTGAAGGACAAGTTGCTAAAATCACTCCCAAATTAAGGAGTGATAATAATAATGATAATTCCATACAAAGGTTTACAACCTCAGTTACACTCTTCGGTATATATGGCTGAGGGTGCAAAACTGATCGGTGATTTGAGAATGGGAGAAGAGTCTTCCGTCTGGTTCAATGCAGTCCTGCGGGCTGATTTGGCTCCTATTATCATTGGAAAGCGCTGTAATATTCAAGATAACGTTGTCGGGCATGTCAATACTGATCAACCTTTAATTGTGGGAGATGATGTTTCAGTAGGACATACAGCGATCATTCATGGTTGTTGTATTGGAACAGGATCATTAATCGGCATGGGAGCCATTCTGCTGAATGGAGCCGACATTGGCGAATATACGCTGATTGGAGCCGGTTCTGTTGTTACTGAGAATAGTAAGATTCCGCCCTATACTCTTGCTTTGGGGACACCTGCCAAAGTGATACGTGAGCTGACAGATGCCGATCTGGAGCGGATGTCCAGAACTTCACTGGGTTATGTTACCAAAGGAAAAGAATATAGGAGCTCTTAAATCCGTTTTGGAGGTGCATCCTATTGGATAAAATGAAAGTTACGTATGAAGTCATGTTGGGGCTGGCAGCTGAGATGGTGTGGGACGAAGCGCTTCGCAAACAGCGCAGCGAGAAGCTCTATTTGGAAATCGATAAAGCGTTAGCTACCGGAGACGAAGTAGCTTTCCGGAGTCTGACGGATGAACTGAGGACCATAAACTGATAGGCGAAATATATCCTTTCTGAGATAAAAGGGAATGCGCAGAGGCGTATTTCCTTTTTTGATATGTGTAATTCTGAAATGAATGTCTGGATTTATAAGATATGGTCATATATAATATGGGAATAAAATGGATAGAGAGGGGATATAGGGAATTGAAATTCAGTGAGATGACTCAAGACAGCTGGGCTGAACTGCAACTCTATCTGGATACATGCCTTATTCCATACACAGCTCTTAGCGGTGAGCAGTCGCCAGTTGAAGCTACCGAGGCATTGGAGCGGCTGCGAGATTTTCTGGATCTGGTCGAAATTCCTTTCAAAGGGAGAATCATGACTTATCCAGCCTTTCATTATGCTAATTCGGAATTGTCAATGACATTAAATTCCTTGTCCGCACAGCTTAAATCCTCAGGATTCAAATATGTGGTTATTATGTCATCAGATGGTCATTTGGATGGCGTGGACATTCCATCTGCTGATCTGATTTTGAGTCGGTCCGTGTTAACTCATGAGGTCGGAGAAGAGGGGATTGCGAGATTCATAGGGGAAAAGATACGAGAGTTGTGGAAAAAATAGTTTTTGGCGACAAATGTGACAATTTACCAACAATTTTTTAATAACGCTTACAATTGAACCTTAAAAATGTGTGACAAATTCTTGACGGTGTTCTAGGGCTACTATATGATTATGTATGTTCTAGTAAGTCGTGGAATTTATGAAAATGAAAACGTTTGAGAGAGTTGGCTGAAAAAGGGGGTTGGAGACAGTATGAGCAGTGAGCATGACCACCACGAAGCTTCATTGAAATTGCCAAGCCGCATGGAGATGTCACGCAGGCAGTTTTTGACTTACACGCTTGGTGGAGCTACAGCCTACATGGCCGCCGGTGCAATCCTTCCTATGGTCCGTTTTGCGGTGGACCCGATTTTGCAACATAAGGGAGAGGGCACCTCTGTCAAAGTAGCTGAAATCAGCAAAATTACGAATGAGCCTCAAGAATTCACCTTTGAACTTAAACAACAGGATGGTTGGTATCTGAGTAATGCATCGTTAGTGGCGTGGATTCGCAAAGACGAGCAGGGTAAAATTTATGCACTCTCACCTATCTGTAAACATCTGGGATGTACAGTAGGCTGGAATAGTGACAAGCAATACCCTGACGAGTATCATTGCCCCTGCCATGGCGCGCACTATGACAAGGAAGGGAAGAATCTTGCCGTAGCCCCCAAACCGCTGGATGAGTACGTAGTCAAGGAAGAGCAGGGTTGGGTATATCTGGGCGACATTGTTCCGAACACCCGAGTGAATTAGGAGGCGTGAACGCAGATGTTTAAAAATGTCTATGACTGGATTGACGAGCGTCTTGACATCACGCCAATCTGGCGGGACGTTGCGGATCATGAAGTTCCAGAGCATGTAAATCCGGCTCATCACTTTTCCGCATTCGTGTACTGCTTTGGTGGCTTGACGTTCTTTATTACTGTTATTCAGATTCTGTCAGGCATGTTCCTGACCATGTATTATGTACCTGATATTATCAATGCCTACGCAAGTGTGGAGTACCTGCAGACCAAAGTAGCCTTCGGCCAAATTGTTCGCGGCATGCACCACTGGGGAGCCAGTCTGGTTATCGTAATGATGTTCTTACATACGATGCGTGTGTTCTTTACAGGCTCTTACAAGGCACCGCGTGAAATGAACTGGGTTGTAGGCATGCTGATCTTTTTCGTCATGTTGGGCCTGGGGCTGACAGGGTACTTGTTGCCATGGGATAACAAAGCCTATTTTGCAACAAAAGTAACACTGGAGATTGCCAATACGGTTCCTTGGCTGGGACCGATTATTAAAGAATTCCTGCAAGGCGGCACGATTGTCGGTGCACAGACACTAACCCGATTCTTTGCCCTGCACGTATTCTTCCTCCCCGCTGTGCTTCTGGTGCTTCTGGTCGGACACTTTATCATGATCCGCAGACAGGGCATTTCGGGACCACTATAAACTGAGAAGGGAGGAATCGCAATGGCTCACGGACATAAGAAGGATGATGAGGAAAAGGTTATCTTTGTCGGTGATTCACGGGTCCGTAAAGGGGCGGGATTCATTACCCCGCCCGATTACACGGCGTATCCCGGCAAATCAGAAGCATTTATTCCCAACTTCCTGCTGAAAGAATGGATGGTTGGGGTCGTTGTATTGGTGGGGATTCTGGTACTAACGATCTCAGAACCTGCACCTTTGGGGTATCCGGCCAATCCGAGCGCATCCGTAATTCCTATGCCGGACTGGTACTTCCTTTTTCTGTATCAGTACTTGAAGTATCCATACGCATCGGGCGATTACGTTCTGCTCGGGGTACTGGGGGTCAGCGGAGTCGCTTTTGGAGCTTTGCTGCTGGCACCATTCCTGGATACAGGCAAGGAGCGGCGTTTCTATAAACGCCCAATTGCTTCATCACTGATGATTTTGTCGGTCATTTCTGTATTCTACCTGACAAATGTAGCGTGGACTCACTACGAGCATGAGTTGGAAGCAAGTGGACAGAAGCCTGAACATATTCAACGTGAAGAAGAAGCGCTGGAGAGGCGTGAACAGGGGCTCCCACCCGTTTCCAATGCACCTGGACAGCAAGAGGAAGTTGCGATCGTGGAACAGGATGATCCTGCAATGGAAACGTACAAAAAGGCTGGATGTATCGGTTGCCATGCGGCTGATATGAAGGGTGCAAGTGGACCGTCACTTCGGGGCGTGGGTGACAAGCACAGCCAGGAAGAGATTCTGACCATTATTAAAGAAGGTTATAACGAGATGCCTGCGATGTACGATCAAGCGATTGCTCAAGGCGTCACAGATGAAGAGATCACTCATCTGACCGAATGGCTTGCGAAACAGAAAGCAGAACAGTAAAATCGAAATAACCAATGAAACCTGATCGTTTATGCGGTCAGGTTTTTTGAAGTGTTTTTTTGGACAGCACTGTATCGTGCACAATATATGATGAAGGAAGGGGCAGGGAATGTGGCTTTATCGTATTTCTGGAGTAGGGAATTTCTGACCAATCGTTATTTCCTGTGGCTATTATTTTGGTGTAATGCGGTAGGAACGGTATACGGATACATCTGGTATGGAGAGCAAATGAAATTGACGCTGGCTGAGCAGCCGGTGTGGCAGATCGTATTTGTGCCAGATAGTCCAACAGCGAGTTTGTTTTTTACTTTAGCGTTGTTATGGGTTTTGTACCCACCTCGGTCCATCATTATCAAACGGATCGGACATGTGATTCAGGCGCTTGCCGTAGTCACATCTGTGAAATATGGCTTGTGGGCCGTGTCCATTATATTCGCTGGATGGATGCAAGGCGGTACACAGCACTGGCAAGATTGGATGTTGATTGCTTCGCATAGTGCAATGGCCATTGAAGCTCTTATTTATGTACGTTTTTTCGGCTTCCGCTGGGCTTCCCTTGTCGTTGCAGGTCTCTGGACGTTGTTAAACGATACGATGGATTATACATATGATATTTACCCTTGGTTACCCGCTTCCCTCTATGATCATGTAGATGGTGTGCGTAATTTCACATTCGGACTGACACTGGTAAGCATTCTGTGCGCATGGTTGGCCTTAAGACAAGCGAGACGAACCTGATATCCGATCTTGAGCTTGTTCTAACGGACTGTCCCCCGCCATACATTGGTGGTGGGAGGGATGTCCATGAAGAGAACGTTTGGGATCAAAACTGGCTTATTGGTGGTATCGTTCATAGCTCTGCTGCTTTGGACGAACTTAGCATATCGTGTATCCGCGCAAAGTGAAGCATTGAATTCGAATTCAGATCAACAAGTGTCCACAAGCAATTCAATTGCACAACTGAATGAGGAAGCAGCCATATTGTATCGTCAGGCGCTCGAGAATAATATTGAAGAAGTGCGCGGAAGCATTCTGCGTATCAGTAAAAGTCTGGAGCATATCTCCTTTGAGGGACAAACAACGGTTGAGGGCATTCACGCCTTGTCCGAAACCATTGTTGAAGTGAAACAAGCCGTTGTGAAGGTGAAAAATGACGATGCTTCTCTTCAGCAGTCCTCTGCCAAGCTCAGACTTGCAGCCGATAGTCTCGCGAATCCAACCAAGCCTTTATGGCTTCAGTATTATAAAATCGTGAAAAACGATCTGGACGCTTTATCCGCTGCTACAAATCAAGGGCAAACTGCGGCCGTACTTGCAAACCGCTACACCGTTCTGGAGGAGCATTATGAGACGATTCGTCCTGCCGCGCTGATTCGCCGTGAACCTTATGAGATTGCTCAGATGGACGCCTGGTTATCTCATACCAAAGGGCTTACCGCTGCCAAGCAACCTGATCTGGCTCAATTAAAGAACATGGTGGGCCATGGGGAGGAACTGGTGAACCAGTTGTTTGGTCGCGAGAAGGACGAGAGTGCCTTTGTACCGTTTGTACAGGGTCCTGATCGCAGGGCAGCCGGGCTGCTCATTAGTTCGGTCATTGTGGCGACGTTAAGTTACGCCGGATATCGTAAATATCGTGCGCAGCAGCAGGGGATTTTTCCTTTTCGGCGCTAATTGAATATGAATTTGATCCTGGTCTATATGTGGTATATAAAAAAAGACCTCTTTTCACATAAACAGCCACTTTAACGGCTCTTCATGCGAAAAGAGGTTTTCTTGTAGTTTCTGTATAGTGAATCAACTTTCTTTGAAACCTTCTCCATGTACATCGTGAACATCGCTGATGATGACAAATGCTCTGGGGTCAATGGAACGTACAATCGTCTGCAGTCGCCTGAACTCTTGCCTGGAGATCACGCAGTAGGCCATGTGTTTGGCCTGTTTAGAGTACGCGCCAATGGCTGGAATAAGGGTAACTCCACGATCCATATCCCGTGTGATCTGGTCGGCAATCTCGGGTGCATGGTCACTAATGATCATAAATGCCCGGGCAGAATATGCACCTTCCTGAATAAAGTCGATGACTTTGGAGGCTATGAATACAGCTACGAGCGTATACAGAATTTTTTCTTTGGGGATGTAGATGAGAGAGAGCCCGATAATGACGAAGTCGATGCCCAGTAATACTCGGCCCATACTCCATCCATACTTGCGGTTGAGAATACGGGCAATGATGTCCGAACCGCCCGTCGTTCCGCCCCAACGAAATACAATGCCAAGGCCGGCTCCTAGGGTGACACCTGCATATAGGGCTGCGAGCAGGAGGTCATTCTCGGTATGTAATGGTTCAATCCACCCCAGATGAATCAACTTCTCAAACAACCATAGAAAAACGGTCAGTGCCCCGATTCCGATACCCGTATAGATCATCTGTCTGCCGCCCAAAATTTTGAGCCCGATCAGAAAGAGAGGAACATTCAGAATTAAGGTTGTAAGTGAAGGTGAGATGCCAAAAGCGTAATTGATCAGCACCGTAACCCCGGTGAGGCCACCTTCCATAAGCTGGTTGGGGATTATGAAATAGAGGAGCCCAAAGGCATATAAGGCTGTACCCAGCACGATGGGAAGAACCAGTTTAACTTGAATCCAGGTTTTGGCAGTGCTCATAAGATCCCTCGCTGTAGATAAATTAGAATGAAGAAGCAATCATTCCCATCTAGTATACCTGTTTATTGATTCTTTAAAAATGATTTGTCGCTGATGATGGTGGAAGTGAATCTAAATAACTGATATTATTAGGAACAAATACGACATCATTTCTAAAGGAGAATCCGTTCTCATGGAGAAAAGCATCGCAGAAATGCAGCGTGAGGTTGATCAGTATATCTCCCAGTTCAAGGAGGGGTATTTCAGTCCTCTGGCCATGTTGGCCCGGATGTCTGAAGAGGTTGGAGAGCTCGCCAGGGAAGTGAATCATGAGTTCGGCGAAAAGCCGAAGAAATCTTCCGAAGCAGCCAATTCCATTGAACTTGAGCTTGGAGATATTTTATTTATCACGATTTGTTTTGCGAACTCACTGGGAATTGATCTGGCTGAGGCGCACGATAAAGTCATGCATAAATTTAACACCCGCGATGCCAATCGGTGGACTCCCAAAAACACCGATTAGGCGTAGATTACATATGCTGTACCATCACCCGATCGGGGAGGGTCAGCTTAATGATGAAACCGGAAGAATATATGCAGCAGGCTTACCGCTGTATATTGCAAAATGATTTTGAGCAGGCGATTCGTTGGTTCGAGTCAGCCATTCGCGCTCATCCAAAACATGCGGAGTTATATTATCGCTGTTCCATTACACACGCCCGCAGCAAACATCTGGTTCCAGCGCTTGAATATGCACGTAAGGCGGTTGAATTGTCGCCAGGAACAGAAGAGTATATCTTGCATCTGCAGACGTTGGAAGCAAAAGAGTTGACCTCCAGAGCGAAGTTGCTGTTGGAGCAGGCGGGTATTGCAACACAGGAGCGGTATGTGGAAGCGTCTACGCTTCTGCAAGAAGCGGTCAAACTTGATCCGCTCTCAGTGGAAGCTCATGTTATGCTTGCCCTGGCTTACAGTGATTTGAATGAATTTGAATATGCAATTCAGGCGCTGCGTGAGGCAATTTTGCTGGACCCGCAGAATGGGCAACTGCATCAGATGTTACAGGAAATCAAGCAACGTATGAAATCCATTCAATAAGAATTCATTTTACAAAGATTTCTTTCGAGTTGAAATGGATTCTACGATATGATCCAACATAGCGAGGAGATGCAGTCAATATGAGTGAAGTAATCAGAGTTGCCGTGATCGGAGCGGCTGGCCGTATGGGCCGTGAAGTTGTGAAATTGGTACTTCAGGACCCGGAATTGGAGCTTGCAGCGGCTGTCAACCGCTCCGGAGCAGGCACGGATGCAGGAACCCTTGTTGGTTTACCAGAGTGTGGGGTGCTGGTGACTGATGATATCGAAATGGCTTTTGCCGAAACAAAACCGCAGGTTATGGTTGATTTTACAGTGCCGCAATATGCTTTTACACATACCGAGATCGCGATCCGTCATGGAGTCAGACCTGTCATGGGTGTTACCGGCTTTACGCCGGAGCAGATTGAACAGTTGGACAAGCAATGTCAGGACAAAGGAATTGGAGGGCTTATTGCCCCTAACTTCTCGATCGGTGCCATTTTGATGATGCGATTCGCAGCACAGGCTGCCAAACATATGCCAAATGTGGAGATTATCGAATATCACGGGGATCAGAAGCTGGATGCTCCTTCTGGAACAGCGATCAAAACTGCTGAACTGATTGCTGCCAATCGGGAAGAACTTCGTCAGGGTAACCCGAATGAGGAAGAAACCATTGAAGGATCACGCGGCGGTTATTACAACGGCTTCCGAATTCACAGTGTACGATTGCCTGGCGTATTCGCGCAGCAGGAAGTTGTTTTCGGAGACTATGGACAGTCACTCAAAATTCGGCATGACTCCTATGAGCGCGCAGGTTATATGCCTGGTGTTAAGATTGGTGTGCAAAAGGTTATGGAATATACAGGAATGATCTACGGATTTGACCACTTTATCGACTAAAGGAGATTGTCATGTTGAAAATAGCATTTATCGCCCATGATCGTAAAAAAGAAGAGATGGTTAACTTCGTGACGGCATATGAGCCTGTTTTTACGGACCATCAATTGTATTCTACAGGAACAACAGGCCTTCGTATTATGGAAGGAACGTCGCTGAAGATTCATCGATTCGAATCAGGCCCACTGGGCGGAGATCAGCAGATTGGAGCTTTGGTTGCGCAAAATGAGATGGATCTGATTATTTTCTTGCGTGATCCACTGATGGCACAACCTCACGAGCCGGATATTAATGCGTTGCTGCGTCTTTGTGATGTGCAGGGAATTCCACTTGCCACCAATATCGCAACCGCTGAGATTCTGGTTAAGGCTCTGGATCGTGGTGATTTTGCCTGGAGAGAGCTGGTACATAAATACAAGCCGGAGGCTGGATTGAATTCGGGTGATACCGAATGAGTCTGGATATTCTCATCTTTGGAGCACATGCAGACGATGCGGAGATTGGTATGGGTGGAACGATTGCCAAACATACCGCTGCTGGCTTGAAAGTAGGCGTGTGTGATCTGACTCGTGCTGAGATGTCTTCCAACGGAACAGTAGAGCGCAGAACCGAGGAAGCGGAGCAAGCCTCCCGCGTCCTCGGTCTTTCGTGTCGAACGAATCTGGGGCTTCCTGATCGTGGCTTGTATCTTACGCCTGACCATGTACAGGCGGTGACGGCTGAGATACGGCGTCATGCCCCTCGGATGGTGTTTGCTCCGTATTGGGAAGATCGTCATCCGGATCACGTCAATTGCAGTAAGCTTGTGCAGGAGGCTGTATTTAACGCCAAGCTTCGCAACTATATGCCGGACATGCCTGCCGTGCAGGTGAAGGAACTTTATTTTTACTTTATTAATGACATCGGGCCTACGGATTTGATTGTCGATATTACGGAACACTATGAGCAAAAAGAAGCCTCATTGCTCTCTTATCGTTCCCAATTCGAACTGGGAGACGGAGCGGTCTCGACGCCATTGAATCAAGGGTATATCGAACGTGTAAGAGCCCGTGATTCCTTGCTCGGACAACGCAGTCTCATCCCGTTTGCAGAAGGTTTTGCTACAATTACACCTTACGTGGTTCATCAATTTGGCTCGGGTGCCCAATAAACGTTTAATGAAACGAAGGGTTTCATTATTCCATTGCATTATATCAACCTGCATGAAGCGGGAGATCAAAGGAGCGTCCACAGGATGGATAAAAAGCTAAAAATCGGCATCACCTGTTATCCGTCCCTCGGCGGGTCTGGCGTTGTCGCAACGGAGCTGGGCAAATTACTTGCCGAACAGGGGCATCAGGTTCATTTTATTGCCAACAGTATCCCGTTCAGACTGGGTACGTTCCAGAAAAATATTTTTTATCACGAAGTTGAAGTAAATGATTATTATGTTTTCCGTTACCCTCCGTATGACCTGTCACTGGCAACAAAGATGGCTCAGGTGGCTAAGTCACAGCAGCTCGATCTGCTGCATGTTCACTATGCCGTGCCACACGCAGTATGCGCCTTTCTTGCGAAACAAATGGTAGGGGACGGCCTTAAAGTGGTTACCACGTTACATGGAACGGATATTACGGTTCTGGCTCAGGATGAATCTCTGAAGGATCTGATCCGTCTAGCCATTAATGAAAGTGACGCGGTTACTGCCGTATCACAAGATTTGATTCGAGAAACGGTCGAACTGCTGGATATTCAGCGCCCAATCGATCTAACCTATAATTTTATTGACAAACGAATATATTATCCGCGGGATGCTGCCAGTCTGCGAAGAGACTTCGCTGCGCCCGACGAAAAAATATTAATGCACATCTCCAATTTCCGACCGGTGAAGAGAACTCAGGATGTGGTAGAGGTCTTCCGTCAGGTACAGGAGCAGGTTCCTGCCAAACTGTTATTTGTTGGTGAAGGACCTGATTTGCCGAAGATGCAATGGAAAATTAATGATCTCGGGTTGAATGATAAAGTTCATTTCCTTGGCAAACAGGATGACATTGCTCAGGTCATTTCCATGGCAGACGTGTTGATGCTTCCATCGGAGAAGGAAAGTTTCGGACTTGTGGCGCTCGAAGCAATGGCTTGTGGCGTACCCACGATCGGTTCACAGGCCGGAGGAATTCCGGAACTGGTATTACACGGTAAGACGGGATTCTTATCCGCGATCGGGGATACACAATCCATGGCCGAGAACACAATCCGTTTGTTAACAGATGATCGTTTGGCTGCGGAGTTCAGGGAAGCGTGTCTTCAACGCGCACATCACGACTTTTGCAATGATGCCATTCGGCATGAATATGAACAGATTTATTACCGGGTGCTGGGAAGGGAAGTTCCGAACTTGAAGCCGGTTTGCGGTTAATCAATTTGTTTGACGAAATTATACTGTGCATACCACAACAGGCAAGAGAAGAGGTGATATGTGGTGGTTCAATGGACACAGGTAGATCGTGAAATGGCAATTCAAAGTGAGAATGTACTCACAACATTAAACAAACATGGCTACAAGGCATATTGGGTAGGTGGTTGCGTTCGTGACGAATTGCTGGAACGAGTTGTAGACGATATGGATATCACGACATCTGCTTCTCCTCAGCAAGTCATGGAACTGTTTGACGATTGTATTCCTACAGGTTTGCAACACGGTACGGTTACCGTTCGTTCAGGCGGTTATTATTTTGAAGTGACCACCTTTCGAACAGAATCCGAGTATCAGGATAACCGCAGACCAGCTGCGGTTCAATTTGTTCAGGATATCAAGGAAGACTTACAACGGCGTGACTTCACGATGAACGCTCTTGCTATGGACGTCACTGGGACAATCGTTGACCCGTTTGGTGGACAGGCAGATATCAAGGAAGAGCGAGTCAGGTGTGTGGGTTCTGCGATGGAACGATTTGGTGAAGATGCACTGCGGATGCTCCGCTGTGTCCGGTTTGCTTCCGTATTTGATTTCAAAATTGCCCATAACACGTGGAAGGGCCTTGTAAGGCAGAAAGACCTGCTTCAACATATAGCGATGGAACGAGTACGCACCGAGATGGTAAAAATGATGTCGGGACCCCATCCATTAAAAGGATTGGAGCTGTTATACAGAAGTGATGCGCTTGCGCACATCAAAGCGCCAGTTAGCTCGGCGCGTTTTAACAAGACGTTGTTATCCGATCTGGAACAATTGTCAGGTCAGCATGTGTTGCTTCGTTGGTCACTCATCCTGATTGCTGGCGGTTATAGTAAGGATGAAGCAGATGTATTATTACGTCAGTGGACATTCTCCAATGAACATCGTTCTCGAATAACAGGGGTCCTTCAGGTGGAACAGTTGATTCATACTTCCGTTCAGGAGCAGAAGGATACGGTCAGTCTCCGTTCCGATTGGATCGTTACTGTTCTGGCTTGTGGTGTTCAGGCGGCGGATGATTGGCTTCAAATACAGTCTACACTGCCAGCAGGATGGCGGAATCAGTCCGAACAGGCAGCAATGCAGGTTGTTTTGGTTCAAGAACTTGCAGCCAAATGGAGTCAATCGATCCCTGTGCATGACTTGAAAGAGCTGGATATCACAGGGGAACAAGTGTTACAAATGGTGCAGCGCAAAGGCGGGCCTTGGCTGGGTCAACTGATGAAACATTTGTTACGAGAAACAGCGATTGGAACGATAGAGAATCAGCATGCAGCACTAAGTGCAGAAGTGAAGCGGGTGGTTCAAGATGACCAAACATGAAGATCTGTTACATATGTTATTAAATGCAGAAGGACGATTCGTATCAGGTGAAGAGATCAGCCGTAATCTGTCCATCAGTCGGACCGCTGTGTGGAAACATGTGAACAAGTTACGAGACATGGGTTATGAGTTTGAAGCTGTATCCCGCAAAGGATACCGTCTGGTAACGAAGCCGGATAGCATTGACGCTACTGGCCTCCAATTGGCTCTGGATACAACCGTTTTTGGCCGTAAGGCTGTTTTGTTGACTTCGACCCTGTCTACGCAAGGGGATGTTCTCAAGCTAGCTGAGCAAGGGCAGGCAGAAGGTGCTGTGGTCATTGCGGAAGAACAAACAGGAGGAAGAGGACGTTTCGGTCGACAGTGGTTCTCTCCTCCGGGTAAAGGAATCTGGATGAGTGTCCTGTTACGCCCTGATCTACCACTTCAGCATACGCCGCAGTTAACTTTATTAACAGGAGTGGCTGTATGTCGTGCCGTTCGAGCTTGTTCAGGAGCTGATGCAGGCATCAAATGGCCAAATGATTTATTGATTGATGGGCGCAAGGTATGCGGCATATTGCTTGAATCCACGGTGGAAGATCATGAAGTCAGATATTGTATTGCAGGTATAGGCGTTGACGTGAATTTTGATCCCGAGGATTATCCGGAAGATCTGACCACAATCGCTACTTCGCTCAAGATGGAGACGGGTCAATCCGTTGATCGTACCAAACTAACGGCTGCCATTCTGACGGAGCTTGAACAGTTGTATTTTTTGTATCAAAAAGAAGGATTTGGTGTGATCTCAGCTCTATGGGAGGCACTGTCCGTATCGATGAATCGAGAGATTACAGTGACGAATCCTCATGGTGTCATTGAAGGGAAGGCAATTGGTCTTGACCCTTCTGGAGCACTTATCGTGGAGAAGCACGATGGAGAACATACACTAATCATCTCTGGTGAGATTTCTTGGAAATCATAAACAATTTGTCGAATTTTCACTGGTAAAATGAACATAAGACGTGAAGTTTGAGCAGAACTTTGGTATACTGTGTTCGTGAGGCGATATCGGCTAATGCAGACCGAATTGCACTCCCGTAACAGTAACCTTTGTTCTGCTTTGATGTGTTTTATATAAGCAGACCACAGTGCAAGAATGAAATACGTTTAAGTGAGTTGTTGGATTCTGCTCTGAGCCGAAGAGGACCGAGACAGAAGGGACGATCGCAAGTGACTCTTTTTTGACTTTTCGGGACTTTTTAGTGGAAAACTAAAAGGTTTTTTTGTTGCGTTTATTTGAAAAGAAGAAAGGAGCCATGAGAGAAAATGGCGAACAAACAAGCGTTGAATATTGTGAAAATGAAAAAATATAAGCAGGATGGCGTGCCGCTTAGTATGATCACGGCTTACGATTATCCAACAGCGCTCCTCGCAGAGGAAGCAGGTATCGATCTGATCCTGGTTGGTGATTCACTCGGCAATGTAGTACTGGGTTATAACTCGACGCTTCCGGTGACCATCGACGACATGGTGTACCACACACGTTCCGTAGTGCGCGGTGCTGAGAAGACGTTTATTGTGGCTGATATGCCTTTTATGACCTATCATGGCAGCGTGGATGAGACGCTTAAGGGTGTACGTCGACTGATGCAAGAGGGGCATGCCCATGCGGTTAAAATGGAAGGCGGAGTCGAGATTGCGGACACCGTTAGAGCAGTCGTGCAAGCAGGCGTACCTGTTCTTGGGCATATCGGACTGACACCTCAATCGGTTAATCAGATTGGTGGTTACCGCATTCAGGGCAAGGATGCAGCGGATGCGAAACGTTTAATGGACGAAGCCAAAGCCCTGGAAGCTGCTGGTGCGTTTGGTATCGTGCTTGAACTGGTTACGGAAGAAGTTGCACGGGCGATCTCGGAGGAACTGTCCATCCCTACCATTGGAATTGGAGCAGGTCGAGGCTGTGATGGTCAGGTACTGGTATTCCACGATGTGGTTCAATACGCCTCTCCGTATACGCCCAAACGATTTGTCAAAACCTATGGAGATGTGGGTACATTAATCAGAACGAGCATCGAAGCTTACGTGAAAGAAGTTAAAGATCGTTCGTTCCCGGCCGAAGAGCATGTATTTAATGCTGCGGATGGTGTTCTGGATCAACTGTACGGCGGACAACGCAAGGAAAAGGTGGGGAGTAACTCATGAAAGTATTACGGACAATCGCAGAGTTAAGACAGGAACTAAGCTTGAAGCGTCAAGCGATTCGGTCCAGTGCGTCCGTTGTAGGTCTGGTACCGACAATGGGTTATCTGCATCAAGGTCATGCAAGCTTGATGCAGGCAGCCAGACAACAGAGCGATATCGTGGTATTAAGCATATTCGTTAATCCGATTCAATTTGGCCCTAATGAAGATTTTGACAGTTATCCGCGGGATGAAGCCAGAGATGTGGAAACAGCACGCTCACAAGGAGTGGATATCGTATTTATTCCCTCTGTTGAAGAGATGTATCCACAGGCAACGCAAACGACGGTATCTGTCTCAAAACTGACGGAGCGCTTATGTGGCGCTTCACGTCCAGGACATTTTGACGGAGTAACAACTGTAGTCTCCAAGCTCTTCAACATCGTACAGCCGCAGCGTGCATTTTTTGGAATGAAAGACGCTCAGCAGGTTGCGGTCATTCAACAGATGGTGAATGATTTGAATATGCCTGTAGAGATTGTACCTTGTCCGATTGTTCGCGAAGAGGATGGTCTTGCCCTCAGTTCACGTAATGTCTATCTTAGCGCTGAACAGCGTACACAGGCGTTAGTTCTGTCGAAGGCACTGCGTGCAGCTCAGGATGCCGCAGATACAGGTGCAGCTACAAACGCCGCAGATATCCGTCGTATTCTGCGCGAGCAGATTGCAAGCTCACCGCTTGCCGTTATCGACTACGCCGAGATTCAGGCTTTTCCAAGTCTGGAGCCACTCGCAGATCAGGAGGAAGTTCAAGGACGTGATGATCTGCTCATCGCACTTGCGGTGAAATTCGGAAAAACAAGATTGATTGACAATATAAGGCTGCAAAAATCGGAGGTACTGTCCCATGTTTAGAACACTGATGAAATCCAAAATTCACCGGGCTACGGTAACGGAAGCCAACTTGAACTATGTGGGTAGCATTACCATAGATGAAGACTTGATGGAAACATCCGACTTGATGGAAAACGAAAAAGTGCAAATTGTGAACAACAACAATGGTGCACGTCTGGAAACTTATGTGATTCCAGGACCACGCGGAAGCGGGGTCATATGTCTTAACGGCGCAGCTGCACGTCTGGTGCAGCCTGGAGATAACGTCATTATCATTTCTTACGCCATGATGTCGCAAGAAGAGGCAAATACTCACAAACCAACCGTTGTATTTGTAGATGGACAGAATAAACCTGTACAAACGATGAAACAGGAAGTCCACGCAACAATTATGTAATCGACTGGTAAGGAGAATGAAATCGGCCCTTGAAGCAAAAAATGAGTACAGGTCACTGCACTAATCCATTTTTTCAAGGGTGGGGATGCATCGATGTTCCAGCATGTTTTCGCAGAAATGAACGACATGTTAGATGAAATTATCAAGAGCTATCCTTCCGCTGAAGGCCTGAACAAACAGGAATTGCTGCAAAAGTGGAACTTGCTTAAGCGGATGAGTGACGGAATGCTGGATGAATGGCTGATGTTTGAAGAAAAAATGAGCCAGGTGAGGGAGCGGGAGATGGATAAGCCTGCTTCCCTTGAACCGGAACAGGAAGCTGTTACCGCTCTGCCTGAACTCCATCTGGAATGTTTCAGTCGAGGTCAGGGCTATTTCAAATTACAGATGTATCCGCAGGCGATCATGCAGTTCTCCCGGGTTGTGACCGATCATCCGGAGAGTGCATTGACTCGTTTTTACCTGGCGCTCGCGTATCTGAATTTGGAACAAATGGCGGAAGCCGGGACACATTTGCAGCAGATCATGTACCTTAAGGGTTCACCTCGCTTGAAAGGGCTTGTATGTAACGCCCTGGGCTGTATTCAAGCCAAGCTTGCGAATCCCGAAGCTGCATGTTCACTCTTTGCACAGGCCCTTCAGTATGACCCGACATTGACCGAACCACTGTACAACATGGAAGCTTGCAGGTTGAACAGGGGAAAATTGCAATATGCTAATCAGCTGACGACCCTTCATTAAGCGGGAATTCGGCGACAAAAAACGGTGTTCCCTCCTTTGGCATAGCGGCGGGGACACCGCTTTTTTGTCAGTTAATTTTCAAATCCCCTTTTTTTTGCTATGCTGTAACATAGACTGGAATGGAAGGGACCGTACATTGCAATGAAATTTGCCGTATTGGATTTCGAAACAACCGGCACGCAGTCCGACGGTGAGATTATACAGGCCGGACTTGCCATCATAGATCATGACTACAGCATAACTCAAATATATAGTTCTTATGTGAACCCTGGTGTACCGATTCCCCCGTTTATTTCGGGGTTGACGGGTATTACCGATGCAGATGTGGCGGACGCTCCTTCACTCGAAGAGATGATGATGGAGATGGTTCCGCTACTTAATGATGTGGTGCTTGTTGGACACAACGTCGCTTTTGATTTTCACTTTTTGCAGAATGCTCTTGACCGTTGCGGTTATTTGCCGTTCACTGGCCGCATTCTGGACACGATTGATTTTCTGAAGATCACATTCCCATCACTGGGTTCTTATCAACTCGGTTATGTGTCTTCCGAATTTGGATTTCAACATGATCGCCCTCACCAGGCAGACAGTGATGCACTGGCGACAGCCTATGTGCTGCTCAAGTGCCTGGATGAGTTAAAGGAATTACCGCTCATAACGATTCAGCGCCTCAGTGACCTGTTTGCACCAGAAGACAGTGACTTGGGCTGGTTCTTGGACGGAATGCGCAGTGAGAAGGAAGCAGAGCCGATTCAGGATCTGGACGGACATACCTATTATCGTCAGCTTGCTCTTAATGTAAGTGATTGGACCGATATTGGTGCACCACGCGATGAGCGGGAGGCTAACCCCCTTGATGGTGTAAGCTTCGAACAGTTTATGGACCAGGTTCGGGAGAACCTGAAGGATACGCTGGATCATTACGAAGAGCGTGAAGCGCAGACTCAGATGTTCAGCAGTGTAAGGCAAGCCCTGGATGAAGAGAAACATCTCTTGATCGAAGCAGGAACAGGCACCGGTAAATCTCTGGGTTATCTCTTGCCTGCTATTTACGAAAGTGTGAAGCAGGAACAGAAAGTTATGGTCAGCACGCATACGATCAATCTGCAGGAGCAATTGAGAGAGCGGGACATTCCGATGCTGACTCAAGTGGTTCCGTTCCCGTTTAAGGCTGCTGTATTCAAAGGACGTGGACATTACCTGTGCCTGCGCAAATTTGAACACAAAATCAATAAACGTGAATTCGCTACACCCAAAGAGGATTATTTCACAGCTGCTCAGATGATTGTCTGGCTCACGCAGACCGAAACCGGAGATGATGAGGAACTTAACCTTAGCGGACGCGGAGGGGACTTCTGGGAGACGGTACAGAGCGAATCCGAGTCCTGTCTGGGAAGATCATGTCCATGGTTCCGCAAATGTTTCTACCATCGTGCCAAACATGAGGCCGGGTTGTCTGATATTGTAATCACCAATCACTCCAAATTATTTACGGATGTGAAAGCCGCGCATCAGCTGCTGCCAGCCTATGAGAGTCTTGTGATCGATGAGGCACATCATCTGGAGGATGTCGCTGGTAAACATCTTGGAATGCATATGAAATATTTCACCTTGGTTCATACACTGACCCGCCTGTTTAAAGACAGTCGTAATGGTCAGCTGCCTATGCTTCGTTCCCAGTTATCCGGGCATGAAAATTCGGTTCAATGGGGCTCCATGGTGGATCAGATGTTCCCGCTGGCTGTTGAGGTCAAGGAACTGTGGGATCGTATGAGCGATGCCTTGTTCGGTTTGTTGCCTGAACGAAGTGATGCTTCACCGGGAGAGACGGGGCAATTTTCACTGCGTCTGAAAGCTTCTCAGAAACCTGCAAAATGGCAGGAGTTGCAGGATCTGGAGAACCAGATCTATGTGACTCTGGGCGATTTGGTTCGCAAAGGGGACAAATTGCTGCTTGAGGTGAAAGAGGATCAGGATGATTATCAATCGGATAGTCTGATCACGGACATTACAGGATTGCTGAAAGATCTGACCACATTGAAGGAGAATCTACGTTTCTTCATGCGTATGGATGATGCCAAAACGGTGTACTGGATGGAAGCCAGCGGTCAGTTCCGAAGTAAATCTCTTCAGCTGTATGCTGTACCTGTAGATGTCAGTGCACAACTTAAGGATTTATTTTTTGATAAAAAGAAAAGTGTTGTACTTACATCGGCTACGCTTTCGGTAGATAAGTCATTCCAGTTCATGATTGAACAACTTGGCTTGCAGGAAGCTTCCGAGAATAATCGGTTGTTAACTTCGATGCTGCCATCACCTTTCAACTATCGCGATCAGGCACTTCTGGTGATTCCGCGTGATTTCCCGAGTGTGAAGGGCAGTGTGGGTGATGCGCACTTTGTTAATATGCTGGTGCGATCACTCGCAGAGACGGCAATTGCCACGCGTGGACGCATGATGGTTCTGTTTACTTCATACAAGATGTTGCGACAGGTCTATGATCCGCTGAAGGAAGCACTGTCTGGTAACGACATCTCGTTGCTTGGGCAAGGCGTTGACAGTGGAAGCCGCTCCAAGCTGACTCGCAGGTTCCAAGATGCCAAAGCTACGGTACTTCTGGGTACAAGCAGCTTCTGGGAGGGTGTAGATATCCCGGGAGAGGCGCTAACCTGTCTCGCTATTGTGCGACTGCCTTTCCAGCCACCGAATCATCCGTTGGTGGAAGCCAAGAGTGAGCTGCTTCAGGAACAGAAGAAAAATCCGTTCATGAAACTGTCCGTGCCGCAAGCGGTCATTCGTTTCAAGCAGGGATTTGGCCGGTTGGTGCGTACAGCGAAGGACAGAGGAATTGTTATTGTTTATGATACACGGGTGATTGAAGCGTACTATGGTAAATTCTTTTTATATTCTTTACCTGGTCCCAAAATGGAACACATGCTCACGGAGCAGATGGTTCCACGAATTACCGAGTGGTTGGAAAAACCTGCTAATGAACAAAAATAATGGTTGTTTTGTTCGTTATATTATTGCATGACACTATCGTTTGGCGTTAAACTTTATTAGATATTTCCGTATCCGATTAAAGCAGTTGCACGTAAGAACTTATAACCTAAATTACAAGGAGCATTCTGTATAAAATGTCACGTTTATCTTTGAGTTTATACAGGATGCTCATCTTTTCATCTATTATTTTATCGTGGCCTTGGTAAGGGGGAGCAAGAATGAAATCGGATAAAATTTCGGAAGCGGTGGTACGCCGTCTGCCTGTATACTTGCGTTATTTGAACGAGTTGCATCAGCGTGAGGTGGCTACTGTTTCTTCTCAAGAGCTTGGACAGAGGCTGGATCTGAATCCGGCCCAAATTCGTAAAGACCTGGCTTACTTCGGTGATTTTGGTCGTAAAGGGATCGGGTATGATGTATCTTATTTGATTGAGAAAATTCGTCACATTCTCAAAATCGATCAGCAAATTAATGTAGCTCTGGTAGGCGCGGGTAATCTCGGTCAAGCCTTGTCCAACTACAACGCATATCTGAAAGACAACATGAAGATTGTTGCTGTATTTGATGCATATGGACCGAAAATTGGTAGCCAAATCAACAGTTTGACGGTAAAACCAATGAATGAATTGACGGAAGCGGTTAAAACGGAAAACATCCGCATCGGTATTATCACGGTTCCGGATACGGAAGCCCAAAATGTTGCGGATCAGCTTATTGAATCAGGAATTGAAGCGATCCTTAATTTTGCACCAACAATTCTAAAAACACCGCCGCATATCCGCATTCACCATGCTGACTTTACAACGGATCTGCTTAGTTTGGCCTATTACTTGGAGACTGGAAAGGACGACGAGGAAGATGACAACAAATAGATGGGTAATTCACAACGGCAAATTTGCCGTTAATGAAGGCGGCACAACATGGAACGTGGTTCAAGGATACATGGTTGTCGAGGATGACAAGATTGTGCATATTGGTGAGACATTGCCGGATGGAGACAAAAATTGTACCAAAGTGGATGGAAAAGGACTGTTCTTCCTGCCGGGTCTGATCAATACGCATGGTCATGCAGCAATGTCGTTGCTCAGAGGGCACGGAGACGATCTTGCGTTGCAAGTATGGTTGCAGGAAAAAATGTGGCCGATGGAAGCAAAAATGACTTCAGAAGATGTATATTGGGGAACTTCCCTGTCGGTGCTTGAAATGTTGAAAGGCGGAACTACAGCTTTCCTGGACATGTACGATCACATGGATCAAGTTGCCAAAGTTGTGGAGCAATCAGGCGTTAGAGCAGCACTGGCACGTGGTGTAATCGGGCTGTGCTCGGAAGAAGAGCAACTGCGGAAGCTGGAGGAGTCGGCAGCGTTTGCACGTGAGTGGAATGGACAGGCAGATGGTCGCATTACAACCGTAATCTCGCCACATGCACCATATACATGCCCTCCTGACTACATAGAGAAGCTTGTGCAGGTTGCGAACGACCTGAACCTTCCTCTCCATACACATATGTCTGAAACGCTTCGTGAAGTGGAGCAGAACGTGGCTGATTATGGACTGCGTCCTGTGGCACATCTGGAGAAACTGGGCTTTTTCTCCCGTCCATCCCTGGTTGCACATGCGGTGCATCTGAATGACGAAGAGATTGAAATTTTGGCCCGTCATGATGTGGCTGTATCCCATAACCCGGGAAGTAACCTGAAACTCGCTTCAGGTGTTGCGCGGGTTCCTGCGTTACTGAAAGCAGGAGTTACCGTGTCACTCGGAACAGACGGACCGGCAAGCAACAACAACCTGGATATGTTCGAGGAAATGAGACTGGCTGCATTGATCCACAAAGGTGTATCTGGTGACCCGACGGCAGTGCCAGCAGGCGAAGCGTTACTCCTCGGAACGTCATACGGTGCCAAATCCATCTTCTTGAACAATACCGGAGCACTCCAGGTTGGCATGAAGGCTGATTTTATCGCTTTGGACATTGAACAGGCACATTTCTATCCACATACAGACCTGATCTCGCATACCATCTACTCGGCTTCTGCCAAAGATGTAGAGCACGTATGGGTGGATGGAAAACAAGTGGTGAAACACGGCGAATGTCTGACGCTGGATGAAGAGCGCATTTTGCGTGAGTCTCAATTGGCATTTGATGGTCTGCTTGCTCGTTAATTGCAGGACAGAGCATCATAGGGAAAGGAAGTTCGGCTTTTGAAGAAAAAAAAGAAGTGGATATGGATTTCGCTGCTTGCACTGGTTCTGATTCTGTTTGGACTTCAGCGTTATTACGTCTATGTCACACAGGACCAACGTAAGGAAGAAGCGCTCGCCATACAAGCAGCACAGAAGCAACTGGGCATTACATCCTATGATGAATTGCGCAAGTACATCTGGGGAGACAAAGAAGGCTCTGACAACATCTACTGGACCCTGATCGGTAAAAATAAGGATAACCAGGATGTTATGGTCTGGGTTAAATTCGATGCAAACAATCAACCGGCTAAGGGTGCAAACGCTGTACACAGTGAGCTGCTGCAGAATGGCATGTCCGAAGCGCAGATCCGCAATCGCTTCAGTTCTGAAGTTCCTGCCGGCGAGATTAAGCGAATCATGCCCGGAGTTGTGAATGGAATATATGTGTGGCAAGTGTATTATAAAGACGGTACGCATAACCACTATCGCTTTTATCGTTTTAGCAACGGAGAACAGGTGGACCTGGTCTACACCCTCCCGAACAGCTAGAACAAATAGAGTGACATAACTAGAGAATTAGAGAAATGAAAGAACCGGCAGACGGATATCCGACTGAACCGGTTCTTTGTGTTGTCTGTAAACATTTTTGATTTAAATAGTTAAAATTAATAATTTATTCATATTTTCGCCTTCGAAAATGTATATACGATGTGATATACTCAGATATGTACTCAAAGTTACATTCAAAAACAAATAATCCTGTCAAAATTCTCGCAGGAGTCAATGTGCACATATTCGTATATACCAATAAGCCAGTAGGTTAGGCCAAAATCTGGGAGGGGTAATTCACTTGAAGCTAAAAGTATTGCCTATTGCTTTAACTGCCGTCATTTCAGCCGTTGTGTTGTTTGGAGGTTGGTTTGTATATCGTCAGGTGGCCGTGCAGAATCCGATTGAAAAGATGGTTACCCAGTACGATGGAGTCAATGACGTTCAATTAACTATTAACCGCAATGACGTACAATTGAAACTGGATCTGCAACCTGATGTTGATTTGGGCAGACTGGTACAATATATTCACAAAGAAGGACAGACGTTAATTGGAACACGTTCACTAAAGTTGGATGTTGTGGATCATTCCAGTGAAGCACTGGAAAGTTGGTGGGGGGATGCGATGTTTACCGTAGCTCAGGCGATGGAGAACAAGCAATACACCGAGATTACACCAACGTTGTCAAAGATGGCGACGAATGGAATTAAGGTAAATACAGCGATGGATGACAACAACGTATATGTCAGTCTCAGAGACGGAGATGCCAGCAAGTTTATTATTCTGCCGCGTGTGCCCGGTCAGATAGGAGTGTGGCCTAATGCCTAAGTGGACAAAAGAAGTTGCCATCGGATTTTTTCCCGTATTGATTATTTTTCTTGCTTTTACTGGTGTTAATATTGTTCCGATTCTGATTGCAGCGGTGTTTGTCGGAGCTTTGCTGTTCATGATGCAAATGCGTGGCGGAATTACAGTAGGCGCTGCACAGGAACGTAAACGGAAGAAAAAAGGACCTTCCAAGCTTACTTTTGAAGAAATTGGCGGACAGGACAGTGCCAAGCAGGAATTGCGTGAAGCGCTTGACTTTCTCATCAAACATGAAGAAATTCGGAAGTTCGGGATTCGTCCGTTAAAAGGGATCTTGCTGACGGGCCCTCCAGGGACAGGGAAAACGTTGATGGCCAAGGCTGCTGCCCATTACACCGATTCTGTTTTTGTAGCAGCATCGGGTAGTGAGTTCGTGGAAATGTATGTTGGTGTGGGTGCCAGCAGAATTCGGGATTTGTTCAAGGACGCAAGAACCCGTGCCACCAAGGAAAATAAGGAAAACGCTATTATCTTTATCGATGAAATTGATGTCATTGGGGGTAAACGTGAAGGTGGTCAACAGCGTGAATATGATCAGACCTTGAATCAACTCCTGACGGAAATGGATGGAATCTATTCTTCTGATACGCCAAGAATCCTTGTTATCGCTGCAACAAACCGCAAAGAGATGCTGGATAGCGCCCTGACGCGACCGGGACGTTTTGACCGCCACATTCAAGTGGACTTGCCTGACAAAAAGGGCAGAAAGCATATTTTGGAACTGCATGCGGTGAATAAACCTCTGATGAAGGAAGTTAATCTGGAGAAAACAGCTGAAGAATCGTATGGTTTCTCCGGTGCACAGCTCGAAAGTGTGATGAACGAAGCAGCAATATACGCCATGCGGGACGGGCTGTTGAACATCGAACAGCGGCACTTGTCCCTGGCTATTGATAAAGTCATGATGGGTGAGAAGACAGACCGTGAGTCCAGTGTGGAAGAGAAGAAAAGGGTCGCCATTCATGAATTGGGACATGCCATTATGGCAGAACTTGTTCGTCCAGGCAGTGTTAGTCAAGTGGCACTTAGTCCGCGTGGTCAGGCGCTGGGATATGTACGTCATAACCCGCAACAGGAACAGTTCCTCTATACGAAGCGCTTCCTGGAAGAGCAGATTATGATTGCACTCGGAGGAGCAGCTGCGGAGGAAATGTACTACGGTGGTCGTTCCACAGGGTCACGCAATGACTTTGATCAGGCAACCAATGTGGTACAGACCATGATGGCTTCGGGGTTGACTTCACTTGGGATTGTGAACATGGATATGGTCACAACCGAGGAACTTATGCGAGAGAATAAATTAATTCTGCAAGAACTGATGGAACAGACAAAGCGGTTGCTTGAAGAACAACGGACAATTTTCGACAATTCACTCGACATCTTGATTCGTGAGGAAGTTTTGTCTGGCGAACAATTTCGTTGTCAATTTCGTGACAGTGCCCTTCTACCAGCATAATTTATTTATGCTGGTTATTTTTTTTTACATTTCACTCGTGCTAAGATATTATTATATGTTGGGTCGAAATTTGTAATTTTCGGCGAACAGGGTACAATAGAGAAATAGAGAACCGAAAGGATGGAGCAGAACCATGTTTTTCAAAAAAATAGGAGTTGTCGGCGGCGGTACGATGGGGCAAGGTATTTCCCAGATGCTCGCAGCCAAAGGACTTGATGTGCTTCTCGTGGAGCATACAACACAAAAGCTGGATCATGCATATGACATGATCGAAACCAATCTGGATAAACAACTGGAGAAATGGGCGATTACAAAAGCGGAGAAGAAATTGATTCTTTCCCGCATTACCAAGGTAGCTCATTTAGCTGAACTTGGAACTTGCGACATGGTCATTGAGACGATTTCAGAAGATCTGGATGCGAAAAAAGCAGTATTCAGCCAACTGGACCAAGTTTGTCCAAGCAATGTCATTCTGGCAAGTAATACATCCACGCTGAGTTTGACCGAGCTTGCAAGCTCGACCAAATACCCAGAGCGTGTTATTGGTATGCACTTTATTCACCCGGTATCCCGGGTTGATCTTGTAGAGATTATTCGTGGACTGAAAACTTCGGATACAACTTTCGAAGAGACCAGACGTTTTGTTGAAGAAGTAGCGGACAAAAAAGGAGTCATGATCTATGAATCACCTGGATTCGTAACTTCCCGCTTGATCTGCCTGCTGATTAACGAAGCGTTGCATGTATTGCAAGAAGGTGTTGCATCTGCTGAAGATATCGATGATGCAATGCGTATCGGATATAACTTCCAGCATGGACCACTCGAAATGGCTGACCGTTTTGGATTGGATTCTGTTGAAGCTGCACTCGAAAGAATGTTCCGTGAATTCGGAGAATTGAAATATCGTCCTTCTACAGTCCTGAAGAAAATGGTGCGTGCAGGACACCTGGGTGCCAAAACAGGCGAAGGATTCTTCAAGTACGACAAGGATGGTGACCGACTGTGAAAGTACTCGTAATTAATGCGGGGAGTTCCTCGCTCAAATATCAACTGTATAATATGACTGACGAATCTGTACTGGCTAAAGGTTTGGTAGAACGGATCGGAATGGATTCCTCCATTCTGACACATAAACCGACAGGCCGTGAGGATGTTACAGAAGTTAGTGAAATTCTGGAGCATACAACAGCGATCCGTAAAGTCATTGATATTTTGACTCACAAAGAAAATGGTGTACTGGATTCTGTAAGTGAAATTCAAGCTGTTGGACACCGTGTTGTTCACGGTGGTGAAGCATTTAAAGAATCTGCATTGGTAGATGATGCTGCCAAAGCTGAAATTCGTCGTTTGTTCGACTTGGCTCCACTTCATAACCCTGCAGCAATGATGGGTATTCGTGCAGCTGAAGCCAATATGCCTGGTGTGCCACAGGTGATGGTCTTTGATACAGCGTTCCATCAAACGATGCCTGAAAAAGCCTATTTGTATGCCATTCCGCGTGTACTTTACAAAAAATATAAAGTACGTCGCTACGGCGCACATGGTACTTCCCATGATTTCGTAAGCAAGGCAGCTGCTGAATACTTGGATCGTCCAGTGGAAGATCTGAAAATTATCACTTGTCACGTCGGTAACGGTGGTAGTGTAACAGCAGTTAAAGGTGGCGTATCCGTGGATACTTCGATGGGTATGACTCCGCTTGAAGGACTGATGATGGGAACGCGTTCTGGTGACCTTGACCCAGCCATCGTACCTTATGTAATGAACAAGGAAGAACTGAGCGTAAGCGAAGTGAACTCCATGTTGAACAAACACAGTGGATTGCTTGCGATCTCCGGAATCAGCAGTGACATGCGTGAGATTACGGAAGGTATGGAGAATGGCGATGCCAACTCCACGCTTGCTTTTGAGATGTACGAATACCGTCTGCGTAAATACATCGGTTCATATGCAGCTGCAATGAACGGTGTAGACGTGATCGTCTTTACGGCTGGTGTAGGTGAGAACTCTGTTGTACTTCGCCAAAAAGTATGTGAGCAGCTCACTTATCTGGGTGTTGAACTGGATGAAGCGTTGAATGCCATTCGTTCTGGCGAACCGCGCCGGATCACAACAGCGAATTCCAAAGTGGAAGTTCTCGTTGTGCCAACTAACGAAGAATTGGTAATTGCACGTGATACACACCGAATCGTATTGAATTCTCAGTAATCTAACTGTAAAGTAAATATAGAATGACAAGGAAGTGCAGAGGACAGGCATAAGCCTGCCCGCTGCATTTTCAAATTCAGGAACCAAGGGGAGATATGGGCATGAATACGAATTGTGTAATTCGTAATGTGAACGAGCATGTGGGCGAAACCGTAACAATCGGTGCCTGGATTAACAACAAACGTTCCAGCGGTAAAATTCAGTTTTTACAGCTGCGTGATGGAACCGGATATATCCAAGGGGTTGTTGTAAAAAGTGAAGTTAGTGAAGAAATCTGGAACAATGCCAAGAGCCTGACCCAAGAAAGCTCTTTGTATGTTACAGGTATTATTCGTGAAGAACCTCGCAGTGCGTCCGGTTACGAGATGACTGTTACAGGGGTTGAGATCATTCACCTGACTGAAAACTATCCAATTACGCCTAAAGAGCATGGTGTGGATTTCTTGATGGACCATCGTCATCTGTGGCTTCGTTCTACGAAGCAACGTGCGGTTATGGTGATTCGTGCAGAGATTATTCGCGCTGTTCAACAGTTCTTTGATGGTAACGGATTCACACAAGTTGATCCTCCGATTTTGACACCATCGTCTGCGGAAGGAACAACGAACCTGTTCCACATCAAATACTTTGATGAAGATGCTTATCTGACACAAAGTGGTCAATTGTATATGGAAGCCGCAGCCATGGCGCTGGGCAAGGTATATTCCTTCGGTCCAACATTCCGCGCAGAGAAGTCCAAAACACGTCGTCACTTGATTGAGTTCTGGATGATTGAGCCGGAAATGGCATTTGTAGATCACGAGGAAAGTCTGCGCGTACAAGAGAAATTTATTGCTCATGTCGTTCAATCCGTGGTGAAAAACTGCCGTGCAGAACTGGAATCTATCGGTCGTGACGTATCCAAACTCGAAGGTATCGTAGCTCCATTCCCACGAATTACGTATGATGAAGCGATTGAATTCCTGCATGGACAAGGCTTTGATATTCCTTGGGGAGAAGACTTTGGTGCACCGCACGAAACAGCAATTGCTGAGAAGTACAATACACCCGTCTTTATCACGCATTACCCTGCTGGAATCAAGGCATTCTACATGAAACCAGATCCGAATCGTCCAGAAGTTGTTCTCTGTGCTGATATGATTGCACCAGAAGGCTACGGAGAGATTATTGGCGGTTCGCAGCGTATCGATGATCCGGAATTGATGCAACAACGTTTTGAGGAGCACAATCTCTCGGATGAAGCTTACCAATGGTATCTGGATTTGCGTAAATACGGATCGGTTCCTCACTCCGGTTTCGGTCTGGGATTGGAGCGGACGGTAGCATGGATCTGTGGATTGGATCATGTACGTGAAACAATCGCATTCCCACGTATGCTCTATCGTCTGTACCCTTAATGCTTAACCGAGGAGCGTCTATGGAAGACACCACATCCAAAGCTTGGTTGGATGGAGCAGCTTATGGCATGACTTCGGGTACAGCCCATCTGCCGTATGCCTTGTTACGTTTTTATCACCAGCTTGGTCTATCAGATGCAGAAGTGCTTCTTCTGATTCAACTGTTAGGGTTCCGTCAGGCAGAGTTCAATGAGTTTCCCACGCTTGAAGAGCTTGCGGCGCGCATGGGACTTGCACCTGAAGGCATTGCCAGAATGTTGCAACGTCTGATGAGGGATGGGTATATTGCTATTGACGAGCACCGTGACGAAGAACGGGACATCCAGTACGAGCGATATGATTTACATGGATTATATGCCAAACTTGCAGCGTGCACTGCTGAAGAAGTAGCCGCATTCCGTGCGGAGCAGCATAGTAGCAATACAGCACGTCAAGATTCGAACAGTGTTCAAAAAGAAGAGGAAGAACGGAACATGTTCTCCATCTTTGAAAAAGAATTTGGACGTCCGCTCTCTCCAATGGAGTGCGAAACGATATCCGGCTGGTTGGATCAGGACCGTTATCAAGAGGAATTGATTCTAATGGCTCTGAAGGAAGCAGTTTTTGCAGGCAAAGTACATTTCCGGTATATCGATCGAATACTGCTTGAGTGGAGTCGCAATCGTGTCAAGACCGTTCAAGATGCAAAGGCGTACACACAGCGGTTTCGTAATGGTGGACGTTAATTCCAGCGTAGGCGGGACAAGAAACAGGCCAGAAGTCATTCTGTGCCTGTTTTTTTTGGATTATAGATTGGATGAGTGATCAGCAACATCAACCTTTCAGGCAATGATTTCACTTTGTTTTACAAAAATTTGATAGATCACGCAGGGGTTAACGCACAAGCTGTCGTCTATTGTATTGGAGAGGAGGGGAGAGTTATTGATGAAGCGCGTGTAATCGAACAAATCCGTCAAGGAGATACATCCCAGATGCGTACTCTGATTGATAAATATAGCCAGCATGTATACCATGTGGCCTATTCCGTACTCAGGAACGATCAGGAAGCACAGGATGCAGCTCAGGAGGCGTTCATACAGATGTATAAGTCTCTCCCCGACTACCGTTCTGAAGGTTTCAAGACGTGGTTAACCCGAATTGCCTTTCACAAAGCGATTGATGCCAAACGCAAGCTGGGCAGACGAACTGCTGAGGATCTGGGTGGAGAAGAAAAAATAATCAATATTCCCGGACGGGATGAAGACGTTCTTACCCGTCTCGTTCGTGAAGAGCGTCAGGATAAACTTCGCGAACGAATTAATCAGTTGCCTGCTCAGCATCGTGACATTATCACTGCGTATTATCTAAGCGAAAAAAATTATGAGCAGATTGCCAGTGATGCACAGGTGGCTGTGAAGACTGTGGAATCCCGCTTGTATCGTGCCCGGCAGTGGATTCGAAAACATTGGAAGGAGGATGAATGGCGTGAGTAAACAGGAGAAATATACCACTGCGCAATGGACTGATTATATTGAAGGCCATATGAGTGAAACTCAAGCGAACCAAATGGAACAGCTTTTGCTGGAAGACCCGGATGCGATGGACAGTTATTTGGAAGCACTCGGTATCCATGGGGAACTACCTCCGCTACATGACCCAACAGGGTTTGCGGATTCAGTCATGCATCGGATTGAGGGCATTCAATCACCCAAGGTACAACGCAAATCCCTTGCTGGACGAAACCGGCGCTGGCTTGATCATAAAGTGTTCCATTACGCGGTAGCAGCCTGTTTGACATTGATCTTCCTCTCGTCTGGACTTTTTGACAAGGTAGCACCATATCACAAGTTCCAGGATGGCGACCACAGAGGGTCTTTTACCGAGAAATGGACGGAGGCAGCCACTTCATGGCTGGATAACCTCAAGCCTAAACCATAAATAGCTTCGCATTGCCTGAAAAGAAAGGATGACGACTGTGCACTCAGATCGTAACAAATTACTCGCATTTCTATTAAACCTGATACCCGGTCTTGGTTTTATGTATTGGGGACGGGCCGCAAGGGCTGTGATTTATCCATTGCTTTTCTTCGGAACAGCTGTTGGCTCATTCATGTTAGCAATGGTCACTAATGAACAAGATTTAATGATTTTCGGTGCACTTTTTGCTGCTTTCTTCTGGGGGATCAGCATGCTGGACATGGTTATTGTTCTGCTCCGTGCGCCTTCCGGCCGAGATGCTCATTACAGGGGATATGGAGCACATTACGGACCGCAACATCCAGGAGCAGCCTATCAGGGAGCACACATGGGCCATCAAGGGCCTATGGAACATATGAATGAAGATGAGCTGCATCAGCATCCTGGTAGTGAATATGCTCACGCTGAAGGGACCTATGGTCAACCCATGTATCGAAAAGGCAGTGAGGGTGAACGCTTCTTCACCATTTTACTCTCATTTGTTCCAGGATTGGGACATCTTCATCTGGGATTGTTGCATCGTGGGTTGTCCTTCCTGATGGCGTTCTTTGGTTCATTTGCCATGATGGTTTTTGTGGCGTCGATCACCAATGAATCGGTATTTTTAATGTTCCTGCTCATACTGCCTGTAATATGGGTATACTGCATGTTTGATGCGGTGCAGCATGTCCACCGTAAGCAGGCTGGTGAGGTGTTGCAGGATCGGACATTATTTGAGGAATTGGAGATGGGCAGAGTAGCCGGACGACGTAGCAAAGTGCTTGCAACGCTGCTATCCGCTTTTCCAGGTGCAGGTCATCTATATCTTGGATTGCAGAAAAGAGGCATGCAATTGATGTTCCTGTTCCTGGGCAGCATCTATGTTCTGGACCTGCTTCATTTATCGGTGTTTCTGTTCATGATTCCACTGGTCTGGTTCTACAGCTTCTTTGACGGACTACAGTGCTCCAGTCGCTATGGACGCGAGCCATTGATTGATCAACCGATCTTCAAGGACTGGGCCCGCCATCAGCGTCTGATTGGATTCGGGATTGCCGCGCTGGGTCTATATTACCTGACGATCCGTCTTGTCATTCCACAGCTAAATGAGCTCTTCCCTAATGCATTTATGACGTATGAGATCCGTTCCTATCTAAACACCGTCATCGTATCCTTGCTGCTCATTTTTGGCGGCTTGAAACTGCTGTTTGGCAAGCAACGGGGGACGGGTATCCAAAGTGCTGCTCATCGAAATGAAGAGGGAGCAGACAGTCTCTTTTTATTCAAGGATAGGGATGATCGACTGTAATTTACGATCCAAGTTGAATTAAAGATTGTTTACACTGACACTACGATGCACAGAGCAACCTTTCAATCGCTGTTATCCCTACAACATAAAAACACGCCAAGGGCTATGTATATCAGCCTCTGGCGTGTTTTTGGGTTGAACAACTTTGATTTCGAATAAATGATTGCTATTTCGTAGCACCCTTCAACAGAAGTTGACGGTACATCACTTCGAACAGGAACTCGAACGCTTCCAGATGACGTTTTGCTTCAAAAGCATCTTTGCCCCACGCATATATACCGTGGTTCCGAAGCAAGATCCCTGGTACGTTGGCATCAAGTACACCTGGCACCAATTCAGCGATAGATGGAATATCTGCAAAGTTAGGCAGGACGGGTACACGAATCTCCGCATTTTCTTCCCAAATGTTGAAAGCCTTGATCAATTCGATTCCTTGAATCGGTACGTGTCCATCTGCTCCAAAGAATTCGCTAATCAGGTTGTTAAACACGGTATGCACGTGGAATACAGCGCCACAGCCGGTCAAACGATAGATTTCGCAATGAATCAACGTTTCAGCACTGGGTTTCAACGTTGTTGTTTCGATCGCTTTGCCGTGTTTGTCTACAAAAAGGAAGTCTTCCGGTGTGCGCAGAGATTTGTCTTTGCCTGAAGCGGTAACCGCAAAATAAAATTGCTCCGGGTCAAAATCTCCTACACGCATCGACAGATTGCCACTTGTTCCAGGGAACCAGTTACGACTTGCAAACAATGCTTTAATATCAGCCAGTTCTTCAAGGACCTGTCGTTTGTGTTCCAATGTAATCTTTTCAAAGCCCATCGTTTACAGCACTCCTTGTGTTTGCTTCTGTTTCATATCTTCGATGATATCGTAAAAGGTAGCGAATGGCACATGGTCCACACCCAGCTCAATACATTTGTCCGTTAAAATGGAGCGGGAGTAGACGAGATCGGCAATTTTGGCACCTTCAAAATCCGTCAGACTGTCTCCAATGAGAATTCGATTATATTGATCTTCCGGGAAAGTACGAATCACGGTTGTTTTACACATGCCGCAGCCGTTCTCACAAGGAGGCTGGCAAGGATTCGGCCATTCAATCTTAATGGTTTCACCCGAGAAGTCAGCTCCGTTGCAATAGACATGATCCTGCGGGATATGAAATGGTGCGAGTAACGGTTCGATAAAAAAGTCCATACCACCGCTGGTCACATTGAATTCAATCCCTTCGCTGCGAACGTAGTCAAGAAACTCGGTGAATCCTTCACGGATCCCCGCTTGTCCAAGCACAAATTCCACAATTTCATCTTTCTGCGATGCAGGCAACAGAGCAAACATGGCTCCAACGCCTTCACGCAGCGAGATGTTTTGCTCAATCGTATCTTTCATAATCGCTTCAATGCCCTCAGGTTTGAAATGTTTCATGATCGCTACGATGTTGTCCGAGAGGGTAATCGTACCGTCAAAGTCACAGAAAATGACTGTTTTCTTATCACTTCTCATCGTTCGCCACCCCACAGGTCCAATGCGCTTTTCAGCTCCGGATGCTCGGTTGCATATTGCGCGAGTGGAATGGAACGCTGAGCTGCCTCAATGGCTTGCAGGAATGCACGTCCGCCTGCCTCAGTGCCCATAGGATGTCCATGAATACCGCCACCAGCATTAACGATGACATCTGTACCAAAGTCGCGCAAAATGAGCGGTACAAGGCCTGGATGGATGCCGGCTGAAGGCACTGGCATACTGGTTCGTACTGGCAGATCAGCTGTCAGTAATTGCTCCGTGATCGCCATATTTTCTTCCTTCGGCATCGTTACCGATCCATAAGGAGAAGGGAAGAGCACCAGATCGGCCCCCGCTAGACGCATCAGCTGGCCAAGTACAACCGAAGCCGACATGCCGTAATGTGGTGAAGGATACAGTGCGCCTGCAAGTGCAGGGTGCGCCATAATTGGCACATCAATATCAGGATCACTGCTGAGTTCATGGAGGACATCATATCCGTAGGACAAGACGTTGAACAACAAGGCATTGGCTCCTGCGCCGATGGCACGTTCAGCTTGCTCTTTCAGACGAGATGTAGGCCCTGTGAGATTGGTTGCATACAGAAGTTTCTTGCCGGTCTCCTGGCGTGCCTGTTCGGCAGCTTTCATGCAGACCTCGACTCTTTTTTCGATGGGTGTCAATTTATTCTCGAACAGAATCTCATCGTCCTTGATAAGATCAACGCCCCCAAGGGCCTGACGAATAAATTGTTCACGCAGTTCATCTGCATTCAGCCCAATAACTGACTTGAAGATACTCATTAACAGTGGACGGTCGTGTACACCAAGCAGATCACGAACACCAGTCAGTCCAAACTTGGGTCCAGGGAATGCACTGAGGAAGCCATCCGAGAAACCAAGCTTTGTCAATTTGATTCGGCCATCCATTGAGATTTTGCCAAAGACCGTCACGAGCAGGGCAGGGATGTCACGACTGAAGTTCACATCAGGATATCCAATAGTAATATCGGCGTAACGCTCACCCGCAGCCATTCCATCAGCTTCATGTACTTCTACGCTTATTACTTCACCCAGATGTTTCTGCATCGCTTCACGTTGGGCTTGCGGTAACTCCGTCCAGCTGCCCACGGTCATGCCAATCGCGATGGACTGAGCTTTCTTGCGAAAGTCTGCATGGTCATCATGCAGACGATATGTGGCTGTACACATATTATTCATTTTAAATCCCCTTCCAAAGCAGCTCCCATCTCCCTTGAGCGCTCTGCACAGCGGTTGACGGCTGCGATTACATTTTCAAAGAAATCTCCTTCGTCCAGCGTTTTCAGTGCTGCCTGGGTTGCCCCTCCCGGGGATGTCACATCACTACGAAGCTTCATCGGTTCCAAACCGGTTTGTTGTACCATTCGTGACGCGCCCAGCACCGTCTGAACAGTGAGATCACGAGATTGCTGGCTGGATAAGCCACCACGAATACCTGCGGCAATCATGGCCTCCATTAAATAGTATACATAAGCAGGGCCGCTTCCGGAAATCCCTGTGAGCACTTCGAGTTTATCTTCAGGCACGATGGTCACGATACCAACCGCTTCAAACATGGTCATCACCGTACTGCGCTGATCATCCGTAATTTCCGCAGAGAAGGCAAGACCGGTTGCACCAAGTCCAATGGTACTGGATGTATTTGGCATGGTTCTCGCGATTGGCTGTTTACGACCAAGCAAGGACTGCATCGTGCGGATTGATAATCCGGCAATGACAGATACGATCAGTTGATCAGGTGATAACAATGGACCGAGTTCGCGCAGCGCTGCGGCAGCATCTTTGGGTTTCATACAGAGTACAATGACCGGAGTGGAGGCAAGATGATCCAAAGATTGTGAGGCCGTTCCGGTATGTACTGCATAACGGGTACTGAGCTCCTCCTGACGTTTCTGGTTGCTGCGGTTCAGCATCGTAATATCCTGAGGACGAACGACTAGGCGGGAGATCAGTCCGCGCACGATGGCTTCAGCCATCGCGCCTGCTCCGTGGAAAGTAATCTTCTGTTGTAGTAACGTCTGTTGCTCTTGACTCATATTTATCGTTCCTCCTATATAACTGGTGCTGGGATATTATTGACGAATCTGTCCATTGCCTGTAATACGATATTTGGTTGATGTCAGTGCTGGCAGTCCCATCGGTCCACGTGCATGCAGTTTCTGGGTACTGATTCCGATTTCGGCTCCATAGCCAAATTCAAATCCGTCGGTGAAACGAGTGGACGCATTGTGATAGACGGCTGCTGCATCCACATCATGCATGAAGCGCTCTGCATGGGCTGTATCCCGCGTTACAATACATTCGGAATGTTTGGTTCCATAATGTGCGATGTGCTGCATTGCTTCGTCCAGGTTCTCGACCACACGGATATTTAAAATATAATCGTTATACTCGGTCGCATAGTCTTCCTCGGTTGCCTCAAGGGCAGACGGAACAAGACGACGCACCGTGTTGCAACCTTTCAAGACCACATTGGCCTCACGGAATTGCTCGGCAAGAGCAGGCAGATGCTCTTCTGCATATGCGGCATGCAGCAGCAACGTTTCCATGGAGTTACATACGGATGGACGTTGTGCCTTGGCATTGATGGCAATTTCGGCTGCCATAACTGGATCGGCTGATTCATCCACATAGGTATGGCAAATGCCCGCCCCAGTTTCGATAACAGGTACGGTTGCATTGGCAACCACATTACGAATGAGGGAAGCCCCTCCGCGTGGAATGATGACGTCCAGCAGTCCGTTCAACTTGAGCATTTCATCTACGGAAGCACGATCCGCATCCTCAACCAGTTGCAGAGCATTAGCAGGCATGTCTGTCGTTGTGAGTGCCTGATGCAGCACCTCCACAATTTTACGATTGGAGGACAGGGCAGAGGAGCCGCCGCGCAGAAGCACTGCATTACCTGTTTTGAGACATAATCCGGCTGCGTCTACAGTTACATTCGGACGAGCTTCGTAGATGATGCCAATCAGGCCAATCGGCACTCTTAATTTTTCAACATGCAATCCGTTAGGACGGGTGAATGTCTCCAATACTTCACCGACTGGATCAGGCAGATCTGCAATCTGACGTAATCCTTCAGCAATGCCAGCAATGCGCTCCTTATTAAGTGCGAGCCGATCCAGCATGGATTCCGGCGTACCTTGTTCTCTGCCGCGTTCCAGATCCTCAGCGTTTGCCGTAATAATGGAATTCGTCTCCTTAATCAAAGCATCTGCCATGACACGCAGGGCCGTATTTTTCTGTTCTGTATTCAATCGGTTCAGCTGTGGAACCGTGGCTTGAGCTTTGATGGCTTTTTCTCTGACTTCACTCATCGTAATTCCTCCTCATATATATAAAGTTGAGTATTCCAACCACATGTTAAACTAAAGATTATTCACACAGACACTACGATGACAGAATAACCTTCCAATCGCTGTTATCCCCAGATTTTTTCGATTCCCTTTTCTAAAGGGAAAAATCCGGAGATAAGCGTATGCTTCCGATGTAGCTTTCTTTCAGAAAGCTTTTAGGCGAACGCTCCGCTTTTTCAGGTTTTTTCTGTCCTCTCCGTTACGTGTAAATGATTAGTTTAACTTTAATATAACTTCTTGTTTACTTTAAAGTAATCCATTCGTCTCTATGAATAACCTCAAGCCTATGGATGCTAGCGAGTTGTTTCATCACTTCGCCACTGGGAAGTCCGGCAATAAGTCGAAGCTGGTCATCATCATAATTGACAATACCGCGACCAAGCAAGGTTTCATCCATTCCGATGACCTCTACAACGTCTCCTGCATGAAACGTTCCCAGTACCCGCTTGACTCCTACAGGTAAAAGGCTGTGGCCCCCATGGACAAGTGCTTCTTCAGCACCATCATCCACAACGACAGTTCCCAGTGGAGTAGACATGAAGCCGAGCCACTGCTTTTTACGGGATAACGAAGCGAGTCGTGTCTCAAAGTAAGTTCCTTTACCGGTGCCATCAACCGCTTTCTGCATATCTCCGTGTTCTTTCACACTTCCCACGAATACAGGTACGCCTCCACGTGTAGCAACCTTTGCTGCATCAACTTTGGATCGCATTCCGCCTGTACCAACCGTTGATCCTGAGCCGCCGGCAAAAGCGTAGATCTCAGCCGTTATCTCGGGGATACGGTCGTAACGTACGGCAGAAGGATCTTTACGCGGGTCTGCGGTGTACAGGCCGTTGGTATCGGTAAGAATGATCAGATGCTGTGCCTTCACCAGGTTTGCAACCAATGCGGACAACAGATCGTTATCACCAAACTTCAATTCGTCTACCGATACCGTATCATTCTCATTGAAAATCGGAATCACTCGCTGTTTAAGCAGCTCTTCTACGGTCATACCTGCGTTACCCATGCGTTTACGACTGTGAAAGTCTGTACGAGTTAACAGAATTTGCGCCGTAGTAACGCGGTGCGCTGCAAAAGCCTGTTGATATGCCTGCATCAGTAATGCCTGACCAACGGCCGCTGCGGCTTGTTTCTCATGTAGCAGTTTGGGGCGCTGAGGATAACCGATCTCCCGGAATCCGGCCGCTACCGCTCCTGAGGTGACCAAGAGTACTTCATGGCCCTGATCAGCCAGTGCTGCAATTTCTCCGGCAAAAAAAGTGATCGAACTGCGATCCAGACCGCCTTCTTCCGTGGTAAGCGAGCTGCTTCCAATCTTAACTACAATACGTGAAGTCATGGTTTCACTTCCTTAAACATGATTAATAAGTGCTTCTGGAGCAGGCTATAGCGGGTACAAAAAAAACTCCCGCCCTTTAGTTAAAAAGGACGAAAGTTTGTTACTTCCGCGGTACCACCTTTATTGATGATTAGATCATCCGGCTTCATGCCCTGTAACAGAAGGCACTGTCCTGCACGTAACAGGCCGCTCAGGGGTAGGTTTCAGAGAAGAGCCGCGGTAAATTCTTTCAGCAGGGTGGAATTTACTCTCTGGGCGCGACTGATATTCTCTTACTGGTCCCGTCATCACGTTTCGTTCAATATTTCTTATAACATACCATGGAAACTTGGCATATGCAAAGGGGTTATGGTCCTGTAAATTACTTGAATAAATTCAGCTTGCCAATCCGCTCTACAGCTTCGCGTAATCGGTTTTCATCACTTAGCAGTCCCGCGCGCACATAGCTTTCGCCATGTGAACCAAAACCAATACCTGGGGCTACGGCCACCTTGGCTTCTCGCAGTAACAAGTCTGCAAATGAAGCAGAGGTATAACCTGCAGGTACAGGTAACCAGCTGAAGAATGAACCTGCGGGTTTCGAAGCTTGCCAGCCAATCGAGGAAAGAGCGTCATAAAACGCATTGCGACGGGATTCGTAACGTGAAACCAGCGAGGCAACACATTCCTGGGAGCCAGTCAGTGCTTCCGTTGCCGCAGCTTGAATCCCACCGAAGAGACTGACATAGATATGATCCTGAAGCAGATTGATTTTAGAGACAATCTCTGCATTACCTAGCGCAAATCCAACACGCCATCCAGCCATATTGTACGTTTTTGATAACGTATAGAACTCAATGCCCACTTCTTTGGCACCAGGGGCTTGTAGGAAACTTACTGGACGATGTCCGTCAAATCCAATCGCGCCGTAAGCAAAGTCGCTGGCAACGACGATTTGATTTTGAATGGCAAACTCAACCGTATCTTCGTAGAACGAAAGTGGAGCCGTTGCCGACGTTGGATTGTTGGGATAGTTCAGGAACATCAGCTTGGCCTTCTCCCGATCTTCCGCAGTAACGGCTTCGTAATCCGGCAGGAATGCATTGGACTCGAGCAAAGGCATAAATGACATGTTTGCTTTGGCGAGTGCAACACCAGACCAGTAATCCGGGTAGCCTGGATCGGGAACAAGAACGGTGTCACCGGGGTTAAGCAGGATCTGAGGTAACTGAACCAGTCCTGTTTTGCCTCCGAACAGAATGGCTACTTCAGTCTCGGGATCCAGATCAACGTTGTAATCTTCCTTATAACGTTTGGCGACAGCTTCCTTCAGGAAAGAGTACCCTCTAAAAGGGGAGTATTTATGGTAGAGAGGATTTTCAGCTGACTCTTGCAGTGTTTTCACAATATGGGGTGGTGTAGGTGTATCCGGGTTCCCCTGACCCAGATTGATCACGTCATGTCCACTTGCGATTTCACGATTTACATTTTGAACAAGGGTAGCAAAAAATTGCGTTGGCAGCTGTGTTATCACATCAGAAGTTGGTATCTTAAAGGCTGAACGAGCGGATGTATGGTCTGAATGGGTCATTATCTTCATCACTCCGGTTATTAAAAATGGCAAATAGTTCTCATTAATTTATCACGCCAATCCCGAGCTGTATAGAGGGAAATCCACTTGATTAGGGAGTACATAGAAGTAAAGAGCGGAGGATTGTACAAAACTGAAAGTGCCCATATAGTTTTGTCCATTGAGCTGAGAGAAGCCTTGTTTTATGATAATATCCGATAATGATAATCAATATCATTAAATTTTATTGCACAACGCACATGATATAGGGGGAGAAATAGCAATGAAAAAGGGCATACGAAATACGGCAGTACTATTTACGATTACGTGGTTATCCATTCTGCTGCTGGCTTGTGGAAATCAGGCTACAACACCTGCTGCTGGCGCAGAGGATTCCAAAGCAGCCATAGAAACCACAGAAACCACAGAGACCACGACTGCAGCAGAAGAGACAAATGAGGGGGAGACCCGGGTATTCAAAGATTGGACTGGCCATGAAGTAGAGGTCCCTGTAAATCCGAAACGAGTCATCTATCATGGAGAAGTTACCGGGGATCTGCTGGCGCTTGGTGTTGTTCCTGTAGGCATACTTCGTCAGGATGGAACTGTATACGATGATCAGGTTGCTCAGGCAGAGGATGTAGGATTTCCGATCAGTGTGGAAAAGGCGCTAGCCTTAAATCCCGATCTGATCATTTTCTCGAACAGTGATGAGACACAATACGATCAGATCGCGAAGGTTGCACCCACGGTTACATTTGATTCGTTCGGGTCAATAGAAGATCGTATGCGTATCCTTGGCGACTTGTTGAACAAAAAGCAAGAAGCGGAGGATTGGATTACGAATCATCAAAAAGCAACAGAAGAGATGTGGAAGCAACTTCATGAGAACGGATTGAAAGAAGGGGAGACCGCTTCGGTATTCACCATGTATCCCGGGAATCGTCTGTTTGTTATGGCGGGTGCAGGATTGCCACAGTTGTTATATGGTAAAGACGGGCTGAAGCCAACCGCGGAAATTCAGAAAGTATTGGATGAAGACATGGGATTTGTAGAGATTTCGACTGAAAAATTATCTGAATTTGCCGGTGATCGGATATTTATTCTGGATCCTGTGACCGACGATGCGAAACAATCCACCAAGGAATTGCTGGATAGTTCAATCTGGAAGAACCTGCCTGCGGTGAAAGAAGGAAAAGTATATCGTTTTAATATCGTAAAAGCTTCAAGTGATGCCCTTTCCAGGGAGTGGCTGTTACAAGAGCTGCCAAAACAGATGATTCAATAATGATGACGAGCTAGTGAGGCAGCAGTAACACCTTTGAGTAATGCAGTTATAAAAAAGTAAAAGGGGCCTTCAACATTTCGTTGAACGCTCTTTTTTGCTGATAAAGTCATATCTGGATTATTAACCATCGCTCGCTTATAATCAGACCATACAGAATGATTGATAATTATTCTCATTTTAGAAAAACGAGGTGAACCGACATGCAGGCTTTGGATGCCGATGGGGGAGCGTTGTTCTTTTCAGCATTCATGTTTCGGCTGGATCATCTGGTACGACGAATTGAACCACCTGAACAGGTGATGCTGGAAGTTGCTTGCGAGAAACATGCGTTCCTGATCTGCGAAGAAGGGGATGGGCGTTTATATATTGGACATGAACAGTTTCCGTTTACTACGGGATGTGTCTATCCGCTTTCTCCGGGAGAGGGGTACCAGATTGAACATCGTAATAACTCGGAATTGAAATATTTCGTAATGGCTTTTGATGTTATTCATGTGTTGACGGGTGATCCCGAACTCTTTACCCGCCCTGTATTTGAGCACAAAAACCAATTGAATGGTTATCCCTATGCTCCGTTAAGTGGGATGCTTGAGCAAATGTATGCCATTCGAAACTATAAAACAGATGCAGAATACAGTCATTTGAATGCGCAATTCCAAAAATGGATGGAGATGATCATTACCCGGTACACTTCTCCAAAGACGGAACAGAGTATGGAAGCAAGACTATATAGTACGATTCAGTATGTGGACGACCATTATGCTGAAGAAATCACTGTACAGAAACTGGCACGTCTTGTGGAGATCAGACCTGTACAATATACGACCCTTTTCAGACAACTCACGGGTCACAAGCCACTCGATTATGTGAATCATGTACGCATTAAACATGCCAAGGACTGGCTTCGCAAATCGAATGAACCACTTCGGGATATAGCGAACCGCGTGGGCTTTAAGGATGAGTATTATTTCAGCAGGCGTTTTCGCCAAATGACCGGATTATCTCCTCGTCAATATGAAAGATCGATTCAGCAGCAGACGTTAGTACAAGATTGGTTGGGCCATGATGTGAATATTCCAGTAAACCCGGAACGAATTATGTATTACGGAGACTCCGCTGGGGATCTGCTGATGCTGGGCATTCAGATATTGGGAGATCAGACCTATGACGCGGTTGCTCCGGTTAATGTGGAAGCAGCTGTTATCATGAAGCCGGATTTGATTATTTTTGATAGCAGCAATGAACAGCAATATGAACAACTTTACCGGATTGCACCGACGCTTGCTTACAATTCACATGCCACGTTGGAAGAACGAATGCACAGATTGGGCAGCTGGTTTGGCAGACAACCGCAGGCTGAACAATGGCTAACCTCCTATGCGGAGCGTACTGAGCAGATGTGGGCGAAGATCCATACTGTGATTGAAGAGGGGGAAACGGCATCCGTATTTACATACCATCGGGGTGCAAGATTATTTGTTATGGGAAATATCGGTCTGGCGCCTATGTTATATCATCCAATGGGATTCAGGCCAGTGACCAAAGTGAAGGAAGCACTTGCGGCAGGCAGAGCCTATAAGGAAATTTCGGCTGAAGCGGTACGTCAGTACGCGGGAGATCATGTGTTTGTTATGCTGCCTGAGGAAGTTGTGGCAAGACAGGCTACAGAGATGCTGATGAAAAGTCCCAGTTGGCAGGCCCTTCCGGCTGTACAGATTGGACGGGTATACCCTGTGGAGGAGTCAATTTGGAATCTAGGTGACGCGCTCACGAGTGATCGATTGTTGACCCTGCTCCCTGAGTTGTTGTGTGTAAGTTCATAACAAAAACAGGCTTGCAGTCCTCAAGAGGATCAAGCTATGATAGCAGGTATTACGGTTCAGAGGAGTGCTTGTCATGACAGAAAAACAACAGGGAGAAATGCGTGTAGCCCTGATTCAGGGCGATATTCAACTTGGAGACCCTGAGGCCAATCATAAACATATGCAGACGTTGCTTGAGCGTGCGGTAAAACAATATCCGGATCTGGGGCTGGCTGTGTTACCTGAGATGTGGAATACCGGATACGCTTTGACTCAAATTCATGAACTCGCTGACCCGGATGGCCAGAAATCTCGGGAATGGCTGTCTGCTTTTGCTCAAAAACATCAAATTTCCATCGTTGGCGGTTCAATTGCTGAGAAACGGGATGGTCAAATATACAATACAATGTACGCTTATGATCGTGAAGGAAAACAGGTAACACGATACGATAAATTACATTTGTTCCGTCTAATGGACGAGGAGAAATATTTACAGCCAGGTGCGGAACCTGAAATTTTTGAATTGCAGAACGGTCTTACAGCGGGTGCTTCGATCTGTTATGACATCCGGTTTCCGGAACTTGCCCGCACCCTTGCTCTCAACGGGGCCAAGGCATTAATTGTACCGGCCGAATGGCCGAACCCTCGTTTGCACCACTGGCGTACGTTGCTTACAGCACGAGCGATTGAGAATCAGATGTATGCGATCGCCTGTAACCGTGTAGGTAAAGGGGGAGAAACCGAATTTTTCGGACATTCCCTTATCATTGATCCTTGGGGTGAGATTGTGGCTGAAGGTGGCGAAGGGGAAGAGATCGTGACCGGAATTATTCGTCCATCTCTGGTAGATGAGGTTCGCGGGCGTATTCCCGTATTTGAAGACCGTCGACCTGGCGTTTATTTTGGCAAAAAATAAAAACTGAAATAAAATTCTTCAGAAAAAGTGTTTATTCTTCCAGGGCACGGGTAATGATAACTATCCCGTCACCAAGGAGGATGATCAATCAATGGACAACCATGTGAAAGATACGCTCAGGAGACTGGAACAGGATAACACAAGGGAAGATCACTTAAGGGCATTCTTAGAGAATGGAGCAGGAGGGCTATCACCCCCTGATTCAACTGTTCAGGACGAAGGCCGTGTAATGAATCAGCAAAACAGGCTGACAAGCGATCGTAATTTGCGTAAATAAACCGCCAGACATGAAGTTTTCTTATGTACGTTTCTACGTTAACATTATAAATTAGCATTGAAGCTAAACAACTTAACAAGCAACATTGTACTGTAACCAGTTACTGTGATTGCAAAGTAAGAACTTTATCCTGCGGATGCGGGAAACGAGTATATGACAAAGGCTTGGCCCATAAGGGTCAAGCCTTTGTTTTGGTTCAGTATGAAATGTACCTAAAGAAATGTACCTATACCACAGAGCAATTTCTTAGTCTCCCTTTGACAGTTCGGCCACGGTTTGTTGAAACGTATGGATGAATGCCTCGGCTGCCTTCGACAGCACTCTGCCTTGACGATAAGCCACAACAAGTGTTCTGCTGGGAGTAGGCTCAGCAAGTGGAACATACACAGGCACGAACTCACTGCGCGGCGCACGGGCAATAAAGCGTGGAACCAGTGTAATACCCATACCTGTGGCGACCAGCGACTGAACAGTCTCAATATTTGTGCTCTCAAACACAACTTTGGGATCAAAACCGGCTTGCTCACAGAGATCAAATGTAAGTTTGCGGAAACCCTGTCCTTTTTTCAATACAACAAAGGGTTCATCCCGAAGTTCTTCAATTCGCACAGGAAGCGGATGTTCCGGATCTGCCCTGCGTGCCAGAGGGTGATTCGGGGGAACCGCCAGATCAATTCGTTCTTCTCCAATGGTTACATAAGACAAGCTTGGCTCTTGTAAAGGAAGAGATAACAGACTCAGATCAGCTTTACCGCTTGCTGTCAATTTCTCAAGTGTAAGCCCGGAGTCTTCCAATAAGGTGACTTCAATCTCGGGATACGCTTGTTGGAACGCAGGAAGCACGTGTGGTAGCAGGTGTGAGCCTGTGATTGGCATGCTGCCCACAACGACTTTACCTTTACGAAGCTGGGAGATGTCTGACATTTCCTGACGCAATAGCTCCACGGCATCTACGATCTTTTGGGCTTGTTCGACAAACGTAACACCCGCATGAGTTAACTCCACGGTACTTGTATTCCGCTGAAACAGCAGTACTCCCAATTCTTTTTCCAATTTGGATAATTGCTGGCTTAATGAAGGTTGGGCAATGTGCAGCTTCTCTGCTGCCCGGGAGAAATTGCGTTCGGCCGCGATTTGCAACGTATATTGAAGTTGTCTGAATTCCATTGTCATTGGTCATTCCTTTCGTTATGCCACCATTATATCATTACAAATGAAGAAATCATTCTCTTTGCCGGAACTACCGGTAAATTCAAATATCAGGAGAGTGCTTCTTTATTTTGTATAAAAGCATTGACAGCGAAGCAGCGGAAACGTAGTATAAGACTTATCTGATAATGATAATTGTTATCAATTGAAACCTCTGCGATGAGCAGTGGTTTATTTGTCCTTATCTCATTATAGGTTAAACCTATTACATCTATAGATATTATATCTTGGAACAATGAAGGACAGGGTGATATATTTATGTCATTCAAGAGCTTCACTTTTTAAAGGAAACACGAGGCTCTTCCAAGGACCGAACTTATAATGAGGTGAAAATGATGAGTAAAAAAACGATGTTTGAGAAAATTTGGGAAAACCACGTGATTCATCAAGAAGAAGGCAAACCAAGCATTCTGTATATCGATCTGCATCTGGTGCACGAAGTAACTTCTCCACAGGCATTTGAAGGTCTTCGTCTGAGCGGACGTAAAGTTCGTCGCCCTGAGCTGACATTTGCAACAATGGACCACAACGTTCCAACCAAAGACCGCTTCAACATTACAGATCCAATCTCCAAACAACAAATTGATACACTTTCGCAAAACTGCCGTGATTTCGGCGTGAAATTGTATGATCTGGACACGATTGATCAAGGCGTTGTGCACGTTATGGGACCTGAACTCGGTCTGACTCACCCGGGTAAAACGATTGTATGTGGTGACAGTCATACGTCCACACACGGTGCGTTTGGCGCACTGGCATTCGGAATCGGAACAAGTGAAGTTGAGCACGTTATGGCAACGCAATGTTTGCAACAAGCAAAAGCCAAAACGATGGAAGTTCGTTTTGTCGGTAAACGTAACCCGGGTGTAACCGCGAAAGATATGATCCTCGCAGTCATCGCCAAATACGGTACAGACTTTGCAACAGGTTATGTTATTGAGTACACAGGCGAATCCATCCGTGAGTTGAGCATGGAAGAGCGTATGACGGTCTGCAACATGTCCATCGAAGGTGGAGCAAGAGCCGGATTGATCGCTCCGGACGAAACAACATTCGAATATCTGCGTGGACGTGAATACGTACCAGCGGATGCGAAGTTCGATGAAGCTGTAGAGGGTTGGAAACAACTTGTAACCGATGAAGGTGCGGAGTTCGACCATGTGGTTGAAATCGATGTGGAAACATTGATCCCGCAAGTAACTTGGGGAACAAGCCCAGGCATGGGAACCGATATCTCTTCGAAAGTTCCTGTTCCGGCTGAATTGCCTACAGAAAACGAACGCAAAGCGGCTGAAAAAGCCCTTGAATATATGGGACTTGAACCGGGAACACCAATCGCCGAAATTCCGATTGATTATGTATTTATCGGTTCTTGCACGAATGGTCGGATCGAAGATCTGCGTGCAGCAGCAAAAGTGGCTAAAGGTCACACGGTATCCAGTCAGGTTACAGCAATTGTTGTACCAGGTTCAGGACGTGTTAAAATTCAGGCTGAACAAGAAGGTCTGGATAAAATCTTTACAGAAGCTGGATTTGAATGGCGTGATGCGGGATGCAGCATGTGTCTGGCGATGAACCCGGATGTATTGAAGCCAGGACAACGTTGTGCTTCGACGTCCAACCGTAACTTTGAAGGACGCCAAGGACGCGGAGGACGTACGCACCTGGTATCTCCGGCAATGGCAGCAGCAGCAGCGGTTAAGGGTCACTTTGTGGACGTACGGGACTGGAATTTCAAAACAGAAGCAGCGATCTAATCTATAACAGACAGAAGGGAGAACGTTTAATATGGAAGAATTCAAAACATTACAAGGCATCGTTGCACCGGTAGACCGGGTCAATGTAGATACAGACGCAATCATTCCGAAACAGTTTTTGAAACGGATTGAACGTACCGGATTTGGACAATTTTTGTTCTATGAATGGCGTTTCGATGAAGAGGGCAACAATAATGCTTCCTTCGAAATGAATAAACCTCGTTATGAAGGGGCATCCATCCTGATTTCACGTGCCAACTTTGGCTGTGGATCTTCCCGTGAGCATGCGCCATGGGCAATTATGGACTATGGATTCCGTTGTGTGATCGCTCCATCTTTTGCAGACATTTTCTATAATAACTGCTTTAAGAACGGAATCTTGCCAATCAAGTTGTCAGAAGAGCAAGTTGAAGACTTGTTCCAACGTACAGCGACACATGAAGGCTACGAGATGAATGTAAATCTGGAGAACAAAACGATTACTGATGCATACGGACTGCATATCGATTTTGATCTGGATGAGCACCGTCGTCAATTCCTGTTGCAAGGATTGGATGATATCGGTCTGACTCTTCAACATGATGATGAAATCGCTGCTTACGAACAACGCCACGCGGCAAAACTTTTCGGTTAATTATTAAAGTATCGTATAGCAGGAAGCTTCTGCCTTGCCAAAGGGACTTTGTTCCCATCGGTGAGACAGAAGCTTTTTTTAATATCAGAAGCTAAATTAGCTTAATAAGTCAGCTATACATAGAAGTCCTGATCCTTCTTGGTGGAATATTTCAACATGTAATCTTCGCCATTATTCAGTTCTAGGGAAGCAATTTTGATTGGAGTATAATCCAAACGCGTCTATCTTTGAGCACACTCGTGTGAGTATCCGTTTCCATCTTAAAGAGTACGTTGATCTAATGATCCGTTTTTTTGTAATACTTACTATTCCAATATATGTATACTTTAAAGTTACATTAATAGATGGAATTTCATCAATTTATGACATCACTGATACGAAATCGATACACATTCATGTAAAAGAGATTATGTTCTTAAATGTGATCTGCTTTTTTATCTTATTTCCGACTGAATATGACAACGTTGTAACCGGATGAAGGGACAATATCTGATAAACTGATTAGTAGATTATGGAAGGTTACATAGGCTCATTGATGTTATGCTGTGCAGAGAATCAGGTCGGATGTTCAAAAGACAAAAAGAATGGTGGATGAGGTATGAAAAAATGGTCGGCAGCAGTCGTTTTTCTTCTGTTCCTATGTTTATTCCCAGTCATGGCCCATGCAGACACCACTCCCTCGATTGTCCTCGACGGTGTAACCATTAACCAGCAGACGGGTGCACCTGCAGAGAATATCGGGAAAACGGTCATGGTTCCAATTCGAATTGTATCCGAGAACCTGGGTTATAAGGTGAAGTGGGAGAAGGAAACTCAGTCAGTCCAGGTTCAAAAAGGAAACAGCATAATCCAAATGACGGCTGGCAAAGATGCAGCTACAGTGAATGGAAACGTGGTGAACTTGGATTCGCCCCCACTGATCAAACAGGGAACTACGCTTGTTCCGTTACGCTTTGTTGGGGAAGGCATGGGTCTGCGTGTTGGCTGGGACAATGGAACCAAGACAGTAAGCCTATTTAGTATTCCTCCCGTAGTTGAAACGGAAAGTGACAGTGACCCCGTCGAGGCACCAGTCCCGGATGGTTTGACAGAACTTCAAGGCATCAGCTTCAGCGGAGATCGCTTGATTGTAGCAACAAACGGTAATATTAGCCCCAAAGTATCCAGTATTGGTGGGCCAGACCGAATTATTGTTGATCTGCCTTCAGCGACATTCTCTCAGGAATTCATTCAGGGACAAGCCTCTAATCCGGATGGCAGTGGACAGATTCTCGTTACGGATTCATCAATAGTTTCCAAAGTCCGTTATGCCATGTTCAGTAAATCGCCTTCTACCGTGCGTGTCGTTCTGGATCTGAGTCAGACGGCTACAGCCAAATGGTCTGTTGGAGATAACAATGTCTTGCTCGTTGACCTGACAGCCACGAGTGGAGAACCGACAAGCCAACCGGCAGTACCTACGAATGATGGTAAAACGATTGTGGTCATTGATCCGGGACATGGTGGTCGTCAATCGGGTGCAGTGAGTTTGTCAGGAGCTTATGAGAAGGATTTCAATCTGGCTGTAGGGCTGAAGGTACAGGCAATCCTTCAACAATACAAAAATATTCAAACGGTAATTACACGCCAGGATGATACAGAACTTTCGCTCAAACAGCGTGTGGATATTGCTGAATTGAATCAGGCAGATGTTTTTGTATCCATTCATGGAAACAAATTCACTACACCGGTACCAAACGGCATTGAAACGCTCTACAGTCGTAAAGAAAGCAAGACTTTGGCTGACACTCTTCACAAATATGTGTTGCCGGTGACAGGACTCAAGGATCGTGGGGTTAAAACGGCTAGTCTGCATGTGACGCGTGAAACAACCATGCCTGCTGTGTTACTTGAACTTGGTTTTTTAAGTAACCCTACAGATGAAGCGGTTATGCTCACGGAAGAGTACCAGGACAAATGTGCACAGGCGATTGTGGACGGAATTGTTGAATTTTTGGGACTGTAAATTGAATTGTGCGCAAATATGAAGGTTAGGGTAGTACGTTGTTTAGAGATGTGTATTTGATAAATAAGGAAAAAAGAAGACATTAAAATGTAAAAAAAGCTTGATCTGACAACGTTTTTTTTCTGTTATGTTGGAATATATTCGCAACTTTTGAGAGCGAGGGGCGTCTAATAGGTGTCTGGTAATGCCCAAGCGGTCAGTCGGAGTTGGAAAATGACAACATGCGGCAAAAAAATATGAGAATGGTAGGGGTGAAGGATGAAGAAGTTCGGTTTTTTGGTACTGTTATTTGTCTTTGGGCTCGTATTCCCGGGCTATAGTCACGCAGCAACAGACACGAAAATTATCCTAGACGGAAAAGAAATCGTACAGCCATCGGACACAAAAGCGGAAATTATCAACAGCAAGGTGATGGTTCCGATCCGGGTTGTGTCTGAAAATCTTGGATATAGCGTGGAGTGGAAGCAGCAAACGCAAACGGTGACTATTAGCAAAGACAACACTGCCATGCAGATGATTGTTGGACAGAAGACGGCAACGGTGAACGGCAGTAACGTAAACCTGGATGCCCCGCCACTCGTGAAAAATGGTACTACGCTCGTACCTCTTCGATTTATTGGTGAGGAAATGGGTCTTAAGGTGGGTTGGAACAATACCACGAAGACGGTAACATTAGTTACCCAGAATTCAGGTTCCGGAAACGGGACAACCACACCTCCGAACTCTGGCAATGAAGGCGGAGGATCGGATCAAGAAGGTCTTGTACTGGTGAACGGCATCAGCTTCAGCGACAACCGTTTCATGATTGCAACAAGCGGAAGTACGAAGCCGAACGTCTTCACGATGACAGGACCAGATCGAATCGTTATAGACTTGCCGAATACCGCATTTGCTGATTCGTTCAGTGAAGGACAGGCTCTAGACAGCAACCAGAATGGACAACTCGTCGTTAGCGGCTATCCGGATGTGTCGAAGATTCGTTACTCGTTATACAGCAACAGTCCATCTACAATTCGTTTTGTAATAGATCTGTCCAGTTCAAAAGGGTACAGTGTGCAAAATGATTCCGGACTGGTTATGATTAACCTCGACAATCAAAGTGGTACACCTGCTCCTCCGGTTGGTAATAATGGCAAAAAAGTTGTCGTTATCGATGCAGGTCACGGAGATCATGATCCTGGGGCAATCGGTGTAACTGGTAAACGTGAAAAAGACTTCAATCTGGCAATGGCTCTGAAAGTGGAAGCCTTGTTGAAAAAAGAATCCAAAATTGACGTTGTGTTAACGCGCAGCGATGATACATTTTTGGCATTAAAAGAACGTGTGAAGATTGCACAAGACATAAAAGCGGATATCTTCATCTCCATTCATGCTAACAGTGGCCCTGCTGCTGCGAACGGTGTAGAGACATTTTATACACGCTCCAACAGCAAAGCACTTGCTACAGTGATGCACAAGTATCTTTTACAGTCTTCCGGACTGAAGGATCGTGGAGTGAAAACGGCAAGTCTCCATGTGACCCGTGAAACGACAATGCCAGCAGTTCTGCTGGAAGGTGGATTCCTTAGCAATAAGAGCGACGAAGCAGCCCTGTTCACTGAGAGTTTCCAGAACAGTGTTGCCAAAGGGATTGTTGCAGGAATCAAGGAGTATCTGGGAATTAAATAAGGGACAAGCCCTTATGTTGAGGAGGCGGAGTTAGAATGAACAAGAAAATATGGATTGCAGCCTTGCTGGTAACGGTTATGGCAGTTGCTGCTGGATGTGGAAGCAAGCCAACAGCTGCTCCGAATCAGACGCAAGGCGCAGGAACTGAAAACAATGTAACCGAGGTTGAAGGTGAAACAATTACCGAACCGGTAACTGCTGAGCCTGAAGAGAATACAACGCCTACAGAATCCACGGAGGAAGGCAGCTCAGAGGAAGCGACTACAACTACTCCGCCAAGCGAAACGTCTACGGAGAAGCCGGCAACTTCCGAAAGTAATGAAAAGAAAACGATCACTGTATTCTATACGGATGAAGAAGAACTGGAGTTGCACAAAGCTTCGGCAGAGATTTCATACGCATCGGATGATGCCAAATATAAAGCTGCCTTTGAATCACTGCAACAGAGCAAAGACGCTAAACTGGTTCCGCTGTGGTCTAAAGAAATTGAATTAAAGTCTGTTCAGTTCAAGGATGGAGCTCTTACGCTGGATATTCATATGCCAGATACGGCACGTCTTGGAGCAGGTGGAGAATCTTATGCGCTGGATGCTCTAAAACAAACGTTCTTCCAGTTTGATGAAGTAAAATCACTTGATTTACTGGTGGATGGTCAGCAGACTGAGAGTCTGATGGGCCATGTGGATCTTGAACATCCAATGACAAGATCCGAATAGGCTGTACAGCATGCTGTTGTACCGTGAATCCACGGAATATGGGTCGTTTTACATGAGAGAGGGGAATCATAGGTGACTTTTAAATATAACAATCCATCACACTCTAAAAAAGTAGTATCAGCCGTGCTTGCAGGCATGATGGCCCTTAGCGCCGGCGGAGCTGCCATGGCAGCAGAATCAACAGAAACGGGGCAGGGTCAGACTGCTGCAATAACAAATACGGCTGCACCAACTGGTTTGTTCAGTGACATCAAGGTCGGATACTGGGCTGAGAAACATGTGTACAAACTGGCATATCAAGGTATTCTTCTCGGTAACAACGGCCTGTTCCGTCCAGGAGACGCGGTAACACAGCAAGAAGCTGTAACGATGGCAATCCGTTTTATGAATCAAGAGGGGCAGTTGAATACCGACACGGCTGCGGCATTACCGACAAACATGGAAGTGGGAAATTATTTCAAGCCATATGTCGCGCTGGCACTTCAACTGGGACTAATTGACAAAACGGAAGAATCATCGGTGGATGTATCCAAGACCTCCTGGGGTCAAAAGCCGGCTTCACGGGAATGGATTACGAAATTGTTAATCCGTTCATTGGACAAGGATGCTGAAGCGAAGGCACAAAATAATCAATCTACCGGATTTGCTGATAATGCAAGTATTTCCGAAAGTGGTAAAGGTTATGTCAATCTGGCTGTTAGCCTGGATCTGGCCAAAGGTGTGGAAGGCAACAAATTCAATCCAACCGGTTCCGTAACCCGTGCTCAACTGGCTACCTTCTTCAGTCGTGGTGAATCGTTAACGGATACAACGTACCCGAACACATCCACGGGTTATGTGACAGGATTGAAAGATGGGCAGATCACGCTGGTTGTGGACGGCAAAGCCGTTAACTTCGCAGTGAACAGCAGTACGCCTTACTTTACGAAAGACAGTGAAACTCGTGCTTCCGCCACAGATGTGAAGCTATATACGAAAGTTATGGTTGTAGGTTCGGCAGGTGGGGCTTCCTATGTGGAAGTTGTTGATGCTACACCGCAGGTGGAAAGTGTTGAAGGTACATTTGCACGTTCATTGTCTGGTAATAAAATAGGTATCTTTGTGGGCGAGAATTACGAAACGTACAGTTATGATGAGGCAACTGCATTCATCGATCAGAATGGTAATGCAATCAAACTGTCCGATATTACGGCAGATAGCATCATCGAAGTACAGCGTGAGACGTTCTCGGCTGACAAAAAAACAGTCGCTATTCGTGTGAAATCCGGCATTGTTAACAAGAGTGACAATGGCGTAATTGCTGAAGTATCCACTTCTGGCAAAACGATTAAACTTGTCAATACAGCGGGTGCTACAGAACAGTTTGCGTACAATGACAATCTGCTTATCACATATCAAAACCGTATCATGTCAGTGGCTGATCTCAAAGCCGGCAGTGCCGTGAAATACACCGTAAAGGACAGTGTTTTGCAAACTATCACATTGTCTCAAGGTGTGGAGCAATCTGTGCGCGGAACATTGGTTGAGATCGGTGGCAACCAGTCCACGTTAACGTTCAAACGTGAAGGGGGTTCCCTTGAGGCGAAATTGCTGATTGAAAAGCCGGAAGTCATCATTAATGGCATTCAGGATGCAACGTTGAATGATCTCATCACAGATGCAACGAACGGGGATCAGGTTGAGTTGTCATTAAACGCTGACGATCAGGTTACGCGTATTCAGGTGATTGGACGTCAAATGGAACCTATGAACGGGGTAACGGTTGTATCTTACAACAGCAAAACAAAGGTACTTACCGTACTGGACAACAACAAAAAACCGTTTGTATTTACATTGGACGAAAAAACCAAACTGGACTACAATACGACCAAACCTACACTCGCTGGTCTGGAGTCGATTTTAAATGATGGTCGCAAATTGGATCTGACCTATGTGGGAACACGTGCGTTGTCCGTTAAAGTGATTTACAAGTACGAAGGTACGATCAGCAACATTGACACATCGGGTAGAAAAATCAGTTTGTTGTCTGGTAATCAGACGATTACAGTGCCTTATACTACCTTACCTACGGTTGAGATCTATAACAAATCGGGCGCAAGTCTGGGAGATTTGAAGATTGGTGACAAAGTGACCGTAACGCTTGGAGCAAATCAGGATGTAGTGCAGAAGGTTGCACTGAACACTGTGGCTCAATTCGAAGTGGTTGCCTTGGAAGCAAATAGTCGTATTCGAGTAAAATCCGATCTGCTGACAAGTCAGTTCTACGTGGATCAAGCGGTACTGACAGGAGAGAGTGGTCAGACGATCACGCCTTCACAACTGACAGCAGGCAACCTGATTAATGTAACGTTTGAAGGAGCTACGCCAAAAGCGGTTCAAGTCGTGAAGCGTACGCTGGCTGAAGTTACAGCGGTGGATGCTTCATCTGTAACGCTCAAGCAGTTTAATAACGGCCAGACTGAAACCGTACCTGTTAGCGGTTCTGTTAAAGTCGTAAAATCTGGCTCCACATTAACTTCATTGACTAGTCTTACGGTCGGAGATCGTGTGGAAATGACAAAAGATACGGATAATTCCACACGCTTCAGAGTATTAACTGTCATGAGCAAACAATTCTGGTCTTATGATGGCGTTGGTAACCAGATTTTGGTTAAACGGGAAACGACAGCAGACACGAACTATCGTTTTGCACTCGGATCAAGTGTATTTGTTCACCAGGGTGACAATACTTTAAGCGTGCAATCTCTCAGAGATAATGATAATATTGTATTGTATCTCCTGAACAATGTTATTCTGGAGATTCAAAAACAGTAATCGTTTCTTTTCGAGGATCAAAAGAATGACCGTCTTGATACGGGATCTTTCCCGCATCAAGACGTTTTTTTTGCAAGCTTTTTGAGGTCCCCGCAAAGTACTCGGATGAAGCTTCGAAGTAAGGCTCCGCAGCGTGGAGTCATTTTGTGGGAGGTAGCTCTTCATGAATGCAGCGACAGTTAGACATATACTCGAAACTATGGAAGCAATGTTTCCTGATGCACATTGCGAATTAAATCACAGCAATGCATTTGAATTGACGGTAGCTGTCCTTTTGTCTGCCCAGTGCACCGATGAAACGGTGAACAAGGTAACCGCAGATTTGTTCCAGAAGTACAGAAGCCCAGCAGATTATCTGGCGGTTCCTCTCGAAGAGTTGGAACAGGATATTCGGCGAATCGGTTTGTACCGGAACAAGGCCAAGCATATTCAGAACATGTGCCGAATTTTAATAGAGCAGTATGGCGGTGATGTACCGCAGGAACATGATCAGCTTGTGACGCTACCAGGTGTCGGGCGGAAAACCGCGAATGTAGTTGTTTCCAATGCGTTTGGAGTACCGGCAATTGCGGTAGATACTCATGTTGAACGTGTATCCAAGCGGCTGGCGCTTGCAGGTTGGGATGACTCCGTACTTGAAGTCGAAAAGAAACTAATGAAGCGCGTACCCCGGGACGAGTGGACTTTAACTCACCACCGGTTTATATTTTTTGGACGCTACCATTGCAAGGCACAGAACCCTGCGTGTCATATCTGTCCATTGCTGGACATATGCAGGGAAGGGAAAAAACGCATGAAAACGTCCCAAATCAGGAAAGATAAGGAACGTGTCACCACCCGAAAACGAAAAATAAATTAATGAGCAGAAAAGGATGAATAATCATGAAATGCATTTCCGTGTACACTGACAATTTTGAGGCCTTCTCCGATATCTTTGAACAAATCGTTGAACAGGAAATGGCTGAAAATGAAGAAAAAGAAGTAGAAGGCATCACAGTAAGCCACTCTGGCGACGTGCCTGAACATTATCTGGAGCGTATGTCCGTTAAACCAGAAGTTGTTGTTATGAGAGACAAAGGCAGAGACATTACAATTCTGCAACATGGACAAGTATTTGAAATCTTGCTGCCTTCCATGGAGAACGCAGTTTCATAAGAAGTGATTACACTATGGGTTCTGTTGTATTAATGTCATGAGGATCGTTGTGGTTAAGATGATCGCATCGCATTCATGCAACAGACACTTGGCGTAAGCATTTGCTAAATACCGAGTATAAAACGTATTACAGATAAAACCGACTTGTTCGGTTTTATTTTTTTTAGATTATAGATTTATACGTTCATTTATGTATATTCAATTCCAACCGTTCAAATTCAAACTTGATAATGTTAAAATAAATGTTGTAAAAGAGATAGACGTCGAAACGGATGTCAAATTAGAGGAGCCAGGGGGAAGGCCAGTCATGTCCAGAACAGATTACCCAAAAGAAATGGCCAAACCTCTGCTTCCGCTGCGTGAAGCGATGGAGCAGACAGGGGACCATACGGCTGTACAGGCTTTAACGGATTTAATCAGCAAGGCGGAAATGAAACATCTGACGATTGCGTTCTGTGGTCATTTCTCTGCAGGCAAATCGAGTCTCATCAACAGTTTATGCGGTAAGCGGGTGTTGCCTTCAAGTCCCGTGCCAACAAGTGCAAATGTGGTATCCATACGTAATGGTAAGCCAAGAGCGCTTATTTATACTACTCCAAACGTAAGCGCTGACAATGGAGCAGGAACACTTGAAGTTTCTCCAGAGGAACTGGAGGCGTATTGCAAAAATGGTGGAGCGTACAGCTCGATTGAGGTGTGGGATGATATTCCTTTGCTGAAAGATGATGCTGTCCTGCTGGATACACCAGGTGTGGATTCAACAGATCGCGGACATAGTCTCGCAACCCATTCCGCGCTTCATCTGGCCGATGTGGTCTTCTATGTCATGGACTATAATCATGTTCAGTCCGAGACAAACCTTTCATTTGCCAAGAGTCTGTCGGATTGGGGCAAACCGTTGTTTTTGATCGTGAACCAGATCGACAAGCATCGGGAGCGTGAGCTCTCTTTTGACCAATATACCGAAGGTGTCGAAGCTATATTTGCGGCCTGGGAAGTCAGATATGACGGACTGTTGTTTACTTCCCTCCGCGACAAGCAGCATCGCTACAACCAGTGGGATGTGCTTCCGGAACTCATTGGACATATGATGCAAGAGAAGGAAGCGTTAATTACGCACAGTTTGGCAAGTTCGGCCAGTCATGTAACGGAGCAACATCTGACACGAGAAGCGGAGAAACGTGAAGACGAAGAGAATTCCCTGCTGGATGAGATTGGTGGCAAGGAAGGAATTGAACGCTTGGAACGAGAGCTGGAGCTTCTTGATCAACAAGCAGCAGACATTCGTACCGGGCCTTCGCGAGTGCGTGAGAAATTCCGGGCAGAGCTGGAACCTCTTCTGGCGAATGCAAATCTTACTCCTGCGGATATTCGTACGTCTGCTGCTGCCTATTTGGAGAGCCGCAAACCGGGCTTCAGGGTAGGTTTATTGTTCTCAGGTGGCAAAACCGAGCAGGAGAAACAACGCCGTGTTTCTGAGCTGGTAAGACTGTTACAGGATCAGGCTTCCGGACAAGTTGAGGTACATATTCGTACGATGCTTAGACAGCTGGGTGAATCCCATCAGCTATGGGGAGCGGAGTGGGAGCAAGCGCTTAATACGGAGCTGCCTGCTGTAGATGAAGCACTATTGGAGATGAAACGTAGTGCGAGTGCAGAGGTATCTCCAGAGTATGTGATTCAGTTCAGTAAAGATGTGCGGGGCGAGATTGAGGCCCGCTATCGCAAGTCGGCCATGATGCTGGCCGACCGCATGCTGGAGGCGCTGGGCGCGCGAGGCGAAGCCGCGCTCCAGGCGCTGGACGCCAGCCGCGCAGCGCTGCTGGCGCAATCCGTGGCGGCGGCGCGCTACACGGCGCTCCAGCGCAGCGCCGCCGCAGAGGCAGCAGGGCTGCGCAGCCTGCTGCCCGATGCGGGCCCCCTCCCCTCCGGGCTATTGCCGGAGGTGAAGGGCCCGCACGTGCCCGCGGTGCCTGAACCGGGCGAAACTCCCGGTTCGCATGCGGGCACGTCAACGTCTGTGGCTGCGCAGCCACAGACGCCAGAGGCACCGCCGCCGCAGCGCGCAGCCGCAGCGGCAGTGCCTGGGCCATCGGCGGCGGCTGGTGCTGAACGCCGCCGACGCCTGGACGCAGCAGCGGCACGGCTTGAAGCCGCTGCTGCGCTGGTGGAGCCGTACCCCGCCATGGGGTCGGCGGTACGGGATCTGCGTGCACGCGCGGCTTCGCTTGCGGGCGGCACGTTCACTCTGGCGCTGTTCGGAGCATTCAGCGCCGGCAAATCCTCCTTCGCCAACGCGTTGCTGGGCGAAGCTGTACTACCCGTCTCGCCGCATCCAACAACAGCGGCGATTAACCGGATTATGGCTCCTGCCGGGGGCGCGGAGCATGGTACAGCCCGGGTCCGTATGAAGACCCGTGACGCTTTCCAGAAAGATCTCGCCTATTCCTTCCGATTGCTCGGACTGGGTGAGCCTGGAGCAGAGTGGCAGAAGCGAGTACGTTCCCTATCGCCACAGGATGTACATCCGGCGGGGCGCCCGCATTACAGCTTTTTGCAGGCAGCGGCAGCTGGTTGGGAAGAAACAGCGGACCAGCTAGGGCAGGATGTGCTGGTGGATCTGGACGGTTATCGTAACTTTGTCGCAAACGAGAAGAAGTCCTGTTTTGTAGACAGTATCGATCTGTATTACAGTTGCGATGTGACTGAACAAGGCATTGTATTGGTGGACACACCAGGAGCGGACTCCGTGAATGCTCGTCATACGGGTGTAACCTTCAATTATATGAAGAATGCGGATGCCCTCATTTTTGTAACGTATTACAACCATGCTTTCTCACAAGGTGATCGCCAGTTCCTGAACCAGTTGGGACGTGTCAAAGATAGTTCTGCCATGGATCAGATGTTCTTTGTTGTCAATGCCAGTGACCTGTCTTCCTCTGAGGAAGAGCTGGAGCAGGTTCTCGATCATGTGAGCACCCAATTGCGCAGTAATGGAATTCGGGCACCACGACTCTTCCCGGTATCCAGTATACTGGCGATGGAAGGCAAGATGGCAGGTGATTCGAAGCTGCTGGAGCAATCCGGTTTTATCCGTTTTGAGGAAGAGTTCAACCAATTTGCGGGCAGAGAATTAGCCGATCTTGCCGTAGGTGGCGCTTCCGAAGAGATGGGACGTGTCATTCAGCGGCTGAAGAAGCGTGCGGAGGATGCGGCTCAAGGGGAGGAAGCTTTGCAGCAGCGGCGGGATGAACTGGAGACCATTCAGGGACAGTCACGCCAGCGCATACAGCTACTTGCAGAGCGATCCATGAAGGAAGAATTGTCACAGGAAACAGCAGAATTACTCTTCCATGTGCGGCAGCGACTTGCCTATCGCCTTGGTTTATTCATGGCAGAAGCATTCCATCCATCCGTACTTCGGGAGGATCGGGGCAATCTGAAGACGGCTTTTGCAGCCTGTGGACGTGAACTGTTACGCATGATTGCCATTGAACTGGAGCAGGAACTCCTTGCTACCACCCTCAGACTTGAACAGGCAGGTCAGACCTGGCTGATGAAGCAAGTTACGGATTGTATAGATGAGGTGAGACAGTTATCAGGGGGCGTGGATGTGTCACTGCCACTGAACGAACGCTGGAGTACACCTGTGCTTGAAGAAGTTCGTCTGGAAGAACCGTCTGGATGGAAAAGCTATTTGAATTATTTCCGCAATCCGAAACAGTTCTTCGAAGGAGATGGACGTCAGCGATTACAAGAGGCACTTGATCCTGTCCTCAAACAGATGATCATTGAAGTTCTTCCTGCTGCGCAAGACAAACTGATTCAGTTTTATGACAACCAGATTTGTCAATCATTGCAACACCAATCCCGTCAGTTGGAAGAACGTCTGGACGAGGCGGTGAGTGGAATTCAAGATACACTGGAGAGCGGAATTCCGGCGGAGCAATGGACCAGCTTGTCTAACCAACTAGAACAGATTGAACGAAGTTAGAATCACGGCATAACACGTATTCTCTGGAAGTCTTTGTAAAACAAAATGAATGATACAGCAACACATTGAAAATGTTGCGAAAACCAACCCAAAAAGGCCCCTGCCGAAAAGGCATATAGGGAGCCTTTTTTTGGTACGAACAACCTGAAATAAAGAGAATATTCAAACATTTGATTGAAAGGTGGGTATTTACCTCCGTTAATGCGTCAATAAGCTGAAAGCAGGCAGAATATGGTCTGTTATTCGCTTTGCCGCGAATGGGGTACGGTGATAAACTTCATAAATGTTCATAGTATTTTTGAACGACATAAGAGGAGGAGAAACATGGATGTTCTTAGGCAACTGCAAATCTTTTTTTGGGAAAAGCGAACGTATTTATTTGTATCAATCTTGTTCCTCGCCTTAGCGACCGCACTTGGGTTGGTGTATCCGTACATGCTGAGGATACTGATTGATGACATCATTGTTCCGCGAACTTTTGAAGACGTTCCCATAATTGCCTTGACAGTGTTAGGTGTAGTTATTTTGAAAGCGGGAATGCAGTTTTTACATGGCTTTTTTGGAGGACGCTTGGGTAACTTCCTGGCGTACAGACTTCGTAACGCATGTTATGAAAAGCTTCAATTTTTATCCTTCCGTTATTATGATACGGCCAAGACAGGTGATCTGATGTCCCGCCTCACGGGAGATTTGGAAGCCATCCGTAACTTTATCGGATTTGGTTTCGCCCAGATTCTCAACATGGTTTTGATGGTCGTATTCGGCGCAATCATGATGATGACCATGAGTTGGCAGCTTACACTGTTCACACTCATATGCATCCCATTACTTGCCTTCGTTGCGCTGAGATTCGAATCCAAAATTCACCCTGCGTTTCAGGAGATGCGGCTGGCGCTCAGTTCACTGACAACAGCGGTACAGGAGAATATCACTGGCGTACGTACGGTAAAATCCTTTGCACGTGAGCCTTATGAAGTGGAGAAATTCTCTACACGTAATGAACGTTACAAGACAAATCAGATTCATGCTGCAACATTGTGGAGTCGTTATTTTCCGATCATGGAGATTCTTGCTTCGGTGAGTATCGTGCTGTTGCTGGTGATTGGTGGAAGAATGGTTATACAGAAGACGCTGACACTCGGTGAACTCGTTGCCTTTTTCAGTTTGATCTGGTACATAATCGGTCCAATGTGGAACCTTGGGTTCCATATCAACAATTATACGCAATCCAAAGCTTCAGGTGAACGGGTGCTCGAACTGCTCAATACGCCAGTGGACGTGGAAGAAACGCAAGATCCGGTCATTGTGGAGGCAGACCAGGTGAACGGCCATGTGACATTTGAATCCGTTACCTTTGCCTACGGCAACAAGATGCCAGCGGTAACCGATATTAATTTTGATGCTGCACCCGGTTCTGTAATCGGTTTCCTCGGGGGGACAGGGTCAGGTAAATCAACCATCATTCAGCTTCTGATGCGTGCATATAACGTCAACTCGGGTACGATCAAGCTGGATGGCAAAAACATCAAAGATATAGGCATTCGCAGTTTGCGGAGTCAGATCGCTTCTGTTTTCCAGGAAACATTCCTGTTCTCATCCAGCATTCGTAATAATATTTCCTACGGACTTAAGAACGTCACCATGGATGAGATTATCCGTGCAGCCAAGCTGGCCAAGGCTCATGACTTCATTATGGAATTCCCGGACGGATATGACACGGTGGTTGGTGAGCGCGGTATGGGTTTATCGGGTGGACAGAAACAGCGGATTGCGATCGCAAGGGCTTTGCTGAAAAATCCGAAAATTCTGGTACTTGATGACGCAACAAGCGCCGTGGACATGGAGACAGAACACGAGATTCAATCCGGTTTCCAGGAAGTTATGCGCGGCAGAACGACATTTATTATTGCACACCGTATTTCTTCACTACGACATGCAGATGAGATTCTGGTGCTCGATGAAGGTCGCGTGGTACAACGTGGCAAACATACCGAACTCATTGAAGTGCCTGGACCATATCAGGATGTTTATAAAATTCAATATGCAGATTATATTGCCCGCGGTAAGCGGGAGGCTGGGGAGCAGGTGAATTCATGAGTGCCGAAACGATAGCAGACAGGCGCGAGGCCAAAGGGGCCTCTGAGAAGAAACTGAATGAACGATTTGTGTATCAGGATGATGAAATTATTGAAAAACCGTTTAACTGGAAAGAGTTCGGACGTTTATTTGCATACATGAAACCTTATGCGAAACAACTGTTACCACTTGTTATTCTAATGATGATTTTGGGTACCATTACGAAATTGTCCGTACCTTTTCTCATCAGTCTGGCGATTGACCGTGCCATCGCACCGGCAACGGGGTTGCCAAGCATGACTATGCTGTATCTTATCGCAGGCTCCATATTTGTGTTGTATCTCATTCAATGGGCTGCCAATACGTACCGGATCAAACTGACAAACATTATCGGACAGCGCGTTATTTATGATCTTCGCTCGGATCTGTTCAAGCATATCCAGAAGCTGTCCTTTAACTTTTTTGACAAAAGGCCGGCAGGTTCCGTACTGGTACGTGTTACGAATGATATTAACTCCCTTCAGGATCTATTCACGAACGGTGCAGTTAACGTCATGATCGACTGCGTACAGCTGCTCGGGATCATTGTGATCTTGCTGTTGATTAACTGGAAACTGGGCCTTGCCGTAATCATTACGGTGCCAATCATGTTTATCATCTCGACCAAACTGCGGGTGCTGATCCGTCGTGCTTGGCAGGATGTGCGCATGAAGAACTCTCGGATTAACTCCCACTTGAATGAATCCATTCAAGGAATTCGAGTGACTCAGGCCTATACCCAGGAAAAAGAGAACATGAAATACTTTGACAACATGAACCTGTCCAGCAAAAAGTCATGGGATAGAGCATCAGCGATGAACCAGGGCTTTGGACCGCTGATTGAGATTACCGGCGGATTCGGTACATTAATCCTTTTCTGGTTTGGTGCTTATCTGATTCAGGAAGGTCAATTGACTGTGGGATTACTTGTTGCTTTTGCCAACTATGTCGGCAACTTCTGGGACCCAATCAACCGTCTGGGACAGATGTACAATCAGTTGCTGGTTGCGATGGCATCATCGGAGCGTATCTTCGAATTCATGGATGAAAAACCAAGTATTGCAGATAAACCAGGTGCCAAGCCACTTCCTTCTATTAAAGGAGATATCGCATTCGAAAATGTTGTGTTCGAATACGAGAAGGGCAGACAGGCGCTCAAAGGTATCAGCTTCTCGGCGGCTGCGGGACAATCGATTGCACTTGTTGGTCATACGGGCTCAGGTAAAAGTACGATCATTAATCTGATCAGTCGTTTCTATGATATATCTGGCGGACGTCTCACCATTGACGGACAGGATGTGCGGGATGTAACGGTAGAGAGTTTACGCAGCCAGATCAGCATTGTATTACAGGATACCTTCATCTTCTCGGGTACGATTCGTGACAATATCCGATTTGGACGACTGGATGCAACGAATGAAGAGGTGGAGGACGCAGCCAAAGCAGTCAATGCACATGAGTTCATCATGAAGCTGCCTGGCGGATATGATACCGAAGTAGAGGAACGCGGGAACGTATTATCCATGGGACAGCGACAATTGTTATCCTTTGCCCGTGCGCTGCTTGCTGATCCACGCATACTGATTCTGGATGAAGCTACAGCCAGCATTGATACGGAGACAGAGCTTAAAATCCAGGAAGCATTGAAGGTGCTGTTGCAGGGAAGAACGTCCTTTATGGTCGCTCACCGTCTCTCAACCATCCGGAATGCAGATAACATTATCGTCCTGGATCATGGTGAAATTAAAGAAGAGGGTAACCATGAGCAGCTTATCCAAAAACAAGGCGTGTATAATGGATTAATAGAAGCTCAATACAGATTTTTGTGATGAAACCTTCGGACGCCTGTGAAGCGTCTGAACACATATGAACTTATAACATTCTGGCGTTCTTTAGCCTGATCTTTCAATAATAAGTGTATCTTATTCATTGAAGACAGGTTAGAGGATAGCCGGAGTGTTTTTTTTTTTCATTAGTGTGGTATGTTATATTTTTGAAGAATGAAATCAATACAATCGTTCATGGCTGGAGGGAGATCAATGCAGATGGACAACAACGAAATAAATTCAAAGCATTTGGATCACCTGGATCATATGAATTTTAGGCTCCTTCACGTGAACTATACGAGTGACCCTGCGACGGAGTGGCTTCTGAGGAAACACTTCATTGAAACATACATGTTATTATTTGTAGCCAGTGGACAAGGGTGGTTAAAGATCGATGGCAGTTTCATCGAATTGAAGGCGGGCGGACTGTATGTAGGCTTCCCGGGGCAACTGGTTGAGGCAAATGTGCATTCGTTGGATGAACGAGGCGTGTATCACATGAGTTTTGATGTCATGTACGCACTGGAGCAGGAGGGTGGAACAGCCCTTGATATGATGAAGCAACTTTTACGTAATGAAGTGAATGGCGGGGTCAGCTCATCTTCGCCCGTTGCTGTTGGCGTGATCTGTCAGATGATTTACCACCACACGTTGAAGAAGGATGGTTTGCAAAGGTACTATGGTCAGATTCGTTTTCAGGAACTATTGTATACCTTGTTTTATGACGTGGCCTGTGCCGAAAAGACGGATCTCGTTTCACCAATTGAACATGTCAAAGGCTACATGGAGCAGAATTATTCGAAGAGATTAACCATTGAGGAATTAGCAAATGTGGCACGAATGAGCCCTCGACATTTCATGCGTTTATTCAAGAAAAGGTATGGTTACAGTCCTGTGGACTATTTAACGCTATATCGAATCAAACAAGCCCAGATCTTAATGAGAAATGATCACAGTTATCGACTCAAGGATGTGGCATCGTACGTGGGTTATCAGGATGAGACGTATTTCCGGCGTAAATTCAAACAAATCTCTGGCATTCCACCAGCAGCGTTTATACGTAATAGCAAACAAAAAATTGCTGCACTTCATTCTTTGAGCATTGGTATACTGCTTGCTTTGCAGATCATTCCATGTGCCGCGCCGGCAAGTCATCCGTGGACATACTATTATAGACGTAAATATGAAACGGACAAAGTTATGCCACTCGCAGAGAGTGAGACCACCTGGCTGGAACAGCTTCGATTAGTTAAACCTGATTATATTATTACGATTGGGACGGAGTCTGAGTCTCTGCAAAGTCAGCTACAATCTATTGCTCCAGTGTGTGACCTCCCGTGGGGAAAAGGCGATTGGAGAGAACATTTGAGATATGTTGCAAGTTTTTTGGACAGGTCGGATATTGCAGAGGTATGGCTTCAAAGATATGAAGAGAAAGCAACGATCATAAAGAATCAGCTTGCGGATTTCATACGAAAAGACAGATTAGTCGTACTCAAAGTTCATGGTGAAGCGTTGCAGATGTTAGGCCCAAGGAGCATTGCTTCCGTTTTTTACGTTGATATGCAAATGGAGGGTCCCGAAGGAGTTGAGACTTATTGGGAACGGGGAACAGCGACCATTAAGGAACTATCTGTTCTCAACGTTGAAAGAATATTACTGATTGTGGGTGATGATGAGACATCCAGGCAGACATGGTCTGCTGTGCGTAAGTCTGAAGAATGGCTTGAGTTGTTAGCAGTACAGGATGGCAGAATGGATATCCTGTTGTCGAGCGTCCTGCTGGACTACACTGCGTTTACCCATGAGCTTATGTTGGATGAAATATTAAAGTTATGGCAAGATCGTCCATAGCAAAAAGTCTGAATAGTCAATATCATGCCTGAACATATTTTATTATACTACTCCTATATCGTAGTGATAATGATAATTATTATTGATTAGACATTGTCATATATTAATGACCTATAGGGGGTACATACAGAATGAGATTCAGAAGGATAACCGTAATATGCACAATGATGTTGATGCTCGTTATTTCGGCTTGTGGTGCAGCAGGCAAAGAAGCATCCTCGAGCAAGGGACAAGAAGCGGGTTCCGCCAATTCTTCAACAACAGAAGCCAGTCAGGTGAAAAAAGTGAACATGGAAATGGGAGAAGTTGAAATTCCGGTGAACCCACAAAAAATAGTTGGTTTGTCCGTTGTATATCCAGAATTTTTATATTCACTTGGCATCGTACCCATTGCTGTACAGAACTACCATGAGGATTTTCCTTCTTACTTGCAAGAGCCATTTGCAAACACGATGAAAATGGGAATAGGAAGAACGCCTAACTTTGAAGCCCTCATGGAGGCAGCTCCGGATTTAATTATCGCTCCTGACTGGTGGTCCAAAAAGGACTATGATCAGCTTACTCTGATTGCACCTACCGTACTTTTGCCACAGCGTGATGATTGGCGCGATGAACTGCGGGATATGGCCAAAGTTTTGGACAAAGAAGAACAGGCAGAAAAGGTGATCCATGATTTGGTGGATAAGGAGAAGGTAGCTGCTGCCAAATTGGATAAGCTGATTGGTGAGGAGACTGTTCTCTACATTAGAGTGATGGAAAAAGAAATCGTACTTCATGGGGAGAATCTTGACCGAGGAAACTTTGTCCACAAACGATTGGGAATGAATCCACTTCCTAATTTCCCGAAAGATCAAACGGCCATGTCCGTATCCTTGGAAGTACTGCCTGAATACGACGCAGATCATCTGATCGTACAGCTGGATGATGAGACTAATCCGGAAATTAAAAAGAAATTTGAAGAAATGTTATCTTCATCGTTATGGAAAAATCTGAAAGCAGTCAAGCAGGACCACGTCTACATGGTGGGTGGCAAGGAATGGTTCAATCTGGGAATGTCTCCACTTGCCGATGAATATGTCATTGATGATATTGTTGCTGCTTTTGAAGCAAAAAACAAATAAAACAAACTGGGAATGTTACTTGTATCTCGAATTCATAACTAAATAAACAAGGTGTGTTTAAAATGAATGAAGAAGATATCTATGATGTAACCATCATTGGAGGCGGCCCTGCTGGCATGTATGCGGCTTTTTATGCAGGGATGCGTGATATGAAAGTCAAAATCATTGAAGGGAAGGACCAACTTGGTGGTTTTCTGCATACCTATGCGGAAAAAACAATTTGGGATGTTGGTGGCCTGCCACCTATGAAATGTTCGAAGTTGATCGAATGGCTTGTTCAGCAAGCAAATACGTTTAATCCAACGGTTGTATTGAATTGCCAGGTAGAAAGGTTTTCCCGACTGGATAACGGAATATGGAGTATATATACCGCTGAAGGGGAGATACACCATACGCGCACGATCATTGTTGCAGTAGGCCGCGGTATCGCAGAGATTCAGAAGCTGGAGCTTCAGGAGCCGATTGAATATGAGCAAGAGAACCTTCATTACACCGTGCAAAATCCAGAACATTTCGCTGGGAAGCGTGTACTCATTTCGGGTGGAGGCAACAGTGCTGTAGACTGGGCAATTGAACTTGCTCAACTTGCTCGCAGTGTAGTTGTAATCCACCGGAATAATGAGTTCCGCGCGATGGAACGAAACGTCAGTGAGATGAACAATATAACGGATGTGAGAACACCATACAGCATCACGCAGCTTCATAATAATGGAAATCGAATCCAGCAGGTTGTGATCACGCATATGAAAAGTCAGGACAATGTAGTGTTGGAAGTGGATGAAGTCGTCATTAGTCATGGATATAAAAGCAATTTAAGTGATCTTGCCAGTTGTGGCTTAGAAATGGACGATGGAATGGTTCTAATGAGCCACCATGCACAGACGAGTCTTCCGGGTGTTTTTGCAGCAGGGGACTGTGCGACCCACGAGAGCAAAGTTAGACTCATTGCAGGTGCCTTCAATGATGCGATCGTGGCAGTTAATAGTGCGAAACAATATATGACGCCAGACGCACCCCAGATGGCTTATGTTTCTTCCCATAATGAAATCTTCAGAGAAAAAAATCGACAAATTCCAAGTCTTTAAACTTGGGATTTGTTTGCGTATTTCGATTCGTTGGAGTATTAAAGTCTGATCTTTTAACATTTCCTTAATTTTGGGAGGAATGGAAGGAGTATCGAATCTGTAAGCGGTAATTGTAAAATTTGATCGAAAAAACACAAAAAATCTTGTAAAATTCACAAGAAAAATAGGGAGTACTCTTGCAATCTTTAACCAAAACCCCGAAAATAGAGAGACAGATATAGAAGATTTCTCTTTGGGAGGATTGGAAAGAACATGTGGGGTGCTCCTTTTACGGCTCAAGCCAAAAAAATGCTGCTACTAGGCAGTGGAGAATTGGGAAAAGAGGTCGTTATTGAGGCCCAACGACTGGGAGTAGAGACGATCGCTGTTGATCGTTATGAGAACGCACCTGCAATGCAGGTCGCGCACCGGTCTTACTGCATCGACATGCTGGATGCCGAAGCTTTGAAACAATTGATCCGTAAAGAAAAACCTCATTACATCGTACCTGAGATTGAAGCTATTGCAACAGAAGCTTTACTGGAGCTTGAGGAAGAGGGATTTTGTGTAGTACCTACTGCCCGAGCTGCACGTTTAACGATGGATCGCGAAGGCATCCGTCGGCTTGCAGCCGAACAATTGAAACTTCCGACAGCTGACTACCTTTTTGCGGACAACCTGGAACAACTTCAGGAAGCCGTACGTGAGCTTGGCACACCTTGTGTCATTAAACCATTGATGAGTTCTTCCGGCAAAGGGCAGAGTGTATGCCGTACACCGGGCGACGTGGAGGATTGCTGGAACATTGCTCTTTCGGGAGCACGTGGCAAATCTGTTCGTGTTATCGTGGAGAGCTTTGTGCAATTTGACAGTGAGATTACATTACTTACCGTTAGGTCTGTATCTGGCACCGTATTCTGTCCTCCGATCGGCCACATTCAGAAGGATGGGGATTATGTCGAATCCTGGCAACCTCATGCAATGACTCCTGAACAATGGGAGCAGGCTTGTCATATTGCCAAATCCGTCACGGATGAACTTGGCGGTTATGGACTGTTTGGAGTGGAATTGTTCCTGACTCCGGATGGTGTTGTGTTCAGCGAGGTATCGCCTCGTCCACATGACACAGGAATGGTTACAATGGTGACGCAAGACAGTTCCGAGTTTGCGCTGCATGTACGTGCAATTCTTGGTTTTCCGGTCACAGGTGTACATCTGTTGACACCGGGAGCTTCAGCAACGCTGAAGGCTAATGATGAAACATCTGACTTTACTGTAGGCGGGATAGAAGAAGCACTGGCTATTCCTCGTACTCAGATTCGTGTATTTGGCAAACCTGAGACCAAAGTAGGACGCCGAATGGCTGTAGCCTTAAGTGCTGGCCAAGATGTGGAAGAAGCTCGTAAAACAGCGGTGAAAGCCGCTAATATGCTGAAAGTGGAGGTAAATCATGTCCAATAATGTTGAGGCCCCTGTACTGATGATCCGAGAGTGTGAGCTGCGAGATGCTGAAGCGGTAACGGGACTGATGCGAGAGGTCAGCTATCCGACAACAACCAATGTCATGAAAGAACGCATTGAATGTTTGGAAACCAATCCAAACGCATGCATGCTTGTTGCCGAAGTGGATGAACAAATTATTGGTGTGATTGGCTTGCAATGTGTGCAAAGTCATGCCTATCCAGAACCTGCCGCACAAATTACTTCCCTGATTGTAGGTCAAGAACATCGTGGTGGTGGGATTGGCCGTCGTCTGATGGCTCGTGCCGAAGATTGGGGCAGACAGCAAGGTGGTAAACAACTGTTTGTCACGGGTGCTAACCGTGAAGTGACTTCAACAACGTACTCTTTTTATGAGCACATTGGTTTTCAGAAGAGAGGCTATCGGTTCAGTAAAGTTCTTCTATAGTATAAAAAAAGTTTCTTCTATTGCATGGAAATTCTCATGATATCCTGATCTGCACATTCTGGTGTGGTGAATGATAAATAGATGGTGAAGCGACATTCGACTAGCATTTTTAGTCCGAATGTCTTTTTTTTGTGCTTTTGTCAACGGGGATAGAGCCTTACGGGATAAGCCCTCAGACAAATCTGTAACATTCTAAAAAATGACAAAAAAGTTACTTTTCCATATTTTATAGGTTCACAATCTCCTGTTGAATTGATATACTGCTAGAGTATTAATTACAAAGTTGTAATAACTAATCTTAAGGAGATGAATGAATTTGAAAAAGAAATGGATGAAAACTGTCGTAACGAGTAGTCTGACAGCCGTACTGGCCGTAGGGGTAATGCTTCCTGCTTCCGCGTCTGCTGCAGATTCAACATATAAGACTATCACAACGTACAAAATTACAAGTACAGACAGCTTGAAAGCTTATATTGAGAAATGGCTCAAACAAAATGGATACACCGTATCCGAGGGGCAAATTGTAGAGAAGCCTGCTACGCAGCCTGATCAAACAACGAAACCTGCTGAGCCGACAACAAAACCAACTCAACCAACAACAAAACCTGCTGAACCTACAACTAAGCCTGAGCAACCGACTAAACCAACACAACCAGCTCAAGAAGAAAAACCGGAAACTACACCGGCTAAAGATCCTTCAAACACAGGTAATACAGGTAACAATACAAGTAATAATGGTAGCGAAAGCACACAATCCGACTTTGCTACTCAAGTTGTAAAACTTGTGAACGCTGAGCGTGCTAAAGCAGGTCTGAACGCTCTGTCTTCAGATGCACTTCTGGACAAAGTGGCTGTTGCTAAAGTAAAAGATATGAGCAACAACAACTATTTTGATCACCAGTCACCTACGTATGGTTCTCCGTTTGATATGATGAAACAATTCGGAGTAACTTACAGCTATGCAGGTGAGAACATTGCCCAAGGACAAAAAACACCACAGGAAGTGGTTACAGCTTGGATGAATAGTGAAGGTCACCGTGCCAATATTCTGAGCAAAAACTTTACGCATATCGGTGTAGGTTTCTACAACGGATACTGGGCACAAGAGTTTATCGGTAAATAATCGATTTATAATGAAGAAAGTATGAATTTCTTTTCCACAAGGTTATGCCAGCACACAGTTCAAATCTGTGTATGGTATAACCTTTTTTCCGTAAAATGACATAAGGAAAATGAATTCTGCGAATATAGCGCCAAAATTTGCAAATTAACGACAGAACATTTATGTTATTTAGGAATAGCATCATCAGGGCGTGTCTGAAAACTCCGAAGGAAGCGGATTTTCAGACACGCCTTAATGTAAAGTCATTATAAATTATTAAGCACCCGGATTGGTGTACATGAGCGGAGATGTGATGATGAAAAAGAAAAAAAGCCTTGATTCAGCACCATGGATCTGGAGAACCGTCAGTACAGTATCCATCTTGGCAACCTTGTTGTTGTTATTTGGATTTGGATACGCCATAAAAGACGTGATTTTCCCCGAGGGAGATTCAGCGTTAACTACAGGCCAAGAGGCAACTGCTCCATCTAAGGATAAAGAAGGAGAACCGGCTGTAGTGGAAGATAGGAAGATTCGGATGGCTGTCATCGGCGATTCCCTGGCAAGAGGTACGGGGGATGATGAAGGACTCGGTTTTGTGAGACGTGCAGGGAACCTGCTTAAAGATAAAGGATATGACGTTCAGGTTCTTAATAATCTGGGTGTAAACGGTTTGAGAACAGATGCTTTACTGGAAAAACTCGATGAGCAAGGCGTGCGTTATGTCTTACAACAGTCCAATTTTATTTTGCTCTCGATCGGCGCAAATGATTTGTTCCAGGGAGGACAAGTTCTACAGGGTGAAGATCCGCCAACAGCAGAGCAGCTGGCAGCGGCTTTGCCGGAAACGTCGAAGCGCCTTCAAGAGATATTGAAGAAAGTCAAAGAAATTAATCCCGATGCACAGATTGCGTACATAGGGCTGTACAATCCATTTGGCGATGTGAAGGAACTAGAGAAGCCGGGTAATGCAGTAGTTGCTGCATGGAACGATGCCGCACTGGCTATTTTGAACAATGAGGACAAGATGACACTTGTCCCTACATTCGATTTATTTGAAAATCATCTGGGGGAGTATCTCTCGTCAGATCATTTCCATCCCAACGGACAAGGTTATGAGCAAATTGCAGTTCGGATTACACAGGAATTCCAGGCAGATACACCGGCAGAAGGGAGCGGAAATTAAATGGCAGAGAAGCAGTATGATTCCGTCTTGTCTGTACAGCATCTGAAGAAGCGGATCGGACGCAAGTGGATCATTAAGGACGTTACATTTGACGTAAAACCTGGTGAAATCTTTGGATTTCTCGGTCCCAATGGTGCCGGAAAAACAACAACGATACGGATGCTGGTGGATCTGATCAAACCGACAGAAGGAAAAATTAAAGTCTGTGGTTATGATGTGAATCGGGACCCTGAGCGTGCTTTGAAGTATGTAGGCTCCATTGTTGAAAATCCGGAGGTATATACATATCTGACAGGATGGGAGAACCTGGAGCATTTCGCTCGCATGCAACCAGGTGTGGACAATGAACGAATTCAGGAAGTTGTAGATATTGTGCGTCTGGATCAGCGGATTCACGATAAAGTCAGAACGTACTCATTGGGTATGCGTCAACGGCTCGGTATTGCACAAGCGCTGCTTGGGCGACCGCGTCTACTTATTCTGGATGAACCGACAAATGGTCTTGATCCAAAAGGCATTAAGGAACTTCGTGTCTTTATTAAGCAACTTGCCAGCGAAGGTATGGCTGTATTTGTCAGCAGTCACTTGTTAAGTGAGATCCAGCTTCTCTGTGACAGAGTAGCCATTATCAGTGCTGGACGTGTGCTTGCTGTTGGAGGTGTAAGCGAACTGATTGAAGATCATTCGAAGTTGGCTATATGGCATGTTTCACCACTGGAGCAAGGCAAAAAAATGTTGCAGGATGCAGGCATTGCTCTGGTAGGTCGACCTGCGGATGTGATGGATGATACCATTGTTGCGGGCCTTGGTCCCAACGCCGTGGTTGCCGAGATGCATGAAGATCGAATTCCTGATCTGGTGCAGCAGATGGTTCAAGCAGGTATTCAGGTTGAAGGGGTACAGCGGATTCAGCCTACGCTCGAACAACTATTCTTAAAAATGACAGAAGGTGAATCCATTGAGTAATATCATGCCTCTGATCCGTAATGAAACGATTAAGATGGTGAAGAAAAAACGGCTTTATATTATATTTATTGTACTTGCGGTCCTCGTACCGATGTTTACGTATGCCCAGATGAAATCTGCGGAGAATAATCGCGACAAGTTTGGCGGCGATTGGCGTCTTGAACTTCAACAGGCCATCACAGACAATCAAAATTCGCTCGGTAGCGATCGGGTACCTGAAGAGTACAAAAAATATAGAACAGTATATATCCAACAGATGCAGTATTATCTCGAAAATGACATCAATCCCAAAGAACCGGGTGGTGTTACCTTTACACGGGAGTTCATGAACAACGCAGTTGGATTGTTTATTCCACTGTTAATCATGGCTATTGCTTCAGATCTTGTTTCAGGTGAACGTACGACAGGTACGATTAAAATGCTTTTAACGCGTCCGGTTAGACGCTGGAAAGTGCTTCTGAGTAAATTAATTACGCTGATTATGTTTGTTTCAATCATAGTGGTATCAGCCTACATTATATGTTATGTCATATCGGGTGCGGTCTTTGGTTACAAAGGCTTCAACATGCCAATCTTCACAGGATTCAAAGTTGTGGGAACAGATGTTGATATGTCGGCAGTGCATGCTGTAGACCAGTGGCTGTATATGCTTATGCAGGCAGGACTGATCTGGTTTGTGAGTGTAATTGTGGCTATGCTTGCATTTATGGTATCCGTACTTGTGCGAAGTACAGCTGCAAGTATCGTTATCATGATGGCCGCTCTGATTGCTGGAACAATCTTGACCAGTATGGCTGCATCCTGGCAGACAGCGAAATATCTGTTCATGGTTAACCTCGAACTTCCTGATTATTTGTCAGGCGGATTACCGCCAATCGAGGGTATGAATTTAGGTTTTTCCCTTATTGTGCTTAGTGTTTGGGGCATTGCTTCACTCATTGTGTCATTCCTTGTCTTTACGAAACGGGATATCTTGAATTAAAATGGACAAGGATAAGAAAACATCTGTTTGCATTTTAGGCATTTTTTTAGTTGCAAGTTAAGAAGGGGGAGCATGAATGGTCGAGCAAATCGATATGTCGGCAGGTTCGACAGGCGGAGGACAGGGGTCTTCAGGCTACGACGCGGACGACATTCAAGTACTTGAAGGGTTGGTAGCGGTACGGAAACGGCCGGGGATGTACATCGGCAGCACCAGCACTTCGGGTCTACATCATTTGGTATGGGAAATTGTCGACAACGCTGTCGACGAACATCTCGCCAAATTCTGCTCCAAAATCGATATCACGCTGCATAAGGACGGTTCTATTACGGTTCAGGATAACGGAAGGGGAATTCCGACAGGTATACATAAAACAGGGATTCCTACTCCCCAGGTCGTGTTTACGATTTTGCACGCAGGCGGAAAGTTCGGTGGATCAGGATACAAAAAATCAGGCGGTTTGCACGGTGTAGGTGCGTCAGTTACAAACGCATTGTCCGAGTGGCTTGAAGTCGAGATTTTCCGTGATGGCAAGATTCATCGTCAGCGATTCGAGTATTGGAAGGACAAAAAAGGGATTGAACATGTCGGTGAACCGGTCTCCGGTCTCGAAGTGTTGGGCAATACCAATCGGACAGGTACAAAAGTTACATTTAAACCGGATATTCGGGTGTTCCAGAACGGCATTCAATTTAATTATGATACATTGGCAGAACGCCTCCAGGAGATTGCTTTTCTGAATTCAGGTCTGAGAATTGTGCTTAAGGACGAACGTTCGGGCAATCAGGATGAATACATGTATGAAGGCGGAGCAAGCCAGTTTGTTGCTTTTCTGAACGAAAATAAAGATGTGTTGCATGATGTTATTCACTTCTATGCGGAGAAGGATGACATTGAAGTCGAAGTGGCAATCCAGTATAACGCGGGTTATACAGAAACACTGGCTTCGTTCGTGAACTCGATCCCTACTCGGGGTGGCGGTACTCATGAGACCGGATTCAGGGCTGCGTATACCCGTGTAATGAATGATTACGCACGGCGTACCAGCATGATTAAGGAAAAAGACAAAAACCTCGAAGGTAATGACCTGCGTGAAGGTATGATGGCCGTCATCAGTGTCAAAATGTCAGATGTTGAGTTCGTGGGTCAGACAAAGGATCAGCTCGGCAGCGCTTCCGCTCGAAGTGCAGTGGATTCGGTCGTGTCCGAGAATATTCAAAGGTTTCTGGAAGAAAACCCGCAGGTAGCTCAAACGTTAATTCGCAAAGCGGTTCAAGCCTCCAGAGCCAGAGAAGCAGCTCGCAAAGCACGTGATGATATGCGTACAGGCAAGAAACGCAGTGAAAGTTCCAACCTGAACGGCAAGCTGACGCCGGCGCAATCAAAGGATTTTACCCGAAATGAGTTGTTTATTGTTGAAGGTGATTCCGCAGGTGGTTCTGCCAAACAGGGCCGTGACTCGAAGATCCAGGCTATTCTGCCGCTCAAGGGAAAACCGCTCAATCCGGAAAAATCGAAGCTGGCCGACATTCTCAAAAATGAAGAATACCGTGCCATTACAGCGGCGATCGGGGCGGGCATAGGAACCGAATTTGCAGTTGAAGACAGCAATTATTCCAAAATTATCATTATGACCGATGCGGATACGGATGGCGCACATATTCAGGTGCTGCTGTTGACCTTCTTTTATCGTTATATGAAGCCTTTAATTGATGCAGGCAAAGTATATATTGCTCAGCCGCCATTGTACAAACTTACTCGTAAGTCTGGTAAGCTCGCGACTGTTCGATATGCATGGACGGATGAAGAACTGGCGAATTATATGAAGGAATTCGGTAATAATGTTGAGCTTCAACGTTATAAAGGTCTTGGTGAGATGAATCCGGATCAACTGTGGGAGACAACAATGAATCCGGAAACTCGTGCGATGCTGAAGGTACAGATTGTTGATGCAGCAAAAGCAGAACGTCGTGTATCTACGCTCATGGGTGATAAGGTTGATCCGCGGAAACGCTGGATTGTAGAGAACGTCGACTTTACAGAGTACGAAGAATAGAAGGTGCTTGGAATGAGTCCATCAGAACAATTTATGCCGGCCTTTCTCGAAGAGGTCGTTGGGGACCGTTTCGGTCGCTACTCCAAATATATTATTCAGGATCGAGCCATTCCGGATGTCCGGGATGGGTTGAAGCCAGTACAACGGCGTATTCTGTACGCCATGTACGATTCAGGTAATACGCCTGACAAGACTTACCGCAAGTCTGCCAAAACCGTTGGGGACGTAATGGGTAATTATCATCCACATGGTGACTCCTCCATCTATGAGGGTATGGTGCGGATGGCTCAGCCTTGGAAAATGGGCCATATGCTCGTGGACGGTCATGGTAACTGGGGATCACAGGATGATGACCCGGCAGCGGCGATGCGGTATACGGAGGCCCGTTTGTCGCCCATCGCAATGGAGATGCTTCGCGATATCGAGAAACGGACGGTGCTGTTTAAGGATAATTTTGATAATACGGCCAAAGAACCGGTTGTATTGCCATCCCGTTATCCGAACTTGCTGGTTAATGGCGTCAGCGGTATTTCCTCGGGCTTTGCAACCGAGATTCCTACACATAATCTGCGTGAGGTCATTGATGCTTCCATCGCTGTGATGGAGAAACCGTCGATTGAGCTGGACGAGATCATGATGTTTATGAAGGGTCCTGACTTTCCAACAGGCGGATTGATTATGGGCGGTGACGGCATTCTGGATGCCTATCGCACAGGTAAAGGACGGATCTATATCCGCTCCAAAACCGAGATTGAAAACATGCGCGGTGGCAAACAGCAAATCGTCATTACCGAGATCCCTTATCAGGTCGTGAAGTCTCGTCTGGTTACAGCGATGGAGAACATCCGACTTGAGAAGAAGGTTGAAGGTATTGCCGAAGTGCGTGATGAGAGTGGACGTGAAGGTCTGCGAATCGTGGTTGAGCTGAAAAAAGAAGCGGACGCACAAGGTATTTTGGCTTATTTGCTGAAGAAAACCGACCTGCAGGTCACCTATAATTTCAATATGGTGGCGATTGTGAATAAAGCACCTCACCAATTAGGATTGAAATCGATCCTCGAGGCTTACATTGCCCATCAGCGGGAAGTTGTAACATTCCGTACCCGGTTTGAGCTGGAGAAGGCGCAAGACCGTGCGCATGTGCTCGAGGGCTTGGTAAAAGCACTTAACATCCTTGATGAGGTCATTGCGGCCATCAAAGCGTCGAAGAACCGTCAAGATGCTCAAAATAACCTGATGTGGATGTTTGGATTCACGGAACGCCAAGCGGATTCCATCCTTACTTTGCAATTGTACCGTTTGACTAATCTGGAGATCAATTCTCTGGAGAAGGAACTTGGTGAACTGATGAAGAAGATTGCACAACTACAATCCATTCTGGATAGTGACCGTAAGCTCATCGGAGTCATCCGCAAAGAATTGATGGAGATTCGTGAGAAATACGGCATAGACCGTCGTTCCGCGATCCAGGGTGAAGTGGAAGAACTCAAGGTTAATCTCGAAGTGCTTGTCAATGCGGAAGATGTATTTGTTACGTTATCCAAAGAGGGATACGTGAAACGTACAGGCATGCAGTCCTTTACACGTTCAGGTGGTGAACGGAGCGGAAGTGGAGTAAAAGATGGCGATTATATCGCTCAGGTTCTGGAAGTAAATACGCTTGAGAACTTGCTTGTCTTTACGAGGAAAGGGCAGTACTTCCTGTTACCTGTTCACCAGGTACCTGAATTCAAGTGGAAAGATCCAGGCACAGCCATTGTGAATGTCATTCCCCTTGCGAAAGATGACCGTATTGCAAGTGTGCTTGCTGTGAAATCCTTTGAAGAGCCAAACCACAGTCTGGTTTTCGTTACGCGAAGAGGACAGGTGAAACGAACGGAACTGAAGGATTACGTTACCAAGCGTTCCGGTGCAGTTGCGGCTTGTAAAGTGGGCAAGGACGATGAAGTGTTATTTGTACATCTAAGTACAGGTGGTCAAGATATTATGTTGATTACAAAAGAAGCCATGGCGATTCGTTTCCGAGAGGATGAGGTTAATCCAATGGGACGTGTATCCGGTGGTGTTCGTGGTATTCAGTTAAGAGATACAGATGAAGTTGTATCTGCCCTATGGGTAGAAGGAGATGAAGGTGAAGTTGCCGTGTTGTCCGATTTGGGATATGGTAAACGTTCATTACTCCTGGATTATGCTATCCAGAGCCGTGGAGGCAAGGGGCTTGCCACATTCGAGTTCAAGGAAGGCAAACGTGTGAAACCGAATGGCAGCCGTATTGTTGGAGCGTTTTATTGCAAAGAGCAACGTAAGATCACTGTAATGACCAAGGAAGGCCAAGTGCATCCGATCTCTTCGGAAGGTGTTCCGATTACTGAGCGCAAACACATTGGCAAACTGATCGTTCCTGTGGATAAACAGGACGAGATCGTTGAACTTCTGAGGGACTTCAATGAGAATCAACCAGCATCATCTTCATAAAAACAAACAAACGAGACTTTTCGCAGAACAGCTAATCCTGTCATGCGAGGAGTCTTTTTTTGTTGTTCGAAGGCGGATTAGAAGAGGTCATTCATGCGAAGTTTAACAACCTTCGTCGATTACGGTCGATCGCTAGGAAATTGAAAAAAGGCAGCAGGAATGCGGCTTTGGAGCGCGAAAACTTAAGCAGGTGAAGTGATAACCGGTTGCAGAGAGGAGCGATGGAAGATGTATAATTCCGATTTTGCCAAGTGCTGGTCCAGGTTAACGAAAGATTATAAATTGCATATGGATCAAGAGCTGGCACCCTCATTAACGGAGGCTCAGCTGGCTGTTCTGGAGGTACTTGAAGATCATCAGAAGATGAAACCTTCGGATCTGATACCTTATCTGGCGACTACGCCAGCTGCTGTAACCATGCTGCTCGATCGGATGGAGAAAAATGATCTGATTCGCAGGAATCGGGATAATCAGGATCGACGCATTGTGTGGGTATCTCTGTCAGAGAAAGGAAGAATGGAGACAGAGCGGGGAATCACCATCCGTAACGAATTCATGAACTCTGTTCTCAGTAACATTTCGATGCACAATCAACAATTGCTGGTATATCTGTTAGGCAAAATGACAACACCGAAGACCAAAGAGCCTGCCTTATCTACTTCGGTATGATACCATGCTGATTCTTCTGAATAACCATAGGAGTGCCTGCTCGTTTCATGCAGGAGCCCTATGGTTATTTTATTTACAAATTACATATGATACACACTGTGTCCAGGTTAGTTGAGTAAAGGCATGGATGTAACACAGTTAGTATGTCCTGATATTATTTTTGTGAATTCATATGTAAAGAGTTGACTATGTAAATATTTTTGTTATAATAAATAATTGTTCCCCTGATATTTCGTGTACGAAATATTATATTCCAAAAGTAAAAGGGTGAAACAATGACTGATACGTATGAAGTATTCTATATTATTAATTCGTTCCGCCAAGTGAATCAAATGCTTTTTCGAGCATTTTGGAATGAAAACAAGGAGATCGAGCTGACTTCGATCCAGTTTATGGTGTTATCCATCCTGAGGGAGCGTCCTTCCATTGGCATCAATGAAGTGGCTGAGCTATGCCATATGGGCAGCAGTTCCATGAGCGCTGTTGTGGAGCGACTGGTCAAAGGCGAGTATATCGTTCGGACACGTTCAGATGCTGACCGCCGATCCGTTAAGCTTCAGATTACGGACAAAGGGGAACAGGCCCAACAGGAAACGCACCATTTGTGGATGGAAAGAGTGTCACCCATTCTGGATATATCGAAGGAAGACCTTGAGCACCTACTTAGAATTCATAGTCAAATGATTGAAAAGTTAGAAGGAAGAGAGATGAACAACATATGAGTACGACTACTGCTGCAGCTCCATCCTCAGCGATGGACAACATCAAGAAAGGCCCGATTGTAGCGGCATTGTTAATTGGTGCCTTTGTGGCATTCCTGAACCAAACCCTGATGAACGTAGCGCTTCCTAAAATCATGGAAGACCTCGCGATCAATGCAAACAAAGCCCAATGGTTAACTACGGGTTATATGCTCGTCAACGGTGTACTGATTCCGGTTACGGCATATCTGATTGCCAAATTCTCAACGCGTCAAATTTTTATTACAGCCATGACTCTATTTACCATAGGTACATTAGTCTGTGGTCTTAGTCCAACCTTCACCATTCTGATGGTAGGTCGTGTCATTCAAGCGGCAGGTGCAGGTATCCTGATGCCTCTCATGACCGTTGTATTCCTGACCATCTTCCCGATTGAGAAACGTGGTCAGGCCATGGGAACCATGGGGATCGCGATGATTCTGGCTCCTGCGATTGGGCCTACACTTTCAGGTTATGTGGTTGAGCATTATTCCTGGAGATTGTTGTTCTACATCATCTTGCCATTTTCTATTATTGCAACGGCAATTGGTATTGCTTTTGTCAAAAACGTAACACGTCAGTCCAGACCTAAACTGGATTATCCAGGCGTTATTTTATCTACACTTGGTTTTGGTAGTTTGCTCTACGGATTTAGTGATGCGGGTACCGATGGATGGGGCAGTGCAATTGTCATTGGATGTCTCGTCGTAGGTGCGATATCCCTGATTCTGTTCGTTATTCGTCAACTGACAACAGATCATCCGCTCCTTGAGTTCCGTATTTTCAAGTACAACATGTATACATTAACCACAATTATCAATATGCTCGTGACAATGGCGATGTTTGCAGGTATGATCCTGCTTCCTATTTTCCTGCAAAACATTCGTGGATTCTCACCAATTGAATCAGGACTTCTGATGATGCCTGGTGCGATATTGATGGGGATTATGTCTCCAATTACAGGTCGCATATTTGATAAAGTGGGCGCACGCTGGCTATCGGTTGCAGGTCTTGCCATTACGGCGATTACAACTTGGGGACTGAGTCGCCTGGCAATCGATACTACTTACGGCTACATGATGTTTATCTATACGGCTCGTATGTTTGGTATGTCGATGCTGATGATGCCGATCCAGACAGCAGGTCTGAATCAACTGCCTCAGCGTCTGAACGCGCATGGTACAGCGATGTCCAACACATTGCGTACTGTTGCCGGTGCGATCGGTACAGCCATTCTCGTTACCATCATGAGTAGCAAGCTCAAAACACATCTGGCGGATGCAGTGGCTGCGGGCCAAGTTGACCCTAATAATAAGACAGCGATGTTAGCTGCTACCGCAGATGCAACAATTTACGGTGTTAACTATGCATTCATCGTGGCTACCGGAATGACCGTGGTTGCTTTGATCATGGCGTTCTTTATTCGGAAAACAAAACCAGCTGTTGAGCCTGTTACTGTAGAACAGGAAAAAGCGACGGCTACAGCATAACGAATATCAGAAAAAACCAAAAAAGAGAACTCTAGCAGTTGAAATGGGGTAACCCTAACTGCCTGAGTTCTCTTTTTTTTTGGTGTGCGCAATATGAGGAGAGTAATCTTATTATTCGGTCTGGATCGTTGGATCGAGAAGAAATACAGGATCCGGCTCATGACCGAACTGTTTGAGGTTAATGGTTCCGTTCAGTTGAAACTCCACACCTTCGCTAATCAGTTCTGTTTCCTGCATCATGCGCGAGTGTTCGTCCGGTATGGAGATTTCGCCTTTTGCGTTGACGACACGGTGCCAGGGCAGACGTTCCTTACGGCTCATCGAGTGCAGAATACGAACGACTTGTCTCGCGGCTCTTGGACTTCCGGCATGGGCTGCAATCTGACCGTACGTCATCACTTTACCTTCGGGAATCGCCGCGATGATCGCAACGACTTGTTTGGTAAACGGGGTCATCATGATGTCTCCTTTCTGTATCTTAGGTATATAGCTGAAAATATGAAAAAACGTGTCGTTCAGATACAGAATCTGAACGACACGTGATATGGACAGATCTAACCTGATCCTGTGCATTTATAGAGGTTGTTCGATAAAAATGCTTGTGATCCCATCTTCTCGTTACTGAAAACCAGTCTTTTTGAACACGTATTTATTGAGGTTGTCCAAAAGCTTTTTGGTACACAGCAGCTGGCCATTCTGCCCAGGGGAATTCTCTTGCAGGCAAAGATTGCAGAATAACTTCTTCCTTGGTAACTGGATGAGGAAAAGAAGCAATCGCAGACCATAAAGCAATCTGTTGCCCGGGTTTATTCACGCTTGCACCGTACTTCTGATCCCCGTACAGAGGGCAGCCAATTTCTTTCATTTGCACCCGAATCTGATGAGATCTGCCGGTGTGCAGTTCGATATGGACGAGGCTGTAACGGTCTGTCTCGCCGATAACACGGTAATCCAGAACGGCATCCTTACCGCCAGCTGTACCTTTAGGTACAACAGTAACGGTATTTGTACGTGCATCTTTCAGGAGTGTGTGTTTTAACGTTCCCTGCTGTGCAGGCAACTTGCCATGTACAACAGCCGCATATATTTTACGGAAATGACGTCCCCGCACAGTCTCGGACAATCTCGAAGCTGCTTTAGAAGTCTTGGCAAAAATCATTGCCCCTCCAACAGGACGATCAAGTCGGTGTACTAACCCGAGATAAACATTGCCAGGTTTGTTGTATCGTTCTTTCAGATCCTGCTTCAGCAATGTAAGCAAATCCGGATCACCTGATGAATCTTCCTGGGTAGGTACATTGACCGGCTTCGTAATACCTAACAGATGGTTGTCTTCGAACAGAATCGGAATTGCATCGTGATCATGCCGATGTTCTGACATGATTAGGACTCCCAACGGCCCAGAATACCACAAGGCAGATCAAGACCACTGCGTGTGATCGGCAGACCGATTTCACCTGCGGTAATGTCACCGCCGTACTGAGCAGACATCGTCATGGTCAACATGTTGCGCAGAACGGTGGAGGAGATGCCCGTAGTGTAGGAGTTCACCAGCATGAATAATGGATTATCCGACAAGATCGTCATACATGACTTCAAGAAAGGATATAGGTTCTCTTCCAGTTTCCATGTCTCTCCATTAGGGCCTCGGCCATAAGAAGGAGGGTCCATAATAATGGCGTCATAACGATTTCCGCGCCGTTGCTCCCGTTGTACGAATTTGAATACATCATCTGTAATAAAACGAACAGGGCGATCAGCCAGTCCGGATAATTGAACATTTTCCTTGGCCCATTGAACCATGCCTTTAGCTGCATCCACATGCACAACAGAAGCGCCTGCGTAAGCTGCAGCTACCGTTGCTCCGCCTGTATAGGCAAACAGGTTCAAGACAGAAATAGGGCGTCCTGCATTGGAGATTTTATCCATCATCCAGCTCCAGTTGGCGGCTTGTTCAGGGAACAGGCCAGTGTGCTTAAAGCTGGTAGGTTTAATGTGGAATTTCAGGTTTTCGTATCCGATCGTCCAGCGCTCGGGAATGGGCTTTTTCATATCCCAGTTACCGCCACCGGAAGAGCTGCGATGATAGTGACCGTGCACTTGCCGCCATTCATTGGTTTCTTGCTCAAGGGGCCAAATAATCTGTGGATCGGGTCTGCGTAAAATCACATCTCCCCAACGCTCCAGTTTCTCGCCGCCTCCTGTATCGATTACTTCATAGTCCTTCCAATTCTTAGCTACGTACATAATGATTTATCCATCCTTCAAAAGTCATTTGGATACTATTGTACAACAAAAAAGGGCTTGTACGCCAGTTGGGGGACGGGATCATTGGAGGAAGGTATTACATCTGACCTTAAAAGGGTGAGGTATTTTAGCTGTGTTGAAATCCAAGGTGTGCCATATACTGAAAAACAAAGATAACCAAAAAATTAATTTGACAATGATAATCATTATCACATATGATTTTGTTAATCCAAAATTCATTCTTTCTTCATAGAGAGAATATAACATGATCAATTAAAGTGAGGGAAAAATAGATGGCTAAATTGTTAGTGGCTTATGCGAGCATGACAGGAAATACAGAAGAAATTGCAGAACTGATTGTGGAAGGAATTACACAGGGAGGCCACGAGGCAGACCTGAAATCCGTAACGGATTGTAATGCATCTGATGTATTGGACTATGACGGATTCATGATCGGTGTGTACACCTGGGGAGACGGGGAGTTGCCAGATGAATTCCTTGATTTCTATGAGGAGCTGGATGAGCTGGACCTGAGTGGTAAGAGAGCTGCGGTGTTTGGTAGTGGTGACACCTCGTATGAGCAGTTCTGCGGTGCAGTTGATCTCGCGGCTGCCAAGCTGCAAGAGCGTGGGGCGGAGGTATCTCCAGAGATGTTGAAAATTGAATACAGTCCGCTTGAGCAGGAGAAGGAAACATGCCGTGACTTTGGCAAACGCTTCGCTGCTGCCGGATTACAGGTATCCTAAAGATCATGTTAAGACATAATGTTCAGGCAGCGATGCCAGTCGGAAGGAATGATCTTCCTGAACGTCTGCTTGAAGATTACAGATTGGAAGAAATGCTGCGCAGCCCACACCGATTCATCCGCCCTGAACCAGTGTCTGAGCAGCGTCTTCCACTGCAATGGAGGCACCGTGTACAATATGCGGTGAGCCATGCGGTCAATGCCTTTTATAGTCTCGACCCCGATGTTCGCAAAGAGGTACCCGTACAGTATTTACTTGAGAAATGGTGGCCCAGAAAGACCGATGGTTTCGAATCTGTTCTCCATTACTGGGATGTGAAGAACAAGATTACGGATGAATTGTCACTCGCCATTGCAATGAACGATGATCTGAAACATCCAGCCATTCTTTTTGAACAGTGGAGAACGGAGTTACCTTCATTATCCATGCATTTATCGATGATATTTCAGGCGGCCTGGCAACCAGAAGGCTGGGATTCGCTGCTTATTCAGAAATATATGGTTGTCCACGATCCAAACGTAGTTGAAGCATTTCAGCATATGGTCAGTGTATTCTGCTGGGAGGCCTTCGGAAAATTACCGGGTATGATCGAGATATACTGCTTGTTGGAAGGACGCAAAATTAGGTACATCCCTGGACGCCAGTCTCTGATACGTTCCATGGACTACATTCGCTTGATACGTGACAGTATGCCGCAAGCTGAAGTGGTGGAGTCAGAACAGTTTACGACGCGTGATAAGGCGCGCATACACGAAGAGGTAGATCGCTGGAAAACGGAAGCCGTTGAACCGAAGAAAACATGGTTGATGTGAAGGCGATTGAAGGATAACGATATATCATGCAGATAGAGGAGGGGAAGTTGCCATGTCTACCGGTCTAAGTCAAGATATAAGCAGCGGCAAGAGACGTGCAGGAACTTGCGAATTCAGTTCGTTGCCAGTACCCCAGTCGGTTATACGAAAGTTGCTTGATGAAGCAGATCCTTCATTATATGTGATGAGTTCAGAACCTTGGAGGTTTATGTTGTTTGCAGGCGAAGGGCGACAGCTATATCTGGAAGCGGTCAGACAGAGCTATCCACCCCATCTGGCTGATCGCTACGGCGATTGGGCTACATATCAATACACGGAAGCAATCCCTACCCATCTGGTTGTCGTGGCGCCTAGAAATGCCCGTGAGGATGATCTTCTGCCGGCCAAAGCCTGGAGCAAACGTTTTAGTATTCTGGCTGCGGAACAGGGTTTGAATGCTGTCTGGAAGATCAATGATTATCAACAACATCCTGTGTTTATGAATTTGATGGGTTTGACAAGTGAAGAGAAGGTGCTGGGGGTCTTCCATATCGGTTACGGAGACCAGCCTGCATTGCGGGATATGGATGCAAGCAGACCAGCCTCTGAACTGATGACGGTCTATGACCATCTGGTATAAAAAAATGATTCATTAGTTCTCTTATTTGCTGGTGTTGGACAGAAAATCACGAACGAGCTGACGATTCGTCTGATCTTTGTTGTAGACGGAGAACAATCGATTGGACACCGTAAGGACATTGCCAAAAAAGAATCGTTCGAATTGGGTCTGCCTGCCCCCGAATGATCCGGCCCCAAGCTCCCAGATCAGGCGAAACAGAGCGTTGCGTTCGTGAGAAGCCATATCGTTCCCTTTCAGATATATATTCAGTGACGGAGCGATATCGGATTGAAACTCTTCTTCCTGAGGGATCATAATCACCCCGCTCGAACCCAAGAGTTGCAGAATTTCAATCATCTCAGGATAAAGTTTCGGAAAAAGGAGATTGGCTGCCATTAATGGTTTGGGTGCAGGTAATACAAATCCTCGTCCGTCTGGTATTGCACCTGCCTCCGCGGCCAAGGCCAATGCTTTTAACGATTCAAGACCTGCGAACACACGTGCAGATTTCTCTATAACATGTGCTTCCGTATTCAGATCCAGTGTATCCGTGAGAAGCTGGATTGTACCGAGAACAAATTCCGTCTTGGCAATATAACGACACAATACCTGATGACCTGCGTGAATATGAAAGTTGCTACCACTGAAGAGACGTGAGGACATTTCCTCACTTCCTGCAAAAAATATTCGTTCATGCGGAACAAGCACCCGGTCAAAGATGACGATATTGTCCATTTCTTCATATCTGGAACTCAGAGGATAGTTGGTGTGAGATTCGGCTGCGTAAGTATCCCTGCATACCAGACTGATTCCTGGCAGATCATTGGGGACAGCAAAAGAGAATGCAAATGGATTTTCGTCATCAAATGGGGCAGGAGAAGGTGACGGATAGACAAAAATCTCATCCGAAGTGGCAGCTTGTGTAGCCATCATAAATGCTCCGCTAATAATGAGGCCTTCCTCAGTGCGATCTACGACCTTTGCGGCAATAGCATCCTCAGTGGCATCCAATTGCCCTGAGATTTTGCTGGCATATGGCTGAATGAAGGCATGGGATAGCGTAATATCATGATCACGGCAGTAGGCATAATAATTCTTGAGATTATCTGCATATTGGGGAGATAATTCGTTCAGGAGATCGGCACCTGTGTAAAAGGACATTATGGCTGTATTCATGTAATCGGGTGAGCGACCAAGAAAGCCATGATGGACATTTGCCCAGATATTCATCCCTTCCCGTCGTTTACGGAGGTCATCGGCACTCGTTGGAGGCAGGAAGGATATGCCCACAGGTTTGCCGTCTGCCGGGGAGGCATACGTCATCTTTTCCGCAAATTGAGGATCAGATTGCAGATCATACATGTACATCTGAGTCTCCATTAAACCAGCAAATGCTACATGTTCAGAGCGTTTTCCAGTAATCAGTTTACCTTTGTACCAGCAAGGGACGGACTGGGTATCAATTCGTTCGCGATACTGTGAGCCACTTTTAACAGGCATTATTATTCACCTCTTGGTTCTAATCGTTCATGGGCAGACTGACTTCTTACGTAGTGTACGTAGGTTATCTGTCCAATGTGCATTTAAGAGGTGAGAAGCATTTTTACAGAATAGGGCTTGATAATAATTATCATTCTTGTTACAATAGACAAAGAAAAAAGGAACCGGTAAGGGCTCCTTTATGTGCATTAGATGAAATTACTTATTTTACTTCAAAAGTCTTACAGTCTGTTTCAGCAGACTGACTTGCTTCTTTGTTACTGTGACTCACGATGTAGATCGAAGAAGCGTTACATTTGTTCTCTTGAGCCCAGTGACGACAGGAATTAACTTCACACAATACGTCTTTTGCCATGATTGTTAACCTCACTTTAATTGGATTACAGTCGTTGGTATAAAGAAACCAGATACAACAAGTTGCCGCTTGCGAACCTGGAAAATTTTTGCTCTCACGAAATTTGGAGGGCTTTTTTTGCGTTATACACAACGATGCATATTTAGAATAGCAAATTTTATTGAAGCTTGCAACCAAATGACTTCCTTCTGTGGCAAAATAGTGTACGTGCTGTGGTTATATTTGCAAAAAGACAGTAGTATGTTATTATTTAATAGTAATAATTACGATTAAAGGTCTAAGTGGTTCTATATAAATTGAACTAAACATTTACACGATAACAGCGATCGGAAGGTTGTTCTGTCATCGAAGTGGTCAGTGTAAATATTCATTAGTTCAACTTATATAACTTGAATCACGGACTGACACTATAAATGAAGGAGCATATGTATACATGAGCAAAATAAACCATATGAACCGGATTCCCCGAGCAAAAGGGATCGATATGGCTTCTTTTTATACGCCGAAAGAGTGTAGGCGTAAAGCCCAGCATATTGTATTTTCCGCAGAAAATGAGCGTATCATTAACGAATTCATAACCATTCTGGGCATGAAAGAGAGGTTCAGAGAGCATGATGTATCAATCCCCAACAAAATGGTCATGTTCGGGCCTCCAGGCACGGGAAAAACATTAACGGCATCACATCTGGCGGAGCGTCTTGATCTGCCATTGGTTCTTGTGAGATTAGATGCGATCATACATAGCCATCTTGGGGAGACGGGGAGTAACGTACGCAAGTTATTCGAATATGCACGAATGAATCCCTGTGTGTTATTTCTGGATGAATTTGATGCCATAGGCCGGACACGTGAGAGCAATGATGAAGTGAAAGAGATGGCTCGTGTCGTCAATACGTTATTGCAGTGTCTGGACGAATTTGATGGGGACAGCATACTGGTGGCTGCAACGAATCTGGAGACCCAACTGGATCATGCCATCTGGCGACGTTTTGATACGAAGATGACCTATGGTATGCCTGATGATTCAAGTCGCAGATTGTATATCAGCAAGTTGGTGGGAGCATTTGAACAGGAGCCCCGGCTGGAAGATTACATATGTGAACGCTTGACCGGGTGCAGTTATGCGGATATAGAGCAGATTGTTTTGAAAGCAAAGCGGAAAGCGATCATTGCCAGTAGTACACTTCATAAGCAACTGATCTCGAATGCTTACGATGAATACAAGCCACGTGTCTTAGAGTGTTGACTGCTTCTATTTTGGATAGTTTAGATAAAGCAACAAGGAACAACGCTGAAATAGCCCAGTCTCCTGAATGGAATCCTGGGCTATTTGCCATGTTAGCATGTTGCGTTACACTTTAACGGCTGCTCCGTATGCTTTTTCTGTATTCATGGCTTCTTGTGTTGCAGTCCAGCGTGGCAGGCTTAATCTGAACATGCTCCCTTCCGGGCTGCTGGAGACAAGTGTTAGTTCACCGCCTTGTTCCTGAGCAAGTAGCCGGCTATATGTTAATCCTAGACCCAGGCCGCGGTTACGACGTTTCTTGAGCTCTCCACGATAGAAGCGTTCGAAGATTTTGGGTTGTTCTTCAGCTGCGATGCCTGTGCCGTTGTCCTTGACATCAACGTACAGCATCTGTTCTTCTGTACTTAGATAAATATCGAAGACAGCTTTCTGTTCAGGAGCTGTGGCATGAAGTGCGTTATTGAGCAAATTGACAATAATCTGCTGAATGCGGAGAGCATCCCCCATGGTAAAGAAGTTAATTGGAGGGGCGTGCAACTGAACCTCTGGCATTTTGTCCTCATACGCAATCTTCCACTGATAGATGATCTCACCGACCAACAGTTTCAGATCCGTTCGTTCCTTGCGAACGGCAACACTTCCTGCAGCCATGGCGTTATAGTCAAGCAAATCTGCGACCATTCGCTCCATCCGTTCAGATTCCTTCAAAGCGATATCCAAAAATTCTTTCCCTTCCTGTGGACTCACGACATCGTCACGTACTGCCATAACGAGCCCCTTGATGGAAGTTACCGGTGTCTTGAGTTCATGACTGACCCCTGCCAGCGAAAGTGTACGCCATTCTTCGAGTTGCCGGAGACGAGTCGCCATATCTCGGAATGAATTTACAAGTTCATTGATCTCACGTTCTCGTGTATTCAAGTCAAGGCTCACATCATAATTGCCACCTCGAATCTGCTCAGCGGCATAGGCGACCTGACGAATAGGTCTGGATAACTTGTTGGACAGGAGATAGATTGTAAACCATCCACAGAGGATTAGTCCTCCGAGGATTAGAGCCACGAGCCATATCGTCTCTGGACCAAATGTAATGGATTGTTTGGACTGCATCACCCACACTTTACCCAAGGTTTGATCTCCCTCGGATATGTTGACCGTTACACCTGCATATTTGTTGTTTCGCGGTTCAAGATAGTCGTCTGATAGTCGATAATGCACGTCTTTTTGCTCCATTTTAGGCTGGGAAAAGATCAATTGATTGTTATTGTCCAAGATCATGACGCAAAAATAATGATCTGTATTAAATAGTTTCTCTCGCTTGGTTACCAGTCTGTCCAGATCGGGTGGAACCCGAAGTATATTATTTTCACTGGTCACATGATCGGCAATCTCCAGACCAAGCAGTTCTGCGGTTTTGAGGCTTTTCTCAATGGAAGTTGTTCGAATCCAGTAGAGTGCCCCTGCCGCAATAATCGTGAAACCAATGCACAAAATGAGAAAATATCGCAGTGTCCAGTGTGACAGAATGGATATCGTTCGTTTGGGTTTCTTTTGCTTCAGTTGGCGATCCAAAATTGATACCCCATTCCTCGCAACGTCCGAATTTCTCCCGTCTCTGGCGACCAGTGGGAGAGGGCTTGACGTAGTCGTTTAATCGATAGATCCACAGCACGGTCACTGCCATCATAGTCCATCCCCCATACCTGTTCAATAAGGTGATCCCTGGTAAACGTACGATTCGGATAATCGGACAGGAAGAACAGTAATGACAGGTCACGAGGTGTGAGTGCAACCTCTGCACCGTTCAGCAGCACTTGCTTGGCAGCAAGATCAATGACGAGATTTCCAAAGGAACGCTTCTCTTCGCCACCTGATGTCCAATGTGGATTACGGCGCAATACCGCATTCACTCTGGCGACCACTTCTTCCGGTACAAAAGGTTTGCTCATATAATCGTCAGCACCGGCATTTAGTCCGTTGAGACGGTCTGAAATGTCATCCAGTGCAGTTAGCATGATCACGGGACAAGCACTTTTTTCACGAATAATCCGCAGCAGATCCCATCCGTCCATTCCTGGCAGCATGACATCAAGTAATACCAAGGAAGGCGTTACGGTATCAAAAAGGGTAAGTGCAGTCGGTCCATCTGCTGCATGATGAACTTCAAATTCTGCTTTTCTCAGATAAGCAGCCAGTACTCGTGCAATAGCTTGCTCATCCTCGACGATAAGTATGGATTTCAAGAAAAGCGTTCTCCTTTCGCTGAGTAAACTTGTACTGATTTTACATGAGCCAGAGCGTAAAGCCAATCCTGTATTACGGATTTGAAAAAAATATGGGACTTGTCTTATCTTGACTTCTTCCTGACACATTCAATTGATATGATTCACTCCAACAAGCAACTTAAACAATAATATACTGGAGGAAACATACAGATGAACAAGAAAGCAAAAGCATGGCTTATTACAGGTGTGGCGGCGGTTGCCGTAATCGGTGGCGGTGGTTACTATCTCGCAAATAGCTACTTGGGGAACAACGTGGAGATTGAACAGGTGCTTCCTGCCAGCACAGCAACTTCCACAACAACTGTAGATAGCACAGGAACGGCTGTAGCCAATGAAACTGCAGGAGCAGAGCAACTGAACGGAGACTGGAACATCAGCGAAGGTTCCAAAGTATACTTCTCCGTAACCACTTCACAGGAGACGGTTAATTTTGTGGACGAGCAGGTAAAAGGGAATTGGACAATTAATGTAGATGATGCTTCTCAGATGAAGGCAGAAGGACAGATCGAGATGGACGGCATTGATTCCGGGAATGGACAACGGGATGGTCACGTGAAGCAAGCCGATTTCTTCGACATTGCAACATATCCACAGGCAACTTTTACAGCGACTTCATTTGAAGGGGTACCTGCGGAATGGCCTGTTGGTCAGACGGTTGATATCAAAATGAATGGTACCATTACGGTTAAAGGTATTGAAAAAGAAGTAACTTTTGATGCAAAAGCTGCTTATGAGAATAACGAAGTATTGTTGTCGGCGACATCGATGGTAACATTCGAAGATTTCGGAATGGAAAATCCACACTCCGTTGTGCTCTCGACTGAAAATGATATCCAGGTACAGCTTGAATTGAAACTTTCTAAATAAGTGTAACAATGATCATGCCTGAAAAATCTGTTCTGTTCTGCCTTACGGTAGACGGACAGATTTTTTTGTTTCTCTTGCAAAATAGTGTGATTAATATAGCTCAAATGTAACTGTCACAGGATCATATTGTTAAAATAACTGCTGTTTCCTTTGGAAAATGCCGTGTTACCCACCACTATTAAGCGCTTACAATGAGGAGGATTCATAACATTCATTGATCCATGCACAATCAAACACAAAAAGGGGGAGATCAAGAGTGAACAAGAGGTACATAAGCGGGTGTCTGGTATTACTGATGCTATTCTGTGATCTGGGGTTGATGGTTCGTCCAGCGGCTGCAGAAGATGCAAAAGTGAACGTGGCACTTAACAAGGCGGTTTCGGTAAGCACAGAATATTTGGAGTGGGAGAGTAAAAAGGAGCACTTGGTTGATGGTAAAAGTGACACGCATTGGACTGCTACGGCGGGAGTTACCTCCGAACAACCACAGTGGGCAATGATTGATCTGGGTGAAGACTACAATCTGTCCGGAGCGGAAATAACGTGGAGAGAAAACACGGTTGTGAAATATATGGTAGAAACGTCTGCTGACCAGCAGGCATGGACCAAAGTTGTTGATCAAAGTGAAAATGCCGATCCCAAACAGATTACTGATCTGACGTTTCAGCAGAAAGATGTACGATACATCAGACTGAACATCTCCTTTTACAAGGGTGAGGGAGTTTGGCCGGAAATATTGGAGTTCAAAGTGTGGGGAGAATCAGAAGGCACTGAACCTGCCAACATTACCAAATATGATTCAATCGAAGTGAAAACGGTGACAAGAAGTGCGCCAGTTCTGCCTAATCAGGTAAAAGCATGGTACCAGAATGGAAAATCAGGAATGGTTCCAGTGGAATGGGATAGTATTGACCCTTCAGAGTACGCACATGCGGGCAGCTTTACCGTGACAGGTGCAGTATATGGTGCGCCTCCAGAGCCTCGGCCTGAAGCCACGGTAATTGTTGAGGGATATCGTGAAGACTATGTTAGAGGTGTCGATATTTCCACGTTGACTGCCATTGAGGACAAAGGCGGAAAATACGAGGACAGCAACGGTACACAGCGTGATTTGCTCGATATTCTCAAGGATCGTGGTGTCAATTACGTACGCCTTCGTCTATGGAATGACCCGCAGAAATCCGGGGGCTATAACGATAAGAAAGATGTCATTCGTTTGGCCAAGCGAGTGAAGCAAAAAGGTATGAAGATCCTGCTTGATTTCCACTACTCGGACGAGTGGGCGCACCCGGGTCAGCAGCTTCGTCCCAAAGCTTGGGAAGGTCTTTCCCCCGAAGAGTTGAAGCAGGCCGTATACGACTATACGGTTGAAGTTGTGGGAGAGATGAAAGCAGAGGGCGCCATGCCTGATATGGTGCAGATCGGTAACGAGATTAACAGTGGTGTGTTGAACGGCTTGAGCAGTGACGTGGATTTCGAGCAAAATGTTGCATTGCTAAAAAGCGGAGTTGATGCTGTACGTGCAGTAGAAGGAGAGATCACCGATAACGCGGATAAGGTGAAGATTATGATCCATCTGGCTGAAGGCGGCAAGGCGGATACGTTCAAATGGTACTTTGGAGAGTTACGTAAAGGCGGACTGGACTATGACATTATCGGACTGTCGTATTACCCGTTCTGGCATGGGACGTTTGCGGATGTACAGAAAACGATGAATGAAGTGTCAGTCGAGTTTGGCAAAGATGTTATTATCGCTGAAACGTCCTATCCGTTTTCCTATAAAAACGGGGACGCTCATGGAAATATCATCGGATCAGACGAAGCGCTTCATGTAGGAGGAGCAGATTTCCCCGCAACCGTTCAAGGTCAATATGATGCCATCGCTGGCATTATGGACATGATTGCGAACGTGCCGAATAATCATGGAGCAGGTTTCTTCTACTGGGAGCCGGCGTGGATTCCGGCCGGTGTAGGCTGGATTGCCTCCGAAGGGAATGCTTGGGAAAACCAAGCCATGTTTGATTACGACGAATTTCCGGGCAACGGCGGGCATTCGTATGAAGGCAGAGCGTTATGGTCCCTTGATGTGTACAAACGTGGATTGGGTCTTCTGCCCGCAGACCGCCAGCAACTGGATGCGGCACTTACACGAGCCAGATCATTGGTACAGACTGATTTTACTCCGGAAAGCTGGGGGACTCTGGCTCCGGCAATCTCGGCAGCGAATGATGTATACCAACAGGCATACACGCCGGGCGGGGTAACTCAAGCAGATACAGATGCAGCGACAACAGCATTGGAACGTGTGATGCAGCTGATGCAGGTTATCGCTCCGCAGCTTGACGAGCTTCGAGCCAAAATAGCGGAAGCGCGTACGTATCAGCAGGCTGACTGGTCTGCGGCCACTTGGGCGGTATTGACCAAAGCGCTGGAAGGCGCTGAGCAGGTCTTGAATGATCCTAGAGCGACACAGACGGATGCGAATACAGCGGTTAAACGTTTGCATGATGCCATTGATGGTCTATCCAATGTGGACAAAACACAACTGCACCAGTACATTCAACAAATGCAGCAGCAGACAAAATCTTCCTATACACGCCGGAGCTGGTCTGTATTGGAACAGTCTTTGCAGGCAGCGATTCAGGTCCGAGATAACAATGCTGTTGTCCAATCTGAGGTGAATTCAGCACTGAATACGTTGAAACAAGCCTTTACTAGTCTAGTCTCTCTGGAGGCTTTAACAACGGGAAAAACGGCAACGGCTTCAAGTAGTGCAGGGACAGGAGGCAATCAAGCCAACTCTCCTGAAGGTGCAATTGACAACAATCCGAACACTTCATGGGGAACAGACCAGAGTAAGGATAGCTGGTGGCAAGTGGATTTGGGTCAGGTTGCTAACCTCCGCAAAATCGAAATGTCGATGTGGAGTGGCGGCATCAAATATACGATCGAAGTGTCCAACGATAACAAAAATTTTGTGAAAGTAGTGGACACCACAAGTGATGTTGTTGTATCAACTGCACCCAGCCATGTACTTCCAGAAGGCACGGAGGGACGTTATATTCGAGTAACAATTAAAACAGGTCCCACATGGGTAGGATTCATGGAATTTGAAGCTTACGGTACGTTCCCGGCGGACAAATCTGCACTGCAAGCTACTGTAGATACCGCTGAGAAATTAAAGCAAACCGAATACACGACTTCAAGCTGGAATGTGTTCAGTAAGGCGCTTTCTGAAGCGAAGGCATTCATTCTGGATGTTGAATCTTCAACGCAAGATGTGAGCAATGCGGATCGTGCGTTACAAGATGCTGTGAGTAAACTTGTACGTCAAGATGTAACACCTGGCCCTGGCCAGCCATCCCAACCAAGTGAACCATCACAACCGTCCAACCCGGGAACAGCCCCTTCAACGGGGAATCCGGCTGTAACAACACCGACTGAACCTGGTAATCCGCCAGCGAAGGGTCTAATAACGGTAAAAGGAACAGCAACCGGGGATGACAAGTATTCTATTCGTCCAGATGTATCTCAATTAACTCAGGCACTGCAATCCATGGATGCAGGAAATCGTACGTTGAAACTGCTTGCAGATGTACCCGACACAGCCAAGACAGTCACATTCCAGTTGGCTGCAAGTCAACTGGCAGCATGGATTCGTTCCGAGGAAGTGAAATCCCTGGATGTAGTCGTAGGACAAACTACCGTTCGTGTTCCTCTAAAATCACTCCCGCTAACTATTGCGGAGACTGCGGGAACGTTCGACATCGTAGTGGCAAAAGGATCGACAGATACACTGTCCACATCGCAAAAAGCAACGATCGGTAATCATGCGATTGTTGATGTAAGTTTGTTAATGAACAATAAGCCATTGCAATGGACAAACAGAGCGGTTGAAGTTGCTCTATCCAATGTGGAGCAACCTAAAAAGAATGATGTAGTTATGGTTGTACATTCCGTATCTCCAAGTGGTGAAATGAAACCTGTTACGTATTCCAAGTACGATGACAAGACAAAGACGATGGCGTTCAAACCGCTGGAATCGGGCAGTTATGTCATTGCAGAAGTTGAAGTACCATTACATGATCTGCAAAATCACAATTGGGCTCTCCAAGAAGTGCAGAACCTATACGGTAAGGGAATTATTACGGGGATGAGTGCAACACGTTTTGTCCCACAAGGTGAACTGACCAGAGCACAATTTTTGCAAATGATTATTAAAGGTATTGGTGATGTACGCCAGCCCGATCCATCTATCTCAATCCCAACAGATGTGAAGGAAGGGCAGTGGTATGCCGATTCAGTACGACTTGGCATTGAAATGAACATTATTCAAGGCCGGGCGGATGGAAGCTTTGGAGCGAATGAACGTATTTCGCGAGAAGATATGGCCGTTATGCTGAACAGAGCACTGCAGGTTGTGCAACGTGATCAGGATGCGAACAATGCTGCACAAGGAAATACTTTATTTGTAGACAACGCCGAGATCGCCGGGTATGCAAAAGAAGCTGTAGCTTCGATGCAACAACTTGGACTGCTGAACGGCATGCCTGATGGCACGTTTGCCCCGAAAGAAACAGCGAACCGTGCACAGGGTGCTGTTGCAATCGCGAGACTGATGGAACAACTGTATTAGAGATATTTCAAAAAGTCCGCTTTTGATTACGAAGAATGTCTGGTGGCATCATCAGTACGCATGAATAGAAAATAACAAAGCAGGTAAAGAGATCGAATCATAGGATTCGGTCTCTTTATTTTGCGAAAAAAAAGAGAGGATCAGACTTTACTGCTTTCTCTAAATAGGCATATGAACAATTTGTTAATGTCGTATTGACAATATCATTTTCTTTTGTTATCATTTCGATAATATCAAAACGACAATATTAAGAAATGGGGAATGAGCCATGTTTGGATTCCGATTTGCGAAATTTCAACCCAGTGAGTATGTCATGAAAGTGAAAAATGGTGAGGTACAACGTCAAGGTGTCGGATTGTCCTTTTATTATTATGAGCCGACCACATCGGTAGTGGTTCTACCCGTGTCCTCGGTGGATGTACCATTCATGTTCGAAGAGATTACAGCGGACTATCAGACCGTTACTGTGCAGGGGCAGCTAAGCTATCGCATAGTGGATTATTTGAAAATAACCCAGAGTCTGAATTACACGTACAATTTGCGCAAGAATCGGTATATTTCCGACGACCCCGGCAAGCTGGACCAACGGGTGATCACCACAGCAAAAGTACTAACCAAGAAACATCTGGAGCAAATGCCGCTGAAGGAGGCCATTCAATCCAGTGAACGGCTGGCAAGCAGCATGAAACGTGAAGTTGTGCAAAGTGAAGAGTTGGAGAAACTGGGCGTTGAGCTGATGAGTCTATCCATTCTGGCCATTCTGCCTAATAAAGAGACGATGCGTGCATTGGAAGCACAAGCGCGTGAAGAGATTTTGCGTCAAGCAGATGAAGCGCTCTATGTGCGTCGCAATGCATCGATTGAACAAGAACGCAGAGTGAAAGAGAACGAACTGAACACCGAAATTGCCGTGGAGACAAAGAAACAGCAAATTAGGGAGACTCAGTTGCAGGCAGAACGCTCGGTAAAACAGAAACAAAATGAGATGGAGCAGGAGCAGCTTCAGTTCAATACAGCGATGGAGGAACGTAAGCAGCAGCTGATTGAGTTAACCATTGCCAATCACAATGCGGAAGCGGATGCCAAAGCGTATGAGATTGCTGCCGTGATGAATTCGTTGCAAAATGTACAGCCAAATGTACTGCAAGCGATGGCAAACATGGGTATGAATTCCGATAAGCTGATCGCACTCGCGTTCCAGGAACTGGCTGAAAATGCAGGCAAGATCGGACAGCTTAATATCTCGCCGGATCTGTTGCAGGGATTAATGTCTCCCGCGCCGGGCAGAGATCAGGGAGGTCGAGCGAGATGAGATTAGGAAGAAGAGAGCAAGCAGAGCAGGCAGGGAAATCTGTACGTCAGCAGCCTGCGGCAGATGATCGAATGAGCGAACATAAACTGATTCTGGTGAAGCGCCGGACCAGACTGGAAGAACTGGTGGTTCGATATAACACGGTGCAGCAAGCTCAGTTCTATATTGAACGTCTGGGCGCAGACTTCAGTGATTATATGGAGGAAGACCGTCGTTATCGGTTATCTGTGCAGCAGGCACAGCAGCAACTGGGACAGTTGGGTCGTGTACAGACGATTGATCGGGAACATGTACCCAATTTTATCTTTGGAGAGCAGGATATCGTGGTTGTGGTCGGACAGGATGGGCTTGTAGCCAACACCCTCAAATACGTAACCGAGCAGCCGCTCATTGGTGTGAACCCGGACCCGATGCGGTGGGATGGGGTATTATTACCTTTTACCGTGGAGGATCTCAGCTTCATTGTTCCTGATGTCATTCGAAAGCAACGAACCTTGAAAGAAGTCACTCTCGCCAAAGTGGAACTCAATGATGGACAGTATCTATATGGTGTGAATGATCTGTTTATTGGTCGGAAGACACATGTATCGGCTCGTTATGAGGTGCGTTTGGGTTCATCCGCAGAACAACAATCTTCCAGTGGCATCATCGTATCCACAGGCATGGGATCAACGGGCTGGTTCAAAAGTGTGCTGGCTGGAGCCACCGGAATTGTAGGATCGACGGCTTGGCAGAACATGAATTCTGAAGCTGAGGTTGCTACAGCATCGGCATCCATTCATGGAAGCAGGCAGGAGCTGAATCATTTTAACTGGGATGCGCCTTATTTATATTTTTCAGTACGTGAACCGTTCCCGAGCCGGACGACAGCAGCCAATCTGGTGTTTGGACAGATTCATTCAAAGCAACCATTGCACATTGTATCCCAGATGCCAGAGGATGGTGTTATATTCAGCGATGGGGTTGAGCAGGACTTTCTTGAGTTTAACTCAGGGGTAGAAGCTATTATTGGGTTGGCAGAGAAGAGGGGGCGTCTCGTAGTCTGACCCTTTATTTCCAAACCGTTTCCGACTAGAATGGGTAACTAGATGTGATACATTGACGTCAGGAAACGGAAAGAGGGTTAACGATGCAGTCAATATTGTTGGTTGAAGATGATGCCAAGCTAGCAGGATTGCTGGCGGCTTATCTGACCCGAAATGGATTCCAGGTACAGGTCACAGATGATTTTCGTCATGTATTGGATGAATTTGTGAAGATGGAACCGGATCTGGTGCTGATGGATGTGAACTTGCCTCAATATGATGGTTATTATTGGTGCAGACAGATACGCACACATTCCATATGTCCCATTTTGTTCATATCCGCTCGGGATAGTGGTATGGATCAGATTATGGCGTTGGAGCATGGGGCGGATGATTATATTACAAAACCTTTTCAATATGAAGTCGTTCTTGCCAAAGTCCGCAGTCAGCTGCGCAGAGCCTATGGTTCTTACGCTGCTGTGCAGCAGGAAGTGAAGGTCAAGAACGGCCCCATGATCCTCTATCCTGAGCGATTCGTATTGGAATATGATGAACGCTTAACAGAGCTGACACAGAAGGAAGCCATACTGGTAGAAGCGCTGATGGCGAAGGCAGGGCGAGTGGTCAGCCGGGAAAAATTACTTGAACAGATGTGGGAAGATCAACATTTTATTGATGATAATACGTTGAATGTATATATTACGCGTTTACGTCGGAAGTTGAAGGAGCTGGGTGCTGAAGAGATTTTGGAGACGGTTCGCGGAGCGGGTTATCGCGTGTTGGATCTGGGTTCATCCGCACAAGGGAAAGGGAAATGAGACTTTTCCTGAAAGACCACCAGATGTTAGTTGGATTTTATGTGCTGCAGATGCTGCTGGTTCCGTGTGTGTATTGGCTCTCTGGTGAAGATCGCCCGATGAAAATTGTCCTATACGGCATGCTGATCAGTACCGTGGTGCTGATGGTCTATCTGGTCATACGTTACTTCCAGCTGCGAGCCTATTATCGTTTACTTCAACAACCACATTTGCTTGTAAAGGAGCCTTTTCAAACGCTTGGAAATTCGGTCGTGGCGGAAGCCATCCAGGAATTGTTACATGAACTGGAGCGTAATCGGCAGAACGAGATAGGTCAGTTACGTACTAGCAAGGAACAGCAGGTGGTATTCATGAATCGATGGGTTCATCAGATGAAGACCCCGTTGTCCATTATCCAACTGACCTTGGAAGATGTGGACGATGAGACGGCTGGCAGTATTCAGGATGAACTGGATAAGCTGCGCAAAGGACTTGAAATGGTCTTGCATTCATCAAGGCTTGAACAGTTTGAAGGGGATTTTCGTGTGGAGCTGTTGTCTATTCAAGAAGTGCTTCGGAGCAGCATTGCAGAGAACCGACGTTTGTTTATACGCAGAGGCATTACGCCGGATATCCGTATAGAGGAAGACCTTCAGATATACAGTGACTCCAAGTGGCTACGGTTCATGTTTACCCAGATTTTGACCAATGCCGTGAACTATTCCGATAGCAAATCAGGCAAAAAAGTGATCATTACCGGCTATAAACAGGAAGAGCGTACGATCTTGGACATTCAGGATGAGGGAATCGGCATCTCGTCCGAAGATATTCATCGGGTGTTTAATCCCTATTTTACAGGTGAACGGGGCAGACAATACCACGAATCTACGGGAATGGGATTATATCTGGTCCGTGAGATCAGTGCCCGCCTGGATAACCGTGTCGAGTTGTTTTCGGAGCCAAATGAGGGAACGTTGGTCAGATTCAGCTGGATTCATTCGAAATATCCGAAGTGAAAAGTGCTTTGCCTATGGGCGAGGTGCTTTTTTTAATGGACAGAAGTGTCATAGAGCAGGCAGGGGAACAGAACCTTAAACGCGTTGTAAGAGAAGTTTAAGGTAATTCGATAGCACCGTTACGGGAGGTCAGTTAGGATAAGAATAGAATTAACGTATAAAGAATGATGGATCAGGAGGGAATTACGCATGGAAATGTTACAGGTATCAGGACTGAACAAAGTATATCAGGGCAAAGTGCAGACTCAAGCCCTTAGTGATATTCATCTGACAATCAAGCAAGGTGAGTTTGTGGGTATTATGGGCCCGTCGGGCAGTGGCAAAACCACATTGTTAAATATGGTCTCTACCATTGATGAACCCAGCTCGGGCAAGGTGCTGATTAATGGCATGAACCCGTTTGATATGAAAAAGAAAGAACTTGCCATGTTCCGACGTCGTGAACTCGGATTTGTCTTTCAGGATTTCAATCTGTTGGACACGCTGACGGTTGCTGAGAATATTGTACTTCCATTGACACTGGACAAGGTCAAACTGAAGGAGATGGAGAGCAGACTACATCGTATTACAGCCAAGCTCGGGATTGATCATATTTTGGATAAACGAGTTTACGAAATCTCGGGCGGACAGCGACAGCGCACAGCCATTGCAAGATCCATGATTAATTTGCCTTCGATTGTACTGGCGGATGAACCCACCGGCGCATTGGATTCCAGTTCATCTCAGGCCGTCATGGAGTCCCTTGAACAGATTAATCAGGAGGAGAAAACGACCATTATGTTGGTCACACATGACCCGCTTGCGGCAAGTTATTGCAACCGAATTGTATTCATCAAGGACGGGAAACTGGCAGCCGAGGTACACCGCGGAGATAATCGACAGACGTTCTTCCAGCGGATCATTGATACTTTATCCTTCTGGGGAGGGAATTCACATGAGCTTTCCTCAGTTCGCGTTTAACAATATTCGCCGGAATGGGCGAGCGTATATTGCTTTTTTTCTAAGTAGTGTGTTTATGGTCATGATATTCTTCGCTTATGCGGTATTTATCTATCATCCATATGTGACAGAGTTGCCAATGGGTGACACAACCGCTACGGGGATGCAGATCGCTTCAATTATCGTGTATGTGTTTGCATTTTTCTTTGTTATGTATTCCATCAGTGCTTTTCTCAAATCACGGAATAAAGAGTTTGGCATTCTGACCATACTTGGTGCAGAGCCGGCACAGATTCGGAAATTGGTTATTTTGGAAAACATGTTAATCGGCTGCCTGTCCATTATTGCGGGTATCTGCGGAGGTATGTTGTTGTCCAAGCTGTTCCTGATGTTAACCACTCGTTTTATCGGGATGGATGATCTGCCCTTTTATTTTCCCGTGAAAGCGATTCTGATTACGATCGGGGCCTTTCTGTTATTATTTTTCTGCATTTCACTTTTCACATTGGTTTTTATCGGAAACAAACGGACGTTAGAACTTTTGACGGGAACCAACAAACCTAAAAAAGAGCCCAAAGCTTCATGGTTCTTCTCACTTCTGGGTTTTGCATTACTTACAGTCGGCTTTGTGGCAATCCGCAGCGAGTTGAATGGTGGGACGATCATGCTTGCAGCAGTGACAGGCATAGCCGGGACGTATTTTTTCTATTCACAGCTTTCCGTACTCATCATTCGTTTATTGAAGCGTAATCGTAAAACGGTATGGCATGGTACACGTCTGTTATGGATCTCAGAGATGAGTTACAAAATGAAGGATAATGCTCGCATGCTCTTTATGGTGACCGTAGTCATTGCGATTGCTTCGATGAGTGCGGTGGTGATTTTGTCACTGGATCAGGAGAACCAGGAGCAGTTTACCAATAACGATTTTCCAGTCAAATACAATGTGTACACTCCTTCGGATCAAATGGATATGAGCTATATTGATTCGACACTTGAAGCAGCAGGCTTGAATTATCAGCAAGTGTATCTGGAGTACTTTTGGTCTGATGCGGATCAGAGTGCTGTCTCGGTTATGCCACTCAGTCATTACAACCGATTCAATGTGATCCTAGGAAAAAAGACATTCCAATTGGATTCAGACTCAGTATTGTTCGTAGATTCCCGTAATGAGAAGGATCAGGCTCAGATCGATCGCAACAGGTTTCGCAATTATGCGGAAGGAGACACCATGACTCTGAATCTGGAAGCTGGTCCGATGCAAGCAAGAGTTACAGCTACGGATGTTGAGACACGGTTTGCAACCTTGATCTATTCAACTGCTGTGGTTGTCCTCCCGGATGAGAAGTTTGAAGAGATCACACAACAGCTCCAAGGAAATAGATTATCTGGCAAAGTTCTGTATCAGATTCCGGCATGGGGTCATGCTGTACCTGACCGACACTCCTCGGAAGCCATGGTTAGCGATCAGCTTCTGTCGTCCGCAGATACCATTCGAAGCGATAATGCTTCTTCTGATGAGAATTACTCCGGCTTTCTGACCACTCGATATGGAGATTTTGAGAGATACAGACAGGGTACAGCACTCTTTACCTTTCTGGGCATATTTATCGGATTAATCTTCTCCATCTCTTCCGCAAGCTTTCTGTATTTCAGACTGCATACCGATCTTGAAGCAGATGGGAAAATGGTGCATTCTCTTTCGAAAATGGGTCTCAGTTTCGACGAGATGAAACGATCATCCACTGTTCAGATTGCCATTCTGTTCTTCTTACCAATTGGGGTAGCTATCATTGAAACGTTGGTCGTGGTTAAGCCGTTCCTGTCTGAATTCGGTATTACGAATTATACGGTTCCGGTGTTGACTGTATTTGGTGCGTTTCTCCTTGCACAGACATTTTATTTCTTTGTTATCCGTTCCAGATATATATCTTCTCTGCGCAAAATGATGGTGTAATTATTCAACAAACGAATGATGATATGGATCGACCATGATCTGTTCATGGCCCGCATTTTCTTGATTAAGATCAAGGAAACGCGGGCTTTCTTGCGTTAAGATGAATGCATCAATAGATGATATTATCGAGGAGGACGATTATATGAGTATTACGTCATTGCAAGAAGTCAAAGCATTTAGTGAGGACCGTTTTACAAAAAGGGTTTTATTCCAACAAGGTGGTGGGGTGACCTTTGTCCTTCATTTTCTGCCAGGTCAGCAGCTTCCCGTTCATAAACATCCGGGCACAGACGTTATTTTACTGGTGGTTGAAGGCACAGGCACACTTATTCTGGATGGAAAAGAACAAGTGGTGAAACAAGAGGATGTGATCCATTGCGGCGGTGAGGTGGAGTTTGCATTCCATAATACAGGAGATCAGGAAGTTCGTTTGTTCGTGGTGTTAAACAAAGTGCCAGCAGCATCCTATGCAAAGGACATCTAAGATCTAATATCAAGGAATCTATAAAATGATTCACTGATCGGCACTAATATAAGGGAAACTCTATTCTGGAGTTTCCTTATTTATTTTTATTCAAGAATACTCTCCTGCAACAATCGTCCTTCTAGCAATCTCCGGGGTGTATATCAAGTATATGTTCCCATACATAGCAAAATAAAAAGCATACTTGGGTCTGAGAACATCAGATCTGAAGTACGCTTTTTCGTATTCCGCCAGCAGCTTGTTCATTCATCCGGTCTACCGTCATTCTGCCTAGAAGTATCCCAGCATTTCCTTGGCTTCATTCGACATCAGCTGTGGAGACCATTGGGGCTCCCACACGACTTGAACATCAATATCGGTCTTATTTGTATTTTCCTGCAAAACCCATTTCACCGCACCAACAATCGTATCGTGCAGCGGGCAACCTGGTGTAGTCAGCGTCATTCGTACATGAACCCGTTCAGGCTCTTCCCTTACTTCATACACCAGACCCAGGTCAACGATATTGACACCTAATTCAGGGTCATACACTTCCTTGAGACATTCTAGCAAATGCGTGGTTTGTTTCATCATGTTCACTCTCCAGTCCACCTTATTTATGTTAACGTCTGAATACCAGAGCAATATTTGTTATATAAACGATGGAGACAAGAGACAAGATCGTCCCTCCAACCATCATGACCTCAGCCAGATTAATCAGAATTCCACTGACAAGCAAAAGGCTTCCAGCGACCATGGCGAGCATACCCCAATTGACATACCGTTCACTCAGCATACCTGCCATCAGCGGAGTTCCGGGTCTGCCTGCCTGCTTGCCATATTTGTGGGTCCACCATAGAAAAGGCACGATTTTGGAGGCATAGCCAAGTATGGTGAGAGACACCCACCCCCCGAGATACACCCATCCAGACAATAGAACAACACGTGGATGGAGCAGCAGTTCAGTCCCTTGCGAGGAATAGATCAATAGGGCAACAGCATATACAGCCAACGCACGGCTTACATACACAGACCAGCGAATGCCCGGACCCGGGTTGCTTTTGTGCCGTTTCTCCTGAATTTGCTCCAAGTGATACACATAGAAGAGAAGGGTTGCGGTTAGAAGTAAGAGCGCAAACCAGAGTAAGCCTCCCTTCAACCCAGTCAGAAATGCGACAACGCCTGTAACTACAGCTGCATTCCACAGAACCAAGACCACTTTTTGCAGTCGAATGGAATAATCGTGGGACAAGTAGAACATCGGAAGCATTTTGTAACTGAAGCCGGTAATTAACATGCCAAACCAGCCGAGTGTTCCCATCCAGATATGTGCGCCGAATAAGCGTTCATGCAGACCATTCCAATCACCAAAGGCAAAATTCAGGCCCATCAGCATACCGTACAGCCCGGTAAGAACCAGATAAAGACAGGAACAAGCTGCACTAATCGTCACCGGATTCCACTGTGAGGCACGGAAGAGGGTAACGGCCATATTCCATCCGAACAATAGAATGCCCGAAAGGGCGAGTGTAGCAGAACCGGCAATCCAGATGACATCTGCACGAATGAAGCCGTATAACATGCCCACGATTCCGATACTGAACAAGAAGTAATGACAATAACCGAGGAACAGACTATAGATATTGGATTGCAAAATAACGTGTATCAACTGATAAACGGCACCCATACCCAGCATGGTTGCCCACCCGAGCACAAACAGATGGGCATGAAACCAACCTTCGGGTCCTCTGAGTTCATCACCAAGCCAGCCTGTCAGCGAGAGCAGGGAGAATGCGTGATACATTACAAATCCAAAGATGCCCGTGATGATAAAAAGAAACGGCAACCTGGACATGGCTTTTGCCTCCTTACCCTTTTTCAATTCTCACTTTGGCCGTACCATCAGCTTGATCCTCAACGGTGAAAGGGCAACCGAGATTATTTAACTCTTCAATCAAGAAGACTGGCACACGGTCATTGTGAATCAGTACGACTTCCCCAGGTTTGCAACGTTCCAGTGCGGCAAGTGTTCGCATCATGGGTTGTGGCGGTTCCAATCCGCGATTGTCCAGTATCACGGTGGGCGCCTGTAGGGATTCAAAGTTTTCAATCGCAACAGCTTGCTCCTCTGGATGGCCTTTGCATGAAGCTGATTCTTCGTCTGAACCGGGCTCAGAATCGACTTCCGATCCAGATAAAACTATTGAAGATAATGCTTTGTCACCGGTTTTATTTTTTTTGTGCACAAACGTGGTAACCCAGTGATCTGAACCTTTTCGTTCCGATGTGCTGGAGTATCCTTTCAGCTTGAGAATACCGAGCAGGGGCGTTGGTTTGAATGGAGCGTGTAGTACAAATACATCTTCATGCTGAAGGCCTTTGACCGTGTCCATGATCAGTTGAAACGGCTCCAACTTTTTACTCAGATGAGGACGCACATCCAATTCAACAATATGGACATCAGATGGAGACATGTGCGTTCACATCCGATCCTGCACTAGCTACATCCGCCTGTTGTACCAACTGTAGAGATGATTCATACAGGGCGGCCATTCCACCGTACAGCGCATAAAAGAATGACTCCGGCGCATCGAGGGAGAAGGACAGATAGGCTTTGGGGTCCATGCCGAGCACACGCTCAAAAAGTCTTGCACTGTCATAGGCGTAAAAACAGAAATGAGTATATTCGAACACAGGCATTTTTTCGTAAATGGTGATAATCTCTTGCGCATATTCCGCTTGCTCACGCTGTGCCAATTGAATCATGGTTGTGGCGTCTTCTAACCTCAGCGTGATGCGAAGTGTAGTATCGTCTATGATTTCAACGTGGGCCATAGCGGTTCAGCTCCAATCTATAATTTGCTGATTTTGACTTGGAAGGTTGTAGGACCCTGCTCAATATACTCCCAGTTGAAGCCATCGGGATGTGTGGACTGAAATTGGAATCGAAGTGGCTTAGGATCGTGATCGTTAATGAGCAGCATGGATTCCTGTGGTTGCAACTGATCAAACGTTTCGAAAATAACTTTATGTTTCAAATGCGGTGGATACTCGGTGGCATTAATGGTTGCTGCGTATGTGTTCATGTGTCATTCCTCCAAATAGGGATAGTGTGTGGTGTTGCAATTTGATTATAGAAAACGTGAAGAGGGGTCTGTGTGAGCCTGCTCACACCTTTTTTAATGTCATAGACTCGCCTTATTTAAGTCAGAATCCTGAGTGGAAAGAGTGCTATGGGCAAGCCAAAGCTAACAATATCCTGATACGTATAATGTTAATTGTGCATGCGAAAGAGACCTTAACAACGATTACGGGCGTTAAGGTCTTTGTGCACACACAGTTTAATGTAATAGCGTGGGAGAAAACAGTGTATCTGGGTGCAGGGTGGTCACGCATCCCTTTGTTGCTTCAAAGCATGCAAATCATGAATGATGATCCGGCTGCGATCCACTTCGAGCAAATTCTCTTTTGTAAGCTGGTTTAAAAGCCGATTCGCTGTTTCCCTTGTAGTTCCAATGGAGTTGGCAAACTCCTGGTGTGTCATGGGCAGGTTGATGATAATCTGGTCTCCATGCATTTGTCCGTGCTGCTCTGCGAGCATAAGAAGGAAGGAAAGCACACGATTGCGTACATCCTGACCAGAAAGCACCTGCAATTTATCCTGTAATTCTCTTATTTTGTCACCGAGAACACGCATAATTTTGATCGCAATGGAAGGTGTGCTCAGCATTAATCGTTCGAAAAGTCGGACAGGTATGGCTAGTAGTACGGTAGGGGTAATGGCTTCTGCGGTAGCCGGGTAAGGGTACGCATTAAAAAAGCCGGTGTGTGGAAACATATCTCCTGTTTTGAGGAAAGAGACGATCTGTTCATGCCCGTTCTCATCGGTTTTATAGGCCTTTACAATGCCCGTACGGATGAAAAAGACAGCTTCCTTTTCGCTTCCTTCGCTGAAAATAACTGATTTCTTCTGAATGCTTCTGGAAATGGCGATATCTTCGACTTGCTTTAATTCCTCGGGGCTAAGGTCCTGGAAGATGGGAAACTGTTGTAGAAACTCCGCTGTTGTATCTTTGTTTACCCTACTCATGAGAATCTCTCCTCTCTGTGTTCATATTTCTGAACGACGACATCATTGTATCATAGCGTGATTTTTGAACACATCAGGTGATATAGATCACCGTAAAGCCATATCACTGTTTTTGATTGCTCAACCAGGGTTAATGGAATGATAGAATATGATTGAACAAGAGAGGGGTCGGCCCGGATGTGGACTGCATTCATGTGGGGCGGCATCTCTGCCTCAGCGGTAGTCATTGGCGCACTCGCAGCATTGTTTCTGAAGATTCCCAAACGAGTCATTGGTTGGATTATGGCTTTTGGGACAGGAACATTAATTGGTGCAGCGACCTTTGAACTTCTCGGAGATGCGCTGAATGATGGAGGAATTATACCTACAGCCATTGGATTTACGGCGGGTGCTGTCGTGTACACCCTGTTTGACCTGCTCGTTTCTGCAAAGGGAGGGGCGGGGCGTAAACGATCGGCAAAGTCGGGAGACTCGAATCAAAGCGGGCTTGGAATCTTTGCAGGCACGGTAATGGATGCTATCCCGGAATCCATCATGCTTGGAGCCAGCTTGCTGGCCGGAAACGGTGTCAGTGTGGTTCTGGTAGTATCAATCTTTGTCAGCAACATTCCTGAAGGTCTGTCTAGTACGGTTGGACTACAAGGCAAGTACAGTCGTGGCAAAATCATATTGATGTGGCTGAGTGTACTGTTGATCTCCGCGCTTGCAGCACTGGGCGGATATCTGTTTCTGGAACAGCTTCCAGAGGAGATGGGTGCAGCGATTGGTGCATTTGCAGGTGGTGGAATCATTGCCATGATCTGCTCAACGATGATGCCGGAAGCCTTTGAAGAGGGTGGGCCTGTAGTGGGTTTGATTGCATCCATGGGATTGCTTGTGTCGCTGTTGCTCGATCTGTAGATGAGAGAATAAGCTTTCGATGCAGCTTTCTTTCAGAAAGCTTTAAGGCGCACGCTTCGCTTCCTCAGCTTATTTCTGTCCTTTCCGTTTTTGTGTAAATCTGAGTTGAATTTATATAAAAAGAGTATCCGAACAGAGTAGTTTCTGATCGGATACTCTTTTTTGCCAAAACAGCTTCCTCCGTATCCGCAAGCTTCCTTACGTAATTCATTGGCGTTGGACAGTCGGTTCCATTCTTTCCCTAAGCTGTTCCAGTTGAAGAATAAGAATGCAGTTCCCTGTAACCTGAAGAAGTCCCTGAGTTTGCATCATGGCGAGTTTACGACTAAGCGTCTCTGGTGTGATACCAAGCAATAGAGCCATATCTTTTTTGAAAACAGGCAAGCGGATCTCATGTTTTGCATGATTCCGGGTATGGAAGAACAACAGCAGCTTGGCAATCTTCTGTTCCGTTGTCATCGCACTAAGCGAGCTGTTCCATTCATCAGTTTCACGGAGAAGATTGGAAATGGCAAGCAGGAAATGATAAGCAAGCTTTGGATCATGTTTAAGCAACTGGTCGAAGTCATGTTTGTTGATGGAGCAGATGTTCGAAGGCTCCAGAACTTCAGCGTTTGCAGCATGTGGTTTTTGGTGTAACAGGGAATCTTGTCCGAAGAAATCTCCGGGAAACAGAAACCGCATAATATGTTCCTTGCCACTTTCATTGTATTTGGATAACTTCACACATCCCTGATGAACCACGTAAAGCGTATCTGAGCGTTCGCCCTCATGGACCACAACTTCACCTTTGTTATATTTGCGGGTATGCAAAAGGGAGATCAACAATTCAGCTTCGGATGGATCTAGATGCTGGAACAGAGATACTTTGGAGAAACAGGCATCATTGGGTTCGTGCTCACAGATCATCGTTTCATCACCTCGAAATTGTTCAGAATGGGTATAAACCATTATCTATTGTTATGTCTCAGTGAGACATTGCGGTTCCACCCTGATCAGTACCATCCTTGGTCACACGCAGAACAGCGGCAGCTCCTTTGGCTACATGGTTGAACTGATGGGTTACAATCGCATAATCACCTTCTTCGGTCACGGTAAACTCTACGACAGCTCCACCACTTGCGGGAAGCATGACGGTCTGTATTCCATACTGGATGTTGCGTGGATTTCCATCGGTATACACACGGTCCATAATTGTACCTACAACGTGGAAGGATGAGACTTCATTGGGTCCAGCATTACTGACATAGATCCGAACCGTATCTCCTACTTTGGCTAGCAGGGGATGTTTTACTAATCCATAATCATTGCCGTTAAATACGACATAATCCGGTTCTCCGTTCAAAAAAGCTTCGTAGTCGTGCTCCTTATACCATTCACTCTGAACAAGGATATACTCACGATCTACCAAGTGATCAGAAGGGTATCCAGCCTTGGGTTCCACAATAATCATGCCGTACATCCCGTTTGCGATATGGGCAAGGACCGGTTTGGTTCCACAGTGATACATGAATACACCGGGTGAGGAGGTTGGATAAGTGAAGGTGCCTTCCTCGCCTGGCATAACATCAATAAATTTGCTGCTTGGAGCAGCATGTACAGCGTGAAAATCCATGGAGTGAGGCAGGCTGGAATCTTTATTTTTCAACGTGAACACCAAGGTATCTCCCTCGGTCACTCGTAGGACGGGTCCGGGAACGGTCCCATTAAATGTCCAAGCGTTGTAGATCACACCTTCGGAGATTTCGATATCTGTAACTTGGGCCGTCATCTCAATATATACCGTAGTACCTTCTCTACGAATGATCGGGTCCAGCGGGGGTTGACTGACCGCAGAGAGGGAGACTTCATCGTGGTTAACAGGTTTAACCGTATCGGTTGAACTACAATGAGAGAGCGTTGCTGTGAATATAGCGAATACGAGTGACCATTTATATACATTCAGTAAGGAAAACATAGTTGCACAACCTTCACTCAAGTGATGTTTTTCACAATCTAAAAAGCAGGTTTTCTTTCATTTCAGTAGTTATTTAGTTATAGATTACGTTATTGAGGTGGGGACGGGTGTGATGAGGCACACACTTGGGTATGTCGTATTAGAGGTATTTCCAACAATCTGCCTTCAATTCTTGTGCTGAGGAACGGAGTTTCATATAATTTTAGAGAGATGGATTGGTAAATGTTGAGTATTTTGACGCCGTGTATATCGTAGTTTCAGAAGAAAGGTGGATACGGAATGAAACGTTTCGAAGATGAAGGTGCGTATAAGTACAGTTTCTATTCGGTACTTCGTCGGGGCGAGCGGGTTGATGTGAAATGTCCAAAATGCGGAGGACACGCATCTATTGAACAAGGTAAAGATCAACTGGGATGGAAATGTTTCGATTGTTACGCTCAAGCGCTTGAAGAACCGGTGTATCAATATAAGGCCAAGGGGAATTGTGCTGTATGTGAACGTTGGTTTAACGTGGAAGTCACAGACGGGAAGAAGACTTCTCACCGATCAACGCATGTGGAATGTCCGCATTGTGGTGCTGTTAATCAGGTTGAATTACATGCCAAATCGACATACGGAAGGTGTTTTTCCGAGATTCGTGCAGGGAAAGATCCTGTATTCGGGTTGGAGCTATACTTCCTGGATGAGTTCAGAGGAAAAATCATATGGGCTGTGAATCGGGAGCACCTGAATTATCTCATTGCTTATGTTTCCGCAGATCTGCGTGAGAAACCTGGAAATATGCCTTTAAGAACAGCTTCACATAGTATTCCGGCTTATATTAAGGATGCGAAGAACAGGGATATGGTTGTGCGTACACTGTCCAAGCTTCAGCATAAGACTGGATGAGACTGAAAGATAAGATGAAGCGTTAAAGCTGCAAGGGAGAGAAGACATGAAACTACGATTTAAACTTAGTATTTTTGCAATCATTCTGGGGATGTTGATGATTCCGGCTTATTTTATTTTACAGACTTATGGCATATTTCAAAAAGAGACAGTCTTATCTGACTATGCTCTCGCGGTTGATGTTAATGGTGAGTCCTATGGGGCTTGGCCGCTTATTAACAGTTTTGCAGCGATGGATAAACAAGAGGATAACCGTCAGTTTTATTACCGGATCGACATGAGTCATCTCCAATACCTGTTTAATCTGGCCTATCGGGAATATGAAGTGAAGCCCGGTGGGGACAATCCGTATCTGGATGGTACTGTAAACTATCAACATACGGATCACAACTATGTGCAGACTGAAAGAAAGTATGAGAACGCCAATGATTTTACAACGGTCTTAAATCTGTATGATCAGGATGGGCAGGTGATCTACACCTACGATAATACCGGCAAAGCGGATAACGAATTGGTGAAGTCCATCATTCATCAGGGAATGAGCCGTAATAGTGGCGGTAGTAGCGAAGCTGCCCGCGATCCGTATATCAATATTACGGCGTTATTTCGCGACAAGCTTAACATTGATGTGAAACTGACGGTGGATGAGGAACACAAAGTGGTTACCATTCGAATGAACAAATCGGAGGCGAGATGATGAATGCGTATGGTGTGCAACACGGACCTGCTTATCTGGAAGGTTTAACAAAGAAGGAAGAGGACATAAAGTCCGAGGAAGTGGAGTGGAAAGGCAAACTTCAAACGAGTGATGGTCATGATAAATTCCATATTTTTTATTATGGTGACTTGACGGATGATGATCTGATTACCTGGCATGATTCGACACCGCTTCTTGTATATGCGGAGCATACCGTCACGGGTGAACGCTACCTGATCATTGATGCCGCTAAGCACGGATATGATGCCATGTTATGTGAGACTTATTCGGAAGAAGCACTACATGACAGACCACTTCGCCCTTATCTGGATGTTGAAGGAGAGGACATCTTTGAGGTAGAGTTGACGGCCTACTACAATGTGCCTTGGGATGATGAGTTTGGCGAAGATGTAGATGAGCATGGTACGTATGAACTGATTACGGGAGAGCGCATGGATTTTGATCAGGTCAAACGTGATGGATATGATGCGTTCGCCATTCGTATTCTGAATCGTAAAGGGGTATGGACTGACATTGTACAGGAAGAACTGGCTTAGATCTGTATACGAATGAACCAAACTGAGATGGGAGATGTCGACAAATGTATATCGTATCCCGTGCACTTAAGCCGGTTCCAGCAGAGGAAATGGATCACTTTGAACAACAACACGCCATCTCGCTACCTTTGTCATACCGTACCTGGATTGAACAATACGGGGAAGGCACCTACACAGGCTGGATGAATGTGCAAAGACCGGACACGGAAGTGCTGAAGCCTTTTGTTGAATATGATTTTTGGATACATACGGATGAATCGCCTATATGTCAGCATCAACTTGCGCAGTGCATCACCATCGGCAGTTCTGTAGATGGAGATTTCCTTGCTGTTCATCCGGAAGTTGAGGGGCTGTTGTGGCTACCGCGTCATAATGAACATATCACCTTATGGGCATGCCCGAAGACTGAATTTGGCGTAACGCTGGACCGGATCTATTGTGGGTATTACCATCAGGATAAACCGATAACGCCACTTTATTTTGAACCGTGGAATGAGCTGCGTAAGCACGCATTTTATCATTTTACAGGGACGGGACAGGGAAGCTCCATGAAGGAACTGGCCGATACATGCAAAACGGAATTTAAGTGGGACGCTGTGTTGGAGAATGAGTACATGTGCAAGCTGTTTATGGCGTCGATGGGAGGATATGTACGTTTTAACTATGCAAATGGGAGAGAAGTTGCCCTGTTCTATGAAGAAAAAAACGGTGCGGAGGAGGCGACAGATAACGATATCAGTCTGTTTTTGCAGGCACATCATTGTACGGCATATGAATAGGGCTAGAGTGGAGGAGAACCTATGAGTTGGTTAAAAGAGGACATCGCGGAACAATGGCGTAATGAAGGCAAGCGTTATGCAAGGGATGTCAATGCATTTGTACGGAAAGGCATGGAGGGAGAGCAACCAGATGAATCCGAGCTGAAGGACGATTCCAGGAGCGATATGAGTACTGAAGTATTCCATATGGTGAGACAGGCCAATCTCCACGGTGACTTGGAGGTGCTTCGACGTGAGTTGCCAGCAGCGACGTGGCCATTGAGCGAGGCGTTTCAGGCTTCCATGCAAGCGGTCAATGTTGTAGGTTATCTGAACGAAGAGACGTGTGTGTGTAATACGGGTATCTTCACGGAGAATGGTCAGATCTATACGATGGATCAGCACGGATGGCAGTTGATTTCTCCGTATACTTTTGCAGGTTGCTCATCAGACGGATTGGACTATGCGCTTGCAGGACCGGAAGGGATTCGTATTATTCGTCAGCCAGATCGCAGGTTGGAAGGACAGGAGATAGCGACATATCGTTGGGAAGATATTCAATCCCGGATACAGTCTTCCTTACCTCGGATTGAATCACTTGCGGATTGTGAGCATCCCGAATGGACACTTGAAGGACTTATACCTATGGATGAAGGCAAAGCACTACTCATCCATTCACGATACGGGATATATCTCGTCACACAGGCTCAGGTGACCTTGCTTCATCCCGATCTGGCAGAGATCGAAGAGTATGAGCTAGAGGATACACAGTTAGACATGGGACATGCAGTGGTATCCCGGGATGGTCGATGGATAGCATATGGTAGCCAAGGGAGCAATCATATGGTGATGGACCGCCAACTGAACAAGACATACTCTCTCTATCCAGAATCGAGCTACCCTCATTATGCAGCATTCACCAGTGAAAACCAAACCGTCTGGTTTAACGCATGTCATTTCTATAACGGGGTAACGATACAGGTTCCGCTGGAATCTATCGCAGGTAACGAAACGAAGGAAGATTGGCCGGTCATGGATGAGAATGCACGAGTGTATGCAGCGGTGGAAATAGAGGCGGGAATGGTGCTTGGGGATGCATATGGTTATCTGTATTGTGTGAATGGCGAGGGTGAGGAAGTATGGCGTCATTTTGTAGGCAGTACGATCTATTCTCTCGCTGTATCCCCTGAGCAGTCCAAGCTAGCAGTAGGTACCTATGGCGGCATGTTGCACGTGCTCGATCTCCGTTCCAAAGAAATGGACGAGTACGGGATCGGTACAGGCAGCCTTCGTGAGTTGGAGAGGTATGTATTGTGGCGTGGAGAAGAACCTCTGCGCTGGTAAGTTCATATTACAATCTGCAAAGGGGTGAAGGAATGGAACGTGAAGAGGCTGTAACGTTATTAAAATGTCATTCCTTTTCCTATGATGATCTGAGTCATCCCAAGATGGAGAACGGTTTTATTGGCAGTCTGCGGCCCTTTCGTGGCCATTTAATTGAGGAGAATTTTCATGAGTTGATGGAGATACTGCGGGTACTGGCATCAGAACTTGCACGGCCTTCACTGGATCGGGAAGTCATGGCATGTCTATGGGGAATTACTCATATGGCACGCGCCTGGGCCGTTGAACCTGAGGGTATGCTTCGCAGCAACAACCTCATCTCGGACGAACAGGTGGCGTTGATGGAACAATGGCTTAATTTGTTATCTTACGCAGTCATGGTTCTGATTGAAGGCGGCGGAGAGGAAGAAGCATTTTGGGAATATCATCAATATCTACAAGAAGAGAAGGGCTGAGATAGGGAGGTGTGGTCAGCGTGGAGCGGAATGTATCATTAAACGTGTTAATGGACGAGCTGAATCACTTGTTAGATGAGAGAATACAGGATCAAGAGATTCGGCAATTGTTCGAAGAATATCAACATCGGGAAGGTGCATCCGAGGAAAGTTTGGATCTATTCGAAAAGGAGTATGGCGTCCGGCTGCCTGGCGATTTTCGTACCTTTTACCAAAGCAAAGATGGCAGTGGTTACGGGTTACATGTGCTGTACCCAGGTGATGCCGAGGGTGGGCGTTGTACACCTTTTTATCTGATGTCATTGGAAGAGATTCGAGAGACCAAACAATACTTCTGTGAAGTAGATGAGAAGCTTGAAGAGTATTATTCTGCCGAAGAGATTAGCCAGTTGGACCTGGAGATCAAGCCATACCTGTTCCATAAACCATGGATTCCTTTTGCAACGATCGCGGGAGGTTCACTGTATCTGATGCTCGATTTCGATCCAACGGAGGAAGGGACGTATGGGCAGATTATCATGTACGTGCACGATCCAGACTTTGTTTATTACCTTACACCTACCTTCACGGTTCTCCTCAGCATGTCGAACTGTAATCTGAAGATGATGGATGAGATCACGTATTAAATCCTGAACGATTAGATAATTCCTTAATAACAAAGAAGCTGCTGAAGCAGCTTCTTTATCTGATTGAACCTGAATTTTGGATACGTCTCATGATTACCACTGGAAGAAACGATGTCCGTGAAATCCTCCGCCGCCTGGAGATCCTCCATGTCCACCTGGACCACCCGGACCGCCAGGTCCACCTCCGTGAGGTCCACCGGGATAGCCACCTCCCGGGAAATGACCAGGGTGTCCACCGGGGTAACCACCGCCGGGATATCCACCATGCCACCAAGGACCACCGATCGGATATGGCAGTGGAACAGGAACGATGGGCGGGTATGGATAGGGATAAGGGTACGGGTACGGTGGCGGTGGTGGATAATAAGGGTAAGGATAACCCGCAGGTTGCGGGGATGATACTGAACCAGGGCCGTATGCCATGTAACAAGCCTCCAATAACTGGATTGATGATATCAGCCTATGCCACAGTGGTTTCAGATGATACAACAGATTAAAGATTAATGAATATAGTGCCATGAGGGGTGAACATATGGTAGCCGTAGCTTTTCACACGGATCCAAAAGGAACGGCCTATGAACTGTTGATTGACGAATTGATCGAGAAGACAGACCGGTTTATGCTGGTTGATAGACAAAGGTACGAAGAGAACGAGATACCGGAAGTGTTTCGTGTGTTAGAGAGATTGAAACCCTATCTTGTGGAACGTGCTACGATGGAAGAGATGATGCTGAAAAGCGGAGCCTATTATTCCGAAGGCACCTATTATACATATCGCTGTACACCGGAATCGGGTCAAGTGCTCAAAGAAGAAGCTAATCGTTTTCATGATTGGTGTTACCCGGCATTGCCGGACGATCTTTGTTTTATAACAGAAGACGGAAATGATTATTTTTTCTCTGTTGCCCATGAACATATGTACGGCATGAGGATTACATACAAAGAAGCGAGTGAACTTATGGAGCGGATTCCGGGGTTGTTCTTTGAATTGGACCGTCATAAGGAAATTGATCATCTTCTGGACGATGCGATCAGGCATCAGACCGATAAGCTGGATATCAGCTTACACGGTTTAAGTGAGCTTCCCGAACGAATTCGGGAGTTGAAGCACTTGAAGGAGCTGACGATTTTTGAGCAGAATCTGTACTCGCTCCCTGCAAGTCTTTTCGAACTGACTTCATTGGAAAGATTGGTCATTACAACGCTGGATCTGGAGCGTCTTCCGGCAGAGATCGGGAAACTCAAGCAACTTCAAGAGTTAAGAATTTATTGTGGCAGCCCTTTTGAATCTGTACCTGGTTGGAGGCCCAGACCACAATCTGAATTGGGACTAAATTGCATCCCGCCTGAGATTGGTGAATTAAGTGAACTGAAGTATCTGGAGATAGTATATTCTGGTATACGTGAACTCCCTCCGGAGCTGGAAAAACTGAAGAATCTGCGTGCTTTACTGGTAACGAATGCACTGATTGAGGGAACTCCGGATGTTGTCACAAGAATGCACTGGCTGGAGTATGTAGACTTAATGAATATTCCATTTGGTACACATTGGGAAGAAGTCTGGGAAATGAAAAAGAACATGTAATGAATAGAGCCCTGCTCGGGATGTCCGAGTCAGGGATATTTGTTATGGGATGAAAATTGGTGGAAATGTCACGTATCTGGGCGCTGGGCATAAGCTGGCATATAGGTTATGACCTAAACCGAGAGCGAAGGGCAGGCGTTTTATTTTGGCAACCTCATACATGGATTACACTTTACCAACCACCGAATTTACTTACGATTTGAGCAATAACCCGTTATTCAAGAAGGATGAGAACAACTATATTAACTCTCTTTCCATCAAGCAGTTAAACACACTGGGCAATGCTTCTTTACTGGATATTTTCCTCAACACGGGCAATGTGGTTGAACCACATACGCATCAGAATGCAACGGAGTTGGTATACTGCATCAGCGGTGCGGCAGTTGTTTCCCTCATTAATCCGTTTACCAACGAGCTGCTTCATTTCCCGATTACTCCGGGGCAGGTGGCTAACGTTCCTCAAGGCTGGTGGCACTATGAAGTGGCTACTGCAGATCATACACACTTACTGGCAGTTTTTGATGCTCCTGTTCCTGAGGCGATATTTGGCTCAGACACCTTACGTCTTACACCTGCAAAACTTTTGGCTTATACGTACTGTCTGGACGAGAAAAAAGTTCAAGAAGCGCTGGCTCCGATCCAAAAAACAGTGATCATTGGCCCGCCGGCAGATTGCCAAACTTCAACTGCTCCCGCCTCTAACAGTGCTCCAAATGTGAATCATCAGCCTTACGTAATGCCTAATGTACAACCCAATGTACAGCCAAACATGCAACCAAACATGCAACCCAATGTACAACCAAACATGCAGCCCAACACACAGCCAAACATGCAACCTTACGTGAACCGTCTTCCGTACTGGGGCACTTGGGTTGATCCACGTATTATCCATGAGCCGGGCTGTCCGTATTATAGAGAGCTTCCTGTGAATACTAATAATCAAGAGGAAAGATGAACTTTATTTGCTGAGGTTATCTAATACACATAGGTATTTCAGTTAAATTAGGTATAGCAAAAGAAGCGTTCGCAAAAGAACGCTTCTTTTGTTGATTAAAGGTGTCTTCAAACCTGCTGAAAGCCGATACATACCTGAACGTGTCCGAAGCATGGAGTGCTAACGAATCGTAGGCGTCTTAATCAAGGATTTGAGGCGTGCTCAGAAATCTAAAGAATCTGAGACACGTTATATCAGAATAAACAGCCGTATGAAGTGTTTTTATCGGGGGATTTTGGGAAGTAAAGTGTCTGATGTTCCTTACAATTTTAAATGAGGACCTAGAGGCCAAATAAGATGTCCTGAGTTCCTAAGAAAATTTTCAACCCATTCCCCAGAGACCGCAGGATAGTACTTCAAGACTTTTTAGGCGCTGAGATCCATCATCGATAGATTGCCTGAGGTTGAAGACACACCCTAGTATTTATATGATTTAATTTACGATGTGTAATTTCGTCCCAAGCCAAGCTCCGTTAATAATTGACGATAAGCAATCGAAGTACGGTCAGCGGGAATATGGGCTTCGGCATGCAGATCAAGGGGCAGATCCTCCGGTTTCTGTGACTCGACCATCTCGCGGTCTTCTTCAAAGACCTGCAAGTTGAACTTGATTGTGTCTTCAATCGGAGCGTCTTTGTCAAAGTTGCGTGTGATTGGACAGAATAGACGTGTATAACGGGCAGAGATCGGTGAAGCACAATTCAGAATATTCAGCTTGTCGTCTCCTGGGAAATGTACCGTAAGAGAGGCCACAAAAGGTGGGAACACTCGAAACTCGCGCAACCATTGGAAACCTTCAGGTGCAACAAGATCTTGCCCTTTGCCATAGTTACTCACCGTACTCCAATACTCGGCCAGTAACTCATTACCTTCGCGTTTCACTTTGTATTGGGGGACTTCTGTGTTGTTTCGGTCACCAAACGTTTCGGTATGCACATAGGCAAAATGGGATACATCCAGGAAACCCTCCATTTGTCGTCCAGAGGAACCAGCAATGTCAAAGTTGGGTGGCAAAATATTGATATAATCCGGATCATCCCAACCAGGGAAGGAGGGGATCTGTTCTTCCATTCCTGCCAGTGTAGTCCATATTAAGCCATAACGTTCAACTGCCGGGTACACGATAAGTTTGAGCTTAGGCGAGATCTTGGAACTTGGGTGCGCAGGTACGGCGGTACATTTGCCTTCGCAATTATATCGAAAACCGTGATAAGGGCAGACAATCTCGCCATTTTCTACCCAGCCTTTGCTAAGTGGAGCCCCGCGGTGAAAACAAAGATCCTTGGCTACCACAACCTGATCATTACTGCGATAGAGAACCAGCTTCACATCGAGTAATTGAGCAGCAAGTGGTTTGTCTGTTACTTCGGTTGCTTGGGCTATCGGATACCAATATTGGGATAAAACATGCCAGTCTTCAGCGGTGAACGTACAGCCTCTAGGCAATTCGGACGTCACATTACGGTTTGCATTGGAAGTTATCATAGGAAACACTCCTTGCCGATATGAATAAACGATTCTCTTTTTGTGTTAGAAAAGTTAACTTGATTAGCCGTATGTTACTACTCCTTTGGTCAAAGTATCAATATATCCAACCTACTTTTGGTTGAAATCACAAACAGATCAGTAAAAAACGTACATAGATACGGAAAAACGCGGATTTTTCTTACGTTAGATGTTAATTTTATAGAATGAGGACAGACATTCAGTATGTTATTTATTTCCATTACTGATTATCAACTCCATGGAGGTTGTCCTGCCATCAGAATTTGCAGTGTGAATATTCGTTAGTTGAGCAACCATTCTTGTGGGTATAAAAAGATTTTCGCAAAGAATGTCACAGATTCCGGCCGTCGTTTGTCTTCAGTATGTAAACCAAATGACGGAGGCGAATGAAAAATGAATTTAAGAACGAATTACAGAGTAGCTAGTCCAGGTGCTTTTAAAGCGATGATGGCAATGGAGCAATATATATCCGGCCAATTTGAAAATAAAGTATTGTATGAGTTGTTAAAAATCCGCGTGTCCCAGATCAATGGCTGCGCCTTTTGTCTCGATATGCATGCCAAAGATCTGATGAAACTGGGAGATTATGCGGATCATATTTTATTGCTGAGTGTGTGGCGTGAAGTGGCTTTCTTCACGGATCAAGAACGTGTTATGCTGGAGCTGGCTGAAGCGGTGACCCGAATCTCGGAACACGGTGTACCACTTGCGTTGTACGATAAGGTTCGTGAACATTTCAGTGAATCCGAACTGGTGGATCTGATCCTGGCCATTAACACGATTAACAATTGGAACCGGATTGCGATTACAACAGGGATGTATCCGGGTTGCTTTAAATAAAATACATGCACCATGCCAGAGGGGGCCATTCTTATGAATTCCAATCTCCACGCCAATGAGCCAGATGTGTCTTCTCTGGATGTTGGTGAGTTGTATATTCGTTATAAAAAATATGCATTTTCAATAGCTTACCGCATGCTGGGCAGTGTGGTAGAAGCTGAAGATATTGTGCAAGATTGCTTTGCGGGGATTCAGAGCACGTCTGCTCAGGATATTCGTAATCCCAAGTCCTACATCGCCAGATTGGTTGTGAACCGAAGCTTGAATCTGCTAAATTCCGCCCGTAATCAGCGGGAAAGTTATGTTGGTGAGTGGTTGCCAGAGCCGATGGGTGACAGTGAAGAGTCGAACATGCCAGAGGAAACGATGGAGAAAAAAGAACTGATCTCCTATGCCTATCTGGTCATGTTGGAGCGTCTATCACCCATGGAACGCGCTGTTTTTGTACTTCGTGAAGCGTTCCGATATGATTATTCCGAAATAGCGGATTGGCTGGGCAAAACGGAGAGTAACTGCCGTCAAATCTTTAGCCGCGCCAGACGGAACTTGCCTGAAAGACTTCCGCCGATCGAGCAAAGTGATGCAGATATGATAGCTAAAGGTGAATTGCTGAGCCGTTTTACATCGGCTTTCCTTCGTTATGACGTCTCTGCCATGCTGGAGTTACTGGCAGATCAGCCTGTATTTACAGCAGATGGCGGTGGCGTTGTGCATACGGTTATGAGAACAATGAACGTTCACAAAGGTGTGCTTGCACTCCTGACCTCACGGCGAGTCCTTACGCGATTGCGTGAAAGAGAATGGGTGCCCATGTGGATCAATGGCGAGCTTCAACTTGCGTTGATGAAAGAAGGACAATTGTCCGAGGTACTCTGTTTGGAGTTGGACGCTTCTGGAGAGCGGATTGAGGGCGTGTATCTCGTCGTAAATCCGAACAAACTTACATCAATAGACACTTCAACTCTTTGATCCAAACGTAAGGAGTTGAAATGAAAAAAAAGCGGCACCCTCTGTCACGAGGATTGCCGCTTTTTTTTCATTTACATTTTGTTATTCAGCATCCAATTACTCCGGAGCAAATTGTTGTTGAACATTTTCGATGATTGCTCTGACTTCAGGTGTAAGCTCATCATTGTTCTGATTGAGGACCAGCAAAATCTTTTCCATAGTGTCCAGAATAACACTCTCTGTATTGGGCTCCCGCTTAGCCAAAGCTTTCTCGTAAGCCTTTTTCACCTCAGGGTCTATGGTGCGGATTTCTTCGTTGTCCGTGTACCAATCATATGCAGGTGTATTGTCACTTCCGTAAAACAGGTAATCCACAGATATCCACTGCTTCACTGCAGATGTACGATTGGAATTCGGAAAATTGTTCAAAAAGGCTTCTTTCTCCAATGTACGCTGAATTAATTCATTCCAGGAGATGATAATGCCACCATCTGAAGTCGTCATTTGGTTGGACTCGGTAGCCATAATATCAATGTACGCAGCAATATCAGCCTTTACAAAAGGCTTGAACTTTTGGTATATCTCATAATTGATGATGGGGTAATACAAGCCTTCACTGGTTTCCAGTTTGAACCCGAGATCAGATGCTTCCTGCAGAAGTTTCTTCGCTTTCGGATCTTTAATTTCTTTGAGCAGACGACTATATGTAAGCTTCTGTTCGTAACCAAGTTGTTCATGGGCTTGAGATATGGCCTGTTGAAATTGTTCCGTATACATTTGGTGATCCACATCAGCCAGCTTTACGTTCTGCATGTTCTCCAATTGCAGCGTCATTAGTGTGGCCTGCCAAGGGCTGGCTTTATCGATATGATTCATCAGGTATTTACGTGCTTTAATCAGACTTTCTGTGGACTTCACTGCTTCTGTTCGATAGGTTTGGAATTGATGATACACCGCTTTGGAAGCGGGGACAGGTGCAGCCAGTGTTGTTGAGGTCGTCAGTGTTGAGCCAATGGCAGTACAGCCAAGAGCCATAGCCAGGAAACCAAGTTTAACAGGTTGCTTCCATCTCATTTGTATACCTCCCCATTAATGAAGAAAAGCCATTTGAATTTTCTTATAACCGCATTTCACCGTATTTTATATGTATGATCCGTATGTTGAATATGTAAGTTCTGTCTTTGATTAAACCAGTTTCTGGTAAGCGAATCAAGTGTCTTCAGTAGGAAAAAGATTACATAATTAAAGAACAGCCCCTTAAACCCGAAAGGGTTAAAGAGACTGTTGTAGGTATTCGGACTTTATTTTCTAATTAATGAAGTGGTTTATTGCTATTAGGCATCTGAGGTGCTCCGGTTGCTGGAATGTATGCCTGAAGCATCTGCTGTGTATCACTTGGAGTGAGTTGAGGTACTTGGTAATAGGCGTTTTTATTCTGGAACATGAAAATTTCATAGGCCATCTCGATAAAATGCTGGATCTGAGAAGCGATGACTCGGCGAACCGTTCCATTTGTGATCTCGCTACAGGACATGCCGAGCAGACTCGCATGTGATTTGATCAGTCCCAGCATATGACCGCTGATTCCGGCATCCTTTACATCGGCCAAGCTCTGGTTTGGTTTTTTCGGTGCTGATGGCTTAAGGCCATATACCGGTGGTACCATGTTGGGGATCATATAGGTAGCTGTCTCTTGATGAGGCTTCTGTCCGGATGCAAAACACTCTGCTGTCAGATTGTACTGGGATAATATGAAGTTGTATTGCCGGTCCAGAATGCCAATCAGTTCCTGGCTCTGTACAAATGTACGAAAGATCATGTATTGATCCAGTACGTTAATGGTGGAGGACAGAATCTCGTGCACGTCGAACATCTCATGGCCGCCATGATTCATGTTAGGGGTGACATTTGGATTAGCATTCAATGTGGGTTGTACTACATTCTGAGGGTTCATGGAATTTGGATTCATTGTAAATTTGATTCTCCTTTGGTAAATGGTATGATTCTATATAAGTTGAACGAAAGAATATTTACACTTGCCACTCCGATGACAGAACAACCTTCCGATCGCTGTTATCCCCAGATTTTTAATTCAATTTTACAAAGGTGAAAATCCGGTGATAAATGCGAACGCTTCGCTTCTTCAGGTTCTTTCTGTCCTCTGCGTTCTCGTGCCAATGTATAGTTCAACTTCTATAGTATGCTTGGAAAGTAGTAAACTTATGTAATGTGTTAGGAGTATACGCACAAATAGGAATAGGCATGGTGGTGGTTAAAGATGGAAGAGACCGATTGGGGTGTAGCAAAGGATTTGTTCGTCAAACATTACGGGAGCGCTATACAGATGCATCGAGAAGGGGTGTATGCAGAATATAAGCGATGGGACGTACCCCAAGAGCTAGAGGAACAATGGATAGGGGAGCGAATTCAACAATTAAGTTCCGAGCTGTCTATCATGAATTGGGATGCGGTGGATGAACTTGCGTTGATTGCCAAACATCGGACAGAACCATCAATTATTATGGAAATTACAGCATTTGCTTCAAGACAATTGAAGAGTGCGGACAGTATGGTTCGTCTCGTGTACGCTGAACGTCTGATTGAGCTCATTAAACGGTATGAATCTTCTCTGCCGATGGACAAGTTACGGGAAACCTATCAATTGACGATGGACTTGCTGGTTGATGTGGCGATTAAACCGTTGGTGCTTGATCCAGGCCATGAATTACAGCAGTATGGATTAAAGGATAAACGTGGATTGAATTTGCGTGTTGAAAAGAATAAGGAAGAAATCATCCGCTATTTTCGAAACTAATTGAATTTTACCAAGTGAGGTCAGAATCATTGAGAAAACTGAATTATATTCACATATTTATTTTCCTTAGTGTGGTTACAATAGTAACGCTTAGTTTGTACTATGTAGCCGCAGATTGGCTGGATCAGCGTTATTTCCGCTTCCTGATCTGGAATCTGTTCTTGGGCTGGATTCCTTTTGTGTTCTCTTATGCAGCCTATCTTCTAAGTGATGTGAAATGGAAAGGTGCCGCATGGCTTGCAGTCGCAAGTGGACTGCTGTGGTTGTTATTTTTCCCGAACTCTTCTTACATTGTTACGGATTTGGTTCATCTGACAGCGAGAAGTACCCGGTATTATGGTGGGAACGGAGTGGACTACACGTATTGGTACGACTTGAGTGTTGTATTAATGTTTGTCTGGACTGGACTTCTACTTGGATTCCTGTCGATGTATCAGCTTCAGGAAGTGATCTATCACCGTATTGGACGCGGGGCATCCTGGATCTTTGTACTGGCAGGTTGTGCTTTGGGAAGTTACGGGGTATTGCTTGGCCGTGTATATCGACTGAATAGCTGGGATGCACTGACGAATCGCGAGACGCTGATTGAACTGATGCACGAAAGTGTAAGCCGTCCGTCTCTGGCGTTTTGCCTGTTTTTTGGCACGTTTATCACTACCATCTATGCCACATTGTATTATCTGATCAATACGAGGTCTCCCCGTGAAATGAAGAAGAGTGCAGGAAGTCCCGAGTCTGACCTGCAAGCGTTACGCTAATTCATGTTTTCTTAAGGCCGAACTCATTAGATCTAATCTTAATGTACATTGCTTGAAGGGCTGTTCCAAGTCATACCCATGGCTATCGGAACAGCCCTTTAACATTGGATCGAGCGCAGGATGTTCTGAAGAAAAATATCTCTACTTATCAGAGATTAGCTCAAGGATTGTTTTCACAACCAGTTCAGGTTCATCGTGAATAATCATATGCCCACTGCGGGTGGCCACAATGAGCTGACTATCCTTCGATATATTCAACATGTTCCGTTGCCCCGATTGCCATATGGATTCGAGCTTATGCCCAATGTCAACCGAAATCCCTGCACTAGCATAGTCTTGAGGACGTCCGCGTGCAATGATACGTACAGGGATTGATCCAAGACTTTGGCCACGAATGGCATCTTCTGTTGAATGGGCGTGGAGGGCTTCTTCTTCTTTGGCGTGAAAATAGGAAGGGGTAGCAATCACATTAATAAAAGTATCCCGATCTTGCTTGGCAACCAGACCATCAAGCATAAAGTCTGGAAATAATCTGAAAGCTCCAGATACCTTCAGTAAAGATAACAAGGAGGCAGGCGGGTTTCCCTGAAACTGAGCCTGTTCCAACAAAACCTTTGTATTCCGTTCATCATCCTCAGGTCTCGCATCAATGAGGACAAGGCTCTGAACCTCATTTGTATAGGTCTGTGCAAAGAGTCTAGCATACATACCCCCAAGGGAATGACCTACCATAATGTAAGGGCCGCGGATATTCTCTTTCTCCAGAGCTGCATGTAAATCTTTGACGATATTTGCACCTGTACGTTCTGTGGGTGCAGATTCACTCCAAGCATATCCTGCACGATCATACGTGACAACCGTTGCATGTTGGGCTAGTTCCACAGGAATGTCTCTCCACGACAAACTGGTTTCACCACTTCCAGCCTCCATGAGTATGGTCGGTGAACCATTGCCTTGTTTATGAATGTGTAGTTGGTAACCGCCGACTTGAACTAACGTACCTGGAGGTGGAAAGTCCTTTTTGGCCTGCGACGAAGCAAACCACTCATAGAGGAATGCGGCACCTACCAGTAGTAGCATTGTGCAGAATAACCTTATTATGAAGGTGAAAACTCTGAATTTCTTGCGTGTTGAGGCTGGGGTAGTTGTATGCATGATCTTATGAATTCCTCTCCTACAGCTGTTTTTATATTTTAATACAATGTATTAAAAAGATTATAGCACAGTGTATTACAAAAAGAGAAGTTTGTTGTATAATGTTGTCATGCCAAAAATCGTAGATCATGAAGCTCAAAGGAAAATCGTTGCTGATGCAGCAATCCGGGTCATTCAAGTGCATGGACTGGAGCATGCTACAGTTCGGAATATAGCGAAGGAAGCGGGACTATCTGTAGGTTCCATGCGTCATTATTTCGCCACACAGGCTGAATTGTTCACCTTTTGTATGAACCTTTTTGCAGAACGGGTACAGAGAAGGGTGGAGGCGTTACAGATGAGTGGATCTGTACTGCAGGATATGAAGAATCTGCTCTTGCAATTTCTCCCGTTGGATGAAGACAGAATGATGGAAATGGAGGTCTGGTTTTCGTTTACAGCCAAATTATTGGTGTACCCCGAATTAAAAAAGTTAAGTGATCAGATGCATCAGGGGATGTATCGGTCGGTTCAATGGGTAATACAGGAGTTGCAGAAGCAGGGGATGACACATCCTGAACTGGATGCTGAGATGGAGATAGAGAAGTTATACGCTCTTGTGGATGGACTCGCCATTCATATGTTAATACAGCCAGATAGACTTACAGTAAAACGAGTGGAACAAGTGATTGAACAGCATTTGAGCATGCTTTGTCAAACTTAATCTTACGTTGTCTGAAGAAGGGTTATTTCCTTTTATAAGGGAGTAATCCTTCTTTTTATGCAAAATTGGCAGGTATGCAGGAGATGACGAAGAATTAAGAATGAGAATGTAATGAATACATAGACAAGTAGGTGAACAACAAAATGTTGAATGCAGTAGAGCTGACAACAAAAGTAGAAGAAGTCATGGAACGCGTGAATTTTTCGGGTGTTGTATTACTCCAGCAAGCCGGGAAAACCCTTTTGAATATGAAACGTGGTTATGCGAATCGTAGTGAAGAGCTTGCTAATCAGGTGGACACACGCTTTGGAATTGCATCAGGATGTAAGATCTTCACGGCAGTGAGTATATGCCAACTAATTGAAGCGGGTAAATTGTCTACTGATTCCAAGCTGAACGATGTGTTGGATGTGGAGTTTCCACTGTGGGACGAAGGGATTACCATCCAGCAGTTGTTAACACACACGTCAGGCATTCCGGATTATTTCGATGAAGATGTGATGGAAGACTTTTCAGCATTGTGGAAAGACAGACCGGTTTACGCGATGCGGCGATTAAGTGACTTTCTGCCCATGTTTCAGCATATGCCAATGAAGTTTGCTCCGGGTGAACGTTTTCACTACAACAATGCGGGTTTCATTGTGCTGGGGCTTATCGTGGAACAGCATTCAGGACGGTCGTTTACAGATTATGTGGAAGAGCACATTTTCAAAAGTTGTGGCATGAAGGACTCCGGTTATTTCGTAACAGATCAGCTTCCGCGCAACACAGCCTTAGGGTATATCGATCATGAAGATGGCTCCTGGAACACCAATATGTTCTCCATTCCTGTCAAAGGTGGATCAGATGGTGGAGCCTATGTTACGGCACCGGATATGATTCGATTTTGGGAGGCTTTGCTGGGTCACCAATTGTTGAATGCAGAGACAACACGGCAGTTATTAACTCCACATGTCCATCAAGAGGATGAAGAGTACTATGGGCAGGGGATCTGGATTGACCGCAAGGGGGAAGAGATTTTTAAATTTCATGTCATGGGGTTTGATCCAGGGGTGTCGTTCATGTCTTCCGTGTATCCGGACTATGATCTGCAACTGGTTGTGATCTCTAATCAAGAGTCTGGTCCGTATCCAATAACGATTGCCATCGAAGAAGCTTTGGCATGACAAATAAACCCTCAGCCTATGGGCTAGTTATGCCTACATAAGGTTGGGGGTTCATTGGTCGGACAGGATAGAAGGACAGCTGCGTTTATAACATTTTCCATAGCTCAGGGGCGATTAAACGAGGGAAAACATCCAGCGGAGGTTTCTCTTTCTTTCGTTTGTCATTGGTTAACACCGTAACAAGTTCCAGCTCTGGGACAATGTATACATACTGACCACCAAACCCTCGTGCGTAATAATAATGGAGATTGGGTTGGTCGTCTTCAGCAGCAATATCTTCGGCGGCAGACTTTTCATTTGGATAAACATCCACCCACCAATGCCAAGCATAACTGCCGTGATTTGGTGGAGTGACCGTAATGAAAGGCTGCGTAGAATGGGTGACAAGATCACTTGAAATGAGAGACTGTCCTTCCCACATTCCTTGTTGTAGAAAGAGCTGACCGAATTTCAGCAGATCTACGGGTAACATCTTAAGACCGAATCCGCCAGTATGAACACCTTGTGGGTCGCTTTCCCATTCATAATCTTTAATTCCCAGCGGGCCAAAAAGATAATGTTCTGCAAACTCGGCTACGTTCATACCTGCATTTTGCATCAGGATGGCGGATAGGATCTGTGATACTCCGGAGTTGTATTCCATGTATGTACTCGGTTCATGACTTAGGCGCTGTTCCAACGCAAAATTCACCCAATGATCGGTGCGAGTCATGCGAGGGAATGAATTCTGCCCGCCGAACTCGTCCCAGTTGAATCCGGCTGTCATGGTAAGCAGTTGTTCCAGCGTGATCGAAGGTTTACGAGGATCAGGATCAGATGTCAACTGTGGGAAAAAGGTGGAGATTGGGGCTGATGCCTCTGGCAACAAGCCTTTATCCATTGCTATACAGATGAGTGCGGATAGCACACTCTTGGTACATGAATTGATTTTTGCAATATCAGTCGCAGCCTCTTGGTTGCGGTAGTGTTCGAACATGTTCTCACTGCTTACGCTGACGAGGCAGCTTCGCAGATCCAGCGGTGGAATGATATGATCTAACTTGGATGACAGTGATGAAGGATTCATAGTGTCCTTTCTGTACGGTTGATTTGTTATAGGATTTTGTAGAAATAGGTGTCCATTATCTTAGCATACTCCCTAGGTAGGGCTCAACCAGCGCTACATTATTATGTCAAAGCAAGCATGTAAAATGCGATTTTCGATGTAAGCAACTTAAAACGGTTCAGAATGGATACGAGAAAGGATCAAGCCTGAGATTCCTATGGAGTCAGGCTTTTATCTCCTCAATTTAGAATCTAAAAGTCCCTCAAACGATCAAATACGTCATATAATCCTGCGTGTGCTGCCTAGATGTGGTTCAATAATGAAACGTTTCGAATTTATATTTATAAATGATCCATAATATAATCAATATTTGTAAGCGTTTTATTTTCCTGTTTACGGAAATGGGAAATTTATGATAACATATACACGAAACGTTTCGAATCCATTTGAAGGGAGAAAATTATGAAAAAAGTAAGACAATTCAGCTTCATTTTAACTTTTTGTCTGTTAGCTAATCTAGCTTTAACTCCTATGGCTTCAGCAGGTGACTCAAACAATGGATTTCGAGCAGAATTGAAAGCGATTGCATATAAGACTTATACGTTTTTTGAGGACTATACGGATCAGAACACTGGCTTGACTTATGATGAAGTACGGCATACTGAAAACGGGATAGAAGAAGCTAAACGTACCTCGCCCACAAATATCGCAATGTATATGATGAGCACCGTTTCAGCGCAACAATTGGGCATTATTTCAAAGAAAGAAGCTGTACAACGCCTGCAAACGACTATACATTCCCTCGAAAAGTTAGAAAAGTGGAACGGCCTATTTTATAACTGGTATAACACGGATGACGGTTCAGTGAAGAAAGATTGGGGACAATTTATTTCCCAAGTCGATAATGGCTGGTTATCCGCTGGTTTAATTGTTGTTGGGCAAGCCTATGAAGAACTTCATGGGGAAACAAGCAAGCTGGTTAAAAATATGAATTATACTCCGCTATATGATCCTGAAGTCGGCCAATTCCGCGGAGGTTATGATGTGGCTAAAGGCGCGCTGACGGACCACCATTATGGAATGTTTTATACGGAACCACGTGTAGGCAGCTATATTGCCATTGGGAAAGGTGATGTTCCCCAAGATCATTGGTGGAAGATGTATCGCACATTACCTCAAGAATGGGATTGGCAAGCTCAGATTCCTCAAGGCAAATCCGTTAAGTACGATGGAGTGGATGTGTTTGAAGGAAGTTATGTATACAAGGACAAAAAGTTCGTGCCAAGCTGGGGAGGCAGTATGTTTGAAGCTCTTATGCCCGGTATGGTCATAAAGGAAAAAGAGCTGGGTACTCAAGCTTTGGGATTGAACAACCAGCGTCATGTCGAATTGCAAATCGAATATGCCAAAGAAAAAGGGTATGCGGCATGGGGCTTTTCACCTTCTGCAACTCCGACAGGTTACAGTGAGTTTGCAGCAACGCCGTTAGGTACCTCAGGTTATAAAGACGGAGCAAAGGTAACAGCACACGCAACATTCCTGGCCTTGGATTATGCCCCTGAAGCTGTTCGAAAGAACATTAAAGCTTTAAAGAACTTTAAAATGTTTGGCAAATATGGGTTCTATGACTCAGTCAATGTTGAAACGGGAGAACTTGCAAAAGCTTATCTGGCCCTGGATCAAGGGATGATTATGGTATCGATTGCCAACTACCTTCAAGATGGCGTTATCCGCGATTATTTTCACAGTGATGTGATAGGGCAGACGCCAGAAGAATTATTAAAAAAAGAAGTGTTTTCTATTCAATGAAGGGGAGAAAAAATTGCCATATCGATTGTTTAAACGGAACGAAGCAGCGTGTTTTCTGCTTCGTTCCATTTGCGTTTGTCGAACCCTCTCTTAGGTACAGCTCGAGGTGTTCAGGCTGGGTGAAAGGAGTGGTTTTTCTCATGAATGATGCAATGACTTAGAGTTGTATTGGTAGTTATCAAGATCCTATAGAGAAGATTTCTTCTTCGAATTTAATACCTCAAATGCCTCTGTCAAAAAATCCATGGTATGCTTAGGTATCAACGACTCATAGGGTTTTACGTTTTTATAAAGTTCTTCGTTCTTTTCTTCGTCATGGAGAATCAGGTGATTTAATTGGGTATTTGCAATGATATCCTTCAACTGTTGCTGTATGGAAGGATGATCTGGTTTAAGATCGTGTATGGTAGCTCGATGGACAAGCAATACCAAATTGAATAATTGTTCATCCAAGTAAGTTTGCTTAGAGATATCCTCTGGGAACACCTTCTCAATAATATCCGTAGAAACATACTTTTGAAGCAGCTTTTTTTGGTCCTCCTCAACACGCATCGAGTTCATAAGTAGCATGAGCAATTCTGAGTTTAATTCATTGAATTCATCTTTTTCCTTTAACAGTTTTATTCGTTTAATTAATGCTAAAGAACAATCAATAGCTTTTCTCCTATGTTTAAGCGATTGTTCTTGAACTCTAATTATTTCATCAAAAGAATATTGCGGATTATCCAAGCTTGCTTTAATCTCGTTTAATGAAAGTCCTAGACTCTGCAATAATTGAATTTCATGCAGCCTTTTAAAATCCTCATTTATATATACATGATGATCATTTTCGTTCTTTTGTGAGGGAACCAATATGCCAAGTTGTCGATAATGTCTTAACGTACGAACTGTTGTGCCCGCCAGCTTTGCAAATTTACTCACTGTTAATTGCATCTAACGTCCCTCTTTTCAAATAATCAGTTCTTGTATTTTCGTGCCAGAATAATTCCAATAGAAATATTATAAATGACATGTGCAAGGATTGGGGGAATTAACGACCCCGTAAAATAAAAGAGTAGTGCAAAAATCAAACCATTTACAAACACAACTATAAGGACACCCGCAGCTCCTCTATATTGAGGAACGTGTATTATCCAAAATAGAAAAGTGCTTATTAGAATGACGAGCCAATCCAGGAACAAAGAATATCCAATAAATAATCCGATCAGGACACCTCTAAAAAAGAATTCTTCAAATAAACCACCTATCGCCGTTAAAGCTATACCACTTGGTCTGATCATTATTTTTTTAATCATATCTGATCCCTCGGTTTTAGGGAGTTCTGCTCTTGTTCTGATAAATGTAATTAGAACAATCGTAGTAATAAAAAAACTAAAAATAAGACCGATGATGATTGCGGATAATATACTAATCTCGTTTGGCATGAATAAGGAAGCTATAAATGGTAATATTCCTCCCCACTTAAAAAAACAATAAAAATAAATCCAATAAATAGAAAAGCTGATTGTGTTAGTAATGCGATCAATAGTATTTTGTAATGTTCCTTTGTATGGGTCTCAGACATAATGAAAACTCCTTTATCACATTTTTTTCATTGTAGATTGTGACGTAGCGTCCTCCGCAACAGCTTTTTTATCAAAGTCTTGATCAGTTACTAATAACAAACGTTTGAATTCTTGCTCGGTGATCACAATATGTATCTTTTGCAGCGTGAAGAGAGGTTCGTAATTCACATATTTACAGCCTTGCTCCTTCTGCAACCATCTTCATCAGGGCTGAACGGAAAGTACCGCAGTAGCGCGGTTTTACACATCCTAAACATGACAATGCAGAAGCTACATATTTACTGTGTCATCTTAGTTTCACTATACTTCGAACTGTAAGCGTTACCAAAAAAGGGTCAGCAAGAACGCAAAGCAGCAACATCATCGTATCTAATGAAAAAGACATAGAAAGGAGTGGGAGAGTGAAGGAGAGTCACACTGTAATATCCGTAAGTCCTTCATTGAAGAAGAACTCCCTTGGCAAAAGAATTTGGAAAAACTGGGAGCTGTATCTGTTCATGCTTCCCGCGTTGTTGTATTTCCTTGTTTTTCATTATGGTCCGATGTACGGCATTCAGATTGCTTTTAAGAATTTCGTACCTTCGAAAGGAATTACAGGCAGCGAATGGGTTGGGTTTGACCATTTTGAACGGTTCTTCAATTCTTATTTTTTCTGGGATCTGCTCTGGAACACATTCAGTATCAGCTTCTATGAACTTGCCATCGGATTTCCCCTGCCTATCATTCTGGCGTTGGCCTTTAATGAAGTCCGCAACGGCCCGTTCAAGAAATCGGTCCAGACGGTGACCTATGCACCCCATTTCATTTCTGTAGTTGTCATGGCAGGTATGATCATTACCTTTTTATCACCTTCCAGCGGAATGATTGTCCGGTTCATCGAACTCATTGGTCTTGAACCAGCACAATTTCTGACTGATCCCGCATGGTTTAAGACGGTGTATGTATTCTCCGGCGTCTGGCAGAGCACCGGGTGGGGAACCATTATTTATCTCGCGGCTCTGTCTGGGGTAGATCCCCAGCTCCATGAAGCGGCCATTATGGATGGAGCAAGCCGAATGAAACGGGTGCTGCATATCAATCTGCCGACGATATTACCCACAATTACGATCATGCTGATCTTAAATATGGGTAATATACTGGGCCTTGGCTTCGAGAAGATTCTGCTGTTGCAGAATTCACTCAATATGGAAGCTTCCGATGTAATATCCACCTATGTATACCGCGCCGGTCTGGTGAACGCCCAATATAGCTTCTCAACGGCTGTGGGATTATTCAACTCGGTAGTCAACGTTATTTTGCTTGTTACGGTTAACCAGATCGCCAAACGCACCAGTGAGAACAGCCTCTGGTAGAAAGGAGTTGAAGTCTTTGGTTACTGCGATGAAAGAATCCAGGGGGGACAAGCTTTTTCTGATCAGCACTTATATTTATTTAGGTCTTTCACTGCTGGTTGTGCTCTATCCGCTCATCTATATTCTCAGCGCTTCAATTAGTTCACCGCAGGACGTCAATTCGGGAGCAATGTGGTTGTTTCCGAAGAATGTAACACTGGACGGCTACAAGCTTGTATTTGAGAACCCGAAGATTTGGAGTGGTTACTGGAACACAATTATTTACACGGTGGTGGGGACTCTGCTTAATCTCGCCGTCACTCTGCCGGCCTCGTATGCGCTCAGCAGATCTGATTTTGTCGGGCGCCAGTTGTTCATGGGCCTCATACTGTTCACGATGTTCTTCAGCGGCGGAATTGTACCGACGTATCTGCTGGTCAAGAACCTTGGACTCATGAACAGCATGTGGGCATTGATTCTGCCGGTGGCAGCTTCGGTCTGGAATATCGTCGTGGCCCGCACCTTTTTTCAGACGACCATCCCAAAAGAACTTCAGGAAGCAGCGCACATTGACGGCTGTACAAATCTAAAGCTGTTCATTCGCATTGTTCTACCGCTGTCGGCACCAATTGTAGCCGTTATGGCCCTGTTCTATGGGGTGAGCCACTGGAACAGCTACTTTCCGTCCCTGATCTATTTAAATGATGAAGCGAAGTATCCGCTGCAGATGGTTCTGCGTCAGATCCTTGTCCTTCAGGAAATGACGGCCGAAACCACGGGCTCATCAATCAACGGCGAGGTGGCGACCGCCATGAATAATAAGGCAGAAACGGCATCGCTGATTAAATATGGAGTCATTGTGGTCTCCACACTGCCCATCGTGGCAATCTATCCGTTCCTGCAACGTTACTTTGTCCAAGGGGTCATGATAGGCTCTGTTAAAGGCTAAACAGTTAAAATGTGATGATAACAAGGGAGGAATTATGAATGCCGACCACACGCAAACCATGGAAGCTTCTGTTATCTTCGGCTTTGGTTCTTACATTACTGGCAGGCTGCAGTAATTCAAACGAAGGTGAAGCAAACAACAATCTCGGAAAAGTCGCTGTGAACAATGAAGGTTTCCCGATTGTTAATGAACCCGTTACTCTGTCGCTTATGGCACCAGATGTAGGGATTCAGAACTGGGAGAACATGGCGGTGCTTCAGCAGATGCAGGAGAAGACCGGTATTACGCTGGAATACAAGAATGCACCGAAGGACAGCTTCGAAACCAAGAAAAATCTGGTGCTCGCCAGTGGGGAGTACCCGGATATCCTCTATGCTGCCGGTTTGACAACTGCAGAGCAGATGAATTATGGAGAGCAGGGTATCCTCATTCCACTGGAGGATCTGATCGAAGAGTATGCTCCGAATTTCAAGGCGCTACTAGAGGAGAATCCGGATGTCCGCAAATCAATCACTGCACCGGACGGGCATATCTATTCCTTGCCGGTAGTAGAACTTAGCCAGCACTGGTACCGTAATCCGATGTGGTATAACGGGGACTTCCTGAAGGCACTAAATATCGACAAACTGCCCGAAACGACAGAGGAATTGTATACCTATCTGAAACGTGTGAAAGAGGAAGATCCCAACGGCAATGGCATAGCCGATGAAATTCCACTTTCTTCGGTGACAACACCTGCTGCGAACCTCCGCGATATCCGTACATGGCTGCTTGGTGCCTTCGGTATTTATGAAGAAGAAATTTATGTGGACGATGCGGACAAGGTGCATTATACACCGCTTGAAGAAGGCTACAAGGAATATTTAACCTATATGAACCGCCTGTGGTCTGAAGACCTGCTGGATCATGAGAGCTTTTCACAAACAGCGGAGCAAAAGAAGGCCAAAGCACAGAATAATCAAATTGCCCTCTTTTCGGACTGGCATGCCTACATGAGCAAAGGTGGAGAGCCTTCGACGGCAGATCCGATGTTTGCACCTGTCCACAGTGAATCCGTTGCTGCTCCAGCGATTGCAAAGAACAGGGGGATTACAAGCGGCGCTTTTGCTATCACGCAGAGTAATCCTGCGCCGGAAGCCTCTATACGCTGGGTGGATTATCTTTATTCCTATGAAGGTGCCATGTTCTTTAATAAAGGTCCAGAGGGCATTCTCTGGGAATACACCGATAAAGAGAACCGGGTCAAACAGTACTTACCGGTACCAGACGGCAAGGAAATGGAAGATTATCGGGCAACGCTGACACCTAACTACGGCATTCCCGCTCCAACCCTGTCCATGGATGATATTAATAAGGGGCTGAAGACAGACTTTGACCTCTGGGTAGAGCAGGAGACCAAGCAGAAGCTTCTCGATAAAGGCGCACGGATTCCGTTTCCAACGCTGTTTCTTACCGTGGAAGAGCAGACCGAAATCAGTAGCCTGAATTCTGATTTGAAGACATATGTGAATCAGATGGAGGCGAAATTCATCACTGGAGCCGAGCCACTTACGGGCTGGGACAATTATGTGGCGACCGTCAAAAAAATGGGCGGAGAGCGTATGGTTGAGATCAACCAGGCTGCCTATGATCGCTGGAAATCCAACTAACCAGGTCCATGCGCAGAAATTTGCTGTAAAAAATGAGATATAAGCATAAAACGTGTTCCTGAACATTAAATGCAGGAGGATTAGACATGCAAATCACGAGACATCCGAATAATCCCATTGTCGTCCCGGGCAACTATGAATGGCGCAAGGTTACGGTTTTTAACCCTGCAGTTATCATCGATAACGGCAAATTTTATATGATTGAGCGCACCGCTGGTTCCCTAACTCCATGCAAAAATTACTTGGGTCTGCTAGAGAGTGAAGACGGCGTGAACTTTACTCACGTGAAGGATGAGCCAATTGTGACGCCAGACATGCTGGGATTCCCTTATGGTAGTGTACAGGACCCACGGATTGTCAAAATTGACGGGACCTTCTATCTGAACTACGCCCTTCGCCCCTGTGCCATGAGTTATTACCCTACCGGGGCAGGCGTCCCCCTTCGCTCTATTCCGGAATATCCGGACGGGTGGGGGGACGAGGAGGGACATTGGCTAACCCGGTCCTCCATTTTGAAATCAGATAATCTGCTGGATTGGGAGTATGTGGCGGACACGACACCTCTTGATATTAATGACCGGGACAACATTTTGTTCCCCGAGAAAATAGGCGGCAAATTCGTACTGCTGCGCCGCCCCGAGGAATATGTGGGAGAAGCCTACGGTACGGATAAGGCGGCCATGTGGATTACCTACTCCGAGGATCTCGTGAACTGGGAAGAGCCCAAGCTGCTCGCTACCGCCCAGAACCTCTACTGGGAATCGCGGAAGATTGGTGGCTCTACGCCCCCGATACGTACGGACAAGGGCTGGCTGGTGCTTTATCATGGCGTCGATGAGGACATCGTCTACCGTGTGGGGGCCATGCTGCTGGATTTGGAGCATCCGGAGAAAATCATTGCCCGGACGCATCATTTTATTATGGAGCCAGAGACGTATTATGAGAAATTTGGGTTCCAGATCCCCAATGTCATCTTCCCGACCGGAAATGTGGTCAAAGATGGACTGCTCTATATCTATTACGGGGTAACAGATACGGCGATTGCCCTAGCAACAGTTCCTCTGGATGAGCTGGTAGAGCATATCCTCCAGGAAGGGCAACAGCAAAATAAATTATAAATGAAGCTGTATCTTCAAATATAAGAATTCAAATATAAGAATGTAGTACAGGAAGGGCGGAAGCTCCGCTTCGCCAACTTAAACAGGTCTTTTAGTATTCATCCCTCTCAAGGCATGTTCCTTTCTATACTGCCCTGGTGTCAGACCGATTTCTTTTTTGAACTTGCGGATGAAATTTGGCGCATCCATATAACCGACCTGTTCGATAATTTCTTTGAGCGGTGCGCTAGTATTCTCCAGCAGTCGCATGACTTCATCTACACGACGTTGCCAGATATATTGTGAGAAATTGCTTCCGGTCTTCTCTTTGAAGCTCCGGCTTAAATATGAAGTTGAAATGGCAAACTTAAGCGCCACATTTTCTAGACTGAGTGTGTAGTCTGCAAACTGCTGATCCACGTAAGCCAGAATGTCATCCATTAATGTAGACTCGCTTGTCTTCGTATTCAGCTCCACTTGCGCGCAAATGTCAGCGGCCAGACAGATCAAACGGCTCTCGAGTTCTTCAAGTGTTTCGAAGGAGGTCAATTCCTTCATATTGGCGAACACTTCTTTCATCCCAAGTTCGGAGGCGGTGCGTAGAAAAGCGTTCAGCAGATCGAAACAGATGCAGCGTAGTAGATGAACTTGCAACGGCTCATTTTTGATCGTATGAATGGTATCGGAAATCATTTGGACGGCTACTGATTCGTTGCCCTGCTTTAGACTCTGCTCCAGTTTCAGCATGGATTTGCGTGGAATCCAGAAGCTCTCGGCAGCAGAAGGGTTCAGCTCTGCAAGCTGCTCGAAATAAGTGACCTGACCGCTGCGCCGGATGATCCGGTGCTCCAGAGCTGCAGCGGCTTCAATGAAGGATTGGTTAAGACGGGCTAAGTCTCTGTAGGCCATGCCGACACCGATACTTAGAGATAGCTGAGAGTGCTCGCGGATTAACGTTTGAATGGCTTCAATGACCTGCTCCAATTGGCTTTGAATCGGCTTGTCCGCATCACCGGGAAGTGAAATAATCAGGGCAAACTGGTCCTTGACCGAGAATTCTACACCAAAGATCTGAGCTCCGGTACAGGGAAGACATACATTGCTGAGTATTTCCTGCAACAGATGGCGTTCCTGCCAGGACTTGCCGCCGGGTACAGTATCATCCCAGGACAAAATAGCCGAGAAATAGAGCCCTTGTCCTTGAGGATGCCTGAATCCTGCGCTAAGGATCATTTGTTCGATCTCCGGATCATCCGGCTTGCCGTGCTTGAGTAACAGCAGCATGCACTGATTGCGGACAAAGGGCTCCTGAAAATCAATTTTCAGACTGTAATTGTGGAGGGTCTGGCGTATCCATTCCCATTCATTGCGGAGCTTGGGAGCATCATCGCCGCTGCCTTTCATCTTGTCCATCAAATCCCTGATCGGATGGTACTGCCGTTTGGCTAACAGCAGCGCAGCAGCTATGCCGGTAATGACGGTAATACAGAAGACGATTAGGACGAGGGTCTGGACATGGGCGACACGGCTGAAGAACTGGAAGCTTGGCATCGTGGTCACATAGGTCCAGCCATTTTCTTCAGATTGAACAGAAACAACGGAGTATTGTTCTCCATCCATCTTCAAATTATGAATACCGGGCTCAAGTGTAGCCAAATTCTCAATTTCGTCCTGGGGAAGGCTTATGCCATGGCTATTCGCGGTCAACACCTCTCCGGAGGGACTGAAAATATAACTGCTTCCTGAAAAATCACTCAAAATCGAATCCATGACCCCGGTAAGGTTGGATTCTTTCATTAAATAAACAACGGTCCCATATGGAAACGGGTCATTAGGTTTAACGGGCACAAGCATGACGAGCATCGACTCCACTCGGGAATTAACCTTCACGTTCTCAGCGGGACGGACCAGGGGCTGCCTAGTTTCATTCAAGTCCCGCCGCAACTCTTCCGGATTCCAATGCTCGAACTGATAGAGGCTATCAAAGGTGACGTCAAGATTAGCCAGACCGCGGTACGAATAGATGTTGGCATCGTTATGGAAATAGAGAAGCAGATCCTCTGCAATGCTGCTGCTAGCTTTGTAATTGGCCAGCGCCTGAATCGCCTCCAAACTGTAATAGGGATGCTGTACCATATAAGGGGTCAGGTGTTTGTCATAGGCGATTCTCCCCGCTATTTCCTGAAGCTCATTCATACGGTTATCTATAGTGCTCTTCACCTGGTTAAGCTGATTGACATTTGATTGTTCAATCTCTACACGCAATCCTTTGACAGCGTTTTCATATACAAAAATAGTTACACCTGTCAGAGGGATAAGAAATATGAGAATGTAAGAAAAGGCATATTTCAGCAGAAGCCTTGATTTGAAATGATTCCAGCTGAGCCTGAATCTGTTGAGCAAGGATGGCTTGAGTGCCGAATTTGCCATGAAGCAGTCCCTCCAGTGTTAGGATATTCGGATTAAACTTTTGAATTAGAAATCAGTGTTCTCTTCTGGATTACTCTTGTGCTAGTATAAACATTATAACATTATAATCTTTAGAATAAAGTAGATCATCAGGCTTATTTTCAACTAATTAGAAGTACAGATTTCATATCATGAATCATTTTTTGAATTTTGCCTGTAAACCGGGGTTGAAAAAGGAGATGGGATGAGTGGGCACAGAGAATGTGCTGCGCAATTTGCAGCTTGTTGACGGGCGAATTATGGATATCGCCATTCAGGACGGGATCATCACCGCCATTACACCGCCAGGACAGGCTGAAGGAGAAAATGAGCTGGATTGTTCAGGGTTATATGTGTCCAGTGGGTGGATTGATATGCATGTGCATGCCGTCCAGGAGCTTGATCCCTATGGCGATGATATCGACGAAATTGGTGTGAAGCAGGGGGTAACAACGCTTGTAGATGCCGGAAGCTGCGGTGCAGATCGAATTGGAGCTTTTTATACCGCAAGACTACAGGCTGCTACACAAGTATTTGCTCTGTTGAACATTTCAAGCATCGGGCTCGAACGGACGGATGAACTGTCGCAGCTGGAATGGATTGACCGGGCCAAGGTACTGGAGGCAGCAGCGGCTTATCCTGATTTCATTGTTGGTCTGAAAGCCCGCATCAGCCAAAGTGTGGTCAAAGACAGCGGCATACATCCACTCAAGTTGGCACGCACACTCTCGGAAGAAACGAAACTTCCGCTCATGGTTCACATCGGTTCTGCTCCGCCCGCGATCTCTGATGTGCTGGAGCTACTACAGTCGGGTGATGTAATCACCCATTATCTTAACGGCAAGTCCAACAATCTGTTTCATGCAGACGGCACACCGCTGCAAGAACTGCTGGATGCAGCTGCTCGGGGAGTTCATCTGGATGTGGGGCATGGCACAGCGAGCTTCTCCTTCCGGATTGCAGAACAGGCCAAGGTTGCAGGCATTGCGCTGAATACAATCAGTACGGACATTTACCGAGGCAACCGTATGAATGGTCCGGTATACAGTATGTCGAATGTACTGACGAAATTTCTGTACCTCGGCTACAGTCTGGAAGAGGTGATCCGTGCGGTTACAAGAAGTCCAGCGGAGTGGCTCAGTAAGCCGGAGCTCGGGCAGATTAGGGTGGGACAGCAGGCGAACCTGACTTTGTTTTCTCTGGAAGCAGGCGAAAAGCAACTTAAGGACTCGGAAGGAGATGTCCGGGTCACGCAATACTATATTGAGGCTAAAGGAGTTTATGCTAATGGGTCACTCATTACAGGCTAAATATGGATTGAAGCGTGTTATTAATGCCAGTGGAAGAATGAGCATCCTTGGCGTTTCCGCACCAACGGATTCAGTCATGGATGCGATGAAACAGGGCGGACAGCAGTACGTGGAAATTGCGGATCTTGTGAACAAATCCGGAGAATATATTGCACAGCTACTTGGTTCGGAAAGCGCGGTTGTGGTGAACTCCGCATCCAGTGGTATTGCACTGTCAGTGGCAGCCATTGTGACTGCCGGAGATCCACGTCTCAGCCTTCGTCTGCACCAGGAGCCGATATTGAAAAATGAAATTATTATGCTAAAAGGCCATAATGTGCAATATGGAGCGCCGGTTGAAACCATGATATTCCTTGGCGGCGGCCGGGTAGTGGAAGTTGGATACGCCAATGAAGGCCGCAAGGAGCATATCGATCAGGCAATCGGCGAACACACTGCAGCCATTTTTTATGTTAAATCCCATCACGCTGTCCAGAAGAACATGATTTCTGTGGAAGAGGCCTGGGAGGTTGCACAGCGAAGAGGGGTGCCGCTGATTGTTGATGCGGCAGCGGAAGAGGATCTGCACAAATATATCCAACTTTCGGATCTGGCCATTTACAGCGGGTCGAAAGCTATTGAAGGCCCTACTTCTGGCATTGTCGCCGGCAAAAGGAAATACGTGGAGTGGCTTAAGGTACAGCTACATGGGATTGGCCGCAGCATGAAGATTGGCAAAGAGACCATTTTCGGGTTACTTCAAGCGCTAGAGGAATACCAGGACAAAGCGGATAATAGTGAACGAGAGAAGCAGACGCTGGAGGCTCTTCAGGCACTGGATAGACTTCCTGGTGTTTCGGTCCGCATCGTGCAGGATGAAGCCGGCAGATCGATTTTCCGGGGGCGCGTCCAGATTGATTCCTCTCTTGCCGGGGTGGATGCGAAGAAAATGAATGACCAGCTACGTGAAGGTGTAATTGCGGTATATACCCGAGACTATGGCGTCAAGCAGGGTTATTTCGATATTGATCCAAGGTCGCTGCAAGGAGATGATTTGCAGGTCATCGTCAGCAGAATACATGAAATCGTGGGAGGCAAACCAGAATGAGTCATATTCAGCAGTGTCTGTATAAGAACAGGGCCGCAATTAATGTACTGGCCGGGAGTATCGGGAACGCCAAGGATGTGTACGAAGCTGCGGAAGGATATGTACTTATTGGTGTGCTCTCCAAAAATTATGCTACGTCGGAAGAAGCTGTAGTTGCCATGACTGAATATGGTCAGGCTATTCAAGATGCAGTATCTATCGGACTTGGGGCCGGAGACAGCCGTCAGGCTGCAGTTGTGGCGGAGATTGTCGCCAGCTATCCGGGAAGCCATATCAATCAGGTATTCCCGGCAGTCGGGGCAACCCGTGCCAATCTGGGACCTAAAGATAGTTGGATTAACTGCCTGGTATCTCCGTGCGGTCAGCCAGGTTATGTAAATATATCGACTGGCCCCATCAGTTCAGTAACGACTCCGCAGGCCATTGTTCCGGTTCATGCCGCCATTGCATTGGTTCGTGACATGGGAGGGAACGCGCTCAAATATTATCCGATGCAGGGGTTGAAGCTGGAAGAGGAGTACCGTGCTGTTGCCAAGGCTTGTGGAGAAGCGGGATTTGCTCTGGAGCCTACAGGCGGAATCGATCTGGACAACTTTGGACCCATTCTAGAGATTGCACTACAGGCAGGCGTACCTCAGGTTATACCACATGTCTATTCTTCAATTATTGAGTCGCAGACCGGGAGTACAAACGTACAGGATGTCCGCAGACTGCTCGAAACAATGAAATCGCTGGTAGACCGATATGCCTAGGGTTGCTGCATTTGGTGAAGTGATGATGCGGCTGCAGGTTCCGGGCTACGAAACACTGGTCCAGAGCAGCAGGCTAGATTATTCGTTTTCCGGCAGCGGGGTGAATGTAACGGCAGCACTAGCCAGATACGGCCATAACGGTGCTCTTATTACGACTTTGCCGGAAACTCCGGTGGGCGAAGCGGCTATCGCTTATCTGCGCAAGCTGGGGGTAGATACCTCTCTTATTAGCCAGGGCGGTAGACACCTTGGGATGTACTTTCTGGAGAATGGCTTTGGAGCCCGCCCTGGCAGAGTTACTTACACAGACCGGCTGGGCAGCAGTTTCAATACCGCGGAGGCAGATAATTATGATATGAAAGATCTTGCCTCCCGAGTCGATGTTCTTCATTTATGTGGCATTACGCTGGCTATGAATGATGGCGTGCGCAAGCAGATGAAACGGCTTGCTGAGGAAGTGAGGAGTGCTGGGGGCAAGGTTGTTTTTGATTGTAATTACCGTCCTGCGTTATGGGGGACAGATGGTTATGTCAAGGCCCGCCCGCATTATGAGGAACTGCTGGGGCTGGCAGATCTGGTGTTAATGAATGAGAAGGATGCAAAGTGTATTCTTGGCATCGGAACCGGAGAATATGATAGAATAACACAGATGAAGCAAGCGATTCCTGAAGTTGCAAAGCGCTTCGGAATCGGAACGGTAGCAGGAACCCACCGTGTGATTAACGCGGACCATACGCATTCCTTGACAGGATATATCTATCATCAAGGTACGTTCGTATTTTCCCGAAGGCTGATATTCCCAGTGTATGACCGGATCGGTGCAGGGGATGTATTTGCTAGCACCATCATCCATGGGGAATTGCAGCAATACCCACACGAGTATACGGTTAATATGGCAGTGGCGGCAGCGATGCTGGCCCATACCACTCAAGGCGATACAGCGCTTTTTACCGAGAATGAGGTGCTCCGCGCGCTGTCGGACCATCCCTCAGATGTTGAAAGGTAGTGAACAGTGAGTGTCTCTGAAGCGCAAGCAAGGTCCTTTATATCAGCAAATCCAAAAAATTCTCAAAGATCGGATTCTACATGGAGTATATCCTCTTGGAAGCATCATCCCCTCTGAACCACAGCTGGAGAAAGAATTTGGCGTCAGTAAAATGACAGTCCGCGGTGCGGTCCAAGAGCTGTCGCAGGAAGGTTACGTGCTGAAGAAAAGCGGTGTTGGCACAATTGTGTTGCGCAATACCTCTCATCAGAAGCTCTCAAAGGGCAAACGGTTTACGGAGCTGCTCGTAGAAGAGGGCCATAAGCTGGAAAAGAAAGTTCTGAATTCCCGTTTACTCACCAATGATACCGGAACGGAGGAATATGGTCGCTACGGGCCGTATTGCCAGCGGATTGAAAGGCTCTACATTCTTAACGGACAACCTTATATTCATCTGATACACTTCTTGGCAGCAGCTGCATTACCCGGCGGAGGCAAGGAGGGAATAAATGGAGATATCCAATCGCTGTATGAATCACTCGAGGAGAACGACATTTTGCTGGAAAACTTCAAAGACCGTTTCTTTGTAGAACCTGCAGCTCCTGAGGTATGCCAACTGTTGAAGATTCCCCCGGGGACACATGTGCTCAAGCGCCTTCGTAACTCCTTCGATGGAGAAGGCAGATTAATTGAGCACAGTATAGGCTGTTACAACACGGAACTTCATCATTATCTGGTGAGTTACGACACTTGAGGTCGGCGGTGCAAAAAAGGGTCCTGTAATGTTCATAACAGGACCCTTTTTGCGTAAACTAAAAATCCCTCAAACGATCAAATACCTCATATAATTCCTCATGATTAACCTTAACCGAATCATCTTGACGCAGTTCCAAATTCTGCTGTAGCTGATCCAGCAGCGCCGTCAGAACAACATAAATCTCTTCCCGCTCAACAGTTTCGATAAAGCCGGTCTTGGCATTCATCTTGTTGAAGGTCTGTGTGTAGTTGTCAACCATGGAGACGAGCTGTTTGTGCAGAGCTTCCTGATTGTTAAAATCTTGACTTAACTGACGGATTTCCTTCAAGCACTGCTTGTACAATTGAGCTGCTTTTTTGGCGTGAGCTGCCTTAATGTGGTCCCGCCCATCCCAATCCCGAAACGGATTGTTCAGGTTCTCCGCAAGCCATTCCGGTTTGCGTGCTTTGGTGATCTCTATATCAAGTCCGGCAGCAACGGATTTTTTATATCTTGTTTTGATCCATTTGGCTGCATCGGCAGGCAAGCTGGTTAGCCACAGCGTAGCCAATTTTGGAAGTTGCTCTGGACCAGGGAATTCTTCACCATTGAAGCCGAACAAGTCGTATGTAGTGAAGGTTTGCAAATTTGCCAAATGCTGAATCGATTCTATATGGGATACATTGCCGGGTTTACCCCACAATCGCAACTCTGAAAGCTCATGATAATACTGCACAAGTGGCTCCAGATTAAGTTCCGTAATATCTCTGATATACAGACCTTCAAGCCGTGAGATTCCCCTAACCTGTGGCATGCCCGATGCAACATTGAGAGTGATGTATTTACCGTCTTCATGAGCCAAGATACGCAGATCAGGAGACAGCTCACCTGTGAAATTCAGACTTTTCATCTTTGTGTTCAAAATTAACTCCTTCAACCCGCTGACATCCACAAAAAGCTGGTCAGGTGACTCTTGCTGATATCGAGCATCGTTTGACCATGATGTAAGATATGAAGTTCATTAATGAACGGGTTGTCCTCTATAAATGGAAAGATCGATTCCGTATATCCATCCAATTCAATATGTGTCAGACAAGGAAGCTTTGCGAGTTCGGCTACATCTTCAGAAGATTTAGGGCTGAAATCGTGTCGAGGGACAAGAACATGAGCCGATTACCGATTAGATAAACACCTAACTAAGTTTCATGCAGTTTCATTTAACAAATGTGCAGGAAAAATAAACTAATTGTCCAGTGAAAATATAGTATTTTCTTAGTGTTAAGGTTAAAGATAGGTCCCTGTTTAAGCACTATATGCTACAAACGTAGGTTCTTTAATAGGTGATTGGAATTGGAATATATAAAGGTGGACATAACCCGCGAAGGAGCGGAGGGCAGTGCTCAGTTTTTTATGAACAAAAGAGGTATTTGTGGTATTATATGTAATTATGGGTTAATAAATAAATGGATTATTTGAAATGAAAATGGGGGAATCAAAATATGGAACGTAAAATTCAACTAATGGAAACCTACGTAAATATCAACTTTGGAAACTCACCCTTTTTAAAATTAGATAATGGGTTGCAAATTCCATACTCTTCAATCGAGGGAATAACAACAGGTAGACCAATACCAAATGCTTTTAAACTATATGGTGCTTTATTAGGAGAAATGAGAAATGGGTTATTTAGATCAAATGGTGGTTATCAACTGCACGTTTTTGAAAATGAGCTTGAAACACTTCATTTAGATTTGAATAGCTTTAAAGTTGGGAAGTTCAAAATATCAAAGTTGATCATTGGTGTTGAAAATCCTGAAGAAATAAGTAAAAATATTTCCGAAAGAGTGCAGTGATAATTTGTTGACGTGTCGAGGGACAAGAACATGATCATGAGATAGTAATATCAAAATTAAAAGCCGTACACGATTACGAAAATCCGTAAGTAAGTATAACAAGACAGCACTAGCCATTCATCAGATTAATGTCCTTTTGGCTAAACTCTACGGAGTTGAAGCGACAGTAAAGGTGTATGCCAATGTAAAAACTCCTAGCGCTGTTTTACTAAAAAATTCAATCCATAAAGACAAAAGTTTATATATTACTCGAGATGAGGCCAAAAAAATCATCTTATCGATTCAGTCCGGAACGAGATGGACTTCGGCTATAACCGAGGAGTGGGCTACAGCTTCAATAGGCAGTGTTTGTTATAAACTCAGCAGCTCAAATTCCAACTTCCAGATTATTATAGATAAATATAATGTTCTTAGTTAGGTGAAAAAAACTACTCTACAATATCAAAATAAACCAAAAACGGAGGTCCTTATGTTTCTCTTATCTGCCATCCAAGGATGTACCTTAAAAAGATGAGCGCGGTGGGTTGAGAAGAAAATTATGCTTTTAACTGTCCAGTAGTTGAAATATCCGACTTAACTATTGTTAGAAGTCGGAGCTTCTTCTCGAATGTTTAAGCTCGCGTTGACGGTCACGGTCATGATGAACGCCACAGCTGGTGCAGCCTCACTCTCGGATATGTAGATCTCTCTTTCCGTCCTGATGTCCGCAAACGGAGCAGATCTGGATGGGAAGGGGACCATCGTCCGACAGAGTTGTCTTTATTTGTTTAGTTGCCAAAATACATTTTTCTGTGCATTAAAGAGTCCTTCTAATAGAATATCTTGTAGTTCTAAAGTATTATCTAAAACAAAACCATTTACCTACATCTTCAGATAGGATAAAATATACTAAATACCTATATTTGGAGGATTAGATGAAAAAGTTACTTATCTCATTGCTTATTATGTCAACACTATTTTCAGGATCGGCCATGGCAGCTAGTAATACAACCACAAGTAACATTAAAATCACGAGCACAACAGAACAAAAAGCAAGTAATAAAGTCAAATCTAGTATTTTTAATTTATCAGATCAGCAACTTAAAAATGCAATTGCAATAGGCAAGAAAGGATATGATGCCGTAATTGATTTCAATAATAAGCAAAAATTAAAGATTTCAATTGATAAACTTGAAATATGGCAACCAGATGTCTGGGTATCTTCCCCATATTATAATATAGTTAGAGCCTCTTTTCTAAAGTTTAACGATTATGATACATATACATTAAAAGATGCAAAAGAGTTCTTAGCACTCTACAAAGGTTTGAATAGATTAGATTTCGAGCTACGTACGTATGGCAATAGTATTACTTTTACCAAGAATCTTAAAGTGGTATTGAAACAAGGGAGTAAAGTTTATCAACCAAAAGATATAAGAGGTAAGGACAATGTCTCAATGAGCGGATCATGGCCAGAAGCTCCAGCATATGTGTCAGTCTTACATGTAAGTTTTGATAATTCAAAAATCGATTTTAGCAAGCCAGCTGAGCTAGTTTATATGTATTCAGGTAAAGAATTGTCTGTAACCTATAAAGTAGATTTCACAAAAGTTAAATAATCCCCCCTTCTGGGGGATTTTTTAATGAAAGTCCAAAAATACTACAATCTATGCATATTACAGGCATAAGTAGATTAAAAATAGATCAAGAATAAACATATGAAACTTTCTAAGGAGAATATACAATAAATTATCTGAATGTTAACGAGGAATTCAATAAAGATAATCATCTAGCTATTAGTGGAACAACGAATCTGCCGACGGATATGGAACTGATGGTCACAGTTACAAGTGAAGAGGGATATAACGCACAATCGAAGGCGTATGTAATGAACGGATTGTTCCAAAGTGAATGGTTCACTTCAGGTGGACAAGGGCTTCCAAGTGATAAGTATAATGTCGAAATCACTTCTCCTACGGCCAATGTTCAACCTCTAAATGTGAAAGAAGGGATTGGAGAACAAGGCGCTAACTTATCCGGGCCGCTTGTGAACGAGGACGAAATTCGGGGAAAGAAGAATAGTATATTCACATGAATTCAGTGGTGGGGAATGAATTGAGATGGTGTTTACGGGCCAAAGAGAATTTCAAGTGAGCGGGGCACGATAAATTTCAATAACATCGCCTCTGCTCATTCTTTTTCCAAGAGAAGGGTTCGCACGTGGATTTGTTAGTATTTGGTTCTAATATACCTATGCATAGTAAAATATTGAAAAAATTACATACTAAATTGCAATAGAATCTATATTTCAGTTGGTTGCTGAGTATAAACCTTAATGATGAGTAAAGGAATGAAAGAGATGAACAAATGGACGATGAAGGAAACATTGAAAGGAAAGACCTTTTCCATAATTATCCTAACGATTATTTTGACCATTGCCATCAATAAATTGGTCAATCGAATAATGACTCAAGAGGTGATTTTTGAGGGGGGGTTATACTCTTCTCATACAAACCATTTCTCACTTGGTATCTATGGTGTGATATTTGCAATCCCCGCTGGATTTATAAGTATTTTAGTTGTAAAGCTCTTTACGAATAAGATTAAAAGGCAGTCCAATCCCTTTGATGATGAAAAAAAATTCAAATGGCATAGTATGTATGGAACTGTTTGCGGATTTATTATTCTGTTTCTGCTACTTAATTTAACCAATACGTACGCATCTCAAATGCTAGTATCTGATGTATGGGATGGTTTCATACATCTAGCTATTTCATTCATTATTCCAATTGTCTTTGCTGTGATATCTGCAAAGTTGATCAACAAAGTTATGGTTCGTATAACAAATACAAACGGAAGATTGATTGAAGAGATAGAGGCAGGAAAATACGATAGAGAGATTCTAAGCCAGAGAGATAAAGCTAGAATGTTGAAGTTATTAAAAAAAGGAAGCGTAGCTTCCTTGAAGGGAGGAATGATGCGGCTCAAAGTCATTGATTTTTTACTTTTGGTCGGTGGTACTATTGTATTCGTTCTGCTGTTAGTACTGGATAAGGTTGTCTCATTATTTAGTAATCCAAACCATGGTACCGGATGGAGTAATGGGGAAAGTAATTTACACGAAGAGAGAGAACGATTAAAAAGTAAGGCATATGATAACGCTGAGGAAAAACGGGAACAGGCCGATTTTTCAAAAGAAATGTTTGTAAAACAAGCTAATTATAATGTTAGGTATTCGCAATCAGAATGGAATCGAGCAGTTCGAGATGAAAGAGAATATCAAAGGGCCAAACGGGATGCAGATTCGTTATAGTTATGAGTACGTAATATTTCAAGCCTATAAAAGGTCAGACAGCATACATTCTGCCAGAACAGCACTGATCAGATTATCAGTTAATATATAATTTTGCGAGGTACAATATGAAAAATCAACATTTTGTAATATTTTCAAATACGTTTGAGGAATATGAGGCATTTATTAATGAGGTATATTCTATTGGCCAAATGAACTTTTTAAATCAACACCTTACCAAAAAAACTTAAATCATATTGAACTTAAAGAAAAAGGTAGGAGATAGAATAGCCATTGTAGTAGTGATCCGCCCATAATAGTGTGAAACTTTTACGTGCAATTATTTAAGGAGGGTATCTTCACATGAAGCGTATGTCAATTTCTGAATTGAATGAAATTTTAGTAAAAGCAACACTCTCGGCCAGACAAGAGGCCAAAAGCAATGGTGTGCCCATTGTATATGAAGAAAATGAAAAAATGATCAAGGAATACCCGGATGGCAGAAAAACAGAGATTATATATGAAAAAAATGGTAACAAAAAGGAAATTGAATACCCATGAGCTGAAATAAATGAGTTGATCATTGTTCCATTAAAAGTCGCTATTTTAGCGGCTTTTTTATTTATGGTACAAGTTCTTGTCCCAAGCCTAGGACAAGAACTTGTACCGATTGCCGAATAGAGGTTGTTGGATTGATCCAAGAGATGGCTAAGCAAAAAGGATGCACGGTCTCTCAACTTGCTCTGGCCTGGTTGCTTGGAAAGGGGGAACATATCGTTCCGATCCCGGGGACTCGCAACTTGGAAAGAGTTCACGAGAACTTAGGAGCGCTACAGGTTTCGCTTACGGATGATGAGATGAACAAGATAGATCGCATATCACCCCAAGGCATTGCAGCCGGAGGCAGATTCCCTGGTCAAGTCTAGTTTGTTTATACATGATTCTAAGAAACCTAAAGTTCAGGATTAAAAACAATATATAACATGTTTCAACGGTATTATCTTTCTATTCTCCGGCATACAGTACAACAATGAGATGTATGCCCAAGGAGGAGAAATGATCGTATGATGAATCCGATTTTACAAGCCCCGAATGTTCCGCTGGCAGCCGATTCCAATGCGGTTGTGAATTATCAGAGGGATTCACGCAACTATGTAACCCAGTTGTTTGGAGAACAGCTGCCGACCATTGCGAATGGTTTCTTCAACGTGTACTTAAGCAAAGGAATCATTGTGCAGCCGCACTGGCACACCAATGTTACGGAGATGGTTGTGGTCATCACCGGTGAAGTTACAGCGTCAGTCTTCAATCCGTTTACGCGTGAACGATTGACATATCGTCTGAAACCAGGTCAGGTTGTGGTATTTCCGAAAGGCTGGTTTCACTGGTTTGTCGCTGAGACAGATGATGTATATGTATTAACTATTTTTGATCAACCAACGCCTGATATTGTGTTTGGAGCGGATTTCTTGGCAGCTACACCGCCGGAGGTGGCTCACCGCGCGTACTGTTTGGATGAAGAGGCATATGCGAGAGCTGTTGCGTCCATTAAAAATGATGCCATTCTGGGCCCTCCAATAGGGTGTGATACGCAGGTTTCTGATCAATCGACTTCACCTTCCAAGACGTCTGTGCCATCGTCCAATAAGCTGAAATCTTAATTCAAGATCCTTATTCATTATCAAAGTACACAGCCTGTAACTGGAGAATAACAGTTGCAGGCTTTTTGATGTGTAGATGTAATGATCGTATGATAAAAATTCAAAATGCCTGAGTCAGTGTATTACGATCTCTGTTAGTATAGTATGAACATCCAAAAAAAACGGAGGACTCATGAATGAACATGTCAGAAATGAATACGCTTGAAACTGCAATGAGTTATGCACCTATTTTGATGTTTGACAGAGCCGAACCCTTTTATCCTGATTTTGTTGGCATTTCTGTGTTGCATCAATCAGGGCCTTCACCATCGTTCAGAAGGGACATAAAGTTTCCGACCGAGGCAGTACAATATGTAATTGAATATGCAATCTGGTGGGATTATGAGATTGGACATCTGTATGAAATGGAGCATGTATGGGTTTATGTGGGTCATGACGGAGAGGTAGTAGACTGTGAAGCCAGCTTTCATGGGAAAGTGCTGCGTGGATTGTTGAAGGAACGGGTCAATGTGGTTGGACATCATGTATGTCTGTACTCGCAGCCTGGCAAACATGCTTTCTCACCACTTCCGGTTGTATTTGAGTTATTGCCAAACCTGTATAGTGCAGCAGGTGCCGAAGCTGGATGTGATGGGCTACTTGTGAATGAGTTGTTTCAAGATTATTTTGAAACGAACGAACAGATCGATGCTCAGGTGGAGCGTTATCTGCAGACCAAAGCGTTTGTACCTACCATGGAGTTCGAAGAATATTTACTAAAACCGGAGATGTTCATGACGTGGGATAATCTGTTTGATATTATTCCGCACAGGATTAAGGACCGCTTGATGGAACTGGAGCAGTTATATAACACATAAGTAATTAGTTTTAAACGGGTTTTATGTTAATTTAAAGTGTGTTTTTTCGCTTCAAAACCAAACTTTGTTAATTCGAGTTTGGTTTTTTTTATGGGAAAATGGACTCAGTATGGCTAAACATTTATTAGACTTGAGTCTTGAAATGTGGAGTGTGTGCAGCAAAATACATAATTTTTACGCATGGAAAATGATATTTGTTAGACGTAAGAACTATACAACTTCTTATGTAAATATAAGAAGATCATATCACATGAAATTTTGTATGGAGATGTATTTGCAAATCAATGCAGAATGTAGATTATACATATATATGTAAGTGGAAAAAGAAATTTAATAGGTAAAAAGTATAAATTATATTAAAAAGAAGTTTCTTTATATCTGAAATAAAAATTCATAATAGTGCAAATTTATAGAAATAAAAATTTCCTATTCAGTTTTAATATATTTATGTCGAAATAGATCGTAAGTTGTCTGGAGCGCGACCTAGAGAAGGGTTTACTAAGCGTTATATACATAACTGGACACTACGATGCCTAGGAGGAGATTACATGAAGTGGTTTGAAAACTTGAAAACAGCAACAAAGATTATCTCAGCATTTTTAATTGTGTCGATAATCCTCGCGTCGCTTGGCGTCTACTCGGTAGTAACATTGAGAAGTACAAATGAACGAATGCAAGAGATGTATAACAACAATCTGATCTCAGTTAGGGAACTGTCCTCTGCTCAGGTTGATTATCAGAGATTGCGAGTTAACGTGCGAGATTTGAATTATGAAACGGTAGCAGCAGAACAGACCAGAGTTACGGAAAATATCGCTACAATTCGTCAATCCATGGAGGAGCGACTTGCTACGTATCGTCCTCTTGCTACTACCCCGGAAGAAGCGGAATTGCTTCGTAAGTTAGATACCCAATATACCAGCTATATGAAACTTTATGATCAAGGCGTCACTATGGCGGTATCAGATGATGATGCAGCTTTCATTACATTCCTGAAATCAACATTGAAACCTCCGGGTGATGAGGTTGTAAAAACACTCGCAGACTTGGTGGATCTCAATGTAACATTGGCAGATCAGGCTAACACGAAGTCTGAAGAAGCCTACACAACTTCCTTTGCAGTAACAATTGTTATGGTCGTTGCATCCGTACTCTTCAGTGTCCTCATTGGATACATCATCTCTCGCTCCATTTCGAAGCCACTCATGGCCATGCTGGGTCTAGCTACGGAAGTTGCCAACGGAAATCTGACCCTTAAATCAGACATCTCTAGCAAAGACGAAGTGGGTCAACTGGCTGCGGCATTGAATCGTATGGTCGACAACCTGAAAGAGTTAATCAACAATATCGTGATGAACTCTCAAAGTGTTGCCGCTTCTTCGGAACAGATCTCAGCTAGCACACAGGAAATTGCAAGCACCAGCACAAGCCAATCCAGTGAGGCAGGAAACATCTCCGAATTGTTCAAGGAGCTTTCGCTTGCCATTAACTCTGTCGCTGCAAGTGCGGAAGAAGCTGCTGAGTTGTCCAACGATACCGTGAAGACTGCACGTGAAGGTGGACTTGTTGTACAGACTTCATTGGAAGGTATGCAAGCTGTTAATACAAAAATGACCAAGCTTGAAGATGATTCTCGTAAAATTGGTGACATCATCGAAGTGATTGACGATATCGCTGAGCAGACCAATCTGCTCGCGTTGAATGCTGCTATTGAAGCGGCACGTGCGGGAGAACAAGGACGAGGATTCGCCGTAGTCGCAGATGAAGTCCGGAAGCTTGCAGAACGAAGTGGTGAGGCGACCAAAGAAATTACAGCCATCATCAAAGCGATGCAGGAAAACACGAGACAGAGTGTACAGGCAGTAGCAGCCAGTGTTGAGCAGTCTTCCATGACTGGACAGGCGTTTGATCAGATCATTGATATGGTCAATAACTCTTCTCAGAAAGTAAACGAAATTGCAGCTGCATGTGAGGAAGAGGCAGCTCAAGCGGCGGAGGTAATGAGTTCTGTTGAATCCATCTCGGCTTCCAGTGAGGAATCCGCCGCTGCGTCAGAAGAGACTGCAGCAACCTGTCAGTCTTTGGCACACCTGGCGGAAGAGCTGGCGATTTCGGCAGCTGCCTTCAAAACCCAATAAAACACATTGAATTGAGGGTGAATTGATGTCTTCACTTCAGAAGGAACAATATATTGAGCTGTCTGTAGGTGCAGAGACTTGCGCCATTCGAATCGAAGAAATTCACGAAATTATTAAAATGCTCAGCATTACGGATATCCCATTCAGTCGCCAAGAGATCAAAGGGGTAGTTAATCTGCGTGGCAAGGTTGTATGTGTGATGAGTCTGCGGAACCTGCTGGGTATGCCGGATGAACCGGACACCAGAGCAACGCGTATTATCGTAGTTCGACATCAGGAGGAATATATTGGCTTGATCGTGGATCGCGTGAACAAGGTAACCACATATTCGGAAATACATCCGCCAACTGGCGGATATGGTCGTAACCGTGAAGGTTTATTCCATGGTGTGGGTCAACAGGAAGACAAGCTTGTGGGCATTTTGAAACTGGACGAAATATTGGGCGGTTAGGGAGGTATATACGAATGATGGATTTGTCTGCCTACCGTGACATCTTTATCGAAGAACTGAATGATCAATTGGAACGTATGGATCAGTCTTTATTGGCATTGGAGCTTTCGCCTTCTGTAGAACTGGTTCAGACGCTGTTTCGGGCAGCCCATACCATCAAGGGATCAGCATCCACAATGGATTTCCGTGAATTAAGCGACCTCACGCATGAAGTGGAGTATGCTCTTGAATGGGTCCGGGAGAAAAAACCGGAGATGACTTCGGAGCTAATTGATACGTTGTTTCGCTCTTTGGACGCCATGAAGGTGCTTCGTGATCAGTACATCCGTGGGGAAGCTTATGCAGACTTTCGAGCAGTAGTACGAGAAATAAAAGATTTAATTCAAACCCCGGCAGTAGTTGGGCAACTTAAAGTACCTCAATTGCAACCAGCAGAATCGATTGTGGCACAGGTGGCTATAGTGTCAGGCAAGCAGTTATTGTCCATTCATATCGTGCTGGAGCAGAAGTGCATGATGAAAGCGGCCAGATATCATATTTTACGACAACGCATTGAGGAGATCTGTGGTACGGTTGTCGCTACTTCGCTCATGGAGAGTCAACCGGGCGCGCAGAATGAAGATGATCATTATGGTCAGTTCATCATCATCGTAGCAACGTCAAAGGACACACAGCAGCTTAAGGCAGAGCTGTCTTCAGACTCGGATATTCATATGCTGGAGATTGATCCATATCTGCTGGAATCCAATGAGGTTGCAGCGACGTCTGCACCAATTGAATTAATCTCTGAAACAGAGCAAACGAAACAAAGCTTGCCTACCGTGAATACAACTGGCCCGGATGAGAAAGTGAAAGCTGCTCAACCTACGGTTCGTGTGAGTGTTGAACGTCTGGACCATTTGATGAATTTGGTCGGTGAACTGTTAATTGATCAAACATCCCTTGCAGATCTTAGTGGATCGGGTGCGCGTAAGGAGTCTTCACCACTAATCCGGAGTATTAGTGGTGTATCCGATCATATGGGCAGGGTGATCAAGGAACTCCAAGAAGGTGTAATGAAGACACGGATGTTACCTATTGATCAACTATTCAGTCGCTTCCCGAGATTGGTTCGTGACCTATCACAGAAGCTGGGTAAGGATCTGGAACTGGTTATTCAAGGTGGAGAGACTGAGCTTGACCGGATGATTATTGAAGAACTGAGTGACCCGCTGATCCATCTCATCCGCAACAGTGCAGATCATGGCATTGAAAGTGCAGAGGTTCGGGCGGAGAACGGTAAGCCGTCCAAAGGACGTATTACCTTAACTTCGTTTCATGAAGAAAATCATGTTGTCATTCGTTATTCGGATGATGGCAAAGGCATCGATGGTGAGAAGATCAAAGCTTCCGCTTTGGGTAAAGGTATCATTAGTGAGGAACAGGCTGCACGCCTAACAACACAGGAAGCTGTCCATCTCATATTTGAGCCTGGTTTCTCCACGGCTTCTTCTGTCAGTGAAGTATCAGGACGCGGCGTTGGAATGGACATCGTGCGTAGTCAGATCGGGCGGCTCAACGGTATCATTGATATTGATACGGAGGTTGGTGTGGGTACCACGTTTACGATTCGTCTACCACTCACACTGGCGATTATTAAAGGTCTGTTAGTCAAAGTATCGGGTCGTGTTCTAATCTTGCCGATGTACAATGTTGCTGAGATTGTTCGAATTTCACCTGAAGATATTCAGATGATTCAGGGGCAACAAGCGATCCTGAATCATGGACGAATTGTACCTTTTCACCGACTGTGCGACAGGCTCAACTATCCACGAACAGACCGTAAATCCAAGACCATTCCAATGGTGATCGTGCGTTCCGTTGACAAAATTGCAGCATACGCAGTAGATGAGATTATAGGAAATCAGGAAGTTGTTATTAAGACGCTTGGTACGTATCTGGGAGCGATGAACCATCTATCTGGTGCAACGATCCTCGGTAATGGTAAGGTTGCCCTTATCTTGGACGCGTCCTATCTGGTGAGTCTTTAATCGTTAGATAAACACATAAATTATGCACGCCTAAGAGCCTCATCGTCCATGACTGGATGGTGGGGCTCTTTGTTGTACCTTTTGAAATTGTGACCACTCAGGATTTGAAAATGAGATCCATAAACCGGTTGGCAGCCAGAGAGATTGGCATATTGCGTTTGGTCATAATCCCCACATGGGAAGGGGGGAGCGGGACATCAAGCTGAATTTCGAAGAGAGAACCTTCCTCCAGCTCTTTGGATATAAATTCACGTGTGACATAGGAAATTCCCAGTCCTCGACGCGCAAACTCAATCAACAGATCAACGCTACCAACCTCAATCTCAGGTTTCAACGTGTAATTATAGCTGTTAAACAACTCGGTAATAGCCATCCGAACCCGGCTGTTCCGGGAGAAGAGGATCAGTTGATGCTCCAGAAGCATCTCAAGTGTCATGACTTTACCCTTCAACTGAGCATAACGTTCTCCAGCTACAAAACAGTCCTTCAACTGAATACTTTCCCTGACTTCTAGCTGTGGATCAACAATGGGCATCCGAACAACACCAAGATCAATCTTGCCTTCTTTCAGAAAGGTGATGACTTCCGGCGTAGTTCCATGACTCAGATGCAGCTTGATGTTAGGGTACAAGGTGTGGAATTCCTCTAGATACGCCAGCATGTAATGCTTGAACAGGGAGTCACTGCCACCAATCCGGAGTTCACCATTGTCGAGATTCTTCAGTGCGGCCATTTTTTCTTCCGCAAGTGAGATCAGAATCTGGGATTGTTCAATATAGGAGTATAGACTGGCACCTTCCTGTGTCAACGCTACACCCTTGGAATTTCGATAAAACAAGGTAAGACCAAAGCTCTCTTCCAATTGCTTAATGGCATGACTGACGCTGGGTTGAGTGATATACAGTGCTTTTGCAGCCTGTGTCAAACTGCCCGTTTTGGCGGCCCAATAAAAGACTTTATATAGTTCGTAATTTGTTGTCATAGATGTGGTCTATAGCTCCTGTGAAATATATTAATTACTTGTATAGCTATAAAACGTATTATAGTGTAACTACAACAAAGAAACCAGAGTTACTTGGAAGGAGAACGGTGAGATGGAACCAACTACCATTGTTTTATTTGGTGCTACTGGCGATTTAGCCAAAAGAAAAATATATCCTGCCTTATATAACTTATATCTTGAGCAGAAGCTTCCGGAAACCTTCTCATTGATTGGTCTTGGGCGTAGAGAGTGGTCTGATGAATTCTTTCAGGCACAAGTGGAAAAATCATTAAATGAATTTTCCAGACGCCAGGCTGATCCTGAAGTTGTGAAGTCATTTGTGAAAGCTTTTCGCTACAGTGTATTGAATATAAGCCATAAGGAAGATTATATAAAGCTGTTGGGATTAGTTGAACAAAGAGAAGCTGAGCTTGGCATTCCGTCCAATCGCTTGTTTTATCTCTCGGTTGGTCCGGAATTCTTCGAACCGATTGCCGAGAATATTCAACAAAGTGGGCTAGGTTCCACAGAGGGCTGGAAGCGTCTCGTCATCGAGAAGCCATTTGGTCACGATCTGCAATCCGCCCGAGACCTTAATCGCAAATTAAGCGAATCGTTCACGGAGGAAGAGATTTATCGGATTGACCACTATTTGGGCAAACCGATGGTACAGCGTCTGGAGACGTTGCATCAAAGTAACCCAATCATGAAGGCGTTATGGAACAATCGTTACATCTCCAATGTGCAAATTACGGCGAATGAGACTGTAGGTGTCGAAGAACGTGCATCCTATTATGATCATGTAGGCGCTGTACGAGACATGTTCCAGAATCATATGTTGCAATTGCTCATGATGATGGCGATTCAGCTTCCTTACAACAGTACTTCCGAAAAAGTTGGATTGAAGAAAAAGCACATCATGGAATCGATCCAGCCGTTACAAAAACAAACTGTGGGCGCAAACATCATCCGTGGGCAGTATGCGGCAGGCAACATTCAAGGCAAACCGGTTAATGCTTATGTTGCTGAACCAGGTGTAGCGGAGAACACGATGAATGACACATTCATTGCTGCCAAATTGCAAATTGATGATTTCTTCTGGCGTGGTGTTCCGTTTTACATTCGCACGGGTAAAAGAATGAAGGAGAAATCAACACGTATCGTGATTGAATTCAAAGAACCTTCAGGACAGACAAATGTGCTGAAAAACAAGGGTTCCAAACCAAACCTGCTCGTCATTGAGATGAGTCCGGATCAGAGCATGACACTGCAACTGAATGCAAGTGATCCTGAGAATAAAGGTGAATTCAAACCGGTTCATATTGATCTTTCTCCGGACAAAGGTGACCTTGCGGAAGCTTACGAGAATCTGATTCGTGATGCTTTGCTGGGTGATCCAACCTTCTTTGCCCACTGGGATGAAGTAGAATTGTCATGGGCATGGGTGCAGCCAATTCTGGATGCATTCCAGGAAAATCTGTTGCCACTTCACCTGTATCCTGCGGGTAGCTATGGACCGGTTGAATCAGATGTTATGCTTGAAGAAGAAGGTCACCACTGGTGGTTTGATGAGCCGGCGGATCAGGAGTCTGTAGTTACAAATAGCATACCCTTGGCGGTTAATGCGAATCTCTAAACCAAAATAAAAAATATATCTGGAGGTAATTTAATCATGAAATTTTTTATCGATACAGCTAACGTGGAAGATATCCAAAAAGCATACAAAATCGGCGTATTGTCTGGCGTAACAACAAACCCATCTTTGGTAGCCAAAGAAGGCGTAAAATTCGAAGATCGTATTGAAGAAATCTTGCGTTTGGTACCTGAAGTGGAGTCCGTTTCTGCGGAAGTGACACCAGATGCCCTTACTGCTGAAGAAATGATCGCGCAAGCAGAAGAATTGATCAAAATTAACAACAGTGACAAAAACATCACGATCAAATTGCCAATGACACTTGCAGGACTTGAAGCTTGCCGTTACTTGACCAAAAAAGGCGTGAAAACCAACGTAACGTTGATCTTCACTGTGAACCAGGCGCTTCTGGCTGCTCGTGCTGGTGCAACATATGTATCTCCATTCCTGGGACGTCTTGATGATATCTCCGAAGATGGCGTACAACTGGTTACCAAAATTGCTGAATTGTTCCGTACACATAATCTGGATGCACAGATTATTGCGGCTTCTGTAAGACATCCGGATCACGTTACACGTGTAGCGATGGCTGGAGCACATATTGCTACTGTTCCATTCTCCGTCATTGAACAGATCTCCAAACACCCGCTGACAGATCAAGGTATGGACAAATTTGCAGCTGACTGGAAAAAAACAGTACAATAATCACTGAATATTTATTCGTTTCAACTTACAATAAATACGTGTTCAAAAAGGTCGGTTTTCAGTACCGAGAAGATGGAATGAAGCTAGAAATGGAGTAGCGGAGCGTAGGAAACTACGTGAGCAACCGCAATGTTTCCGAAGGAAACATACTTCGTAAGCCTCCCACTTATTTCGGCTGAATTCCATATTCGATGCTGATGATGCCTTTAGGCATTCTTCGTAATCAAAAGCGGACTTTTTGAACACCCTCTATAAAACTATATAAATCATGGAGCATTGGGAGGACATAATGAGTAAACAACAGATTGGTGTTATTGGATTGGCAGTAATGGGTAAAAACCTGGCTTTGAATATTGAAAGTAAAGGTTTCTCGGTATCGGTATTTAACCGTTCCCCAGAGAAAACGAACGATCTTCTGAAAGAAGCAGAAGGTAAAAACCTGACAGGTGCGTTCACCATTGAAGAATTTGTGGAATCCCTGGAGTCTCCGCGTAAAATTCTGATCATGGTGCAAGCAGGTAAAGCAACAGATGCAACGATCGAGCAACTGCTTCCACATCTGGATCAAGGCGACATTATTATCGATGGAGGTAATGCTTACTTCCCTGACACACAACGTCGCAGTAAAGAACTGGAAGAAAAAGGTTTCCGCTTCATCGGAGCAGGTGTATCCGGTGGTGAAGAAGGCGCACTGAAAGGCCCGGCAATCATGCCAGGCGGTCAGGAAAGTGCTTATCAGTTGGTAGAACCGATCCTGACAGCGATCTCCGCTAAAGTTGGCGATGACGCTTGCAGCACATATATCGGACCAGACGGTGCCGGACACTATGTGAAAATGGTGCATAACGGTATCGAGTACGGAGATATGCAGTTGATTGGTGAAGCTTATCACTTGCTCAAATCCGTATTGAACGTTTCCGTTGAAGAGTTGCATGAGATCTTCACTGAGTGGAATCAAGGGGAGCTGGACAGCTACCTGATTGAAATCACGGCAGATATCTTCTCCAAATATGATCCTGAAACGGGTAAACCAATGGTTGACGTTATTCTGGACGCGGCTGGACAAAAAGGAACAGGTAAATGGACAAGCCAAAGCGCGCTGGATCTCGGCGTACCATTGTCAATGATTACGGAATCCGTATTCTCCCGTTTCCTGTCTGCCATGAAGGACGAGCGTGTAGCAGCTAGCAAAATCCTGAATGGACCAGCAACTGAAGCATTCTCTGGCGACAAAAAAGCGTTCATCGAGAACGTTCGTAAAGCACTGTTTGCAAGTAAAATCGTTTCCTACGCTCAAGGATTTGCACAAATGCGTGCAGCTTCCGATGAGTATGGTTGGGATCTGAAATATGGCAACATTGCCATGATCTTCCGCGGCGGATGTATCATCCGTTCGCAATTCCTGCAAAACATCAAAGAAGCTTATGATAAGGATGCAGCTCTGAAAAACCTGCTTTTGGATCCTTACTTCCAAAACATCGTTGAGTCTTATCAAGGCGCATGGCGTGAAGTTATAGCGGCTGCTGTAAAACAAGGTATTCCGGTACCAGGCTTCTCCAGCGCTCTTTCTTACTACGACAGCTACCGTACAGAGCGTTTGCCAGCAAACTTGCTGCAAGCTCAACGTGACTACTTCGGTGCTCACACATTCAAACGTGTGGACAAAGAAGGTTCATTCCACTTCCAGTGGATGGACACTAACGAGTAATATCAGTTCCGAATATATAGCATTCTTGCAGTCGTTCATGAATTTAACTTCATGGTACCTGCAAGGGTGCTTTTTCTCGTTAATGGTTCGAATTTGAATATCATCAAATTGTAATAAAATGTACGAATCTGGGTTTGGCAAACAGATGATCTGACCCTTCAACTACGTTATACTTGTTCAGACGGACCGTTGTCCGTGATGAAAATTCAGAATAGAACTTATTGACGTGGAGGTTAGACCGGGCATGTTTGTATTAGCAGGTATATTGTTTTTGGTCGTATACGGTTTATTAGTGTTCTACATAGGCTGGAGCGGTTGGAGTTGGATGAAACCAGTTGTGTCCGCCAGATTTCGATGGTTTTATATTATAGCGCTTGTATTCCTGGCCGTTTCCTTCATTTTGGCACGATTATTTGGAAGCATCTCGTTCCTCAGTATCATCGGTTCTTACTGGCTGGCAATCTTCTCGTTATTATTACTGATCCTGCCCGTCGTTCACCTCACGGTGTGGTTGCTGAGATTGACCCGTATTCCTAGACATCACACACAGAAATGGGCTGGGGTCGTTACGTTGGTGCTGTTAATGTCCACATTGGGTTACGGAATTTTCAACGCTTACAGCCCTGTAGTGAGAACATATAATATCCAGATTGATAAAAAAGTAGAAGGTGTAGACAAGCTCAACATTGTCATGGCTGCCGATATGCACTTTGGATTACTGTCCGGTCCTGCACATGCCAAACGCATGGTGGAGGAGATTAATGCGCTGAAGCCGGATCTAGTGCTGTATCCTGGAGATATTATTGATGACAATCTGGATATGTATCTTAATAGCGGAATTGCCGACATTATCAGCGATATTCAGGCTCCGTACGGCGTCTATGCTTCACTCGGGAATCACGATAAGTTCGATGGTCCGATTGAAGATCTGATTGCTGCGCTGGAGAAAAGCAACATGCAAGTTTTGTACGATGACAAGATTGTACTGGATGACAAGATTACTCTCATAGGACGGAAAGACCGGACAGAGAAGGATCGTGCAGAAGTAGTCACGTTAATGCAAGATACGGACTTGAGCCAACCAGTACTTATGATGGATCACCAGCCGTATGATCTGGATATTGCGGAGCAAAACAATGTAGATCTGGTCGTATCTGGTCACACCCACCGTGGTCAGATTGCGCCTGCTCAGTTCATCACACAGGCTATTTACGAGAATGATTGGGGTTATCTGCAAAAGGGCTCCATGCACTCTATCGTAACGTCAGGATTTGGATTCTGGGGACCTCCAATTCGTACTAGTAGTCGTTCGGAGATTGTACAGATTAATGTGACGTTCCAGCAATGATGAAAGGCCCTTCGAGAGGAGGGCTGCCTTATAAGCACGTCAAGCGTAGATTGATGATACCGGCTCCGCTTTTATGATGACAAGATCAAATCGACTGTCGTCATAAAGCGGAGTATTTTTATGCAAATTTAGACGGATACTGATTAATTCGTAAAATAAAACGGCTCGATCTCCCGGAAATCGGAGCTTCAAGCCGCCTGTTTTTTATTATGTAAGTTAGTTTCTTACCCCTTTTGAAGGAATGGCTTCAAACGAATAAAATGCGCCTTTTGTATTGATTTTACCAATAAGCGTTGTGGCTCCTTTTTTTGTAAAGGTGTATTCGTTTTCTTGGATACGAACGGAATAACCTTTTAGCTCAATACCAAATATAGATCTGACTGTGGGTATAGCGATGGATAGTGCTTTGTTTTTGCTGAGCTTGGGCTTGGCAAAAGACTTTTTGAAATCAGTATCATTTTTCCAGTTGATACCTAGTTCGTTGGTGACTTTCCATACCTTTCCCGTCTTGCTGCCGATATGTACGTAATTTAGATTGTCGTCATCCCTATACTGCCATAACATATCTTTTCCTTCTACGGTAAATAAGGTGTAATCAAAAGCTTTTACTGAGGGTATTCCAAGTGTTTTGAGTGAATTTCGTGCTATGTTTGTCATCCAGGCATAGGAATCATCGATTTTATATTGCAGAATTGCCGACATATGATTACCTTTGTCCACATCGATGTAAAGTTGTTGACTTGGTCCAAAGATGACCCAGTAGTTTTGAAGTAAATGTCCATGTTCTGGATCATTGGCTTTGAAACGCCAGAAACCACCTTTAATGAAGATATCTTCATCTTCAAACGTTTTTAAGAAGGCATCAAGCTTCAGGCGCAGCGCATTATCCATGACTTTATTCAAATCAGCGTTATCATACATGATATGGGTGGACGCGACACGATTTGTATCAGGATCGTATGTTTGTGTGAAATAGGCGAACCCGGTTCCATCAATAGTTCCGTTAATGACCCACGGATCAAATGATCTGTCTATTGTGGTGAATTGAATGCTCTGTTTCCCCACGAGTTTAACTAGTTCATCACTCAAAAGTTGTTGTGTCTTCCGATCCAGCTGGTCAGCAGACTCTTGATTCTCAATCAACGAGAGGTCATTGGAGTTTGCGGCCAAGGTGAGTGGCGCAGATAATAAGAGTGACATGGCAGCAATGAATACAGTCATTGAAACGATTTTTTCCAAAATGAATCCTCCTGTTTAGTTTAGGCCATACTAAATAATGCTTACATATTATTAATGTAACATAAAAGTAAAATGTTGCATAAACATAATAACCCAAACATCGGTTTCCTGTTGACACCGTTTTCAGGTTATGATAAATTAGATCCGAGGCTTGTTACCGGTAATGCGGGCAAAACCACTATGGAAATGATTTTATTATTTCTGTTTTGGTTTTGCCCTTTTTTATTCCTCAAAAAAAACCAGGTGGGTCCATAATGATTATTAAACAGATATTTAATAACAATATTGTCAGTACCGTGGATGACAAAAATCAGGAACTACTGATCCTCGGCCGGGGTATCGGATTTAAGTTCAAAGCAGGCGATGAGATTGATGAAGAGCGGATTGAGAAGATATTTCGTCTTCAGGATGCATCGATCTATGAGAAATTCAAATCCATCGTAGCTGAAGTGCCGATTGAGATTCTGCAGGCAACAGATGATATTGTGACACTGGCACGAACGCAATTGAACAAAACCATCAGTGACGGGATCTATGTCTCGCTGTCTGATCACATTCACTTTGCCGTTCAACGCTTGGAAAAAGGAATGATTACTCGTAATCCACTTTCTTGGGAAGTTCAGCATTTCTATAAGGCGGAGTATGATGTGGCCAGAGAAGCACTGACCTTGCTGAAGGAAAGACTGGATATTGAGTTTCCCAAAGATGAAATCTGTAATATTGCCTTACATTTCATCAATGCGGAAGTCAATGATTCCATGAACGATGTCACTCATCTGATGCAGCTGTTGCAGGAGATTATGAATATCATCAAATATCACTTCAACGTCGAATTGGATGAAGATAGCGTCAACTATTTCCGCTTCATCACCCATTTGAAGTATTTCTGTCAGCGTGTCATTACCCATTCTTCACATGATGATGCCGAGGAGTATTTATATGAAGTGGTTCGGAAAAACTATCCGGAGACATTCAAATGTATTGGCAAGATCGAGACTTTTATCCATAAGAACTATCAGTATGACATGACTCACTCTGAGCAGTTATATCTAACGCTCCATCTGGAACGTCTGATGAAAACCAAGCGGGACGTATAAAGTTCACGCAATAGAATCAAATTACAACTGGATATCCTATGGGCTTGTTACTGTTCAATCAGGCAATACCCGAATGAGATGGCGCCATCAATATGCGCTAGATTCGTTCGGGTATTTTTTATTGGAAAAATGAGGAGGAAAACAACATGAAACATCAGGAAACGGCACAGGAAATCATCAAAGCCGTTGGGGGAACAAACAATATTAACTCGGTGTATCACTGCGTTACTCGACTGCGCTTTGATCTGAAAGACAACGATAAAGTTGATAACGGCTCACTCAAAAAACTGGATAAGGTCATGGGAACGAATATTTCCGGCGATCAATTCCAGGTCATTATCGGTAATGATGTGGCAAAAGTATTCGATGCCATGGTGAAGGAAAATCCGGCAATCCAGCAAACTACAGAAAAGAAAGAACCAAAGTCGGATAAAAAACAAAATGTCGTGCTGAAAATTTTTGAAACAATCGCAGGTGTCTTTGCCCCGATGCTTCCAGCGATTACTGCGGCAGGTATGCTCAAGGGATTACTTGCACTATTCGTGTCCGTAGGTTGGATGTCTGCTGGAACGGATACGTATCGTATTCTTTCAGCAATTGGTGACGGCGTATTCCACTACCTGCCTTTACTGATTGCAGTCAGCGCTGCTCGTAAATTCGGCAGTAACCCGTTTGTCGCGATTGCACTAGGTACGGCACTGATGTATCCAGACATGACAGCATTGTTATCTAGCGGTGAATCGGTTGGATTTTTGGGAATTCCGGTTACGGCTGTAAGTTATGCTTCATCGGTTATCCCGATTCTTCTTGCAGTATGGTTGATGTCTTATGTTGAGAAATGGGTTGACCGTGTTATCCCAGCTGCACTCAAACTATTGCTTGTGCCATTGATTACCTTGCTTGTTATGGTTCCGGTAACGCTGATTGCAATTGGTCCATTGGGTACATTTGTAGGTAGCGGATTGTCTGGCGGTATCAACTGGCTGTTGAATGAAGGCGGATTGATTGCAGGTATTGTTCTTGGCGGCGCGATGGCGCTCATTATTATGACAGGAATGCACTATGCACTTGTGCCGATCATTCTGAGTAATATCGCTACACTGGGCTTTGATAAATTCTTGCCATTGACCTTTATCTCCAATATGGGTCAGGCTGGTGCAACACTCGGCGTATTCTTCCGGGCAAAAGATAAAAAACTTAAAACCGTGGCATTGTCAACGAGCTTCACCGCACTCATGGGTGTAACGGAGCCGGCTATGTACGGGGTTAACATGAAGTATAAAAAACCATTTGCCGCAGCGATGATTGGTAGTGCAGTGGGTGGCGGATTCGCCCTTGCTTTTGGCGCGAAAGCATATGTACTTGCGGGTAACGGTGGTCTCCCAGGACTTCCTTCCCTAATCGGACAGACCTTCTGGTACTCCTTTGGGGGCATGATTTTGGCCTTTATCGTGGGTGCAATCATGTCTACGATATTTGGTATCAAAGAAGAAGAAGGAGACGCTGAGGCGTTAGCTCAATTCTCACCGGATGCTTCTACAGCACCAGCGAAAGTTGTTTCCAACGAAGCTGCAACCGTAAATGTGGACGACATGGGCGACCCAACACCAACGAGTGATGCAGTAGCTGTTGCACCGATGACAGGTAAATCCATCCCGCTCAAAGAAGTCAACGATCCAACATTTGGTGATGAATTGATGGGTAAAGGTGTGGCATTTGTTCCAACGGTGGGCGAATTGGTTTCTCCAGTGACAGGTACCATCATGAATGTCTTCAAAACGAAACATGCGATCGTTGTCCGCAGTGATAACGGAATGGAATTGTTGATTCATGTTGGAATTAACACGGTGAAGCTGCGTGGACAGTATTTTGATGCACATGTTACTACAGGAGCACGTGTTCAGGCTGGAGACAAGTTACTTACATTTGAACTGGCCGAGATTGCAAAAGAATACGACATCACAACCGCTATGGTTGTTACCAATACGGCTGATTACAAGCAGGTTCTACCTGTGAAATTGGGCGAAATCACGATGGGTGAAGACGTATTGAAAGCTGAGATCTAAACTGTCCGTCTTAGGACTAACAATATCAACAAAAGAAGGAGAGATACGAATGATTAATCGACAAGGGTTCCCGGAAGGTTTTCTATGGGGCGGCGCTATTGCCGCTAACCAGGCTGAAGGTGGATTTGACGCTGGTGGCAAAGGATGGTCGACAGCCGACATGGTTCCTTATTTTGAAAAAAAGGACTACACCAACCTTAGAGAACTGATGCATGTTACCAGTGCAACGGTTGAGAAAGCAATGGCACATCATAGTGCGGAAGGTTATCCGAAGCGTTACGGGATTGATTTTTACCATCGTTTCAAAGAAGATATTGCGCTCTTCGCCGAGCTGGGCTTCAAGACATTCCGTCTGTCCATCAACTGGCCGCGTATTTTCCCGAACGGTTATGATGCCGAGCCAAATGAAGAAGGACTGCGTTTCTATGACGAAGTGTTCGATGAACTCCGGAAATACGATATCGAACCACTGGTAACCCTCTCGCATTACGAGATGCCTATGGCACTTGTTCTGAAATATAACGGCTGGGCTGGCCGCGAAGTGATTGGACATTTTGTAAGATATGCGGAAACCGTGATGACCCGATACAAGGACAAAGTCAAATACTGGTTGACGTTTAATGAGATTAACACAACGATTATTGAACCGTTCACAGGCGGCGGTATTATTGAAGATCGGGTTGAAAACACGATGCAGGCTTCATATCAGGCACTTCATCATCAATTTGTAGCCAGCAGCCTGGTGACAGAGAAAGCACGTCAGATTAACCCGAACTTCCAGATCGGATGTATGCTTGCTCGAATGATTCACTACCCGGCGACGTCGAAGCCAGAGGATGTACTGCAAGCACAGATTGATAACCAGCTGAACCTGCTGCATACGGATGTACAAGTTCGTGGTAGTTATCCAACGTTCATGGCTCGGTACTGGGCAGAGAACGGGATTACGATTGCCATGGAACCAGGAGATGAGCAAATCCTGCGTGAGCATACGGTTGATTTCATCTCATTCAGTTATTACACATCCTTGGTGTCCGCAGTGAACCCAGAGGAATATGGAGTAACTGGAGGTAACCTGTACAGTACGATCAAGAACCCGAACCTGGAGCGTACGGAATGGGGCTGGCAGCTTGATCCGATCGGTCTGCGCGTTGCACTGAAAGAGCTGTATGACCGTTATCAATTGCCGCTGTTTGTGGTGGAGAATGGCCTTGGCGCGAAAGATACGGTTGAGGCAGATGGTTCCATCAACGATGATTACCGTATTGATTATCTGAGAAAACATATTACACAAATGAAAGAAGCCGTTATGGATGGTGTGGACCTGATGGGATATACCAACTGGGGAGCGATTGATATCATCAGTGCATCCACTTCGGAAATGTCCAAGCGTTATGGCGTAATCTACGTGGATCAGGATGACAATGGACAAGGCACATTGAATCGTTATAAGAAAAAGAGTTTTAGCTGGTACCAAAAAGTTATTGCCTCGAATGGCGAGAACTTGGAATAGATCAATCTATATAGGCACCCCGGGCGTAGCATTAATTGCGGCGCAGGGGCGCCTTTCTAATGTTCTGGCAGAATTTTCTTAAATACTAATGGTACTTTAATGCAAAAAGGTGACTACTTAACATTCTGGATGGTATACTGTGATCGTATTGGGGGAGGGATAACCATGAAGAAGCCTATTATTGCTGTAGATATGGATGACACGATATGTCATCTGGTCAAGCGGGCTATATATCACAACAACCTCAACTTCCCGACCCATCCGTTGCGCTATGAGGATATGATTCATTGGGATACATCCCATTTGCGTCATCCAGAGAGCACGCATGATGTATTTTATGGTCGGCCGGGTCTGTTCGAGGAATTGGAGTTATACGACGAGTATGTAGTAGATGAGATGCGAAAGCTGAACGATGTTTATGATGTCATTGTTGTGACGGCAGCGGAACCAAGAACAGTCGTTGAGAAATGGAACTGGCTTCAGCAGCATATGCCTTTTATAACCGCAGAACAGTTTATTACATGCAAAAGAAAAAACTTGCTCGGTTTCGATCTGCTTATTGATGATGGGGCACATAATTTGATTCCCGCGCATGAGGATGGCAAAAAGGTCATCTGTATCCCGCATCCATGGAATATACAGGAGCGTGAGCGATACAACTTTCCGTTGATGTCTTCATGGAAAGAGGCCAAGGCATACATAGATGAAGTGTTACAGGTTGTTGGTGTCTGAAAGCCTTATTGTCCAGAGTGCTGTGCTCTGGATTTTTTGCGATAGGCGAGAGGTGTTTCACCTGTTATTTTTTTGAATGCAGCATAGAATGAATCCATATCCCGATATCCGACCAGCTCGGCAATCAGGCTGACTTTGTGCTGTGATTTCTTTAGAAGTTCGCAGCTTTTTTGTATACGGAGATGTTGCAGGTGGCCGCTAAAGGTCTGTCCGGTATGTCGCAAAAACATTCGCCCAATCTGTTTTTCACTCCAGCCTGATATACGGACCAGATCAGACATCCGAATACGATTGCTTACGTGCTCCTTGATATAGTGAAGGATGTAATCAAAACCGGTGGAATGATTCTCTTCATCATGTTCCTTTTGATAAAGTTGTCTGTAGGTCATCAATACCAACTGGCTTACCAAGGTGTATAACATGGTAGACGAACCGATTCCCGGAACAGAGGATTCACGGTACAGCTTTACCATAAGTTCTTCAATCTGATCGTTGTGATCCACAACGGAAATATACGGAACCTGATCTTGTGCCAGATCCATCAAATGATGAATGATTTCTTTTTCCTGAATGACGGATGTCAGGGTGTTGGTCAGTTCAGCATTAAATAAGCAATTATATAGAATTAACGGATGTTCGGTTACGTTTGTACTCACAGGACGAAAGACATGAGGAACGCCGACAGGAATGACAAACAGCATCCCCTTTGTCACCGGAATGACATCTTCACCGATATGATGAAAGCCCTTTCCTTCGGCAACATAGCTATACTCAATAAAATCATGTGCGTGAAAAGGAAGCACAAAATCTTCAGAGCAACGATTGACAAAAAGTTGCAGATGATTATGCAGAAAGTATTCGCTTTTCATGAGTTGTACAGATGAATTCACAAGCAACCTCCTCGCACAAATGGCTGAATCACCGGATGAAATAGTCCTGATTACCGGGTATTTAGGGCAACAGGATCGATATAATTATATCGTAACCCCGAATGGGAAGCCAAGATGGAAAGGACGATCTGCTAATGTTCAACGTGAGTCACCTTCGCTGTGAGTATAGAATCAATCCGATAGGCCTTGATGTCAAATCACCGAGATTAAGCTGGCAGTTGCAGTCTGATCGTCGAAACTGCATGCAATCCGCATACCAGATCCAGCTTTGCCTGTCAGAAGATTTTGATGAGATTGCATGGGATTCTGGCAAGATAAGCACGGATCAATCCATACATGTGGAATTAAACCATTTTCAGCCTTCTCCGCGAACGAGATACAACTACCGAATTCAGGCATGGGATGATGCAGGAAGTGATTCGGGCTGGTCCGAAACGGCTTATTTCGAGATGGGACTTAAGGATAGTCATAACAAGTGGCAAGCAGAATGGATCACAGCTCAACCATCAGATGATGGAGATACGTCATGCCCACGTATGCGCAAGCAGTTTAATGTGAAACAACCTGTTACGTCTGCCAGAATATATGTGACAGCACTTGGATTATACGAGTTGCATATGAACAACACAAGAGTAGGAGAAGATTATTTTACACCTGGTTGGACCTCTTATCGTAAGCGATTACAATATCAAACCTATGATGTAACTCATCTACTTCAGGATGGGCAGAACATATTAGGCGCTTATCTGGGTGATGGCTGGTACCGAGGGTATCTCGGCTGGAACAAAGAACGGGAGATATTTGGTTCAACGTCCGCATTGCTGCTGGAACTGCATATGAAATACGCAGATGGATCGGAGGAATGGATTTTATCTGGTGGGGATTGGACCGCTGCTCCTAGTGCGATTCGTATGTCGGACATCTATATGGGGGAGACGTATGATGCACAAATGGAGTCTGATTGGTCGGATTCATCTCAGACGAATTGGGCACCTGTGAACGTACTGGATCATCCCAAAGATATCATCGTTGCGCAGGAGAACGTACCCGTCACCCAAGTAGAACAGCTACAGCCAATCGCTTTGTTATCAACCCCACAGGGAGATCGTGTAATAGATATGGGGCAGAATATGGTGGGATGGGTGAGATTCAGCATTCAAGGTGAGGCGGGTCAGACGGTTGAGCTGCACCATGCTGAGATATTGGATCATCAAGGCAACTTCTACACCAATAATCTTCGCGCCGCCAAGCAGTGTATTCGCTACACTTGCAAGGGGGATGGCGTGGAAACATTTGAGCCGCATTTTACGTTCCAAGGGTTCCGTTATGTTAAGCTGGTTGGCTTCCCGGAACACGTTTGTCTGGATGAATTCACCGGAATAGTTCTGCACTCGAATATGGAGCAAATAGGCCAGTTCTCATGCTCCAGTCCACTGGTGAACCAACTGCATCACAATATATTGTGGGGGCAAAAGGGGAATTTCCTTGATGTGCCGACAGACTGTCCACAGAGGGATGAACGGCTCGGATGGACCGGGGATGCACAGATGTTTATCCGCACGTCCTCCTACCTGATGAATACGGCTCCCTTCTTCACCAAATGGCTGCGGGATCTGGAAGCGGATCAGGGAGAAGATGGCGGTATTCCATTCTTTGTTCCGGATCTGAGAAGTTCCACCTCAGAAGGGTGGGGAGACACCAGTCATTCCGCCGCCGCTTGGGGTGATGCAGCAGTCATCTGTCCTTGGACCATCTATGAGATGTATGGGGATGCCAGATTACTGGCCGAACAATATGAGAGTATGAAGCGGTGGGTTGAGTATATTCTCGCGCAGGGTGACAATCCGTACCTGTGGAACACGGGATTCCACTTTGGCGATTGGCTGGGACTGGACTCCAAGCCCGATAGTTATGTCGGCGCAACGGACACGGATTATGTGGCAACTGCATTCTATGCCTATTCGGTTTCGTTAACACAAAAAGCGGCTGAGGTACTTGGAAAGACAGACGATGCTGAATATTACAAGCAGTTGCATACAAACATTATTCATGCGTTTCGAAATGAATTCGTGACTCCAGCTGGCAAAATTGCTGTTCCTACGCAAACAGCACATGTTCTTGCGCTCCAATTTGACCTGCTGGACGCCACTGCCCGAACTCGTGCTGTTGATCAATTGGCGAAACTCGTGAAAGAGGCGGGGAATCATCTTACTACAGGCTTCGTGGGCACACCTTATCTAAATCCGGTGCTGAGTGATGTGGGACTTCACGACCTGGCTTATACATTACTTTTTCAAGAGGATTATCCATCCTGGCTATATCAGGTGACTCAAGGCGCAACGACTGTCTGGGAACATTGGGATGGGATCAAAGAGGATGGAAGTCTCTGGAGTGCTGATATGAACTCATTTAACCACTATGCGTACGGTGCGATTGGAGAATGGTTGTATCGGTATGTTGCTGGCATTCGGTCCGATGAACATCAGCCAGGATTCCGAATGGTGCATATCGAGCCGCAACCCGGGCCTGGACTGGATTGGGTAGAAGCGAGTCTGGAGACGATGTATGGTCAAGTTGCTTCAAGCTGGCACCGGCTGGCGGAGGGTGAAATGGAGATTCGGGTGCATATTCCCGCCAACACAAGAGGTACGGTACGTCTTCCTGGAGCAGGTGCACAGATCGTTCTGGAGCAAGGGAACCCGTTGGATCAGGTAAGTGAAGTCGAGAATATTCAAAGTATTGGAGACGATGTTGAAGTCACACTTGGATCTGGGAGTTACCAATTCACGTACAAAGACACGGATACGAAGAATGAACGGGGTGTTCAGGAGGCAACATTGACAGAGTCCGTATAATGATAGAAAAAGCGATAAGAGGTACACTTGAAGAGGATCTGCACACACGCAGGTCCTTTTTGGAACTTGTCTGAGAGTGAATTTGTAGTATTTGAACAATGAAAGGAGCATGACCATGGCAGAACCTGCATTCAAAGATGTACCTTTGCGCCGCGATATAGAGGATTTGGCTAAGCAACAAGATCACCATACATTGGCCTGTTGGGCTACGGAGTCTGCGGCACGTGTCTTGCCTATATTTGAGGCGTACCAGTTGGAGGATCTCCGCGCCCGTGATGCCATTAATGCAGGAAGAGGTTGGATCCGTGGAGAGGTTACCATGGTTGATGCTCGAAAGGCCGCTTTTGCAGCTCATGCTGCTGCACGGGAAGCCGATAATATCGCTGCCTCTAGTGCATCTCGTGCGGCGGGACACGCAGCTGCAACGGCCCATGTCAAAGGCCATGCGGTGCATGCCGCAACGTATGCAGTGAAAGCTATCTTTTATGACTGTTTGATGGAAGAGCAAGAACGTCGTGTCCTGGAAGAGAGAACGTGGCAATATCAATATCTGTTGGGAGGAAATACGGGTCATGGGGAAAGAACACGTTAGATTAATTAAACCATCACAAGCATATAAGGATGCGTATTTGGCATTTTATGAAGACTGGATCAGAAGTGGAGAATTGATGGTACCTTGGGTCATTTCCAAAGATCCTTATGCGTTCGATGAGATGTTGGCGTTTTTGCAGCGCAATGAACAAGGGATTGACATCCCGGAAGGCTGGGTCAAAGACAGTACATACTGGCTGGTCACGGAGAGTCAACAAATCGTGGGTGCCGTCAATATAAGGCATGAGCTTAACGACAAATTGTTCAACAGTGGAGGGCATATTGGATATGGTATTCGTCCAAGAGAGCGGCAAAGTGGCTATGGTTCCGAAATACTCAGGCTTTCTTTGGAGAAAACGAGAGAGCTTGGAATTACCAAAGTATTGATCGTATGCGATGCGGTTAATGAGCCTTCCAGAAGGGTTATCCTTCGAAATGGTGGCATTTGGGATGAAGACTATGTGGAGTCAAATGGCAACATTGTTGAACGATTCTGGATAGAAAATGTCGAATAATGCAGAATAATGATGTGATATAACGAAAATAATATGGATTATGATTGTATTACCCTCGTGTGCTGATTAAAATGAAGCATAGAATCTGGATTGCGGCCGGAAACTATCATCCCATATCAGGCACAAGTGAGGTTATCTTTATGAATCAACCGGTTTATCGGCCCCGGCGAATTGAGTACCTGGATCTCTATCGTGCGTTTGCCATCATGGCAGTGGTAGCTATTCATGCAACTTCAACTGCAGTTGCGCATTACCCCAAGCATACATTAGATCATGATGTGTATTATTTTTGGAACACGTTTTTGCAATTTGCTGTTCCAGCGTTTCTGTTCCTTTCATCCCTTGTCTTGTTCTACAACTACAGCTCCAAGGTGAATGAGAAGGGTTGGATGCTCGCTTTTTATAAGAAGCGTTTATTTAATGTATTTGTACCCTATGTGGTGTGGTCCCTTATCTACTTTGCTATTAAACAGTTGCTTGCGGGCAAAGAACCTTTGACCCATGGTGTTCAATTTGCCAAACAATTAGTGATGGGAACCGCTCATACGCACTTGTACTTTTTTCTGATTATTCTTCAATTCTATATCGTTTTTCCATGGCTTCTGTCCCTTACACGCCATCGTTTGTTTAATCGTTATTTGCCATTATTCTTTATTGCTGGCCAAGCGATCTTCTATGCACTACATTTGCAGTTTCACTTCGAACGGACAGGAAGTTTGTTACCCAGTTATCTGATCGTGATTGGATTTGGCGCATGGGTTGGGTTGAATTTTGAGTGGGCATTGAAGAAACTATATGCTCACCGTTATGTGCTTATAGTTGCATTGTTGAGCGGAGGTGCCATTTTTATATATGGTAATGCTTATATCAAAACCGCTTTCGCTGCATACCCGGTTATTATCTATACCGTGCTGTTCCTGTTCCGAAATCTGTTTACGCTGTCAGCCTGCTTGCTCCTACTGATCTTTACTGAACGAATCGGCACAGGAAAACATACTGAAGTTCGTAAAGCTACGCATGTTCTGGACTCCTTGGGTACGGTTGCATTTGGTGTATTTTTAATGCATCCACTCGTACTGCTCTTCTGGAGACGTGAATTCACAGATGAACTGGCTCGGCATTTCAGCCTGGGTATCATTCTATCTTATGTTGTCGCGCTCCTGATCTCATGGATCTGCGCGATGGGATTGCGCCGGATGAAGTGGGGATGGGTACTGATTGGACGTTAAGTTAAAATAAACATATGTCATTTAAGATAAGAGATTTCAAGCCCTCACGCGTTGAGGGAATCACTTGAAACCTCTTTTTTATTTGCCCTAAAGAAGGTATTATAGAGTTTAATGTCCATAAAATTGAATTAATGGAATGAACACTACCTTGTCAGGAGTGATCGAAATGAAATTGGTGATTATTTTTGGTCCGCAGGCTGTGGGCAAAATGACGGTTGGGCAAGAACTGGAGAAGATAACAAAGCTTAAATTGTTTCATAACCATATGACCATTGAATTGGTGTCTCCTTATTTCAGCTATGGTACACCACAAGGCAAAAGACTGGTGAGCCTGTTCCGGCAGGAGATTTTTGAAGAAGTGGCAAAGAGTGATTGGCCGGGTCTGATTTTTACTTTTGTATGGGCGTTTGATTTGGCGAAAGACGGAGAGTACATCCGTCAAATCAGGGAGTTATTCGAATCTAATGGAGGACAGGTCTGTTATGTGGAACTGGAAGCCGATGCATCGGAAAGATTGGAGCGCAATAAAAGTCCGCATCGCCTGTTACATAAGCCAACAAAGCGAGACATCGCGTGGTCTGAGCGAGATTTACTAGATACGATGAAGCATTATCGACTGAATTCGGAACCTGGAGAAATCACGCATGAGCACTACATACGGATTGATAACACACACAAGAGCCCGGATGAGGTGGCAAAGTTAATTCAGGAACGATTTAATTTGTAATCTATCAAACGTTTATCTTAGCAGAGAAGACTTTTTATTTGAGAGGGGCATTACATATGTATTTCGTTATTTTTTTTGCTCATAGGACTTGTTTTATGTTATCTGATCCCATTTGGTTCGATAGTGGCCGGGGGCATTATTTTTGCACTTGTTGTAGACCAATACCGTCAGACGATGCATATGCGTGAAGATATTCGAGACATCAAGAATCATTTGGGGCTAATGAACAAAGGCGAGGCGCAAGAGTACGAGATGGATCAAGAATACACTCAAGTCGATCGTTTGGATTCAGAAGAAATGAACATGATTAATCGAAGAATTGAAGCCGAACTGGAGAAAGGAAGCAAAAACAATAAACCGTGAATCCTTGTAAAATAATTCTTGTTTTGCACACTCCTGTGAGTATATTTACCTAGATCAGGAGTCATGTTAATACGATATTAACTTTTTGTTGCACTGTGTAGAAATTTGTAATATTATGAGGGAAGCGCGTACAACATATCGGGTTGTAACTGTTGAATCAGGCAAAGCCGTATACCTTGAGAAAAGGGATTGGTTTGTCTTTTTCTGTATATTGGAGTGATAAAGTGAAAATCGAGAAGGTGCTGAACAATAATGCTGTAGTTGCAATGAATGACGAACAGGAAGTTATTATCATTGGCCGGGGGATTGCTTATCAGAAGCGGGCGGGTGATATGGTTTCCGAGCAGCATATCGATAAGATATTTACTTTACAGAATGAAGATATTCAGGAAAACTTCAAGGCATTAATCTCAAGCATTCCTCTGGAATACATGAAAGTATCCGAGGAAATCATCGCTTACGCCAAATTAAAACTTGGCAAGAAATTAAATGAGAGCATTTACTTACATCTCACAGACCATATTCACTTTGCCATTGAGCGGTATCGCAAGAATCTGCCCATACGCAACGGGTTAATCTGGGAGACAAAGCAGTTATACAAAGAGGAATATGAAGTCGGAATGGAAGCGCTCAATATGATCTGTGATCAGTTTGGTGTGATCTTGCCCGAGGACGAAGCCGGTTTTATGGCACTTCACTTTGTGAATGCAGCTTTGAACGAGGAAATGCCCAACATCAAGAGTATGACGCAGGTCATGCAAGAAATCTTGACAATCATCAAGTATCATTTCAAGATTGATTTTGATGAGAACTCACTAACATTTTATCGCTTTGTGACGCATTTGAAGTTTTTCGCCCAACGTTTGGTGAAGGGAAAACATTACAAGAGCAACAACGATGATGAACTGTTCCTGATGATTCAGAAAAAGTATCCAACAGCACACAAGTGCTCGGAGAAAATTAAGAAATTCATTGAAAGCAACTACACGTATCAACTAACTGACGAAGAATTGATGTACTTAACGATTCATATTGAGAGAGTTGTGAATGCAACCTCTGAATAATCCCATAGATCAGCTTGCAGGGTTGCAACCGCTAGGGCAAAACCTGAACGCTTGAATGACAGAACATACCGTTAACCGGGTGTTCCATACATTCAGATGTTCAGGTTTTTTTATTCTCTCCAATATGCTTCGAATCCGTGTCTAGCCAGAAAGGAAGAAAAGACTTCATGAAACACGAGCAATTAGCCAAAGACATTCTGTCTGGCGTTGGTGGTAAACAGAACATTAACAGTGTGGTGCACTGTGCGACCAGACTTCGTTTCAAATTAAAAAATGACAATAATGCCAAAACAGACGAACTCAAAAATTTACCTGGAGTCATAACAGTAATGCAAAGTGGGGGGCAATACCAGGTAGTTGTGGGTAACGAAGTGTCTGATGTATATAAAACCTTGTTACAGGTGGGTAATATGAATGCGGATGAACCGGTCTCAAGTGATGAGTCAGAATCTTCCGGTAAAAAAGAGAGTCTTTTGGGTCAGTTTATCGACTTGATCTCAGGTGTATTTACACCAATTCTCGGATTGCTAGCTGCAACAGGGATGATCAAAGGTTTCCTGTCCATGTTCACTTCTCTCGAATGGCTGGACCCGGCTTCAGGAACATATCAATTGTTGAATGCTGCAGGAGACTGTCTGTTCTACTTCTTCCCAATCTTCCTGGGTTACACAGCTATGAAAAAATTCGGTGGATCTCCATTCCTCGGGATGGCCATCGGAGCATCACTTGTATATCCGACCTTATCCGGTCTTAGTGGTGGGGAACCGCTCTATACGCTGTTTGCAGGCACATTGTTTGAATCACCGATTCATATCACGTTCCTGGGTATTCCCGTTATCTTGATGAGTTATTCCTCATCCGTTATTCCGATTATTATTGCTGCTTATTTTGGGGCAAAGGTAGAAGCGTTCTTCAAAAAGATCATTCCATCTGTTGTGAGAACGTTCCTCACGCCATTCTTTACGATTCTGATTGTTGTACCTGTAACATTCCTCTTGATTGGTCCAATCGCGACATGGGCAAGTCAGCTGATTGGTGCCGGGGTATCGGGTATTTATGACTTGAGTCCGTTGGTGACTGGTATTGTTGTTGGTGGATTGTGGCAAGTATTGGTTATCTTCGGGTTACACTGGGGTATCGTACCAATCATGTTGCTCAATCTGTCCACTCTGAAAGCAGATCCGATTCTGGCGATGATGTTTGCTGCTTCTTTTGCTCAGATTGGTGCCGTTCTTGGTGTTATGCTTAAAACAAAAAATACCAAACTCAAATCACTGGGTGTTCCTGCCTTTGTGTCCGGGATTTTTGGTGTAACTGAGCCTGCTATTTATGGTCTTACTTTGCCATTGAAGAAACCATTTATTATGAGTTGTATTGCTTCTGCAACCGCTGGTGGTATTATTGGCTTCGCTGGTTCCAAAATGTTTGTATTTGCTTCAGGAATCTTTGGTGTTCCAGCGCTGATTAGTCCCACAGAGGGGATCAACTATGAATTCTGGATGGCCATGATTGCCACTATCATTGCTTTTGTACTAGGTTTTGTTCTCGTTTATTTTGTAGGATTCAAAGATCCTGCTAATCCAGAGGCTGCCAAACAGGCTCCAGAGCCAGTAAAAGAAGAGAAGGCTGCACTTGAGCCTAATCCAAACAATCGTTACGAAATTGCCAGCCCGATGACGGGTGAGGTGGTTCCTTTGCAAGAAATTAACGATGCTACATTTGCTGGTGAACATATGGGTAAAGGAATTGCTATTCGTCCAACCAGTGGGAGAGTTGTATCCCCGATTAATGGTGTGGTACAGACGATTTACCGTACCAAACATGCGATTGGACTTGTAGATGATCAAGGTGTAGAGATTCTGATCCATATCGGTCAGGATACGGTACAGCTCAAAGGTCAACATTTCACTGCCCATGTGAAAGATGGAGATCGTGTGAGTGTTGGCGATCTGATTGTTGAATTCGATCTGCAGGCCATTATTGAGGCGGGTTATGAGACCGTAACACCGATTATTGTGACCAATACGGCTGATTATTTGGACGTAGTTGCTACAACAAATCGTGAAGTGCAAGAAAAGGATAAATTGGTTACGGTTATTGGTTAAATCAGCTTCAGTGCGTATTTATAAATGTGGACATTATGCTATAAAGGGACCCTTTCGATGCTTTCGGAAGGGTCTCTTTATAGCATTTTTGGTCACTTAAATGCATTTGTGAATTTAATAAAAATAAGTGTTGCAAACGTAGTTCAGATGTACTATGATGAGTTCAAGAAGTAAGCGCATACATCAATCGGGTTGTAACTGTTCAATCAGGCAATTCCGACCATCCTCAGTTAGAGGATATGGAATGCAACTTACTTTCGTTATCCAAATAATTAAATACCAATGTGTACAGCCTTACAGGGTTGCAACCGTTAAGGGCAAAACCTGAATTGCTGAATAACACGACTGATTTCCGGACGATCCGGTAAGTTGTGTATGTTCAGTGGTTCAGGTTTTATTTGTTTCAAAAGTCATGGGGAGTCTACTTAGAGAGGGAGAATTACAATGAGCAACTACGATCAATTGGCTAAAGACATTCTGTCACGTGTAGGTGGTCGCGAGAATGTAAACAGTGTATTCCATTGCGTAACAAGACTGCGGTTTAAACTAAAAAATGAAAGCGTAGCCAAAACGGAAGAACTTAAAAATCTGCCAGGTGTTATTACTGTCATGCAAAGTGGTGGACAATATCAAGTTGTTATCGGCAACGAAGTGCCGGATGTATATAAAGCAGTCGTTAAAGTAGGGAATTTCCCAAGTGAAGGACAAGTTGAAGAAGAAACGGACAACTCAGGCAAAAAAGTAGGGTTGTTCAGTCGATTTATCGACATGATCTCCGGTGTGTTCACACCGTTACTCGGTTTGCTGGCTGCAACAGGTATGATCAAAGGTTTTACAGCCATGTTTTTATCCTTTGGATGGATTACGGAAGCTTCTGGAACGTACCAACTGTTGAATGCAACGGGTGACTGTCTGTTCTACTTCTTCCCAATCTTCCTTGGTTATACGGCAATCAAGAAATTTGGCGGTTCACCGTTCCTGGGAATGGCGATAGGTGCTTCGTTAGTTTATCCTTCGCTGTCCGGTTTGACTGCTGGAGATCCATTGTACACCCTGTTTACAGGTACGTTAATTGAATCACCGATTCACATTACGTTCCTGGGTATTCCAGTTATTCTGATGAGTTATTCAACATCGGTTATTCCAATCATTATTGCTACATTCTTCGCTGTTAAAATTGAAAGATTCTTTAAAAATATTATTCCTAAAGTTGTTAGCACGTTCCTGGTTCCATTCTTTACATTGCTCGTTATCGTTCCGGCAACGTTCATACTGATTGGTCCAGTATCCACTTGGGCAGGCCAGTTGATTGGTGCAGGAGCAACAGGCATCTACGATTTAAGTCCAGTGGTTACAGGTTTGCTTATCGGTGGATTGTGGCAAGTGTTTGTACTGTTTGGACTCCACTGGGGACTCGTGCCAGTCATGCTTCTTAACTTGAGTACTTCTGGGGCTGATCCGGTAATTGCAATGTCTTTTGCTGCCTCCTTTGCTCAAATCGGTGCTGTACTTGCCGTTATATTGAAAACCAAAAATACGAAATTGAAATCTTTAGGTATTCCGGCCTTCATCTCTGGGATCTTCGGTGTAACCGAGCCAGCTATCTACGGTCTGACACTTCCACTGAAAAAACCATTTATCATGAGCTGTATTGCTGGTGGTATCGGTGGTGGTATCTTGGGACTGGCCGGTTCGAAATTATACATCTTTGGTGGACTGGGCGTGTTCGGATTCCCAAGTTTCATTAATAAAGCAACAGGTGTTGATTCTGGTTTCTATATGGCTCTGGTTGCATGTGGTATCGCATTTATCCTTGGTTTTATTCTGACGTACGTGGTTGGATTCAAAGACAAAGTGGAAGCTGCACCAGCTCCAGCACCTGTACTTGATCCAAATCCGAACAGCAGATACGAAATTGTAAGCCCAATGGCTGGTGAAGTTGTTGCATTGAACGAAATTAATGACATAACGTTTGCAGGAGAGCACATGGGTAAAGGGATTGCAATTCGTCCAACCAGTGGCAGAGTGGTATCTCCGATCACAGGTGTCGTTCAAACCGTATATCGTACCAAACACGCTATTGGTCTTGTAAGCGATGATGGTGTAGAGATGCTGATCCATATTGGACAGGATACGGTAAAGCTGAAAGGTGAACATTTTACAACCCATGTGAAGGACGGAGACCGCGTTAACGCTGGTGACCTGATTGTTGAGTTTGATCTGCAAGCGATTAAGGATGCAGGTTATGAGACGGTTACACCGATCATTGTCACGAATACTTCAAATTATCTGGACGTTGTAGGAACAAAAGATGCATCCGTTCATGAGAAAGATAAATTGATCACGGTATTAAGCTAATTGAAATCACAGATGGTTTAGGAGGAATGCCTCAATGAATGAAAAAATTACAGCCTTCCCGGAGAATTTTCTCTGGGGAGGAGCAACTGCAGCGAATCAATTGGAAGGTGCTTATCTGGAAGGTGGCAAAGGTTTAACAACGGTAGATCTGATTCCGATTGGTGCCAATCGATGGAATATTGCTCTGGGTAACCTGGATTCGTATGAGCCAAAAGCAGGGGAATTTTATCCTTCACATGAAGCCATCGACTTCTATCATCGATATAAGGAAGATATTGCGTTATTTGCTGAAATGGGATTTAAGTGCCTCAGGCTTTCCGTAGCCTGGGCACGGATTTTCCCTAATGGCGATGAAGCGGAACCAAACGAAGCAGGCTTACAATTTTATGATGATGTCTTTGATGAGTTATTGAAATACAACATTGAACCTGTCGTGACGATCTGCCATTTCGATGTACCTGTACATCTGGTCAAGACTTACGGCGGTTGGAAGAACCGCAAGATGATTGGTTTCTTTGAGAAATATGCAACGACTTTGTTCAATCGATACAAGAATAAAGTGAAATACTGGATGACGTTTAATGAAATCAATATGTTGCTGCATCTCCCGTACATTGGAGCGGGTATTGTTCTACAGGATGGTGAAAACAAAGATCAGGTTCTATATCAGGCAGCACATCATGAATTGGTAGCGAGTGCACTTGCTGTTAAGGCTTGTCATGAGATCATTCCGGGTGCACAGATTGGTTGTATGTTAGCCGCTGGAATGGTGTATCCATACAGCTCTAATCCAAATGACGTGTGGAAGGCGATGGAGAAAGACCGTGAATCGTTCTTCTTCATCGACGTGCAATCGAAGGGAGCATATCCGGGTTATACTAAAAGATTTTTCAGGGAAAATGATATTCGGATTGAAATGCATCCGGAAGATGCGGAGATTTTGATGCAGAATACGGTTGATTATATCGGTTTTAGCTACTATGCAAGCCGCTGTACAAGTACGGACCCTGAGATTTTGAAAGATTCGACAGAAGGCAATGTATTTGGTTCGGTGAAGAATCCATATCTTCAAGCATCTGAGTGGGGATGGACCATTGATCCTAAGGGGCTTCGAATTACGCTTAATCAACTGCATGACCGCTATGGCAAACCGTTGTTTATCGTAGAAAATGGACTTGGGGCAACCGATGTGTTGTTAGACAATGACTCCGTTGAAGATGACTATCGCATCGAATATTTGAATAGTCATTTTGCCGAGATGGCTGAAGCGATTCAAGACGGTGTAGAGCTCATAGGTTATACAAGCTGGGGACCGATTGACCTGGTCAGTGCGGGTACCGGAGAGATGAAGAAACGTTATGGCTATATCTATGTAGACAGAAATAATGATGGCACGGGCACACTTCGCAGAGTGAAAAAGAAGAGTTTTCACTGGTACAAAGATGTCATTGCGAGTAACGGCGCACAATATTTCTGATACAAGATGTCCGACGCTATAGAATAGACAAAGAGCAGTCTCGTTATTACGGGATTGCTCTTTGTTTATGAGGGGATGAATTTGACCCATGATGTAGCTTTTAGATATAATAAAAAAATCAAGAGAATCTTGTCACTTAAGAAAGGGGAGCATTCACTCATGAAGAAAAAATCACTTGCATTTATATCTTCGGGATATGGATACTCCACTGCTGTCTTTTTCTAGAATCTATTCCAAGGGTGAAGTCTGCCCAAAATCGGAAGAAAACTAGGAAATAACGCAGAAAAATCTTAAGAATGATGAGGTAATCCAGATGAATATTGACAAAATTACTAGAAAAAATCCAGAAAATATGCCAGCTCCTGTAGGTCAGTACACGCATATTACCAGAATCCCGAGGAATGCAGAGTTATTTGTGACTTCGGGTCAAATTGGAGCAGATCGTAGTGGACTCTTTCCAGAGAGTCTGAATGAGCAAGTCACTAATACATTTAATAATATTAAAACGGTGCTCGAATCGGAGCATTTAGATGCTGAACATATTATCAAAGTGAACGTATGGGCAACCGAGAAAATCGATTGGGATTTCTTATATGCCGAGTGGGGACAATTATTTAGTACGGATTATCCTGCAATGACGATTGGATATATTACGGCGTTAGGTCTACCAGAGATTAAAATTGAAATAGAGCTTTGGGCAGCAAAGGTGTAACATCGAATACTTTTTAACCAAAAGAAGGAGCATCTCACTTACAGATGCCCCTTCTTTTTTTTATTCGTGAAAAATGGAAAGGATATGCCTTTGAGCAATCATGAGCGATAGTAAGTGTATTATGGCACCTGCAAGCTCTGATAGGCATTCAGTCGACCATACGTCCAATAGATCCCGGAGCCTGATACCGGATCAGAAGCGAAACACAGCGCATCACGGATCTGGGCATTTGTTTTCCCACGTGCAGCAAGAAGGGCAGCCACTCCAGCCACATGAGGAGCAGCCATCGAAGTCCCGCTAAGGTAGGCATAGGAACCACCCAGGTATGTGGATAGAATGGTATCACCCGGGGCAGCCATATCAACCCAGGAACCATAGTTGGAGAAATTGGATTTGAGATCGGAGGTGTTGGTTGAAGCGACAGCAATCACGTTGGGATACGATGCAGGTACAATAGGGAATGAAGTGTTGTCGTTACCGGCTGCAGCAATAATCACAGCTCCCCGATCCCAAGCATACTGTACCGCAGCTTGAAGGAAAGCATCTCCCATCGGACCACCGAGGCTCAGGTTAACAACCTGTACACCGTTATTGGCCGCATAGACAAGCCCGTTACCGACATTACCTACCGTTCCTTGCCCGTTGTTATCCAGTACCCGGAGCGGAACGATGGATGCGAGTGGTGCAACACCTGCGATACCCACACCATTGTTGGTAACGGAGGCAGCGATCCCGGCTACATGGGTGCCGTGACCGTTCCCGTCCTCAGGGATGTTATCATAATCAACATAATCATAACCGGGGAGAAGCTTGGAGGCCAATTCTGGGTGGTTCAACTGTACACCGGTATCGATAATGGCGATTTTGACAGAGCTGTTACTTTGAGTAATGTCCCATGCGGTGGGTGCATTAATTTTGGACAGGTTATACTGGTAAGGAAAGAACGGATCATTAGGGGTGAAGGATGCCTCAACGAGGTAATTCGGCTCAGCATGTTCAATCAGCTCATGATCTTTGTAATGTTTAAGCATCCGGTGCATTTTTTTGCGGGATTCCACACGGTACCATCCTAAATCTTCATAGGTCTCAGCGACCTTACATCTCCCTTTTTTGTGAAGGGTGTGCATCTCATCCTCCGTTGTACCTTCCTTGAATTTGACTAAGAGCTGCTTGGGAGCATGAGGGTGAAACTTGCTCTCGGCACGTCGGTCCAGATAACGATACACGAACACGATTATTGCTAGCAAAATGAAACCAAAAACACCTAACCATAACCACATGAGCGTTTCTCCCTCCAATATGGATTGTGACACGCCTTATCGTATGCGAACTCTATCAGACTGCGCGGGCACTCTTGCAATTTGGTTAGTAGTGCAGATAGATTGATAGGACGGGATAAATTCGGTAAGATGAGATGAAGAGAGCCGATCTTGGCATGAACAAGATTCAAGGAGACCAAGAAGTAGCTCCTAATACAGAGGATAAGGAATGTGGATTTATTGACACAACTTCAGAGTATACCAACAGTCACACCAGTTCAGGCACACCAGATTCATGATGCCATTGATTTTGCCATGCGTGTACGCAGAGAAGTGTTTCCGATGCTGGATCATACGAGATTACCTGTGGACTTCGAGCAGTTCAGAGAACATTATCTGGATTCCGATGGTTCGGTCTTTCTTGTAGCAATGATGGGGGATGCGGGCATCGTCGGAACGATTGGAATATTACCATATGATGGACGTATTCAGGCCGTAGACGGTCGATATGCAGCCCAATCCGCAGCCGAAATTGTGAAATGTTATGTAGATCCTGCGTATCGCAGATATGGCATTGGTTCCATGCTGGTAAAAGAACTGGAGAATGTGGTGAAGGATATGCACTATACTACACTCTACTTGCATACACATCGCTTCTTGCCAGGAGCCGTAGATTTCTGGAAACGTCAAGGGTTTACGGTTATTGCTGAGGAAAATGATGACTGGCAAACTGTACATATGGACAAGTTGGCATGAAGGTAATCATAACTCAATGACATTACAATGGTATTGGAGGAGATCTATCCATGTATTCAAGTCTGATTGAGAAACTGGAACATACCGAGGCTATACGCTGGTTCCCGAACCATCAAGTTCAAGAGAGCTGGATTGTTGAAGTTGAACAAGAGTTGGGCTTTTCGTTACCCCCATCCTATCGCTGGTGGCTTCTGAATTATGGTCAAGCGCTGTTAAGCGGGACAGAAATTCTGACGATTACGTCTTCGGAACACCGAGAGTATACCGATGCTGACATTTTGTATAGATACCGACTTGCCGATGAAGACGCAAAGAAGGAAGGGAAGCTGGAGCTGTTTGTACCGGACGAGGATGAACATTACTACTTTGATACGCAGACGGCTGATCACCTTGGGGAGTATAAAGTGATGCGTTTGGATTACTTTAATGGGGAACCTGAGGTATACGCGGATTCTTTTGACGGATTTTTGGAGAAGTTGATCGATCAGCGAACACCACGAAATAGGTAATTTTATATCAGGAAAATGCCTGTCGGCACTCGCTAAGTTAGACATAGACAACATTACATGACAGGGGCATAAGCAGATGCAAGAAATGAAGCGGAAAATTGTATTTATTGATATTGATGGCACATTGGTAGATGATGACGGAAACATTCCGTTGTCAGCACAGAAGGCTTGCAAACAGGCCAGAGAAAATGGACATTTGCTCTATTTATGTACAGGCCGGTCCAAGGCGGAAATCTATGATTCCATCTGGGATGTAGGGTTCGATGGCCTGATTGGTGCAGGTGGAGGTTATGTGGAGTTTGGCAAGGACGTGTTGTATCACAAAAGGGTAACAGCGGAAGACGTACGTCATATGGTTGATTTCTTCAACGAAAACGGCATTGACTTCTACCTTGAATCCAATTCGGCTCTGTATGCGAGTAGTAATCTGCAACCTCATTTGGAACGCCGTATCTATGGTGATGTGGAGAATGATCCTGTAGCCAGAGAGAAGAAGGAACTGAAGCCACACCCTTTTATTGCTGGATTGACTTATGGAGAGGCCGACCTGTACAAGGATGACGTGAACAAAGTATGTTTCTTGGAGAGCTCGGTCATCCCGTTTGAGCGAATCAAGCAGGAGTTCGAAGGCAAATTTGAAGTCATTCAGTGCACGGTGCCGATTTTTGGTGAAGGAAGTGGCGAGCTGATGATCCCAGGCATTCACAAAGCCATTGCAATCGCCGATCTGCTGAAGCATCTGGGCATGTCCCAAGAAGATACATTTGCCATCGGTGATGGCATGAATGATGCCGAGATGCTGGAGTTTTGTCACGTCGGCATTGCGATGGGTAATGCAAAGCCAGGTCTGAAAGCCATTGCAGACGATATTACTGGAACCGTTGAGGAAGATGGATTGTATCATAGTTTTGTGAAGTATGGATTGATCACTTGATAAAGAAAACAAGGTGAGAGATAAAAACGGTTAATACGTACACCCTTTGTCCCAAACCTTATTTTAGACCCTGCATATATTATTGCAGGGTCTTTATTTTGGTTTAAACAGATCAATTTATATTTTTACAAAAGGGTTCTAATCAAACCATAACATCTAAGTGAAGGAGAGAATCGAAATGGCCATTCTATCAACCGGACCCATTGAGAATAATGCCGTCAGTGATGTAAGGCCAACACAACAAGTTACCGTTAAAATTGATAACAGGAATTCTCTGGATGAATCCGTTGTTTTGATACAAGGGTATAATTTGACCGCTACGAGGACTTTATATGTCAGCGAGCAGATTTCACTTGCCCCGGATCAGGTAGTGACAAGATCTTATTTTGCCAATCTTGATGCATTTGAATTTGTCTTTACAGTTGAAGGTGTAGCCGTAGAGCAGACGGAGATTTCCGTGTGGGGCAAAAATGAAATCGGCCAGCTTGTTGCTGCACATCGATTAGTTTCTTCCGAACTTGAAATAGAGGGGGATAATACGTCAGTCAACCGCATATATGTAGCCAATTTTAATAGTAACGATGTTTCCGTCATTAATGGCGAAACGAATACGGTGATTGCTACCGTTCCTGTGGGGACGAATCCTGCAGGGATTGATGTCAATCCACTAACGAGTCGTGTTTATGTCGCAAACAGAGGCAGCAATACCATTTCCGTCATTAATAGTTTAACCAACGCAGTGATTGCTTCTGTTCCGGTTGGGAGTGAGGCAGGTGACGTAGGGGTCGATATAGCGACCAATGCTATTTATACGGCAAATTTTAATTCATTGGATACAACTGAAGATGTAACCGTTATTGATGGATTGACCAACACGGTGATTGATACTATTACTATTCCGGGACTCATTTTTTTAACGGGTATAGGCGTCAATTCCTTAACCAATCGGATCTATGCAGTAAATTTTAATTCTGATGCTGTGTCTGTGATCGATGGAATAACCAATACAGTGATTGCTACGATACCCGTTCAGGTTAATCCATTCCGCGTAGGGGTCAATCCAGCCACCAACCGTATTTATGTATCGAATTTTACCAGTAATACAGTTTCCGTTATTGATGGTGTGACGAATACCGTAATTGATACCATTCCGGTCGGCGTTACGCCAGCTGAAGTAGCGGTTAATACCTCCACAAACGCCATTTACGTACCAAATCGAGATACGGATAATGTTTCAGTAATTAGTGGATTAACCAATACGGTGATTGCTACTGTTCCTGTCGGAATTAATCCAAACGGAGCGGGCGCCAATCCGTTAACCAATCGAGTTTATATAAGCAATCAAGATGACAATACCATTTCTGTGATCGATGGCGAAACCAATACGGTGATTGCTACCATTCCGGTGGGGGCACGTCCGTTCGCAGTAGGTGTAAATCCGTAGAAAGGTGAGGGGATTCGTATGAAAGAAGTTATAATGGCATCAGACTTAATGGAGCAGCTGATCACCATGAACAAAGAAAATTCTGTATGCCAAGTTAGGATTCCAGGTAAGGGAATATATGCAATTGTATTACAGGGCGATTATTCAACTGTACCATTTTCAGATCAAATGTTGAGTGATACAGAGAACGAAGTGAGCGAAAAAATCAGATCAGAAAGGAACAGGCATCTCTTCAATGGAGGTGTCTATTTGCATAGTACTCAGACTACAGACAAGATCCAGTAAAGAACAACACTAAATGTTCCAACACAGAGGACAACAAGGAGCCCAAATAGAATGACGAATTTTTTTCCGTTCATAGAAATAGATGACCCTCCTTTTGACTTTATTATTGCATAACTCCTAATGAAAGTTTATTATAAATTTTGCAAACAAGGAATTTATTGGTTTTCAGTTGTCGAAGTGCATGAAATATAAAGTTGATACATGGAGGATGCTGGATGAGTAATGTAGCTCTGTTGTTTCCTGGACAAGGTTCTCAGATGGTTGGGATGGGTAGAGACTTTTGGAATAACTTTGATGTGGCTAAGAAGTTATTTGAAGAAGCCAGTGATGCCATTTCTTTCGATTTGAGAAAGTTATGTTTTGAAGGTAGCATGGCTGATTTGACAATGACAATGAACGCTCAGCCTGCACTTTTGACTGTTAGTATCATAGCATATCAGGTGTATATGCAAGAAATAGGGATGGAACCTGCTTATTTGGCTGGGCATAGTTTGGGAGAATATTCGGCTCTGGTATGCGCAGGTGTGCTCTCATTTCATGACGCCATTAAACTGGTAAGACAACGAGGTATCATTATGCACAATGCAGACCCGGATCAGAAAGGTACCATGGCCGCCATTTCAGGTATTCATTTAGATACACTTCAAAACATATGCGAACAAGTTTCCACGATCGAGCGTCCTGCTTGTGTGGCTTGTATGAACGCTGACCAGCAGTTTGTCATTTCGGGACATCGGCACTCTATACAAGAAATTATTAAAAGGACAGAAACCCTAGGAACGAAACATTCTTATATCAATGTAAGTGGTCCCTATCATTCTCCCATGATGCAAACCGCAGCAGAACAATTCAAAGTTGAATTGGATCAATATCAATATGCCCATGCAATAACCCCGATTATTTCCAATGTTACAGCAGCACCCTATGAGTCTGATCGATCTGTCGTTGAATATTTAAACATGCAGATGACGATGCCTGTAAGATGGTCAGAGTCTATGCTCTATCTGGTTGCAAATGGGGTTACTGAAGTTATAGAGTTGGGTTCTAAACATGTGTTAGTTAGTCTTATGAGTAAAATAACGAAGCGTATTCTACCTTACTCGCTAAGTCAGACTTCCGATTTAATAATACTTACAAATACACAAGAAAGGAAAAATAAACGGTTAACGATTCGTAAAAAGTTGTTATCAGAACTAATAGTAACCGCACTCATTTCACGGAATTATAACCCAGATTCGATATCATATACCCAAACGGTTGCCCCCTTATTTCATCATTTACAACGGGTACAGGAACAAATGCACAAGAATGGATACGAACTCAGCGAAGAAGAGATAAATGATGCTCTACAGGTATGTCATTCCATTATTATAGCAAAAAAAATTCCATTGGATGGAGCCGCGTTGATTGATGCAATCTAGTACCCGATCTGTTCTTTTGCAAGATCTATTTTACAGCGAAAGGCTACCTTTTTATAAGGTAGTCTTTTTGTCCTTTAATGCATCTGAACTTGTTGAAGCTTCAGATGTTTTGTAATAAATATGTCAATAACTCACGAATCAATCTCTATTTTTTACCATATAGTAACAATAAATTGATTGATTTTACATATATTTCTATGGTAAAATTTGCTTGAAAATATGTGTAAATAATTAGATAAGCATGTTAGAGATGATTCATTTGGAGGAGAGATATGTATACTAATCAGTTTCAAACACTAGTGGATGTTATCCGCGACAGAGGTAAAATAACGGACCGCGGTATTCGTTTTATCGATGCGGACAAACGTGAAACTTTTATATCTTATCATCAATTATTTACTGAGGCACAAGGGTATTTAGGTTATCTACAAGCCATCGGAATTAAACCTAAACAAGAGATTATTTTTCAGATTCAAGAAAACAAACGGTTTTTAGTCGCATTCTGGGCTTGTATACTCGGTGGAATGATCCCTATCCCTGTAAGTATTGGTGAAGATGAAGAACAAAACTTGAAAGTATGCCGTATTTGGAATTTGCTAAATAACCCTTTCATGATTGTATCTGAGAATGTGCTGGATAAAATGAAGAGATTTGTTTTGGAACATGACATGCTTGATTTCCATCATCAATTAGAAGTCAGAACGGATATGATCCAAGACACCATATATCATTATGAATCTATTAATAATTTAGTTGAACCTCAGTCTGATGACTTGGCATTTATTCAATTCTCTTCTGGATCAACCGGTGATCCCAAAGGCGTAATGCTCACCCATCGAAACCTGATTTATAATACTTGTGCTGCTATTAATGGCACACAAATTAGCTCAAACGATAGTTTTCTCTCCTGGATGCCCCTTACCCATGATATGGGTTTGATTGGATTTCATCTCGTACCCCTCGTGGCAGGAATTCATCAGTACTTGCTCCCAACGGAATTATTTATTCGCAAACCGATTCTATGGATGAAAAAAGTAAATGAACACAAAGCAACCATACTGTCTTCTCCTAACTTTGGTTATAAATACTTCCTGAATTTCTTTCGCGAAGACAAAGCGGAGGGATGGGATCTGTCATCTGTCAGAGTCATTTATAATGGGGCGGAACCTATATTACCCGAAGTGTGTGATGAATTCCTAAATGTATTGTCAGCATATCACTTAAAGAAAACAGCCATGTTTACCGTATATGGATTAGCAGAGGCCTCTGTTGCTGTCTCCTTTCCCAAGGTAGATGAAGAATTTACTGCGGTGTACGTTCACCGGGATCATCTGAACTTGGGGGAGCGTGTCATTGAAGTCGAGAAACATGCTGAACATGTAGCATCATTTGTTGCCGTTGGCGAAGCAATTGATTATTGCCATGTTAGAATTTGCGATGAGGAAATGAACAGTGTTCCCGATTTGGTTATTGGAAAAATTCAAATCAAGGGGGATAACGTCACCCAAGGTTATTATAATAATTCACTTGCAACGGAGAAGTTATTAACGCACGACGGGTGGGTGAATACAGGAGATCTGGGTTTTATCATGAACGGAAAACTGGTTGTAACAGGGCGGGAAAAAGACATTATCTTTATCAATGGTAAAAATGTATATCCCCATGACATTGAACGTGTCGCCATACAATTAGATGATATTGAACTCGGAAGAGTTGCTGCTTGTGGTGTGTATGATACGAATAGTCAAAGTGAAGAAATTATTGTGTTTGTCGTGTACAAAAAAAAGATTGAACACTTCTTGCCGCATGTTAAAGAAATCAAAAGACATCTATACAAACATGGGGGATGGAGTGTCAAAGAGGTACTGCCCATCAAAAAATTACCCAAAACAACAAGTGGGAAAATCCAGCGGTATCAGTTAGCCAAGCAGTATGAAGCAGGCAAATTCTCAACAGAATCTGCATTCATCCATGACTGGATCAAGAATGACAATGACAAGGCAAAAGAAAAGGCTGCTGTTTCGGTTCGAGTCATAGAACGTGAATTAACTTCACTATTTTCTGAAGTGCTGGTTGGGAAGAAGGTAGAACTTGAGGATAGCTATTTTGATATGGGTGCAACTTCATTACAGCTGGCCCAAATCGCTGAACGTATAGAACAAAAATACGGAGAAGAGCTTGCTGTTACGGACCTCTTTACCTATCCCTCGATAACTGAATTGGCAGCATATCTGGCTAGAGGATACAGTGAGACCATGCAAGTCAACAAAACTCAAGAGGATCATACGCCATCCAAAGATATTGCTATTATCGGTATGTCTTTGAATCTCCCTGGTGCATCAAATGCAAGCGATTTTTGGCGTGTTTTGGAAAATGGAACGCATAACATTCGGGACTACCCGGAAAGTCGGATAAAAGACGCAGCGGATTATATACAATCCATGCGAACCGAAATGAGCGAAGTTCAATGGATCAAGGGTGGTTACTTGGATCAAATTGATCAATTCGACTATTCTTTCTTTGGCATAACCCCAAAAACTGCACAATTTATGGACCCGAATCAAAGGATGTTCTTGCAAACGGCATGGCATACGATTGAAGATGCCGGGTATGCAGGGGAAGGAATAAATGGAAGAAATGTGGGCGTATACGTGGGATATTCCAAAGTTGGGTATGATTACGAACGGCTCGTGACGGCGAGTTACCCTACAGAACTCAAAAATTATATCATTGGAAATTTACCATCTGTACTGGCGAGCAGAATTGCATATTTCTTGAATTTAAAAGGCCCGGCCTTAACGATTGATACCGCTTGTTCCTCCTCACTTGTTGCTGTTCACATGGCATGTAAAGGATTGCTCGCTGGAGACTGTGAAATGGCAATCGCAGGAGGCATTCGAACGGCATTATTACCGATAAGTATCGGACTGGATATGGAATCTCCAGATGCATTGACGAGAACGTTTAGCGAAGATGCCAACGGCACGGGATTTGGCGAAGGTGTTGGGTCGGTCATGTTGAAGCCAATGCAGCAAGCGATTAAGGACGGGGATCATATCTATGGTGTGATTAAGGGAAGTGCGATTAATCAGGATGGCAAGACGGTAGGAATCACAGCACCTAACCCGGAGTCACAAACCAATGTGATCGAACAGGCTTGGAAGGAAGCCGGTATTTCTCCTGATACGCTTAACTTTATTGAAGCACATGGAACAGGGACAAAATTAGGTGATCCGGTTGAGTTCAATGCTTTGCGTAAAGCTTTTGAGAAATATACGGATCGGAAACAATTTTGTGCAATCGGATCTGCCAAAGCTAACATTGGACATGGCTTTGAAGCGGCGGGGATCGCTGGATTAATTAAATCTATTCTTATGTTTCAACATAGAAAGATTCCACCATTGGTTCACTTTGACAAGCCTAATCCTCTGCTTAAGTTTGAAGCTTCACCTTTTTATGTGAATCAGGAATTAATGGCTTTTGGTGAAGTAGAGGGTCCATTAAGAAGCGGGGTTAGTTCTTTTGGTTTCAGTGGTACCAATGCGCATGTGGTTCTCGAAGAATATGTTCCTTCCCCAACCGTAGATAAAAGAATGTCCCAAGAGCCTAATTTATTTGTTCTGTCTGCTGCCACGGAACGGGCGCTGGATGAATTGGTCGGAACGTATCATGAATATCTAACTGATCACACGGATGTTTCCATACAACAAATCTGTTATACAGCCAGTATGGGAAGGGCTAATCTGGATTATCGGCTTGCCATCGTAGTCACGAGTACACAAGAATTACATGAAAAATTGAAACGAATTGCAAGCGGAGAGGGTAAAATGCCAAATGTTTATTTTGGTTATGCCAAAAAAGACAAAACGCTTGTTAGCGATCATCTCTATGCTGGGGGAAAGGCAGAATCTTTAAATGAACTCGGTCAGTTATTTACACTGGGGGCAGTGATTGATTGGGAAAGGTTTTATAATCATGAAGTCATTCGGAAAATTCCATTGCCTCTATATCCATTTGAGCAGAAGCGGTGTTGGATTGAAGTCAAACATACGATACCAGCGGGACATAGGTCAGAGAGGAATGAGGTTCAAATGGAGATGAATACAAACGATATTGAATTAAAGATTAAAACAAGCATCAGTCGTGCATCTGGTTTGAAGTTGGAAGAGCTGGATCATCAAGCTCATTTTCTCCAAATGGGATTGGATTCCATCATTCTTGTGCAAATTCAGAAGGAGATCTCAGAGCTGTTCCGTTTGAATATCCCGATGGAAATGTTTTTTGAAACCCTTACAAATATTAATTCCTTAGTTAAATATGTGTCAGAGAATATAATGCATAATGATGTATCTGAAAATATAAACAATCAAACAGTTCAGGAGCATACTGAACAACAAAATCTGGCATCTGTAAACAATATAAACACGGCAAAATCATCAGGGAATGTGTCGGAACAAATTGTGATGTCTGCCATTCAGCTCATGGAATCCCAATTAAAAAGTTTGAATGTGCTGTTAGGCGAGCAAATGACTGCTGTTCAATCGCCTCTTTTGGAGATGAAACAGCATGAAACCAAACCAACCAAAGAGATCCAACCCAATTCGGAATCGAAGGAAGCCAAACCTTTTATACCGTATCAATCGTTGAAAATTCATGAAGAGAGTGGATTCTCAGCGCTTCAGAACCAGTATGTTGAACAATTTATAGCCAAGTATACCACAAAGACAAAAAGCTCCAAATATAAAACGAGCCAAACTCGTTATGCCCATGCGAATAATCGCAATGTGTCCGGATTCCGTTCGTATTGGAAGGAAATGGTGTATCCTATCATTTCAACTCGTGCAGAGGGATCTAAGATATGGGATATGGACGGGAACGAGTATTTGGATCTGACGATGGGATTTGGTGTGAATCTATTTGGCCATAATCCAGCATTTATTCAAAATGTAATAGCAGACAGCCTCCAGGAACAGTTGCCTCCATTGGGCCCTATGTCAGACTTGGCAGGAGATGTCGCAGCTAAAATTTCCGAGCTAACGGGTGTAGAGCGTGTCGCATTTTATAATTCAGGAACAGAAGCTGTCATGGTTGCACTTCGTTTAGCGAGGGCAGCAACGGGGCGTTCCAAAGTTGTATTATTTTCAGGATCTTATCACGGTACACATGACGGCGTGTTGGGTATAGCGAATCCTGGGGATGCTTTATCGTCTGCGCTGCCTATGGCTCCTGGTATTGTAAATAGCGCTATGGAAGATTTGATTATTCTTAATTATAACCATCCACAATCCCTGGATATGATTCAGAACCTGGGTGATGAATTGGCTGCTGTGCTTGTAGAGCCGGTGCAAAGTCGAAGACCTGATATGCAGCCAACACAATTCTTACGGGAACTTAGAGAAATAACAAATCAATTTGGGATTGCACTTATTTTCGATGAGGTCATCACTGGATTCAGAATCGGTCTGGGTGGAGCACAGGATTGGTTTGGGGTTCAAGCCGATTTGGTTACGTATGGGAAAGTGGTCGGTGGCGGGCTGCCTATTGGCATAGTCGCGGGTAAAGCTGAATTTATGAATCCGGTAGATGGTGGAACCTGGAACTTTGGTGATGATTCTTACCCTTCCGATGCAGATAAGAAAACGTTTGTCGGTGGAACCTTCTGTACACACCCTCTTACGATGAGAGTGACGTTAACGGTACTGCAGTATCTTCAATCCGAAGCAGGAACTTTATATAAGGAATTAAATGAAAAAACAGATTATCTTGTTAAAGAATTAAATGCGATTTTCAAAACAGCGAATGTACCGATGCAAATGGTGAACTATGGATCTTTATTTCGATTTATATCATTTGGAGATATGGAATTATTCTTCTACCATTTAATTTATAAAGGTTTATATATTTGGGAAGGCCGTAACTGTTTTATATCGACTGTTCATTCCATGGGTGACATGGATACGATAATCAGAATCGTGAAAGAGACGATCCATGAACTACGCGAGTGGGGGTTTATCCCTGGTGAATCGCCTGTTTCGGAATATCCGCTCTCTTTAGAGCAAAAACAATTATTGTTAACTTCATTACATGGGGAAGATGCGAATGCTGCATTAAATCAGAGTGTTATTTTAAAAATGACAGGTGGAATAAAGCCTTCCACACTGGATCAGGCCGTGAATCAGATCGCACAGCGTCATGAAGCCCTGAGAACAGTCATTCATGCCGATCGTGAAACACAACAAATCAGATCCGTAATGGAATTTCAATGTACATGGTTGGATTTCTCGGCATATGCAGGTGAGGATCAAGAACGGGAAATTTCCAATTGGTTATCTGCCGATGCAAATGAAGCCTTCGATTTACAGTCTGGGGAACCTCTATTTAGAATCACCTTGCTTAAAAAGGCAGCCGATCAACACCTTATGGTGCTGACATTTCATCATATTATTGTAGATGGCTGGTCGATTGCTGTATTCATTCAAGAGTTGGAACATACCTATTCTGCTCTGGTCCGAGGAGTTCCGATTCAATTACCTGAAGCCACTCCATTCCGTGAGTATTTAAGATGGCAACGCCTTGAACATGAAAAAGGCTCATTTACCGAAGGAGTCCAGTTCTGGAAAGAACAATTTTCCTTATCCTATCCCAACATTTCACTTCCAACGGTACAGTCCGATGATGTGCCCAGGGGATATTCTGGTGAAAGGTATTCCATCAAGTTGGATCATCAATTAACAGAGTCTTTGCGAACGTTAAGTATAAATAATAAGAGCAGTTTGTTTGTAACGATGTTTGCAGCGTTTCATTTATATTTGCATCAACTAACAGGGCAGTCTCACCTTGTCATCGGCGTGCCTACAGCGGGTCAGTCTCATATGGGAAAAAATGCGCTGATTGGCAACTGTGTCAACATTGTACCTGTTCATCATGCCTTGTTAACGAAGCAGTCCGTCGTAGAGCATGTTCTTCAACTCAAGGAAACGCTGGCTCTTGTCATGAAGCATCAGCATGTCCCACTGACTCTCGTATCCGAACAGCTTGCTCATATGACTGCACCGGATACCCGGATTTTATTCAATATGGACAGAACGATTCATCATCTTCAATTTGAAAATATCAAGACTGAATTCATGTCGTATCCGATCAAACATATTTCTTACGATTTATTTCTTAATATTACGGATGTTAGCCATGAATTGTATCTGGATTTTGATTACAATACCGATCTCATTGGACCTGAGATGATGAAATTGTGGTCCGAAGGATTTAAGGGTTTACTGCAAAATATGGTGAGTCATCCAGAGGCTGAAATTTCGTCTTTGACGTTGTTCTCATCCGAGCAACAGGATCAATTACAAGAGATGTACAATCGATTTGTTACGGAGCGTCTTCCTCACGTTAATCATGCAGCCATATTCGAGCCTCCAGTCAATGTAGTGGAGAAAAAGCTGGCTTTGATCTGGGTAGACGTATTATCCCTCGATCAAGTGGGGAGACATGATCACTTTTTTGATCTCGGAGGAAACTCGCTCAAGGCGACTGTAATGCTATCCAAGGTACATGAGCAGTTTCAACATAAAATTTCAATCGTTCAATTCTTCCAAAACCAACGTCTGAAAGAGCTTGCCAGTCTGATTACAGGCGAGAGCGAGGAAACATTCATTCCAATCAAGGCATTGGACGTGAAGGAGTTCTATGAGACGTCAGCTGCACAACAGCGAATCTACTTTCTGGATCAATTTGAGCCTAATAGTGTGTTTCAGAACATGTGCGGCCATATCACGGTCACAGGAAATATCGATGAAGCTAAACTAATTTCGTCATTGGAACAAATCGTGCACCGTCACGAAGCTTTTCGCACCAGTTTCCATCTGATGGATGGAGAGCTTTACCAGCGTATTGCTCCAACGATTGATTTTGAAGTAAAACAATCTCAGGAAAGCTCTGCTTCATTCGAACAACATGTTAAGGCGTTTGCAAAACCATTTGATTGCTCCAAAGCGCCATTAATACGTGCCGAATTTATTCGTATAAACGATGATCATGCAGAGATTCTCATCGAGATGCATCATATTATATCGGACGGATATTCCGTTGGCATTCTTGCGAATGAACTGATCGATGTGTATGACGGAAGAAACATGCCGGAAATTGAGATTGAATACAAAGACTTTGCAGCTTGGCAGAAAGAATTTCTGGCGGGGGAGTCTTATAAGCAGCAAGAAAAATATTGGCTGGATCAATTCAAAGGAGAACTCCCGAACCTTAATCTGCCTACTGATTTTGTTCGGACACCTCATTTGACTTCGGCAGGTTCAAGATTGTCATTTGTGTTGGACGCACACTTGAAGCAGTCGCTGGAGAAGCTTGCGAAACAAACGGGAACTACGATGTTTATGGTGTTATTGGCAGCGTATAATGTGCTGCTTCATCAATATACGGATCAAGAAGATTTGATTGTAGGTACACCAACATCAGGAAGAAACCATCCGGATGTCGAGAATATGATAGGTGTCTTTATCCAGACGGTAGCGATTCGATCACAGCCGGTGGGGAATAAGTCATTTCGATCCTATCTCGAGGAAATAAAAAAACAATCCCTGGATGCATTGGATAACCAGGACTATCTTTTTGACAATCTTGTAGAGAAATTAAACACACATCGTGATAACACTGGGACAGCACTTTTTAATACGATGTATATCTTCTTAAATACCGCGTTGAATCAACGGCAAGAACAGGATTGCAGCTTTAAAGTTAGAGAATTAAATGTCGGTGTATCGTTGTATGATCTGATGTTCATCGTTGAGGATGATAACGAGTGTCTGGAAATGCACTTTAATTACAAGACGGAGCTGTTTGAAAGGGATACCATCGACAGAATGAAAACACATCTGTTTAACATCCTCAGAGACATTGTGATCGAACCTGATATTGCCTTGTCCGATATTCAAATGCTGTCTGAACATGAGCAGAACGTTCTTTTATATGACTTTAATGATGCCAACATAGAATATTCCCGGGATCAGGCCATCCAGGAATTATTCGAAGCACAGGTGGAACGGACACCCGATCAATTAGCCGTCGCTTTTGGAGATGAGCAATGGACGTATCATCAATTGAATGAACGGGCGAATCAGTTGGCATATACGCTTAGAGCTGAGGGAGTGCAGCAGGATCAATTTGTAGGTATTCTGACAGATCGTTCGATTGATATGATCGTTGGCATCTTTGGCATTCTAAAAGCAGGCGGGGCGTATGTACCGATTGATCCGGATTCTCCTGAAGAGCGTATCCGCTATATCCTGCATGATTCGGGGGCAACGTTGTTAGTCACGCAAAAACATTTGAAGCAGTTGGTATCGTTTAATGGAAAAATGATTGATTTGGACGATGAAGAAACCTATGCAGCTAATCTGTCGAATCTGGAACCGGCAGGGAATTCAGAGCAGTTGGCTTATGTGATCTATACTTCAGGCACAACAGGCATGCCAAAAGGTGTGATGATCGAACATCGTCAGGTTCATCATTTGGTTAAAGCGTTGTACAGTCAAGTTATAGATGATCAGCATAGCGGTTTGCATGTCGCTTTACTTGCGCCTTACTATTTCGATGCATCTGTGAAGCAGATTTTTGGTGCACTGCTGTCAGGACATGCCTTGTACATTGTAGACAAGGACACGGTACTGGATGGACAAGATTTGATGAATTATTATCAGCACCACCAAATTGATTTGACGGACGGAACACCTGCACACCTGAAATTGCTTTCGAAGGCAAAAAACGTTCAAGGCATATCGCTAAAATATATGCTCATTGGCGGTGAAGCTCTTTCTCAGCAAAGTGTAAATGATATCACATCATTATTTGCTCTCAATCATATAACGCCTCCAACCATAATTAATGTGTACGGTCCAACAGAATGTTGTGTGGATGTTGCGACATACCGTGTACTTCCAGAACACCTGGATACAGCGAATCAACGAGCTCACCTACCGATTGGTCGAACATTAGGAAATAATCGTCTGTATGTATTGAACAAACATGGCAAAGTTCAGCCTGTAGGCGTCGTAGGGGAATTATGTATCTCTGGCGATGGGGTTGGTAGAGGATACTTGAATTTACCTGAGCTGACAGCAGAAAAATTTGTACGTGATCCGTATGTCCAGGGAGCGACAATGTACAAAACGGGAGATTTGGTGAAATGGCTTCCCGATGGCCATATCGAGTATTTGGGAAGGATGGATCACCAGATTAAAATTCGCGGATACCGGATCGAAGTAGGGGAAGTCGAAGCAGCACTGTTAAATATAGAGTGTGTGAAAGAAGTTATCGTTATGTCACATGAGGATGATCACGGGGACAAATCGTTATGTGCATACTTTACAGCGGATTCCACGCTGACGGTGGGAGAGTTAAAACAAAGCCTCTCTAAGGTGTTGCCGAATTACATGGTTCCAGCCTACTTTATACAATTGGATCACATGCCTCTGACATCGAACGGGAAAATCGATCGCAAATCGCTTCCGAGTCCAGAAGAAAACATACAAACGGGAAGTGAATATATAGAACCCCAAACGGGGGTGGAAAAACAGTTGCTGCCTATTTGGCAGGATGTGCTTGCGGTGAAAAAAATCAGTGTAAAAGATCTTTTTTTTGATGTAGGAGGCAACTCTTTACGTGCGACCAAGCTGGCCGCCAAAATCAATCAAAAGCTGAATATCCGCATATCGGTAAGAAACGTCTTTGAATGGCAGACCATCGAACAGATGGCTCAATCTATTGAACAAATGGAACAGGATGTATTAGTGTCCATTCCTCAGGTAGAGGAAAAAGAATATTATCCTATTTCTTCGGCGCAAATGAGAATGTACATTATGAGCATCAAAGCCGGCAAGGAACTCATGTACAACATGTCAGGTATGTTTATGTTGGAAGGATCGCTTGATCGGATCAGATTGGAAGAAGCATTCCAACAATTGATTCATCGTCATGAATCGCTTCGGACCGCATTCAAAGTCATACACGGAGAACCGAAACAGATCGTATATTCTGAAGTGAATTTTGGGATTGAATCGATCAAGTCAACGGAAGAAGAGATCGAAGACCAGATTGAACAATTTGTTCGATCATTTGATCTCGGGCAAGCACCTCTTATGAGAGTGAGGCTGATTGAACTTCAGCAGGAGCGTCATGTTTTGCTGGTAGATCTCCACCATATCATTGCAGACGGACTATCCGTGCATCTTCTGATGACTGAACTTAGCCAGTTCTATAAGGGAGAGGAGTTATCTCCTCTTCGAATTCAATATAAGGACTATGCTGAATGGCAGCAAATACAGCTTCATAGTGAGCGGATGAAAAAGCAGGAGAAGTATTGGCTTACTGTGTTTGGTGAGAGTATCCCGCTATTGGATCTGCCAACAGACTACGAAAGACCTGAAACGCTAAGCTATGCGGGAGATGTATTGGACATTGTTGTGCAGGAAGACCTCCTTCCAGGCTTGAGAAAAATGGAAGCTTTGACAGGAACAACGCTATACATGATTCTATTAGCCGCCTATACCATTCTGTTGTCTAAATACAGCGGACAAGAAGATATCATCGTGGGCACGCCGATTGCAGGCAGGACACATGCTGAGCTGGAGCCGGTCATGGGGATGTTCGTGAACACACTGGCTATTCGAAATTATCCTGCAGGGGATAAAACTTTTACGGAGTATCTGCTGGAAGTCAAAGAAAATATGTTGAACGCATATGAGAATCAGGATTATCCGTTTGAAGAATTGATTGAGAAAGTAAATGTAACCAAAGATGCTCGGAGGAATCCGTTGTTTGACACCATGTTTGTATTGCAGAATACAGATGCTTCAGAGATTCAGATGGATGGAGTAACCTGTAAGCCTTATGCTCCAAATACGAGAGTATCCAAATTCGATTTAACGCTGTATGTTACCGAATTGCAACACAAGTTAGAAGTGGCCTTTGAATACAGTACGATTTTATTTGAGAAAACAACGATTGAAGCGATGTCACAAAATCTGTTGGTCATATTAACAACCATTGCCAACGACCCTCATATTGAAATCAACAAGATTCAATTGGTTGAAGAATTATTAGATGGGGATACGCTGGCTGATCTAATTGAAGTAGATTTCTAAAATAACTAAAAATATAAATGTGATCGGGGTGCCGTATGTCTATTTTTAAGAAACAGGAATCGTATTGGGCAAGCCGATTTGAAGATGATGATCATCTTGTTCATTTGCCTTATTGCAAGACAACCTCCAAACACCCAGACGATACGCAGCACCAGAATGATATATATAAGTCTTTATCAGCCGATGTCTCATATAAAATCAAGTCCATGTCGCGCAATGCTCCTATGGCGATATATACGATCTTATTAACGGGAGTTCAGTGTCTGTTATATAAATACTCGAATGAAACCAAGATGATTATTGGCATACCAACGATGGAAGAAAAGAACAATGATCTATCGCTTTCGAATAAGGTTCTTGTCTTAAAAAATAATATCAATCATGTGATGTCATTCAAATCCTTATTTAATCAAGTGAAGACCAGTTTAACCGAAGCCATTCAGCATCAACGAATCCCTTTCAGAAAAATGGTTGAACGTTTAAATGTTCAGTATGATTCGAACCATGTACCTCTAATTCATACCTTGGTTTCGTTGAATGAAATTCATCCTGCCCTTGATGAAAATAACGTAAAAGCGGCGACAATGTTCCACTTTGATCTAGAGAACGACTCCATTCAGTTAAGATTAGTTTATGATGATGATCGTTATGATCGAGAGTATATGGTCCAAGTTGTAGAACATCTTGACCAATTGTTATCCGTTGTGCTGAACCAACCTGATCTGGAGTTAAGTCATGTCGATATGTTATCGGAGTTTCATCGAAACAAGCTGTTATTTGACTTTAACGATACAAGGGTGGGGTATCCACAGAACAAGACGATGCATCAATTATTTGAAGAACAGGTGGAACGAACACCGGACCATCCGGCAGTCGTATTTGAGAATAGACAGTTAACGTACAGAGAGTTAAATCAAAAATCCAACCAATTGGCCCGATTGCTTCAAGCTAAGGGGGTGCAGGCGGGTCAGTTCGTTGGCATTATGGCAGAGCGCTCACTTGAGATGATCATAGGTTTATTCGGTATTCTAAAAGCTGGCGGGGCATATGTCCCAATCGATCCGGAATATCCGCCAGATCGTATTCATTATATCCTTGAGGATTCAAAAGTGGCTTGGTTGCTGCATCAAAGTCATATACAGAAACCTGAACATTATGCAGGGACATTTGTTATTCTGGATTCTGAAATAAATCACCATGATCATCATTTAAGTTTGGAAGATGGAGCGATCTCCAGTGATTTGGCATACATGATCTACACGTCTGGAACAACAGGTCATCCCAAAGGCGTAATGATTGAACATGCCAGCATTGTGAATTCCCTGCAATGGAAATCGGATTTTTATCATTTTACCGGAGATGATCGGGTATTAATGCTGAATCCTTTCGTTTTTGATTCATTTATTACTCATTTCTTTGGTCCGATGATATCTGGCTCGACAGTGTACTTGTTAAACCAGCAACAGTGTAAAGATGCTGTAGCCATCAATACGATGATCAAAAAACAGGAGATCACGCACATTCAAAGTCCACCCAGTTTCTTGATGACACTGTTGGAACAAGTAAGCGCGGAAGATTGGGCATCCATGAAAAATGTGGTGGCTGCGGGAGAGAAGATTGTTCCTGCCTTAATACACAAATTACAGCGCATCAATCCACTGATTGAAGTGTGTAATGAATACGGTCCAACCGAAAATAGTGTTGTATCCACAGTTCTGTCGATCAAGTCGGCAGATCAAAATATCTCAATCGGGAAGCCTATTGCGAACAATAGAGTCTACATTTTAGGAGAACGGAATGAATTGCAGCCTATTGGAGTTCAGGGAGAATTATGTGTAGCCGGAGCAGGGCTATCCAGAGGTTACTTGAACCGTCCAGATCTGACGGCGGAGAAATTCGTGGATGATCCATTTGTTTCGGGAGCGAAAATGTACAAGACAGGTGACTTCGCAAGATGGCTGCCCGATGGGAACATAGAGTATATAGGAAGGGGAGATCATCAAGAGAAAATTCGTGGACACCGGATTGAACTGGGTGAAGTGGAGACGGCTCTTCTAAATAGTACCCAGATAAAAGAGGCCATCGTCATAGCCAGAGAAGATGAAACGGGAACGAAACAATTATGTGCGTACCTGGTAGGAGAGGATGCAATCACGATCGGGGAACTGCGGGGGGCGCTGTCCCAGCAGCTGCCAAACTACATGATTCCGTCCTATTTTGTACAGCTGGATCAGATGCCGCTCACGTCTAACGGGAAAATCGATCGCAAAGCTTTGCCTGCTCCCAAAGAACATATGTTGAAGGGCATGGAGTACGAAGCACCCCGAACGATGGTGGAACAACAACTTGTATCGATCTGGGAAGAGGTACTTGGGGTAGAGAACATTGGGATTTTGGATAATTTCTTCGAGCTTGGAGGAGATTCGATTAAATCCATTCAAGTTTCTTCGAGGTTATATCAAGCAGGTTACCAGGTGCAGATGGATCATCTGTTTAAAAATCCAACCATAGCAAGCTTGATTCCCTATGTTCAACCCATAAGTACCCTGTCAGAACAGGGAATCATCACTGGAAAAGTGATGCTGACTCCAATTCAGCATTGGTTTTTTGAGCAATACAAGGTGGACGCCCATCATTATAATCAGTCCGTGATGTTGTATCGGAAAGAAGGTTTTCATGAAGCCACACTTCGCCGTGTATTCGATAAACTGAGTGAGCATCATGATGCACTTCGTATGGTATATCGCCATACGGAGCGGGGGTATGAAGCGTGGAATGAAGGGTTGGCAAGGGAATCCTTATATACACTTGAAGTGATGGACTTTAAGTCATTAGCAGATCCGTCTCAAGAAATCGAGAAGAAAGCAAATGAAATGCAAAGCACGTTTAACGTGGAACGTGGACCCTTGATGAAGCTGGGCGTATTTCAATGTGCAGACGGAGATCATCTACTAATCGTTATTCATCATCTAGTCATCGACGGAGTTTCATGGCGAATTTTGATCGAAGACCTATCGAGGGGTTATGAACAATTAAGTGATGGCGAACCCATTCAACTACCGCAAAAAACGGCTTCCTTTCAATTATGGGCAGAACAGCTCCAGTTGTATGCGAACAGTGATGCGATAACGCAAGAGATTGTATATTGGAATGAAATTGAAAAAGCAACCTATAAGCCGTTACCTACAGATTTTAAAGCGGATCATGCACTGGAAAAAGACAGTGAAGAAATCACGATGGAATGGTCAGCGGCAGAAACGGAGCAATTATTAAAACAAGCGAATCGTGCTTATAAAACGGAGATTAGCGATTTGCTGCTCAATGCACTAGGCATGTCTATTCACCAATGGACAGGCATGGATAAAGTGCTGGTCAATCTGGAGGGACATGGAAGAGAACAAATTTTACCGGATCTCGATATTACACGAACGATCGGATGGTTTACAAGCCAGTATCCGGTTGTACTTGATATGGAAGCAAGTTCAAATATGTCTCTTTTCATCAAAACAAACAAAGAAATGATTCGTCAAATCCCTAAAAAAGGGATTGGTTATGGTATTTTACGATATTTAAGTGCACATCAGCAAGAAATGCCCTTTACCTTGAATCCTGAAATTAGTTTTAACTATTTGGGACAATTTGATCAGGATCTTCAGAATAGTGGGATGCAGATCTCTCCCTATCGAGGCGGAGCAACAGCAAGCGACAATCACAGAAGAAATGTTCTTATCGATATGAATGCCTTAATTGTGGAAGGCAAATTGACGTTGTCACTTCGGTTTAGTCGCACCCAATATCAAAAAGAAACGATGGAGCGAGTAGTAACATATTTTAGAGATCATCTGCAAGAAATAGTGATGCATTGTGTGACAAAAGAGAAGCCGGAATGTACACCAAGTGATCTAACGTTAAAAGGAATTACGATTGAAGAATTAGAAGGATTTGTTCAAGAATCGGAACACATTGGTGAAATCGAAGATATATATGCTTTGTCACCGATGCAAAATGGGATGTTCTTTCATCATTTGCTTCATTCAAAATCGGAAGCGTATTTCCTTCAAACCACGCTGGATCTTCATGGTTCGTTAGACGTGGAAGCTTTTACGAAGAGTCTGGATCAGTTGATGCAGCGTAATTCGATTCTCAGAACAAATTTTCATAGCAAATGGAAGAATGGACCTCTGCAAGTGGTATACCGTCATAAACGGAATGGGCTAATATACGAAGATTTGCGTGAGATGAACGAAGAAGATCGTGAAGCATACGTGGCAGAATATACAAGAGCAGATAAAATAAAAGGTTTCGACCTGTCTCAGGATGTGTTAATGCGTATTTCGATCTTGCAAACGAATGACCAAACCTATCGTTTCATTTGGAATTATCATCATATTTTGATGGATGGCTGGTGCCTGTCTCTTGTAATCCAGGAGTTGTTTGATGGATACTTTGCTATTCAGGAACAACGAAAACTGGAGGCAAAGGGTACGATTCCATACAAACACTATATTGAATGGCTGGACAACCAAGATCATGAAGAGTCCCTGAAATACTGGAGTGACTATTTGCAAGGTTATGATGAGCAGACCACTTTGCCAAAAGAACATTCAATTACGAAGAGTGATGAATATCATTCAGAGCATATAATTTGTGCACTTAGTCAGGAATTAACCGGACAAATCGCACAAGTGGCCAGTCAGAATCAGGTGACGCTGAATACGTTCATGCAGACAGCCTGGGGAATGTTGCTACAGATATATAACGGTAGTGAGGATGTTGTATTCGGAAGCGTGGTGTCGGGCAGACCTGCGGCGATTGTCGGAGTTGAGCGAATCATTGGTTTATTCATCAATACCATTCCTGTACGCGTTCAGACTCAAGGTAACGAGACATTTGCAGCGGTTATGAAACGGAATCAGGAACAAGCTGTGGCTTCGCATCCACATGACACGTATCCGTTATACGAGATTCAAGCGGAAACATCGCAAAAGCAAAATTTGATTGATCATATCCTGATATTCGAGAATTATCCTGTACAGGGCATTATGGAACAGTTTGGGGATCAGGAGGAGACAACTCTTCGGATTACGAATGTAGAAGCAGATGAACAAACGAATTATGACTTTAACCTGATTATTAAACCAGGCCAATCCATGAAATGCATGTTCTATTACAATGCTAACGTCTATGATCGGGCAAGCGTAGAACGCATTCAAGGTCATTTGATTCAGATGTTGAAGCAAGTGGTCAACAATCCGAATATTCCGATCCATGACATTGACTTGACGACAACACAGGAGAAAACACAAATTTTGGAACAGTTTAATGATTCTATGGCTGAATATCCAATGGACAAGACAATTCATGGACTGTTTGAGGAACAGGCGGCAAGGACTCCTGCACACGTTGCGGTTGTATTTGAGGATCAACATTTGAACTATCAAGCGCTGAACGAGAAAGCCAACCAATTGGCAAGAACGTTGAAGGCTAAAGGCATTCAAAATGATCAGTTAATAGGGATCATCGCTGATCGTTCGCTAGACATGGTTGTAGGAATCCTTGCGATTTTGAAAGCCGGTGGCGCATACGTGCCGATTGATCCTGAATATCCAGAGGATCGTATAAACTACATGCTTGAGGATTCGGGTGTACATGTATTATTAGTGCAAAGTCATTTGAAAGAACGCATCTCTTTTGCAGGAGAGGTCGTTTGCCTGGATCTACCTGAGTCCTATCATGAAGATCATTCCAACTTGGGAGTGACTGCTGCACCAACAGGCTTGGCATATGTAATTTATACCTCAGGAACGACAGGTAAACCAAAAGGGACATGTATTGAACATAAAAATGTGGTTCGATTGTTGTTCAACAGTAAAAATTTGTTTGATTTTAATACATCAGATACATGGACCTTATTCCATTCTTTTTGCTTTGATTTTTCGGTATGGGAAATGTATGGGGCATTGCTCTATGGCGGAAAACTGGTTATTGTACCTCAAATGACGGCAAAAAGTCCGGAACAATTTCTACAATTGTTAAAAGACGAGCAAGTGACGATATTGAATCAAACGCCAACGTATTTCTATCATCTTCTTCAGGAAGAACTGGGAGGTCATGCAGCAGATCTGAAATTAAGAAAAGTGATTTTTGGAGGAGAAGCCCTCAATCCCGTGTTATTGAAGGATTGGAAGCTGAAATATCCATTTATCCAGTTAATTAATATGTATGGGATAACCGAAACAACGGTTCATGTAACGTATAAGGAAATAACCGACATTGAAATACATGCTGGAAAGAGCAATATTGGAAAACCAATCCCGACGTTGCAGACCTATATTCTGGATAAACATCAACGCATTCAACCGATCGGTGTTCAGGGAGAATTAGTTGTAGCAGGTGAGGGCCTTGCCAGAGGTTATCTGAACCGGCCTGATTTAACCGCAGAGAAATTTGTTGATCACCCCTGGATTACAGAAGGGAAAATGTATCGCACAGGAGATGCCGCAAGATGGTTGCCGGATGGAAATATTGAATATCTGGGACGAATCGATCATCAAGTGAAAATTCGCGGTTACCGAATTGAGCTTGGCGAAGTGGAAACTGCGCTTTTGCAAATAGACTTCATTCAGGAAGCAGTCGTTATTGCCCGTGAGCATGAGGATGGTTCGAAGCAGTTGTGTGCGTATTGGAAAGGCCACAGCTCACTGACAGCGAAGAAAATCAGAATGGCATTATCTCATGAAATTCCGGATTATATGATCCCGTCTTATTTTGTTCAATTAGAGCATATACCGTTAACTTCCAATGGAAAGGTTGACCGAAAGGCATTGCCATCTCCACAAGAACATATGCAAAAAGGGACCGAGTATATGGCGCCGCAGAACGCTGTAGAACAAGCGATCGTCTCTGCCTGGGAAGCTGTGCTTGGTGTTCAAAAGATTAGCACATCAGATCATTTCTTTGAACTCGGGGGCGATTCGATTAAATGTATTCAAGTTTCCTCACGACTGCTTCAAGCAGGGTATAAAGTGGAAATGAAGCATTTCTTCACCTATCCAACAGTAGCAGAGTTGAGTGAACACGTTACATCTGTGAGTACTATTTCTGACCAAGGGGAAGTTAGGGGACAAGTGATGCTGACACCTGTTCAGCGCTGGTTCTTTGATCAAAATATGGTGGACGCACATCATTACAATCAGGAAATGATGTTCTTTCGTGAAAAAGGGTTTGATGTCCGCTTTATTCACAGCATCATGGATAAGATCGTTAAACAGCATGATGCTCTCCGCATCCTTTATCGTCAAGCGCCTGAAGGTGGATATGAAGCGTGGAATCGAGGGGCAGACGAAGATGGATTATACAGCCTTGAAATCGTTGATCTCAAAACAGAAGCAGATCCTGCATCGTTCATTGAAAATAAAGCAAAAGAAATTCAGAGCGGTATGGATCTGTCTCACGGGCCTTTGATCAAACTTGGGTTGTTCCAATGTGCTGTAGGGGATCACCTGCTTATTGCCATCCATCATTTGTTGGTAGACGGGGTTTCATGGCGTATTTTATATGAAGATATTCAGACAGGACATGATCAGTTCTTGAGAGGCCAAGAAATCCAGCTTCCTCAAAAAACGACCTCGTTTAAACAATGGGCAGAACAATTGTCTACGTTTGCAGATAGCCCGGCGATGAAGCAAGAGAATCCATACTGGAGTCGTGTGGAGCAGGCCCAGCTAAGCCCGCTGCCAAAAGATATGGATTGTGATGAGACGATTGGCAAAGATAGTGAAACGATCACCATTCATTGGACAGCAGCGGAAACGGAGCAATTATTAAAGCAGACACATCATGCGTACAATACGGAAATTAATGATATATTGCTAACGGCATTGGGAATGGCAGTTCATGATTGGACAGGCATGGGAGAAATTCTTGTAAATCTGGAAGGGCACGGTAGAGAAGACATCCTGCCAGAGCTGGACATTACGCGTACAGTGGGATGGTTTACGAGCATGTACCCCGTTATGATTACGATGGAGTCCGGGGCTGACTTATCAAGGAGGATTAAGACCGTCAAGGAAAGACTGCGTCAGATCCCAACTAAAGGCATTGGTTACGGGATTTCGAGGTATTTGTCACATGGAAATGAAGGATTCAAGTTAGAGAAAAATCCCGAAATTAGTTTCAACTATATGGGACAGGTGAATCAGGATTCGGGCCAAGATGGCATTAAATTCTCGCATTATTCCAGCGGACCATCCGTAAGTGAAAACAACAAGAGACCTTTTGTACTTAATATGAATGGCATTGTTACAGAGGGTCGGTTGTCGCTGTCCATTAACTATAGTCAAAAACAATATCGCCGGGAAACGATGGAGCAATTGGCTTGTCTCTATAAGGAAGGTCTTAATAGAGTCGTTGAACATTGTGTAACGAAGGAACAAACCGAGCTTACGCCAAGTGATATTTCATGCAAGTCATTAACCATTGATCAATTGGATCAAATCGTGGAACAAACTGGGCACATCGGTCGAATCGAAAATGTGTACCCACTTACACCATTACAGAAGGAAATGTTGTACGAAAGTGAACGGAATCCAATTTCGGGCGCTTACTTTGTACAAATCATGTTTGATATGCGTGGTGATTTCGATGTTGCCTCTTTTGCGCAAAGTTTGGATCAATTAATGCAAAGGCATGCGATATTAAGAACTAATTTTTACAGTGATTTCGTGGACATCCCTCTTCAAATTGTGTATCAAGAGAAGGAATTTGAATTTATCTATGAAGATGTAGCTGGCACAAGTGAGCTGCAACGTAAAACGTATGTTGACGAGTATATTGAGCAGGACAAGGCAAGAGGATTTGACTTACAACGAGATTCGCTAATACGCATGTCTGTTTTACGAACAAAGCATGAGGAATACCGCGTCATATGGAGTTTTCACCATATTTTGATGGACGGCTGGTGTATGTCTCTGGTAAGCAAAGAGATATTTGAAAATTATTTTGCGATTCGGGAAAATAGAAAGCCTCAAGTGACTCTATTAACACCGTATAGTCAATTCATTGAATGGCTGGAACAGCAAGATCATCAAGGTGCAATAACCTATTGGAGTCATTACCTGGAAGGTTATGAAGGGCAAACGAAATTGCCTGGAGAAAAAATCAAACCGAAACATGAAAGACAGGATTCCAGAACGCTAAACTGTTATTTGGATGATGTACTAATCGAACAAATGAAACAGATTGCGGAACAGCAGCATGTAACGCTCTATACGTTAGTTCAGACTGCTTGGGGTGTATTGTTGCAGCAATACAATGAAAGCAATGATGTTGTATTCGGAAGTGTTGTATCGGGCAGACCGCCTGTTATTCCTGGGATCGAAAGCATGATTGGATTATTTATTAATGCGATTCCGGTTCGTATGCAGGCTCAGGCCGATGAGTCATTTATATCTTTTATGAAAAGGAATCAGGCACAAGCTGTGGATTCACATGCGTATGATACGTATTCGTTATATGATATTCAAAATCTGACCAAGCAAAAACAATCTCTGATTAACCATGTTGTTGTATATCAGAACTTCCCGGTAGAGCATCGAATGGAGAGTTTGGGTCAAAAAGGCGAAATACCGCTTGAAATTATGAATGTTGGGGGTACAGAACACAATAGTTTTGATTTTACTTTGATCGTCAAGCCCCATGAGAACATGAAGATCATATTGATGTATAATGCCAATGTGTATGACCTATCTACCGTTGAACAGATTCAAAAACACTTTATTTCCATATTTCAACAAGTGGTAAGTAACCCGGAAGTTAAAATAAACGAACTTGCGTTGAGTACGTCGAACATTTATTAATGGAAAAGTAATGGGCCTCTCCAAAAGTGAGTTTCCTCCTCACTCAAAGCGCTAACGAATCTGACGCGTCTTAAGAGGTAGATTCGATGTGAACGGCAAACTTAAACGAACCTCAGTAACGTTATTTCATCATATCAGGGTGTCATAACCTAAAAAACGACCCAATCGACGAAATAACGTCTCTGTGATTCGTTACACCATAGACTTGTGCAAATCAGAGCGAATAGCGTGTGCCAGGTTCATTAGAATAAAATAACTTTTATAAGGGATGTCCTCAGTCATGCTCATGACTTATGGCATCCCCTTTTTATGCTCCGTTAATGATGCAAGGAACTGCCTGAAGCTGAGGGTGGTTATGATTGATTGGAATGGATTTTCGTATACATTTTGATCGACCTTTTAACAAATCCTCCCTTGTGACCGATATATAATAAGTACATCTATGTAATCAGAAAGTGAAAGGAGTGCAGAACATGGATATTGCAGCATTATCAATGGCGATGAGCCAAGCTTCAGTAGTGCAGTCGGCAAGCTTGCAAGTGATGTCGATTACGAAAGACATGGCACAGCAGCAAGGCCAGCAGATGGCGGAAATGTTGAAGTCAGTGCCTGCTCCTCATCCCAATCTGGGTGGAAGTCTCGATCTTTCGGTTTAGTTGAAATTACAGCATGTGTTCTTATGTAACACCCATTGCAGCAAGCAAACCCAAACAGCTCCAATTCAAATGAATTGAAGCCGTTTGGGTGTTTTTTTTAAATACATTCCGAAATTCCGATCTTCTCAGCGAAACTTTGACAAACTTGGCAATCTGCCTTCAAAGGGCAGTGTGTCCTTCAATGTCCATAACTCATCGTAACTGGAAATCTGAAGATCGGCTTTGGACAAGTCCTGATTGCCTGATCCCGGATTACGATATCCGATGCAGCGCATGCCTGCACTTTTGGCGGCCTGAACACCATTGCGCGAGTCCTCGATCACCAGACAATTCGAAGGGGATGCACCAATCATCTCAGCGGTGGTCAGGAAAATATCTGGTGCTGGCTTGCCGTTTGTAACTTCCTCACCTGTCATTCGCACCTCAAAGTATTGTCCAAGTCCGGTTTTGTCCATGATCAGATCAATCAGTGCACGTGGAGAGGAAGAAGCAACGGCTATGGGTACGTGTTGCTCATGCAGCCAGCTTAACCAGCGTTCCACGGAAGGCATTGCTGTGAGATTCGGATGGGCAAGCATCGTTTGCATCACATTATGCTGATGATAAGCAAATATTTCTTCCAGCGTAGCTGTCAGTTGATGTTTGTCCAATACTTGCTGCCACATGGATTCCAGCGTAACTCCAACATAGGTATGATGTTCTTCATCAGTCACCCTTGCTCCAAAATGGGTAAAAGAGCTGCGCTCAATCTCGAAATAAATCGGTTCGCTGTCAATCAGTACACCATCCATGTCAAAAATGACTGCTTGAATGATGTCATCATTGGGGGCTCCTAGTCCGTTAGATTCTTTGTTTGCTGCCATGTTGTATTCCTCCTCCAGGATTGTGTGTACATATATCTCTAATGTAATCCATTCATGGTTAACCTTCCACTTTAGAAACTGGAACCGCTGGATTGCAGCACAACTTTAATGGCATGTGAAGAGGCTTGAAGTGTGCGTCCCTGAATATCGCAGCCAAGTGTACGGAATGCCTCTTCGTAATCCTCCAACGGGAAGGAGTGGGTGATGATTTTTTTTGCCGGAATAATCCCTTGTTCAATCATATAATGTGCGGTAGCAAATGTCCCCAGAGAATCGATGGAACCAATAATTTTCAGACTGCGGTCCACAACTTCCTTGGGATTGAAGGATGTGTTTCCATCTCTCAGACCAACCAGCATCAGATAACCGCCACTGGCGAGCTGGGAGAGCACTTGTGTACCTACGACACCTGTTGTATCCACAATCATATCGACCTGATGGGTCGCGGGTGACAGCGATTCTATTGCACTTTCGAAGGATGAATGAACTTCCCAACGATCGGGTGCAATGGAACCGGCAATGGCTAAGCGTTCTTCGGAGATGTCGACCAGACAGCCGGTGACCCCTTTAGAAGCGAGCGCGTAGCTGTACAGAATGCCAATCGGGCCTGCGCCGAGGATGATCGTTCTGAAATTCGGCAATAAATGAATCTGATTAATCCCCGTCAGCATACAGCTGAGCGGTTCCGTCAAAGTTGCTTCTTCATAGCTCACATGGTCCTTCAATTTGTACAAAAAACGATCCTCGGTCACATAATAATCTGTAAATGTTCCGTCAGCGCTCACACCTGTCTCGGTAACAGACTTGTGTGTGCAATGATTTTGTCTGCCTGTTCTGCACATGTCACATTGTCCGCAATAGTAGGTGGGGTCGATCACAACACGGTCGCCCGGTTGTAATGTCGTTACCGCAGAGCCAACAGCAATGACTTCCCCGGCAGACTCATGACCGAGAATGACAGAAGGAACCGCATGATATTTACCGCTGACGATGCCTAAGTCGGTACCACATACTCCGGTTGCTCGAATACGAACCAACACCTGATTATCTCTTGTAATTTCCGGGACAGGCCGTTCCTCAAGCGCCACATCCCAAGCCGATTTGTATACCAATGCAAGCATGATATAACCTCCTTGTAATTATATAAAATATAAATATAGCGATTCATCTTAAAACAGTTTCGGACAAGATACGAAAGTAGTGAAGGGGACGAAATCGATTCTGGAGAAGCGAAGCGTTCGCCTTTATCCACGGATTTTTCCCTCGTGAAAGGGAAATCAAGAAAATCCGTGGATAACAGCGATCATAAGAACGATTCGTAACCGAAACGACCACTTCGAACAGTTGCATTGAAATGTTTTAATGAACGCTGGCAAGCACTGAATCCAGCCGCTCCACAATCTCAACCAGTTCGTCTTCGGTTGTGGTAAGGGAAGGCCGGACCTTAACAACGTTGCCGAAGCCATATCTTGAACTTCTCAAGATCAGATGCTCATCTGTAAAAGCACGGTCAACAATGGCATTGGTTTTTAGTGTATCCGGTTCATTACCGTCACCTACGATCTCCAACCCCCACATTAACCCGACGCCACGAGCTTCCCCGATACTTGGGTATTTCATAGCCAATTCATGCAGCAATTCACCCAGAATTTCACCTTTGCGTTTTACCGCATCCAGAAATCCGGGTTCGGATACCACTTCCAAGGTGGATTTGGCAGCGGTTACGGAGATCAGATTACTTCCTGAGGTGAAGGAGTGTTCGTGCTTTTCGAGCACATTCAGCCGGGATTGCATTAATACAGCAGCAACAGGTACGCCGATTCCGCCAAGACCTTTTGCAAGGGTAATCATGTCAGGCTGGATATCAAACAGTTCGCTGGCAAACATGGTTCCCGTACGACCGATTCCTGTCTGCACTTCGTCGGCAATAAGAATAATATTGTACTCGTCACACAGTTTACGCAGACGTTTGAAATATCCGGGTGGAGGAATGATATTGCCACCATTTCCGAGAATGGGTTCGATAATCATGCAGGCGACTGAGCCGGAACTTGCATATTCTATTGCATCAGATATAGCTTCAACACATTGATAGCCGCAGTCTCCATTTGAGGATTTGAATGGGCAGCGATAACAGTATGGGGCAGGTACATGGACAGCGTTAGCCACAGCCGAATTGGGGAAGCGTTTCCGCCTGAAGGCATTCCCCGAAATCCCGGTGGCAAATTGGGTCTGCCCATGATGGGACAGATACAGGCTGATGATGTCTGTCGATTCGGTATACTTCTGTGCGATTTTGGTCGCACATTCGTTGGCAGTTGAACCAGTAATATCCCGCATCCATCCGGCATTAATGTCGTTTGGAGCATATTCGATTAAGTGATCAAGTACTTCATTTACGTATGGTTCAGTGAAGGAGGAAGACATATGCGTCAGATTGCCGACTTGTTCCTGAATTTTGCTGACTACATGTGGGTGATTATAGCCCAGTGACAGATTAAACGTGCCTGACACGCCATCGAGGTATTCAACACCTGAATCGTCAATCAACTTAATCCCTTTTCCGGCTATGAAGCGGTTGTTGGTTAAAGTTTGCATACGATTTCCTCCAATATAATGGTGTACTAGCTCGAACAAAGCTCAACAATCCCGGATGATGCGGGCATCACCTCCCTTAAGAAACGATGTTTACATTTCCTTGCTATGTTGTGCGAGAGCAGCACGTACTGCATTATTTTTTACAGTCCATAGATGAGAGACCATCAATGTGAGCAGCAGGATCAGACAGAATCCGGCCAAAATCCAGATCGTATTCACAACAGGCCAGGTACTCATACTCCATCCAGTCACATACTGCAAGATGGCTCCTCCAATACCACCCGATGCGATCAGGATACTGGTTGTCCGCTCGGTCATACCGGGAATCAGAACATTTGCGTAGACCAGTGCGATACAGAACAGCCCAGACATGAACAGACCGGTTCCGAAGATGAGCACATACGTTGCCCACTGTCCAGTTACAAATACCATAGCGACCGTAAACAAAAGCGTGCCAACCGTACTCCAGATCAGGAAAGGCATATAGTTGACGGCTTCCGCTATTTTCCCCGAGAAAAGACGGCCGATGATCATCGCAATCCACAGGATGGAGACACTTAGCGATGCGACAGATTCCTGAAGCTGCAATCGTTCTACGAGAATGGAGGGCAGGAAGTTCATTAATCCCAGTTCCAGTCCCATGTAGATGAAAAAGAAGATGACAAAGATCGTCAGCAGACCCAGCTGTTTTCTAGAATATCGGGCTTTACCTGCTGAGTGTGCCACTGTATTCTCGCCAGCCTGTTCCAGATACAGTGCGGCTGAACGGGGCATGGTGATCCACAGTAGCATGAGAACGAGTGACAACACGGCCACTGTATAAAAAGTAAGATGCCACAGATCCATCCAGATAAATAAAGCAGCGACAGCGGGGATGAGAAGTGCTCCAAGAGCAAAGAACACATCAAGCTTAGACATCGCTACGGCTTTCTGATTCTCAGTGAATTCGATCGTGAATGCTCCAACGGAAGGCTCAATAATGCCTGAGCCAAAGCCGATGAGAATAGTAAGTAGAAGAACACTAGTCCAAGATGGCAAAAATCCGAGAACAGCATAAGCCGCTACAATACAGACCAGTGCAATCAGTAGCATAACTTTTCTTCCGATCCGGGCAGTCATTGAAGGAGCGACAAGAACCCCGACAAGAAATCCAAGGAACTGCAGAAATAACAAAAATCCGCCATCACTATAACCGCGCTCATAATATGTCAATAAAACAGGGAGAAGGGCGCCGAGCACAACGCTGGTTATGCCGATTAACAGATAAAAACCGCAGCTTAGAGCGAATATTCTTTTCATAAGTCTGCCTCCTAGTTGGATAAAAATTTTATATTATGTAATTAATGTTTATTTCATGTATAACTTATACCATAAATGCACAAATGTACATGCTTTTTGTTGTAAAATAATGTTAAATTTTGATGAGGAGAAATATTTCTCGTGCTAAGTTTCATCTAAAACGATTTCGTGTCGAAAGGATAAATATGATCCAATCCATATGACCTTTTAACAGGGTTTGGCATTTGTATTGATCGAGGATAGTAACACGTGCATATATAAAAAACGTTCCCTGTCTGAGTAGACGGGAAACGTTCTGATTAGCCCTTTTATATGATGTTACCTGACCTCAACGTATCGCCATTAAGCAGTCTGTACAAAGAATATTCCATCGAATGGCGCGTGAGCAGACGCGGGACCCCTTCGCAAAAATAAATAACCGTTTGCATCGGGAAGACCCAATATATCCCGATAAGGCTCAGGAAAATCTCCGGAATATATTTGACACACCAGTTGATGTTCCTCTACCAAATGGTCAATTCCTTTCACACCATTTGGTAACGTGGGAGAGAAAAATGAGAATGCAGGGAATGCCTGATCGTCTAACTCCATTTCAATCAAACGTACGCCGCTTAACGGAATGGGTGGAACGGGACATACGGAAGTGAGTGGATGCGAAGATACCGAGACATAAGTGCACCCGGCGAGAATATTCTCGTTCCATTCCAGCTCATCTCCCGTATAGGTTACCTGATCCAGAAAATATTCGGAGGCGGAGTAGGTCGAGAAGACCGAGATATATTTATCTTGTGGTAAAGAAGGGATATGGACCTGCTGTGAAAGTGTATTACAATTAATGGAGAACAGATGCAATAAAGGCTGCCCCTCGGGGTTGAGAGGCCAGTCGGAAACGTATGCAGTTTCTCCACCAATCCACATGCCAGAGTCTTGGTTTGGATCATCGGGGTCAACTGTAAATCGAGTAACTTTGTACATGAGAAACTCCTTCCAGCGTGTATTTTGGCATTCCTATGTAACGTTGTATGTGTTTTTATATAACCATTCATTGCTTCGTTTCAGTATAAATGAGATGATGTGGAATGAAAATCAGTACAAGGTACTAACTCATTGCACGAAGCGAATGAACGTACCAGCACTCTAAGAACCAGTGGCAATACTATAGATGAGAAGTGGTGACACATGTTAATTAACAAATACATAAGTGAAACGGGATTCTGCTCCCGCAGGGAAACGAACCGTTTAATTGCAGCTGGACGCATAACGATCAATGGCAGGGTATGTGAAAAAGGGGCGGAAGTTGAACCTCATGATGTGGTACTCATTGATGGCAAGGAGATTCCTCGTAATGACAGTGAACCTGTCTACATTGCTCTGAACAAACCCATCGGTATTGTCTGCACAGCAGCAGCACATGTGGAAGGGAATATCATTCAATATATGAATTATCCTTCTCGCATATTTGCGATAGGCAGGCTGGATAAGGCATCTGAGGGGTTGATTTTGCTTACGAATGATGGAGGCATTGTGAACAAGATGATGCGTTCGGAGCATAACCATGATAAAGAATATGTAGTGACTGTAGACAAACCCATAACAGATCAATTTGTAAAGTCCATGTCTGAAGGCGTTGAAATTCTGGACGTGGTGACCAAGCCCTGCGAAGTGTATAGGCAAAGTGAAGATGTATTTCGTATTATTCTGACACAGGGTCTCAACCTGCAGATCCGTAGAATGTGCAAAGCCTTGGGGTACCGAGTGTTGAAGCTGGAACGCATCCGAATTATGAATATTAGGCTGGATCAACTGGAGCGGGGGCAATGGCGTCATCTGGAGCAAGAGGAACTGGAGATTCTGCTGTCTCAATTAAATGAGATAAAATGAATGACTTCTGCGCATGTCAACGGTGGTCAACCACGATGTCCAGTTTTATCAGTAAAAAATGAAGCAAACACTAACCCCTATGCGGATTAGTGTTTTTGTTGTTAAGCTTGTGTCCTTTTCGTTCTGAAATGTAAGAGCCAAATAGGGTTAAGAACGCACCGAGAACAATCACCCAGGTTATCTGCTCTTGAAGAATCAGTGCAGATGACACAACTGTAATGACAGGCACCAGATAGATATATACACTCGTTTGGATAGCTCCGAGAAGATTCACGGCCCGGTTCCAGGTCACGAAACACAATGCGGAGGCACCCAGACCGAGGTAGAGAACATTAGAAAGGTTGGTCATACTTGTGAAGCGTCCGAGTTCCCAATGGAATTCAAACAGGAACAGAGCTGGCAGCATGAAGATCAGGCCATAGAAGAACACTTTGCGAGTCGCACCAATGGTGTGATAACGAAGCTGGCCAATTTTCCGCATTAACACAGAGTAGATCGCCCATACCGCAGGTGCTATAAAAGCAAGCAGATCACCTACCGGATTCAATTGCAGAACGAAACTGCCGTTCAGTGCGATGAGTAGGATGCCGCTCAAGGCAATCCCAAATCCGATAAGAAAGCGGCGCGTTAACTTCTCACCATCCAGGAAGAAATTGGCGAGCACGGCAGTGAAGAACGGGGCAATGGAGACAATAACACCCACGTTGGAAGCGGTTGTGTACAGCAGGGCAATATTTTCAATGAGAAAATATAGAGTCACTCCACATATTCCTGCTCCGATAAATAACCATTCTTCTCTGAATGAGGCGATCCGCAGTGAACCCGGATAGATTAGCAACAGTACCAAATACCCGATCAGGAAACGGAAAAATAGAATCTCCACTGGAGTGAAATCAATCAACAAGACCTTTGTTGAGACAAACGTAGTTCCCCAGATCAATATGGTAAATAAGGCGAGCAAATGTCCGGTAGCAGCATTAGTGTCATGATGACTCGTCATACGAGGTTATCGATGGTTCGTTTCAACTCCGTATCATGGTTGAAGATACGTTTGTATTGCTTCGGCGTCAGCCCGATCAGTTTTTTGAAAAAATTCGTGAAATGGCTCTGGTCACTGAATCCTGTCTGTGCGGCTACTTCAATGGGAAGCAGGCCTTGTTCCAGCAGACGTTTGGCTTGATTAATGCGAATCGTTTCCAGATAGCGGTAAGGTGATATGCCTTTCTGGCGAGTGAATAAACGCAGCAGGTGATACTTACTCATCTCCGTCAGATCGGCTAACTCGTTCAGCGAGATGCTCTCCATGTAATGAGCTTCTATGTAATCACATATGCGTCTGATCTCTGCGGTAACATCCTGCGTGGATACAGGCGGTTCAGCATCCGCATAATCTCGCATTAATTGATCCAGCAGAAAGAGTAACAATTCTTCTTTGCAGAAATCCGATTGCTCCTCCAGAATCATCTGATGAAGCTCGTGCAGGGAACCCACAAGTTCACTCTGATAGAGAACGGGGGATGTGAACCGTGGCAAGTATGCTTGTCCAGTAATCTCTTTTGCATACTCTCGCATAACCTCAGGCTGGACGTTGATACAGCGATAATCGAGGGTTCTGCCATCGACCTGTTCGCAGGCATGAGGATCATGTGGATTAAAGACAATCATGTCGCCACTATTCAGAATGTATTCTTCGTTGTTGCAGACGAGGTGACGCTTGCCTTGCTCAATAAATCCAATGACGTAATAGTCATGAAAATGATTGGGAAATTTCTGCATAATGCCTTCAAATTGATAAGCTTCTAGCTGTAGATCGGTATCAAATACCACAGTCCGGACTTCCCGAGTCATGATGCACCTTCTTTCTGGTATGTTAAGGTCATTATAGGTTGCAAAGAAGGAATTTTCTTGAACGATATTGCTATTGCTCGAAGTGTTTGATCGCACAGATAGCTCCAAAAACAAAATACCCGCAATCCCGGAGGGAAAGCGAGCCCTTTGCATAGTATAGTTGATTCATGAGTTCGAACCTATATATAGGGGAGAAAAAATGTCTGGAACAATTAGTAATTGTTCTTAGTGTAACGTAGCCAGTGCTTCAGGTGTAAAAGCCTGAATCTCAGATACGCGGCCTTCGCGTATTTTGGCAGCCCATGCCGGATCACCAAGGAGTGCACGTCCAACAGCTACCAGATCAAATTCCTGCTGCTCATATCGCTTCATGAGTTCGCCCATACCTGGATGTTTTACTTCATTTCCTTCTTCTTCAGGCTCATCTGCCATACCTACAGAACCGACCGTTATCGTGGTTTGACCACTTAGCTTCCGCACCCACCCTGCAAATCCAAGATCAGATCCTTCAAACTCGGGCTCCCAGAAGCGTCGTGTCGAGCAGTGGAAGATATCTACACCTGCATCAACCAGCAAACGAAGGAATTGTTCCAGTTCTTCCGGTGTGTCGAACAGTCTGGCTTGATAATCATTCATCTTCCATTGAGAAATCCGCATTGCAATAGGGAAATCAGGACCTACCGCAGCACGAACTGCCATGACAAGTTCAACCGCGAATTGAGTTCGTTTCTGTAGGTCACCACCATAGCGGTCCGTTCTCCTATTCGTTGTTTTCCAGAAAAACTGATCGATTAGAAAACCGTGTGCACCGTGAAGTTCAATTCCGTCAAAACCAATACTTTGCGCATTGGCTGCTGCATCTGCATAGGCTTGAATCACAGTTGCGATCTCTGCCTCCGTCATGGGCGCACCTACTTGAGTACCTTCCATATCAACTCCCGATGGACTCAGTGATGCAGCTTCCGGGTGTGGGTCAGATCCTGAAGGACGAACGATTCCCATGTGTAAAATCTGCGGAAAAATCTTGCCGCCGGCTTCATGGACTTGTTCGACCACTTCAGCCCAGCCTTGAAGAGCTGCTTCTCCATACATATGAGGGATTCTAGGTTCACTTGATGCAGAGGGATGCTCAATGGTTGCACCTTCGGTAATAATAAGTCCAACACCATGCTCGGCACGTCGACGATAATATGCGGCTACGTCTGAGCCAGGGACACCGCCCGGGGAAAAAGCACGAGCCATGGGGGACATGACGATGCGTGAGGACAGGGTTAGCTTTGAAACAGTGTATGGTTGAAACAAACGCGCTGTAGAAATAATGTTATATTGTGGATTACTCAAAATATACACCTCCATTATGTTGTACCTCTCAGTGGGTACGAGTGCAATGTTAACAAGGTCTATAGGCATGCTCAACCAACAATCGGAGCATTTTGTTGCTTAAGCGAAAGACACGGATTATTGTATGGTGTCTTTGCACTTACTTTCACTTGTTGAACAAATAACACTTATCTATAATGAAGGAGTCTAACCAAATATTTTGTGTACAAAGGAGGATTGGGGCATGTCTGGTGTATTGTCTCCAAACTCGAATGATCCGCGTGTAATCCGCACGCGTCAATTAATTCTTGATGCGTTTTTAAACCAATTGAATCTTAAAAATTTCAACAGCATTACGATTCAAAACATTACGGAACAAGCCACAATTAACAGGGCTACATTCTACGCCCATTTTCAGGATAAATATGCACTGCTTGAAGCCTTGTTATCGGATGCTTTTATGGAATATGTAACAAAAAGGGTAGACCCGGATGCACGGTTATCAGCGGAAACCATACAGCAGCTTATATTTTCATTATGTGATTATCACGTCTCAAGTAATGAGTGCATCAAGAAATATGAGACGGTTGCACCAATCATTGAAGAGAACATCAAGACTCAACTGGAACAATTCCTTCTTGAATTAATGAGCAAAGTGGCGAAGGATGTAGATCCCAAAACGCTAAAAATGACTGCAACCATGCTAAGCTGGTCGATCTATGGAATGACGTATCGATGGAATGTGGATGGAAGACAGGAATCCCCTGCTGAGTTAGCTCAACGAGTTGTCCCCTATATGATGGGCGGATTGGAATTGTTGAATTAAATTGATTTGAATGAGTGAATCAATCAAAGTCATGAGAAAAAGAGCAGATGATCTGCTCTTTTTTGGTATTCGCACTAACCGAATTTACTTATACAGCTTCATCGGAAGGTTTGTTAAGGACTGCCCAGCGGCAGATGGAGTCAGGTTTTCTTCCAGGATGAACCCTTGAACAGGTTCAATTTTGGTGAATGTCTTTAGGAATGCGGTTAATACGATCTTCGCTTCCAGGCGCGCCAGAGGAGCCCCAAGACAGAAGTGAGTACCGAAACCAAACGCAAGCTGTTTGTTATTGTTCGAACGATGAATATTCAGTGTGAATGGATCTTCGAACATGTTCTTGTCCATATTGGCTGCACTCATCCACGCCACGATGGCATCTCCTTTATTTAACTTAACCCCAAGAAGATCGTTATCCTCTTTGACCATGCGGTCCATTTTACTGATGTGAAAACGATATCTCAGCATTTCTTCTACCGCGGCTGGAACAAGTTCAGGGTGATCTCTGAGTTCGGCATACAATTCCGGTTGGTCATATAGAAGGGAGTAGAACGAGTTGGCCAGCAGATTACTGGTCGTTTCGATGCCAGCTCCCAGAATAAACATGGTGGTTCGCACAATCTCTTCATCTGTAAAAAATTCGCCATCCAACTCAACCTGAATCAGGTCTGATATGATATCTTCTCCCAGATTGGATCGTTTGGACACAACGAAGGGATACAAGTACTTGAAGTATTCTTCACCGGCAATCTTTTTCAATTGGTTAATCTGTTCAAAGGTTGCATCGGTAGTAGGCATAAACATGGTGTCCACCCAATCCTTGAATAGATTACGATCTTTGGAAGGAATACCGAGCAGGTCAGACATGATAATGACAGGAAACATACTCGTATATGCTTCAACAATATCCACTTCAGGTTGATGTTCAAATGCGCTGATTAATTCATCGGCCACGGCCTCAATTCTTGGTTCCCAGAGCTTGAGACTTCTTGGTGTAAATGCACTGGCGAGTAAGGATCTCCGCTTGCGATGTTCCGGGGGATCTACGTTGTGAATATCCAGCTTGTCCGGCATATGGTGCTCGTTCCCCGAACCTTCTTCTTCATTCGAATATCCTACGTTAACAATCGATCTTTTTCTCACACTGGAGAAGTGCTCGTGATCATTAAGCACCGTTTTGACAAGATCATACCTGAACACATGCCAGGAATCGGTTTCTTCGTTGTAGACGACAGGTTCCTGATTCAACATGCTGCGATACCAACGGTAGGGACTGAATTCTTCTTCTTTCGATTGAAAATTCGTGATTTCAGATAGAGAAATTATAGCGCTCTTCTTCATTCGTTTCGCCTCCTTGGTTGGTCTCATTGACAAATATACCAAACAAGAGTACTTTAATTCAAGTAGTTTATATTATAACAAACAAGGTGGAGTAGACAGTGAAGAACATACTGAAGCATGGCGGAGTCAAAGCAGGCATATTCATGATTGTTTTTTATCAGATCGTAATGTTGATCGTTTTTATGTCAGGGTATAGTGCCATCCCGAAAAATGTAACGAATCTTACCGTGGCTATTGTCAACGAAGACCAGCAATCCGGTACGGAATTTGTACAAAAATTGCAAGAGCAATTGCCGTTTAACGTGGTAATGGATGAATCGTTGCAACAGGCGAAGACAGGACTTGAAGACCGGGATATTCATATGATCATTCGTATACCGGGTGATTTTACGGAGAAACTGTCTGAACAGGGCGGGAAAGCGCAGCTCCAGTACCTGATTAATGAATCGAACCCAACAACAATTACAAGCACCATGAAAAATGTAGCTGCTGAAATTACTGCGCAGATGGGAACTCAGATTCAGGCACAGAGCTTCGAGGGGGTGCTGAGCAGTATGCAGGTTCCAGCGGAGCAATCGAAGCAGATTGTGGAATCCACTATGGGAAAAGTGTCATCTGACATCGTTCTGAGTAACCCGCAACCAGCAGGCATGCAGAATCAGATGGCACCGATGTTCATCACCATGGCGCTGTATGTCGGGGCTATGATCTATGCGATGCAAAGCATTCTTTGCAATGCGAGGAGCCAACCTGCTTATTTCCATCCTTGCTCCACTTGTAGGGATCGGCATTTATTTTATGGTGCAGGGGTATGGGGTGGAAGTGTTTTTGAAAATGTGGATGGTACACAGCTTGCAGCTGTTTGTGTCGATTGAGTTCACAAGTATCTTTATCATGCTTCTCGGTCAAGGTGGAATGCTGATCAATATGATCTTTGTACTCAGCCAATCCATTGCGAACGGGACGTCCATGTCACCGGAGATGATGCCAGGATATTTCAAATTCGTAAGTCAGATTACACCGATGTTCTATTCAACACATCTGGATTATAATATTCTCTTCGGCGGAGGGAAAACAGTAGAATATGCGGTCGGACTGGCACTGGTGGGTGTGGGAGCCTTTATTATCAATACGGCCATCCATCATTTCAAAAAAGCCAAACAGATCGATACAACACAGGAGCCTGTACAACAGCCCGTTATGATATAAAATAGAAGTTATGAGGGTAGGCGATTAGGACCAAGCTGTACCCTTGGATGAGCAGAATGGGGGCAGTCACAATGTCGATTCAAATATTTATACTCGGTGCACTAAGTGAAGGGAATTATTACCCTTATGATATTAAGAAGCGTATTGGTAAACATCTGGATCAAACCGACGCCAAAATTACTGAAGGCACTATCTACTATAATTTTGAAGTGTTGCTGAAGAAGGGCCTGATCGAGAAGGTAGAAACGATACAGACTGAAAATCGACCGGACAAAACGACATATGGAATCACCGAAAAAGGGCGACAGTCACTTGAAGAAAGCATATATAAGGTCTTCCAGAAGTTTACGAATGTGCAGTCACTGTACGCTGCGTTGGTCAACCTGGATAAGGTGGACAATCAGAAGATTGCTTACCTGATTGAGGATATTATCGAAAAGATGAAAAAGAAAATAGAGTATATTGAGCTTCATACCCCAGAACAGATGGATACTAAAGGGGAGCTGAAAGATGCTCTGTTATTAATGAGAGATCATGCTTATCAGAGTATTCAAAGCGATATCAACTGGTTGGAGAAACTGCGAAAACATGTTGAAAATAGAGTAGCAAAGAATTAACAGAGGAGGAATAACAAGATGTTTGAACATTTAGTTGTTTTTAAATTTAACGATAAAACCACGCTAGCCAAACAACAGGAATGGGTGGCTCAATTGCTCGCACTACAGGAACAAATCCCGGGAATTGTCACGCTGACCGCAGGAATCAATACAACGGAAGAAACGGACCGTATTCAAGGTTATACGATTGGATTGAGAGTGACGTTTGAAGATCAGGACGCATTGCGCGCTTATGGACCACATCCTGCTCATCAGGCATTTGTAGCTTCCCTGGATGGTTGGGTGGAAGATGTCATTGTAGTTGATTATGCGATATAAAGCCACGTTATCAGAGGGTTAACGAATATAGGAGTTGAAGATTCCCATGTGTTTAATTTTATTTGCTTACAACATGCATCCAAAGTATCCGTTTATTCTGGGATCAAATAGGGATGAATTCTATCACAGACCTACGGCTCAAGCACACTATTGGGAAGACTATCCTCATATATTGGCTGGCCGGGATTTGTCGAAAATGGGAACCTGGATGGGCGTAACAACAGGTGGGCGTCTGGCTGCTGTTACGAATTATCGTGATCCAAATGAAGAGGTACAGGCCAAGGGCTCAAGAGGAGATCTGGTTGCTGACTTTTTAAAAGGAACGTCCACACCTGAGCAATTTATACAACATGCGGAGCAAAGTCGCAATGATTATCCTGGCTACAATTTGTTAGTGGGTGATCCTGACGACCTCTATTATTATTCTAATGTGGGTAATGTTGTGATGAAGTTGAAACCGGGAATATACGGGATTAGTAATCACTTGATTAATACAGATTGGCCCAAGGTGAAACGTGGAAAAGAAGGGCTGGAGAAAATCATCCAAGGGGAAGACGAAGATACCCTGACAGAACAAATATTAGGTTTGCTGCAAATTGCAGATCCTTCAGTGGATGAACTTTTGCCTCATACAGGCGTTCCATTGGAGTGGGAACGTTTGTTATCACCCATCTTCGTTAGAAGTGAGAAATTCGACTATGGGACCAGAGCTTCATCCGTTGTTCTGATGAACAGAGAAGAAGTGTTTTTTACGGAGATGGTTCACCAGAACGGAGAGGTAATCGAGCAACGTTTTAACATTAATCCTCTCAACTGGACAAGCTGAGAATATGAAATAAATGATGTTCAGACCTTATGCATTAATGTGTCAACTTATATAACGCGACATAAACGGTATGAGAATACCTTTTGTATAACATGCCCAATTTTAGTTGGGCTCTTTATCTCTTATCACAATTCTATGTTATGAATCATGGAACTTCCCTGAATAGTTTATATAATGTGAATCAACATAACATGATTTTGCAGTGGTTCAGTTGATTCTAATTTCAGGGGGGCAACGTGGGATGAAAGAAACCAAAAAGATGAGAGTTTTTTCACTCGGGATTCAGCACGTATTAGCGATGTATGCGGGAGCAATTCTGGTGCCTTTGCTTGTGGGCAGAGCACTAAATCTGACTGCAGAGCAGTTGGCGTATCTGGTTTCCATTGACCTGTTAACGTGTGGGATTGCAACGTGGCTTCAGGCTCGGAAAGGCAAGTACTTGGGTATTGGTCTGCCAGCGGTGCTCGGAAGTTCTTTTGTAGCGGTGACACCCATGATAGCGATTGGATCGCAATACGGAATTCCTGCCATATATGGGTCGATCATTGCAGCGGGTTTATTTATCGTCATCTTTGCTGTGTTTTTCAGCAAAATCGTCAAATTGTTTCCGCCAGTTGTGATTGGTACAGTGGTAACGATCATCGGTCTTGCGTTAATTCCAACCGGTATTAAAAATATGGCTGGTGGAGCAAACAGCGAGAATTTCGGAAGTTTGGACAATTTGGCGCTTTCATTTGGTGTATTACTGTTCATTCTAATCCTGAATCGATATGCTCGCGGTTTTGTTAAATCTCTGGCTGTTCTCCTTGGTATTATCGTGGGGACCCTCATCGCAGCCTTCATGGGAAAAGTAAATTTTGCCGCTGTACAGGAAGCCTCTTGGTTCCATTTACCTCAACCCTTTTACTTTGGGTGGCCTACCTTCGAAATTGGCCCAATCATTACAATGATTATTGTAGGTACAGTCGTTATCATCGAATCAACAGGTGTATTTATGGCTTTGAGCAAAATCTGTGATCAACCGATCAACGAAAAAGATCTGGCACGGGGATATCGCGCAGAAGGTCTCGCGTTTGTCCTGGGTGGCATATTTAATGCTTTTCCATACAATACATTTGCACAGAATGTTGGTTTGGTTCAGCTCTCCAAAGTGAAAACGACCAATGTTGTTGTTGCAGCCGGAGGTATTCTGGTCTTTCTGGGACTTATTCCGAAGGTAGCTGCTTTTGCAACCATTATTCCAAGTGCTGTCCTCGGAGGAGCGACTGTTGTCCTGTTTGGAATGGTCGTCTCATCCGGGATCAAAATGCTGCAAAACGTTGATTTTGGAAAACAATCCAATCTATTAATCGTGGCTTGCTCCGTTTCGCTTGGGCTCGGTGTTACTGCTGTACCCGATCTGTTTGCCCAGCTTCCTCAGAGTATTCGGATTATTGTTAGCGATGGTATTATCACGGGAAGCCTGTCAGCGATCCTGCTTAATGTCTTCTTTAACCTCGCTTTGAAAAAAGAGAGCTTGCCAGTACAGCCTATACCGGCTCAAGAAGCACACACGTAATCCTTGTAATAACAGACGTGTCATCTGGTAGTAAGTGGAATAGATCCAAGATGGTTTTCTGGGAAGTGGAATGAAAGACAATGATTCCACTTGGCAAAGAAACCTCTTGGATTTTTTTTGCTTACGATTCATGAGGAATGCAAAAGGCATGCAAATATGCTAAAGTTTCATCAAGAACATTTAATATGTTCGTTTAAGTCAACATCCTCTTGAATTGAATTTCCATGCGACTACATAAATGAGCATCGGTTCACAAGGCTACAATATAACCAAGGGATATCCCTGGTGCAGAAAAGGAGTTGTGATCACATGCAACAAGAAACATTGAACAAAGGGTGGAACTTGGAGAATAGTTATGCGGAGTTACCGCAACCCTTCTATACAAGTCAGGGCGCAGTGCCTGTTCAATCACCAAAGCTAATCATTTTTAATAGACTGCTTGCTTCCAGCTTGGGACTGGATGTGGAGTCTCTTGACAGTGAGGAAGGAGCACAAATTTTTGCAGGTAACCTGATTCCGGAAGGAGCTGAGCCTCTGGCTCAGGCCTATGCAGGACATCAATTCGGAAATTTCAACATGCTTGGTGATGGACGTGCTTTGCTGCTGGGTGAACAGATTACGCCACAGGGCGAGCGAGTGGATATCCAGCTGAAAGGTTCAGGAAGAACACCGTACTCTCGTGGAGGAGATGGACGTGCTGCTGTAGGGCCCATGTTGCGAGAGTATATTATTAGTGAAGCGATGTATGCACTGGGTATCCCAACGACACGCAGTCTGGCGGTGGTATCAACAGGAGAAAACATTATCCGCGAAACAGAGCGGCCTGGGGCTATATTAACCCGGGTGGCTTCCAGTCACATCCGGGTAGCAACCTTTCAGTACGCAGCAAGGTGGGGATCTATTGAAGATCTCCGGGCGTTGGCTGATTACACATTGAATCGACATTATCCTGAGGTTGCTCACGTCGAAAATCGTTATCTTTTGCTCCTTCAGGAAGTAATTAAACGGCAGGCGGCACTCATTGCCGAGTGGCAGCGTGTTGGTTTCATTCATGGCGTGATGAACACGGATAACATGGCGATCAGTGGTGAGACCATCGATTATGGTCCGTGCGCCTTTATGGATGCTTACAATCCTTCAACCGTATTCAGCTCCATTGACAGGCAAGGTCGCTATGCTTATGGTAATCAACCGTATATTGCCGGGTGGAATTTGGCTCGTTTTGCCGAGACACTTCTGCCGTTGTTGCATGAAGATGAAGAACAGGCAGTGCAACTCGCTCAGGATGCTATCGCACAATTTTCTGAATTGTACCATCATCATTGGCTCAAGGGAATGCGTGCCAAATTGGGCTTGTTGGATGAAGAGGCCGAAGATGAAGCGCTGATCAAGGATCTTCTTGAACTTATGGAGAAGCATAGTGCAGATTACAACAATACGTTCCTGGCTTTGACCTTTGATAGGTTGGAAGGGACAGCTTTGTTTGGCACGCCAGAATTTGTTGAATGGCATGAGCGGTGGCAAGCAAGATTGGACAGACAGCAAGAGGAGAAGGAAGTCTCTCGGCAGTTGATGAGAACAAGCAATCCAGCCGTCATTCCCCGAAATCATCGGGTCGAGGAAGCCCTTGAGCAAGCGGAGAACCACGGAGATCTTAGCGTAATGCAGAAGCTTTTGGCAGTTCTTTCAGACCCGTTCGCGCACTCACCTGAGCAGGCTGAATATGCCGAACTGCCAGCACAGTGCAATACTTCGTATCAGACTTTTTGTGGAACCTGATTGAACAGTATGGAATGAAGAGGCTGCCTTGGGCAGCTTTTTCATTTTTCATTCTGTCTTCGACGTTAGAATCCAACGTGGGTATTGAATTTGGAGAATGTCATGCAATAATTAGAGAAGTAGAGATTTACTTTTACAGAGGCAGGTGCATTCATGTCCAACATGTTAAGCAAACAACAATTGGCAGACATCCTTTTACAGCTTTTAGAGCGTACGTCTCTCCGTAGGGAACAGATGCAGAACTATGTTAACCGCTTGTTTGAGACCTTTAAATGCGATGGTGTGCCCTATGTAGAGAATGGAGAAGATGCGTATATCGTTCGAATCTACGAACGTGGTTTCGTCACGTTAGAGAAACGGGTGAAACAGCCGGATGAAGTCATCTATTGGATGCTGGAGGATATTATTTTCACCGCGACGCATGTAGGGTTGTTGGAAAGATATGGCGTGGATAATAAACAGACGCATTTGAACTACACAAATGAAGTGATGAATGAACTAAACAGGGGTGTTCAGGAAGCCTTCCAGCAGATCGGTGATCCGTATTTACATTGGTATCTGAAGGGTAAACGTCAGGAGTTAGAGGGTATGAAATAAATAAAAATGAGGTGTGTTACGTGAGCGAGCAAGATATTAATGATGTATGGTATGACTATGCTGTGTTATTTGTCGAAAAAAAGAATAAATCTGAACAGGGCTGGGCTTCGTTGACTTCGAACGAGCAGGATATTGCTGCTTTATGGCTATTAGAGGCGGATGTCTTTAATGGCGGTTTTATTCAGTTTTTCTGTAACTGGGGGGAAGAGGTATACCGTTACGCGTTGCGGGCATTACATACCATTGGTGCGACTCAAGTCGTGGAGATTATAACGTCAGCGTACGGCTGCATGGAGTATTTGAAAGAGGATGAAAGGCTTACTGAACTGTGGGATATTCCTAAATTACTGACAAAGGAACAAGAGGACCAGTTAGATGCGCTGGATCAGCAATTTTGGAACAATGAGGATCAGATTGCGGAGAAAGCCTATGGTTATTATCACGGAAAATTGAACATGATGATTATATAATCTGGTTTCAATTATGCATCCGTTGTTCTGTTCAAAGATTGCATACTTGGTCTTGCAATGACTGGAACGTTCGGCTATACTTGCTATAAATTGAATACATGAATCACGTTGATAGAGCGCAGTAGCGGCTTTGTCCCTGTTACAGAAAGTCAGGGGTTGATGGAACCTGATACATACAAGGGCTGCGAATTACACTCTGGAGTACTTGGGTAATGCCAAGCGGATGGGCAAACGATATATTGCCAAAAGTGGTATGGATAACGTGTTAAGGTCACGTGTTGTCCATGCAATTTGGGTGGTACCACGGTTATGATAATCGTCCCTGTGTCTAATGAAGACAAGGAGGCGATTTTTTTGTGTCCAAAAAAGCCGTTCCAGCGTGTTATTTCGTAATTTAACGTAGATCATGACTGAATCTTGAGGATAGAAAAGGGGTTATACGAATGAATATTATTGATGAACTACAGTGGCGTGACGCCATTAACCAGCAGACGGATGCAGAGGGATTACGTGAGTTGACTGAAACGAAGTCCGTTTCTTTGTACTGCGGTGTTGACCCAACGGGAGATAGCATGCATATCGGACATCTCATTCCCTTCATGATGCTGAAACGTTTTCAACTGGCAGGACATCGTCCAGTTATTCTGATTGGTGGAGCTACAGGCACGATTGGTGATCCAAGTGGTCGTCAGGCAGAGCGTTCTTTGCAAACGATGGAGCAAGTGCAGGAGAATGTGGATTCACTGACAGCACAGATGAAGAAGTTGTTTGTAACAGACGGTGATAATCAGGTTCGCATGGTGAACAACTACGATTGGACGCACAAGATCAATGTCATTGAATTCTTGCGTGACTACGGCAAAAACTTTAACCTCAACACCATGCTGGCTAAGGATGTAGTTGCGAGCAGACTGGAAGGCGGAATTTCGTTTACCGAGTTTTCCTACCAGATCCTTCAATCACTCGACTACCTGCACCTGTTCCAGAACGAAGATGTACAGCTTCAAATCGGCGGTTCGGATCAATGGGGTAACATCACAAGTGGTCTCGATCTGATTCGTAAAAAAGAAGGATCTGAAGCGAAGGCGTACGGTCTGACTATTCCGCTCATGCTCAAATCCGACGGTACGAAATTTGGTAAAACAGCTGGCGGAGCAATCTGGCTTGATCCAAACAAAACGACACCATTTGAATTCTACCAGTTCTGGGCGAATACAGATGACCGTGATGTCATTAAATACTTGAAATACTTTACCTTCCTGAGCAAAGAAGAAATTGAAGCTTTGGCTGAAAAGGTAGAGACAGAGCCGCACAGACGTGAAGCACAGAAAGCACTCGCGGAAGAAATGACAAAATTCGTTCACGGCGAAGAAATGCTCGAACAGGCTAAACGTATTACAGCTGCGCTGTTCAGTGGTGATATCCGTTCCCTGACGGCGGATGAAATCGAGCAGGGATTCAAGGAAATGCCAACATTCGAGACGGACGGCGAAGCGAAAAATATCGTGGACTGGCTCGTAGATCTCGGCCTGGAGCCATCCAAACGCCAGGCGCGTGAGGATGTCACCAAAGGTGCGATCTCCATGAATGGTGAGAAAATCACGGAGCTTGAATTCACAGTGTCTGCAGAACACGCCATTGGCGGTAAATTCATCATTATCCGTAAAGGTAAGAAGAACTACAGCTTGGTCAAACTTCAATCGTAGTTTCCAAGAAATAGTACGTAACACAGGCACGTATAGAGACTAGAATAGACACACAAATAAAGATACAAATACAGAAACAAAAAGACCGTCTTCCATCTCTGTCAGGCGACAGAAGGGAGACGGTCTTTAGTATAAGAGGTCATTACTTGACCTATAGTTTATTGATTAACGATCGCTGTGATTTCTTCATCCAGATCAAGTCGTACATTCTCACGGTACGCCCGGATGTTGTATTCACTGTGCAGGTAGCGAAGAATCGCTTCAATCATATTGGACTCGACCAGATATTGACTGCGTCCTTGGATCCAAACTTCAGCGGAATAACCTGTATCTTCTTCCCAGCTCAGTTCTACATTCACATCGGTTGGACGTACACCCTTACGTTCTGCCATATGAATACAGATTGCATTCACAATTTCATCCATGCTCAGAACCATAGAGATTAGTACCGTCCGTTTCTGTTACGGTCATCATCACGATCATTGCGACGGTCATAACGACCATCCGCTGCAGGTTTACGACGATTGGAGATGGCTCTGAAGAGTGCCATAGCCAGCATAACAATCAACATGATTGCTGCAACGTTCACGAGCAATCCGAGGATGTTACCCAGAGCGCCCATGCCACCGAACAATCCGCCAAACATCATACCAGCAAGACCACCAAGCATCATGCCTTTCATGAATCCGCCGCCACCGCCGAAGAATCCACCACCACGGGTTGCAGCTGCACCAGTACCGGAGTTATTACCGGAATTGGATTGATTCACGTTGTTGTTGGAGTCGGATTTCTTAGGAGTGTTGGTATAACTTTTTGTACCGGATTTGAATCCGCCACCACGTCTTGCATCTGCAGAATCCGGATTTGTTACTCCAACTGTTGCGAACAATAATGTAAAGGCCATAAATACCATCATTAGATGTTTAACTCCAAATTTTTTCTTCATTGTAAAGATCGTAACCCCCCGATTAATTTGTTTGAATCGCCCAAAAATGGGCCTTACTCATGTAATACGGTCAACTTGCAGGAACGTTTCAAATTTTATTAAATTTCTGAAACGCTTGGACTTGGATCTTGAATTGCAGCTTGGCCATCAAGCAATTGGGTAACCCAATGACACCATTCCAGGCCTGTTTGCGCATGCATTAAACCTTTTTGTACCAGGATGTAGCTTCCAAAATCTCGGTTGCCTACACGAAGATTATCCAGAGGTATACGTGACTTCAAATCCTCGAAATAACGTATGCGTTCCATAAACCAGCTTTTACGCTCATTCAGAATGCGTCTCATGCTTCCGTCTTCCGCTATGCCAACACACAAAATACGCAAATTAAATTCATCGCGTGTAACCGGTGCGGTAACAGGAGTAATCATCCATTCCAAGAGCTTTTCAATGCCTTTTTCCGTAACTGCGTACATTTTCTTGTCCGGTTTGTCAGACTGTTGTACCCAGCGGGAGGCCAATAACTCATCGTTTTCCATCTTGGACAGGAGTGGGTAGATCTGGCTGTGTTTCGCTTGCCAATGCGGCTGGATCTTCAGCATCAGATCATAGCCCGATGACTCCTCGCGGGTAAGCAGCCCGAGCAATCCGTAGGAAAGTATGTTCATGCACATGTCTCCTTAATATTAGGGCTAGGTCAGAGAGAACAATCGTTTTTACTTTCTTTGACCGCTTTCATAAAAAGTGTACACTGAAACTGTATGGTTTGACAACCTGACAGAGCAACTGCCTTAATTTAGACAAAAAAAGTGCGAACCATAAGGTCCGCACTCCAAACCATTTAGAGAGATGCCTGTTGTCCATACCCCTCAGCGACAAGATCAAGCTCACCTGTGGCAGAATCGATAACCATGCCGTGGACGGGTACATTGGGAGGAAGTAAAGGATGCTTCTTGATCACTTCCACAGTATGTTTTACCCCTTCTTCGACGCTGTCAAACCCACGCAACCATTTTTGCAAACGGATGCCCGAATTCTCCAGAGTAGTCATGACTTCTTCCGATACACCACGCTCTACCATATGTCCAATCATGGTCTCAGCGTGAAGGGAAGCCATACCACATTCCGTATGACCCACTACCAGGACTTCATCTGCACCCAGTTCATAGATGGCGACAAGCACACTACGCATTACACTCCCGAAAGGCTGAGATATAATTGCGCCTGCGTTTTTGATGATTTTCACATCACCGTTTTTCAGGTTCATGGCCTTGGGCAGCATTTCCACCAGACGTGTATCCATACAAGTGATGATAACCATCTTTTTGGTTGGAAACTTGCCAGCCGTATACTTTTCGTATTCTTTGGTCTCGACAAATGATTTGTTGTAAGCCAAAATCTCTTGAATGTTGTTCATGTCCATTGCCTCCTGTTATCCAATACGACGAGCACGGCCACTTGCATATGATGCAGCTTGTCCTACACGCCTTTGCTTTAATAGTATTTCACGGTCAGCAGATGGCATTACTCCAACCCTTTAGAGGTTGTTCAAAAAGTCCACTTTTGATTACAGATCATGCCTGAGGGCATCATCGGCATCGAAGTTGAACGCCATTTCCATCTTCTCGGTAATGAAAACCAGACTTTTTGAACACGTATCTTTAGGAGAACAATGCAATTTTCATCTGTTAAAAGTTGATTATACGCAATGCAAAAAGTATCATCAATAGGGTATAACATTTTTTTTGAAGAGGTGAACGATAACAATGGATAAACAAACACAGGAACATTTGGAATCCTTCCGTAATCTGGCTCGTAAAATTAAGAGCTATCATGAAGCCATTGGTTTGCTTCACTGGGATCTGCGCACAGGTGCGCCGAAAAAAGGCGTTCCGACTCGTTCGGAGACGCTGGGTATGTTGTCCACCGAAGCATTCAAGCTGCAAACCTCAGCTGACATGAAGACTTACCTGGATGCGTTAACGACTCCAGCGGTATTGGAACAGCTCCAAGATATAGATCGTCGTCTGGTTGAAGATTGCAAGAAAGAATATGATCGCAGTCAATCCGTACCACCGGAAAAAGTACAAGCTTATACCGTGCTCACAGCCAAGTCGGAAACGGCATGGGAAGATGCCAAGCATAACAGTGATTTTGCAGGATTCTCCCCATATCTGACAGATATCGTTAAGCTCAAACAGGAGTTTATTGATTACTGGGGTGTAAAGGATACGCGTTATGATACGCTGCTTGATATGTATGAACCGGATCTGACCGTTGAGAAAGTGGATGCTGTATTTGCCCGCCTCAAAGCACGTTTGGTGCCTCTGCAAGAGAAGATTAATGCTTCAGAAAACAAGCCAAATACAGAGTTTCTGAATCAGTTGTTTGACACCGAACAGCAGGAAAAATTCAGTCTGTTCATTTTGGAACAAATGGGCTATGACTTTGAAGCTGGACGATTGGACGAGAGTGTGCATCCATTTGCAACGGGTCTTAACCCGGGTGATGTGCGAATTACAACACATTATCTGCAAGATGATGTAGCAAGCGCAGTCTTCAGTTCACTGCATGAGGGCGGACATGCCCTGTACGAGCAAAATATTGATGACAGTCTGGCGGGTACCCTTCTTGCCGAAGGAACGTCCATGGGGATTCATGAGTCACAGTCTCGTCTTTGGGAAAACATGATTGGTCGCAGCCTGCCATTCTGGACACGTTATTACAAAGATTTGCAGCAGCATTTCCCTCAATTGAGCGAGGTTGAGCTGGAAGATTTCTATCGTGCAATCAATCGGGTGGAGAGTTCACTCATTCGGATTGAAGCGGATGAACTGACCTATAACCTGCATATTATTATCCGGTATGAGATCGAGAAAATGTTATTCAACGATGGTCTGGAAGTGAAAGACCTGCCGGAGACCTGGAATGCAAAATACAAGGAATACCTCGGTATTATGCCAACGAATGATGGAGACGGCGTTCTTCAGGATGTTCACTGGTCTGGTGGTGACTTTGGTTACTTTGCTTCGTATTCTCTGGGTAATATGTATGCAGCTCAAATTCTACATACATTGCGCAAGGAAATGCCGGAGTTTGATACCCTTATTGCTGAAGGTAATCTGATTCCAATTAAGGAATGGCTTACAGACAAGATCTATCGGTATGGTAAAAGTCGCACACCTTCCGAATTGATTGTTGCCGTAACGGGTGAAGAATTGAACCCGGATTATCTGGCCGATTATCTGGAAGCCAAATATGCCGAGATTTACAAGCTGTAGATATCCTATAAATAACATATTGAATACATTTCGAAGAGCTGAAGAGTCGGGCATCATTGCCCGGCTCTTTTTTGCATTTAAGTTCTTAACCTTTTGTTGGGCATCGGCATATCCATAATAGAGAGAAACTGCTGAAACCAGTGAAGGAGGGAAACAACATGAAATACACGCCATGGTTCGTCCGGGGCATCGTTATTCTGCTGATTATCATTGTGGCGCTCACCAGCTGTAACAAGGAAGAGAATGAAGCCAAGATTACGATTGGCGAAGTGACTCGTTCGGTATTTTACGCACCGGAGTATGTGGCTGTGGCTCAAGGTTTTTTTGAAGAGCAGGGACTTGAGGTGGATATTCAGACGACTGCTGGCGGTGACAAAACGATGGCGGCATTACTCGCAGGTTCAGTGGATATCGCACTGGTAGGAGCGGAGACGTCCATATATGTCTATCAGCAGGGAGCGGAAGATCCGGTCATTAACTTTGCCCAGCTCACCCAGACGGATGGTACATTTCTGTTCGCTCGTAACACAGAAGGTAGCTTCGATTGGGAGCAACTGAGGGATTCCACATTTCTCGGTCAGCGCAAAGGCGGCATGCCGCAAATGGCAGGGGAGTTCGCACTGAACAAACATGGCATTGATCCGCAAAGTGATCTGGAGCTGATACAGAATGTGGACTTTGCCAACATTGCGTCTGCTTTTGCCTCAGGCACGGGAGATTATGTTCAACTGTTTGAACCCCAGGCATCCATCTTTGAACAAGAAGGTCGGGGCAAGGTTATTGGATCGTTTGGAACAGAAAGTGGTCGTCTGCCTTACACGGTCTTCATGACGAAACAGAGTTATCTTAACGACAATAAGGATATCGTCCAGAAGTTTACGAATGGTCTGCACAAAGCGCAGACATGGGTGGATTCCCATACGTCCGAAGAGATTGCTGAAGTCATTTCTCCTTTTTTCAAAGACATCGATCCGGCCATTTTGGTAAGCAGTGTGAACCGTTATAAGGAACAGGGCAGCTATGCAACGGACCCGATCATTGATGAGGAAGAGTGGAACAATCTGCTTGATGTCATGAGTGCCGCCGGCGAGTTGAAAGAACGCGTGGATTTGAGTGCAATTGTGGATAATGCCTATGCGGAAGAAGCTACGAAATCAAAGTGATGGGTATTCAGGAAAGGAAGTGAGCAGAATGCCTGAATCCGAAAGTGTGATCCGACTGGAGGGGATCTCTCAAGTATACGTCAGCGAGCGGGAAGCTTCATTGGTGATTGAAGACTTGAGTCTGGAGATCCAAAAAGGAGAGTTCGTCAGTCTGGTTGGACCGAGTGGATGCGGTAAAACGACATTGTTGTCGATCATCGCCGGGCTGCTCACACCCACCCGAGGAGAGGTTAAGGTTAAAGGAAAACTCGTTGGCGGCCCCTCAGCACAGATTGGTTATATGCTTCAACAAGACTATCTGTTTCCATGGCGGACCATTCTGGATAATGCATTGATTGGTCTTGAACTGACAGGCAGACTGGATGAACGGAGCCGTGAGCGTGTGCGTGAACTGCTGGTAAGTATGGGTTTGGCCGGAACGGAGAATCAGTACCCATCAGAGCTTTCAGGAGGCATGAGACAGCGAGTGGCTCTGGTGCGCACGTTAGCAACCGATCCGGGAATTTTATTGTTGGATGAACCATTCTCAGCACTTGATTATCAAACCAAGCTGCAACTGGAGGATCTGGTCTCGGATACGTTAAAACAGTTTGGCAAAACATCCGTTCTCGTCACCCATGATTTGTCTGAAGCCATTGCGGTCAGTGACCGCGTCATTGTGCTTGATCGCAATCCCGGCCGCATCCGCCGTGAGTTTATTATCCCTGATGGTATTCGGAAGGCTCAGCCGTTTCATGCCAGGGAGCAAGAAGGATTCAATGCGTTGTTTCAGGCGTTGTGGAGTGAACTGGATCAGTCCGGGGGAGGTGAGGAAGACGCGTGAATCCAATGAATCCGAAGCAGGAAAAGCGTGACGAATGGATGGGGCAGCTGCATCGGAATCATATTCAGCAGGTGGCCAGATGGCGACATCAAGTACTTGCCGTACAGTTATCTATGTTGGTATGTATGTTTTTGCTATGGGAAGTGGCAGGCAGACTCCGTTGGATTGATGTACTGTTATTCAGTTATCCGAGTAAGATTTTTGCCCAGATTGGCAAGGACATCGCTAGCGGCGAATTATGGGCACATGTTGGGGTAACCGTAGGGGAGACGGCAGTTGGTTTTTTACTGGGAACACTCGTTGGAACCTTGCTTGCGGTTTTAATTTGGTGGTCTCCTTTTTTGTCCAAAGTGTTGGACCCCTATATGGTTGTGTTCAACAGTATGCCAAAGGTAGCGCTTGGCCCGATCTTTATCGTTATGTTTGGCGCTGGTTTTACGGCAATTGTTATGACTACGTTGTCCATCACGGTCATTATTACAACACTGGTGGTGTATAACAGCTTCAATGAAGTGGATCCCAATTATATTAAAGTGATTCGTACGTTTGGTGGAGAACGTTCCGAGATTTTTACCAAAGTTGTATTACCTGCTTCGTTTCCGGCGATTGTATCCACCTTAAAAGTGAACGTTGGCATGGCTTGGGTGGGTGTAATTGTGGGTGAGTTCCTGGTCGCCAAACAAGGGCTCGGTTATCTCATTATCTACGGATTCCAGGTATTCAACTTCACACTTGTATTATCAAGTCTGTTAATTATTGCTGCAGTTGCAACAGCCATGTACCAACTTGTTGTCTATGCAGAACGCAAAATGCTGGCTGGCCGCAGGTGATTCGGACGTGTTTTACTCGTAATGTGACCGGGTATGATATGTATACAATTTCACAAGGGGTGTCACGTTGCCCGATACCGTAAAATCAAGTACCATATTTAGTATGAATATTCCGCGCAGATCCGGAATGAATGCGATGATTGGAGAAGAGGGCCTTGAGGTTCTGTCGCAACGATCTAACTTGCCAGCGTCCCTCATTCGGGGCGTGTTGCTGTGACCGGCATGCATGCGCATGTCGGTTGATGTCGTCTAGTTTACATTTGGATGAGACATACTAGTCATGATAAATGAATGAGGCGACGAGCTGGCTAAGAATTTTTTTGCAGCTTAGAGGAGATGGAATGTTAAATGGGTTTTAGGGTAATTAAAACCGCAATCGCCGCATTAATGGCCGTGCTGATTGCGGACTGGTGCGGCTTGCCAGGACCGACATCAGCGGGATTGCTTGCCATTCTCGGGGTGGATGTAACGAGAAAACGAAGTATTCGTACCATATCGGCTCGATTTTTTGCTTCCGTAGTTGGACTTTTATTTGCAAGTGTACTTTTTCACTTTCTAGGCTTCCATTACTGGGTACTGGCCGTATACATATTGATCGCATTCCCGGTTATTGTCCGGGTTGGCTTCAAGGAAGGTATTGTAACAGGTTCGGTCGTGGTATTTCGGGTGTTCGGCGGCGGGGAAATGGACGTGCATGTCGTCCTCGTACAAATTGCTTTGCTTCTGATTGGTCTTGGTTCCGCAATGGCGGTTAATCTGGCCTATATGCCGGCAGCGGATCCTCAGATGCTGCGCATTCGCAAACGAATCGATGAGCTCTTTTCGAAGATTTTCAAGGAATTCGCGGCCACGCTGCGTAATCCCAATGAAGCATGGGCGGGGAGAGAACTGATTGAAGCGGATAAAGCTATCCTTGGCGGTATCGATGCAGCCAAGCGTTCTCTGGAGAATCAGGTGATTCATCCGAACGAAGAATGGAGTGTCTACTTCTATATGCGCAAAACGCAGCTGGACTCCATCCAGCATATGATGCATCTGGTGTCCCAGATCTATCAGAAGATGCCACATGCGGAAATGGTATCGGAGCTGTTCGATCAGCTTAGTCAGGATGTACTTACTGAATCTTACACCGGACGAACTGAAAAACTTCTTGCGGATGTGCAAGAAGAATTCAAACGTATGGAACTGCCGGATACAAGGGAAGAATTCGAGATTCGTTCTGCAATTCTCCAGTTGTGCCGCGAACTCGCGCTGTATCTGAAAGTCGCGAAGAAGGACAAAGCACCGTCCCCAATCTCGGACCGGTCCCAATCTACAAACGAATAATAGAAAATAGTTGTCACCCTAGACGAATGCCCTGCATACACTTGTAGTGAATGATTGTATGGAGGAGGTTTAAAGATGTCATTGAGTCATAAACATCAATGTAGAGAGATTATCACGAAGGCGATCTGCGGCAAAGGTCGTAAGTTCTCTACCGTAACACATACCGTGACTCCGCCAAATGGTCCGACAAGTATTTTGGGGGCTTGGATTATCAACCACCAATATGAAGCCGTATCAGCGGGTGACGGAATTGAAGTTATTGGTACTTACGATATCAACATTTGGTATTCCTATGACAAGAATTCGCAGACGGATGTAGCCAAAGAAACGGTCTCGTATGTAGAACATGTGCCTTTGTCCTATCTGGACCCGAAACACCGGACTTCCACAGTGGAGGTATCTGCGGATGCAACGCAGGAACCTAGCTGTGTGGAAGCCACAGTATCCGCAGGTGGAAGCAGTGTAATTATCCGGGTAGAACGGGAATTCGCTGTGGAACTCGTTGCCGAAACCAAAGTTTGTGTGAAGGTCTGCACAGATGGTTGCGGTGATTACGAAGACAAGGACTATGACTTTGGCAGTGGCGATGGAGATTATGACGATCTCGATCCCGATCTGCTCGACGATGAGCTGTGAGTTTGATTCATCATGTATTTGTTAACCTAAGGTATCATATGCGCCAGAAGGCGCGATGAAGAGGGCGTAAGCCCTCTTTCTTCTTAAATATTGAAAAATGGGTGTTAACGAGCCTCGCAATATGCCTGGAATACCTTTCATGGGAAGGCTCCGCATTGCGGGGTTATTTTTATTTAGTTGCATGATCCGGGAGGGGGGACGTCATGAATGTCTTAGAACAAGCGGAGGAGGCATTACTCCGATATGAAAGGATGACTTCTGGAGAACGTACAAAACGGTTAAAACAGGCAGGCATTGAAGTATTGTCACTGCACGATCGGCGCAAACGCGAACCAGGCTTGCGTGTACGCTATGATGTAGAGATAAGTTGTCTGCAGGCGATCCGGATCAAGCGCAAGGATACTAGTGGCATGGGAGGGGCACAGGAAACTCTGTTGGAGCGTGAAGCGAGTTCAACCTTGTTCAAGCGCATAGAACGACTTGCGTTCAAAACGCTGTATACGCTAGGACTGGATCATGGAGCTGTTCGAATGGAATCTTCAGGGAATGGCGGATGTGCAGTGATTTCGATTGATCCGGGTCCCTGGAAAGGGGTGACCAACCTTGCTGCTACCTATAGGGAAAGCTGGAAGCAGCATCAGGAACTGCTGGATGAGGAAGTGAGTCACAGACCCACTCCGATACTCGGCATGGACCCGGAGTTTCTTCTGGTGCAGATGCCGGAATCCAAAATCGTACCCGCCTCCAAATTTCTTGAACGTACAGGAATGGCAGGCTGTGATTCCGTGACGATTGGTGGACGGCGCATATATCCGGTTGCCGAACTGAGACCTGCTCCCAGCTCCGAACCACGAGAACTGCTGGCTCATCTGATGAGGGCATTCGCAGCAGCTTCCCGCAGCATCAGTGATCACTCGCTCATCTGGCAGGCAGGAGGGATGCCACAGCGGGGGTTACCTCTGGGTGGTCATATTCATTTTAGCGGCGTGAATCTTACCGGGGAACTGCTTCGTGCACTGGACAATTATTTGGCATTGCCACTGGCATTTCTGCAAGACCCCCGTGGATCGGGAAGACGGCCCCGTTATGGAGCGCTTGGTGATTTTCGTCTGAAATCCTACGGTGGGTTTGAGTATCGTACGTTACCCAGCTTTCTTGTGTCACCCCTTGTTGCGAAAGGTGTTGTGGCCTTGGCAGGTCTGATCGCGAGCGGGTATACTCAATTACGGCAGCGTCCGTTGGCAAAAGCTGAGGTTCATACCGCTTTTTATGAAGGAAAGCGCGAAGTGATTAAGGAACACATTCCAGCTCTCGTAGATGATCTGAAGAGGTTGGATGGATATGCACGTTATGAACGGTATGCGTCTCCGTTACTCCTTCAATTAAAACTGGGAAGAACTTGGGATGAGAGCCGCGATATTCGCAAACTCTGGAATATTCGGGCAGGTTCATGAAGTACGGACGTTTTTTTGATATAATAAGAAACAAGTCTTTTTTTAAGTAGTAGCTACGGAAGATATGGAGCAGCAACCTTTGAAGGAAGTGGCAAATAGCCAAAACATAAGGCGGAGGCGCAAACACAGTGCCTGACCGTCTTATTGTCCTTCCAGGACGCGTTTCTTCCTGACATTATAGGAATGGGATGGAGGATATTCATCATGGCTCAGTATACGCCAATGATTCAACAATATTTGCAAGTGAAGGCCGAAGCACAAGATGCTTTTCTATTTTTTAGACTGGGTGACTTCTATGAAATGTTCTTCGAGGATGCGATTAATGCTGCTCGTGAACTAGAGATCACGCTGACCGCACGTAACGGAGGCACGGATGACAAGATTCCGATGTGCGGTGTACCTTATCATTCGGCTGACAATTACATACAGCGTCTGATTGAAAAAGGATATAAAGTAGCGATATGTGAACAGATGGAAGATGCGAGTGTAACCAAAGGCATGGTACGACGCGAAATTGTACGTGTGGTTACACCCGGAACGGTGATGGAAGGCAAAACGCTGGGGGATAAATCCAACAACTACATGGTGTGTCTTACAGGTAATCAAAATACGCTGGCTCTCGCGGCCTGTGATCTGTCAACGGGTGAGTTGTATGTGACATCCGTACCCTATTCCAAGGAATGGCTTAAGGATGAAATCGGCATCTACGAACCATCGGAGCTGGTAGGAGATGCAGCGCTGCTTGAAACGGTAGAAGCCGAGGCGTCTCCAATCGGTCGACCTGTGGTCTACACGTCCTGGACAAAGAATAAGGAAGATCTGGTCCGTCAGCAGTTTGGTGAGGCTGTGTGGGCAAGATTAGAGCCTGAACGTCAGGCATGCATTGCACGTCTTTTCTCCTATCTGAGTGAGACACAGAAACGTTCTCTGGGACAATTAACACAAATCTCAACGTATGAGCCGGATCATTATATGATCTTGGACCCGTTTACCCGCCGGAACCTGGAATTGGTGGAAACCGTGCGTGAACGCTCCAAAAAAGGTTCATTACTCTGGTTGCTTGATAGGACGGAGACTTCCATGGGTGCAAGAATGCTGCGTCGCTGGGTCGATAAGCCATTATTGCAAAAAGGGAAGATTAATGAGCGTCTTGAAGCAGTGGATACGCTGTACAACCAGTTTATATTGCGTGAGGACCTGCGGGCAGAACTCAAAGACATCTATGATCTGGAGCGCTTGGTAGGCCGGATTGCGTTTGGTAATGCCAATGGTCGTGACCTGAATGCGCTCAAATCATCCCTGGAGAAAATTCCAGGACTTCGTCAACATTGCGCTGGATCATCTTCCGCAACATTGCAGCATATTGCCGAAACGATGGATGATTGCAATGATCTGCGTGAAGCTATCGGGCAAGCCATTGTGGACGAGCCGCCTGTATCGGTAAGGGACGGAGGTCTGATTCGTGAAGGGTACCATGAACGTCTGGATGAATTACGTGAGGCTTCGGTCAACGGGAAACAGTGGATTGCAGAGTTGGAAGCGCGAGAGCGTGAGGCGACAGGCATTCGATCGCTGAAGATTGGATATAACAAAGTGTTTGGTTATTATATCGAGATCACCAAGTCCAATCTGTCCGCATTGCCAGAGGGACGTTATGAACGTAAACAGACACTTGCCAATGCAGAACGTTACATTACGCCGGAGTTGAAGGAAAAAGAGACGCTGATTCTCGAAGCTCAGGACAAAATGGTTGATATTGAGTATGGACTTTTTGCGGAACTTCGCGAGCGGTTGAACAAAGAGATTGCAAGATTGCAAAAGCTGGCCGAACAGGTAGCCGAAATTGACGTGTATCAATCTTTTGCGGTGATTAGTGCTGAGCGAAACTTTGTACGGCCTACGTTGACCGACGGTTATGATCTGGTTGTGGAAGAAGGACGCCATCCGGTTGTCGAGGCGGTCATGCGAGATGGCGCATTTATTGCCAATCACACAGCAATGACCAAGGAAGAGGCACGTATTCTGCTGATTACTGGTCCAAATATGGCTGGTAAGAGTACGTATATGCGACAGGTCGCTTTAATCTCCATTTTGGCGCAAGTAGGTTGTTTTGTACCTGCGGGTCAGGCGGAAGTGCCGATCATGGATCGCATTTTCACACGGATCGGTGCCGCGGATGATCTCATTGGTGGACAAAGCACATTCATGGTGGAGATGGCCGACATTCAGGTTATGACAGACAAAGCCACACCACGCAGTCTGATTATTATCGATGAACTGGGACGGGGAACGTCAACCAGCGAAGGTATGGCGATTGCACAGTCTGTTATTGAATATGTACATGATATTATCGGATGTAAAGCCCTTGTATCAACTCATTTCCATGAACTTGCTCATCTGGAGGAGAGCCTGGACAAGCTGGCCAATTACTCGATGGCGGTACAGGAGAGTGGTGACAAAGTTAATTTCCTGCGCAAATTGATTGCCGGGGCAGCCAGCAGTAGTTATGGTATCTATTGTGCACGCCTTGCAGGTCTGCCTGATAGCATTATTGAGCGGGCGAATGGACTATTGCATGGGTTCGAACATGCGGCCGCGCAAGTAGCTGTGGGCAGTGAATATATCGGAAACGAGAAGCAGGAAGCAGGCTTGAAATTAAAAGGTGCAGAGCTCCAGCATACGGATTCAGCACCATTGATCAGGGAGCGCGAGATTGCGGAGAGTGCAGAGTACAGACCTTCTATTGAAGATTCGGCCGGAAAGCAACATGCCAAGAAATCAATCAGCAAAGCACAGTCCGGTGCAACCCATTCAGATGTGGTTCAACTGTCCATCTTTGGGGATGATGAGCCGAATGTGGCAACGAAACCGGATGTGGTTGCGGAGGATAAGCCAGCGCGAGAATTCATTCGTACGATGAAAGATATCGATGTCATGAATATGACGCCTCTTCAGGCGATGCAGATATTAAATGATCTCAAATTAAAGGCACAGCAATTATCCTGAATATAAGGGAGGGGAAAACCTGTGGCGAAAATACATGTGCTTGATGAACATATTGCCAACCAGATTGCGGCGGGTGAAGTGGTCGAACGGCCTGCTTCGGTTGTCAAAGAGTTGCTCGAAAACTCGGTGGATGCAGGCGCTACCAAGATTGAAGTAACGGTGGAAGAGGGCGGACTCCTCAGTATTCGTGTCAAAGACAATGGTTCAGGTATCGAGCCAGAGGATATGGAAACTGCCTTTTATCGTCATGCGACCAGTAAAATAGCTCATGGCCGAGATCTGTTCCAGATCACAAGTCTTGGATTCCGCGGAGAAGCCCTGGCGAGTATTGCCGCAGTGTCCAAGGTAGAGGTATTATCGGCAAGTGACAATGACGGGCGAGGACGCCGCATTGTAATTGAAGGTGGGAACCTTATTTCTCATGAAGATGCAGCCTCACCCCAAGGTACAGATTTTGCAGTGAGAGAACTATTTTACAATACACCAGCCAGACTCAAATATATGAAAACGATCCAGACGGAACTGGGACATATATCAGATGTTCTTTACCGGATGGCGATGTCTCACCCCAATATTTCGTTCAGACTGCGACATAATGAGAATGTGTTGCTTCAGACGTTGGGCAACGGCGATCTGCTGCAAGTGGTTGCAGCGATCTATGGTACAAGTGCAGCGAAGGCGATGCTCCCCATTGAGGGAGAAAGTCTGGACTACCGGGTAAGCGGGCTGATTAGCCTGCCAGAATGGACACGAGCGAACCGTGGTGGGATGTCAACGATTGTTAATGGGCGATTTGTTCGCAATTACGGACTCAATCAGGCGATTCTTAAAGCCTACCATACCTTGCTGCCCATCAATCGCTTCCCACTTGTCGTGGTGCAGTTGGAGATGCATCCATCTCTTGTGGATGTGAACGTGCATCCGGCCAAGCTGGAGGTTCGCTTCAGCAAGGAACCTGAACTGTATGAATTCGTGGAGACGACGTTGCGAGGGATACTCCGGCAGGAGGTATTGATTCCACAGGTCAAAAAACAGCAGATCCGACGTGGAGACGATAGTTCCTTTATTCAGGAACAATTCCTCTTTCCACGTGGTCCGCTGAAAGATCCAACTGATCCAGAAGGCTATGGACAACAAGGCCCACTCGGGAAACCTGCCAGTGCATTGTTGAAGTTGATTGCAGAAGATGATGATTTGGATTTGGATGCTCCGGCGGATGTGTCCGCAGCACAGCCAGTATCTGAACAGGGTCACTCAGTGCCGTTGCCCGAAGCTCCACCTGAGGTTACACAGCCCCCGGAGCAGTTAGAAAGTTGGAACGGGGATATTTTGCAGAAGATTGCTAGTCATGACGGGGGACAGGCATCCGCTAACGTGCAGGAAGGTACCAAGGATGTAAGTGCTAGTTCTACCGAAACTGTTCCCAAATCTGACCTCTCTTCTCGAGATGGTGGGGATCGTGTAGCAACAGAAAAACCACTGGCTGAAGGCAAACCGGCTACCTATCGTTCCGATTCCGTAACTTCACCGGTTAGAGAAGCACGTTCATCCTACAATCCATCTTCGATTGCGAGAGAAGAACGAACGTGGAAAACTTCAGGATTGCCTGATGCCACTAAACTTGCTGCTGCCATTAAATCGGATGCATCCATGCCCGCATTTCCGGAGCTGAGTCTGATCGGACAGCATCATGGTACGTATTTGATCGCGCAAAATGACCAAGGTTTATATTTGATTGATCAGCATGCCGCTCATGAACGCGTGAATTATGAGTACTATTACGAGAAATTTGGTAACCCTGCTCAGGCCTCACAAGAGTTACTGCTGCCTATTACGCTGGAGTTTACACCTTCGGAGACGGAAAAACTGAAAACAAGACTGGCCTGGTTCGAGCAGGCGGGTGTATATTTGGAGCATTTCGGTGGACAAACGTTCCGCGTGCGTTCCCATCCGTTCTGGTTCCCCAAAGGGGACGAGAAAGACATTATCGAAGAAATGTCCGAGTGGGTACTTAGCGAACGCAGCATAGATGTGGCCAAGATGCGGGAAGCTGCATCTATTATGTGCTCCTGCAAGGCATCCATCAAAGCGAACCAAAAGCTGACGGATCAGGAAGCAGAAGTTCTGATTCAGCGTCTGGGTTCATGTCGTCAGCCCTACACTTGTCCACATGGGCGGCCGATTGTGGTTTCATTTTCAACGTATGATCTGGAAAAATTATTTAAACGAGTGATGTAGCTATTTAGGGGGACATTATGTACATTACAACCGGTGACAAGGAGATTGCCTCTCAGGTGGAGCGTGCGCGTAAGCTCGCCGAAACGACAGGAGGTACCTACGTACCGCGCAATAGAACGTCTTTACCCAAACTGATTGAACAGTATGGTACCAACGAAATACTGGTCGTGCTCAATGGCAGAGCCCGCTTGTTCCGCAAGGATGCAACGGAGCTTGAGTTTCACCCCAGTATGGGATTTGTTCGCGCTAAACGTGTTCTAAGAGGTGAAGCCGATCCTATGCTGGAAGCTGGTGCGGTACTCGAAGGAGACACGATTGTTGATTGTACCGCTGGACTCGGCTCAGATGCGCTGGTATTTTCGGTTGCGGCTGGTGAGAGTGGACGGGTCATCGCCTGTGAAAGTTCGCAACCGCTCTATACCCTGCTGCTGGAAGGCATGTCTCATTATAAGAGCAATCAGCCCATGGTGGATGAGGCTTTTCGGCGCATAGATCTGCGGCATGTGGATCATCTAGAATTGCTGCGGTCCATGCCGGATCGAAGCTGTGATACCGTATATTTTGACCCCATGTTCCGTGAACCGATGATGGATTCAAGTGCTATACAGCCCTTGCGAGATTATGCAAATGCTCACGCGCTGGATGAACAGAGCATTATGGAAGCGAAACGGGTTGCCCGTAAACGAGTAGTCATGAAAGAAAAGCGCGGCAGCGCGGAGTTTGACAGGCTCGGATTTGAAATACTTGATCGAGCGAATGCAAAAACCCTGTACGGAGTGATTAATGTTGAAAGTGGAAGTTAAACCAAAACCTAAACTGCTTGTGCTGGTTGGACCAACAGCAGTAGGCAAAACAAGAATGAGCATCGAGCTGGCCCATGCTTTCAATTGTGAGATTATCTCAGGGGATTCGATGCAGGTATATCGTGAAATGGATATCGGAACAGCCAAGATTACCTCTGAAGAAATGAAGGGTGTACCTCATCATCTTATTGATATCCATGAACCGGAGTATCCGTATTCTGTGGCCGAGTTTCAGGAAAGTTGCACCCGATTGATAAGTGAAATTCATGAACGCGGGAAAATGCCTTTTATTGTAGGTGGCACCGGTCTATATGTGGAATCGGTATGTTACGGCTTCCAATTTTCGGATAGTGGTTCAGATGAAGCATTCAGAGAGGAACAATTCAGCTATGCGGAGCAATATGGAGCACAGGCCCTTCATGATCGATTGAGCGAAGTTGATCCCGTTAGTGCGGATCGTCTGCATCCGAATGACCAACGGCGAATTGTACGTGCGCTTGAGATCCATCATCTCACAGGCGAGAAGTGGTCTGATCAGCTGGCAGTACAGAAGAAAGAGTCGCCTTATGACCTTCTTATTGTTGGTCTGACAATGGATCGGCAGAAGTTGTACGCCCGGGTAGAAGAGCGGATTGATCTGATGATCGAACAAGGTCTGGTGGATGAAGTGAAGTCTCTGTTGGAACGCGGAGTGGCCAGAGGTCATATTTCCATGCAAGGGCTGGGGTATAAGGAGATTGCAGCGTTCCTGCAAGGGGAAGTGAGTTGGGAAGCTGCGGTTGAGTGGTTGAAGAGGGATACACGTCGGTTTGCCAAACGGCAGCTTTCCTGGTTCCGTCATATGAAGGATATTGAATGGGTGGACATGACGGATACCCAAGATTTTGAAGGGAAATACAAGCAGATAAGTGAATTGATTACACGAAAATTTGATTGATTTGAGCGATTATTAGTATTCTTCTGACAGGCATCGATTAGATCAAGATATGTAAACCTCTACCTTTTAGTCTTCAAAAGGATAGAGGTTTTTACTTATCACTAGAACAGATGGTAGAGATCAATCATTCGCCAAACAACGAAAAAATGTGCTTTAAAATGAAGATTTTGTCCCTCTTTTGCAAAACAGACAAGCGGTGTATAATGGATAAGTCTTCTATTTGTTCACCTCGCCAAGAATGGGTGTAAAATAGCAGACAAGGGGTTTTTGTGGATTATATGAAACTGTTCATGATATAATAGCACGAAAGCTACTCAGCGATATTGAATATTACTTGAACACGAATTCAAATGAACCAATGGGGGTACGGCTAATGAACAAGTCCATCAACATCCAAGATACGTTCTTGAACCAACTGCGGAAAGAAAATATTCCTGCTACGGTCTATCTGACCAACGGCTTCCAAATCCGCGGGACGATCAAGGCATTTGACAATTTTACGATCGTCATTGACAGCGACGGACGCCAGCAAATGGTCTACAAGCATGCCATCTCCACGTTCACGCCGCAACGCAGCGTATCGCTGATGCAGCAAGATAACAGCGGCGAAGCTTAAAAAAATTACGAAACCTTTTCACCAACCATTTCGTCTACAAGTATAGGTATTGAAACAGAGCAACCTGAATAAAGGGTTGTTCTTTTCATTCCGGGCAAAATATGTTTAATATATGCCTGAGCCTACAGACGAATAGAAATTATGCAACCGAAAGGGAGTCAGGAGGTAACATGCCAAACGATCCGTTGTCGAGGTCTAACAATCGCAACAACAATAACAAGTCACCCAAAAAAGCGAAGCCAAAGACCTCTAAAAAGAAAAAAATTACGGGTAAACGCGTTGGATGGACACTGTTTTTCACAATGGCAATCGCCATATTCTGTGCACTAGGCGGATATTTATTTATTATGGTGAGTGGTGAAAATCTGCTCAAAGCCAACAAGGACAAAACCACAATTAATGAAACTTCAAAAGTATATGATCGCAATGGCCAATTAATGGGGGAGCTATCCATTCAGAAGCTGGAACCCGTCAAAGAAGATGATATTCCTGAGCTGGTGAAGCAAGCCTTTGTTGCAACGGAGGATAAACGCTTCTACGATCATCAGGGCGTGGATATCTGGTCCATAGGGCGTGCGGCGGTTAAGGACGTCATGGCTCGTTCCATGGTGGAAGGTGGTAGTACACTAACCCAACAGCTTGCCAAGAACATGTTCTTGTCCCGTGACAAAACGTTCTTCCGTAAAGCAACGGAAGTATCAATTGCCATGGCATTAGAGCGCAAGTACACAAAAGACGAGATTCTGACGATGTACCTGAACCGGATTTTCTTCGGTCATCAGCGTTACGGGATTAAAGCAGCATCTGAATTTTACTTTGGAGTTACTGATCTCAAGAGGTTGAAGTTGTGGCAAATTGCTACATTGGCAGCTATGCCGAAAGGGCCTTCTGCCTATAATCCGGTGAGCAATCCAAACGACTCAAAAGCACGTCGAGGTGTGGTATTGCAGCTGATGTATGAACAAGGCTACATTACCAAGGCGGAGATGGACGAAGCAAAAGAGATTAACTATAACTACAAGCGACCAGAGAAAGACAGGAAGTATCAAGGTTTTATAGATTATGTGCTCCGTGAAGCTGAACGAGTAACAGGTAAAACGGAAGATGATCTGAATATCGGCGGATACAAAATCTATACAACTATGGATGCTCAGGCTCAAACAGCCATGGAAACTGCGTTCACAGATGATAGTCTGTTCGAGGCAAGTAAAGATGATCAACAGGTTCAAGGCTCCATGGTTATTATGAACCATGAGAATGGTAGCCTCGTTGCCCTCCTGGGTGGACGGGATTATCAGACTAAAGGTTATAGCCGTGTAACGCAGAGTCGAAGACAACCAGGTTCAGCTTTTAAACCGATTGTGTCTTATGCACCGGCGCTTGAATCAGGAAATTACAGTGCCAACTCGTCGCTGAGTAATGCAAAGCAATGTTTTGGTAACTATTGTCCTGGTAACTTGCATGGATATTCTTCGACGATCAGTATGACGGAAGCCATTACGAAATCGGAAAATATTCCTGCGGTTTGGCTGCTTGATAAAATAGGCGTTAACACAGGCATTAATTTTGCCAAGAGTGTAGGTATACAGCTGACAGATGAAGACAAAAACTTGGCGATTGCCCTCGGTGGTCTAAGTAAAGGTACAAATACACTGGAAATGGCGCAAGCCTATAGTGCATTTGCCAACCTCGGAGAATACCGACAAGCCTATTCGATTAAGGAAATTAAGGATAGCGCAGGCAAAACAACGTACAAACACGATAACTCGGACACAACGCGTGTCATGAGCGAGCAAAATGCGTATCAGCTTACACAGATGCTGCAGAACGTTGTTAATGACGGTACGGGACGTTCAGCACGTCTGGATCGCCCCGTAGCGGGTAAAACAGGAACTGTTCAAAGTGGTATCTCTGGCAACAGTGCCAACCGTGATGTATGGTTTGTTGGATACACACCGGAATGGACTGCCGCAGTCTGGATGGGCTATGACAATCCGGATGCCAATCACATGCTTAAGAACAGCAGTAAGCTGTCGGCAGCTTTCTTTGCCAAAGTCATGGGAGATGCTTTAAAAGGCGTTCCAGTGAAGCAATTCAAAGCACCAGCTGGAGGGCAGGCACCTCCGCCAGTAGAAGAACCAGAAAAGCCGGCTCTGTCCGTTAGTGGGCTGAGTGGATCATACGATCCAAATGCACAAACCGTCTCCCTAAGTTGGACTGGAACGGGTGACGCGAGTACGCAATATCGGATTTATCGGAAAGAAACATCGGAAGCCCAGTTCACTCATCTCATTGATGCAATAGGAGCGACCAATGCACAAGATTTAAGTGCGTTGCCTGGTCTAACCTATGAGTACTATGTGACAGCTTACGACTTGGCATCAGGACTTGAGACGGATCCTTCCAACACCATTTCCTTGATGATTGAAGCACAGGAAATGCCGCCGGAGGAACCTGATCCTGGTATAGACCCTGGAACAGAGATAGATCCTGAGCAGCCAGGTACGGAGAATCCGGACAATGGTTCACCGGATAATGGCAACTCGAACGGTAATAACGGTAATGGTAATGGGAATGAAAATGGCAACAACGGAAATGGTAATGGTAATAACGGAAACAATGGCAACGGTGGTAATAACGGTGGACCCGGCCAAGGAAACGGTCAACCTGGGGGAGGAAACACGACCCCACCTGGCCAGGGAACAACAGAGCCAGGCGGTACCGGTGAAGGCTCCGATGATGGGGCCGTAACGACGCCGGGCGAGGTTGTAACTCCGGACAGCGGAACGAGTGGGGATACTGGAGGAACAGATGCACCTGCAGATTCTCAAGCTGGAACCGGCGGTTAAGCCAATGAATCACTAAATAGCTACATTAAAAAACTGCTTCCCGGAATTTCGGTGAAGCAGTTTTTTTGTTATACGGAACCAACTGTAATAGCGGCTGATTTGATGAATAGGTGGGACAAAGCTTCATTTTGAGTGTAAACCTTAAATATGGTAAGCTGTAACTATTCGTAATACGTTGTGCAAGAGCGGGCCCAGAGCGCTGGAATCCATCAGGCGGACGTTATTACATTGTTCACCAATAACATCAGAGCAGGTCACGGACCTGTAGTCGGCAAAGAGGGGTTCGTATGAAACGGAAATTCGGGGACCGCGCGAACTGGCGCCGGATTACGAACCGACAATTCACATGCCGGTTCGTTCAATCCAAAATTTTCACAGGTTATATTACGTTGTACACCATACAGGATTTGAAAGAACCTTTGTGGAAAACTTATGGAGGCAGTACCTTCTGTATCGCAGATAAAGGTTATTCCTGGCTGCAATACTATCCGAAGGGAGAGCACTTTGTTGTTACGGCGATGTTTGACGATCAGGAACGGATTGTAGAGTGGTACATTGATACATGTCGTAGTCAGGGGATAACCGATCAGGGCGTTCCTTGGTTTGATGACCTGTATCTGGATGTCGTTGTACTGAAAGATGGAGAAGTATTTTTGCTGGATGAAGATGAGCTTGAAGATGCACTGTCACGGAAGCATATTACTACAGGCGATTATGACCTGGCGAACAAGACGGCTAAGGAACTGCTGCATGCCATTGATGCACATGTATTTCCGTACTTTCAGTTATCGCTGAAGCATAGGAAGAGTTTGTTTGAGAACGGAGAGTTTCGAAAAAACATTCAGATTTGATACATGTACCTATCCGTAGAATTCTTCATGATCCTTCTAATATTGGAGCACCTGATAGAATACATTAATAATCAGGAGAGTTCAGCCCGATAAAATAGAGGTGATGGCGAATGAACGGACGGGTCATGGCTGCAGGAGAGCAACCAGGAGGCAGACCATCCAGACAAATTAATATTGTGTTGCGTAACCAGGAACCTCAGATGTTGGTCAAAGATGAAGCAGCGGCAGTACAGGCAGCCAAGAGTGTAACCAAACATGCGCACTTCCAGGAGATACAGGGTGAATTGGAACAACTGGTTGGACTTGAAAATATCAAAGACTTGGTATTTGAGATCTATGCTTTCCTACAGATTGCTCAGATGCGTACCGAAGCAGGCTTACTTAGTGGTGCGCACGTGTATCATATGATCTTCAAAGGCAATCCGGGAACTGGTAAGACCACCGTGGCGAGGATCGTTGCCAAACTCTTTCAGAAGATGGGTGTGTTGAGTAAAGGTCATCTTATTGAAGTAGAGCGTGCGGATCTGGTTGGGGAATATATTGGTCACACGGCGCAGAAAACAAGAGATTTGGTCAAGAAGGCACTCGGTGGGATATTGTTCATTGATGAAGCTTACAGTTTGGCCCGCGGGGGAGAGAAGGATTTTGGAAAGGAAGCTATTGATACGCTTGTTAAGTCCATGGAAGATAACAAAAATCAGTTTATACTGATTCTTGCCGGGTACTCGGAAGAGATTGATTTTTTTCTCCAGACGAATCCGGGATTACCTTCTCGCTTTCCCATTCAAGTGGAGTTTCCAGACTATAGCATTGATCAGTTGATTCAAATCTCTGAGATTATGGCCAAAGAGCGTGATTATATTCTAATGCCTCAGACCATACTCAAACTTAAGCAGCATTTGCTTCAGGAAAAAAATGATTCGCTGCATGCGTTCAGTAACGCCAGATACGTTCGTAATGCCATTGAGCGTTCGATCAGGCATCAGGCGGTTCGTTTGTTGGAACAATACTCGGAAGGCAGTCCAGGAAAACTGGAGCTGATGACAATCCGTACAGAGGATTTGAACTTTGAGCGAAAGTAAGCGATAATATAGTTTTTACACCAGCCGGCCGGGCCAACCGGTTCGGCTTAAGGCATGCCATGGCATATTCGTGGTAATGAATATCAACAGAATAGTAATTAGAGGGAGTGAACATATACATGACAAATGGCACACATGATACAGATATGGTCAAAAAAGATCGCGCCGTCTTGGTGAGTCTTGTTACGGATGATGTAAAACGTACAGGTATCAACCCTGAGTACTCTTTAGAGGAACTGGTGAAACTTGCCGAGACAGCTGGAGTGGAAGTGCTAAGTGTACTTTCTCAGAACAGGGAAAAACGTGATACCAAATGGTTCATTGGTAAAGGTAAGGTGGAAGAACTCCGGGCAATCGCGGAGGAACTCGGAGCAACTACGGCTATTTTTGATCAGGAATTGTCAGGTGCACAGGTTCGTAATCTGGAAGAAACCCTCGATCTCAAAATTATTGACCGTACCCAATTGATTTTGGACATCTTTGCACAACGTGCCAACACTAGAGAAGGTATTATTCAAGTGGAATTGGCTCAACATAGCTACTTGCTGCCACGTTTGTCGGGTCATGGCAAGAACCTGTCCAGACTCGGGGGCGGAATCGGAACAAGAGGCCCAGGTGAAAGCAAGTTGGAGACAGACCGCCGTCACATCCGTGGTCGTATCGATGATCTGAAGCGTCATCTGGAAGAATTGACTCGTCATCGCAAGTTGCATCGTGAACGCCGCAAAAAGACAGGTATTGTTCAGGTGGCCCTCGTTGGTTATACCAATGCTGGAAAATCAACCTTGCTCAAACAGTTGACGGCTGCAGATGTGTATATTCAAGATCAGCTGTTCGCGACTCTGGATCCAACATCACGTACGATGGAACTTCCAAGTGGGAAAGAGATCGTACTTACCGATACGGTTGGTTTTATTCAAAATCTCCCGCATGATCTGATTGCAGCATTCCGGGCAACGCTGGAGGAAGTGAATGAAGCAGACCTGATCCTGCATGTTGTGGACGCCTCATCAGCTATGCGTGAAGATCAGATGCGGACGGTTAATACGATTCTGCAAGAACTTGGTTCAGGGGACAAGCCGCAGTTAGTCCTGTATAACAAAAAAGATGCGTGCACACCAGAGCAGCTTGAGATGCTTCCATTGGATAAAGGTCATATTAAGGTAAGCGCATTAGACTCTGAGGATCTGCTTAAAATCCGTGAATTAATTCAGACAGAGCTGACAGGTGATACGAAACGCTTCCGTATTCCGGCAGAACGTGGTGATCTTACGTCGGTACTCTACAAAATTGGTGATGTAGTGGATACCAGCTTTGAAGAGAATGATGTAATTTATGAAGTTGAATTGCAAAAAGGTGAATATGAGAAATTTGGTTATATGCTTGAAGAATTCATTGAATTGTAATATTCATGACACATTGATGTGATAAGTTACACGATAATGGATATTCAACGTCAGATTCGTGCTATGAAGGGGAATGAAGTAAGATGGTAAGCTTTGATTCAGAAATATCTGAACTTCAACGTCAAGTGGAGCGTCAGATTGAAGGACAACTGCAACAGATTGATCGGATCACAGACCACAATCAATGGAAGGTGATTAATGCTTTCCAACAGCGAAAAGTAAGTGATTTTCACTTTGCAGGTTCAACAGGTTATGCCTATAACGATCGTGGGCGTGAAGTGCTTGATGAAGTATATGCTGATGTTTTCGGCGCGGAAGCCGCGTTGGTGCGTCCTCATTTTGCTTCAGGTACTCATACGATTAGTACAGCTCTCTTTGGAGTATTGCGTCCAGGTGACGAATTATTGTACATCACGGGTAAGCCTTATGACACATTGCATAAAGTTATTGGCAAACCCGGTGATGGTACAGGTTCATTACGCGATTTTGGCATCGGTTACCGTGAGACGGCCTTAACTGATGAAGGTGGAGTGGACTGGGCAGCAGTTGAAAAAAGCATTACACCGGCTACAAAAGTTATTGGGATTCAACGTTCACGTGGTTATGACTGGCGCTCCTCCTTCTGCGTTGCTGAGATCGCTGACATGGTTACGCGTGTTAAAGCGCTGAAGGAGGATGTCATCGTATTCGTAGATAATTGTTACGGTGAATTCACGGAGGAACGTGAACCGACAGAAGTCGGAGTTGATCTGATGGCCGGATCACTGATCAAGAATCCTGGTGGAGGCATTGCGGAAACCGGTGGATACATATGCGGGAAGGAACAATACGTACAGCTGGCAGCTTATCGTCTAACAGCCCCTGGAATTGGGGGAGAGGTGGGAGCAATGCTGGGGACAACACGTGGCATCTACCAAGGACTTTACATGGCACCGACAATTGTAGGACAAGCTATCAAAGGAAGTACGTTTGCTGCTGCGATGTTTGCTGAATCCGGATTTGTAACCAAACCCGCCTGGAATGAAGCTCGCACAGATCTGATCCAGGCTGTTCAGTTTAGCTCTGCTGAGCATCTGATCGCCTTCGTGCAGGGGATTCAGCGTGCAGCAGCTGTGGATAGTCATGTGGTTCCTGAACCTTGGGATATGCCTGGTTATGAGCACCCTGTCATTATGGCGGCAGGTACGTTCATTCAGGGTGGAAGTCTGGAATTATCAGCCGACGCGCCTATTCGGGAGCCGTATATCGGGTATATGCAAGGCGGATTAACGTACTCTCATGTCAAATATGGCGTTTTGATGGCGTTACAGACTATGAAAGATCGTAAATTATTGTGAGTTTATCTAACACGTCATTGACACTTGGTAATAACTAAATGTACAATAGGGTGAAGAATAGATGACTGGAAGGTTGATGAACATGGGTGATGAAATTCGCAGAAATATGGCCTTATTCCCGATTGGTATTGTAATGAAACTTACGGATCTGTCTGCACGTCAGATTCGTTATTATGAGCAGCACAGTTTGATCGTTCCTGCGAGAACGTCAGGTAATCAACGTTTATTCTCTTTTAATGACGTAGAGAGATTGCTAGAGATCAAGGCTTTGATTGAAAAAGGAGTTAACATCGCGGGGATCAAACAAGTGATGAATCCTGTTTCGAAAGAATCCGAGGAAGCTACAGTTATCACGCCAGACACTGAAGTTAAACGCAGAGAGTTGTCCGATACGCAGTTGCACCGCTTGCTGAAGCAGCAGCTTGTATCAGGTAAGAGACCTGGACAAGTATCTCTCATTCAGGGAGAGCTTTCCCGATTCTTTAATAAAAAGTAAATTCGCATAACTTGGCGAGTGAGGGGAAAACATGCACTTTTGGTGTGAGACTCCTTGACCCGTGGAACTTTCTAATGTACAAATATAACAGGCAAGCCAAATACGCAGATAAGAAAGGGAGAGGTTATAGTGAGTTATACAAAAGAAGACATTCTCCGCATTTCGAAAGAAGAAAACGTACGATTCATTCGATTGCAATTTACTGATTTGCTTGGAGCTATCAAAAACGTTGAGATTCCTGTGAGTCAGTTGACTAAGGCTCTGGATAACAAAATGATGTTCGATGGATCTTCCATTGAAGGTTATGTACGTATTGAAGAGTCCGACATGTACCTCTATCCAGATCTAGATTCTTGGCTTATTTTCCCATGGGTAGCAGAGAACCGTGTTGCACGCCTGATTTGCGACGTATATCTTCCGGATGGTAATCCGTTCCCAGGAGATCCACGTGGCATCTTGAAACGAAACCTGAAGGAAGCCCAAGATATGGGATTCACTTCCTTCAACGTTGGTCCTGAACCAGAGTTCTTCTTGTTCAAAACTGACGAAAAAGGAAACCCAACTAACGAACTGAATGACCAAGGTGGTTATTTCGACCTTGCGCCTACGGATCTTGGTGAAAACTGTCGTCGTGACATCGTTATCACACTTGAAGAAATGGGCTTTGAGATCGAAGCTTCCCACCATGAGGTAGCTCCAGGTCAGCATGAGATCGACTTCAAATATGCTGATGCTCTGAAAGCTGCTGACCAGATCCAAACGTTCAAACTCGTTGTTAAAACGATTGCACGTCAGCATGGTTTACATGCTACATTCATGCCGAAACCGCTGTTTGGTATGAACGGATCCGGTATGCACTGTAACCAATCCTTGTTCAAAGGCAATGAGAACGCATTTGTTGATGAGTCGGACGAGTTGGGTCTGAGCAAAACTGCTCGTCACTTCATGGCTGGAACTCTGAAGCACGCGCGTGCGTTTGCAGCAATTACTAACCCAACTGTGAACTCATACAAACGTCTTGTACCAGGTTATGAAGCACCTTGTTATGTAGCATGGTCTGCTAGTAACCGTAGCCCAATGATTCGTATTCCAGCTTCCCGTGGTCTGAGTACACGTGTTGAAGTTCGTAACCCGGATCCGGCTGCTAACCCTTACCTAGCTTTGGCTGTTTTGTTGAAAGCAGGTCTGGACGGAATCAAACGTGAGCTTTCCTTACCAGCTCCAATTGACCGTAACATCTACATCATGTCAGAAGAAGAGCGTGTGGAAGAAGGTATTCCAAGCTTGCCAGCTGACTTGAAAGAAGCTTTGAATGAATTGATCCGCAGCGAAGTCATCTGTGACGCTCTCGGCGACCATGCCTTGGCTCACTTCTATGAGCTGAAAGAAATTGAGTGGGATATGTATAGAACACAAGTCCACCAATGGGAACGCGATCAATATATCACGTTGTACTAATAGCTCAATCCCTTGGCGCTCTAGCGCTGAGGGGTTTTTCTTTTTGTGGGCAAGTACCTATATATTTAAAGAAAAATCAAAGTGCCCACAAAATGCCCACAAAATATTTTTCTATTCGAAAATTTCTTCAGTGAATTTCTCAAATCTATCTATATTGCTTTTCTGGATCTTGCCTGAGATGTGGGCATATACATCTGATGTGATCTGAATGCTTCCGTGACCTAATTGTTCTTGAACGAATTTCATATCTGCCCCTGACTCAAGTAAAAGAACCGCGCAGGTATGTCGGAGAGAGTGAATGGGGAGGGATGGGAGATCACAACGTTGTAAGATGCGGGAGAAGGCATTGAACAATGATGATTTAGGCATGAAGTTTCCATCTTCCCTACATAGAACCAGATCAAGGTCATGGTGGTATCTATCCCCAAGTATCCCTTTGTTATGCTCCTGCCACTCTCTGTGAAATTTAATGTCATTTACTAGATTTGTAGTAATTTTTATTTTTCTTTCTGATTTATCTGTCTTAGTGTCACCGAATAATTCTTCTTTGTTTTTTGCTGTAAAATCTAGAGTTTCATCAATTGTAATGAAATGATTATCCAAATCAATATCGATCCATTTTAGAGCAGCTGCTTCGCCTTTTCGCATACCAGTTTCAATTAACACTCGGAAAAATATCCAGTATACATAACCATAATGACGAGAGTTTTGCATAAACAATGGTATATCATCTGAATCAATAAAGTGGACTTCCTTCTTTTTGCGCTTAATTTTTATTTCGACACCTAGACATGGATTTTTTTCTAATTTTCCGATTATAACAGCTTTTTGTAAGGCATTATGCATTGTGGAATGAATCAATTCAACCGTACGTCGGCTATATCCTTTCTCACTAATATAGTTTATAAAATTTTGGTACATAATTGGCTTCACATCTCGTATAAGCATGTTTTTAAAAAAAGGGATAATATGATTTTTAATGTTGTTCTGATGAAGTAATAATGTATTCTTACGAACACTTCCCTTCTTATATTCATTGATCCAAAAATCTAGATAATCTTGAAGTGATAAATCAGATTGTTCATAGCCAGCAGCAAGCTTTCTTTCAAATTCTCTAACTGCCAACTGCGCTTCTTTTTTTGAATCGAATCCTCTTTGTGCCTTCTCACGAAATTTCTGTGTGAAAGGGTCCTTGTACCTTAGTCGATACTCCCATCCAGTCCCATGTTTTTTATAACTAGCCAAATAAAAACCTCCCATAAAGAACGTATGTTCTGTTTTTGTATATGTTAAACCGTCTTGCAACGGTGGAAGCGCAAGATTACATAAAGCTATGTAGTTCAGGTGGAATAGAGCAGCGTCTTAGTAACTGTTCCTTCGTTTCCCCAAGTTCTGGTTCAATTGTTGCTGTCAGTAACTTAATTGCAAACTGATTTGCCTGTCTTTCGTATTTTCCTGCATTAAAGAATGAGTGTTCATCTAAGAAGAATCTGCTTATGCCGGGGTGGAGACGATCATGGGCGAGTTCGTGGGCACAAACAAATCTCATCCAAGGCTCACTTAGATCAGAGTTAATTACGATAAAGCGCCGCCTTAGTTTACGATAGTACATGCCACGTGTATTCTTCCCAAGATCACTGTACCAAACCTTAATGTTAAGTCTTTCTGCGATTATAAAGGGATCGTTTGTCTTGAAGCGTTTAATGAGTCCTTGAACGATATCGTCCATAGGCTATTCCTCTTTCTTTTTACGACCGTAGGTTTTCTTGTTATCTTTTTTAGCGTCCCAAAACATTGCTTCCATAACTCGCTTGATTTTTTCTTTATCCTCACCTGAGATAGGTACCCCGTCAAACATTACATCTCCATCTTCCTCTAACATTGTTTTGAAATCTCTTTTATCTTTGGGAGTTGCCCATTCGGGAAGGGCTGTTGAATCTCTACCTAGCAGAAAATCTACTGAAACTTGATGCAGTTCGGCCAATTTATCAATAAACTCAATGTCAGGTTTTGCGATACTATTCTCCCATGAATTGTATCTAGGACGTTTGATACCGAGTCTTTCTGCCATTTGATCTTGAGTTAATCCTTTTTTTTCGCGTAATTCAGTTAACCTCTGACCTAGTTTCATTTTGTACAATTTCTCCTTTTTAATAAGAAAGATAATATAATTATCAAAATAATATTGACGATAATATAATTATCAAATATAATCAGAGGCAAGGAGGTGAACAGTTTAGTGGAAACACAAAAGCGACAATTTTTCTCAGACTGTAGGAAACATAAAGGCACACAAGCAAAAGTGGCTCAAGATAATAAAATCTCAACGGTTTATGTTCGAATGATTGAGAATGGAACATTCACTCCTGGCAGAGATCTCATGTTCAAATTATCAAAATATTTCGGTCATCCAGCAGAAAAACTGTTTCCTGATTATTTTGAAAGGCTTCTTAGTCATGCAAAAAGCGATAATTAAATTATCTACTGTTAATATAAACGATAATATAAATATCGTCAATAATGTTGAATATATTTTTTTGACCTAATTGATAATTAAATTATCAATCTAATGGGAAAGGAGATTTTTATGCTATCGATCAGCGTTGATGAAAAAGAAATAAAAAATCTCCTGAAAGAGAAAGTAGCAGAGATTTTAAAAGAAGCCGATGCGGAGTATATTTTCTGGGATGCCTCCGAATTGAAGCGCAGGACTTGCATGAGTTGGAATTTCATACAGGATCAATTCTTCTTTGATCCAAGGTTTCCTAAAAGGAAAGTCGGAAGTAAATGGTACTTTCCAGCAAGAGAAACACGCGAATTTTTGGAAGAGTGGTTAACAGAACAGCCAGCAATATGAAGATTCTATTTTAAACGTTCTGGGAGGAGAATCAGGGTGTTAATTGACATAAACAAAATCAAAGTCAGTGACCGAATTCGTAAGGACTTCGGCGGTATCGAAGAACTGGCGCAAGACATTGATCAGAATGGTCTCATTAATCCTATCCTTGTAACACCTGATTATCAGTTAATCGCAGGAGAACGCCGCTTGCGTGCTCATCAGGTCCTGGGACGTAAAGAGGTTGTAGTTCGGGTGATGGAAATCAGCGACTTCGAACATCAACTCCGGCTGGAGATTTCAGAAAACGAGCACCGAAAAGAATTCACTTTCTCGGAGCGAGTTGAATGGGCTAAACGTCTGGAAGATGTGGAACGGATCAAAGCTAAAGAACGAATGGCCGCAGGCAAGGAAAATGTTCCTGAGCAGCCTGCCGGACAGGTCCGTGACATTGTAGCTGATCAAGCAGGATTTGGATCAGGCAGAACCTACGACAAAGCCAAGTACATCATGGAAAACGCGACACCAGAAATCATCCAGCTACTTGATGAAGGGATAATTTCTACACACAAAGCCTATGTGGAGACGAAAGAACGGCTTGAAGCTGCTGTGCGAGTGGCCGAGACTCGGGCTAACCAAGCCGAGCAAGAAAAGGAAGAACTTCAACGGCGGTACAAGGATGCGATTCCAGCCGATCAGGTGGACGAGGCAGTAGCGGCGGCGGTTGAGGGCCGAGACGAGGAGACGGAAGTTATCCTGGCGCAGAAAGCTCAGGAAGCTGCTAAGAAGATAAAAGAGCGTGATCAATACTGGAAGGACAAGCTTGAAGGTGATGTAGAAAGTGAGCGGCTGAAGGTGGATGAATTGAAACCTGGTTATCAGCGAGTGAGCGAGGAATTGGAAACAATCAAACTTCAACAGCCAGACGATTTCGATGAACAGCAGGCCGATGCCCAAATGAAGAAACTTCGCTTCGAAGCTGACAGCAACACCATTCAGATCAGCATCCACATGAAGCAGTTCTTGCAAAAGGTTGGCATTACCTCATTCATGCTAGGAGCAGTTTCGGGTGCAAGCATCAGTGAGAAGAAACGATTGTCTGAAGGTCTTGATATGCTTCAATCCTTCATAGACCAACTTCGTCCGGCAATTAATTCAAGAAAGGTGGTAGATCGAAATGACATTGATTAATCAAAATCAGCCTGACTACTTATCGGTTGTTGAAAGACAGATGCAGTTAACTGAAGCTCAAGGTATGGCGATTCGTGGTTTGGTGGATGGCATCAGACAGATGCAAGAAGATGTAGCAGAAAAGGTTGGAGAGGTCCAAATGATGGTTCAGGAGGTCCGGGACAGCGTAACGCTGACGGATGCAGAGTGCTACCAACTCCAGTCTCTTGTTCGCAAGAAATCGAATTCGCTAACCAAGGACCGGTATAAAGAGTCCGATGAGAAATTCAAGGACCTGGTTGGGCGCTATCGCCGGATGATCTGGAGTAAGTTGAAAGAACGATTTGAAGTCGCGAAATACAGCCATGTGCGGCGTATCGAATTTGATGATGCGGTTGAGTTCATCACGGAATTTCGTCCGGAAGACTATATCTGATCTGTTAGGAGTTGAGAACGATGGGGTTCAAATTTATGACACTTGATGAGATGGCCCGTATTTGGGCACATAAGCCATTGCAGTATGAAATCATACAGAGAAACATCGCTAAAAAGAAATGATGGTCCATGCTCAGAAGTTATTGCAAACCAGGGTGTTGCGAAGACAGATTAGAGGTTTATGTGACGATGCAATTGATGTGCTATCAATGGAATTTAGTATTAAGCCCATCAAAAAGAAAATCAAAACACTTCGTAACGATCTTGAAAAGTTGGAACGGTCAATCAGTAAAAATGCAGAGTATGAAGGTCTCATCTGGAAAGAGCCGTCGGGCTACAAGATTGAAGGGACAGTAATTGGTTTGTGTAAACACTGTGATAGAGAAGTGTTCTCCGGACAAAAAATTCCTGATCCAAAAGAAGAAGGACTCTTTTGTAACTACTATTGCAGAAGAGTCTACCGCAACAACAGTATCAAATGAGTCCTTAAGTTAATCGTGCTACCAACACGATCATTTAAAAAAATATTCAACGGCAGTATAACATGAAAACTTAAAAATGGAAATAGGGGGATGTCCCGTGAAAGAAAATAAGAATTTTGCTGTACGGGAAACGAATATCACTGTTAGGGGAGATAAAGAAATATCCCATCCCATCTTTCTGCGGATGTTGGAAATGATGAGAGGCAGAGGATTTACCGTTGGTTCTGACCCGAGGATAGATCGTGATTATGCGATCCTTTCAAAAGATCACTTCGCTGGAAGCAAGGGAGACCTCCTTTTCATAGCCGACAAATATAACACAGGTGCTCGTATTGAGTTTTACCAAGAAATCAATGTTGAGAACAGAAACGGTGGAAGGTATGACTTCAACAAATTTAAAAAAATGCCTTATTTAATCCAGAAACGATTTTTGGTAGAACGAAAACATATTGAGGATTTTCTGTTGCAAGAAGGTTTATCTTTTGACTCTGATTCTGAGTTGAAAACATCATATGACAAGGTGTTTCACAAGCTAAACGAACCGAGTAGACATTGGAGATCCGAAAATTTACCTGATTACAACGCTCTTGATAAAGATGGAGTGCGGATCAGCAATGGAGAAGTTAAGTACTTCCGTAGTCGTAAAGGTGTACTGATGCGTGGAACTGTCTATCACAACATCAATAATATGTGGTGGGTGATCGTCAATAAGGATCACTATACAAATCTAGCTGCATTTGAACTCTTCAACCTTGATACTGTTCCTGAAAACTCTGTCAAAAAACTTATACGTAGATCAGGGCATAACAATCCAAAATCAAGATTCGTTCCAACAGATGAACAATTGAAAGACTGGAAACGGAAAGCGAAGCAAGTTGGCAGGGAAGGGAGAGTTCAGTTTGCTAATTCTATACTGGAATACCTTTATGAAATCAATTGGTTGTCACGTAAATTCCAGTTTGTTATTAAGGAAACGAATCGACTTGGTCTTGTTGAAACAGAAGGAAATCCATATTTTCTTGGCATGAGGATAGGCGAGCGGAAATATGATCCACCTAAAACTATTCCTCTATATCCTAAACCAAGGCATATGTCTGGTACAGAATCAGGCTGGGTTGAGAACATACGCGATTATGTATCGCAGGGAAAACCGACAGTCTCCCGGTGGTTTTGCAAAGATCAGAACGGTGAAGGTGGACAAGCTTACCTTTGGCCTGAGGTTAGAGAACGATTGTTGAAGATCGGCGCACATGTTTAGTAATGGAAAACTCAAACTGTATGACTTTGGGGTGAGGTGAGTGGCAAGTCCCCAGTTAAAAAACGGATATATCGGAATTGCTAATGAAATTTGGGATGAGATCATCAGCAGGAAGTTCACTGAACGTCAGCAGAAGGTACTCAAGCTCGTTCTGCGACTCTCTTATGGCTGCCAAAAGAAAGAGGCTGTCATACCACTCCTCAAGCATTTTGAACTATGTGGAGTGCGTATACAGGATGCGAAAAAAGAGATCACCTATTTACGACAATGTAAGGTTATCTCATGGGATGGAAAGCAAATTTTTTCGCTGAACAAGAACTACGATGAATGGCGAGTTAGTCTTGTGAAAGAGTGGGATCGAGACAAGTTTTCCGAACTTATTTCACTTAACCTGAGTAAAAGCAAAGTTACGAAAAGTGTAACTCAAACAGAAGACAAATTGCGTGGAAGTTACGAAAAGTGTAACTCCGAAGTCACGAAAAGTGTAACTGACGAGTTACGAAAAGTGGAAGTCGAAGATGGATCAAACCCTTGCGAGAGTAAGGGTGAGGGCACGTCTAAAGACATGTTTAAAGACAGTATTAAAGTTGGTTGTTGTTTAACTGATCCCGATTCGATATTTGAACCGTACATGGGAAACAAGGATTCTGTTCCTAATACCGAAGCAGATACTGACTCTGATCGGGAGGTTTCCCAAACGGAATATCGTAATCAAGTGGCAGCTCGTTATCTCCAGAGAAGAGGCAAGGGACTGGAGATAACCTTAAACGATGAAGATGCGGTTAAACAGTTCATAGCTGAGAGGATTCCGCTCCAAACAGTTATCGATGGTATTGACCAATCGTTTGACAATTTTAAACCCAAGAACAAATGGGATCAGATACGAAACCTGAGTTACTGTGCAACGGTTGTTTATTCGTTGCATGCCAAACGTGAAAAGTCAGACACAGGCGCGATTCAGCTAGCGACTTCCGTACCAAATGCGCCGATTGAAACGGTATCTAACGTGACCGCAGATGATTTAAAACAGATGCTTGCTAATCTAAGGTCAAAGCAAGGAGTGTGAGTACATGGGCAGCTTTCAGGAGGAACTCAAGGCGCTAATTCCCCCAAGGTTTGCAGAAAGACGGCAGGCAGCTATTCAGCAGATTGATAGCCATCCGGAAATTAAACGACTTAGACAGGCATATCCTGATCGTTCAGGAGACCTGACAAGCCCAAGACGATACAGGGATGTATCCGAACATTTGGCTCAATGTGATGTATGCGCCACGTGTTCCGGTCTAATAAGCTGTCAAAACGTCCAGAAGGGACATAGGAGCGTTGAAGAACCAAGCCCAAATAAACAGGACGAGTTGGTGTTCAGGCTTAAAAAATGCGAACTATTGAAGTCTTACGAGCGGCAACAGGGCATAGGGGAACGCATCAAGAGCCACTTCATTCCTGAGCATATTTTGGAAGCCACCTTTGACGACATTGAACCTGATCCTCCGAGGATGGCAGCTATTGCGGGAGCAGTGAAGTTTTGTAGTGAATTTGTTCCCAAAGAAACGGTACAAGGATTGTATTTGTACGGCCCAATGGGAGTGGGCAAGAGCCGGTTTGCCGGAGCTATTGCCAGAGAGCTTGCTAAATGTGAGGTTGATGTTTTGATGGTGTACGTTCCTGATTTCATTGAAGAGGTCAAAGATGCCATAGGTTCCAAAGAAAGCGTAGCGAAGAAACTGGATGCTCTCAGAACAGTTCCTGTGCTTATCCTGGATGATATCGGCGCCGAGTCGATGAGTGGTTGGGTAAGGGATGAAGTTATTGGTCCGGTTCTCCAGAGACGTATGGAGCGGTTGCCGACCATCTACACATCCAATCTAACGATACAAGAGTTGTTCAAACATTTTGCTAATGCCAAGGGATCTCAGGATGAGAAGAAGGCAGCTCGAATCATTGAGAGGATCGAACCATTTGTAAAGTTGCTGCCAGTAGGCGGAAGAAATAGACGGAGGGGATAGTAGGATGTGTAAAACTTGTGGTGGCGCAACGGTAAAATATCAATTTGTAGGCGCAATGATGATGCTTGGTCCATGCCCTGAATGTAATCCAAAGGCGAAAAAAGAAGCGAAAGAGGGACTCCGACCTTATGAAAATACTCGTAGATAGTGAGCTGCTCGTTGAGGCACTTGAAGATGCAAGTAAGGCTTTTGCAAGCAAGAGCATTATGCCGATTCTTGATTGTTTTTTGATCGAGGCAAACAGCGAAGGATTGAAGGTTACCGGGACGGATAATCGGACAACGATTCAGTCGTACATCTTTAGCAAGGATGTCCAGGTGGAGGTAAACGGACAAATTGCTATCCCTAAACTGTTATTGGAAATGATGAAGAAGCTCAATGGTGATGTGAGCATTGAAACAAAGGGAACAACAGCGATCATTAGGTCCCGGAAGAAAGAAATCGACATGGCGATTTTCGAAGCTGAGGAATTTCCGCAAGTTCCTACTATCGACGATAGTGAGTTGTTCGAGACAACTGGTCGGGAACTCAAAAGGTTATTCAAAAAGGCAACTTATGCAGCCGATCCAACGGGTAAAAATGCGGCAATACTCGCAGGAGCGCACATCTATATCGATGACGGATTGATTGGTATTGAAGCCACAGATAGACATCGACTTGCGAAAACGGAGTATGCCACAGATGTTGCTAAATTAGGTGGAGCTGTTATAGAGGCCAAAGCACTCGGGGATCTCCAAAAGATAATTTTGGATAAAGACAATATCGAATTTGGTTTCTCGAAATCTGCTGGAGGAGAAGTGATCCACGTATTTGCGAGAACAGATCGATTCACTTTTTACTCCAGGGTACTAGAAGGTGCCTTCCCAGATGTGAGCCGGATGTCAGTTGTTCCAGAGGGTGTTACTAAAATTACGGTGGAAAAAGATGAACTAATGAGTTGCCTCGACCTCGTTTACACACTCGCCAAAGAAGACAAGCACAACCAGATCGTTATCAGTATCACAGAAGATGAAGTGAGTATTCGCGGTAAAGGAAGAGAATCTGGAAAGGCAAATGAGAGTATAGTTCCAGTTTCGTTTAAAGGCGAAAATTTTGCCGTTGCCCTGAATTCCAAGTACTTCATAGATGCTATCAAAGCATTAGAAGGAGATAAGGTGACACTGGTTTTCCCGGGCAAGTTGAAGCCAATTTATATCCTGGATGAAAGTGACGAGAGATCACTCCATATGGTACTTCCTTATAGGACGGAAGAAGTGTAATGAACAAATACAATGCAACCAAAGTGATCGTTAATGAAGACGGGACGCTGTTCTCGGAATGGATCGTCAAGAAGCACAACCTTGATGTAACCGGCATACGATTCGATAGCGTGGCAGAGGGAGAGTATTATCAGCTGCTTCTCCAACAGAAGAAATACGGGGATATCAAAGATTTCGAATGCCATCCTAAATTTGTTCTTCAAGAGAAACCGAAGGTCACTTACATTGCTGACTTCTTGGTAACAGAATTAGATGAAAGTCAACGGGTGGTGGATATTAAAGGAGTAGAGACCTCCACGTTCCGCGTCAAACTGAAACTATTCCAAGCTAAATATCCGACTTTACCAATAGATATACTTGTTAAAAAGCGCGGAGAATTCATTCCTCTCGCACAATACAAGAAGGAAAAATCAGTCCGTAAACGAGTGGCGAATGCACTTAAAAAACGAGTAAATGAAGGGAGAAAGCAAAATGAAAATCAAACATACCGTAATCAAAAACGAGGACGTTAATAAGCACCTTGACCAACAAGAGAAAGAGGACTTGCTGCGTTTGTTTCACAAAATTCAGTATGGTCGAGTTGCGGAGGGGAAGGTTGGGTTCAACATGTACCTGGTCGTAAATACGGACGAAACTTACGCTGAAGACGTTGTACGCATCTTACAAGAAAACGGTCATTGGGAACCAACATACGATCCAAATCAAGTCGAGTTTAGACAAGAGGGAGATACGATGGAGCTTCCAGAAACTGAGCTGGAGGCATGAGTGGACCAAGGCCAGAACCCAAGGGCAAAGGAAACATTTCCTTACCTCATCTGCGGAAAATTCTACTTGAGTATAATAGTAAATTGGGAGGTGTACTCTGTGACTGAAGCTGAGAAAGATGAATTCTCCACTGCTTTATCTGAAAGGTATACGCAGGTTAAACAATTAAGTGCATCTAACAAAGAATTGATAAACGCTTGGAATGCAGTAATTAGTGACTTGCCTCTCGATATAAAATCAAAGTTTGAAGAAAAACAGAGTCTAGTTTCGGTTTTGTAAAGGAGGTTTGGATGTGAGTACTGTAGATTTGAACAGTTTTGCTGAACAACCTATTGAAGTGCAACTAGCAATTGCTTTTTATATTGGATATTCAGTAAACATAGTTAGAGCGACCGCTGAGGAGAGACAAGCGCACTATGCTGTTTTAGAACAAGCTGGATTATTGGAACCGCTAAATCCGTAATGGATGCGTAGAGGATTAGGTTCAAAATATAAGCATAAGCACAGGAAATGAGAAGGGAAAGGCGGATGAGTAATGGCCCATCAGACATTCTGGAAACCGGAAAAACAAGTGAAAGAAAAGAAATCGAGCAGCTTTGGACGCAGTAAGAAGGAAAAGCGACCTGTTCCGGAATGGAAGAAGGGAATATTATCTCATCACCAATCCCGACCAGGTTCGAAGGAACGTGGCGATTTCCCAAAGGAAGTCATTGCTGAACTTATTGAAGAATCAAACGGAGTTTGTGAATGCTGCAAGATTGCGGAAGGGACAACTACCCATCATGTCTATCCGCGTGGGAGAAAAGGGCGTGGTGTTAAAACCAACGGCCTACGGCTTTGCTGGCCCTGTCATGATCGGATACAAACAAACGAAGAATTGCTCCAATTCTGGATTTCAGCCTTCCGTGATAAATACGGAGACCGCTTCTGGTTTGATGAACAAGATTGGGACGAGTATAACCGGAAGCAAGAGGTGCAGAAGAGAGCGGATCAAGAGAAGCAAAATCGACAGCAGTCCCTGAACCCGGTTAAAGAACTTATCTCGTCAGCAGCAGGACGTTCATTGAAAGCAAAAGAGGTTCGGCTTATTGAAATGATGGATGATAAACAAATCGCAATATTCGAGACTTTGATTAACGATATTGTACGTATTGATGAGAAGTTTCAAGTGCCGTTTGGATATGGTCATTTCGATGATTAAAATCAAATTAATTCATATAACAACGTAAATTATTTATTAATTTAGGGGTCATCCCCAGGAAGGGAGTACAGACACAAGTGGACCACAAACAGAAACGGATGATTGCGATCGGTGAGACACTCAAAGCATATACCGACGAAACCAAACCAGGTCCGTGGAATGTGACTTGGAGCGGAGGCAAGGATTCGACCGTCACTTTGGATGTTGTATTCCAAGCAGTATTGCTGCTCAAGAAGAACAATCCGGAAGCGTTAATCCGAGAAATATTCATCACTACAGCCAACACGGGATTGGACTTCGTTACAGATCCCCTAAAGCAATCAGAAATGAAGAAAATCGAAGAATTGATTAAACGTGAAGGTTTGCCTATGACAATAGTCGAGGTCCAGGCCCCGTTAGAAAAGAGCTTTATGTATCTGACGGTGGGCAAGGGATACCCGTTACCAAAAAATCGTATGAATCGCTGGTGTACGGAGCGACTCAAAATCGAGCCATCACAGAAGCGTTTAAAAGAGATCAGCCCCGTGTTAACCATCATGGGCGTAAGGCTCTCAGAGTCGGCTGCGCGCCGAGAAAGTATCGAAAGCCGGCGGGAATCGGAGTACTTCGCTGACGGAGCGTTCTACCCGATCGTGAACTTCACACTTGATGATGTCTGGTCGTATCTGGTACGTGAAGGTATGGCTTGGGGTGACGCAGAGGAACTCGGTCAGCTTTACAAGGACGCTACAGGTGAGTGTGGCCTGAGACAGCGTAAGGCAGGGGCTGGCGAAAAGAATGACGATCCGTGTGGCGCACGAACAGGATGCATCATCTGCCCGGTGGTCAAGATTGATAAATCAAGCCAGGAATTTGCTAAATCTCACCCATGGCTGCAACCGTATGTTGATCTACGTAACCTGATGATCGACATGTACAAAGATCCACGTAATAAGGCAGGCAGAAAACGTGATGGAAAGGTCCTTGAGTATGGACAAGGTACATTTACCATCAAGGCGCGTATGGCGCTGTATGAGGCCGTCAGGCAGGCTGAGGCAGACAATGAAGAGTTAGCCCTGAGATATGGAGCCGAACCACAAAAGCTAATCTACAGCAAGGAACTGGACGAATTGATTCAGCAGCAATGGCAGACAGACATGGATGAACATCCGTGGTTGGAAGATGCGGACGAGATTGGACTGTTTTACGAGACAAAAATCAAAGGACTGGCGAATGGATACCAACTTGTATGGAACATCCATTATGACATGAGCAAGTGATACCAAAGAGGAAGGGGCAGAGCCTCTTCCCACCACATACCACATAAGAAAGGTTGTTGAAGATGCAAGCAATGAACATATACCAGTTCTCGTATTCGGCAGCGCACTTTGATGAAGCATTCACAACATTTCAAATAGCGCCAACACCAGGAAAGGCTAAGAGCGCAGAGTTCAGATCCTTCAGTGACTACGATCCAGACACCAAGTACCTTGATTTCCTCAAGTTGGTGAAAGTGCGGAAGATTGGTCAGTCTACGCCCAAGCGAAACGAAGCGCCTTATCCGAACCAAGCGAGAATTGAACTGATCAACGGTCTGATTCGAGTGATCGGAAGGGCAGGACGGAAATTCTTATATAGCAAGCAACATGATAGATTCGCCGCGTTCCATTGGGCAGACGGAAAGCTTTGGCTGGTGGACGATTACACCGATAGACCTTTGCTTATGGATAAGGATGTTCAAGGGCAACATCGGCATTTCTCGCACGGAGGGACACTGTGGGGCCTTGTGTGCGACTTTAGGGATTACATCTTGGGTGATGATGATGCGAACTACAACAACGGTTACGGTGGGCTGTATTGCCCTCATTGGGGATATCCAGAAGAAGATATGGAGTTCATTCGTGCTTATGCGAAATCGATCGGATATTTAAAACCACGGGTATAGGCCCACAAAAGGAGAGATAACACATGAACCAAGCGGATAAAGAGAACGTTGAAGAAATTCGAGAGTTATTGGCTGCCTGCCTTGAAGAAGAGGGATACCGGATACCGCAATCAAGATTTGCAAACGACAACCTATCAGGATTCAAGATCGTGTTGCGCTCAGGGACGGAAATTGAACTATTAATGCACTTCTGAGGCTCCGGCCTCTAACCAAGGAGGGATATACACATTCCTACCAATCAAAACGCTCCTGGCTCACTTTTACAGGCACCGCGCTACAAGCTGGCTGTTGGTACGATAATATAAATGATTATAGTACACTATAACTAAAGGTGGTGATTAAATGATCCTAGCTAAAAAGGTTAGAATTCGACCAACTCCTGAGCAGGAGCAGCAATTGTGGCGTTCAGCAGGGACGGCCCGCTGGGTATACAACTTGACTCTTGCCCGGCAAATAGAGAATTACCAGAATGGCGGGAAGTTCTTGCACGATGGCGTACTGCGAAAAGAGTTGACGAAACTCAAGCAGCGAGAAGAATATGCTTGGCTGTACGATGTGTCCAACAATGTAGCGAAACAAGCCGTAAAAGATGCTTGTGATGCCTACAAGAAGATGTTCAAAGGACAATCCAAGAAACCGAGGTTCAAGATCAAGAAGCGCTCCAAACCAGCGTTCTACAACGATACAGTCAAGTTCAAGGTCAAAGACAGTAAGGTCTTACTTGAAAAAATAGGCTGGGTGGCAACGTCCGAACAACTTCCAGATTCGGACAAGTACAGCAATCCGCGAGTATCATTTGACGGTAAGTATTGGTACGTATCCGTAGGTATTGAGCAGAAGCAAGAAAGCCCTGAACTGTCGGACGAGGCGATTGGTATTGATGTAGGTATTAAAGAACTGGCGGTCTGTAGTAACGGAATGGTCTTTAAGAACATCAACAAGACAGCCGCCGTAAGAAAGACGGAGAAACGATTGCGGAGGTTGCAACGCAAAGTGTCCCGCAAATATGAAATGAATAAGGAAGGAAGCCGTTTCGTTAAGACACGTAACATTGTGAAAGTCGAAAATTCCATTCGTTTGCTTCATCGGAGAATAACTAATATTCGCGGCAATCACATCCATCAAGCAACAAACGCGATAGCGAAAACCAAGCCTAGCACCGTTGTGATGGAAGATTTGAATGTGAAAGGGATGATGAAGAACCGACACTTGAGTAAAGCAATTGCAGGCCAAAAACTGCATGAGTTTACCCGACAAATGAAATACAAGTGTGAGAAGATAGGCGCAAGGTTTATCCAAGCCGACAGGTGGTTCTCTTCATCGAAATTGTGTTCGTGTTGTGGGCGGATCAAGAAAGATTTGAAATTATCTGATCGTACCTATGAATGCAATTGCGGATTCAGTATTGACCGAGATATGAACGCGGCAATCAATTTATCAAAATTGGCGAATTAACACTTACACGTTATCGCTAATATGTAGGATTCGTTGCATCCGAATTTACGCCCTTGGAGTGTTATATCAAACAAAAGTAGTCTCTGGACAAAATTGGGCACGAGGAAAAGGGAAGCAAACTAGGATTGTGTAGATTTATACAACTCTTGGCAACGGATATATAGATGACACAAAAAAAAAAAATAAATCAAAAAAAACAACAAAAAGAGATAAGGAAAATTTTCCTGATCACCTTGAGGAGGTAAAGCATTGAATAACGATGATGTAGTTGTAGTAGTCAACAGAGATGATGTCGAAGACACGAATAAGATCATTCAACTCAACTTTTTTTCGGACGTGGATGAAGTGGATATCCGTAAAACAAAGTGGTTGCTCGGAAAATATGTAGACATGATAGACATCATTCAAAATTATGAATATGCACTTAAACAGATCGAGAATGGAATGTCGGCGTATGAGTTACTGTCCGCAGAGGGATCGGTTGCGAAACGTGAATCAGGCCATGAATTGACTGCTGACGTCACAGCAAACGCAGTTATCATGAAGGACAAGCGGCACGCAAATTACGAGCTGTACGTATTCATATCTAATAACATTAAATTCGCCATAAATAACATTAAAGATCCCCATGAGGGTGTAGTAGCGAGATTGTTGTTTCTGGAAGGGAAGAAGTACCTGAAAGCTCAAGGATACATGGAAAAAGGATATCGCAAGGATGTTCCCGGCATCGCCGCAACAACATTCGCAGATAAACGGCGTAGGGCAATAGCTGGTATTGCTAACAGCCTGAAATTCAACCGGACTTTGGACTTTGTCACGATTGACTATGGAAGAGGACGGAATAACGAAGGAGAAATAGGCTTGCTTATTCCGAAATGAAAGGCGCGAAAAGCCCCGTCAGCACTGTTGTTGATGGGGCTTTCACTTTAATAAATAAATCTCTCCTCTATTATATTCAAGAGTTTAACAACAATCCTCCGTATACGAAACACCCAAAACAAAATCAGTAAAGTATACCTATCCATTTTCCTCCTTTTCTACTAAAATAGTTTAAGAGAAGGGGGTGGAATACATATGGATGCAAATCGCGTGATAGCTGTTAGAGTAGGGCCACCAGAAACAGCGGAGCATCACATTACACACTTTAAGATGGAATCGAGAGTCGAAATGACACAGTTTGAGATGATTATTTATGTCCAAGCTACGCCAAAAACATATTACACCTATGCTGGAGAAAAAAAGGCATATCTCGAAATAGGGAGAACAGTTGACGGAGTTCCTTACGTCAGAACTCATTCCGATTCAACACCAGATAACAATCTGCTAAACCTACCAAGATTCTAATAAAAAAAAGACACTCGTCTGAGCGTCCATATGCTGATATAATTTAATTTGTACAGCCAATTTGTGGTGGGTAATGATTATCTCCTGAGAAAGGAGGTGATCGCATGAACTTCTCTTTCGAACAAGTAATGCTTCTAGCAATGTCCTTAATCGCGTTGCTGGCATACATCGATCTCAGAAAGAAATGACCCGCCACAGGTTGATCGCCAAAGTGCGGGTCATTTCAGTCGTCTAGCACCATTCTGAGGTGATCACACCACAAAATGCTGTACAGGAGTAGCCTGGCGGGGCTACTCTTATTTTTGTCTTACTTTCATTTTATTAAACATCTGTGGAACTTACAACACGTAACACATATTATTTTATTGTAATTGAGCATTATTTGTGTAAATTATGTGCGTTTTATGTGTAATTACTTCAACGCAGCCATTTGAGCTGCAAGATCTGTGAGTAAGGCTTGTTGTTGGGTGTGTTTATTGGGGTTATTAATGAACACATGCAACCTCCATCACGATATGTAAATCTTTCATACTTAAGTTGATGATTGTTTAAGAGTGACATACTCAACTAAGGAAATTATTCCTACATGGTAGTCACAAAAACGAAGTAATTCCGAATAAAAATCATGTTATCTTAAATCCATATAATAACGTAAATGAGAAGGTCGCTCTTTTGAGCGACCTTTTTGCATTGGAGGGAAGAATATGGATGGTAACTATTTCAGCAGAAATGAACCGGCAATTCCAAGGGTGTCGGACAAGCAACCGGAACAATGTCGTGGGTGTGGATGGGGAACTTGGACCGGTGTAAATCAATTATGCATTATGTCGCGGTGCTGGAAAGGATCAGAAGAGTCAAAGAGGGTGATTGAATGAGAATGGTACAACCAATTCGCGACGAACGTGTTATAAATGGGATGAAGGAATACTTCTATATACGAAGCATGCGCAATTACTTATTTTTTTGTATGGGTATTTACAGCGGACTCCGTGTTTCTGACTTGCTAAGTCTTAGGGTGTGGCAAACCAAGGGAACTCACATAAGCATGGTTGAACAAAAGAACAAGCATGCCAAAACATTCATCATTCATCCAAGTATTCGATCAGATCTGGATGATTACACTGCCGACATGTTTCCGACTGATTTTCTATTTCCGAGTCGCCAGGTTAAAACAGTAAGTCGAATGCGCAAACAACCAATTGACCGGACTACGGCCTATCGCTTTCTAAGCGAAGCAGCTCGTGAATTCAGATTGAAAGACATCGGTGTTCACTCGCTGCGGAAGACCTGGGCGTACCGCCTTTATATGGACGATCCAGAGAATTTAGCGTTACTAATGGAGATGTTCGGACACATCGATCCAAGAGAGACTTTAGACTATATTGGGTTGACTCAGGACATGATGGACAGAGCAATTCTGAAATTAAGGTGATATGAGTGAAACATAAATCACCGTTTAGTGCACTCATTTAAGAGAGGTGAGGACATTAGATGAAGAAACACGTTTTTTTATGCCCTAAATGAGTGAAACAGAATTACCTTTATGTTTCAGTCAACTTACATTATTTAGTGAATATGAGTACGGAACACTAGCCTGCGATTCAGACGGAGGCTTATTTTGTTTCGTAACGTTTGACTATTACTGACCTTAAATAGGAATTCCAACTCAATTACATGAAAGTGGTGATAATTTTGTGAGCAGGAAGCAGAATCCGAATCGTAAGAAGGCGTTCAAAATTTGGAAAGATAGTGGCGCTGTGATGAAGCCGAAAGAGATTGCGGAAAAGTTGGGCATCACACCTGAGTCAGTCCGGAAGTGGAAGTCACTTGATCAATGGGAAGGAAAGATGGCGAATGCTAAACCCGGTGCTCCTCGTGGCAATCAGAATGCTAAAGGTAATCGAGGTGGTAAAGGCGGTCCGCTCGGGAATCACAAGGCTGTAACACATGGATTGTTCCGTAAGTTCGAGCCGCAAGATCCTGAGTATTTAGAACTCATAGATATTGTTCAGCAAATGGAACCAATAGATATGATCTGGCATAACATCACCCAGGGATTCCGTAAAATCATTTGGGCACAGCGTATCTTCTTTATCAAAGACAGAGAGGATATGACCAAAGAGTTGAAAAGGGAGAAACCAGGTGAGTATGGAGATGAATACGAATGGGAAATTCAATTCGCTTGGGATAAATACGCTAGTTTCATTAAAGCAGAGGCAACAGTCATGCGTGAGATTAGGAGAGCCATCAAACAATTTTTAGAAATCGCACCACTGGAAGATGAGCGCCGACTGAAGATAGAGCAGATGCAGGCCAAAGTTGAGAAAACTCGTCTTGAGATTGAAAAACTGAGGAACGAAGATGGGAACACAGAAGATGATTTAATCGAGGACTGGATAAAGTTTGTTAAGGCAGGGGATGTGAAGTAACATGGCATAGTTTATTAATTTTAGTTTTAATTTGATATATTGCAGGAGATTAATTATCTTTGTATAATTGTGGGAACAACTTCAAAGGGAGAATTAGAGTATGGAGGAATTATTGAAAATATTATTACCTAAATCTGAAAATGAAAAAAAAGATTTATGGGATAGAGCTATATTTGTTACTGATACTAATGTTCTATTGAGTTTATATAAATATACAAATTCTACTAGAGGTCAATTATTGAAGGTTTTAGATAAAATGGGGGATAAATTATGGGTACCTCATCAAGTTGCATTAGAGTTTTTGTATAATAGATCAATCAAGATTCATGAACAAGAGGAGGAATATAAAAATCATTTGTCAGCAATTGACAAAGCAAAAGACAAAGCTAAGAAAGAAATTGATGATAACTTGAATTCGATAAAGAAATCTTTTAGGAAGTTTGATACAGAGAATATAAAGACAAGAATTGATACTTTCTTTGAAGAGTTAAAAAAAGATATAGAGAAAGACAATTCAGATAACCCTAATTTTTATGAAGAAGATGAGGTGCTTGAGACTTTTAAGCGTATATCCAGAACAATCGGAAGTTCTTATTCAAAAGAGGAATTAGATGAAATTTATCTAGAAGGCGAAGAAAGATATAAATTAAATATCCCTCCAGGTTACAAAGATTTACAGGATAAGCAGGGCGAATTTAAAATTTATGGTGAAACCACTATTAAAAATGAATATGGTGATTTGATACTATGGAAACAAATTATTGATAAGGCGAAAATCGAAAAAAAACCTGTCGTGTTTATCACAGATGACGTAAAAGAAGATTGGAGAGAAAATAATAAAGGTAAGAAGGTGCCTAGAAAAGAACTAATTAATGAGTTCTTTGAGAGAACTAAACAACAATTCATGATGTATACTACCGAATCATTTTTAAAACATACAATTAAGTATTCTGATGATTGGCATGTGAATGATGATGTAATTGAAGAAGTGCATGAAACAATGACAAATCATAAGTTTAATTACGAAAATTTTCATATCATTTTAGACGAGGAATTTAAATCATACAAAAAGTCAAAAGAAGAGCGTGTAGGCGCTTTGTATTTAGAATTAGCTTCAGTACAAATTCAGATAAAAAATTGTAATACTCAATTAATGGAACTTGACAAGAGTGAAAGTGGAAATAGAAGTCATGCTGTTGAACTAGAAGAAGATATAAAACAAATTTCATTGTTTAATTTACAGAAAAAGAAGAAAAAGATATTAAATGAACTAAAAGAACTACTTAATCTTAAACAAGAAGAATCAAAATTTGATTGATAAAAGTTATCACGAACGAAAGTACTGAATGCCTTTGTTATTACTACCTAGAAAGTGGTGTGAGCTCAAGGTGATAAGTTCTAGGAACAATTTCAGATCTAATAGAATAGCCTTTTTCAAGTTGCGAATCCCTGAGTACCGGAGAAATCCGGTACTTTTTTGTGTTGAAATGTTAAAGTTTACGCCGGATGAATGGCAAGCTAAAGTATTGATGGATATAGCCGGTAGTCCACGTGTCTCAGTCCGATCAGGACAAGGAGTTGGAAAAACAGGGTTAGAAGCTGCTACTGCACTATGGTTTCTCACATGCTTTCCATATCCAAAGGTTATTTGTACAGCGCCGACACGTCAACAACTTCATGACGTGCTGTGGGCTGAAATTAGCAAGTGGAAAGAGAAAAGTCCGGTTCTAAAAAGTATTCTTAAATGGACAAAGACAAAGATATACATGCGTAATTACGAGGAACGCTGGTTTGCTACAGCCCGGACAGCTACTAAGCCCGAGAACATGCAGGGTTTCCACGAAGATTACATGTTGTTCATAGTGGACGAAGCATCCGGGGTTGAGGATCGTATCATGGAAGCTATCCTGGGTACGCTCTCGGGTGAATTCAATAAGCTGCTCATGTGTGGAAACCCGACTCGTACCATCGGTGTCTTTTATGATTCTCACAACAGGGACCGGGCAGATTACAAGACACACAAAGTTTCCTGTCTAAACAGTCCCCGGACAAGTAAAGAGAATATAGCCATGCTTGAACGTAAGTATGGGAAGGGATCTGATGTATGGCGTGTCCGCGTTGAAGGAGAATTCCCGCGAGGAGAGTCGGATACATTCATCGCGTTAGAGGCGGCTGAATTCGCAAAGAATGAGGTCAAGATTGAATCTGTTGGTCATAAACTTACTGTTGGCGTTGACGTTGCTCGCTTTGGTGATGATGAGACAACCATATACGGACAGATTGGTGGGAAAGTTGTTAAGAGTCATTTTCATCACAAGCAGGATACGATGACAACTACCGGTTGGGTTTTGCGAATCGTTGATGACATCAAATCTAAACATGCTGAAGTGGATGAAGTAGAGATCAGAGTCGATGATAGCGGTATAGGTGGAGCTGTGACGGATCGGCTGAATGAGATCAATGACGAGAAAAGCTTAGGTTATACAATCATTGGAGTGAATAACGGTTCATCTGCCGACGATTCGCATTATGGAAATCTCGGGTCTGAAATGTGGGGTCACATTAAATCTTTGTTGGAAGAGAATATGAGTAATTTTATGCTTGGAGTTCCTGGTGTTCTTGAACTCCCTGATGACGAGAAGTTGGTAACACAACTGACATCTCGTAAATGGAGAATGGGCAGTAACGGTAGGATTTATTTGGAGAAGAAAGAAGATATGAAGAAGAGAGGGTTACAATCTCCAGACAGAGCGGACGGGTTTGTACTTGCATTTGCTAATATAGAGAATGAAATTGGATTTGCGTTTGGCTAAACCTGAACTAAAAAGTTAATTGAAAAAAATAAGAAAACAAGGGCTATCCAGAGCGGCCCTTGTTTTACAAGATTATTGGATACCTTTATCTTTAAGTCCTTTGGAGATTTTATGAATTTTGTTTCTGAATCCTTCTTTTCCAAGTTTTTCGTGTGTAGCATTGTATGCGTCCAGTACATCAGCGAGATTGTAAATGGATGCTTTTGCGAAAATTACGAAACTGCCTTTAAAGTATCGTAATACTACCCTTGATTCATCGGGAAGGGTTTTCCCTTGGTACTCTCCTATTTCAGAGTATTTCCTGTCAATATATTTGCCGGGAGATAGTTCTAATACTTCTTCGTAGTACCTATCATTATTTTCGTAAATCCCACTAGGTTTTAATTCATCAGCAATTAAGTTAAAGTAAGACCATTCCGAAGAAACGTCAGGGAAATGCTCCAAGACGAGTTTCTTTGGTTTGATAACATGTGTCATTGCGTCAAAATCTAACTCAATGCAACCTTTCTCATTTGAGTCTGAACAACCTACAAGATCTACTCCGCCACCGTCAGGCATGAATGTATGGTTGCTAGCGTCACTTTTTGAAATTTCTTTAAGTATTCTCTTAATATCTTCTAGGTCTGTGAATACTGTTTCCTCTGGTACTGGTGTTCCGGCTACGGAATTGATAAGATTTTCCCATTGCGGTAAATCAGACTCCCTGAAATCTTTATTATGTTCGAAAAAATCAGACATATATTATTCCTCCTCAAAGAGATATATTGAAATTTTAACACACTTCAATGAAATTAATGTTAAATTTTGTTACAATTTGAGATAAGGTTTGTTGAAGACATTATGTTAGGTGATGTATTAAATGAGCGAGAAAGGATTCAAAGTATTAAATTGATTTAGACGAAACTCGGGTAGTTTTAAATGATGGAACTGCTCATTGCAAATGTGGTAAGCCAACTGTGAAGGGGTTGTGGATTTGTAATAAATGCCCCAGTAAACTCGAATGTCCTTACCTTTTGCCCTAAAAGAAATCCGCACTAAAGACAAAGCAATAAAATGATATTTAAATCAATAGTAGTTTGACAGAAGAAAGAAGGCAGGGAAAATTCCTGCCTTCTCTTTATGAGTAGATGCATTTGTTTTGACCTTTGCGGAGATATGAAGCGGATATCTTTATTTTTGGGTGATATATGTAATTTTTGTGGAAGATTTTATGGAGGGATTGTATACTTTGTTATAGTATGTAATCCTTGGAGGCAAAGTTATGAAACCAAAAATATTTATTGGTTCTTCTGTAGAAACAAGAAAAATAGCATATGCTATACAAGAAAACTTGGAGTATGATGCCGAATGCACAGTGTGGACACAAGGTGTATTTGAATTATCCACGACTGCATTAAGCAGCTTGATAAGGCAAGTACATTTAACTGATTTCGCAATATTTGTTTTTGGACCAGATGACGTTACGCAAATTAGAAAACAGGAAAAATCGACTGTAAGAGATAATGTTATTTTTGAAACAGGACTCTTTATCGGTGGCATTGGTGTTGAAAGAGTATATTTTGTATCGCCGTCTGATAACAGTGATCTACACTTACCATCCGACTTGTTAGGGATTTCTTCAGGTAGATATGATAGTTCTCGTCAAGATTATACTGCTGCTCTCGGTACGTTCAGTAACCAAGTTCGCAAAAAAATAGAGGAATTGGGATTCCTCAGGAATCACGTTGTGAAGGAAGATAACATTCAGAATTCAAGCGTACCAGAAAAGGGATTTGAATATACGGATAGTCACGTTGCTTTGGATAGAGCTGTATATCTGAAAATAAAAGTGTATCTACCAATCGGTGGTTCTATTCAGTTTATAAGAGATAATAACTTCTCAGGCTCGTTTAAAAGAGAGCACATTAATGATCTTAAAAACTTTCATTACGAAGGAGACAATCCAGAGTTAGAATTCGTTAATCCGGAACTGGAAGGTATAAGGGTTGAATTATCAAACAGCATTGAGAGGTTTTTGTACCTAATAGCAAAAAACACTTGGGCAGAATCTGATACAGCATATGCAAGCATTCCACAGGAATGGGAAGAGACAAATCCAGGACGTTATCAAAGAGTTCTAGATTCAATCCATCAAACTTGTAATGACATTTGTAAGGCATATGATCAATTAATCAGAAGATCCAAAATTATTCTTGCAGTATAAAAACGTAATGGGTAAATCCTACTGTTTGATTAATTTAGTTTGACAAATATCCGTAGTAGATGTGTATTGTTTAGCTGATATTATTAATCCATAGAAGTATGACAAAAGAGAGAAGGCAGGAAAATTTTCCTGACCTTCTCTCTTTGTTCTACTACAAGTCCAACCATTCAGCTATCTCAAGACCCTTAAGATATTCTTCAGTGAGTTTTAAGAAAGCTGAATAGTCAGTTAGTAACAGATACATTAGTTCATTTTCAGTCATCTGTATCACCTCCTCTCAATGTAAGTATTACCAATCTACATTTTTTTCATGCCTATTCTATTAAGAAAGGAGGAAAATAATTGGGTGTAAGATCATGGTTTATAGGCTGGCTTGAAGCAGGAAGAACGAAAAAAGAACCTGATAGAATGACAGAGAGTTATCCTTTGCCTTACGGAGTTATGATGCGTAAAGGTAATAACCAGCCAGCACCTAAACGGACTCCAACGAATTTGAGGAAGCTTTCGGAGTCACCGATCCCGAGAAGGGCAATCAACGTTATCAAGAACGGAATTACAAAGCTGAACTGGTCTGTGACAACTATTGATGAGAATAAGAGCGAGAAGTATCGCGAGTTATGCAAGATCATTGAACGATCTCTATTGAAGCCAAACCCAGGTGACTCATTCCGTTCGTGGATTGAGCAGCTTGTGGAGGACATGCTTGTTTGCAGTGCGGGTTCATCTGAGATTCTTCGGGCAGGAGATCCACTCAGGCCGTTTAGGATGTATCCTGTTGATTCGTTCTCTGTAGACTTGTATCCGGAATGGGATGGTAAATCGACTTCGTACAGGTATGCTCAGAGGGTTAACGGTCAACATATCCATCTGAAATCTTCTGAACTTATGTATATACGTATGAATCCAAGGAGCAATACACCATTTGGCCTTTCTCCACTTGAGATAGTGTGGGAATCGGTTGAGATGTTTATTTCAGCTCATCGATCAGCAGGGAAACAAACATCTAATGCAGGAAGGCGTAAGCTGATCAACCTTGGTAAAAATGCAAATGCTGAAGCGGTGAAAGCATTTCGCTCTTATTGGGAAAATGAAGTCATGGGTAGAGGAGTTGATCCGATCATAGGGGGCGAGAATCCAAGTGTTCTTGATCTTGGGGCTACCGATGACAAAGCATTGTTCCTTGAATGGCAGCGTTTCTTGATTGAAATCGTGGCTATCTCCTTTGATATATCGCCCAAAAAGCTTGGACAGACCAAGGATGTTAATAGAAGCACAGCCGATAGCGAGGATGAAGACACTGAGGATACCGTCCAATCTATATCTGAGAATATTGTCGAACATATAAACAATCATATCATTGACGGTATTTTTGGAATGGGTGGCGTTCTTGAATTCAAATTCCATTATGAAACTTCCTTGAAAGATCGAAAGCTCAAGGCGGATATTGATGCAATCTATTTGGATCGTCGAGTCATAACACCGGATGAGGTTCGTGATGAACAAGCCAAGAAGGCATTGCCTAACGGTCACGGTGAGGTATTGCTTGTTCCGGGCAAGACAACTGTAGTAAACCTGAATGACCCCGCCGGAGGACAACCGCAATCCAAAGAACCCACCAGTGACCCTCCACCAAACACAACTGAAGAGGATGAACCTTAACACCGCTTAAATGAGCCGGTGTTTTTTTGTTTTTCAAAGAGAGATAGTGAGCGAGAGCTCCAATTCCGTGGGAGGGGGTGAGAAGTTAAATGCTCAAAACATTGAAAATGAGTAATCAACGAATGCGTGTACAGGACTTTAAATTGTCTGATGAAAGTGGGCATCCGAACAAAGTCCCTTTCAAGTGTGCGCTATTTGCTGTTGATCAGCCGAGCGATGGATCACCGCACGGTGCTGGAGGAAAGAAGATCAGAATTTCATCAAGCGTATGCGATCAGTACTTACAAACGTTTGTAGGTATGGCTCTCAACATTGATTATGTAAACGGAATGGCAGACCACGAGCCTCGTTTTAAGGTGGCCTTCATCGAAAAAGCATCACGGAGCATGGATGGATATGCATGGATAGAGGGTTTTATCTATGGCAAAGACTTTCCGGACGTGGTTGCAACCATTCGTTATTACAACGGGCTGGCTAAGGAATACAACTGGAGTGAATATCAATTCGGCGCATCTCTTGAAATGGAAGCATCTGTACAGAATGCATCCGATGACGAGAACGTGCTTGATGTGATCGAGTTTTGCGGAACGGGGGCAGCAATCTTATTCGCTGATGCCGCTGCATATAAAACAACGAGCTTTGCAGCTCGAAATACAACAAAAGGACAGGGGGATGTCGAAATGACACCGGAACAAGCGAAAGCGATGGAAGATGCTATGAAGACATTACAAGAAAGTATGGCGACGATTACAGCCAGTGTGCAAAGTGTTGTGACAGAGGTCGGGTCTATTAAAACCGAAGTTACAAATATGAAGGCATCGAAGGAAGAGGATGAGCAAAAGACGGCAGAGGAACAAGCCGCTGCTGATCTGAAAGCAGCTCAAGACAAAGCAACTGCATTGGAGAAAGAATTAAAAGAGTTGAAAGCTGCAGCTACACCTCCGGGTGAACCAGAACGAAAAACAATTAGCGCTACTTCATTGCTCTCCAAATACGGCGCTAACCTTTCTGGAAGCGAAGATGGGACTGATTATAAAACCTTCTGTGCTTCAGTTGATGCCCTGAACCTTTCGTCCTCTGAATCATTCAAATTAAAAATGCAGGCAAAAGCACAATTTGCCCAGAAAGAGAGCGTGTAATATATGAACAGCCGCGTAGGGCAAGCTCAATTCGTTGATATCGCAGCAGCAACTCAATTCCAAGGACCAGGTGCTCTGATTACGGATGATTATCAAAAAGAAATTACAGACATTCTTCGCCGGAAGTCGGTGTTGGATGGACGAATCAATTACGTACCAGCTACAGGTGATATCTCAACGTACTATGAACAAAACACTGTAAACGGCGGTGATTTCATCGATCCTCGTAATCCATCGGCTACAGCAACAAGCAATGATCGTACGCCACATGGTGTGAAGATCAAGGCTTTAACGAATCAGGTCAACTTCGGGCATTACGATGTTACTCTCGGACAACAGCAAAATAACTTCCCGGAACTGAAAGCGAAGGATCTCGATGACATGCTAAATGGTATTGCATTGACACATGGTAAAGCTCTATGGCGTGGAAATGACACTGCATTGGCTGTTCCTACCACTAGACAATACATGGGCATTCCAAGTCAGATCACAAATACGTTCACAGTAGGTGTTGGAGCATCGATTGTTGCTGCTATTCGCGCAAAAGTTGCCGCAATGGTAGGAAGCGAGAAATATGAAGTACTACCGACAGCGATCTACATTCACCCAATCGGTCATTATCACATGACTGAGGAAGTGCGTTTGGCTGTAGAAAGCGGAAAAATGTCTGATCCGTTTGGTAAAACAGTTGTGGCGGGTCTTGAGGTTCCCACTATCATGACAGCGGCTGGTTTGTTACCGATCATCCCTGAGCCGTTTATGCCTTCTAAAGCAAACGAGACTAACACAGGCAATACGGATTACGGTATCGCCATTGTTACCGAATCCATGATTGAGTATCACTATGTTGGAGAGAAAGGCATGTTCCTGTTCGAACTTGGAACAACAAGCAACTTGCTTGAACAATACGTTGGGGTGAAATATGGTGCGCCGGTTGCCAAAGGTCCAAGTTACGCTCACGCGTACGGAACTATCGAGCGTCCTACAATTGCTGCTGTAGGTTAATCAAGTTCAAGGCGGCCCAGAAGGGCCGTCTTGCAGAAAGGAGAATGACTTCGTGGCAAAATCGAATTTGGACAGATTGAAGGATGCTATTTCTGCTGCTATTCAACTGTTATCCCAAACGAAAGCCGGAGATGATCCGGGGCAGTATCCAATCGCTGCTGTTGAAGCTTTCCAGAGTGCCATCAAAGAAGCTGAATTATTGGCAGCAACTGATGGTGCTGAACCGAGTCAATTCGAAGTTGGGAATAACGTGCTGAATGAAGCACGAGAAGCTTTTATATCCAGCAAGGTTGTTGAAGCGCCAAAAGAAGATAAACCGGATGTTGTTGAATTGACTTTGATCGGCACGCCAAGCCAGTGTAAAGGCTCGCATTCTATCCATTTCAACAGTGGGATTGTGACATTCCAGGAAGGAAAGACATTTGTTCCAATCGCACTAGGAAATACGCTCATTAAAGCTGGTTATGCGAAATGAGCCGTTACCTCGAAGTTACCGATATCGATTATGTTCCTGCCGGTGTCAAACTAACAGAACCTTTGATCATTCGTGCATCAGCAATCATTGACGGCAGATGCAAGCGAGAGATTGGAGTAAAGACATACACTGAACGAATACCCCTCACTGATTCTCAGCGGGGGCACTTGTCGTATTATCCTGTACTTGATCTGCTGAGTGCAAAAGGGAGGCCGACACAGGGTGCATTCGGAAACTTCTTTGGTTCTCCTGAATTCGAACCGATCGATAACCTGAACATTATTGATGTGGACAAGGAAATCGGTTCAGTGTGGTGCGGACAATCTCCTTTTGGTTCTCCATACAAAGAGGTGGAAGTGAGTTACACGAGTGGTTGGGAAATCATACCGGATAAAGTGAAGGTGGCTTGCGGATTGCTTATTGGACAGATGGCTACTAATCCTAACTCTAATGTAAAGTCGAAGAAGGATTTCGATTACAGCATTGAGTATTTTGGAAATAACATGATCACACCGGAGATTGCCGATTTGTTGTCAGAGTTCGAACTCCGTTCATTTAGGTAGGTGAAGGTAAATGTTCTATGAGTTCTCTCACCGTCACACTGCTTGTACAGTTGATGAAAAAGAGGAATCGGTCATTCTGTCTCGTGAAACAAAAGCAACGACTGTAATGGGCAAAGAATACGTGTACAATGGACTCTTTTCACCTGATTCACTGGTTGAAAGGGGTTCTTTGGTTCGGACAGATGATTCATTCTTAGTCCAGACACTTCGAAATACGGTTGATACTGACAAATACTGTTCTTTAATCAAAACGAACGTTACCATCGAAGTCCAAAGGTACATGCAGGAGTACGATGCGAATGACAATCCAAAGGGCAAACCTGAGTTTGTACCTGTTGCCGCTGAAGTTATTGGGTTTGCTCAACAAGTGTCTGCTCAGCTCAAGCAAGAAGATCCTGGTCTTTTACCGACAACTTCACTGGTTCTTCTATCGCAGACTAATGTTGATGTCAGGGAACCGAGTGACCCAGCATTGGTAAGTCCAGACCGCATCGTGATTGCTGGCAAGAAATATCAAGTGGATGTGGTGGATCTCATCAAGTATCCGAATCTGCTGCACATTCAGTTGTGCGAGGACAGGCGATGATTGCTGGATATGACGCTGAACGTGCAGCGAAGGACTTGGAAAATAAGCTGGCTGTTGAAATTACAGGTCAAACGAAAATCATTATGCTTACTGCAAAGACTGGTATCAGGTATTATCCGGCTGTCAGAGAAAGCCTGGCAATGCACATGACTGTGCTTGCGAACCAGATGATATCAGGAGACATCACTGCAGATTACTGGCAAGCTTGGCTTGAGCAATTCGGTAAAGGCTCACTTATGGCTGGACCGAGCCAAAACCCGGGTTTAGTCAGCTACATGAACAGTGAGGCGTGGAACAAGTTGAGGTCAAAGGGTAGCCGAGTTGTTGTAGGCCGGGGTAGAGGTACTTACCGAGCTATCGATGGCACAATTAAAAAGTCCAAAGGCGGATACGCGGGTGTAGATTTGGAGGAGTTGGCAGAACGTGGGGACCTTGATCCTTCGTTCAAAGCCACTCCTCCTACTTATTTCATGCGTATAGCTCTGGAATCCAATCGTGATCGGATATTAAACGGAATTAGTCGTGTTCTTACAGAGTTTCCATATCATCGTTACTTCAGGGAGGTGAGAGATTGAGTCTTCAATTGTTGGATGCAGTTCAGCACGCGCTTAAAGGTGATACCGAACTCATGGAGTTACTTGAGCTTGACTCATCTTCACCTTCCGTGGAGGTAGCGAAGAGATTGACAAAGGGGATGGAACCTGAAATCACTGTAAGTCATGAAACGGTTCCTCATATCTGCCAATATGTGATGCCAGGGCGCTTTTCTCCAAATCAATTAGTCTTCGAAGGAAAGTTTTGCTTAGATTTTTATGCTGGTACTGGTTATGCGGCGAAGCTGCTCTTTGAACGAGCTTTTCGTATTTTGCACGATAAACGGATAACGATGCCAGGTTGGGCGACATACCTTTGTGTACTGACTTATGATGCTGATTTTGCAACAGGCATACAAGGTGTCAAAGGATATAAGGCCATTTTTGATGTTGATTATCTCCGGATGAATTGAGGTGAGGATATGTCTGAAAAACAAACTGAAGTAACAGATAACAAACCGGAACTTAAGGAAGAATTTCCTGAGCTAGAGAAGTTGATCCGAGAAAAGATTCGTCTTGCACAAAAACTCGGATTGATGGATGGCAAGGAACCGATTGAAGGATATGAAAACACGAAGGAATACAAACGAATTGAAGAGATTGATGCACGGCTCTGGGAGCTTGTCTAATCAACTCTATACCCAAGGAGGATAAAATATGAGACCACTCGTTTTTGATGGCGTAGGAACAATCGTAGCCCGTAATTTGGATAACACAATTAAGTACGTTGAGGACAAGGTAACAAAGGTTACGTTACAACTGCAATTTGACTGGCAGGCCGTCATGGGCGGGGACAGTGGATATGCATTCCATTACACAGCAGGGGATCTACAAGACAAAGTTAGCATTGAAGTACCACGTTACTCCGCGGCAATCGCTGATATGTCTCAAGGTGGTAAAACAGAGAAGAAAGAAATTGTGTTTGACGAAACAGAAACAGCCTTTCTGAAGAATGGCGAATACAAACTAGCCTTCGGAGAAACCTTGGTAGCGGACAGTGACGAGGTCTATCTCAAGGACCCGGATACCGATGCATTGACTCAACTTACCCGTGTTGCATCAACGCCGACCGATCAACAATACACGATCACTGCTGAGGGAGTGATTGAATCTACCATGGCAAATAATGATAAAGAGCTTCTTGTTACCTACAAGTGGTCTAACCAAGGAACAGAAACTTCATTCGATGGAACTCGTCGCCCAACAGCGTTCAAATTCACGCACAGATTTAAACTGATCGATGATAAAACGAACAACGAGATTCAATGTCAGCTCACTATTTACAAAGCCTTGGGCGGTGGTACGCTTGATGTATCACAGGAGCGTAAGAAAGCCAATACCTCCACCATGGATCTGCAAGTCATGGAGCCTGAGCGCACACCAGATAACCCGAATGGTCATGCAATGACTATCAAGTTCGGAATTTAAACCATCACACTCAACCCTGCCGGTAATCGGTGGGGTTCTTTTTTTGGTAAAAACCACTTTTCAATTAAAAGGAGAATGAACATGAGCGAAATTGAACAAGCAGTTGAAACCCAAGAAGAGAAAACGTTGGACCAGACTTTAAACATTGGCAGCACCGTACGTTTGGCTGAAGGTATCCAAAAGACTATCAAGGTCGGGACAATAAAGTTGATCCGGGAAGTACGGCAGCATGCGAAGAACCTCAGGGGTATTCGTTTTAGTTATGTAATTGGACGTGATCCCATTGAAGCAACGCAAGTTGGTGAGCAGGATATTCCAGCCATTGATTGTCCATCTATTGAGCAGGCGTATCAAAAAGCGTTCGATCTGATCTTTGTTGAGGGTCTAACGGATGAAGAATATGAGCAAGTGGACATGGAGGGCATCCAGGCATTGGATGATGTTTTGGACCGATTTCTATAAGGAGTCTTTTCCTCCAGATACTGATTCCGATGACGATGATGAGGATTCGGGGGATGTTGAAGTAGATCAACCAGGAACGGACTGGATGGGGCTATGGGCACTCTGTATCAGCAATGGAATATCTGATACAGAGTGGCCTAATATGACCATACCTAAAATCCGAGCACTGATGAATGAAAAACAACGGTCTCGTGAATTCGAAATTACTCTTCATGGCGGTTCGGTTGAAAACAAAAAGCCGAAGAAAGCAAAATACTTATCCGATCTTGGTTTCTTCCAGCCAAGGTAGGAAGGAGGCAATATGGCAGAAGGTACAAATAGAGATGTCGTTGCTGCGCGGATTAATCTAGATACAGGCAAAGTCCTGCAGTCTTTCAAAAACATCGATACTGGAGCGCGAGGAAACGCAGATGCATTTAAGGTCTTGAATGCTGAACTATCAACCGCTGAGAAATCATACAAGAATATAACTTCAGCAATGGATAAAATGGCTTTAACCTCGGATCAGCGCCGTCAGAAGATAATAGCCGAATATGAAGCTCAACAAAAGCAAAAACTTGCTCAAACTGCTTTGCTCGGTGCCAGGGCTCAACAGATCGAGCAAACTAACCGCTTGATAGATACTAAAATGCAGGCGCAACAAGCCTTGATTAAGAGAAGAAATCAACAGATTGAGCAGTCTGAACGTGAGCATCAACAAAAGATGCAGATTCTTCAAAATCGTTCAGTTAAATCGGGACAAGAGGCTGCGAAAGCAACCGGTACGGGTACAGACGAGCGCACGCGGGAACGTGTTCTGCAAGAGGAACAGAAGATACGTGTTGCTCTTACAGAACGCCAGCGAAAAGAAGAAGCTCTCCGGGAAAAAGTGTTGCAAGAGGAACAGCGGATTCGACAAGCTTTGTCTCAAACTGAACAGCAAACCAAACGGATGGGGTCCACAATGGATGCCGTCTCTAAAAGTTGGATTGGTAGCTTAGGTGACATGGCTACACACGCAGTCGTATTCCACACGATGTACAAGGCAATGCATGAAGTCACTCAAGCCATGAAAGAGGGCTTGGTGGATATTGAATCCAACATGGCGGGGTACGTCCAGACCAACGAACACTATTTTGTTCATTTTGAAGATGGAACGAACAAGATGGTTATGGATACACAAAAGCTCAACCGTGAGACGAAAGCTTTCATTCAAACGGCCCATGAACTTGGATCAAACATTCTGGATGTTACGGAATCAGCTCGTCTCTGGGGCCGGATGTACAAAGATGTTAACGTTGTTCAAGAGCTTGTGCGTCAATCTACCAAGTTGTCCACGGTGGACATGGTTGAGCTTGAGGACGCTACCAAGTCCATGGAATCTGTAATGTCTCAATATGGAGTTCATATCACCAATGCCAATGAAGCTATGGTTATTGGTAACAGGGTCTTAGACTCCTGGTCTAAGGTTGCACACGATACAATGGCACCGGCGCGTGATCTTGGGGCTGCATTCCAACGTACTGGTAAAATAGCCGCTGAAACAGGCGTATCATTCGATGTAATGAACGGTCTGATTTCCTCAGGTGTGCGGAACACTGCCTTATCCGGGGAGAACTTGGGTAACATGTGGAAAACGGTCCTTGGTACAATACGGACGGATAAAGCGGTGGATGAGATTGAACGACTTGGTGTGAAAACCAAGGAAGTTGTTGATGGGGTAGAACAGTGGCGGAAGGCCGAGGACATCCTATTAGATTTGTCCATTCAGGTGACAGACAAAAACTATGACCTCACACAATCCTATGCGGATATTTCTCGTGGGGTATACCAGTATGCAAAACTTGCCGCATCGCTTAACGTGGGGGATATCTTGCTGGGAACTGCTGCGTCTGTTGGCTCTTCCGGATCTACAATGCAGTATCTGACCGTTCAAATGGATACGATCCAACGCAAGGCAGCTCAAACCAGAACTTCACTACTTGAAATCTTTAACACTGCTGGCGAAGATGGATTGCGCCAGATGATTAAAGATGTATTAGACGGAATTGACCAACTTTTAATCGGCCTAACAAAAATCCCTACAGGAGTATACGCAGCCGCCGCAGGGTTGAGCGGTTTGTTGCTGGCATATAAAGCCCTCAGCGGTCCGATTACGTCTGTAATTGCGGCAATTCAAGTACTGAATGCTGCCAAAGCGCAAGAAACTGTTTCAACGGTCGCAAGTACAACTGCAACAGCAGTTAATTCAGCAGCAAATACGGTTAATATCGTTTCCAGCGAAGGTGTAACTATCTCCACAGTTCAACAGACTGCCGCAAGGGAAGCACAAGCTGTAGCGACCACCACGGCAACAGTGGCAACCGGTGCATTGAGCAGGGCACAGGCTGCTGCTACGGTGACCATGGCGGCGGCAACTGCGGGACTATCTCTGCTGGTCGGAGCTATTGCTATTTTTGCGATGAAAAGTGGGGAAGCCGAAAAAGCAGAACGTGATCGGATTCAGATGATGAAGGACAACGATTCAGCGAGTCAACAAATGATTAGTCAGTATCAACGTCAGATTGATTTGTTGCCGAAGATGGTCAACGCTCATAATTCCTTAAAAGCGATGATTGATGGCGGAACGCTATCCACAAGTAAACAGGAACAGGCGAAACGTCAACTGGAAGAGATATCTAAGGCTCTGGCGATGACTATAGGTAAAGAAGGATTGGCACAGCTTGAAGCAGCGGGGTTCACGGATGAGGCGACTCAAACACAAATTTCTGCGCTTAATTCGCTCATTGATAAGCAAAGGGAAGCCAGAAAAGCTGTATTAGAAGATCAGAAAAACGGTTTACAGAACCAAATGAATGAAAACATCACAGCTATTGAAAAAACGAAGGAGAAGATAGAGACTCTTGAAAATAGTTTGATCGCTGGCGGTGTGGAGTTTATGAAGAACATTTTCAGTTTCAAAAGCGTGGTCGAATCATCCAACCAACTGGAGAATTTACAATTGAAACTGGGCTCTTTAGAGACCAAAAATCGCGAACTTGAAGCATCATTAAGTGATGCGAATGTTCAGATGCAACAAATGACAGTTGAATCTGTTGAAGCTCAAAAGGAGTCAGATGCTTTAGCCGGAATAAACGGTAAGGCTTCGGATACGATTGAAGAACTGACCGAAAAACTGGTTGAGCAGACCAAGGCTTTGAGAGAATCCGTTCAAGCGAGTATTTCTTCTGTTTCTGAGCTGAATCAAGTTGCGGACACACTCTCCAAAGGACAGTCTTTAAGTGCATCTGCTGTAGCAGACTTGATTTTGAAATATCCTGAATTAGCTTCTCAGATACGAAAAACAACGGATGGTTGGATATTTGAAGGTCAAATTCTAGAAAAATTGAGGCAAGCAAAAATCAAGAAAGCCATTGATGATCTGAAGGCTGAGAGGGATTCAACACGAAGCGTTGCGATGGAAAGTTTAAAACGAATTCAATTTTATGGACAAGAGTTTGAGTCTATCTCAACCTTTGCTGAAGCGCGCGAGAAAATTAAAGATATTGATAAAGAAATCACCGAGGAGCAGAAGAAGAATGCTTCTGAATTGAATAGCACGCAGCTTATGAATCAAGGCATAGCTAATTTTCTTCAACAAAAGGCAAATGAGCAACTTGAAGCTAAAAAACAAAAACTTAATGAGTTAAATGATGTCGTTAAAAAATATGCTGGTCAACTACAATTAAGTAATGACCAGATCGAAGCCATGACTAAGCTTCTGGAAGATGACACTTACGGGGTAGAAGACAATAACAAGGCCAAAAAAGAAACCGTAGAGATTATGACGGACTTACAGAAGGCGATTGAAGGCTACAACAAGTCACTTGAAAAGCTGGATTCTCAGCAAAAACGCGTCGCGAAGTCATCCAAAGAATATCTGGATATTCTCGCCCAGAAACGTGCTGCTTTGCTGGAGGAACAGAAGCTTTACGAGCAAGGATACGACGATCCGTCGCAACTCGTATCATCACAAGCAGAAATAACAACAAGCGGGTCACCGTCTTCAGATATTACTAGAATGCTATCCACTGCTGTAGATCTGGCAAACTCCGGTGTGATGAGATATAAGAAAATAGGCGGTGAATTTACCGGTTCGTTTGATGACTTCAAACAACGAGCCTATTCAGATTGTTCGCAGTTTGTGCAGGAGATGTTTGAAACAATCGGAGTACAGGTACCACGTACCGCAGCTCAACAAGCTAAAGTGGGAACTGCGGTATCAAAGAAAAATCTTCAAGTTGGAGATCTTGTGTTCTTCAATACGAATGGCAAAGACAACTCACATGTTGGTATTTATATGGGTGATAGCAAGTTTATTCAAATGGGGGAATCCGGATTAAAGGTTTCGGATTTGAATAGCAGCTACTGGGCACCGAAATACAACGGAGCAACTCGTATTCCTGGGCTTTCGACAGATGTTGCCTACCCGACATCCACTATTTCTCAAACAACCTCTGGCGGAGTGGCATATGCCGGTAAATACGCTTCTGAGATTAATGCTGCTGCCAATCAATTTAATGTCGATCCGTATCTAGTTGCCGCTGTGATTCAACGTGAATCCTCGTTCGGAGCCAAAGGAATTACTAATGTCATGCAAGTCAATGGCATGAACAATTCAACCGTTAAACAAAGTATAGATGCTGGTACGAAGATGCTCTCTGAGCTATTGAAGAAATCAGGTGGAGATGTCGCCATGGCTCTTGGCGGTTACAACATGGGCGCTGGTATCATTGACTGGTTTAAAAAATCAGGTGGATACAATTTAGCGGATATGAAAGCTTACTCAGCTAAGTATGACAAAGTTTATGCTGGTGACGGATACGGAGATGTAGGGTATGTAGATAAAGTGTTGGCTGATTATTCTCCACAAAAGTCCAGTACAACTACACAACCTACACAGAAGCAATTGAAGGATGCAAAAAACACTGCTGATAGCGAACTGCTTCGGATTAGTGATGAACTTTATAATATTGATGTTTCGGAACTGGAGAGTAAACTCGGAATTAAAGATATGAAAGTCTCTGACAAAGAGTTGGCTTTGAAACAATCTGAATTACGACAGAAGAATATGAAGAAAGATTCAAAAGAGTACAAAGCTGAATATGAGTTGCAGTTGAAACTCAAAACAGAAATCCAGAAACTGATGCAGGAGCAGCGTCAGATGATCGAACAATCCGGGCTGAAATCAGATGAGTTGACTAATAAGCGGCGAAGCCTGACTGAGAAAATCGGGGATGTGCAGTCCGAGAAAGAAGACATGAAGGATCAGTATGCCAGCGACCAATTTGATACCGCACAGGCCAATATGGAAGCTCGTGTTGAACGCATGCGTCAACAAGGCCGTTCTGAGATGGAAATGACCAAGACGCAGCTTCAGTTTTATCAAGGACAACTCAAAAATACTGCTCTAACTGAGGAACAGCGTGTTGAATCAGCTAAACAAGTGTATGACTTGACGAACAAGATTACGGATCTGAAATTTAAAAATTCAACCAATTGGATTGATAAACAAACGGATCAGATGGAACGTCAAGGTAAGTCTGAGATTGAGATTTATCAAATGCAGGCTGAGGCATACAACCGGATGCGAAACGATACCACGCTAAAAGCAGAACAACGAGCTGAAGCTGAGAAAATGTATCAAGATACTTCCAAGAAACTGATTTCGTCTAGGTACGAGTACTCGGAAAAGTGGATTACCAAAGAAGCTACGAAGATGGAAATGTCCGGTGCTCAAAAAGTTGACATCATGAAGTGGGAGCTTCAAGAGTTTCTGAAGATGCAAGCTGATAAGACGATGTCTTCTGAACAGCTATGGGATCTAGAACAGAAAATATATAAGCAGCGTAATGATCTGGATAAGGAGTACTATTCTGCTGCTGAGAAACGAATTAATCACTTGAAGGCGATCGGTGAAATGACTACCGAACAAGAACTTGCCGAATATATGAAACTTCAAGCTTCTTACCTGGTAGGAAGCGATCAACGGATGGATGCAGATGAGAAGGTCTACGATCTAAAGAAAAAACTTATGGACGAAATGACCAAAGCTGTATCCGAATCGGTAACCAAGCAGAAAAAGTTACTGGACAATGCGAGGGATGAGGAGATTAAACGTATCCAGGCAGAGAAGGATGCTTTCACTTCGGCTCAAGAGGCCAAAATCAAAGCCATTGATGATCTGATTCAAGCCATGGAGCGAAGTAACGATCAGGATGACTATGAGAGATTGCGTGCGGAGAAAGTAGCACGTCTGGAAAAACTTCAGTCTGCTGTTGGACCAGAAGGTATTGAAGAGCGGAAACAGGTTCAGAAGGATATCGAGGATATGGATCGTGAACACGGGCGCAAGCTTGCGAAACAAGCGCTTGAGGATCAGAAAACGGCATTGCAAGAGGAAAAAACAACTCGCGAAAAAGATTTTGACGATAAAATCCAAGATGCTAAATCACATTACGATAATCTGTCAGCAGCCTTTGATGAATTTTCTTCAAATACTGAACTATCTGCTGAAAACCTGAAAAACATTCAGGTACTGAAGGAGAGTGAGAAAAACGAAACGCTCCTTGGGATGCTTGATGTGTTTGTTTTAGAATACCAGAATCGCCTTGATCAGATTGCTGCGGCAAGTGCTTCACTTGGAGTTACTGATGTCTCTGGGGGAGCTTTGGCTCCAGGCACCGCTTCGAAGGACTCTTCATATCAAAAGGAAATTGATCTTTACACCTATAACGCTAACAAGGATGCTTGGGATGCAGCTAAAGCTCGTGGCGATGCTGAAACCATGCGAATCCTTCAAGAACAAAACGAGGCCATTCGTAAGAAATATGGAATCGATAAAGATACAGGTAAACTCCAGCATTTTAGTGAAGGGGGAGTAGTCAAAGGTCCTCGTGGTGCGGCTGTTCCAGTTATTGCGCACGCTGGAGAAGCTATCCTTAATGACCGACAACAGGATTCGTTGTTTAATCTCCTAAACATACGAATGCACAGACTAGACTTCACAATGCCTGAATTCTCAGTTCCACAAGGTTCAAACGGAGTAAATCCGGAGAGAACCGGTAGTCAAATCGTAATTCAATCAGGAGATACTTATATCGCGGACGAATCGACTGCGAAGGTCTTCTGGAGTGAACGCGATAATTTGATGCGGAGGATGCAGGCAAGAGGAGGTAAGGGATAATGATCAATGCTACTGCTGACGGAAAGTCTTTTCGAGAGATTGGGCTTGGCCTGAAGAAGCACAACATCCCGGTGTTGCCACCGACGAGGGACTACAGTCTTGAAATTGCAGGACGGGATGGAGAGATCGATTTTGGTAGCACCTACGGTCCAAGAGTATTTAACCTGGAGTGTATCGTTATGGCAGACGATGCTTCCCTTGACTATCATAGAAGAGTCGCCCAAGTGGCGGCTCTTTTTAATGCTAAAAAAGGGGATATCGTATTCACTTTCGACGATTTGCCAGGAAGAAGATACATCGGAAGATATGCCGGTACTCTTGATATTGAAAAGATTCTTTTCGACGGGGAACTGACAATTCCAATCAAAATGGGCAAACATCCCTTTCCGGAAAGCGATGAAAACATGCTGGAAGAAACTATTACTCATTCTCCAGAAAAGATCAAAGTAATTTCTTTGGGGGATGAGCGAGCAAGTCCAGTGATTGTTTTAACCAACACAGGTTCCACAACAATTCAAAAGTTCAAGATTCAGAATGAATACTTGTTAGAGGGGTGATCTGATGAACATTAGTAAATATTTAGCGACCAAACAACTGAATGTAACAGCAAGAGGGGAAAAATTCACATTCCCAGACAGGCTATATGTCGCTCTCTATAATTCCGATCCGACCTGGAATGATACGGGGCAAGAGGTGTCCGGTGGAGGTTACGGCAGGCAGGTACTTACCTTTGCTGAACCGGCTCAGATTTCAGTTCAAGAGTTTCACCCAGTTACCGGGGTCTTGAGCAATATACAAAAGATGGCCATCAAATCTGCGGCAGATGTAGCCTTTGCAGTAGCGACAGCAAATTGGGGCACAGTTACACATTTTGGACTGCGGGATGCTGTTACAGGTGGAAACCTTTATTATTTCGGAACGCTCGAAACACCACGAAGCATTTTGAACAATGACATTTTCAAATTCCTGACGGGTCAAGTTGAGATCAGATTGAACTAGGGAGGTATAAACGATGCTAGAAACCATGTATCCAGCTGCGGTCAACAGCAAGCAAACAGAGCTGGCAGAAGCCATTGACGATACTCAAACAAGTTTTACGGTACTGGATGGATCTGTTCTACCACCTGCGCCTAACCTGATCACTCTGGGAACGGATGAATCAGCCGAAACGGTACTTTATACAGAGAAAACTGGAAACGAGATTACAGGAGTAACGAGAGGATTTGAGAGTGGGGCAGTTTCGTGGGCAGCAGGAACAAAGCTAGCAAGATTCTTCACTGCGCATGATCATGATACATTTCGGGAAAACATTGCTGATCTTGACCAACGACTGAGCGATATCGTGATACCTCCTGCATCTTTGACAGAACAGGGAATTGTCATGCTTTCGAATTCTACAACAGGCAACAGGGATGATGTAGCTGCTACAGAGTCGGCAGTAGCTGAGGCTTTTCAGTATGGGGTTGAGCGTAAAGCGGAAGTGGTTGCCGCGCTTAACTCCATAGGTGTATCGGCATCCACAAGTGATTCCTGGGACTCACTCATTGCTAAGATGTCCGGGGTGATCCGGGCGACGGGAACAGCGGCGGTATCGCAGGTTCTGGCTGGGGCAACGTTCAGTAACGCAACAGGTAATAACCGGACAGGGACTATGGTTAACAACGGTGCAGGCGGGACGGTAACTCCAGGTACAACCAACCAAACAAAAGCGGCTGGATACTATAGTAGCGCAATGACGATATTGGGTAGTGCAAATTTGTTAGCTGCGAATATTAAGAACGGCGTAAATATATTTGGCGTTATTGGTACATTAAACGAGGGTGTGAGATATGCGTCTGGTACATCGTCATTCTCGACCACCTCTGTCCTATTTAGAAAAACAACTACCGAGATGGCTTATGCTTATGTATTGGAAGTTAACGGTTTAGCTTTCAAACCTAAGATGATTGTCATCACGATGGAGGCTGCGGTGGGATTGACTAGTGGCTCGGGTGCATATCCGCAAAGTACCGTGTACACTGAAAGACCGATACGGACATCAGGGGCCTACTCAGGCATGTCCACCGTCACGATGACAAACGGCGATAGGTTTTATGTTGAAGGGGAATACGCTTTTGTGAGCGCTACAGGATTTCGATTGCCGATTTATGTGACGCATACTAACTACAACTTAACTTGGTATGCATTCGATATTTAAGGAGGTTCAGCAATGGAGATAGGCAGAAAAGTTTATTACGAAAAAGGAACCGGAAATGTGATATGGGTTACCAGTGAACGGTCCGGGCTAGTCACTGAGACAACAGCAGAACAAGACTTTGCTTTCTATTCAGAATTGGCCGGACGCGTTCCTGAAACGGTAGGCTTGTTGCAATTGGAATTCGATGATTACGCGGCTGATTATGATGCTGGTGGTCAAATCACTCGGATTGATCTGGAGACAATAGAACCATTGTTTACGTATCCTGATCCAACCGATCCAGAGACGCCGCAGGAGCCACGTTCAGCACTCAGTAAACAGGTGGATCAGTTAGCGGCAGAAAGCAATGCAAACCAACTGGCACTCATGGAACTTCATATGATGCTGCTTGGCGAGATGCCAGATGCGTAATAATCTCGGCAGGCTGCTGATCCGTTGGGCCGTATCTCTCATGAGAGGGGGTGACACCATGTTAGCTGTATACGTAATGATGATTCATAAGGGCTTGATCAAGTTGGAGCAAGTGCCAGTAGGTAGCCGGGATAAAGTGGCTGCTGTATTGGAAGTGGCAGAGATGGACGAAAACGGAAATATCGTGTAACAGGCGTTCCAATTATGGAGCGCTATTTTTATGTCTGATTTCAGACCATTTAACAACTTACGAGCTATGTCGTATAGACCTAATAACAACAAAATGGAGGAATTAATAATGCCAATTGAAACGAATCGTTTAAAACTGCCCCTACCTTTGGGGAATGAGAGTGTGAGTCGTGTTGGGATCAATAATATCTTTGAGAAGATCGATGAGGGTGTTGCAACACGAGAAGAAGTAGAAGAACTTCGCCAATCCGTAAGCGAGATGGACATTCCAGACGCATCACTGACTGAAAAAGGTAAAGTGCAGTTATCGAGCAAAACAAACGGGAACAGAGAAGATGTTGCTGCTACTGAAAAGGCAGTTGGACTGGCTTTTCAAGCTGGAGTTGAGCGAAAAGCGGAAGTGGTTGCCGCGCTCAACTCCATAGGTGTATCGGCATCCACATCAGAATCATGGGATTCCCTAATTAACAAGTTGGCAGGAGTAGTAAGAGCTAAAGGGAATGCTGACCCTTCTGATGTACGCGCGGGAAAAAGCTTCTCTAATTCGAATCAAGTTGATATTGTAGGGACTTTGCTAGAACAGACAACAGATACATTGACAATTACGCCAGGGGTGAATACCAAAACGAATCCTCCTGGGATTTACGGCGGCGACATTATCGTCGCGGGGGAGCCAAATTTGGTTCCTGGGAATATTGTCAAGGGGGTTAAGATATTTGATGTTGAGGGGACATATAATCCAACTGATGTAATTCAATGGGGTGCTGGTAACAAACTTATTCAGGGTGCAACAAGGACGGAAACTTTCTATCAGGTATACCCACTATCCGAAACTGGAATTAATATTCTTTACTCAACCGACTACCTTGAGTTAACAGGTGCTGTCGGGGGTGGGTCTAATCTCCAATCATACTTACACCTGGCATATCAAAAAAGCAATAATGTATGGCAGTCCCTAGTCGTATTAGATGGTACAGGGTTTAGTGTTTCAAACTCAGGTGGGACAGGTACAGCCAACTATGTTCAATATATTAACGCATTGGTCATTGACCCCCAAAATGGATACATGACATACCAAAGGTCAACATCCAAAACATTATCTAACTTCTCACCAGTAGTGAAAAACTTCCCAACTACTAACTTAAAAAACCTATCGATTGTTATGAGCATAAGTACAACGGTACCGCACGCTAATACCCTAATGAAATTATACCAGAGTGGTATAACCACACTATCACGCGTGTTCACATAGGAGGTCAATGATGAATATTGTCACACACTACGGTACTAGTAAGGATAACGTTAAAGTAAGGCGTACCTAAATGGTGCGCTTTTATTATGCCCTCTGGAGTGGTCAGGGGGCTTTTCCTTTTGAAAGGGGTGAAGGCCATGTTTAACAGAGGGGCTTTTAACCGCATGGCCTTTAACCGCCAAATATCCGTATTCGTCTTTGGCCGGGCAGTTGCTGACATATCAGGATCTGCCGTAGCTGCTGCAACGATGGAAATGACGGGTTCGGCGGTTATGGATGTCAATGCGGGAGCGACAGGGGATTTTGTCCGAGAAATTTCGTTTGCGGCGGTTATGGATGTGGCTGCTGGCACAAAGGCAGATTTCATTCGAGAGATTACCAAACGAGCTATCATGAATGTCGGTTTTGGAGCAGTAGCCAAAGGGAGTCGGTACCATGTGGAATTCCTTGAATTCACCGGACCTTTCAAACCAGGTGATCAAGTTGTTATCGATGCCAATTCGTACAAGATAACTCAAAATGGAGTGAATGCTTCACATTTACTTGAAGGAGATTTCTTTGATTTAAACCTTGGAGAAAACAATCTCACATGGACAGATCCTGAAACAGGTAGAAACGTTCTGATCCGTGTTACACATAGAGACAAATTCCTGTATTGATCGGGGTGAATCATGCCTAATCCAACAATGAAAGTATTCGATAAGAACATCCGACGTGTAGGAACGTTGGTTGATAGTTCAGATATACAACGAAGAAGACGTATTAACAGTGACTATGAGGTAACATTTATGGTCCCAATGACCTCAGATGATTACCGCGAAAAAATAGCAATCAAAGGCCACGTTCAAGATGAGCGTGGCCAATTTTATGTTATTCAGTCTAGAAGCCGGTCCCGTGAAGGTCGTAAACTCATGGCTTCGATCTATTGTAATCATGTCATGTTCAAGCTTAATGACTTCAAGTTTCCCTATACCTCGTACATTGATGAAGCTTATGGCGTACATCTCAATGAACTTACGGAGTTGATTACAAAAGCTACAGGTGGGAGATTTACTTTTGTTATCCACGATACGTTTGATCTACATGACGTTAAGGATTTTGGAAGAGGAACATGTCTTGAAGCCCTGAATAAAATCATTGATATGTATGAATGCGAGGTAGAACCCGACAATTTCGTGATCAACCTCAAGAAGAGAATCGGAAATGATCACGGATTGCAATACCGGCTCAAAAAGAATATCGTATCCTCCTCCTTCAAGGACAAAGGTGAATCTCTCGTCACTAGAATGTATGCACAGATGAAAGATGGTCGGACATTCATTGGTATGGATGCATCCTTATTGACTGACCTGGAGCGTAGTCTACTATCAAGCGTACCTGGAACAATTGTGAATGGAAAGCTGGCGGTCAATTATCTCATATCTCCTTTTGCACAGTACTGGGCGAGTGATTCGGTTCCATTTTACGATGGAGAGATCATCGAACAGGATATTGAGGAAGCAGAGGACTTGCTGAGGGCTACACGTAAAGCGTTGCTTGAACAGGAAGTTGTTTCATTGGAAGCGACCATATCGACAGCAGACTTGTTCAAAATCGATCACACCGAACCCAAGCCTCATTTGGGTGATGATGTCATGTGTATTGACCCTGATATGGGAATGAACCGCCTAAAAGCCCGAATCACAGAACTCACAGAGTATCCATACAGTTTAGACAAGCATGCTGAACCGACGATCTCCAATATTAATTTAAGAGATTACGATGATATTATCAGTGACCTGGAACGAAATAAGAATATCACAAACAACCTGTTTTCAAACGGGAAGATCCGGACGGATGTCTTTGAATCATTCGCTAAGCAAGCGGTCATTGACATCAACAACAGCAAAACCGAACTGATCTATCCACCAGAAGGTGGGATACTTGCTCAAGAGAAAACGAATCCTCTGGAACAAGTCAGATTGACTTCTAAAGGGATAGGGATATCGACAGATGGCTGGAAATCGATACGAGCAGCAATCACAGCACGGGGAGTTGTGGCGGAGCAAGTAGTAGGTCAACTCGGTAACTTTGTCTCCATGCTGATCGGTAACGGTGAGGACATTGTACAGATCAATACAAACGGTATTGCAGCAGGAGCATCGTCATTTAATAGTGCGCCTTTCCGTTTAAACATGAAGGGCGATTTGATTGCGAATAGCTTAACCGCTAACTATGCCAACATTGAGTACTCCAACTTTAAAAACGGGGCAATCGTTGGTTCATCAATAAATGTAGGCAATGGGATGTTCACAGTTACTTCAGGAGGGATTATGTCCGCAGTAGGTGCGAACTTCTCTGGCTCTATAACGGCCTCTACTGTAACAGGAACAAATATCAATGGTGGTACAATTACTGGGGCATTGATCCGTTCGGCAGCAACTGGTAGACGAATAGAGCAAGACTCCCAAGGATTTCGTTCGTATGATGCTGGTAATAGAGTTCGAATTCAAATCGCTACTACTGAAGATGCTACTGCGGCGGCAATTATTTGGAGGGACACGAACGGATCTTCTGTCGGGGAGATTAATTCATATCAATCGAGCGGACAACTTTCTATTATTAGTAATAATTTATTTCTTGGCTCTAATAACTCCGGCAATCCAATTAGGCTCCAAGGAGCTGTTACATTTAGCGGGGCAGCAACGTTCAATTCTGGTGCAACAGGATTAACTATTTCAAGTGTGACAGGTCTTCAAGCGCAATTAACATCGTTACAATCGCAAATTTCAAGCCTGACATCTGCTTTCAATACTCATACTCATTCCGTGACTACAGCTAACCACAATCACGGCAATCCGCAAAACCAAACATCTGGTGGTGGAACCTTTACGACTTCGACCCCGTAGGGTAATATAGGAAAAAAGAACCAACGGAGGTAGAGTCATGAAAAAGTTTGCACATAAGGTTGCATATATTGCTGGCGGCATTATCATAGGTATTGTTTTTTCGACATCGGCCGGTGCATTTGCTGATCAGGTCAAATCACTTGTTGGAAAAAAGGTTACGGGTGAATACACAATCATTGTAGATGGTAAAAAATTATCAGACAAAGGAGCTCTTATTGATAGCAAGGCAAACGTGCCTGCTCGTGCTTTGTCTGAAGCATTGGGAGCTGATGTATCTGTGAGTGGTAAAATAATTACTATTACGTCTGAAAATTCTATCCCAGTCGGTACAGAAGAGACATCTCCTGTTTCTAATACCTATTCGGGTAAGTCAAAAGCATATCTTGAGTCAATGCAGAATGAATATAAAACCAAAATAATCCCACCTATTGTACAAGGCAGAAATGATGTTGTAAAAGGATTGGAGGAAGTCCGCAAGAGCGAAAATGTAGAAGCGATAGCCAAATGGGAAAAGTCTCTTTCTGAATATGATGCTGAGATAGCGAAATATGAAGCAGAACTAAAACTAATTGCTGAAGCATTACTTACTGCTAAATAGAATAAGTCTCTGAGGGTCCGTTATCGACGGACTCTTTTTTTTGTTTCTGTGACTATAAATCCGTAGCCACTCCGTAACAAAGATAAAAGATAATAAATACATGAAGCCCTATTCCTTAATTGGAAGGGGCTTATTTTCGTATAGAGAGGAGGAAAGGTCTTGGCAAAGATGACACATACACTCCAAGTTGAATTGGATTTGAATAAACCGGTTGAAGAATTGACCCAAGTAATCTCTGCGGTTCTTAGCTCGCATCCACTTAATCAAAAAGAGATTCTGACAGCTTTAGATTTGGAGATTGGGAATGCACTGGCAGCAATTGAGATTCAAGAACAAAAAGAATGCACAAAGACAATTGAATAGGGCAGGAAACATTTCCTGAACAGAGAGATGGGGGAAAACGATGGAAGCCATACCAGGAGGTGTGAATGACATGCAGGATGTGAACACGATTGTTGATTTAAAGGTCCAACTAGCTCGGATTGAGGAAGCGTTGAAACCTTTGGCTGCTTTGGCTCCAGGCGTAGCTGAAGTCAGAGAAATAGCCAAGGAAGCATTGCAGGCGGTCCAACAAATGACTCTTCGAATTGTTGAGATCGAATCCGCTCTGAAGAAGACAGCCGATGTTGCTCATGATGCAAAGCGCGATGCAGCAGATGCATTGTCGCGTTTAAATAAGCATGACGAGGACCAAAAGTGGTTGAAACGTACCGTGTACGGAGCGGCTTTAACTGGAGTGACTGGACTTATTGTTGCGGCTGTATGGGCCGGAATTAAGTTAGGGGGAATGTAATTATGACAAATAAATGGTGGCAAGCAGCAGGCGTTCGAGCTATCAAAACAGGGGCCCAGGTAGCAATTGGTGTTATCGGTGCAACTACTGTATTCACAGCAGTGGACTGGCGTGTAGTGGGGGGAACAGTCGTATTATCGGTAATCACTAGTCTACTCACAAGTTTGGCTGGGTTGCCAGAAGTAAGCAAAGGAGATGAATAGTAATGCAGTACCGTAAAGACCACATACCGAGATCCACGACAAATAGTCGCCGTTCGGGGATTTCTATGAACCCGAAAACGATCACCATTCATAATACGGGGAATGCCAATAGCTCGGCCGCCAATGAGCGTGCCTGGCTCACTAACCCTACCAATGTTCGTCAGGCCAGTTATCACATTGTTGTGGACGAGAAAGAAGCAGTTGAATGTATTCCGCTCAATGAGAATGCTTGGCATGCTGGAGACGGCAGCGGTGCTACTTCGGGAAACCGGACATCGATCAGTTTAGAAATCTGCGAGTCAGGCGACTACGCTCAGACCTTGGAGAATGCTACGGAGCTGGTGGCGAAGATGTTGGAGGAGCGTGGGTGGGGTGTGGATCGGCTGAGGCGCCACTTTGACTGGTCCGGTAAGATATGCCCACGTCTGATGTATGATGACGGCAAATGGACAGGCTGGTCTCTCTTCAAGGCTGCTGTGAATGTGAAGCTGGGGCAGATCGATAAACAGAAGGAGGATGAGGCTGCTATGGATAAGGCAACTGTTATTGTGAATGGGAAGAAGATCAAAGATGGTGTGTTGATCAAGGGGGAAACGTTTGTGCCGCTGCGTGCAGTGGGAGAATCTATTGGTGCTAAGATCGGCTGGGACAACAAAAGCAAAACGGCTACGCTAAGTACGTCAAAATACTGAGCAATGCGAATCTTTTTTTGGCTGAAAAGGTACGAGGTTAGTATCGTACCTTTTCTTAAATTTACAACTTGCACGGATATTGGTATTATCAAGAAGAAAAGAAGGAAGGAGGAGAAATCATGTTATCAGAAAAAGCGGTGATGTCTCTTACTGAGGGATTGTCTATCCTAAATGAAGAGATAAAAAAAGAAAAATCTACAATGGATATATTATGGAGGACTGTTCAATATCAGACTTCTAGACTTCATAGCAACTCACAGCCACTCGAAGAGGTATTAGATTCAATTTATGGACCTCCTGTAGGAGACGCAATTGAAATATTGATTTCAAACGAAGATAAAGATGGAGATTTAAAAGAGTACATAGTAGAAAACAAATCTTATTACCTGTCCTTAAGAGAAAACTTTCAATATGCATACTTAGCATCAGTAAGAAGTTATAATATCTCACCCTATGCATTGATGAACGTAGAATCTGTAACTGCTGATCAAAATTTATTTCGGTTTATGAGAGTTGACGGCTCATATATGGATTTAGATCTAGATGTTTCATCATTTATGAATCTTAATAATTTAACTATAATTGAAATGCTTTTGGTCTACAGAGAAGAGGCTACATCTTCTAGATTCTAAAAAAGGTATTCTAAATTATCTTGAGGGTTTAAACAAGCACGTAACTAAATTTCTAAACGAGGAATCGAAATGAGTGACCCTTTATTCAATAACGTTCCGATTGATCTGGAGCAGAGAAGAAAAACTAAGAGGTCAAATGGTCATTCAGCCCAAGAGAACGACGATATTCTAAAGAATATTGATTCTTTTTATTTTGATGTGGCTAAACATAATGTAAGCGACCCAGGAATGGCTGAAATAAGGCAAGGGTATTTACAAACCGCATTTACTTACCCGCAAAATAGTAATGGAAAAGAAGGTGATAGCATGGATGAGTCTAATAAATGGACCCTTGACCACTTAACCCGTGATGCCCGTGAGCGTGAAGAAAGGTATTATAAGGATGCTCAGGAGAGGGAAAAGCGCTATCGTGAAGACATGCTTGAACAGGATCGCAGATGGAGACAGGAGTCTAAAGAGCGTGAAGATCGCCTTTTATCAGCTATAAATGATATGAAGTCAGATCTACGTTCCGATTTCAAAGATGTTAAAGATGAAGCCAAAACAACAAAATTTACTGTTATAGGTCTCACTATTTCGGTAATATTGGGTGTAGCTGCTATGGTAGTTGCTGTTGTTCTCGCCAAATAATCAAAAGTAAAATAATAATTCTGGTATTATAATCTAAATCCGGAAGAATCGGTAAAAGGACCTCACTGGCTATGGAGCAGGTGAGGTTCTTTTTAATTTAATTAGATGAGTAAAGTACAATAAATAATAAAATTATAACACTGTACTCATTTAATGGTATATTGTACTTAAAAAGCTAAGGAGGGAGATATATGAGTAACAGCTTAGAATCTTTTTTCTCCAATCTTAAAGAAATAAATAGATTGCCTATCATGTTTATCGGTTCAGGGATGGCCAAAAGGTATACTTCCAATAGCTTTGATTGGAAGGGCTTACTGATCAAATGTATTTCTGCTTATCATGATATGCCAGACAGAAAATATAAATGGTATATAGAAAAAATTAAGTCTGAACATAATGTTGAAAACGATAGTCACATGATGTATAAGCTTCTCGGATCTTACATACAATCTGACTTTAATATGGAGTTCTATGAAGGAAAGTTTGAATTAGAGGGGATTGGTGATGACCAGATTCCTTTAAAGTATTTCATTAAAACAACTTTGGAAAATTATTCAATCAAAGATGAAATGAAGCCAGAGCTTGAGCTGTTGAGACGACTCAAAGATAAAATGTTGACGGTTATAACTACAAATTATGATACATTCTTAGAAGATTATGTATTTACGAGCCATGAGAAGATAATAAAACAACAAATTTTCACTGGTTCAGAGCTTGGAACCCTTATGAAGATTCATGGCTGTGTGACTGACCCAGATTCAATGATCCTTACCCAAAATGATTATGAAAATTACTATAAAAAAAGCAAAGTGCTTGCAGCAAAGGTTATCAATATGTTTGCAGAAAATCCTGTTCTATTTTTTGGATATTCAATCACCGATGAGAATATCAGGGACTTTTTGCATGATGTATATTCATGCTTAGAAACTAATGAAGAATTGGATCATTTCGAAAAACGCCTAGTTATAGTAGACTATGATCCATCAAAATCAGAACCTGTAATCGGCCCTCACACTATCGACTTTAATGGAACTCGAATAAATATGTCTAAGATATCAATATCAGATTTTTCCCAATTGTATCAGCAAATGATAGGTTTAAAGACATTTACTCAACTTCGGGAAATAAGGCGATTAAAAAACCTTGTATATGATATCGTCCATGATTATCAAGGTGAAAAGAAGCGTGTCATAAATCTTATGAATGATGAAGAAGATGGAGGAGATGAAGTTGTAGTAGTAATAGGTAGACCGTCACAGGCGATGGAACTTACTGGAGTGACTGGCGTGCGAAGCGATCAAGTATTTATGGACATACTCTATGACGATCTTGCCTCAATACTTCCTATTGAAATATTTGTTGAAAGAGGGCTTCCTCAGCTACTAAAAGGAAATTCTGTTATCCCTGTTCACAAATACCTATCCAGACTTCCATCGGAGAAAGATATTATCCTTGATAAAAATGTAACTGAAATGAGAGATAAGAATCCTGAGGATCTTCTAACAAAAAGTATGATAAGGGATTTTGAGTCATATGAGGAGTATAGATTTGATTCTTTAGATGAAATTTATCTATCCAATGTTCCTAAAACGAAAAAACTTCATTTTCTATTATTTTGGAGTATTGCGGCACTCCCTGAGGAAATAGAAGAAATAAGAGAATTCTTAATTAGACATTATGAGGAATTAAATGCGAATGTAAACTCAAGAACAGTTTTAAGAAAGTTGATCATTGTGTTAGACATTAAGGAAAATAAAGAGAGCACCCTACAAGGGTAGCATTAGTCCGACTAATACGCCTCATAAAGTGCTCATTTCATAATCATACGTTACCATAACAGAATTTATTCGTCAATACTTCGAATAACCACAATTTTTTCAATTAAAACACAGTCAAAAGAGCCCTTATAACCTTAATTGGTCAGTAGGGCTCTTTAAGTTTATCTACTCAATTTGTATAGGCAGTATTGATTCAAGGAGACACTCTCCGCAGCTGCACGTTCAACCAATTGCCGATGCAGACTCTTTGGAATCCGCAGGTTAAACTTCTCGCTGTACTCATCCTCACCGATCGGCTCAGGAATGACGTCTCCAAATTCTAACTTTACCGCCAGATGTCCCTCCATTGCTTCCCGAACACTCTCGTATTCTTCAGCAAAGGTATCTCCGTTGCTTTGGCATCCATCTAATTCCGCAACAGTTGCGAAGAAATAATGACAGCTCTCGTCTTTAACGGGTCTGATTTGTATCATATATGGGAGGGTCATGTAATACGCTAATCCCTTGTTTTGCTATGATTTTCCATTATTATTCGGCTAGGATATCATGTGGATTAAGGAAAGGGGAGGTGCTACTCCGCAATCCGGTCCAGTACGTCTTTGACGTATGCCGCCTTTGGCTTTTCAATAGGTACTTGCTTTACCTAATGTATTCGTATTAAAATAATTAGGTAGGTTCCCAAGTAGCTGCCCAAGAAAGAATATTCAAATGAAGCAACATCGTTCAAAGAGAAGTTTTATGGAGTGGGCTTGGATACTATTGGTTACTGTGTTATCGTTTAAAGTGATTTTGGAGATTTTAAAGCTTTTTAATTAAGCCAACAATTAACTAAAGCTACCTACAAATAACTATGGGATTTTATTTGGGCACTGATTTTTTATAATCAGTGTCCACAGGTGCAATATAAAATAAATTTGATTTTTGATTTATGTTGCTTTTGTCTCAAAGAACATAATCTTAGAAGTACCAAAAAGAGCAGTGAGGAATTTTTAGACCTCACTGCTCTTTTTCTGTTTAACCTACTTCATTAATTAAACCCTCATAGTTATTCCGTACATTGCCGACTTCCTTCGGCACCTCGTACGCTCGCATTTCTGACGCTTGATATGGCTTGAGTAGTCCAAGTAGCGACTGAACATCGTCATTATCTCTTCCGAGCCATTCAGACTCATCCTCAGGGCGCAGGATCACTGGCATACGATTATGAATGTCTTCCATGAGACTATTCGGTTCTGTAGTAATAATGGTGCATGTGTTCAGCTTGTTCCCGTCCGGATCTGTCCAGGTATCGTACAGTCCAGCAAGCGAGAATAAACGGTCATCCTTCATCAAGAAGCGCATTGGACGCTTTGCCGATTCTTCTTTCTTCCACTCGTAAAATCCATTTGTCGGAATGATACAACGCTTTGAACTGATCAGGCGTTTAAAGGAAGGCTTCTCAACCAGCGTCTCGGCCCGGGCATTAATCATCTTGTTACCGATCTTGTCATCCTTTGCCCAGGAAGGCACAAGACCCCACCGTAACGAACTCAATCGATTACCGTCTTTACTTCCGATAATGGTTGGGATGTACTGCATGGGTGCAGCGTTGTAATTAGGTTTGTACTCAAAGCCATCAGCTATAGAAGCATAGTACCTGTCCATTATCGCATCTATGGGGTCAGTGATCGTAAATCTACCACACATACAAAGCACCTCCTGTATTTTCTTTACAATATATAATCACACGATAAATTGATCAAACACAGGAATACGCAGCAAGCCTGATTTGGTCCAGTTGCGCATTTTAACTCTGGCCTGAATTCGAGGTTCCAGGTAAACGTTGTTCTTGTCTTCACCTGTTATCAGCTGCTGGCAAACTCCACGGAATGCTTGCTTATGTTTTGGACTGGGACCATGTTCAATAATTCCCACTGGACGCATTTTGCCGGTTGGATCTGGGACGGCAGCAAGCCACCCGAATTCGGATTTTTTGTATCCCGTGATGTACACATCTGTATAGGACCAGTTAATAACCTTCAGCCAATCCTTGGACCGTCTGCTGACGTACTGACTGTCTTTGCGTTTACCAACTACGCCTTCCATACCCATAGTCTCTATCTGAGTGTATAACTCCTCTCCAGCGCCTTCAATGTGGGGTACAATCCCAAAGTTTCTGGTGGGAAGTGTGAGGCCTCGGAGAATTGCTTTGCGTTCCATGAGGGGGAGCTTACGCAGGTCCTGACCCTTGTACTGCAAGATATCGAATATGGCGAACGTGGCTGGTAGCGTCTTGGGGAACTGCTGAACCTTTGAATGCTGCCGAGTGCTGAACCGGCTCATGACTGCCTCGAAGTCGTTTAATCCAGTCTCCGGATCGGTGCAAGCGACCTCGCCGTCCAAAATGATATCAGAGTCAAAGGGCAGTAGTAACTCGGGATACTGACGAGTACAATCGTTATTGTGACGTGTATATAACCGGACGTCGCCGGATTGTTGAGAATATATTAAGCGGTGCCCATCAACTTTAGGTTCAAAAATAAACCCTGAATGGCTGAATGGACCTGCTGCTGTTTCGAGCAGCATCGGAAAAATAAACATAAAAACACCTCACTCCGATTATAGCGCGGGGCTAAGCCGAAGTGAGGTGGTAAGTGTAGGTAACACAGGCCAGCATGAAGTCTTGAACTATCTTAGGTTCATTTGTTTCATCAAGTAGCTATTGAGCACATTTTGATACAATTGTTTCCAGTGATTAGTATCTTTACCTACAGCACCTGGGTTGTTTCCTAGTGTTCTGCTACGTTCAACTGATTCTACAACTAAGTCCTTTCCCAACTCATCAAAATACTCAAAAGGATTAGCTCCTTCACGCCATTCATATTGATCATTTTTTTCAACAAGAAGTGCTCGGAAAGCTCCTACAATTGGATAAATGAATCCTTTAGGGGATCGGTATTCGATAGTGTTTCCGTAATACTTCGTCTTGGATCTAATGCAATCGACACCTTTTATTCTACCGTACGCTCCATTACTGTGGGCCTCACGATACTTTCTGTCCATTTTACTTTCTATTTCATCATAAAGCTTAAAGATATCCACCATAACATTTCTCATTTTGTAGTATGGGTTATGCTTTTGTTGATTGACCATGTTATTATCGTATGTCTCGATATAATTCTTGATACAAGCTTGCTTACCGCTGAAGGAGGTAACAGGCATACCACTCATGTCAGGGTATTTTTCAAGGTTGAACATGTGTAATACGGTTAAAATCTCGCCAACTTCGATCGGCTTTTCTTCATTTTCTTTATAAGCTATTAGCTCACTGAATGGCTCGTTTTTTACTGTTTCTTTAATTATGACGTCGAATTTATCTTTAAGCTCCGCTATAGCGCTATCCTGAACCTGAACAGACGTATTTCTCGCTGCCGCCACGTCTTCAAAGATATCTTCAATCCCTGTTAAGATTTCTAGTTTTACAAATTGTTTCTTACCAGGCTCAATGCTTTCTCGGTTTTGTAAGATAGTTTTGTAAGTATGGCCACCATCAACATTTCCATGAAGTTCTTCATTTTCGAAAAAAATAGTGAGCATGGAATTCACATTGTCAAATTTAATCTCCTTGGCCGATAGAAGCAAACCTCGGTTTAGTAGAAAAAATGCGTTATTATCACCGATGAGCCCTTCTTTAATACGCCCAGCAACCTTAGTGCGCAAATTCTGCTCACGTGGGTTGGTTTGTGTTGGTATGTTATCAGGAATCTCTCGCACATCTACCAATGTTATGTAAGTCTCAGGTGTTTGCTTTTTAGTGACTGGATCAATCTGGCCGTAAGGATTCGGGATCTTTCTCAAACTCTCAACTCTAAACTGAACTTGTTTCATTTCTATTCCTCCTAATTTTCATAAGCTGATCACTGAAGCAAGTGATAGCCTCGTTTGAGTACAAGCCCATTGTAATATATGGAAATGAAATTAGCAACGCGATATTGACACACTTTAGTGTGTTTGATAATCTATAGTGGGTGATGATTTATGTACATTAACGAAAATAAATTTCTATTATCTATTGGTGAGGGTATCAGAATCGAGCGAAACAGAAGTGGTCTGAGTCAAAGAGAACTAGCAGAACAAGCAGGAGTCCACAAAAACTTTATCGGGCTAATAGAGAGAGGTGAAAAGGCGCCAACGGTTATTACTCTTAACAGAATCTGCAACGCATTAGGCATAGGAATCGGAGATTTCTTTCAACAGTTAAATCTTTAATTGCTATTATAAGACCGTCTGCTCTCTCTAATTAGAGAGCAGACGGTCTAAGTCTACTTTTTGGCGCGACTTCTTCGTATTCAAGACTCTCCAACACGAAAAGACCGGAGTATCTCCGGTCATTCTTCTTTCCTTTACATAACATTTCCCGCAACACATCACTCCAGCTCCTCTAATGAGTTACTCGACAGGCAAAAGAACAAATGTGCAAAGTCAGCGTCTTTGTGAACCAGATCATGCCCGCATTGAAAAGTGTACAGGAATATAGTTGCATAAAATGGTGTATGCTTTTATTACCTCTCCCATAGCGATTTAGTGGTATCGATTTACCTGGTCTTATGACTGGGTATTTTTACTGTTGATAAAAGAACATGTGTTCGCATATAATAATCACGAGGTGATTAACATGTTAACGGACTATCAACGTAAGGTCCTGCGGATCTTATATAACTACAAAGGTGGACGGCGTAGATTTCCTACAATCCATGAACTGACTGTCAAAACAGGTAAGCATAAACCAAACGTTATGGCTGCTTTGGACGCTCTTGTGGCTGCGGAATACATTCTTTGGGAAGACAGGTCTGACACGGCTAACATAGTGATCTTGGAAGGCTGGGAACGTGAGGGAGAACGTCCTAAGGTAGACCATACACCATCGTCTGGGAACATTGACTATTGGACTCAATACTAAGAGGGGGGCTTGTCGTGCGTAGCAGACTGAAGGATAACGGGTTGTATGAGACATCCAGGATGATGATTATGCCTGAACACAGAGAGGCATGGTTGGCTCAGTGTGAGCAACAAAAGAGACGTGGCAAGCCAAATTTGGACGATCAGGAAATGCAGCGAATCAGTGAAGTACTTGTTGACTCTTATAATAGAAGTAGTACGGTTGATTTGATATTATTTAACCCTTTCTTCGAAGAGCCGATATCAGGAGTAGTTGTGGGATTAAACTTTGCAAGGTGTGAAATAAAGTTGATGTTAGAGGATGAGTTCCGCTGGGTTTCTTTAGCCGAAATTGTCTCTTTTAATTAATGAGATTGTATCGCTTGGGAATTGAGAGCTTATACTTTATAATATCTGTATAAGCATATTATTTAATTAGGAGATTTTTGATTTAACCAGCGTTATATAGACTAGATTTATTGCATTTAATGTCAGAGTAGTAATGCAATCAAAGTGAGTATCTGAAACGAGTTTCTTCATTATAATAAGAAAAAAAGGGCGCCCACAAAAGCGCCCACAAAATGCCCACAAAAGTCTGAATAATTATGATTAGTTCTGATAAGCTGATCACTGATAATACTTGTTTTAAGCCGATTTATTATGGTGGGTGATCCACTTTGAAAGCATGGAACATAAATAGAACACAAGTCCACCAATGGGAACGCGATCAATATATTACTTTGTACTAATTGAAAAAACCTTGTAACTACGGGGTTTTGAAGTATCTAGCCGGGGGACGTTTTGAGGAGATTGCACTTCTATTGAGGTTGCGTCCCCCAAATGTCCCCCGGTTTTTGATTTTCTGATCCAAAAATACGGGAAGTGTACTCTTCATATTTATCAATGTTCCGCTTCTCTAGCTTTTTAGAAATATGAGCATACACATCGGATGTAATTTGCACACTGCCATGCCCAAGTTGCTCTTGTACAAATTTTATGTCTGCCCCAGCTTCAAGCATGACCACGGCATAGGTATGTCTCAAGGAGTGAATTGTTAATTCCTCACTCAAACCAGCCTTTCTCAAAATCCTCTTCGAAGCATTAAAGAGACTAGATTTAGGCATCGGACTACCGTCGTTTTTGCACAAGACTAGGTTCAAATCGTGTCTGTACATTGACTCTCCTAAATTGATCTTATTTTGATTCTGCCATGAAGCATGATATCTTAAATCATTAATAATTCCGTTACTTACACTAATTGTGCGGGTAGAATTTCGCGTTTTTGTATCTCCGAAAAGTTCGTCCTCGTCTCCGGCTTGAAAATCGAGTGTTTCATCCACGCGGATCGTCTTTTCTTTGAAATTGATATCCGACCACCTGAGAGCGGCAGCTTCACCTTTTCGTAAACCCGTTTCAATGAGCACTTTGAAGAAAATCCAATAAATGTACGCGTCACCTCGAGCCGTATGAAGAAATTTGGGAATGTCCTTTGAATCAATGAATTGGATCGTCTTCTTTTTGTGCTCTCCTTTAATAATTGAACCTTTACATGGATTGCGTAATATTTTCCCTTGAATCAATGCATGCTCTATGGCTGAGTATACTGTTGAGTTAATGATCTCGACCGTTCGTTTACTGAGTCCCTTTTTAAATAGAGAGTCCAAAAAGACTTGATACATATCTGGTTTTAAATCCTGGAGCATCAGACGCTTAAAATAAGGTTTGATATGGGTGTTAAGATTGTTATCATGTAGTTTGATTGTGTTCTTTCTTACAACACCTTTTTGTAATTATCAATCCAATTACGAATGTAATTTACCAAAGGAATGTCGGACTGTTCAAACCCTTGTTTGAGATGCCTTAAAAATTCAGCAGCAGCTAGTTCAGCCTCTGGTTTAGTTCGAAAGCCAGCCTCGGATTTCTCCTTTTGTTGTTGAGTGAACGGATCGGTGTACTTTAACCGATACCTCCAGCCGCTTTTTAATTTCTTAAAACTTGCCAATTTCATTCCTCCTACTAGAACGGTAGTTTTTTTTTTTTTTGTATGTAAAACCGCCTCACAGCGGTATAAGCGTAAGTTAATCAATTTTGAGCAGAGCAGTGAAATGTTTTTGTTGAAAGATGAAAAAGGAAGAACTTCGAATAAGAGTCGGAAAAAGATATTTTAAAAAAAATCATCAAAAAACGAGCCTTCGGTAACTAAGGCTCGTTTGTGCAGGAGTCATATTTGGCTCCAATAACTATGTTTGGATTAGTGCAGAAGTTTCTTGCGGAAAAGTAACTAAAACAATTCTACCCTATTTCACAGGATTTGACCATACTTTAGCTTTAAAGCTGGAGACCAGAAATTGTACCGATTGCCGAAAAGGACAAGGAAATGATCTGATTACCGATTAGATAAGTATTTAACTACTTGTCACTGCTCTAATTCATTAAGCTAGCGGGCAGTTTAGTTTAAGATTAAACTGCGGTGAACCATATCATCGCTAGTGATAAAGCAGAGAATTGAACTGGATATCGCATCGGCAACGCTGAGTTTGAAGGAAGGAGCTTAAAGTATTCACGTACTCGATACATGTGGAGTGTCTAATATTGATGGTTCGTAAGGAATAGATGAGATATGACGGTTTAGCTCAAACGACTTAATTGTATAGTGTTGACACTTCGCCCACTTGGAGTAATATGTTACTATTGAGATAGCATTCTATTTCCGATGAAGACATATTTTAGTTTGAATGTTATTTAGGAAGGAGAGACACTATGACAATGTTCGAGATATGTTCTATGCAAAGTCTATTTTATGAACAACGGCGGTTGTTTGTATAGAGCTAATAATATAAGTAACCGCTTAAATCTGGATAGTGATAATTGTTATAGAGTAGACTTTGCTACCTTAAAATTCAACTATTTTAAGGAGCGGCTATCATGAGATATGTAAATGCCGACATCATCTTTCCGGAAGAATTACTAAATGAAATACAAAAGTATATGAACGGTGAATTGGTTTACGTCCCTAAATCAAAAGCTTTGCGTAAAAAATTGGGGTGAAAATTCAGGCAGCAGAAAAATTATAATCTTAGAAATGATGAAATCCGGCGAAAGTTTCTCGATGGTGACACTATCGAGAAACTTTCAGATCGATTTTGCCTTTCAAGCGATACTATTAAAAAGATCGTTTATACAAAATAATAGCTTAACAAAAGTCGCATTGGAAGAAATTCCAATGTGACTTTTTTGTGTATAGTATAGTTTAAATTGTTTATTACATATTTTCAAGCTTTTACTATCGTTATAATAACATATAAGAGAAGTAGTTGATTTACTTCATAAAAACTGCAGGGGGATAACAAATGAATGATTTTTTTAGATTTGATACTGATGAAGAACGGCGGGCGTTATTAATCAGAGCAAGGAAAGTCGCTTTATCTGCAATTCGAAAGTATGACTTAGAATGGGATAACATCCAGTTTATTCAACTATCCGGCGATACGATCACGTATAAAATTGAAACCAGTACAGATAACAATTATTTACTTCGCATTCATTCGGACCGATTAAGCAGAGAGGAAATTCGTTCGGAACTCCTACTGTTACAAGCACTGAACAAATCGAAAGATCTAAAAGTACCAGAAGGGATGGCAAATTGTGATGGTATTTATGTATTGGAGATCGAAACAGAGACAGGATATAGGCGCCCTTATATAACGATGATGCGATGGATAGAGGGTGAAAAAGCAGCAGGTGAATTTACAGATAGTCAAGCATATAATATGGGTGTATTGATGAGCAGGCTCCATGAAGCAGCAAAGGATTTCAATCCACCTTCTGATTTTGTAAGACCTACTTGGGGAGTAGAAAGTTTTAAACGTGAAATGGCTAAGTTGGAACGTTACTATGAGCGTTTTTTATCCGAAGAGGGATGGAAGCTGTATCAAGATGCAGCTGAGAAGGTTGTATCCCAACTTACCACGATGCATCCAAGTGAACATAACTATGGACTCATTCATGCTGATTTACATACCGGTAATATGGTATTTGAGGATAATCAACCCTATCCGATTGATTTTGGAAGATGTGGGTACGGATATTATCTCTACGATATGGCAGGCACCATATTGGAGCTTTGGCCAAAGCATCGATGGATGCTTATCCAAGGTTATGAGAGTATTAGGAAGTTGGAAACGGACTATATTCGGGATCTGGAATGTTTTTTTGTCATGTTCATGATCGAGAACTCCTGCCATCACTCCTCTGATCCAAGAGAAACAACCAGTTTAATCGATGAACAAAAGTATGCCCAAGCATACATAAGAGAATATTTAAATGGTAATCCATTTTTATTCGAAGTGATCGAGCCTGTAAATGTGGATTAATACTAACCGATACCGGGCTAAAATAATGATATCTTATGGTGATGATTTACAATAGGTCGCTGTTTAGAGTGTTTGTTCGTATCATCTAGTTTTAAAAACGTGAGCTATGACTTCGAGTTTATATAAGATCTACTTGTGTACTTAGCGCTGAAACTTTTCTGTTTATTATGAAGATTTATACTTATTCATGAAGTTTGTCCGATCCAGTTGTTCTTCAGCTTCTCTAGTTCCCCCTTCATTTTCGGGGTATATTTTGACGGAGCTGTTTGGGTCGTTTCGTGATTTTTTAAACTGGCATTGAGTTGGAATGAAGGCGACTCGAATTGGTGGGTCGTCTTTTTTCTTTTCTAGGGGCTTGATGGTTTGCGCCGGATGTTCAGGTCAGCGAGATGCCAAATACGGTTGAGGCATTATGGAAGATCGAGCTTTTATATGGAAAGCATCCGTCCTATACGGAGAGTACGTATGCGGTAAAGTTAACAACAAAGCTGGAGGGGGAGCTTCGAAGTGCTCCTTGGTCAGCGATTTGAGGGATAAGTTCGATGAGTTCCTCAGAGATTTTAATGTTTTTGGAAGTATGGAGAAGGCAGAGCTGCATCAAACCATTGATTATGTGAAGCTTTAAACTTCATATTCTGCAGAATTAGCTTAATGTATTTATTAAGAACCCCTTTTATATCTTTAAAGCCTCCTAATCCAATTGGACACTCGAAGCCACCTCAGATAGCGTGCAGCTTCATCTGGATCCTATCAGGCGGAGCCAGCTCAAAGTGCTTATCAGGAACGTCGTAAGGCTTCGATACCTAACAGTAAATGGTCCGATACTCTGGCTGCTTCACTGGAGGAAAAACTTGAGGCCACATGGTCTCCAGGACAGATTATTGGACGTTTCCGCGTCGATGGTCTACCTGTAGTCTCCTTCAAAACCATCTATCGCTGGATTTACACGGGGAGGCTGGTTCGAGGTGTACTACACGTTCTGAGGGACAAAGGGAAGCGTCAGAAACCCACTGAAACTCGCGGTAAATTTACGGTTGGAAAGTCTATTTCGAATCGCCCGAAGGAAGTCCGTTCTCGTGAAACGTTTGGACACTGGGAACTGGATACCGTAGTTTCAGGGCGTGGGAAAAGTAAAGGGTGCGTAGCCATACTCATTAAACGGAAGACACGTCTGTATACGGCGATTCTTATGCCGGATCGGACGGCATTGTCCATGGAAATCGCATTGGGTGTAGCCATCTCACAATACCCCCAAGGGACATTCCTCACCGCCACCGCTGACCGTGGCAAGGAATTTGCTTGCTATGCCAGTGTGGAAACTACTCATGGCCTAGACGTTTATTTTGCTGATCCGTACTCCTCCTGGCAACGCGGATCCAATGAAAATGGGAATGGATTACTCCGAGAGTTCCACCCCAAGGGTAGGGATTTTGCTAGGGTAGAGGATGAAGATCTTGTCCGCTCACTCGATTTGATCAATAACAGACCCCGAAAATGCTTGAGGTGGAGAACCGCTCACGAATCCTTTTCAGAGGAACTGTCGCACTTAGCTTGACAATCTGTCTTTAAATGATTTATAAAACTTTACTTTCTAAAAATACCACATAATTAAATGTAAAAATATGACATATATTACATTGTGATTTGTATTTCCCCCCCTACAGATCTACTAACGTAACTTCCAAAAATTCCTCCAACTGATTAAGTAGTATATCCAATCTAAACAGATTTGGACGATCATGAAATGCAGCGGATGAGTGAGATACTAGATGAGTTTTTTTAATAGAAGTAGTACAAGTTGATTTGATATTATTTAACCCTTTCTTCGAAGACCGCTCTCAGGAGTAGTTGTTGGATTAAAATCTGCTCGTTGTGAAGTTGTGGCCAGGAATGGATAAATCATCTTAAAGCAAATTAAAAAATTTCCCCTAATTCTTCTTCATTAGCCCACGTAACTTTTTTGTGTTTATCTGTGACCAAGGTTTACCTTTATAACAAACACATTCGTTCGTCGATTTAGATAATCGCAAAACTCACTTTTCATTAATGTTAAACTTTCTGAAGCAAAAGATTTAAATCAAACTTCCTTAGAAATTCTGATAGCCACAGATAGAAAGGAATACTAGCATTCACTCTTTTAAAATTCCAACCATCGTCCAATACATACAAATGGATGTTTCATTTGTATGTTGAAAGTTTCATATAGAAGAGGTATACTTTATTTGAATTTTGAACAATTTAATTTTAAATAATTAATTGGAGATGTTAATATGGATCAAGCAAAACAACTAGTGACAGAACAACGTACATTCTTTTATACAGGACAAACTAAAAATATCGAGTATCGGATTAATGCGCTTCAACAGCTTAGAAAAGGAATTGAAAAGTATCAGCAACGGATTCAAGATGCACTTCGGGCAGATTTGAACAAATCAGAGGCGGAAGCTTACGGTTCAGAGATTCGTATTGTTTTGGGTGAACTGGATTTTGCATTAGAACACCTGCAGGAATGGGCTTCACCTAAACAAGTCCCAACCAATCCGGCTATGCCGGATGGGGTGAGCACCATTTACCCTGAACCATACGGAGTGGCGCTTATTATTGCACCTTGGAACTATCCTTTCCAATTGGCCTTCGGTCCACTGATTGGAGCAATTGCAGCCGGTAACTGTGCAGTTATCAAGCCTTCTGAATTAACACCAGCCGTATCTCGTCTGACGTATGATCTGATTCAGGAGATCTTCCCTCAGGAGTATATCGCCGTTATGGAAGGGGAAGTCGAGGCCAGCACAGCATTGTTGAAAGAGAAGTTTGATTATATTTTCTTCACAGGAAGCACGGGTGTTGGTCGCATTGTGATGAAGGCAGCTGCGGAGCACTTGACTCCTGTAACTCTTGAGTTGGGCGGTAAAAGTCCTGCTATTGTCCATAGCGATGCAGATCTGAAGCTGGTGGCCCAACGTATTGTTCGTGGTAAGTTCCTGAATGCAGGCCAAACTTGCGTTGCTCCGGATTATTTGCTTGTACATGAACAAGTTCATGATGAATTGATCAATCTGATTGGTGCAGAGATCAAAGATAAATTTGGAGATGATGTGTTACAGAACACTGATTTCCCGCATATTGTCAATGCTCGTAACTTTGATCGGTTATCGAAATTCCTCACAGATGGCAAAACGCTGATAGGTGGACGATCTGTACGTGAGCAGTTGCTGATTGAGCCAACTGTACTTGGAGATGTGAACTGGGAATCAGCTGTCATGCAAGAAGAGATCTTCGGTCCGATTCTTCCTGTATTTACGTACAGTGACTTGAAACCTATGCTGGATGAGATTGTTCGTCGGCCAAAACCATTGGCATTATATCTCTTCACACAGGATGAGCAACTGCAAGATCAGGTTTTGAATCAAGTATCCTTCGGTGGGGGATGTATTAATGACACACTTTCTCATATGACTTCACACTATCTCCCGTTTGGTGGTGTAGGAGAGAGCGGTATGGGCTCATATCACGGGCAACAGAGCTTTGATGTGTTCTCGCATCACAAGAGTGTTCTGAAACGCAGTGAATAATTATCCGCTAAAATAACATAAACATGAAAAAAAGAGGTTGTCCTGTTGATCAGGACAACCTCTTTCGTATTTCATTACATCTAGTTTTGTTACTCAAGTTAAATATTAATGAATATCTCGGAAAAGGCCAATGACTTTACCCAGAATACTAACATGTTTCAAACGTAAAGGTTCGAAGGTCGCATTCTCCGGTTGAAGGCGAATATGATCTTTCTCTTTATAGAACGTTTTCACTGTAGCTTCATCGTCTTCAGTCATTGCTACGACGATATCACCGTTATCAGCAGTTTGCTGTTGACGGACAATAACGTAATCTCCGTTAACGATTCCAGCTTCCACCATACTATCTCCGACTACCGAAAGCATAAACACTTTCTGTTCGCCTACATAATGTGTAGGAAGAGGGAAGTAGTCTTCAATGTTCTCGGTTGCAGTGATTGGAACCCCGGCTGTAACCTTACCAACGACAGGAATACGTGCAACGCTATGAGCAAATTGATGAGAATGCTCAGATTCTTCCTGGCTCAAAAGCTCAATGGCTCTTGGCTTGGTAGGGTCGCGTCGGATCAAACCTTTTTTCTCCAAACGATCCAAATGTCCATGTACTGTTGAGCTGGAAGCAAGTCCAACCGCTTCACCAATTTCCCGTACGGAAGGAGGATACCCCTTCAACCGGACTTCATTTCGTATAAACTCCAGAATAGCCTGCTGCCTGCTGGATATCTTCGACATACCGTATCAACCCCATTTTAGTAACGTTTGGGAAAATTATAACATAGAACCTCCGTTCGTACAAACATAAGTTCTAAATAAAATAGCATTAAATCAGTGTTTTTTAACTTATAGAACAGAAATTGTCCAAAAGTCAGAGCATAATACTGCAAATGCTTTGCAAAAGGAAGTGAAATAAGAAATTTCTCCTTCAAAAAAGAAGCGAACAATTGTTCTAAAAATCTATTGAACAAAACAAGTGTTCGTGTTATATTGATTTCAACAGATAGGAACAAACGTTTGGAGGCGGGTATTTAATGAGATATTCTACTTATCAAAGCATTTATGAACCAATGAATTCGGAACTGGTGAAGACTAAAATAGGGAACTACAAGAAGGTTTTAGCGCGTTTCAAGATTTCTTCATGGATGTTAAAGGTAGCCATTACCTCTTTGATTATATTTATTGGATGTAGCACCGTTTTAACTGTATTTGCTGGCAATGAGAATGATGTTCTGCCTGGAGGAAAGATAGCTGTTTCACAAGGGGAAACATTATGGAGTATTTCTTTGGAACATAAACCGACGAATATGGATACACGTATTTATATAGAAGCAATTAAGAAAGTGAATCAACTTCATACAACTTCCATCCAAGTGGGACAAGTACTAGCTCTACCGCAATTTGCAGAATAAAATGCACATCAATGAGTGTTAACGCGTGTCAGCTTGACAAGCTGCCTTTATAATGGCAAAGTTAATATGACTTTGTATTTTTGGAGGGGACAAGCTTGGATATAGATAGTCTGGTAGCACGCATTAACGAATTGGCTCGTAAGCAAAAGTCCACTGGATTGTCGGAGGAAGAACTTGCTGAACGTGCCGAGCTAAGAGAGATTTATTTGAGTAATATTCGCAACAATTTCAGACAACAACTGGATACCATTGAGATTGTTGATGATGAGAATGACAAAGGCCACCAAGGCAAACTCAAACACTAACGAAACCTAATGATATCATTATGATATTTAGGTTTCTTCCTGTTATTTTGAGTGTGCAATTTATAGGGGGAAATGTTGGTTTACAGTTATGTAAGCCGATACAAAGACACATAAGGGGGATTCTCATGTCGCGTTCGTTCGAGAGAACGGTTAAGAAAAATTCCAAGCAGTTAAATCAGCAACGCAAAAAAAGTGGTCAACCAATCACGGGTACACCAGGTGAAGAAGTCTTTAAGGGACGCAGCTTGTTGTTCCCAATATTTTTGATTGGTCTCGCCTTTTTGTATCTGTTTATGAGCACATTCCTTGTGCAAGCTCCAATGACAACTTGGGACTGGGTGACGATGCTGCTTTACGTATTTTTGGCAGTCATCTTCATGCTTCGCCGTCCATACATCAAGATTAGCAGTAATCGGATTATCACGACGAAGGGTAATCGTGAACGTTCAATCGGGGTTGACGATATTGTCAAATTCAGAATTGAACCAGGTACAGTTGTTATCGAACATAACAGTCGCGGGAAAAGATGGGTGTTTACCAAGTTATTGAACCGTTACGATACAGATGCGATTGCCGAACGTTTGTTGAAGTTTGCAAAAGCACACCAGATCACCGTGGAAACCGTCGAAAAGTAATTATTGCATAAAGGGGTAGATGATCGGAATGGCGTTAAAAGCGATTTTGTTCGACCTAGATGATACTTTATTATGGGATGAGCGTAGTGTTCGAGAAGCTTTTCATGAGACTTGTCTAATCGCAGCGAAAGAGACTGGGGTTAAACCAGAAGAACTTGAAGAAGCTGTTCGTAATGAGGCACGTGGACTGTATGAATCATATGAAACCTTTCCTTTCACTAAAATGATTGGAATCAATCCGTTTGAAGGCCTATGGGCTAACTTTACTGGTGGGGATCAACCTGAGTTCCGTCAGTTGGAACAGCTTGCTCCAGTTTACCGTAAAGAATCCTGGCGTCGTGGCTTGTTGAAGTTGGGTATAGATCGGGAAGATCTTGCTGAACAGTTGGCCGCGCAGTTTGGAGTAGAACGGAGATCCAGACCTCATGTATACGAAGAAACGATGGACACCTTGCGCCAGTTACAAGGAAAGTACAAACTGTTGTTGTTAACAAACGGTTGTCCTGCTTTGCAACAAGAGAAGTTGGATGGTGTACCTGAATTGACTCCTTTCTTTGATGAGATTATTATCTCGGGTAACTTCGGAAAAGGAAAACCAGATCCGTCGATATTTGAACATGCTTTGAATAAACTGGGTGTTAAACCCGAAGAGAGCATGATGGTTGGAGACAAGTTAACGACTGATATTCGTGGTGCTTTATCATCTGGCATCCAATCCGTATGGATTAACCGTGAGCATAAGACCAACAATGAAACGTATGCGCCAGACCATGAAATAACGCATTTATCGGAATTAAATCAGCTTATTGCTAATTTCTAAGCAGATCAGCTATAACATCTTTCCTCAGCACCCTGAAACATTGGAAGCTTCTATGAACGATGCTGTCGTTCTTGAAGTTACCAATGTTTTTTTATTTGAGCTTGTTGACTAAATTACCTTGTTAAAAGAGATCTCCATTTTTTTTACTAAAAGTTATTGAAATTAGGGGGAAGCTGGATTAGAATATAACTAACATACTAGTATGACTAGTATTTAGATTGTCCTAAAGCAATTTCTTTTTGACTTACTTCATTAAAATGGAAGCAGGGAGTTATTGCTAATTATTTTCTATTGATTGTAAGCGCTTAATATTTTGAAAAAGCTTATTTCGATTTGGAGATCACACCACTTAGTAAGTGCTAATTAATGATGTGAAGCACCTTGGATTGTGTGATTCTACATAATACATCAAATTGATATCGCTTACATTTAGCATTTATCTATTTCGTAGTGGGGGTGAAGTTGAAGGATTGGTTGTCTTCTACAAGAGGAGAAACGATGGGAGTTGTACATGAATTACTCTTACTTATCAAGTCCTGGATCGGAGTGAAAACACATGGAGTCGGAAACCGCTAAAACAACGTTAACCATGACATCTTTACGTAAAGAGAGCAGATTACGAACGGCAGCAACTTTGTTCCGCAAAGACTGGCAGCTGTATTCACTATTAATCCTTCCCATCATCTATCTCCTTATTTTTAAATATGGGCCGATGATTGGTAATGTGATTGCGTTCAGACGTTTTGTTCCCGGGGGAAGTATATTTGGAGAAACGTGGGTTGGATTAAGGTACTTCAAAATGTTTATTGAGGACCCTACCTTCTGGAGAGTATTCGGTAATACGCTTATGTTAGGCGGACTTGCGTTACTCTTTACATTCCCGGTTCCAATCATTTTTGCCTTGATGCTTAACGAAGTGAAGAGTAAACGATTCAAAAAGTTTGTACAGACCGCGTCATATCTGCCTCATTTTCTGTCCATCGTTATCGTTGCGGGTATGATCCTGCAGCTGACAGCAGTGAATGGTTCCATTAATGGGCTGGTGGCTTTCTTTACCGGAGACAATATTCCTTTTATGCAGCAGGCTGAATGGTTCAGAACAATCTATATCACTTCTGAGGTATGGCAGGGTATGGGTTGGGGAGCGATTCTGTATCTGGCTGCACTGACAACCATTGATGATTCTTTGTATGAAGCTGCGCGTATCGATGGTGCCAATCGGTGGAAGCAAACGATTCATGTAACAATACCAGGGATCTTGCCAACGATTGTGACGTTATTGATTTTGAACATGGGAAATTTCCTGGCTGTTGGATTTGAAAAAATCTTACTCTTGTACAACCCGTTGATCTACGAGACATCTGATGTGATCTCCACTTACCTTTATCGGGTCGGATTGGAATCCAGTAACTTCAGTTATGCTACCGCAATTGGCTTGTTCGAATCGCTGATCGGTCTGATTCTGGTGTTCTCCGTAAATGCCATCTCACGCAGACTGACACAAAGAAGCTTATGGTAAAGGAGGAGCATCATGCAGGAATCCAGATCTTACAAGGTATTTAAAGTATTCAATGTCATCTTTCTGCTGTTCGTGGTATTCATAACACTCTATCCATTCTTAAATGTCGTGGCACAATCCTTCAGTAGTGAGTCCTATATTAATTCCGGTAAGGTTAGTTTGTTCCCAAGAGGATTCAATGTGGAGACATACAAGACCATCTCGCGTGACAGCATGTTCTGGACCAATTATAAAAATACGATTATCTACACTGTAGTAGGTACGTTAATCTCCATGTTCATGACGACTATTTTCGCATATGCTCTGTCCAAAAAGAGGTTGATGGGTCGCAAGTTTCTGACGATGTTCGCCGTATTCACGATGTTCTTCAGTGGTGGATTGATTCCAAACTATGTCTTGATTAATTCCCTTGGGTTCAACAACACCATGTGGGCACTTGTTGTTCCTGGCGCAATTAGCATATACAACATGCTGATCATGAAGTCATTTTTTGAAAATATGCCTGAAGAACTGGAGGAAGCTGCCTCCATAGACGGTTTGAACACCTACGGGATCTTGTTACGCATTATATTGCCGCTTAGTAAAGCAGTTATGGCAACCATGGTGTTGTTCTACGCAGTAGGTCATTGGAATTCCTGGTTCCCAGCCTTTCTGTATTTGGACAAAAAAGAACTGTTCCCGGTCACCATTTATTTGCGCAATATGATTGCAGGAGCGACAAGCGGGGCATCTGCCGGTGCAACCTCAGCTGATAACCTGACACAGATTGCTGCCAATATTAAGTCAGTAACGATGGTATTAACCATCTTGCCGATACTCACCATCTATCCATTTGTCCAAAGATACTTTGTAACCGGTATCATGTTAGGGTCTGTTAAACAGTAATGCGCAGCAGCTAGAGTGATTCACATGATTAACTTTTAGAGATTGATTAAAAAGTTTTAAGGCAAGGTCAACCTAAACCAAATTCAGGGGGATAACCTAAATGAATCAAAAGCCACGTAAGTTTGTTGGTAAAATGGTGTTGGCAACAATGATGACCGTTGTTCTGGCAGCATGTAGCAGCGGTACCGGAGCTGGAGGTGACGTCACAGAAGTTCAAACCAAGGCAGCGATGGAGACGTACAATGTAGGGGATACATTCAAGGCGACTGAGCCATTTAATCTCTCCATACTATATAGTGATCAACCTAGTTATCCATACAAAAAAGACTGGTTACTTTTTAATAAAATTACCGAACTGACGGGTGTTACGCTTGAGCCAACGATTGTACCCATGAGTGATTACCCTCAGAAGAGATCTCTGTTGATTAGCTCCGGTGATGCACCACTGGTTATTCCTAAAACGTACCCTGGTGAAGAGTCTGCATTTGTATCCTCCGGTGCGATTTTGCCAATTAGTGATTATATTGATTTGATGCCAAATTTCAAGGATAAAGTGGAAAAATGGGGTCTGGAAGATGAACTTGAAGGACTTCGACAGGAAGATGGAAAGTACTATGTACTCCCGGGTCTGCATGAAGAAGTATGGCCAGATTACACACTACTCGTAAGAACGGATGTTTTTGAAGAAAATAACATCGCCATCCCGACCACATGGGACGAATTGTATGATGCAGCGAAGAAACTGAAAGAGATTTATCCGGATTCCATTCCGTTTTCGGACCGATTCCAATTTAATAGTACGTTGAACATCGCTGCTACTGGCTTTGGTACCAAGGCTGGATGGGGTTTTGGTAACGGATTGACGTATAAGGAAGATCAGGATGAGTTTGTGTACACGGCTACAACACCAGAATATAAAGAGTTGCTAACGTACTTTAACAAGTTGGTATCCGAAGGGCTACTCGATAAGGAGAGCTTTACACAGGATGATGATCAGGCTGTACAGAAATTTGTATCCGGAAAATCATTCATGATTAATGGTAATTCCCAAACGGTGGTGCTGCACCGAAATGATATGAACAAAACGCTGGGAGAAGGTAAATACTCAGTTGCAAAGATTACAGTACCTGGTGGACCAAAAGGGCAATTAATGTCCGGCTCCAGACTTGAAAACGGTGTTATGATCTCCGGGAAAATTCAAAAAAGCGAAAACTTCAAAGCTATTATGCAATTTATTGATTGGTTATACTACAGCGATGAGGGTCAAGAGTTTGCCAAATGGGGCGTTGAAGGCGAAACATTTACCAAAGAGGGCGGAACACGTAAATTGGTAGAAGACGTGAACTACAATGGCTTGAATCCGAAAGGAACGAAAGACTTGCGTATTGACTATGGATTCTCTGGTGGTGTATTTGCCTACGGGGGTACCACAGATCTGCTGCAATCGATGTTTAGTGAAGAAGAGTTGAAATTCCAGCAAGACATGAAGGATACCAAGGAAGTGATCCCGGCAGAACCACCGATTCCTTACTCTTCAGAGGACCGTGAACGGGTGACACTTCTGAGTACACCACTGAAAGACTATTCGGATCAAAATACACTTAAATTTATTTTGGGTGAGCGGAACTTGTCTGAATTCGATACATTTGCCAAAGAGCTGGAGAGTCAAGGTTTATCTAATTATCTGAAGCTGGCAAATGATACGTACAAAGCCTACAAAGAAAACAAGCAATAATATAGTTGATGTTGGCCAGATTACCGTTTCACACCGATATATAAGTGGAACGGTAATTTGTGCTAAGATGAATGAATACGGCTGATAGAAAGAGGTCTAGGCATGTCACTTAATCAAAAAATTAGAGGCTCGACCCGGGCATATTCATATAACCTGTTAAAAGAACGAATTCTTCATCTGGAACTTAAGCCGGGTACCAAGATTTCAGAGAAAGAGATTGCAGATGAACTGCAGGTGAGCAGAACACCTGTGCGAGAAGCATTCATGAAGCTTGCTGAAGAAGAACTGCTGGACATTATTCCCCAGAGTGGAACGATCGTCTCTCATATTAATCTGGAGCATGTGGAAGAAGGCAGGTTTATGCGGGAGAAGATGGAGAAGGAAATCGTGACTTTGGCTTGTGTTTCTTTTCCTGAAGAGTTCAGATTTCGACTTGAAACCAACATTGCAATGCAGGAAGTCTGTATAGGAAAAAACAATTTCTATCGGCTTTTTGAACTGGATGAAGAGTTTCATCAGATTTTGTTCCAGGGCACGGGGAAGCTGAGAACATGGAAAATGTTGCAACAACTGAATATTCCGTTTAATCGGTTGCGTTTATTACGTCTAGCGGAGGACTCCAACCTGGAGGTCATTATTTCCCAACACAAAGAGATTTATCGGCTTATCACAGAGCGGCAGACTGAGCAAGCTGTTCAGGTGATGGAAGCTCATCTTAGACTAGTTGTTATTGAACAGGAATCGATTAAGGCGAAATACCCGCATTATTTTATATAATGCAACGATGTTGTATAATACTCTCCATATGCATATGCGAAAACCCCTGTTCAATTGAACAGGGGTTTTGGTTAAGCAAGTTGTAACACGAGAGTGTTAGGCTTGTTTGATAAAAGTAGGATCAGGGTATGGATCTGCAATCCAGCCATCTTTTTCGATGAACAGACGTACAGCAATAATTTGTTTATTCTCCATTAAAGTGAAGAAGTGCGGTGTATTCTCAGGTACAGAGATAACGTCTCCTGGAGACAATTCTACATTAAAGTAGCCTACATCGTCTGTAGCTTTGATAACAAAGATTCCTTTACCAGCGACAATTGCACGAATCTCATCTTCAGCGTGGGTGTGGATCTCTTCGAACTTGGCCAGCTTTTCTTCGATATCTGGTGTTTGTTCGGACAGCGTGATGACATCCCAGATCTGGTATCCACGACGTGCAGCCAAATCTCTGATTTCATAATCGTAAGTTTCCAAAACCTCAGTTTTCTGTTCATCAGTTAATCCAAAGTTATTTTGCAGATCAGTGTTCAGTTTGGATGCGTCCCACTTCTCGTATAATACTTCGTATTTGTTCAAGAAATTTCGAACATTTTCGTCACCAGTGATGCGTTCGTTCGTATTTCGGATAACAATTTCAGCCATGTTCTTTCCCTCTTTTCCACTTGGTTTAATTGAATTATATCGGATTGCTTTGTTTTTGTCGATTCTCAAATTCCGTTCATATTCGTGCAAACCCGCCATCTTTCGGGATCAAACCCGATCTTTCACATTAAGTTAGTTTCTGTTAAACTAAGATTTAACGTTTTGCGGGGGTGAAGATATTGGATAAGATTAGTCTACACGATGCATTAAAACAACGAATATTAATCCTCGACGGTGCAATGGGGACCATGATTCAACAAGTTGATCTGACTGGCGAAGATTTTGGCGGCGAAGATTTGGATGGATGTAATGAAATGTTAGTGCTTACTCGTCCAGAGCTGATCCAGCGCATTCATGAAGAATATCTGGAGGCTGGAGCCGATTTAATCGAAACCAATACATTTGGTGCCACATCCGTTGTACTTGCTGAGTACGATATTCAGGATCGGGCACGTGAGATCAACCTGGAAGCAGCCAGAATTGCGAAAGCGGCGGTTGATCGTTTCTCTACACCTGAATCTCCACGTTATGTGGTAGGTGCGATGGGACCAACAACCAAAACACTGTCTGTAACTGGGGGAGTAACGTTCCAGGAACTTATCGACAGTTATTTGGAGCAAGCGCTTGCTTTAATAGAGGGAGGCGTTGATGCGCTACTACTCGAAACCTCACAGGATACCCTCAATGTAAAAGCAGGCAGCATTGGAATTCAGCAGGCCTTCGAACAGAGTGGCGTTACACTGCCCCTGATGATATCAGGAACGATAGAACCGATGGGTACGACCCTTGCGGGTCAGAACATCGAATCCTTTTATATATCCTTAGAACACCTTAACCCAATTTCGGTAGGACTAAACTGTGCTACGGGTCCTGAGTTCATGCGTGATCACATTCGCTCGCTTTCTGGAATGGCATCGGTTGCCGTTAGTTGTTACCCGAACGCGGGTCTTCCGGATGAGAACGGTAATTACCATGAGTCACCAGACTCGCTTGCTCAGAAGATTGGTGCTTTTGCCGAACAGGGCTGGTTGAATATTGCTGGTGGATGTTGCGGGACAACCCCTGCACATATTCGGGCGATGCGCGATACACTTGCCCAGTACCCCCCAAGAGAAATGAACGGAACACATCCACCGGCATTGTCTGGTATAGAACCAATCTACATTGAACAGGACAATCGTCCGTACATGGTTGGTGAGCGTACGAACGTCCTGGGATCACGGAAATTCAAACGACTCATTGTAGAAGGCAAATATGAAGAAGCTTCGGAAATTGCTCGTGCTCAAGTGAAAAATGGAGCGCACATTGTTGACGTGTGTGTACAAGATCCGGACCGTGAAGAGTCTGAAGACATGGTGAAGTTCCTTGAACTGGTTGTGAAAAAAGTTAAGGTTCCTCTCATGATTGATACGACGGATGCTTCAGTAATTGATCTGGCCCTTCAGTACTCACAAGGTAAAGCGATAATTAACTCCATTAACCTTGAGGATGGCGAAGAGAAATTTGAGTTGATTACGCCTTTGCTTCATAAATATGGTGGTGCGGTTGTTGTCGGAACGATTGACGAACGGGGTCAGGCGATTAGTCGGGAAGACAAGCTTGACGTAGCCAAGCGCTCTTACGATTTGCTAGTGAACAAATATGGACTCAAACCAGAAGACCTGATTTTTGATACGTTGGTGTTCCCGGTTGGTACCGGAGATGAACAGTACATCGGTTCAGCCAAAGAAACCATTGAAGGTATAAGAGTTATTAAGGAAGCGATGCCTGAATGTCATACGATACTCGGTATCAGTAACATTTCATTCGGACTGCCTGAAGCAGGTCGTGAAGTGCTGAACTCTGTGTTCTTGTATGAATGTACCAAAGCAGGTCTCGACTATGCCATCGTGAACACAGAGAAACTGGAGCGTTATGCGTCCATTCCAGAAGAAGAACGCAGGCTCTCGGAAGAGCTTTTATATAACACGAATGATGACACACTGGCGGCGTTCGTAGCGGCGTTCCGTAACAAAAAGGTTGAGAAGAAGGAAAAAATCTCGAACCTTTCATTAGAAGAGCGTCTCGCTTCATATGTAGTCGAAGGAAGTAAAGAAGGATTGCTGCCAGATCTCGAACAGGCACTTGCCAAATATACAGCACTTCAAGTGATTAACGGTCCACTGATGCGGGGGATGGAGGAAGTAGGTCGTCTCTTTAACAACAATGAGTTGATTGTAGCTGAGGTGTTGCAGAGTGCGGAGGTTATGAAGGCTTCTGTAGCATATCTGGAGCAATTTATGGAGAAGAATGAGACTTCGGTTAAAGGCAAGATCATTCTCGCCACGGTTAAGGGCGATGTGCATGATATCGGTAAAAACTTGGTAGAGATCATCCTGTCCAATAACGGTTACCGGATCATTAATTTGGGTATAAAAGTACCACCAGAACGTATTATTGAGGCATACCGAGAAGAAAAAGTCGATGCGATCGGCCTCTCGGGGTTATTGGTAAAATCAGCGCAGCAGATGATTCTTACTGCTCAGGATTTGCGAACAGCAGGTATTGATGTGCCTATTATGGTTGGTGGAGCGGCGCTAACACGTAAATTCACCAAAAATCGTATCCGTCCCGAATATAACGGAATGGTTGTTTACGCCAAAGACGCGATGGATGGTCTGGATCTGGCAAACAAATTGATGAATCCCGTTTCACGTGAAGCGATGCAACTGGAGATGGAAGCTGAGAAAGAAGCTGATGCTTCAGGTGCTGTAGCTGTTCAGGCTCTTCCAGAGCTTACACGAGTGGAGCGTTCGGATATTGCTGTAGATCATCCGGTTCTTGTCCCGCCTGATCTGGAGCGGCATACGATGCGTAACTACCCATTATCACATATCCTGCCATACGTGAACATGCAGATGTTGCTTGGACATCATCTGGGGTTGCGTGGATCAGTAGAACAACTGCTTGCTTCAGGTGACAAAAAGGCTACAGACCTGAAAGCAGTCGTGGACGATATTATGCAAGAGGCTGTTCGTGACGGGATTATTCAGGCACATGCCATGTATCGTTTCTTCCCGGCACAGTCCAGTGGTAACAGCATCATCATCTATGATCCAAAGGACACCAGCAATATCTTGCATACCTTTACGTTCCCACGTCAAAAAGTTGAGCCGTTCCTGTGCCTGTCCGACTTCCTGAAACCTGTTGAATCCGGTCAAATGGATTACGTTGGTTTTATGGTTGTTACTGCCGGACACGGCGTGCGTGAACTATCCACTGCGTGGAAAGATCAAGGGGATTACCTTCGCTCGCATGCTCTGCAATCCGTAGCGCTTGAAGTAGCAGAGGGATTAGCTGAGCGTGTGCATCATATGATGAGAGATATCTGGGGATTCCCTGATTCTGCTCAGATGACCATGAAGCAACGTCATGGGGCACGTTATCAGGGAATCAGGGTATCCTTTGGATATCCGGCTTGTCCGGATCTGGAAGATCAAGGGCCGTTGTTCAAGTTGCTGCAGCCTGAGGATATCGGTGTGGAATTGACGGAAGGTTTCATGATGGAACCTGAAGCATCTGTATCAGCGATGGTGTTCAGCCATCCGCAAGCCAAGTATTTTAACGTAGAAAAGGCATAAATCAGTAGAGTGTCAGGCAAAGCCCTCCGCAATGTCGGAGGTTTTTTGCTGGCAACAGAAAGAGGTGCGATCCAGAATGGAACTATATTTCCTGGGAACTAATGCTGGTGTACCTACGCTTCAACGGAATGTAACTTCCATTGGGCTACGCATGTTGGATGAGCGCAGAGCTTTGTGGTTGTTTGACTGCGGGGAAGGAACGCAGCACCAGATTTTAAGTTCTCCGCTTAAACTGAGCAAATTGGAGAAAATATTCATTACTCACCTGCATGGTGATCATGTATTTGGACTTCCAGGACTGCTTTCGAGCAGAGCCTATCAAGGTGGCACCACACCATTAACCGTATATGGTCCGCCAGGTACGGAACGAATGATCAGTACAACAATGGAGCTTAGCCAATCCCGGGTGAACTATGATTTGAATATCGTGGAACATACGGGCGGCGTCCTGTTCGAGGATGACAGTTTTATCGTGGAAGCTGCTTTGCTTGAGCATCGGATTGACAGCTATGGATACCGGATTACGGAAAAAGATCGTCCAGGAAGCCTGGACCCAGCCAAACTGGCGGAATACGGTTTGAAACCAGGCCCATTGTTCGGCCGACTGAAACGTGGAGAAACCATTACGCTGGATAACGGTGATTCGCTTCGTCCAGAAGATGTATTGGGAGCGCCAAAACGAGGCATGGTGATCACCATATTAGGTGATACACGTCCATGTGACAACGTACAGCCACTTTCCATCAATGCAGATGTACTTGTGCATGAAGCTACATTCATGCATGATTTGGCCGATACAGCGCATGAGTACTATCATAGTACTTCTAAACAAGCGGCAGAAGCGGCTAGAGCAGCCAATGTAGGGCAACTAATCATGACTCACTTCAGTTCACGCTATAAGGATGAGGATCAACTTCAGCCACTTTTGGAAGAGGCGCAGTCCGTATTCCCGAATACCAGACTTGCAAACGAACACCAGCTTATTCCTGTCGTGCATCGCAAGCAAGAATCTTAACCCTGATTGCGAACCAGTGCACGGCTAAACACGTCATATAAAGATCCGGGTAATTGCACGGGACTGAGGGAGAGGAACTCCCGCGGTCCCTTTTGCAATCTGGTCAGAAAGCGTGTAGGATGGGCAATATGAAGAGGGAAATGATTCAAATTATTTTCCGGGAAAGCGCAGGAAATGACAAGCTTGTACAGAAGACGCGCGAGTTAAACCGTCGCTGTTCGATCCGGTTCGACTTGTTGCGTGCATATGTCAGCAAGCCATTATTTTTTTGCCTGAATACATAGGTTCGCGGTCAAGTTCGAGGTAAATGATTAAGGACATTAAATGTTAATGGAATGAAGAAAGGAAGTGCTGTGTGTGATTAAGGCCTATCTGATTGACTTGGATGGTACGCTCTATCATGGCAGACATCGTATCGAAGGAGCCGATCAGCTTATTCGAACACTGCAAGAGCTAGGAAAGCCGTATTTATTCGTAACAAATAATTCTTCCCGTACACCACAAGGTGTGGCAGATCATCTGAACGGGATGGGCATACCTGCCGACGCGTCTCAAGTATGTACTTCTGCTGTGGCGGCTGCTGAATATGTTGCTGAAGAGTCCCCTGGTGCAAAAGTGGCATGTATTGGAGAAGCAGGACTGCTGGAAGCCATTGAAAAAGCAGGACTACAGCTGACGGAAGATGCACCAGATTACGTGATACAGGGGATTGATCGTGAATTTTCCTACCATAAACTGACCAAGGCGCTAAGGTGGATTAATGCGGGATCAAAATTCATCATGACCAACCCGGATCTGCAGCTTCCTTCCGATGATGGACTGACACCTGGGGCGGGGACTATTGGAGCAGCAATTGAAGCAGCAACCGGAGTTCATCCTACCGTTATTGGCAAGCCATCGAGTGTTATAATGAAGTCGGCCATTAGCCGGCTAAACCTGGCGTCTCATGAAGTGGCAGTGATCGGAGATAATATGCGAACCGATATTGCAGCTGGAGTGGCAGCAGGGTGTGAGACGCTGTTGGTACTTACCGGTGTGACCACACGGGATAATATGGATGGACACATTCAAGCAGCCAAGGCTCGACCTGATCATGTGTTTGAAGATTTGCATAAATTGATGGAGTGGCTGTCGCAAGAGGCAGACCAAGCTTCCAAAAAGGGGTAATGTACGATGCCGGAACTACCGGAAATGGAAAATTACCGGACCTTGCTGTCCGAGAAAATACTTGATCTACTGATTACAGGTGTTGTAATTAACCGCGATAAAACGATAAATACGGAGCCTGATCTGTTCATCAATGAACTTACAGGTAATCGCATCATATTTGTTGAGCGCCGAGCGAAGCATCTGATTTTCCACTTAGCTAATGGCAAACGTCTGGTGCTGCATCTCATGTTGGGCGGTATGATTTTCTGGGGCACGGAAGAGGAACGCCCTGATCGTTCCACACAAGTGGAAATCCAGTTTGGCGATCACATTTTATTCTTTATTGGACTGCGCTTGGGTTATTTACATCTGCTTACTTCGAAAGAAACCGAAGAGGCGATGTCTGATCTTGGACCTGAACCATTGGATCGACGGATGAACGTGGAACGTTTTGCTTCTCTGTTGAAAGGTCGTCGGGGTACACTTAAGACAACGTTGGTAAACCAGCATATCATTGCAGGGATTGGCAACTGTTATTCGGATGAGATTGCTTTTGCTGCTGGTCTGAGACCAAGCTCCAAAACGCAGAACATCGCGACTTCACCTGAGCTGACGGAGCGCTTGTTCCATTCGATGCAGTCCGTGTTGCGTGAAGCGGCTTCTGAGGGTGGTTATATGGAAATGCCACTGATGCAAGGCGATACGAAGACAGGAAGTTTTGACGAGCAATGTCGAGTGTACGATCGGGAAGGCGAGACTTGTCCGCGCTGCGGGGGAACAATTGAACGAGTGGAAATTACGGGCAAGAAGGCGTTCTTCTGTCCGAAATGCCAGCATGAGGCCTAAAACTGGTATCGGGGCACATGTTAGCACCAGAGGTGGATTTCTTCAGGCAGCCAAGAGAGCGTATGAGATGGGGGCAACGGCGTTTCAGTATTTTCCGAAAAACCCGCGCAGTCTCAGCCTGAAAAGTCTGGATCTTAAGGATGCTGAGCAGTGCAGGGATTGGTGTGAACAGCATGGACTGGCTTCGATTGCACATTCACCCTATCCTACGAATCCGGCGTTGGGCGTGACCCGTGGAGAGGCGGGGTTTCATGCTACAATAGCTTCTATTCGCAATGATCTTGAAATTTCGAATGCTTGCGGTTCTGTTGGGACGGTGGTCCATTTTGGACATATCAAAACAAACGATCCGCTGGAGGGTTATCAGAACCTCATTCATTGTCTGGATACCGCCTTGGAGAATTGGAATGGACATTCAAAGGTGCTGATTGAAAATCAGGCAGGTGATCATGGCCCGATGGGCACGACAATGGAAGAAATGATACAGATTCGCAAATTAAGCCGATATCCGGAGCATATTGCTTTTTGTTTTGACACATGCCATGCTTTTGCTTCAGGTATTTGGGCGTCAGGCAACGAAGCTGCGATGCTTGATAAGGGCAGGAAGCTCGGATACTGGGATAATGTTGCTGCTGTACATTTTAATGATTCCAAATATGCGTCTGGTTCGTGTAAGGATAGACATGCGAGAATCGGACAGGGATATATCGGAAATGAATCAATGAAAGCATTGTTAACTGCGCCTGAGTTCCAAAAAGCGGTTGTTGTGCTTGAAACAGAAACGGGCGAAGATGGAACGCACCGTGATGATATAGTGCTCATGCGTTCCTGGTTATAGTGGGGAGAGGAGCGATTGTATGCATGTTTTTTTGGATGACTATCGGGCATGTCCGAAAGGGTTTGTTCTGGCAACGAATGCAGAAGAGTGCCTGATGCTGCTAAGAGAAGGTGACGTGGACATTTTGTCTCTGGATTATGAGCTTGGTCCAGATTCGCCTAATGGCGGAGAGGTTGCGGCATCCATTGTACGAGAAGGTTTATTTCCGCGTGAGATCTATTTGCATACGTCCAGTATGTTTGGGAAACGCCAGATGTACGAGATGTTATATAGCAATAAACCGGATTCGGTAACCATTCATAATGGTCCAATGACGGGTGAGGTCATGCTGCGTGTTGCTGCGGGAGAAGAACGTTAATGAAGCCAATTACATCCAAAATGTTAATGCGCGGCGTATGGGAAGGCATGCCACAGGCTGTATTTATATATACCCCTTTATGTGGGACATGTGCGGCAGCGCGGCGTATGTTGGAGGTAGTGGAGCACATGCTGCCAGAAGGTATTTTATCCGAAATGAACATCCATGACATTCCTGAACTTGTGCAACAATTTCAAATTTCAAGCGTACCAGCAGTGATGCTGTTTGATGGCCAGCAAGATGTTCCAAAAATGGTTTATCGGATGAGCTCTGTGGAGCATTTACTCTCGGAGATCCGGAAGGCGGTGCTGAAATGAGTATAATCTCGATGGAACATGTCTCACTTCGACGAGAAGAGAATCAAATCTTGGATGACGTACATTTGTGCATCGAACAAGGCGAACATTGGGTTATTCTGGGTCGGAATGGTTCTGGCAAAACAACGTTGCTGGAAATGATGAACGGATATATGTTTCCAAGCCAGGGACGCATTGAAGTACTCGGTAATTTGTATGGACAATGTGACGTCAGGGAAGTACGTAAGGAAATCGGTTATATCAGCCAAACGTTGATTGAGAAACTCACACCCAGAGATCCGGTATGGGAGGTCGTCGCTACAGGAGCTTATGCTTTTTTGCGTTTTTATCAGACAATTCCTGATGAAGTAAAAGCAAAGGCAATGAGTTTGTTAGATGACATGGGCTTTGCCAACTTGGCCAACAACCCGCTTGGAACGTTATCCCAAGGGGAGCGTAAAAAAGTCATGCTTGCTCGTTCATTAATGGCTGAGCCAAAATTGCTGATTATGGACGAGCCTTGTGCCGGACTAGACTTATATGAACGTGAGAAAATGCTGGCTGAGATTGATCGTCTGCGCCAGCGTAACATTACAGTTGTGTATGTAACACATCATGTTGAAGAGATCGTACCTTTATTTACGCATGTGGCCTTGATCCGCGATGGACGTATTGCGGCAGCTGGCCCCAAGCATGAAGTTTTGACACAAGATACAATTAAGCATACGTACGATGTGCCGGTCGATATCCAGTGGGATAATGGTCGTCCGTGGATACGCGTACGTTCTGGAGGGTAACACAATTTGAGTACACAATCGTCTTGGGAAGAAGGCAACTTCTCCCGTTTTATCTGCACGGCCAATCATGGCTTTGCCCCTTATGCTCAGGAAGAGTTGCGTCGTACGTTTGGTGCGGTGAAGAGCACGGTACTCGTACCAGGAGAAATATTGCTTGCGGGTCTGCCTGTAGCGGAGGAAGAAGTTGCAGATAAGCTGTGGGCAGAGTATCCAACGTTTTTACGTCATATTCAACCTGTTCAGTTTCAGGAGAATACAGAAGATTCGGAACAATCTATCGAGAAATTGATTGCATTTGTGCTGAATCATAAGGAACTGACTGGTACCCCTGTCGTGCTGCAGGTACGGAAGACAGAAGGGTCCTTTTGGCAAGAAAATGCGGCCTCATTGAAGCAATTGCTGACAGAAAAGCTGGATGAGCTAGGCTGCGAATGGGTTGTACGTGATGCTGAATATGTCATTTCCGTATTTGCTGCGAATGATATGTTGTATGCTGGCGTATCCAGACCTGAACAGAACCTGTCAGACTGGAGCGGGGGAGCCGTACGTTTTCAAAAAGAAGATGGACAGATTTCGCGTGCTAAGTTCAAATTGCTTGAAGCCGAGCAGACGTTTGGCATTGACTTTACTTCTTTTCATAAAGCACTTGATATCGGTGCAGCACCAGGTGGATGGACCTCGTTCCTGCTTGAACGTGGGCTTGAAGTTACGGCGGTAGATCCGGCGAAGATGGATGCAACGCTGCTGGCATCACCAAAACTGACTTTCTTGAAGAAAAACGCAGGGGATGTTCGTTTCCGCGAAGGAGAATTCGACCTGCTCGTATGTGATATGAGTTGGAGTCCCAAGCTGATGAGCCGACTTGTATCAGACCTTCTATATAGTCTGCAACCCGGGGGAACAGCGATTGTTACCGTGAAGTTATTGCATAAAAAGCCGCTCGCACTCATTAAAGATGTGATTGATACGTTTGAGCGTTCGCGGATGCAGATTCAACGTTCCAAGCAGTTGTTCCATAACCGGGAAGAGATTACACTTTATATGGTCAAATATTAAGAGATCTAGCCTTGATTAAAGCAGCTAAAGGCATTATGAAATTGATTCGATTAAGCTCATTAAATTTTGTGCTTTACAATCTATTCCTGCCTGTACTATAATGATACCAATATTAACCATAACAAACCTGAGGGAAAGCATCCCGAAGTGAACGAAACCGGATATCCGGTCTGTTCTACTTCGGTGAAGCTTTCCCTTTTTTGTTGTGTAATGAAGGAGGAATTGATATGAGACATCCGGCCAGGCTGGAACGCGGAAGCCTGCTGGGAGGTAGATATCGTATCGTATCCATTCTGGGAACAGGCGGAATGAGCCATGTATACGAGGCGGAGGATCTCAAGTTGCCGGGCAAGATATGGGCAATTAAAGAAAGCGTAACGATTATGCCATATGAAGGCAGTATGGAGACGGAGGCCGCTCTTCTGACATCACTTCGCCATCCAAGATTGCCGCAAATTGTTGATTTTTTTGTCCCGGATGAAGATGGGTACACGTACTTGGTGATGGAATACATCGACGGGTTAACGCTCAGTGAGTATTTCAAGCAGTGTCGTGGGAAGATCCCGATGGAGCAGTTGACGGAGCTTGTACTTCAATTGCTCGATGTGTTGAGTTATTTGCATAATCTGAATCCACCTGTGATCTATAGGGATCTGAAACCATCAAACATCATGATCACTCCGGAACATGAAGTAAGATTAATCGATTTTGGCATCGCCAGAAGTTACAAACCGCAAAGTGCCGAAGATACCGTCAAGTTGGGAACTGCTGGTTTCGCCGCTCCAGAACAATATGGCTCGGGTCAGACCGATGCTCGTTCAGATCTATATGGACTCGGAGCATTGCTGCTGTATCTTATGACAAGTGGGGCCTATACGGAATGGATTCAGGGTGTGGAAAGTTCTATCCGGAGCGATGTTCCACGGACGTACATCCCTGTGGCAAGAAGATTGTTAAGATATAATGCCGAGGAGCGATTCCAATCTGCCGATGAGGTGCGAAAGGAACTGCTCCGAATACCCGGTGGAATAACGCCTGGTGGAGATGCAACCATGACCTTGAATGGCGGAACAAGAGTTATTGCCTTGACTGGTGCTTCATCTGGTGTAGGGGTTACCCACACGGCTATAGCTATCAGTCATTATCTCGAAAGGCAAAACTTCAAAGTAGCTGTTATTGAAATGTCACCTCGCTCTCAATCCTTTGCAAGAATTCAACAAATCGCTCAAGCGGGTAAACCGGTGCCAGCAGGCAGACAGTTTGCAGTGGATGGTGTGCATTATTGGAAACAATCCGGGCGAGCGGATATTTTGTCTTTGCTTGGGGGGAGTTATCAATTCATCGTGATGGATCTCGGTAGTGGTCAGGACCAGAACCGGCTGGAAGAATTCCTGCGTGCAGATCTGCCGATTGTGATAGGCTCAGGTGCCGAATGGCGACAGGCGGAGATTGGCGCTTTTGTTCGATCACATCATCGGTATCCACAAGAGAAATGGATATATTGTCTGCCTCTGGCAGCAAGTGAAGCAGTTCAGCGAATTCGTAAAGCTCTGGATACATCGAGTGTATATAGTCTGCCGTTACATATTGATCCTTTTGACAAGGATGGACAGATGGATAAAGTGTTTTCTCATATTTTAACGCATATGATGGCACAACAACCCAAGAAACGGTCATTCTTTTCACGAAGGAAAGTACATGATTAGAAGAGATTACGAAAGGAGAGCCTTTTTTGTCTAAATTAAGAAAACAAAGCCGTCAACTGATCTATGCCGGACTTATCGGAGCAGGAGCTGTAGGGTTGGTGTTCGGAGGATATGTTATCTACAATGTCAAAACGATGGGGGATGTCAGGTCAGCCGTAGAAGCCCGGTATTTATCGGCATATGAGGAAAAGGAAGCTGAATTAAAGCAACAATGGGATTCGGGAGCACAAGGATGGGTTACGATTCGGGATATTGAAGCAGGTGAACCGATATTACCGGAGGATCTGAAGCTCATTGCTGTTCCAGATGCACAAGCACCGCGAAATCTCTGGTCCAGTACCAAGCAGATGGAAGGCCAAGTGGCCAAAATAGAGTTGAAAAAAGGAACAGCCATTACCACCGAGATGGTGTATGAGGATGCACCGGCTCCGCCCGATTTAAGAAATCGAGAGCTGCAAGTTGTATTACTGCCGTCCTCACTTGTTAAGGGAGATATTATTGATGTTCGTATCCAATTCCCTACCGGACAAGACTATGTTCTTTTATCGAAGAAGAAAGTGGAACGACTCAATGCAGCTACCTTATGGATTACGATGACGGAGGAAGAGATTCTGTCACTCTCAAGTGCAATTGTAGATGCCTATTTACATAAAGCTTCAATCTATGCCTTAACCTATGTAGAACCACAGTTTCAGACACCTGCAATCGCGACGTATCCTGCCAATTCAGAAGTGTTAAAACTGCTGGAAAGTGATCCGAATATTGTTCGACGAGCCGAACAGGAGTTATCCAGACAGGTGCGAAGTTCGCTTGAAAGTTCACTGGCCGCCTCCGTGACAGCACCGTCAAAAGGAGTGGAACAGGATGTGGCACAATCCTCAGTTACCTATAACAGTCGTCCATCAGCCAATAATTCGGCAACGTCGGATGGAGTGATGTGGAATGATGGTTCAGGAAACGGGGCAGGAGCTAATTCTGGAAGCGTAAATAATCCTGCTGAAGCTTCACAAACAGAACAGCAGAGTTTGCTAACGGGTGGAGAGTAGAGATTAATCTAAGGTTTTCACATTAAAATAATTCAGATAACAGAGGTTTAAAGAAATAGAAAGGGGTGTAACATCTATGCATACATGGATCTTCGCGGGTTTATGTGAGAAGAATGATCTGATGTTGTATCTTTGCAAGATACTAGCTTCGACAGGCAAAAAGGTCTTGCTCGTAGATGGAACCTTACAACAGAAGTATGGGTACGGTGTAGGTGACAGTCAGCAGTCTTTGCGAATTACGGAATTTGAAGGATTTGATATCGCTTGTCATTTTGTCACTTCAGCAGCTGTAGAGAATCATCTTGAAGTAAATGGAGAGCGATTGGACAGTTATGACTATGTGTTATATGACATGGAGACCTCACACTTTGCTTCCCGTAGTCTCTGGCTAACCGCTGATGTAAGAGTCTGGGTGAGTGATTATGAGCGTTACAATCTGGAACGTGGCAAGGGTTGGTTGAAGCGGTTGCTTGATGAACAATCTTTGCCTGGTGAGCTGTCATTTCAAAGGCTCTTCATTAACGGGGTTGACTGCAAGCTTGAAGCTCGTTATCTGTGGGCGTATCTGGAGGGCAGTCCGTTTGTGTGGACAGGAGAATCCTTAGTGCTTCCGTGGGATGAGTTAACAGCGGCGGTTAAGCTTGAGAATGAGCATCATCGCCGAGTTCATCTGGGACCTTTGTCACGAAACTACAAAAAATCGTTGTGTCGTGTGGTCCAACAGTTAACAGGTTGGGAAAGTGTCCGTAGTCGCCGTGCGATGAAAGAAGCAGAGAGGATGAGAGCATGAGCACCATTACATTTTGGAGCCCTTTTGCAGGAACGGGTTGCACTTCAAGCACATTAATTAGTGCTTAAGCGATGGCACTTCACTACAGGACAAGAGTGTTACTTGTTAATGCAGGCCTTGCCGGAACTGGCACAGAAGCTGCCCTACCATCCAAAGATACGGATACAGCGGATTTTATGTTCTCCTTCGAAGAGGGTGGCTGGGATGCGATTGAACGGCTGCATTCGAGCGGAAGTCTGAATAAGCACAATCTCAGGGATTATACCAAGCCACTTCTTAAGGAAAGACTTGATTTCCTAACCGGAAGAATGGATGAGATGGAACGTTCCCCGCAGGAACATGGTGAGACTGTCAAAAAGCTGCTAAATGTAGCTAACGAGTATTATGATCTGGTTCTTCTGGATGCGGATCATGCTGGTGTTGATTCACAGCTCAAGCTGCAACAGGCGGACTATGTTGTAATTAATCTCGATCAAAATATGCGAAATCTGGAGTTGTTCTTTGAAGAGATCCTGCCAGAACGAATGAACAATAAGAATATACATGTTGTCATTAACAAATACGATTTGCATTCCCGTGCAACGCTTTCCAATATTCGGCGCCAGTTCAAATACAAAGGCACGATATCTGCGATCCCGTACACAACCGGATACCTGGATGCAATGAATCGGCGAGATGTCGCTAGGTACTTGCAGTTGGAAAGTTTGACTGAGGATAAGGATATTCGTAAAGGGAGCTTTACTGCAAGCATGAGCGAACTCGCTCGCCTGATTATGGACGGTGCAGGTATGCGCACAGTTCTGAAGAGGCTGGAAAGGGGAGCCTGAACCTCCGATGCTCTGGAATACCATATGGATAAGTTTAATTTTGATTCTGTGTCTGACTTATATCTGGTTCAAGTATAAAACGTTTCTGCGTGAAAAGAATGCTCGTGTTCCTGAACAGGAATCATTCACGATTGACATGTTGATTGAGAAGGTGAAGAACTCACTTCATGAGCTTAGTCATAGTCAGCTCGCGGATGCGGGTCTGCATGAAGAAGAATATCGTCGAAGAATCAATCAACGTGCCGAGATGAGAAAAGCACTGAAGGGTTGTGTCTCAGGCAGTATCAGCGACAAAACGTATGTCAAAAATCTGATAGGGGATTTGCTGACCCGAAGCATAGGGCTGAACAAATCAAATGTAGATGAAGTTATTTTGTTTGCAGAACCAGATTTGTTGACGATCCAGGACCGATTCGAAATTGTGTTTTATCTGTACCAACAGCAGTTCGGTGTTGATGCACTCTCCCGCATGATTGATACCTACGATCTTGGCAGACTGAGGATGGAGGAAGGTACGGACGATGGAGGAAGTTATTATATCTCTGAGGAGGATATTCAGTATGTTTTCGAGTGCGAATATCGAGAGCTTGGATTCAGAGAAAAGACGGATATTATCGTTCAGCGTATCTATCAGCATTATAAAGGATAAATAAATAGAAATCCCTTATATCGCAAGGGATACAAGGGATTAACTAGTTTAATAATTTCGAAAACTCACAGAAAAATCACTTTTCTTGCTATTTTGGTGGTGAATCAAGTATATCTGCGTAATGTAATTTTATCTTGTTAGATGTATCTTTTTTCATTTTATCAGTAACATGAGTATATACCTGTAAAGTTGTCTTAGCATTAGTATGCCCAACTCTGCTCATTGTTGATCTCAGGTCTGCTCCAGCTTCTGCAAGCATACTAATGTGAGTATGTCGGAAAATATGTGGAGTTGCAGGTTTTATAATAGTTGTATTCACAAGAATCTTTTTCATACGGCCTAATATAATCTTTGGGAAAAAAGGATATCCGTTTTTTCTACAAAAAACAAAATTCATATCTTGATAATTTGTAGTTCGAGGCGCCTTTTTTTGATTTTCTTTATGCACTTCTAATAATTTCATGATACTAATGTCAATGTCAATAGTTCTTATCGAACCTTCTGTTTTTGGAGGAGTTAATATATAAACACCACGGTTATCATTTTTGCTGTATATAGTTTTTGTAATTCGTATTTCATTTGTTTCGAAATTTATATCTGTCCACTTAAGGGCACACATTTCACCAGATCTCATACCTGAGAAGATTAATAAATAGAACATTTCGATATCTTGATATTGTCCGTATTCTCTTGTTGAGTCCAAAAATTCTATCAGTTCTTTTTTTTCGAAATACTTCTCAGCTATTACATCATTCTCTATTTCTTCAACAGTTCGAGTTTTTCTGGGAATAACCGCTCCGAAACAGGGATTATCGTACCTAATTTTATTTTTTATCGCATACTTAAAGATCATATTAGCTACACTATTCATTGTAATAATTGCACTGGTAGAATATCCTTTTTCATCGTAACTATTAAGCACATTTTGATACTGTCGATGGGTAATATTATCAATTTTCATTTGTGCCAGGTACTTACCAATTGACCTTATAGTAGTTAATCTTTGATCAATTGTGCGTTGCTTTATTTTACCTTTTGAATATGTAGCTAGCCACTCATATGCAACCATCTCAAAAGTGAGCTTCTTATTTTTCTGAGCGTCAATCCCGTATGAATTTAGATCAGAAATGACCTTATTGACTCGCTTTTCAGCTTCCTTCTTTGTATCCCCTCTTCGAGAAATTTGTTTTCTCTTTCCTGTGGCAGGGTCAGGCGGAGCATCCCCAACACAAACCCACTTATATCCTTGTTTATTGTTTGATGCCACTTTGTAGAAATATGCCATTATGATCAGCTCCTTATAAACCACTGGTCTGTTTTTTCAGCTGTTGAAGAAGACGTAATGCTTCATTGGAAGGTGTCTTTGGTTGAGAAGAACGGAATAAAGAGACAGCCACTTGAATTTTACCTTTCATAAGTTCAACATCTTCACGGTAGCTGTGGTATTCTTCGTGTAATCTAGAGGAAATCTGTTCAGCACGGTCTGCAGCCAACTCAATAGGGACTCTAAACTCTTCTGATAGAAGTCCAATATATTCAGGCCAAGTCATATCTAAGGGTGTAGGGAGCAAGTAGTAGGGCATAGAAGCCATTAATCTAAAGTTTGTTGCCTGGATCTCTTGGAGATCAATAAAAAGCTTAGGTAGTTCATCCTGATGGCCCTCGTGACGAACGATGTGAGCAAGCTCGTGAAAGAAATCTACCCGCTGTTGTATTAAAGAAGTATCTTTATTTAGAAAAATAACACTCCCCCAATCTTCCCAATGAGATTTCGGTTTTCCATTGTAGTAAATGATGTCTGCGCCCCATATGGAGGCAATTAGGTCGATATCTAGCTCGTGAGGATGATTAATTCCAAACACTTGATACAAATCGCAGATCAACAGTTCTGTATCCGTCGGTTCATAATATGGAAGCATTATGCCATTTCCCCTTGTAAAATAGTACATATGTTCGGTTTTTGGTTTGAAAGAAAAGCCCAAAAGGGCTTGGTGGAATTACTTTGCTGCTGTGATACCAAAAGTAGAGATGTTATTGTCTTGGATTTTGAATCGATATTTAAAACCATTTCTAACAGTCGCTCCATCAAAAGCATTCAGGTTTACATTGCTATCGAGTAAACCAATATCTTTTATAACATCTTGCGCATCGTTATATGTGTACTCGCTATTAGTTGTCATGATAAGTGTAGCGATGGCTGTCATTAGTGTTCCGCCAGTTTGTTCGCTGAAACCACCATTTCCTATGAGCATAATTTCCTGTATTTCCTCATTGGAGTTTAATACACCAACCATACTTAAGTCATCACTAAAAGTATATTGGAAAGTTCTTGTATCGTTCTCTTGAGACTTAGTTAAATCGAGTTTGGTTATACCTAAACCATTTAACCGGTACTTACCCACGATTGAATTGAATACATTCTTGAATTCATCTGTTGTCATGTTAAAGAGTGAGAGACTATTCTGCATTAGAGCATTTTGATTATCAACAACAGTAGCAGCAGTCGTGTCTTCAGTCTGATCCGACACTGCGTTGATAGAATTATCAGCCAGGGCCCGAATACCAAAAAGACCAACACAACAGATTGTAAGAAATATCCCAGTTAAAACCCAATGTCTTTTAGCTTTTCCGTTTTGTTTTTTTACGGATTTTATAGCAAGAACAACAAATATGAAAAATGCAAAGAAACCAATTAAGAATAGTATTGTGAATAAATCTTGCAAAATCTCACCTCTTGATTATCCTACTAACCAGCAATTATTTATCCTGCTGCTTTTTCTTCATTTCTCTCCAAGCCTGAATTGCTGCATCTGCGACCTGCTTTTCCTCTTCAGTCCAACTCTTCCCGCCATCCAAGTAAGCACTACCACCTGAAGGAGTTTTTGAAATTGAGCGACCTAAAATATAATCACCTGATACTTCAAAAAAATCAGCAAAGATATTGATTTCGTTATCTTCTATTGGACGTTTTCCAGATTCAATTCTCGATAGAACACTATTACTCATACCGATACGTTCTGAAAATTCAAGCTGACTTAAACCTCTTTCCTCACGCAAGTTCTTAATACGTTTTCCTGTTACGGACAAAGGAATAACACTCCCTTTCTTTCTAAAACAGCAATTAAATGATACCATTTTTCTATTTTAGAAAAAACAATTTTGCTAAAGTGGCAAAAATTAGTTTGACTTTGCTGATTTAGCAATGTAATATATGGAACAAGAAGATTGCTAAAACAGCAAAGAGAGGGAGTGAAGAAATGCTTAGGGATTTCAATCTTCACTTTATAAAAGAAAGACGCAAGAAATTAGGTAAAACACTTCAAGACATGGCTGATTCACTAGACATGAAGAATGCTTCGACTTATATGAAATATGAAAATGGTGAGTATTCTTTTAAAGCAGTACACTTGCCAGTTTTGGCAAAACAACTTGAATGTAATCTCAGTAATTTTTTTGCTGAAAACTTTGCTAAAACAGCAAAGTAACACTTCTGAAAGGAGACTTAACATGTTCAAAATCGAAGTCAATCCTAGTGAACTGGAACAAATGATCATGTCGGCCGTTCACAAAGCAATTGAACAATCAGCATTTGCTTCTTCCCAAACACATCCAACCCTGATGGACAAGAAGCAATTAATGGAGTTGCTACAGATCGGCGCTACGAAAGCGGCAGAGCTTCTGAACAGAGAGGATTTCCCAGTGATTAGAGAGTTTGGTCACCCAAGAGTACCTTTTCACTCATTAATGGTTTGGATTGACGAACACACAGATTGGGTGAAATCCAATGCTAAAGGCTATTGGGAGCAGCGAGGAGGCACTGCTTAATGCCACTACACTGGTATCGCGAATCCTCTCCATCCGCATGCGTCGCAGGAGCAACTATAAGAGTTTTACTTCAAGGTATTGAGCCTGATGAAGCTCTCCAGCAAACGTTATATAACGGTCGTCATACTGACAATCCGGAAGAGATTACGTTTGACGAACTAAATTCATTGAAGGAAACAACCCAAGCTCATCTTGAGCAAATAAGAAAATCCGCCGGAGCTGTACCGGCTACCGGCGGACGATGAAGGGATCAGGGGAAGACCTTACAACACAATATTACATCAACCCTCTGTCCAAATTCATCAGACTAAAACGGACAAAGGAGATCTAACAGATATGACAATTGGACATTTTCCTGGTGCACTGGGTGAAGTTCTCAAACGTACCGGCGATACTCTGGCGAAGGCAGGAGAAGCAGTTCACATGGATGGTTCGCAGATTGGAAAGGTGATCAAAGGGACGCGTAATCCATCGAAAGAACTGATGCGTAGCGCGGCTGAACATTACGATGATGGTCAGTTATACATTGCTGCAGCTGGGGAAGTCACAGGCGGCGCTTTTGCTCCCTGGCTGGACAATGTGGACTTACATAGGGCATCGGTACTTTTTAAAACGGTCGAGGAAATGAAGGAAGTTTTGGACCTGTCATCCGAGGTGCCGATCAATAAGACGGGCGACCAGCTCACCGAAGCTGATCGGCAGATAATGAAGCGGCTTCTGATGGAGACGGTCGAAGCGATAACGGCGCTCACGCACTTTGCAGCCGTGCTGTGCAAAGAGTATTCGTTCTCTTGGTTCGGGATCTGGAAAGAGCATCGGGCCGAGCTAAAGGCTAAAAAATATATGAAATGAAATGAGGTTACTTGAATGTCTCGTGAACAGTTGGCATATGAAGCATTGCAGGCTGGAAGAAACTCGAAGCACAACTTGGAACTGATTCGCAAACGGCCTGAGAAATTGTTGCCTGGGAAGATGAATGATGCAGAGCAGTATCTTAATAGGATGATCCGGTTCGCGGAAGTAGAAATGAAAAATGCCCGCCTGGCAGGGCGGACACTTGGTTTGAGAACTCGACTAAAGTCTCTTATGCTGCAAATTTTACAGTCTCCCGAGCAAAAGCGCAAGGGGGAATCGGTATGAAAGATCAATTATACATCCGAATCATCATTAATTATACGGAATCAGCCAAGGCCCTACGTGAGAACACGGCAGCTGTTATGTCCTTCAATGGATCGGTTCAGGGAAGTGACTTCGAAGCTCTTTGGCGGGAACGGGATATGATTTATCACCGCTGGCAGAATGCTGCCGCAAGCCTTCGTGAGCTACCCATGGAATATATGTCACTTGCGATTAGTGCAATCGACCATATTTAGAACACATAAAAGAACAAGACAAGCCTGTCGGCCTTGTCTTCCGGCGTCGGACGGTTTCATAACCAACTCCCGTACGGCGTCGGAAGATGCGGCTGACGCATCAATACATATGAAGGGAGGATAACTCGTGCAAATCATTCATCGGCTGACTGTTGTCAGCAATCCCACTCGTGTTTTCGAAGTGGGTACCGAAATCGAAGGCTGCGAGGTTATTGAGATCAAGCAAGTTGGTGCTGAGTACGAAGATCATGTCCATTCAGAATTTCATGTAATGGATGGTGATGGCCAACTGATTACAAGTGTTGAAAATGCTCCTGTGATTCTTGATTGGAAGACAATCGCAGAAGATGGGGAAGCACCAAGAAGTATCTTTACAAAAGAAAAATAGCCCGTTGCACCGGGCTATTTCAGAGCATTGAAAATTAAATATGGATACACGGCCATCTTACCATGGGTGACCGTTCCAAACAAGGAGGACGTTATGAGTAAAACGACTGCTATTACTGTCGACTTATCCGCTCAAACCATAGACGCTGCTGTTAAACCAGCGATGCACTACACGCCAGCAATACTTTCCGTCTCGGGTACATTTGGTTCCGTTGAACTGATGGCCGATGACGATCAACTTGCGGCTGTAGCGGATGCAATCAGCCAGCACTTCAAATCAAAGGAGAAGAGCGCATGAGACAAATTACTTTGACTTCCCTGACCCTTCGCAATTTCAAAGGATTACGGGATTTTGTATTGGAAGCTGACGGTCGCAGTGTTTCTGCTTACGGTGACAATGCCACAGGCAAAACAACGTTGTTCGATGCATTCGTATGGACGCTGTTTGGTAAAGACAGCCAAAATCGCACGGACTTTGAAATCAAAGGTCTGGATGAAGCTGGAAAAGTTGCTGAACACGGCCTGCAACATGAGGTTGAAGCAATCCTGATGGTTGACCGTCGTCGCCGTTCTTTCAAAAAGGTGTTTGCCGAGAAATGGACGCGTAAGCGGGGGCAAGCGGCGGCAGAATTTGGTGGTCATACAACAGATTATTATGTGGACGGTGTTCCAGTTAAGCAAGGACAGTACAAGGCCGAAGTCGATGGGCTTATAAGTGAAGACATCTTCAAGTTGCTGACAAGTCCTTCTTACTTTAACGAGATTCTTAAACCGGATGCGCGTCGCAAAGTGCTTCTGGAAGTGTGTGGGGAAATGACAGATGCCGAAATCATTGCAAGCAGCAAGCAACTCGCGCCACTGGCTGACATTCTTGGAGATCGAAGCCTTGAGGATCACCGCAAGGTAATCGCAGCTCGTCGGACGGAGATCAATAAGGAACTGGAGAAGATCCCGGTTCGCATAGATGAAGCCCGCCGAACCATGCCAGACGTATCCGACCTGGATGCTGAACTTCTGCAGGAGGACATTGAAACGATGCGCGGTAGAGTTGATGCCAAGACCGCTGAGCTTCAACGAATTCAATCCGGTGGTGAATTGTCGGCCAAGGAGATCCGCTTGCGTGAGATTAACGCAGAATTGACTGAAATCAAGCAACGTGTGCAAGCAGATGGATTACAAGCAGTTGTAGGGCAACAAGGAAGGCTGTCGCAATTACGAGGGGAAGCATCCGATTTACAATCTCGGATCTCATCTGGACAGCGGGAAGCTGATCAGCTCAAAAGGCAGATTTCCCGTTCTGATAGCCAAGTCAAACGGCTACGGGAAGAATGGACATCCCTTGATAGTCTCCAATATCCAGTGCATGAACATCAGCATGATGCCAACTGCCCAACTTGTGGCCAAACCCTTCCTGATGATCAAGTACAGGCTGCACAGAATAAAGCGTTGGAAGCTTTTAACATGAATAAGTCCAGACGACTTGAAGGGATCAGCTCCGATGGCAAACTCGCGGCTGCAGAGAAAAGAACTCATGATGAAGCATTGAAAACACTCGAACGCGATTTAGTTGTGCTACAGGAAGAAGTTGCATCGAAGGCAGCGGAGGTCATGGCAGCTGAAGCAACTTTGCAAAGCTTGCAAACGAACGTTGCCGATCCTGCGGACGATTCGGAATATCAAACTAAACAACGCGAATGTGAAACGGTGCGCGCTGAGATTGAACAGCTTCGTTCTTCTTCCGCGGATGCTATCGGCAAAGTGCAATCCGAGATCCGGTTGATCCGATCGCAAGTTGATGACTTGGAAACGGACAAAGCAAAACTGGCGACAGTAAATGCAACTGAGGAACGCATCGCTGAGTTGGCTGAACAGGAACGTAAGCTTGCAGGCGAGTTTGAGAAGCTGGAACACGAGCTCTACCTCACAGAAGAGTTCACACGAACGAAAGTGTCACTTCTTGAATCCAAGATCAATAGCAAATTCAGATATGCCCGGTTCAGGCTCTTTGAGGAACAAATCAATGGTGGTCTGAAGGATGTCTGCAAGACGCTGTATAACGGCGTTCCGTATGAAGGCGGTTTGAACAACGCTGCTCGGATCAACGTAGGTTTGGACATCATCAATACGCTTGGACAGCATTACGGATTCTCGGCCCCGATTTTCGTGGACAATGCCGAAGCCGTGACGCAGCTCATCGATACAGATGCCCAAATGATTCGTTTGGTTGTTCCACCGGCATTTAGTAGTTTGCCAGAAGAGGTACAGGAAGAACTCAGCAAACAACATGGCAGTTATGAAGATGCTGAAGCTGCTTGGAGGGACAGAAACAAGAAACTCCGCTTAGAGCATAACGACATCCAGGAGGCGATGTAAATGTACGACATTCTTAAAAGTATAGAAGCACAGAAAAAGTACTGTGAGGAAAAAAAGGCTCCACACTTCGCACCGCAATCGGGACGTTGCTGGAATTGCAATCAGAATATCTATTCTCCTGGTCGTTCCATGTGGAGAGGAAAGTTTGATGAAAGAGAATCAGCGGGCATTTCTGTAGAGAAAGCAGGACAGGAACTTGTAACCGGATGCCCTCATTGCCATAGATCATACTGCGATTAATACATTCAGGAGGCGATTTAATTGAGTACAGAAAAACAACAAGCTCCCCAAACAGGGGAGCAAGCAATTGCTAAAACAGAGCCGACACAATCTGAACGTTTTATGACCAAAGTCATTTCCGAATTTGGTTCAAGCGTTGGCGAAGTTGCTCTTACCAACTTCCAGAAACGTCTTGCTCAGAACTACTTCATTGCTTTGGATGCAGTGTTGAAGACTGCAGAAGAAAAGCGCCTGAAAAAATCTGACCAGTATCGTGATCCTGTTCCTATGACTTGGGCGAACGTGAACATGGATAAGTTGTCACGCGATGTAGTTGCTTATGCTCGTATTGGTTTCGATCCAGCGCAGCCGAATCATATTAGCTTGATACCTTTTAAAAACAACAATACAGGTAAATACGATATCGGCTTTATCGAAGGGTACCGGGGCCTTGAACTCAAATCAGTGAAATACGGCTTGGAAGTTCCTGACCATGTAACTGTTGAACTGGTGTACTCCAATGATTACTTTGCACCTATTAAGAAAGATGCAAACCACCCACATGAAAGTTATGAATTTGAGATCAAAAACCCTTTTGACCGTGGGACTATCCTTGGCGGATTTTATTTTCACTCTTTTATCAAAACCCCTCAGAAAAACAAGTTGGTTATGATGACCCTCAAGGAAATTGAGAAACGTAAGCCAGAAAAAGCGAGTGTTGAGTTCTGGGGCGGAGAGAAAGACGTTTGGGAGAATAAGAAAAAGGTTGGTAAGGAGACAGTTGAAGGATGGCACGAAAAAATGTGTTGGAAGACCGTTTATCGTGCAGCGCACAACGATATCACCATTGACTCACAGAAGATAGACGATGATTATCTGCGCCTGAAACAGATAGAGAGTGACTTGTCTGATGCTGAGGTTTCAGAAGAGATTAGAGCGAATGCAAATCGTGACGTAATCGATGTTACCCCGCCACACCTGGATGATATTCCAAACGATGTATCTTCAGGAGATGGTCAGCCTGAGATGGAGTTCGGTGATCCGGATGACGGGAAATCGGACAAGGCGCCTTTCTGATGATTGAAATTAGTTCTCTCGGCTCCAGCAGCGCGGGTAACGCCTACCGAATCACGGATGGAAAAACGCCGCTCCTGCTGGATGCAGGGCTTCGATATAAAGACATTCAGCGCGGTCTTGCCTTCCGTGTGTCGGATCTGGCCGGATGCCTTGTGAGTCATGATCATGGCGACCATAGTATCGCTATCAAGGATCTGATGAAGGCAGGAGTGGACATATACACTAGTTCCGGTACCGCAGATGCTTTGCGTCTCGACAGTCACCGTGTGCGGCGTGTATCGGCACTTGAGCCGTTCACCATTGGTACCTGGTCAATTCTACCCTTTGATGTTCAGCATGACGCAGCGGAGCCCTTGGGGTTCCTCTTGGCTAATACAGCAGGGGACAAGCTTCTGTTTGCAACAGACACCTATTACATCAAGCATCGATTTACTGGACTTACTCACATCATGGTGGAATGCAATTATTCCATTCAGATCCTTAACCAAAATATCGCCGCTGGCCATGTGCCGGCGGTCATGAAACATAGATTGTTGCGTTCGCACTTCTCGCTCGAGAACGTGAAGGAATTCATCCGAGCGAACGACATGCGGCATGTGCAAGAGATTCACTTGCTTCACCTGTCAGACAACAATTCAGATGAAGCGATGTTCAAACGGGAAATAGCAGCCCTCACAGGCAAACAGGTATATGTAGCGGGTAGGTGATCGATATGAACGATCTGTCAGGCAAGCCGCTCCTTAAGAGCATGATGGGGAAACGGATATGGAAGTTGTTTGATACTGACAAGGCAGCCTTTCAACGTGAAACTATTGCGTATTTTGAACGCGGGTACCCGGATTGGGAGGTTAAGAGGGCTAAGTATCCGCATGTATTCTTACAACACAGAAAGGGTCGATGATACATGGCAACTGTTAAGCAAGTCTCTGTTGGGGCTTCATATACGAAGAACCTGGGCAATTTCCAAAGTTTGAAAGTGGAAGCGAACATTGTTGTTGACTTACATGACGATGATGATCCAGAAGCTGTTTACGCTGATGCATGGGAAAGGGTCCAAAAACAAGTTCGAATTGGATTAGGAGGGAGCAATCAGAATGAACAACACCACACAGACCAGCAGAAAGGCAGTCTTCAACCAGCTTCAGCAAATGTTTGAAGAAGCTGATGGTCGCGGATCTACTGCTCTCCAATTGCACTTGAAGGATGTGGCCTATGCACTTGGTGCTCAAGCCGCAATGGTGTCTGAACCGGATCAAATGCCAGAAGTCATTAACAATCTAATCACCGAGTTTGGTCGAGGTATTCAAACAGTCATTCAAGAGATAACAGGCAATGAAAGCAAGTTAGATGTCGCCGTTTACGCAGTAAGTAGTTCACAGCATTAAAAAGGGGTTGAGCAACATGCCCGATGGCAGTTACCCGTTTCCGATTTACTCCGGCATCTTGGAGCCAGACCACTACAAGAACATAGGCAACGCGATATGGCTTTTCCTCTGGTGCATCAGTTCAACTACGAAGGAGATTGAGGAGGAGGAAACTGTCTGGGGCGTTGTCCTCGGCGGCAAGCCAATGAAGCTGTCTGAGATTGCTGGATACTTCGGAGTCAATGATAAGACCGTCAGCAGATGGATGGATGCACTTGAACAACATCAGTACATCAATGTTACCAGGGCACCAAGAGGGTTGATATTAAAGGTTAAAAATTCAAAGAAGAGATCAGACAGAAATGTCCGATCAGTCGAAAGTGAACGGACAAAAGTGTCCGATCACAATCACGGTGATCAGACAATATTGTCCGATCAGTCGCCTAGTGATCAGACAGAAATGTCCGATCACACAGCAAATTTGGGTAGTGATCGGACAAAACTGTCCGATCTAAAAGATAGTACTACTACTATTACTACTGTTAAAGATTCGGATTCATGGGATGACATATTGAATCCTATTCCTTCCGGAGACGATGGAATGATTGAAATATTGGATGCTTATTGCAAGATGCACAACAAACTGGATTTTAATGTTTCTCAGAAAGAACGTTTAGCCATGGGTAAGATGGTCGCCGGAGGTACGCCTAGCCCTTTTACCATCCAAACTATGGCAAGCCTGCTTCAGGCAAAACGCATTCGTGAGGGAAATAGCTTCAAGCTTCCCAAGAGTTTTTTATACTACGTCGAAGGCATCGAGGAAGCTTGGAAAATTCATCAAGTACCGGAACAGCAGCAGCCATTTAAACCTGCTTTGGTTCCAAACGTACAAGCGCCAGCGGCTACTCAGCCGCGCAGATTAAGCCGTCAGCAACAGGAACTCGCAGATCTAAGGCGGCGAGCGGAGGAGGAACGTAAGCGTGGATAGAGCAGAAATTTTTGACTTGCTGATCGAGATCAAGGAGAACTACCCCCATTTCGACGTGAGTGAGGAAAATGTGGATCGTCACATGAAGTATCTGCATGACTTCTCGTTTGAAGCAGCTCAGCAAAACCTTCAAGAACATGTACGGACAGGGAAGTGGGCACCGAATATTGCTGAAATCCGCGGACAGTTGGGTGAACAGCTTGAACGTAATCGGATGCGTGCTGTAACTGCTGAATTTTTTGCAAAGAGAGAAGCGGCAGCAGAAGTGGCTTGCCCACCTCCGCCAGGCTGGAAGGATGGTTTAATTGAACGGCTTCGACATAGAAAATAACCTGCCATACAGCATGGAGTTTGAACAGGCAGCATTGGGTGCCTTGTTGCTAAAGCCAGATGAAGCATTGGAACATGCCGAAATGCTCACAGTTGACGCTTTTTACGATAAGGCCCATAGCCTAATTTACACAACGATTGCAGGATTGGCTGAAGGTCAAAATCCGATCGACCTTGTTACAGTGACGGAAAGTCTGAAGGACAAAGGTGAACTGAATGATATCGGTGGAGTGAGTTACCTTGCTAAGTTGGCGGGGGGAGTACCAACTGTCGCGAATGCCGGTTACTACTTCGAACAGCTTCAGGATATGGCAATTCGCAGGGATCTGATTCGGACGAATATGCTTCTGATACAACAAGCAGCTGCAGGGACGGAAATATCGCAGTTAATGTCCAGTGCTCAACAAGCACAGAACAAGTTAACTGATCGAGCAGCACCAAAACAGGATTTTAAGCGAATTGAAAATGTGTTGATTGATGTTGTGGAATCTGCCGAGATTCGTTCTGACAACTTTAAGAATGGCACAGTCACAGGTATTCAGACCGGATTTGCAGACTTGGACAGTATCACAGCCGGATTGCAAAAGAGTGATTTGATTATTGTTGCCGCTCGACCATCAGTAGGTAAAACGGCTTTCGCTCTGAACATTGCTCAAAACGTGGCCATTCGGAATACCGAACCGGTAGCCATATTCAGTTTAGAGATGTCGGCAGCTCAGCTTGTTCAGCGGATGGTATGTGCCGAGGGGAACATCGACGCGAGCAACATGAGAATGGGCGATTTTGCTTCAGATGATTGGACAAAATTTGCTCAAGCAGTCGGAATCCTAGGTGCTACAAATATCCGTATCGACGATTCGCCGGGTATCACTGTTCACGAGATTCGCGCGAAGTGCCGTCGTCTGAAAAAGCAAGAAGGACTGAGGATGATAGTCATCGACTATCTTCAGCTCATCGCAGGTCGTCAGGGAAAAGGTTCTGAGAATCGACAACAAGAAGTTTCCGAGATTTCAAGGACATTGAAGCAATTGGCTCGTGAATTGGATGTTCCGGTTGTTGCATTGTCCCAGCTCAGCCGAGCGGTTGAACAACGCCAGGACAAACGTCCGATGATGAGTGACTTACGGGAATCGGGTTCGATCGAGCAAGATGCCGACATTGTAGCGTTCTTGTACCGGGACGACTACTACAACCAGGAGTCGGAGAAGAAGAACATCATCGAGATCATCATCGGTAAGCAGCGGAATGGTCCAGTAGGCACGGTTGAACTGGTCTTCCTGAAACAGTTCAATAAATTCGTCAATTACCAACGCACTCATAACGATTCATTCGGACCAAAACCGCCACAACGGCCTCAAAACATTGAACAACGCCAGTGGGCATAAGGAGGAACGGACATGAAGCAAGGGAAGCGGCCAACAAAGCGGCAAAAGATTGAGATTAAGGCTAATGGCTTGAATGCAGAGAACTGGTTAGTTGAAAGGGATCTGCCAGACCAAATGGTCATTGTTCATCGTTTTTCAGGTAAAGCGAGAACAATTCGGCGGGGAGCATGATGGGCAGTACGTATACCAGATGGTCGGTGTCAGAGTACATGAGACATCGATTCATGAATACAGGACAGGTCCCAGATCGGGATGAGCTGCAGGCCGAATTTGCGGGAATTGATCAAACTGAGCTCCACGAAGGGATCGCTGAGTTTGATGCAATTGTCGGAACTGGAGGTGCGGCATGCGAAAGCTGATTGATCCGCACCATCAGACACATTTGAGTTACATTGTCCGCGGTGACGATGGTCGTAAACTGGACGAGATATTTGTCATTAAGCGGGACATGCTGCCTGCACGTCAACGGCGTAGAGAAAGAACGAAAGGGCGGCGACGCAGATGATCACTTTCACGGTATATGGTGAACCGGTGGCGCAGGGGAGGCCTCGGGCTTCAACTCAAGGCGGGTTCGTGAGAATGTATGACCCGGAGAAGTCGAAGGGATACAAGGATTATGTCCGACTGGCAGCTGCTGAGCATGCGCCAAACGCATTGTTGGAAGGCCCGCTCGGAATGATGTTGACAGTGTACAGGTCAATTCCCAAATCCTTTAGTAAGAAGAAGGCCGCGCAGGCCGAGTCTGGAGAGATCAGGCCAGTCAGCAAGCCGGACGTGGACAATTATCTGAAAGGTGTGAAGGATGCCCTCAAGGGCGTTATCTGGAAGGATGACAGCCAAGTGGTTGAGGTATTTGCTCAGAAGCGTTATAGCGCACGGCCACGCATTGAAGTGAAAATCAAAGACCTATCTAACTAAATCTTAGGAGATGAACAATCATGGCAAATGAAATGGTGAAATTTACGGCAGAAGTGGCAAAAGGAATCAGTGTTGGTACAAAGGATGTCACAATTAAGTTGCTTATCCCACTTGCTGCAGTCGAATCAAGATTATCTGTTTTAGCTAAGATGCAAGAAAAAGAGGTCATGGTATACCTGGGCGATCCGCAGGGAGCTTTTGACTTCGATGATGAAGAACGGGACCCAATGTATGACACTTGGCAAGGTGGCCGCCGCGTAACAACCGATGCATCTGGGGTAGTCACCAAGATTGAAGGTTCAGGACAGGAAGAGAAGGACGAGAACCAGGCGAAGCTCTTCGATAGTGAAGGCAATCGGTTGAATCAGCAGGATGATGTACAAGATTCAGACAAGCATACACTTGAGCAGTATATCCTTCAGCATCGCCCTGTTGTGCCCGGATTGGACCTTGATGTTCTCCCTGTACTTGAACGCCGGAGTAGAACAGGGGAAACTTTGCGAGAGATCGCAGAGGATATGGATATAAGTCTCGGCATTCTGGCAGCTCAAGTTATTAAGTATGAATTTGCTGTTAAGGACTTAATGACTACTATCGATAAAGAACCTGAACTTTATGGTGAAAAATATGACAATGAAATACCTGATTGGATGACGGAAGGTGGTGGAGATTCCGAGCCGAAGGAAATGGAATTCTCTTCTAATGATTTAGAAGTTGATCCGCAGCCGCCGGCAGATAAGAATTTACCTGAAGGCGACACAGAGGGTTCAGATGGCGACATCGATCCAGACGAATTGGAGCGTTATATCTTGGAGAAGCGCCCGATCATTCCTGACATCACTTTAGACGTCCCAGCTGCCATTGAACGTAAGCGCGGAAGTGATGCAACATGGCGTGAAATTGCAGACAGCATGGGTATTTCGCAAGGCAAGCTGAGTGGCGCGGTTTCTCGTTACAAGAAGGCAGTTAAAGATCAGATGATAGGAAATGGGGTAGCGTAAGCCTTCTGATGAAATTCTCAGTCAATCAAGGCTTGGAGTTTAGTTCAGTAATACGAAATTCTACTCTGTTTTTTATAATAATAAAAATTTTTATTTTCTCTCTTTCATTACGAGTATCTTTCAAAACGCTAAATAAGATGAAAGTGAAGACTAATAAGAGTATGCAAGAAATAATGATTTTAATCGTGAGAATAGAATCATAAGCGATCAAAATATTACTTGAAGTGAAAGAAACTATAGCACCAACTAATGTGAGGCTTAAACCGAAAGTTGATATTTGCTTACTTTTTTCAATATTACCGTCTATGTAGCCGACTAATTCTTTTAAATCATTCAAACTTAATCCGTTTATATGAGAGCTGGTTTGTTTGTAATCAGTGACCAATGTTTCTAAATATCTATCGAAATCCATAACAGTACTCATTCGTTTGCTCCTATCTGCATTGTTTATATATTTATCGGAATGTTATTGGAAAATGTAAATATCTGAATAAAGGAAACCCCCGCAATCCTTGGTCGGGTCCGCGGGGGTTAAACTATTACCATCACCAAATTATAACACGGTGAGGGGATTAAAATGGGGAAACGCCGAAAAAACAACTTACAATTAACTTTTAACATACTGCCAATCGACGAGAAGGCTACCCGCCGCGCTGTGGAAGAATATATTGAAATCGTTCGTCAGTACCGGCAGATCGGTTTCGTGAGACGTGAGGCAGCAATCATTCAAGCTTATGTATACAGAGAACACCAGTCCACAAATGTGATCAGCAAGCAGACTGAGACAATTGCTATATATAATGTAGATAAGGAAACTGAGTTGAAAGAGATGGATCGGTTGCTCAGTTTAGCAATGGAAAAGTTATCATCCGTTCAACGGGAAGTAATCCAGCGAAGCTATCTTGATGTTGAGGGAGAGTTTGATTATATCAATTGTGGAGAGATAGGGGTGAGTGATAGAACATATCGAAGAATTAAAAATGAAGCAATAAATATGTTGGCTTTAATTCTAAACTTAAATGTAGTTAACAATGTTCTACTAAATGAAGTGAAATAGCTGACAAAAAAAGTGTTAGCTATTTTTTTATGATAAACTGTGATTATGGAGGGGAAATATGAAAATTTCAGAAGCATATCCAATTCAAATATTTGCAACTTACAGTGACCTTTTTGGAGAAGTATTTAACAAAGAACGTTTGAAGGATATTATACATGATCTTCCTCTTGGGGGAATGATAAATATTCTTTCAAAGTTGAATGGAGATGAACTTGATGAAAAAAAAATCAGACATGAATTTATTACTTTTTTGAAAACAAACGTAACTAATTCTGAATTAATTATACAAAAAGTTGAAGGGATGAAGTTATACACACCACAGGGTTTATTGACACTATGGAAGTGGTTTCTCTCATATGGAGATTGGAATAAAATTGATGCTTTTTTTGAAACTAACAGAAGCATAAGTACTAATTTGTATCTTCATCTTATAATTGGAGATTATCTGTATGAAAAAAAAGATGAGAACGATGAAGATGAAATTCTTTATGAGATGTTTAGTAATCTTAATTTTAATTCACACGAGGACATTGCTTCAGCACTAGCGCGTGCCTGTGTGATTTATGATGAAATTGCAAAGAACAAAGACAACTTCAATTCTAGGGAGTATATGGATATAAATGCTGCTTTTCAAGGAAAATATAATTATAGTATTACGGAATATTTAGCATGTATATTTTCTATTTTTTCGTCGTTTGATGCGGCTAAAAATGATATGAGCAAAAGCGCAGCAAGAGATTTGGATTTTTTCAAACAATTTGTTGAACATGTGAAAATTGACAAAATACTGGATGAACTTTCGGTAGACATAAAAGTGGCCAAGAGATGGGCTGCTGAAAACATAGATAATAGCTGGAATTATCAACTGTTCAAAGAGAAACCATTGATCAAACTGGATAATGGTTTTTACTTACCTTTTAGTGTGAACCTTCTAAGACAGCAGATGTTTTCTCAATTGTTTTTTAAAATTAGAGAATGCTTTTCCAAAGATAATGAACAAATTATAAGTTTCATAGGAAGATGCTTCGAAAAGTATGTGGAGATTATTACTGAAGAGGCAGTAAGCTTGTCAAATATTGATTATAAAGTCATTCCCGAATTTACATTCGGTAACAATAAATCGCCTGATTATATGCTTCGCTTAGGTAAGAAGTTACTTGCGGTTGAAGTAAAGAATAGAAGATTAAAATTAGACTCAATTATTAACAAGAACCACGAAACGATTCATTCTGATATGGGAAATATGATCGAAAGTCCAATTCTTCAACTATCTAGGTGCATAAAGAAATTGATAGAAAAGAACCATTCTTCTGTAGCAGGGATAGAGGAGATCTATCTTGCCGTTGTAACACAGGGATCTATTGCGACTTTACCGAATTTTATGAAAGATATTGAAGATAATGTATTTGGTAGATTAGAAATTCCAGTAAAATCAATTTATCATTTTGATATTCAAGAATATGAAAGTTTATTAGCGATAATAGCGAAACAGGGGGCTAAACCAGTATTCAGGATTCTTGATAACAAAACTAGACTGGCTCCCTATATATCATTTAACAATTATTTGTATAAAAGATCCTATTCCAAGAAACGTTTACCTTTAATTAATCAAAAGTTTAACCATTACACAGACGAATTTCTAGATATTCTAACTGGAAATCAAACAAGAGACCGCTAAATGGCCATGTTTTGACCTTAACTTGGCCCTGAGCTGGATTTTTTACATGATATATTTGTATTGTGGAAATCGGGCGAGAATGAAACGCACAGCTGTACTAGCGGCATATGACTGGGGCGTTCATCTTCTCACCTTTTCCAGTTCTCAGTAAAGCAACCGATAGGCCAACCGGGAGGCATTCGAGCAAAGGGAACTCCTGATAGAGTTTCTGCTATGCTCCTTCGGTTGTTTTGTTGTTTTGAAAATCAAATGCGAAATAGTAAGCATTCAGCAGGAAACGACGGGTTTGTTCTAGTTCATCGGGACTCACCTGTTTTCAGTTCCTTGACCGGAATTTTGCATCATATGTAAAATGGTCTTGTTCTTCCTCTCTTGTAACTTAGAACGTATGCTTTTAAAGCAAAGAGCACAGCGTTTTTGCGGCGACAGTTTCGGGCGCATGCTTTTAGGACGTAAAACCAACATCATACATATCACATTAAAGTCGTTCCTTCACTGGATCGGCTTTTTTTATTGGAGGAATTGAAGTCATCAGCAGAAGACGGAAGAAGATACGCATTCGCCCCAACAAGCAGCCAGAGAAGTGCAAGGGTTGTGTATGGGGTAGATGGGATGGAGTTAAGCAGTTTTGTTGTAGACGACCTTGTGTTAGGAAGGGAAATCTTCCCTGATGTCGAATTATAAGAGACTGGGGGGAGTGCTTTGAAAATTAGTGATGTTATTGATTATTCATTAGAATCTATAGCCGGCAAGATCAAGAATGCACCAAGTGAAAAAATCGCTGAACTTGCAAGTAACAATGTCCTAAGAAGTACGTTTGCGATCACAAGTACATTTGCCATTTTAACTGAGGAGTTAAAGAAAGAATTATTATACTTAATTCAGGAAATTTCTCAGACTGAAGTTAGAAAAAAAGATATATCTGCTCTTCGGGTTAGACTCAATGAGTTTATTCTGTCTGAATTTAAGGAGCATGAGAAACATTTGACAAGTTTGAACATCTTCTCTAAATTCGCAAGTCCGGAAATCATCAAATTTATTAATAAAGAAATTGATGACACTAAGTCGACAGTGGAACTGAAACTGTTGGTTGTCGAACGGAAGCTCAGTGAACGAAAGTGGCAAATTTATTGGGATTTAACTAAAATGGCACTTTCTGCAATAATAGGAGGTGTTATTGGAGCATATATCAAAAGTGTATTGGGAGCCTAAACGAAGGGGCCTTTTCTTTTGTCGAGTTGTGATATAAGGAGGAAAGTTTATGGGTGAATTTGAAGACGGTTTTTATTCATATATAAGAAATGAAGCAAAAGAATATGTTTGTGTAGAGTGTGGTACAAATAACCTTAAGGCAACAACAAGAAAATATATCAATCCGTTTGTAGCAGAAGTTACTCTCAAATGTGTTTATTGTGTAGGTGAAAGAGTAGTTACGATGCGAATGCCAGATTAACATCTCCGAAGGTTTTTCTTTTGCTCTCATATTGACAGAATTTGAGCCGTTCTAAGTCTTGCTAAATGAGTTCTTATGTTCTCGTGTGTTAGTCCATTGATAGTTGAGAACAGCAACTGAGCCATTTTATGCATACATATGAAGGTTATACGAACGTTGAAACCAACTCAACTCAATTTTTAACTGAATCTTTTTATGTTGAAGTTTATAAGTGTGTTACAAGTTACATAACGGAGGCACAATAATGAAAGAACAACAAATCCATCTGCGTTTGGCTACAAGTAACTTAGACCTTTCAAAAGTTACTAATGATTACTATGAATCGTACGAAACTTATGATCGGGTAGGCGGATTCTGGACTTCAACATACAGACATGATATTTGTTGCGAATGGTTGCATTTTAAAATATACAAACCATTGGCTGAAGTTTATAACGGATACGTATTTAACGTCTTATCTGATGCTAAAATATTCACGATTAATAGTTTTGACAAAGAAGAGATTGTTCAAAATGAATATAAAAATAATTATAATTTGATTGCGAAAGATTTTGATGGAATTCATCTTGATGGTGAATATTTAGATCAACTGAAAAAGAGACATGCTGATTCTCTTTTTCTACATTGGTCATGTGATAGTACATGGTGGTTCAACACTGATAAATTAAAATTAGGGTTTACTCTTAATGGTGAAGAGATAAAGAATTTTGCTAAGATATCATACAAGGGTTTTAATCTTAGGCCTCAATAATTTGTCTAATAAATCCCTTGAGTGCCGTTAATTATTGTCAGGTGCAAAAAGGCTGTTTCAGAATTCGAGAGGGGTATGATACTTGATGAAAAAAATATTGAAACATTCAGATTGGCTTTTTCTAAGCATAGTGATATTAGGTTACATTGCTATTACCATTGAAATAGTTTTTACAGGTGAACAATCGATAGTAGAGAAAAGAGATTTATATAGAATGATGGCTAGCACAAATATTACGCTGGCTTTAGGGTTTGCTGCTATTCTGATCGCTGTTGTGGCATTGAATAATAAAGTACTTATTGATGCAGCTTGGAAAAAATCCTTAACGGTTGGTATTACAGCTTATATTCTATTTATGTTACTGAATTCTATTCAGTTAATGTTGAGCTACTCAAACATCTATATAGAGTTAGCTGTTATGAAAAATGTCTTTGTTGTATCGAATATTTGTTTTGCACTATCGTTGGTATCAGCATTCTCTCTTATGAAGCGTGTAATCATGAGAGTGGAGAAATGAAATCTGTAAATGACTGTGGCTTATCTGCTACAGTCAACATCCGAATCGTGCCAATCGATAAGATTAACGCAGCAGCCTACAGCCTCTGTGTAGACCTTCAGCCTGGCGATGTTGAATAGAGAAGTTTCGCCGTATCATAGAGGAATTTGGCAATGTTGAGCCGATTGTCTGGAACGAACGCACTGGGATTAGGGTCGGGGGTCTCAGCGGTAAAAGATCATGGATAAATCAAAATGATACCAGCTCAAAATAAGCAAGGGTTTTGACACAGTTTGTCAAATGATTAATTCGAGGTGGTTAATATTGGATGAATTAATTAAAAAAATAACGGCATTTAGAGATGCGCGAGACTGGGGACAATTTCATAACCCCAAGGACCTTGCGATTTCTTTAAATCTAGAGGCGAGCGAATTACTCGAGCTCTTCCAATGGAAGAGCAGTGAGGAAGCAATCGAGCAAAATAAAGACAAGCTTCAGGACGAATTAGCAGACGTTCTCTATTACGTGCTACTAATTTGCCATGATCTTGGCATAGAACCCAAGGAAGCACTGCTTAAGAAGATAAAGAAAAATGCCGATAAGTATCCTGTAGAGAAGTCTTATGGTTCCAAAAAGAAATACAATGAATTTTAGAGGTGATAACTAACATGACTCAAATCCTATTACAACCTGCAGCAAGTGATAAACCATTAGAACATTTTGAAAAAACCATACAGCAAAAAGTTACTCAAGAAGTCCTTAGCGAATTTTTAACTGAAGAACAGCTCTCCCAGGTTCAATTGATTTATGGTGAGGATAATGTGCCTGTATGGGGTGTAATAAAATCTGCTGACCTGAGTAATAAAAGGCAGTGGGACAAAGTTCAGAAAGGTGATGTAGCTCTTTTTGCAGGTAGGACTATTTATGCATCAGGAACAGTGACTTTAAAACTACATAATATTGATTTGGCAAAGAAATTATGGCCGGATACTGAGTATCCCTTTGAGTATATTTATTTTTTAAATAATATTATCCAGCAAAATATTTCAAAGAAAGAACTCAACAGCCAAATTGGTTATTCTATTAATAATCCGATTCAAAAGTTTACAGTCCTTGATCCAGAGACTAGCCAGGTTTTGTTAGAGGAGTACGACTCTTTCAATTCCACAAACGTAAGTGATTTTACTCGTGAATTTGTGGCTTTGGCGAGAAAACCATTGGTTAGATATGAGAAATATAGCCGGAAAGAAATTCATGATATTTTCGAGCCTCATACAAAATTTACTCCACAGACGGGGACATGGGGAATAAAAGGGATAATTCCTTTGAAAGAAGCACCTAACGATTTCGTTTTATTTGTAACCTATGGTAAAAAAGAAGCTCACCATACATTTGATGAAGAGATAAACATTAATGGACTGGTGAATTGGCAATCTCAACCCAAGCAAAAGTTGGGATCTAAAACCGTGAAAAGGCTAATTGATCACGATCATGAAAAAAGCAATGTTTATTTACTATTACGCACAGCTAGCAATGATCCTAGATATATTTATATGGGGAAATTAGCTTACGTTGAGCATGATCTTTCGAAAGAAGAGCCAGTATATTTTAAATGGCAGATACTTGATTGGGATTTAGATAAAGAAAGAGCATCTTTATTAGGTATAGAACTTGTTGATGAAATATCAGATTTAACGATCGTTCATGCCAGTCCATCAAAAGAACTTACTTTAGTTCCACCGCCTCCTAAAAAGAAACGAAATAAAAAGAGCCAGAACAGTTTTAAAGGGAGAAAGGTTGATTTTGTTCAGACTAATGCAAAGAACAAAGTAGTAGGTGATCTCGGAGAAATGTTAGTTGTCCAATATGAAAAGGATAAACTTATAGAAGCGGGAAGACCTGACTTAGCAGATGATGTTGAGCATTCCTCCGATCTTATTGGAGACGGATTAGGTTATGATATAAAATCTTATACCCCTGATGGGGAAGTGAAATATATAGAAGTTAAAGCAACTGTAGGTGATATTTACACTCCGTACTATTTAACTCTGAGAGAAGTATTGTTTTCTCAAGAAAAGAAGAATAGCTACTATTTGTACAGGGTTTACAACATTAATGACAATCCTGAGTTTTGTATTTACCAGGGTGATCTTACCGACCAATTAGTATTAGAACCAACTCAATATAAGGTTTACCCATAATTATTACATGTAGCTGGGTAACCTTATAATGTTTCAGGTGATTATAACATTTTTAAAGTATGGTTATCTTTTCTTTACTGAAAACTTAAGAGATATGCTTAAGAAATCAGCCTAAAACTATAGGCTGATTTTCTTTTTTTATATTAATCAACTACTACGAATGAAAGTGATATTTTCACCTAAATTCACCTTCTCAACCTTCCATCCAGCTTTTAACCAAGAATGAGCTTGAACACGAGTGGCATTGGTTGTGTTTCCCCACCATGTTCGATCTTTGAAAGCACTCTCGGGGAGCTTGCTTCCTATAATGTATTCTATGTCTGCGTATGTAAGTGTAAGGGTGACTTTTGAACATAAATATTCGTTTAATGGGTCATATTTATTCATGAGCATACCTCCATTTTGTTTTTCTTATTATATTACGTTTCGGGGGTGGTGGTAATGTAATGGCCAGAGAAAGAAGTCCCGAACGGGACAAGGCCAAACTAATATGGCTAGAGAGCGGCGGGAAAATGATGCTAAAAGACATCGCCGCCGCTCTTTCTGTTCCCGAGTCCAGGGTCCGAAAATGGAAGTCCATGGACCGTTGGGAAGAACAATTGAATGGGAGCGCTGAGGGATCACTCAAAGGGAGCGTTCCAAATGGAGCGAATGGGAGCGTTCCGAAATCAAGGGGAGCGCCCAAAGGCAACAAGAATGCATCTGGCAATCGGGGCGGTGCTCCACTCGGGAATAAAAACGCCGTTGGGAACAGCGGTGGTCCAGGTGGTCCATACCGAAATAAGAAGGCGTTGAAGACGGGTATGTATGAAACGATCTTCCTAGATGCGTTGGAACCTGAAGAACAGGACATGTTTGATCAAATCGATACAGACCCCCTTGCTCAGCTCAATGAACAGTTGATCATGCTATCCTTGCAGGAGCGGCGACACATGAAACGAGTCAAGTTGCTTGAAGCCGGTCTGACTGACGAAGAACGTAAGACCAAGCAAGAGCTCATGCAGCGGCAGGACAAGGTTTCTATGTTGAGCCCTAAAACGGGAAAGGCAATCACGGTACCACTGACCACTGAAGGGATGAAGGTCACCGAGATTACGACTGTAGTCACGTCTAAGCTGGACAAGATCCTCAAACAAGAGGAAGCCTTGGTCAAAACACGGGATAAGAAGCTTCGGGTCATCAATTTGATCGCCAGCTTGCAACAAGAAGAAGAGAAATTAAGAATCGCCCGTGAACGTCTTGAACTGGATAAATACAAGGCGTTGGGCCATGGGGATGAAAGCGGGGGCGGAAATGATGTAGACGATGACGATGGGGATGATTTAGATTGGTAATTGCACTGGCTAAGGAACACCGTCGTCGAATCAAGCGTAGGCTGCAACAACGACCGGAGAAGCTCACTGAGTTAAAAGCGATCTTGTTAGACTTCGAACAGTTTTGTTACCGGATGCTCAAGATCAAGGACAAGTCCGGTGCTATGGTACGGTTGATCCTCAATGATGCCCAGCGGCGCTATGCTGCAAAGGTATTTGAGGATCTGGAAGCAGGGAAGCCCGTTCGGATCATCATTCTGAAAGCTCGGCAAATGGGCTTTTCAACGGTGACAGAGGCGTTAATCTACTATTTCACGTCACTGCAGGAAGCAAAGAATGCCTTTATCGTTGCTCAGTCTTCCGATGCTTCAAGTAACTTGTTCGATATGTTCCAGCTTTACTATGAACGCGTGCCATCAGTTATTCAGCCGATGACTCGCAAGAACAATGCCAAGAAGCTGACTTTTGAGAACCCCGCGATCCGGACGGCAGATCGTCGAAGGAGTCCAGGGTTAAAGTCGAAGATCACCGTTCAGACAGCCGAAAGCCGGGTACTTGCCCGTTCCGATACGATTCATTATCTCCATGCTTCCGAAGTAGCGTTCTGGCCCGCGAAGAAAAAGAAACGGCATTTGCTGTCGTTGCTGGCTGCGTTGTCTAAAGAGCCAGGGAGTATTGGAATTATCGAATCTACAGCGAACGGCATGGAAGAGTTTAAGCAAATATGGGATGCAGCCGTTAAGGGCGAAAATGATTTTTCTCCGCTCTTTTTTGCATGGTTCGAAATGCCAGACTACCGCAAGCCTGTCCCCCCTGATTTTGAACTCACCGAAGATGAACTGGAACTGAAAGCAAAATACGGGTTGGAGGATGAACAGTTGCAATGGCGACGGTACACCATCCGGAACGATTGCGGCGGTGATTCACGACAGTTTGAACAGGAATACCCTTCTGAACCTGACGAAGCGTTCTTGTTATCAGGTGAAAGTATCTTTGATAACAAGTTTATTAAGCGACTGCGGGATGCAATTCAGAAATCAGGCATTCGGTATGAAATTGACTTTGTTAAGCAGGATGTTATCCCGACACTGAATGGGGAACTGGTCATCTATCACCTTCCAGAGCAGGGGAAGCGATATATTTTATCTGCAGATACAGCAAAGGGTACCGAAGATGGCGACTATGACGCTGCTTATGTGATCGATGCGCGTACAGGCGAAATGTGCGCCGCTCTGCATGGCAAGTGGGACACTGACTTGTTCGGGAAAAAGCTGAACACGTTGGGCTTGTACTACAACACAGCATTGCTTGCCGTTGAGAATAACAACACTGGGGAATCTGTTCTCAATACGTTGTTCAACACATGTCATTACCCGCTGCTGTTCCTTCATAAGAAGGGCAAGCTTGGATGGGAAACCAATAAGGCAACCCGTCCTGTGATGATCAGTGATTTCAAAGAAGCCATTCGTGATGAGCTTTACGATATTTATTGTCCAGAACTGTTCGGTGAGTGTATGACTTTCATCGACAATAAAGGCAAAGCGGAAGCAGACAGCGGTTGTCATGATGACCGGATCATGGCTTATTCAATTGCCCTGCAGGTGCGTCAGGTAGCCGACAAGTGGTTCGAATGGTTTAAGAAAAAACAACAGCAACGGGAGGAATCGAAGCATGAAGAAAACAATGGGGGAGTGGGGTGGATTTAATTGAGTGAAGGCAATGCAGCATGGGTTCCATTTTCGAAAGAAGAAGGTAAGCACATTCCGTCCAGTGCCCAACTTCCCGATGTATTCGACAGCTTATACGATGATCACGGACTGTTACCATTTGAATCAGGCAACGATCCTACATCCTGCAGGCTGCTTGTCAAAAACAGCAACATCATTCCTCAGTGTATTGAGGCATACAAGCGCAACATTGCAGGACATGGTATCGCGCTGGAGTACTTACCGGGCGAGAGTGACGAGACTGCAAAGGAAGAATGGAACCGTGCAGAGCGCTTTTTGGAGACTTGTAACCTCGAAGATAATCCTGAAGAGATCATAGGCCAGCTTATTGAGGATTTGGAAAGCACGGGAATGGCCAATATGGAAGTTGCATGGCCGAGCGGTAGCGAGTTCCCGACGATCTTCCGGATGGACCCGAAGTATGTACGGTACACCAAGGAAAGCAAACTTGCGACAATTAAACGCAAACGTCGGATCAGTTCTACCAAAGAGGTTGAGGAGTTCACTCAGCAGATCTATGCCCGTCGATATGCTATGAAACGGGGGACTTCGGTTGTGTGGTTCCGTCTATTCGGTACCGATGGCACTGAGAATCAAGTTATTCCATTGAAGGTTGGCAATGACGGAGCCTACGGAGAACCCCGTTGGTTTGGGAACGCGCCTGGTGTGGTCGGTTCCCGTGAAGCTGAGGAATTGAACGTATCCTATTTCTCAAATGGTCGAATGCTTTCCATGATCCTGACTGTGACGAATGGACGACTCACTCAACAATCCATGGAGCTATTGAGTAAGGTCAAAGGATCTCAATCCCAAGGGGGTATTCTTTACCTTGAAGCCAAAGGGCAAGAAACAGGCGGACCATTAGATGAGAAGGTCGAGAAAGTATCAATCCAGATGGACAAGCTCAATGACCTTTTGCAACAAGATGCGCTCTTCCTTGATTATGGAAAGGAAAAGAAAGCTGATATCTTGTCATCCTTCCGCTTACCGCCGATTCTTGTTGGCCAAAGCTCAGACTATAACCGGGCGACAGCTCAGGCAGCATTGCAGTTTGCAGAAGAACAAGTATTTGAGCCTTATCGCAAGTGGATCATGAATGAGGTATTCAACAAGCGGTTGTTCCCAGCCATGGGAATCTTCCGAGTGAAAGCAGTGCTTCGAGCACCGAGCATCATTGATCCGGAAGATCGCAAGGCAATGCTGGACTTTATCGCTGAACGAGGAATTATGTTGGTCCGTGACCTGATCCCAATTGCAGAGGACGTTTTGGGTACGACGATCGATGAAAGCAAGTTCAGTCCGCAATACCTTGATACGCCAATTGCACAATTGGCAGGAAGTCAACCAGCTATCCTTGATCCGGAGGGAACAGGTGACGCTGACGACCTGCAGGAGCGTGTATCGATTATTGCTAAGCGTTTACTGCGAAAAGGATCAACTGAGGTGGGCGCTCATGTGTGAAACTTGTTGGGAACTGATTGTCAAAGCTGATGACGATGAGTTTCTTGATAGTCTTGAGCTGACATATGTGGAACGCGAGTTGCTTGAAGAGTTGTATAAGCAGGGTGAAGACCGGATCATGGAGATCCTTGAGCTTCAGGGAGAAGCGCTTCAGGAAGCTATCGCTGAACTGAGCGAGGAATCTCTTGGTGATATCGGTGAGTTGGGTAAGGTCATGATTGCGTTACACACATCCGAAGTCTTTGGTGATCTGTTTGAACAGGCGGTACAGGATGCATTCGAACCTTTGTTCAATCTGGCGGGAGAGTCTGAGCTGCTTGAGCTTGATTATGAAAAGGTGTGGAGCACTAAGAATAAGGCGGCCAAGAAATTCGTGAAGGAGATCCGCAGCCTGGTACCCGATATGAACCAGTCTTCAACGGATACACTCTTGCGCAGCTTCGAAAAGGCGATTGATGAAGGGAACACTCCTTCAGAACGGGCTTTGCTTGTTCAAGAGATCAGCGCTATAGCCGCAACGGGTGAAGATGGACCTTTCAGCATGGAGCGAGCGCAACGAGTATCGCGAACGATGAGCACGGCAGCAGCCAACGGCGGCAAGTTGGAAGGCTGGAAGCAATCTGAGATTGCCAAGGGTAAGAAATGGCGTTCTGCTGCCGGCGCGAGGACACGAAAGACTCACCGCAAGGCAAACGGACAAGTGGTGGAACTGGATACACCTTTTAAGGTAGGTAAAAGCAAGCTCATGTATCCGGGCGATCCTTCAGGTGAGGCTAAAGAGATAATTAATTGCAGATGTAATATGGCATTAATTATAAATAACCAAGTTAAAACAAAAAAATAATTAATTTAACTTGATTATTTTAAAGTTATATTGTATAAATAATGTAGTTACATTGAAAATTATTTATACAAGGAGAGTGACTGTATGGCTGTATGGATGGTTCGACCGTTTCCAGAACAAGTTGATCGTAAAGATGTGTTTCTTCAGAAGAACATAATTGCTGTTTCATGGGGAATTGATGATTTAACAAACTGTAATGACAAAGAAATGATTAGTCAGGTAGTTGAGAAAAAAAATCTTGAGCCAAGAGACGCAAGTTTAAAGGTTGGTTTATTGGATAAATTTAAAAATCAAATGACAGCAGGGGATTATGTCTTGCTCCCATACGTTGATGTTTTTTATGTTGGCGTTGTTAAAGGAGACTATTACTTTAATTCTAATGAACCAACTTATGCTCATCAAAGAAAAGTGGAATGGCTATTTGGTGCGCAGCCAATGGAACGACATATGTTGCCGGAAGCAATTCAAAAATCTATTAGATCGAAGTTGGGTCTTGCAGATTTGTCACAACATGATCTGAAGTTTAAAGAGTTTGTAGGTCAACTGGTTCTGGGAGAAGAAGAGATCAATGATTCTGATACAGATATAAGGGAAATCATAAATGATTTATCATTAATATCACTGGAGGTGATCAGAAATGAATTAGAAAGTGATGATCCAAACAGAAGATTACAGGCAGCGATATGTATAATGAATTTGAAATTAAAAATTTAGTCAAGAAAAAGACCATAATAATATGGTCTTTTTCTTTTTAGTGAGGTGAGAGAAGAAATGACCTACAAAATGAAGGATGCTAAGATTACGCACTTGTCGCTCGTGGATAAGGGCGCTAATGGTGTATCATTCGCTATTATTAAAGCTGCTGGAAAAAACGCCATTCAGAAACAAGTTCAGATCTCCAAGGTGGACGACACCAAGCAAATCGTTATTGGGGTTGTATATCAACCGGATGTGGAGGATTCCCACGGTGACTTGATGGACGCTGTGGAGATCGAGAAGGCGGCGCACTTGTTCATGGAGAACCAGCACACCTACAACATCGATAAGCAACACGACTTGGATGCTGATAAAGGATACGTTGTTGAATCCTATATTGCCCCATGTGATATGGAGATTGGGGACCAGGTAATTGCAAAAGGTTCATGGGTTGCAGGTGTAAAGGTAACTGATGATGATACTTGGGAAGACATTCAGAAGGGTGAGATCACTGGATTCAGCATGTTTGGCGTGGGTAAGCGTGAGGAAGTCGAGGATGAAGAGGAAGTTTCCAAGGGACTGCTTCACAACATCAAGAAAGCTATCAATGCAGCCTTGTCTCCGATCGTCAAAGGGGCTGTAGCCGACAAATACAATAAGAACCGGAAGAACCGTGAATTTTGGGCAGCGCAAGACGCCTTGAACGCGGTTCTTTTTCGTTGGGACTCCTGGGAATCCGGGATGGAGACAGACGCCGAAATCATTCGCGAAGCCTTGCAAGATTTTGTTGAGATCGCCCAAGACGTATTGGTGCAAGAGGATATCGTGAAGGCGATAGGCCAACCCCCTGAAGCTATTGTCAAAGCAGGCAAAAAGATTTCTGCCAGCAACCTGCAGCACATTGATGATGCGATTGCTACATTGACCGACCTTAAAAATAAAACGGCTCCTGAAGAAGAGCCTGAGGAGGAAGACGATTTGAAACCAGAAGATATTGCAAAAGCCGTTCAGGCTGCTGTTGGGCCTATTGTTAAGCAAATGGAGGGACTGGAAGCTGATGTCACTGAACTGAAGAAACAGGATGGTGAAGGTGATCTAGATCCAAACGCTGGAACATCTGGTGCGGGAACAAGCACTAATCCTGAAGCCAATGCGGTTACTGATGCCATTGCCAAAGCATTGGCCCCGTTGACTGAGCAAATGAGCACGTTGGCAGCTGATGTACAGATTGTTAAAAACAGCCGAGGCGGATCTGCTCAGGGCGGCGCACAAGATGAAGGCATTCAGAAGTCAGGTGGAGCCGTAAGCTTCAGCGGCTTACTCTAATCTGCTTAAAATTGAAGGGAGACTATTAAACACATGAGAACCAATGGACAAATTATTAAATCCACTACCGTTACACCGATGGACCAAGCAGCACTTAATTATGAGCAAGTAGATGCCTTTATGACTATGGCTTACGAATCTACTCAGTTCCTGAAAGGCATTCGTACCATCATCCGTAGGAGTTCAAAAGGTAACATTGATAAAATTGGTGTGACTGGGCGAAACCTTCGCGGTAAAGTGGAAAACAAATCCGTTAGCAAAATCTCTGAACCAACATTTCCGCAAGTACCGTATGCTGTTGCGCCTGTTGTACTGGCATTCGAAATTACGGAGGAATTTATCCGCCAAACGCAACGTGTTCGTGGCCAAAATGCAGAGGATATCATCATGGCGGCTATGACTAAGAACTATGCAGATAACATGCAGGACCTTGGCTTTAATGGTGATACAGCGACACCAAGCACTGATCCAGATTACGACTTCCTCAAAATCAATAATGGCTGGTTAAAGAAAGCTAAGGAAGAAGGGAATCTCGTTGACTGGTCGACATTGCCTACTGAAAAGAAAGTCGGTATCTTTTTCGAATTGGAACGTGCTGTTCCGACGCGTCTGCGTGCAGCTGGAGTTTTCAAATATTTCATGCACCCGAACACATTTAGTGAACGTCTGCAGAAACTGGCTGAAAAAGATACCAGCGCTTCGATCCAACTGCAAATCATGGGCGGCGTGAAAAAGATCAATTCCTATGACGTTGAAGAAGTAGCACACATGCCAGAAGGCGTCGTAATTTTCACGTATCACGACAATTTTGTTTTGGTGAACACCTATGACATGCAGATCCGTAAGACGACTGAAGGTAAAGAAGCCATCTACGAGGACAAACGCTTCTATGCTATTCATTCCGACTATGACTCCATCTTTGAAGAGCCGGGTGCAGTGTCGATTGCGGAAGGGGTGACGTTCTAATGCCAAGAGTGATCTTTACAGGGAAAAACACGTCTGTATCCAAATATGGCCTTCGCTTCGAACCGAACAAGCGTATTCTGGTTGATGATGAGATTGCGGATAAATTGGCACAGGAGCAGGATTTCACAGTTGAAGACATTCAACTTGACCCAGCTCCACCAGTTGATGATATTGGCAAGGACGATGGTCCTTCCCTTCAGGAATTGAAGGAACAAGCAAAGGCTGAGGGCATCAAAGGGTTTTCATCCATGAATAAGCAAGAACTGACTGTTGCACTGGCAGCACTGCCACAGAAGGATGATCCTTATGCTAACGCCCCAACTTCTTAAAACTCGTAGTCGTGTATCACCTATTCAGGAAGCTACATCGGAACAGTTGGAACAGTATATCGATGACGCCCAAGTGCGGATTGAATTGTATTTACCCATTCCTTTCCCTGAAGAAGTGGATCGGCAGCTCATGCTCGCATGGGTCAAGCTGGCTGAAGGGCTTGCCTTACAGGACAGTGAAGAATATTTGGCTGCTGTCGCACGGAACTATGCTTCAGAGAGCGATGGGGCTTGGACATACACCCGACAAGCCATTGCAGGCATGACCACGGGTAACCCGGACGTGGACGCAATCTTGTTCCTTTGGGTTAAGAAACAACAGGAAGGGCCGAACGATGGCAACATCACGGCCTATTTGTTGTGAACCACCGATTTAAAACGCCACTTGCTGTGTATCGGGTTGGCAGCAAGCGAGACGGTGATGACTTGTTCAACGACCGGAAAACGGGCAAGATTAGCGATCTCAAGTGTCATGTTATCAAGACGGAGACATCCGACAAGGCTGATGCCAAACCCGTGATGTACATCGTGAAGAAAACGATCGGCGTGGCCAAAACGGCTGATGTGAGAATCAGCGATGAAATTGTATTATTCGGCCGCCGTTATCTCGTCATCGATGCGAATCCTCGTCGCTATTGGATGGAACTGCTGATGACATGTGAGGTGAAAGGCAATGATCGTTAATGATTTTGATGGATTGGCACGTAGATTTAGAAAACTGGCTGATCAAGGGATGAAGCGGGTCCTGACCAACATTGCCGAAGCTTTGGGTGAGACTTTGTTAAACCACATCATTGACGAAATCGATAGGCAAGGTCTTATTGATACAGGTTTGATGTGGAACTCCTTTACCCGTGGTGGCGACGGAAACGTATGGGAATGGGACGTTGACAGGAACTCTATCACATTGGAAGTCGGATCTGATCTTGGGTCCGGTATAAACGATCAGGGAGTATGGGGATACCCGCGTTTGATTAATGACGGTTACACAATTCACAAAGCCCATTGGGTACCAGGTTACTGGAACAGTGGTGGATCATTTGTGTATGACCGAAAAGCCAAGACAGGCTTCATGGCTAAACCACGAAGCTTCATCGGTCGGAAGTATTTCGACATTGCCGTGACGCAGTTTGAAGGAGGGATGAATCAACTCATCATACAACGCCTGGACAGAGAATTGGAAAGGGTGTTGCGCTGATGGATGCAGGTTTAAAAGCATGGGCTGAGATTGTGCGACACGTTTACCCTGATCTGACGATCCTACGGGACCGGACGCAATGGCTGGCTGGTAATTTCGATACGCCTTCCGTTTTTATTGAAACGGATCTTGTATCTGATAAGACCCATACCCCGCGGGCTGACCGGATCGTAGAGGATGTAGGACTTGTCTTCCATTTTGATAAGGAGCGATTAACGGAAGAAGACGAGGGTGAGCCCATCCCCTTTGATTTAGCGCCGTTGTTCACATTCTTACGGCAACAACGGTTTTGTTACGCTTCAAAACGCTTCGGTGTGGCATTGGTGATGGAACCGCCGCGTAACCGACCCGAAAAGGATCGGATTGAAGTCACCTGCAGGTATTCGTATCTTCTGGCAGTGCCGAAGGTTCCGGTACCGAAGATCAATGAATTCCACATTGGATATGGAAAGGAGTTCACACCATGAGTACACCACGCAAGGAAAGACTTGCTGCCGCTGTCCAGGAGGATCTGAACAAACGTACCAAGCAAGAATGGATTGAGGGTGCAGTTGCCTTGAAGCATGAACGCTTTGAGGTGGCGGGGGCCCTTTTTGATTGCAAAGCAGAAACCCTGCTATCCCAGCAGGAAGTACAAAACCGACTGGAAGCATACTTGCAACCAGCTTCACAAAAGGAGGAAACCTTGAATGTCGATTCAGAGAGTTAGACCTGGCGGATATGTGGAATTGATCGCGTTGGCGAAAGCAAGGGTAGTGCCAGTAACTGGCCGTGTGCTTATCCCATATCAAGCCGAGTGGGGGGCGGCCAATAAAGCAATTGATATGGCCGACACGTCCGAACGTTTGAAGGAAAGCGGCCTGCAGGTCGATGAATTGGAGCTGGCTTCGGAAACGGGGGCAACGGTGGTCGGTTACCGGGTCACCAGTGGTTTGGAAACGGTTGCTTCCGTATCTGTTACGGACAGTTACATGATTGAGGCACGTTATCCAGGATTACGCGGTAATGATTTTGAATACATGATTCGTGCCAGCTTGGTCGATGCCACCAAAAAGGAAATCATCGTTCGCGATACCAAAGGGATTTATGACACAGAGACGTTCACAGTGTCCGATAAGGCTTCTGCAGAAGAAGCCCTGAAGAAGTCAAATATGGTCCGGTTCAAATCGACAGGTGTTGTTGCTTGGGCGGACGTGGCATACACGGTGCTCACGGGAGCAGTATCTGGTTCAGCGACAATCACGGCGTCAGACTGGAGTCGAATCTTTAACCGGGTGGACGGTCTGACCTTCGATGTGTTCTATTTACCTTCAACTGAAGCTGCCGTCCAAGCTGCGGCAAAACAATGGCTGTTGGATCGTCGCATGAAGGCCCGCAGACTCGCTCAGTTGGTCGTTGCTGGCCTTCCACTCGATGATACCGACATTGATAAGCATAATGCCCGTAGCCGCGCTATGAACGCGCGGTATATCGCCAACTGTTCACTAGCTGGGACACACACCAACGGGAAAACGTACAACTCGGTGCAATGGGGAGCATGGTTGGCTGGTCTGATGGCGGGTACACCTGCGAATAAGTCCTTTACAGGGGTTAAGGTCCCAATGACACAGGCTGCCATTGATTGGAGCCATAGCGAAGTCATTAAAGGTTTGGCTGAAGGCACTCTGATGGCAACTCGTGACGGTTACGACTATATCATTGAGTCAGCGGTCAATACGCTGACAACGATGGGTGCAGGTGAACGTGAGGACTTTGGTAAGATCCGTGTCTCTATGACGATCGACCAAGTTCTGAACGACATCTATTCCACGGCGAAGAAGTGGAAGGCTAAACTGGACAATGACAAGGATGGTCGGGGTATGTTTATTGCGGCTGTGCTTGAATACCTGGCAATCCGCAGGAGCCAAAAAGCGATTGATGAAGGTTATACCTTCACGGAAGATCCGAACAATGTGAGTGACTTCGATTACGCTTATTTCAAACTGTTCGCCAAACCGCTCGATGCCATCGAAGCATTCTATATTACATGGGAGGTGGCATAGTAGATGGAGCGCGAACTAATTGGCCGAAATCTCTCGGTTGAAGATGATAATGGGGATGCAGTTCAGACTATCAAAGAAATTGAAGTCACACTGAATCCTGAAACATTGGATGTTGTCCGAGCTCGCCGAATGGCCAAGACCAAACAAATCGTGGGATATGAGATCCCAGTTAAAATCGTTATGTCCAAATTGGAATCCAGGTTGCGTTATCGTCTGTTGACTGACTTTAAAGCAGGTAAAACCATGTTCCTCGATCGCATCACAGGTTCCTTGGAAGATATGCAGACAGGCAATACGGAGAGAGTCCTTCTGACAGGGATTCATATCCACGGAAATATGGATATTTTGGTTGCCCAGATCGACAGTAATACAGGTATTGATATCACGTTGGAAGGAACGGCTACGGATTTTGATTTTGTGGAACAGTTCCCAGACTACATGGCCTGAGCTATTGATAATCCCTTGAGAAAAATGGTTCAATCATCATATATTTAAGAATATGAACCATTAGGAGGAACTTAAATGGCTATTTGGGTAAGCAGAGGCGAATTGATTGGGACTACTAGTGAAATTGTGGGTTATAAGTCTGGTCTCGGATTAACAAGGGAAGAATACTCAGATATTGTACCTACTGAGAGTCACCGCATATGGTTTGGAGAGGACGATGACACTCTCAGAATTTATCCAGAAGAATTTGAAGAGCTTATCTCACATTTACTCTTTAAGGTAGGGAACATTGAAAGTCCTACAAATGAACTGTTTACTATTTCACTACGTAGAAAATATAAGGATAATGAAGAATTGCTCGATATACTTATGGATCTTTTTTCAATGTTTATTGAATCCCTGAATAAGTTTAGCGCCACTGTAAAACTCCTCAGTACTCCGGTGTATAATCCTAAAGAGTTTTTTGATGATGCTAGATCTAAGTATGGATTTCCAGGAAGCAAACTTGCTTTAGAAATCGTTGAAAACCATATCTTGCAAATGCACAAGAGCCCATGGGGATCATTCCGTGAAATTGATTGGAGGGATATTATTAAACTCAAGGGACTCTTTGCTTCCAGTTCAATAAATACATCTCATGGAACGTTTATTGATCAACGCTATATTGATTATTTGGGTCCAAACTTTAACAAAATTGAAGATATTCATTGGCGAAAGTTTGAAGCACTCACATGTGAATTTTTTGAAAGACAAGGATATTACGTTGAGATTGGGCCCGGGACAAACGATGGAGGAATCGATGCAAGAGTTTGGACGGATAATCCTGAGAATGGAGAACCTCCAACTATATTAGTACAGTGCAAACGGTATAAAGAAAAGTATCCAATAGAACAAATTATTGTTAAAGGGCTTCATGATGATGTTGTTTACGAGAATGCGCAGAAAGGTTTAATAGTTACTACAAGCACTCTTTCCCCTGGATCTAGAAACCTAATCAAAGCGAGATCATATCCAGTGTATGAAGCTAATAAAATGACTCTTAAGAATTGGATTGAAGTAATGAGAAAGCCTAATACAGGAGTATTTATGGCAAGATAGATCTTAAGACCGCTTAGCTGAGCGGTCTTTTTATATTTTGAAATTTTGGCAGGAGGAATAACAATGAGCGACAAACTACAAAAATATCTGGCAGCTGGTACAGAGGCGGCCGAACCTGAACAAATCGAAGTACCAGTAGACGGAGAAAAATGGTCCGTTCGTCGGCTGACCACGATTGATATTCGTAGGTGTTATGATGTGGCATTCAACGACGATGGAACTGCAAAGGAAACATTCAACGAGATCGATGCCATGATTGTACGTGCAACAGAACATGATTTCCCGTGGAATAACAAGGAATTGTTGTTGGCTTACAAGTGTACGAACAAAAACGAACTGCCACCCCGTTTGCTGAACGATCCTGATCATTATGCGGTATTGTCCAAGGCAGTTCGGAACTTTCAGGAAACTAAGGACGCGTTGCTTAAAGAAGCAAAAAACTCATCCGGCGAGACGGAGAAGCTAGCTGGATAGCATCCTTTTGGATTAATCAAAAGAAGCTGCCTGCCGAAGTCTTGCCATATGAAGTAAATCGGAACAGACAATATCATTTCTGTCTTGCCGCATCGATGCTGGCTGAGGAAGAGATGAAGAAGCTTAACAAGTAGCATGGGAAGGGGGTGAACAATATCGCAGCCACAAGCCGGGTGACCGTCCCGTTTGAAGCTAAAGATTTAATATCTGGCGCTGTGCGAAATATGCGCAGTTTGATTCAAAGAGCCACAGATGACGTGAGAGAGTTTCGACGCATTGCGGGTAGCATGGGTGATGATATAGTTTCCAGCAGCCGCAGGGCTAGAGATGCAGCCGATGATTTGGGTAGGCGAATACATGGTGCAGCGGATGAAGTACGAGATTTCAACCGTGTCCAACTGGATGATATTTTTCGTCGTTCGCGAGCTGGGGCCGATGATTTAAGGCGGTCTGCAAGTCGTGCCGATGCGGAGATCCGTGGGATAAGTGATGCACATGTCCGCCTGAGAGCAAATGATGAGATTAGTCCATTAGTGGATGGTATTTCCGCCAAAGTTGCGGCTTTGGCTACAGTAGCTGGTGGGCTTGTGCTCGGTGGTGGCGTGTCAGACTCGCTGTTTGGTGGTGTAACAGACTATTACTCGGAAGCAGCGCGTAGCGCACCTTATATACCTGCTCAGGAACGGCAAAAAGCACTCGCAATAAATGATGATCTCGTATCTCAAGGGATCATTCCAGACCGTTCAACTGGTGCGGGTAATCTGGCCGACATTGCACCGATGTTCCCTGATAAATCTATGATCGGGGAAGCAATCACGGCTTCATCAAAGATTCAATACATTCGTCCTGACGCTGGAGCTGAGGAAGTCAACCGTGCATTAGCCCAAGCTAGTAATGCATTTAAGGAAACGCCTACTCAGATCGCAGATAGCATGATGTATGCCTATCAAAGTGTGGGCGATCGTCAGCAAGATTTGTTCGATACATTCTGGGAATATAGTCCTTATTTTGCTAGTAGCGGTACGGATTCTGCTCAGATGAGTAATTTTTTATCAAAAACGGTCGAAGGTGGAGCCTTCAATTTCGACAAGCCTGGTGATTTCTTTAAAGAAACATTTGGAGTAAAAGCCCTAAATGCTGATGACATGGCTAATTATTTCGTTAGCAGGGGTTCAGGTAAAAAAGATGCAGCTAGTCAAGCTCAAGCATTCACAGAAGACGTTAACTCTGGGGATAAGCAAAAAGCTCAGGGTGCTATAGCCGCATTAGTTGCTGATTTAGCCAGTCAAAGTCGAAGTGATTTAAAGCAATCGCTTGTAACTCTTGGTTCAGCTGCTGCCGAGGATAATTCAGATTCGATTCTGAGTACGTATAGTCTACCTTTCGAAAAAGCACCGGATATGACCGGAACCACTGATCGATTGGTTGCAACTCAACAACAAGCTAACCCAATGACTGAATACAACCAGATCCAAGCTCAAATCCAAATGCAGATGCAAGACATCGGCGGAAATATCATGCAGGCTTCATTGCCGGCGCTTAAAGAATTTAACTCCTTGATCACTGAGAACAAAGACAGCATCGAAGCTTTTGGTGTAGGTGTTGTAAATGCAATTACGAAAGTGACCAATGTTTATAAGGAAAACGCTGGTTTAATTAATGCAGCATTGATTGGGTTGGCTAGTGTGCTTGTGATAAAAGGACTGGTTTCTTTTGGCCAGGGTGTGCGTCAACTCAATTCAGATCTTGCCGGGGCTGTTGGATGGGCAGGACAAAAAGGTAAGAATATCGTAACCGGGGCGGGTCAAGGGCTTAAAAACGGCTGGGATCGCATTCGGGGCAGATCATCCGGACCACCTGAGCCGACGGTGGAAACACCTGCCGAACGTGCTAATCGTATTCGTAATCAAGTAGGTGACCGTCGAATCAGGGGTGACTTAGGTCGTAATCGAAACAACTCAGGTAACCCACTGGGTGGAGTTCGTAGCTCATCAACGATGACAATTAATGCAAATCGGGTGAATGTGTATGGATCTACATCAGGTGGTAGAGGTAATGGTCGAAACCGTGGAAATAGAAGAGGAGGCGGGAATAACCGAGGTTCAGGGGGAGATCGTAACCGCAATAGAAACAATTCTCCTGATACACGTGACCCGAACAGGCGCGGATCGCGTGAAAATCCATATCGGGTGCGTCGGCCCAATCCTCCAACCCCTCCACCAACTCCTGACGTGCCAAACGGGGGTAAGATAGGGAACTTCATTAAATCGAATGCGAAAATGTTGAAAGCTGGCGGAATTATTGGGGCTGCCACATCATTGGGTTTCGGAGCATATGACTTATACCAGACAGCCAAGGAAACCGGGTGGAAGGAAGCCATATCTTCGTCAGGTGGTTCAGTTGCAGGTGGTGCCATTGGAGGTACGTTGGGTGGTATTGTCGGATCATTAGCCGGTCCGCTCGGAACTGCTGCAGGTGCTTACTTTGGGAATTGGGCAGGAGAAAAGCTTGGTGCACTTGCTGATTCAAGCGGTATTACTCGTGACATCGTGGATGGTGTCTCATCTCTTACAGACTCTATCAAGGGTTGGATGGGTTTTGGTCCAAAAGAAGAGGCTAAGCCGGTTATGCCACAGTTACCCAAAGAAGCATTTGTCACTACAACGGCTTCTACAACAAAGGAAGGCGAGCAAAAAATCAAGGAAACGATGGAAAGTGTCGTTTCTAATGTTCAGAAAAGCGGACTGAAGCAAGGCCTTACAGATGCAATGAACGAGAGCGGCATCACTCAAGCCGCAGATCATATTAAGGATAAGTTAGTGGGTATGTTCAAGGGTTCTGAGTCCAAAGAAGCTGAGAATAATGTCAAGGCTGTTGGGACAGCAGTCAAGGAAACCGAACAGAAAGCCAAGGATCTGGGCGTTACAACAAAGAATAGTACCAGGGATATTATCAGCGGCAACGGCCAGGCTGCTTTGAGTTTTAGTGGTGTGAGCTCATCGGCCAAAAGTGCGATTGATCTTACCCGGCAACATCTTGAATCGCTCTCAACTGTCTCAAGCAAAGGAAGCGCCTGGGGTAGCAATCTAATCAGTATGATGGCGGCGGGAATGCAAAGTAAATTCCCGACATTGACAAGTATCGTTTCCAAAGCTGCAGGTGTGATCAAGGATTACCTGGGTTTTAGTTCCCCAACCAAAGAAGGTCCTGCCAGTAAGTCAGATCGATGGGCAGGAAACTTCGTATCCATGTTCTCGGATGGATTACGGCCGGACTCAATTAAACAACGCATGAATTTGATCGCGGGGACGATGCGTGATGGTGTAGAAGGCATTGAAGGTCCAGAATTATCCGGAGGCAACATTCCTGTCCGTACCACTTCACTGTCTGCCCAGGCATCCAGTGGAAATAAGTCTGTGACGATTGGCAATGTCACAATTGATCTCGGAGGGATTACAGCTGGCATAACTGACTTCCAATCCTTTGCCAAGGCTCTGACAAGCCCTGAAGGGCGCGCACTGATCCGTGATGTAGCAGGAGAAGAAATATACAAAGCATTGGAGACGGGGGGGTAACTCATGCTTGCAATGTCTCAGGGAGCGATTCGGTTGACCTTCCCGATCACTCCAGCAGAGGTACAAATCACAACCGGGAATGAAGTGGATACTTTTAACGTCATTGCCGGACAAGAGCGGACAGGGAAACCCACTTCCAAGTTGCAGCGGGTTTCTTTTACAGCCATTTTGCCCCGCGAGTGGCGCGAACTGTGGGAAACGGACAAGAAACAGACCGTCACTTACAAAAGGCCAGAAACCACGTGGCAACTGCTGGAGAAGTGGAAGCCTAAGCCGGTCGTGATCAACTTTGAAGAATTATTTTCCCAGACCATGTTGATTGAGAACATGGAGATCGTTTATAAAGATGGCCAAGGTAATATCCACATTACAATAAGCTTGGTAGAGCATAAACCTGTCAAAATTATTTCATATAGTAACACGAAGCAACTCCTGAAGCCCGGCGTGATCATCACTAAGTCTAGTAAAAGTAGGCCCAATACGACCAGCAAGAAAGACAAAAAGGATAAGACAAAGAAGTCTAAAGATAAGAAGAAGTCAGAGGATAAAAAGAAAAGTACTGCTGCAGCCAAAGATGCTGCTGATAATGCAACAGGTGCATTTGACTATACAGGGCAAAAAAACAAAATATCTGCAGCGGTAAACAAAGCGAAGTAAGGAGGGCAGTCATGGATAAATTTGCAGTCATATACGGTAAACAGGATTCCAGGTCTGCCTTGACTCCTGCTATAACCGACATTTCTTGGTCATCCCAAAGGGACGAAATCGCGCGAAGCATGACTGTGCGGCTGCGTGATATCCCTACGGTTAGTGTGGCCGGTATGCTGATGTGCTTTTCCCACCGAATCGGCAAGGCACTCCTTCATCACAAAAATCAGTTCTTTCATGGTCCAATCATTGACTATGAGAAAGACGACTTTTCAGGTGTATGGGAGATTAAAGCCCGTGAGATCGGTTGGTATCTGGCCAAGAACAAAGGGACTCGTCCATATCTGAAAGGTGAAGCAGGGGCTGAACTTCAGAAATACATCCAGACGACGGGCGTTGACTTTCGTTGCCCTAAACTCGGCTTTAATCTGGATGAAAGATATGGGACTATGGCACATTCCGAAATCATCCTGGATGTGCTGCAAAAAGCATATGAGCGTAACGGCTACCGCTATCATGTGGATGTCATCCGGACGGAGAAACATTTTTATCTGCAGGTCATTCGTGAAGGGACAAACGAGAGGGTACCCATTTTTGTTCCCGAGCAAATGGAAGCCAGCAGTGCAGGATACAACATGGAGGACACTTACACCGTTGTCACAGCCCAGAAGTACAAGGATGACAAACTATCAGCATCTGTCACTAAAACTGATGCTAGCGCATTAAAGACTTTTGGACGTATGGAAGAAATCATCGAAGTTGAAGAAGATGAGAACCCGACGACAGTTGCAACTCAAAGGTTGAAGGCGATGGCCAAGCCCAAGCAGATTAAGAAGATCACTGTTCGTCATGAGGATCATACTTTGTCGGGACTACGGGCTGGATGGCTCGTGTTGATCAAGACAACCGTCGTCACTAAATGGATCGTGGAGAGTGCCGACACAAGCTGGAGCAATGGGATATTCACGGTCAAGATGGTTTTGGAACGGAGGGAAGCATGATGATGGGTGATGCTATCAAGCTTTTAAAAGAGAAGATGGCGGGGCACATTGATGCACGGGATACCGAACGCGCTACCCTTCTGAGCTGGCCAAACGCCAAAATCGAAGTGGATGGCGATCCGCATCCTTATGAGTCGGGCAAACTCGTCTTTGCGGATTACCTGCAGGAGCAAGAACTTGAAGTCACCTTTGATGTGTTGGAACCATCCCCTTCAGTATTAAAAGGCAAAATGATCATTCCGAGCCCCCTGCAGGTTGGTGATCGACTCCTGGTATCGCGTATGACAGGACAACGTTATTACGTGTTGGGAAAGGGGCGTTGATCCATGGAAGAAGATGAAACGTTATTCCCTGAAATGGAGTTGGAAGAGGTCGATGTCACAGACCTGATGGATAACATCCCTTCAGCGACTAAATGGACATACAAAATAGATTACCGTAACCGCAGGGCTGTCCTGGATGAGTCGGGGCGTCCGGTCCGGACAACCAGTTATGAGGAATTTCTTGTCGAAACCGCCATGAAGATACTTTGCACCGAGCGATTCCAATATGTTGTATACGGCGCTGACATGGGCGTTGAAAAATCTGAGTGGCCAGGTTGGGAAGACACTGAAATTATCCGAGATATTGAAGAAGCGTTAACGGCTCACCCGGAGATTGAGCAAGCCGAGGTTACGTCAATGACACGAGTGGATCGGGGCATGGATTTGACCATCCAAATTACGGGTCTTGTAGGCATGGCTGAATTGAATGAGGTGATCGATACATGAGCTTAACGATTAATGATTTGCCTAAATTCCCTGTTGTCCCTGTACTTGAAGAAACCCCGGATATGATTTATCAACGATGGGTTAACCGGGCTATTACGATGGCCAACGAAAGAGGGCTGCCACCGCCTCCTGTGGGCGAAGGGGAATATTTTTATGACCTTTGGTACCCCATAGCTCAGGAGATCGCTGAACAGCAAGAATTGTGGGGCTATGGTGTGCTGCAATCCACACCGATCTGGGCAGATGATGAATTCTTGGATGCTCATGGATGGGCGGATGGGATGGTCCGGAAAGATGGAGAATCCAACGATGATTATCGGTTGCGTATCTTGGACAGGGCCTTCACAGAAGAGGGCAATGGCCGTCGTAAAGACTATGAAATATGGGCTAAAGAGATTCAAGGCGTGGGTGGTGCTGTCGCAGTAGAAAAGGAACATCATGACAACTCTATCGATCTGTATCTAACAGACATGAACGGTCAACCTATTACTGCTGAGTTTGCGGAGACAGTCAAAACGTTAATGTGGGAGGATTATCGTATTGCTGGTCATGACTTGGCTGTGCATCCGGCTCCGATCTTCCTAGTGACTGTAAATGCCACATTGGAAACAATGGAAGATCTGCAGCAGCTGGCCGAACTGATCCGTCAGCGTGTGACAGCGTACGCCAACGGTCGCAGCAAGTTGTTGTACAACTATATCGCGGCTCTCTTGCTCATACCAGGCGTGGAGAATTACAGTGACTTTACCCTTAATGATGATGTTCAGGACATTGATGTGCCGCCTGTCTCGTTCCTGCAGGTTGAGGTGATGCTGTTATGATTCCCGTTCGGTACCGCGAGGTACTTGCGCCGTACTGGTATGAGAACGAGGTAGCGGACTGGCACTTTGGCGTGATGGAGGAAGAAATCGATCTACGAGCAGAGAAAATGAGCGAACTTGTGAATCAATTTTTACTGCAGCGGTCAACCTGGGGGTTGGATCTGTGGGAATGGATCTACTTCCGGACGGAACAGGTAGGTCTATTGGCTAACCGTCGAGAAGCAATCCGAAGGAAACGACTGGCCAAAAAGCCTTTCAAGTTGCCGATCCTTCGACAAATCGGTTCGCAGTACGGTAAGCTTCTGCAGGTGACGGAAGAGTTTATGACCAAAGAGATCCACTTTGAGTATGACAGCAGCTCCCCAATTAATATGGCGGGGCTATTTACTGATTTTGAATATATTCGGCCAGTTCATATCAATAGAGCTGTGCCGGTGGCCAAAACAATAACACCAGCAATAACAATGACAGGGAAAGGGTACTCGCATTCAGTTGATTTCCCAATTTGCGGATTAGAAATGCCCCTAGAGTTGGGGACGAGTGGCGTACTGGCTACTCAGAACGTCACGGTGGGCTCAGTGACATCACACGCCCGGATTGACAGTCCGATTACAGGATTTGAAATACCCATGCAAGGAGGGACAGCATAATGGCAGATATTATTCAACCGTTAATGCTTGATTATGCGGTGACCGATGCGGATTCACATTTTGACCACGCCCTGGTAAACGTCAGTGGTGAGCTGGTGGAATTTCCGATCTACAATACCGTCATCTCCGGAAGATCGATCCGCAAGTACGTGTTTTTGAACGATACCGAGGTCGTCGGCAAGCAAATCCTTGGTGCGTCTTTGATGGATAACCAGGGTAGAACACTTGCAAATCAGGCGTTGAATGTTGTTAAGAACGATCGGGGATTTCTTATCGGATTTGAATTCAGTATCAAGTTGGAGGTGAAGGCAATTGTATAACAAACAAACGTGGTTGGATGAGATCCCAGATATGACAAAGCCGATTATGGACCCATCAACTGGGAAACAGAAAACTGATCCGCAGACAGGAAGACCATTATTTGAATTGGTTCAGGTGGGTACCCGGATTACCTCAACAAGATTGAACACGATGGAAAGCGGGATAGATGCCGCTCATGGACTTGTTGAGAAACTTGCCAAGGAGATGGGTAGTAATTTTGTCGCTGTGATCGATGGAGTTATGGGGCTACAGTGTAGCGCTCAAGGTCTGATTGCAAGCTGGACAGCAGGTGTGGCGTATGTCAGTGGTCGTCGATATGAGATTACAGCAGGAACCCTACCACTTAATCCGACTCAAGGGCAGTATCTTTATGTGGACGTTGGTGGAGTAGTTAAAAAGACATCATCACAGGCCGCAGCTAAAGCGGGGCTGGTGCTATTTTATGTGGCCACCGACACAAGTGGTGTAATTTCTTCCAACGATCAACGGGTTAACATCGGAATGGATGAGATTCGTCAGGAGATCGATGCGAATACGCTTCACTCCACTAGTAAAGATAACCCACACGAAGTAAACAAGGACCAGATTGGGTTAGGAAACGTTGATAACATCCAGCAAGCAACGAAGACTGAGTTTAATGAACATGTGGGGACCGGCGGAAATGCACATGCAGTAGTTACATCAACAACAGCTGGATTCATGAGTCCGGCTGATAAGAATAAGATCAACGGTATCCAAGCTGGGGCACAAGTAAATGCAGTAACTAGTGTTGCTGGAAAAACCGGAGCAGTTTCGTTGACGAGCAAAGATATTGTTGGACTAAACACAGATAATTTAGCTTTGGCTACAAATGCCACAGCGACCGGAGCCCGTGCTGTAGGTATAGGTTTTAATGTATCTGCGAGTGCGGCACAGTCAGTGGCAATTGGTGATAGGGCTACAACGACAGGAAGCTTTAGCGTTGCAATTGGCGTCTCTTGCGAAGCTACGCAAATTACTTCCATAGCAATTGGCTATGTCGCGAAAGCTACAGGCGACAGTTCCATAGCAATTGGAGATAATGCAAGGGCGAGCGGAGCTGGATCAGTGGCAATAGGTGATGCGGCTGTTTCACTAAACGATTATGAAGGAGTATTAGGCGCATCACACACCACAAAAAATTGGAAAGTGCCGGGTTCTTTATCTGTAGCAGGGACTAAAAATTTTGAAATCCCACATCCAGCTCCACACAAGAAAGCTACTCACGTCATACGTCACGGAGCTGTAGAGAGCCCGACTTCTGGGGATACGCTCTATCGATACACCGTTGAAGCAGCTATCGATGGGGAAACTGTTGAAATACAGTTGCCCGATTACTTTGAACATCTGAACATAAACGTTGATGTTTGGGTAAACGGGCACATGCATTTTGGTCGTGCTTTTGGATGGACTGAAGGCGACAAACTGAAAGTAACGTGTGAAAAGGCAGGGACCTACAAAACTCTCATCATAGGAACACGGAATGATGACAATGTTCAGGAATGGTATTTCAAAGGAGTTGAGCGAGAAATAGGTGAAAGCTGGCTTGGTGAAACATATGTGTTTGAAGTGGAAGAAATCATAGAAATCGAAGAATTCAAGGAGGTCATATCAAAATGAGTATCAATATCAAATCGTCTGTTATTCAATTTCGTAACCCACAAATAGGCCAACCGACTCGGGCGGTGGTAGAACATTATTACGGGCGCAGAGTTATTGCTGACATCGATGGTACGGATCAGACATTTAAATTTGTACCATCTGAATTACACTTTGAAGCAACAGAGGAAGAAATTATCATGGCTATTAGTATGAAAATCAATTAAGCGCCGAAGGGCATTTTTTTTGCCTTTTGGAGTTTTCAGGGGGCTATTTACTTTAAATGATGGGGGATATGAATTTGGAGAACGTGGGGAAATGGGTTTTGGCCGTAGGAAGCTGGCTGGTGTCTTACTTATTTGGGGGTTGGTCTGGAGTGTTAGGAGTATTGCTGTTCTTCGTTATTTTGGATTATTTGACGGGTGTGGTGGCTGCCGGATCTATTGGAGGATTAAAAAGCAAAATTGGCCTTATCGGGATTGCCCGGAAGGTCTTTATTTTTGCGATGGTGGCTGTCGGTCACTTGGTGGATGGCATCCTTGGTGATGGCCACTTATTCAGGGATACAGTGGCGTTCTTTTACATTGCAAACGAACTACTGTCTATCACCGAAAACGGTGGCAAATTGGGCGCGCCTATCCCTGCCGTGATCAAGCAGGCTATTGAAGTGTTGAAAGGCAAAGGTGGCAATGACAACGATAAAGGAGCTGGTACAGGTGCAAGCACGTAAGGATGGAAACGTTCAAGGGATCGATGTTTCCCGTTACCAGGGCAAGATTGATTGGCTGCAGGTGAAGGCAGATAAACGGGAATTTGTTTTCATTAAGGCTACTGAAGGCAAAACATACACAGATCCGAACTTTGTGGCCAACGTTAAAGGGGCGTTGTCGGCTGGGTTGCTGGTTGGTACGTATCATTTCTTGCGGGCCACATCAGCAGTTGCAGCAAAGGCTGAAGCAGTTCATTATGCGAAATCCCTCGAGGAGATTGGCGGGGCAAAAGCATTGCAGTTACCGCCTGTGATGGACTACGAGAACAATCCTGATGGTATCAGCAAGGCACAGATCAACATTGTGGCCAAAGCTTTCTTGGTTGAGCTGGAGCGACTGACAGGGATCAAACCGATTATTTATACGGGCAACTCGTTCGCCGCCAATTTTGATATTGGCCTATCCGGTTATGATCTTTGGATTGCACGTTATAGTAACACTCGTGTCCCGGATGATCAGCCCGCATGGAAGACCTGGACCATATTTCAATATAGCGATTCAGGCAAAATACCAGGCATTGCCGGTAACGTGGATCTGAATGAGTTCAATGGATCGTTAGCGGATCTCAAGAAACGATATGGAAGGGAGCCAAACATGAGTAATCCATTTGAAGGATACCGGCTCACAAGTTCGTTCGGAATGCGGACACATCCGGTGTCAGGAGAGAAGAAGTTTCACAGGGGCGTGGATCTCGTTGTCACACCTGCAGACGGTCCCATCCATGCTTTTGTAGCTGGAGAGGTAATTCACGCTAAATTGGGTGTGTCCGGATCCGGCTTCGGTAATTACGGTGTGACTGTTGCCATTAAGGACGACAAAGGTTATCTGCACGTTTACGCCCATTTATCAGCTGCAGGCGTAAAAGTTGGCCAACAAGTAAAACGTGGCCAACTGATCGGTAAGCAAGGCAGTACCGGCATCAGCAGCGGGGCGCATTTGCATTATGAAGTTCGCAAAGCCTTTGGTCCGCAATATGGTTATACGACCACAGAAGCGGGAGTTGTAGAGCCGACACAATACTTAATCAACTATTATGGGCAAGCGCCTATTAAGGAGGACAAGCCAGTGACGGTAAGGGATATCAATGTGCCGAGCAAGTGGGCAGAAGCGGCATGGGCTGAGGTTACAGCCAATGGGTATTACGATGGCACACAGCCAGGTGCGGTAATTACACGAGAGGAATCAGCAATTGTGATGAATAGGCTAAGGAAAAATATCCTGAAGCTGATTGCAGGGATTAACGGAAACGTGGCCGACATGGATGAGCGTCTTAAGAAGATTGAAGCAGAAGGATAATTGTGGTATTTTAAAGTCGAATCTAAAAGCATCGGTAAAAAAGACCTGCATAACCTTCATCGGTTAGCAGGTCTTTTTTTGATTTAATCATTTACCCTATTTTTTAAAACGGACTGTTTGAACTCCACTTCCGGGATTATTAAACATGAGTGTACTAGCGTTTACTACAGTAGAACCAGCCACACAGGCACCTCCTGCTTGCATTGGGAAAACGATCGTAACCGATTCTTCACCAGATGTAAGGAATATTGAGGTGTGAATAAAAACTCTAGTACCTGCAGGTATCGTATAGCCGTTCGTCAAAGGAATTGGAGATGGAATAGTATAGAATTGACCAATGATATTACTAAATGGAGCCCGTTGATTATTTCTTTTCATTGTTTTGTTGACCTCGTTTCTGTTTGTTTTTATTACACATTATTGTATATGATTGGGTGGTTGTCTCTGATACAAACACTTATAATTTTGGGCTGTTGGTAAAAAAGACACTGCTGGAATTATTCCGGCAGTGTCTTTTTTTGTTACATATATATTTTTATCAAGCAGCGTGTCCGGCTCTTATTTGTCTGAAGCTCAGCGGTAGCCTTGCGACCAAGTAAACGTTTGACGATCCGAACCGCTTGATAGTATTTATAAGAATGAACTTCATAGTTATTATTATTCTCTATTTCGAATTGGCATGGACAACGAACAATGATTTATTTCATTTAACGGTACCCACTCAACACCATCCTGATGTTTGCATTTCACTCTTTTTTTGTCGGATGACATTTCAATCTTTCCTATGTACTTCGAATTATCCTCAAAAACTAAACAAACTTCATATAGCTTTGCCTCAGCTAAAAGCAAATCCTTAATCATACTTCCCCTCCATTTCCATTATTTATTTACAGTATAACATGTGGTCTTATATTTTTGGTGAGGAAAAGAAATTAAAGTACAGAATGATATCAGCATCCCCCTCAGACACTTGAAATAAATAAAGAGCAGGAGGTATAACCTCGCTCGCTGCTCTTTATTCGCTTCACTGTGACTGGAGAATTCCAGGATTAGTATATAAGGTCTATTTGATAGTTCCTATATAATTCTTGGCTTTAAATTTTTGCCCCCATATGGAGCGATAAACCTGACTCCCAAACTTAAAGGAAAATTCTTCTTGTCAGCTCATGGTAAATGGTGGTAATATCATTTCGACGAGTACGACAGGTCCTGTGACACCACAATGTGGGTTGTGGGATAAGAATGGTCGAAAACGCGTTGCTAAATTACATAATTTGTACAGTATTCTGTGCTAGCGATTCGTATAACCTCAAATTTGCGAAACAAGTCTGTTTAGTGTAAGGTTTTTAACTCGCAAATTGTATGCTGGATTGTGCGTGTTCGCATATGTACTGCGGTTTGTTCCTTCTAACCGTCGGCAACTCCGTATAGCCTTTCTTATTTCGACAAGGATCTGCATTTATGTAGGTCTATTTTTTGTTGGAAATAAGAACTCTGCGGACTCGTACAACAGCACACTTAGGAGGTTAAACCTTGAACAACTCATCTAAGCAAGCCAGTCTAGAAAACATCACGCAAGAAGGTGCACCTTTACTTGCCAAAAACTCGCCAGTAAATGAAGAAGAAGGACTGGGGCTCTTTAATCCTGAACGTATGTACGAATCATTGCGTATTACAGAATTCGAGATAACTAGTGGATTGGGAGAAATAATTGACAATAGTATGGAAGCGGGCGCTAAAGACGTTTGGGTTAAAATTGAAACCGAAAAGCGTAAGGATGTAACTTCTAAGAAAGAAGTAGAGGTAATTTCAGAGATAGCTATAATCGACAATGGTTGTGGGATGAATTCCAATGTATTAAATCGTTGTTTAGTCCTAGGTGACACTATTCGCCCACCGAAACTAGGTGGAGCGAAAGGAATTGGTAAATTTGGGGTGGGTCTTACTCTTGGTGGGGTATCCTTGGCTCGTCGTGTCGAGGTATACTCGCGTGACAATAAGAACAACGAGTTCTCCTATACTTATCTTGACTTGGATATGGTGGCTAAAAATGACCAAATGTCGATTCCGTATCCTGTTCAAAAGAAACCACCAGAGAATTATGCTAAATATCTAGAGAATGATACCGGAACAATAGTTTTGTTAGTATCTTGTGATCGTCTTCAATATGATTTTATAAAGAATAAGCAGATTAATGCAAGTGAGCAAATTGCGGGTTTATCACACTTTTTTGGGCGTACTTATCGTAAATTTATCTATGCAGGTACTAAAATTCATGTAAATGACGAGAAAGTATTTCTCCACGACCCGTTATACAAAATGGGCCCTACTAGATTTGAGATTAATGGAACAGTCGAAAAGAAAGCTACTCTATGGGGAAAAACAGAAACGTTTCCGTTGGAGATTCCTAATTCCGGAGGTAAAAAAGGAATTGTTACTATTACAATGACATTATTACCGATAGAATGGCGCAAAAAATATGGTGATGGCGGGAATCAGTTTTCTAAGGATAGGAAAATTCCGGAAAATGAAGGGGTCTCTATCTTACGTGCTAATCGTGAAGTTCTATATACAACTGTGCCTTACATTATTGGTAAGCGCGGCTCTGCACGTTTCATGAATATTGATAGATGGTGGGGATGTGAGATTTCCTTTCCACCAGAATTAGACGAGTATTTTACAGTTAGATATATAAAACGTGGAGCAGAACCAGTTCCATCTTTGCGAGAGAAGATTAGGGATATTATCTCTGATGCAGTTGAAGATCTTAGAATACAAATTCAGAGAGACTTCAATGAAGAGAAGCAAAGAGCAGCTAAAGAAGATGGGATTTTTGATGATGCAGAAAAGGCCATGTCTGAAGCAGAATCATTCTTACCTAAGGGTAAGCAAGGTGCAGACATCAGCAAAGAAAATGAAGAAGAAATTTTGGATGATATAGCCACAAAGGCGGCTGATAACGACAGTGCAAAAACTAAGGACGATAAAAAGCGAGAACTTGCTGATAAGCCCTACAGTATCGTACCTGTCAACTTACCAGAGATGTTCTTTTTTGAAACAATCCATGTTTTAGGGAAAATCGTTATTCAACTTAATGTCAATCATCCGTTCTATAAACATGTCTTCGAGCCACTTTGTGGTTCGATTGAATTACTTGACGATGAAGAAGCTAATTCTGCAGATACGGAAGAAAAGCGTAAAGTACGTCAAGCAATCATGTTAATGTTGCTTAGTTATGCTAAGTCAGAATCGTTTTTTACTGATACACAACAAATTAGCATGTTACAGCAATTAAGGATGCAATGGGGGATGACATTAGGAGCAGTAATCAATAACACAGCAGAGAAGGAGTGGTAATAGTTTGAATTCCTCTCTAGTCCCGATTCTTTTTACACCTGAAGTCATAAGAAAGAGTGTTATCCCCAATAGAACTGGCGTATATTTGCTTGGAAATGACGTTGATGGTTTTGAGGTGAGATATGTGGGACGTTCGGATAATTGTGTTAAAACAAGGCTCTTAAGTCATAACCACATATACAAGTACGATTATTTTGTATTGCTATATGCTGGATCTGAGGTTGAGGCTTTTTGGATGGAATGCCAATACTGGCATGTATTCCATAAGAGTCATATTTCGAATAAAATACACCCCGCCTCCCCACCCAAAAAGCAATTAGAGTGTCCCTACTGTCACTTTACATCAAATGTTGTAAAATTGCTTGGATAACTATAGTTCAGTTGAACATTCTTTTGCTTGATACGAACCCAAACAAGCTGGAACGGATGAGCAACTTACGCAATCGATAAACAAGATAACAACAAAGGGCTGTTTAAGAGTCGTAAAGGCCACATCTTGTTAGATCAGGTCCTGACGTTTGAAGTAAGTGAATACTAATCAACTTTTATTAGATTAAGGAGAAAAGGCTCCATCAGTGATAAACTGATGGAGCCTTAGTTATGTTACATGTATAGTTTAATCAGGCAATGTGTCCGAAGCTTATTTGTCCGCAGCGTAGCGGATACCTTGCGGCCCGGTAATCGCTTGACGATCCAGACAGCCTGATAATGAGCATCCTTCACTGAATTTTGAAGCATAAAATTCATTTCTTTTGTATAAGAAACTGGGTAACATTACGGCTTAGTAAACCTAACTTAATTGACTTGCTAAAACCTTCCAACCCTGCATATAAAGTCTCATGATTAATATTCATTCGTTGTAAATTATCCCAAGTATCCAATATGAATTTCCTAGGGAAAATGAATTTGAAAGCCACAATATCACCGTTTTGGTCAATTCTTCCTTCATTTAATTGATAATTCAATAATATTTTATCAAATTGTTCATAATTTTCGTTTGATACTATAAATAAGCCTTGTTGCCGTCTAAGTCTTTCGTTTTTCCTAAGTGGCTCATATGTCTTAAAATATGACGGATCACTAGTAAAACCTAACGATGGCGGTTTTATCAGTAATTCGTCATTTTCATCTACGAGCCTATGATTATAATTTAAAAAATTTTTAATTTTTAGTGCATAGATACAAAAATCTGAGGTTGCACCATCTACAGCAAAAAAAGCCCCAACATATGGCGAATATGTCCAATCAAGCAAACGAGTCGGGGCGCCATAATGTTGCATTAATGACCAAGCTTCTAAAAAGTAAAGATCTCTCTCTTTTGAATTTATTTCTTTTGGTTCATATAAAGTATGAGTTGAGTAAAGATTATACGATGAAATAAATTCTTTAGTCATTTCCATTTCTGCCAAGTTGTAATTTATTCCAATTTCCAAGTTGATGTATTCATTGAATATATGTACCTTATCAAACTCTCTATGTAATGAAGTAACTATTTTCCATTCTGCATTTGATTGTCCCCGATATATCCATTGTCCTCGGGGAAATGTGCTAACTAATTCTTCGAATTCCCTCCATGATTTCAACACAACTTCTAACCACACAATAAAATACATCCCTTCAATTAAACTATCTTTAATTTATCATTTCTGTCCCAATATTCCAACACAACATTTAAAAGAAGTTATTAACCGTCTATTACTGTAATGACCGCTTTAATTTAATGTAGATACTACTTATTCTTTTGACTGATTCTTTCTGTTAAATAAGGAGCGTATATTCGCATATACTATTAAAAAACAAACAAATGTTCTGTTTTTTGGAGGGGTGAATATGCGAGTTAAATACATGGGTTGGTTAGTTGAAATCATTTATCAACACCAGTCGGGAAAGATTACGAAGCGTCGCATTCAGATTAAGAACATTCGATCTGTAATGATCAAATCAGACGACCTTCTGCCTGACCAGCCCCGTACATACGGGAATAAGAACTGCTGACGTGTCATCCGATCAAGACGATAGCATAGGAGGAATGACAGATGCTGAGCGATTATCAACGGAAAGTGCTGAGAATATGTACAACTACAACGGAGGCGGTGATGCTTCCCATAGCCTCTGAATATCAAATCTAATTGAACAGTGTGGAAGGAGTAGAATTTTTATTGAAACGATAATGTTTAATATGCGTACTGTAACATATATGGAATTATATAAATATGAATGGGGGAGAAGCTTTGAAAGACAAGCGAAACAAGGAAAGGCGTTTTAACAGTGTAAAGAGAGAAAAAGAAATGCGAAAACGTCAAAAAAAGAACGCGACAAGCAAAAAAAATACCCAAATTAAGATGCGAAGCCAAGAAGTGTTTCTTTCTCCACTGGAACGAGTGCTTGCAAAAGTACATCGTCGGGAAGCTAAAGTTCTCAAGCACTTAAGGAAGTATAGTTCTTTTATCAATAGTAAGAAGTTTTTGAAATATCCAGTTCAATTAATTGGATGGATAAGTCTTATTCAAGTTCTTCTTGTTATTGGAATTGCTCCATTAAAGCTTATGTTCACAGGACTTTTTCAGCTACCAAGCATGGGGGACATATTTACATATCTCTTCGGGATGAAAGATGCGATTTTTTCAGCTTCTCCAATTAAAAATTTCCTGGATCAACTGGTTACTTTGATATTTGGCGTTGGATCTTTCGCATTTATCATCACACTGGTTGATGTGGAAAAAATTGCTAATGAATCGGTTTTAAAAGGTACGAAATTTCCAACACGGAAATTTATCATTGCTTATTTCTCAGCATACTCCGCTGTGAAGAATTTATTTATGCCAGAGATATTCATTCTCTTGGTTTCTGGCCTACTTTTATTCGCAGTAATGAGGTACTTCAAACTTAATGATCAAAGAAAGAACGATCCTGTTGGCTTTGAACGTAGTAGATTACTCCTTCAAGAGGATAAGATCAAACTATCGGATGGTTCGTATTATAACGTGGTAACTGGTGAGATTTCAAAAGTAAAAGGACAGAAGCAAAAAGGAATGAAACGTGCATCATAAAAAGTTATATACTAAAAGTCTAAGGAAGCTCAGGCTTTTTAAGATATTTAATACGTATAATTATAGTCTCCAAATTATTCTTTTTATGAATTACAACTAGTTTGCACAGAAGAATTTGTACATCAACTACTTAAAAAATGATTCAAGCTTCTTTGTCTTAACCACCCTGCTTCAATTTCATGCAAAAGTGAATACTAAAAAGTGCTCCATCGGCGTTTGCTGATGGAGCACTTTTTATATTATTTATAGAAAGAATTTACGCATATTAAGCGCAGGCATTTTAGCATTATTGGATAAAAATAAAATCACAAAAAACTCACGCTTTTTACGTAAGAGAACGAATATGGGCGAATTAAAAAGCTAATCAAGAGAGATAAATTACTGAAATTAATGCTGCATGAAATTGGACGGTATCAATGGAAATATCAGCATTATAAAGGGTTCTCTGTTGTTGATGAGATAAGAGACCAACGTATTGACGGCGTTAGTGGTGGTGTTAGCGGTATGCTTGATGCTGTTCATAATATGGGACTTCAAAAACCGGCATCATGGAATGATTTGCTGGATCAAGGACTGGAGGATGATGAACATGAAGAACCGCTTAGCGGCATGGAAAGTGTCTGGATTTTCTATAAAGGTAAGTCCATTCATCTATCCTTTCTGTCATTTGGCAGCATCCGTGAACTGAAAAGGGTATGCCAGAATATATACAAATACAATTATCCCGGGCAGTTGTCGGAAGCAAGTGGATACAAGGTGAACGAGATGAAAGACGGCTCCCGTGTCGTTGTTGTTCGTCCTCCTTTTGCAGAATCATGGGCGTTCTTCGTCCGGAAGTTCGATATTCCGAATGCTTCACTTGAACAGTTGATTACGGGTAACAACGCAAATTTGCCAATCACACTGCTTCAATATCTGATGAAAGGAAGCCGGATTACAGCAGTCACCGGGGCGCAAGGTTCTGGTAAAACGACGTTGCTTATGGCTATGGTGAAACACATCTATGCATCCTACACCCTTCGGGTGCAGGAGATGGCGTTTGAGCTTCAATTAAGACGGATCTATAGCCGTCGTAATATCTTGAGTTTCCGAGAGACCGAACACATTTCAGGTCAACAAGGACTTGATTTGCAGAAAAAAACGGATGGTACTGTCAATATTCTTGGTGAGGTTGCGAGTGATGAAGTGGCAGCGTGGATGATTCAAATGTCTCAGGTTGCCAGTCTGTTCACCCTGTTTACCCACCATGCCAAAACGTTCCGTGATCTGGTTTTCTCCCTCCGTAATTCCTTGCTCAAGACAGGTATGTTCCAGCATGAGCATATTGCTGAGGAGCAGGTTGTGAGTGTCATCAATTTCGATGTTCACATGAAAAAAGATGCTGAGGGACGAAGATATATCGAACGTATTACGGAATGTCTTCCTCGTGCGAATCAAGGTGATAGCTTGGAAGAGAGGGCAGGTTTTACATTTCGTAATGTTGTGGAATACAGAGATGGAGTGTATGTTGCAACAGCTCCAATCTCCTCTGGAAGCATGGTGGATATGCGAGACCAGATGACATTACAGGATGCCGAGAAATTTGAACAGTTTATGAAGCAACACTGGGGTGATTCAGCATGACAATTAAATGGATTCTGCTCCTCGTATTAAGTATTTGTGCAGGAGGGCTGCTGATCACACTTCTGGTTCTAAGTATGTTACGTCACAGAGGAGGTGGTTCACCAAGTCAGCCCGGCGTTATTCTTGCTCCTAGCGGGAAGGGACTCAAGGGAGTCGGATCAATCTTGTTTCAATCCTACCGTCTTGGAATGAAGGTCCCACTGTTATCAGCGTATATTTTACAGGTGCAGAAACGTATTTCATTCCGCCATGTTGGGGATGAGCCTTCACTTCGCAGGCTGACGATGACAGTGGTTCTGATTATTCTTGGAGGTTATGGAGGCATAAGTGTCATTCTGTTTCTTCTGCAGCCGGGTATCGCTTTTGTAATACTTTCCGTACTCTGTGCTGTGGTGTTAAACAGCCTGGTATTGGATATGTGCCTCAGTCGTATGGAAAAAAGGTTGCTGGTGCAGATGTTGGATCTCTTCGCAGATGTAAGGCACCGGTATCATCAGCATGGCATGGTTGAGGAAGCGCTATATGAAGCCGCTGAAGCAGGTACAGGAGAAGCAGCAGAACAGGTAAGACTGATCTACGAAGCTCTAACTTCTCCAGATCCGAATGAAGCACTTGAGCGTTATTATGAAGTGGCTCCCAACCGTTTTCTCAAAGGATTTGCCGGCGTTTCCTATATGGTCATGGAGTTCGGGGATAAGGACAGGGCACAAGGTTCTATTTATCTCAAAGGACTTGGTAACCTAACTCAGGAGATTCATTTGGAGATTTTGCGGCGTGATAAATTGGATTACCTGCTCAAAGGGCTTAATATTATCGCTCTTGCTCCGGTATTGTTCACCGCTCCAATCGAACGCTGGGCTAGAGTCAGCTTTCCAACGATGGATGAATTTTACCGCAGCAAAATCGGTTTTGTTACCAAAATATCGATCTATGTCATCATCATCCTTGCTTATTTGCTTCTGCAAAGGCTCCAGCAATACGATGAAACTCGTTACCGGTCAGGACATAAGCATTCATGGTTGGATCAGTTGCTGTACAGGCAGACCTTCATACGGAAATTGGCGATGTTGTTTGCAGCAAAACCTGGCAGTGCACAGTACAGTCAAACGATACGGCTCATGAGGGAGAGCAGTTCAGAGTTGAAATACGAATGGCTCGCCATTCGTCGAGTGATGTTATTCGCAGGTTGTTTAGTTCTTACAATGGGATGCATCTTGTTATTGCATCAGGTTGAACGTAACCACATCATGCATGATCCGATCCGGGATGATCGAATGTTTGGTGCAATGGCTGAAGCGGATCTCAGGAAAGCTGAGGAAAAAACACTGTTGGATCAATCCGTATTGGAAAGTGTAGAAATGAACCGAGGAGCTACATACGAAGAAGTCTCCAAAGCGTTACAGCAGTTATCTCCAGTTCAGTTAGACCATGATACCCAGAATGAGACCATCACGCGCATTATGCAGAAACTTGAGGTGTACAACAAGCAATATGTACGCTGGTGGGAAATGATTATAGCCATTCTTATGGGTGTAGCAGGGTATTACATGCCGGTATGGCTCATGTTATTTCAACGGAAAATGCGAAGATTGGATATGCGACATGAAATCTATCAATTCCAGACAGTGATTTCCATTCTACGTGAGATGGACCGAATGTCAGTCGAAGAGATATTGGAATGGCTTAATCGATTTGCCGTCATTTTCAAGCGTCCGCTACAAAAATGTTTGTTGCATTTTGAACATGGGCCAGAGCTTGCACTTGAACAATTAAAGGAAGAGGCGGGCTTGCCCGAGTTCCAGCGACTGGTTGATAAATTACTGCTTGCCCTTGGCAAAATATCAATACGTGAAGCCTTCGATGATCTTGAGAGCATGATGGCATTCTATTTTGAACAACGTAAGCAAGAGTACAGCAAAATGATAGATGTCAAAGCATCATGGGGGAGAACCATTGGATTTACACCTATGTACGCCCTTATCTTTTTGTATCTGGTTATTCCATTGGTCGGTATGAGTTTCTTGCAGATGAACATTTATTATGAGCAAATTCAGAAACTGTAGCACAATTCATCTGTGTGACAGTCTGAAATAGTTTAATAACTTATAACTTGGGAGGATTTATCATGAACAATGCATCAAGCGCTTTAAAGGTGGCAGCAGGGATTTTCTTAACAATCGCTTTGATCACAATTGTAGTTCTGTTGTTTATTTCGGCTCAGGAGGCAACCAAGACGGCCCAGAATAATTTTGCTGATATCCAAACCGAGTTGTCCCAGGCCGCATTTACGGTATATGACGGAACAACCATCAGTGGATCGCAGGTTACGAATGCGCTGCGTAAATATGCGGACAAGGATCAGTTCGGTATTCAAGTTATTACAGGTAAAAATAAAGCGGGTCAATGGTACGGCAATCAACTAAACATTTCACAGGATCTCAATAATGCGGACTACGGCTCGGTTATTGCACCCGACGATAAAGTGGGGATTATTAACCAGACCATGAGTGAAAAAGACAATCAATATGTCAATCCAAGTGGTAAATTCAAAGCCATTATCGTAAAAGACCGATCCAACGTGGTAAGAGGGCTGATCTTCCAGCAATCCTGACAGGAGTTGGTTTAACATGTCCCGGAATACACAGCATCTTATGTTGTTTTGTACGGCGGTTGTCCTGTTTGTGACAGCCTGCCTGTACGGGCAACAGAATGTTAAGATTTTATCAGCGGCCTTGAACGACAGAGTACAGACAACAGCAGGCATGGAAGGTCGGCTGACAACAACACTGCATACCACCAATCCGTCCCGGTATAGTGGTGCGGAAGTGTTGCATACCGTGAGACAGATGACAGGCACAGGCATTCCTGTAGAGGTAGACGGGACTTCCTATGTGATCGATCCACTTGTCAGCAAAATAGCGACTATTCCTGTCCAGCTCTATGTTACCTACAGACCAGAGTTTATACGAAATGAAACTGGAGAACTGCTCAAGATTGTTTTTTGGAAGGAGACCAGTGTGAATTGATTAATGCCGCATCCAAGCTGCTTGCCGTATTGCTCGCAGTCCTTCTGCTCTATGTGTACCCAACTGCTGAAACAGCTGATCGGCAGGATGATATAACACGTATGACGGCTGTTCAGAATGTAACACGTTTTGTTGATGCTGTCCGAACGAAAGGATATATTTCACCTCGAATGTTGGCTGAGTTTGAGGAGCAACTGGCCCAGACGGGCAATCTGTATGAGGTGTCGATGGAACATTTACATAAGAAATATGTACCTCATTATACAGACCCGATGGACAATAACAGTTTTACCGGGACCTATGAGGTAGTGCAGGATGGATATTATGCAGCTCAGATTCGAGAAAGACTATTCCCATCCTCAGGTGTGATACCGGTTGATGATCCTGGCCGAAGATATACGTTGACGACAGGGGATTTTTTCACCGTGACGCTCCAAAATACAAATCGTACACCTTCCATGCTCATTCGTGAATGGTTGAGTGGCACGGCTCAGGCTTCAGCAGTATTTGTCACATACGGAGGTATGGTCCTCAATGAAGATTACTGAGCTATCCATTGTATTTGTGCTGATCTTCTTCCCGCTCTTCTGGATCATCTCACTCCATACCCAAGATGCCGAAGAGGCTCAATATCTTGGTCAACGATACAGATCTGCACTTCAAACCGCAGTCATGGATGCAGGTGCAGTCATGCATCAGAATGAGAAACAAAATGATGAAGCAGGTTATGATTCAACCAAATTTGTTAAAGCGGATAAAGAGCTTGCCTTGTTAACATTTACTCAGACGATGGCTTTGAATATGGGGATTCAGGATGATCCCGCAGCTATTCAAAACATGTTTAATTACATTCCTGCCGTGGTTATTCTGGATTATGATGGCTATTATATGTTGTCCACAGAAACAGAGATGACGGGTCACCGTGAAGATTCTTTCAGGCAAGTGTGGAGCCCCAAGAAACCTTATACATATTCAGATTCTAATGGTAACAGTATTAACTTTACACTGGACGACTACGTATATGCCTATGACGCAAATGCAGGGAAATGGATTGAAGGATTTCAAAAAGAACTGGCCTCAAGCACACAGATTCCTTTACTTCAGAATACCAGCGTATTTGAACAAGTTAGACTAAGCCGGATTGTGACTACTGTGCAGGATGATCTGGCTGATGTGATTAACCGCCATAATGAGTTTGCCAGAAAGAACGGTATTTCCTATACGTTCACGATGCCCCTGGTTGCACAGGAAGATTGGTACAACTCCATTAACGATACAGGGATTATGGCCTTTATCCAAGGTATAGGTGTGGGTGACCAGAAGATCAACAATTATGCGATCGGTGGAGGCAGACTTGTGAAGAAAACGGCCATCGTAGGTGGGGTAGATCCTTTAACGGGTATCAGGTACTATTACCCCTCCACATGTGGTAATGGTTACCGTGCTGAAGAGGTGTTCACAGACGCAAGACAAGCAGCTGCGCAAGGCTATTTCGAATATAAATGCTCTAATCGTTAGGGTAGCCTGTATGACAAAATCATGTAAGAGGTTCTTGAACTGTTTACATTACTTTCAGAAAAGACGGGACCTGTGCTAGAATAGGGTTTCGGAACAATAACAAAAGTAATGTCTAATAGATAGGAGCAACCTCATCTTATGAGTTTATTGTCAGTAGAGAACGTAAGTCACAATTTTGGAGATCGCACGTTATTTAAAAATGTATCATTTCGTTTACTTGCCGGAGAGCGCGTAGGACTTGTTGGTGCCAATGGTGTGGGTAAATCCACATTAATGAACATCCTTACCGGTAAATTGCTTAAAGATAGTGGAAAAGTGGAATGGACACCTAAGGTCCGTTATGGATATCTGGATCAGCACACGAAGCTTACCCCAGGCAAAACCATTCGTGACGTGCTTAAGGATGCATTCCTTCCGTTGCTTGAATTGGAAAAAGAAATGATGAATATTACGGACCAGATGGCAGATGCAGATCCAGATAAGCTGGAGCAGTTGCTGGAAGAGATGGGCGATATTCAGGAACAACTGGAACAGGGCGACTTTTATCTGATTGACGTAAAAGTGGAAGAGATGGCCAATGGTCTTGGTTTGTCCGCAATTGGTCTTGATCGGGATGTCGCAGCTCTAAGTGGTGGACAACGTACCAAGGTGCTTCTTGCCAAGCTTCTGCTTGAGAAACCTACAGCTCTTTTGCTGGATGAGCCGACCAACTATCTGGATGTAGAGCACATTGAATGGCTGTCACGTTACCTGAAGGACTACCCGCACGCGTTTCTTTTAATCTCCCATGACACGGAATTCATGAATGAAGTCGTAAATGTCATTTATCATTTGGAATTTGCCAAATTAACGAGATATGCAGCGAACTATAACAAGTTCCTCGAGATGGCTGATATGAATAAAGCCCAGCATATTGATGCATACGAGAAACAGCAAGAGTACATCAAGAAGCAGGAAGATTTCATTCAGCGTAACAAGGCACGTGCTTCAACTTCAGGTCGAGCGAAGAGTCGGGAGAAACAGCTGGACAGAATTGAACGTATTGATCGCCCAGATGAAGCGGCCAAACCAACGTTCAAATTCAAGGATGCCCGTGCGAGCAGTAAAACGGTCTTTGAGGGTATTGATTTTGAAATTGGATATACGTATCCTTTGCTGCCTAAGATGACAATGACAATCGAACGTGGTGAGAAAATTGCCATCGTAGGTTGTAATGGTGTGGGTAAATCGACGCTGTTGAAAACCATCCTGGGAAAAATATCTCCACTCAGTGGAAAGACTTTCTTAGGAGATTACCTCGAAACAGCCTATTTTGAGCAGGAGGTTCGTGCTGGGAATATCACGCCGATTGAGGATGTCTGGAATGAATTTTCACATTTGACCCAAAATGAGGTCCGAGGTCATCTCGCTCGCTGCGGGTTGAAAAATGAGCACATTACTCGTCCACTTAATATGCTGAGTGGTGGAGAACAAGCCAAGGTTCGTTTATGCAAACTCTTGATGCGTGAAAGCAATTGGATTCTATTCGATGAGCCGACGAACCATCTGGATGTCACAGCCAAAGCGGAGTTGCAGCGTGCTTTGAAAGAATTCAAGGGAACGGTGTTACTGGTATCTCATGAACCTGATTTCTACGAGGGATGGGTCACCAAAACATGGAATGTCGAAGAATGGTCTGAGAAAAACTAAACGATTCAAGACAATGTTTAACAGAAATGACGGTGACAAAAAAAACCGTCTATGGTAACATAGGCTACAACTTCATATGAACACTAGGGGGGCCGCACGATGCGGCTGAGATGGAAGAATGCGATTCCGGACCCTTTGCACCTGATCTGGATCATACCAGCGTAGGGAAGTGGCGAGCGCGTTTCAGTGAATGACGTGAGCAAACGGCAATTCGAAAGAATTCAACCGTCTTGCTTAGTAAATTGAAACATGCAGTTGCGTGTATAACGTTATGGCTATAAGGTCTATAGCTTTATTGCACGAAATGAACTGTATGTATCAGTCAGTCATCTGGTCCTATAATTAATACGCAGCCACTCCCCTACGGGAGTGGCTTTTTTGTGTTTTCATAGCATTCAAGTCTGGAAGGAGATGAACAGTACGGTAATTTCTCATGAACATGTTCAAGAATCATTTGAATTGCATGTTGTATCTACGGGTGCAGGGGATCAGGCATCTTTTGTAAAAGCTGCAAAGGACGTTTGGCCTTTGGTGGACTATATTCACATACGAGAAAAACAACTCACATGGCAAGACAAGATCGGTTGGGCTCAAAGTCTGCGTAGCGTTGGCATTCCATCTTGCCGCATTGTTATCAATAGTTCAGAACTTCCTCCACAGAATGACATTTATGGCGGTGTACATTGGGGGCAAGATGCGATACGAAATTATAACCCTGCTGTTATAAGCAATGTGCAGCGCCTTCGTCTGGGTGTATCTGTTCATTCAATCGATGAGGCAAAAATCGCTGAAGAACGGGGAGCCGATTATCTTTTCTTCGGGCATGTCTACTCAACCAACAGTAAGCCTGATCTTGACCCCAGAGGATTACATGCTCTTGCTGAAGTGTGCAGGCGTGTCTCCATTCCTGTCATGGCGATTGGGGGCATCGAACCGGGAAACATTCAAGCTATTCGCTCTGCAGGGGCACAGGGAGTCGCCGTGATCTCGAATGTATGGGCGAGCGAGTCACCGGATCGGGCGGCTGCATTATTAAGGCAGGCTATCGTTGCTACAGAAAGTCTGAGTCCCTGAATCAAGGAGATGAGAGGATGAAAGAGATCGTTATTGATAAACCAGATAAGTTTCATGCAGAAACGATTATTGTAGGTGGAGGCGTTGTTGGTTGTGCTATCGCTTATGAGCTTGCTTCCCGTGGACAGGATGTGCTGTTGCTGGAGCGTTCGGCGATTGCAGGAGGCACTTCTTGCGCGGCGGCTGGAATGCTGGCGGCAGACAGTGAGGATTTTGCTCATCCTTTGATGGCTAAGCTTGCCAGACAGAGTAGACAGTTACTTATCGAGCAACAGGTGCTAATGGCTACACTCAGTGAGGTAGAGACTGGCCTGCAACGCCAGGGATTCCTAACTCCTTTTCGTTCATACAGAGAATTAAGTAGTTATAAGGACAATCGGAAGTCTGCGTTGTCTGCTTCTGCTGATGAGGTATGGTGGGATCGTTCCGTTGTGCAACAGGAGGCATCATGGCTTAACAGAGATACGTATGGAGCCTACTACAGACCTTACGAGAGTGAGATTCTTCCAGTCCATCTAACGAAGGCATATGCTGAATCCGCTCAAGCATTGGGAGCACGGGTTATGGAGGACATACAGGATATACGTGTGCAAGCAAACGAACTTGGCGTGCAGGGAATCACCACATCGATCGGTGAGATGAGATGCAAACATGTCATTATAGCGGCTGGATTACAGAGTGAAGAGTTGATGAGACATGTGAATCTGAGCATGCCTGTGTGGTCGGTAAAAGGAGAAATAGCCGCCGTTCAGTTCTCAGATGAACATGCAGGGTACAGACCTGACAGAACGGTGTATGCAGAGGATATCTATATTGTTCCCAAAGCCAATGGCGAAGTTTGGCTCGGGGCAACCAGTCTGCCAGGCAGAACGGATCTTAACGTTTCTGTACAGGGTGTCCAGAAGCTGCTAACAGCGGCTACCCACTGGGTACCTGGGATGAAAGAAGCACAATTTATGCGAGCGTGGGCAGGCGTAAGACCGGCAACTCCAGATGGACTGCCTTATATAGGTGCTTGCAAGAGTATACCAGGGCTGTTCGCCGCCTTTGGGCATTACCGCAACGGTATCTTGCTTAGTGCGATAACAGGCAGGCTTATCGCTGAGTTGCTCGCTGGCAAAAGCTCAGAAGAACTCGGAATTGAGGCGCTGAGTCCGGAGCGATTGAACAGAAAGGGAGTGGTGCAGTGAATATCATCGTTAATGGTCAACGGATGGAGATTGAAGACAGATTGAATCGTGTGGATAAACTGCTTAAATCTTTTGATCTGCAAGTCAAGACTGTAGTTGTAGAGCTGAACAAGCATATTTTAACCCGTGAGTATCATGAGTCAACGGCATTAAGAGAAGGCGATCGAATTGAGATTGTACATTTTGTAGGAGGCGGTTGATGATGTTGAATATTGGTAAATATACGTTTGAGTCCAGATTGTTGCTCGGAACAGGCAAGTTTTCGGATCTGGAAGTGCAAAGTCAGGCTGTGGAAGCATCTGAAACGGAAGTTTTAACCTTTGCTGTTCGTCGTCTGAATCTGGAGGAGCGCAACCAGAAGCATTTCCTGGATACATTGGATCTGGACAAATACACTCTTCTTCCGAATACGGCTGGAGCTTCCAATGCGGAAGAGGCGGTGCGAATTGCCGAGCTTGCGCGGGCTTCAGGACTTTGTGATATGATAAAAGTCGAAGTCATCGGAGATGGAATGACGTTACTCCCAGATCCGATTGAAACGTACAAGGCTTGCGAAATTTTGCTTGAAAAGGGCTTCACGGTATTGCCTTATATTTCGGATGATGTCATTCTGGCCAAAAGGCTACAATTGCTTGGCGTACATGCTGTAATGCCTGGCGCTTCTCCCATCGGAGCTGGCAGAGGCATCATCAATCCCTATAACCTTGAGATCATCATTGAGCAGGCCGTTGTACCTGTAATTGTGGATGCAGGATTGCGCTCCCCAAAAGATGCTGCTTATGCGATGGAACTTGGTGCAGATGGCGTATTGTTAAATACAGCCGTATCCGGATCAGGGGATCCAGTGAGCATGGCTAAAGCGATGCGATTGGGGGTAGAAGCAGGTAGATTGGCATATGAGGCAGGCATGATTCCCGTAAAGCGTTATGCAGCAGCCAGTAGTCCTGTGGAAGGAATGGTTCATACATGACAGATCAATTAACATCCTCAGAACAGGCCGATCGTTATTCCAGACAGGAACGTTACGCGCCACTTGGCAAGGAAGGCCAGGCCAGATTAAAGGGCAGCAGAGTTTTAATTGTAGGCGCTGGCGCACTCGGAACAGGAATTGCAGAAACGTTAGTTCGTTCAGGAGTTGGACACTTAACAATTGTGGATCGTGATTATGTGGAGTGGAGTAACCTGCAGCGACAGCAATTATATGTAGAACAGGACGCGATTGAACGGATGCCGAAGGCGGTGGCAGCGGAAAAACGGTTATCTGCCATTAATTCCACGGTTCATGTGGAAGGGAAAGTGTTGGATGTCAGAGTAGATGAATTGGAAGAACTCGTTCAGCATACCGACTTGATCATGGATGCAACGGATAACTTTGATACACGATTACTCATTAACGATATGGCACAGAAACACCGTATTCCCTGGATTTATGGTGGATGCGTAGGTAGTTACGGCATCACCTATACGTTTATGCCTGGAGATACGCCATGTTTAAATTGTTTGCTGGGTGAAGTCCCTCTGGGTGGAGATACATGTGATACGTCTGGTATCATACCTCAAGCGGTACAGATGGTAACGGCAAATCAGACAGCAGAAGCGATGAAGTTACTTAGTGGCAATGCCAATGCATTGAGACGTAAGTTATTGTCATTTGACGTGTGGAGGAACGAATACATATCCATCAATGTGGATGGTGCGAAAAAGCAAGACTGTCCTTCCTGCGGCACTTCGGCAACATATCCATATCTTTCTGCGTCCAATCTGGAGAAAACCGATGTGTTATGTGGCAGGGACACCGTTCAGATCCGACCTGCACGGCGTATGAATCTGGATCTTCAACATACGGCGGAACGTCTGAACAGGCTTCAAGAAGGAAAAGTGGAATCCAATCCGTTTCTGGTTTCTTTTACAACAGGAGTCCATAGAATGGTTATTTTCCAAGATGGACGTGTCCTCGTACACGGAACAAAAGACACAGCTGAAGCACGTACGCTCGTCCATCGCTACTTTGGTTAAAGCAAGAAAGAAGCAAAGTCTGTTCCCTTGAGGGAATGGACTTTTTCATTTTACGGCATGCTATCTGTACCAACCATTGCTGCGAGCAGTGGGGATAGAGACAGGCCGGGTGAAAAAGAGTGAAAACAGTCATTTTGCTGATTGGAGCAGGAGAACAGGTCAGCCGTATTCAGGATATTTTATGTAGCGAAGGGTACGAGGTGCAACGAATGAAGTGGTCCCAACTAAACCAATCCGTCGAGCCTTCGTTGCTGCATATTAAACTGATCATCCTGGTAGAACGGGAAGAGGGAAATGAACATTGTGGCCAGGATCAGAAATTAGAGTTAAAACGATGGATAGATAAGGGTCAGGTTATACCTCTACTGGTTATTACTTCAAATGCATCTCCTCAGTTCATCGTGGAATGGCTGGATTACGGAGCTAATGACGTGATGGAGGAACCGATCCACTTAACCGTGATGCTTGCCAGAATACGAAATTTATTGCGTGTTTTTGCGAATGCAACACCAGAGGGTGAGGAAGTAATTGTAGTTCATGATCTTAAAGTCAATTTGCGTTCAAGAAGGGTAAGTCGTACGGGTGAATACCTGACATTAACGCCAAAAGAGTACGAATTGCTGGAATTCCTGGCCCTGCATGTAAATGAAGCATGTACCCGGAGTGATATTTTGCGGGAAGTATGGGGATATGAGTATGCGATGGATACCAACGTTGTGGATGTGTATATTAAACATCTAAGGGTTAAGGTGGATAAGGGAAGAAGTGTGAAACTGATTCATACGGTGCGTGGGATCGGTTACATGCTTCATGATAAAAATTAGATGTATCACCGAATTCCATGAAACTCCAGTTTAGACTGTGGCGAAAAAAGGGTAAATAAAAAGACCGGAACATATCGTCCGGCCTTTACTTACTAGCAATATATAATTCTAAAGTACACGACGAGCTTTAACATACGTTCTCTTCCAAGTACCAGAGTCCAGATCAGAGAGGGTTACGCCTGGAGATCCATACGTATGCAGAATCTTACCATTTCCCGCATAAACACCTACGTGAGTGACATTAGAACCGGTAGACCGGCTACCACTGGAGAAGAATACCAGATCTCCGACACGCAGATTAGCTTTAGACACAGCTTTACCTTCTTTGGATTGTTTCACGGAAGTGCGCGGCAAATCTACACCATACTTTTTGAAAATATATTTCATAAAAGAAGAACAGTCAAAAACTTTGGTTGTTGATGTTGAAGCACCAAATTTATATGGAGTTCCAGTAAATTGTTTACCATAGTTAACAATCTGTTGACCTGTGGATACAGAAGCAGTTGCTGCCTGTGCAACAGGTGCGTTAGTCATTAATACAGCTCCAAAACCTAGTGTAGCGCACAACCCGACGGTTACGGCCTTTTGGACAAAGATGTTTGTTTTCATGTTAGTTAGTACCTCCAAAATTCGTTTTCGTTAAGTTGCTAGAGCGAGTATAACAGCTTTGTAACAGCCTAGAAATTGGATAGGGAAGTGTAATCCCTTGCGCCACAATGGTTTGGGTATGTTTATTAAAATATGATTAAAAATGTCAAAAAATTAATCATTGACGGACGAAGAATAAAGATGAAACAACAAAGACCCTTGAATATCAAGGGTCTTTGTTATGTGTGAACCTATTTTCTTCATTCAATCACTGGTTACAAAAACGTAATAAATAACTATGAAGCATTCGAATAGATTCAATCTTTGCTCTGAATTATCAGTAATAAGCCACTATCAATAGTGACTGTACCGGAGGAGCCTAAGAGCTTGTTGCTTACACCCAAGGATTGTCCCATGCGAATGGTGGCTTGATCTAGCGGATACATAAAACCATCTAGAGTTATTCCTGCAACTTCATGAGTCAAGGGCAGCAGAGAAACATATTTATAGTCTCGGTGTTCAACCACAGCTTTGGATGTGGTCAGTGTCATGTAGTTGTGTTTGTCCTGAATGGCACAGGAGATATGATGTTGCATCGCGCGAACCATGATATGTACATTAGCGAGAGTGTGATCCATACGTGTACCTGTAGCACCTAACATTAAGATGTGAGAAGGTTCGTAATCTAGCGCTGTCTCAAAAGCCATTTCTGTATCAGTAAGATCCTTATGAACAGGGTCACATGTAATGAACCGAATGCTATTGTTGCTTACAATGATACGTTCCTCTTCAGTAATGGAGTCGAAGTCTCCAACTGCAATGTGAGGCTGAATGCCGTGTTCAATTAAAAATAATGCACCGCGATCGGCCGCGATGATCATATCATCTTCTCGTATTTCCTGAAGTAATTCTACAGATAAGTTTCCGCCTGTAAAAATAACTATCCGTTTCACCGTCATTTTATTTCATCCTTCCTAGTTCAGAGAAAAATAGTTCATTGTTCAAATATAATGTTGGAACCTGTACAAATATATTCACCAAACCAGTATAATCCACAAAATGTGGTTGCACAATTTCAGTGCTCGCGGATACAATGGGTAGAGCGACATGGAGATGACTTGAAAAGTGAGGTTTGAACAGGTTGGACTTACACATTTTTGAAGTATTCAGCATTATAGGCACTATCGCATTTGCAATGTCCGGTGCCTTCGTAGCAATGGAAGAGGAGTATGACATTCTGGGTGTACTAGTGCTTGGACTTGTCACGGCATTCGGAGGCGGGATTATCCGGAATGTACTTATAGGTATACCTGTAACGACACTGTGGAGTCAGGGATCACTTATTATGTTAGCCTTAGTATCTGTAGCGATTGCGTTTATATTGCCTCTCAAGTGGATAAGTCACTGGAAGCGAACAGAGGCGTTGTTTGATGCAATCGGACTCGCAGCATTTGCAATTCAAGGGGCGCTGTACGCGGCGAACATGGGACATCCTATTAGCGCAGTTATCGTTGCAGCAGTAATGACCGGTATTGGTGGAGGCGTTATTCGTGATGTGCTTGCGGGACGTAAACCGCTTGTATTGCGTGACGAAATTTATGCTGTATGGGCAATGACAGCCGGTTTTGTTATAGGTATGGGTTGGTTAACAACGAATGCCGGATTATTATTTTGTTTCGCGGCCGTTGTGTTCTTCCGGATGTGTTCTGTACATTATAAATGGAAACTGCCACGTCGTTCGTTGGTGCCATCTGAGACCGGGAACGTCACTCCTCAGCCGGAGAGCATTGTGACACAGCCAACATCGTCGGTACTGCAAGGTACGTTAAGCAAGGGGGATTAATATGATTAATGTTTTGTTTGTATGTCTGGGCAATATATGTAGATCACCAATGGCTGAAGCCGTTTTGCGTCACAAAGTCCTGGAGAAGGGGCTTGAACACCAGATTCGTGTGGACTCAGCGGGTACAGGGGACTGGCATGTTGGTAAACCTCCGCATGAAGGGACTCGAAAATTGCTGGATTCGTACCAGATTTCTTATGCCAACATGGCAGCAAGACAGTTCGCCAGCGAAGACTTTACTCAATTTGATTACATTGTGTGTATGGACAATTCCAATGCAGATAATGTGCGCAACGTTCCAGGCGGAGCTGAGGCGGACATCATCAAGTTCATGGACATGCTTCCCGAGGAAAAACTCAGAGAAGTACCTGACCCGTATTACACAGGCAATTTTGAAGAGGTGTACGAGCTGGTTAACGCAGGCTGCGATGTTCTGTTGAGAAAGATTGAAGCGGAACATTCCTTAGCTTAAAAAGTAAACGAAATTCATGCTTAATTTGTAATCGGGCAAAGAAGCAGGATTAGAGCACTTAAAGCAAGCAGGACATCCTGCTTCTTTTTCAGATTACAATTGTAAGCGGTATCATTAAAATGAAAAACAATAGCGGCATTTCAGCCGCCTGTTAATGTGGTCCTTTTATCTCTCCTGGAGAAAATAAAGTAATGCTTCGGGCAATTCCTTCTGCCAAAAACCCCATTGGTGTTTTCCGTCTTTCTCTTGATAGGAGACGAGGGCACCACGTTTTTCCAGCAATTCTCGAGTATCCCGGTTTAATTGAACAAAATCATACGTACCGGTATCTGCCTTAAAGGCAGTTTCCTGTAAACCAACGATCATCCAGATCGAGAGCCAAGACAGATCTTCAGCTGCGGCATAGATTTCTTGTGAAGCAGAGTAGAAGGCACCAGACATGCTGATGACACGTGTGAACAGATCCGGATATAACAGAGCAAGATGAAGCGAAACACTGCCACCAAGCGAGTCTCCGGCAAGAATGCGTTCCTGCGGAGAACGGCGCACAGGATATTTCTCTTCTATATAGGGAATAATCTCTTCAGCGAAGCAAGCGGTATATGCCTTGAACCGATCTCCGAATGGAGCATATTCCTGCGTTCTCACAGACACATCGACCTGAACCCCTACAATAATGAAAGGTTCGGCTCCTTCGTCCAGAATAATTTGGTTAGCTGTTGTAGCAATTCGTCCGAAATTAAAAAATTCTTCGCCATCCTGACAATATACGACAGGGTAGCTAAGTAATTCGTTATAGCCCGGAGGGAGGTAAATACGGAGCGTTCGCTTCTCTCCGAGATAGCGACTTTCAATCTCTTCCTTCACAATCGTGCGTTTCAAATAGCGGGAATCCGTCATAAAACGTCACCTTTCTCGGTTAATTTTTTGCATTCGACCGCGCAATACGGTAAGATTACCCTTGTGCGGGGTTAGGTCAAACACGCAATCATGTATTATGCTGTTATACCAATATTAATCCCCTGTTATACATACAATCCGGCAGGAAACATAAAAAAATTACGGATTTCTTTGACGTATGGAGTGAAACAGGTGTATAATAATATTATAACAGCGGAACTTGATATTCAAATTTTTTGTTGAGGTGAAGAAAAAAATGAGCAAGGTTCCTTATGAAGTGTATACAGAGGATGTAGAAGCTCTGTCCGTGCTGTCTCCTGACGGCGAAATTGTTAACAAAGACATGATGCCTACACTTTCCGATGATCAATTAAAAGAAATTATGTACCGCATGGTATTTACCCGTACTTGGGATGACCGTGCAGTAAACCTGGGCCGTCAAGGTCGTCTTGGTTTCTATGCTCCAGTATCTGGTCAAGAAGCTACAATGGTTGGTAGTGAATTTGCAATTGAAAAAGAAGACTTTGTATGTCCTGGCTATCGTGACATTCCGCAACTCGTATGGCATGGACTTCCTCTTTATCAAGCATTCTTGTACTCCCGTGGACACCAACATGGTGGACAAATTCCAGATGGCGTTAATGTATTGATGCCACAAATCATCATTGGTGCACAAATTCTGCATGCAATGGGTATCGCTATGGGTTACAAATTGAAGAAACAAAAACAAGTTGTTATCACTTACACAGGTGATGGCGGTTCTTCTGAAGGTGACTTCTATGAAGGTCTGAACTACGCTGGTGTATACAAACTGCCTGTTATCTTCTTCGTACAAAACAATGGTTATGCCATCACAACTCCTTTTGCTAAACAAACAGCAGCTCTGTCCATCGCTCACAAAGCGGTAGCAGCAGGTATCAAAGGTGTTAAAGTTGACGGTATGGACATCTTCGCTGTTATCAAAGCTGTTCAGGAAGCTGCTGAGCGTGGACGTAACGGAGAAGGCGCAACATTGATCGAAGCAGTAACATATCGTTTCCGTCCTCACTCCCTTTCGGATGATGCTTCCAAGTATCGTACAAAAGAAGAAGAGGCAGAATGGTCTGCTAAAGATCCTATCGCACGTTTCGCTAAATATCTTGAGAAAAAAGGTCTTTGGACTGAAGAAGATACAGCACGTGTGAAAGAAGAAGCAAAAGCTAAAGTAAATGAAGAGATCAAAAAAGCGGAAAAAACCGAGAAAATGACGATTTCAGGCTTGATCGACAGCATGTTCGAACAAACGCCTAAGCACTTGGAAGAGCAAAAAGCTGATTTCCAATAAGTTTTTTCCGATAAAGCATAAACATCCGTGACTTTAATGTCCCGGTATACATGTACGAATTCAAATGTGAACTGTCAATGTTTAAGGAGGAAATGAAGCAAATGGCACAAATGAACATGAAAGAAGCAATCCGTGATGCGCTTCGCGTGGAGTTGAAACGTGATCCTAACGTTCTGCTTTTCGGTGAAGACGTAGGTAATGTAGGCGGCGTTTTCCGTGTAACGGAAGGTCTGCAAAAAGAGTTTGGCGAAGAGCGTGTATTTGATACACCACTGGCTGAGTCCGCTATTGGTGGTCTGGCTGTAGGTCTGGGTGTACAAGGCTTCCGTCCGGTTGCTGAGATCCAATTCGTTGGTTTTATCTTCGAAGCCCTTGACCAAATGGTAGTGCAAGCTGCTCGTATGCGTTTCCGCTCCGGTGGAAAATACAATTCTCCAATCGTATTCCGTACACCATTCGGTGGCGGTGTAAAAGCGGCAGAATTGCATACAGATTCCCTGGAAGGTCTGCTCACGCAAACACCAGGTATCAAAGTCGTTGTTCCTTCTAACCCTTACGATGCAAAAGGACTGATGATCGCTTCTATTCGCGATAACGATCCTGTATTCTTCATGGAGCACTTGAACTTGTACCATGCTTTCCGTGCAGAAGTGCCTGAAGAAGATTACGTTGTTGAGTTGGGTAAAGCGAACGTTGTTCGTGAAGGTTCTGATGTAACAATCATTACTTACGGTATGATGGTTCACACTTCTGTGAAAGCAGCAGATGAACTCGAAAAACAAGGAATCAAAGTTGAAGTTATCGACCTTCGTACGGTTAGCCCGATCGACATCGATACTATCGTTGCTTCCGTTAAGAAAACAAACCGTGCAATTGTTGTACAGGAAGCTCAAAAGAGCGCAGGTGTTGCAGCTGAAGTCATTGCCCAAATCAATGAAAAAGCAATCCTGCACCTGGAAGCACCGGTTCTGCGTGTAGCTGGTCCGGACACTGTATATCCATTTGCACAAATCGAAGATACATGGCTGCCTAACCCGGCGCGTATCGTTGCTGCGGTTAACAAAGTCGTAAATTTCTAATTTAATCATCTGACATGCCGCAAGGCGCAGTATGGTGATTCACACCGCAGCGCAAGCTGCACTGTAAACAGCCATTAGCCCCTTGAGTAACAGTTATTTGCATTAGCAGTAACAGTTGTTTCTTGGAGTTAAGGGTTGTTTTCAGGATTGAGCACATAATCAAGGAGGTTTTTCAGTTGGCTAAATTTGAATATAAATTCCCTGAATTGGGCGAAGGCCTGCACGAAGGCGAAATCATCAAGATGCACATCAAAGTCGGTGACAAAGTAACTGACGACGACATCATCATGGAAGTACAGAACGACAAAGCGGTTGTGGAAGTACCTTGTCCGGTTAACGGAACAGTTACAGAAGTATTCGCTAAAGACGGTCAAATCTGCCACGTTGGTGAAGTTGTAGCGATCATCGATGCAGAAGGCGAACTTCCTGAGCAAGACGACGCTCCTGCTGGCGATCAAGGCGAGCAAGAGAAAGATGCAGCTCAAGGCGGAGCTGACACAAGCGGTTCTTCTGCAGCAGCTTCCAGCTCGGATGCAGCTAAAGAAGGCGGCAACAACAGCGTTCCGGCAGTACCTGCCAAAGACGTTCTGGCAACACCAAGCGTGCGTAAATTTGCTCGCGAACAAGGTGTAGACATCGCACAGGTTAACGGCACTGGCAACAACGGTAAAGTAACCAAAGAAGATGTTGAATCCTTCAAAAACGGTGGCGGTTCTTCCGCAGCGGCATCTTCCGAAGCTCCGGCTCAAGAAGAGAAAAAATCCGCAGCACCAGCAGCGGCTGCAGCTGATCAATACCTTGAAGAAGAGCGCGTACCATTCAAAGGTATCCGTAAAGCAATCTCTAATGCGATGGTTAAATCGGCTTACACAGCACCTCACGTTACAATCATGGACGAAGTGGACGTAACTGAATTGGTTGCTTTCCGTACTCGCATGAAACCAATTGCAGAGAAAAAAGGAACAAAAGTTACTTATCTCCCATTCATCGTTAAAGCACTGGTTGCGGCTTCCCGCCAATTCCCGGCTCTGAACGCTATGATTGATGAAGAAGCTAACGAAATTGTTTACAAAAAATACTACAACATCGGTATCGCTACAGATACAGACAACGGCTTGATCGTTCCTGTTATCAAAGATGCTGATCGTAAATCCATCTGGATGATTGCTGATTCTATCCGTGATCTGGCTGCTCGTGGTCGTGAGGGCAAATTGAGCGCGAATGAAATGAGAGGAAGCACAATCTCCATCAGTAACATCGGTTCTGCTGGCGGTATGTTCTTCACTCCAATCATCAACTTCCCTGAAGTTGCTATTCTCGGAACAGGACGCATCAGCGAAAAAGCAGTGATCAAAAACGGCGAAGTAGTTGCAGCACCTGTAATGGCTCTTTCCCTGAGCTTTGACCACCGTATCATCGATGGCGCAACAGCACAAAACTTTATGAATTACATTAAACAGCTGCTCGCTAACCCTGAGCTGCTTGTTATGGAGGTGTAAGATATGGTAGTAGGCGACGCTTCTCTCAATATCGACACATTAGTAATTGGTGCGGGTCCTGGCGGCTATGTAGCTGCCATCCGCGCTGCTCAACTGGGCCAAAGCGTATTGATCGTAGACAAATCCGAACTGGGCGGTGTTTGTTTGAACCGTGGATGTATTCCATCCAAAGCCCTGATCTCTGCTGCACACCAATATGAGTCTGCACTTCACGGTGAAGCTTTTGGTATCTCTGCTGAGAACGTAAAAGTGGACTTCAGCAAAACTCAAGAGTTTAAAAACGGCGTTGTTAAGAAAATGACTGGCGGCGTAGCTGGTTTGCTCAAAGGCAACAAAGTTGAAGTTTTCAACGGTGAGTGCATGTTCATCAACGAAAACGAAGCTCGTGTATTCAATGACCACGAGTCTCCACGTTACAAATTTAAAAATGCAATTATTGCAACAGGTTCCCGTCCAATCGAACTGAAACCTTTCCCGTTTGGCGGACGCATTCTGTCTTCGACAGAAGCTCTGAACTTGCCTGAAGTACCAAAAAGCATGATCGTTATCGGTGGCGGATATATCGGTGCTGAGCTTGGTCAAATGTACTCCAAATTCGGTGCAAAAGTAACAATCATCGAAGGTTTGGATACAGTACTGCCAGGTTTCGATAAAGACATGACTAGCCTCGTGGCTAAAAACATGAAGAAAACAGGCATCGAAATCGTAACGGGTGCAAAAGCTGAAAGTGCTGAGCAAACGGATAAAGATGTAACTGTTAAGTACTCTGTAAATGGTGAGTCCAAAGAAGTAACTGCAGATTACCTGCTGGTAACTGTTGGACGTCGTCCAAACACAGATGGAGAACTGGGTCTCGACATGATTGGGGTTGACGTTGACGAGCGTGGATTTGTCAAAGTTGACCACCAAGGTCGTACCAGCATTCCTCACATCTTTGCTATCGGTGACATCGTATCTGGCTTGGCTCTGGCACACAAAGCTTCTTATGAAGGTAAAGTGGCTGCTGAAGCAATCGCAGGACAACCATCTGTAGTTGACTACAAATGTATGCCAGCTGTTGTGTTCACAGATCCAGAGTGTTCCAGCGTAGGTTACACTGAAAAAGAAGCTAAAGAAAAAGGTTACAAAGTAAAAGCAGGCAAGTTCCCTTATGCGGGTAACGGCCGTGCTGTATCTTTGAACCACGCTGAAGGCTTCGTGAAAATCGTAGCTGACGAAGAAAGCGGCCTTGTATTGGGTTGCCAAATCGTAGGTCTGGAAGCTTCCAACCTGATTGCTGAGCTTGGTTTGGCAATTGAGATGGGCGCTACTTTGGAAGATCTGGCTCTCACAATTCACGCTCACCCAACTTTGGGCGAAATCGTGATGGAAGCTGCGGAATTGGTTATGGGTCACCCGATCCACATCATCTCCCGTTAAGATCATCTAAGCTTCGGATCCGTCCGGCATTATACGTATATCAGAAGAGACGAATGACGTTAACGCGTTATTCGTCTCTTTTTTTTGATTGAAATAAGAGCAAAGTTTAAAAAGGTTATGCCTTGATTTGTATAGCTGATTACAATACAACGAATTCCTCATTTGTGGTACACTGTAATAATGATTAGAGTAGTATAGGGTGGTATTAGTTGAATTAAACTTTTACTTGAGAACGCAGAGGACGGAAAGTGCCTAAAGAAGCGAAGCGTTCGCCTTTATCACCGGATTTTTCCCCTTAGGAAAAGGGAATCGAAAAAATCTGGGGATAACAGAGCGATCGGAAGGTTGTTCGGTCATCGGAGTGGGCAAGTGTAAATGTTTTTAGTTCAATTGATATACGAGCCAATTCTATTCTGGAGTAGTATAACAGTGAGGAGATTTCAACATGAAAAACTATCTCGATTTATTACAGGATATTCTGAACAACGGCGTGCATAAAGGAGACCGTACAGGAACAGGAACACAATCTGTATTTGGCAGACAGCTCCGTTATGATCTCTCCGAAGGGTTTCCGCTGGTAACAACGAAACGAATTCATCTCAAATCGGTTATTCATGAACTGTTGTGGTTTTTGAGTGGCGATACCAATATATCTTATCTGAAAGAAAACGGTGTGAAGATCTGGGACGATTGGGCGGACGAAAATGGGGATCTCGGTCCGGTATACGGCTCGCAGTGGCGCACATGGGAAGCGCCAAACGGAGAAAAAATTGATCAGATCGCCGCAGTCATTGATTCGATTAAAAATAATCCGGATTCACGTCGTCACCTTGTCAGCGCATGGAATGTGGCTGAGATTAATAATATGAAGCTTCCACCTTGTCATTTTGCGTTTCAGTTTTACGTTGCAGAGGGTAAATTATCATGTATGCTTACGATGCGTTCTGTGGATACGTTCCTCGGGTTACCGTTTAACATCGCGAGTTATGCGCTCTTAACTCATATGATCGCTCAGCAATGTGATCTTGAGGTGGGTGACTTCATTTGGTCTGGAGGGGATGTTCACATCTACTCTAACCATGTTGATCAGGTTAAAACTCAGCTGGAGCGTGAACCTTATGCTTTACCTAAGCTGGTAATCAAGCGTAAGCCGGATTCTATTTTTGATTATAAGTTTGAAGACTTTGAGTTTGAGAACTATCAGCATCATCCGGGCATTAAAGCTCCAATTGCAGTCTAATTATGTGTTCAATCTCGATAAGAGACTTGGATTGAAGGAGTGTATTACCCTTGAGTATTGAACTGGTATGGGCAATGGGGGAGAACGGTGTGATCGGATTAAACAATTCGATTCCATGGCGTTTACCCAAAGATATGGCCTTTTTCAAACAACGTACGTTAAACAAAACAATTATCATGGGACGTAACACGTGGGAATCTTTTGGTGGTAAGCCGCTTCCTCAGCGCCGTAATATCGTAGTGACAAGAGATCTGAACTACAAGGTGGAACAGGCTGAAATCGTACATACGATTGAAGAGGGTCTGAGTGTAACCAAAGGTGAGGAACTGTGCGTAATTGGGGGTTCCCAAGTGTATCGTGAGTTCCTGCCACTTGCAGATCGTCTTGTGGTGACCAAAATTCATGAGAATTTTGAGGGAGATACGTTTTTTCCTGAAGTGGATTGGTCCGAATGGGAACTGATTGAACAGATTGAAGGCGAACAGGATGAGAAAAATGTTCATGCGTATACTTTTGAATTTTATGAACGTAAACGGTAAATATGGCATAAGAAATTCCTGACTTCGGTCGTATTTGTATGATGAGAGGCGCTGATTGCGAAATATTCGTGAACAGCGTCTTTTCTTTTATAAAAAAAAGAGTCACTTGTTTAAATTGGAATACATATAACATTAATGTAACATAATTAATTGGTATTTATGTATAATATACATACGACCAAGCATTAAACAGTAAAAAAGTGTAAAAGTTTTGAGGTTTTAACGTTGTGAAGCCCTAAAACGAGTCTGATATTCGGAATTGAGAACAATTTATAGCAAAATATGTTGGATTTGATGACAAATTATCTGACATTCACTTAACGTTTCGACCTTTTATTTCTTTAACAAACACCAGATTTCGCAGTTCAAAACCACATTTAACACCAAAATAAGGGTATTGACCATGGGTAGACTTGAAAGATATGATGTATAAAATACAAATAATTATGCGGATAATCCATTTAATATTCAGCACAGTAAATGCTACTATAATTGAAATATCTTCGAGAAGATTTTGTGATACAATAGACAAAAACTCAAGTAATGAGTAATCCATTTCATATAGAACCATGCACATGAAGGGATTAAGACAAGAACGGATGGGGGAAAACGTAAGATGTCTACACCTACTGGATTTATGGAATACAAACGTCAACTGCCAGCGGATCGTGAGCCAGCGGAGCGGATCAAGGATTGGGAAGAGTTTCATAAACATATGGCAGAAGAAGAACTCAGAACACAAGGTGCACGATGCATGGATTGTGGTACCCCGTATTGCCATACAGGTATAGATATGATTGGCGGCACGTCAGGTTGCCCTGTGCATAACTTGATTCCTGAATGGAATAATCTTGTATATCGCGGACTGTGGAGAGAAGCACTTGAGCGCCTTCACAAAACGAATAATTTCCCGGAATTTACAGGTCGCGTCTGTCCAGCTCCTTGCGAAGGATCATGTACAGTTGGCTTAATCGGTCAGCCTGTAACCATCAAAACGATCGAAGAAGCAATTATTGAAAAAGGTTTCGAAGAAGGATGGGTGGTTCCCCAACCTCCTGAAAAACGTACGGGTAAACGTGTAGCTGTGGTAGGTTCAGGTCCAGCGGGATTAGCTACTGCGGCTCAGTTGAATAAAGCAGGACACTCGGTAACGGTATATGAGCGTTCGGACCGTGTCGGCGGATTGCTGATGTACGGTATCCCAACGATGAAATTGGATAAAAAGGTAGTTCAACGTCGTGTTGATCTGCTCGAAGCAGAAGGCATTCAATTCATTACAAACACCGAGATCGGTAAAGATATTGCAGCACAACAACTGGTGGATGAATATGACGCTGTTGTATTGTGCGGTGGTGCAACGAAGCCGCGTGAATTCAATATTGAAGGCAGCGACTTGAAGGGCGTTCATTATGCAATGGATTTCCTTAATGGCAGCATTAAGAGTTATCTGGACTCCAACCTGGAAGATGGTCAATATCTGTCCGCTAAAGATAAAGATATTATCGTCATTGGTGGCGGTGATACAGGATCTGACTGTGTGGCTACATCGCTGCGCCATGGTTGTCGTACGATCACTCAATTCGGTACGCATACACAAGCGCCTATGGAACGTGATCGCATTAACAACCCTTGGCCGCAATTCCCGAACGTATACACACTTGATTATGCGCAAGAGGAAGCCAAAGCGTTGTTTGGTCAAGATCCGCGTGAGTTCTCCATCATGACAACAAAATTTGTCGGAGACGATGAGGGGAACCTCAAAGAATTGCATACAGTACAGATCGAGCGTATTGTGGATGAGACTGGTCGAAAGATTTATCAGCCGATTCCAGGTACAGAGCGTGTATTCCCGGCTCAGATGGCCATGATTGCCATTGGTTTTGATGGACCGGAACAAACGTTGGTAGAGCAACTGGGACTTGCAACAGATCGTCGTACAAACGTTAAGGCACGTTACGGCAAATACAATACCAATGTGGATAAAGTATTTGCAGCAGGTGACATGCGTCGTGGTCAAAGCTTGGTTGTATGGGCAATTAATGAAGGCCGTGAGGCTGCTCGTGAAGTGGACAAATACTTGATGGGTGCTTCGGTTCTGGTGTAAAAGTATAGAACAAGATATCAATGACAACCTTCGCGATTAGCGAGGGTTGTTTGCTGTTATTTTAACCAAGTTGACTATATATTTCATCTAAGTGTGAGCAATATCATTGCTTTTTAAGTGATAAAGATTTATTATTATATTATAATTATTATAAATAAGGATTCAGTGAAACCCAGAATCGGTAAGATAAAAGTAAAATTTAATGAATATAAACCGGAGGTGCGACCTGCTATGGCAAGTAACCGGGACAAGTCCATTTCAGAACAGATCTTTCACATTAAAAATCAATTGGTTGAAAAAGGATATAAGTTAACACAACAACGGGAAGTTACTGTACGTGTATTGCTTGAACATGAAAAGGATCATTTCAGCGCAGAGGAAGTATTTCTCCTGGTTAAGGAGCAGTTCCCTGAGATTGGATTGGCTACCGTATACCGCACTCTCGAACTGCTGAGTGACCTTCAGGTCGTTGAAAAGATTAACTTTGGTGACGGCGCTGCGCGCTTTGATTTGCGAAGTACAGACGGTTCCCATCACCACCATCATTTGATCTGTACAGAATGTGGTAAAGTAGAAGAGATTATGGAAGATGGTCTGCTTCGTTTGGAACAACAAATCGAACGTCAGTATGGCTTTGCTGTTACGGATCATCGTCTGGATTTCCAGGGTGTATGCAAAGAGTGCAGACAAAAACATGTATTAAAGGAACAGGCAGCAGGATAATTCATTTCGGGAAGGTGCTCCCGAATCCAAAATCTGATATAATGAGTTTCAGAAGCAAGGGGCTTCCGTCGGCGGAATGCCCCTTTTTGCCGTCATGCGGACGGTGAAGGAGGAGAGATGGACGGATGAAGACACTGGTTATAGCGGAAAAACCCGACATGGGTCGAACCATTGCCGCCGTCATAGAACCAAAGGCCAAGAACAATCGCACGTATCTCGAGGGTGAACATTACATCATCACATGGGCGATAGGGCATTTGCTTGGACTGGCTGAACCGGATGCCTATGATACAAAGTACAAGCGCTGGAATATAGCGGACCTGCCGATCATACCCGATCAGTTCAAGATTGTACCCAATCCGAGGACAAAAGATCAGCTCAAAATGATTGGAGAACTGGCAAAACGGGCTTCAGCGATCGTTAATGCTTGCGATGCAGGGAGAGAAGGTCAGTACATCTTCGCCCTCATACAACAGCAATTGAAGCTGCGTCAACCTGTAAAGCGTTTATGGATATCGGATTTGACGGCAGAGAGCATTAGACGTGGTTTTGATGGTCTGAAGGATGCCTCTGAATTTGAAAATTTGACCCATGCTGCTCGCGCCAGAAGTGAAGCTGATTGGCTGATTGGGATGAATGCCTCGCGGGCGTTTACAACCCGTCATAATGCATTGTTGTCCGTAGGTCGTGTGCAGACGCCGGTACTCGCGCTAATCTACGATCGGGAAATAGAGATTGAAGCGTTCCAGTCACAGACCTTTTATGAAGTAGCCGCCTGGTTTCGGCAGGAAGGTGTCGAGTACCGGGGACTGCGTCAGGGAGATAAATTGACCGATGCGGAGGCAGCAGAGGCCATTGCAGCCAGTGTGAAGGGCAAGACAGGGCAGATTACCAAATACGAAGCAAAGCAGACAAAGGAGTATCCGTATCGTTTGTATGACCTGACCCTTTTACAGCGTGAAGCCAATGCCAAGTTTGGATATGGAGCCAAAAAAACATTGGATATTGCACAGGCCTTGTATGAAAAACACAAGGTAATTTCGTATCCGCGGACAAACTCCAACTATGTTACAGAACAGAATATTGAAGGTATGCACAAAACACTAAACCTGCTTAAAAATGGTACCTATAGTGAGCTTGCGCAAGGGGCCAAGCCAGAGCTTGTTCATAAGAATAATAAAGGGGTATGTAACCCGAGCAGGGTTGAGGATCACCACGCGATCCTACCTACTTTGAAGCGACCAGGTACCTTATCCAAGGATGAGCAGAACATCTATGATTTGATTGTCAGACGATTCTTGTCTCACTTTTATCCTCCGGCGGAGTATAAGCAACATACCGTGCTCACCGAAGTGGAGAAACATCAGTTTAAGACATCTGTCAAAGAGCTGCTGTCCCTCGGATGGAAAGTGGTTCTCGGTTCTGGAGATCAGGAACAGGGCGGTGCAGGCAAGAAGAAGACTAAGAAAAACGGCAATGAGGAAGAGGAAGCAGAAGAGTGGACGGACAAGGCTTTTACTGTACAACCCGACTTGCCTGTTCAATGTACGAAGAGTGAGTTTAAGGAGAAGGCGACCCAGCCTCCCAAAAGTTATACCGAGGGAACATTGCTGAAAGCGATGGAAAGTGCAGGCAAGCAGATCGAGAATGAAGAGCTGCGAGATGCGATGAAAGATAGTGGTCTGGGTACTCCGGCTACACGTGCGGCTACAATTGAACGCCTCAAAAACGTGGGTTACATTACGCTGCAAGGGAAGAAAATGCAGTTAACGCTCAAAGGCAGAACAGCTATTGAGTTGATTCGCCGTGCGGGTGTAGATCTGTTAACTTCACCTGAGATGACCGGGCAATGGGAAAGAAGGTTATATCAGATTTCCAAAGGTGAGGCGGGTCAGGACAAGTTCATGGAGAACGTCAAGAAATTCACCTTGTCCATCATTGAGAAAGTGCGTGTACAAGCTCCTGCTCCAGCAGATGCTTTTGGAGAAGATTCACGGGCAGGCAGGGGGAAAGGTAAAGGAGCAAGAACCCAGGCCGGCAATACAAGGACATCTGCCAAGACAGCTAGTGGCGGTTCGACTGTAAAAACGTCCCATCAGACTTCGGCATCTTCATCGAGAGCCGGCAGTGGGAAAAGTGCGACCACCAAGGCTCCGTCTTCTAGTGCGAGTCCATCGGGAGTGAGAGAGATACTGGCACCTTGTCCTTCTCCCGGCTGCACGGGTCAGATTATAGAGGGCAAGAAGGGTTATGGATGCTCACGTTTCAAGGAAGGCTGTTCGTTTGTAGTTTGGAAAGAGTATGCGGGCAAAAAAATCACCAGTACGATGTTAAAATCGCTGATTGAGAAGGGCAGTACCCAGGTACTGTCGTTCAAACGAAAAGACGGGAGTACAGTAAAGGCACGTATTATTTTGCAAGATGTGGTAACAGGCAAGTTATCTGGTGAGAAACAGGATGCTTGATCTTAGTTAACTGTTAACATACAGCAAAAGGACCCTTATCCAAGGGTCCTTTTTTGTTGCTGCTGTTGTATATTTTCGTGTATGACTTTTGGTACCTCTTCCAGAGCAGTGATGGTATACATCGATGTTTCCGGATTAGGTTGAAGTTCTACGATGTTGTATTGCCATTCATTCGGTTGTTTGATATATATGCTGTGAATTCCGGCTTTTACCGCGGGCATAATGTCTGTCCGCAGTGAGTTGCCAATCATCCAAGTTGCACGACGATCAAACGGACCATTAGACAGAATGCCTTCCAGTGCCTCAACGTTTTTGTGTTGTCGGATATAGATCCGATCATCAAAATAAGCCGAGAGTTTCATCTGATCAATCTTGCGCTGCTGAATCACGGTTTCGCCGCCGGTATATAAGTAGAGGGAATGTCCAGCACCTTTGAGGTTCTCAAGCGTTTCAACCATATGAGGGTAGGGTTCAACCTCCTGGTCGTACACACTCATACCCAACTTGCTCAGATAGGACTCTTCTCTGGGAGAAGTTAATCTGTTGAACTTTCCGGAGAAGTAACGATAGGTATCAATCAGGGATTGCGGGAAATGATGACTTGCAAAACCAAGCTTGTTCACTCCGGTTACATCGATCTCCAGCTGTTTTTCTCGAATCTCTTGTGTTGTCAGAGAATGTCCATCAAACCACTCTTGCATATTCTCAAAGAATTCTCCCAAAATCAGGTTGAAGTACTTGTTGCAATATACAAGTGTATCATCAAGGTCAAACAAAATATGTTGTTTCATTATTTTCATGATCTAACTCACTCCTTGTAGCCAGTAACTCCACAATGGTTCAACTAAATTAAATGCGAATGTAGGATTCCAGAAACATATTCAATTCAGATACGCCATCCGGCCGAATACTGTATTTCTCTTTGCGGTTACTTCCGAGCAGATGGGTCCGTAGCAGACCTGCGATGCGTAGCGCCATAACCTGGTCTTTGACCGTGTCTTCGTCTTTACCCAATTCTTCACACATCTCAGCGAGGGATTTGGGTTCATCCGATACGTAACGAAGCAGGCGAAGTCTTTCGGGATCAGCCAATGCATGGGTAAAACGTAAAAGGCATGTTGGCGGCTGGTCTTCGTTCTCTTCAGGTGCATCTACGGGATACTGCATAATCATCATCCCCTCATAGAAGCAGTACATATTAATAGGGCGATTGTGCACCGTTGGAAACAGGATAACTTCATTCAATCCAGGCATTGGTTCAACAAGAACTCCTGCCGTAGCATATTCAATAAGCAGTTCAGGGCCCATTTTATCAAGCAAAATGCGTTTTTCTTCGGCATCTTCTTCCAGCCACACACGCTGATCTTCGCTCATATTCTGACAGTAGTGTTCATCCCATAGTCGCAATAATGGGACATAACTGTTCCGAATGCGCGTAGATTCTTCTATTGTAAGAGCGGGCAGAAGAGGAGACACACGTGCAAACAGGTCTTCCGCTGTCATTCCGGCAAGCATGTCCAGAAATTCACGATTTTCCTTCGTATCATTTTGATACGCAGCCCATGCAAACAGGACATCAAAATCATCAAATGGCCAAGTGGCAGCAGGTGCGAGCGCAGCTCGTACATTGGAACTTAGTTTGCCTTCCACTTCCTGAATCCATTCAGGACCAATATCCAGATGCTGAATCCATTTTTTCGTGACATAAACCAAAAAGCTGTTAAGCATTTCATATATCGGTGAAACATCAATTTTCACATGATAAGCCATAATGTTGCAGAATCCTCCCGTCACATCTAAATGTACGCAGCGACTTAAGTACGATTAGTGCGTGTTCAAAAAGTCTGGTTTTCAGTACCAAGAAGATGGAATGAAGATAGAAATGGAGTAGCGTAGGAAAACTACGTGAGCAACGGACATTTCGGCTGAATTTCATCTTCGAAGCTGATGATGCCACTAGGCATGATTCGTAATCAAAAGTGAACTTTTTGAACAACCTCTATTATGGCTTGTTTTGCAGGGCGTTGTCCACTATAATGTTCAAGTCCGGGGCAAAGCCCTGATTCAAGAATAGCAGTTTAAAACCATATGTATACCATACAAAAGTCGTCAGCGATGGCGATTTTTCTTTGTGTGTTCGCAGGAGGAATGAATTCGTGTCATCGATTACTCGCCCCAAACTATCACACTCGACAGCCAATTATCTGATTTTGATTACGGTAATTGTGGTAGCTGGAATTAGTCAGGGGCTTTTGCTGCCTGTGCTTTCGATTTTTTTGGAGCAAAAAGGAGTTTCACCAGGTTTAAACGGATTAAACGCTGCTGCATTGTACATTGGCTCTTTTGCCATGACTCTAGTTGCGGAACGACTATTAGGAGCACTCGGCTTCAAAAAACTGATTGTTGGTGGCCTCATATTGGTCATGGTCCCTTTAATACTATTTCCGTATTTACCAGATATTAAAATATGGTTCATATTGCGCCTGATCGTTGGAATAGGAGACAGCGCACTGCATTATGCGGCTCAGCTCTGGGTGCTGCTTGTTACGGCACCTGAAAAACGTGGTCGCTACATATCGTTATATGGCATGTCCTACGGTCTGGGATTCAGCATTGGTCCACTAGGAATCAAGCTGCTTGGCTTCGGTGATGCTGTCCCTTTCTGGGTATTGTTCGTATGTATGGCAGCAGTACTTATACTGGTATTAATGAAGCTTCCGAATACGAAGCCGGAAAAAGCAGAGCATGGCCAGCTCCCTGAACGGCGCTTCCGTCGTAGTCTGGCATGGGCTTGGTACGCACTGTTACCTGCTCTTTTGTACGGATATATGGAGGCCGGTATGAATAGTAACTTCCCCGTGTATGGCCTACGTATTGGGTTCGACACCGATCAGATTTCGTCGTTGCTTCCCTTTATCGGGATTGGAGGTTTGTTCCTTCAATTGCCTCTGGGGATGTTGAGTGACCGATACGGGCGTAAAAAGATATTGATGTCTGCGGGCACCAGCGGGGGAATCATCTTCATGCTGGTTCCAGTCGCAGGTACGCATTTCTGGTGGACGCTTGTATTGTTAACAATCGCTGGTGGCCTGGTCGGCTCCTTTTTCTCATTGGGCCTTGCCTATGCCGCAGATATTTTGCCTAAAGTGTTGCTGCCTGCAGCCAATGTTGTGGCATCCTTTCATTTCACGATTGGAAGTATTATTGGACCGAATCTGGGAGGTCAGATGATCAATTGGATTTCACCCGGAAGCATGTTCACCTTGCTCGGAATCATGTACCTTATTTTCGGCTTGGCAGGTATATTATTTCGTCGTAAACCTGAGTTCGAATCTGTGTTAAAATAGAAGCTGGTGTTCGCATGGAAATTGATGTCCATTTCCGAGTACACTAGTGGTAGGGAAAAACATGGACAAGAGGAGACATCGCGATGATCAGAGTAGAGAACTTGAGTAAATCCGTTGGCGTGGACCGCGTTCCCGTTCTACGGGATATTCGATTTGATATGCAACAAGGTGAGATGATAGCTGTAGTTGGTTCAAGTGGTAGCGGAAAAAGCATGCTGCTCAAATGTCTGGCTATGATGGAGAAATGGGATTCCGGTCGGTTTACGGTGGATGGCGCCGAGATTTTGAAAGAAGGCTGGTCCGGAAAACGGAAAATTAAACGGGAATGGGCTTACTTGGAACAGAATCCAGAATTATTTCCCAGACGTACGGCTCTTAAAAATGTATTAATCGGACGATCGGGTCAGACTCCCGTATGGAGAATGGTAACCGGTATGGTACGTTCCGATGATTATATGGGTGCTATGGATTATCTCGAAGGATTGGGATTACTTGATAAAGCACATCAAATAGCAGAGAAGCTCAGTGGTGGCGAGAAGCAGCGTGTTGCCATTGCAAGAGCACTTGCTCATGGTGCCAAAGTTGTTTTGGCCGATGAACCAGTGATTGGTCTTGACCCTCACACAGCAGATTCGGTGCTGGAAACGCTGCGCAAATTATGTGAAGAAGAACGTGCAACAGTCATTGCAGTACTGCCTATTGAACTTGCTGAGAAACATGCCACACGGATCTGGGGATTGGCAGAAGGCAAGATTGCTTTTGATATTCGTGGACGAAGACTGACACAGCAAGAAAAAAACCAGATTTAAACTATTGAAAAGAGTGATGAGATTGTTTAATTCACGGTGGGGACGCTTTGTAGCAGCAGGAACTATGGCAATTATGCTTGGTTCTGTTCTAAGCGGATGTACAGTCATAAGTGACCCCAAGGGTTTGATGAGAAAACCAATGATGTCCACCGATAAGGAGAAACTGTACAACGTGGTTCAGGTTAAACTGCCGCCAGAGAGTACATTGATTCGTCCCAAGGATATGAATAATACCAGCATGATTCGGGTGGAAGACCTGAACGGGGATGGAACTCGGGAAGCGATTGTTTTTTATGAGACACCAAATGAGAATGTGCGAATCCATGGCATGATTTTGGAAGAGCAGGGAGGCACATGGGTTAAAAAGCTTACATTTGATGTGCCGGGAAATGAGCTGCAATCCTTTAAAGTATTGGATATTACGAATGACGGAAATCCGGATATTATTCTTGGTGTAAGTCTGCAGGAGCAGAAGGCCCTAACTGCATATTCCTACAAGGGCGGGGCACTGGAGCAGGTCTTGGGTGGAGTTCCGTATAATCAATATATCATTGATGATGCGCAGGGGAACACGCTGGATTTGAGCGGAGATGGTAAAAGTGATTTTGTTATCATTTCGCTGAACAACAGCGGTTTTGCAACGATTGCGTTATACCAGTATGAAGATGGCAGCTTCAAGGAAGTTGATCGGGTGCAGACCGATTATACCGTTAAAGAAGTTTATAATGCTCTGGGCGGAGAGATCGCGGAAGGACAGATGGGCATTGTACTGGATGCCGAGCTGGATGATCGGAGTTCCTTCTCGCAAATTATGTATGTTAAAGATAACAAGTTAGTCAATGCTTTCAAATCACCGGATCAAACGTATAGAGATGACAAAATTTTAAGCGGTGATGTTGATAATGATGGTATTATTGAGTTTGGACTTAAAGAGACTCCGAAAGGCTGGGAGCATTACGTATTTGACTCTCGGTTGTGGTTCTACACATATTATCAGTGGGATGGAAAAGACAGCAAGAAATTTGTCTCATTCCAATTCCGGGATGATGCTGATTTATTTCATCTAAATCTCAAACCAGAGTGGTACGGTAAGATCACTATTGACACCAAATCGGAAAAGGAAAAATATATTCGATTTAAAATGATTGATACGGACGAAACCGTGGCAGAGATCAAATATTTCACCCTTTCCAAGTGGGAACAGGAGAAGGGTAAAAGCTGGAAGGAAATTACGCGTACCAAAGATCGGGTTATTGCTTCACGAGTAGCACAATCAGAGGCGGGTAAAGATGCACTGAGCAATACTTCCCAGCTGAATAGAAAGGGAGAACTTAATGAGTAAAGTACTTATTCTTGAGGATGAAGAATCCATCCGCAGTTTTATAGTGATTAATTTAAAGAGAAACGGATTCGAAGTGCTTGAAGCGGGTGACGGTCATGAAGCGCTTCGCATACTGCAAACGGTACCGGATATTGATCTGGCTCTGCTGGATGTCATGGTACCTGGTATTGATGGATTCGAGGTGTGTCGACGGATCCGTGAGACCAATGAACGCTTGGGTATCATCTTTTTAACCGCAAAAGTGCAGGAACAGGACAAAGTGTATGCACTTTCCGTTGGTGCAGATGATCATGTAAGCAAGCCTTTCAGCCCTACAGAGTTGATTGCGCGTATTCAGTCTTTATTACGCCGTGTGAACGTGCATCGGGAAACCGCGGCAAAGGTTACGTTCCAGTCTGGGCCATTTTCACTGGATCTGATCTCGAAGCAATTCAAGAAACAGAATGAAGCCATTGAATTGACTCCAACGGAGTTTTCCTTGATTCAGTTTTTCCTGGAAAAAGAAAATACACCGCTCAGCCGCGATGTGTTGTTAGATCATGTATGGGGAAAAGAGTACATGGGTGATCCAAAAATTGTGGATGTCAACATTCGTCGTCTGCGTCAAAAAATTGAGAACAATCCTTCCGAGCCCGAATACCTGCAGACAGTATGGGGTCACGGGTACAAATGGAAGGGCCGGGAGCAATGATTAAAAAAGGCATTACTCGGCAGATCGTACTACATTATTTCTTTGTGGTTTTTCTCGCTCTGCTGTTGGTCGAATTCGTATTTATGTTGGCAGTTCAAAGGTATTATTATGAAAGTATCTACAATACGATTAGTACCCACATTTCTAATTCAAAGGACTTTTTCGAGCCGATCGCTCGTGAGAATACTACGGAGGATGGCAATAATCTGTCCAGATTGATTGTGAATTTGGCCTTATCCAACACTGAATTGGAAATTTTGGATCTGAACGGGCGCGTATTGGCGAGTTCAACTGCTTTTGAATCCGACCGTGCTGTGCTGCAAACCAGTGATATTATGCAGGCTCTGAATGGGGATATGGGACGCTGGATTGGAAGACAACCAGGTACTGGAGAATCCGTCATGGCCGTTTCACACAAGTTTGATCTGGGCGGCGAAAATACTTATGTTATTCGTTATCTGACTTCACTCGAAGATGTGAATTCAAAGCTGTTGAATATGGGACTACTCGCCGCTGCGGTCGGTGTTGGCGTGCTTGCTATAGTGTTGATCATCAGCATTGGTATGGCAAATTCCATTGTACGTCCAATCAACAACATCACCGCAGTATCTGCCCAAATGGCCAGAGGACGGCTGGATGTCAGGGTTAAGGGGAATTATAAGCACGAACTGGGTGAATTGGCATCAACACTTAACTTCATGGCACATGAGATTGTGCGCAGTAATCAGATCAAAGATGATTTTATCTCTTCGATCTCCCATGAATTAAGAACACCTCTGACCAGCATTAAGGGCTGGAGCGAGACACTGGACTCAGGTGGTTATGATCCGGAAGAAACCCGTATCGGGATGGGCATCATTTCTAAGGAGACCGAACGACTGATTGGACTTGTTGAAGAGATGCTGGATTTCTCCAAATTGCAGCAGAATCAGATGAAGCTGGTCAAAGGAACGGTCAACATTCGTGAAATTGTACAGGAAACGATGTTGAATGTCTGGGCCAAAGCGGAACAAAAACAGGTCCATCTCAAGTTGGAAACGGACGAAACTCGTGCTTATAATGTCCATGGAGACGGCAACAGATTGAAACAAGTCTTCTTAAACATTGTTGATAATGCGATCAAATTTTCACATGAGAATTCCTGGATCTTCTTGTCTATCAAAGAGGAGAATGGTCAGATCATTGCAGCAGTTCAGGACACCGGTATCGGAATTAGTGAAGAACACCTTATCAAAGTACGGGACCGTTTCTTCCAGGTAAATCATCAAAATGGGGGAACCGGATTGGGTCTTGCGATTACGCAAGAACTGGTAGAACTGCACGAGGGGACGATCACGATGCAGAGTGAACTTGGATCTGGTACAACCGTTACGGTTACATTACCGGCTGTGTCTGAGGAGATGGGTACAGAAGAATCTGAAACCGCGTCTAATGATGCTGAATTCACAGATGAGCGAACAGCAAGTGATACAAAATCGGATATAGAAAAGTCTTAAGATTTTAAAAGATAAGAGACTTTTCTACCTGACGATCGAGCATGTACGCTTTATAACATCCATATCAACACAAAAAAAAGGTGAGCCATCCAAGGCTCACCTTTTTTGCATATTATTATGAAGAAAGTTCACCAGTGCGCAGGCGCCCACTTTTTTCATATACTTCTTTCAACATACGAACAGGTTGCGTACGGACAGCCGGTTTAGCAGAGATGATCTCGTTAGGTCCAACGACCACAATTTCATCCGCCGTACCTTTAACGATTGCACCGTCCTTGATTATTGCACCTTCACCAATGATGGCGCGTTCGATGTGAACCCCACGGCCTATGCGTGCGTTAGGCATAACAACACTGTCTTTAACCTCAGAGCCTTTGCCTACTTCTGCCCCGCAGAAGATAACGGAACGTTCTGAACGACCTTCGATTGCACAAGAGTCGTGAATCATGGAAGTAACATGTTCGATCTTTGTATGTCTTGCTTTGTAAGCACTTGGCTTGGAGCGCCAGTCGCGAGTAAACATCGGCCAGTTTTCTTTTTGCAGACTCCAGTCTTCCTCGTTGTGTAACAGATCCATATGTGCATCCCAAAGGCTCTTAACCGTACCTACGTCTTTCCAATAACCATTAAAGTTATAGACAAAGAGGGGATTATTTTCGTTCAACATTTGAGGAATAACATCTTTACCGAAGTCATGGCTGGATTCAGGGTTAGCGGCATCTTCCAAGAGATGGCGTTTCAGATAATCCCATTTGAACATGTAGATGCCCATTGAAGCCAGATTACTTTTTGGTTCAGCCGGTTTCTCGGCAAACTCGGTTACACGCAAATCCGCATCAGCAGCCATAATCCCAAAGCGATGTGCTTCATCCCATGGAACTTCCATAACTGAAATCGTTGCTGCGGCGTTATTAGCCTGATGAGCCTCCAACATATCACGATAATTCATATGATAAATATGGTCACCCGACAAAATTAGAACATTTTCGGGGTTTTGTTGGTCAATATAGTCGATATTTTTATAAATAGCATCCGCCGTTCCCAAGTATTCGTCATTTCCTGTATGATAAGATGGAAGCAAGGAGATTCCTGCCTCACTTGAGTTGCCATGTCCCCATGGTTCTCCTCCACCGATATGATCGTGTAACGATTCCGCTTGGTACTGCGTCAATACTCCTACAGTATCGATCCCTGAGTTTACGCAGTTACTGAGAGGAAAATCGATGATCCGGTAGTGCCCGCCAAACGGTACAGCGGGTTTTGCGATACTTGAGGTTAAAGGGGCTAATCGCTTCCCTTCTCCTCCCGCCAACAGCATAGCGATGCAATCTTTATTAAACATAATCGTTTCCCTCCCAAAATATTGTGCATTGTAGTACATCATTAACGCAAAGTAGAGCAAATGAAACGATTGTTACTGTAAAAATTCTGAAAATGTACAACATTTTCTAATTCACCGCATTTTTCTTTTCAACTTGGCTAGAATGGGGTAATGGTTACTGTTATATCTATTTTCTTGAGAAGAAGGTGATCTCTTGGCCATTCAACCGTTAGCACACCCGGATATATTGCCGGAGCATATTTATTTATTTCATGAAGGTAACCTTCATCACAGTTATCGAATGTTGGGCGCGCAGCCTGAGACTTGCGATGGCCTTCAGGGGTATCGCTTTACCGTGTGGGCACCAAATGCCGTAGAAGTGGGACTGGCTCTGGACCGCAATGAATGGAAAGGCGAAAAGGAACCTTTATATAAGATACCCGAATCAGGATTTTGGAGTCGTTTTTTTCCGGAAATCAGCGAAGGAACTTTATACAAGTTCCGTATATTAACGGAAGATGGAACAGAATTGCTCAAAGCGGACCCATATGCGTTTCAAGCAGAGGTTCGACCACAGACAGCCTCTGTCACCAGTTCAATCGAAGGGTACAAATGGAATGATGGAGCCTGGAGACGCAAACAACGTGCCATGTATAACAAACCTCTACATATTTACGAAATGCACATGGGAACCTGGAAGCGCAAAGAAGACGGAAGCCTCTATAGTTATCGCGAGATGGCTGATTTGCTTGTTCCTTACTTATTAGAAATGAAATATACACATGTTGAAATGATGCCCCTTAGTGAGCACCCATATGACCTTTCGTGGGGCTACCAAAACACAGGGTTTTATGCGCCTACCAGTCGTTATGGGCATCCAAAAGATCTGATGTATCTAGTGGATACACTACATCAGGCTGGGATTGGCGTATTGCTGGATTGGGTTCCTGCACATTTTGCCAAAGACGCTCATGGGTTGCGTATGTTTGATGGTACGCCTTTGTATGAGTATGCAGATCCGATGTTAGCAGAGAAGCCGGGTTGGGGTACACTCAGCTTTGACTACTCGAAACCTGAGATTCGTTCATTTCTGATCTCCAATGCATTATATTGGATGGAGATGTATCATTTTGACGGACTCCGTGTTGATGCGGTTACGAGTATGCTTCGGCTTGATTTTGAGAAGCAGCCAGGACAATATCGTACCAATGATGAAGGCGGTCTTGAGAACAAGGAAGCTGTAGCCTTTTTGCAGCAGCTGAATGAAACGGTGTTCAAGTATTTCCCTTATGCATTGATGATGGCTGAAGAATCTAGTGCATGGCCAATGGTGACTTTACCTGTAGATGAAGGTGGTCTGGGTTTCAACTACAAATGGAACATGGGCTGGATGAACGATACGCTTGATTACATGGAATCTGATTTTCATGAGCGTCCTTCCAAACATCATTTGCTGACTTTCCCGGTCGTATACTCCTTTGCTGAAAATTATGTGCTACCTCTGTCACATGACGAGGTTGTTCATGGCAAAAAGTCGCTCCTCGACAAGATGCCAGGAACCTATGAGCAGAAATTTGCCGGCATGCGTGCTTTTCTGGGCTATTTTATGACTTTCCCAGGGAAAAAGCTGTTGTTTATGGGTGGAGAATTTGGCCAGTTCATCGAATGGAAAGATGAGGATCAACTGGATTGGTTCTTGCTGGATTATGACAGTCACCGCAATTTGCATAAGTTTGAGCGTGAGCTGTCTAACCTGTACTTGAGTGAAAAAGCTTTGTGGGAGCTTGATCATTCCTTGGACGGTTACGAATGGATCACTCCGGATGATCAGGACCAGAGTGTCATTTCATACGTACGCAAAGGAAAAAAACCTGCGGATACACTCCTTGTGCTCATTAACTTTCAGCCGGTCAAGCGGGAGCGTTACCGGATTGGTGTCATGCGTCCCGGTATGTATACCGAAGTACTGAACAGTGACCATTCCGTTTACGGCGGTTCAGGCATTACTAATGATATGCAACTGCCTACCGAAAAGATTCCTTTTCATGGGCATCCGCATAGTCTCGAATTGGTATTGCCTCCGCTGAGCATCGTGATTCTAAAAAAGAATACGCGTCGGAAAACGGATGAATCACCTGCGAGTATCACTTCCGTCAGTTCAAAAACGAAGAATAAAAATGAAAGCAACACGCTCAAACCGAAGAGGAGGACAAAGGCATGAATATTCTATTTGCTGCTGCTGAAGTACATCCATTTATCAAAACAGGAGGCCTTGCTGACGTAATCGGTGCTCTCCCGTTTGCATTGAAGAAGAGCGGGGCAGATGTGCGGGTGATTATGCCTAAGTACAAGGGGATTCCCGATGAGTATAAAGACGCGTTACAGCCCGTAATTACAACGGATGTGCCTCTTGGCTGGCGCAGACCCTATTGTGGAATAGAAATGCTAATTCATGATGGGATTCCAGTATATTTTGTGGATAATGAGTATTATTTTGGGCGTGATGGAGTGTACGGTTATATGGATGATGGCGAGCGTTTCGCCTTCTTCAACCGTGCGGTTCTCGAAGTGTTGCCACAAATTGAGTTCAAACCTGACGTGCTGCACAGTCATGACTGGCATGCAGGAATGATTCCTTTGGTGCTTGAAGCCCATTACAGACATGATTCATTCTACAGTGATATTCGTACGGTATTCACCATACATAACTTGTTGTACCAAGGGGTATTCCCGCATGAGTTATTCAGTGAAATCCTTGAGCTGGACGATCGATATTTCACCGTGGATGGAGCCGAATATTATGGTAATGTCAATTTCTTGAAAGCAGGAATTGTGTATGCTGACCATGTGACAACCGTAAGCCCAACATACGCACAGGAAGTGCAAACGTCTTATTATGGATACGGCCTGGACGGACTGCTCAGTTCACTTGGAGATCGTTTCAGCGGGATTGTGAACGGAATTGATACCAAGAGTTACAACCCGGCAACGGACACCAAAATTCCAGTGAAATACAGAACAAGTCTGTCCAAGAAAACGGAGAACAAAATTGAGCTGCAAAAGGAACTTGGACTTCCTGTTCGTCCTGATGTACCACTTATGGTGATGGTGACAAGGCTCGTGGATTCTAAGGGGCTTGATCTGGTCTGCCGTATCCTGGATGAATTGCTGTACTATGATGACATTCAATTCGCGGTACTGGGAACAGGAGAGCCTATGTATGAACACTGGTTCCGTGAAGCCGCTAATCGTTATCCGCTCAAAATGTCTGCCCAGATCACGTTTAACGATGGGTTATCCCGACGTTTCTATGCTGGCAGTGATATCTTCCTGATGCCATCGAGGTTCGAACCATGTGGTATTAGTCAGCTACTGGCTCTGCGGTACGGTAGTGTGCCTCTCGTAAGGGAAACAGGCGGTCTGAACGATACTGTGCATGCATACAATGAGTTTACTGGAGAGGGGAATGGCTTCTCATTCACGAGTTTTAATGCACATGACATGATGAATACCATTCGGCGTGCTGAGGAGATCTACAAACAGCCAGAACACTGGAAGAAAATTGTGAAAAATGCAATGGGCGGAGAATACAGTTGGAACGTCTCAGCTGAAGAATATATGGACATTTATCGTCGGATCACACTTGACCCTGTAAACTGATGCAATCCTGAATGAGTCACAGCATTCCTGCTGTGGCTTTTTTTTAATCAAATAAAAAAACTTCCAAAGTTCAGAATGAAGTATCATCTGTGACGGTGGAAGTGTTTTTCTTTTCTTTTATATGACTGTTCAGAATTTAAACCTCAGTAGTGTTGGATGGTTGTCGGATCAAGCTGTCTGTACAAAATGCGGTACCCATAGGGGTCAAGCTTAATATTCATCATTCCATCGGTTGGAAACACAGGCTCTTCAGTTAATGCATCCTTCCAGTCTTTTGTTTCCATAGGATGAGAAAGCGTTTGATCTTGAGGTGTATTGTTCATCCATACGGTAAAATGAAGGTTGTCATCCACACGCTCGTACACGATACAGGGATCATTGTGATCAGCCTTGAGAAATCGGAAGCGTCCTTTGCGCAGGGCTTCATTGCTTTTGCGTAAATCGATCATCAGACGATAGAAATCATACAATTCTCTGTCTTGCTTGGCCGGGTCCCATTCCATACATTTTCGACAATCCGGATCAGCATCACCACTAATTCCCACCTCATCGCCGTAGAAGATACAAGGTGTACCGATATAGGTGAAAAGAAATACAACAGACAATTTTAAACGGCGTTTGTCTTCTCCTAACCGGGTTAGCAGTCGTGGGGTATCGTGGCTGCAGAGCATATTAAAGATCACTTCGTTGGTCTGTTGCGGATAGCGCATAATCAGTGAACCCATCTCGTTGGCAAAATGATAACCATCCATTGAACCGCAGAAGAACTGAAGCACTTTGTCAGCAAATGGATAATTCATGACCGAATCGAATTGATCTCCCATAAGCCAGGTCAAGGAGTCGCTCCATACTTCACCAACAATATAGGCTTCAGGATTCGCTGCCTTAACAACCTTGCGAAAATCACGCCAGAAATGGTTGTCCACCTCATTTGCTACATCCAGACGCCAGCCATCCAACTTGATTTCCTTAATCCAGTACTCTGCTACATCAAGTAGATATGCCTTAACCTCAGGGTTGGCTGTATTGAACTTGGGCATGTTGCCGTAGAACCCAAATGTATCGTAGGTTGGTATACCATCCTTGATTTGAATCGGATATTCATTGATGTGGAACCAATCGGCATACTTAGAGTTTTTTCCATTCTGGAGAACGTCTTGAAAAGGAGGGAAGTCTTCGCTGCAATGGTTAAACACTGCGTCAAGCATGACACGTATACCTAGGCGATGACATTCTTCTGTCAATTGTTTGAGCAGGGCATTATCACCGAAATGGGGGTCGACTTTTTTATAGTCAATCGTGTCGTATTTGTGGTAGGAATTGGCCTGGAATAACGGGGTAAAGTAAATGGCGTTCACGCCAAGTTCAGTTAGGTCATACAGATGATCCAGCACACCTTGCAGATCTCCACCAAAATAATTGTCCAACTCAGGTTTGCCACCCCAGTCATGCGTTTCTTTTGGATTCAGCTTGGGATCTCCATTAGCAAACCGTTCAGTCATGATCTGATAAAAGACGGCTTCTTTGGCCCACTCGGGCACCTTAAACACATCAATTTCATGTATATACGAGAACTCATAATATCCTCCAGTTGGATAGGGGGTCTCATAATGAATTCCATTATCCGCTAGAAAAACATCTTCTGAACCGGCAGTTATCCGAAATATATAGGTGAGACGTTTGAATTGTGGCTTGACGGCAGCCTCCCAATAATCAAACATGTTATCCGAAGCAGACTTCTCCAATTGAATTTCCTTGTACGTTCCATTCCAATCGTACTTATCTCCGGTTAGTGCAGTCACGTATTGCACATCATTACGTTTGGTTCGTACGCGCAGATGTATGGTAGACGAATTATAGGCATAAGCCCACTTGTCACGAGGAACATGATACATGGCTTCGAGCAGCATGACAGCACCTCCTGAATATAGGATAAGTTATAGAGGTTGTTCAAAAGCCCGCTTCTGATTACAAGTGATGCCTATCGGCATCATTGGCATCGAATATGGAATTCAGCCGAAATGTCCGTTGCTCACGTAGTTTTGCCTACGCTCCGCTACTCCATTTCTAGCTTCATCCCATCTTCTCGGTACTGAAAACCGCTCTTTTGAACACGCACTTATAGTTATAATTAACCAAGTTAGCCAGCAAATGAATCACATTTACTGTAATAAAATGTATTATTTTCATCGTTTTCAAAGGTTTCTTTCACAGCATCTCCAGCTTCTTGCTGAATATACTTACAGATAAATCAAGAAAAGGGTGCCTTGAACAAGCTTGGATTTCAAGTTTGTTCAAGGCACCCTATATAACATGTTGAAAGTGAATCTTAGCGAATAGATTGCTCGAACTCTGTACGGATGGTTTGAAGCAGCTCTGGCTGGCTCAGTACGTCATAGGCTGTTGTAGCAAGTGCCTTGGCTCCCAGAATCATGCCATCCAGCGCGCGCTCCTGAAGTGCAAGGTCACGGAAGGCTATGGAGTGCAGGGTATGAACCTCATCCACAACACGGATGTACGGATGGATTGCAGGACATTTCAGGGAAACATTACCGATGTCCATGGAGCCATGATCATTACCACTTACAATCTCTTCTTGCGGGATGCCGAGTTCCATGAGATTTTGACTAAACGCAGCTGAGAATGCTTCATTGGTAACCATCTCGTCATAGGACGTTTCATAGTTGGATGTCACCAGCTTGCAACCTGTCTGGAGAGCAGATCCTTCAGCAATCTGAATTACACGTTCTGTGAGGATATTCAGTTCTTTGCGAGTTGCTGCACGTACATAAAACTGCGCAGAAGCATAGTCAGGAATGATGTTTGCTGCCTGACCTCCGTTGTTGATCACACCATGAATCCGAACGGTGCTTTTCACTTGTTGCCGGAATGCATTGATTCCGTTGAACGTTTGAATGACGGCATCAAGTGCATTAATACCTTCGTGCGGACTTGCAGCAGCATGTGAAGATCGGCCATGGAATTCAAATTGCACAGCGTCAATCGCCAGCGAGCTGCCTGACTTTTCGTAGGCATAATACGGATGCGCCATAAGGGCAACATCACAGTCATCGAACAAGCCTGCTTCCGCCATCGGAACTTTGGCACCACGTGTCTCTTCTGCGGGTGTACCAAATACTTTAATCGTTCCACCTACTTCGTCCAGAATGGATTTCAGCCCAACAGCAGCTCCAAGACTCATCATACAGATCAGATGGTGACCACAAGCGTGACCGATCTCCGGCAAGGCGTCATATTCACACAATAACGCAATGGTAGGGCCGGGTTTGGCGGCTGAATAGGTTCCGATAAAGGCTGTCTCCAGTCCAAGGATTGGAGCCTCTACAGTGAAACCGTGATAGACCAGTTCTTCTTTTAGACGAGCAGAAGCAAGGAACTCTTCATTTCCCAGTTCGGGATTGGCACCGATATATGATGAAATGGCTTTAAAACGGGAAGCATATTGATCAATAACCGTCAGTATCTGTGATTTGTTAGATGTCATTAGTAAACTCCTTATGCAAAAATGAAAATAATTCATTGATTATATCATGTTTGCTTCAATTTTTCAGAAACAAGTCAAGATTTGTAATGTCAAAATGCATTGCATAATCATGCATTGTACTTTATAATGACTCAGTCATCAACATGAGAAGCATACAAAGTATTGTAAGGGGAGAGAACAAGGTTGAAATTAATAAGTCGTTACACCATGATACTGTTGACCTTTGTTATTCTGCTGACGACTGCCGTTCCTGTGGCATTTGCAAGTGGAACTACAGATAATTCAAGCAGTAAAAAGCTGGTGCTCGGTACAAGTGCCGATTTTGCACCATATGAATTCCATAAAGTGATTAATGGCAAAGATGAAATCGTCGGCTTCGATATTGAGATCGCCAAAGAGATTGCCAAAGATCTTGGCGCTGAGCTTGTGATTGAGGATATGGGCTTTGACGGTCTTCTGCCTTCGTTGCAGAGCGGGCGTGTTGATCTGGTGATTTCAGGTATGACGCCGACGGATGAGCGGAAGAAAAGTATCGATTTTTCCGACACCTATTATAAATCAAAACAAGTGATTATGGTTCGCAATGTGGATAAAGACAAATATCCAACTATGGCAGAACTTGAAAATGCGAAGATTGGCGTTCAGAAAGGCTCCATTCAGGAAACGATCGGACAGAGTATTCCAGGAGCGAAGCTTACTGCGCTAGATAAAATCTCGGATATCGTGCTTCAACTGCAAACAAAACGCATTGACGCGGCAATCGTTGAAGATACCGTTGCTGCAGGTTATCTGGACGATATCATTGGACTTGCTGCTGCTGTTCCGGACGAAGAGCAAGCAGAAGCGGCAATCGGGATTCGCAAAGGTAATACCGAGCTGCTAGCTGCAGTAAATGGAACACTGGAGCGATTGAAAAGTGAAGATAAAATCAATCAGATGGTGACTGACGCCAGCCTCTTGATGGCGGATAAAGCGAACAAATCACAAAATATTTTCCAAGTATTCTGGGAGTACAAAAGTTTCTATGCTACAGGAGTAGGATACACACTTCTGTTGTCCGCACTGGGTGTTATTTTCGGGGTAATTATCGGATTAATCATCTGTTTGTTCCGTTTGCATGACGCTGCAATCTTGCGCTGGATTGGTACTGCTTACGTTGAAGTGATTCGTGGCACACCGATGCTGGTACAATTAATGATTATTTACTATGGTTTTTCCCTGAGCTTTGGCATTAACTTTACTGCACTTCAGGCAGGTATCATTACACTTTCAATCAATAGTGGTGCATATCTGGCAGAGATTTTCCGTGCGGGTATTCAAGGTGTAGATCGTGGTCAGTTGGAGGCAGCTCGTTCCCTAGGTATGGGAAGAGGCGATGCGATGCGTTATATCATATTGCCACAGGCCTTCAAAGCTGTATTACCGGCAATCGGTAATGAATTCATAACCATCATCAAGGAATCCTCTATTATCTCCGTTATCGGTATGGTGGACATTATGTATCAGGCAAGTGTGGTCAAAAACATTACGTATCAAGGCTTGAGTCCATTTTTGATTGCAGCAGCCATCTACTTTGTATTAACGTTCATTTTGTCCAAGCTGCTGGGACGACTGGAAAGGAAGTTGAGTGCAAGTGATAGACGTTAGACAATTACACAAATCTTATGGAAATAACGATGTGCTTAAAGGCATTAACGTGACAATTGGCAAAGGTGAGGTTGTCGTAGTCATCGGCCCTTCCGGTTCAGGTAAAAGTACTTTCTTACGTTGTCTGAACCTGTTGGAACAGCCTACCTCGGGTGAGATTGATTTTGAAGGCGTGTCAATCACTGATCCGAAGCACAACATTAATGCAACTCGGGAAAAAATGGGCATGGTGTTCCAGCATTTCAACCTGTTCCCACACAAAACGGTTCAGCAAAACATCACGATTGCTCCAATTAAAGTGAAGAAACAATCCACTCAGGAAGCGGAGAAAATTGCTGCTGATCTGCTTAACACCGTGGGCTTGTACGATAAAAAAGATACATTCCCGAATCAGCTGTCTGGTGGACAGAAGCAGCGGATCGCCATTGCTAGAGCATTGGCCATGCAGCCGCATGTGATGCTGTTTGACGAGCCTACTTCGGCACTGGACCCCGAGATGGTCGGTGAAGTGTTGGATGTCATGAAACGTCTTGCAGAAGGCGGGATGACGATGGTCATCGTAACACATGAGATGGGTTTTGCACGTGAAGTGGGAGACCGGATCCTGTTCATGGATGGCGGGGTTATTGTAGAAGAGGGAACACCTGATGAGGTGTTTGGAGCACCAAAAAATTCACGTACACGTGATTTTCTTGCGAAAGTACTCTAAACGAAGTGATCAAATAGCGTTACTGACTTCGAGTCGGTAACGCTATTTTTTATGGATAATAATCACGTATGAATTCGAAAAAGTAACTATTCTGTTACCAAATGTAAAGTATCGGATCTCCCAACTTTTCTAAAGTATCCAGTATTCTTAATTATGCTTACATGCTAAAAAACCATTTGGTAAGAATTACTACAAGTTCAGGTTACAAAATTGTGATATATTGAACTCTGCCGAAACTTCCGGACAGGGAGTGCGGGGGATGTAACGATGCAGATTGTGCAGGGGGAAGATCTACAGCACACTGCTTGGGGTGAATTAGGGGTACATAACGTTTTAAATGTAATGAAGAACCTATAGGGTGGGCTCCTCATCCGAATCCGACAACTAACTTCGCAGGCACAATGAGGGAGGAAGACCATGATTAACAAGAAACGTATAGCCAAAACAGCAGTAGCATTATTGACAACAGCAATGCTCATTCAAGCCGTTCCGGCTCACGCCGATTCAGTTCATGTGGCCAAAGAAGGGGATACCTTCTACACCTTATCAAAACAATATGGAGTAGCAATGAACACGTTGGTTAAAGCAAATAACGACATTTCACCTTACAATATTTATGGTGGTTTGAAAATTACGATTCCCGGTAAGGCAAACAATGTAGCTGCCGCGGCGACGGAGAGCAAGACCCAAGCCAAAACGGTTACCACAGCAAGCTTGGACGTTAACGCAGATAACAAAGTGGTTCAAGCCTGGGGTAAAACATTTGATTACAGCAAAGCTGTGAACGTGAAAGCAACGGCATACTCTGCAGATCCGTCTGAAAATGGAGGATGGGGTGCAGTCGATTATTTCGGAAATGACCTTGAACTGGGTACGATTGCAGTTGATCCAAGTGTAATTCCACTCGGAACCAAAGTACTGGTAACTGGTCATAGCCATCCAGGATTGCCAAAACAGGCTTTTGTAGCCACAGCGCGTGATGTGGGCGGTGCAATCAAGGGTCACCGGATTGATATCTTTATCCCGGGTAGCAAACAGTCCGTAAGCACATTTGGATTTCAGGATATCGAGCTGTACATTCTTAAGTAGAAAGTAAATTACATCTAACAAATTCAAACAGGGTGTCTGCCAGTCGCTAATTTGCGATTGAACAGCACCCTTTTAATATTGCATTTATTTGCTATCGCAGTCATCTTAATCTTTGGCCTTTGGCAATCCCAACATCTCGTCCAAGGTGACCAGTTCATACCCCCGGTTACGCAGTTCTTCAATTATTTCAGGCAATGCCTCAATCGTACCGTTCAGGTTAGATCCCACACCGCCTCCTGCATGTTGCAGAACGATGGAGCCAGGTTTCACGGCAGATAGGATGTTATCCTTCACCTCTTCCTTGGAGAGGCCTTTCCAGTCCAGTGAGTCAACGTTCCAGTTTACAATGCTATAGTGTTGTCTAGCAGCCCATTGCAGCTGTTCTTCATTAATGTCTCCATAAGGTGGCCGAATTATCTTGGGCGTATATCCCGCTAAATGTCGAATAATATCCCCGGTATGTAAAATTTGTTTGCGAAAGGCATTCATCGACAGCTTACTGAATTCAGGATGATTGTAGCTGTGATTACCAACCATATGCCCTTCCTTAACGATGCGTTTCACCAGATCCGGATGTTTCTCAGCACGACTACCCACGATGAAGAATGTAGCTCTGACATTGTATTTCTTCAATACATCCAGCACTGGTGGAGTAAACCGTGGATCAGGTACATCATCAAAAGTCAGTGCAACCTTCTTTGTTGAAGGACCATTGGTTTTGAACGTATCGGCATATTTTTGACGTAACTGTCCCAATGTCAGTTGTTCTTCTTCCGCAGAATCCGAACCTGATACTGATTCACTTGGCGGGCTTGAAACATCCCGCGATGAAACTGGAGCATGATATCCTCCGAGAAAAATAACGATAACCATCAGCATAATGAGGCGTACGCGCATAATAACGGCCTCCTTTTCCAAAATGACGTTCTTCTTGGTATGCCCGGGGGTTTCATAAAATATGCGTAGTGTGAGAAGTTTCATTGCGGATTTAGCTTATGACAGCCATAATTCCTCCATATATAACATATAGAAAAGGATAGGTGGATAGGATATGAGTACATATGATTTGAAATCCATACGTTTACAGGTGATTGAAGCAGGAGAGGATAAGGTTTTTCTCGTTACCGGAGGAAAGGCGCATATTGGCGCCGTAGCCACGTTCTACGTGGATCATGAGCGCGTCAGCGGGACGACGGTACATATTCCTGGGCATAAGGAACAAGAGCTGTGTGAGCGGCTTGCCCGAAAGGCTGCCCTGCAGCTGAAAGTAACCGTTACGGTGATCATGGGTATTCATTTTGATTCCATCACGCGGATGCAGATCGACGAAATCGTGCAGACTGCAGAGAGGTTGATGGAGGATCATTTGAACAAAGATAAACGAACTTCCTGACATAAGAGCCATCGAATGTTTTGATTTTATTTGCTAAAATTGAAACGAGTTGTAGATTGTTACGTATGTATGTTTATATACGATGTAATATCGACTAGGAGGAATAACATAATGTCCATTTTCAAACGTTTGCGTGATCTAACCATGTCTAACATCAATGCCATAATTGACAAGGCGGAAGATCCAATCAAGATGACGGACCAATATATCCGTGACATGCAAGAGGATCTGGAAGATGCGGAGAAAGCAGTAGCTCAACAGATCGCCATTGAGAAGAAATTCAAGCAGTTGTTCGAAGAGCAGGAAGCTCTTGTGAAGAAACGTGAAGAGCAGGCGCATACGGCGGCACGTGCTCAGAATCTGGATTTGGCTCGACGTGCCCTGGAAGAGAAAAAGGCTGCTGAAGAGAAGATGGCTGAGTACAAAACTAGCTATGACCAAAATAAGGCTTCTGCAGATAACCTGCGTGGCAAGCTCGACGAGATGCGTAAGCAACTGACTCAAATGAAGAACAAACGCGAAACACTGGTAGCACGTTACAATGCAGCAAAAGCCCAAACGGAAATCAACAAAGCGTTGAATGGGTTTGGTTCTGATACTGCAAGTGCTGGTATGAAGCGTATGGAAGAGAAAATGATGCAGATGGAAGCACAGGCGGAAGCAAGTAACGAAATGTCTTCCAAAGGCAAGTCTTTGGATGAAGAGTTCGAGAAGTTGGGTAAAGATCAGGCTGTTGAAGACGAACTCGCAGCATTGATGAAACAGTACGATAATAAGAACTAATACCTTGGTTGTCAGCAGGGTTAACCAGCGGAGGAGAAGAGTATTTCTCCTTCGCTTTTAAATGCGGTTCATGTTGATATGTGGGGGCTGTGTAAATGGATTTGAATATTTTGGCGATGCTGGTCTGGACCGGATCTGGTTCGGTTTTGCTGTTTGTCTTGATGTATGTAGATTCACTGTTTACGAAATATAAGGATTTTGCTGAAGTTAAGGCGGGCAATATGGCCGTTACTACACGAATGGTTATGAAATTATTTGCACAAGGATATGTACTCGCTACGTCCATTTCTACGGCTGGTCATCTTGGAGAAGCATTGTTGGTCTCCGTTGTATCCTTTATCATTTTGTTGATTCTGGAGAGTGTTGTACACTTTATGATTCGCAAGTGGGCCAATCTGGATCTGGATACGGGAATTCAGCAAGGGAAGACAGGATACGGGTTGTTCTCTGGCGCTTTACATATCGTGGGCGCACTGATTATTGCAGCTTGTTTATAAGATAAGGAACAGGAGTAATTCTCATGAGTGTATGGAAACGAATTAAAGGAATACTAACAAAACCTGAACCACCGCAGGCAGAGAAAACGATGCTTCAGCTTGCACCTGGTGATATCTGTGAGGTTTCTCTGGTCACTTATGAAGTCGTTGGTCGGGTACAAAATCGCGCTAGAAATGCAGTTGTGCTCACGCTGCAGGATGGTACCGCATTTCGATATTTGCATATCGAAGAACGGGAACTCACACGTTACGCTCTATATACACCAATTGATGGCAGGCTTGATGCACCTGATGAGGTGCCCACATTGCTGGACCTGGATGGACGCGCATTTCATCTGGAGGAAGAGTATGGAGGCATGGTATCAACGGCAGGTAGAACTCCATATGGCCAGGCTGGAGAACAATTGGTATGGCAGTATCAGTCGGATGATAATATGCTTCTTCGAGTGGAGTGGCAAGACAGAAGATTTACACTGTATGAGGGTGAGTCCATTCTTCCTGCGGATATCAAAGTAATTCGTTCGAGCTAGGAGAGGTTCCCAATGAAAAAACGCTTGGCACATGGATTAAAATTAATGCTGGTCCTCAGCCTTGTGATGTCTCTGTTGTCCGCGTGCGGAGCACCTTCTGTTCAGGACACATATCCGCTTGAATCGGTTAACGGCAGTGGTAACTCAACGTCCTATGTGTACCGGGCTTCAGACCGTACCGTTCCGGAAGTGGCTCAGGAATTGTCTGACCAAAGGCAACCAGATCAGATCTCGGCAGAGAACACAGAGCGTATGTTCCTCGTGTATCAGGACGAGTATTATCACCTGCAACAAGACCCGAATAAGCCGGAGGATACCTTGGTTGAGGTGGACTCCAAGGAATATGTTCGGCAGAACTACGATTCATCTTTTTTACAAGGTTACCTCACCGCTACATTAATTGGTAATCTGTTCGATTCTTTTGGCGGGCGAGGGTATGGCAACTATCGGGGATATACCAATAAAGATACGTATAAACCGAGTGCAGGATCTTATCGTGCACCAACAAGTAATGACAAGAAGCTTGCTCCACCTATTACTGTTGATCGGAAAGGTACGATTACAAGGCGCGGAAGCGATAAAGATTCAAGCGTGGGATCTGGCGGAGGATTATTCAACCGCAACAAGGATCAGAGCAAGGGAACCATTGATCGTAACAAGAGCAGTGGCGGGTTGTTTGATTCACCTAAGAAATCCTACAAAAAACCAAAAACCAGAGTGGGCGGCGGCCGAATTAAGAGGCGAAGATAATAAACATCTAATCATAAGGATGGCTGCCAATCGCATAGTTCATTTAAGAACAGTGACAAGGGAAGGCGGATTCACCTCGCCGGCACATGACCTTGGAGCTGTTCTTTTTCGTTTACGATTTGCGAACATGATTTGACTTGCGTACACGGGGAATCGTTGAAGCAGGCTGTTTGCGAATCCAGCGGATAAAGGGGACCATTCGTTCATCCTGTCTCAAGGACTGCAGGTCCGTGAGACCAAGGGTTACAATGTCGCGATTAGTGTATAGGGAATGAATCTGTTTGTGACAGGGGATGCACAGGTTGGCTGTTGGCAGAAATGTTCCTCCCATTTCTTTCGGTGTCAGATGATGAACGGTCGTGTTTACAGGTTCTCTGCCGCATAATTCACATCGTTTACTCATGATCATCGCCTCCCTTTGTCAATATTATGGGCAGACAAGATGCCTTTCATGTTGAATATAGGTGAAGGAATGTTACACCTGTATGAAATAAGATTTTGTCACAGTATTCAATACGTGATGTACTTGTTATCTTACAGTATTCGGGCTACACTTTCTTAAAAGATGAATGTCTCTAGGAGGTAAGAATACTTTTGAAACTGAACTCACATTCACATGATATGACAACTGCCAAATTCAATCGTACAGCTGTACAGGTGCCGGATGCCCAAGCCAAAATCGCTGCAAGAGTTACTTTAGGCTCCATAGAGAAAGTTCACCTTGAATCTGCTCATGGCCGTACACTTGCAGAGACGATTCAAGCACCTCATCCGTATCCATTCTTCCGGAGATCGGGTATGGATGGATTCGCGATTATAAGTACAGATACCATAGATGCATCGAGTGATCATCAAGTTTGGTTTCGTGTAATTGATGAAATTCCTTGTGGCTACACCTCGGATCACACCATTGTTTCAGGTACAACTGCTCGCATCATGACGGGTGCACAGGTTCCGGAAGGTGCGGATGCGGTAGTCATGATGGAGATGACCGAGAGTAAGGTAGAGAACGGAGAACAGTGGATTGCACTGAAACGGCACATATTGTCGGGTGCTAACATCACCCCAATTGGACTGGAAGTCCAAGAGGGACAGCAACTGCTCGAAGCAGGAACGATCATCAGGGCAGGAGAGCAGTCTGTGTTAGCTACTTTTGGCATAGCAGAAGTTCCCGTATTTCAACGTCCAAAGGTGGCGATATTCGCAACCGGCACGGAATTGCTTGATGTTGACGAGCCATTACAACCAGGTCGGATTCGAAACAGCAACAGTTACATGCTGCGCTCTCTGGTCGTTGAAGCAGGTGGAGAGCCTGTGATGTACGGTTCTATTGCGGACGATGTGAATACGGCAAGGGCCAAACTGGAAGAAGCCATTCAAGATAATGATATCGTGGTGACCACAGGCGGTGTATCCGTCGGGGATTATGATATTATGGGCGAACTTGTGCTGGAAGAACATGTGGAGATGTTGTTTAACAAAGTGACGATGCGACCAGGCAGTGTGACCACAGCTGCTGTATATAAAGATAAATTGCTTTTTGCACTTTCGGGTAACCCGGGAGCTTGTTTTGTAGGTTTTAGTATGTTTGTTCGTCCAACCATTCGTTCCATGCAGGCGGATGCTCATCCTTATTTGGAAGAATGGACTGCGATCTTGGAAGAAGAGTACACCAAAGTGAACAATTTTACACGGTTCGTACGTGGACGTACAGAGATCCGCAACGGAATGGTGTATGCGATACCGGCTGCTGCCCGTGTAGATGAATCCAGTGTGATGATCACCATTAAGGACAGTGATTGCCTGATTGTTGTCCCGCCTGAGAAAAAAGGTATTCCTGCGGGTGAGCAGGTACGTATTATTAAACTTCCCACAGGTCATGTGAGGTAGTTGATAGATGACTACAATGAGTGATACAAAACCACATATCATACAGATTGTTGGATACAAAAACACGGGCAAGACAACCCTGACAGCCGCGCTGATTAGGCACTTTTCTTCTATGGGACTTAAAGTAGCAGCGATTAAGCATGATGGACATGATCATTTTGAGATGGATCAAGAAGGAACGGATTCGTATCAATTTGGGGAGTCGGGGGCCTCGGCGGTGGTTGTCATGTCCGAGAAACGTACTGCGATTATGGAGCGACAGGCAACCAAGCTGGAGGATATGTTAAGTCATCTGTCCGGTTATGATTGGATTGTCATTGAAGGATTCAAGGATGCTTCTTATCCCAAATTCGTGATGGTTCGAGAAGAGGAAGATCTGACCTTGGTTGATCAGCTTAAAGGGGTAGTTGGTATGATCTCATGGTTACCTTCAGAGCAGTTTATAGAGCGGAGCACCGTAAGCAGAGATATAACATGGTACTCGGTTCATGAAACGGAGGATATAGCCAAAGCGTTGTTACAGATGGTTGAGAGCAAGTGAAGACAGAATGGTGAATTCGAATCGTGGAAACGTCAAGAAGTGGGATATTATGGTGGCTTCACATGATTGAATGTACAGAGAGCGTGATTGATTCTTTTTTAAATATAACGTAATATTTATTATGTAAACTATAATCATTTCTACTTATGCTCTTCTTCTTGAATGATGCAAAAAAACAAAAAAGCAGCAGACCTTTCTCGGATCGAAATCCTTGATGTGGCTTGCTGCTTTTATTCTGTTCGGGATGTTACATCCCGTCATCAGTACGACGTTCGATGGCTTCGGACATCGTTTTGTCGGTAAGGTGAGCATAGATCTCGGTCGTTTCCGTAGAAGCGTGTCCAAGCTGCTCTTTCGTTTTGTAAATATCATTTTGCAAATAATAGTCGGTTGCGAATGAATGGCGTAATTTGTGCACAGTCAAGTATGGTTTGCCAAAGCGCTTGGCGTATTTCATAATCATGGCCTGGATCGCTCTTTTGGTCATTCGACTTCCTTCTGAATCTCCGTTACGCAAAGCAATGAACAGACCTTTCTCACGCTTGGGCGTACGGTAACGTGATTGCCGCAGGTTCATATAAGTTGCGAGTTCGTCCTTGGCTTGCTCCCTGAAATAAACGGGTGTTTTGTACGTCTCATCATTGTTACCTTTGCGATAAACATACAGGAGTTTGTTGTTCAGATCGAGGTCATCGACGTTCAGATTCACAACCTCCGACACCCGTAAACCTGAATTGAGGATCAGGCTGGCAATGCAGGCGTCCCGTTCTTTGTTGAGCTCATGGGAATACAGTGCCTGTTTGTTCTTTTCCATATCAACAGCGTACCCTTCAAGGATATAGCCGATAAATTCCAGCAGTTCCTCTTCCTCCAGAATTTTACCTTTGAGTTTGGCAGCGGTGTCCTTGGGTTTATGGGTTCGTTTGATCTCGATTTTGGCCATAATGTTCCGCTTCAGCAAAGGATAAAAGTCTTCATCTTCCGCAATCTGGCTCAAATAATGGAAAAGGGAACGAAGGGAAGAGAGTTTGCGAGATACGGTAATTCTGGAATTGGTTCCTTCCCGTTTGGTTGTGAGAAATAACCGATAGGCGGTAACCGAATCCATGCGAAGGACTTCCAGTTCATTCAAAGTTACTTCTTTATTAGAGCTTGCCTCGGACAGCCCTTCTGCTCGCAACCATCCGAAGAAAGCTTCGTAATCTCTCAGATATTCGAGCAGGGTAGAGGGGGACAGGTCAGGTAGCTTGTAGTCCATGAATTGCTGAACGAACCAAGGCATGGAAGGTAGTTTGTCATCCAGCTTGCGTCGATCAATCTCTTTTTGCACGTTGGTCAAGTTCGACACCTCCATGTGAAAAACATATAAGATTAATATTCAATTTAATAATATTCTATGCTCTAGTGTACCATAATTTACATGCTCACAGCTTGTTCACCAAAGCAGGCAGTAAGTAGGGATGCTTCCTTGCCCTTCGGCGCGTAAACCTTTAAAGTAATTAGTATACGTAAAGCAGAGGAGGTGAACCGGATGAATATGAAAATAGAACTGGTTCCCCGGGAACGCAGTCAGGTGATTCGGCATTTAATGCAATTTTATCTATATGATTTTACCAAATATCTGAATATTGATGTAGACAGTAACGGCATTTTTCCGGAATATCCCGGTCTGGAGGCATTCTGGGCAGAAGAGGATCGCAAGTTTCCTTTTTTGATTACAAGTGATGGGGCACCTGCAGGGTTTGCTCTGGTGGAGAAGTTAGAGCCTGGAAGTAAGGATAATGACTACTATTTGACTGAGTTTTTTGTGATGCAAAAATATCGGCGCAGTGGAGTGGGCACTCGAGCAGCATATGAGCTGTTCAAACGTTTTTCAGGAAGATGGAAAGTGACCCAGGTTCGTAACAATGTTATTGCGCAGGCGTTCTGGCGAAAAATTATAGGGGAGTATACTGGAGGACGCTTTCGAGAAAAGTTCCATCCGGAACTGGGTAATCCAAGCCAGTATTTTGTAACCTGATTCCAGTCGGGGTTTACCTACATACAAAGCATTCTGCTTGAATGCTGAAACTAAGAATCTAATGAAGGAGTGAGTGACATGAACGTACCCACATTCCATCTCGATGGACAGACAGCACTGGTGACAGGTGCAGGGAGAGGGATCGGAAAAGCAATTGCGATTGGACTTGCCCAGTCAGGCAGTGACGTTGTACTTGTATCCCGAACGATGAAAGAAATTGAGGAGACAGCCACCTACATCTATGAACAGACAGGGCGTAAAGCGCTCGCTCTGACTGCGGATGTGACATCAAAAGAACAACTGGAAGAGACGTTTCAAGAGGCAATCTCGGAGATGGGTAGTCTGGACATTCTGGTGAATAACGCAGGTATGAACATACGGACACCAGCACTTGAAGTAACGGATGAGCAGTGGGAGACCATTATGCAAACAAACTTAAAATCGGCTTTCTTTGCTTCGCAATTGGCGGGTCTGCATATGAAAGAACGTGGGACTGGGAAGATCATTAATATCTCTTCGGTAGGCGGCCACACGGCTCTTCGAACTGGGGTCGTATATGGTGCGACCAAAGCTGCATTAATTCATATGACCAAAGTTCTCGCATTGGAATGGGGGAAATATGGAATCCGTGTCAATTCAGTAGGACCATGGTATTTCCGAACACCTTTGACTGAAAAGCTACTGGATGATCCCCAGTATTTGCAGGAAATTGTAAGCCGCACACCGCTACAGCGAGTGGGAGAACTGGAAGAAGTGGTAGGGCCAGTTGTATTCCTGGCATCAGATGCAGCGGGATACATAACGGGTCAGACGTTATTGGTTGACGGTGGAATGTCCATTTATGGTTTCTAAATAAATGAAGTTGGTTGTAGTTTAGAAAAGTGGGTGGCATAACCAACTCATGGGTAATAACATAGGGAAAGTTAATCATTTCTATTTATCTGTACCCAATTCACTGAACTTGGAGGAAGATAACCATGGAAACGCGCAAGTACGGTAATACTGGCATGAACGTAAGTACACTTGGATTTGGCGGAGCGGAAATAGGCAAAAATGTATCCAAAACGGATGTAGCGACATTGCTGAATAGTGCCCTCGATGCTGGATTAAACGTAATTGACACGGCTGAATGTTACGGGGACAGCGAGGAATTAATCGGTGAGGTGCTGTCACATCGGCGTGATGACTACTATTTGTTCACCAAATGTGGACATGCTGCCGGGATCGAAGGTCCAGATTGGGATGCCAAAGTACTGGAGCAAACAATTGACCGTAGTTTGAAACGTTTGAAAACGGACTATGTGGATGTTATCCATTTGCATAGCTGCTCTGAAGAAGTACTCCGCCAAGGAGCAGTAATCGAAGTGCTACAGCGTGCCAAGGAAGCAGGAAAGACCAGATTTATCGGATACAGTGGGGATACAACAGATGCGCTATATGCGATTCAGACCGGAGTATTTGACAGCCTGGAGACTTCATTAAATATCGCAGATCAGGAAGCAATTGAACTTACGTTGCCTGAGGCAAGAAAAAGAAACATGGGTGTAATCGCGAAAAGACCAATTGCCAATGCGGCCTGGACGTATGAAACACTTTCGGAAGAGGCTTATCCATTTATATACTGGAAGCGCTTAAGTGAACTAAACTATGGTTTTCTGGGTGAAGATGCCCAGGCAGCGGTGGAAACAGCACTGCGATTTACGCTAAGTACCGAAGGTGTAGACACAGCTATTGTAGGAACAGCCAAGCCAAATCGCTGGCAGCAAAATGCTGATCTTGTGGCTAAAGGCGCATTACCACAGGAAATTTATGATGAGATTAGAGCACGATGGAAAGAAATCGCCGGAGCAGATTGGACTGGCCGGACTTAAAAAATGAAGAATATTAGCGAAGCCGCCATTATGGCGGCTTTTTTTATGACCAACATAAAATATTTTCAATATATGAAAAATTCATAATAATATTCGGAACAGAGGCTGCGAAAAACTTTAGGGGATAATGTCTATACATCAGCCTAGTCCGAAAACCGGTGAAAAAGGATAAAAAGGAAAAATCCCAGGAAGTAGCCCTTCTTATAAACAACTAAATTTATAAAAAACGACGAAGCTATTAAGAAAATACGAAAAAGAGGCAGTCTACGTTCAATTTAAAAGAAATAACGACTTATTCTATAATATTTCATCATATGAAAAATTCACAATAGAAAAATCATTTTCTCACCTTAGTTACCATCTCTCATATAGCCACAGTGACGCACCTCCAAGTTTAAAAGGAAAACCATTCTAAGCGATTGAAGTCAACCACTTTTTTTTGCGGATTTAAATAGAATTTAAAATATATTTTTATGAATAATGCCTAAAAGCATACAGCTTAATTCCATTATCAGAATGTTTTTAACATATTAATTATTATGTAAACTAATAATAATTCTTTTGGCAATACAGACATAAAACCTCCATGACCTGTAAATCGTAAGGGGATAAGGCAGAAGGAGGAGCTTCATGAAAAGTCAGCAACACCGTAAAAACGACGACGAAAAACTAAGTTGGGTCAGCCTATCCTTGTTTGGCGCGGGTTGCACACTGGGAACGGGATTTTTTCTAGGGACCAGTCTGGCGATTCATTGGGCTGGCATATCCGTACTTATATTGTTGGTGCTGGCGGCGGCAGGTACTTACTTTGTATTTGGTGCACTGGCACAGATGACCGCAGAAGATCCAAAGGAAGGTGCTTTTCGAACGTATGCAGGCGAAGCATTCGGACCTTGGGCTGGTTTTGGTAGTGGATGGATGTACTGGTTCTCTGAAATGCTCATCATGGGCAGCTCATTAACGGCACTTGGGTTGTTCTCTCAATTCTGGTTTCCCAAGTTTCCGCTTTGGGCATTTGTTGCGATCTATGCCGCTATAGGTTTGTTCATTGCTGCATTGGGAGCGAAGGGATTAACCAAAACGGAGAATATTCTTGCTGTAATCAAACTTGCTGCAACGGTTGCATTTATAGCTATAGCAGGAGCGGCATGTCTGGGTTGGTTACCTGTAAAAGTAACACCAGAGCAATTGAAGAATGAATGGTTCCCGCATGGAGGTAAAGGGGTATGGACCGGTTTCATCTATGCATTCTTTGCTTTTGCCGGGATCGAGGTTATGGGCTTAATGGCAGCTAACCTGAAAGAACCAAAAGATGCAGTGAAATCAGGTCGAGTAATGTTATTATCGGTGAGTACACTCTATGTGATTTCAATTGCGTTGATCCTGTTGCTTGTGCCTTCAGCTCAGTTAACTCCAGATGAAAGTCCGCTTGTCAAAGCCATGTCAACCATTGGATTAACCGTTGTGGTCCACATTCTCAACGGAATTCTGATTATAGCCGGATTTTCGACGATGGTGGCTTCGTTATATGCCATTACGTCCATGTTGGTGAAACTCGCAGAAGATGGAGATGCACCAAAGCTGTTCACAAAGACCTGGGGTAAAAAGGACATGCCAATTCAGGCATTGTGTTGCACAGCGGCTGGATTAGTCCTGTCTACGTTGATGGCATTATGGATGCCCAAGAGTTTGTTTGAATATGTGACGACAGCAGGTAGTCTGGTATTAATGTATACATGGCTGCTCATCTGCATCACGTACATTAAGAAAATGAAGCCCGTGAAGTGGAATCGCATCAAAGTATGGATTGCCATAGTATTCATTGTGGCTGCTGTGGCCGGGACAGCGATGGAAAAAGCCAGCAGAACAGGTCTGCTGGCAAGTGTGGGACTTGTGGTGTTCCTTGGGATTATCACATATGTTGTTCATAAGGTACGTGGCTCGAAACCACCGCAGTCAGCACCATCCAAACCATAAGCAAGTTTCAGCAACTTTCGTGGAAGTTGCACAACGAATTAATGAGTGCTTTAAAATTATTTCGTCAACTTGCCTAGGGCTTGCTTCATCCGCATGAAGGGACATTTGGAAGGTGTCTGCTCATCATCAGGCAGAAAATACTGTTTCCATTCCAGATTATCCTGCTGACCATACCACATCAGCGAAGGGTGAGCAGGGACAGCATCATACGCAGCGAGACGTTTGCGAATCAAGGTTTTCATTTTACGGCCAAGAGGGGTGTTGTCATTAATGGATTCGAATACCCAACGTGGTTGAAAGGCAAACATGAGATAAGGAAAATGCCGGCTGGCTCGGAGTTCATGTGCAGGAGTTGCACAGAAACAAAAGTAAGGCTCTCCGCCAAAGCAAAACTCCCATGATGAATCATGAGGATCGGTTGAAATATGTTCCGGCCACGGCTCGGTATCGTGTGAACTTACCCGATTAAGCATTTGCCAGAATAACGTCTGATATTGCTCTACCGTTGTATGATCTTTCAGATCACTTGGCGTCTCACAGATCACAACCATGGAAGCGTAATGACCGGTGTCTCTGGAGACAGGACCATATTGTCTAAGCAGATCGGCCATATCTTCGGCAGCATGTTCAGATCGTGGGTCACACGTAAAGCCGTACCTCAAATGTCCTGACAGAAACCCCATTCGTCCAGGTACACATGGATACGTATTATCTTCGTCGGCGATCATTTTACCAAATTGCGAATAAGCGTCCTGCTGCCAAGATGGAAGACGCTCAAACAAGGTGTTTATTTCGTCGGCACTATACAGCTCCGCCATTGATTCCCAACTCCATTCCACATGATACCGTTACAGTATTAATGTGGGGGAAGTTGGGTGACTGTCCAGTCTGATTTTATTGTCAGAAAAAAATGGAACGTACAGCTTCGTACCCAAAATACAAACCAAATCCGATCAGGCAGATTCCCGAAATGATGGAGATCCAGCGTAATACATTTTCACTGCTATGTTTGTGGAATCGACTGGCCATTCCAGCCATAATGACATCCCACACCAGGATACCAATGAATATGCCTGAGCTGTAGAGCAGCAAATGAGCCATGTCCGTGTGCTTCACAGTTGTCGCGAGAATAGAGCCATAGATCCCAAGCCAAAATAAAATGTTCAGTGGATTGGACAGGGCCATTAAAAAGCCGGAAATAAAGGATTTTCGAACAGTCGCTTCCGCAGTAGAGGTACCTTGAATCCCCTGTTTCAGCTTCGAGAGCGTTTCCACTCCCGTGTAAATCAGAATAAAACTGCCAAATGACCAGAGAAAAGAGCGCATGAACGGCGTGTCCAGAAAATGGGCAACTCCAAAATAAATCAGCAGCATATACACCAAGTCTGCAAACATAGCTCCGAGTCCTAGAATCCAGGCATGCATGAATCCATGTCGAGCTCCACGGTCCAGTTGAGCAGCATTAATCGGACCGATTGGAGCGGACAATGATATTCCCAGAATAATATAACTGAACAGTACAGACATAAACACGTTCACTCCTTAACGGGTTCGACGAATTGTACCAGTAGTCACATAAAAAGGGTACAAGTCATCGTATTCCCGCAAGGAGTGAATTAGAACAAACTGTGAGGATATAACACTTTAAACGGCAGGCGACTCCACATCGAGTTGAACAGGTGTACAATGATAGCCATTGCAAGAACTTTCCTCGCACGGACAAGCTGATAAACCGATGATCAGATCCATCAAAGCTTCCATTTCAACATAATCCCCTGCACATGATTCGGGAGCGATAACATCAATTTTGCCTTCACCATCTACTACGGAATTCATAAACAGATTGAAAGGATAATGTTGATCCGGGGGAGAGATACCGAAAGGTTCAAGAGCAGTATTCAGATTATTATAACAACTGGGATGATCCTTCTTATCATACAAGAACTCATACATTTCCGGACGACAAGCGGAATTAAAAAAATCATGTATGCCAGCAGTTTCACTTACAATGCTAATCAGAGGTTCATAACGGTTGGAATATAGACATTGTCCCGGTTTAATCCTGTAATTGCGCAGGACATCAAGGGTTACCCCGGGATCAAGCCGATTATTAATATTCTGTGCATCATAAGCGACAAAATCAACCACTTGCTGCCCCTCCAGATCAGTTATACGGATCAGTGAGCCTTTTTTCACTTTAAGAGCGTAGCCTGTCTTGGCAGGAATGTGAATAGATTGCTTATGAGATTCCGTTGAATTCATCCCTATCTCCTCCGAGGTCTTTTACTTCAGTATGCGGAGATGACATTGCTTTCATGCACTATAGCAAGTGATACAGGCATGTGAATATGAAGAATAAGAATAGGGTGGATAAAAGATTACTCATCAGAAACGGTGAAATATTTCGTTTATGCTGGAAACAGTGGATTACCTTTCATTCCAATCCAGAGGTCTGATTGTTCAAGCTGTGCAGCCAGATGTAATAACCAATCTTCGTGTCCTTTGGTAGCCATCACTTGAACGCCCATTGGCAAACCTTCAGGTGTCATATGAAGAGGCACACTAATCGCAGGTTGGCCTGTTAAATTCGCAAGCTGGGTGAAAGGTGTATACGTAAGACTTGGCTCAAACATTTCATAGATGAGTTGCTGCTGCTGGGTCTTGTCCAATTCACTGATTCGCATCAGATTACGGATCTGTTCGTCATGAGGTGTTAATTCACCAATCTTAGGCGCAGGAAAAGCATTAACAGGTGTGACGTAGAAGTCATAACGCTCAAATAAGGTGGACATCTGAGCTGCAGCTACATCCCATTCTGCTAAGCTATGTACAAATTCCGCAGCGGACACCTTTTTGCCTGCTTCAGCCAGAACCCAGGATTCAATCTCCATATCATCGGAGGTCAGAGCCCGGCCCATGGACCGTTCCATGGAAGAGATCATCGCGGCCATCTCACCACTGTTCATCATGTAATAGTTCTCCATCAACCGAACTCCATTGACTGGACTCAGTTTTTCTTCAACATGATGACCTTGATCTTCCAACCAGCGAACGAGCTTGTATACAGACTCTTTGGCTTCTGCGCTGACAGGTGTTCCCACGGGCGAATCCGTTGTGTATGCAATTTTCAGTTTGCGTTGATGTGGATAGCTCATATCTGCCAAGTAACTGCCTGGAAAGAGTGGAGCATGGAATGCAGCTTCAGGTTGAATGACTTGTAAAGTATCAAGCAATGCAGCACTGTCCCGAACCGAGCGAGAGAGGGCAAAATCAATCGATGCGCCTTGCCATTGACGACCAACTCCCGGTCCTACAGGTGTGCGCCCGCGGGTTGGCTTTAATCCAAACAATCCGCTAAAGGAAGCCGGGATACGGATCGAACCTCCTCCGTCACTGGCTCCGGCAAGAGGAACAATACCTGAAGCTACAGCGGCAGCGGCACCACCACTTGAACCACCTGGGGAGTGATTGATATTCCATGGATTACGAGTTGGACCATGAAGCCGGGGCTCGGTAATATTTTTCAAACCAAATTCAGGCGTATTGGTATGTCCTATGAAGATAAAGCCTGCATCACGGAGTCGAGTGACAAAATTGGAATTGCGTAATGCCCGATGCTCGCTGAACAGACGGGAGCCTGAAGTCAGAAATTCGCCTTCCAAGGATTGCGAGATATCTTTCAGGAGCAGGGGCACACCGGCAAAAGGTTGTTCTCCAGGGCGAACCAAACCGGCTTCCTCACGTGCGCGATTTTCATATGTACGAATTACCGCATTAAGTTGCGGATTCACTTCTTCAAGGCGTGCAAACGCCGCTTCCAGCATTTCAACCGGGGATACTTCCCGGGATCGGATCAGTTCAGCCAAACCTACGGCGTCGTAGGAGTTATATGAGAATGAAGACATCATGATCGTTCCTCTCTGAATATAATTCATCTGTTTATTCCATATGTCATCGTACCACCGGATTGGATAAAAGACAAAACATAGAAGAGACTTAGCGCGATGATTTTGATATTCGGTATGAGAGGAGAGAAAAGAGGGGCATTTGCATTTGAGATATAGAAATAAAGCACAGGGTTAATAGCTCATATTGCAAATTGAGAAAATGATCGAGTAATATCGAGTAAATTGAGTAATGGAAATAAAAAACCACTGCTCATCTAATTTGATGTGCAATGGTTTCTTTTTATATTTGACTATTTGTTTATATGTGAACCTCAGATATACCCACTTACTCTGTACGCAGCTTCGGTGCAGCATCGGCCGCAGTTGATGATCTTTCCTGCTGTCTGGAAATGGCGAAGAGGGCCACCCAGATCAGGATAAAACCAAGCAGCTGCTCCCATGTAATCAGTGTACGGAAAGCGATCCAGTTCACCAACACACCCGCCATCGGGAAGCTAAGTTCCGCGAGTGTTGCAACAGACGCTTTGGTTGACGACAGACCTTTGTAATACAACAGAAGACTGAGCAAACCTGGTAACAATGCCTGACCGAGAATGTTGAGGATGACAGCAGTCTGTTCACCCGTTCCGGACGGAAATGTCCATGCCGCACCTTCGTTCCACGTCATAAAGATCAGGAGTGGAAGAGCAACGACAAAGCGCAGGGAGGTGACCGTTTCATAACGCGCCTGCCCCAGCATCAACCGGCCCATAACGGTTGAACCTCCCCATAAGGCAGCAGCCCCAAGGGATAACAAGCTTCCAGCATGAATCCAGTTGTCCCAGTTACCTAATGGCAATGTGAAGCCAAATGTAAGCAGGTACGTTCCTGCTAATGCTATGAAGAACAATCCACCGAAGCGACGAGGCAACGTTTCTTTTAATAATAGTTTAGCCAGCACGATAGCGAAGAGTGGTTGCATTTTTTGCAATAAAAGCACCGTATTCGGATCGTTATGTGTTAGTGCCATGGTGAACAATACCGTTGCGAGTGCTGATCCTCCCCATGAAATAAAAATCACGGCAATCCAGTGGCGAGCGCGCAGGTTTTTCAGATCAGCCCGAAATTTCCACAGCACGGGTATGGCAATAAGACTGACGATGATGTGTTCCACCAGTACAATCTGCGTGGATGTCATCGTGTTTAGCAAAATAATGCGGAAGAGTGGGTCGACACCCCATAAGGCGGCGCCGAGAACTACAAGCCAGAATCCGGTATTACTTCGTTCCTTGCGGTAAACAGGTGATGCTGCTGATGTCTTTTCCATATTCAGGACTCCTTCGTCAGAACACGGAATCTTCAGTTGGCAAAATCGACAAAAGCCCCCGTTTTGGTATATACCAAATAAACGGGGGCTCATCCAAAGACATGCGTCAGGAAAGAGGCCTTCCCATAAACGGCATGTCAATGTGTTGATCTTCTCTCATCCGGACTATACCGTCGGCCTTGGATTCACACCAAGTCAGTCGCTAGATGTCCTTCGTTAAGAACTAATAGCGAGTCGCGGGCTGGTTCCGAAGAACATCACCGCCGGTTGGGAATTGCACCCTACCCCGAAGATCCTATTCAATTATATAGTGTGTTGAACAAGCTGTAACATTAATAAGTTCATCTTATTCCTGTAAGCGCTAGCAGTTCAAGCATTTTTTTTAGAAAACGATTTTCCAGCTTCCTTGCTGTCTGCGAAGGAGCACGATCTGACCTGCGTGATACGCATCATGGAGTACCCAGCGAGCTAGTTCGTGTGCCCATTTCTCTTCGGAGTCCATATATGCGGCTTCAAGATCTGACTCTTGTAGTGCAGCCAATTGATCTCGCAACTGCTGGGCTAATCGAGTTGTACCCTGTAGCAGTGTATTCCATCCAGCTGCATCCGTCGGATCTCCGGAATTCCCAAACGTGTATTCATTGGAGTCTACAGCAGGAAGGGTAGGCTCCTTACCTTGCATGCGACATAATAAGCGATGGTTGTAATAATACATATGGTTAACCAACTGCCAGATGCTTAATCCCCCTGAGGGTGGAATCCAGGCTGCTTGTTCTGCTGTAAGACCCTCCAAGGATTTCGACAAAGGTACAATCCAATTACATTGATCCCAAGTATCATCCTTTTGAATAAGTAATACATCTAGTGCTGTTGTTTTTGTCATTGTCTTTTCCTCCTTGTGTATAATTGTGATTTGTGATGTAACTAGCTAAAACTGATCAATGAGGTTACACTTAATATAACACATCAAAGATGAGTTGTAACCTTCTTTATTTAATTAGATAGTTACAATAAACGGAGGTATATATGGACAGGTTATGGACCGATTTTGTAAACAGCGATTATCACGACTGGCGTGGGGGAGATCGATCGGAGGACAGACTAGGGAAGGCGAGCTGGCAGCAAGATTTTCTGGAACGATGGCAACTTAACGCTTCTGTCCCTTCATCTCCAGAAGATGAGTTGTCGATGAGAAATTTCAGGAATGAATTGATGGCTCTTGGAGCCCGCTTGTCTTCTGGAGAATCATTAACGGATATAGAAAAACAATGGTTGAATGGCGTTATGGAAGCAGGGCATGTGAGAAGAACATTGACTACAATTGATCAGGGACTGAAACTCCAACTGGTAGCTGTAGAAACGGGTTGGCATCAGGTTATGGCTGAGGTAGCTGCTGATTTTGCTACGACTTTGGTAGAGGGAGAAGGCGGCAGGATTCGGATATGTGATAATTCGGATTGTCGCTGGATGTTTTATGATGATACCCGAAGCAGAACACAGAAGTACTGTGATGATAAGATGTGTGGAAATCTGATGAAGGTCAGAAGATTTCGGGCGAAACGCAAATCCCAAAATTGATAAATACTAACAATAACTATATAATGTATATATACTAGCGAAAAAATAGTCAGAAGCAGTACAGATTCGTAAGCAGGATGTGATCGTCTTTCAAACCAAATCAGATGGGAGATGTGTCTTGTGCGGACAAGTTATCTGTTGAAAAATGGCTGTGTGTTGTCGATGGATGCTCGAATTGGACAGTATAAGAGGGCGGACGTTCTGATTCAGGATTCACTGATCATGGCGATCCAGCCCGACCTGGATATTCCAGATGCGGAGATCATTGATGCTTCATCGATGATTATTATGCCTGGGCTGGTGGACACACATCGGCATGTGTGGGAATCACTGGTCAAAACAGCGGGAACCAACTGGTCCTTGCCAGTCTATTTGCAAAATCTCTATTATGGTGCGATGGGAAGCAAGCTCCGTCCAGAAGATAGTTATATTGCCAACTTACTCGGTTCCTTGGAAGCGCTTAATGCAGGAGTGACAACGGTGTTGGATTGGAGCATGCCGTATTCCCCTGACCATACGGATGAACTGATTCGTGGACTTCAGGATGCTGGCATTCGGGCGGTATTTGCTCACGGAGTCCCTGGTGAGACGAACTTCTGGAATCGGGATAGCCAGCTCACGTATTCGAATAATGATGTGAGAAGAGTCAAAGAACGTTATTTTTCATCACGGGATCAATTGCTTACTTATGGGCTTGCCATTCGTGGTCCGGAATTCAGTCATTGGGATACAACGGTGAAAGAGATCGAACTAGCACAAGAGCTGGATGCGATCTGTTCCATGCATGCCGGATTTGGCAGTTGGGGGTCTGTGGATCGTTCCATTAGTCAATTGTACGAAGCGGGGCTGTTAAGTCCACGAGTGAATATCGTTCATGGTAACACCATGGGCATGGATGAATACAAAATGCTGGCAGATAGCGGTGCTTCCTTGTCGGTCACACCTGAGGTTGAAATGATGATGGGTCATGGATATCCGGCCACCGGCTATTTTCTTGAACATGGGGGAACCCCTACACTTGGTGTAGATGTGGTAACGTCCACAGGCGGAGATATGTTCTCGCAGATGAAGTTTGCACTTCAAGCTGAACGATCCAGAGCGAATGAGCAACTTCTGCAGCAGGGTGAGATGCCTGGTGAGTTGAACTTGCAGTCCAGCCAAGTACTGAGATTTGCAACTTCAGCTGGTGCACAAGCATTGGGATTGGAGCAGAAGGTGGGTACGTTGACCCCGGGAAAAGAAGCGGATCTGATCATGATTCGTACCACCGATCTGAATATGTTCCCTGTTCATGATCCAATCGGCGCTGTCGTGCAATTTGCCAATCCATCCAATGTGGATACGGTATTTGTGGCAGGTAGACTTGTGAAGCGAGAGGGTAAACTGTTGAATGTTGATTTGGATGCGATTCGTCATGAGGCGATGCAGAGCAAAGATTATTTGTTATCCCAGTACCGGATGTCGGACGCGGAGAGAATTTCTTTTTCATAATTTACTTTTTCATAAAAACCTGAAATGAAGTCAGTTCGTATTTTTATATACATCTTTACCTATAGTAAAGAAATAAAGGGCCGCATAACACTATGTGGCTCTTTTACATGCCTTCATATCGTCGAATTAGACAGGATAAGGGAGGAAGGGACAGCGGAAAAAGACGAAAAGAGCTCTCATTTTTAAACTTCAGATAACAAGGGATATAAGTTGTTTTTCACGAAAATTAAGGCTCATAAAAACTGCGCATAATATAAATTATACGCAGTTTTGTTTTAAATCGATTTTCATATTTGTCCACGTGCAACAGTTCATGATAATTTTCGCGAAAAAAGAACAAAATAAGTGATCCTTAAAAATAAATTTAACCAAGCAACGCGATAACGTGTAGAATTCGATAGGTTTTTATAGGTGATCGATAAGATAGAACAAATGACTTTTTCATAGAACAGATGGGAAGCCATCCAATCGCTGCTACATCCATAGCACATATTGCACATTCAAGATTCATGACGAGAGGAACATGACTATGCGTGAGAACGAACAACGATCTTCATTATTTCGTAAAAAACCAATTGCCTACGGGGGCGATAACAACAGTGCATTGAAACGGGCGCTTGGTCCATTGGACTTAACCACACTTGGCGTAGGAGCTATTATTGGTACCGGGATTTTTGTGCAAACCGGTGTAGCTGCCGCAACGTATGCTGGCCCTGGCCTTGTACTGTCATTTTTGCTGGCAGGTATCATATGTGCATTCGCGGCATTGTGTTACTCGGAATTTGCCTCAAGCATACCGGCATCGGGTAGTGCGTACACGTATAGTTATACGGCTTTTGGTGAAGTGATTGCCTGGATTCTGGGATGGGATCTGATATTGGAGTATGGATTCGCGAGTGCGGCGGTAGCCAGCGGATGGTCTGGATATTTCCAAACGTTATTGTCCGGATTCGGGCTGGAGTTACCCCATGCGCTTACGAGTGCGTTCAGCCCGGAAAAGGGAACCTATTTTGACATCACGGCTGCGGTCATAACGTTAATTATTACTTTCCTGCTTACCCGAGGAGTGAAGGAAGCTGCTCGTGCGAACGGAATTATGGTTGCGATTAAGATTATTGTCGTGCTGATCTTTATTGGTGTAGGTGTCTTTTATGTAGAGCCAACAAACTGGCAACCATTCTTGCCCTTTGGTATCTCAGGCGTAACTGCGGGAGCAGCAACCGTATTCTTTGCTTACATCGGATTTGATGCGGTCTCCACAGCGGCAGAAGAGGTCAAGCGGCCACAACGGGATTTGCCGATTGGAATTATTGCGTCACTGGCGATCTGTACTGTTCTCTACATTGTTGTATCGTTGATCCTCACAGGGATCGTGCCTTATAACATGTTGAATGTAAGTGATCCGGTTGCGTTTGCATTTGAATTTGTCCAATTGAAGGGATTGTCCTGGATTGTGTCCCTAGGAGCGATTACGGGTATTACGACAGTATTGCTGGTCATGATGTATGGTCAGACACGTTTGCTCTATTCCATGTCTCGTGACGGACTGCTGTCTCCGGTCTTTTCCAAGGTTAGTGGCAAGAGTCAGACACCAGCGGTAGGGACATGGGTTGCAGGCATTATCGTGGCTCTGTTCTCCGGGTTCATCTCGTTGGGACATTTGGCGGAGCTTACGAACATCGGAACGTTGTTTGCTTTTGCAGTTGTAAGTCTTGGCATTATTGTGTTGCGTAAAAATAACCCGGATCTCAAACGCGGCTTTCGCGTTCCACTTGTGCCACTGATTCCGATTCTGAGTGCCTTGGGTTGTGTATACTTAATGACACGCCTTGCGGCGCTGACATGGATTACGTTTTTTGCTTGGTTGATTATCGGATTGATTATCTACTTTGCGTATGGACGTCATTACAGTCATCTGAATCCGGCACGCCGGATCTCCAGTGCTTTCAGAGCGAAGGATAAATAGATTAGTTGAGAACGTCTTTAACCGAGAACATCTTCATTTTTCCTCATTTCGTATCGCTTAGGCGAAGCGGGATGGGGATTTTTTTATATAGAAAGATAAAGGAAGATAACAGCAGGGGAAGGTTGGAATTTTCTTCATATATGGGTAAGTAATTAGGGACGTGACGAACTTAATCACGGGGGCGGGGTTGCGGCTAAGCCAAATATGAAATATATTTGGGGATGTGACATGCCATCAGACATAAGAGAGGGGATGTATCATGAACACACCATTACATACGAATTCAGATCATCAAAATGCAGCTTTTGGATTTGCACTGGCTGACTCAGCTGTACTTGCAGAGGCGCAATTAATTGTTTCACAATTAGAGGATTCACAAACCTTACAGTTGGATATTGATCCACAGCGTCTTCTGAAGGATGGACGTAAGGTATCTGTCATTGCACAACAGTTGGATTCACCCGTCAATCGTCAGGATGCCAATATCATCTATGGTCAGGAGTTAGCATACGTGCAGTATGCTGTTAACCTGAAACCGGATAGCTCGATCTCCATTGCTTCTATTGAAGGCGTTGAACAATCTGTTAATCTTGGTTGGGCAGCATTTCAAGAGGGGGAATACGAACTTCGAATCTCCCTGCATATGAAAACACCTCGTATTGCTGAAGGTACACTCGAACCTGAACAACTTGCAATGGTTAAGTATGCGCAAGTTATCACCGTATATATATCGCTTTTCCCGGCAGAAGCAGCGTCGTTGAGTTCACCATCTCAAGCTGTGTGGAGCAGAAACCATCATGTGTTTGACTCCTACGGGAGAGGAGGATTTATTCTCGCTGACCTGCCTCGACTCGCTAAGCGTGTGGAGGAACTGATTGGACCAGGTAACCATAATCTGATCGAACAATTTGCGGAAGGGGAACTGTCGGATACGTTGCTGGAAGAGGGGTTGATGGCGATCGCCTGGGGCGTGACTCCTTGGTGTTATTCACTCTATTCCGCACCAGATGAGCAGTCTGCTGGAATACTTGCCGTGGACAAGCTGGGCGATGAACCTGAACGGCAAGGGATTTACCAGCTTGATCCTTCCATTCAACAATTAAGTATCGTACCTGCGAATGAGCTGGCTTATTGGCCTGCCTGCGTTCAGAACGATTGGCCTGTCATTGATGTGGCAGGCGAAGGCGAGACGTTGCACATGGATTTATATACTCAGATCTGTGAATCCGTGAATGGGCTGCACGAGAATCCATTGCCATCGTTTGTACTTACCCGTAGTCAAGGCAAACCCGAAGCGATCATTCCGCTGATTGACGTTGTCATTGTGGATGAAGCGTAGGAGCACTGCTTAGCTTAGACTATAATAAATATATAAATTGAACTATTCATTTACACGATAACGGAGAGGACAGAAAGAACCTGAAAAAGCGAAGCTAAAAGCTTTCTGCAAGAAAGCTACTTCGGAAGCATACGCTTCGCCTTTATCCACGGATTTTCCCCTTTAGAAAAGGGAATCAGAAAAATCTGGGGGTAACAGCGATTGGAAGGTTGTTCTGTCATCGTAGTATCAGCGTAAATAATCTTAGTCAATTTTAAAGAACCGAATCGAGGTGACGTAGACAGATGATGACTGAGGAGATCCAGGAGCAATATGCGGACGAGCTAGAAGCTTTTCACATATGGATGAAGGATGCCGGATATACAGGCCATACGGTAAAATCATACACGGGTGACGTGGTGGAATTCCTGGTCTCCATTCAAGGAAAGTCACTGGAGCAGGTCAAAAAGCTGCATGTGCTGTCTTTTCTGTCCCGTGCGCGGGAGCGTGGGGTTAGTGATGCCACGAGAAATCGCAAACATGCGGCGGTGAACTGTTTTTACAAGTCCCTCATTGAACTCGAATTGTTAACAAATAATCCGGCGTTTGGGATCAAAAAATCCAAAACCGAGAAAAACCGTGCGCCCGTTTTTCTTGATGAAAGTGGGCTGACACGTTTTCTGGAGTCGGTAGAAGGCAAGTATCGCACACGTAATCTGGCTGTTTTTCTACTGATGGGATATATGGGATTACGGGTGGGAGAAGTGCACGCGTTGGATTGCAAAGACTATAATGCGGAGCGGCGTACATTGGATGTATTTGGTAAAGGTCGTAAATGGCGCTCGCTCCCTGTACCGGAGACTGTGGCAAAAGTACTGTCTCAAGCGATGGCTGAGCGTCTCGATCCTTGGAGGCCAAAAGAGGAAGCGTTATTTGTCTCGCAAAAAGGGAAAAGACTGTCGATTCGCAGCATCCAGCTCATATCTACGGAAACTTTTGAACGCTTCCAGCAGGAATCACCAGCCAATCAACGTCAAAACTACTCCAGTCATAAGCTGCGTCACTCCTTCGCGACCATGATGTTACGGCGTGGAGCCGATCTGCGTACCGTGCAGGAGCTGCTTGGTCACGCGTCGATACAAACGACAACCGTGTACACTCACGTAACCAGCCGGGAGAAAGAAGAGGCTATGGCTTTGCTGGACGTTAAACTTCCATCATATTAGAAAAAAAAGCCAATATTTAATCCAAAAAGGAGTCTGTCCAAGTGACAGGCTTTTTTTGTTATTGATTTGATGAAGGAGATTTAAACATAATTAATATTATGTAAACTAATATCTGGTATCTAAATACTCATATAAAATAGAAGTCAAACCAAAGAACCATTCGCTCCTTCTCTCTGGAAGAAACAAATGGTTCTTTTAGTAGCACAGATATCTTAATTCACAACGTTTAACATCCTAAATCGTTCACGATATGAATGTCTGCGTGACTTAGATTATTCCAATCCAGCGATCTGTTCTTTTAATTTGTTAGCAGATGCTTGGAAAGCCACTTTCTCGGTTTCATTCAACGGAAGAGGCAGAATCTCGCGCACACCGTTGCGATCAACAACGCATGGAACGCCTAGGTAAACATCCGATACGCCATTGTAATCTTCAAGCAATGTGGACACGTTCAGAACGGAGCCCTCGTTGCCGAGAATTGCAGCTACAATGCGGTCCAGAGCGAGGGCGATTGCATAGGAAGTCGCTCCTTTGGCATTAATAATCTCATACGCTGCATTTTTGGTACGGTCGAAGATATCCTGTTGTGTTTCTTCATCCAATTCCAGATCTGTTCCTGCAACGTTAGCCAGGCTCCATACCGGTACTTCGGAATCTCCGTGCTCACCAATAATGTGTGCGTGAATACTACGCGGGTCGATTCCTTTATTTTTACCAATCAAGTAACGGAAACGTGCGCTATCGAGCAATGTACCTGAACCGATAACACGGGAAGCAGGCCATCCACTTTGTTTCCATGAAGTATAGGACAAAATATCTACAGGATTGGTTGCAATCAGCAAAATACCATGAGAATTCACTTCAGTAATACGCTCGATAATATCTTTGAAAATGCTTGCATTTTTCTTCAGCAGATCAATCCGAGTTTCGCCCGGTTTCTGGGAAGCACCCGCTGTGATAATAATGATATCTGCATCTTTGCAGTCGGAATAATCGCCAGCCCATACTTTCACGCCTCCCGTAAACGGCAGACCGTGGTTCATATCCAGCATTTCGCCGGTTGCTTTATCATGATTCACATCCACAAATACCAACTCGGACGAACGCTGTCTCAACATTAGCGTGTATCCAGTTGTTGTTCCCACCGCACCCATGCCTACAATCACGACACGACTTGGTTTCAGAGCTGCACTATTTGTCATGTTCATATCCTCTCCTTTTTGGGTTATACTCCCATCCATATTAAGGGATTAGAGAATATAAAGCGAGTGTTGTCTATAAAATAGTTCACATTTCATGTCTTTTTACCAATTATTCCGTCGAAAAACAGTTTAGGATGAAATTAATGGTAATAAATGTGCGACATATTAGCCTGAGCATAAGATGGAACAAGGAATGGGCTGTCCGTGAGTGGGCTATGAGCCTTTTACATAAGGTTTGTGGTAGAATAGGAGCAGTGGATTCTGATGAATCGTAAATAAAACGCCATAGGACAGGCATGCGCGCCTGTATATTGGATGAGAGAGGTGGAACCCACTTGCGTTCGCAATGGATTAAAATCGCGCAGACAGCATTGCTGTCTATAGGTATAGCAGCTGTATTGGCTGCATGCACCGACTCAGATCAACCTCCGGTAGCAGAGCCTCCGCAGCAGCAGGAGGACGCCGGGAATACAGGGCAGACATTAACTGTCGTTCCCCCTGTGAACAGTACAGAATCTGCAGATATGGCCAAGTACCAGATACAGACTCGTTTGACCGATTTTCAGTTGCTCAATGACAACGGAGGATTGGCGTGGGGTGTGACGCGGAATGCGCTGCGCCTGTACTACACTCAGGATCAGGGAAAGACCTGGACTAATATTTCACCTTCGGAAAATGTACAGTTTCCGGCTAACCCTAAATATGGACAAAGCATTTATTTTGTAGATCGTGCACATGGTTGGATTGTTCGTGAAGGCATGGGTGGAACAGATACCATGGTGCTTCGCACCAACAATGGGGGCGTAACTTGGAGCCTGTCTTCTCTGTCCAAGACGGATAAAGTGACTGCGATCTCATTTGTATCTCCTGAAAAAGGCTGGATTCTCACCACGGTTGATACCGCTATTGGTAAACAGGACAAGAAACTTTACTTCACCGAGGACGGTGGAATTACCTGGAATCGGATGTCATCCAGTGATGAAGATGGTAAACAGGAAGCAGAAGAGATTTCCAAACGTGGATACACCACGGGGATGACTTTCTCGGATCCAAAGCATGGTTTCTTAACAGCGCTGGAGTTCGGCACACCGAAGTTGTATGTAACATCAGACGGCGGAGAGAACTGGAATACTGGACCATCTTTCTTTGATCGAAACAAATTCAACGGGTGTGGTAATTTCAGTGTTAGTTCACCACAATTTTTTGGACGTGAAGCGCAATCAGCCTGGATGTCAATGTCCTGTTCTCAAGGCGAGAGCACGACATTCAATGGATTCTTTACCACCGATGGCGGAAAGAGCTGGAAGCTGTCCAATTTCACTTTAAACAAACAAAAGGGTCCGAATCGTAACCTTTCACCGGTATTTCTAAACGCATCGGAAGGTTGGGCGATGCAAAAGGGCATAACCTACCACACCAAGGATGCGGGCAAAACGTGGAGCGCTCTTCCTGCAAGCAGTGTACTGGAGAAAATTCTCGAAGATTATCCGGAAATTGTGAAGATTCAGATGGTTAACCCCAAGCTTGGCTGGATATTGGTTGAAAATACAGATGCCAAAAGATCGTTGTTATTGCAAACGGTAGATGGCGGTGTACATTGGAAAGTACTATAAACGTAGAGTGTTATCGATGTGAATAGATAGGAGAAAGGAGAGGAGCCTAAGGGTTTCTTTTCTTTTTTTGCTTAGTTTGTGAAATAAATCACAAATAAATCCACTAAAAGGTGATATATTTAACTCAACAAGAGAAGGAGTGATGAAGATGAGAACCAACGGTCAAACTCAATTCACGCAGGCGGATGAATTAACCAGATATATGCTTCAATTATGCTACACATGTGACGATGCTAATCGTTGTACGACAGAGGAAGCAGTGAAGGCTTGCATGGCAGAACACGCACAGACAGACCAGCCCGAACCAGCCGAAGGTGGAGAAGTAACTCGCGGGTTTATGGATCTAATGTACGCTTAGGCTAATGATACACGGATCAATCACGGAGAACGCTCCTGCGGGAGGGTTCTTTTTGATTTGTTGATAAATGTATGCGCTTTTAAATTCACTTCGCAAATATTGCAGCATGGGTTATTATAGAAATAATTAAGGTAAATTACTCAAAATGTGGAATTGTTTTATTGACTCTTAGTTTGGAGGAAGGTGACATGGATAAACGTAGTATTCATGAAACCAATAGCCTGTCCTGGGATACAAAAGGAAATGATGTTTTAGGAGCGACAGCACTTCCGCTTTATGGAGGACGGATCTATCGGAGAATCAAATTGAAAAAACAAAACAACTTTTGTCATCCACAAATGTGTTGCTGCAGAAGAGGAGAGACTTGTTTTAGCATTTCGGATCGTAAACTATCAACTTATGTAAATGCGTTAGCAAAAGCGGGATTTGCCATTGAGCAGTTCATTGAGGAATCTGATGATGAATTGATGCAACTGCAAAATGATGATTTTGCCAATAAAGCAAAAATGCTCCCTGTAACCTTTGTGATAAAGGCACGAAAACTATAGTAGAACGATAAGGGGATAGCCAATGAAGATGAATCGAAAATATTATTATGTTAAAGTAATCGGTTGTGTTCTGGTACTTGCATTCATCATAATGACGTGTGCGGTACCTGTAAAAGCTGAGGTAGAGAATGTGGAGACTACGCCCTCCAGAATTGCGTTGTCATCGTTAGAGGAAACGATAGATTCATATGTTGCTACTAATCAGAAGAACACCGCTGCCGTTTCGGTTGTAGCTATCAAGAACGGTGAGACCATTGTAAATAAGGCCTATGGATACACAGATCTTGAGCAACAGAGAAAGGCAGACACCTCTACTGTATTTGAATGGGGTTCAACTTCTAAACTATTGGTCTGGACGAGTGTTATGCAGCTTGTAGAACAGGGAAAGCTTGATTTGGATACCGATATTCAGGACTATTTGCCGGAAGGATTTCTAAAGAAACTTGAATACGATGCTCCCATTACCCTAATGAACCTTATGCATCATAACGCAGGATGGGAGGATAGATTGATCGATTTATGGTATTCATCCGAGAGTGATATTGTGGAATTAGGTGAAGCTTTACAAAAATTTGAACCAAGGCAGATCGATAAACCTGGTAGTGTCGTTGCTTATTCAAACTATGGTACGGCTATGGCTGCTTACATCGTTGAAGTGCAAAGCGGACAACCCTTTTATAAATATGTCAACGAACATATATTTAAACCACTGAACATGAAAGACACATCGATTCACCCATCACAATATGATGATCTAAACGTCTTGAAACGAAGAAATGAGATTCAAGGTTACACTACGAATCTGAAACTAATTCCTAAGAACAGAGCATACATAAGCTTGTACCCTGCGGCAGGGGCCATTGGCACAGCAGAGGATGCAGCTAAATTTCTCGCAGCTTTAATGCCGGTGGATCGTAGCAATTTATTATTCACGAACAAGGACACGTTAGAAGAGATGCTGTCAACAAGTCTATATTACGATGGGACTTCAACTCCTCGTATTGCACATGGTTTCTTTGAAGTAGAGTACTGGGTGCCTGCACTGGAACACGCTGGAAGTACGGCTGGATTTACAAGTAAATTTGTTTTTGATCCGGAGTCTAATTTTGGGTTCGTGGTCATGACAAACCAGTCCAATGAAATGGTTTATAACGTTGGTCTTGTCCAGAAGGTGTTTGGAAGTAGTTTCAGCACGAATTCAGTTGAATCTGAGAGTGGAGGATATTATATGCCTGCGCGTCGGGTCGTTTCCGGTTTTACGAAGGCATATTCAATGTTAAGTCTGCAGAAGTATACAACATTTGACCTTAGTAACTTTGCAAATGTTGTTGAGCGTAACGGAACAGTTGAGAAGGTCTCCATTTCTTATAATGACTTTTTGCCCGTATCCAATTTAACGATAAACTTGATCAAAGCATCTTGTATTGCTCTTCCAGTAGCCATCCTACTCAGTTTGAGAGCGATAATTGGTTATTTTATTCGGTTATCCAAATACAAAATAAAAAACTGGGAAAGACCGGGTACAGGATTTGATAAATATCATATTGCTATTAATATTGCCAGTGTAGCATTGATTTTGAATACGATCCTATTGTTCATGCGCGCCTTAGGCTTTTCCCCTTATTCTTCATTACGCATCCATCTCATCTTCAACCTGGTTTATGTGATTCTAGCTGTGGCGTATCTTGTCTTGTTGTTCTACAAACTGCTGAAAAGAAGCTATAGTAAAAAGCAAAAGGCGGTATACATCATGTCTGGCATGTCTGCTTTCCTATTTGCTGCTTTTATTATGGGATGGGATTTGTACTTTTAGAGCAGTAGAAAGGATGAAACCATGAATATTCAGGATCTTCCAATTGAAATAAAAGAACATATAGGGAAAGTTCAGAAAATCACTTTTCCTAAGCAAGGTCATACTTCTACTGTGGCTATTCTGGATACGTTCGACCAAAAGTACATCATCAAAAAGACAGAAAACGATCTTTATAATGAATGGTTATCCGATGAATATAAGGTGCTTCAATACCTTTACCAAACGGGACTCCCTGTTCCAAAGGTATATGTATTTCATACTGAGGAGACATCAAGATGGCTTCTGATGGATTATATTGATGGAATAAGTTTAAGAGAATTTCTTTCTAAGATGCCTGACCTCCAGAGTAAAGAAAAAGCGATTTTTAACTTTGGGCTTTGTCTAAAGAAAATACATGAATGCTCTTGTCCTGTTGAATTATTGAACAATGACACTCCTTGGTTAGATACAATGCTTAATAGAGCAGAATATAATCTAACTCACTTTGCTGTAGACGGATCAGCAGAACTACTTCAACAGTTAAAAGAAGCAAAACCAAAACCAATAGAAAACACTTTCATTCATGGAGATTTTACTATAGATAATGTGCTAGTTAATGATTGCAATATTGTTGGAGTTATTGACTGGGCAGGAGCAGCTTACGGCGATCCAAGATATGATGTAGCATTAGCCATTAGACCGAAACAGAATGCGTTTGATAATGAAAGAGATAGAGAAATATTTTATAAAGGGTATGGAAAGTTAAGAATAACGGATGAAGAATATAATTATTTTGAAGACGGAATATATAACTTTTTTTAGTCTGGCTATAAGTTGTTCTTCAAATGCATATCCAATCTCTTTAGAAGGAGTAAAACAAATGAGCCCTCCAAAACATATCTTATCTGCCGCTGCAATCGTGATAAACGACAAAAATGAATTATTACTTATTAGAGGACCCCGAAGAGGATGGGAAATGCCAGGTGATCAAGTGGAAGAAGGAGAATCTCTAAGTCAAGCTGCGATCAGAGAAACAAAAGAGGAGTCCGGAATCGACATCGAAATCATCAAATTCTGTGGAATATTTCAAAATATCGAGAATTCAATATGTAACACATTATTTCTAGCCAAACCAAAAGGAGGAGAATTAATCACATCAACGGAGAGCTTAGAGTCTGGTTTCTTTCCGATCGAAGAAGCCATTTTAAAAGTCGAATGGAAAAACTTCAGAGAAAGAATAGAGTATTGCTTAAACCCTGAGATGCAACCTTTTTGCATTGAGTTCAGTGATAAGAATAATATTTAATGTTTCCGGAAAGGAAGTTCAATCTATGAAACGAGTCGATGTAGTTTACTCACTACTAACCAATCCATCCAAATCTAAAGTACTTGCAGTAAGAAATGTAGAACGTTCAAGCTGGTCGCTGCCTGGCGGAGCTGTTGAAGCCGATGAATCATGGGAACAAGCAGCAATCAGGGAAGCCAAAGAAGAAACAGGACTTGATGTTGGCATCCACGGTATTGTAGCAATAAACGAGTGTAAATTTGAAGAAATTAAAGAACATGCCATTTTTATCACATTCAGAGCGGAAATCGTCGGAGGGAGAGAAGAAATATCAAGACCAGACGAAATCTCTGAGACTGCATGGTTGGATATAACACAGGTAGATGAGCTTATGCCTTACTACAAGAACGGCTTTAAAAGCTTACTTAATGGCAATGAGATTACATATTTCAACGAAGGTAACAAGTAATGTTCTGGATGTAGTGTTGTGATTAAAGCAAGAAAACGATTATTTAATGAAATGAATCGGAGAGTGGACTATGTTTAAATATCAAATGGATGCCGCTACCCATATATCGCTATTGGCGATGAAAGATGCACCCCAATTATATAATTTGATTGATCGAAACAGGGATCATATAGGAGCGTGGTTAAAGTTCCCCAATATGACATTAACAGAAGAGGATTCAAGCACTTTCATCAAGAGAACTCGTATACGATATGCTCAAGATGATGGTTATTGGTTAGGAATCTGGTGTGGAGACGAGCTTGCTGGCTCTATTGGATACTTATACATTGATCAAGAAAACAAGAAGACCGAAATAGGATATTGGCTAGGTCAGGAATATGAGGGTAGAGGACTTATTACAAAATCGATTAAAGTTCTAATTGATTACGCATTTAATGAACTTAAATTAAATAAAGTTGAAATTGGCATAGCAACAGACAACTTCAAAAGCCGCGCAATTCCTGAAAAATTAGGCTTTCAACGTGAAGGTGAATTAAGAGATTACGAATATATTAACGGTGCATATTTAAACAGGATTATTTATGGTTTGAAAGCAGATCAATGGAGAACGTAATAAATCAAATTTTATTTTAACTAAAGGAGCTAGTTATGAGAAAATTACCGCTTTTTGTAGTGACAGGCGCAAGTGGAACAGGAAAAACAACGATCTCTTCACATGTTCGCAAGCAACTTCCCGAATTTGACGTCTTTGATATGGATATCATCGATAACGTGGATTGGCAGATTGCCAAAGAGAATTGGTTGAGGATTGCGTATAGCATATCCCTAAGTGGACGAGGGACTGTTTTATGTGGAACGATGGTGCCGGAAAACATTGCATCGTCCGATTACATAGATCGATTTGATCGAATTCTATATATGAATTTGCATTGTGACAATGTTACTCGCGAGACGCGTTTAAGAGTTCGTGGGTGGGACGAGAACCTGATAGAAGATCACAAGAATTTTGCAAATTGGCTACTCCAAAATTCGAAAACTGCATTTGACCCGCCAATGCAAACAATTGATACGACAGAACTTACAGCAGTGGGAGTAGCTGAACAAGTTAAAGAATGGGTTTTAAAGAACTGGTGCGAGGAATGAACACCTAAAATAACCTGATAGTTAGATTGAGTGGAGGAACATGATGCTGCCTTTTCAAGTGAATGAATCTATTGTATTAAAGCTGATCCAATCTCGAGATAGAGATGAGTTGTATGCGTTAATTGATGAGAATAGAAAGTACTTGAGAGCGTGGTTACTCTGGGTTGATAAACGACAATCGCCCAGCGATTTAGATTCTGTAATAGATGTATGGACACATAATTATGAAGAGAGGAACGGTTTTGATTCCGGAATATGGTTCAATGAACAATTGGTTGGGATGTTAGGATTGCATTATATTGATTGGAACAATAGAGCAACGAGCATTGGATATTTTTTAGCTGAGTCAGCACAGAGCAAAGGAATCATTACCAAATCAATAGAACAATTGCTTAAATATCTCTTTAACGAGTTGAAGTTAAATCGTGTCATTATTCAATGTGCAGAAAACAACTTTAAAAGCAGGGCTATACCTGAGAAAATCGGATTTTCAAATGAGGGCACATCCAGAGAAGCTCAATGGGTTTACGATCATTACGAGAATATAGTGACGTATAGTTTGTTGTCTAGTGAATGGCTACTTAAAAGGTAGAGTATATCATCTTGATGAGACGAAGGAGGTCACGTATTGTTTCTCAATGTATTACTTTGGTTGATTATCCTCTGGGTGATCTCCCTTTATTTCAGTTTTCCTAAGAAAGATCGCATGTACACAGTCAATATGCCAAGTACATATTACATTCAATCTTCAAATCGGTTGGATATTCAGAAAAACTACGAATGCGCTGCATTTTCCAGTGCTTTTGTCTTGAGACATTTCGGTTTGGAGTCCAACGGAACAAAGATTTATGAAACCTATCCTCGCAAATTACTGGATGGGACAGTATATCCCAAAGCGGTCGTTGTTTTTTTCAGGAAGCTAGGATATCAGGCAATGTACTTACGTGGAAATGTGAATACGTTGAAGAAACAGATCAGCCAAGGGGTGCCTGTTATATTATTTATTAGAGTACATCCCAAACAACGTTATTTGCATTTTGTTCCCGTCGTTGGTTATGATGAAACGCATTTTTACTTGGCAGAATCGTTAGAACACAAGATCAATTGTGATGAAGAATATTACAATCGAAAAATCAGCATAAGTGAACTCAACACGTTATGGAGGTCATGGTTGCCCTTTTGTCAAAACTCATATATCGTTGTACACCCGACGCAGATGTAAGACGGCCCTCTTTCAAGGGACAGGATATATTGGCTTTGAACGAACTAATCGGTATTATTCGGAACGTCTGTGTGGTTAAATCATGAAACTCATGCCCAAATGGCATGAGTTTTTTGGTGAACCAATCTCCTCACGTAAACCAGTTCACTTTAATCGATGGTTATAAACAAAATAGATTAAACATATAGGCAGTTGCTACCGATTTTATTGTTTTACCTGATAATCAGCGGAGTTTTTTAATTAAATTGGTTGTTCGTCCACGCATCTATTCATCTGCATACGTACGTTAAACTATGTCTATAGGGAGGTGTCCACACTGTGAGTTATTCAGAAGTGAAGAAACGTATGAAGAGAAAAAAGGCAACATTACATCCATGTAAAGTTAAAAGAAAAGACCGCCGACTGAAAGTGGTTAAAAAATTCGTTCAAGTAAAATGTCCGCCTCCAGAAGTGAACATATCTAACCCTACTGTTGTTGGCCCAACAGGACCACAAGGTATACAAGGCGTACAAGGCTTACAAGGTATTCCAGGTAAACAAGGGGTAGAAGGGCCACCTGGAGCTCAAGGACCAGCAGGAGGGCCACCTGGACCACAAGGACCTCAGGGACAGCCAGGTCCTGCTGGAGCGGTAGGCGCTCAAGGTCCGGTGGGACCTGCTGGCCCCGTGGGAGCACAGGGGATTCCGGGAGAAGCAGGGGCTGTAGGACCACAAGGTCCGCAGGGTAATCCCGGACCTGCCGGAGCGATTGGACCTCAAGGTTTTCCCGGAGCTGTTGGGCCGACGGGTGCGACAGGAGCTGCAGGAGCTGTAGGCCCGGCAGGCCCAGCCGGTGCAGCAGGAGCTGTAGGTCCTGCAGGAGCAGTAGGAGCTGTAGGCCCCGCTGGAGCAGTAGGCCCGGCAGGCCCAGCTGGTGCAACAGGAGCCGTGGGTCCTGCTGGAGCAGTAGGTCCGACAGGTGCAACGGGAGTAGCGGGTCCCGCTGGGGCAACAGGATCTACAGGTGCAACAGGAGTAGCCGGAAGCGTACTGGGATTCGCTGACTTTTTCGCACTGATGCCACCTGATAATGCAGCAACGGTTGCTCCCGGTACAGATGTAAGCTTTCCTCAGGATGGGCCAACAAGTGGAACAACTATCGCCCGCACGGGGCCTAGTGCATTCAATCTAGCAGCCATTGGTACGTATCAGATTTTATTCCAGGTGAGCATCAATGAAGCAGGTCAACTAATCTTAACTCTCAATGGGGCAGATTTGGCTCCTACTGTAGTTGGGCGAGCAACGGGAACGTCTCAGATTGTTGGTATGGCTTTGGTGCAGACAACCGTGATTAATTCTATTCTGACCGTGCGGAACCCGGCTGGTAATGCTACAGCATTAACAATCACGCCACTTGCGGGCGGAACTAGACCTGTATCCGCACATCTTGTGATCACACAATTAGCATGAGTACGTTATTAACCTAGGCTAATTGTCCTTTGCTTTATTAAATATGCATCCACAATGGTAACATTGGTTTGCTTGAACTGAGATAGCAGTGCTTTACTCAAGGCTGTTATCTCAGTTGGAGCTGATGTTGTACATAGCTTGGTTATATATGATGACTAGAAATAATATCGGCAATGTTTCGGTAGCGGACGAGAGTCATTCAATGAAGCGCAACATATTTATTCACTCATTCTTTGATTTTATTGCTCAAATATTTAATCGGATTAACAAGTTCCGTGTTCGTCCGCATATACATTACAGGAGACGGGTCAAGACTCCGGCTGTCCTAAGTTGTATGAACGGAGGGAGAGACATGGGCATTGAATCATCCTGGATGTTTGATTTGTTTGGAACCGTCTTTCCGGTTGTATTTGTTCTGATTATAGGTATAGTCCTTCTGTCGATGGGAAAGGAGGTATGGAGGTGGGGACGCAACAACTCGGAGCCGCTATTGACCGTGCCTTCACGAATCACCAGCAGACGGATGAAGATGAGTCAGTCGCAATCTGAACCGGGCAGTACAGCACGAACGTTATACTACGTCACCTTTGAAGTAGAAAGTGGAGATCGGCTTGAATTCAAAGTCAATGGCGAAGAGTATGGTTTGTGCGCTGAGGGGGATGAAGGACGGCTCTCGTTCAAAGGAACACGTTATGTAGGCTTCGAGCGATATAATCGCGTATATTCTGAACGCCTACGTGGTTAAACTGAGCAGCTTGCGCCAAGATGGCGTGAGCTTTTTTTGATTATTTACTGGACAAGCGTTTCTTAATGGCCCTGACGTGTATTTATATAAGAAGAGGCATAATGAAATTATGATCAAAGGATCATTACCATAGAGGAGGCAATGAATATGTCATTTACAGATCAGGTTGTTGTTGTAACTGGTGCCGCTCAGGGAATCGGACGGAGTGTGGCTGAGGCTTATGCGGTCGCTGGGGCCAAAGTTGTACTTGCTGACTACAAGGAAGCGGAGGGGGCGGCAGCCGCAGCTTCTATTCGTAATGAAGGCGGAGAAGCCATCTTTGTTCAATGTGATGTTCGGAGCGAGCAGGATATTACGAATCTTTTTCGTACAACCGTGGAAGAATTCAAGCAAATCGATGTTCTGGTGAATAATGCAGGACTCGCCAAGTGGAAGTCACCCTATGAGCTAACGCTGGAAGAATGGGACGATGTACTCAATACCAATGTGAGAAGTTGTTTTTTGGCGAGTCGGGAAGCAGCCAAACATATGAAAAGCAATGAACATGGAGGTGCCATTATAAACATGGCTTCTACCCGTGCGCTGATGTCTGAGCCGGATACCGAAGCTTATGCCGCATCCAAAGGAGCGATTGTAGCTCTAACGCATGCGCTGGCGGTCTCACTGGGCAAGGACCAAATTCGGGTCAATTGTATCAGTCCGGGATGGATTGAGACAGGTGACGCGCAGAAATTGAAAAAGGAGGATCATGAACAGCATCCCTCCGGTCGTGTGGGTGTTCCTTCGGATATCTCCCGTGCTTGTCTATATTTATCTGATCCAAGCAATACCTTTGTCACAGGGACCAACCTCGTTATTGATGGAGGCATGACCCGAAAAATGATATATGAGGACTAGAACCGGGATTGAGCCGGGCGAGCCCTAAGCTATCCCAACTTAAGAGCAATAAGCCCAAGTTAAGCACTTGGGCTTATTTGTTTTTAATAACTCGGTTGCTATAATAAATGTGATTTTACAACAGTAGAGGAATGGAGGGAGTATATGTTCGGGAAACAATCCCGGAAGGTATTTTGGCTGTTACTGCTGATCGGAGGGATGATAATGATAGGGAATGAGTCACCTGCTGAAGCTGACGGCGCAGATATACGGGCGGCCTGGGTATGGCAGGCACAGTCTGTTAGCAACGGAGATGAGCTGTTGGCCAATGCAGCTAAACATAAGATAAACAGACTGTACGTGAATGTAGACATGACGATGCCCAAGGAGGTATACCAGACGTTCATAGCCAAAGCCAGCCGTGCGGGTATTGCGGTTGAAGCTTTGGGAGGCGATCCATCCTGGGCAATCAGTGGCCGTGAAGGTCCCATGCTCAGATTAGCCTCGTGGGTAAGTGATTACAATCAAGCTGCTGAGACCAACGAGCAATTTGATGCCATACATCTGGATATCAAGCCCTATGTTTTACCAGCCTGGAAAGAAGATGCTAAGCCACTGGTACAATCCTGGGTAGCCAATATGAATCTGTTATTTGAGCAAGTGAGACAGGATGGCGCAGTTGCAGTGAATATTGACCTGCCATTTTGGCTGGATTCCTACACCGTCACAGGAAATAGAGTTTCTGAGGATGCAGATAACGAACCATTGTCACGTTGGTTCATTGAACGAGTGGAGCATGTCACTTTACTCGCTTACCGTGATAACGCGCAAGGGAACAATGGTATTATACGTTTAATTGAACAGGAAATGAACTGGGCCGATACTAGCAATGTGAGCGTTACGGTTGGGTTGAACACCAAGCCAATGCCTGGCGAGGAGTTCACGACATTTGCCGGTAAAGGTGCAGCACAACTGGAAAGCGTTATTGAAGAAGTTGCCTCCGCATTCAGCGAACATAGTTCCTACGCAGGTTCTGCTGTACATGACATCGTATACTGGGGACAACTGGAGCCATCAGAACTGCCATCACCGGAGATTCCATCCAATCAACCAGAGATTCGGGGAACGTATATCTGGGAGGCCTCTCAGGTGACAAATGACGGGGGAGAGCACATACTAGCGTTTGCTAGAGAGCAGAATATTAACTGGTTGTATGTCCGTTTGGACCTGGATCAACCCTATTCCAGTTACCGCAGTTTTGTGAAACGGGCAAAAGCGCAGGGCATTGAGATCCATGCGATGGGTGGACACCCCATCTGGGGCAAAAAGGAGAATCGTCCACGCATTAAGCGATTGATTGATTATGTGAAAAACTATAATGCTGAATCCGAGCCGGATGAACGATTTGAAGGCATCCATCTGGATATTGAGCCGTACACTTTGCCAGAGTGGGAGAATAGTCGGGACACCCTGTTGATCGAATGGGCTGCCAACATTACATTTTTCCAGGAAGAAACGAAGAAGGACAGTGATCTCGAAACAAGCGCAGACCTTGCTGTATGGCTGGATAGCTTCGCGTTGCCAGGAAAGGATACATCTGTGGCTGAATTTATGATCCGTACACTCGATCATGTGTCGCTGATGGCTTTCCGTAACAACGCCGAAGGTTCCAATGGGATTGCTGCTGTTGTGAGCCAGGAGATGGAGATCGCGGATCGTTTGGAAAAAAGGTTAATGATTTCGGTAGAAATGAAGCAGAACCACGAAGGTCCTCATATTTCTTTTTATGAAAAAGGGGCAGCGGAGATGGAACTTCAGCTTGCCAAGCTTCCGGATCTGCTGGCCGAACATCAGGCTTACCAAGGCAACATTGTTCATGCTTACGATTATTGGATTGAAGCCAAGCCTTAAACAGGCGAGTATTATAAGAAACGAGTTGCTTCGGGACTTCACCTTGGGTGAGGTTCCGGGCTTTTTTTTATGGAAAAAAGATGGAATCGTGTCACCGAATGGGCTCCTGCACAATACGATGTACGGTGATGAACAGCTGAAACAAGGGAGGAAACAGACTATGGCTGTTATTAAAGCCAACTCAGAGGACGTCAAGCTGCTGGCTAGGCTCATGAGGGCAGAGGCTGAAGGTGACGGCGAACAGGGTATGTTGCTTGTGGGCAATGTAGGTGTGAACCGGGTGCTGGTGGATTGTCTGGACTTCAAGGATATTCGCGATATCAATCGTATGGTATTCCAGAATCCAGGAGGCTACGAGTCAACACAGAAGGGGTACTTTTACCAACGGGCAAGACAGTCCGAGATTCGTCTCGCACAACGGGTGATCAATGGAGAGCGCATCTGGCCAGCGAGCAATTCATTGTGGTTTTTCCGACCTGTGGGCGACTGCCCACCAACATGGTATGACCAGCAAAATACAGGACGTTTCAAAGCGCATTGTTTCTTCAGTCCGACAGGCGATGACTGTCCGGAAGTATATTAAATTTTGGGAGGAATCACTATGATTAATCAGCCTTATCAACCAACGACTCAAACACTGGGTCAGCAAGCCAATTCTGTGTTGGGTCAACAAGCCAATTCTCAGGTTCAAGGTACGTCTTACAAAATTGGTAACGGAATGCCTGCCATGTCACCAACGCCAGGGATGGTATCACCAAGCTCGACAAGTGTACCCCCACTCGTATCCAGTGGAAGCCCAATGACACCAACGGGTGCAGTGATTACAACAACGGCTCCACAGTTTGAGCAGTCATACATTGAGAATATTTTACGTCTGAATCTTGGTAAATTCGGTACGTTCTACATGACATATGAAGGCAATAAAGAATGGAACGCTCGCATATTCCAAGGTATTATTGAAGCAGCGGGACGTGACCATATTATCATCAGTGACCCGAAGACAGGAAGACGGATCATGCTGTTGATGGTCAACTTTGACTATGCTACATTTGATGAGCCGTTGTTGTATCAATATCCAGGAGTGGTAGGCAATTACCCGCAAGCTCCAAGCAGATAATCATTGGCCCTCATCATTTTGATTGATAACTGACATGTCTAACACATACTGATTTACTTCGCTGTCCTGAATGTGGAGGTAATCCGCAGACAGGACAGCTTTTTACATAAACATATATACGAAGGTTACTATAGGTTTAGAGTCATACGTAACCTTTTGGCGATAACATGGCACTTATACATGAATAGAACAAGCAGCATGCTTATATGAAGGGAGTCCATAGCATTGAATTCATGGATTGAAGGAGCGATGAAGGGCGAACCCGAAGCTTACGCACAACTGATGTCTCAATATCGCGGGATGGCACTTGCTGTTGCCTACCACCGACTGGGGGATACATTTTGGGCAGAAGATGTCGTGCAGGAGGCGTTTACTGAAGCCTTTGGCAATCTGTCCAAGCTGGAAGCTCCTGAGGCTTTTCCCGGGTGGTTCAAGGTGATCGTGGAGAGGCAGTGTTATCGCTGGCTAAGACGCAAGCAGCATACCATGATTCCAGTTCAGGAGCTGGAGCATGTATTCCATGAAGAGGATCAGGCGCATAATCCGGAAAAACAAGCGGTGCAAAATGAAATGCATCGTACGCTTCGTGATTCCATTGCAATACTGCCATCATCGATGCGGATTGCTGTTGAACTGTTTTATTTGGAAGGATACTCGCTCAAGGAAATATCGGATTTCCTCGGGGTCAAGGTACCTGCATTAAAGAAAAGGCTGTTCGATGCCCGATCCAAACTCAAGCGTTCTATGCCTGTAAGGGATCTGGTCTCTGTATTCAGTGACTTGTATGAAGGGGGAAAAGGATTGTTACACATTATGAATGGGGATCACGCTGCCAATCGTTTAAGAGAGAGTGGAATTCAGGGAGACATCCTGGTATGGAGAGAGTTGTATACGTTCGGCCCGGTAGCCAAAGAGATGGGAGATACGCAGGAGCGGCAGAATCGGGCATCCGTGTTAGAGCAGCAGTTGGGCATTCCACAGGCGGAATACTTGAAGATTGAGGAGCTTGAACGCAAGTTGCATTCGTTTCAACAATACAAGGAAATTGTCTTATGGTTCGAATACGATCTCTATGATCAGACGATGTTATCGTATCTGTTACATTATTTCAAAGGACAAGCACTCCAGAATACGAAACTGAATCTGCTCTGTATTGACTCGTATCCAGAGATTGAGCACTTTAGAGGACTGGGACAGCTTACCTCCACACAGATTGAACGGCTGTCAGGAAGTTGGCATGTGATTGAGAAAAACGAGTTACAAGCCGGTGCACAGTTCTGGGAAGCCTATACGTCGACTGATTTCCGGCATCATCTGGATTACTTGCAGGCAGACACTTCTGCGCTACCCTTTGCAAAAGCTGCCTTTAAGGCACATTTGTCCCGTCTGCCATCTGTATCGAACGGTCTGGGGCTCATTGAGCAGACAACACTAGAGACCATTAGAGCAGGTGTGGAGCACCCGTATCCATTATTTCGCGAGGTAGGGGACAAGCTGCATATTCTCGGTCTGGGTGATCTTGAATACTGGGCACATCTGAAGCGGATGACAGAAGGACCTCATGCCCTGCTTCAGATGAGCGGTGCAACCACGTTGCCTAATTTCAAGCAGCATGATGAAAAATTCCGTGACGGTGTCCTGTCGCTAACGGAACTCGGAATTAAGGTGTTGAATGAAGAAGTCGATTGGGCACTGCTGAAGCAGGATGAATTCTGGATCGGTGGATTGCATAACCCAACCGGGAAACAAGCCAGATGGCGCTGGAACCCCACTTCTGAAACCGTAGTGGAGATTGAGTAGACATCGTAATTAGCGGATAGAATCTGAGAAAATAACAGTATTACAAAAAGAGAGTATCCAGCCATGCGGAAGCATGAGCGAGGGTGCTCTCTTTGGTTAGTTAAGAATTAGTTGTGATTCTCAAAATGATTTTTCCTTTTTTAATAGTTGTTTGACTAGATGCATACCTATACAGTAGACTGTACATATTACAGTTTACTGTATAGGTATAAACTAAAGTGTAAAGGAGTGAGTTTATGAATCAGTACACTGCAAAGCGTATCTCAGAAATTCTTCAAGAAGATGATACTAAGATGAATCTGAGGACGGTTCGGTACTATACACAAATAGGCATGATTCCTCCGTTAGAGTTGGTAGGAAATAAAAGAGTATACACCGATAAACACATTCATTATTTTCGAGCAATTATAACTTTATCTAGAACTGGTGAGAACTTAGCATCCATCCAAGAAAAATTAAATTCTCTTTCTTTAGAGGAAGTGGAAAAAATCGGCCAATTGATGAGTTTATATAGTCCAGACCGTGTCTTGGAAAACGAAACTCTAACAATAACAGATGATGTTTCAATTACATTAAGTCCTCGAGTTTCAGCCGAATTAAAACAGAAGGTCATTGATTCTGTTTCACAGGTTTTGAAGGGGGGAATTTAATGATGCTTAATTTACGGCTGGCTAAAAAAAAGATGGAAAAAGAAGAAGGAATGAATCATTTATGGATTGAGCTCACCTATACCAATAAATTATTTGAAAATGCAATATTACGTATTCACCTCCCAAATGGTCTTTATCGAGGATTAAATTTGAATGGGAATTTTGAAACAGAAACAGGTGAAATAAAATTAGTGTCACAAGATAAAGACGTATTTATTGAGTTTTATACACAGTCCAGAATAGATTGTGATGAGGCATTGATTAATGTGGAATTATGTTATCAAAGTAGTCATCTAAATTGGAAAGGAATAAAACAGGACATAACAGTTCGCTTTGTAGACGAGGAAGATGTAGATGATGAGCATATCGATCATCAAGTCATTGAACGAGTGATGAGACTCGAAATTAATTCGTCTAGCAAGGCTGGCTCAGATAAGGAATTATTAGTTATCAGACCAAGAACGTATCAAACAAGAGACAGTGAATATGCTTATCTTGAAAAGGACTATCGAATAAACTACTAGTGGAAGAGAGCGCTCAACGTATTTTACGAATGCGTAAACTTATTGATAATGTGATTGTAAAGCACAATAACAATGGGCAGGTGATTAAAAATGGACCGAGAGGCAATCGAATTTTCCGTAGAATTCCAAGATTCTTATGGAATCATATACACTCGAGAATTGAGAGCTGAAAGTATAGCTGAAGCCAAAATTATCATTCAGAATAACTATCCTGATGTTATAGTTCGAGCAGTCACACGTATTACAGAAAATGAAAAGGAATAACTATCTGATGATCTGGAATTTAATCATTTATCAATACAAATACACACGTTGCAGAGGATTCAACTAGTGTAAAAATAAGAAGCATAACGGCGTATTTAGTAAAAATTATTTCCGTGAAAACAGCGTAATCGAGACTTTTGTTAAAGAAAAAAGGCGTTTGTGCCATTTCGTTGTCATAGGACACGGATTGACTGTGTAGTGTAGAATTATATAATAAAAGAAGCATATCTTTGTTATTCGACAGAACAAGGTGGAGGTGGAAGCATTGGGAAGTTGAAATTGCATATGAACGGCAGAATGGCTAATATCCTACATTTTCGAAGGAGGTGGACCTATTTGCCGAAGAATGACGGCGAATAGGATGAAAATTTGAGTGACCCCTTACCGAGTATTTTAAATTTAGTAATAATTGGTTTACTTGTATTAATGAATGGTTTCTTTGTGTCGGCGGAATTTGCGATGGTGAAAGTTCGTGGAAGTCGGATTGAGGCTTTGGTGGAAACAGGCAACAAAAATGCCATCTACGCTTCCAATATCGTACGTAATCTGGATGCATATCTGTCAGCTTGCCAACTAGGTATAACTTTGGCTTCACTGGGACTCGGGTGGCTAGGAGAACCGGCAATTGCACATCTGTTAGAGCCCGTGTTTACCGCATTTGGACTGGGACCAGTCTACGTTCATGGAATCTCTATTGCCATTGCATTTGTGATTATTACGATCTTGCACATTGTACTGGGAGAACTTGCTCCCAAAACGATGGCGATTCGAAAGTCTGAGACGATCACGTTGTGGTCTGCGGCTTTGCTAACGTTCTTCTACAAGTTAATGTATCCATTCATATGGGCACTGAACGGTATGGCTAACGGCTTGTTGAGACTGTTCCGAATGGCACCAGCTTCGGAGATGGACGACGCGCATAGTGAAGATGAATTACGTATTCTCATGAAAGAAAGCAATAAGAGCGGTTTAATTGATAACACTGAATTAGCACTTGTTGATAATATATTTGATTTTACGGATACAACCGCCCGTGAAATTATGATTCCGCGGACGGAAATGATCTGTCTGAACGCCAATGAGTCCATGCTGGAGAATCTGGAGATTGCCAGCGAAAGTATGCGAACAAGGTATCCGGTATATAACGGAGACAAGGATCATATTATCGGCTTTATTCACATTAAGGATCTGATGCGATCCCAACTCACGGATACTATCTCCGTAATCCGGCCCATCCTGGCTGTGCCAGACACCACGCTGATCAGTGATCTGCTCAAGCGTATGCAGCGTAGCAAGACACAGATTGCGATTCTGATTGATGAATACGGCGGAACCTCCGGGCTTGTCACACTTGAAGATATCATGGAAGAGATCGTAGGCGAGATTCAGGATGAATTCGACCAAGAACGTCCTGCCATTGAGCAAGTGGATGAGATGGAATACTCCATTGATGGATTGATGCTGATTGAAGAAGTCAGTGAACGATTTGGACTGGATATGGATCGTGCCGATTACGATACCATCGGGGGCTGGCTATACTCCAGAGTAGATGCCATACCACCTGAGGTCGGTCAATCGGTTGAGTATGGGGGTTATGTATTTGTCATTCAAGAGACAGAGCATAAGCGGATTTCCCGAGTAAATGTGATTAAGCTGGAACTGTTGGTTGAAGAAGAAGGCGCGTAAGCCGGATCGAAATTGTAACGAATGAAGCTGTATGGTGACGTAATGGTCATCGTACAGCTTCTTTTCATGCTCATGATTCTTTGGGTGCATGAAGGACAACATCAGCGTAACGGTTCTCCGTGACCAAGCTATTTTTGATATAAATTCGCTTATAAGTGACATAAACATTCTCTCCAGGAGCGAGATCATGCTGGATATTCAACTTTTTTCGAGTGGATTGGGTTGTTGTCGGTGTCTTAAAGGTGATGATGTCGTACATATCGACGAAAGTAACCTCGTAAGAATTGTAGTCCCCCACCTTAGTAGTGGATAACACCGGATTTTGCTTATATTGGGTTAGGTGATCATTCACCATACTGAGTGTTGCTGGTAACACATAAAACAGAAGTACCAGAGGCAGGAGGCAAAAAGCAATCCCGAAAACACGTAAAAATTTGACATGGGAAAGGGTTCGGCCGCTCTGCTTGAGGAAAAGAAAAGCAAGGATGGGGGACAGTACAAGTCCCCAGATCATAAAGGGCAATACATAGCGGTCAATCCCCATGCTTATCCAGCTTTCCCGAGCTGTAGCCAATAAATATATTAAGGTCCCTGCGGTAAGCGAGCTCACCAAGATAACAAGCCAACGTTTGAACGAGACGGAAACTTCGATGTGTAGTTCATTCGGATTGGAGCTTTGACGATGCCTTTTGGATTTGGATTGAAGTTTACTCAAGTTATACACCTCATTTGCAAATCTTGTTGGTTAATATGATTTCGTGTATCCATTACCCAATACATACGGGCTGGAATAATTTAGGTTTCAATCATGCTGGAGATGCAAGCAAGACAAAAGACGCTGCCGACAGAAACATCGGAGCGTCTAATTTTTTTTGAAACCTGTCACCCGATCCGTCCGTTTATACCCTTACACAAAATCAAGTATAGAAGCGGAGGATGGATCAATATGCGGAAAACAAAAACGAAGAGTGCAGCATCTATACTAAAAATAACCCTTGTTGCCTTGTTAATGGTACCAACGCTTCTGGCTATACCTACGTCTGAACCAGCCGTTGCAAGCCCGGTTATTAATGTGTCCTCTGGTGCTCTTACAGCTCCGCCGCCGCCGGAATCATCCATTCATTCGCTCGCTAACACTCGCGAACGTGGACATATCTATCAGGCGGTCGGTGCAGTCATCCCTGGGGGAGGACTGTCCGCTATCGTCAATACCAAGACCACGACATATACAGCAATGAAGACACTTTCCGTAGATTATCGACTTGAGCGTTGGACAGGAACAGCATGGGTAACTTTCAAATCCAATTCCAACACTGCAACGAATACAAACTTACTGAATGCAACATCGGATTGGACCGTTATGCCAGGATATTATTATCGCGTTACCAGTATTCATACAGTGTATGATGGAAGTACCACGGATACAAGCAAACATGTCTCTGGCACCGTGTTATTCTGATCTTATCAACGGGTGCTGCCGGGAAACTTCTGCTCTTGAAAGTCGTTGGCAATAGCAGTCATTTCTTCTTCCGAAAGGGTGCCAAACAGACTCATATTGTTGGAACCCATCATCCACTGAAAGGAGTTATAGGGTGGGCCGATATACATCAGTGCTTCCGAGCCATCCGCCAGCTTTACGGTGCTCATATCACGAAGCATGGCCCCTTCAATTTTCTCCCCAGGCATGACATAGACATAATCAAACTGGATAATCTCATCCTCTATGCTCTTGCCTTCACTGGTATATTGAACTCTCATTTGTGTGGACTCATAATAATCGTCTGGATTCACAGGGTTTTCAGTATCAAGCACGAGTTCGAATTTGACCTTGTTGAATCGCTCGGGAATGGCATTGGATAACAGAAAGTCACCCATGAACCCTTCGCGTGCGATCTCTTCCGTAACAAGTACTGGACGAAGCAGGTGGCTCGATAACTCATACGAAGGTGTATTAAGAGCTTCTTCTTCTTGTACTTTAAGAATGTCGTCTAAGCTGGTTTCCGGTGGTGGAGGCGTTTTGGCTGTTGACGGATCAGCCCCCAGATGGGTCGTGCGATCCTCAATGATAATGGATTTCATGCCATTGCCCCAATCCTTGATGGATTGTACAAAAGGGGATACCGCTTGCGTACCGGACGGCAGGCTGAAGATTACGGCTCCGATGGTCACGGACGCGGCTACGACAACTGAAAGTCGCAAGGTACGTATTCTTTTTTTACGTAAACCGATTCTGTTAATTTCCCTGTGTACCTTCTGCCAGGATTGCTGCATGGATTCGGTATGGGAGGCGGAAGGGGCAGAGACGGCCTGATGGAAAGCTTCATCAAAAGCCAGGTCAAACGCAGCGTCGAAATATTCGTCTTCCAGCTCTGAATCGAATCGCTCCACGTTTTTATCGGACTTGCCTTTGCTCAATGCTTCCACCCCATTCCTTATGTAATTTCTTCTTGATACTGCCACGGGCTCTGAACAAACGTTGCTTCACAATGTCTTCGGAGGTATCCAGCAGTTCGGCCATCTCTCGGTAGGAGAGACCTTTTTTCCACCGTAACTCCACCAGTACACGATATTCCGGTTTGAGCTGTCTGAGATAATATTCAATGGACTCTTCCATCATCTGCGTTTCTACCATGCTTTCCACGGAAGCTGCCGTCTGATTCATCGTCTCCATATCTATAAAAACACTATCCGTATCCAATTGGTTACGGTTATTTTTATTTTTTCTCAGATAATTAATAGCTGTGTTCCGTGTGACGACCTTGAGCCAGGCTTTCAGTTTGACCTCGTCTTCAAAGATAGGTTTGTTTTTAATGATTTTGATAAAAGCTTCCTGAATAATATCTTCTGCTGCAGCACGCTCCTTGATGATATAAACAATAAGACCATGTACCATATTATAATATTCATAATACACTTCTTCCTGAAGTGCAGAGCCTAAATTATGGAAATCTGAGGCTAGTAATAACTGGAGCCGATTGGCCATGATGTTCTCCTTTCTGGTGAACAATCCACAAACATTGGTATCATTACATTTTACAACATAATATGGAAACGATACAATGGGAGGTTGGTCCGGGAAAAACCAGATGAGGGAAGTGTGTATAACATGCGGGAAAGTTTGCTGAAAATTAATAAAAGGCCGTCTCACCAACCATGAATACATGGTTGCAAGACAGCCTTTTCTACTGTTCAGTGAAAATACATTACGGGAGATAACTCTCCGTGATCAGTTAGAAAGCCCAGTCTCCCTTAAGGAAGATGGCTTCACGTTCGCCGTTTGCCGTAATACCGTAAATGTCCGTCTCAGGCGAGCCCATCATGAAGTCCACATGGGTGATACTGCTGTTCATGCCACGGGCTGCAAGCTCTTCAGGAGACATCGTTTTTCCACCTTCGATATTAAATGCATAGGAACTGCCGATCGCAAGATGGCACGACGCATTCTCATCATACAATGTAGTGTAATACAGGATACCACTCTCAGAGATCGGTGAATGGAAGGGGACCAAAGCGACTTCGCCGAGGTAATGAGATCCTTCATCCATGGAAATGAGTCTTTCCAGCGTATCTTGACCTTCTTCGGCATGAAAATCAATGATACGTCCGTTCTCAAATGTGAGTGAAAAACGATCAATGATACTGCCGCCATAGCTGAGCGGTTTGGTGCTGGACACTTTGCCATTCACGCCATGTTTGGCTGGAGCGGTGAATACTTCCTCTGTCGGGATATTCGCGACAAAAGGGGTGCCTTGCTCATTCACGCTACCTGCCTGCGCCCAGATATGACCTTCTGGAAGCTCGACAGTAAGATCCGTCCCCGGTGAGAGGAAATGTAATGCTTGATACTTCTTGTTGTTCAGGGCAACGGCTTTGGTCTCCAGTCGTTCAATATGCTGTTCCCAAGCCGCTACAGGGTCCTCCAGATCGGCTCTCACCGCAGCAAAAATGGCTTCCCACAGCTGGCTAACCTGCTCGGCTGCCGGGAGATCCGGGAATACTTTGGCTGCCCAATCGGGGGAAGGATAAGCCACACCCGTCCAGCTCATTTTATCCGCCTGTTGATACTGACGGTACTTGGCCATCGCCTGGCCAAATGTACGCTGATGGGTCGAGATCCGCTCAGGGTCAATACCTTTCATCAGGTCTGGACTGGATGACAATACGGTCAGAAAGGCTGCATTATTGGCCGCTAGTTCTTCAAGCTCCGCTGCATGCCATTTCGGCGGCTCTTGGAAGGATTCCTCTGGGGCCATCTCAAACCGCAATCGATTGACGGTTTCATCTCCGTATTTTACAATCACCTGCTTGGCGCCAGCTTCATATCCCTTGCGTACCAGCAAACGTACGAATTCAGCGGTATCAATCATCGCACTGATAACAAATACTTGCCCTGGTTGTACGTTAGCACCTACTTTTACAGCAAGTTCAGCGTAACGATCCAGTTTTTGTTCAAAACTTAACATATGAGTTCCCTCCAATTGTTGAATTGTTGACCTGTTGACACAGGAAAAGAGAGGAGTAATCTCCTCTCTCCTAAATCACATCAAACGGGATTAAAATGCCCAGTTTCCTTGCAGGAAGATCGGCTCTTCCGCACCTTCGGAGGTCACGCCGTGAATGTTCATTTCTCCGGATCCAATCATGAAGTCTACATGAGTGAGACTGGAGTTCATGCCACGTTCAATCAGCTCTTCTTTGGACATCGTTTTACCACCTTCCAGACAGAAGGCATAGGCATTACCAATCGCCAAATGGTTGGAGGCATTTTCGTCAAAGAGTGTATTGTAGAACAAAATATTCGTATCCGAAATTGGTGACTGATGTGGAACGAGAGCAACTTCACCCAGGTAGTGTGCACCTTCATCCATCTCGATCAGGTTTTTGAGTGCATCCAGTCCCTGCTCAGCGGTGTAATCTACGATTCGACCGTTCTCAAATGTAAGGGAGAATCCGTCAATCAGGTTGCCGCCGTAGCTCAGTGGTTTCGTGCTGTGCACTGTACCGTTAACACCCGTTTTCAGCGGAGCCGTGAATACTTCTTCGGTAGGCATATTGGCAATAAAGACATGTCCTTGCTCATTCACACTTCCACCGGATACCCAGATATGGCCTTCTGGAAGTTCAATGGTCAAGTCTGTGCCTGGAGCTGTATAGTGAAGCTTCTTGTATTTTTTGTTGTTCAGCAGATCAGCGCGGGAATCAAGGTTTTGCAAATGGGTTTTCCATTCGGCAACAGCATCCTGCTCACCGATCCGTACTGTTTTGAAAATGACGTCCCACAGGCGATCCACTTGTTGTGCTTCTGGAAGATCCGGGAACACTTTAGCTGCCCATTCTGGAGAAGGAACGGCCACGATAGACCAGCTGAATTTGTCAGCCATCTGATAAGAACGATATTTTTCGAGCGCTTTGCCGCGCACTTTTTGGCTAGTAACAATCCGTTCCTGAGCTACACCGTTCAGCAGATCCGGATTTTCAGCGATGACGTGCAGAATAGCGGCACCTTCTTCAACGAGTTCAGTCATTTCAGCTGCAAACCATTTCGGTTCAATGGAGAAGGCTTCATCAGGTGCAAGATCGTAATGAAGACGTGTAACGGTTTCATCACTCCAGTTTACTTTGACCAATTTGGCACCTTTACCGTAAGCTGCTTTGACAATCAGTCGTACAAAATGTGCTGCCGAGATTGGAGCGTTAACCACAAGTGTCTGCCCAGGATGGACATTGACACCGACTTGTACAGCCAGTTCAGCATATTGCTGAAGATTCGTTTCAAAAGTATTCATGCTATTTTTTCCTCCAATGTGATAATAATATCGTAGCTTGTTGGCTAATATAGATGTTGTTCAAACACGTATTATAATCCTCATTACAACTATGTAAGGACTCAGAATGGTTCCTTCATTGAATAAGGTATACGTTGCTACGTTATATATTGTACAATTAACCAATAATAATTACCAAACTAGGTTTACCAGAAATGTTGGAGACCGGCTGTAGATGAAAGATTAAAGGAGAGAATGATTGTGAATATTGAAATTATAAGTGCTGAAATGCGCCGTGAAGGTGAAAAAGGATACGTGGGAAATACCGTTTACCGCACAGAAGGCGAAAAGTCAGTATATGAGATTACCTTCATGAGCAAGAACGGAAAAGATTGGGACTATAGCTTGCATTTCACGGAGCAATCCGGTGATGAAGAAGAGTTACTTCGTATGGACGAGTTGCTTGAGAATGATGACGATCTGTACAATCAATTGCTCGATGCTGCCTTGGAGGCATTTCCGGCTTAACTGGCCGAGATGTTCTTGTTCTATTGTGTTGTGTCGATGACTATACTAGACGGTGTATGCCCGAAACAGGGTGTATGCCGTCTATTTTATTGGAAATGTTGAATAGATGATCCAGAAAAGGGAAGTCTACGAGATGAATGGAACCAGAGAGACAATCCGCCTAATGGGAGGTAACCGTGAATGGCATCTGACAATCTGATTACAGAAGGGTTGACGGGACTTGAAGAAGTCGCGCCCGATATTCTCAGTCTACGTACACTATTCGTTAATGTCGTGTTCATCGGAGAGCCAGGAAGCAGGAACTGGGTCCTCGTGGACACCGGAATGGCGAGGTTCACAGATCATATTGTTCAGGTTGCAACAGAACGATTTCAAGGTCCGCCGTCTGCGATCATATTGACACACGGTCACTTCGACCATGTAGGAACGGTTATTGAGCTGGAACAATTCTGGGGTGTGCCAGTGTATGCTCATCCGCTTGAAATTCCGTATTTAACGGGATTAAAAGATTACCCCCCAGCGGACCCTTCTGTAGGTGGAGGTTTAATGTCCAGGTTGTCATTCGCTTATCCTAATGAGGCAATCAATCTGGATGATCGGATATTCAGTTTACCCAAAGATCATTCCGTTCCAGGTCTATCAGAATGGGAGTGGGTGCACACGCCAGGTCATACGCCTGGACATGTGTCGCTGTTTCGGGAAGCAGACCGTTTGTTAATTGCGGGAGACGCGATCATTACAGTGAAGCAGGAGTCGCTGTGGAGTGTGTTGCTTCAGGACAAACAGTTGCATGGCCCGCCTTCCTATTTTACAACCGATTGGCAGGCTGCTCATCAATCTGTACAGCATATAAGGCATCTGGAGCCGAAACTTGCGATTACCGGGCATGGGCATGCCTTGAGCGGAGATATGCTGAGTGAATCCTTGAAGCGGCTTGATCTGGACTTTGAAGAGAACGCTGTGCCGGATCACGGCAAATATGTGGATTAATTGAACCATCATATGAAAGACAGCAGAGACAGCCGTAACGTATTGCAGCTGTCTTTTTTGTCTTTCTATTATGAATTTGTTCTCTATCATAGATTGGTATTTTGCGCTCGGGCATGATATAGTCGAGCCGTATAATATAACCTTAGTATGCAGGAGGTACATATAACGATGACACAGCAAAATGCAGCATTTGAAGAACAATTTGGAGGGATTCCGGCCATTTGGCTTCGTTTTAATCAGTTTGAAGCGGCAGTTATTCCAAGCGTGGGTGCCAACCTCGTTGCTTTCCGTGATACAGAAAAGGGTTTCCGTTATTTGAGAGAGCCGAATCAGGATCAGATGGATGAGTTTATGGCTGCACCTGCGGTCTATGGAATTCCGATTCTTTCTCCACCGAACCGATATGAGGATGGACGTTTCCCGTGGAATGGTAAAGTCTATCAGTTGCCTGTGAACGAACCGGCTACAGGTAACCATTTGCATGGATTTTTACATGATGCCGAGTGGAAGGTCGAGGGATACGGTTCTGATCAGCTGGAGAGCTATGTGTTGCTTAGCCAGGACGTGAAAGAAGGGCATACATTCCATCAGTACCTGCCGTTTACGTTCACAGTGACGCTCCGTTATTCTTTGAGCAGCCAAGGACTTCAGCAGCAATTGATCGTCCGCAACAACGGGACTGAATATATGCCGAATTTGTTTGCATTCCACACGGCGATTGCAGTACCTTTTGCACCGGACAGTCAGGCCTCGGATTACACGGCCAAAGTTACGATTGGACAACGTCGTGAATTGAATGAGCGTTCTCTGCCAACAGGACAATTTCAACCGCTTACACCTGAGGAAGAACAATTGAAAAAAGACGGGGTTAGTCCGTTCTTTGCAGCCATGGATAATCATTACACTGCGGAGCCGCAGAATGGACGTAACTATATGGAACTTACGGATCACCGTACTGGAGACAAACTGGTATACGATGTGGGTACTTCGTACAAACACTGGATGATCTGGAACAATAACATGGGTGGCGAATTCTTCTGTCCTGAACCACAGATGAACCTGGTTAATGCTCCTAATGTTGAAGGCATTCCGGCAGAAGAAATCGGATTGATCGGTTTGGAACCAGGTGAACTATTCGAACAGAGCAGCCGATTGTATCCAATTGCGTCACAAAAATAATTCACGCTCATTTTGCGCTACGCTTACAATTTTGTCAAAAAGGTGAAAACCTGCTCGTAAATCATGTATAATATGACGAGATACACAAGCTTTGTAGAGACCCAAACCATCTTTTTGGAGGAGGACAAGCAAGTGGAATACCGCATTGAGAGAGATACGTTAGGCGAAATGAAAGTACCAGCCGACAGGCTGTGGGGAGCTCAGACGCAGCGAAGCAAGGAGAATTTCCCGATTGGCAGTGAACATATGCCGATGGAAGTGATCCGTGCTCTTGCCATTTTGAAAAAAAGTGCTGCGGCCAGTAACCATAAATTGGGTAAATTATCTGCGGCTAAGTCCGATGCTATTGCTTATGCAGCAGACGAGATTATTGCAGGCCGAATTGATGACCATTTCCCATTGGTAGTGTGGCAGACTGGTAGCGGAACACAATCCAATATGAACGTGAACGAAGTGATTGCGAATTTGGGGAACCAACTGCTGGAGCAAAAGGGCAAGGAAGAGCGTCTGCATCCGAATGATGACGTGAATATGTCCCAGAGTTCCAACGATACATTCCCAACGGCTCTGCATGTCGCAGGTGTTCTGGCTGTTGAGGATCAACTCTTGCCGGCCATTGCGGTATTAAAAGCCACTTTTGCAGACAAGTCGGAGGCATTCAAAGATATTATCAAGATTGGACGTACCCACCTCCAGGATGCAACACCAATTACGCTTGGTCAGGAGATCAGTGGTTGGGAAGCCATGCTTGGCAAGAGTGAGCGTATGATCCGTGAAAGTGTACAGTATCTGAAGGAGCTTGCAATCGGCGGTACAGCTGTCGGAACGGGCATTAATGCGCATCCGGACTTTGGGGACTTCACTGCCAAGGAGATTGGCAAACATACGGGGAAAGATTTTGTATCTGCACCAAACAAATTCCACGCACTTACAAGTCATGATGAAGTTGTGTATGCGCACGGTGCTGTTAAAGCGCTTGCAGCTGATTTGATGAAAATTGCCAATGATGTCCGCTGGTTGGCCAGTGGTCCTCGTAGTGGATTGGGCGAGATCCGTATTCCGGAGAATGAGCCAGGCAGCTCTATTATGCCGGGTAAAGTCAACCCAACTCAGAGCGAGGCCATTACTATGGTGGTTACGCAGGTCATGGGTAATGATGCAGCGATTGGTTTCGCGGCAAGTCAGGGTAATTTTGAACTGAATGTATTCAAACCGGTTATCATCTATAACTTCTTGCAATCCGTGCAGCTCCTGGCGGACTCCATTATTGCGTTTAATGACAAGTGTGCCGTAGGCATTGAGCCTAATCTGGATCAGATTGAACATAATCTGAACAACTCGCTTATGCTGGTTACAGCGCTCAATCCGCATATTGGTTATGAGAATGCAGCCAAAATTGCGAAGCTTGCACATAAAGAAGGCTTGTCTTTGAAACAGGCGACGTTACAAACGGGTCTGCTTACCGAAGAGCAATTTGATCAATATGTCGATCCGGCCAAAATGATCGCTCCAAAGGCCTAAAATAAGCTAAAATGAGTAATATAGATCAATGATGAGGACGACCTGCTGAAGTAGGTCGTTTTTCTTATGCTTATCGATGAACTTAAAGCTTGTCAGACTATACGTATACATATAAACTACATATGCACCGTTTTAATTTAATTGAATGGATTCGTATATATTTGGAGGTTTCCGCGTTGTCAAAAACGAGAAGATTTACGATACGCTCCAAAATTTTATTGGGCTATCTTGTGGTTGTACTTTTGTTTGGTGCTGTTCTGCTAGTGCTTACGGCCCAAATTAATGTGTTACAGAAGGAAAATGATTTTATCTCCCATCATGATCTGGAAGTACATAATCTGACCAACGCGATTGAAAAAAATGTCTTGAATATGGAGACAGGACAGCGTGGATTCATGATTACAGGCAATGAAAGTTACTTGGAGCCTTACTCCCAAGGCCTATCCCAGTGGAGTTCCAACTATGATCAGTTGAATGCTCTCATTAGCGATAATCCTTCACAACAGCAGAGTCTGCAAAACATCAAAGCTCATATTACACGCTGGATTGAGATTGCTGGGGAGCCGTCGGTGGACTTGAAAAAGCAAGGGGATCAAGCGAAAGTTGTTGCATTCTTTCAATCTGATCCGGGTAAAACTGAAATTGATCTACTGCGCTCTCAACTTACAACCTTCCGTAACACAGAGATCGCTCTGACCGAGGCGAGGGTGACTGAACTTGCCAGACGCAGTTCCACACTGCTGACGATTATGTACACGCTGTGGGGTATTATTGCAGCATTATCCATTGCAGCCGCGATTGTGATATCAGGAAATATCGTCAAAACGTTGCGAGATGTTATGCAAACCATTAGTGATATCTCCAAAGGTGGAAACCTGAAGCAGCGGATTCAGGTGCGGACACATGATGAAGTGGGAGACCTGGGCCACGAAACCAACAAATTACTGGATGAAGTACAGGAACAGAATCGGGTCAAGGACCAGATCACAGGGATTGCCACACTCTTACAGAACCCGACCAATCTGGAGGGATTGTCCCGCTTGTTCCTGAACGAGATTGCCATGTTGTTTGAAGTTCCATATAGCGTCTTATATTACTGGAAAGACAATCGACTGTTGCGCGTGGCTGCATATGCTGGGGATGGAGAGAAAGAACGTTCGCTCGGTAAAGTGTCGCTTGCCCCGGGTGAGGGACTTGTAGGTCAAAGTGCTGTGGAGAAGCGAGTTCTACGCATGAATGATCTGCCCCAGAACTATATCCGAATCTCTTCGGGTCTCGGGTATACATCTGCCACATCACTTACTGTAGTCCCGGTCTTGTTCGAAGGCAGAACGATTGCGGTAATCGAGCTTGCTTCAATGAAGCCGTTGCAAGAGAATGATATGAAGCTGATGAAAGAACTGACGGAAATTTTTGGTGTTTCACTACACTCGACCGTCACTCGCATGGAATTACAGCAATTATATGATGAGTCACAAGTTCTGAATGAAGAATTACAGGCACAATCGGAGAAACTTCAGGCTCAGACCGAAGAGATGCTGTCTCAGACGGAGGAACTGCAAATGCAGACCGAAGAGCTTCATATGCTTAATGATCGCTTGGAAATACAGAAGAGTGCTGCTGAGACATCAGCCAATGAACTTGCAGTTGTGGCAGATCAGTTACGAACAAGCTCGGGGTACAAATCCGAATTCTTGGCGAACATGTCCCATGAACTGCGGACACCGCTCAACAGCATGTTGATCTTATCTGAAATCTTGTCTGAAAATAAAAATCAACACTTGAATAGTGAAGAGCAGAACTATGCTTCAGTCATTCACAAATCAGGTAAAGACCTGCTGAATCTGATCAATGATATTCTGGATCTATCCAAGGTAGAGGCCGGGCAGATGGAAGTGGATTTCGATGATGTCTATCTGGGCAGTGTTCCTGAAGTCATGAACCAGTATTTCCTGAAAACAGCGGAACAGAAAAAAATAGATTTCCGGATTCAGCTCCAAAGTCCTTTACCGGAAACCATCGTGACGGATGAGATGAGATTGCACCAGATTCTCCGAAATCTGCTCTCGAACGCATTCAAGTTCACGAGTGAGGGTGAAGTTGCCTTAACCATCTCCAAAATGAGTCTGGCTCATCCTGAATTGAAAGATCAAGAGACCGACGTGATTGCTTTCTCCGTCAGTGATACAGGGATTGGCATTGCGGAAAACAAACTTCTACAGATCTTTGATGCATTCAAACAGGCGGATGGGGCTACGGCACGTAAATATGGCGGGACAGGACTTGGCCTGTCGATCTCTCAATCACTTGCGACTTTGCTGGGTGGTTCAATCTCGGCAACAAGTCGTGAAGGACATGGCAGTGTGTTCACGCTGTTCCTGCCACTGCGAAGAGATGAACCTGAGACTATGAATGCATCGCGGTTGTTCCTGAATGAGGTGGCTACCACTACACCTGAGGTCAATAAGCTTCCTTCAATGACTTCCGAACAATCTGATGTTTTATTGACACCTCTGGAAGAATCTCTGCTCAGTGGTCGTCAAGTGCTTGTCGTTGATGATGATATACGAAATGTATATGCGCTGGCTAACGCTCTTGAGCGATACGGCATGAATGTCATTTCAGCTCAGAATGGGTACGAATGTCTAGAATTGTTGGAGCGTGGAGGAGTCAAGCCTGATATCATCATGATGGATATTATGATGCCGGAACTGGATGGTTATGAGACGACTCGCCAGATTCGTGAACGGCTTGGCATGACCCAACTTCCGATTATTGCACTGACAGCCAAGGCCATGAAAGAGGATCGGGAGAAATGCATTGCAGCAGGAGCTTCGGACTATCTCAGCAAACCGCTGAATATCAAAGATGTGTTATCCCGTATGAAATTATGGATGAATCACGAAACCATGGAAATCTGATTGTAGTTGAACTAAAGATTATTTACACGGACACTACGATGACAGAACAACCCTCCAATCGCTGTTATCCCCAGATTTTTTCGATTCCCTTTTTCAAAGGGGGAAATCCGGGGATAAAGGCGAACGCTTCGCTTTTTCAGGTTTTTTCTGCCCTCTCCGTTATCGTGTAAATGGATTACTTCAACATTATGTGGATCATAGTAACTTATAAAACTTATGCCGATTACAGGAAAGTGCGCTGTAATTAGGTCATAGGTTTTATTTTTTTGCCGTGTAAGCTTTATTTAGAAATTTGATGTTATAATACTTAACAACAAATAAAAGTTAAACGCATAAATATGGATTTAATTCGAAAAATGATACGAAATTTAGTTTTGATAATCAGAATGACATAATATTGTGTTATATATATGGGAGGTAGTGTCCATGCAACTTACGGTTAAAGAGGCTTTACAGGTATACCCGTTGTCAGAGGCCAAACTGGTTGCGGGTGGAGAAGGGACTTCACGGATGATGAAATCCGTTAACGTCATGGACGCTCCTGATATCGCGGATTGGATCAAATCCGGAGAAATGTTGTTCACCACCGCTTTTATTATGAAAGACAGTGAAACGGATGCACTGCGTTTGATGCGACGTTTGAATGAACGCGGCTGTGCAGGACTCGGCATCAAACTGGGACGTTTCTGGCAGTCCATTCCCCAAGGTATTGTCGAGGAAGCTGATCGGCTTCGTTTACCGCTGCTTGAGCTCCCCTTCCAATTCACCTTTTCCGACCAGATGAATGCCTTGTTCAAGGCTGAACATGAACGTAGTAACCGATTGCTGCATGAGGTTGTGCAGAAACAGAAAAAATTAATGCAGTTTGCACTGCAACAGCAGCCACATCGGAATGTGTTTGCCGAGCTTGCCACGGTGCTGAACTATCCGCTTGCCGTCATTGGTTCGCGTGGGCATGTGCTCTATGGGAGTGAAGGCATTGCAGGGGATGCTGTAACCCAAGGCTGGCCGTGGAAATCCGTCATGCACCGAGTGAAATGGAATCAGGGAAGTTGTCATCGCGTACCCATCAAGCAGAATGATGAAGAATACGGATCGTTGCTTGTGTTTACCGATTCAGCCTTATCCCTTCGAGCGGAGGAAGAGCTGTTCCAACAGGCTGCGGATGTACTGGCATTTTATATGGATATGACTTATCGCGAGCATATTAATCCGACTGTGCAAGATGAGATGCGTACATTGCTTTCACAGTATCTGGATAACAAAATGACCATCCAGGAATTGACCACTTTGAGTGAAAACAAAGGTGTACATCTGTTCCAGGGCACCTATCAGTGCGTATTGATTACACTTGAACCAACTCTGTTTGCCGAGGGAAAGCTGCTTAAACAGATTCATCGCGAGTTGCAATACAATCCGCTGATGCAATTCACGGCCTCACAGCATTTTCAGATCGAAGATGGCATTCTGTCCATCTATACCTGTCCAACAGGGCGAGATTATGGAGAGGAACTGTCAGGTTTTCTGTTGAACCGGTTCGGTGATGTTCTTGCAGCGCAAGAAGCAAAAGGGGCACCGGCTCCGCGTTTCTGGATCAGCAAAATGAAACATGAACCCAAATCGCTCCGTGAAGCATACCAGGAGTGTCTCGATACTCGACAACTGGCTCGTCGATTCGGTATGAAAGACCGTGCTTTGCAATTTGAAATGCTCGAATTTGCTTACGTTTTTCAACATGTACCGGATAACATTATGGAGAATTACTGCAATAAAGTACTTGAACCGTTACTTGCCAGGGATGGTGATCCCAATCAAGTGCTGATGAATACATTGGAGTCCTTTATCGAGAATGACGGACTGATCAATGAAGCTGCCAAACAGCTGTTTGTGCATCGTAACACGGTCACTTATCGGATGGAGAAAGTCGGCAGCTTGCTGCAAATGGACTTTAAGAAAACGAATGATCTGCTCAAATTAAAGCTGGTATTCACCTTCCGCAAGTTTGTGCGGGACAAAACAGCTTCAAGACCGCACAATGTCCAACTCTAGACCGCACATTGTGCAACATGACAATGTTACCGGGTCATACCCCCAAGAACCGCATTCCCTTGATGGAGTGCGGTTTTTTAATGTTTAAGGACCACAAAAACTGAATTTCCCGTGCACAGCAAACAAATCGCAACTCTGATGTTATGTTATATTACAAAATTGCGTAAATATTGTTGTCGCGACATTGAACGACACTTAGAATGAAGAACAATAATCCACAACAGACCGGAGGTTTTAACATGAGCGACTTAATTAAACTTGTTAACAACTGGTCTATCACACAGTTTGTGCATACGTTTGGCGGCTTATTTGAGGAATCACCATGGGTGGCTGAGCGGGCCGGGCTTTTACGACCTTTTGATTCATTTGAACAGATGATGAAAGTGATGAAAAACGTGGTTCAGGCATCGGATGACCAGGTGAAGTTACAGTTACTTCGAAATCACCCGGATCTTGGAGCGCGAATCAGCATGAGCAGCAACTCCGTTCAGGAGCAGGCTGGTGCAGGGCTTGATTCACTCTCACAAGAGCAATACAACGAACTTCAACAATTAAACAAAGCATATACAAGCCAATTGGGCTTTCCTTTCATATTGGCTGTAAAAGGCCATACCGCAAGCTCCATCCTCGAGTCCATGAGGCAACGTCATCGCCGAGGCAGGGAAGAAGAATTTGAGACTGCATTGAAGGAAGTATTCAAGATAGCGGGCATTCGTTTGGAGCAGTGGCTCGCACAGATCGGTCATGAACATGAGTTCGTGAGCAAACCAGCCGCAGTGCAGCAGCGGACGATGTATTACGGCAAAGGGGATGTGTGGATGTACCGATCCTACGCCAAACCGCTGACGGGTATTCAGTCCATTCCGGAATCTCCTTTTATGGGACGCAGCAATATTCTGTTTGGATTGAACATTAAGGTCGCTGTGCAGGGCGATGAATTCTTGCCTTCTTTTGCAGAAGGGGATAATTCGCTGGTGGTCGCAACCGATTCGATGAAAAATTTCATTCTTAAACATGCAGCGGATTACACAGGGGCGACGGTGGAAGGATTTCTTGCGCTGGTAAGTCGGCGTTTCCTGGAGACGTATCCGCAGATGAGCAAGGTTCAGATGACAGCGGACCAGATTCCGTTTGAAGATATACCGATTGGATTGGAAGGAAATTATCGACCGAGTGCGCTCGTATTTCGTTATTCGCAGAATGATCGTGCAACAGCTGCCGTGGAAGCAGAACGATCAGGAGACTCGATTGAACTCAGCAACCATTTCAGTGGTGTAGCCGATCTGAGACTGATCAAGGTCAAAGGCAGTGAATTTGCCGGATTTATGCAGGATGAATATACCACTCTTCCAGAGACATGGGATCGACCGTTATTTATTTTCCTGAATATTAATTGGCGTTATGAAGATCCGAGAGATGGCATGGATGATCAGCGTGGACGGTATGTGGCGGCGGAACAGGTCAGAGATTTGGCTGCTGCGGTATTTCATGAGTGTCGATCCGCTTCCATTCAACATCTGATCTACCAGATTGGACGAAGGTTGTTAAGCCGATTTGAGCAAATGAGTGAGGTTTCATTTGAATCCAACAATCGGACGTGGGAGACAGTGCTGGAGGAAGTGAACGAGGGAGAAGGCAAAGTCTTTACTGAGCCGAGACCACCTTATGGATTCCAGGGTTTCTCGATGACAAGGGATGATCTGGCAACAGACGGCCGTGACTCCGGGAAAGAAGGTGACGTCTGATGTCGATATCTGGTGGACGAATTACAACACATGTGCTGGATACATCCAAAGGTGTCCCAGCTGCGGGTGTTCGGATCGAACTGTATACCCTGAAGAGGAATGGAGAACAGGAAAGCAAGATAAAAGTGGCTGAGTCGTTGACCAATGCGGATGGGCGTTTGGATGCACCGCTGCTGGATGAAGGCAAGTTGGAGCCAGCCATATATGAGCTTCAATTCCATGTCGAGAGTTATTACGCACAGCGTTCGTTGGAGGAGCTGGGGCAGGCATTATGGACGATTGTTCCGATTCGTTTTGCCGTATCTGATGCCTCAAGCCATTACCATATTCCATTATTAATTGCTCCAGGAGGTTACAGTACATACCGGGGAAGCTGAATATGCACACATCCGGTTCTGATTCAGGGGGAGGGTCATCCACATGACAACATTTGATACCATCATCCGGGGGGCCCGGGTGGTGCTGAGAGATCGGGTAGAACAACTGGATATTGGCATTACTGGTGAGAAAATAACGGAACTATCCACGCGGCTGACTGCTGGTGAAGCGACTTGCATCATAGAAGCTGAGGGGCTTACAGTGATGCCGGGTGTCGTGGACATTCATGTACACTTCAATGAACCTGGACTCGCCAGTTGGGAGGGATTTCGATCGGGTTCGGCAGCTCTTGCCGCAGGGGGAATCACCACCTATGTCGATATGCCACTTAACGGCGTACCACCAACCACAAGGCCGGAAGCATGGGAGATGAAAAAGAAAGCAGCTGCAGACCAATCCTATGTTGATTATGCCTTCTGGGGAGGCTTGGTTCCCGGTAACCGTGAGGAACTTGCTCCACTGGCAGGGTTGGGTGCTGCCGGATTCAAGGCATTTATGTCCGAGCCGGGAGGCGAAGGGGAAGACATCTTTGCCAGAGCTGATGACCATACACTGTTGGACGGGATGCATGCAATTGCAAAAATAAACCGTGTGCTGGCACTTCATGCAGAGGACGAAGGCATGGTTGCCGAACTCGGCGCGAAAAGCATTGCTGAGGGAAAGACGGAACCGATGGACTATGTCCAGTCCCGTCCTGTGGAAGCCGAAGTCGTCGCGGTTGCGCGGGCATTGACATACGGTGAACAGACCGGGTGTGCGCTGCATTTTGTGCATATTAGTACCCGGGAAGCCCTGGATCTAATTGCAGATGCAAAACGGCGTGGGCAGGATGTAACTTCGGAGACATGCCCTCATTATCTGACGCTGACCGATCAGGATGTTGTCCGATTGGGTGCTATAGCGAAATGCGCTCCACCTCTTCGCAGCTCTTCCGAGCAGGAGCAGTTGTGGGATGCACTGACTTCGGGATTGATTGATGTTATTGCCTCAGATCATTCTCCATGTCCGCCATCCATGAAACAATCTGATAACTTCTTTGAAATCTGGGGCGGTATATCCGGAGCGCAAAGCACACTGCTGATCATGCTGGAGGACGGACATCTACAGCGTAATATCGACCTCCCGTTGCTCGGAAGAGTGCTCTCCCTGCAACCTGCCAGAAGGCTTGGTCTGGAGAGCAAAGGAGAGATTGCCGTTGGCAAGGATGCAGATCTGGTCCTGATTGATTGGGAGAAAAACACAATCCTGAACACGGAGGATCTTCTCTATACGCATCAACAGAGCCCTTATGTGGGACGTACATTTAACTGTCGCATTGCAGAAGTATTCTGTCGTGGGCAACGGGTATATAACTCGGAATCTGGGTTATCTCCTGTGCCTATCGGGCAACACATTGCGGCTTACTCTTCTAGTCCCATCGAAGCGGGAACGGAGGAGACGTCATGAATGAGTCTGGAGTATACCGGTCATCCGGTACAAATAACGCACCTCTTCCTTTGCCAAATGTAGAACAGGTGGAGCTGCAAGCCATGCTTGACTGGCTGTCGACCTATGGTGCGGATGCACAGGGTGGCGTCACACGACTGTTGTATGACTCGGCTTGGTGTGAAGCACAAGGTGCCCTTGCTGCCAAAATGCAGGAGAAAGGGCTGTCTCCCGAGTTCGACCAGTCCGGTAATCTGTATGGCACACTCAAGGGTGAGGGTGAGGGTGAGGAATCAGCGACTGGTGTTGAAGAATTACCGGTAGTGACCGGATCACATATGGATACCGTGGTGTATGGTGGCAAATATGATGGTGCTTACGGTGTGGTGGCGGGTGTTCTTGCTTTGGAGTATTTGCAGAAGCATTTTGGAGCACCAAAGCGAACACTTCAAGTGGTATCCCTATGTGAGGAAGAGGGAAGCCGATTCCCTTTTGCGTATTGGGGTTCACGCAGTATAACAGGAATGACAGCTCTGGAAGCTGTAGAGCATTTGAAGGATCAAGACGGCGTTACCTTTGCACAAGCGATCCGCGATGCGGGTTTTGGACCCGGTAGTGCATATAGACCCGCCGCGAAAAATTACGGTGCCTTTATTGAGCTTCACATTGAGCAAGGTCAGGTTCTGGAACGTCTCGGACATTCGATTGGAGTTGTATCCGACATTGTAGGTCAGAAGCGGTTCAGTATTACCGTAAGTGGAGAAGCGAATCACGCAGGAACGACACCGATGTCTTGGCGCAAAGACGCACTTGCAGGAGCAGCCGAGATGATTACTGCAGTAAGGAATATCGCATTGGAAGCAGGAGAACCACTCGTAGCCACGGTTGGGCGAATCACAGCCGATCCGGGTGTTGGAAATGTGGTTGCAGCACGGGCGGTGTTTTCATTGGATATCCGCCATATCCGGCAGGAGAGTATTGATCGGTGCTGGCAGGATATGCTTCAGGCTTTTAGTCGAATCGCAGCCGAGCAGCAGCTCGGACTGGACTGGGAAGAACATCTGTCGGTAACGCCTATTCCTATGAATGCAGAGATGATCTCAGACATTCAGGATACCTGTGAGCAGGAGCAGTTGTCCTATTGGCTAATGCCAAGCGGCGCGGGACATGATTCGCAGATTTTTCAGCCGGCTTGTCCAACAGCCATGATATTTGTGCCGAGTCAGGACGGTATCAGTCATAATCCACTTGAATATACAGCTGAAGCAGACCTGATGCACGGTTTTCGGGTTCTGGTACGGCTACTCTATAAATACGGTTACGGGAGTTGAATGAAGATGTCCACCTATAAAGAGTTATCTCCGTCCTTGCGGACCATTATGACCCCGGGGCCGGTTGAAGTTGATCCACGTGTTCTTAGAGCATTATCCTTTCCGATCCTGGGGCAGTTTGACCCGGAGTTCACATCCTTAATGAACGAGACGATGGCGATGCTGCGTGAGTTATATATGACAGATAACGAGTGGTGTTATCCAGTCGATGGTACATCCCGTTCAGGCATTGAAGCTGTGTTGGTTAGTCTGATCCAGCCCGGTGACAAAGTTCTCGTTCCGATCTACGGACGATTTGGACATCTGCTGGTTGAGATCTCGGAACGCTGCGGTGCAGAGGTTGTCTTTTTTGAAGCAGAATGGGGAACGGTATTTGATCCCGAAGAGGTGATCAAGGCGATTCATACCCATAAACCAAGTCTGGTTGCGATGGTTCACGGTGAGACTTCCACCGGTCAGATGCAGCCCCTTGCCGAGATTGGCAAAGCCTGTCGCGACCTTGATATCTTACTCGTCGTGGATGCTGTAGCAACCATTGGCGGGATTCCGGTGGAGACGGATGCCTGGCATCTGGATGCGGTGATGGGTGGCACGCAGAAATGCCTGTCCGTTCCTTCAGGGATGGCACCTCTCACGTACAACAGTCGTGTGGAACAGAAACTGATGAGCCGCAAAACAGTTGAACGCGGACTCCGAGATGCAACCAGTGCGCGGGCAGAAGGCCGCACCATTGCCAGCAATTATTTTGACCTGAGCCAATTGCAGGATTACTGGAGTTCGGCCCGGCTGAACCACCATACGGAGGCAACCTCCATGCTCTATGGTCTTCACGAAGGATTACGTATTCTGTTGCAAGAAGGTTTGGAGGCCAGGTTCAAGAGACATCTGGTCAATGAACGTGCGTTGGTCGCTGGAATTCAGGGAATGGGATTGCAGTTGTATGGGGATATGTCCAGTAAACTTCCGGTGGTCACTTGTATCACGATTCCGGAGGGGATTGATGGTGAGTCGGTGCGCAGCATGTTGCTGAACGATTTCAGCATTGAGATTGCCAGTTCATTCGGCCCGTTGAAAGGGCAGATCTGGCGGATCGGTACAATGGGATTCAGCTGCCAACGCAAGAACGTACTTCATGTGCTAGGGGCGTTGGAAGCTGTTCTTCTCCGTCATCGTCATGTACTACCTGCCGGTGAAGCAGTGCAGGCCGCATTGGATGTGTATGCAGGGAAGGAGGGCGCTTTATGTTAAACCAGATGCCAATCTCAAGGGAGGTCATGGTCACCACTCCTCATTATCTGGCGAGTGCAGTAGGAAGCTCCATCCTCCAGCAAGGCGGGAATGCTTATGATGCGGCTATTGCGGTCAGTGCAGCACTAGGTGTGGTATATCCGCATATGACCGGACTTGGCGGGGATGCCTTCTTCCTGATTCATGACGGAGCCAGCGGTGAGATTACCGCTTATAACGGAAGTGGTCGCTCAGCAGCAGGCATTCATGCGGAGACGTTCAAAGCGATGGGCATGAGTGCGATCCCTCAGCGTGGTGTGCTTAGTGCCATCACGGTTCCGGGAGTGGTGGATGCCTGGTGGGAAGTCTGGTCCCGGTACGGGAAGTTACCGTGGGAGCAACTGCTTGAACCTGCCGCGCAGTATGCGGAAAAAGGATGCCCTGTATCCCGGAATCTCCGCCTGTGGATGGAAAGGGATGAAGATTTCATTATGGGGCATACACCGCTGCGAGCGGTATTTGCGCCTTTGGGTAGACTTTTGCAGGAGGGCGAGCTGCTGATCCAACCTGATCTTGCTGCCTCCATTCGTCTGATTCAGACGGGAGGGCGAGATGCTTTTTATACAGGAGAACTTGCGGATCGTCTGACTTCGGCTATTCGTGAGGATGGGGGCATGCTTGCACCAGCAGACTTTGCAGGGCATCGGGGCGAGTGGGTGAAACCCGTTAGCACGGAGTATCGTGGCTATGAAGTTCATCAGATGCCGCCCAACTCGCAGGGATTCTCGATGCTGATGATGTTAAATATGCTGGAGCATACGGATCTGTCCTCTGTAGCACGTACCTCACCGGAATTCTATCATCTGATGGCGGAAGTGGTGAAAAAGGCGTTTCGTGATCGTGATCGTTATCTGACGGACCCTGATTTCAGGGACATTCCACTGGATCTTCTGTTATCCAAGAGTTACGGAGACCAATTGTGGAATGAGATTCAGTCTGCTCCACCTGTGGCACAACCGTTTTTGTCTAAAACAATAGGCCAGGACACGGCGTATGCTGCGGTTGTTGATAGCGAAGGCAATGCCGTTTCCTTCATTCAAAGCCTGTATTTTGACTTCGGTGCAGCGTATGTACCAGGGGATACGGGGGTTATCATGCAGAACCGGGGATCTTTTTTCTCCTTAGATCCGAGAGATGCCAATGTACTGGAACCGAATAAACGCTCATTCCATACCCTCATGCCGGGCCTCGTTACACGAGATGGTAAACCTTATATGCTCGTGGGTACGCAGGGAGGAGAAGGCCAGCCACAAACACAATTATCGGTGCTTACCGGAGTGCTTGATTACGGGCTGAACATTCAGGAAGCGATCAGCCTGCCGCGTTGGGTGTACGGACGTACCTGGGGCGAAGAAGGTGATACGATGCGTGTGGAGAACCGATATCACGATGACGTATGTGCAACCCTTGCCCAGTGGGGACATAACGTTGAAGCGAGAGCGCCGTGGGACGGTATTATGGGACAGTCGCAAGGCATTGTCATTCGTGAGGACGGCATGATTAGCGGGGCAGCAGATCCCAGAGGCGATGGTATGGCTATTGGGTGGTAACAGCTACATGAACATATAAGTTCAACTAGATATTTACATGATAACAGCGATCGGAAGGTTAGTCTGTCATTGGAGTGAGAGTGTAAATATGTATGAGTTGTACTATATAGACAGACACAGATAGGGGAGATTGGCATGGGAACGATCCTGCTGAAAGGCGCACAGCTTGTGACGATGAATGCAGAAGAGGAAGTGTTCATCGGAGATCTGTTAATAGAGGATAACAAAATCAAGGAGATTACAGCGCACATCGACGTGCAAGCTGACCAAGTCATTGATGCTCGTGGTAAAGTGCTGTTGCCAGGTTTCATCCAGACGCATATTCATCTGTGTCAGACCTTGTTCCGTGGACGTGCAGATGATCTGGAACTGATGGATTGGCTCCGTCAACGTATCTGGCCGCTGGAAGCAGCGCATGATGAGGAGTCCGTGTATTATTCAGCAATGCTCGGATTGGGCGAATTGATCTCCAGCGGAACCACCACCATTCTGGATATGGAGACGGTACATCACACGGACTCGGCGTTTCAGGCGATGGCACAGAGCGGCATCCGGGTCATCTCCGGCAAGGTGATGATGGATCATGGAGACGAGGTTCCGGAACCTCTGCGTGAGGATACAGCAACTTCGTTGCAACAGAGTGTGGATCTGCTGGAAAAATGGAACGGGTTTGGCGGAGGTCGCATTCAGTATGCTTTCTGTCCACGCTTCGTTGTATCATGTACCGAAGAATTGCTGGTAGAGGTGCGCGACCTGTCCAATAAATATCATGTCAAAGTCCACACCCATGCCTCCGAGAATCGTGGAGAGATCGAACTGGTAGAACATGAACGCGGAATGCGTAACATCGTATACCTTGATCATATCGGTCTGGCGACCCCGAGACTGGTGCTTGCCCATTGTGTATGGCTGAGTGAAGAAGAGAAGGAGATCATCCGTAAACGTGGTGTCAAAGTCACTCACTGTCCAGGATCAAATATGAAACTTTCCTCCGGGGTAGCAGATATTCCGGATCTGCTTAATCGTCAGATCGCTGTTGGGATCGGGGCAGATGGTGCCGCATGCAATAACAATCTGGATATGTTTCAGGAAATGCGCCTCACGGCGCTGATGCAGAAGATTCCTCATGGTCCAACGGTGATGGATGCCCGGACGGTATTACGCATGGCTACCATGGGTGGTGCAGAGGTGCTTGGCTTATCGAAGGAAATCGGCAGTCTTGAAGTGGGCAAAAAGGCAGATATGCTGCTGCTGGATCTGGATGATTTTCACACGTATCCTTCCTATGAGACAGATGTCTATTCCCGTGTGGTCTATTCTGCAACACGTAGCTGTGTGGATACCGTTATTATCGACGGCAGCATTGTACTCAAGAATCGCAAGATTCAGACGATTGATCGTGGCATTGTGCTGCGTGAGTCGGATAAGAGTATTGCGAGATTGATGAAACGTATCTGATCGAAGGAAGCTTATGCAATTCCAGAAAGGATGGAGACCGCTATGGAAATGCATGATCTGTGTGCAATCGCAGCCCGTGAAACGCGCTGCGTGCTCGCAACAGCGATCAAGGTAGAGGGTCATGCTTACCGTAAGCAGGGAGTCTCTATGCTGTTGACCGAGGATGGCATAATGTATGGCAGTATCAGTCCGGGATGCCTGGAGAGTGATCTTCAGGCCCGGGTGAGCCATGTGCTGGATACGAAGCAGATGGAATTCGTGGAATACGACATGCGTCCTGAGGATGATCTGTCCTGGGGTGAGACGATCGGCTGCGGCGGACTTGTTGTTGTGCTACTTGAACCTGTGTGTGGTGAACTCCGATATACGTTACAGAAGATGTACGAGTGTTTTCAATCCGGCTCTGCGATAGTGTTAACCCGAACATTTCAGGATGAGTATACAAGGGTTCGATATGACTGGAAACGGATTGAGCCAACAGATACCCGGCGCGAGCCGATCTTGCGTCCTTCGCTCGTCCCTCCTCATGATCGCGTGACGAACAATAATCCAGCTTCATTGCAGGTTGATGTCCAGCACAGCAGTGGGGATATCAAGCATGAACATACGGCATCAACACAACATTCTCCCAATATACCTCGCCTTACGCTTGTGCCTGAAGTGGCACCTGTTACGTCAAACGGACCTCATTCTTCCCATTTATCTGGTGATTCACAACATATCTCTGAGTCTGATGCTGAAATATTGACAAACGATAAGTTTTCAACGAATTCCTGGGACCTCCCGCAGCAACTTACTTCGCTGTACACACCTAAACCACGTCTGATTATCATCGGAGCCGGGAATGATGTTATTCCTGTTGCAAAACTCGCCCAATCCGCAGGATTCCGTGTTGTGATAGCCGATTGGCGAGAGTCCTTATGCACCACGGAAAGGTTCCCTGAAGCTGAACTAGAAACGGGTTTCCCGCGTGAGATTATGCCTTTGTTAAACGTGCACAAAGGAGATTATTTGATTTTGATGAGTCACAACTTTCCTCGCGAACGTGAACTGCTGGAGATGTTAGTGGACTGTGAGTATACGTATCTTGGCATCATGGGTTCCAAAACACGAACAGCCCGTCTGCTGGATGGCTTACCACCGTTGAAATATGTACATTCTCCCGTTGGTTTGAGCATCGGAGCAGACGGTCCCGAACAGATCGCCATCAGTATTGCAGCGGAATTGATCGCATGTAAACATAAGGTTTCTTCCTTGAGTTCTGAGGTGCAGAAGGGGAGCGTTGCACATGCGAATGACGGGCATAGTTCTGGCAGCAGGTAAGAGTTGTCGCCTTGGTCGGGATAAACTCTCGGTTGTCATGCCAGACGGGAGGTCACTGGCTGCATGGTCACTGGAAGCTGCGCTGAATTCGGATCTGGATCAAGTGGTCTGTGTAGTCAAACCGGAAGATTCATTGGCATGGCTGCCTGTAAAATGGGTTGATTCAGCCACGTATGCTTATCATCCCACAGCGCGACTTCGAATTGTGGCCTGTGCTGACTATGCTTGCGGTATGGCCAATTCTCTTCATTCTGGCGTATTGTCGGCCATGGAGTACAAACCGGAGGGCATTCTCATGTTACTGGGTGATCAGCCTTTGTTAAAAACGCAGGATATTAATCGGGTGACGACAGCACTGGCTACCCACAAGCTGTGTGACTATGTCGCAGCTACCGACGGTGAGGGAGGCAAGCCGCCCGTTGCTTTTCGCTCCCATATGTTCGGACCTCTGTTGTCCTTGCATGGAGATGAGGGGGCACGCAAGATTATGCGCAGCGCTAACTATTCAGGTGTACATGTACCACTGTCTGAGACTAGTTTCTGGGATGCGGATACGGAACCGGAATTGGAACGCATTTTGAATCATGTATATGAATCGGAGCAGACAGACTCATGAACAGGAGAAGATGAAAAATTATGTTTAATTTAATGACATGAACAGGTCAGCCAGGCAGTCTGGTTGGCCTGTTTGTCTTCTTTTATCATGTGATGAAAGAGAGTCTGTGTTAGCTTTCGATAGATCATGATGCATCAAGCACAAATGGAACGCAGGTTTTATACATTTATCCAAAACGATGTAAAGGTAATTGACGTTGCTGCCGAACTCTCATATGATTTGAAGAATTATCTGGATCAGACGGTTGAATTTCCTGCCCAAGGAAGAGAGAGAAAGGGGATGCAGCGATGGTCACACCGGCATACGGTTCTGGAGCATTGCCATCGGTATGGCAGCCTGAGAACCTGCAAGAACTCCAAGCGTTAAGAAGTAGACTCAAGGGAATATGTTGTTTTACGGCAGGCGGAACATTGCTGCGAACCCAGTGGGAGGGTGGCTTGGTTCAAGCGCCTGAACACATGATTAGTCTGGCTTGTATTCCTGAAATGAGTGGTATATCTAATCGTGGAAATGAGATAGTCATTGGCGCAATGACCCGATTAAAGAAATGTGCTTCACAAGCGTTGTTGCATCAACTGCCGATCTTGCAAGAAGCGGTGAATGCAATTGCTGCCCCTTCCATTCGTAATCTGGCAACCATTGGCGGAAATATTGTGTCCGGAGTAGGCGATACGCTGCCTGCTTTGCTTGTATATGATGCGAAGCTGCACTGGTTGACGGACAGCGGAATTGAGATCCGCAGTGTGTCTTCCTGGCTTCAGGGTGGACGGGATGGCAGCCGTAATCCAGGGGATGTATTAATCTCGATTCATATCCCGATGAGACCGTCCTCTCTGCTTAATGTGGACAGTGGGCATAGGCCTGCTGTACGAGAAGTTTCCTTTTACCGCAAGTTGGGTCGACGGGAGACGTTCAGTGCATCACTTGTGACGGTTGCGTTGTATGGAGAGATTGATTCGGATAACCGCTGGACAAAGATTGCGATTGCTGCGGGCGGGGGTTCAGGCATGGCGATGCGACTTCTGGAGTCGGAACAACAGCTTCTTGGTAGTGAAGCTACTGTCATGCAAGCGGCGACTCTTGCAACTGCTGTGGCTGCCGAATTTACGACTTATGGCGATACATTTGCAACAGAACATTATCGCAAACAGACCGCAGGCAATATGCTTGGCGCTGGGCTATGGGAGGCACTTCACGAATAAATGAATGGGATCAAGCAAAGGGGGAGAGGGATCATGCTGCTGAATCGGAAACAGAGCGGGAAACGCTGGCACTTGCGGCCAGATGGGGCACCCAAAGTTACAGGCCAGCTTCAATATCTGACGGATATGACGCTACCTGACATAATTCATGGCAGAGTATTGCGAAGCGAATATCCTTATGCTCGCATATTGTCTATAGATACTTCGGAAGCTGAGGCGTTGGATGGCGTCTATGCGGTTCTGACTTCCAAAGATGTACCTGGTCTGAATCGTTTTGGCATAGCGACCCCGGATCAGCCTGTGTTCTGCGAGGATATTGTACGTTATGTTGGGGATGCCATAGCAGCAGTTGCTGCGGATTCTCCGGAACGTGCGGCACTTGCGCTGGATGCGATTCGCGTAGAGTATGAGGAACTCGCTCCACTGAATAGTACAGACGCTGCCTTGGCTCCCGGAGCACCAGAGTTGCATGAGCATGGTCCAGGTAATGTGCTGCATCGCACGGAGATCAAACGTGGAGATACCGAGCAAGCTTTTGCCACTTGTGATCATATCGTGACTGAGACGTATTATACGCCTCGCCAGATGCATGCTTACATGGAGACAGAAGGTGGCCTGTTTGTCCCGGATGAAGAGGGAAGGCTGAATGTATACGCGGCAACGCAACATGGCTATAAAGACCGGATGCAGCTTGCGCGTATTATTGGCTGTCCTGAAGAAGATATTCGGGTGGTGTCTTCACCGATTGGTGGTTCATTTGGCGGAAAAGATGAACTCAACGTACAGCCCTATGGTGCATTACTGGCCTTGAGATGCGGGCGTCCTGTGAAAATGCATAATTCACGTAAAGAATCTGTACGTGCAGGATTGAAACGGCACCCAATGAAGATTGAAATGAAGACCGGTATGAGCCAGGAAGGTATCATCCAAGCGCATCGTGTCCGTATTACAGCAGATACGGGAGCGTATGCCACATTGGGTGCACCGGTGCTGAATTTCTGTACCGAGCATTGTCTAGGACCATACGCCATCCCTCATGTGGATGTGGAAGGTGTGTCTGTGTATACGAATAACGGACTGTCAGGTGAGTTTCGCGGATTTGGCGGGAACCAGGCGATTTTTGCCATGGAAGGCCAGATGGATCGGCTTGCGGATATCATGAACATGGACCCTTGGGAGTTCCGCAGACGTAATATGAGGGAAAAGAATGATCCCGGCCCGCTGAATCAACGCATTCTGGTCACGGATGGACTGTCCCAAGTATGGGAGGCATTGGATCGCTCCGAACTGTGGCAAAAACATCAGCAACCCCCGGCAGATCCTTCTCTGCCGCCATGGATCAAGCGTGGAGTCGGAGCAGCCATCGCCATGCACGGTGCAGGGCTGGGATACGGGATTCCGGACCCTGCGGGAGGCCGTCTGTCCCTGAATAACGAAGGAAAGATTGAGGTGGCGTTCAGCTACGAGGAATTCGGTCAGGGGCTTATTGCAACGCTGGAAATTATGTTATGTGATCTATTCCAGTGCAGTACATCGGATCTCAGTATCATCATTGGAGATACGGATCGTGTGCCACACAGCGGATCAAGTACAGCTTCACGTTCAACAACGATGGCATGGATGGCTCTTCAACGTTTGCAGACTCCATTTCGTTCCCGTGTTCTCGCTGTCGCGTCTGAAATGTCCGGCGTTCCGGCAGATGAACTGGTGACAGGGCCTGGTGGTATATGGCGTAAAGGCCAGCTTCCTGCCGAAACTTCAGAAGTAGAATCAGAATCAGGCTTTATAGTTTCGTATGCTGAACTCGCGACGCAGGGCAAAGCCGCTGAATGGATTTTCGATACAAAGTTTGATTACCCAACTACGCCAGACAATGTGGTAGGCGGGCATTATTTGTATACGTATGCGGCGGTTGCGGCAGAGGTGGAAGTAAATACTTTGACCGGAGAAACCAAGCTGCTGGATACACGCCATGTTGTAGCGGCAGGCCCGGTGATCAACCCTATGGGCTTTATCGGACAGATTGAAGGCGGCAGTGTCATGGCGCTTGGATTCACGTTGACCGAGGATGCGGTCATGCAGGACAGCCGTTATGTAACCACTAACCTCGACACGTATCTGATCCCAACCATTCAGGATATTCATACCAATCTGGAGGTTGAAGCTATTGAAGACTTGCCCGAAGGTGATTCATTCGGCCCTAGGGGGATCGGTGAGATTGGCTCCGTAGCGCTTGCGCCGGCCATTACAGCCGCAATACATCAGGCGACAGGTGTATGGGTTAACCGTCTTCCTGTACCGAGGGAACAACTGGTCAGACCTTTAAATGTACCTTTGCAGGAAGGAGTGAGTCCATCATGAGTAAACCACTTGAGAGTCACTGGACAGCCGTTGTGAATGGCGAAGAGAAACATCTGGAGATCGCGCAAACGACTCGACTTGTCGATGTGCTTCGGACTCATTTGCAACTGACGGGTACCAAAGTATCCTGCGAAGTGGGACGTTGCGGTGCATGTATGGTTCTGATGGATGGAGAGCCCGTGAACTCCTGTCTTGTCATGGCTTATCAATGTGCAGGCAGTGACATTACGACCATTGAAGGCTTACACGGCAAGGAGAAAGGCACTCTGCATCCGATCCAACAAGCTTTTGTGGAGGAAGGTGGCTTCCAGTGCGGCTACTGTACTCCGGGCATGGTGATCTCAACCAAGGCATTACTGGATGCACATCCTGAGCCTTCTCAAGAACAGATTGAATCGGGATTGTGCGGGAATCTGTGTCGTTGTACCGGCTACGGTGGCATTATTCGGGCGGTACGCAAGGCAGGGAACGTTGTGCGGTAAAGGAAACATCAGCCGAGGAAACCGTTTGTTGAACCGGGACGCAGGACGTGGACATAAAAACAAGGAGAATTGAAGAATCATTCATTGAAAAAGCATCCGATCCAGGAATGCTTTTTTTTGTTTTTTGTAGATTTTCTGCCAAGTACATTCATCTAACAGGAGATGAAGTTTAGGCCTGAAACTGGTTAGATAATGAACCGTTTTCGAATTGTCTTCAATATTGGTGGAACGATGGAAAAATGGCGTTCAAAGTACTGGTACAAAAGAATTTCAAACATTCTCATTAACCATATATTTACAAAAATTGATGCGCATGCTATGTTTAAAATGAAAGCGCCATCATGAATGGGTTCATTGACATTTCATTATCATATTTCACTTGGGAAGGAAGATGGAATTGATGAAAAATTTGCTCAAAAAGGCAACCACAATGATGCTGGCATTGGCCCTACTGATTGGATTAATGACAGCGCCCGTTCATGCAGACACACCATTGTTCACCATCGAAAGCGAAGATGCGCAGCTCACCCCGGATCTTCAAGTGGTTACTTCAATCTATGGGCAACCCAAGCCCGGATTCTCAGGGGTCGGATTTGTCTGGATGCAGAACTCTGGCACATTAACCTTCACAGTTACTGTCCCGGAAACCGGCATGTACGCAATCTCCACACGATATATGCAGGAGCTCAGTGCAGATGGCAGGTCACAAAATTTAATCGTCAATGGTGTTACGAAAGGGGCGTACATGCTGCCTTACACGACAACATGGTCAGACTTCGATTTTGGCTTTCACAAGTTGAATCAGGGTGCCAACACGATTGAGCTGAAGGCTGGCTGGGGCTTCGCGTATTTTGATACTTTTACAGTGGATCATGCTGATCTGGATCCCCTGAATGTGCAGCCAGTTCTCACTGATCCTGAAGCTACACCGGAAACTCAAATTTTGATGAATTATTTAACGGAGGTATACGGAAACAACATTATTTCTGGTCAACAAGAGATCTATGGAGGAGGGAATGACGGAGATACAGAGCTTGAATTCGAATGGATTCATGATCTGACTGGAAAGTATCCGGCAATCCGAGGCTTTGATCTGATGAACTATAATCCGTTGTATGGTTGGGAGGACGGTACAACCGATCGCATGATTGATTGGGTGAATAACCGTGAAGGTATTGCAACAGCTTCCTGGCATATCAATGTGCCTCGTAATTTCAATACGTATGAGCTCGGGGACTTTGTGGATTGGAAAGAGGCTACCTACAAGCCAACAGAAACGAATTTTAATACAGCCAATGCGGTAATTCCCGGTACGAAAGAGTATCAATACGTGATGATGACCATTGAGGATCTGGCAGAACAACTGTTAATTTTGCAGGACAACAACGTGCCGGTTCTGTTCCGTCCATATCATGAAGCAGAAGGCAACGGCGGACTGAACGGGGAAGGTGCATGGTTCTGGTGGGCTTCGGCAGGCGCAGAAGTGTACAAAGAGCTATGGGATCTGCTTTATACCGAATTGACCGAGACGTATGGCTTGCATAATCTGATCTGGACATACAACAGCTACGTATACAGCACTTCTCCTGCCTGGTATCCGGGTGATGATCAGGTAGATCTGGTGGGATATGATAAATACAATACGATCTACAACCGTTATGACGGTTTGTCTGGCGTACCGAATGAGGATGCGATTACCTCGATTTTCTATAAGCTTGTTGAGTTGACAGGTGGTACGAAAATGGTAGCCATGACGGAGAACGACACGATTCCAAGCGTGAAAAATCTGACCGAGGAGAAATCAGGATGGCTGTACTTCTGCCCTTGGTATGGCGAGCATCTGATGAGTTCAGCTTTTAATTACCCGGCAACATTGAAAACGCTTTATCAAAGTGATTATGTCATTACGTTGGATGAGCTGCCAAATCTAAAGGTTAACAATCCCAACCCCAGTGCATCCATCACACCTGGAAACGTTGAATTTGACAAATACACACCCAATCAAAGCGATAAAACCGTAACCGTGAATGCAAACGGCAATACGCTAATTGCTCTCCGGGCAGGCAACAATGCATTGACCGCAACGACAGACTATACCTTGAACGGAAGCACATTGCTGTTGAAAAAAGCTTATCTGGCAACCCTGCCAGTTGGTGAGCATTCGATTGTTCTGGATTTCAATCAAGGTCAGGACCCTGTGTTAAAAATCAAAATTGTGGATTCAACACCGAGTACCAATGCTGTGATTTCTCCTGTGAATGCAACATTTGATAAAGCAACGAATCCCGCACAGGATATTTCCGTATCTCTCACCTTAAACGGCCGTCAGCTTACAAGCATCACAAAGGAGAATGTTACACTTGTAGCGGGTCAGAATTATACAGCATCCAGCTCTGCTGTTGTTCTGAACAAATCCTATCTTGCCACGCTTCCGCTGGGCCAGAACGTATTGACCTTTCACTTCAATGGAGGAAATGACGCTGTGCTAACGGTGAACGTCGTAGACAGCACGGTTATTGTGCCAGCAGGGGATTTGACGATTCAAGCATTTAACGGCAACACAAGTGCATCCACCAACGGCGTCTCACCCAAGTTCAAATTGGTCAACTCAGGTAATTCGGCTATTCCGTTAAGTGATGTAAAACTCCGGTATTACTATACAATTGACGGGGAAGATGCTCAGAGTTTCTGGTCCGACTGGGCCAGTATGGGCAGTGCGAATGTAACGAGTCAATTTGTTAAACTGGCGACTCCAGTTGCCGGAGCGGATCATTATCTTGAAGTGGGCTTTACAAGTGCGGCGGGATCAATGAATGCGGGCCAGAGCGCAGAGGTTCAAGCACGCTTTTCCAAAAACAATTGGACGAATTACACACAGACTAATGATTACTCGTTTAAGGCAACCGGTAGTCAGTTCGCAAACCATGATAAGGTTACCGGGTATGTGAACGGTCAGCTGGTATGGGGAATTGAGCCCTAAGGAATAATGAACGGTTGATGGGCTGGATCAGGGGTTAAACCTCTGATTCAGCCTTTTTATGGTGTAGAAGGTGTACACCGATTAGACGGAATGTTCTTTTTCACTTCTAGTATGTGACGATGTGTCCATGTCTGTTAATATGCGATCTATTATCCTTTTCGTATGGCCCATGATTAACTGAAGAAGCACACCTGCACAACATACGGTTATCAACGTTCCAAGCCCGATCGGTCCACTGAGCAGAAACGCCAGAATTAAAAATACAAGGTAAATGAATGTTCTCGATACAAATAAGGGAGTTCGAGTGATTTCATGCAAGATTAATGTTAAGCGGTCAATTGGAATGGGTGCAAAATTGGTCTGTAAATAAATTGCCGTGCCGATACTTATGATCACTAAACCAATGACAAAAGTCATTAATTTGCTGTACCAAACTTCGGGTGTGATCAAGGAATCAGATACATAAAGCCAGATATCAATCCCCACACCAGTAATGAATGCGGTGATGAGCCCCAGAAACTCGGGTTTTTGCTGCTTCAAAAGCGAATTACATCCAATTAACAGGAAAGCAATGATGACCTCCCAGCTACCTACACTAAGCCCTACATGATGTGACAGCCCTACCAGAAGTGCATCAAACGGAGAGGTACCCAGTTCAGATTGGATGGTAAGGGAAATGCCAAGTGTTAAGATTAGAATACCTGCGACAAAAAGTACATATTTCAATTCATTCGACCTCTTTTTTAAAAAAATTATGTTGCAAATACAACAAAATTGAGCTAAATTCAATGTAACCCTTTTTTAGTGCATTTGCAACAAACGATTAACTTGTTAAAGGAATGTGAATATAGATGACGGTTCGTATAGAGATATGTACCATTGAACATGTATGTGAACTGCAGGAGATTAGTTATGAGACGTTTAATGAAACGTTTAAAGCGCAAAATTCACCCGAAAATATGAAAGCTTATCTGGAAAAGGCGTTTAATCGGGAGCAATTGGAAACGGAACTGTCCGTTATGGATTCACAATTTCTTTTTATTTATGTCAACCATAAAGTGGCAGGGTACATGAAGGTAAATATCAATGATGCTCAGTCTGAGAAGATGGGCGTGGAATCCCTTGAGATCGAGCGGGTGTACATCAAGAAAGAGTTCCAAAAACATGGCCTTGGTAAAGTGCTACTCCATAAAGCCATAGAGATGGCAACAGAACATCACAAAACGAATATTTGGTTAGGCGTGTGGGAGAAAAATGAAAATGCCATCGCATTTTATGAAAAGATGGGGTTTGTACAGACAGGTGCCCATGCTTTTTACATGGGAGATGAGGAACAGATTGATTTTATAATGACCAAAACGCTACTGTAACTGGATCATCGAGGGAAAAGCTTGGGAGAAACATGCTATTGAGCAGAATTCTTTCGGGCTTTTTTATGTTTTATCAGAACCGTTGAGCCATAAAATGAAGAAATTAATGAAAAATAATACATAATAAATATTATGTAAACTTATTATTTTCGATGCCCCTCATAAGCTGCATCTATGGCTTTAGCAAAAGTTAAAGGCCTGATTAATACATAATTGACTGTATAAATTAGCTCAATAACCGTCAAGGAAGCAGGCTGATCTCAAGGATTATCATTGCAGTTTATTAGTTTATTTCTGCGTTTGGGCCGCCAGTCGAAAATCGTTTTCGTTTGTAGGCTATTAGATAGCGTTACGTTCTTAATAATCAGTATATAAGTTGTATATACCTCATGTTAAAAGAACTTTTTGCACATGAAACGGACGTGTTAATCCACCATGTTGAATTATTTAGTTTTAGAGCGGAAAATGGAAAATAAAATTAATATTTCAAGTAATAAATCAGGAGGATTGGACTCTTAAAACCAGCCGAAAAAAAAACGAAATTGATCAAAATATTAATTGGATAAATAAGGTATAAATCGTTCGAAAGGCGCTACTACGCCTTTTATAGATCAATTTCATATGGATTTGCGATGGATTTAGTACCGCTTTCACGTTATGCTTTTGGAAATTGGAAAGGAAGTGGGAAAAATGGAACGCGAACTGGCGTTGGAAATTGTCAGAGTAACAGAATTGGCTGCGTTAGCTTCAGCACCCTGGATGGGAAGAGGCGACAAGAACAGTGCAGATGAAGCGGCTACTTTGGCCATGCGCGCCATGTTCGATTCCGTGTCCATTCGCGGCACGGTGGTAATCGGTGAAGGAGAAATGGATGAAGCACCCATGTTGTACATCGGCGAGGAAGTGGGCAACGCTGAGGGGCCTGAGGTTGACGTGGCTGTAGACCCGCTCGAAGGTACAGAAATCGTAGCCAAAGGACTAAACAACGCTCTATCGGTTATTGCAGTGGCGGGAAAAGGTAACCTGCTCCACGCACCGGACATGTATATGGAGAAACTGGCGGTAGGGCCTGCGCTTGTAGGCAAAGTTAGCATTGAAGACCCGGTTGAAGTCACACTGGAGAAAGCCGCTGCCGCATTGAACAAAAACATCTCGGATCTCACTGTGATGATTCTGGATCGTGTACGACATGAGAGCACAATTAAGACCCTGCGCAAGGTTGGCGTGCGGATCAAGTTCCTCAGTGACGGTGATGTTGCGGGTGCGATGGCACCGGCCTTCCCCGAGGCGGGTATTGATCTCTATGTCGGATCTGGAGGAGCGCCAGAAGGTGTGCTGGCTGCCGCAGCGCTATCTTGCCTTGGGGGTGAGATTCAAGGGCGCCTGATGCCTGCCAACGCGGACGAATTCCAGCGCTGCCTGCAGATGGGGATTGATAATCCTTACAAAGTGTTAACAATGCAGGATATGATCGGTACGGAGGACGTCATTTTTGCCGCAACAGGTGTGACACCAGGTGAGATCTTGGGAGGGGTACGGTATCTTGCGGATGATCGTGCCGAGACGGATTCGATTGTTATGCGTGCCAAAACCAAAACAATTCGGTTTATTCGTTCCCAACACTTCCTTCCTAACAAAGAAGTTCTGCACAAAGTAAGACAGCTCCAATCCACGCCAGAACCCTCGGATCGCATTCCGAGTCATGTGAAAACAATGGAACAGGCTGAATTTAGTCAATCCTCTGTTGATCTTGGCGTTACAACGACGTTGTGAGCTGCACTCCCCATAATTGAACAAATAGGATCAACTTAAATCGTTTTATTGAGTTTGATAAGTAACTTGAACCCCTAAGATTACAGGTGCTTGAATCATTGAAAGTACCATCTCTGGTAAGATAATAATGAGGGCTTGGATTAATCCAAACCCTCATTATTTTTTTGTGTTAAAAGCATTGACAACGGTTACATGGCATGAGAAAATGTACGCGCGTACATAAATATTGATTTTTAATTATTACATCATTAATAGGTGAGCTAGAAAGGGTTGAAATTCATGGCATCTCGTAAAGAAGTGGCTGATCTTGCGGGTGTTTCCGAGGCGACGGTCTCCCGGGTGCTTAATGGGGTAGGTCCTATTAAAGAAGAGACACGCCGCAAGGTTCTTGAAGCTTCCGAACAGTTAGGCTATGTGCCCAGCGCTCTTGCTCGCAGTTTTGCCAGAAGTAAAAGCGGGAACCTTGGCGTAGTATTGCCTTATGTTCCGAAGGCGCATCTGTTCTCGGCGTATTTTTTCTCGGAAATGCTGAGTGGGATTGGAAGCAAAGCCAGAGACAATGGCATGGACCTGCTGGTTATGTTCCGGACACCCGGTGAAGTGATGAATTATACGGATCTGTTCCGGCGGCAGAAAGTGGACGCCTGCATTATCCTTGGTGCCCGAGATGATCATGAAGAACTGGCGGCCATGCAGCAGCTTCACCGGGAAGGACACCCGTTCTGTGTCATGAATCAGCATTTTGAGGGCCAATCGTTCACGGAAGTGGATGCGGATCATGTGGAAGGAAGCAGGCTTGCCATACGTCATCTTACGGATCAGGGATATCGCAAAATCGCTTTTCTCAATGGTCCGGACAGCTATTCCAACAGCCAGGAGCGAATGGAAGGTGTCCGTCTTGGCCTGCTAGAAGCAGGTATGGAGCTGGACCCGAGTCTATTGCTTGAGGGGAATTATAGTAGACGGAGTGGCATTGAGGCGGCAGCGATTGTATCAGATCGCCTACATGAGATTGATGCTGTATTTGCGGCCAATGACCGGATGGCTATTGGGGTCATGCATGGTTTGCGTGAGCGGGGAATCCGGGTGGAGGATTTTCCGGCATTTGTGGGTTATGACGACTCCGATGCCGCCGAGATGGCGGTTCCGCCGCTGAGCAGCGTCAGGGTTCCATTTTTTGAAATGGGTGAACTTGCAGCATCGAAGCTTATGCATGGGTCTGTGGGTGACACACATAAAGCGAATAACTCTGTTGTAGCGGTAACCGAATCAGCGAGAGCGTTGTTGCCTACCGAACTGATCATCCGTGCTTCTTCTATCCGTCAATAGTTTATTGGTACACATATTGAAAGACTTTTTATTATTCCAAAGGAGGAAATGACCATGTCAAATCGTCTTCGTGTCGGAATGGTTGGATACAAGTTTATGGGGAAGGCCCACAGTAATGCCTATCGCAGTCTGCCGATGTTTTTCCCGTCTGCTCCGCTGCAGCCTGAGATGTCTGTGATCTGTGGACGTAACGAGCAGGGAGTGCAGGAGGCAGCGAATCAGTTTGGCTGGTCCGAAAGTGTGACTGATTGGCGTGAACTAGTGAAGCGGGATGATATCGATCTGATTGATATTAATGCACCAAGTGATGCCCATAAGGAAATTGCGTTGGAAGCGGCTCGTCAGGGTAAACATCTGTTTTGTGAGAAACCACTGGCCCTGTCGCTTGCGGATTCGCGTGAGATGCTTCAGGCAGCAGAGGATGCTGGAGTAGCCCATATGGTCGGGTTCAATTATCGTTTCTCACCAGCGGTGCAGTTGGCCAAAGATCTGGTGGAGAGTGGACGATTGGGTAAAATCTATCATTTCCGTGCTTTTTTCCTGCAGGACTGGATCATGGACCCTTCGTTCCCGCTGGTATGGCGTTTGCAAAAAGAAGTGGCTGGCTCTGGTTCCCATGGGGATCTGGGCGCACACTTAATCGATCTGGCTCGTTTCCTCGTTGGTGAATTCCAGGAAGTCATCGGCATGAGCGAAACATTTATCAAAGAACGACCGCTTGCAGCTGAGATGACCGGTCTGAGTGCAAAGGGCAGTTCGAATGCGGATGCACCGAAAGGAGAAGTGACCGTCGACGACGCTACGTTGTTCCTGGCACGATTCGCAGGAGGGGCGCTGGGCAGCTTCGAGGCTACACGTTTTGCAGCGGGGCATCGGAGTACAAACTCGTTTGAGATTAACGGCAGTCTCGGCAGTGTACGATTTGATTTTGAACGGATGAACGAACTGGAAGTGTATTTTACAAAGGATGAAGAGGACGTACAGGGGTTCCGCCGTGTACTGGCAACCGATCCCGCACATAAATATGCTGAAGCTTGGTGGCCTGCCGGACATACGATTGGATTCGAGCACACGTTCACCCATGAAATGCTGGAGCTGGTAACAGCAATCTCTGAAGGACGCCAACCATCACCGAGTTTCCACGATGGGGTCGCTTGTCAGGCTGTACTGGAAGCGGTAGAACGTTCGGTAACAGAACGGCGCTGGGTGACGCTTGAAGAGATGTGAGCAAGCAAGACAGTGACGTCAGAAATAAGGTTGAACACAACTAAACTAGGCGAAAGCGAGTGAATAAACGATGAGTAAAGCACTGATTGTATGGGGCGGCTGGGATGGACATGAACCGGAGCAGGTAGCAGCGATTTTTGAACGTATTTTGAAGGAAGAGCAGTTCGAGGTTGAAGTCTCAAATACGTTGGAGTCTTATGCGGATGCAGAGAAGCTGATGGGTCTGGATCTGATCGTGCCGTTGTGGACAATGGGACAGATTGAGCAAGAACTCGTCAATAACGTATCAGCGGCTGTCCAGAGCGGTGTGGGCTTGGCTGGTCTTCATGGGGGGATGTGTGATGCCTTCCGAAATAACGTAGACTGGCAGTTTATGACGGGTGGACAATGGGTTGCTCATCCAGGCAATGATGGTGTGGAGTACATGGTAAACATGAAGCGTGGCTCTAGCCCGTTATTGGATCATATTGAAGATTTTCAGGTAAAAAGTGAACAGTACTACCTGCACGTAGATCCGGCAGTGGAAGTGTTGGCAACAACTCGTTTCCCAGTGGTGACTGGTCCGCATGCGGCGAATGGCCCCGTAGATATGCCTGTTGTCTGGACGAAAAGATGGGGCGCAGGACGGGTATTCTACAACTCACTGGGACACCATGCAGACATTGTAGACATGAAACCCGTGACTGAAATGATGCGCAGTGGATTCAAATGGACAGCAGCAGGCAAAGAACTTGCCAAGAGTCGAGTAAGTTCAGCAACCGAAGTGTACACAGGTATGGCGGACAACCAGAACTAATGAGATTGTAGTTTGATTGCAAACGTAACTTCAGTGTTAACCATTCATCCTCAATGGATAAACATTCTGATCCACGGCGAAGGGAGCCACAGGCATGAAAACAATGAAAGTAGGCATTATTGGCTGCGGTAAAATCAGCGGTATTTATATGGAAAACTGTCACCGGTTCGAGGTGCTGGAACTTGTTGCTGTTGCGGATCTTGATCGGAAACGTGCCGAAGAGCAGGCTGCTGCCTATAACGTGCCTAACGTATACAGCGTCGACGAAATCTTGGCTGATCCCGAGATTGAGCTGATCATCAACTTGACGATTCCTTCCGTTCATGCGGATGTATGCTTGCGGGCACTTGAATCTGGCAAACATGTTTATGTAGAAAAACCACTCGCTGTTACCCGTGAAGAAGGGCAGGCCGTGCTCGAAACAGCAAAGCGTAAAGGATTACTTGTGGGTTGTGCACCAGAAACGTTCTTCGGTTCGGGTATCCAGACTTCACTTCAATTGGTGGAGGAAGGGGTCATCGGCAAACCGGTGGCGGCGACCGCATTTATGATGAGCCGTGGTCATGAGCACTGGCATCCCGATCCTGAGTTTTATTACGCCTCTGGTGGTGGACCAATGTTTGACATGGGTCCGTACTATCTCACGGCATTGGTTCAACTGATGGGCCCGATCAAGTCGATTGCGGGTATGACAGGTAAAGCGATGGAAGAGCGCACGATTACGAGTGAGAAAAAGAGAGGCCAGACGGTTCCCGTCGAAATTCCAACTCACGTTACCGGTCTGTTACAGTTTGAACAGGGGGCCATTGGCACACTGATTACGAGTTTTGACGTATTTGGCGGAAGTACATTGCCACCGATTGAGATATATGGCACGCACGGTACATTACAGGTGCCTGACCCCAATACCTTTGGCGGTCCCGTTCGTTACCGTTTGTTAGGTGAGCATGAATGGACGGAAGTTCCGCTTCTCCCAGGGTATCAGGAAAATACACGCGGGATTGGTGTGGCAGATATGGCCTATGCAGCTAATAGCGGACGTGCACACCGGGCAAGTGGGGAACTGGCATACCATGTTCTTGAGGCCATGTGGGCATTCCATGATTCATCAGATGAACAGACATTCTACCAGATGAAAAGTTCATGTCAGCGCCCGGCTGCGTTGCCGGTGGACCTGCCATTGTATACATTGGATAAATAAGATAGCCATCATGGCTTATGTCATGATAAATAGCCCCTTTTCCTTTGAACAAGGAAAGGGGCTGTTTTTTATTAAATCAAAAAAATTGGGATAAACAGCGATTGGAAGGTTGTTCTGTCATCGGAATGGCCAGTGTAAATATTCTTTAGTTCAACTTATATAACTATTTAAGGCTCAAATCCCGCCTGACTGATCCAGATTTCATCCTCGGCAAAATAGTCTTTCATCCGCTGAACCACAGTCTGATACGCATCTGGATGATACCAGTGCTCCATCCCTACTTGCTGATAGAGCGACTCCATACCGAGTCGACGGGTGCGCTTGCCCTCGCTACCATCACCCATGAAATAATCGTCAATGCATACACGCTGAACCAGAGGTCTCAAGATGGCTGCAAACTGTTCACTGCTGGGTAATACGGGAGCAATCGCAACCTGCGTGGGTATTCCGGCATCCCGCAACTGTTCCAATGCACGTAAGCGACCTGCAATCGGGGGAGCGGAAGGACTGAAATGCTTGCGCATATCGTCCAGATCCGTCTCCACCGTCATGCTGACCCGAACCCGGTCACCTAACTTCTGTAGCAGATCTATATCTCGGGTAACGAGTGGGCTGCGGGTCTGGACTAATACGAAATCAGGAGGATACTGCACCATCGTTTCAAGCAATGAACGCGTGATACACTCCTTGTATTCGGCGGGTTGATACGGGTCTGTACTGGATGACATGAACAGAGTGACTTTCCCTTTCATTAAGGCACGCTGCAATTCTTTGGCGAATATTCGAGAAGCCTCCTGTTTCACATCCACCCAACTCCCCCAATCCTCTTTGCGAAATAAGGAGACAGGCATCTGTCTGACATAACAATAGGAACAACCAAAGGCGCAGCCTGTGTAAGGATTCAGTGTATGTGTATATCCATGAAGGAACCCTGTCCCCTTGTTGAGTAACGTTTTGGGTATTTTGTAAGTAAGATTCGTCTTCATAAGTTCTCATGCCTTTCGCGGTAGTGTGCAGGTGTGAGACCTGTGTGTTTGCGAAATACAGTAATGAAATAAGCTGAGTTAGGTATACCGACATGGCGGCCAATATCGGTGACGGTGTGTCTGGTATGTTCAAGCAGCTTCCGGGCTTCGGTGATTCGTTTTTCCTGTATATATTGAACCGGTGTGCGGCCTGTAATTCGCTTGAACACACGATGCAGATGATAAGGACTGCCATGACTTACAGTGGCAAGGACATCCAAGGTTAGAGGTTCGGCGTAATGATGTTCGATGTAATCCGTGATTCCGTATATCCACTCCTGATCAGGTACCCGCTCGCCTGTTGGTTTACAACGTTTGCAGGGTCTGAACTTTCGCGCCAATGCTTCTTCAACATGTTGAAATATCAGCACATTTTCAGCTTTGGGTGCTCTGGACTTACAGGAAGGTCGGCAAAAGATCCCCGTTGTCTGCACACCGTAAAAGAACGTTCCATCATAAGAATTATCGTTGTGGATGATGGCATGCCAGTATTTTTCATCTATAGAATTAGGCAGTATGCGATCTTGATCTGGACTTTCCACGGTGATCACCTCATCTCTAATTATACCCCTGATTCCAAGGGATGGACGAAGTTTCAACTTAAAAAGCAAGATATCAATATCTGGGATAAAGTACCTTCCTTCAATCTGAACGAAATATGAGCTACAATATACAAGATGGTATACAGGTTTATATCTCAAATGAAATTTATAGATGAAAGAGGTAGGTAAGCATGGTTCGTTTTGGCGTAGTGGGTACCAACTGGATTACAGAAAGGCTTCTTGAAGCCGCAGCACAGGTTGAAGGTTTTAAATTAACCGCCGTGTATTCAAGAACTGAAGATAAGGCTAATGCATTCGCAGATAAATATGATGTTGAACACCGCTTCACCGATCTGGAAGAGTTGGCGGCAAGTGATGTGATTGATGCAGTCTACATTGCAACACCGAATACGGTTCATGCAGAGCAGGCTGAGCTTTTTCTGAGAAACGGTAAACACGTATTGTGCGAGAAACCTCTGGCTGCAAATAGCGCCGAAGTTCGGAGTATTATCGATACAGCACGAGAACATCAGGTTCTGCTCATGGAAGCGATGAAATCTACTCTTGTTCCCCAGTTCAAAATGGTGCAGTCTAACCTGCATAAAATCGGTCCTGTCCGCAAATACGTAGCAGGATACTCTCAGTATTCTTCGCGTTACGACAAGTACAAAGAAGGCATCGTCCTGAACGCGTTCAAACCTGAACTCGCTAATGGGGCGTTAATGGATCTCGGTGTGTATTGTCTCTATCCATTGATTACATTGTTCGGTGCACCTGACCGGGTTCAGTCCCAAGCGATGATGCTGGAATCCGGCGTGGATGGACAAGGCAGTGTGCTGCTGGACTATGATGGGATGGATGCGGTCGTTACATACTCCAAAATCTCCAACTCTCATGTACCAAGCGAAATTATGGGGGAACTGGGCAGCATCATCATTGACAAGATTGGCTCACCGGAACATGCAGAGATACGTTACAATGACGGTACGGTGGAGCAGCTCACAGTCGAACAAAACCATCCGGCGATGTATTATGAAGTGGAGGAGTTCGTGAATCTGGTTCAGGAAGGCAAAAAGGAGTCTGACATGAACACATATGAACGCTCCTATGTTACGATGCAGGTCATGGATCAGATTCGGAAGCAGATTGGGCTTGTGTTCCCTAACGATTGATTCAAGCGCAGGAAAGGAAGCTGAGACGAGATGAGTAGAGATGAGCAGAGCAACAGTAGAGAGCGTCAGAAGAACAGCCGAGAAGATCAGGAGTTCAATGATTCTGGTGGTTTGGAACTGAAACAAATTGTTTTCATAGGAAGAACCTTCGAGGAATATATGAAGATGTTCAACCTGACTGTGGAGGATCTTACAGGCAAGTCCATTCTGGATTGTCCAGGTGGAGCGTGTTCGTTCAGTAGCCAGGCGCGCAAGTTGGGTGCTGATCCCGTGGCCGTGGATATGGCCTACAAATACGAGATCGACGAGCTTGAAGTAAAGGGATTTCAGGACATTGAGCATACGATGAAACAGATGGAACCGGTGCAAGGCATATATGTGTGGGATCAATTTGGATCAGTCCAGGGGTTAAAGGAAGAACGAACTCGTGCCATCACAGATTGCATCGCAGATATGAGAATGTTTCCTGACCGTTATGTGGCGTCTGTGCTCCCGGATCTACCCTTTGCGGATGAACAATTCGATCTGACGTTATCCGCCCATTTCCTGTTTACGTATGCGGATCGATTGGATGTTGATTTTCATGTTGCAACCGTGATGGAACTGCTGCGTGTGACCAAACGAGAGGTTCGCATTTTTCCAACAGTGGATCTGTCTGGCGAACGTTACAAACACATGGATGAATTAAAATTAATACTTGAAGAGCTTGGGTACACGGTATCCGAAGAACCAACAGCATATGAGTTTCAACGGAACGCTCACACCATGCTTCAAATTGTTAAACATAATCGAACATGATAGGAGGTTTTTCGGATGAATAAAGTTCTTATACTTGGGGGTACACGTTTTTTTGGTAAACGTCTGGTGGATCACTTGCTGTGGGAAGGGAAGTCTCAGATCACAGTCGCAACTCGTGGTAAAACGGATGTTGACTTCGGACCCGAAGTAAACCGAATCAAGATGGATCGTGAAGACCCGGAATCTCTGGCAGAGGTTGCGCAGACAGACATGTGGGATGTTGTGTACGACAATATCTGTTATTCACCGGATGCAGCGAAAGCGGCATGTGAAGCTTTTGCAGGTCGCACCAAAAGATACGTTCTGACATCCACACTCTCGGTGTACGGTGATCCCAGACCTGGATTTAAGGAAACGGATTTTGACCCGTATACATATCCATTACAGTATGGGAGTGCGGCGGATTTTTCGTATGGAGAAGGCAAACGGCTTGCGGAGGCTGTATTTTTCCAGGAAGCGGATTTCCCAGTTGTGGCGATGCGCATTCCCATTGTACTCGGGATTGATGATTATACGAGAAGACTTCATTTTCATATTGAACATGTGCAAAAAGGAAAACCGATTGGCATGCCAAATCCGGATGCGGAGATTGGATTTATCAATTCCACCGAAGCGGCAAGATTTCTCGCTTGGCTTGGACATTCGTCCATTACTGGTCCGGTGAATGCAGCTTCCAAGGGTGCGATTACGCTGTCAGCCATGATACATCTGATCGAGACGGTCACGGGTATGCAGTCCCAGATCCTCACGGAAACCGTAAAAGAGGACATGTCACCCTTCGGAATTGAGCAATCATGGACGATGGAGACAACCAAGGCAGAACAAGCGGGGTATACGTTCGAACCTCTGATGGAATGGTTCCCGGGACTCGTTCGTGAGGTCGCTCTTGCATTACAGTCGGAGCGGTAGAATATCGGCTCGGATGGAACCAAAATGAAACTGAATGAACCTGACGAACCAATCGGTTCGGACGAACGGGTCATTCTAACGAATGAACATCAAACAGGGTGCAACCAGAGCGTAATCTCCGGTGCACCCTGTTTATGTTGTACATTTTTCGAATTTGAACGGGAACTAATCCAGATAAGTGGGACTAATCATTTACACGATAATATTTAGTCAACTCACGTGCTTAACTCTATTTTTGCTCACGTGGGGCAGTGGCTGAAGCACGTATGCGCAGTTCTGATGGTAGAATGACGGTTTGGGCTTCGGAAGGGGCCTTGCCTTCAATCCGGTCAATCAGCATATGTACGCCCTGAAACCCAAAGTCATATGCTGGCTGTGCAGCTACAGTTAGGAAAGGATCAAAAGCAGAAGCCAGATCCAGATCGTCGAAACACACGACGGAGATGTCTTCTGGCACACGCAGTCCCCGTTTGCGCAAAAGCCGAATGACCCCAATCGCCAGCATGTTGTTGGCTGCAAAAATGGCTGTTGGTTGCTCCGGTTGAGAGAGTAGTCGATCCAGTCCCTCGTCATCACTGAAATTCCGGTACCCGGTTCGAAGCATAAGCTCGGGATCGATATCAGCTCCGACCTCACGCAAACCCGCTACATAACCTTCCTCCCGCAGTCTGGCGGTAGAAACCTCAGAAGAACCATTGACCAGTGCAATGCGCCGGTGCCCCAATTGCACAAGGTAGCGGATCAGCTCAATCGCGCCTTCCCGGCTATCTCCGGCAATCATATCTGACGTAATGCCAGGTACGGTGCGATCAAGAAAGACAAACGGAATGTGACGTTCCTGCAGCTGTTTCAGATGAGGAAGAGAACGATCCCCCGCTGGAGCATAGAGTACACCATCCACACGAGTAGACAGAATCGCATCCACGTAATCCTTTTCTTTGTTGTAATCCTCGTCACTATTGCCGAATAAAAGACGGTACCCACGAAGATGGGCTGCATCTTCAGCACCACGGGCCAGTGTTGTATAAAAAGGGTTGGTAATATCCGTAATGAGCAGGGAAAGCATCTGGGTTCGTTGAAGCACAAGGCTGCGTGCATTGGAGTTCGGGATGTAACCCAGTTCGTCGATCACCTGTTGCACACGTTCACGTGTCGCGGAACTTATGCGGCCTGTATGATTAATGACCTTGGAGACCGTCATGGCGGAGACGTTGGCTTTTTTGGCAATATCGTAAATGGTAATCATTAGAATCTAACCTTTCCGCAACATAGTCTTACCATTCTATAGGATAATGCCAATTGACAGCAAGATAGGCTCATGCTATGTTAGGGTTACCGATAACCCTAAAGGGTTCTAAACGTATTTACTACATAAACCATTTCGTTGAATTCGCTCATGCACGTTCCATTTTCTGAATAGAGGAACTACATACATAGCTAATTGATGAAGTGGTTTATTGTTATTTTTAAAAATATGTAAACGCATTCAACACTCAAGTAGAGCTCTTGATAATCTGTGTATGTAGCTCTTGTGTGCCACTCGGGTATCGGTTGTATTTCCGTCATTATCTCATTCCAATCAATGCATATGGATCAGACAGAAGGTTTCTCAATTCAACCCAAACTCTATGAAACGAATTGAAGGAGGACATTCCAGTATGACACATCAGGATTATCGTAATAAGCAGGCTTTCCCCAAGATTGGTATTCGTCCCACGATTGATGGAAGACGCAAGGGTGTTCGGGAGTCACTGGAAGAACAAACGATGCGGATGGCAACATCTGTTGCGGAACTGCTTGCAGCCGAACTGCGTTATCCTGACGGGTCCGAGGTGGAATGTGTTGTGGCCGAGACTTGTATTGGCGGAGTGGCCGAAGCGGCCGCAGCATCAGAACTATTCAGCCGTTCTAACGTGGGCGTAACGATTACCGTGACACCGTGCTGGTGTTATGGTACGGAAACGATGGACATGTCGCCATCCATTCCTACAGCTATCTGGGGGTTTAACGGAACTGAGCGTCCAGGTGCAGTATATCTGGCAGCAGTACTCTCTGCCCATGCACAGAAGGGGATTCCGGCCTTTGGGATCTATGGAGAGGATGTGCAAGACGGCGGGGATACAACCATTCCCGATGACGTGCGTGAGAAATTGCTCCGGTTCAGCCGTGCGGGGCTTGCAGCCGCTACCTTGAAAGGGCAAGCGTATCTGTCCATTGGATCAGTTTCCATGGGGATTGCAGGCTCTATTGTGAACGATTCATTTTTCCAGGAGTATCTGGGCATGCGCAATGAATACGTGGATATGAGCGAACTCACTCGCCGGATCGAAGAAGAAATCTACGATCCTGAGGAGTATAAGCTCGCACTGGCCTGGGTGAAGGAGAATTGTAGCGAAGGTCCGGACAACAACGCTGCCCATCTGCAAACAGATCGTAAACGCAAAGAGTACGAATGGGAAACGGTTGTGAAAATGACCCAAATCGTGCGTGACTTGATGGCTGGCAATCCAAGATTGGCAGAGCTTGGTTTTACAGAGGAATCGATGGGTCACCACGCAATTGTATCCGGCTTCCAGGGACAACGGCAGTGGACGGATCATTCTCCGAACGGAGATTTTCTGGAGTCGATATTAAATTCTTCCTTTGACTGGAATGGCAAACGTGCGCCTTATCTGGTTGCAACGGAGAATGACAGCCTGAACGGGGTATCGATGTTATTCGGTTCGCTGCTTACACATACGGCACAGATCTTCGCTGATGTGCGTACGTATTGGAGCCCGGATTCAGTACAGCGTGTGACGGGGCACCAGTTGGAAGGAAACGCGAAGGATGGCATTCTGCATCTGATTAACTCCGGTTCCGCAGCTTTGGATGGCACAGGACAACAGTCCAGAGACGGGAAGCCTGTCCTCAAGCCATTCTGGGAAATTACAGATGAGGAAGTTCAGGACTGCCTGAAAGCAACATCGTGGAGACCGGCATCCGTAGAGTATTTCCGCGGTGGCGGCTATTCAGCGGATTTCCTGACCAAAGGCGGTATGCCTGTAACGATGACACGTCTGAATCTGGTCAAAGGACTGGGACCCGTGCTGCAAATCGCTCAGGGTTACACGGTCGATCTGCCTGAAGATGTGCATGATACGCTGGATCAGCGGACAGACCCAACCTGGCCATCCACCTGGTTTGCTCCTGTTCTAACCGGATCGGGAGCGTTTACTTCCGTATACGAGGTCATGAATCAATGGGGCGCCAACCATGGCTCCATCTCGTACGGACACATCGGTGCTGATCTGATTACACTTGCTTCCATGCTTCGCATACCGGTCAATATGCATAATGTCCCTGAAACGGAAATTTTCCGTCCGCGTGCATGGGGATTGTTCGGCACAAGTGAGCCGGAGAGTGCAGACTACCGTGCTTGCAGTGTGTTTGGCCCGTTGTATCGTTAAAATAAAGTTCCATTCCTGTCAAACGCCATGTTCCTTGTGAAATGAGGTAACATGGCGTTCTCTTGAAAGCTGTGTTCAGAACTCGAATACGGCTTATCGCGTAGAGTTAAGGAGGCTTGGTAGAATGGGCAATCAAGCAACACATGTGCTTGCTTCTGATTACGGCGCTGGGAGTGGACGCGTAGTCCGGGGTTCTTTTGATGGAAGCAGACTCTCGTTACAAGAAGTGCATCGATTCAACAATGAACCCGTGCAGCTGGGGGACGGATTGTATTGGGATTTCTTGCGACTTTTTCATGAATTAAAACAAGGCATTGTGAAAGGGACGCAAGGCGTCTCTCCATCGGTCCGTTCTATAGCTGTGGATACATGGGGAGTGGACTATGGACTGGTGGATGGTGACGGAAGGTTGTGCTCGAACCCACGTCACTATCGGGAAGCACGCAATGAGCAGTGGATGGAAGAGGTTCTGTACATGGTGAAAGAAGAAGAACTGTATGCCATGTCCGGGGTTTTGCCGCAGCAGATCAATACGGTATTCCAACTGCTAGGCAGTGTACGAGAGCAGGCCGAAGGTTTGCGTCCGGATGTGCGCATGTTATTTATGCCGGATTTATTTCACTATTATCTATCCGGTCAGCAGGCTTGTGAGTATACGATTGCAAGTACCAGCGGGCTGTTGCATGCAGGCGAGGCGCGTTGGAATGAACATCTGATCGGGCGTCTCGGTATACCGGAAACATTATTTCCAAAACTCGTTCAACCCGGAACCGTGCTGGGCGATCTAACAAATGAGTTGTGCGCCGAGTTACGGACTGGACCGATGCAGGTAGTCTCTGTGGGATCACATGATACCGCATCTGCCTTGGCAGCGATTCCTGCGATGGATTCGGATTTTGCTTTTATCAGCTGTGGAACCTGGTCTCTTATGGGGGGGGAGCGTGATACGCCTGTATTGGATGACCGAAGTCGTGCATTAGGATTCACCAATGAAGGGACCGTGAATGGCAAAGTACGTACCCTGAAAAATCGTTCAGGCTTGTGGCTGCTGCAGGAATGCAAACGGCAATGGGAGCGGGAGAATCAACTTTTTACACATGAAGAACTGATTCAATTGGCTACCTTGGCAACGCCGCATCAAAGTTATGTATCGCCGGGAGATGGCGTGTATTTGGCGCCAGGAAATATGTCTGAACGAATACGGCAACAATGCAGTCTCACCGGACAGACTGTGCCTGAAACGACTGGAGCGATTGTGCGCTGTATTCTGGAAAGTCTTGCACTGGAATTCAGACAGACGCTGGATGAACTGCAGTTGATTACAGGTACAAGACCTCGTGTCATTCATATGGTTGGTGGCGGTGTACACAATCGACTATTATGCCAGTTTACAGCCAATGCAGCCGGTGTCCCGGTGGTGGCAGGCCCGGCAGAGGCGACTTCAGCCGGGAATTGCATGCTGCAATTCCTTGCACATGGTGAAGTGAGTAGCTTGGCCGAGGTACGGGAGGTCATGGCTGCTTCCTTTTCCCCCGAGACCTACGAACCTGAGGATACAGAGCTGTGGCAGGAAGCTTATGAAAACTACCAAAGTCTGAATCAAATCAAAAGGTAATGAACAGATTCAATGCAATGAGCATTAACGCAAAATGCTAAAAAGAAAAGTATGAGGAGTGGTGAGCAACATGTCTGAACAGCAAATAAGGGAAGAGTTGACGAAATATGCTTGCAGAGCAGTTGCCCAAGGGCTAGTGGTAGGACCCGGTGGGAATCTGAGCGCTCGCTCTGGGGGAACGATGTTGTTGTCTCCGAGTGGTTATGCACTTGAGGATCTGGAGCCTGACGAATGGATCGCCATTGATATCGAGACAGGAGAGACTCGTGCGGGAGCAACACGCCCTTCTTCCGAAGTATTGATGCATCTGTACAGCTATCGTGTGAATCCTGAGATCCAAGCCATTGTGCATACGCATCCGGCATATACGATCGCACTTAGTCTTGTTTTCGATGAATTGCCACACTTGTTCCCTGATCAGTCTGCATTGGTGGGCGATATCGGGTTCGTTCCATATGTTCTGCCAACAACGAAGCAACTTGCCGATGCAGTCTCAGCCAAGGTAGAAGAACATACGGCACTTATCCTCGTCAATCACGGATTGGTTACGACCGGCAAAAACCTCCGCGAAGCCTATTACCGCACTCAGGTGGTGGAAGAAAGCGCGAAGGTATATATGATCGCCAAGGCAGCCGGGGAACCCAAAGTGTTAACTGCTGAAGAATATAAGGAAATTCAATCCCTTGAAAGTGAAGCCTACCGTGTGCAGTTATTGCAACAACTCAAGTCCTGAAAAGATTGCTATATTAAGGGCAGATTGCATCCTTCAGTTAAACGCTGGAATAAAGGATGTGAAATGCTCTTTTTTAATTTTAATTTTGATTTGAAAAAGCGCAGAGTATAGCTGAGGAAATAATTCGTACTAATTTGATGAGAATTGTTGAAATTGTGATGCCTGCAAGGTATACTAACGTTAATCATCAGTGAGTAACAACTAAGAAGAAGATTAAAAAACAATTAAGTATCTAAGAGGGGTGAAATCAGTGGGTCCTGAGCTAAACGAAATGGAGTTGGAATACGAACTGCTAAAGCAGCTTCGAGACGCTAATGCTCCCATCGGGGCCAGTACGTTGGTTCATACTTTGGGCAAAACGTATGGTCTGAGTCAGGCAACCATCGGAAGAAGACTTATGGAGATGGATGTTGAAGGTTTTACAGTTCTGGAAGGTCGCAAGGGAAGGACTTTGACCGAACAGGGTCTGGATCGAATGAAGACGTTGGAAAAAGATTTGCAGCAACAAAGCGTGAATTCACAGTTAATTCAGATGCTGAACCATTCCGGGGAAAAGGCTCTGCTAGATGTTCTCGTTGCCAGAAGGGCGCTTGAGCGGGAGATCGCTTCCCTGGCAGCACAACGTGCCTCGAAAGAATACATAGTACTGTTGCAAGCATCTATTGCCAACCAGCATGAATTGCTTTCCAAGAATATTATACCATACGAGGAGGACCGGGAGTTTCACAGATTGCTGGCTTATGCTGCGCAAAACCAAATTCTTCTGCACGCGGTTGAACTGGTATGGGAGACAAGCCGCGATTTTCTGGAAACCGCGTATATTCGCCGGAGAGTAGGAAGTGAATTAGTTGTGGATCATCAGCAGATTCTGGATGCTATAGTAGCAGGCTCTCCGGAGCAGGCTGAAGCGGCAATGGTGAATCATATCAACCAAATGATCGATGATGTCAAACGTTATTTCGCCATGCAAAACCAATAACTTACCTTAGAATGAGACCCTGTGATAAAGGAGTTGAGCTTGTGGACACAATCTACCGTTTAGGCATAGATATCGGAGGTACTTTCACAGATGCGCTGGTGATGGACCATCAGGGCAGCGTGATTGCGGCGCTCAAGACGCCATCGATTGCAACAGCTCCGGAACAGGCGATTTTTAACGCACTTGATCAACTCAAGGCGAATGGTGTGAACATTCGTGAGATTGATCTGTTTGTGCATGGAACCACGCTTGGCGTAAACACGTTGATTGAGCGAAATGGCGCAGTTACAGGTCTGCTGGTCACTAAAGGATTCCGTGACATTCTTGAAATCCGCCGGTTGCGACTTGAGGATACAACCAATCTGTATGGTGACAAGACCGATGCGCTGGTACCGAGACATCGCGTTAAGGAAGTCGATGAACGGGTCATTGCGAGTGGGGGCATACTCCAGCCACTGAATGAGGAACAACTGTTGCAAGCGGTGGATGAGTTGGTGGAGGATGGCGTTACCGCTTTGGCGATTAGCTTTTTACATGCTTATGTGAATCCCGCTCATGAGCAGCTTGCGGAAGATCTGATCAGGGAACGTTATCCGCAACTGTTCATCTGCCGAAGCAGCGCCATTTGGCCACAACAGCGTGAGTTCGAACGAACACTCGCAACGGCCATGAACGCTTATGTAGGTGACCGGATGGGGTCTTACTTCCTGCGTCTGCAAGAAGGGATTCAGGCATACGGCCTCAAAGCCAACTTGCTGTCGACCATGTCCAACGGTGGAATTATGACGGCTGCCAGAGCGGCTAATGAGCCGGTACGTACGCTTCTGTCCGGGCCTGCTTCCGGTGTAATCGCCGCGACCCATATTGCTGAACGAGCTGGCATTCATCAGGTCATCACATTTGACATGGGTGGGACAAGCGTTGACGTTGCCCTCATTGACAAAGAACCGAGTTATTCTTCTGAGAACAAGGTTGGAGATTTTCCTGTCATCATTCCTGCTGTTGATGTAACGGCTATAGGAGCTGGTGGTGGTTCAATTGCCTGGCTTGATTCCGTAGGCGTACTCAAGGTGGGGCCGCGCAGCGCGGGAGCCAATCCCGGTCCAGCCTGTTATCAGCGTGGGGGAGAAGAGCCGACAACCACAGATGCTTATCTACAGCTCGGTATCCTGCACGCTGACCGTTTCCTTGGGGGACAAATGCGTCTGTATCCCGAACTTGCAGAGCGTACTCTTTCCAATCTGGGAGAGAAGCTTGGTCTGAATGTCGAACAGACTGCGCAAGCCATTCTTGATGTGGCAACCGCCAATATGTATGCCCAATTTTCTCCCCTAATGGCTCGCAAGGGTGTTGATCCCCGCGATTTTACGTTGCTCGCATATGGTGGAGCTGGTCCGATGCATGCTTTTTTGATGGCACGCGAGGTAGGTATCGGCAGAGTACTGATCCCGCCATCTCCGGGAACATTGTGTGCCATGGGCTGCACGGTTGCCAATCTTCGCAATGATTTCGTTCATACGTTACACAAAAGTACCCAGACTCTGGAGTCTGGTGAATTAAGATCTCTTTTCACTGAATTGGAAAACCAGGGACGTAGCTGGGTCGATGAGGAAGCCCGTGGTGGTGTCAAGCTGGACAATATTTATTGCCTATACAGTGCGGATATGCGATATGAGGGACAGGCCTTTGATCTCGAGGTCACGCTGACATTGGAAGAAATTGAAGATCCCAAGAAGGCAGGGATTAAATTCCATACGTCTTACCAAAACGTGTTTGGCATTAGTCAGCCAGAGGCAGAGGTTATGTTTGTAAGTCTCAGAGCGACCATTGTTGGTGTTTTGCCTACCCATAACACGGTAGCTCCGGCAGATTTGCCATTCGACGAGAGTACAGCAGAAGAAAGGATCATAACCTTTGACCATGTACAGCAGACAGCCAAGGTACTGAAAAGGGGACAGATTCCATCGGTGGATGCTCCCATCCCTGGGCCCGTTATTGTGGAGGAATATGATACAACGATCTTTATCCCGCCTGGATATAAAGTATACCGGGATGGCCACGGGAACGTGATTGGGGAGGTGGAAGCATGATCGGCGACAAGGTCTTTCTTGAGATTTTTAACAACCGGATTCAAGCTGCCGTGGAAGAAATGGCGAATGTTGTTCTGCGCACAGGATTCACCGCTTTTGTCAAAGAAACGGGCGATTTTGGAACCTACCTCTTATCTCCATCCGGGGAAACGTTCGGGTCACCGCTGGAGACGGGTTACAATCTGTCCCTGGGCATCCCTGCTGCTGCGACCATTAACAGCATAGAAGACTGGAAAGAAGGGGATCTCGTCATATGTAATGATCCTTATTCCACTAAAGGCATGGTCACACACCTTCCAGACATTCATCTCATCAAGCCTTATTTTCACGAAGGGCGAATCATCGCTTACGGCATGTGCTTTGTTCATTCATCCGATGTGGGCGGCAAGGTACCGGGGAGCGTATCTCCCAGCGCCTACGATATTCATATGGAAGGCATTCGAATCGCACCAGTCAAGCTGTATGAAGCTGGTGTTCTGAACGAGCAGATCCTGAGCATGTTTCTGGACAACAGCCGAATTCCGGAGCAAAATCTCGGTGATCTCAAAGCACTTATGGCTGCATTGAATCGGGGAGAGCAGCGGCTTGAGGAACTCATTGCACGTTATGGTGTGGAAAAAATTCAGCAGGGCATCGAACAATTGCTGGAATACGCCGAGCTGAAGGCACGTGCTATCGTGCAGGATATCCCGGACGGTTCCTATGACTTCTGGGACTATCTGGAGAAAGGGCCAGGGGGATATCCAATCCGGCTGCGCTGCAAAATGACGATTGCAGGCAGTGACATTCATCTGGACTTTAGCGGCACCGATCCTCAGGTCAGGGCTTCATTCAACATTCCCACCCACAACCAACAGGGGCATTACATGCTGGTGCCAGCACTCATTCGTTATTTCCGTACCCTCGATCCGACCATTCCGTGGAATTCGGGTATGATTCGCATGGTGCGAAATTACGCGCCGCCTGCTTCCGTACTCAACCCGGAGCCGATGGCAGCAGTTGGAGCACGTGCTGCGACCTTTATCCGGCTTATGGACGTCATCACGGGTGCTTTGGGAAAAGCTCAGGGCAGTATGGTTCCCGCTGCAGGAGCTGGACAGGCCTGCATCGTCATGATGGCGATGACAGATGCATCCGATGGCAAGAAAAAGGTGGGAGTAATTCAGCCTATCTGCGGAGGTTCGGGAGCTAGGCCGATGAAAGACGGCATTGATGGCATGGATTTTGCGGTCGGTCATCTTCGGAATATTCCTGCGGAAACGGTGGAATCCGAGATGCCTGTGTTGATCGAACATTATGGTCTTCGTGCCGACTCGGCAGGTGCAGGAACCTTCCGTGGCGGAAGCGGAATTGATTTATGTGTCAGAATTCTAACACCGGATACGGTGATGACGGCCAGAAACATGGAGCGTATGGAGTTCCAGCCTTGGGGCAGGCTCGGTGGCGGCGTAGGTTCACATGGAGAAGCGATTCTTAATGCTGGGCGCGCAAGTGAGCATCATCTGGGAAGAATTGATGAGCTGCTGCTTCAACCTGGAGAAACGGTTACGTTCTTGTCGCAAGGCGGAGGCGGATATGGTGATCCACTTGAACGTGACCCACGCCTAGTTCTGGATGATGTAAGAAGAGGGCTAATATCCACGGAGAAAGCTCTTGAGTTATACGGTGTTGTGATTGACGGCCTGGAGCTGAACGAGAGAAAAACCGAACAAATGCGAGCCAAGCGATCACGCCAGCAGGAGGAATTCGCCTATGGCAAAGCGCGGGAGCAATTTGAAGACATATGGAGCGATGAGATGCAGGTAACGCTAAATCAGGCCTTGCTGAATGCTCCGCTTGCACTGAGAGACTACCTGAAGCGTCAGACCATGGGCGTTGTAGAGGAGAAGTATAAGGATTCCCTGTCTGTAGATCCACGGGAGATATCCGACATTATGGAAGGTTTACGCCAGCAAATAGGGTTGCATTGATCAAGTGTATGGAGACTATCTAGTTCTGTCATATCGGTAAAACCAACTACATGGATGGGGGAATTTGTATGTTCAAATCCAATAAAAAACGCTTTCTCAGCCTCGCCTCTCTGACACTGGCCGGTATATTGGTGCTTTCGGCCTGCGGTGGAGCAGGCAGCTCAAGTAATACTGCCGGAGAGAGCGACTCTTCAGGAGCAAGCGGAGACAAAGTTAAGCTGACGATGTTTATCTGGGCTGGCTCCAATCAGGATGTTGTACCCAAAGAAGTGGTTGCCGAGTATGTGAAAGAACATCCCAACGTTGAAGTCACCTTTGAGGAATCCTCCAATTCGGTAATGTACCCAAAAATGGTCGCAGGCAAGCAGGCTGATGCCAACAATCCGGTGGTTAACTTCGGTTACTTCAATGCAGATGCGACGGCAAAAGGATTGAATGATGACATGTGGGAGCCGCTGGATACAAGTATCGTGACCAATATCAAGGATATCCCGGAATCCTTCCACAAGCCTGATAATAAAGGTGTGGTCTGGGGCGTTTCGAGCTTTGCCCTGGTGTATAACAAAGACCTGGTGAAAACGCCGCCTACCAGCTGGAACGATCTATGGGATAACGAGGAGTTCAAAGGAAAAACTGCGCTTTGGGACTACATGTTCTATTCCTATATCTCTCCACTGATTGCTACCAAAGGTCAGGAGATTGGCGCATCCTATGATAATCCCGAGCCAGCCTTCCAGTTCTGGGCAGATCGCAGTGACCAGATTGGCACATTGGTTTCATCCAATGATCAGCTGAAGGCACTGCTGGAGTCAGGTGATGCTCTCATTGCCCCATTCAGTGCACAGGTTGCACAGACATGGATTGATGGCGGTTCTCCACTCGCCGTAGCATATCCGAGTGAAGGTGCCATCTCTTTCCCGTATACACTTCAGGTAGTGAAAGGCTCAACACCAGAGCAGACACGTGTTGCAAACGAAATTATTAACGAATTGTTGAGCGCAGAGGCGCTGTCACAATACGCAGAAGCAACGGGTACACCAGTAACCAGTACGACAGCTGCAGTTCCGGACAAGTACAAGGATGATCCTTCATTCTCCGTCGAAACGCAAAGTAACGGCATTAATCCAGACTGGGATGTGCTTGCACAGAACAGTTCTTCCTGGAAAGAACTATGGGACCGTCTCGTGAAAACAAAGCTTCAATAAAAGGATTGTTGCCAGAAACACAACGATTCTGGGTTCTGCTCTGGACCCGGAATCGATGGGAGGGAATCAGAGATGAGCAGTGGACAAGAGACCATATCCATTGAAACAAAGGAAGTCACGAAGACCTATGGTGAACGAGTCGCCGTTGATCAAGTAACACTGCAAGTGAAAAAGGGAGAATTCGTTTCCTTGCTTGGTCCGAGTGGCTGTGGCAAAACAACACTGCTGCGCATGCTTGGCGGACTTGAGCAACCGGATCAGGGCACCATTATGCTGGGAGGCCGGGATGTTACCGGCATTCCGGCCTATGGACGTAACAGCAACATGATTTTTCAGCAGCTTGCGCTGTTCCCTCATATGGATGTATTCAACAACATTGCGTATGGGCTAAAGGTGAAGAAGTTACCAAAAGCCGATATCCAACGGCAGGTAGGTGAAATGCTTGATCTGGTCCAGCTCGGAGACTATGGCAGGCGTGCTGTATCCGAGTTGTCCGGGGGTCAGGCCCAACGCGTCGCCATTGCTCGCGCACTGATTAACAGACCGGAAGTGCTGCTGCTTGACGAACCTCTCTCTGCATTGGACATGCAGCTGCGTCTCGATATGCAGCGCGAACTGAAACGGATACAGCGTGAATTTGGCGGAACGTTTATCTTTGTAACGCATGATCAGAGCGAAGCCATGAATATGTCTGACCGAATTGGCGTCATGCGCGCCGGAAAGCTGCTTCAATATGCAACCCCTGATGAAATCTATGAAAGACCGGCTGATAGCTTCGTAGCCAAGTTTATTGGAGATACCAATCTCTTTGAGACGGAAGTGTTGGGACATGAGGTGAATGGAATTCGGGTGGAATGCTTCGGCAAGCCATTACTGGTGAAAGTCAGTGATGGAAATGCTGTACCGAAAGCGGGAGCACGACATTCCTTATCGATCCGCAATGAGTATATTCGACTTGGAGAAGATGCAACTCACTGCCTGAACAAGCTGGATGGACATGTGATTGAAGCGGTGTATGGCGGAGCAAATATTCGATACAGTGTGCAGATTGCTGAGGGTTTTCTAGTTCAGGCCAGTATGCTGCATCAGCGGGGAGCTTCACGTTACAGTCCAGGTGAGCTAATACAAATCGGCTTTGACCCAGAGGACGCGCTCTTGTTATCTGAACCCATGCAAGACCATGTACAGGGTGCAGGAATATGAACCGGATCGCGGAACGGATCGTGAATTTGTATTCCTTTGGAAACCGCACATGGGTAACCCGGTTGCTGCTTCTCTTGCCTGCACTTGCTCTGATGGGCATCGTGTATCTGGGCGGGTTGCTGATCTTTGGCAGATATAGCTTCGATATGTATGAGAATGGAAAGCTTATTCGCGGCTGGGATTGGGGGGCCTATCGTGCTTTTTTATCTGATCCTTACTATTGGAAACTGATTGGCACGACATTTCGCATTGCCTTCAAGGTTACGCTATGGAGTCTAATGCTTGCCTATCCACTGGCCTACTGCATAGCGGGTCTAAAGAAGCCTGGTATGAAACAGTTGTTGCTACTGCTCACGTTTCTTCCGCTACTGGTCAGTGCGGTTGTACGTTCTTACGGATGGCAGCTGTTACTGTCCAAACAGGGCTTCATGAACTGGTTGTTCATCCGGATGGGGCTTACCGAGGAAGGATTCAGCATGATATACAACGAGACTGGTGTTGTTGTTGCGCTTGTCCATATTTTCCTGCCATTTATGGTCTTTCCAATCCTGAATGTATTGTCCCAAAGTGATGCTTCCTTAAAGGCAGCTGCTCAGGATTTGGGGGCGGGCAGCTGGCGAACGTTCCTGACCATTACCCTGCCTTTATCGGCAAGAGGTATTGCAAGCGGGGTGCAGATTGTGTTCACGCTATGTCTCACCGCCTTCACCACACCTCAACTGATTGGCGGGGGAAGAGTCATGACACTTCCGGTATTTATATACCAGCGTACTTTGGATACCAACTGGCCGATGGCTGCGGTTGCCAGCTTGTTCTTGCTTGTGTCTTCCATCGTTGTCTCGATGCTTGTGAATAAAGGAGCAGAAATGTTGATGTTCCGTCGTTCCCGTAAGGGAGGTCAGGCGTATGGTTAAGTCGAACAGGGGCACCAAGCTGTTACTCTACATCTTTGTGGGTGCCGTAGCGATTTATTTGCTGCTGCCACTGCTGATGATTATGTTGACATCTGTAGGCTCAGGTTCAGCCAGCAAATTTCCCCCGGAAGGTCTCACCTTGAAGTGGTATGCCAATCTGAGTGAGCAGACCCAGTTTCTCGATGCATTCAAGAACAGCCTTATTGCTTCTACAGGGGCGGTTCTGCTGGCTTTGATTACAGGTACGCTTGCTGCGCTAGCAATCGTGCAATACCCTTTCCTGGGCTCGGGTATCTTAAGGGCATTTTTTGTGTCTCCGATGGTTATGCCAAAAATTACGCTGGGTATTGCATACCTGATTTTATTCTCAAAAATGCATATTGCAGGCGGACTGTTTGCACTTATTTTGGGTGAAGCGGTCATTGTACTTCCATTTGTGCTCACTATTGTGGGCAGTGCGTTAGCTAATCTGCACCCGGCTCATCGGGAAGCTGCCGCGGACCTTGGCGCAGGGCCGATGCACATTTTTTTCACAATTACGCTGCCACAGCTCCGACTATCCCTGCTTCTGTCAGGCTCAATCGCTTTTGTCTTCACTTTCGATCAGGTTGAGGCTGCACTGCTGTTGCTCCGTCAGGACAGCTACACGCTGCCAATACAGCTATTCCTGTATATGGAGAAATGGCAGGACCCAACGATAGCCGTGGTGTCTGTTGTATTGATCGCGTTTGCGCTGGCTCTGTTTATGACGATTAAACTAGTGCTGCGCTCTGTACCAGGACTTGAAAGTTTGTTTGGTCGCAGGAAAATAAAAGGAGGTCTGGATCAAAATGAATAATTCACAGCATCTATCCCATAGCTCAGGTCTGAACCGGGACCGGGCGGAAGAAGTGATGAAAACTAAGGGGCTAAGCGCCCTGATCGCAACTACTCCGGAGAACATTCACTATGTCATCGGGTCCCAGCTGCGTGCAAGCAACTGGACCATGCAGATTTATGCGGTTCTGCCTGCCGACAGATCTGCTAAGCCGTGTATCATCATTCCAACGAATCGGTTGGGCGTTGTGGCCCAGTTCGGTATTACGGGGGTAGATATATTTGCCTACAGTGATTTCTTCGTGGAAGGTTCAATTGAAGGCAAACCTTCCACTGACGACATTGATCTCTTTTATTCTCTCCTGCAAACGACGGTTATTCATCCAGGTCCTGTTGAAGCACTCAAGGCAGCGTTAAAACAGCTTGAGATCGAAGATCAGCCGATTGGAATCGATGAGATGCGGATCGCTCCCGATATTCTGACGAGAATCAAGGAGGAGGTTCCTGACAGACCGGTAATTCCTGCATATAAGTTGTTCCGAGAAATCCGCCTGGTCAAGACACCTTTTGAAATCGAACAACTTCGTCAGGCTGCCCAATTAAATGAACGGATTGAGCAGGAGCTAATTGACCTGATTGCCGCAGGTGTTCATGAGAAGCAACTTGCGGATCATTATCGTCTGGCTGTGATGCGAGCAGGTGGAACTCCAGCAATGACAGCGGTAGGGGCAGGGCCACGCAGTGCGTTGCCACTCATTGAAAATTATTTTCATACGATTGAGACCGGAGATCAGATCCGTTTCGATCTTTGCCTACAGCTGGAAGGTTACTGGGGAGATACGGGCCGCACGGTTGTTGCAGGGGAGCCTACCGCCTGGATGAAAAAGCATTTTGATGCAGTAAAAAGTGGATGGGAGACGGCACTTGAAACGGTGCGCCCTGGCGTCAGGGCGTCGGAAGTATTCCATGCGGCAGTATCTCGCGTACAGCGTGAGGGGATTCCGCATTACCGACGTCAGCATGTCGGACATGCCATCGGGTTGGAACTGTACGACGATATGACCCTTTCCCCGGGGGACCAGCGGATACTGGAGCCCGGTATGGTGTTATGTGTTGAGGTACCATATTACGAGCTAGGTGCTGGTGGATTCCAAATCGAAGATACAATTGTTGTAACGCCAGATGGTTATGAGTTTCTGACCCATATGGAGCGGAAACTGTTCACTAAATAACGATAAATGGAAGGCTTCACTGACCGGCGATCAGACCACAGTCGATCCAAGAAGCTTTCTTACTGAGAAAGTTGGAACATCCATGATTCAGCAGGGAACTAAGACGTTTCGTAACATTAGCCTTGCACTGTTCGCCGGAGGTTTTGTCACTTTTGCTTTGCTCTACAGCCTCCAGCCCCTGATGCCTGAGATTAGCGACGCATTCTCCATTACGCCGGCACACGCCAGTCTCACGCTATCGGTAACAACGATCGCCATGGCACTGGCGATGCTGTTCATCGGGTCCTTGTCTGATTCTGTGGGGCGACGCTTTATTATGACAGCGGCACTGGTGATATCTTCTGTTATTGCTTTACTGAGCGCATTCAGCTTGGGATATACGGAGCTTCTTCTGCTTCGTATTCTTCAGGGGGTGGCACTCGCGGGGGTGCCAGCGATAGCCATGACATATCTGTCAGAAGAAATTGAACCTAGAAGTCTTGGTTATGCCATGGGCCTATATATCAGTGGCAATTCGATAGGTGGCATGGCCGGCCGTTTCATCAGCGGTGTGGTGACAGATTGGTTCAGTTGGCGCGCTGCAGTGGGTTTCATTGGTATTCTTGGACTGTGTGCAGCCGTTATTTTTTGGCTTGTCATCCCGCCATCCCGTCATTTTGTCAAAGCTGCACCCGGATTCAAAAATCCAATACCTTTTTTGTGGTCACAATGTCGCAATCCAAGGCTGTTATGCCTGTATGGACTCGGTTTTCTCCTGATGGGGGGATTCGTGACCCTGTTCAACTATATCGGTTTTGAATTAACGGGTGAACCCTATCATCTGAGCCAGTCTATCGTTGGAAGTCTTTTTGTGGTATATCTGATGGGCACAGTCAGCAGTACCTGGATGGGCAGGCTGGCAGATCGGTACGGCAGGTCACATGTGCTTGGAATCGCGCTGGGAATTATTCTGGCTGGTGCAGTCTGTACCGTTCATCCAGCACTTTGGGTCAAAATTATCGGACTCGCCCTGTTTGCCTTTGGATTCTTTGGCGGTCATTCCATCACAAGCAGTTGGGTTGGACTCGTGGCCAATCAGCACAAATCCCAAGCCAATGCGTTGTATTTATTTTTCTACTATCTTGGTTCAAGCGTAAGTGGAACAGGAGGTGGACTGCTTTACAGCCATCTGGGATGGATAGGCATTGTGGGGATGATCGGTGTATATGTTTTGATCGGTTTTGTCTTGTGTAATTTGCTTGTTCACAGGTTGAAGGGACAGGCTACATAAATCAACTTTTTCCGACAGCTATTGCATATCCTGAAATACCGAGTATAATACTTGGTAAATAGACGAAAAGGGGATGCAATAAACGATGAAAACACATGCTGAATTGAACTCACTTCTTGTTGACGATTATCTGGATCTCCTGAACATTGCGAAACAGCTAGGTGATGACGAATGGAAAGATGCTATTCTGCAAGCATTGAAGGAAGAAGTCGATGCGAATCATCATCTGGATTCCAAAGAGGTAAGACAGGATTTATGGATTCAATTTGAAGGCATTAATGAACAAATGCATGATCTGTTAATGCAACTGAAGCATGCCGACAGTCCTGAGGAGAAAGAGCAGATTATTGAAATGATCTGGGGATTAAAAGTAGACCGTCATGCGATCACACGTAAACTTGAAACCATGAGCCGTGCCAGCGCTGGACATCAATAAGCTCTAGGTTGATTATACATTGAAAACCCGCGTGTATCCTGGGAATATCTCCTAGGTAGCACGCGGGTTTTGTTTATGTTTTGAGTGTTTACTACACTCTAGTGAGTGTTGAAAAAAGGTCGGTTTTCAGTACCGAGAAGATGGGATGAAGCTAGAAATGGAGTAGCGGAGCGTAGGGAAAGCTACGTGAGCAACTACAATGTTTCCAAAGGAAACATACTTCGTAAGCCTCCCGCTTATTTCTGCTGAATTCCATATTCGATGCTGATGATGCAATTAGGCATCCTTCGTAATCAAAAGCGGACTTTTTGAACTACCTTTCTAAAATTGTTTTGCCAAAGTGCGCGCCTGTTCAATAGCCTGTTGCTTGATCTCATTCGCTCTATCTTTATATTGGTTATGCCCCTCAACAAAAATGCCATCAAGCTTCGGCACACCGAGGAATGACATGATAATGCTTAAGTAACGATGACCGGATTCCATCTGAGCCGCTGGGCCTTCGGAATAGATGCCACCGCGAGCCTGAATATGCAACGCTTTTTTGTCGGACAACAGTCCAACAGGACCTTGTTCTGTATAACGAAATGTTTTTCCAGCTACACAGATGGAGTCGACATAAGCCTTCAGAATTGGAGGGAACGAGAAGTTCCACATCGGTGTTACAAAAACATATTTATCTGCTGCGGCAAATTGATCTGACAGTTCATTCAAACGACTTACTTTCGCCTGCTCTTCGGAAGTCAGATCACTGCCCGATTGCAGTTTGCCCCAACCACTGAAGACATCCGCATCGATATGCGGAATATCCGAACGATACAGATCGAGGTGAACAACCTCATCAGAAGGGTGACTTTCACGATAAGCATCAATAAATGCTTTCCCCGTAGCCATGCTGAAGGAGGTTTCATGATCATGAGGATGGGCAGTAATATACAATAAGGTAGACATGCAGTTCTTCCTCTCTGTGCGATTAATGGGGTGAACCAATCTTGGCAATGATGAAGCGACCGAAGTAGTATGCATCGTTTCCCCCGTTTTATACGTCAGAAAGGGATATGAATATGAATGGATCGATCATGATACTGAATTGGATGCTATATGGTGACCAGATACTCAATCCATGTATAATATACAGGACGAGTATTTATTTTCCAAAGACAATAGGATGAGTGAGATGAGCGCACATGGGAATGGACCTGGAGAAGCAACGATTAAGCATTGAAGCAGCGAAATTGTATTATCAGTCCGATTATAGCCAGCAGGATATTGCCGCAAGGCTGGGCGTGTCGCGTCCAACGGTGTCAAGATTACTTCAGTACGCCAAAGATCGTGGATACGTCCGGATTGAAATTATGGACCCGCTGGAGGATATCGACATCATTGCCGGAGAACTTAAGTCGAAATATGATCTGGATACGGCACTTGTGTGTTTTGCCCCGTTGAAGAGTGATGAGGAAATACAGAAGCATATCAGCAAACGAGCAGCAGACTACCTTCAAGAGACGGTTCAGGATGCGGATATCATCGGGGTGACTTGGGGAACAACCATGCATGCTGTAGCACGCCAACTTCGTCCCAAGCAGGTTAAAGGTGTCGAAGTCGTGCAATTGAAGGGGGGCGTAAGCCACTCCCATGTCAATACGTATGCAGCTGAGATTGTTCATTTGTTCGCTGAGGCATTCCATACGGTACCAAGGTATTTGCCACTGCCCGTTATTTTCGACAACATTGAAGTAAAGAACATGGTGGAAGCCGATCGGCATATTGGCAGAATCGTAGAGCTTGGCAGACAGGCCAACATTGCTTTGTTTACCGTGGGTACTGTGAAGGAAGATGCGTTACTGTTCAGGCTCGGTTACTTCAATGAAGAAGAGCAACAACTGCTGATGAACTCCGGTGCAGGTGACATTTGTTCACGCTTTTTCGACGCGGAAGGTCAGTTGATCAGTGAAGAGATTAACAGCAGAACCGTTGGAATTGATCTAGCCGAGCTGAGAAATAAGGAAAAATCAATCCTTGTTGCCGGGGGACAACGCAAAATTGAAGCCATTCACGCCGCGCTTAAAGGTCATTATGCCAATATTCTGGTTACGGATCAGTACACAGCACAGGCATTACTGCGATTCTAATTTCAAATGGATATGGATGACAACATCTGCCACGCAAAAAGGGCGGATGTTTTGCTTTGTTAGGCAGAAAATAGAACGAAGCAAGAACTGTAAGTTGAATCGTGAACAAAAGTTCAAGTTGCTTTTTACATATGTTCATGTTAGTGTAAGGGTATAGAAAATAACTAGTTCAGATAAGGGAGAGATTCAATTGACTACACCACAATTAGCTAAAATGATCGACCATACGTTGCTTCGTGCGGACGCAACGCATAGTGAAATGGCCAAGTTAACCGAAGAAGCAAAGCAATATCAGTTTGCTTCCGTATGTGTTAACCCAGGCTGGGTTGCTTATGCTGCTGAGCAGTTGCAGGGTTCTGGCGTAGATATCTGCACCGTTATTGGTTTCCCTCTGGGAGCATCTACATCGGAGACAAAAGCTTTCGAAACGAAAGATGCGATTGCTAAAGGTGCAACTGAAGTCGATATGGTCATCAACATCAGTGCTTTGAAAGATGGCAAAGATGATTTCGTTGAACAAGATATTCGTGCTGTTGTTGAAGCGGCTGCGGGTAAAGCTTTGGTGAAAGTTATTATTGAAACTTGTCTGTTGACGGATGAAGAGAAAGTACGTGCTTGTCAGGCAGCTGTGCGAGCTGGAGCTGATTTTGTTAAAACTTCTACAGGTTTCTCCACAGGTGGAGCAACGCCAGAAGATATCGCTTTGATGCGTCGTACTGTAGGTCCTGATGTTGGCGTTAAAGCTTCCGGTGGCGTACGTAGCCTGGAAGATATGCAGAAAATGATCGAAGCGGGTGCGACTCGGATCGGTGCAAGTTCTGGCGTGAAGATTATGCAGGGTGGTCAGTCTACATCTTCTTATTAAACAAAAGCCTCTTATCAAGAAAAAGCTTAATAAATAAAAGTAATGTTATATTCTCTGTACTTGGGCGTTCGACTCAGGTACAGGGAATACAACTTACACTTATATTTTAATTAACGGAACTTATTGTAAGCGCTTCATAAGTTTTCTGAAAGATTACTGATAAAAATGCTTAAGAACCCTTTGAGCTGAATTTCCTCATCCGGCTTAACTACCTTCAAAGGAGAGATCAAATGAAATTTCTAATTGCCCTTCTTGGTTTACTCGTTGTTTTTGGACTGGCTTATATCGCAAGCAACGGTAAAAAGAAGATTCGCTACCGGCCACTGGCCGTAATGGTTGTTTTACAGGTGATCCTGGCGTATGCCTTGCTGAATACAGGGGTCGGGACATGGCTGATTGGCGGCTTCGCCACCGTATTTAAAAGTTTGCTTGATTATGCAAATGAAGGAATTGCGTTTGTATTTGGTGATTTGACGAAGGTTGAAGACGCAACTGGCGGGGTCCCATTCTTCCTGAACGTTCTGATGCCGATTGTTGTCATCTCTGCCCTCATTGGGATATTGCAGTATATCCGAATCTTACCTTTTGTTATAAAATATATTGGTCTGGTATTAAGCAAAATCAACGGAATGGGCAAACTGGAATCATATAACGCGGTTGCTTCGGCTGTATTGGGGCAATCTGAAGTGTTCATTTCTGTGAAAAAACAAATTGGGTTGTTGCCAAAACATCGGCTGTACACCTTGTGTGCTTCGGCGATGTCCACGGTATCGATGTCGATTGTCGGTGCCTATATGTCCATGATTGATCCGAAATATGTGGTTACGGCACTTGTGCTGAACCTGTTTGGCGGTTTTATCATTGCTTCCATTGTGAATCCTTATGAGGTTACAGAGGAAGAAGATATATTGGAAGTACAGGAAGAGGAGAAACAGTCCTTCTTCGAAATGCTCGGCGAATACATCCTGGATGGATTCAAAGTTGCCATCATCGTAGCTGCGATGTTAATCGGTTTTGTTGCCTTGATTGCACTTGTTAACGGAATTTTCAGCGCGGTGCTTGGTATTTCGTTCCAGGAGCTGCTTGGTTATGTGTTTGCACCATTAGCCTTTATTATGGGTGTTCCTTGGAAGGAAGCGATTCAGGCGGGAAGTATTATGGCAACCAAAATGGTATCCAACGAATTTGTTGCCATGCTTGCTCTAGCGAAGGAGACCTTATTGTCTGCCAGAACAACAGGGATCGTATCCGTCTTCCTCGTATCGTTCGCTAACTTCTCTTCCATCGGTATCATTGCCGGTGCGGTGAAGGGACTTCATGAGAAACAAGGTAATGTGGTAGCCCGCTTCGGTCTGAAACTGCTTTACGGTGCATCGCTTGTCAGTGTATTGTCAGCGATCATCGCCGGACTGTTCTTGTAAACCGGATTATTGGAAGGAGTGCTTAGGTTATGTCAACATTCAAAAGAGTACATCTGATCGTTATGGATTCTGTAGGGATCGGCGAAGCGCCGGATGCAGCAGAATTTGATGATTTTGATGTAGATACCTTCGGTCACATTGCACGTGAACGCGGAGGTCTGAAAATGCCTCACATGGCCAGTCTCGGACTGTCCAACATCAAAGAAATCGAGGGTGTCCCTGTAGCGGATGCACCTAAAGCGTATTACACCAAGATGCAGGAAGCATCCAGAGGCAAAGACACAATGACAGGTCACTGGGAGCTGATGGGTCTTTACATTGATACACCTTTCCGTGTGTTCGAGAACGGTTTTCCCGATGAGTTGATTCAGCGCATTGAAGAGAAAACAGGCCGCAAGGTAATTGGAAACAAACCGGCCAGCGGCACGGAAATTCTGGATGAGCTGGGTGCAGAGCATGTTGAAACTGGCGCGCTCATCGTGTACACATCCGCGGATTCGGTTCTGCAAATTGCTGCACATGAGGACGTTGTTCCACTGAAAGAACTGTATGAGATCTGTGAGTTCTGCCGTGAAATTACACTAGAAGATCCGTACATGCTGGGCCGCATTATTGCACGTCCATTTGTAGGTGAAGCGGGTAACTGGAAACGTACTGCAAATCGTCATGACTATGCGCTCAAACCTTTTGGTCGTACGGTTATGAATGAACTGCAAGATGGCGGATATGATGTGATTGCTTTGGGTAAAATCGCAGATATCTATGATGGCGAAGGTGTAACCAAGGCTGTTCGTACCGTCTCTAATATGGATGGCATGGACAAGTTGTCTGAAACAATGGATGAAGAGTTCACTGGACTCAGCTTCCTGAACCTGGTTGATTTTGATGCCCTGTACGGTCACCGTCGTGATCCGCAAGGTTATGCTCAGGCACTTGAAGACTATGATGCACGGTTGCCAGAGATTTTTGCCAAAATGACCAATGATGATCTGCTGCTGATCACAGCTGACCATGGTAACGATCCAACATACCGCGGTACGGACCATACACGTGAATATGTACCACTGCTTGCCTACTCTCCGCGCTTCAGCGAGGGCAAAAAGCTTGATCTGCGCAGCACATTTGCTGACCTTGGCGCAACCGTAGCAGAGAACTTTGGAGTGAAAATGCCGGAATACGGCACCAGCTTCCTGAAGGATTTGAAATAAGTTTTTCAAAAAAATGGATAGGGGAGGTCGGAGTAGCTTGGGCTGCTCCGGTCCTGCCATCATAATAGACTAATTTGTATAACTGGAGGAGATTCATTCATGAGTACACATATTGGAGCAAAACCCGGGGATATCGCAGAAACGATCCTATTGCCAGGAGACCCATTGCGCGCGAAATATATCGCAGATACGTACCTCGAAGATGTTGTATGTTACAACGAAGTTCGTGGAATGCTCGGTTACACAGGTACATATCAAGGACACCGGATTTCGGTGCAAGGTTCAGGGATGGGTATTCCGTCCTTCGCCATCTATGCTAACGAATTGATCAGCGAATATGGCGTAAAAAACCTGATTCGTGTTGGTACTTGTGGCGGTATGCAGGAGCATGTACGTGTACGTGACGTCATCCTTGCACAAGCAGCATGTACAGATTCCAGCATGAACAAACACGTATTCGGTGGTTATGACTTCTCACCAATCGCTACGTTCTCCCTGCTGAAAGAGGCATATGACCGTGCAACAGCTAAAGGTATGAAAATTCACGTCGGTAACGTGTTCAGCTCCGATTCTTTCTACCGCGATGACCGTTCCGTAACCGAGAAGTTGATGAAACATGGCGTACTCGGCGTAGAGATGGAAACAACAGCACTATACACCATCGCTGCCAAGTTTGGTGTTAACGCACTGACGATCCTGACGGTAAGTGACCACTTGCTGACAGGCGAAGAAACATCTGCCGAAGAGCGTCAAAAAACGTTCAACGACATGATGGTAGTGGCTCTGGACACAGCAATTACATTGTAATAGTTGTATTTAATATTCAATATCAATTTTGATTTGGATCGAAACTTTTGTTCTAAGCACGGAGTGAAGGACTCGGAATCGATTCTGAAGAAGCGTTAGCGTTCGCCTTTGTCTCCGAGTTTTCTCCATTGCCAAATGGATCAAAAAAACTTGGAGACAACAGCGATCGAAGGAACGATCCGGAGCCGGAACGGTCCCAGTACAAAGTGTTCTATACAAATCATTTACCCGAGGAGAGATCATCATGAGAATGGTAGACATTATTGCTAAGAAACGCGACGGAAAAGAACTGACAACAGCTGAGATTGATTTTGTTGTTCAAGGATACACACAAGGAGAAATCCCGGATTATCAAGTCAGCGCTTGGGCGATGGCAGTATTCTTCAAAGATATGACAGACAAGGAACGCGCTGATCTGACGATGTCGATGGTGAATTCCGGTGAAACGATCGATCTGTCCGCTATCGAAGGCATCAAAGTAGACAAGCATTCCACAGGTGGTGTGGGCGATACAACAACACTGGTACTCGCTCCACTCGTTGCTGCATTGGATGTCCCTGTTGCCAAAATGTCCGGACGTGGACTTGGTCATACGGGTGGTACAACAGACAAACTGGAATCCGTTGCTGGTTTCCACGTAGAACTTGAAAAAGAAGAATTCATTCGTCTCGTAAACGAACATAAGGTTGCAGTTATCGGACAAAGTGGTAACTTAACGCCTGCAGACAAAAAGCTCTATGCACTGCGTGACGTAACAGCTACCGTTAACTCCATTCCACTGATCGCCAGCTCCATCATGAGTAAGAAAATTGCAGCAGGTGCTGATGCAATCGTATTGGATGTTAAAACGGGTGCTGGTGCATTCATGAAAACAACGGAAGATGCTAAAGAATTGGCACATGCCATGGTAAGCATCGGTAACAATGTTGGCCGTAAAACGATGGCTGTTATCTCCGATATGTCCCAACCACTGGGTCTGGCGATTGGTAACGCACTTGAAGTGAAAGAAGCCATCCTCACCCTGCAAGGTAAAGGTCCAAAAGATCTGGAAGAACTGTGTCTGGCACTTGGACGTCAGATGGTATTCCTTGCTGGCAAGGCAGATTCCTTGGAGCACGCTGAGGAGAAATTGAAAGAAGTGATCCAGAACGGTAAAGCACTGGAGAAATTCAAAGATTTCCTGGCAAACCAAGGCGGAGACGCTTCGGTTGTGGATCATCCAGATCGTTTGCCACAAGCACAATATCTGGTTGAAGTCCCGGCAGACAAAGACGGCTATGTTGCCGGAATCGTCGCTGACGAAATCGGAACTGCAGCAATGCTGCTCGGCGCAGGCCGTGCAACAAAAGAGTCCGAGATCGATCTCGCTGTTGGTTTGATGTTGAACAAAAAAGTGGGTGACCCAGTCAAAGCTGGTGAGTCCCTCGTAACGATTCATGCCAATCGTGAAGACGTAACAGACGTCATCGCGAAGATCAAAGAAAACATTACAATTGCGGATCATGCCGATGCTCCTGTATTGGTTCATGATATCGTAACGGAATAATACAATCAGAGCAGACGAGATGTAATCTCATGTCTGACTGAACATGAAAGCCCCAAAGCGATGTAATCCATAGCTTTGGGGCTTTTTGTCGTTGAAAAGTACGCTGTTGGTTATTGCGAGCAACTACGGGCTCTTTATTTTCTCATACGCCATCACTGAGTCCGCATTGGTATAAATATAAGGCGTGGATGGCTCAGCTACACGTGTCACCTTTGTTGCCCGAATTTCAATCGTATCCTTACCATTCACCTGTGCTGAGCCGATGCTACCATCGATTTGCACCCAGCTATCTGTAGGAAAGCTATCCGCTTCTGGAATGTGAATCATCACGCCAAAGGGAGCCGCATCCGCGGGGCAACACATGACGAGAAATCGTCCCAGTGCAAAATGTGATTCATGATCCATGCTTTTATCACGGTAGACAAACCCGGTTAAGGAGATATCTTTGCCTGCAAATTGTCGCTGGAACATATCAATCGTGCCGAGGGTTTCAGAGAAGATCTCGGGATAGACTCGGATGACCTGTTCTGCATACAACTTCTCCGCCAGTTCAGCGAATTCGCGGCTATACTCGTCTGGAGGAACGAATTGTACTTTGGTAGCCGTTGCAGGCTGAACGGTCGTTGGTTTTTGCTTGAGATCTTGTACATTTAATTGCGTTGCCGGATTAGGTAAAGGCTCTTTCCGACGAATCTCGGGAGGGGTATAAGTGAGAGACATGCCTTTCTGACTGGCCATGGAGCTGCCGAGCGCCCGATCAGGTAACAAAAATCCTAGCAACAAGGGTATGGCAATCAGACCATATACCATTGAGCTACGAAGGAAGCCCGAGGGTGGTGGATGTTCACAGTCGCAATGAACCTCGTTTCTGCCGAACAGTCCATGCCAGGCCATGATAACAGCAATAAACAATAAGGGAACAGGGCAGCATAACAGCAGTTTTTGCATGGTAGGAGCCAAATAATAATGAAGCGAATCACTTGAATTCAAATGAATACTGTATACCGCAAGACCGCCGATCCAGACCGCACGGATCAGGTTATGCCATTGAATGATGTGTGACCTTGGAACAGGAGGTTGGGTCATCGTATAGATAGTGTGGTTCATATCATCACCTCATTTCTATTAATCATCAGGATGAAAGTTCATAGGATTAACCATTTAAGTCATGAAGTATTTTGCTCAACCTTTATACCAGCAGATTAATCAACCATGAGCCAGCGAAGACAAGCGTAATAATGGCTAGACTTAGACCAATAACAAACCGGGTACGGAAGGTCGAGAGCAGCATCAGGGTGCTTTTGAAATCCAGCATTGGACCAAGCACTAGGAATGATACCAGCGGCCCCAGTGCAAACGTATGTGAGAACGCAGAAGCCACAAAAGCATCAGAAGTGGAGCAGAGAGACAATACATAAGCAAATCCCATCATGAATACATAGGAGGCAACAGGACCATTGCCAAGTGAGATCAGATCGCTGCGGCTAATGAATGTCTGGATGCAGGCTGTAATCAGGGCACCGATCACCAGATATTTGCTCATATCGACAAATTCATCTCCGGCGTGAATGAAGAAGCTGCGCCAGTTTTTTACATGGTTATGATCATGTGCATTCGCATGTGCATGAGGTTGCGCCATTTTAAACCCAGGATGTGTCTTGACCTCTGTTCCTGCGACCTTTGGCATCCGAAGGGGATTTCGACGAACGAACAGATACACGAGCATACCTATGGAAGCAGCTACGGCAAAGGCCAGTCCCATGCGGGCAATGGTAATCTCAGGATGGGAGGGAAAGGCGAGCAAAGTTGCGGTAAATACGATGGGATTGACTACGGGACCACTCAAGATGAACGTCACTGCGATATAGGCAGGCATACCTTTGTGCATTAACCGTCTAACTACTGGGATCATGCCACATTCGCAGATGGGAAAAATAATACCGAGCAACCCTGCAACCAGCACACCGCCGATCGGATTCTTGGGCGTGAGTTTGCGGACCATTTCTTCGGATACGAACCACTGCATGAGCGAGGACAATAACACACCCATGAGCAGAAAAGGTGCGGCTTCAAGGAAAATACCTATGAATACGGTTTTCATATTTTGCAAAGCTTCACTGTTCCATGCTTCCTTCAAGTCTGGAGCCATTGTGATCAACACGGGAACAAGAAATGCACAAGGGATCAGGAAGGACAGGAGCTTCAGATTGGCTGCCATTTTCATGAAACAGACCTCCACAACTAGGACTTTGCTAAAATATATGCTTGTACGTGCGGCAACATACATCATTCCTATGTTTTAATCAACATTTTTACGATTAATCAAGATTTTTCATCATATTAGAGTTGACAACCGAGAGAAAACTGCGGTATAGTTCGGATTGCATCTTTAATAGTAATAATTACGATTAAAGTTAAAACTTAAACAGAGTGGAGGAAGCAGAAATGTCAGATCAACAGGTTCAACAGCGGGTTCCAGTAACCGTACTTAGTGGATATTTGGGTGCAGGCAAAACGACACTTCTCAATCATGTGCTTCATAACCGCGAGGGGATGCGGGTTGCTGTTATCGTTAATGATCTCAGTGAGGTTAACATCGATGCAGGTTTAATACGAGATGGTGGAGGATTATCACGTATTGATGAGAAACTGGTAGAGATGTCCAATGGTTGCATCTGCTGCACCTTACGGGAGGATCTGCTGAAAGAAGTCGAGCGGCTTGCGCTGGATGGTTCTTTTGACTACATACTGATTGAATCTACGGGTATTGGTGAGCCGGTACCTGTTGCGCAGACGTTTACGTATATCGATGAGGAACTCGGCATTGATTTGACGAAGTTCACTCGTCTCGACACGATGGTTACGGTTGTTGATGCTGCCCAGTTCTGGCGTGATTTTTATTCCAAAGAAACACTGAAGGATCGTGGACAGGAAGCGGGGGAGGACGATGTTCGCGGAATCGTTCATCTGCTGACGGATCAAGTGGAATTTTGTGATGTACTGATTCTGAACAAATGTGATCTGGTGTCGGAGGAAGAACTTTCGAAGCTTGAGAAGGCGTTACACGCCATGCAGCCAGAAGCTAAGCTTATTCGAACAACACATGGGCATATTGATCCAAGAGAGATATTGAACACAGGACGTTTTGATTTTGAAAAAGCAAGCCAGTCAGCGGGTTGGATCCGCGAATTAATGAAAGAGGAACATACCCCGGAGACTGAAGAATATGGAATTCATTCATTTGTCTATCATCGTAAACGTCCATTCCACCCGGAACGGTTGCTGCGTTGGATTGCGAAATGGCCAGATAATATCGTGCGATCCAAAGGCCTGATGTGGCTGGCAACAAGGAACCATATGGCGATCTCTTTCAGTCATGCAGGCACATCAAAGCAGCTTGCGCCAGCAGGAATATGGGTAGGTGCGATGAGTGAGGAGGAAAGGCAACTTCATTTTGGCGACACGCTGCCAAGCATACCGGACTGGGATGATGAGTGGGGTGACCGGGTGACGAAATTGGTATTCATCGGCATTGACATGGACCGGGCGGAGATTGAACGTACATTGGATGAGACCCTTCTTACGGAGGAAGAGATGTTGATGAACTGGCGTGAACTGAAAGATCCTTTTCCAGAGTGGAGTTGAAGTGAAAAGAAAAGATCTTCAAGTGCAATAGTGCCCCTGAAGATCAATGATTATATTGTATTAAGGACTTTAGCTAAAGTACAAATCGCCAAGATAAAAATCACCGTTGCCGCTTTTTTGCGGACTAAACACAAAGGTAAGGTACACTCCATAGGAACCCGTCCATCCTTGTGGATAATAAATGGCTTTGTAACTGTGTCTTGTTTTGGTTTTATCGTTCATTGCAATCACTTTAAAATCAGCTGATTTGATGTTAATCAACTGATCTGCATATTTAGTCAGCGTTTTTTTATCATTTGCTGCAATGATACCTTTGACTGTAGTCTTAAATTTATCTTTCTGGGATTGCTTACCCAGATCAAAAATGTCGATCTCGGGATTTTCAATAACTTTAGCATCTATGTATTTATCAAATTCACTAGTGCTACCTGTTTTAAGTGCTTTACCATACATTTTGATCAATGTTAAAGATTCTTTTTGCAATTTGACTATCATCTGAGCGTCAGTTCCAGTCATCTTGATTGAGCCAGAAGTGCTTGAGTTACTTGAACTACTTGGTTTACTTGAATCTTCAGAACCTTTGGCACCTGTACTGCTGTTATTACTACTCGAACTGCTTGGCTTACCGCTACCTGAATTAGTGATACTTACAACTTTGTTGCTAACATTCAGAGATACGTTGGCTCCCAGTGCTTCTGCTGTGGTACTTACAGGCAAGTAAACATCACCGTCATATACCAGTGCATTCAGTTTGTCTCCAGCTTCATTCTTGGGTGTCCAAGACAAACCGTTTACTTTAAAGCTAATGTTGCTGTCGAGTGCCGCTTCAATATCTTGAATTCCGTTTGAAGCTGCTACACCCAGGGCACCGAAAGCCAAACTGCATGCTACCAATGACCCAATAAAAGTTGATTTTTTGATCTTCATCTAGTTCCTCCGTAGGTAAAGTATAATGATACCAAAGCAGTATATCATATGAAATTATATTATGCATACAAAATTTTACTGTAACAGATATGGAGTTGACAAAAGAAAAGCTATAGACTAATATCATTAAATAGTAATAATTACGATTAAATAAGAGGAGGCAACAACCATGAGAGTCATTGTAACCTTAGCCTGTACCGAGTGCGGGGACCGCAACTATACAACAACCAAGAACAAACGTAACCATCCAGAGAGACTTGAGATGAAGAAGTACTCCCCACGTTTGAAGAAAATGACGATCCACCGGGAAACCAGATAAAAATTTTTTGTTATTTTTAAATCGTAATATTTACGAAAAGAGGGAGAGGCATGATACTATCCTCCATGCGTGATGTTGTATTTGGATATGGCAAAGAGCCGGTCATTGATCAACTGTCACTGGATATCCATGTGGGAGAGTTCATAGGCATCACAGGTCCCAACGGTTCTGCCAAAACGACCCTGTTAAAGCTGCTACTAGGGCTATTGAAGCCCTGGAGTGGCACGATACATATGAATCCGCAGTTGAAACGTGGGAACAAGTCCAATATCGGTTATGTGCCCCAGCAGGTGGCATCGTTTAATAGTGGATTTCCCAGTACGGTGAATGAACTGGTCCGGTCCGGGTGTTACACCAGGTTGGGATTATTCCGCAGATTCACAGCAACGCAGGATGCCATCGTTGAACGCAGTCTGCGGGAAGTTGGCATGTGGGAATATCGGAATACACGCGTCGGTGAGCTGTCCGGTGGACAGAAGCAGCGGATCTGTATTGCAAGAGCTATGGCTGGGCAACCGCAGGTTCTGGTACTGGATGAGCCAACAACGGGGATGGACCGCCACAGCCGTGAAGGATTTTACAATCTGATGCGCCACTATGTTGATGCTCATGGGATAACTATTATTATGGTTACTCATGGACTGGAAGAGATGGGAGATCGATTGGACCGAACGATTACTCTGGAGCGGCAAGAAAGTGAGGAATGGCAGTGTTTGAGTACGAATTCATGCAACGTGCCTTCTGGGCAGGTGGACTGATTGGAGTCATCGCTCCAATTCTCGGGGTCTATCTGATGCTCAGGCGGCAGGTACTAATGGCAGACACGTTATCCCATGTCTCACTTGCAGGGGTTGCGCTCGGTTCGGTCATGAATCTTAACCCGGTGATCTGCGGATTCGCCATTGCAATTATCGGTGCATTACTGGTTGAACAACTGCGTCGAAGTTACCGAACCTACAGCGAGGTACCTGTGGCAATCATCATGACTTCGGGGCTGGCTCTTGCTGTAGTGTTGATGAGTCTCAAAACCAATCTGTCCAAGACATTCAGCTCATACTTATTCGGATCTATTGTTGCGGTTAGCGATATACAGTTGTGGATGATGGCAGGAGTATGTGTCATGGGTTTACTTTTTTTCATCCTGCTCCGAAGACCGCTCTATAGCTTTACGTTTGATGAAGAGACAGCTTCCATTGGGGGCGTTCAGGTAAAAGGTTTATCGTTTGCATTTGCCATTCTGACAGGAATGACTGTAGCTTCAGCCATGCCGATCGTCGGTGTGTTGCTGGTGTCTGCTCTCATTGTATTACCTGCTGCCTTGGCACTGAGAGTGTCTCGCAGTTTTACAGCAGCCATCATTGTTGCGGTAATTACAGGATTAATCGGTATTTTTAGCGGGCTTACAACATCTTACCATCTAAATACACCACCGGGAGGAACAATTGCACTCATCCTGTTGGTCATCCTATTGACTGGAATATCAGCGCAAAAGCTGATTGCACGATATAACCGCAAGCGTCATAGCAAAGAAACGAAATCACAGCACGTCATTCTGGTCAACCATTCTAGGAGGAATACATCACATGAAATTCAGTAAAAAAGCTACGCTCGGATTGTTGTTTAGTCTTACACTTATCGTCGCAGGCTGCGGACAAAAATCCGCTTCTGATGCAAATACAGCTTCGACAGGCACTTCTGTTCCAGTCGAGACGAAAACGGCAAAATTAAACGTGCAGGTCAGCTTCTACCCGATGTATGAGTTCACCAAAAATGTGGCAGGTGATCTCGCTGAGGTGCATACCCTCGTTCCAGCGGGGATGGAGCCCCATGATTGGGAGCCCACACCACAAGATATTGCCAGCATTGAAAAAGCGGATGTGCTTGTATACAACGGTGCGGGTATGGAATCATGGATGGATCAGGTCACCGGAAGTCTAAGCAACGCTTCACTCATTCAGGTGGAAGCAAGCAAGGGCATCAACCTGCTTGAAGGTGGAGAGCATGATCACCATCATGAAGATTCAGAGGCAACAGAACATGACCACGATCATGACCATGCGAATGAAGCGACTACAGAAGCACATGATCACGATCATGGTGGACTTGATCCCCACGTATGGCTGTCACCTGCATTGGCTGTCAAAGAAGTACGTAATATTGAAGCGGGATTAGCGCAGGCTGCTCCAGAACACGCTGAACAGTTCAAGCAAAATGCAGATGCCTACGTTGCTCAACTGGAGTCACTGGATCAAGACTTCAAGGCGGCTGTGACGGATAGCAAACGTAAGGATTTCATCACACAACACGCTGCATTTGGCTACCTTGCACAGGAATACGGATTGCAACAGGTGCCCATCGCAGGATTGTCTCCTGAGCAAGAACCCTCGGCAGCACAGATGGCATCCGTTATTGATTTTGCAAAAGAGCATCAAGTGAAGACAATTTTCTTCGAAACACTGGTTTCATCCAAAGTGTCTGAGACGATTGCAAGTGAAGTGGGAGCCAAGACGGCTGTATTGAACCCGATTGAGGGACTCACCGAGGAAGAAATTGCGGCGGGAATGGACTACATTAGCGTGATGAGACAGAATCTGGAGGCTCTAAAACTGGCGCTGAACGAATAATAAAAGATCAGTTTGATGCCTTTCACCGAAAAAGGTACAATAATACAACATGCTGAGGAATGGATCGCCATTCCTTTGCCTTTTTGCAAAGCAGAGAGCACAGGGATGTGCTCTCTCTTTGTTGAATAAGGGACCGGATCAAGGATAACAGGAGGACGCATTAGATGAATTTAAATGAGGAACATGAAGTGCTGTTAAGTGAACAGCCTGCCCATCTATGGAGACGGCGGAAGCTGGAGCTGATGCACTGGACGGAACGTGATAAACATACGGTATCCGCGAAGAAAACAGAGATTTGGAACGGTGTTGAAGTTGATGCTGAGCTTGTGAACGCATTGTCCATACTTCAGAGTGTGGGCGTGAGGACGGAATTTTCATGTGCAGGGGTGAGTCCGCTTGATGAACCTGTCGATCATTCCCTTTATGCTTATGTTACCCTGATACAAAGTGAGGTTGCAGATCAATTCGTGCACTATGCTCTCCGTCGGATGCGGAATCGACTGCTCGTTACACTAGAGGCTGAAAAAGGCCGATATGACCTATCTTCTTTTTTCATTGGACACAATCGGAGCTTCTGCTGGTGGATGGAGCACTGCGCCTTACAGTTCGGAAGCCGAAACGAATCGAGTGAAAAAAGCGTAGTATAAAGAATAGGCTTGTTTACTTGAAGGTAAAGGAGGTATGGCACGATTGAATAAGTGGGTCAAAACGATACTGTTCCTACTAGGCTCCGTCTTTCTTACACGATTCATCCCATTTTCGTCCTTGTTCCGTAACCTGGATACGATGATCCATGAATTCGGTCATGCACTAATGACACTGGTATTGTCAGGTAAAGTGTTGCGCATTGAATTGTACGCTGATCATAGTGGTGTAACTTACTCTTCCATGCTGACGCCAGGCAGATCGATCCTGGTTTCTCTGGCGGGATATATCAGTGCATCACTGTTCGCCTGGCTGTTGTTTTACTTATACCGCAAAGGCTTGCACATGTGGGGACTCGGTATTATGACGGCTGTCGCTCTGGTGTCGCTCCTGTTATATGTAAGAGGAGAGTTCGGTATGTTATGGCTGACCGGGTTTATCGTTCTGAATGTGGTCATTATGATTTTTGGCGCTAAGATCGTGAAGTTCTATTATCTGTTACTGGCGTTTCTTACACTGGAAGAGTCGGTTGTTAGTGCGGTATACGTTGGATTTATGTCCTGGACTCAGCCTTCACGGGCAGGGGATGCAGCGAATCTCGCTCAACAGACATTCCTTCCCGCACTGTTCTGGGGAACGCTGTTTGCTCTATTTGCGCTGTGGTGTGCCAAGGGAGCACTCGGTCTCTTTTTCCGCAAAGAAAGCACTTCGCGATCGTCACGGTCTCGGGGATTACGAAGAGCGTAATGGTTATAAAGGTATACAAAGCAAAAAAAGGCACTTCCTTTCTTCATGAAAGGAGAGTGCCTTTTAATTTTGGACGTACATCTGATATTAGAGTCTGATATTGAACACATGGAACCTAATCTCCAAGATTATCCCATAACACATAAAAGTAATAAATCTCTTCCATAATCGCCTTATCATCCTCTGCCGCAACGCCGCCCTTGATCCGAGCAAGCGTGCCCAGAATATCATATATCGTTTCACGCTCTACACTGAACTGAATGCGGTTAACGACCTTATCCCAAGCTTGCATTGCGTAATTAACTTGAGACTTGGCTTCAGTCCATTGTTTTCCCTCAACCTGTTTCTCTAACGTTTGTATAGATTCAAGCAAGCGATCATCGTTGCCAAAGGGCTTTTTGAGAAAGGCTCCGCTAGCCATAATCGCAACGAATACAAGAATGAGGAAGATCGGAAGCACATATAGCAGCCAGAAACGCGTTTTCATTCAACCGCCTCCTTCATGTAAAGAGTTTAGAAAGGCCCCTCATAATCGCCCATATCGATTTTTTCGGTGATCTTATCCTTGAACAGGTCCACATACAATTTGTCATTGGGTAATATGGCGGCAAAAGCGATATCCTGTATCGTAATGTTTTGCTTTTTCAGCTGTTCACTGAGCCAATTAATATCTTTGTGTCTTTCCTCAAGATTTTGCTTAATCAGCAGGCCATCAATGATAATCTCGGTCATCAGCTTGCTCTTCGGCGGGTGCATATGCATGTCTTTTGCGGTTACCGGTTGATTCTCAGGTTTCAAAACAACCGAGAGGCTGCCATCCGGTTCCAGAATCGCATAATCTAACGTCGTAATATCAAATACATCCTTTTGCCGCAGCATCATGGTCAATTCATCAAATTTGACTCGCATTTTACTCAGGTTCTGTTCGAGAATTTTACCGTTCTGGATGATCAATGTGGGATCTGAGTCCATTAATTTGGAGATGGTGCGATTCTTCAGCGTAATATACTGAAAGATGATCGTAATGATTGTGAAAATGGTCAAGGCCACAAAATGAATCCAGGCCTTGGACGAGAGATCGGTTGCAAACGTACCTGCAATGGAACCGATTGTGATGCCGTTAATGTAATCAAAATACGTCAAGTTACCCATCTGCTGTTTGCCCAGCACCCTTGTATAGATGATCAGGGTCAGAAAGGCAATAATAGACCGTACGGCAACAACCCATGTTTCTTCCATCATATATGTATCACCTTCCTTTATTTCACCGTAGCTGTATTATGAGGTTGTTTAAAAAGTTTGCTTTTGAACATGCATTATAACAAGCTTCTCCTATGCTGGATGATCTTATGCTTGAACGCAAAAAACCGAAACCTGGGTATGTATCCCAAGCTTCGGTCTCTATAAATTCTCTATATTAGTTGAACTGATTCATTTGCACGTAACGGAGAGGAAAGAAAAAACCTGAAAAAGCGAAGCGCTCGCCTTTATTCCCGGATTTCTCCTTCGGAGAAGTGAATCGATAAAATCTGGGGATAACAGCGATTGGAAGGTTGTTCTTTCATCGGAGTGTCTGTGTAAGAAATCGTTAAACACCGGAATATGCCATAAATCCGCCATCTACCGGAATGACTGTGCCAGTGACAAAGCCGGACTGTCTTTCATCCGCAAGCCACATTAATGTGCCAAGCAGGTCTTCCGGTTTGCCAAAGCGGCGCATGGGTGTATGCGCAATAATTTTACTGGAACGTTCCGTTGGTGAGCCGTCTGGTTGCAGTAATAGATTACGGTTTTGCTCGGTCAGGAAAAATCCGGGTGCAATAGCGTTGACACGAATACCGGATTCGGCCAGATGAACGGCGAGCCACTGCGTGAAGTTGTTAATGGCTGCCTTCGCAGCGCTGTAAGCTGGAACTTTCGTCATGGGAGATGGGGCGCTCATGGAAGAAATGTTTATGACAGTAGCGGGAACATCGCGCTCTATCATATGTTTTGCAAAGATCTGAGTGGGGATGAGAGAACCGACAAAATTCAGATCCATCACCTGACGAAATCCCTCTACACTTACATCGAAAAATGTAGTGACATCGCTCTTTTCCAGATCTTCCAATCTAAAAATTTCATTGGTGGTGTTGGCACTGGCGTTATTGCCACCGGCGCCATTAATCAGAATGTCGCATGGTCCAAGCTGTTCCAGTACAGCATCTGCCGCCGCTTGTACACTATCGGCCTGGGTTACGTCACAGGCAATAGCAATCGCTCTGCCACCGGCAGCTTCAATCGCAGCTACAACTTCCTGCCCCTTGGACACGGTGCGGTTCAGGATGGCTACACTTGCACCGTGCCGAGCGAGTTCTTCCGCCATGGAGCGGCATAGTACTCCAGCACCTCCGGTGATTACAGCCGTTCTGCCTTCGAGACGAGATGAGCGTTCATATTGACGTTCACTCATGCTTTTGCCCTCCTTTGCAGGGAATCCCAGACGCCCCAGAGATACATGATCCCCAAAGCCCGGTCATAGAGTCCATAGCCAGGTCGGCACTGTTCTCCCCAGAGATGACGACCGTGATCGGGTCTTGCATAACCTTCATAACCGATATCGTGATAAGCCTCAACAACCCCTGCAATATCAACACTGCCATCCTGACTGCGATGTGAGGTTTCAATAAAGTCGCCGTTATCGTATATTTTTACATTACGAATGTGGGCAAATGGAATCCGATCCTTGAACTCGTGTATCATCCCGATAATGTCATTATCAGCATTTGCTCCCAAAGAGCCACTGCATAACGTCACGCTGTTGTAAGGGCTATCATAAAGATTCAAATATTTCCGAACATTCTCCTGATTCGTAATAATCTTTGGTAATCCAAAGATTGGCCATGGCGGGTCATCCGGATGGATGGCCATTCGAATCCCCAGCCGTTCGGCTGTAGGCATAATCTCTTGCAGGAAATAACGTGCGTGCTCCCACATGTGATCCTCGGTTACATCCTTGTAGGCTTCGAACAAACCTGTTAAATACTGCAATCGTTCTGGTTCCCAACCTGGCATGGTGAGTGCGGAGTTTTCCGTAATGCGTCGAACGAGTTCCAGAGGTTCTATATCTGCGAGTTTACTGTGCTCATAGAAGAGGGCAGTTGAGCCATCCTCCATTTCCTTGTGCATATCCGTGCGAAGCCAGTCGAAGATGGGCATAAAGTTATAACAGATGACCTTCACACCAACCTGGGCAAGTTTCTCCATCGTTTTAATATAGTTCGCAATGTATTTATCCCTTGATGGCAAGCCCAACTTGATATCCTCATGGATGTTCACACTCTCAACGACATCCAGATGTAATCCGGCCTTGTCCGCTGCTGTTTTGACAGCGAGTATTTTGTCCATCGGCCATTCGTCGCCAGCAGGAACATCGTGCAGTGCCCACACAATACCTTCAACACCCGGAATCTGCCGGATATGATCCAGCGTTACCGTATCATTGCCTTCGCCAAACCAGCGAAAAACCATTCTCATCACGTTCACCTCATCATGAATAGTAGGAAGAAAAATTCAGTCATTGAAAATAGGAAGGATATGTATCCTGCAGGACAGCCAAATCGGTGACAGTTAAATGCAAATGTTCCTGCATCAGTCGCTCTGCTGTGTCGGCATCATGCTGCTGAATGGCCTTGACCATAGACCGGTGCTGTTCAATTAGGTGATCCCATTGGTGGTCCGAGGACAGGCGTAACATGCGACTTCGATTCAAATGTACATTCATCTGCTGGATAACAGTCCAGGTGTTGCTTTTGTTGCAGCCTGCAAAAAGAGTGCTATGGAATTCCTCATCCAATTGAAACATTCGTTCATCATCCGGTTTGACCCTGCATTCCTGTTGCCACGCAAGGTTCTGTTCAAGAGCTACCATATGTTCGTTCGGAAAGTTCTCGCAGGCGAGCCTGATTACGGCTCGTTCGAGCTGTTCACGCATGAACCGTGCTTCCTCAACGAGATCGACTTGAATCAGAGAGACGTATGTGCCACGCTGTGGATACACTTCCAGCAGACCTTCCTGAGCAAGCCTTACAAAACTTTCTCGAACAGGTGTCCGGCTGACCTGGAACTCAAGCGAAATTTCCTTCTCGGAAATAGCTGTTCCCGGAGGCATTTTTAGACTCAAAATGAGTTGTTTCAGCGTGAAGTAAACGACATCTCGCGTTGAGTAAGATTGCTTATTATTCATGGAAGACATACTGCTCGCAACAGGCAACAAACCGGCTTTGGATGATAACTTTGGGGTATATTCCACAACTTCAACTCCTTCATTGATATACTACCATACTTGTATGGTAGTATGGAAGCGCTTTATCCACATTATATTAAATTTAGTTGAAGGTTCACTTGCAGTTCAAGTGATTGAAGAGTACAATTCAGTTATTAGGTTCGAATGTTTAAACCAACAGACATCAAACAGAGAAAATATACGTAGAATAATGAAGAAGAAATAGTATAGAGGTGAACACCATGGGACAAAAAGCGATCAGCGTTTTTCAAACCTGTATCCCGTTATTTCAAGTATTAAGTGACAACCATCGTCAATCTATTTTGCTGACACTTACCGAGAAGGGCAGAATGACGGTGAATGAAATTACCGAACACTCCAGCCTATCCCGGCCAGCCATATCTCATCATCTCAAGCTGTTATTAGAGAAGGGGCTCATATCTGTGGAACAGAAGGGCACACAGCGATATTATTCGGCTTCATTGAATGCATCGGTGGAACTGCTGAAGGAACTGGTAGCTGCTTTGGAAGAAGAGTGTCTGTAGATTAATAGTGATAAAACATGCTTTTGCATGTGCCTTATAGGTTCGTAAGTTTAAACGCTTGATCAATAATGAATAGAGGAGTATGTATATATGACAACGACTATACAGGAAGTAACCAGTCAGGAAGTTGAACAGATTTTGGAGCAGCAACGACAATTCTTTCGTTCCGGGGCCACACGATCGGCAGAAGCTCGAATTGCCCGTCTGAACCAACTCAAGCAGGCGATTCAAAAGTATGAGACCAGACTGACTGAAGCTCTCTATCAGGATTTGGGCAAAAGTGAGTTTGAATCCTACACAACCGAGATCGGATTTATGATGGACAGCATCACACACACCATTCGTAAAGTGAATAAATGGGTGAAGCCCGTTAAAGTGAAAACGCAAATGGCACTCCTTGGTTCGAAAAGTTATATCATACCCGAACCCTACGGGGCAGTTCTCATTATCGGACCGTTTAATTATCCATTTCAACTCTTAATCGAACCATTGGTAGGTGCTATTGCGGCAGGCAACACAGCCGTGCTCAAAGCGTCAGAGAATACACCTGCGGTGTCCGCTGTTGTACGTGAAATGATTGCGAGCGTGTTCGAACCGGCATACGTACAAGTGCTTGACGGTGCTAAAGATACAACAACAGCACTGATTAACGCGCCATTCGACTATATCTTTTTTACAGGCAGTGTACCGGTAGGCAAGATTGTAATGGAGGCAGCTGCCAAAAATCTCGTTCCCGTTACGTTGGAACTGGGCGGTAAGAGTCCGGTCATTGTTGATGAACAGGCGGATATCAAAGTAGCAGCTGAGCGCATTATATGGGGCAAACTGCTCAATACAGGACAGACCTGTATTGCACCCGATTATTTACTCGTGCATGAGCGCGTGAAGGAAGCGTTAATTACGGAGATGAAAGCAGCGATTGTGTCCTTCTTTGGTTCGGATATCCAGCACAACAAGGACTATGGGCGAATCGTGAACAAGGGACATTTTAAACGGCTGACGACTTTGATTGAGCGGGATCAGGCCAAAGTGATATATGGGGGAGCTTCGGATGAGGAAGATCGCTTTATTGAACCTACACTGATTGATGCGGAGTCCTGGGATGCAGCAACGATGGAAGATGAGATTTTTGGACCAATTCTTCCGATCATTAGCTACCGTAACGTTGATGAAGCTATTGTAGAGATCGTAAAGCGGCCGAAACCACTCGCCTTGTATCTGTTTACTTCCGACACCCGGGTTCAGGACAAAGTGCTGCGCGAAGTTTCTTTTGGAGGCGGCTGCATTAACGATACCATCACGCATGTAGCGAATCCGCGTCTGCCGTTTGGCGGTGTTGGTCATTCTGGCGTTGGCTCGTATCATGGGCAGTACAGCTTCGAAACCTTCTCTCATCTCAAAAGTGTACTGAAAAAAAGCACCAAGTTGAATCTGCCGATTCTATATCCACCGTATGATAACAAGCTCAAGTTGATTAAGCGTTTGTTGAAATAAATAAGAAAGACAAAAAGCCTGCTACTGGACCTTATTCCAGAGCAGGCTGTTCCTGTCGGTAACGGGATGGTGACATGCCGGACCAGCGCTTGAATTGACGACTGAAATGAGCAATATCCTTATAACCAAGCATGACGGCAATATTCTGAACAGACAGCTTCGGATTGCCCAGAAGAAGCTTCGCTTCATGCAAAACCAACTGGGACAATACAGCACGGGGAGACTGACCGAACACCTGCTTGAACACGCGATTACAGTGAGAAGAACTGATGCCCAGCTCTGCTGCAATATCATCAATGCCATAGTGAGCGTTGGATTCGTGTCCCTGTTTGAATTGCTGACTCATCAGGCCTTGCAATCGATTACGAATCTGGTGGGCGAGTTCAATCTTCTCGTGTCCGTCGGTAAACCATTGTGCTGCCTCTTGCGATACCGCCTCCCACAGATGGCCAAATAGTTCAAATACCGCAGATTGCAGCTGCATACGCTGTACCATCGTATTTGCTGTTTCATCATCCGCAGATGACATCAATTTGCGCAAAACCGGCTCAATCTGCTGTGTAACCGGACTATCCGCACTGAATCGCACTTGTTTGATGCGTGCCAGCAACGATAGGAACAACTGATCATCAATGTCAAAATGCATGCAAAAATACGTAAATCCCTTGCCGTTATGGCTCTGGCTGGAATGAATGCTTCCCGGAGGAATCAGGAGCAGTTCGCCAGCCTTTTGAATGTATAGGGTACCATTCACCATCATGCGTTGCTCGCCTTCCGTGACATAATTCAATTCATATTGAGGGTGCTCATGCGCCGGATAATCCCAGTCCGTACCGACACTGCGTAAATGAATGGCGAACAGATTAACCGTTGTTTGCACATCTGGATAAAAAACTTCATGGACACTTTCTCCCAAAGTAGGAGGCAAATACGTTGAAGACATGGAAGATCCCCCTTTATTTAGAGGTTGTTCAAAAAGTGCGATTTTGAACACGCACTTATATCAAATGGAATGGTTTTGTGTAACCGCTTTAATCCATTATAGTCTATCAGCTTGATTTGGGTAAATATCCGATTGATTTGATCATGGTCTGAGGTGAAACCACGTGTTAGGATGGGGCTAATGAAAACGCATGCAAACCATTTTGAGAGGGGTTATGATTCGTGAGCACATCCAAATCCATCTTTTATAATGCACATCACGCACCGATTGGTGCTTTTGCGAGTTTTACACTGGGATACAAAGGAGCCAAAGGCGGGCTGGGTCTTGAACTTGGCAAGCCGGCAGACCAGAATGTATATATTGGATTACAATCTCGCGATGGCGACAATTATCAGGCACTTCCTTTTTATGAAGCTTCCCAGGATGAGAGCAGCCGCTATGATGTAGAGAAGTTGGAGAATGGGGACCCGGCGTCGACAACAGCATCCAAAGTTCCACAACCTCTTATTACAGCTTTTCGCGATGAAGATATTACCCGTGAATTCACCTCAGGTACGGATACGTGGACTGCTGGAGATCTGACGTTCCGTATCTACTCGCCTGTACGTCCAGTACCTGATCCAACGAATGGGGATCGCGAAGAATTAATGGATGCACTCGTACCTGCCGTATTGGTTGAGATGACGATTGACAATACGCAAGGTCAACAACCACGCAAAGCCTACTTTGGCTATCAGGGCAATGATCCGTACTCTGCGATGCGTCTGATTGGGGGACCGGAAGGTGGCTCCATCACAGGTGTGGGACAAGGTCGACTTACAGCAATTATGTCAGCAGATGACGGACTGTGGCCCGCACGCGGATTTACGTTGGAGAAGCTCTTGCAGGAGAAACATCGGGAGAATTTGGCATTTGGACTTGGCTCAACCGCTGCACTACTGATGGAGGTGCCGGCTGGAGAGAAACGTACGTATCAATTCGCAGTATGTTTCTATCGTGGGGGCATTGTGACGACTGGAATGGACACAACGTATTGGTATACGCGGTACTTCTCCGATATTCAGGCAGCAGGAGAGTATGCACTACAACGCTTCAGTGAGTTGACCGCATCCTGTGGAGAGGTTGAACAGCGCCTTGGATCGGCTGCTTTGACCGAAGATCAATCATTCATGCTGGCTCATTCCATTCACAGCTATTATGCCAGTACTCAACTGCTGGATGCCGATGGTGAGCCACTCTGGGTGGTGAACGAAGGGGAGTATCGGATGATGAACACACTTGATCTGACAGCTGATCAGTTGTACTTCGAGCTTGCCTTGAATCCATGGACGGTGCGTAATGAGCTGGAGTGGTTTGTGAAAAGATACAGTTATACGGATCAGGTTCGTTTCCCGGGGGAAGAAAAGTTATATCCGGGGGGAATTACCTTTACCCATGATATTGGTGTTGCCAATGTGTTCTCACGCCCTGGACACTCGGCATATGAACTGGTTGGCATTGACGACTGCTTCTCACAGATGAGTCACGAAGAACTGGTGAACTGGCTCTGCTGCGCGACAGTGTACATTGAACAGACACAGGATCAAGCTTTTGTGAAAAACATGTTGCCTGTTATCCAGGATTGCTTCGAAAGTATGCTTAATCGTGACCATCCCGACGCTGAGCAGCGTAACGGTCTGATGGGTCTGGATAGCAGCCGTACTCAAGGTGGAGCGGAGATTACAACCTACGACAGCCTGGATGTGTCACTTGGACAGTCTCGCAACAATATCTATCTGGCGGGCAAATGCTGGGCGGTCTATGTTGCATTGGAGAAGTTGTTCGCAACGGAGAAGTTGGCCGATCTGTCACATCAAGCAGGTCTTCAAGCGGATCGCTGCGCTGCCAGTATTGCTGCACAGTTGACTGATGGCGGCTACATTCCAGCTGTTATTGCAGAAAATAATGATTCTCGAATCATTCCGGCAATTGAAGGTCTGGTGTTCCCGTACTTTACAGGCTGTGAAGCAGCACTGGATGTCAATGGTCGGTTTGGACCTTATCTGAAAGCACTCCAAACTCATCTGAAGACGGTTCTTGTACCGGGAACATGCCTGTTCGAAGATGGAGGCTGGAAACTGTCCTCAACAAGTAATAACTCGTGGTTAAGCAAAATCTATTTGTCCCAGTTTATCGCTAGAGAGCTGCTAGATGTGGAATGGGATGAGACAGGCAAGGCAGCAGACGCGGCGCATGTCAACTGGCTGCTGCATCCGGAGGAATCCTACTGGTGCTGGAGCGACCAGATCCTGTCAGGTGTGGCGGTTGGCAGCAAGTACTATCCGCGTGGTGTAACGTCGATTCTATGGTTACTCGAAGGAAAAGGGAATCACCTTACGCAGATCTATGCCAGTAAGGAGGCGGTACAATGAACCAATCCGTCGTTCAAACTGCCTTGTCAGGTCCACAGTACGATGCGTGGCTGGGGTATCACTCCGAATTGCCAAGAGCGAATGGACTTGCCCAAAAGACGGCTCCTGCGTGGAGCAAGCTGATACTCGCGGAAGAGAACCATGGAGTAATCACAACAGCTCTGACCGAACTTTCACGAGGACTGGAGAAGTTGTATGGCGTGAAACCGTCGGTCAGTCATCTGTCTGATACTCAGCAAAGTGAGCGGGACAATAACGCTTCCGCTCCCGCGATACGAATCGGTACTTGGACAGGAAGCAATTCGGTGGCTGGTTCGTTCAGTGAGAAAGAGCGTTCAACTGTTCAGGGAGAAGGGTACATCATTCGTGAGAACGAGACCGAGGGTGTACTGGTCATTGGTTCAGAGACTCCCCAAGGTGTGTTGTATGGTGCATTCCATCTGCTTCGGGAACTGACAATGGATCAAGGAATTGCAAGTAAGGCGGATGACGCTGTGAGTAAGTGGAGCTTCATTACAGAGCAGCCTACCAATGCACTGCGAATGATTAATCAGTGGGATAACGTGGACGGCAGCATTGAACGGGGTTACGCTGGAGACTCGATTTTCTATGATAACGGGGAATTCACACTGGACTTGGAACGCATCAGAGATTATGCACGCCTGCTTGCTTCGACGGGTATCAATGCCATATCGATCAACAACGTCAATGTACACCGCCGTGAGAGTCTGTTTCTGACCGAACGTTATCTTAGTGATGTGGCGAAAGTTGCCGCTGAATTCAGAGCATATGGCATTCGATTGTTCCTGAGCGCCAACTACGCGAGTCCGATTGAGATTGGTGGATTACGTACGGCTGATCCGCTGGATGCGCAGGTACGGGAATGGTGGAACGTTCAAACGGCCAAGGTGTACGCAGCGATTCCGGATTTTGGTGGTTACCTGATCAAAGCAGACTCCGAGAATCGTCCGGGACCATTCACGTATAACCGTGATCATGCCGATGGTGCGAACATGTTGGCTGAAGCCCTTCGGCCATTCGGTGGATTGGTCATCTGGCGTTGCTTTGTCTATAACTGCAAGCAGGACTGGCGGGATCGTTCCACTGACCGTGCACGTGCAGCATATGACCACTTTACGCCGCTGGATGGACGTTTTGCCGACAATGTCATTTTGCAGATCAAAAACGGGCCGATGGACTTTCAGGTGAGAGAGGCGGTATCCCCGCTGTTCGGCGCCATGGAAAATACCAATCAGGTGATTGAATTTCAAATTACACAGGAGTATACCGGGCAACAACGTCATCTCTGTTATCTGGTTCCCCAGTGGAAAGAAGTATTGGACTTTGACACATACGCCAAAGGCGAAGGTTCAGAGATCAAGCGAATCGCGGACGGTTCTCTGTATAAACGACCATACAGTGGCTTCGCCGCAGTATCCAATATTGGTGCAGATGCCTGTTGGACAGGACATCCACTCGCGCAGGCGAATCTATATGGATACGGAAGACTTGCATGGAACCCGGAGCTGTCCGCGGAAGAGATTGCCGATGAGTGGGTGAGACTCACATTTGGACATGAAGACGAAGTTGTGCGGCAGGTTACGGGCATGCTTTTGACTTCACTAGATATCTATGAGAATTATACGGCGCCTCTCGGTGTAGGTTGGATGGTTAATCCGGAACATCATTACGGGCCGAATGTAGATGGATACGAGTATTCCAAATGGGGAACGTATCACTTTGCCGATTGTCATGGTATTGGTGTAGATCGAACCGTGAACAGCGGTACAGGATACACTTCACAGTATCACCCTGAGAATGCTGATCGTTATGAGTCCGTAGACACCTGTCCGGATGAGCTGATCTTATTTTTCCATCACGTGCCGTACACCCATGTTCTGCATTCGGGTAAAACGGTCATTCAGCATATTTATGATACACACTTTGAAGGTGTTGCGCAGGCAGAGGCCTTAGCCGAGACATGGAGAGGGCTGGAGGGTAAAATCGACCCGGTTATTTTCAGTAAAGTTGCTTCATTACAGGACAATCAGGCCGAACATGCGAAGGAATGGCGAGACATGATCAATACGTACTTCTATCGGAAGAGCGGCATTGCGGATGAACAAGGTCGAACAATCTATTGATTGGTGATATGAAGAAAGAAGATACCTTGTTTTCTTTGTTGTAGAATAGACAGCATGGACATACATGAGGAGGAGAACCGTATGGGACAACATCAACTGCCCGAGACCATGAAAGCTGCTGTCATGACAGAGCCAGGACACATCATTATTGAGGAACAACCCGTCCCGCAACCGGCAGCAAATGAGGTGTTAATCCAGGTGATGGCTGTTGGGGTGTGTGGCTCGGATGTGCATTATTTTGAACATGGACGTATTGGCAGATTTGTGGTGGAGAAACCGATCATTCTGGGTCATGAGTGTGCGGGGATCATTGCTGCTGTTGGCTCGAACGTATCACGTCTGAAAACAGGGGATCGGGTTGCTATTGAGCCTGGGGTGACTTGCGGGCGTTGCTCGGCATGCAAGGAAGGTCGTTATAACCTGTGTCCGGATGTACAATTTCTAGCGACCCCTCCGGTGGATGGGGCATTTGTACAATACATGGTGATACGTGAAGATATGGTATTCCCGATCCCGGATCATCTGTCTTATGAGGAAGCAGCTATGAACGAGCCATTCTCTGTTGGTATTCACGCTGCACGCCGCAGCAAACTGGCTCCGGGTACAACCCTGGCGATTATGGGTATGGGTCCCGTTGGACTCATGGCCGTGGCTGCAGCCAAATCTTTCGGTGTAGAGAAGATCATTGTAACGGATCTGGAGGAAGTTAGGCTGGAAGCCGCTCGCCGCATGGGTGCCACTCATACCATTAATGTGCGTAATGAAGATGCGCTGGCTGTGATTCGCGAGTTAACAGGTGGTGTGGGTGTGGATACCGCATGGGAAACAGCGGGGAATCCAAAGGCGCTACAATCTGCTCTGTATTCACTTCGACGTGGAGGCAAACTTGCGATTGTGGGCCTGCCTGCACAGGACGAGATCGCACTCAATGTTCCATTTATTGCGGACAATGAAGTTGATATCTATGGCATATTCCGTTATGCCAATACGTATCCGGCAGGAATTGAGTTCCTGAGCTCCGGTCAGCATGACGTGATGTCCCTGATTACAGATCGTTATTCACTCGAAGAGACACAGCAAGCGATGGAGCGCGCATTACACAATAAAAGCGGCAGTCTGAAGGTCATGGTATATCCAAACGGTATGTAAGAACAGCCTGGAAAGAGTCCTGCGGTTCAGGACTCTTTTTTTGTTTTTTTGCAAAAAAGTATGGGTCAAGCTCCCATAACATGGTATAATTCATGAAGATTTTAATATATAAATGGATACACACCATATTGGTGAATAAGTACTTAGCGAAAGGAACTGAAGGTTGTGAGAGTACATGAATTTATGATTCACGCTGATTTTCATCGGGATGATCTGATGTCGGTATCTTCTCAAGCGTCACGTTTTTCCTCGGATATTATTTTGTCGTATATGGAGTCTGAGCATGAGCATCGTGTAGATGTCAAAAGCCTGCTTGGAATGGCGTTACTTCCCATTCGATATGGTAGTGTTGTCAGATTACAGACAAGGGGCAGGGATGAACTGGAGGCTTTGGAGTACATGTTGAATGTACTGGAGAAAGGGACGGCGTAACACCTGATTAGGTGAAAAATCACAGATATCATATTTTTTTTAGCTCTTCCTCAAATCCTGCTGGTACTTTGTCCAAAAAAAGAGTATAATAAAATTTAGTTTGATTCTAAAGAAGTACCCATATTAAAGGAGTGTAAATAGATTATGCCAAAAGTTGACATCCATCCAAAGACACAACTCGTAATTTTTTACGATGCAAGTGCTGATTTCAAATTCCTGAGTTCTTCCACGAAGTTCTCTAACGAAACTATGGAATGGGAAGACGGTAACTCTTACCCAGTAATCCGTGTGGACACTAGTTCCGCATCCCACCCGTTCTTCACTGGTAAACAAAGAAACGTGGATATCGGTGGCCGTGTTGATAAATTTAACCGTAAATACAACATCAACAAATAAGTTTGTCCATACATTACAAAAAAACCTCGGGATTTGTCCTGAGGTTTTTTTGTGTACATTAAAAATTAATTCAACCAATTATTGCGCTTACAACACATTCGGATGTACACTAGGAAACAGAGTATGAACATATTGGAGGAGGAAATAGAGATGAGCAGCATCACACATATGGTAACGTTTACACTTTACGCGGGTAAAGATACACCGGAGGCCGAAGCCTTTTTGAAGGAAAGTTCGGATGCACTGGCTGTCATTCCTGGGGTAGAGCAATTTCAGGTTCTGAGACAGGTAAGTGAAAAGAATGAGTTCGACTACAGTTTCTCGATGGTCTTTGCGGATCAGGCTGCGTATGATGCATACAACAATCACCCGGTTCACCGTCAATATGTAGAAGAGCGTTGGGAAAAGGAAGTCAGTCGCTTCCAGGAAATTGATCTTATTCAACATCATAATTAATAGTCTGCACATATAGGAAAAAAGTTGAACTACCATATACAGCATTGAACAATGCTGTATATCTCTCTGAATAACGCGTAATTAATGAACAAAAATAACAACTTTCCGAAATCGTTTTCGACGACCAAATGAATTCTAGGAGGTTTTCGCTGTTATGCAATTAGATCTCTCAGGAAAAACGGCTCTGGTTACAGGCGCAACCGGACAACTGGGGAGAGTCATCGCCCGCACGTTGGCAGCCTGTGGCGCCAATCTGGCTCTACATTACATAAATAATGATACCAAGGCTCGGGAGCTTCAAGGTGAGATTGAAGCACTCGGTCGTAAGGCTGTAATTGTACAGGGAGATATTACAAAGCAGGATACAGCATTTCGGATGCGTGATGAAATTCAGCCTGTCCTTGGCGGAGTGGATATCGTTGTTGCCAATGCAGTCATTCAATATGAATGGACAACGGTGTTGGAACAGTCTCCTGAAGATTACTTGAGCCAGTTCGAATCCTGTGTCATGCAGAGTGTGTATCTTGCCAAAGCTTTCATTCCACATATGCAAAGTATCAGAGCCGGTCGCTTCATTGGTATCAATACGGAATGTGCAATGCAAAACTTCGCTCACCAATCGGCCTACACCGCTGGTAAGCGTGGAATGGATGGCGTGTATCGCGTACTTGCCAAGGAGGTTGGCGAGTATCAGATTACCGTAAACCAGGTTGCACCTGGATGGACAATTAGTGAACGTGATCGGTCCAGTGAGCCTGGACATGATGAGGCATATACGCGTACCGTGCCGCTGAAGCGCAGGGGTGAAGATCAAGAAATTGCCAATGCGGTAGCTTTTCTCGCTTCGGATCTGTCGTCATTTATTACGGGTGCCTACATCCCTGTAAGTGGTGGCAATGTGATGCCTGCTATCTAGTGTCTGATTTGGATTCGGGAATCCACATGAAATAACAATAAACCTAGTTTAACCGTAATCCGTTTGTCATTCGACAAGCGGATTTTTTGGCATTTTGCTAACAATGAAATAACGGTTCAAGGGGCAGTTTTTTTGTTTCATATATCCAGACATACATATGAGTTGGTTCGGTTTTCGAAAGATTGGGGTATAAGAATAGGTATATTAACAGAGTGGAAACATAATCAAAATGAGCAATTAAAGGAGACCCATCACTTATGAAAAAAACAGTCGCGGACGTTCTGGTTGAATCCTTATTGAACGCTGGCATCAAACGCATATATGGCATTGTTGGAGACTCCTTGAATGCGGTACTCGACTCCATTCGTCGTTCGGGCAAGATCGAGTGGATTCATGTACGTCATGAAGAAGTAGCTGCATTTGCTGCTGGGGCGGACGCTCAGGTCAGTGGAAGTATCGCTGTCTGCGCAGGTAGCAGTGGTCCTGGTAATATGCATCTGATTAATGGTCTGTACGACTGTCACCGCAATCGTGTTCCTGTACTCGCTATCGCTGCACATATCCCAAGTGACGAGATTGGCAGTGAATATTTTCAGGCGACGCATCCGGAGTATCTGTTCCAGGAATGTAGTGATTATTGTGAAGTCATTACAACAGCAAAACAGATGCCGCGTTCTCTGACGATGGCCATTCAGACAGCAGTCGCACGTTCAGGTGTGTCCGTCGTTGTATTGCCGGGGGATGTAGCAGGTCTTGAAGCAGCGGATCTTCCTGTGCCTGAGCATGTGTATCACGCAACCAACCCCGTGGTACATCCTTCTGAGCCTGAACTCGTGAAACTGGCGGAGTATCTGAATCAAGGCAAAAAAATTACGTTATTGTGCGGTGCAGGCTGCGCGGGCGCTCGGGAACCCCTTATGCAGCTCTGTGATCGCTTGAAATCCCCGATGGTTATTGCGTTAAGAGGGAAGGAATATTTGGAGTATGACAACCCCTATTCCGTGGGTCTTACGGGTCTAATTGGGTATTCATCCGGTTATCATGCCATGATGGACTGTGATGTACTACTAATGCTGGGAACGGATTTCCCATATCGTCAATTCTATCCCGAAGATGCGAAAGTCCTTCAGGTCGACATTCAATCTTCCCATCTGGGTCGGCGCACGAAGCTGGATTACGGCGTATGTGGGGATGTGAAAGCGACCATTGAAACTTTGCTTCCTTATCTGACAGAGGAACACAGTGACAAACATTTGCGTAAAAGTGTGGATCGTTATGTGAAAGTACGCAAAGATCTGGACGAGCTGGCCGTTGGAAAACCGGGTAAAAAGCCCATCCATCCGCAGTACCTGACCAAGGTCATTAGTGATGCCGCAGCTGAAAATGCCATCTTCACCTGTGATGTCGGTACTCCGACAGTATGGGCGGCCCGTTATATCGAGATGTCTCGTAATCGCAGGCTGCTCGGTTCATTCAGTCATGGTACGATGGCCAATGCCCTTCCACAAGCAATTGGTGCTCAGGTCGCTGATCCAGGCAGACAAGTCATCTCGTTATCGGGTGATGGTGGTATTACGATGCTGATGGGTGATCTGTTGACACTGAAACAGCATAATCTGCCGATCAAAGTTGTGGTGTTTAATAATGGAGCACTCGGTTTTGTTGAGCTGGAGATGAAAGCTGCCGGATTCCTGGAATCGGGAACAGAGCTTGTAAATCCCAACTTTGCGATGGTTGCTCAAGCCATGGGCATGGAAGGTATTCGGGTTGAAGATCCGGGTGAACTTGAAGGAGCTGTGCAGCGTGCGCTTCAGCATGATGGTCCTGTACTGATTGATGTGGTGGTGAACCGTCAGGAATTGTCTTTACCTCCGAAGATTGATATCAAACAGGCTGAAGGATTCACGTTATGGATGATGAAAGCCGTGCTGAACGGACGCGGGGACGAAATTATTGAATTAGCAAAAACCAATTTGCTAAGATAGCCGTTTCGATAAAGCGGAAATGCACCGTGTGAAGTTGTAGAGATACCGACTTTCAAAGTATTGTTTATGTAAAAGAGGTAAAAGAGGAGCACGTGACAAGACATTATCGTTGCGTGCTTCTTGAATAGAATGCTGAAAATGTGACATATAATATAGTATGAATACATATTATATGATTTGTTTTTATGTCGAAAGTCTATTAGAATAGGTAAAGTCAGGAAGGTTTTATGCCATTTTTGACCTACATATTGCATCATTGCATGTACGTACGTTTCATATTGTATTCATCGATCCAATCACAAGATGACACACACACATGGAGGAGATCAACATGAGTCACGCAGGAAAAGTAGCCATTATTACTGGAGCAGGAAGTGGATTGGGCCAAGCAGCAGCGCTAAAGCTGGCTGAGAAGGGCGCATCCATTGTCGTTGTGGATCTTGTCGAAGAGACAGGTCTTGAAACCGTTAAGCAGATTGAGAAGCTTGGAAGTAAAGCTATTTTTGTACAAGCAGATGTGAGTAAAGCACCTGAAGTTGAGAATTATGTGAAAAAAGCAGTCGAAGAGTTCGGACGAATCGACATGTTCTTTAATAATGCAGGGATTGCAGGTCCTGGGATCAAGCTGATTGAACATACGATTGAGCAGTTTGACCAGATTATTGATATTAACCTGAGAAGTGTATTCTACGGGTTGAAGTATGTAATTACTGAAATGCTCAAAACAGGTGGAGGTTCCATTCTGAATACAGCCTCCACAGCCGGTATTGTTGGTGTACCCGCGGTTGCACCTTACGCAGCAACCAAACATGGCGTGGTGGGTTTGACCCGCACAGCTGCAATTGAATATGGCAAGGACAACATTCGTGTAAATGCGATTGCTCCAGGTACAATTGAGACGCCGATGGTTGTTCAGTTTGGTAAAGACAACCCTGAAGTGTTCAAGGCAACCGTTGATAGCATTCCATCTGGACGCCTTGGCAGACCGGAAGAGATCGCTAACCTGGTTTCCTTCCTGCTTGGAGATGAAGCGCCGTATATTAATGGTGCAGTATATCCGATCGATGGTGCAGTTACGGCCCAATAAGAGTTCAGCTTATCGGCAATAAAATAGCTGTTAAAATGTTTAAAGAGAGGTCACTGTATGCGTACAGAGCCTCTCTTTTTAATTTCTCTTTTATACTACGCATAGTACTGCGAATCCATATCAGGCAACGTTGTGTGATGCATTGGTTTGTTTACTTTTCGTAAATGCTGAACGGTACGAACTTATGACGATGATAACGGCAATAACGACCCCGACAGCCCCAATCCAGGTGATGGATGACAATGAGACGCTGCTTACTGCGATGCCACCAATCCCTGCTCCGGCGGCCATAGCTAATTGCATGACCGAACTATTCAGACTAAGCATAATACCTGAGGATTCGGGAGCCATAGTCACGAGGTTATACTGCTGAGTTGGACCCGAGGACCACGCGGCAAAAGACCACAAAATCAGAACAAGCAAGACAGCGAGATGAGAGCTTGCCGTTATATTCAACAGAAGCAGACTCACGATATGCAACGTCATGCCTGTGATCAGTGTTCGTTTGACACCCCATCTGTCAGCGCTGAATCCTCCAACTTTTGAACCGATCAGACTTGCTATGCCAAATGCGAGTAAAGCTGAACTGAGTAGTGCTTCGCTCATTCTTGAAATGGATACAAGGTAAGGTGAAATATACGTGTAGGCAATGGAATACCCACCTAACCAGAAAAAGGTCACCAGCAGTGCCAGTACAATTCGTGGCTGTTTGAGCAAAGACAGTTGATTCTTCAGCGGAACAGGCGCTTCTGCTTTGGAAGGTGGAATGGCGGCCGCGATCACCAGCATGGCGAGAATGCCAAGAACGGCGATACCGGCAAAAACGAGCTTCCAATCCCAAGATGCAGCCACAAGCCTTCCGAGCGGAACGCCAACAATCAAAGAAGCCGTAAATCCAGTGATTACTGTGGCGATTGCACTAGCTTGTTTGCCCTCAGCCGCTATTTGGGAAGCAACCGTTAATGCCGTGACAACAACAACGCCCGCCCCTAAAGCCATCAACACGCGTGCTGCGACGAACAGTCCATAACCCGGCAACAGATAGGCAAGAACATTAGCCACAACGAATAGACCGAGGAAGTATAGCAACAGCTTGCGACGGTCCCAGCGCGAAGTCAGTGCAATAATGACAGGTGTACCTAGCGCATATACGAGTGAAAAAATCGTAATGAGCTGTCCGGCAGCGATTAAAGAGATATTCATGGTATCTGCAATGCGATCCAAAATGCCGGCAATGACATATTCGGACGTTCCTACAAGGAAGCTGACCAAGGCAAGAACATAGATTTTGAGCGTAGAAGAAGACATGGAAACATAACCTCTTTCTAATTGTAATTATTATATTTTTAGAAATATAGAAATAAAGACGATAGAACAAGAAATGAACTCTCTGAATGCACCCTATCTGGGCGAATGGTAATGTTACAACCTAGATAATGAATATTTGATATAAGCGTAAACTTAGGTGACCTAGTGCTACTAATAAATGTTAAGGTACTGTTTCAATATTTCTAATTATATAGAAATATAACTCAAATTTTTTATTTATTTAGCAGATAGGGAACAAACTTTTGTGCAGTCTCCGTGTTTAGGCTGTAGTAGATATACGTACCTTTCTTCTGCGATGTAAGCAGGCCACAATCGGATAGCTGTTTCAGGTGATGAGACAGAGTCGATAGGGCAACCGTAACAAGGCGGCTCTCCAGATCGGCGGGACACAGGTTGCTTTCGCTCGATAAAATCTGAATGATTTTGTAGCGTGTTTGCTCGCCCAGCGCTTTATGAATTTTGACGACTTGTTCAATCTCATTCGAGTTTGATTGCATCATGATCCGTCCTTTCGTCTTTATTTCTTATTTCTAGTAATATAGAAATAACAGTAGCATATGTCGTTAGAAAAGTAAACTCTCGGTGAAGATTCCACACTTTCTACTGCGTCTGTGTTAACAGCCGAAAGTCTGGAGTAACTTCCCCGGAGAGTTATGTGAGTTGTATATTACCGATCTAGGGAATCAACATAGTCTTTGGCTTCCTTCAACGAAAGACCTCGGGCTTCACGCAGTCGTTTGATCGCCATAATTTTTTTCCCTTGTTGTATAAGTGTAAGCAGTTCCTGATCCAGATCCGATTGGGCTGGTTGGCTTGTGTGGGAAGGAGATGTTTCCTTCGGCGACAATGTGTAATTGAAGTCAGAGCGGGCGCTGACTGTTGAACCGTTCTCCAGACGCTCCACATCACTTTTCAACTCATTTAATTGGCGTTGCAGACTGGTGACTCTGACCAGTAACACAAGGATCAGAAGCAGCAGAACGATCCATACCAAGGTGTTCATTTCCATGATGTCATGTGCCTCGCTTTCATTTATTCATATTTAGCTATTATTTAAGTTGAACCGGGATTTCCTTGACACCACGAACAATCATGCCAGGTCTCCATTCCAGTTCATTCACATCTGCCTGAAGCTGTATATTTGGAAAACGATTCAGAAGTGTGCTGACTGCAATCTCACCTTCCAGACGAGCGAGCGGTGCTCCCAGGCAGAGATGAATGCCTTTGCCAAAAGCCAGATGCGAACTTTTTTCGCGGGTAATGTCGAAGATATCAGCATCCTTAAACTGCTGTTCGTCCCGGTTGGCGGAACCAAGCGCAACAATGACAAGTTCACCTTGAGCGATATGCTCTCCACGGAATTCAATATCTTCCAGAGCCCAGCGAGATGTGCTGAACTCCAAAGGCCCGTTATAACGAAGCATCTCTTCAATGGCATTGTGAATAAGCTCAGGCTGCTTGATGAGCAGTTCGCGTTGCTCTGGATGCTCCAGTAGGGCGAGAATCCCATTGCCGATGAGATTAACAGTTGTTTCATGACCGGCAATGATTAATAAGGAGACCACGCCAAGCAGTTCTTGTTCAGTTAACCGCTGCCCGGATTCTTCTGCAATGACAAGCTGGCTGATCAGATCAGTGCCGGGATCTCGGCGAACTTTCGCAAACCAGGCCGTAAGGTAATCCGTAAACTCCCTTGCATGCTGCTCAAACAGCTCGGCGCTCTCGGCTGTGGAAGCATCGATTACCGTATTGGACCACAAGCGGAATTTGTCACGATCCTCAAGAGGTACTCCCAGAATTTCACTAATGACAATGATAGGCAGCGGGAAGGCAAAGTCATCGATCAGATTCATTTTTTCCTGTGACGGGAGGTTGTCCAGCAGTTCATCAGCAATGTCCCGAATATGGCTTCGCATGTCTGCGACCAGTTTGGGTGTGAATGCTTTCTGCACAAGTCCCCGAAGACGTCTATGATCTGGCGGATCGGAGAACAACATATTATTCGAGAAGATGCTTTGATTGTCAGCGCCGTAACGTCGGACCATGTCTTTGCTGAATCGAGTATCTTTCAGAATCTGGACTGCATCCTCGTATCGGGTAATAATCCAGCCGAATTCCCCATGAGGAAACATGACTCTGAAAACGGGCTCATCTTTTCTTAACTTTTCATACACCGGGTAAGGGTTATGCGTGAATTCTTTCGTGAAAAACGCTGGCTTTGAGGACTCGTTGAGTTCATTCGGGTTCAAATGTAATATCTCCTCTCATATTCCTGCATAATACCTGCACCCTCTATATATTCAATACACAAGCTTTTGAAACCTTGTTTTTTCTTCATATGGATGATAGAGCAGGAAAATAGAGGAAGATGGAAGAAGACATGGTAGAGAGAATCGATTATTATGCTTGCTAAAAATGAAAATGAGGTGAACGCTGACATGTCTTACGCACAACTTCCTTTGCATCACCACCAGATTCCGGCAAGTCGAATGGTTCTTGGCTGTATGCGGTTTGGGGGTGAATGGGATGGGCTCCCCATTACTTCCGATCTTGTCGTAGAAGGTCATCGAGCGGTAGAAGCAGCTATCGAAATCGGCATTAATCACTTTGATCTGGCGGATATTTACACACGTGGTAAGGCAGAGCATGTCTTGGGGCGAGTTTTATCCGAAACTCCCGGCTTGCGTGAGCAGATCATTATACAGTCGAAGTGTGGTATACGTCTTGTAGGTGATGATGAAGGACCGCAGCGTTATGACACCTCACGTGCACATATTCTGGCGAGTGTGGACGGTATCCTGGAACGGCTCGGCATCGATTATTTGGATATTTTGCTGTTACATCGTCCTGATCCACTTGCCCATCCGCAAGAGATTGGAGACGCACTGGCTGAGCTGCATCATTCCGGTAAAGTGCGCCATTTTGGAGTGTCCAACATGGGTTCTGAACAGATTCGTTTTCTTCAGCTTCATAGTAAAGTACCTCTGATTGTGAATCAGCTGGAGATGAGTCTGGACAAAATCGGATTCGTAGAAGCTGGTGTTACGGTGAATCGATCCCAAGCTAGAGATAACGTGTTTCCCTATGGCACGATGGAATATTGTCAGGCAGAGCATATTCAACTGCAAGCTTGGGGTCCCCTTGCTCAGGGGCGTTTTACTGGCAGGGTAGTTGAGGGACAGCGTCCTGAAATTGAGCATACGGCTCAATTGGTTGATCGAATGGCTAAGGAGCGTGGAGTTACACCGGAGTCTATTGTACTGGCTTGGTTAATGAAGCATCCAGCAGGGATACAACCTGTCATTGGTTCGATTCGACCAGAACGTATTCTGGCCTGTCGTGATGCAATAAATATTGAGCTTACCCGTTATGAGTGGTACGAGCTGTATTCCGCTTCATGCGGGCGTAGAATGTAAGTAGGGAATTCTGAGAGAGTGGTTCGTTTCGATCAAAATTCATAGATATTGGGTGAAATTTGAACATATAAGAAGACACAAGCTGCTGATGGCCTGTGTCTTCTTTGTAATAATGGGCTTCATTTGGTTGAAACACATGATCGAAAGTGTAATGAATCCTAAGGTCATATGGCCTACAATGCGTTTGCATGGGTAATAAGCATGCTGATTCGGAGCCGAAAACAGTGTTTAGGCACGGTTGTAAGGATAATTCACCTTCATATTTGTGCTAGAGGCTATGTCCATGGACTTAGGAAGAGTGCTGATAAGAAGGACGTTTCAACCATTTTTATCGTTTTACCGGGTAGTTGTTCGAGGGCTGTGATAAAATGATAGGAATAAGAACATACGATCTGTTTACGTGAGAGGAGACACCTTGACGATGGAGATGCTTAAACCACCCGCCGAGACATTATACGAGGTTGAATTACGTGCGCTGCGAGAGGAAGATCAGGGGAAACGTCCCCCGAACTGGCTGTTATCTCCCGCCTATGTGCGCGATTTTATTATAGGCAGGGATAAGCCTGCGTTATTAAATGGAGAAGAGATCACGATTACCCGCAAATTCTATGGCAATGACGTGTTAATTGAACGTGCCGTGGTTACTCTGGCAGGCAATCGAGGATTAATGCTCGTGGGAGAACCCGGGACAGCCAAGACCATGCTTAGCGAACTGCTGACCGCAGCGATCTCCGGTACCAGTCTAAACACGATTCAAGGTACAGCAGGCACGACGGAAGACATGATCAAGTACTCATGGAATTACGCCATGCTGCTTGATAAAGGCCCTTCGGAAGCTGCGCTTGTGCCATCACCGTTATATAACGGCATGAAGAAAGGAATTCTTACCCGTTTTGAAGAGATTACACGTTGTCCAGCTGAAGCGCAGGATAGTCTGATCAGTATTCTCAGTGACAAGGTCATGAGCATCCCGGAACTGGATGGCGGTGTGCTGTTTGCCCAACCGGGATTTAACGTCATTGCTACAGCCAATATTCGCGATAAAGGTGTTAACGAAATGAGTGGTGCATTGAAACGCAGGTTCAATTTCGAAACAATCAAGCCCATTCATAACGTGAAGATGGAAGCCAAAATTATTGAATCCCAGGCACGAAGCCTGTTATTACATAGTGGAATTGATATTGACATTAACCCGGATGTGGTTGAATTGCTGGCTACAACATTCATGGAACTGCGCACCGGCATGACACGGGAAGGCTACAAACTTGACACCCCTCAAGCATCCATGAGTACGGCGGAAGCGGTGTCTGTCTATGTCCAGAGTGCGATGACTTCCTATTATTACGAAGATAAGGCTATTGCGCTGGATCGGTTGGTGCAGAACATGCTGGGGACCATTGCAAAGGAAAACGACAAGGATCTGTCCATTCTCAAAACCTATTTCTCTAAGGTCGTAAAAGAGCGTTCCAGAGAAGAGGGAATGTGGAAGGACTATTATGAGGAGAGAAAATGGATCGGTTAACAGCGGTACTGGACCCTGATGTTGAGCAGTTACAATCCTTGTTCGAATCCCAGGTATATAACCTGAGTAATCATACGGTCTATTATCCTATTAGACACCATAGCCCTGCATGTTCGTATCACTTGTTACGATTAATTGAGGAGTACAAGCCAGATATCATTTTGATTGAAGGACCGGAGAGCGGTAATCCATTAATTTCGGTGCTGAGTGATGAGGCAACCTTACCTCCTGTCAGTCTGTACTATACCTATGAGAGTGAATTGGAGAGAGAAGCCTGCTATTATCCGATGCTTCGGTATTCACCTGAATATGTAGCTTTGAAAGAAGCAAAACGCCTGAACATTCCGGCGAAGTTTATTGATTTGGACTATCAACACTTCTCCACTCGTGCATCCAAATCCGGCCAGACAGAACAAAAGGAGATCTCCATTCAGGACGAAACCTTGCTTGCGGGCTCTGACTTCATTAACCGTTTGTGTCAAAAAACAAACTGCCGCAGTTTTGATGAATTGTGGGAAAAGGTGTTTGAGATCGGTGGCCTGGAGAAGTCTACTGAGGAATTCGTGCAGGATGTATTCACGTATTGTACCTTATCCCGAATGTGTTATTCCACGGAACGATTACAGTCTTCAGGTGATCTGGCAAGAGAAGCATATATGAAACAACATATTAATCAAGCGGTGCGGGAGCATGACCGTGTGCTTGTCATTACCGGTGGATTTCATACGTATGGACTGTTGATGTCAGAGAAACATGAATCGGAATTGGAACAGCCAGAAATGGATAAACGGCATACAGACCGACGTTTGGATGGACAAGGTAAACCAGGAACGTCTCAACAAAGTGCGGTTAATCCAGACACGGTTCACCAACAAATGTACCCGATGGTCTATACCTTTGCTGAAGCGGATCGGCTCAATGGATATGCGAGCGGCATGCCTTATGTAAATTATTACGATCAGATCTGGAACCAGCTGCTTCGCAAAAAGAGTACACCGTATAATCTAACGGCTCTGGACTTGTTATCCCGGCTGATGCGCCAATTAAGGGATGGTCACGAACATGTATCAACGAGTGATGCGATTGAGGCGTACAGCATGATTCAAGGTCTTGCCGGGCTTCGGGGTAAAAGGGAAGGCGGCGTCTATGAGTTGATGGATGCAGCACTCTCTTCCTTTGTGAAGGGGGAGCTTACCTTGGCGACCGATAAACCGCTGCAAGAGCTGCAGCAGTTATTGACTGGAGACGTCATTGGAAGCGTGGCTCCCAATTCATTCAGTATTCCCATCGTGGAGGACTTCAAGGCGCGTTGTACAGAGTACAAACTGCAGATTCGTACAACAGGTCAACACAAGAAAGTTCTGGATCTGTATGCGAAACCGGAGCATCGTCAGATAAGCCAATTGATTCAATGCATCACCTATCTGGTTCCGGAATTCGCGAAACGGCAATCGGGGCCGGACTGGATCGCAGAGCGTGACATGAATCTTGTTCGCGAAACCTGGGTTTATATGTACTCATCCCGTATTGAAGCCAGATTGATAGAGAACTCTCTCTATGGCGGAACGCTTGCTGGAGCGGCTACACGCAAAATGGAAGAACAGATGCAAGAAATACCGGATCATCATAGCGGTGAACTTGCCCGACTCATGCTTCAAGCGTTACTCATGGGGCTTCAGGACACTGCGATGAAACTCTATGAACAGGTGCGCTCGGCGCTGAGAACCGACGGGAATTTCCTATCCTTATGTAACAGCCTGCATGTCTTGAACCGAATTCATCAACACCGCAGGTTGCTGGGATTATCTGAGGAGCAACATCTCCCTGACCTGGTATCCGAAGCTTATAGGAACGCCGTGGACAAGTTGTTACAGCTCTCCAGAGCCAACCCGGATGAACATGAAGCCATTACTCAGGGATTGAAGCTGCTAGCCATGCTCGCAGAGTCATCGGAGGGGTATTTTCAGGATGAGACATTCCGAATACAGTTGAATGAGCTTCTGTCGGATCACCAGCTTCCGGCTCAGCTGGAGGGTGTATGTGTGGCTATTTCCTCAGGGCTCGGTGACAGGCCCAGAGATGAGATTGTTGATCGTGCTCGTGGTTATATCCATGGTACACCGGATCAGACCCGTCAAACCGCACTTTTTTTACAGGGAGTATTCACTGTAGCACGTGACGCTTTTTTATATGAAGATCAGCTGTTGTCCGAGTTGAATTATCTGATTGAACAGCTTTCATACGACGACTTCATCAGTATGGTACCGGAATTGCGGTTGGCATTCACCTACTTTACACCAATGGAGACGGGCTTGATTGCCGAACGGGTGGCGAGTCTGCATCAGGTTGAGCCAGAGGAAATGTTGAGGCCTGCGGTTGATGAGCAGATGCTGACTCAGTCCAAAGCATGGGACGAAGCGCTTCGAAAGGAGTTTGCCGCATGGAAGCTAATATGAATGAAGCGAATCGGAGAACGGACGATATCAGAGAAATCAATGAAAGTTCCAATCCGGATGGAAGCAACCGAGGGGATCAACATTCTGCTGAAACCTTAAATCGATGGCGTCTGATTCTTGGTGAATCGTCCGAAGAAGGGTTGTGTAATACAGACCAATATACGTCGGCTGAATTTCAATATACGGAAATCGATGAGATTCTGGGGTATCTGTATAACCGTGAATACGGTGAAGAACAAGGTTACCGAAAAGAGGGAGGACGCGGTGCATCTAATCTGACTGTACCAAAATGGCTGCACAAAGTCAGGGACCTATTCCCCAAAACAACGGTAGAAATATTGGAGAAACAGGCGCTTGACCGCTATGGGCTGACAGAATTGTTAACAGACAAAAAGTTGCTTGAATCCCTTGAACCCAACATGAATCTGCTCAAGAACATTATGCAGTTCAAAGGACGGATGAAAGGTGAGGTGTTAAAGAGCGCCAAGGAGATCGTGCGAACCGTGGTTGAAGAGCTACGCAGCAAGCTGGAGTCTCAGACCCGAGCGAGTATCATGGGCAAGCGCAGTCGCTATACCTCGAGTTCAGTTCGATCCTTGCGCAATCTGAATTTCAAGCGAACCATCACCAAGAATTTGAAGAATTACGATAAAAACAAGCGCAGGTTTGTGATTGATCGTCTGTATTTCGACGGGAATATACAGCCCCATAACAAGTGGAACATCATCATTGGTGTAGACGAAAGTGGCAGTATGCTGGATTCAGTCATCTACAGTTCGGTGATGGCCAGCATCTTCTATCGCTTGAATGCGTTGCGCACGAAATTATTCATATTTGATACGCAGGTTGTTGATCTGAGCGACAGACTGGAAGACCCCGTAGACGTGCTCATGAATGTACAGCTCGGTGGGGGGACACATATTACCAAAGCGTTGCGATATGGCGAGACGTTAATCGATAATCCAGGCAAAACCATCTTTATTCTGGTCAGTGATCTGGAGGAAGGGTACCCGATCGCGCAGATGTACAAAGCCTGTAAAGATATCATCGATGCAGGATGCAAATTGCTGGTTCTCACCGCGCTCGATTTTAACGGGGATTCAGTCTATAACAAACATGCCGCACAGACATTAACTAATATGGGGGCACATGTAGCAGCAATTACGCCTAACGAACTCGCGGATTGGATTGGCGAGATCATCACTTAAATTCAAGGAGGAATGTGTAATGCTTACCGCAGACCGCGCAGTTGAAACTTTGGTGGAGAAATTCGCAGTAACCTGTTCAAACGAGTATTCATTAAAAACAGATCGAAGCTCCGAAATTATTGATTATGTCTTAGGAACGACAGACAAGTTTCCGGATATGATGGGAAATTCGAGTCATTATGTGTATCAAACGATTGATCTGCTCATGAAGCTCGCTAAAAAAGACGATGGAGATATCTTTTACCGTGCCGGGGCTATTGTGATATATCTGGAATCCAATTATTCCAAAAGAAATTCATGGAGAACGGATGCCTTTACTGTCTGTATGGGAAATGACTCCGAAGCCTACGGATTAAGCGGGAAGAGCAAGAGCGCTGATCGCATGGATGGATTGTTGTCCCGGTTGAAGAAGATCAAACAGTTTGCAGGCGAGAACGAAATTTTGACTGAATTAAAGAGTAAATTAAAGCGTGCCCAGTGGCTTTTTGATTCCAAAAAGGCTGACACCCAGGGGGATTATCGAGATGTAATCAATGCGTTAATGCTGCTGCAACTATATTCAAGACTCAGTGACACGGCTTCTCATCTTGCAGAGGTTCAATCTTCTGTTCAATCGTTACCAGTGTTGTTTCAACATGTAATGGCTAATGATGCAGATAAGTTGCGGGACGAGCTACATACGTTGATTGAACCTGTAGTGGTCAGTAATATTCAAGGAAAACATAACGGATCTTCCCAAGAATTGAAGGATGAATTCCTCAAGGAGAAGCGTAGTCAGCTCATAGCTGAACTGTATCCCAATACGTCTTTCTCTTCAAAAGAGCAATGTTCAAACACAGTATTCCATCAAACGATGGTACTTGTGAGTGGTGCCTTGTTGTACCTGATTAACATTAGTGGAGGTAAACAACGGTTCCTTGATACAAATAGTGAGATTGGGCATGTTTTGCTTCACACAATACATCAATTACATGAGATTTATCCACTTGAAGTTCGCCGTTACTTGCTGAGTATGGACCCTAGAGCAAAAAGTCCAAATGATCTGCTTGCTGGACTTGTGCCTCTGGATGAGCCTTATCAGTTGGTTGAAATGTTGCGGAACGAGCTTAATTCGTACACGGTATCTTGGAACATGTTACAATCCGCGATCGCGAATCGTCCTGAACAAGCGATTCGAGCATACGAGATTATAAAACCGCCATTCCTGAAACTCTGCATTCAGAAATTCATGAAGGATCAAGGATTGACATTGCCTAATGCGGAGGGCTCACTGGAGCAAGCGGTATTTAACGCTCTTCGGCATCCTTTGGACGGGGGACGTCAAGGACTTGCGATTGCAAGATACTTAGGTGGAGAAAACACCCTGGAGGAATATTGGGAGGACCCGAATAGTCGCGGGTTGTTTAATCAACTGAATCGGGATAAGAAGCGTGTTCACAACCTCATTAGTATTAGTTTTCTGCCCTTGGACTCGGAGGCGATGCGCAGGTTCGCAATCCTGACCACTCATCCCGATTGGACACTGGATATTATCTCGGACATGTACAATTCATACGCGTTTAGTGGAGAGCAGCTGCTTCAACGTTATGGGCAAGATCCTGAGGTGCAACGTGAGAAATTGCTAACCAGCCTGATCTCACTCAATGGCATGACCGACTATAGATACAAATCCATGCCGCATGACGAATACCGCCGAATCATTCAGAAGAATCTGGACTATGCACTGACACAGTACAAGAAACTGCCAACGGATACGCGCATTTTAATTCTGGAGATAACCTTTGAACAGCGTGATGAGTTATCGAAGAAAATATTGGCTGAAGCGATTCGTGCCGGATTGCAGGATTCGTCCAAGAAGGCCAACGGCGTGGCGTTAGCGGAATTCAATCGAATTCCTGATCAGGACTTGTATACGCTCGTATACCTCTCCGAGAAAAAAGTGGGAATCAAAGAGATGGCTCTGACCGCAATCCGCAGTCTGGAAAACAGCAAGGAGCTGTATGGTGAGCTTTTGAAGAAAGAGAAGTCCGATGAGTGGAAGAGCTTGATCCAAATTCTGCTGGATACCGCAGATCTAAGTCCAGAGTATGCCCATGCTGCACTCGCTGATCAGGCGGATGCCAAAAAGTTGTCGAGACTGAGCTGGTTGTCCTTGAAAGATCTCCCTTCACTGATACGTATTGAAGACAATCAGCCTTTAGATGACCGGATTAAACAGTATGCTTTGGTCCAATCATTGGATCATACATCCGGTCCTAATGAACGGTTGAATGAATTACGAGATTACGTAAGTGAGGTATCTCTCGCTCGTTTTGCAAGTGAAATGCTTCAGGTCTGGATTCAGGAAGGTGCTCCTGCAAAAGAGAAATGGGTGATGTATGTATCAGCACTCTTTGGCGATATTCAGATTGTAAATATTTTAGCTCCGCAAATTAAGGAATGGACAGAAAATAGTCGTGGCGCGATTGCAGCAGATGCTGTAAAAGTGCTCGCTTATCTGAAAGATCCATCCGCTCTAATGGCGATTGATAAAATTAAACGTGGCGTGAAGAACCGTCAGGTGAAAGGTGCAGCAGAAGAAGCATTGCAACTTGCAGCCGATAATATGGGACTTACCTCGGAACAACTGGAGGATCGGTTAGTCACCACGCTTGGTTTTGATGAAAAAGGAACCATGCAGCTGAGTTACGGAGAGCGTTCCTTCCTGGTTAAGGTCAATGGAGACTTACAAGTCGTTGTCTTAAATGAAGAAACGGGCAAATCCGTGAAGAGTCTGCCTGCTCCTGCACAGAAAGATGATCCTGAATTGGCAGCCCAGTCCAAGGCACGTTTCACACAGCTGAAAAAAGATCTCAAATCCATGGTTAACATTCAGGCGCAGCGTCTGGAAGAGTCATTGTCCAAGCAACGTCTGTGGTCTGCCGATGAGTGGAAAGCACTGTTTGTACAAAATGTAATCATGCAAAAATTCGCTGTTGGTCTGATCTGGGGAACGTATGAGGATGGCGCTCTGATCAGCACGTTCCGTTATATGGAGGACGGCACCTTCAATTCCGTGGATGAAGACGAGGTTGATCTGCCTTCAGGTGCACAAGTGGGACTTATACACCCGCTGGAACTGGATCAGGCGACGCTTGAAGGTTGGACAACGCAGTTGGAGGATTACGAGATCAAGCAGCCGTTTGAACAACTGAATCGTGAAATCCATCAGCCTGAAGATGAGGACAAGGCGAAGAATGAATACGATCGTCTGCCCGAGTCTGATTTCTCACCAACGTCTTTCCCCAAAGCACTGGAGAAATACGGCTGGATCAAAGGGCCGGCACAGGACGGCGGCTGGTATCATGAATTTTATAAAGAGTACGGAGATCTTGTTGCGGAATTACAATTCAGTGGTACGAGTATTACGTATTACGAGGGATTGGATGACATTACCCTGGATTCCCTACATTTCTTCAAACCAAATAACAAGCAATATTATTACTACGGTGACAATAAACCCATTGCTCTGGGCAACGTTCCAGGTCGAGTATTCAGTGAAACGATCTACGACATTCTGAGAGCAACGGGGCGTTGATGACGTGAGTGGATTCAAGGAAAAATTCCGGATTTTTTCGAAGCTGTGCACGGAGGATTATCTGATCCGGTACGCCAACAAGGGATTGTACAAGAGGTCTTTGAAAGAGTTGGACAATGGTGTAGTTGTAACGTACACATGGAATGAATCATCCGTGAGTTGCCTATTAAGTGATGGGACACACTGTACGCTTGAGAATACGCTGGATCATTGGGAATGCTCCTGCCCGGCCGATCATATCTGCAAGCATGTGCTGATTGCAATTCTGTATGATCAACGGGAATATACGGCAGAGGATTCAATGAATGCAGACGAGAAGCATGCACTGGATAAGTACTCAGGGATATCGGATAATGATCCGTTGGACGTACCCAAAGACGTATCAGTAAAAGAATCAGTATCAAACTTAGTATTAAACGTGGACGATCCAAGCGAAGATCCGCATTCAGTGTCACGTGAGATCGAGTCTCGCTTCCGCTGGTTGACGGAGTCTGATCTTACCGTGTTAATTAAATCGTATAGTTCTTCCATGATTGAGGAAGTTGTTTTCCGACTGAGATACCCAGAGGAAATTAAGATCATTGAAGATTCACTTCTTACGGTTCATCTGACCACCCAGAATATCGAGGTGTCTTTTACTGAGGAACCGAACCTTGCAAAAGCACTATGTAAGGTGCAACAGACTGCTGGGAAAATGGCCAAGCTTGAAGCGTTGTTACGGTATCGGAACCTAAAAGGCCTAGATGATAGGGATGCATTAAGTGGACGGGTGTACGAAGCCAAGTTCTCTCTTCAGACAGTACAGGAATGTCGGGTTATGCTGGCAGGATTGTTGAAGACGGGACTGGCCCGCCTTCCTCAGTCCTTTATGGCACAACTGGAGACTTTGGCAATTGCAGCTCATAGTGGCAACCTGCCTGACATAGAACGCAGTTTACGAGGGATTCAAGGGGAACTACAGTTGTTTTTCAACAGACATATACGATTCTCCATGCAATCCATGTTGGATCGGGTGAGTAAGCTGTATCTTGCACTCCAGGTTCTTGAAGAAGAAAAGGTATCTGTCATTCAGCAGAGTCAGCTCATTGGCAGTTTTCGAAGTAAATACTTTACGGTCCCTTCACTTCACCTGTATGGACTGGGAGCTGATGCGTGGGAGACACGATCCGGTTTCCGTGGAATCACCTATTATTTCTATTGTTTCGATGATGAGGAAATCTACACCTATAGCGATGTACGTGCTGTATATTACGATGATCAGCAGTTCTCATATACAGAGCATTATGGTGCATTCACACCATGGCTGCCTAATCTGACCTTTCGCCAGTTTGTGGGTGAAGAAGTTCAATTCCATTCAGTTAAAGTGAATGAAGAACGCCGGATCTCTTCCGGGGAAGGTGCTAAACTTGCTATTTTGCCACGAACGGGTGTGGAAACGTTGAATCTGGGCAAAACCATGCAAGATGTAACGACTGTACTTCAAGAGGAATCGCGAACATTCGACTTGTTTGCTGCTCCCAAAGAACGATTGGCTGTGATCAAAGTTGCTCGAATCGTGGACCATAACTTTGTCAAACAAACGCAGGATCTTGTCCTGACGGTTGAGGGTGCCGAAGGAGAACGTTTGGCACTTACTCTCCCGTATTCAACAGACTGGCAGACGATGATCCAAAGACTGGAGTCAGGATATGGTTCCCAATCACTTGAACACTTCTATGCCTTTGTGCGTGTGGAACCAAAACGGATTAGCCCAATCAGTTTCCTGAAGGGTCAAACGGTGCTCAGTCTGAAACTGGATATCGGTAATGGGAGGATGGGCAGACTTGGAAGAATATAATCAGTTTATGGAGAGAATTAACGGCTGGTCAGAAGAGTTGCTGCTGCGCGGGTTATCCCAGTTTACGATACGAGATATTGAGGTACTTGAGCAGCTCGCAGCGGAATCCTCGCGGTTGCAGATGAGTTTCCTGCATGAGTTGTTGAATCACCTCATCAAGGAAGGGCGTAGCGTGGCTCTTGGACAAGGTCATGAAGAGTTACTGTTATTTCAGTATTGTCGTCTCACCCAATATGTACAGCTCAGTGTGCAAGAAGAGGCGTGATATTGGTTAGTAATCGAAGCGAAGGCCCATGAGAGCGATATGATGTAGTAAATAAGATGGTAGTATAGAATATAAGAAGATTTGCAGAAGGCCATAAGGTCACTGCAAATCTTTTTTTATCGTGGAGTAAGTAAAAGTCATTTGTTAAACGAATATAGGTAGGTAGCACGGATCAACACGAGCATTCGTGATTATATGAGCATGGAAGGGAGGGTGCATGTAATCGTGGAAGAAGAACAGATACGGAAGGCAGTAGCGAATCGTGATCCTGAGGCCATGGAATGGGTGATGAACCACTACGCAGGTTTGTTATGGAAGATTGCTCATTCCATCTTATATCATGCATCGGCAGAAGAGATTGAAGAATGCGTAGCAGATACATTTTTTGCTTTTTGGCAGAATCCGGATGCATTCCAGTCTGGGCGAAGTAGCCTGAAAAATTACCTTGCAACAATCACAAAACATAAAGCGATTGATCGCTACCGGAAACTTAATCGAAGAACTGAGCTTACATATGAAGAGGAGATTCATTCGGTGAAAACGGATGATTTGTTGGTTCAGATGATCAGTAAAGAGACATATACGGAACTTAATCAAATGATTGAATCTTTTCCAGAACCGGAACGTGAGATTATGAAACGTCGGTTTTATGAAGGACAGAGACCCCATGAGATATCAGAAGCATTGTCCCTACACGTTAGGCAAGTCCATAACAAGCTTTATCGCTCCAGGCAACGATTGAGGACATGGTGGATGAACAGGAAATAAAGGAGGCGATCAAATGCGAAAATCCGAGAAAGAATTCACTGAGCAGAACCTCTTTAATATTAAAAAGTTGTTCTATGATAAATTGGCGCTGAATGAACCACCAACCGTTACGAGATCAGATTCATCATTTTATCCACCTGTATTATATCCATCCGCACAGACCAAGAAGTCCATGAATAAAAGAAAAAGGTATCGCAAAGCCATCTATATTCCTGTAACCGCTGCGTTATCGTTATGTCTGGTTACAGGGGCAGCTGCATCAGTTGGGATCATTGATCTGTCTACTGTTCTTCATTTTATAGGTGCAGATCGGATTGGCATTCTTCAGCCTGTTCACCAGGTGAGTGAAGATCAAGGGATTCGAATGGAGGTTATAGGTGCTGTCAGGGACGGAGATACAACGGAAATCTATGTTTCATTATCCGATCTGACGGGTCATCGCATTGACGATACAATGGATGTATATGATTACAGGGTAACCGGTGGTAATGCAAACAACGCTCAGATTATTCATTATGATGATGCTAACAAAACGGCTATTGTCCGATTCCTCATTCAAGGAAAAGTCAGCAAAAATCGAATTACCGTTCAGATCAATACGCTGATGTCAGGTACATCTCTTCAAGATGGTTACAACGTACAGGTGGACTGGGAGAAGTTGTTACAAGAAAAAAAAATCAATAGCTATGATATTCTGGATCAAGATCGTATAAGTGGCTTGGGAGGTAAAACCGATATTCAATTGGATACTGATCCAATTCCGGTATTGCATCAGGATGTAACGAATATCCCTGTTGAGGGTATTGAATGGATGCATATTTCCAATATGGGTTTTGTGGATGGCAAGTTACACATTCAGATTAATCCGGATAATGAGATTGGCGAGTATAATCATGGATACTTCTACTTCACCGATGAGCAAGGTCGAAAGCGCGATATACCTGAATATTCCGTTAGCTATGGACATTATATGAAAGATGGGGTCGGGTATGGAGGAGATTATGAGGAGTTTGTGTATGATCTGTCTGCTGTTGACGATTTAGATAAGCTGAGACTTCAAGGCAGTTTTACGAGTATTAGTGAAGTTGTAAAGGGAAATTGGAAAACGACCTTTAACTTGAGTGAAAATGGTTTGAGCAAAACAGGAAACGTTCAGCTTGATGCAAATGGAGCCTCACGGGCAAATGTAACCCTTTCCGCAGTTGGCGTCACGCTTACAGGTGAGGCACTGAGCAAGATTCGGGTGGAGGACTTGGGTATTGAAGTTCACCTGAAGGATGGTACAAAGTTGTCTGGCGCATCCGGTTTCCTCCAGCTGGATCAGGATCTCATTAAGTGGATATCCCCTAAGACCATTCCGGTGAATGATGTGAGCTACCTGCTAATCAATGGAGAGAAAGTAACTTTGCAAGATAGATAATATAAAAAGTGAATCAAAGAATCGGGGGATAAGTGCAATCAGAAGGTTGTTCTGTCATCGTAGTGGTAAGTGTGAATATTCTTTAGTTCAACTTATATAAAATGAATTACATGTCATATCCCGATTTATGACGCATACCATTAGGCGAATGCGGTCATAAGGGAGGAAACTGATATGTCCATGAGCGAACCGCTGTTAACGCAGATTGTGAATCAACATATTCCGGCTGGTGCAACGGTCGTCAATATTGATAAACCTGTTCAACATCCAGCGATCTATGCGGCAGATCTTACCGGTGACGGTATGCCGGAGATTGCTGCAGTCTATCAGTTGAACGGTGAGCTGTATTTGCTCATTCTGAAATTTGTTCAAGGACACTGGATCAAGATGGCACTAATTAAGGGATTGGGGTATGGGGTGACTTTAATGACTGCAGCCCCTGTAACTTCAACGGCAAGGAACAATCTTATTATTGGTTGGCGGATTGGTTCTATTTGGTCTAAGCTTGCCGTATATGAGTGGACGGAATCAGGGCTCAAAGATTTGGCGCCTGACGATCTATACTATAGCTATGCAGAGATTATAGATATGCCTGGTCCGCATGGTCGAGATGGGAAAGTGGAGATTGCACTCTGGATACATGACACAGGTGAAGCCTATCGTGTGGAGATTATCCGATGGCAGAATGGGAAATGGGTTCCTGCACCGGACGTATATGCAACCTATTATCCAAAAGTGGTGCAATATTACGAGCAACTAACCCAGCAATATCCTGATTATATCTTTTACTGGTATTACCTTGCGGATGCTCAGTACCATGCGGGCCAGTATCCGGCAGCACTTGCTTCCGTTCAGAAGGCACTCAGTTTCCCGGAAGCTTATCCTTCCAGAGAGGTACTACAGGAGCTGGAAAAGAAAATAAAGCAGGCGATGGTCCCTATAAGTCATGCCCGGGTAACGACATGGTTATATCCAATCTCCGTTCGAACCACGAGTGGGACGCGTTGGGGGTATATGGATGCACAAGGCCACATTCGGCTTGAGCCGGTACTGGATGACGCGCAAGAGTTTCAGCCCAATGGATTGGCTGTGGTTGTGAAGGATGGTCGAGCCGGCGTTATTAATCTTCAGGGGCAGTATGTTGTTCAACCTGTATACGATTCCATCAATTCCTTTTCCGAAGAACGGGCGATAACCATTGATTCTCAAGGATTTAAGATGATTAATGAACAAGGTACAGTCCTGACCAAACGGGCATACCCGTATATCTCGAATATGAAGGATGGCCGAGCGTTGTTTTACGATTCTAATCCTGGTCAGGCAGATGGATCGGTGAGTCGGTATGGTTATTTGGATGCGTCGGGCAATGAGGTGATACCTGCACAGTTCGCTTCTGCGAATGATTTTCAAGATGGCAAAGCGGTTGTGCAGATTAAGGACAATGAGTATGCACTCATTAATCGCAATGGACATCGGCTCGCGACGTATCCATTTGCCTATGTGGGACCATTAGGGGATGGATTGCTCGCTTTTCAAAAAGAGGCCTCGGGCAAATATGGGTACATCGACGAACGGGGTAATATTCGCATTCAGCCCAAATTTTCATCGGCATTTCCTTTCAGCGGCGGGCAAGCGATTGTTAATACAGCAGAGGACTACAAATCGAACTATGGAGTCATTAATACGGAGGGATCGTTTATCATTCAACCCGCGTATAATGACATCCGCGAACTAGGCGAGCATCGTTATGCGCTGGGGCAAGCAATTAATCCGGAGCAGCCGTATATTGGCTCTGTATACGCGATTGCAGATACCAGTGGCAGAAGACTTACGGAGTTCCTATATCGCGAAGTAGGCAATTACAAAAACGGCCTGGCTTCTGCATCGGACGGAAGACAAACCTATCTGCTGGATCTGAGTGGAAGACCTGCCGCTGGATATCCGCATGTAGAAGGTTCGGGTACGTTGGAGGTCGTGGCACCAGATCTGATTAAGGCCTATGTAGACCAGCGCTTATCGTATGTGAATCGGGCCGGACAGATCATCTGGCGGCAAAATACAATCGTTCCACTTCATCCGCCGTACCGTGTACGCGAAGTGAAGTACAAACCAAACAGGGACTATCTCGTATATTATCCGCAGGTGGAGGGATTGACGAACCAAGCGGAGCAGCTTGCACTGAATGCCAAGTTGAAGCAACTCTCCCAGGTTAAACCGATTCCTGCTGATCAACAGCTGGATTACACGTATACAGGGGATTTTGATATTACGTTCTATCAGCAGCAATTGCTGCAACTGCAACTCACAGGTTATAACTACCCGGCAGGTGCAGCGCATGGTATGCCTACGATGATCTATGCGATCATTAATCTGACGAATGGTCAGTTGTATGAGCTGAAGGATTTATTTAAACCGGATAGTGACTACGTAAAAGTGTTAAGCCAGATTGTGGGGGATCAGATCAAAAATGATCCTCAATACTCGTATGTGTTTCCGGACACCTATACGGGGATTAGTGCGGATCAGCCGTTTTATGTCACAGCGGATGCTCTGCATCTCTACTTCAATCCATATGACATCGCGCCCTATGCGGCAGGGTTTCCAACGTTTACAATTCCGTTTGTTCAGATCAAGGATATCATTAATACAGAAGGTTCGTTCTGGAGAGCTTTTCATGAGTGAGTGTCTTCTTACAATCCAACAGATTCAGAGTATGAGGCCATATGTCCAATATGGCTTCTTTGAATTAGATTCACTTATAATCCGTATTGAGGTATTTTTGCTCCGGATTGGGGTAGCGGTTGCCCGCGTACCTGTGAGATATTAATGTGCGTTTTGTACCAGCTCAGAGTGAGACTTGCGGAGCATGTTGCCAAAGTACCCATGGGGTATCACACCCGGGCGGCAACCGGTGAGCTGAAGAAAATCATTGAAGTCAGTGTGGAGAAAATTGAGAAGTTTATCGCCCATCAGTTGCCGGATCTGGTGAGTGCGATCGTCATTCAAGTGATGTTGCTGGGATATTTATTCTGGCTCGATTATCGTATGGCGCTGACGCTGTTGGTTCCGATCGGAATCGGGTTCTGGTTGCAAAGTCGTATCTTTCGCAGTGAACGCGGCCGTCAGGCTTATCGTGATTTTCAGCTTGCCATTGAAGAGATGAATGCGACGGGTGTTGAATACGTGAGAGGTATGCCAGCGGTGAAAGTATTTGGGATTACAGCTGATTCGTTTCTGACGTTTAAACAGGCGGTGACGCGTTATCGGGATATTTCGTTGATAATAACAGATTTGTGTAAAACATCCTACGGGCTGTTTTTTGTAATCATGATCTCGTTGTTTACCTTCATCGTTCCGGTGGGTATTCTGCTGTCGAGTGGACAGCGATGGGAAGAATGGAGCTTATGGACCGCCTGGGTACGATGATTCTGGAAGGGCAAAGGTAATGTTCAATTATAGCAATTCATGATAGATTAACTTTAACTTTTAACAGAACCTAACGGAGGCCTATCTGTAATTGTGTAATTTGTTCGAAATCATGTAACTTGAGCGGCTCTGGCTGCGTTTAGACATTGGGGTGATCTGATGTTGGTGAACGCGGTTCAACGGTACATGGTATTAGGATTTATATTTATCGGGATCTTCTTTACAGCACTCATCGTTCTTGAAAGGGTTGAAGGGTACCATATTACAACGACAGAGTATTACGGTTTACGTAATTTAGGGGGCTTGATATATATATTGTCGCTCATCCTGGGATTCGGTCACTATTTAATCGCTTTTTATGTTGTTATTATAAGCCCGATCTCATGGTTGCTGCGGAAATATGTGTGTTCTCCTATGGTGAGGATTTTCATCTACATGGTTGGGTTTGGATGGGGCGGGCTGTGGGTTTTTGATCTCATGTACAATCCATATTTCGTGAATGGATACCATCTGAACCGAATGACATCGATATGGATATTTGCCATCGCCGGTTTAGTCTATGCCATTGTGGAGAATAAGATTTGGCGAAGAGGGCAGATGCAGAACGAACAGAAAGCTACTTAACAAATGTTGAGTAGCTCTTTTGGTTTACATAATTATTATGGTGTTTTCATTGGAGACTCAGAAGCTAAATACAATATTAGAAAGGATTATGTAAGAGTAAGTAATGAACATGAACTAAGTTAATTCGATAGTTTGTTATAAAATTTACAAAGGGTACAAGTGAAAAGAAATAGGAGTTATATCGTGAATAAGTAAAATTTTTGATATACTACCTGATTTGCGTACATAGAGTTAGATATTTTATGAAGGGAGCTCATGAAGTAAATTAGCCGTTTAGTTTAAAAACGTAGTTTGGAGGAAAATTTTTTTGTATAAAGCAGGTTTTTGGATCAGATTCGGGGCAGGATTGTTGGATGGCATTATTATCACATTTCCTTTAATAATTATTGCAGGGTTGATATGGTCGAACAATCGGTAAGCGCATCTGCGGGATTCGGAAATACGATTCACATGAATCACCAAGGCTGGGTACAATGTTACTACGAGTTGTTGTTGCAGGACTTTTGTATTTTATAACTTTTGGCATTGGTTTCATTGTAAGTGTCATCATGGTTGCTGTACGAGAAGACAAACGTGCAATACATGATTTTATCGCAGGTACCGAAGTCGTTTGGGACTAAAAAGGAGAAGGTAAGCCCTGGGGTAATATATTCGTTATATCCCAACCAAATTATATCTCCCACGTTACAGACTATGAACAGTGTTCATGGTCTGTTTTTTTGTGATCTCAGAAGTACAGTCACAAACCCGCGCCAACACAGCAAATTCAAGGCATTGCAGTTGATTATATAAAGAATTCGTCTATCGTTTTGGCTAAATGATCATTTTGTTCTGACGAAATCAACATGTCATTTCATCTTTTGCGAATATCGCTACAGTGCCCTCTCCCTTAATCTGAGGTAGAGCACAGACATTCCTAAAAGGTGGAGGATAAGGTCCATGAGAAGAAAAGTGTTATCTACGAGTTTGATGATCCTGTTATTAGGTACGACGATCCTTGGGTGTTCGTCCGGAGAAAGTAAAACGGGCGATGCTGATAAAGGGACACCAAGCGGATCAACGGAAGCAACAACCTATCCGATTCAAACGGATAAGACGCTTACGTATTGGGGTGAAATTAACGGCAACCTGATCGGGGTCAAAAATTCGCACAGCGAAATTCCATTCTTTCAAAAATGGCAGGAAAAAACCGGCGTAGCACTCAAATTCACGGCACCACCGACAGGGCAGGTCAGAGAATCCTTCAACGTGATGCTGGCATCCGGGGATTTGCCGGACATGCTGGAATACAATTTCATCGGAGATTTCCCCGGTGGACCGGAGAAAGCCATCAATGATGGTTACATCCTAAAGCTGAACGATCTGATTGACCAGTATGCTCCGAATCTGAAGAAATACCTGCAGGACAATCCAGACATCGACAAGATGGTCAAAACGGATAGCGGCAGCTATTATGTATTCCCGTTCATTCGGGGAGATGAGTATCTCCGTGTCTTCCAGGGTCCAATCATTCGTAAGGATTGGCTGGATGAGCTGGGACTACCGGTTCCGGAAACGATTGATGAGTGGACTACAACCCTGAGAGCTTTTAAAGAGAAAAAAGGCGCATCCGCTCCGTTCTCTGTTGTAAGTAAGCCCCGATTCTTTAACGATTCCGGTAATGGTGCTTTCCTTGGTGCCTTCGGTGTAAACCGTGGATTCTATCAGGAAGAAGGACAGGTCAAATTTGGTCCTGCGGAAGAAAGCTTCAAAGAATACTTGAAGTTATTCCAGGAATGGTACAAAGAAGGTTTGATTGATAAAAACATCTCAACAGCTGATACCAAATCCGTTGACGGTAACCTCGCTTCGGGTGCTACTGGCGCTAGTGTTGGTAACGCAGGCGGAGGTATCGGCAAATGGCAACCGCTCGTAGAAGCAAATGATCCGGATGCCGTTCTGGTCGCCGCACCATATCCGGTGCTTAAAAAAGGTGATATTCCTAAATTCGGCCAGCTTAACCAGGGTTATGCCTCGGAAGGCACTGTTGCCATCTCAACAGCAGCCAAGGACCCGGAACTTGCCGTTCGCATGCTGGATTACGGCTACAGTGAGGAAGGGCACATGTTCTTCAACTTCGGAGAAGAGGGTGTCAGCTATAACATGGAAGGCGATTATCCGAAATTCACAGATTTGCTGCTGAAGAACCCGGATAAACTCGCTCCTGCACAAGCAATTTCACTATATGCCCGCAGCAGCTATAACGGTCCATTTGTTCAAGACAAACGGTATGCCGAGCAGTTCTTTGCACTACAGACTCAGCGCGATGCCATTGATGTATGGAAGAATACACAGGCCGCCAAATATAATCTGCCTTCAATCACACCTACACCTGAAGAGAGCTCCGAATACGCGACCATCATGAATGATATCAACACACTCGTCGATGAGATGACCATCAAGATCATTCTGGGCAACGAACCGGTGGATCAATTCGACAGCTATGTCGCAAAAATGAAATCGTTACATCTGGATCGAGCGATTGAAATCCAAACCGCAGCACTCGAACGCTACAACAATCGGTAATTGTAAAAGGGGAGGGCGCTAACCCTCCCGATTGAAAAGAGGTGAAAAGGTACATCATGAGCAATCGTCAATCCTTTAAAAGCCGGTTCGTGCGGGACTTCATGATGAACAAGTATTTATATATCATGATGATTCCCGTTATTGGATATTATTTAATATTTCATTATGGTCCGATGTACGGCGCAATTATTGCCTTTAAAGATTATTCTCCGATGAAGGGCATTTTGGGTAGTGATTGGGTTGGGCTGAAGCACTTTGAAGAGTTTTTCAACATTTATTATTTCTTACGTGTGCTGAAGAACACCCTTCTTATCAGTTTGTACACGCTGGTCTTTGAATTCCCTGCACCGATTATTCTGGCGCTGCTCATCAATGAAGTACGCAAGCGCACGTTCAAGCGGGTCGTTCAGACGATAACGTATATGCCTTATTTCATCTCTCTCGTCGTCATATGCGGTATTATTACGGACTTCACGAACGCGGATGGTTTAATCAACCGCCTTATCATGATGCTTGGATATGACGGTCAGGCGATGCTGCAAAAGCCGGAGCTGTTCCGTCCAATCTATGTTCTGTCTGAAATATGGCAGCGGATCGGTTGGGAATCCATTATCTATATCGCTGCGTTGATGAGCATCGACCTGGAGCAGTATGAAGCGGCGAAGATAGACGGAGCGAGCCGTCTCAAGCAAATGTTTCACATTACGCTACCCGGATTGCTGCCAATTATTACGATCATGTTCATTCTCCGGATGGGTAATATGCTGAATGTCGGCTTCGAGAAAATCATTCTCCTTTATAATCCGGTGACCTATGAAACAGCTGATGTCATCTCTTCCTTCGTATATCGAAAGGGATTGTTGGAGTTCGGATGGAGTTACAGCTCGGCAGTCGGTCTATTTAACTCGGTGATCAATCTCGTTCTTCTGATTTCGGCGAACTATATCAGCCGCAGAGTGAGTCAAAACAGCTTATGGTGAGGTGGTAACTTTGATTAAGGAAAGTGGTTGGTTTGACCGAATCTTTACGATTTTAAATTATACATTTTTAATCCTGCTTGTCATCGTCACATTGTACCCGCTGCTCTACGTGTTATTTGCATCCTTAAGTGATTCGGCGCAGCTGTTAGCAAACAAGGGGCTCCTGTGGAAGCCGGTCGGCTTTAGTCTGGAAGCTTACAAGAGCGTACTTGCCAATCCAGGTATAGCCACAGGTTTCCGCAATACATTATTTATTCTTGTGTTCGGCGTTATCGTCAACCTGTTCATGACTGCGCTTGGTGCGTATGTGCTATCCCGTAAAAATGTGATGTGGAACAAGGTGTTCATGTTCTTTATCGTGTTCACGATGTTCTTTGGCGGCGGCTTGATTCCACTGTACCTGGTTGTAAAAGGCGTTGGCCTGTTAGATACACTGTGGTCGACCATTCTTCCTTTTGCCATCAGCACGTTTAACCTGATCATCATGCGAACGTCATTTATGGGCATTCCGGACAGCCTGGAAGAGTCGGCCAAGATTGATGGAGCGAATCACTTCACCATTTTGTTCCGTATTATTATCCCGTTGTCCATGCCAGTCATTGCCGTGATGATCCTGTATTACGCAGTTGATAAGTGGAATGGATGGTTCTATGCATCGGTGTTTATCAAAAGCCGAGAGCTGTTCCCGCTGCAATTGGTGCTGCGTGAGATTCTGATTGCCAATTCCACCGAGAGCATGTCGGCTGGTGCATCGGCTGGGGATCGCTTCCAGATCGGGGAAACCATCAAGTATGCAACGATTATGGTAGCGACGATACCGATCCTGTGCATCTATCCATTTTTGCAGCGCTTTTTCGTGAAAGGTGTCATGGTTGGTTCATTGAAGGGTTAAACCAGAGAATTGAAGAACGGTAAGGAGGTATGATGTTACATGAGCGTATTAAATGAAGTGAACAAGGACGTGTGGGATCAGATTAAAAGTAAAGCCGATCAGATGCTAGCAGCCATAGGTGAAAAGTCTCCGCATGTCGCTGGAGCAAATGGCATCTATGACGACATGAGAATCGATTGGTGGACCTCAGGATTCTGGCCGGGCATGTTATGGATTGTGTACGATATGACGGGTGATGAGAAATATAAAGAAGCTGCATGGAATTGGGATGAGCGGCTATCGGCACGGTTTCTCGAAAACAACTACTTTGATCACGATGTGGGCTTTCATTTCCTGCCTACGGCCGTCATCAAATACAAGCTCACCGGAGATGCCGATGCCGCAAGGCGTGCCTTATTTGCCGCGAACTTCCTGGCTGGACGCTTTAATACCAAAGGCAGCTTCATCCGGGCCTGGAATGGCGACATGCTGGGCTGGTCGATCATCGACACCATGATGAACCTGTCCTTGCTCTTCTGGGCGTCTGAGGAGAGCGGAGATCCACGTTTCGGCCATATTGCCAAAGCTCATGCGGATATGGTCATGAAGCAATTTGTCCGGGAAGATGGCTCGGTGCATCATATCATTCGATTTGATCCCGAAACAGGTGAACGTGCAGAAGCGATAGGTGGACAGGGAGCGGGACCGGATTCGGCATGGAGCCGGGGAGCGGCGTGGGCTTTATATGGATTAACGAATACGTATCGGTATACAGAGGACCCGGCATATCTTGATGCTGCACAGCGCGTGGCGAACTTCTTCATTTCCAGACTGCCTGAGGATCACGTTCCGCATTGGGATTTCCGTGCAGAGTCCGAAGAAGAGGAGGAAGTTCCACGTGACAGCTCTGCTGGTGCAATTGCAGCTTCCGGATTGCTTGAGCTTGCAGATGTACTTCCTGATCCGGAGGGCAGACTCTATGCTACCGTTGCCAAACGTATCCTGAGTTCCCTGCGGAATCATTATGGAACTTGGGATCTTCCTGAGCACGAAGGTATGCTCCTGGAGGGAACCGGTCATAAACCGGCAGGTCAGAACGTGAACGTCTCACTCATATACGGTGACTATTTTTACGTTGAGGCGAGTGCCAAATTAAACGGATGGAAGCATCGCATTTTCTAAAAATGCTCTGAGAAAATTTCCGAAAACATTCTCATCTATTCAAAAATGAATTCAAATGAATACGCGTTTTGATACCGAATGCCCGATAGACGAAAGTGGTCTATTCGGGCTATTTGTGCTTGATTTAACGGGGGAAATAGGTGCTTGCGCACCTTTTTGTCAATTGAATTGAACTTTTTATCTATATCCCAATCGCGCTCTTGACGTTATAATAAATTCCTGATCCAAACATCGATAATCTACGAAGAGTTGGGTGATGAACTGTTGCTAAACATTCGATATTTGTGGCAAAAACGAGAAAGCATAATCGTGACCTGGCTTGTCTCATACAGTGCTGTTTTAATTGTGCCGATTCTGATCAGTCTGGTTATTTACATGCAAGCGAATGAGACATTGAAGAGTGAAATACATCGGGCGAACGATTCCTTATTGAAGCAGATGCGTTATACGATCGATACACAAGTTGATCTTATGAAACGGTTGAACATGGAGATGACGTGGAGCCCTAATCTGCAAACGCTGATGTACTCCAATCAACCTGCCAAAGAGGCGCCTTATACGGCTTACCAATTGGTAAAGGAACTTCGTCTCTATAAAACGTCATACGCGTCCATTGATGAATTCTACGTCGTGTGGAAAAAGGACCAATCCATTCTCCGTTCAGGTAATATTCGGGATATGCGAACGGCATTTCATACCCTACATAACACAGGTGTAATGTCTTTCGACGCATGGCGGGATCAGATTCTGGGTGCAGAGACGAATCAATTCGTCATTCTGCCGCATCAGAATGCAGCTCCGGCGGAGTCTTCCATTGCGTACATTACACGTCTGCCTGATGATTTGAATGGTCAGGAGACCGGTACGGTTGTCGTCATGGCGGATACGCGAAGATTCCAGAAAGCGATTGAGAGCATTTCGGGTTTTAGTGATGCCACGCTGCTGATTCTGAACCAGAATAACGAGATTCTGATGAGCAATCATCCCGGATCGGAGGAATTGAAGCCATTCATGAATGGCAATCAGGTTCAGTTGGATAACGCCAGGGTTGGCAAGTCGGAGATGTTCTACATGGACTCCGCGGTATCCGATCTGAAGTACGCATTGATTATTCCCAGCAGCCTTTATTGGGAAAAGGCAGTGTATGTCCGCAATTTTACGTATATCAGTATCGTGGTGAGTCTCATTAGTGCGGGTGTACTGACTTGGTTCTTCATGCGCCGGAATTACTCCCCAATCCAACAGCTCGTGGAATCACTAAAAGACAAAAATAATCAGAACGAACCCGCTGATCGGAACGAACTTCGGTTTATTCAGAAGGTCATCATGAACACACGATCAGAAAAGAACGAGATTGCCCAGCAACTGCAGAAACATCAGCAGGTACTGCGCTCCAATATGATTAATCGGCTTCTGAAAGGCAAACAGGATACGCTCGTGCCCTATGAAGATGCATTCCGTTCCTTCCATATGCCGCTCTATTCAAGTGAATTTGCTGTTATCTTATTTGTAATCGAAAATGAAGAGAATCTCTATGGAAAGCTGCCGGGTATTGATATCAATGAACGAAACAAATTGATCCATCTCATTATTTCCAATGTTGTTGAAGAACTGGCTTCAGAGCGTCAGCACGTCGGATATGTAGCAGAAGTTGATGATATGATGGTCTGCCTTGTAAATATGAAAGCGGATTCTTCGGATTGGAATCATGATCTTCATCACATTGCGGCAGAAGCGCAGCGCTTCCTGGAAAGCTATGATATGGAATTGACGATCTCTATCAGTGGACGCCACACGTCATGGATTGGCATCGCCGAAGCATACCAGGAAGCAGTAGACGCGATGGAATACAAAATGGTGCTTGGCAAGAAAGGCATCATTACCTATGGCGATGTCCGCAGCGATGCGATGGCGGATGCCCCATTTGGCTACTACTATCCGCTTCAAGTGGAACAGCAACTTCTTAATTTCATCAAAGCGGGAGATACCGACCAAGCCAGCGCTTATATGAACGAGATTACAGAGCGAAATTTTGATAAACCGATTATGTCGCTCACACTTGCACGTTGCCTGATTTTCAACCTGGTAGGTACGATGATAAAGGCTATTAATGATCTGGGGGACAGGGATAACCATACGCTAATCCAATACCCGCATCGGATTGAGGACATTATTGCCGGGGATACCATCCAGGAGATGCAGGAGGCTTTGCAGAACTTGCTTGAGGAGGTATGTTCCTATGCCGCTGACAAGCGCGCAACGAATGTATCACAAGAACGTGAGGATTCCCTGCGTCATCTCAGCACCCAAGTCACACAGTATATTGAGAGTAACTATACGGACGTGAATTTGAACGTCAACGCAATTGGTGAGCATTTTGAGCTTAAGGGCAGTTACTTGTCCAAACTCTTCAAGAATCAGACCGGTGAGGGTCTGCTGGACTGCATTCATAAGTGCCGTATCCGACAGGCTAAAGAAATGATTGAGCATAAACAGGAATCCATTACAGAAATATCTCGATTGGTCGGGTATAACGATGCAGCAACTTTCATCCGGGTATTCAAGAAATACGAAGGCATTACACCTGGTAAATATAAAGAAATCAGTTGATTTGAAAGGAGACCGGAACATGAACGTAAAGAGGAAGTTGGCATTCATAGCAAAGGTGACAGGGCTCATCCTGCTGCTTGGCATGCTGACTGCTTGCGATCAGAACGGGACAGATTCGGATGCCAAGCTGGATGAACGTTCCGGCTCATCAGAGTACCAGACCGTCTCAATTGCTTCACCCAATGACGGTGGGAAATTAACCTACTGGGCAGAATTGAATGGCAATGCAGCGAGCATTAAGTCCAGCTTCAATGAAGTGCCTTTTTTTCAGGAATGGCAGCGGAGAACCGGAGTCAACCTTCAATTCATCCGGCCACCCGCCAATCAGGCCAAAGAAGCGATTAATGTGCTGCTTACATCCGGGGAACTGCCGGATATGATTGAATATGAGTGGAGCAATTATCCCGGTGGGCCGGAGAAAGCGATCAAAGACGGATATATTCTGCGATTAAACGATGTTATTGATCAATACACACCTCATCTGAAGCAGTACCTGAACGAGCATCCAGACATTGATATGCAGATTCGCACAGCGAACGGAAGTTATTACGCGTTTCCTTTTATTCAAGGAGATGATAAGCTTCGAACCTATCAAGGACCGATTATCCGGAAGGACTGGCTGGACGAGCTTGGACTTGATGTGCCAACCACGATTGACGAATGGCATACGATGCTTCAGGCATTTAAGGACAAAAAGGGAGCTGACGCCCCGCTTACTTTTCTAGGTGTTCCGAATCCGTTGTTTGGTATCGAAGGCGGCGGTTTTATTGGCGCTTTTGGTATTAAAAAAGGGTTTTACGTGGAAGATGGCCAAATTAAGTTTGGGGCACAGGAACCTGAATATAAGGCATTTCTATCCTTATTTCGTGAATGGTATGCGGAGGGACTCATTGACAAGAATCTGGCTGCCGTAGATTCGGAGACTCAGGATACAAACATGACAACAGGACGCAGCGGCGCGAGTATCTGGAATGCTGGGGCGGGGATCGGTACATGGCTACCCATCTTGCGGGAGACGGATCCCCATGCAAAGCTTGTGCCAGCGCCATATCCTGTTATGAACAAAGGAGATCGTCCGAAATTTGGTCAACTTGCTCCCGCTATCGGTTCCAGTGGGGTCGCCATATCCAACAACAGTCATCATGTAGAAGAAGCAGCACGGATGCTGGACTACGGGTATGGGCCTGAGGGACACTTGCTGTTCAACTTTGGCATTGAAGGTGTCAGTTTTGAGATGAAGGACGGGTATCCGACGTATACCGAGACTATTTTGAAAAACCCTGATAAGTGGTCGCCGGCTCAAGCACTAGCGATGTACACCAGAGCGAGTTATTTCGGTCCATTTGTGCAGGATACGCGATACATGGAGCAATATTATATTTTACCGGAACAGAAAGAGGCGGTGCAGTTATGGTCCAGCACGGATGCTGTTCTCCATCAGGTACCGACCCTGCCCAAAACCGAGAAAGAGAGCACGGAGATGTCAGTCATCATGCAGGAAGCGAACAAAGTGGTGGACGAGATGTCGCTTAAAATCATTTTTGGCATTGAGCCGGTGGATGCTTTCGATACGTACGTCAAGCAAATCAAGTCATTACAGATTGATCGTGCGATTGAGATTCAGCAGCAAGCGTTAGAGCGGTATAATCGCGCTATATCCTCCAAATAAATCCTTATATTATATAAAATAGGCATTGGAGTGTCGTTTTTGTTGATGTAATTTCGTTCCCTCGTGCTCTACAATCGGTTATGACATGCTGAGATGGCATGCACATGACTCTTGCTTGAGCAGGGTTGGAGGTGACTATAGGGTTTCTTGAAACCGCTCACATACTCTGAAATCCAAAAGGAGGAGAACGAAAGCATGCGGAGAAAGTGGCCTTTTTTATTGTTGGCATTTACGTTGACTGTTGGATTGTCTGTACCTGGAACCCAGGAGGTTCGAGCGTCAGAGGGCGACTCACAGCCATCTATTGATCGTGCCGGTGAGAATCTGTCTCTGGGTACGGATGGCAGAAGCAGGCTCTATCCAAACGATTGGTATCCAGGATTTAAAGATGAACAGGGAAGGTTTCTGCATGACTTTTCTTATGCCGGTTATCGGCGTGGGGAGACAGAATTGCCTAAAACGCCTAAAAACAAACTTATCGACGTTACGAAAGCACCGTATTTTGCCGATCCTTCAGGGAGCCGTGATGCAACGCAGGCTATTCAAAAGGCAATTGATGCCGCTGTGACGCGGGGTGGAGGTGTCGTGTATCTTCCCAAGGGTACATATCAGGTTAACCCTCAGGACGGCAAGGATTATTCACTAAACATTCCTGCAAGTCGTATGGTCCTGAAAGGTGACGGGATGAACAAGACTCATATCTATAATGCACAGCAAAATATGAAAAACAAGGATATTATCCGGATCGGTAAAGGAGATTGGAAGAAAACCGGGATTTCTACGAAACTTCGCAAATCCGTTACCGATCCAACCGTCCTGCTGTCCGTTGAGGATACAAGCGGGTTTGCAGTGAATGATTACGTGGTCATTTCATTCGAAACGACGCCAGGATTCTTACGTGAGCTTGGCATGCAAAACAAGTGGTCATCACGTCTTGGTAAAGTAGAACCGTTATTCTACCGCCAAATCGTGGGCGTAGATCCGGATAATAAAACGATTACATTAGACATTCCGACGCGTTATCCAATGAAGCTGCGCGATGATATTACGATTAGTCAGACTGCAGATCCAATTGTCGAAGTCGGTTTAGAGGATTTTTCGATCGCAAACATTCAAAATGTGAAGTCGGGGCTTGGTGAGGATGACTTCAAAGTCGTTGGGACTGCTGGATATGAAGCCGATAATGCCAGAGCGGTCAATGTGATTGCAGTGGCCAACAGCTGGATTCGAAATATTAACACTTATAAACCAGCTGGCAATACAGATTATCATCTGTTATCCAAGGGTATTATTCTGGATCGTACGAAGAACGTCACTGTGGATCATGTAACCATGCAGTACCCGCAGTATCGTGGAGCGAACGGGAACGGTTATTTATATCAATTTATAGGTAATGATAATCTCATTAAGAATAGTAAGGCTATAGGAGCTAGACATAGCTTCACATATGCCAACTTCTCTGCGAACGGAAATGTCCTGCAAGGTTCGTATTCTGAGAAACCTTCATTATTGACTGATTTTCATATGTATTTGAGCATGGCGAACCTGATCGACAACCTGGTAGTTAATGGGGACGGGATCTCTGCCATTACACGGGATTATGGATCATCAGAAACGAATCGTCATGGGGTGGTGACCACTGAAAGTGTCTTCTGGAATACGACCGGTCAGGCGGCACACCCTAGTAAATCCGGTGTTATTGTAGAATCAGAACAATTCGGGAATGGATATGTCATTGGAACAAAAGGAAAGGACACCGGCGTGAACGTCAACATTGTTGGTTCCATTCCGGATGTTGATACGCAGCCATTTGATATGGCGGAAGGCATTGGGGAGGGCGATCGTTTATCCCCGCAAAGTTTATATCAGGATCAGAGCAAGAAGCGAATCAAAGATATTCATCTGGGGCTTCAATCCCTGTTGGTGAATGGCGAAGTCATAGGGGGTATGCAGTTCTTAAGAACGGATTACGTTCACACTTTGCCTTATGGCACAACCGAAACGCCTATCATCTCTGCAAAACCTTTTGCGAAGGATGGGAAGGTTAAAATTAAGCAACCGCAAGGGACAAATGGAACTGGAGAGATCACTGTATCATATCGGGACCACAAACAGAACGTGCGAGTGAAGTTTAAGGTAGCTGATACACCGGTACTTCCAGAGAACATCTCCATAAGTCCTAATAAAGCGGTACCCGGCTGGAGAGTCGCAGGTAATGCGATTAGCGCAGGAGGAAGCGGAGAATTATCTTCGTTTCTAACATTAGATAATGGGGAGATCGTAAACATTGCAGAATTGAACGTTCCTGTCACGTACACAACGAGTGATGATACGATCAGATATACGGAAGGAACTACATTCCATGCAATAAAAGCTGGAAATGTCGACATCATCGTGAGCTGCGTCTTTAATGGAGTAACGGTCGAGGCACGGGAGAAATTTGAAGTCAAGGAGCCTATGGCCGAGCCGGAAGGACCGTTCGCTGTCGTAACCAAGGTTACGGCAAGTGCAGATGATGGCAATCTGCCGATCCATACGATCGACCGCGATCCAGACTCCAGATGGTCTGCAGATGGAAAGGGACAGTACCTGCAGTTAGAGCTTGAGCAACAAACCCAAGTAGGGCAGGTGAGCATTCAATTCTATAATGGGCGTACGCGATCCAATTATTTTGATTTGGAGATATCAACAGATGGTACTAATTACCAAAATGTATTAAGTAACGTCACCAGTCAAAAACAGGCTGCCTATGATACATTTGAATTTGAACCGGTTCAAGCCAAATTCATTCGTTATATTGGGCAAGGAAATGAATCCAACACCTGGAACAGCATAATTGAGTTTTGGGTGCACGGGGATTAAAAATGACGTAGGATCAGATTAAAAGAATTCGATTCAGATTTAGTATCCAATATAATATGTGCTCATTTTAAAACTAAAATGGGTGCATATTATATTGGGATAGATTGGATAGCTGAATTGTGAAGATGCGATATTAGATATGTTATTGTGATTTGTATACAGATCACATATTTATCCATATGAAATTGAAAAGTTCTCGGGGGTTATAAATTTAAAAAGCTACATTTATCCATATGAATGGATCGAACAACGGTTTGATTGTAGTAATCAAAAAGAAGATGACAAAGTTAAAAAAGAAGTTAATACCCAGTCAGAGTACAGTGCACAGTCAGTGAGTTAACTAACTAACTATTAATACTGTTTCACAAAACTCGTATTTTGTACATATGTATTACCCCAATTGATTGGCTCTCTTTGGATTATATTCCCAAATGGTGGTCATCTACAATAACGATTAGATATATGACTAATCGGGAATAGGAAAATGTTCTTGTCCCTCGACATGACTGATTCTGCTTCTTCCCTTTTCCTCAATTTAGCCCAAGTTCATCTAACGGACTTAACACAAAAAAACCGTCGATCTTTTAAGATTAACGGTTTTTAAAAATTCAATTTTTAAAAATGTTTCGGCTTTTTTGGAGTATCTTATGCTCATCACTTTTATTGTTTATGATAAGCATTGCAACTTTTTCTGATGTGTACGATTTCAATTTCTCTCAATTTCCCTCCAACTTGGTACACGATTTCTTGCTTTAGTTCTCTTCAAGAGGGTTTCTGACAGACTATGGATCTGACTTTATAGAATATTTCTATGATCAGAATAACAGGTAATTATGATAATTATGAACGAATAGAAACATCCATAATTCCATCTTCGTGTGTAGTAATGACAACATAACCACCCAACGCATGCTCCATTTTTTTTAATTCATAAGTCGCTATTCCAGATAGTATTATATTTTCTGAAAACATTTTTGATAAATCCGGCATATAAAGGATTGTTTTCCCGTTCTTCCGAGCTTCCCACCTTGCAGTAAGAGTTTTGGTTTGGTATTCATAATGATAAAATAAAAGTTTCCCTGTAACTTTCGCGGGATAACCCCGTTCAAGCCTAGAGAAGTTCGAGTCATACTCCATCCCAGGACGGTATACCCAATACGTACTACTCCAGAGGTAGGCTTCAAGTATACCCGTCATATGCTCTATTAGCGTATTCGTGAACGGTGAACTAGGGAACGCTCCCCACTCACCAATAATAACGGGGCGCTGTAAATCAATTTGTGATCTACGTTTAAGTGCGAAGATCCGATATACATTCTCTCTGCTGAACGCATCATAATTTTCCGAATCCACTACGGCATCGTAACCATGAGGGGCGTAGATTTGTTGCATGTCTACGTTGCCTTCAGGATCGACGAGATGTTCAATTCCCGTCTTAACGAAAGAACTGGAATAAATATTTCCTCCAGTGACAATCGGAATATCGCAAACTTTCCGCACCGCCCTTAATATGCGATTATAGAATGGCATCAGTGTTTCTTTGTCAAACTTCATAAAATGCTCGTTAAAGACCTCATCCATGATTTCGCGTTCTTCATTCGTTAGACTTTGCATTTGGCTATGATTGAAATTCGGATTTATCTCAGCAATTTTGGCAAAGGCCATACCGAACGTTTGTGGAGCAAGGCTACCCATAAATGGTTCGTTCATTGGCTCAAATCCCATTATGTTACTATAACCATGAAACCGCTTGGCCAGATGCTCCCACATGTTTTCATAATGATCCAATAAACCGATGCCGTCAGGAGCTTTGTTATTGGCCCAAAAGTTATCAGCTGCTCTTGCTATGGCCTCACTTGTAAGGTAGGCTTCGTACCAAATGGTGCAATCTTCCGGATGAAAACAACCCTCATCAAGGGTAGCCCAATCTGGTGCACCATCACCATACTTTGCTCCAAATAAATCCTGATGCATATCCAAAAAAATATAGATTCCCAATTCCTCGGCCTTTTGAACAACACGTTCAACTCGATCTAAATATGCTTCATCATAGCTACCTGGTTCCGGCTCAACTCCATCCCAAAAGATCCCCAATCGAACCAGATTAAATCCTTTTCTCGCATACTGGTGGAGCAAATCATGAGTGTTTGGCTCCAGATAACCGTTATGCTTTTCCTTAAAACTAAGTTAATCCCATTCAATATGATCTGATGGCCCTCTTCGTCAAAAAAATGCATCCCATCTACTTTTAAACGGTTCATTTTATATCCTCCTCATCATTTCTAAATTAGCTGTAGTCCTTACAATGTCAATCCGCCATCCACTGTGATGATAGAACCTGTGATGTAGCTTGACTTATCGGATGCCAAGAATACAACCATTTCACTATCTCGAAAGGTTCAGCAAAACGTCCGATACGCTTGTTTGGGAATTCTTTAGGTGTATAACCGGATTCCTGCATCAGACTGGGTAAGCGCTGTGTCAAAACCACCCGGACAGATAGCGTTTACACGATACCTTTGCGTACGCCGCCGACTTGGTCAGACCGATGACGGCGTGCTTGCTCGCAGTATAGGCTGACATACTATGTTCAGCACGAATTCCTGCGGCAGACGCGGTGTTGATGATAAAACCAAATCCTCGGGCGTTCATGATGTGAAGTACCTTTTTCAGACCTAGGAAAACACTTCGCACATTTACGTTCATGATTCGATCAAATTCAGATGAACTGAGATCTTCAATCAATGAAAACTTTTGCAAAATCCCTGCGTTGTTAAAAAAAGACATCAATCCGACCATAACTGTCGAGCGCTGCCTTCGTGTAACGTTCGACGTCTTCTTCCTTAGAAACATCGGCTTGAACAAAAAGCTCTTCTCCACCCTGCGCACGGATTAAATCAATAGTCTCTTCTCCCGTTTCCGCGTTAAAATCTACAGCTGCGATCTTGTATCTAGATTAAGATAGTTTAAGAGATGATGCCCGCCCGATGCCGCCACCGGCTCCAGTCACGATCGCGATGGACCCGTTTATGGAGAGGGGTTCCTTTGAGCTGTCAGTAAGGGTATTTTCTTGTGAAGGTTTTGGATCCCCTACGGGAATGTTTGACAAGTCCGATAATATGGATGAAAGAAGTTCATCAGAAATGTTGGCTTGCGGAATAGCGCTAAGTTGCTTCAGAGTGGAACCCTTTCCCATGCTAACCATAGGCTTGTAGAGATTCCGGGAAGGTATTTTTCCAGCACGTTGACTGCTGTATCATTGGAGAGCAATTCACCTAATTTTGAGTTTTCAGAGAATGTTGTCAGTTTAATCACCTCGTTTAGAATATGTAGCTCATTTTAATATTTAATTCGTACACTTTATGGTATGTTTCTTATGAAAAGAGTATTTAATTATGATGTGTAGGATGTGATTCGAGGTGAGAACAGATCAAGGCCACCAGTGTATTGAAACTTCCTGTAAATTGCTATTCGAAACCGTACAATTACCTGTCTCTTATACAAGAATGAATGATGATCAGATCCATTGTTATGGCGTAGAAGCAATAGAGAGCAACCCACTTTTTGAACACCATTCTGAACTGATTATGTTATTAAAGCAGCAAGTTCAGCAGCCCCTACATGTACCCATTTTTCATACAACCAATTTTGGTGAATGCTTCGTTATTATTCCGTTGCTTCGTAACGGTGATATGGAGGCAATTGTCTTGATTGGTCCGTCTACTGTTATCCCGATGAATAAAGAGATTATTAATGCCTTGTTAAGTGAATTAGATCACGGCGTGACACCGGTGTGGATTTCATATTTGCAGCAACTGCCTCTCTACTCAACAAAACGTCTTAATCATATCGGAATTTTGGCTTTCCATCTATTCAATGGAATCATGCTGGATCTCACCGACATAACCGAAAAGTATGTTCAATTCGAACATCAAGCCGAACCAAGCAACCAAGCCGCAATCGCAATCTCGGATCGACGTGAGTTATTGGAATTCCGTGGCGTATTTGAGATTGAAAAGCAATTGCTGAGATCCATTCGAAACGGAGATAAAACAGCTTTTTACAATATGACATTATCCGTTAATCATGATGGACCCGGTATCTTGTCCAACTACAATCAATTGCGTAAGATCAAAAATCTCGGCGTATATGTTACAGCCCTTGCTACCCGGGCTGCAATTGAAGGGGGACTTTACCCAGAAGTTGCTTATACCGTTAGTGATCTTCATATCGAGCGTATTGAGGATCTGCATGAATATAATAAAGTAGTCGCTGCCATCGGCGCTGCATTAATAGACTTTGTAGATCGGGTATACGAAAGTAAACGCAAACACCTTTCCAAATCTATTGCGACTTGCCAGGAGTATATTTTCAATCACTTATATGAAAGTATACCCCTGGCTGTTCTAGCGGATCTCGTAGGTTTGCAGGAAAACTATTTGTCGCAATTATTCAAGAAAGAAACGGGTGTGACGATCACCCAATTCATTCAACAAGAAAAGGTAGATGAGGCGAAGAAACTTCTGGAGCTGACCTCTGAACCCATCACTGCCATCGCCACCAAACTTAACTTTTATGATCAGAACCATTTCATCAAAATTTTTAAGCGCTATACCGGTCTGACACCGAAAAAATATCGAAACAAGAATAAGTTTGATGCTTTATCCTTTAGTGAATCTTAAAATAATCCTGAATTTCAATTTCCCCTTATTCGAACCTTTTACTGGTATAGTCCACCTTCTTTTGAGGCAGTTCCCTTACGAGGCTGAAATGGGCTGGAAGCAAAAAGAAACGGCAAAGCCGTACTTTACAGACGGCTCCCCTTTCTCGTAGAAATATAAGATAGTATACCGCGAATCTTACAATTAGCTGATCGACTCGGCAATGCGGATGATTTCGCTTCTGTTCACACTACCACTGGAGAGGGAATACAGTGCGTCCTTGGTTTCCCAAAGCAGCGTTCTGTCATCCATCAGGATCGCTTTCACACCGTTCAACTGCAATTCCTCAATCTTGCCGTCTGTACCCGTTTCGAACGCACTCTCTTCATCAGGTAGCCGCTGCTGCATGTAGATACTGCCTTTTGTCTCCTCGTTTGTAAAATGGAGATTGACATATTTGCCGCTTACCTCCTCCAAGTCACGATAGAATTCCGCTCTGTCAAAGGCGTATACCTCTGGCAAATACAGTGGAATCCCTCCCGGATTCTCCTACTTGATAACGATCTTAAGATATTGAACCTATTTACTGATGTCTCATCAGGACTACTCCTCCCTAATTTGTCAGTGTCCATCTCTCACTTTCTCTAAACGAATAAAAAAACTTTTTTAACTCTGTATTCACAGCCTCTTGTGCTCAAAATGATTTTATCACATAAGAAAAAATAAATAAAGTTGAGTTACTTGACTTTAGATTATTATCGTCTTATATTTATCCTTGTAAGTATCTTGCGATGGAGGTTTTAACATGACTAGACTTAATGGTAAACGAGCACTTATTACGGGTGGCACCAGTGGAATTGGCTTGGAGACAGCCAAACAATTTCTGGCTGAAGGTGCTGAATTGATTGTCACCGGAGTAACTCCGGCAAATGTAGAAAAAACGCAAAAGGAACTTGGAAATCAAGTCCTTGTGCTTCAGGCAGATTCCCGAGACCTCAATGCCCAACGTCAACTGGCTGATCGAGTTGAACAACATTTTGGCAAACTGGATATTGCCTTTTTAAACGCAGGTGTATCTGACTGGCGTCCATTCGAGCAAATCGATGAGGAAGCCTTTGACAAATTGTTTGCCATCAACGTAAAAGCTCCATTTTTCTTAATGCAGGCACTAACTTCTGTTATGGCGAACCCCTCTTCTGTCGTTTTAATGGGATCGAGCAGCTCTCATGCCGGATATGCACATTCCAACGCTTATGCGGCTACTAAAGGTGCCATTTCCACCCTGACCAAAGCCTGGAATTCCGACTTATTATCGTCTAACGGAATTCGCTTCAATACGGTGAGTCCTGGACCGATTGATACCCCGCTTTACGATAAGAACAAGCTAGGCGTGTCTGACGAAATTCGTGAGATGGTTATTAACCGCATTCGTGACGGGATTCCGGCTGGACGCATGGGTACTGCCGAAGAGATTGCCAAAGCTGTTGTTTATCTGGCTTCGGATGAGTCACGCTTCACCATTGGCGTTGACTTGGTTCTGGATGGCGCTCAAACGATTCTCTAATATGTTAGCCCTATTGCTGCTTAAGCCCTCCGAGGGTGCTTAGGCAGCTTTTTCTTTTAGAACACGATCAACTGTTGTATAGTAGAGAAGAGGGTGCTATCCCTCTGATAAGACTTAAATCCAACTTTGGAGTGGAATTATGGGAACTAAATCAACTTACCATGAACGTATAAAGGAAGAAAAAAGGGCGTGCGCGATTGCCGCTGCACAAGAACTGTTTTTTGAAAAAGGGTATGCGCGGACTACTTTAGCTCAGATTTCAAAACTTGCTGGTCTCTCTACAGGTACACTTTTCAATCATTTCCCGACGAAGGAATTGATTTTTGAAACCATCGTCAAGCATTTTTGGGAGCTTGATCCCGAATGGGACTTTCCACCGGAGCTCGGCTCTCCCCTGCAAGGATTAATAAAGTTCGGACGAGACTACGCATGCGTGCTGACTCGTGATGGAATGGCTCCTTTATTCCGGGTCGTCATTGCAGAAGCCAAGCAATTCCCCGAGCTCAGTCTTTTTCATTATGAACTGGGCGAAGGCGCCGTGCATCAGAAATTGACGCAATATTTAGTAGATGAAGTTCAATTGGGTAATATAAATCTGCCGGATGCGTCAAAAACGGCCAATGAATTTATGAGTCTAATTGCTGGGCAGGTGCTATGGCCCAAAATGTTGCTGCTTGATTTCAGTATTTCACGAGAGCAGGCTTTTCAAATAGCGGATGAGGCTGCTCATACGATTATAAACAAGTATGCTGACTAAAAAGACGAATACGAGAGATCTCCCAATATGAGACTCCCTCGTATTCGTTTATTTACATTCTTTGTAGAAATGAAGAACCATCAGGGTTTATTGATTATCACCGTATTTTTAGAGCGACTTTTGCTTCAGAGAACTCACCTCTATGTGTGCGGTTTTTGTTATTTTGTTATTGCTGCGTGCTCTGGTTAGGCTGCGATACGTTTCTCCATGCTGAACCATACCAATGAGAATACGAGCTAGCTGTCCAATAAGTTTAACATAGATTGCATCTTGCCCATCCCCCTTTTTCACATTCTGCTTATACCAGCGCTTGAAGTCCGGTTGGTGACGCGCAAGCTGGAGCAACGCCAAAAACAAATACTTTCGCAGCATGCTGTCCCCGCGCAATATTACGGTTGAACGCAAAGGCCGCTTCTCTGGCTTTCTCAAAAACTCCATCGCTCTTCCTGCATGATCTCGCTCGATGACCTTGTATACACGGGACGGTGGATAGGAAGAAAGGATGGGATCGTCCTTCCATAAGGAACCATCGATGGGCATTCTGGAATGGACACCAACTTCCTTCCAATGCTGTTCTACGTCCGCAGGCTTTTGAATGCCTTCCAGCCCTTAGTTTCGGGCTAGATGTTTCTGTTTGTCAGTAAAAAGTATTTTCGTATAACTTCCCCGTATGCGCATCAAGCACTTCGGGCGTCCGCTCGTGCTCGCTACCAATCATTCGATACACTAGTTCGTACTTCGCCTCTTCCGCCCTAGCATTGTGCATCCGTTCCCATTGCAGACGCAGCTTGGCCTGTGCCGTCCATCGGAGGATGGCTGTCTGGGAATCAAATGAACGCACGGTCTCCAGCTTCTTTAACTGTTCTGGCCTTATGGAGGGGGACATCAAACTTTTGACCCTCCCATTAGAGCGGTCAACAGCTAGTTGATAGCATTCATCCCTGACAGATACGTCTTGAACATATACACCAAAGCGAATGATTTCCAAACGATCTTCGTCGTCGGTCTCTTCAGTTAGAAGCTTGAGATACGGCAACATTTCGGCTGCTAGTCCTCGGACATAGTCCATAGCTACTTTTATACATGCGTCTCGATCCCAGGTTAATGGAGCTAGTTGATCTGGCTTACCATGCGAAACAAAGTCAATCAGTTGTCCGGTTTGGCTGTCTACTCGCGCCTTGACCGCTCCCTCCATCTGATCAGCCCAATAGGCCTTCCAAGACCAGTCATTCTTGGCTGGACGCTCTTCATTCTGTTGCTTCCACACCATCAACTTGGTGTTCGAGCCAATATTGTCGTCTTGTACTAACTGAAATTGGTCGTTGTCTACGCCAATCCACTTTTCTAGGCTTCGTGCGGGCGGGAACTCACCTGGCCACTTGTCCAGAGTTCTTGGGTCAGAGGGGACAGCTTCTGCCCTATAGGCTGTCGGAACTTCCTCCTGTGATGATGCAGTATAGATTAGTCCTCTACTTCGGGGGGCGTAAACAAGATGGACCTGATCGTCACCATCCGTGTACACGGCTTTGTCCAATACGCAATATTCCACATGTAGCAAAAAATTCGCCTTTATACACGCCATCTGTTCCTCTTCTGGTGTGATCATGGTTGGGAGTGCTGGCCCTGGAACGGTTCCGTAGTACCTAAATCCGACCACGCGACCGCTGGGGTGAACCATAATCAGGCATCCCGTCTCAGGAAGCGGCAGCCCCATCGCCTTCTGCTGTCGTGTGTACCCAAACATCCCTTCCATCCACTCCATCTCACAATACGGAAAATCACGCAGTGCGCCGGGATAATGATCTTCCAGGAATTGCTCTGCCTGCTGTTTGAGCTCCTCCTCAGATAGCCGTGTCTCGTTGTCCAATGAGGCCCAGGAAATGGCATAGTCTAGCAAGTTGCCGTCCCTGGAGAGCGTGGCAGAAACGGCGTCATCACTCCCCGTTTTAACCCATAAGAAGCCCGCTTCTCCCTTCCCTGTTCCCCTCATTGTGTTTTCTTGATAGTCATTGACGATCAGATCATAATCCGGTGAAACGGCAAACTGGTGCTCTGCTTGTTGTCTTAACTGCAGGCGTAATGTATCCAGGTCTCGTTCGAGAAAATCTTGAGCCATTTCGTTGCGCAAATGTTCCAGCCCCTTCCGTAATTGTGTTTTTACAGTACCTAATGGCATATCCAGGAGATGGGCGATTTGCTGCTGGGTCAGGTCCTTCTTATATTTTAAGAACAGGAGCTGACGCAGCTTCGGATTCAGACTGGCCAATGCACGCTCCAGATCCAGGGTTTGATCGATATCATTAACGACTAATGGCTCTTGCGCCTGCGGGTCTTCGCTCAGGTGAACACGCTTGGATTTCTCCAAATGATTGAGCGCCCGGTTCACCACGATTCTGGTAAGCCAGCTCTCAAACGCTTCGGCTTGCTGCAGCGTTTGCAGTGACTCATAAGCCTTAACCAGGGCATCCTGAACGATATCCTCCGCATCTTTGGACTCCCGTACATAATGGCGAGCCACTCGGTGCAGCTTATCCGTTCGATCCTTTATAAGAGAAACGAAGGCATCGTGATCTCCGTTTTGTGCGGCGTTGATTTGTTGCTGTGCATCGATCATTGTCGTTCACCTCCTGTTATATAGACAGCTAACTCGGGGGTTTGGATTTAATTAATGTAACATTATTCTGGAACTGACCGATCAAATTTCTACGACACGTTATCATGTTCATAGAGATCCACCATGAATCCAGCCATTTCTTTAGCAGTGTTCAACGGCAAGACCTTCTGTAAAGGCACTAATATAGTATTTCGATGCGGAATATGCCACCCCCTCACTGCAATTGCATATCCAAGTGTATGTTTTCATTGGTATATTTTCTTTGTTTAGGTATACATCTAATCGGCAATCGGACGATGTTCTTGCCCATTCCGGCAATCGGTACAAATTCTTGTCCCTCGACGGATTCTATTTGATCAATTCTAGCATAACGATACTCCGTAGTTGGGCTTCTTTGTGCCATATTTACGCCTAAGGTGTTTTGCCGTTGGTTCAAGTTCGCTAGGTAGCTTTTTATTCAACTCCGTTCCCCTTCCAGTTCTGCCAGCTTCGCTATCTCGTAAGCTAAAAGACGCTCTGTTTACCTGCACTCGTTCCTCTGCTCCCTTAATTGCTTTACCTGCTGGCAGTAGCCCCTTATTTCCTCCATCAACTGCTCATAATCTGCTTGAGCCTGGGCAATTGAATGCACCGTTTTCTCTTCCTGTTCACGTTTTGCCATTGTCTGTTCATCTCCTTAGATTTTTTGCACGCAAAAAGGGCTCATTCCATCTTCAACAAGTGGAATAAGCCTTCTAAGTGTGGGTTCAAGTTTATAGTATCAAGGTTGTATTAGCACTGTGTACAACGTACAGTGTACGACCCATTCCTATAGAAGTAAACCCAGCGATTATAATTTAGTCAAAATTAAAGTTGTTGACTGGCAACGGGCATTACACGGTCAGGTTAATTGAATTCGCACTTAAGAAGGGAAAATGCTGAGTTGGACACCACCGGAAATTCCGGTCAAGTGAACGTTATCAGCTGTTTCTAAATACCTCCTCAAGCATATTTAAATAACCACTCTTAATAGTCTTCTTATCTTTTAGTTTTAACAACATTTGATAAAAACCTGTTCTATAATCGGAATAGTGGGAGATGTTCGCTTTTTCCATCATTGTTGCAAATCGTTTTTCAAACTGTGGTGCATCACGCAGCATATACTTGAAATTCATCACCCAGAGCTTCATCAAATGAATCCATGGGTCATTTTCAAACTGTGTTTTGTCATAGACCAAATTCTTATCACTGTTTAGGATACTGACATCATAAAATGCGAAGGGATTGTCTCCTCCAATAAATGTTGATACTAAAAATTTATCAGGCATCAGGCTGTTTGCAAAATCATACCACACCGGTTGGAACTTCGCTTTTACACTTTCGGTCACTTCGAACAATGCGATATCTGGAGTAACATCTTTAATTGTTAGCAATAAATCTACATCCGAGTAAGCGTCTGAGGTTTGTTCAACACGACTTCCAATTACATCTATTCGGGTAATAAAATCCAACCCATTTAAATGTTCTATCAACTGTTGGGTCAAACCTTCACTAGTCGACGTTCCCACTATATCCCCTCCGCTAAACTCCTGTTTGTCTTGTCTACGTTACTATATAAATAATGCTATTATAACATACTGGTCGTATCCTGAAGGATAACCTCGACAGCTTCCTTACGACGCGCCCTCATAACCTTTGCTCCAAAATACGTAAGGTGTTGGGTCATTCAGGCAGGTTCTCAGCAACAATTTGGGCAATCGCTTTATCAGACGCATTGTATTTTGACAAAAGCTAAAATGGAGGTAAAGGCATTAGAGCCCTTACCTCCTTACTATTTTGCCACTTCTATTTACATTTACTGCTGCTTGTATAGGTCTGCCTTTCCCCGGCAGGAGAGACGAAGCTTCTCCAAATCAAGCGCAGGCTCACTGGGAAACCAGAAGAATAAAGAAGTTACGCTGCTTGACGTATAGGAACCGGTCCACATCCCTAGTTTAGCCTCAATCATATTCTGCTTCAGAGCCTCCTCTTCCAGTCTGTCCGCCTTAATCCGATCGTGGATCTGTTTATAGAACACGTTGAATTTTTGCGAAAGTACCTGCTGTCTCTGCTCGTTAGCAACAGTCAGTTCTTTGGCGACCTTAGCAAGGATATCCTGCATGGATTGCATACTCATGGATAACTTGAGAATATATCCGCTCGCCCCGTACTCAAGCGCCTGCTGGGCATATTTGAACTCATTCATACAATTAAGCATAACAAACCGGCTTATCATCTCGTTAGACCGGGCATTTCTCAACAGTTCAATCCCATCCATACCGGGCACGGCGGAGATGCTCATCTGCTAGAACGTGCAATCAGCAACTTGTTGGATAATGCCGTCAGATACACGCCTGATTTCGGAGAAATTAAAATAGATTGCAGCAGCGTAACCGACCAAGTTAGGTTTGCAATCCGCGATACCGGTCCAGGATTTGCAGAGAATGAAATAGATAGGGTATTCGAACCTTTATTTCGAGGAGAGATGTCCCGGAACCGCTTGACTGGTGGCAGCGGGTCTGGGCATGACCATATCCGAACGCATCATCCGGCGGCATGGGGGCGAACTTGTGGCCGACAACAGTAACCTCGGCGGAGCGCTCTTGTCGGGATGGATTCCATCCGTGAAAGATTCGAGTAGGAGGTAATTTTGCATGTGAAAAATTAAAAGAGGGTATTAATTATCCTTTAAAATTATTCTTTCCGACACTATAAAAGGTAATCCCTTTTTTATATATTGTTCTGCTGAAAGAGAACTATTATTTTCCAATCCACAGATGCTCCATAAATTCCCCAACTAAAAATAGTTGAAACAATTTTCAAATCTTCCGAACTCATATTATGTTGTTGTTTTAATAATAGAGAATGAAATAATTCTCCCAATTCTTTTTTTTATTTTCTGTTCAATTATTGAATTAAAGGGTTCCATACTCTTTCTACATTGTGGGCGATATATTCTGTTTTTTTTGTATGAAACTCAGTTAATGTTAAAAAGATAGGATGTCATAATCTAGTTGAATCACGAAGCGGGAGCATTCGATACTCAGGTAATGATGAAGCAGCTCCACTTCCTTATCCAATGCATTATAGGTCTCACCTTTGTCCAGAGCTAGCCGATAATAACGTGCGGACAATTTGGAGATTCGTTCAGTCTCCTGGGCCTTCTCCTTTCGTGCATTCCATGAGATCAGCACCAGCGTATTATATAGAAAATGCTGACGCAAAGGCCCCAGCTCCGCTTTACGTTTGAGTTGTTCGATCTCTCAAATCGTTTGAATCGAATCATCGATTCTGCCCATCATGCGTTATCTCCTACCATTGTTCAATATTATTTCAAAGGAATAATATAAAAGGTTATGTTGGAAAGTTGATTAACTAACCTGCCATTTACCAATTTATCGGAAAATTCCTTCAGTTTCACTCAGTATTAGTACCATTTTGCTGTATTTATATTGTTCGACATGAATCCTTTTGTAATCACAGTCGCTAATAAAAAAATAAAACAAATTCATTACTCCGAGTAATACAGTGCTTAGTAAACAAAACAATATAATCTTATTCTTCAAAGACAGACCCTCCATTTAACTATTCCATAAAAATGAGACCTTCTTCCTTTTGTTATAGTTCTAATAGAAATATGATTGAATTGCGGTCAGGATAATCATATTTAATTGGCAAATCCTCTTTGTCAATCTCTTTAAATCCAACCTTTTTATAGAAACCGTGTGACCGAGTGGCTTTAGATGGGGTATCTAAAATGATCTTTGACAACCCTTGTTCCTTAGCAAAACCAAGCAAAACTTCATAAAGCTTTTTTCCTATCCCAAATTCTTTGCCTCGATAGTCTTTATAAACAAAAAATTTCTTTAATACAGCAACCTCCTTATTTTTCTTTTGCAAACCAATTGAACCTACGACCTCTCCGTTATCATTTAAGGCTATCCAAAAATTACCGCCATCATTTATATAATTTGAATGAATATCTAGAATGTCTGGTTGTTCTTTAACACTAATACCCACTTCATATTCGACATTCTGTACATGCAATATTAATTTAATGACTTCTTCTTTATATCTATCATCGTAAACTGTAATCATTTATTTACTCCCCCAACCGTTTTATTAAATGAATGCTATTATAGTGACCGTATTTGCCAAATTTCCTTAAGATTAACCCGAAACTAATGATTAGTAAAATTGAATTTATAGAAGTTATCCATTGATTTTTTTGATACTATAGAGTGAGATTGCATGGAAAGTTGGTGAACTGATGGAAATACGTCATTTTATTACATTTAGAAAAGTTATTCAATTGGGCAGCTTTACACAAGCAGCAGAACATTTAGGTTACACTCAATCCACTGTCACTTCTCATATTCAAGCACTTGAAGAACATTTGGGTGCATCTCTATTTGATCGAATGGGTCGAAAGGTAAGATTGACTGATATAGGCAAGAAATTATTGCACTATACTCAAGAAATTCTGGATACTTACGAGAAAATCGAAAGCATTACAAATGATGGTGATGATATAAGAGGCGAGTTAAGGATTGCGGCTCCTGAATCTTTAACGGTTTATCGACTTGAACCTATATTAAGAGAATATAGAAATAAGTTCCCCCATGTGAGCATCATTTTAAGTAACGCTACTTGCGGAGATAACAAGAGAGCAATACTTCATGGAAGTGCAGATATTGCATTTCTTATGATGCCAACGTTTCAGGATTCAGATTTCATCGTACATTCTTTAATGGACGAGCCTATTGTCCTTGTTGGAAGTCATGACAACCCGCTGAATGTTTTAGATCAAAGCTATGAAAACCAAAAGTTAAACGAGTGTCTGATCACGAATGAGAAAGAATGCAGTTATCGAACCATGTTTGAAGGATATCTTCGAGAAAGAGGAATCGTACTTTCCAACACGATGGAACTTTGGAGTATTGAGGCGATAAAACGTTGCGTAATGAGTGGGCTGGGTATTGCTTGTTTACCATTAATAACTGTAAATAATGAAATCAAGGATGGAAGATTAAAAGTTATTCCTTGCGAAGGTGATCATAAACCGATCTCAGCCCAAATGGTTTATCATAAAAACAAGTGGGTCTCCCCCGCGCTATCAAAGTTTATCGATATAACATTGAAACACACAAGAGACTGGTCATGTGAGTAAATTATTTTTAAGGCAAGATGAAGATGAACTGGTATCTTATTTTTATAATGCGATGTAACCTCTCGAATTAACACAAAAGGAAGAAATCCTGCAGCCATTTCCCAAAGCATACAGGGTGATGGCTGTACATTTCTTTCTTCCGATGTCTTATTGATGTTCAGGAAGATAGGTTGATGGTTTCTCCGGGTTTAAGGACAATCCCCACTCCTTCCTTGAGGAGCGAGGCGAAGTACTGCGGGTCTTGTTGAATGAACGGGAACGTGTTGAAGTGGATCGGCACAACTTGTTTGGCTTGAAGCCAATCTGTGGCTACGGCGGCGTCTTCCGGTCCCATCGTATGGTTGTCTCCAATCGGGATAAAAGCCAGATCAATGTCGTTGCGTTCCCCAATCACTTTCATGTCGTAGAAAAGTCCCGTGTCACCTGCATGGTATATCGTTTTGCCTTCGGCTGTGAACAGAATTCCGGTAGGCATTCCCGTGTAGATGATGGTTCGGGTCTCCGGGTTAATATAACTAGAGCTATGGAAAGCCTGAGTCAGCTTCACTTTTCCAAAGTCGAAGGTGTACGCCCCGCCAATACTCATGGCATGGGTTCTCACCCCTTCCCATCCGAGCACATCTGCCAGCTCTGCCGAGGCAACGACCAATGCGTTGTTTCGTTTCGCGATGTCTACCGTATCTCCTACATGATCCCCGTGACCGTGGGTCAACAGGATTACGTCTGCTTGTATACTGGCCGCGTCCAGATCGGTACTTGCGTTGCCTGTAATAAAGGGATCAATCAGGATGGTAGTGCCGTTTGTTTCGATTTTCACAACAGAATGTCCATGATAGGATACTTTCATTTTTATTCCCCCTTTGATCGAATTGCTGATGTCGGGTTTCTTTGGATTAACGTGAGGTAACAAATAACTGCGGCGGTCCGGCTGCCAATTGCCCGAACGAGAGTCCCAACATACATGCAGTCAAGCTAATCTGGGCCATGGAAGGTGATGTCTGCAAATCGCTGGCTAGTGCCGGCAGCGCGGGCAAATACATGTCCAGGGAGAACGGGGCGAGCGAAGCCAAGGCACCCAATATGAGCGCCGCCCCTGCTCTTTTACCTGCCTTCAGCCCTGCTTGTGGCTGAAGCTGGGTCATGCTCTCTCCCTCCTTGAATTCACCAAATATGCCTTCGATACGAAAGCACATGAACACTTCCATGAGCGCCCATCCAATGCTCGTATTTCGGAAGCTATGGATGGGCAGAATGTTGTGAAGCATATTCAGTGTGTTAGCTAAATGTAGTCTTAAAAGTTTTTGGCGGCTATGCGTGCTTTCTCAATCGCATCCGCTTTGATTTGTGGAGCGCGATCTCCTGCAGTGGATACGCCTTCTATAAACAGATTATCGAAGTCGGTAATGCCTACGAAGTTCAGGACGGTTTTCAAATGACGGCTGCTGTTCTCCCGATCCGCCACAGGTCCTTCCGAGTAAATTCCGCCTGTAGCTTGGATATGGAAGGCTTTTTTGTTTTCAAGCAGGCCAACGGGACCGTTCTCTGTGTATTTGAAGGTTTTAGCTCTGACGCAGAAGGAATCAATGTATGCCTTCATTACCGGAGGGTAGGAGAAGTTCCACATCGGTGTTACGAACACATACTTGTCTGCAGCAACGAATTCATCAAGTAATGTATTCAGCAGAGCCAATTTTTGTTGTTGTGCGGCAGTCAATTGATCGAACGAACCACCATTCTGAAGGGTTCCCCATGCTTCCCATACGTCAACGTCAATGTGGGGAATGTCGCGTTGATACAAGTCTACATGGACTACTTCATCTCCCGGATTACTCTCTTTGTAAGCTTGTACGAATTGCTCTCCGACGGAAAGGCTGTAAGATGCCTGAAGGTTGCCGGGATCGGCAGTAATATAAAGTAAAGTTGACATAATTAAAACTTCCCCTCTAAATAAGTATAGTTTGTGTATTACACGATGAACGGAGCGAAGCCGTTACCGTAAGACCAGTTTTCTTTGGTGACCTCAACCAGATTGATGAACACATCTTCCATTCTAATGTCGCACTGCTGATGCAGCTGCTCGGCTAAAGCATCATAGAACTCTTTCTTCACTTCGGCTGACCGGCCGGCATTTAGAGTGATCTGTACGATTAGAAAACCGTCACTTCTATCAATATCCAGGCAATTCGGATCAAAGCTGAAATTCTCACGGTCAAGTTCTTCTATAATCAGAAAGCGATCGTTCTGGGGGACGTGCAGTTTGTCTACAATCGTTTGCAAGACGACCTCACCAATAAGTGCTTTCACTTCGCTGGAGCGACCTTTCAATGTGGTAATGCGAGTCAATGGCATGTATGTTACCTCCTTGTTATTGTTACTGTTGTTGTTGTTGTTGATATGGCTAATTATATCTGTTAGAATCCAGAACACGAATGTACATGAGTTCGGGTTTGTTCGTGTGAAGCAGCGGAAACTATGGAATTCAGGTGATAGGATGGAAGACGGGAAATTGTCAAAAGATTGGCCTCATGAATGGATCAAAAAAATTCGTTCAAGACCTGCCAGGCACGGCTTATCCAAGCGGATGCGGCAAGTGGACTTGGCACGGCGGATCGGCGTTGATCCGCGAACCGTGCAGCAATGGGAGAATGGAGACCGGCTCCCAAGTGTGGGTAGTCTCAAAGGAATGATCCAAGCGTTTTGCGAAGAAGGACTTCTCTTGGAAGCGGATCCGCGTCAAGAGGCGGAGGATCTCTGGGATACTGTAAAGCGCTTCTCGGAAGCGCGATCAGCGACCTCGCGGGAGTTTCCGGATTTCGACGCTGCCTGGTTCGACACATTGGTTACTCTGGAAGGGATAACACCGAAACCAACAATTATCACACCGCGTGCTTCAATCGCGGCAACACAACAACTGCCAAAGCTCCCTACACTCTTCGTTGGACGAAGTCTGGCCATGGCTGACTTGCAGGAACGGCTGGATATTCACTCTTTGGTCTCTGTCGTGGGTCCCGGGGGAATAGGCAAGACGTCTCTTGCTGTTCAGGTGGCTTCAACGCTTGGGGGAACGTACCCGCAAGGGATATGGATGTTTGAGTTCGGCTCTATCAAAGAACCGCAAGACTTGGATCAGTTGCTAATGTCCACACTAAGACTGCAGAACCAAGCACACCGGACCGACCTTCAAACGATACTGGAGGCCTTGTCCGACCAGAAAATGCTCTTTATTTTTGATAACTGCGAACATGTCATTGACGCAAGCGCATCTTTGGTTGAATCACTTCTTGCATTCGCGCCGGGACTGACAATCCTCGCCACTAGCCGGGAACCTCTCAATATCCCGGGGGAACTTGTCTACCGGCTTCCTCCGTTATCTTTTCCTGCGGATGAGCATTTACTAGAGGAAATACCTGAACAGGAGATTATAGCCTTTGAATCTGTGCAGCTGTTTTTGGAGCGGGCGCATAGTACTGCGCCCCAGTTTCAGCCCACGTTGCCCAATCTTAGGCTTGTTGGCGCTATTTGCAAGAAGCTGGAGGGAATCCCGTTAGCCATTGAGTTAGCGGTTGCCCGAATGAACATGCTGACACTGGAACAAATCAAGGAACGTCTGGGAAATCTGTTGACTTTGCTGACAGCAGGCAAACGAACGGCTGCGACCCGGCAGCAAACGCTCAAATCCACAATAAATTGGAGTTATGAATTGCTGACCGGCAAGGAACGTCTGCTGTTGAGGCGGCTTAGCGTATTTGCGGGAGGGTTTACTTTGGAGGCGGTGGAAGAGATCTGCATCTGTGAGCCTGGAATGTCAGAGCAGCAAGATCGCATCGCCCGCGAAGACGTGCTCGACCTGTTATCCGGCCTGGTCAACAAGTCTCTCGTATCTATTGAGATCAGCAAGGATTACCGCTTCATCCGCTATTTCATACTGGAAGCTATCAAGGAATACGCAGGCGAGAAGCTGCAGAACGAAACTGACAAACATAAGAGCCACCAGCTTTCTGAACGCCATGTTCGTTATTACAGTCAATGTTTGGTCCGTGCGGAGCCCAAGTTCAGGACTCGTGAACGCGAAGCGTGTATTGATGAAGTACGGCGGGAATATGCGAATCTTCGTTCTGCCCTGGAATGGTCATACTCCAATCCGCATGCCCATTCATTCGGGCTTCACATGGTCTCGAACCTCTATTGGTTTTGGCTGCACGAAGGCAGGCTGAAGGAAGGAATGTTCTGGCTGGATCGCTTTCTGGATAACGAAACACACGAAGGACAGCCTGGCACCGATTCCGCAAAGGCCTTACATGGAAGTGGTGTCATTCAATTTATCCGTGGAGATGTTGAAGGTGCCATGAATTCGGCGATCAGAAGCGTTGAACTCGCTCGCGATTTGGGAGAAAGCTCTCTCCTTGCCTCCTCCCTTCGGCTGCTCGCGTTTCTTCACATCAAACAGAAACGCCTTGGGGAAGCCGAGCCATTGGTACAGATGAGCGTTAATATTGCCAGAACCACGGGCGATTTGTGGAATTTAGCTTCCTCATTGCATGCTTACGGGAAGCTCCGATTAGGGCAGAATAATTATCTTGAAGCGTCTAAGCTCCTGAATGAGAGTGTACATTTCTTCGAAGCCGTCCAGGATCAATGGGAAGTATCCGGTCCGTACGAAAGTCTGGGGTATTCCGCCCTGAAGCTTGAGCAGATTGCGGCTTCTATTGAATATTTCAAAAAATGCATCGCCGCAAGCCAGATCTACAGAGGTTCTTGGATTCTATCGCGCGGTATTGAAGGATTAGCCATTGCGTTGTGTGCTAAAAAAGCCTTCACCGAAGCTGCAATCCTTCTCGGAGCTGCTGAGAAAGGCCGCCAAAACTCTGGCGGGGAGGACATGCCCAATTTTCCCGCAGAGCATGAAGAGGTCATTTTTGATCTTCAGCATGTTTTTTCTGAGCAGGAATTGCAGGAATTGTGGAGTAAAGGCACATCAATGACACGATCACAGGTGCTTGCGTATTCACTGGAAATTTAGGCGATAAGCAATAATAAGTGACGACTGTTTATGGTTTATCAATGATTATCGCCAGTAGATGGGTTAATCAAGGAAACGGAGCCATCCTGTTCCTGGCGATAATCCAGATTACCTAGGGTTAAGGCAAAGGAGTAAATCACTGACTTTTTGCCTGTCGGCTTTTTGTTGAGTTTAAGCTCTTCTTTGAGTCTGTTTTTTCCCAGGGTATAGATTAAATCAGTGTCTGGGCTGGAGGATGAGAATAGAAGCTGCAACAAAAGGTCCGTGTAACGCCAAACCTCTTGATGCAGCTTCTTTTGTATATCTACTCGCTTTGCACAGCGAATTCATAATAACTTTAAGCCTTGCGAAGCATTTGTTTCTCGCTTAGCTGTGAAAGCATATCCTTCGTCATGGCCTTCAGGTCGTAGCAAGTATGAAATCCCCATTCTGTTTTCGCTGCCGTTGCATCAATGGAATGCGGCCAGCTATCGGCAATCGCCTGTCTCTTCGGATCAACGTCATAATCGAGGATAAAGCCGGGAAGCTCATCCCGAATCGCTGCAGCGATCGCCTCCGGATCCACGCTCATTGCGGTGACATTAAATGAATTTCGGTGTATCAACCGGGATGAATCCGCTTCCATCAAATCGATGATAGCGTTCAGGGCATCCGGCATATACATCATGTCCATGTTTGAGTCCTTGGCGATATAAGATGTATACCGGCCAGCCGTCACGGCTGCGTAATAAATTTCCACGGCGTAATCCGTCGTTCCTCCGCCGGGAGGCGTCATATAAGATATCAAACCCGGGAATCGCAGCCCCCTAGTATCCAGGCCGTATTTGTGAAAATAATAATCACAAAGCAGTTCGCCGGACACTTTGTTCACGCCGTACATCGTATTGGGCCTCTGGATCGTATCCTGAGGGGTATTGTCTTTCGGAGTCAAAGGACCAAAAGATCCAATGGAGCTTGGAGTGAAAAATTGGCAGCCGAGTTCCCTGGATATTTCAAGTGCATTCATCAATCCGCCCATATTCAAATTCCAGGCAAGCAGCGGTTTCTCCTCTGCGGTAGCCGACAGCAGCGCAGCCAGATGGATGACGGTATCAACGTCGTACCTCTTGGCAATTTCGAACATCGCCTTATCATTCGTCACATCCAGCAGCTCGAATGGCCCGGATCGGGTAATTTCGTGGGCTGATGACCTGAGATCCGTAGCAACGACGTGATCCGCACCATAAATTTCACGTAATTTAACAACTAACTCAGAACCGATTTGGCCTAGTGCTCCGGTCACCAAAATCTTGTTCATAAGACATTCCTCCCGAAATGTACTCCCGCGAATGCAGCTAAATCAGCTTCATGTCCTTGCCAACTTTCTCATACACGGAGATCACTTGGTCGAGCATCTCCTTGGTATGGGCAGCTGTTGGCATGTTGCGTATTCTTCCAGTTCCTTTCGGAACCGTCGGAAACAGGATTGCCTTGGCGTAAACGCCTTCTTCATAAAGCCGTTTGCTGAACTGTTGGGTGGTTACCTCATCGCCAATGATGCAAGGTGTGATCGGCGTTTCGCTTTGGCCTACATCATATCCAAGCCGGCTCAAGCCATTTTTCAAATCATTGCCGTTCTCCCACAGCTTCTCGATCAGCTCTTTGTCATTCATCAAAATGTCGACAGAAGCGCTGCAAGAAGCGATTGCAGCTGGAGGTAGAGATGTCGAGAACAGAAACGGACGGCTTCTCAGCTTCAACCATTCGATCAGTTGTTTTTTACCCGCCACATAACCGCCGACAACGCCAATCGCCTTGGAAAGAGTACCAATTTGAAAGTCAATGCGGTCGGACAATCCAAAATGCTTCACGGTTCCCGCACCTGCTCCGAGAACTCCCGAACCGTGGGCATCATCCACATAAGTAATCAGATCGAATTCTTCTGCTATTTTCACGATTTCGGGCAGCTTTGCTATATCACCATCCATGGAGAAAACCCCGTCGGTGATGACCATAATTTTATGGTACTGACCGGATTCCTTGGCATCTTTCGCCTGCTGTCTTAAATCATTCATATCCGAATGCTTAAAGCGAATCACCTTGGCTCTCGACAGGCGGCAGCCATCAATAATCGAAGCGTGGTTCAGCTCATCTGATAAAATCGCATCATGCTGGTCCATTACCGCGGATATAGCAGCCATATTGCAGTTAAATCCCGATTGATACACGATAACGGCTTCCGTTTTTTTGAAACGGGCCAGTTTTTCTTCAAGCTCAATATGAAGATCCATCGTACCATTAATTGTTCTCACAGCCCCTGCGCCTGCCCCGTATGTCTGCGACGCCTTAACTGAAGCATCAATCAGGCGGTAATCTGTTGCCAGTCCCAAATAGTTATTGGAAGACAAATTGATTAGGGATTTTCCGTCGATTCGAATAACAGGACCATTTGCACCCTGCAGCGTATCGATGACGTTATATAGACCTTTAGTTTTTAGATCTTTGATGTTCGATTTTAAAAATTGGTCCAATGCTTGACTTGACATTCCATTCCCTCCTCAACATACGCATGTCCTTGTACAGGAGACATATAATTATCTGGGAAAAACCTGTTATAAAAAGGGTTAGATTGATTTTAATGTATCATCATTTTTATTTTTTGTACACATGTGGCGGACAAAAAATAAAAATATCCGCAAAAAAACATAGCGATTGATTCCCCCATTCCCGGAAGCAATCGCTACTTAATCTTTGCTTTGCTTATATCTTTTGCTGCTCGGTAGTTTGCGATCCATGCCGATTAGATACACAACTAATCAGTAATGGGAACAGGTTCTTGTCTTCGGCGCGGGACACGAACTTGTACCGATAAAATTAAAAAGCCGCTAAAATAGCGACTTCAATGGGAATATGTTCTTGTCCCTCGACACTTTCTTCTAGATGATAAAACTCAATTGAGCTTGATAAAGAATTTTTTCATAAATATTTTATTGCTATGTTTGGGAAACTGTTATCTCTTATTTGTTCAATTACGTTCCATTGAGGTACACTTACTTATACACTTCTTTCTCCTGCAATTCTCAATCAATAAAAAAAAGGTTGCGCTAAATTGAGCTACAATCTTTTCTAATATCCAGAATAATGCGTTCTTATCAATCCCCCTTCACTTCTCATTTGATGACTAACGATTTGGGCTGCAAAATATTCTAAGTGATCTCTTATGTTTAATGGTCCTCTTTAAATAAAAAATTATGTTGATCCAATTTATGTTTGAGTGACACAATTGATCCTCCTATCAAAAAAGCAGCCCCTTCAGGAGCTGTCTCATGTTATGCCTTATCTTGTAACCTTATCTGTTACGGCTAACCCGCCAGCTACTCGGCACCTGGATAAGGATTGATCTTCTGGATCGTTCCGTCTTCGTTGTATTTCAGCTCGGAATATTTAACGCAGCGCTTATGGTTGACGCCTTCCGACAGGGAGCTGTCGTGATAGAACAGATACCACTTGTCTTCAACTTGCACAATGGAGTGGTGAGTTGTCCAGCCGATAACCGGAGAGAGAATCTCGCCCTTGAACGTGAATGGTCCCATCGGGTTCTTGCCGATCGCATATACGAGCTTATGCGTGGTTCCTGTAGAGTAGGACAGGTACTTGGCATATTTAAATAAATCAACAAAGCTTATGACTGAGACAAAATTCCTTTTACAAACAATGAGACACTGTGCTTGTAAAAATCTTCCTCGGTGACGAGTTGGGACTGATATTGCCGGTGAATCAGCTCGCTCATCTGAAATCCGTAGCACATCGAGAGAAAAGACATGGCGGCAAGGCGCTCATCCTGTCTGGCTATAACTTTTTTCTTCTGCAGGCGTTCAAAATATTCAACCAGCAAGGAGTGCAGCTTCACCGGCGGATCGGACAGCACTCTGTCCAATTCGGGAAACATTCCTTTGTCGCGGATGCCAATCAAAATGATGTCCGCATTTTTATGAAAAAACAATCGATACTGCTGACTTACATTCAGCAGATCGACTTCCGGATTGTCGGTCGCGTCCTCTTTTAACAGCTTCTCAAATTGCGGGATATCCGAATGTCTTTCAATGATGGCTTCCAATATGCCTTGCTTACTTCCGAATTGCCGGAAAATCGTAGATTCATTGACTTTAGCTTCCGTTGCAATGGCTTTGGTGCTTACTCCCCGATAGCCATTCTTTTTGATGAGCCGTGTCGCGGCTTCAATGATTCTGTCTGAAGTTTGCATTGTATTTCTCCTTTTGCATATGTTAACCCTATTCTACTACAAGTTTTGCAGATGAGCAGATTCAGAGTTCATCATTTTGATAAACGTTTATTTAAGGTAAATCGCTTCTTCTTTCCCAGCGGCTTGGTTCCGTAATCTTGACATGATCAGGCACCAATTGCGTGAGCGTGCCTAATTTATCAAATGTAATCTGGATTCGGTCAGAGGGCAACAGCCATTCTTCGGTCTCGATTGCGCAGCAATCCGGTATCGTCCCCATTCCTATAATCGTGCCAGGGAGTGGCGTGAAAACTTTGAGAACCTCCTCCATCACTTTTGCAGGGTGTGCAGAATACTCGGATGTGCTTCCCTTCCAGTGCAGTCTCTCCCCGATGCGTACATCCACATCCAATGCCAGCGGGTTGTCGATTTCATCCGGCGTTACCAGAAATGGTCCTATTCCTTTGCTACGATCGAAATCTTTGCAGCGCGTCGGTCCGGTCATCGCCTGGAAATCCGGCCACTGCACATCGCGGACAGTACTGTCGTTAAAAATAACATAACCTGCAATGCAGTTCTCCTTTCCTGTAACAAAGGCCAGCTCCGGCTCGATATCCAGGTAGGAAGAGTACGAAGGCCAATGAATCGTATCCCCATCGCCAATTAATGCATTATGATTACACTTATAATAACTGAAAGTTACTTTATTCAAATCTTGCTGGAATTTTTCGGAAATTTTACGTGTGAGCTCTTCTCTTTCCGGTCCTGTATATTCTCTTTGCAGCAGATTTACGCCAGCATTTCTCAGATGTCTTGGCGTCAGCCCGAAATCGATAAGCGCAGCCGGATTCGGAACCGGCGGTAGGAGATTTACCGCTGTAATCGGGCTGATTTCATTTTCATTGAATTGATGCAACTGTTCGATAGCATATTGCATCATTTCCTTAGCAGCATCATAACTCGCCGGCAAATAATGAAGATAGCTGTTCATACTTTCAAGACTGTCAACGAATGTTCCCTGCTTTTTCATGATTGCAGCAAAAGACATGACAAATCTCTCGTTAATTACAAGCCCAAACAAAGGTTCCTGGGATGTATTGGTTTGAAAGGTTACTAGTTTCATGTTGCAGCGCCTCCATCCATGTAGTGTGATGTTGTTCTGTTAGTAGCATACAGTATGGGAACGATGCATGCAAGTACATGCTTGCATTTCTGTTTTCCATTTTCTATAATGAGGACATAGTCAGTATGACTTACCAAAAAAACATAAACACGAAGGAGAATTTTTATGAAGTATGGACGTATTATTCAAAAACCTCGCGTTAAATTTTTTGAAGTCGCAGATGATGTCTTTGCCGGTATTTCGCCGTATCGTGGCATCAGTTGGGCCAATGCCGGGTTCATCAACAAGGGTGAAGGGCTGGTGTATGACACGTTTTTCGATTTGTTCCATGCGCGGGAAATGCGGGAGGCTTTTAAGGAAGTAAGCAACGGCGGCTCTCCCGCATATGTAGTGAACTCGCACTATAACAGCGACCATGCTTGGGGAAACAAAGCGTTTGAAGATGCTTGCATTATTATGCACAAGGAAGCATCCAGAGAGCGTCTTACCGAAAATATCGCCTGGATGGACAGCGTCATCAGAAGAGGAAAGGATTCTCCAGATTCTACTTCGGGCGAGCGGTTTTTTGCAGCGGAATTTGAAGGATTCGACCTGGAAGGCGTAGAATGGTTGCTCCCGAATGTTGAGATAAAGGACGATATCAACATCCGCCTTGGCGATACGGAAGTCATGATTTACAACGTAGCTCCGGCCCACTCTGACAGTGACTTGCTGCTGTGGATGCCAAAAGAAAAAGTGCTGTTCGCCGGCGATGTCGTGTTTAACGGGTGTACGGCATACAGCGAAGAGGGAACCCTCAATTGGGTTAAAGTGCTTGACCGCATTATTGATGAAATTAAACCCGAAATCATTATTCCAGGACATGGCGCCATTTGCGGCCTGGACTTCGTGAAGGAGCAGAGAGACTACCTCCTGAACCTGATCAGCGAGTTCAACAAGCATTACAATGACGAAATTGATGCCTTGTCCCTGACCAAGCAAATTGATATTTCCCGCTTCCTTCATTGGATTCAGCCAGAACGCTTGTATGTTACAGTGGACATCCTATTGAAAAGTAAACGAGGGTTACCACCCCTTCCAATTTGGAACGAGGTGCCTGCTAAACTGGAAGACATGAAAGTTTTTTTGGCCGGAAAATATGGTAATCAAATCAAGCCATGGGACCCTATGAGTGTTTGGCAAGAATGAATAGCAATTTGAAGCTAGCCTACGAAAAACAAAAATCGGCCCTGTCGCAAACGATGCGAACAGCGGCCGTTTTTTTGAATTGTTCCACGGAATTAAAATGGAGTTGGACTTATGACTTACTTTTCCGATAATTTAATAACACAAAGATCTATCAATAATTACAGTTCATTAGATTCAATCGAATTTATGTACATTTTAGCTTTTATGCTAAGACACCCAATGGTATATAAATAATTTAACATTAATATAATGTAAAGGCTGTTGACTAAGTTTACTTAAGGGGGCATTTAATATTGATTAAATTCCAGAATGAGCGTCAGATGATACCGCATCCAATTCTTTTGGAAGCAAAACAGAGTGCAGCAAATCAAATTCTAATTACGTATGATCAGCGGACAGATTTAGGATCAGCAACACATATTTCAAACTACTGGATTAGGAGTACTATGGAACACCTACCGGTATTGCAACTGTGGGAATGAGTGATGCACTGACGTCTTCAAACTCAATACGTCGGGAACTTGAAGGATAAACACAATTAACGTAACGATTAAAAATTATAACTCCAAGAGCGTAACCTAAAATGTAGGCGTTGTTCTTCATATAAATCCCTATTCACTTACCAAGTTCGAAATGTGCTCATTCACTACATTGGTATGGGTCTGTTTCTATGTCCAATGATCGATCGAATCCACAAATTCCTACAGATACTCTGTTTGCTGTGTAGACCTAGCCTAATAAAATATCAGTTATTAGACATACACCCATTAGAATAACTTACATAAACTGGACTGCATAACTAAGAAGGTAAACCATGATTACTGAGCAAACGAATGTAAACTCTTCTTCAAACCTTTGCAAGCTATGCATTTACAGGTATCTGATAACAGGAGCTTTTTATTGTAAGGTGATACCGCTTAATGAAGAGTGTCCCCCAATGTTTGAGTATGAAGAGTTAGGAAGCATAATAATAAGCTGTCCTGTATTGCAATCAGACAACTCTTCAGCTTTAGTTCCCCCACTTCCGATTGAGGTTACAGATGTACCAGCAGATATAAGACAGCGTGATACCATATTAAAGAGCTATAATCAGGGCGAGCTAAAGCACTATGCTGATCAGGTAGCGAACGGACAGCAACCAGATGATCCACTGGATGTCCCTCCTTTGCGCTCCGTACCAATATCAAGTCTCTTGGGCTGTGAAGGAAAATGGGTCAATCTTCTTATAGGTAACGTATTTGCTCTTACCCCAGTTGTGTTCAAATTTAATCGTCTTTTACAGCAGCCGAATGGATACTATCTCGAAGGATGGATGGAACTACCTGATGGAACTTGGCAGCAGTTTGGCACTGTAACGCCTCCCTACCCTGCATCAAATATTCAAGTTATATGGTGCTAAATTATTTAACAGAGACAGTGACCTCAGATTGTAGTTACGTCCAGCTGATCGACACCTGAAGGGTTGAAGAATCAATAACTCCAATCACTTACATCAACGATAATAAGGTTTCATAATAATTCGGTCAGGTCATTCTTTATAGTTTACTTAAAAAACCCCTGAATCTCTCATAATGAGAAATTCAGGGGTTTCTTTTCTTTACTTATTGCACGTGCTGTGGATGGCAACTACCAGTCCTAGCATTAAAATTTGCGTAGTGAACAATCATTGCATTTGTACTTAACAACTGGAGTTTAGTTTCACATATCAGTGCTGCCGCATATCTTGTGTTCTTCAGTAAAACAGAACTAATGTCTAAAGAGCCTTGTTTATTCCTTTGTTGTTTGGAACACTAATGAGATGTAACCATCTCTTCAGCTATTTTGATCAGATCCTCTTTACTTAGATTGCTGTCCGCATTATTGGATATTTCATATAACAAATGATTGTGATCGTCCCTCCATCCAATCCGATGGAAAGTAACGGAATTAGTTTCTCTATCTCTGGTATCGGATTGAATATAATAGACCTCAGTACCTTGAATGTTCAGCTTCTCGGATTTAGCCTCATCGTTCTGGAATATGGTCACTTTGGAGTCAGGGAGTATTTTTGTTGCTGTTACAGTTACAATGTTCTTCCCGTTGACATAGCGTGCCAAAGAGAAGTCAGCCTTGTTCCAATTCAGTTTTTGAATATACACCCGTTGCCCATCCGAAGAAGATTCAGCTTGTTTTTTCAGGTCTTCTGTTAACTTCAGGTAAGCAGGATCTGCGAGATGATTTGTATACAGATCGGCAGGATAAACGTATCCGTAATCAAACTGGTACCCTTGAGGAAGGTGCGTTATTGATTTTAAAACGGGAGCCTGCGTCCGCTTAATTTCAGCTTGTAAACTGCTAAAATTAGAATATTTGATCCATTTATATTCAAATTTTACGGGATTTGATTTATCCGCGTTATTAATTAACTCATCTTTGACATAATAGGCTACGTAATCCCCAGGTTGCAATTGTTCTTTGATCTGATTTGTGTAAAAGCCCAGTCTTTTTGTGTAATTTGTAACAAAGTCAGTAGGCTCTTTGGCGGCGGCAGTGTTTAGTACCACCTCGCCTTTATGGTTAAGGAATTCAATATATTGTGAGGCCGCATACCCTGTCACTGATACTCCAAGAACGAACATTGCTGTTAGCCCGGGAACCACGACTCTTTGACGAACGCGTGCTCTGGCATGCAAGCCTCGCTTGTGAACTGCCAGCTTATGGACCCGAGTCATGACTTTGTCAGTGACATCAAAATTCTGAAACTCCTCTTCGATTAAGAGATCCATTTCTTTCAGATTTTCGTTTTGAGAAGTACGTTGTAATTTTGGCATAGTTCTTCCTCCTTTGGGCTCATCCATTTTTTGAGTTTGATTTTGGTTCTGGCAAAATTTTTCTTGACGGCATCGGGACTTTTATTCAAAATTTCAGCTATTTCTGCAAACGATTTTTCTTCAAAAACGCGTAGAATCAGTAGGTTCCGTTCAGCTACATTTAGTTTTGCAAACGCGCGGCTTAGTGGTTCGTTAAAGAGTTGGCTATCCAGCATTTCTGCAGGACTAATGGCAGATTGATCTTGAGCTATTAGTCTGAATTTCCATTTCTGTTGCATTTTTTTTCGACGGATTATGTTTATGCAGTGATGATAAGCCATTTTGTAGAGCCAAGCGGAGAAATTTACCTCAGGCTTATAGAGATTTATTTTCTCATAGGCCTTAACCAGAACGTCCTGAACAGCATCCTCGGCTTCCTGTTTGTTTGATATAAGTCTCCAGCAATACATAAATATCTGTTTTTGGTATTTTTGAACGATATAAACGTAGTCCTGAATTTCGCCCGCTTGTACTCTTTTAATTCTGTATTCAGTTTCCTCATCCATGTTTCTTTAAGGCACCTCCCAGGTATTCGCGATGAAGTTTATATATGTATAACAAACGAGGTAGTTCTAAAGGGACATTTTTTAGAAAAGTCTCTAGATTGTTGTTCAACCATACTCTATACCAATCAAAACTCAAACACTGTAAGAGCAAATTCAACATCTAAACTTCCAATATTAAATAATACATCCTTTGATCCCTGTGGTGAAACTCTTCTCGGCAATCAGTAATCGGACTATGTTCTTGTCCCTCGATGCTTCAACCTGTATGTTTAATCTCCCATATGATTGTTATTAATTAGGTTTGAACTTAAAAATTTGGAGGCGTCGACACGGCGCTAAGATATGAACTTGCAAGTGTATACCGATCGGTTTATAATGATGCAAACGGTATAGAAAGTGAGGCGATCCATGAACAAGCCCCATTCATGTTTCTGAGCCAAATAGCTTATGTATAAACAAAAAATATACTAACTAATGGAGGTATTTTCCATGTCTAAAGTAAATGTAGGCTCTGAGAATGAACAACCAATTGAACTGTATTATGAAGATCATGGTGCGGGAAAACCAATTATTCTGATTCATGGCTGGCCTTTAAGTGGACGATCCTGGGAGAAGCAAGTTCCTGCCCTGATTGAAGCGGGTTACCGTGTTATCACATATGACCGTCGTGGATTTGGTCAGTCTTCCCAACCTTGGGATGGTTATGACTATGATACTTTCGCTTCAGATTTGCATAAATTGATTCTGCACCTTGATCTGCGCGATATCACATTAGTCGGATTCTCCATGGGTGGCGGCGAAGTTGCACGCTACGTGGGAACTTACGGAACTGATCGCGTTTCTAAAGCTGTATTTGCAGGAGCGGTTCCTCCCTATCTCTATATAACCGAAGACAACCCTCAAGGAGGATTGGATGATGCAACGATTGCAGAATTCCAAAACGGGGTAAAAGCGGATCGTTTAGCTTTCCTGGATGGTTTCACAAACAACTTTTTCGCTGCTGGAGACCGTACAGACCTAGTGAGCGAACCATTCCGTATCTATAATCGGGATATTGCAGCTCTGGCTTCACCTAAAGGCACATTGGATTGTATTGCTGCCTTTGCCCTTACTGATTTCCGTCAGGATCTGGAGAAGTTCAACATTCCAACACTGGTTATCCATGGCGATTCAGATGCCATCGTGCCTTTGGAGGTAAGCGGACAGCGTACTCATGAATCCATCCCTGGCAGCCGTCTGGTCGTTGTTGAAGGTGGACCACACGGATTTAATGCGACCCATTCTGAACAATTTAACGCAGCATTGATCGAATTTTTGCAAGGTTAAATTTAATTCGATTAATGATTTTAGCTAAAAAACAAAATGAGAGAAAAAGTAGAACGCCTCCTATAGAGGAGACGTCCTGCTTTTTCATTATTTCATAGGATTTGCATATGAAGAATGAATGATTAATACACAAAAAGAGCCACTACGCATAAGATTGATGGCTACTTGGTACATTATGGGTCTGAACCGATTCGACATTTGTATTGAATTTCGGATGTAAACTTGCACTTATAAACCGATCGGTTTATATTAATACAAACGGTATAGAAAGTGAGGAAGATTTAATGAATAATTTAACTCCCCCATTCACTCGTGAGACAGCAATTCAAAAAACACGTATGGCAGAAGACAGCTGGAATAGCCGAGACCCTCAGCGCGTCTCCCTTGTGTATACTGAGGATTGTTATTGGAGAAATCGGAGCGAATTTATAACAGGCCGCCAAGAAATTGTGTCTTTACTAACTCGAAAATGGGCCAAAGAACTGGACTACCGCCTTATTAAGGAGCTTTGGTCATTTACGGATAACCGTATTGCTGTTAGATTCGCATATGAATGGCATGATGATAGTGGCAATTGGTTCAGATCGTATGGGAATGAGAATTGGGAATTCGCTGACGACGGCTTGATGAATCGTAGATTTGCTTCGATTAATGATATGCCGATTAAGGAAGAAGAACGAAAATTTCATTGGCCTCTCGGCACACGCCCTGCTGAACACCCAAGCCTCAGTGAGTTAAACCTATGACGCGCACTGTTTTTGAAAAATCCGATGTCATTCCTCTCGTGACTGAGGTATTTCGTGAATTAGGTTATGAGGGCGCATCTTTGAGTAAAATTACAGCCCGTACGCGTCTATCTAAAGGTAGCTTATATTATTTCTTCCCGGGTGGAAAAGATGAGATGGCTGCTGAAATTCTTACTCATATTGATCAATGGTTTATCAAGAACATTTTTGAACCGCTCGAAAAGAATGAACCCCGGGCAGCCATTGATCATATGTGGCAAGAGGTCGATATTTATTTTCAATCGGGTCAGCGGATATGCCTTGTTGGTGCATTCGCTTTGGACGAAACAAGGGATCGATTCGCTGCTGTAATTCGGCAATATTTTATAAGATGGATTGAAGCATTAAGTGCGGCACTAGTTCGAACAGGCATCTCTAAAGAGACTGCTGACCAAATTTCAGAGGAAACCATTGCTAGTATTCAAGGGGGATTAATTCTGAGTAGAGCAATTCATGATGAATCCTATTTTGAACGTATGTTGGCAAATCTGTCACAACGAGTCTCAACTTATGTTTCTGAAAGCAACTCTGGTCACTGACACAAAAGTGTTTTTAGTAAACTGGCGGAATTTCTTCACACGAAAAACAAGTGATTTTTTCTTTTAGCGACTTTATGGGAGGTCAATAACATGAGCAATTTTGTCGCAGATCAATGGGGATTTGTTCGCCGTCAGACAATTGATTATGTGAGGAATATAAATGACTCTGCCTCAGAAATAATTCCAACAGGTTTGAAAAACAATATAAAATGGAATCTAGGCCACATGTATGTTATACATGAGAAGTTCGCTTTCCAACTTACTGGGCAAGAAACCAGATATCCTGCTAATTTTGGTAAGTTGTTTGATCCAGGAACGCAACCGTCTGACTGGAATATAGAGCCTCCAACGATGCCTCAGATAATCGACTTGTTAACCGAACAAATTGAAAGGGTTGAAGCGGTACTTTTAAGCAAATTGAAAGAAGAAATCAATCCTCATTACAAGTCTTCTACAGGACTTATCTTTACAAATGTAGAACAATTACTGGGTTTTCTGATTTACCATGAAGCAATGCACTTTGCAACAATTAAAAATATCAAGAGCATAATTGACAGTTAGGATTAGTAAAAAATTTTCAAAACCAATGTCTCGCCATGAAATATTGCGTTATTTTGATTACATTATTAGTAGTGTCTCTTCACTAAAAGGAACATTCAGAAATCGGACTATGTTCTTGTCCCTCGATATATGTCCATGTAATTTAAAGGCCATCCTTTGTAGGACGGCCCTTCCTTTTGTTTGAACTGCCTGTCTACACGCTGTTCTAAAATACTTTGTAATTGTTCTCGACAATACTTTCACAATATCTCTGTCTTACAAATGGCTTTACTTATTGTGTAGCTTCATCTGAATGCACTTCGTTAGCGTATTTGGATGGATCATAGAGAACTGCCATTGACTCGTCCCTATTCATTCCGATTGATTCTGCAATATCTGCTAATGTATCATGATCGCTAATTAGCTTGGCGTCCGTGTAATAAGAATAGAACAGCTTCTCTGCTAATTCCTTATCTTTACCAATAGATTTGGCATATTGGGTTAAACGATGAGCATCCAACGTATTGGTGGGCTTCACTTGGTCGATATTATACACGAGACCAATCGACGCCGCTTGTTGTTCAAGTTCAGCATGTGTCTTTTTCACTTTCTCGATACTCATACCATGTTTCTCGGAAAGAATTTGATGCATATTTTTGCCTGAGTACATCGATCCTTGCGGATTAAGTTCAAAGCTTTTATATTCAATAACCACTTCATTCGGATGGGCGAACTGCTCGAGTGCAGACTCTAATCGTCGTTTCCCAATATAATAAAATGGTACTCCAATATATCGCATCTACTTTTATGGGCATTGTAATATGGTCGTCAAACAATTTTGTAGGGAACACAGACTGTGCTGTTGGAGACAGTTATTCGTTATGTTGATCTTATTAAGGTTTGAGTGACACAACTGATCCTCCTATTAAAAAAGCAGCCCCTTCAGGAGCTGCCTCATGTTATGCCTTATCTTGTAATCTTATCTGTTTCCGCTAACCACGCCAGCTTACTCGGCACCCGGATAAGGATTGATCTTCTGGATCGTTCCGTCTTCGTTGTATTTCAGCTCGGAATATTTAACGCAGCGCTTGTGGTTGACGCCTTCCGACAGGGAGCTGTCGTGATAGAACAGATACCACTTGTCTTCAACTTGCACAATGGAGTGGTGTGTTGTCCAGCCGATAACCGGAGAGAGAATCTCGCCTTTGAACGTGAATGGTCCCATCGGGTTCTTGCCTATCGCATATACGAGCTTATGCGTGGTTCCTGTAGAGTAGGACAGGTAGTAATAGTCGTTATATTTATGCATCCATGGGCCTTCAAAATATCTCCGTTCCTCATCCCCGGCCAGAATCGGATTCCCGTCTTCATCGACAATTGATATCTCGGCAGGCTTGCCCTGGAAGGACAGCATATCGTCACTAAGCAGTGCAACTTGCGGTCCAAGCGCTGGCTGGTCAGGAGCCGGTCCTTCTGCATCTGGCACGAAGCTGCCGGTCTGCCATTTCTCCAACTGGCCGCCCCAGAGTCCGCCGAAATAGATGTATGACTGATTGTCGTCATCCACCAGTACGGCCGGATCGATACTGAAGCTGCCTTCCATATAATTTGGTTGCGGCGTGAACGGGCCTGCCGGAGACTCTGATGTTGCCACACCCAGACGGAAGATGCCGTCATGATCCCGTGCCGGGAAGAACAGGTAATAGGTATTGTCCTTATAAGCGGCATCCGGTGCCCAGAGCTGCTTCGAGGCCCACGGAATATCTCTCAGATGCAACGCTTCGCCGTGATCGACCACCGGGGAATCGAAGTTGTTCATCGAGAGGACATGATAGTCTTCCATTTTATACTGGTCGCCGTTATCGTTGCTCGGCTCGTCATGATCGAGGTCATGGGAAGGATAGATGTAAATTTTGCCCTCGTAGACATGGGCGGACGGGTCCGCAGTGAAGATGTGGGTTACGAGCGGCTGGTGGGGCTTAGGTAGTTGTTGTTGATTCATAAGGCATCTCCTTTGGTATTGGAATAATAGAATCCTTCATAATTAAGGCTGGGTTCTCTGTACCGTTGCCCAAGGCGCGCAGCCCCAGGTAGACGCCGGTGAAGCAGCTGGCTGAGGAAGCGAACAAGGGAGGCGCTTCATCGTCCAGCATGTAGGTATGTCTGCGGTCCAGGAATAGCGCTCAAATATCCGGCGATTTACGGTAATTCTTTGATTGCATCCTCAGAATTCGAAGCAAGCGTTTACAATCTCTAATGTTATTGTATAAGCACCGCTTATTCTTTCCTATATACATAATAAAGATCTTTCCCCGAAAAAATGTACAATTCCCGCCCATCTCATAATTCTTATATTCTAAATAAGACTACTTTAATGAAGTGATCTTTTTTGCGTTGTCTTGTCACACATATTACTTCTTCTCCTCTGGATCGCAACCATTTTACGAATTAATTTTTTTGGTGGCATTTTCACTTTAAGAAAACAGCGTTCGGCTCCTTTAAACTATCCTGCCCGTTAGCTTAATCTTTACAGTAAGTTATATTGAACACCACCTAGTTCAGCAACCTCGCGCAGGCGGTGAAAAGATTTACTGTATACTCACACGAGTCTATGGTAGGTTTAGGCAAGCATTTGGCACGAATGTTATATTGTTTGTGTTGTCATCTAGTACATAATAAAGATGTACGATTGATTCTATTCAGCCATGAATATGAGCGTTTATTAGCTTCCCAAAGTGGATGTGAAGCATTCACCAGTAAAATGCAATTAGACGAGATGAAGCAAGGTCATGTATGGTGATTACACAACAACAAATTCTGAGGAGTAATTTTACACTATGATCAATCGATTCATCAGCTTATTTTCCCTTCCTTCGTATGCTTTACTCTTTATGTGTATGGCATTACAGGGAATGGGTATTTCACTCAGTACCCCCTTTTTATCTATTTATTTCACGGAACAGCTTGGCGTATCTATTGGTATGTTTGGTCTTTATCTAGCCGTTACACTAATTGCAGGAATATGGATCAGTACACTAATCGGAAGACGTTCTGACCTCGGCTTGAATCGGAAGAGCGTTTATCTTTTTTCTACTCTCTCCAATGTTCTGGCCTTTAGTGGATACTTGTTTATTCAAGATTTTCCGATTTTGTTCATTTACATGACTGTGTTTACTGCCCTTGGTGCAACAGGAATGCCCCAGTTGTTCGCTATTTCTAGAGAAGCAGTGATAAAGAGTCATTTTACGGAGCGTGCGTTTGCTAATTCTACCTTGCGTTCTGCTTTCTCTCTCGGCTTTATTACAGGTCCTTTAATCGGCACTTTATTACTCGCTGCTATTGGATTTAAGGGGATTTTTTTGGGAACGATCGGAGCTTTCCTACTCGCTGCTCTGCTTGTTTTCCTGTTTCTCAAATCAAACACAGAAATGAAGAGCAGTAATGCTGAAGCGAATATAAAAAGTTTCCGACTGGCTCAAAACCGGGATATTCTAATTCCTTTTCTCATTATGATACTCATGTATACAGCTCATTGGATGAGCAGCATAAACACGGCTCTCTTTATTACAAACAATCTTGGGGGAACGACAAGTCATGTCGGTTTAGTCAGCAGTATATGTGCTGCGCTGGAAATTCCCTTTATGATTGTACTCGGTCTACTTAGTGCAAAGTATAGTAATCGAATCTTGGTGTTTTGCGGGGCTATTTTTGGAGGAGCTTATTATTTCGTTATCCTTATCTCGAACGAGATGTGGCAAATGCTTGCAGCACAAATTTTGCTCGCTGTTTTTGTCGCCGTCATTTCTGCGATTGGAATTAGCTACATTCAGGACCTGCTGCCTAGTATGCCGGGATATGCTTCCACACTCTATTCGAATTCATCCACAATCGGCAGGCTAATTGGTAGTCTTGTTGGTGGTGGAGTAGCCAGCATCGTGGGTTACCGATACTCATTTATCTTCTGCTTTATACTTATTATTGTTGCTGTAATTATGCTTGTGGTAAGTGGAAGACAGCCTGTAGATGAACCGCAAATTTCAACCTAACTACGCCGATTCAATGGGATAATGTAGCTTTTTAAGCTTTTCCAGGTATGGGGTATGGCAACTTACTCTAAACTAACCTGCACAATAGTCGAACAAAAGCAGTCGATCATTGATTAGCTGCTCTTGTTCGACTGTTTAATTATAATTTCCTATCAGTTTAGTAAATCATTTCCGATTTGATATCATTTTGATTTAAAAATTTCATTAAATCGTTACTCAGCAGAACAATCTCATTGTTAGCATTATTCGCATAATCCGGCAACATCATATCCCTAACCATATTCGTTCGTAGCCATGTCATAAAGAAAAGATCCAAAATTAAGTTTGGAAAATTAAGCACCATTTTAAGCATTGGTGGATCAATTGAAACGCCAGCTTTTTGTATTGCCCTCAGATACGCTTTTAAAGTGACTGTTATTTTGCGTGCCGTCCTTCTGGTTCTGGCTGTTTTTTTGTCCATTATCTTATTCTCGGATTGTAAAACGCTCAGCATGGCAATGTCTGATACGGAATGTGTGATTAGATACGACTGCATATCCTTTTTAATAACGTAAGGAAGCTTTGCTGTTTTAAATATTTTTGCGAGATTTTCTATGCGTTCTGTCACTACACCATTAATTTCTCCAAATGCTGTTGCCGCTATAATCTCTGGTAGAAATCGAGCATGCAATACTCCATCCTTAATCTGTCCGCCGAAGCCAGGAAAAGCTGGTAAAAGTCTATCCCCCACGATATCCAGCCACGAAGAAAATCCCATTGAATTACTAGTCATCGTAACTACATTTTTGCTTTGATTATCTTTTAGCGCTAACAATGCTGATTCGGACCGATCATAACGAACGGTAACGAAAATGAAATCGTATATATCATCATTTTCGAGCGTATCGATGACATTCACTTGTATCGATCTAACTGTACTTTTCCCCTTATATCGCAGGCCATTTTCTCTTAATGATTTATATTTATTAGAACGTGCAAACAGAGTAACATCAAAACCTGCTTCAATAAGCTTAATTGCGTACATACTCCCGATGACACCTGCACCAAAAATTAAAATTCGATCTTGTTTTGTTGACATTAAAAACACTCCTACTTATTAACATTTCTTTTTGATTATCCGACAACATGTTGTATGATGTGATTATAAATTTTCATTATTCATTGATCAACCATCAGTTTTTTATGATTTGTCGGATGATATTCTTACTCGCTAGTAGGAGGAAAACATGAAAAAGCAACCCCAAATAACGGAGAAAACAAGACAAACATTTGTTGAAGTTTTTTGTGAGTTATATAGCCAAAAACCAATTGAGAAAATCTCAGTTCAGGAAATTGCGAATAATTCAGGATTTAACCGCAGCACCTTTTATCAATACTTTACTGATATTTATGAATTGCTAGACTCTGTTGAAAATGAGTTGTTAAATGACATAAAAAAAGAATTGGCGAATAAAGAGCTATCGATGCATACGGTTCAAGATACGCTCTATTGTCTGGACAGTAGAGAACATCTCCTGGTTCTCAATGCCCTTTTGGGTGATTTTGGAAGTGCGCGTTTTTTAAAACGTTTAAAAAAAGAAATCACTTTGAACCAATTGGAACTAAACGTTCCACAAAACCATGCCTTAACGCCATACTTAATTGAATTTTACCTGACAACTTCCCTTTCTTTATTTCGTCTTTGGCTCCAGCGTCAAAAGGATTTATCGTCAGAAGAATTTTTTAAGTTAGTGGAGAACCTTTATTCAAGAGGGATTACTCCCTATTTTAAAGAATGAGTCTGTCATTCAAACCAAATCCATATGGTTGTTTAACATTGAAAAGCGCGCATAAACTTGATTACACAACCCACTCCCTAAAGAATAACCCACTTTTACCTGCCCGTTAGCTTAACGAAACAGATAAACTTCAATAATATGCTCACATTATCCTCAGGTTGACATAGTTAATAACGTTTTTTTTTAACATTGGCAAGGCATCATGCTTGAAGCATTCCCTAAAAAAGAAACCGACCTTGGTCCTGCAGAAACAGGAAAAAGGTCGGTTTCTTTAATTATAGCTGCGAGAAAATCTTATACAGAACTTGAGCAGCTTCTGCTCTGGTTGTCGTTCCGCCAGGACTCAGGGTGACATTGCTTCGCCCGTTTATGAAACCCATTCTAACCATTCCAGCCATGTCATCAGTTGCGTACTTTGCTACATTTGCCGCATCTGTAAATCTCTTGAGATCCTCAGCTGTACGGGTCTGCTCGGTTTTCCCAACTGCCCGCAAAGCCCGCATGGTCAGCACAGCCAAATCTTGTCTAGCAATTTCCATTTCCGGATAGAAGCTGCCGTTTGATCCCATGGCGATCCCGAGTGCTTTGGCGATTCCGATTTCCTCATAATAGAGGTCTGTTCGCTTCATATCACTGAAGGTGGTGTTTAACTCTGTTTTGAGATCCAGTGTCCTTACCAACCAAGCTAGATACTCACCTCTTGTGACCTTTTGCTCGGGACTAAAGCTTGTTGCTGATGTCCCGTCGATGAATCCTTTGGACGCCATTGTTTCAACCGCTGGTGCGTACCACGAATCCTTGATGACATCATTGAAGAACTTCTTCGTATAAACAACTGCATATTGACCTGTATTTGCCGCTGGAAAAACCATGGCTTGTAGAGCACTGTCGTATTTGCCATTCAGTAGCTGAACAAATGTACTATTTGCAGCCACGTACGAAACTGTAAGGTATTTGGAATTGGCCAATTCTTCAACATCAGGAGTATAAGGCAGTCTGATTTCAACCGGTGCATTCAAGGTTGCGATTTCTTCTCCATCTAATTGCACAACGAATGCAATAACAGGTCTGCTGGCTATCACTGATTTTACATCTGAATGAAGCTTTACAGTATCTAGCCGGCTCAGTGACAGTTCCACATTTTTGGCACCTGATACATACTTCAGCAAATTAGAAGGTACTGCAACGGTTCCAAATTCCGTATTAATCTCGATCTTGATGTTGGCATGCGCTGCGGTTAGTGCAGCTGCAGGAAGCTCAACCGCATAGGAATGGGCTCCCTCTGCTTTCGGAATATCCACCATGATTGTTTTAATATTACTGCTATTCGCCTTTACATGTTCCAGAGCCTTATTAAGGTCTTCCTGACGGATGGGTGCTCCTTTAGCTTTACCGGTTTTGGTATCCGTCTTTGGTGCCACAATCTTAATCCAATTCCCTTCGACTTTGATGTTTTCAGGAACCGGTGAAGGTGTGGTGACTGACACAGGTGCATCCGTTGACGAGGGTGTTTCCGTAGGCTTCGGATTGATGACTGGATTGCTGATAACGACAGTAAGGGATTGGCTCGCATAATGAGTTGCCGTCTCTTTATATCTTACTTCATAGATTCCGTTGCCAAGACCTGCAACCTCTGTGCCTGTGATCGCATTCCAGCTGCCAGCGTCCATTCCTACTAGCCGATATTCCATTGCAGGACTTACACCTGTGATCTTACCATCCTTGGCCCCAGCTGCACTGACATTTACAGCCTTGACCTCTGCACTGGACGGCTGACTTTGCTCCTGCTTGGTTCCGTCAGGCACAACGATCAGGATAGCAGGACTTGGATTGCTCATATCCGTCCCGGCGTACCGTAGCTCATAGCTGCCGGCCTCGAGGCCTTCAATGCTGGATCCACTAACCGGCATGTAACCACCTTGATCCGCCTTCCGGCACTCCATATCGACAGTCACATTTTCAATTCTGCCATCGTTCCCGCCTGCCGCTGTAGGCGGTGTAATGACGAGTCCTTCCGCTGTTGGTGCCTCTCTGTCAGCCTTGGCTTCATTGCGAATGTCCACGGTTACCGGCGGACTTGCCTTTAGGCTGTCTGTGGCTGCATACCGGATCTGATAGCTGCCAGGCTCCAGATCGTTGATACTTGAACCTGTAACAGGCGTGTAGTCCTCTTCGCCCAGCTTCCGGTATTCCATCGTATCATCCAAGCCCTCAATTATGCCTTTAATGTCGGTATCCGAATTGGCGTGTGAGATCACCCACCCACTTGCATCTGGTGCAGCCTGCTCCTGTGTCTGCCCTTCCGGAATAACGACTTCCTTATCCAGGCTGGCGCTCAGCGAACCGGTCTTCATATACCGAACATAATACTTACCAACGGTGAGACCTGTGACCTCAATTCCTGCAATAGCAATATATTCTTCTTCGCCTTCCTTCTTATACTCCATTTCTGTTGTCACACCGATCAGTTTGCCGTCATCTCCATCAAGAATGGACGGTGCCACACCGGTCGGTGTTACTGGGGCCTCACGATCAGGACTGGATATGGCCTGGTGAACTTCCCATTCCCATAGGCCTACACCGTTATCGCCTGCCCGCGATTGTTTGGTCAGGGTAACCCGCAGTGCTTTTACATTCAGCACCCAGTCAAACGTGTACGGATTGAAGGATTCCGCTGGAGTATGTTCAACCACTTTGATTCCCTCCGTAATCGTTCCCGCTGTTATCCATTCATCAGTTCCGCTATCCGCCGGGATGTAGGAATATACAATTTGGGTAGGCGGCTTGATTCCGCCGCCATCTGACCACAGCACCAGATTCGAACTCCGGATAGATGCACCCTGCGGCCATTCATATTGCACCCACTCCTCTGCGCCTTCATGACCCCAGGTTCCCCAATGCGAAATGTTGTTGCCATCTTTCTTTCCGTCGTTTACTGCCGCCAAACTCTCCCAAGGTGAGGTGTAGCTGGAAGAAGCATTCGCGAGGAAAGCCATATTGCCGTCATTCGGACTCAGCAGATGCAAATCCGTCAGCAACTTCTTGAGCGCTAGGGCAATTTCCTCGTCTGTGGCATTCATATTCTTGATCACAGCAGATGCTTCTGTCTTCGCTGCTTCGATTGGCGCAAGACCAGGATCTGCAAGGTTCGAAGCATTTAATGTATTTACATAGTTATAGACCTTGATCAGTTCTGACTTATCTACCGCTCCGGTATAGCCGTATACCTTCCATTCCAGAATACCGCTGCCATTAACGGAAGGCTTCATGTCCATACGAACACCTGTAATATAGGTGGGCTCAAAGGTAGTTGTATTGTATTTATTAAGTTCATTGCCCAATCCCTTTATGGCCCGTGGGGTGTACCATTTCCCATCTTCGTCGCGAAGCATTAGCTGCATATCCTTCGGACGGAAGTTCCCGCCGCCGTCCTGGAAGACATATACATCCATAGAAGAGGCCAGGAATGGCTGATCCCATTCATACATCACCCATGCTGGATCTCCTTCTCTACCCCAGTTATGCCATGCACTGTTGGGGGCACCGCGGTTCGGCGAGAAATCTGCCGAGCTTTTAGGTTCAATGCCGTTATTCATCGCTTCTGGATATCCGTCGCCACCAGAGAAGCTAGCGGAAGCCTTGGCTGTCAGCGCCGCATTTTGTAGCTCAGTATTCACGACATGTACGGTAGCCCAAACCTCCAAAGCACTTCCATTGACCTTTCCTCTGGCTTCAAATTGGCCTACACTAGCATAGCTGCTTGGATCTATAGCATCCCAAGTGATTTCCTGCTCTAGATACCCTTCCTCTGACAGAATAAAGATTTGTCTAGGAAGTTCTGGTTCAATATCCTTTTTGGTGACAACGCTGAGTGCCCGGTAAACGTCAACGGTATCTTCCTTAATCTCTATCGTTATATCCTTGCTAGCCTTCTTGTCTCCGTCTGCCGCACTGAAGTTAAACGTGTAGGTGCCTGCCGTGCTTACACGCGCATAGGCTGCTGCTTTGTCACCATCCACAAATGAAATGTCCGCTGAACCTTCAGGCTTTTGCTTGACGGCCCAAGTGTACTTCAACTGGGGTTCTTCTGCCTCGCTATGCACAGGGTCAGGAATGGCCTCCCCGGACAATACTACGATACTGTTATTGGCAACATCCTGAACCGCTGTTACTTGGCCAATTGCTGGAGGCAGTTTATCCGGCGGTGAAGCCAGTTCGAAGATTACCTGGCCGGAGCCAGTCAGTTGTCCATCACTTGCGCTAAGCTTAACTGTATATGAGCCTGCTTTGGTACCCGTAGCCTGTGTAATACTTGCTTTTGGATGAGTAAAGGTTAGCTTGGCGCCTTCCGGGGCACTGACCACTTCCCATTGATAAGACAGAGTCCCTTTCGGCGCGCCATCATCGGTTACAATCCCATTCAGCATAAATGGAATCAACGCCTGTGGATGTTGTGTCGCCAACTCTACAGTAATTTGCGGAGCTTCATTTTCACCGCCGGCTGACTTTTCAATGATCAATTCAGCACGCTGCACGCTACCCATCTGAAACATGGCAACGCCCTCATTGTTCTGAACATAGAACTGTCCGGCAGCTGCACCATTCAGCTTCATGGTATAGTAGCCATTCTCGATCCCCACTCCATCGAACAAAATCCGTGAAGTATGCTCTTTCCCTGATGGATTCAGGAGCTGAAGTGTAAAACCCTTACCATCTTTTTGAATTTGAGCGCTTTCAACTTTATCACTTTCCAGCTCCAAATAGATTTTCTCATCGATCAGATTGATCCGTTTGCCGAAACCGTCTTTCGGCGTAATGTTGTAGCTGTCTCCTTCGTCACTCACCAGCGCTCCATAACCGAACAACCCGAATATCGGATCTGTAACAATATCAGAGCTGATGCTGAGAAGGGAACCATAGAGGCCTTCTTCCGATTCGCCCGAAAAATCATTCCAGCCGTTACTCATGACGCGTGAGCCGCCATCGTATACGTCCTTCGTACCTGTGCCTCCCTTATACATCGAATATCTCCAAGAGGTACTGCCAACTGAATTAGCCGAAATCTGTCCCATATTGACGGCATTGAAGTTCGAAATCTTCGCGGCATAATTTCGCTGCTGTGCAATGGCCTTCTGCTCCACCGATCTTCCATCATTCTCATACCTTAACCAGTCATCCATAATGTATCCTGCCAAAGACGCAGTATATTGGAAATTCCACCAGCCTTCACCGCCGCGGAAAACGGGCACGGAATAATGGAACCATGTAGGCTGAATCCCGCGCATGGCACGTGTTTTCCAATCGGCCATTTCCATACTTTTCTCAGCTGCACCTGTAAGTGCGTCTGCTGGATAGTACGTGCGCAGTGCCTTCGCTGCTGCATAAGCCCCTTCTTCGCCAGTATTATCATATTCAAATTCCGACCCGTAAGGATAAGTGGCTCTAGTCATATTCCGTCCCTTGTCGAGGGCGAACTTTTTCTGCAGATTGGCTGACTCGGTCTGCATCCCCTCTTCTTTCAGTGCTTCAATCATAGCCGGGATTTGCTGCTCGCCGTAGAATCCGATGGCCCCGGTGGAAACACGCTTATAGTAGATGTTATAAGCTTTCTCCAGATAAAACTGAGATGATTCCCGGTACTCGATCAGATTAGGATAAGCCTTCTGAATCCGGTACATGTTGAAAAATCCGGTAGCTTCCATGATTTCGGAGAACGTACGTGTATAAGGTTTATCTTTGTCAGTGTACGCTCCGGAATCTTTCAGCCAGTTCGCAACGATGTAGCTATCCTGCGTATTCTTCATGTATCGTTCCCACATGAAGTCGATCAGGTATGTCTCGATAGAGCGAATTTCAGCGGGATTGGGAGCCAGATAGTTCTTCATCGTCATGAAGTTGATGTTGTCATGGCTCCAGTCATCTCCCCAATGGCTTGTATTGAGATCCATGCCGCTTGTAAGATACCAGTCGAAATAGTTACCATAAGTTGGACTTTCTGGATTCTTATCCCGTGTTTGCTGGACCATGAATTCGGAATGGGCATCCGAGATTGCATCCAGCTCGGCTAGGACATTGAATTCAAATTGAGTCAATTTATCCACCCATTCGTTGCCGTCCTTCAGCTTATATTCGATACGCACGCTGTTATTGCCGATCGAATCAAACTGAAGCGAATAGATGTGATGCTGTTCACCATTTACGATCTTGGTCTCCACAAACTCAACCGACTCGTTGTAGTCAGGGTTTCCGCCAGGCAGTCCACGTCCAGCCCGCGAGTTGTCAACCATTTCCTTTCTGCTCTTCCCAGGCTTGATAACCGGAATATGCGCTTCATCAAACGGATCATTCTCTGCCACATTTTGAATATCGATGGATTGTACATCAACGATACTGTCGTCATAGTGCAGGTCTAGCTTGACAGGCATATTGATCGCTGTCTGGAAGCCCGGCACCGCTACTGCATCAATCATGCCTGATTTATATAGGATGGACCGCAGATTGGCTTCACGGTCTTCCATCGAGGTCGAACTGTTATTTGGGCTTTGGGCACTTTCCTGCGGCGTGTTGTCTCCTCCACGGACTGCTGAGAATTTGAACTTATATGTCTTGGACTCATCCGGTCCTAGGACGAGGCTGGAAGCATCAGTAAAGTATCCGCGTCCCGTTTTTTGGATTTCTTTGGAGTGAATATAGAGCACGTTCAGCCCCGGATACCAGCCGCCACTATCTCCTGTCCAGTTCTTAAAGGTGTCTGCAGCACGCCGCTCTCCTGCTTCATGCATCCAATAATCTACATACTCGATTCGAGCGCCGCTCTCCGGCACCGGAGTGAAGAGCATGAAGTTCCCCTCACCACTGGTGCGGATGGCATAAGAATACCCACTGTCAGCACCTGCGAAATTATGCACCGTCACACGGTCATCATAGGTATCGGATAAGGTCTGGTATTTGTTGTTCCAAGGCATCGGTAAGCCAATATCCCCGAATTCGATATACTGATTGCTTTTGTTCTTCACCGTAATTTCCCAAAGCATTGAACCATCATCGGTCTCCATATCAAAAACGGATTTCACATCGAAGCCCTTCATTACCCGCTGGTCTGTAGAATTTAGGTTCTGTCCAATAAAGTTGACTTCTACCTTCTTGCCGTCTGCTGATGCGGTCTTGTTCATATAGGGGTTATCCGGATTAATGGTCGAATATTGTGTAGATCCACCGGCAGCCAATGTTTTATTGGTATCAACTTCTACAAAGCCGTCCCTGTTATCAGGGAATTGTCCATTGGCACCCGTACGGTAAGAGAAGATCATTCCCCCCATCCATTGGTGCTGAGTACCATTCTGCGGCGATGTAGTATTAGGCAGGACGAAATTGATTGGCTTCCCCTGTTTATTGGTAGGATTGTTGTTGATATAAAGCTCCTCAATCTGACCTAAGTCGCCAACTTTGGCCGACAGGCTGGCATTGGAGATACCGGTCTTTACCGCAGCCGTCACGGCCGCAGGCAAAGCGCTAACCTGCAGCGGCAGATTTGAAAATGTCAGGAGCAGCGCAATCATGAGCGGCTTCCACTTCTTCGAAATCATTGTCATTATAACCTCCTGTATATATGTGATCATATTCATTAGGGGTTTAATTCTCTTAAACCGGCAAGTATAGTTTCTTCTACGAAATACCTTTGACCGATCCATCGAAAATGACGTTCATTCTTTCGTCTAAAGTAGAATCTCTAAAGAGTGAAGATAAGGTTCTAAACCTGAATCCGTTGAAGGTTAAAACTGAATTTCGTAAGCGCTTTATTTTCTATGTTACTTGCTGTATCATAAAAAATAAATGCTCGATGCCAACATGAATTTTAAATATTTCAACCTGTTCGGAGGTGCCGGATTGGACTCGCCCATCCTTCATTTCATCACCCCGCCCATTCCCTATTTTATTGATTGCGGACGTGCTTGTTACGAAGCCGGTGAATATCACATTAGCCGCAGTGACATCGGTGTCTTTGATCTAATTGTTGTTACACGCGGTTCGCTCGCCATTAGCGAGAACGGGACAGAGTGGCTTCTGAATCAGGGAGAAGCACTGATCCTTAAGCCGGATGGACATCATTACGGCAGCGCAGCCTGTAAGGCGGAAACGGAAATGATCTGGATTCATTTTCAAACCTTTGGCAGCTGGAGAGAGTCTGCCAACATGGACGAATGTCTCGCCAATCAAGCCGAACTAATTGAGACACATAAGGTGAGCGCATATCTAAACCACTGTGATGTCTGTTCCATCTTCATTCCCAAACATTTGCACATTGCAATCAAAGATATGGAACTTCTGGAGCATTTCTCTCAGCTTGATCAGGAGCCGCAGTCCATGCGCAATTGGAAAAGACAGGCGACCTTCCAGCAATTTATGCAGCATCTGGATCTTGGGCTGTCTTCACTGTCAGACGTTGCCGCAATCCGGATTGCCGAGAAAGTTGAACTCTACATCCGCCACAATTACCCGCTACCGATCTCCAATCCGATGCTGCAAAAGGAACTCAACTACCATCCAAACTATCTCGCACGCAGCATGCTTAAAGTGTATGGCATGACACCCATGGAATATCTGCTGCATTACAGAATCGAACAGGCCAAAAAGCTGCTGTTGCAAACCGCCTGGTCCGTTGCTCGCATCGCCGAAGAGATCGGCTTCAATCATGTATCCTACTTCTCTTCCTGTTTCTCGAAAAAAGAGGGCATCTCTCCTTCCAACTTCCGCAGCAAGTTTACCAACTCAGATAAATAAACTGACTCAATCAGAACTGATGCCGTGAAAAAAGTGTCCGCTCACCAAAGATCGCGTTATCCTACAGCGCGTATTTTGGGTCTATCGGGCGCTTTCCTTTTGCATACTTTTTTACAGCAGCACTAGTAGACTTCTTTTTATTCGCTTTCGCGAATCCAAACACTCATTTCTCCTTCATCCCGATTGGCCCAAGTGAAGTAAGGAATGAACCGAAGCTCGGCAGGCTGTGTATCCCAGTGAACATCACTGCGATACAGATGTATTCCCCAGTCTTCTTGGGATACGATTCTCTGCCCAATGGTTGTAAGAGCCGGGACCCCCAGAGGCATCTGTTCCCCGCTACCGATGTGAAACTCGGCATCCCGGGGCAGCTGAATGCGATGCAATCCGCGGGCATTGTCGACTTCTTCGAGACAGTACATAAACGGTCCCCGCTGGATGGCTACTTTTCCGAAAGTGGCTTTGATGTGATCATGTCCTTTCATCCGCAGCAACTCCATAGGGAAGTGAAGTTTAATTTCATCACCGGCTTTCCACAAACGGATCACCTTTATGTAACCGTATTCAAAAGTAAAACCATCTTGTTCGCTCTTCTCCCCATTAATCCACAGCTCGGGAATCTTGCACCAGTCCGGCTTTCTCAGAGCTATCGTAAACTGCATTCCCTCTGGGGAATCAGGCCGAACGATCAGCTTCACATCTCCAGTGGAGGTATAGTCAGAGTCCATGGTTACGGCTGCTCTCCTACCCTCAAGTGTGAATTCCCCATCCCCTCCGATGTACAATTGTACATACAACGTAGCCTGTTCCACAGCCGGGGTATATACATATTGATCCAATGAGGCAATTAATCGCGCAATGTTCGGCGGACAGCAAGCACAACCAAACCACCCTTGCCGGCGTGTTCGCACGTGGGCATAATTAGGATTCACACGTTGCATCTTCGGATCGACTTCAAGCGGATTCACATAGAAGAAACGTTGACCATCCAGAGACATTCCACTAATCACCGTGTTGTACAGGGCTCGCTCCATAACGTCTGCGTACCGGCTATCCTGCTCCATCTGCAGCATACGCTTCGCCCAAAAGATCAGGCCAATTGAGGCACAGGTCTCTGCGTAGGCGGTATCTCCAGGCAGATCATAATCGCCTGTAAATGCTTCTTCTTTGGCTGATGAACCAATGCTTCCCGTAATGTACATTCGCTTGCTTACGATGTTGCTCCACAACCGTTCACAGGCTTCTTTCAGCGATGTATCCTCCTTCTGCGCAGCTACATCTGCCATAGCCGCGCACATGTACACCAGTCGAACCGAATGGCCTTCTGCTGTCGACTGCTCCCTAATAGGCAGATGGGACTGGGAGTACGTGTGTCGGTGAACCATATCCAACTCTCCAAAATGTATGGTACGGCCCCTTTTCTCCCATTCCTCTACAAAAAAATGCGGACTCGCTCCCCGCTGATCCAGAAAATAACGGCTCAGTTCCAGATATTTCTCTTCTTTTGTCGTCTCATACAATTTGAAGAGTGCAAGTTCAATCTCCTGATGTCCATCATAACCTGGCAATTGTCCCGGCTCTGTACCAAACACGGTGCCTATATGATCCGCCAGGCGAATAACCACATCCAGCAGCGTGCGTTTGCCCGTGGCATGATAGTACGCTACACCAGCCTCAATCATATGTCCTGCACAATAAAGTTCATGACACTCGGCGAGGTTCGTCCATCGCGCCCCAGGTTCACGCAAGGTGAAGTACGTGTTCAAATAACCATCGGCTTGCTGTGCCCGAGCTATGGTCTCAATAACAGAATCCACGAGGACTTCCAGTTCCGGGTCGGGCTTCGCGGAGAGCAGGTACGAAGCTGCTTCAATCCATTTCGCAACATCGCTATCCTGAAAAACCATGCCATAATGAACGCCCTCTTCATCCCCAGCAGCAATGCGGAAATTCCGAATGGCCCGGCTTGGTTCAGCTCCTTCGATACGGTCATTGAGCGCTTCCCATTGATAAGGAACAACTACGTTGCGGACCAGTTCAATATAATGCGACCAGAATGGATCATTGATTTTATGGCTATAACCTGATATCTGTGGATGGTGCGGGACGTCTGGCTTTGTCATGGGAACCTCTCCTAGTTCTTTTTTGATAAGCTTATTTTACAAATCATTACATCAGGTTGAAATCATCATTTCCAACTGAAATTTACATAATTACAACCTTGTTCATATGCTGACCTTGTAACAAATCAGAAACTTGCCCGTTACAGTTCCTCTCGCTATAAGTGACTCAAAGCCCGTTTTTGTATCTTATCGAGTTGTTTGTCCCATAAGAAATTTGAATACTGTGCAGAATTTATGCTGCCTGTTAAGATTTAAATTACATCTTATTCTTTAGATGTACTTCTTAACGGTAATAGGACAATGTTCTTGTCCATTCCGGCAATCGATAGAAGCTCTTGTCCTTGGCACGGAATAAAACTCGTACCGATAACATAAAAACAGCCGCCGATCCTATTGATCAGCGACTGTTTTTATTTTTTTGATATGATTTTCCGGGATAACTGGAGCGGCAAGTTTGAAGGCAACTTACCACTAACTGTATTACGGTTCGACGTATTATGTATTGAACGAAGTCGAAGGCACCCAGTAAGGTGCCTTCGATGTTCTAACTCTCTCTCTTTGGCAAGTTGGATAAACGAACTTAAATCCATCAACCAACCTTGCTGGGACACTCGTTCACTGTACAGAACGTGCAAGTGCTGCAACAGAGCCGCGGAAATCGGGTTTGCCGTCAGCCGTCCACAAAAGCTCCGTCACAAATGTATGGCGATTCGGATCGTACAGCGGATCTCCTATAATGTTCTTGTACGTTCTTGCGTGGAACACAAATAGCGTCTTTTCGTCGACCTCTGACACCGTGAAGGAATTATGACCGGGACCATACATTGAGATGCTCTCATCTGTCGAGAGAACCGCTGTTTGCGACTTGCGCCATGAGGTGGCATCGAGCAAATCAGCATCCGCATCGGCTTCAAGCAGGCCCATGCAATAATTGAAATCGGTGGCGCTAGCCGAGTAAGAGAGGAATACCCGATTACCCTTGCGAAGAAATGCCGCGCCTTCGTTCACTTTATAACCAATGATTTCCCAGTCATATTCCGGCAGCGAAATCATCGTTTGCGGTCCAGTCAGCGTCCATGGATTGCTCATTTTGGATATATACAGATTAGAATTACCTTCGATATTCGGATCCTTTTGTGCCCATACGTAATAACGGCTGCCATTATGCTCAAAGGTAGTGGCATCGAGGGCGAAGCTTTCCCACTCGGTACGAACCTGCCCTCTTTCCGTCCAACTGCCTTCGAGCGGATTGGCATTTTCATTCTCTAGCACGTACATCCGATGGTCGAACAAGCCTTCATTCGTTTCCGTCGTGTGTGCGGCAGCGAAATACACGTACCATTTGTCATCAATAAAATGCAGTTCGGGTGCCCAAATATTGGCACTAAGGATACCCGTCTCGCGCTTTCTCCAGATCACTACAGGAGTTGATGTAACAAGCCCCTCAAGGTTCTGGGCTCTACGGATTTCAATCCGATCATACTCCGGAACGGATGCTACGAAGTAATAATAACCGTCCGAATGTCGGTAAATAAAAGGATCAGCTCTTTGCTCAATCAATGGTTGAATGTCATGTAACGCTCGTTGTTGGATTTCCATCTTATCACCTGTTTCATCATAATATACACTACCCTTTGACAGCGCCTGCAGTCATACCATCTATGAAATATTTCTGGAAAGCAATAAATAGTATGAAAATTGGAATGATGGAGAAGAAGGAGCCCACAATCAATAGGTCATAGTTATTGCCATAAGGAGTTAACAACGTTTTTAAACCGATTGGAAGTGTATATTTACTCTGATCTCCGAGCACCATGAATGGCCACAATAGATTATTCCAGCTATTCATACCATTCAGAATGGCCATTGCTGCAAAGGATGGCTTCATAATCGGCATAATTAGTCTGAAATAAATCGCATACTCGTTTGCGCCATCAACCCGCCCAGATTGAATAATCTCTTTGGGTATGCTTCGTAGATACTGCCTGAAGAAAAATATCGTCGCGGCATTGGCTATACCGGGCAGAATGATTGCCGAATAGCTATTCACCATTCCCAAATCATTAATTAGGCTGTACAAAGGAACCAGCAGTATTTCGAAAGGCACCATCATAATGAGCAAAACACATATAAAGAGGAAGTTCTTACCTTTAAAATGATATGCTGCAAAACCATAAGCAACAAATGCGCTTACAAAAAGTGTTAAAACCACTTGAACGATTGTTAAAATCATACTGTTCCAAAACCACACAAAATAATCATGTTGTCCAGTAAACAGATAGATGAAATTATCAAAACTCATGATTTCAAAATCCAAACTTAGGTTAAGACCATATCTAACTAATGATTCACCGGGTTTAAAGGAAGATAGGGCCACTGCGTAGAATGGGATCATAATTATAACGAATAGTATAATGAATAAACAAATAATTACTATTCTAGAGATGAAATCACTCCTCGTCTGACTTCTGCCCACTTTAATCCTCCTCCTTTTTGAACATTCCACTAAATTTCAACTGCGTTAAATTGATAACCATAGCAATGACTAACAGAACGATTCCAACTGCAGCTGCGTAACCCAGCTTATTCTGCTCAATCCCTTGTCTATACAGGTATCCAACAATGGTTAAGCCAATATTTTTGGGTGAATTGTTACCGTTAAACATCATCAGGCTCTCGGTAAACATGGCTAAACCTGCATAAACACTAATTGTCGTAACATATACCGTGGTCGGCTTCAATAATGGCATTGTGATCGTTCTAAACTTCTGCCAAGCAGATGCCCCGTCAATTGAAGCAGCCTCATAATACTCATTGTCAATGCTTTTTAAACCGGATAGATAGTAAAGCATATTAACACCTGTCCATCTCCAACATGCGAGGATTAACAGTGCTGCCATACTCCAATTTCCGTCTTTCAAAAATTTAATAGGCTCTATACCAAATAGACCTAGGAAACTATTCATTAATGAACCTTCCATTTCACCGAATGTAAGGCGGAAAATGGTACCCGCAACTGCGACAGAAGTCAGTGCAGGGAGAAAGAACGAAGATTTGAAAAATTCTCTTCCCTTCATTAACTTACTGTTGATCATAACGGCGAATAACATTGGAAAAGGAATTAACAGCACTAAGGTTCCTAACATGTACACAACGCTATTTTTAATAGATGTCAAAAACACTTTATCAGTAAGTAATTTCGAATAATTCGCTTCACCAATCCATTTAGGATCCTGTCCTAACATTCTATCTTGAAAGCTCATTACGAATGAATTTACAAGTGGAAAAAACCAGAATATCAAAAATATAAGTATAAATGGCAATACAAAAACATAAGGCGCAACTTTTTGAGAGTATACAAATTTCTTTATCATATTCTCAATCTCCCTTGACTAAGGTTAAACCTGCCGACTACTATACCTGCCGACAGGTTTAACCAAATCATTTACTTATTATATTTATTTCAATTCTTGTTCAATTGCTGCTTGTGCTTCATCCAAAGCTTCCTTCACGTCTTGGCCATCTTCAAAGATAGCATTCAAAGTTACCGTATTGAATATATTGCCGATGGTTGGTGAGGCTTTAACGGACTTAATCGCTCTAATTTCGTCCTTGATTTCATTCAAAGTATCAAATGCATTTGTTTTAAAGTATTGGACGTATTCATTATCAGGGTTTTTCGTAACTGCATCATCTTTCCATACTTCCATGTTAATTGGGTCAAATCCAAGTGTATTCCAGATTTCAGTAGTAGCTTCTTTCGAAAGCTTAGCAAAGGCTACAAATTCTTTTGCCAACTGAACGTCTTTACCATTCTTAGTAACAACTGTGCCAGTACCGCCTAAGCCAACAGAACGAGGATTACCTTCTTCAAATACAGGCAATGGAGCTATTGCATACTTACCTTTAAGGTCTTTCATTTCGTTTACAAAGCGGGACATGTACCATTCAGGCATCAATGCACTTGCGTAGTTGCCTTTGTTGTATTCGCCTTTTGCTTCTTCTGTGTCGGGTTGTCCGCCAGGGATCGTATGAATAACATTGTTCTTCTGCAGATCAACTAACATTTCATACGCTTTAATCATTTCAGGCGAGTTAACTTTTGGATTACCATTTTCATCTGTAAAATCAGCGTTTTGCTGAGCTAGTAGCAGCGATGCTTGCCACGTAGCTGATGTATCAGCAGTACCTAAGTACTTGCCAGTCTTTTCATAAACCTTGATACCTGCTTGTTTGTAATCTTCCCACGTTTTGATTGTCTTGTAGTCAACACCTGCTTGCTCGAGAATTTCAGTATTGTAGAAAGCAAGCGTCGCACCTACGTGATAATCGAATCCATAAACCTGTTCGGCTTTGGAATAAATCTCGACACGTGAAGGAACAACAACGTCTTTGTATGGTGCAAATACATCATTCAAAGATTCCAGTGGAACGTTGTCACCTTCCAAGAATTTAGGAAATTGACCAAGCTCAATATCCGCGATATCAGGAGCACCTTTTCCGCTTGTAACTGCCAATAAGAGCTTGTTGTGCATATCATCGTAAGGCATAACCGTTACATTCAACTTAATCTGTTTGTCTGGGTTCTGTTGGTTCCATAATCCCAGCATTTTATCCAAATGCTTGCCGTGCAAATCTACGAATGTCCAAAATGATAATTCTGTTGCATTCTCACCGGCATTAGCGCCTAATTGCTGCGTTTCCGTTTTTGAACCGGAAGGAGTACCACATGCAGTAAAAACAAGTGACATAATAAGGAGTGTAACGATGGAGATTAAAGCACTGCGTTTTTTCATTTGTTCGTCATCCTCTCTTTTTTTGTTATGCATTTGAAAAGTCGGTTGACTAGTTAGTTCTGTTAATTTAAGCGGTTTCAATACACCTTGGCACCACCATCCTTAACATAATTCTAACCTTTCAAAGAAAAGACCCCTTCGCAACAATTTCTCAAATTCCGTATTGTAAGCGCTTTACATGCCGTATTATAATATAGATGAAATAAGCTTTATATAACCAATTGATTATAAAATCATAAAGTTTATGGGGAGATGCTACTCTTTGAAAAAGCTGGCGCTCTACAAACAAATTCGAGAAAACATTATACAGAAAATTAAATCAGGGCAACTTCGGCCAACGGATCGCATTCCTTCTGAGCAAGAACTAATGGACGAATTCAGAGTAAGTAAAATTACAGTCAAGAACGCCCTAACCCTACTAGCTGACGAAGGATTAATTATACGCGTACAAGGCAAAGGCTCATTCGTCTCTTCTAGTCTTGTTGTTTCTAGTATCAATTTCTCGCCATCCCCATGCAGCGCGTCCTCCATGCCGCTCATTGGCTTTATCATTCCGACGATGAGAACCCGTGTCATTCAGAAGCTCGTTGACTACACGGAACACTTCCTGCAAGAAGCTGGCCTCAGCATGGTACTAAGCATCACGCGCGAGTCCTCCTCTATCGAATCAAACGTCATTCGTACACTAACGGAGCTCGGTGTGAAGGGGCTGATCGTTTTTCCAACAGAAGATGAGAAGTACAACGAATCATTACTGCGTCTGTCGCTCGATAAATTCCCGTGTGTGTTCATCGACCGCTATCTGCGCAACATTGAGACGTACACCATTACATCCGACAATTACGGCGGTGCGTATAAGGCTGTATCCCATTTGCTATCCAAGAGTCACCAGCAGATTGCGCTCATCTCACCTGAAAATGCCAATACGGCCGTCGAGGACCGCACGCTCGGCTTCGAGCAGGCGTACACAGATCAAGGCATCTCGATTGACAAGAGCTTGTGGTGTCACATTCCTCTCGACATTCTACGTAGCGAGCAAGCATTGGACTATGTAAGCAACTTCTTGCAGAACCACAGTGGAATTTCGGCAGCCTTCTCCTTGACTGAAGAAACAGCACGCCTTACATCCGCCGCGATCAGTCTTCTGAACGATCACTCAAATATCGATTTACTATCTTTCGATAATCCACATCTTTCAGGCGTAGCTTATGTGCAGCAAGATGAACAGGAAATGGCACGAACAGCCGTAAAGCTGTTATGTGAACAGATGGAAGATATTTATTCTCCTAAGAACGCCGTCATCCCCGTGGAACTCATCTTCCCTTGACACTAATCTAAACTCAACTCTTTGCTTTTATGTTTAAATCAGGTCTTATTTTTTGTTGTAATGCGCTAAACTGAGATCTGAGGATTTAATTTCAGTCCTATATTTTGCTTTTAAACTTCAATCCTTTTATGGCGTTTATCTCTATGACCTTTGAATTAGAGAATAAAAAAAGATGTCGATCTTTATCAGACCAACATCTGCTAGCTCGCTTCCATCCCAAGAATCCCATCATCACTAAACCATATGTTCATGAAGACATTGCTGTCGCTTTTGAGAACGTGAAGCGGGATGATGATTATGCCATTAAGCTTGGTTGGACTCACATCATCATCGCGCATCTAATACGCGAAATTGAATTTGAACAAGTACAGCAACTTCCCGTACAGGACTTATCCAAGAAGCTGAAGATCCTCTAAAGGCTGCTGAATCAGCTTCTAGCATTAAAAATATTTTTATACTGAACAAGTATCTTGACTCTAAAATGGTTATGAGCATATTTGTTTACAAGCGGTACAGCACTAAGCTGATAATCTGCAGTTAATTGTGGGTTTCCAACTCCGTTGTGTAAGGCTGGAACACAAGGTATAACAATAAACAAACATGTACTAAGAAAAAAACAGCCAGCGTATAATCAAAAATTCATATGGCAAGGAGTGTATCTATATTCCGTCCTCAGTTAATATGAGTATAGTCACCGGCAACAAGAACTTGTACCGATAAAACAAAAAAAAGCCGCTAATATAGCGACTTTAATGGGAACATGTCTTATCCCTCGAAATCGTCTAATAAACTCAGTACACAGCCCATTATTAAACAAAAAACCCCCCCGTTAATTTTCAAATAATGAAACTAACGGGGGTATAAAAATTTAATCTTTACAAAAAGTATTCTTTATTTGTTTATTCCATCAAATCTGTTACTGCCCCTTTAGAAGCGGAGGAAACTAATTTAGCATATTTGGCAAGTACACCGGATTTCACTTTCAGTGGCGGTTGTACCCAAGCTTGCGCTCGAGCGGCCAACTCTTCTTCTGGCACTTCAACCTTAATTTCCTGAATGTCGCTATCAATGGTGATAATATCTCCATTTTGGAGCAAAGAGATCGGTCCACCTACTTGTGCCTCAGGGGATACATGGCCGACTACAAATCCATGCGAGCCACCCGAGAACCTACCATCTGTTATGAGAGCAACTTTCCCACCGAGACCTTTCCCTACAATGAGTGCTGTAACGGAAAGCATCTCAGGCATACCTGGTCCACCCTTCGGTCCACAATAGCGTATGACCAATACGTCCCCTTCTTGAATTTCATCATTCATGATCGCTTCTGTCGCTTCATCTTCGCTATCGTACACCTTTGTCGGTCCGGAAAACTGTTGTATCTTCATGCCTGACATTTTGGCAACAGCGCCTTCAGGAGCTAGGTTTCCTCGAAGCACAACCAGTGGTCCATCTGGTTTAAGCGGATTATTGAGTGGACGTATAATCTCTTGATCATTCTGAAGTGGAGTAGCTTCCGCTAAATTCTCCGCCAACGTTTTACCAGTTACGGTGAGGCAATCCCCATGAAGTAATCCCTCAGCGAGCAATAGCTTCATTACCCCGGAAACACCACCAATATCATTCAAATCCTGCATGACATACTGACCACTTGGCTTCAGATCTGCCAAATGAGGAACACGCAAGCGAATTCGTTCAAAATCATCCAAGGTTAAATCCACTTCTACGGAGTGCGCAATAGCTAGCAGATGGAGAAATGCGTTGGTTGATCCCCCTAGAGCCATAACAACGGTGATCGCATTCTCAAATGCTTTCTTCGTCATAATGTCTCTTGGGTAGATTTCCTGTTCAAGAAGTGAGATGACCTGCTTACCGGCTGCTTCGCATTCCAATGCTTTATCCGCTGAGATAGCTGATGTCGAAGAAGAACCAGGCAAACACATACCCATTGCTTCTGCAGCTGCGGCCATCGTATTAGCGGTATACATCCCCCCACAAGCCCCTGGACCTGGACAAACACTGCATTCGACCTTATGCAATTGTTCATCTGTTATTTTTCCATCTTGATATTGCCCAACGGCTTCAAAAGCTGAAACGATATCCACTTTTTTACCGTCGAGATTACCAGGTTGAATGGTTCCTCCATATACATAAACGGAAGGAATATTCATCCGTCCAATAGCCATCAAACATGCAGGCGTATTCTTGTCACACCCACCGATTGCAACAACGCCGTCAAAACGCTCGGCTCCGGTCACAATTTCAATCGAATCAGCTATAGCTTCCCGACTTGGTAGCGAGAACAACATCCCGCCATGCCCCATCGAGATCCCATCAGAAACGGTAATCGTATTAAAAATTAGTGGAGCACCGCCGTTATTACGTGCGCCCTGCTTAGCTTGCACCGCTAAATCATTGATGTGCATATTGCACGGTGTTACTTCACTCCACGTACTTGCTATTCCGATCATTGGCTTTTTAAAATCCTCATCTTGAAATCCAACTGCACGCAGCATCGCTCTGTTCGGTACCCGGTTAGCACCTTCACTGATTACCTTGCTTCGAATGCGAAGATCTTTTTTATTTTCCATGTTTCTTCCCTCATTTCAAAGTATTTCGTTCAGTTCCTGCATCGGTCGAATAAAATTTTGTTTCATTAAATTATGGGCATCGTTGCTATTTTTGCCTTCAAAAGCTTTAATAATCTGATCATGTTCTTCAACTGAAGCTAGTGTAGCCGTAATAGGTTGTTTTAAAAATACGTATTTAAATCGCCTAATGTGAATCTGAAGAGATGTATTAAATGTAGCTACATAAGGATTATCTGAGAGCTCCACAATATAATTATGAAATTGCTCATCCACCTCCATAGCCTGATAAACTTGTCCATTTTTAATAGAACTTGCGAATTCCAAATTTATGGATCTTAGTTTCTCGATCTGTTCTGGAATAATAGTTTGGGCGGTGATTTCAGCAGCTAAGGCCTGAAGAGCAGCCATCGTTGAATACATCTTAAAAATATCGTTTTTCTCAATATTCGTTACTTTTGTTTCTTTTCCTGGATGCATGGACACGAGGCCTTGAACTTCGAGTAACTGAAATGCCTCCCGAATCGGTGTCCGGCTGACTCCAAGCGATTCAGCCATTTCCGCATCAATAAGCTTTTCACCTGGTTGCAGTGTTCCATCAATGATCCATCGCTGAATCTGAGAAAACGCTCTTTCTTTTGCGGACATACGGACTGGTAAGGAAAAATCTTTAGGAATTGGCATTGTTTTCATCCTCATTACAATTATTCTTATATGCAATATATCGCATACACAATCGAGAAGCAATTATTATTTCATTTTTTACTCGCTCCATTAAAGACAAAAAAACATTGCATTGCCGTACCCCATCTATTTTATCCCAATAAAAACCCGTTAATCTCATCAAATCACAGATTAACGGGTTTAAGAAAATTTAGGTTTTTTGATATAAGCGTTTATTTATAAGTTGATTTCCAATTATTTCGAAGACCACAGTTCCATACGCTGAGCATATTTCTCGTTGATGATATCTTCTACTTTCTCATCGCCAGCCTTTTTCATATCCTCCAGCATCTTGTCGAACACGGAATTGGCTTCGGCCTCACTTGGGGCAATAATGGCTCTCGTAATGCTCTGATCCATAATATCCTTCACTTTCTGGGCCGTCAGCGCTTGAGGTGTTCCCCCATCCGGATTCAGGTTGTCATACTGTGCTGTATCCCATACGGAATCGCCCAGACTCTTAATGGCCAGTTCATCCACTTCACTGCGCTGGAATTTAACCGCCATGTCATACGGCTGTCCGTTCGGGTCCAGACCATTTTTGATAAACCATAACCATTTGCGAACGCCGCTTTTCTTCACCGTATCATCCCAATTATCCTTGAAGCTTTGCAGGAATTCAGGTTTCGGTTGCCGCTTGCCATCCACCATGGTGTACTGTTCGCCTTCCTTGCCCCACAGCAGCAAATGCTGTCCTTCATCACTCGCCAGATAATTAAACAGCTTTATCGTTTCTTCCGGGTGTTTGTTGTTTTTGGTAATTGCGATCGCATCCCATCCAAGCGAACTTCTTGGGCCAAACGTCGTTTGAGCCGGATCTACACCTGGAGCAACAACTTTGTAAGCAAAGAGTTGATTCTTTTCCCCGCCGTCCTTCTTCAGGGCCGCATTCCCGTTCCCCGGGTCCCAATATGCACCTGGGGTAGCGAATACCGCTCCAGTCGTCAGCTTTTGAATCCAGGTCTGTGTTTTGCTGATCGCAAATTCCTTTTCGATCAGACCTTCTCTATATAAGCGATTCATATATAACAGCATTTCGCGATATTTGGGGTCCTTGACATCATATTGCAGACGTCCGTTGTTGTCATAATACGTTTTTAAGCCCCACATGCCTTTGAATGTTCCCAGATTTGCGCCCATGTTCTCACCGTTCATCGTCATCGGAATGGACTCTTTGCCATCAATCGTATTGTATTTCTCTTTAAAATTTTTCAGGAGTGATTCGAATTCATCTGTTGTGAGTGGCTGTGAACCATCTGCTTTATCCGGAAGGAACTCTTCCAACAGGCTCTGTCTCATCAGCATACCGAAGACCGGATCACTGTCGAGTCCATACCAGTTTGCCAGATAGTAGTTCTTGCCGTCAGTATTACGTGTTTTGGTCAAGGTGTCTCCGTACATTTCTTTCAGATCAGAACCATATTTCTCAATTAACTCATCCAGTGGAATGAATGCCCCGCTTGAAATGTATTTGTCGAGGGAAGCATCTCCCCGGCTCATGACTACCACATCCGGATAGTCACCACTGGCGAGCATCAGGCTCAGTTTTTCCGTTGGATTACCTGTTGGCTGCTGGATGGAGATCTCTATGCCCGTCTTTTTGGTAATTTCCTGGGCAACTGCATCGGTAAATGGTTCTCCTTTTGTATTGCCATCAAACCAGGTCAGCGTAATCGGGCCTTGTTCCCCATCTTTACCTGCTGTTTTGTTCTCCCCATCGTTAGAGGAGCAGCCCGCTAACAAACCAACGACTAATGCAGCAGTCATACCCATCGTAATCCATTTTTTTGTCTTTATCATTGACACCCTAATTCCTCCCAATGAATAAATTCCTAAAGTGCATGATCGAGCAATTACAAAACAATCTTGGCCCACCCCCTTTCAGGAGAGGTCGCAGGACGAGTCCGTCCCACAACCGGATCATGGAATCGCTTAACTCTTTACCGCTCCCAAAGTCATACCTTTAACAAAGTACTTTTGCAGGAACGGATACACCATCACGATTGGTAATGTGGCTACCATCGTAGCAGCCATTCGAATGGTATCGCTGGAAACGGCATTTCGTTTGGCCGAGTTGGCCAGCATTTGCGTTTGCGAAATCATGCCACCGGTCTGAAACTGATTTAATATTTTCACGAGCACGGCTTGCAGAGTCTTCAGATCCGAACTATAGGTGAACGCATAGGAATCAAACCACGCATTCCAATGCCCGATCGCTTGAAAAAGTCCCACTGTTGCAAGTACAGGTGTTGTCAGCGGCATCACAATTCGGAAGAAAATGGTCAGATCGTTAGCCCCGTCTACCCTCGCCGATTCTTCAATCTCATGGGGTAGCTGTTCCATGAAGGTACGGACAATGATCATATAGAAGACATTCATCAGACTTGGCAAGATGAACACCGAAAAGGTATCAATCATATTCAGCGCCTTAAGCACCATGTAGAACGGAATCAGTCCGCCACTGAAATACATGGTAAAGATAAAGTACAGGTTCCATCCTTTGCGACCAATTAGATTCCGCCGACTTAGCGGATACGCAAGCATCGTAATGACGAGAACCGATAGCGGTGCGCCAATCAGCGTTCGTTTGACGGTTACCCACAGCCCGTTTAAAATCTCGCTATCTTTCAAAATCTGCTGATAGCTGTCCAGTGTCAGATCTCTGGGCCACAGATAAACGCCGCCTCGCACCGTATCCTCCGCGCTGTTCAATGAAAGAACGAGTATATTCCAAAATGGAAGAAATGTAACCAGTAATACGAGAATAAGAATGAAATATACAATAATTTTGAAAATACGATCCCCGAATCGGTTCAGAATCATTACAAGCGCTCCCCTCTGTCTTTTGTAGTTAGAACAACGCCTGGTCGTTCACTTTTCTGGAAATCCGGTTCACGATAAGAACAAGAATGAAGGCGACAACGGATTTGAACATTCCCACAGCAGCACCATAAGAGAACATGCTGTTTTGTAGTCCGTATTTGTAAGCATAAATATCAATAACTTCGGAGTATTCAAGCACGGTATTATTTTGCAGCAGGTATTGCTGTTCAAATCCTGCATTCAAAATGCCTCCGACCGCGAGAATAGCCAATATGACAATTGTAGGGCGCATGGACGGCAGTGTTATATGCCACATTTGCTTGAATCGGCTGGCTCCGTCCACCCTGGCCGCTTCGTAGAGCTCCGGATTAATGGAAGCGATTGCGGCAAGATACATAATGGCACTGAACCCCATTTCTTTCCACATATTCGACAATGCGATAATCCACCAGAACAGAGGCCCGTTTTGCAAAAATGCAACTGGTTCTTTGACAATGCCCAGCAGAACCAGAATATTGTTAAGCATTCCATCCGAAGCCAGCAGCGTAATCACAATGTTGGCTGCAATAACCCATGAGATAAAATGCGGCAGATAAGAAACCGTCTGTACAAAACGTTTGAAAAATCCCTGTCTCGCTTCATTCAGTACAAGCGCAAGGATGATTGGAGCAGGAAATCCGAAGAACAGTGTCAGCAAGCTTGTCGCTAGCGTATTACGCATAACCCGATAGAAATCCCCTGTAGTAAAGAAATACTCAAACCACTGGAAACCTACAAATTCGGCATGGAAGAACTGATGTAAGAACGATCCCCCACCCGGCTGATAGTTTGTAAACGCCATATATAGTCCAAACATCGGACCATAGGAAAATAGCAATGTCGCAATGAAGGCAGGAAGCATAAGCACGAATAACCATTTTTGCTCTTTTAGTCTGCTCATCAGATTATTGCTCCTGACTGTTTTGATAGCGCTTACCTTATGCATTAAGTACCCTCCCTTTTTCTATACAGCAGCATGGTCAGCCATAACTTGATTCAACTTCTCTCCTATTAATCATAAATTTGACACGGATTACTCGCCATAGTTGAATTCTCCGAAAGATACCGCTTTTTAAAGATGTTTTTGTGCAAAGAGAGGATTGGATTTCCATATTCACTCTGCTATGATGAACTGTGCAACGAATATTCAGTCAAGAGAGGGCTTCCGGATGCGCCAATTTTATAGAAAATTTATGTACATGCCTTTTGTAAACCTGAGTTTTCGTTCCAAACTGTTTATGGTATTTGTTCTGGTCACGATCATTCCGATGATGCTGTTGGTTTATTTTTCCTATGAGCTCACCAAAACGAAGCTTACTGAGCAGATTTACATCAACATGACAAACTCAACGGCTCAGATTACTAAAAATCTGGAGAACAAACTGGATAGCTACGAACACATTTCCGCCTCCATTTATTTGGATAACCGCCTTGCCAATTACCTTACAAACGAGTATCAGGATGATCCATCTTATCTGGATGTCTATAATTATATTGGCAATCGAATCGACACCGTGATGGCTGCCTACCCTGATTTTGATAGCGCATTCATTTATTCGAATAATCCGTCGCTGCCCAAAGACAATTATTATATCCGGCCGATCACACCGGAAGTTCAGGACACGGAACTGTTTCACAAGCTGCAGCAATCCTATGGGAACATTATTCATCTCTCCACGCCGCAGACAGAGAACGGACCTGCCATGTTTACACTCGCCCGGCTGCTGAACAACAATAGTAATCAGTACCCCTACGGGATGCTGGTCTTTCAAATTTCCGAGTCGGTCATCTATTCTCTCATGGAAAAAGAAGCAGGTGGCAAAGATATTTTTATTATCAATGACAAGGGTATGATTCTGTCTTCAGCGGACAAACAGTTAATCAATACAAGCCTGCCCGAATTGCTTCATCAGAATTTGGACGAGACGCCTTCAGGCAGATTTGATACAACATATCAAGGCGTGAAGGCTCTAGCCGTCTATAACACGCTCAAAAATGGCTGGAGAACGGTGTCCATTTTCCCGTATGACAGTATTATCAAGGATGCTAAATCCCTCTCTCAGCTCATTATCAAAATTTCTCTGGGCTTCATCGGCGTGGCGCTGCTGCTCATCTATATTACTGCTTCGCTGTTTAGCAATCGTATCAGGACGTTAATTCGGATGATTCGGCGGATTGAGCGAGGGGATTTCAACCCTACTCATGAGGAGCAAATGGGCAGTGATGAGATCGGACAGCTTCACTTTGCATTCGAACAGATGACAACTCGGTTGAAAAGCCTGGTTACAGAAGTCTACCAGAAAGAGCTGCAGAGCAAGGAAGCCGAACTGGACCTGCTTCAAGCTCAGATCAATCCTCATTTTCTGTATAATACACTCGGTTCGATCTCTTCTCTGGCCGTGAAGCATCAGGATCCACAGATTCAGGATATGGTTCTTCATCTGGCCAAGTTTTATCGAATATCCCTGAACAAAGGAAAGAGCATCCTGACCATCAATGAGGAGCTGAAACTGACCAAGAGTTATAATGCCATTCAACTTATACGGTTTAAGGGCAAGCTGAACATCATCTACACGATAGATCAATCGATCCTGCCTTACTCGACCGTGAAGCTTGCGCTGCAGCCTTTTGTGGAGAATGCAGTGATTCACGCTCTTTGGAATCAGGATCGGCCTCTAAATATCCATATCAAGGGTGTCATCGAGAACAATAGTATCATCTTATCGGTTATAGACGATGGCATGGGTATGCGGCGAGAGAAGCTTGAGGCTTTGTTTGAAGAGAAAGAAGGACGGGGTTATGGCATTTCAAATGTGGATCGGCGGATTAAGCTGAAATTTGGTGAATACTACGGTGTTAAAGTGTATAGCAAACTAGGTATGGGAACTACCGTACAGATCCGTTTGCCACAAAAAGAGATCCAATAAAAAAGGAGTGCGATGCAGCCGTTATCGGCCTGCAAAGCACTCCTTTTAAACCGTTCTACAACATCCTATTATACCCGCTCACGAATACGATACACCAGGCTGTCGAAATCGCCGCGCAGAGGCAGCTCCACCCCGATGTTCATCAGCGCACGGCCACTGACCGTTAATCCCAGTTCTTCAATGAGATAGGTCTTGTCAGCTTGAAGGCCTGCCAAACGGAGTCTAGGCAACGGTTCACCCAGCTTCTGCGAGTGAAGAAAAGCGAACAGCACATGGTCACTTGCGGCGGCATCACTGTACTGGACAGCAGTAACCCCCTTATGGCGAAGCGAAGTCAGGCGGAATTGTCTGCCGAATTGCACCAGGTGGCGAATGGATTTGTACTGACCGATGAATTCCCCGGACTGTTCAATCCATTCATCACTCCACTCGTTCAGATTGGAGCCGACACCAAGCGTGCCCATCATTGCACTGTGGAAACGATACTTCAGCGAGACGTTGCGACCGTTCATTCCTGTAGGTGACTCGGTTACCCAACAGGTCATCATACGTGGTGCGTACGTATACGAGAAACCTTCCTGAATGCTCAGGCGGTCGAACGCATCCGTGTTATCACTCGGCCAGGACTGATCGGCATAACGGAAGATGCCCAGATCAATCCTTGAGCCGCCTCCTGCGCATGTCTCAAACTCTACATCCGGGAACTTTGCTCGGAGCCGTGCCCAGATATCATAGAGACTCTGGACATGCCTTACCCATACTTCTTTCTGGCGGTTATTGGGGTGACCCTTCATGCCCGGCTCCGTGATCGTCCGGTTCATGTCCCATTTAATGAACTTAATCTCATGATTACCAAGCAGTTCGGTCATAAAATCGATAATGTATTGCTTGACCTCCGGCTTGGAAATGTTCAGCAGCAGCTGATTGCGAAGCTCCGTCCGTCCCCGGGTCTCAAAATGATATACCCAGTCCGGATGTGCTCTATAGAGATCACTATCCGGGTTAACCGACTCCGGCTCCACCCATATGCCGAATTCCATCCCAAGTCCGTGAACCCGGTCAATAAGCTCAACAAGTCCGTTCGGGAACTTCTCTTTGTTCACGTTCCAGTCGCCCAACCCCGCACGGTCGGAATGCCGCTGCCCAAACCAGCCGTCATCCACAACGAATAGTTCCACACCCATTTTGGCTGCCCTTTCGGCAAGTGCCATTTGGTCCTGGGCGTTAACATCGAAATAAGTAGCTTCCCAGGAGTTGTACAGCACTTTACCGATTTCACTGCGCGGCAGTATGTAATTGTATTGGTACTGATGCAAGCGATGGCTCATGCCGCCAAAGCCCTCAGAGCTGAATCCGCCGACAAAGACAGGCGTCTCAAACGTTTCTCCCACACCCAGCAACCATTCATTGTCAAAATCATGGATGCCACCTGTCACCCTCACATGTGTGAATGGCGTCTTCTCTGCAACAATCTTCCAGTTACCGCTCCAGGCAAGAGCACCAAACCATACCCCACCGCCGCTTTCTGTGGAAAGACCATCATCAATCGCAAACCATGGGTTGGCATGACCGTCCGTGAAACCTCTCCGCGATTCAAGTACCTTTTTTCCCTCTGTCAAAATGGTATTGCGCAGTTGGAATTCACCTGACCATTTCCCCGTAACATGCGTCAGGCGGTAATCCTGGAGATATGACAAGGTCCAGGCTGCGGATTGCATGCTTTCCAGCACGATATCCTCCTGTCCCTTATTTACGATATTAGCGTACCGCTCCACCAGGTCGAATTCCGGGATGACCCGATATACCAGCTGTGTTTCAAGTGCATACACCTGATCCTTCAACGTAATAATCAGCGTCTGTCTGCCATCCTGTTCAATGATCTCGTGACAGTCATATCTAACCTGAAGATCGCGGACACCATCAGACATGCGCAGTTTCAGAGATGGCTCTGTATAAGATGCGCCTCCCCAGAAGCTGTACTCCTCCACCTCTCCTTCCACTTCCGCGTCAAAAGAGCTGTGGGATTGTAGATGGAGCAAAGGGACACTGTCCTCGATACTCACTGGATCTCCCCAATACAGATGCTGAAGGTGCTCTCTCTCATTAATTCCGAAAATATAGGATGAATGTTGTGTCTGTATTGCAAATATACGCAATTGTTCATGATATTGAATCGTCATGTTTACCCCTTTCAGGTTCCGGTTATGGTACCTATATGCTGTGTGTTGTGAACATACATATTATTGTAGGAAGCAGCAGGCGGATTAGCCATATCGCAATCTTACAATCCATAGGGGAAATCATCTGTCATCTCAAAGTTATGAAAATAAGGCTGCGATATAATTCGCAGCCTTAAAGCTTACTTCAAAATCAGGTTATAAATGACCTGAGCCGCTTCTGCCCGGGAAGCAATCCCTTTAGGCACAAACTGTCCCTGTCTTTGGCCTTGGACCAGTCCCAATCGGGCTGCATCCTTCACCGAAGCCGTTGCCCATGAAGAAACCTGATCCATATCGGTAAACAAGATATCTGTAGAACCAACAGGCGGTACTTTCCCAACATTCCGCTCATAAGCTTTCATCAGCATCACCGTAATTTCTTCACGAGTAATCTGTGCGTCCGGTTGGAAACGGGCTGCGCTTCGGCCGTTTACAATACCAGCTTGGATCGCAATCGAGATGGGTTCCGCGTACCAGGCATCTGTCGCTACATCTGTAAAGTGTACTTCCCCTGCTACAGTCAGTCCCAGGGAATGAACGAGCATAGTGGTGAATTCAGCGCGGGTGACAGCGCGTCCTGGCTCAAATTGATCTACATGTGTGCCTTCAACATAGCCCTTTGCTACCAACTCCTTGATTACAGTGCTGGCCCAATGATTGGCGGGAACATCGGTAAACGTCCGATCCAGTTCCAGAACGGCATACTTGCTGAAGTGGCTCACTTTAGTCGTTAATACGCCATTCACGTTATCTGATTTGAGAAATTCCAATGTCCCATTTTCGTTAATATAATATATTCCTCCCTGCTTAACGTTGAAGCCTTCAGCCGCTGCCAGGCTCAGCGTAACCGGGTGATTGAACGAAGAAAGTATTTCGGTTGTACCTGATTTGGTTGTTGCCGAAAGGCTGAATTCAACGATTTCTCCCTTAAGGGAAACCGTTGACCGGGAGGAAGATTTCACTGCAGCAATGACCTCCTGGGCCTTGCTTCCAAGGGCAAGCATTTTCAAGGAAATCGTACTATCTTCCCGTTGCCCAGCTGGTAGCTTGCTCAACAGCTGTTGGAACAAACTTGCAGGTATTTGTAGGGTTAGCTTTACTGATTTTACTTCCAGTGTATGGTTGCCGAGTTGGCGTAAGACAGCTGATGACAGTTGCAGCTCCTGAGTACCAGCCTCGATGTCTATAACGACTTTCCCTGCCCCACTGTCCACCTTCAGCATATCGGCTGTGATGACCCGTGTTGCTGTATCGTTCTGCGGAGTCGCGCTGTTGCCCGAGTTCCCACTCCCGCTAGTATTACTGTTATTACCATTGTTGCCATTGTTGCCAGGATTACCTGGATTGCTTGGATTACTTGGGTTGCCTGGATTTTCTGGATTGACTGGTTTTTCGGTCACTTTAACCAATTTCGATTCAGCCGGTCCCAGCGAGATGGACCATGCACCCGTGGCTGACGAAGATTCACCTGTCCACAAGTCTTTTAACGTGTAGGTTTTGGATTCATTCAATCCGGCACGACCCAGATTAATCGTTTTGTTCGCTGAACTATTGGCGCTGTAATTAAATACGGCGAGGTAATAATCATTGCCGTCTTTCAGAACAAACGTATCTGCGGCATTTGCATTCGTATTTCCTTCAAGCGGCTTGAATACTTTGCCTTTCAGCGCCACCTGAAGAACATCCGTGTTATTGTACAATGCTGTCATGTATTCCTGTGCCTTGGGATCGTTCACATCATCGGAATCCATCATCACCGTGCCGGCAATTACACCGGAATTCACCCGGCTGCGGGCTTCCTCCAAGCTTGAAGCACGGCTTAATACCAAATGATCTGGGTCTGTATAAGAATAGATCGTTCCATTTTGCCAGAAGCCATAGGTCAGTGAATTGAGCATATACTCCGTTTCATTGATTTTGCCATAGGTGTCGCAGGAGATCCGTCTGCTGTGCGCATATTGGCTCGGAAAGATCGGTGCAATGGACGCACTAATAAACATTTTTCCATCCAATCGCTCTTCGACATAACGCATCCCTTCATTGTAAGCCTGGATTCCTGTCGTCACGGTTGTATCATAATGCTGACCTTCCAGTGAGCCGTGGGTTAGGAAATCCAGTTTGATGAATGTGAATCCAAGTGATTTAAACTTATCCAGAAAATAATTCATGCGCATTTTGCTCCCCGGATGAGTCACATCCAGTGCATATGCTCCATCCAGTGTCGGCAGAGGTTTACCCTCAGCATCCTTGAGCACAATATCACCATACGTATATTGTCCGTTGGTACCATCTACTTTTTGGCTCATATCGTTGCCCCAATACACAAATGGTCCCCAATAGATGCCTGCATGCTGACCATTGTCCTTAATGACAGATACGGCTTGGGCAAGCTCAGCATCACTTAGATTGTCCCAGTAGGAATCCATATTAATGAATACATTGCCGTTATTGTTGAACTTCTTAAGATTGTTCTTGAAATAATTGGACACATCCACTACGTTCTGATACGAAAGCCCGCTATCATAAGCTCCCCAGCTATTCCAACCTACTGGAACACCTTGTGGCAGCTCCGGATTCAACGCCAGCGGAGGAGTAATAATCGCATTGACTTTACCGTATTCTTCAAGTCCTATACGGTAGTCACTGAAACCACCTACCATAATCAGTGGTGAGGACAGTTCAGTACCAGTCAGGCTGCCATGTGGCTGAGTATCGCGAGTAACGTCACTCGCTGCACCACCATACACAGCAAATTCATTCAGACGATTAGCTGAGCCTTTCCAGTCAATACCGGTCTTCCAGGTGTCATGGGTTACTGAACCGATCACCAGACCGTTACGTGTCGAGTTATTGAATACCGTTGTCATCTCATAGCTGGTATCCGCCCGGTTCATCGTTTGAGATTTATAGCGAATCCAAGCGTCATTGTCAAATGGCACTGTCAGTACACGATTATCCGAGCTGACGCCGATATCCACACCGCCCGTATTTTTAACCGTAATTGGTGACATGTAATTACTCTGGATCTCTGTATCACTGATGGCGTCCAGACGGTTGAGGAAATACGATTTATCATCATAAAACCGATAGACCTGCTTCATGGTTGGTTTGCCAGTTGACGTATGAACAAAGCTCAACTCAATGCCTTTGCCGAATCCATCCTGAATCTCCAGCGGTGCTCCACCGCTCGCATGACTCTCATAACCTTTGGTTTCCACAAGACTCTCACCAAGTTTAATGCTGCTGAAAATCCCCCGCATCTTCTGTCCTTCTGCCCAGCTATAGCCGACGAATCCAGTCTGGGTATTATAAGACACTTCGTATTGTCCGTTCGATACCAAAAGACCATGAGTGTAATCAGTCACCGTAATTTCCCCGTATCGTTGCGAGTCACCCGGTGTTCCCAGATCGTCATCTCCTTCACCTGGATTTTCGTGTTCTGTCTCTATCGCAGGCTCTACGATAATCCGGTCCAGATCGGGAGAATAGCCATTGTTGTCTGAAAAGGTAATCGTATTCTCGCCTTCAGTTAATGGGAGTGTAAGATCATACGTACCTACCGTATCCCAATCCGGTGTTTTGGGCAGGTCGTGAAACTGCTCTTCCCCGTTATTTGCGCGGACATAGAAACTGCGCGGATCACCGGAAAAATAGGCAACCGTAACACGGTAATTACCTGTCATCGGGGCTATAATCTTATTGAATGTTAAGGAGCTCCCGCCATTCAGATATCCGACCTTTTTGCCACCTGATGCTGAGGGGCTGTCCGTTACACGCGCTTCACCAGTCAGCGTATTGTCCGAATCTTCGGCTTCATAACTAATTGTATACGGAATCACTTCAATTCGGTCCAAATCAGGGGAGTACCAGTCATGATCCGAGAACGTGATGGTATTGACACCCTTATGAAGAGATACCTCCACATCATACGTGCCAATCGTGTCCCAGCTTGCCGTTTTGGGCAGATCAATCATCTCGTCCGTGTCATTGTTCACCTGCATATATACAGGTCGCTGATCACCAGAAATATAAGATATTCGGATCAAATATGTACCATCTGCTGGTACGTTGATATTCGTAAATTGCAGTGAACTGTTTTTGTTCAGATCGGTTACTTTCTTCCCACCCGAACTAATGCTGCTGTCCACCACCTTGGCATTGCCTTTCAAAATATTGTCGGCCGCTTCTGCCTCAATAATTGCACCATGCAAATCTTTCTTCCAGTCGTCTCCGCCTCCTTCCTCTGGAGGACTACTGTCCAAACCGCGGATCACGATCTTGTCGATGTCGGGAGAATACCAGTTGTTGTCATCAATCAGGATTGTGTTGGTTCCAGCGTTCAACGGAAGGGTCACATCATAGGTTCCCACCGTATCCCAGTCGACTGTCTTGGACGGTTCTTCAAATTGTTTCTCCCCGCCGTTCGCACTAATATTGAATGGCCGCGAATCACCTGAAATGTAGTAAACGGAAATTTTATAATATCCTGTTTCACTTACAGTGACATTGTTAAATTGCAAGGAACTGCCTTGGTACATGCCTCCGACCTTTTTGCCGCCTGAAGCTGCCGGGCTATCAGAGATTTGCGCGTTGCCAAGCAAAATATTCCCCGCGGCCTCGGCTTCATAGGTATTCATATCATCGGCGTGAGCTGTTCGGGCGAACTGGCCTCCGCCAACTACCAAGCAAAAAATGATAAAGAACACAAATCCTTTTTTCATCATCCGTCCCAACATAACATGCCTCCATTTTCTAATGATTGAGTTAGATCTCCCTATGCCTATTCCTGCAGTGGTTCACAGCCATTGCCTGTAATCGCTTTCATAAAGAGCTGTTAAATCCCCTCTCTCCTCCTTTCTTTCCTATATGGTTAATTGTAAAAAGGAGGAGGGGGATGTTCCATACCACAATGTTACTATTCATACAGGAAAGCCTCTTTCATTTGCCATATCACAGGTTAGTAAGAGGGAGCCTATTCAAATCATGTTCAAGGAAAACAGAGCATCAATATCATCATTACCAGACAGTCTCTATCGTCACATACTTTTCCTGTATTCGTTGGGTGTTACGCCCTGTGTCTTCAGGAATAGAGAAATAAAATAGGATGTACTCTCATAGCCCACGGTCTGCGCGATATCGTGAATCTTGAGCGAGCCGTCTGCCAGTAGTTCCCTGGCTTTATCCAATCTGATGCGTGTCAGATAATCGTGAATTGTCATCCCTGTTTTGTCCTTAAAAATGGATCTCAAATAGTTCGGTGACAAATAGACCTGATCAGACAGGCTGTTGATGGTAATCGGCTGATTGTAATTCTGGTCGATGAGGGTACGGACCTTGTGAATCAATTTTGCATTTTTGTCCATAAACCGCTCGCCCAGCATGCTCACCGCATCTTCCGCAGTACCGAGAATCAGATCCTCGATCTCATGCAGAGTCAGCGCATTATAGATGGAATGATACAGCTCAGCCCGCTTCGGAACAGGTTTGTGAAGCTGCTCCAGCAGTTCATTCACGAGATCTATCGACCAGTCGCAGATGATTTTTTTCTTGACTCTCAGTGTTGCCAATCCCTCAATATACCCGTGCAGCTTCTGTGCCGCCCATTCAAAATCCAGTCGGTTAATGGAATCGAACCATTCCTTTTGGTCAAAAGGGGGCATATGCTCTGTATAAAACTGATTCGAAACGGTCCCAGCATGAATAATTGTGCCTGAACCTTCATAGAAACGCTCATTCAAGATGGTTCGTGTCTCTTCGTACAGACAGTGAATATGGGATAACGCGGTCTCTTGTCCGCCTACAGCAGCCGTCACCGTAAAATCCAGGGCACTACGGATAGCCTCAGCCAAGTCCTCCCACGCATAATGTCCCGGCTGCTGGGCCGCTTCCATAAATACACCGGTCTCTCCTTCCTTGTAATCCACAAAGATCGCTTTCAGGTTCTTCGCCTTGAAGAAATGATCGAGAAAAGACACCAGACGACCTGTACATTCCTCCAGACTTTGCTGTTCTCCTTCGGCCTCCTTGGGATCGATACTAAACAAGGCCATTGCATATCGGGTGGTCTCAGGTTGCCGGGTTAGACGGCTGAAACTAAAAGCGAGATCCATAGCACGATCCTCATTTTTTTCGTAAGATAACTCCTTCAGGATATTGGCTTTGGCCGCCTCCATGGAACGGTTCTTAATTCCAACTTCGTCACAGCGCTGTTTAACTTTATTGACAACGCTTTCAATTTCGTTTAAATCCAGAGGTTTTAGCATATATCCCACGGCGCCTACGTTGATAGCCGATTTTACATATTGAAATTCATCGTGTCCGGTCAAAAACATCACCTGGATCGAGTCGTAGCTCTCATGTATCTTTCTCGCCAGATCAATACCGTTCATGATCGGCATCTGAACATCGGTAAGAACGATATCAGGCTGGGTGGCCTCAATTTTCTCCATGGCCTCCCTGCCGTTACTCGCCGTTCCCATGATATAGATACCCATCTCTTCCCAACGGATATAATCCCTCATCATCTCAAGTCCCAGTTCTTCATCGTCTACCAAAAAAATACTGTACATCAACGTCCCCTCCCTTTGTATCTTTCTGTCTCTATTATATGTTTTTCCCTCCGTGGGACCATGGTCCATATAAATGAAAGTTATTTTCAAGTATAGATCGTTATTTTACCAACTGTAGCTCGCTATTGAAATAGTAACTTTCGCCTGCTTCGGCATGAAGGATCGTTCTATGTTTGCCCCAACAAATGGTGAACGTTCCTGCAGAGAAAGTATGAATGTTCGTAGAAATTAACTGTCCGTTCTCCCAAACGATATCAACCTCGGCATTCCCTTTTGCTCTCAGCCCGGTTATCGAGCCTGTGCTCCATGCCTGTGGCAGCGCTGGGAGAAGGTGAATCTCGCCCGCATAACTTTGCAGCAGCATCTCCGCTACGACAGCTGTACCGCCGAAATTTCCATCAACGACAAAAATATTACTCTCTGCTCCAGCAATTCCGGATTTGGAATAGGTGAACAGATTATCGAAGCACAGGCCGCCAATCAAATGTGAGAGGTGTTTATAAGCCGTCTCCCCATCATGCAATCTCGCAAAACCCAGTCCCAACAAAGCAGCTGTAAATTCAACATCCTCCAACTCTTCCTGGACCATGCGGTTCTCCAACGTTATCCGTACTGCCGCACTGAGTTCCGGTGTATGGTCAGGTGTAATCTGATTGTCTGGATATAGCGCATACATATGAGACAAATGCCGATGCTCCGGCTGCGCCTCCTCATAATCCTCAAGCCACTCTTGTAACTGCCCTTTCTTGCCGATCTGTAGAGGTGGAAGCTTGCCAATTGCTTCTTCCAGCTTGCGTCCGAGTTCTTTGTCTTTGTTCAAAAGTTCAACTGAATTAAGACAAAATTCAAAGAGCCTGCGCACCAGCATCTGGTCCATTGTTGTTCCCATAGACAGCTGCTGTACCCCCTCTCTCGAATTATCGGGATAAAAATGATTCTCCGGCGAATTGGAAGGACCCGTCACCAGCCAACCGTTCCGAGGATGCTCACACATGTAATCCAGATAGAAGGCCGCGGATTCTTTAAGTACAGGATAAGCCACATTCTCAAGGAAAACACGATCCTGACTGTACTCATAATGCTCAATCAGGTGTGCAGCCAGCCATAATCCGCCTGTAACGTTCAGCCCCCACGAGGTTTCCCATCCAGGCAGCGTAAAGCCCCATACATTGGAGAAGACATGAGCGACCCATCCGTCGCATCCATACACATGACGAGCCGTTTCCCTGCCCGCCTGTGCCAGATCCTCAACATACCGAAACAACGGAAGATGACTCTTCCCCAGGTTTGTAATCTCTGTAGGGAAATAATTCATCTGAGTATTCACATCAAGGTGATAGTCACAGCTCCAGCCCATTCGGCACGCTTCACCATCATTCCAGATTCCCTGGAGATGGAGTGGCAATGGAGAGTTCTCGCGAGACCCCGCGATGGTCAGATACCGTCCATATTGGAAAAACAAGGCGAACAGCTGCGGATCTTCATCTCCACCACTCTGTTCCAACAAACGAATACGCTGATCTGTAGTGAGGCCGGATTTCCCCGTGACCCCGAGCTGAATATCTATCTTGTCAAATTGCTCACAGTAATCGCGGATATGATCCTCTCTCAGTGAGGTATAACCTTTATTTAAAGCTTTCACTAGCGTATAATTGCTCTCTGTTTTCCAATCCGAATCGGTACGACGATAATCCGTGCTTACACTAAAATAAATCCAAGCCTCATCCGCTCCGGTCACGGTCAATCGGTTTCCATCTTTCCTAGCGATTGTCCCCCCGGATACAATCAACTTCAACAGGCCCTTGGCCCATACGCCGCAAGTTCCATCACTATGTACATTTTCCGTTGCCTGTCCTTGGAATTCAAGCGTGTTGTCATCTAAGGCTGCAACCTTGAATGATTCCGTTCCCCCTTCCAAACCTAGCGTAAAGGATACGCCACCAGGAGCTTCGCTCCAAATTCGGGAGGCCAGTATATCATCGGCGTGAGAAGCGAAAACTTCACGTCGAATCGTGGTGTCGTCATCTTTCCAGAACGCCCCAGCCAGTGCATGAGTCAGATCCAGCTCACGTTGGAAGCTTCCAGCTTCATCAGAACCCGGATTCCTCTTCTCAAAATCAATAACAACTTCACATAATCCAAGATGGGTGCCGAAATTACGCTTCTTTGGCTGCAGATGCTGTTTGGCAAGACGATCCCCTTCATCATAATCACCCGAGAAAAAATAGCTGCGCATCTCTTCCAAAGCAGCCTTGCCTCCCGCCGGAGGATACTCCGGGTCAATCTGTCCTGACCAGTAGGTAACCTCGCTCATACTCCACACCTCACGATGCGAAGACGCCATAACCACTGCTCCTATTCTACCATTGCCCAGCGGCAGGCCTTGAGACCAATCCGTAGCAGTAGTTGAATACCATAAAGTAAAATCGTTCATATCATGTCCTCCAGTCCCCAAACAAATAAACGCGCGATCTGTGAGATACAAAAGCGCGCGTTTGACTTTGTTTTTATTTTAAAATCGATCATGGTTCCGCTTAATTATTTGACTCCGATCCGTTTTCCTTCACGGTCAATCTAAAGATTTTGGATTCCGCCGGTTCCAGCGAGACAATAAGCTCTCCAGACGTTTCCCCTTGTGAGCCTTCCCACAGATCTTGCACATTGTATAGGGCATTGGCGTTTAGCCCGGCCCGTTCCAGCGAGATGGATTTCTCCGCAGCCTGTGCAGAATCAAAATTGAAGACGGCGAGATAGAAACTCTTTTCTTCCGGCGATTCCAGGACAAACACGTCAGAAGACAGCTTCCCAAAATCGCTTTCAACTGGACGGAAGGTTTTGCCCATACGAGCAACGTTCAAAATCTCCTTGTTACCTAGCCATTCTTTTGCTCGTTCGGCAGCTTCCTCTTTACGGAAGTCATCCCCGAGTAAAAGCACCGTACCGGCAATGACTGAAGCAGTCAGGCGGCTGCGTCCTTCATGCCAGCCTGTAGCTTCCTGGTTGAAGCTCTTGTATAACACCGAATGATCCGGATCATTGTAGCGATAGAGCGTATTGCTCATCCACCAGCCGTGTGTCAACGAGTTCAACAGATATTCCGTATCCGCAAGTGTACCGAAGACATCACAGGAAATACGGCGGCTGTGGGCAAAAGCATATGGAAATAATGGAGCGATGGACAAGTTTATGAAAAATGGTCGTCCGATTACTTCTGGCGAGAGTTTATGCTGCAAATAAGACATGCCATAGTGATAAGCTGCTATCCCTGTTGTAATACCCGAATTGTGGTGCTGTCCTTCCAACGAGCCATGCGCCAAGAAATCCAGTTTGATATATTCGAAACCTTCGGAGATGAATTTGTTCGTGAACCAATCGATTCTTTGCAGGTTGCCAGGATGTGTCGGGTCTATCGCCAGACCACCGTCTACATCTGGCAGAATTTCGCCCTCACTGTCACGCAGCAGAATATCTGCATAGGTGTATTTGCCGTTCGTTCCTTCGACCGCCTGACCGAACTGATCGGGCCCTCCCCAGAAGGCAAATGGAGTCCAGTACGTTCCGGCTCTATGCCCGTTTTGCTGCACCCGGTCCAGCGCATTCTTCATTTCTTCCGGCGTAAAGTTGTCCCAGAACGCATCAAAGTTGATGTATAACGTTTCCTCATTCTCGAATCCAAGCGGTTGTACTTCATTTTTCAGAAAATCGCTGGTCGCTGTATACAAATCATAGTCCAGATCACTCATGGCTGCGGACCAGCTGTTCCATCCAACTGGGACACCGCCCTCCCACGGTAACTGAGCCTCAATCCAGGTATGCGCCTGACCGTAGGCTTCAAGACCTTCACGGTAGTCTTCATAGAATCCGATGAATACCAGGGGGGATTCAACTCTCGTTCCCTTCACATAACCATGAGGCTGGGAATCACGAGTCAGTTCACTTACGGCACCGCCGTACAGATCAAGTCCCTCGATATGTCCACTTTGTTCGCTTTGCATACGGATCCCTGTTTTCCAAACCTTATGCGTAAGGGAACCCATCACAATTCCCATGCGGCTGTCGGGCGCGAACAAGGCAGTCACCTCGTAACTCTCCACATCCAGTGGCGGCTTGACCACCGTATATCTGACCCATTTGTCGTTATCAAAAGGTACGCGCAGAATGCTCGGTTCATCCTGGCCGGATTCTCCACCGATTGATATGGTTTTGGATTGGATCACAGCCATCCGGTTCGCCTTAAGCTCTTCATCCCCGACTATAGCGGTCTGCACCAGTACAACCGGTGAGGATTCATATATATAGAAATGCTGCTCCAGTTGCGGCAGCAACGAGGCTGTATGCAGAACAACCAAGCGGATGCCTTTTCCAAATCCTTCTCGAACAATATCTTCCTGTTCCTTCAGCTCATGGTTCTGATAATGATCCGTGCTGTATTCCCGGCCCCGCCAGCGAAAAGCACTTCGAATGCCCTTCACATGGGAAGAATGCTTGCCGATGCAGGACACTTCACCATTTTCAAGATTGATCTCCAGGCTCACGTGCCTATTTGTAACGCTTACAAGATTAACATTCTGTTGCTGCACTTGTACGGCTGTATCGCTAGTTAGCATCATATGCCTCCTTATTGTTGCATGCTGTGCCCTGAGCGGAGCTGGTTATGTCTCTCCTGCCCAAGTCTGCCCTCATTATAAAGACCGAATAGAGCATTTTCCATGCAACGATCTTCCGATCCATAACGCGATTTAATTCAATTTAACCTTCTAGGGATGGTTGAACCCGGACTGACCGCTGTTACGCCTTCCGCTGTCCGGAATTTATGCTCCGATGAACCAAATTATCAAGTATAAATTTAAACAACCGATTCCCAGGTAGAAATATCGGGAATCGGTCGTAAGCCAATTTTAGAGTATGAGATCTCAGGTTCTCCGGTTTGCCCAGCATCTGTTCCATCTGCTCTTCATTCGCTCTACGCGAAATCGCAAATTACTGTTCTTTATACACTCGTACATAATCCACTTGCATAGTCGCAGGGATATCAGAGGCGTTCGGAGTACGACCACCGTCAAAGTTTCCGCCGATTGCCAAGTTCATAATAAGGTAAAACGGCTCATCGAAAGGTGCATTCGGATTATTCGGTGCAGCTGCGGAATACCACTGCTCGTTAGTGACTTTATAGAAAAACTTGCCGTCTACATACCATTTAATGTTGTCCTCTTCCCAGACTACTGAGTATACATGATAATCATTGGCAAAAGTTTGCCCCGCCGGGAAGTGATAATCACCGCCCGAATACTGGTTCCCTGGCCATTGTCCACCAAAGTGTATGGTACCACTTACTGATCCAGGCAGACGGCCTCTCGCTTCCATAACATCAATTTCTCCTGATGCAGCCCAAGTGCCGTATACCGAATCTTTTGGAAGCATCCATAGTGCTGGCCATACACCATCACCTGTAGGAAGCTTGGCACGAAAATCTACTCTGCCGTACTTCAAGGACAGTTTATCCTTGGTGTTAATCTTTCCTGAAGAATACTGTGCATACCGATTTGGATCCTGCGGGAAAGATTTACTATCGTTCATGGCTTTGATATTCAGCTTTCCGTCCTGTACATATACATTTTGAGTGCTGTTTGTGTAGTGCTGCAGTTCTGCATTTCCCCATCCCCAAGTAGCGGGATCGTTGTTGAGATAATATCCTGTTTCATAGTTCCATTTGCTTGTATCCAGCGTAGTTCCGTTAAATTCATCTTGCCAAATGAGGTTCATGCCCGCGATTGCCGGGTCGGTTGGCGTTCCGATTGAGATATCCTCTTGATCGGATACATCCGGACGCGGGGCATTTGGATTGCCGATGAAGGTATAGTTGACGAAGTTGTTGCCAATATTTCCACCCGTCTGTCCATTCAGCGGATATCCAATACGGATCTGCATATTTTCTTGGATTGGCTGGAACCAAAGACCATAGACATAATCGGCCCAGTAACCCCACTGGTTGGCATCGGACATATTGTTATACCCATTACCGGAGTATGCAAATTTGCTCTGGCTGGAGTTACTCAAATCAACCCATTGTCCATTGATGTTAATTTGGTATACAAAATTACCCAGTTCCTTGGCGATTGGCGCCCCTCCATCAATTTTCGGAAGCGGAACCCCGATGGACCCATTTGCATCTGCTGTGAAGGTTGTTCCTTCGTATGGCGTAATGACATATGAATTTCTTGTAGGTTCATTAAACGTAATGGTATAAACAAGATTAGCTGAAGAAGTCTTTGATTCCAATTTGACATTGATCGACTCCGTTACGTTAAACCAGTACCCGCCGCCGCCATCCGTGAATTGACCAAAATTGTGATCGTAGATCCAGCCGCTGGCTGCGTTATTGTCAATATCAATCCAGGTGTTACTGTTTACAGGTTTGACATACACCTTCAAATCATCCGCAACAGCTTCATAAGTGACCGCAGGATTATTGTTGAACGTTGGATATGTAAAGCCTGCACCGCCTGTGAAACTTGCTGTGATTTGTGGACCTTGTGTCGGATTCATCGCTGTGATGGTTGTTTTGTTGATGTTTTGGAATACAAGTTGATACTCCAACTTAACACCATTCGCTTTGGAGTACAGTTGAATCTCGGTTGTTGCGGAGAGGGTGAACCAATAGCCATTGAAGCCGCCATCGCTCCAGTGCCCCCAGTTTTGGTTATAGATATAACCGCCTGCCTGGTCGATATCAACCCAGTTGTTGCCCACTTTTACATTAACGCCTACATCACTGTAAACATCATTCCATGTCGCGGAGCCTCCATTGAACTTAGGCATAACAAATCCGTAGCTGGCCTTGCCAACCCCTGATTTTGAAATAACAGGCCCGTCTGCTGGTGAGAAGTACTCCATTGAGGTTACGGTAGTTCCCGCTGCCTGAACCTTTGAAGCTGGCAGTATGCCAATACTAGCTAGCATCACAACCACAAGAAACATACCGAGTACCTTTTGCATAAACTTTTTTGCCGTAAAGTGAGATGGTTTCATAATTGCCCTCCTTTAATAGAATAATAGCTTCTCCCAATCCATGCGCATTAAGGAAATCGCTTACAAGTGGGAATATCTTTATTCTATCGAATAGGTTAATTTGCTGAAAAGGTACAATTGTTTTTGTGGTATCCCATTTTTTTGGCTTTTGATTCAATTGGCATATTTAACAAGGGAGATGGTCCGTTTGATTATGCTGTTTCATGGTATAGCGTTATAGGAATGAGCTTTGTGCTCTGCCTTCTGCCGCATCATCTGTCGGTACTCTGTGGGTTGGATCTGCATCACAAGTCGGAACGCGCGTGTAAAGCTTTTGTAGCTTTCATAGCCAACCATAGCAGCCACCTCCACAATTTTATGGTCGGTTTCGGCGAGAAGCCGCCGCGCTTTATCCAGACGCACATCTCGTAGGTATTCAGCAAAACCTTTACCAATATTCTTCTTAAACAGATTTGAAAAATAAGCATAATTAAGCGATACATGATTGGATACCATCGCGAGGTCCAGCGGTTTGTGGTAACTCTCGTGTATAAAACGAATGGCTTCATTTAGATCCTGCGAATGGCGATAGCTGCACTTATAGTCATAATATAACTGATTCAGCCGAAGCAGCTGCTGTTGCAGTGCTTGTATATACTCACGCATCCCTGGATAATCAAAGAGGTTACGCAATGATTCAAGGTCAAGCTTTTCTTCCCCCATATAAGGGCGGATAACCCGTTCGTATTCCTCCATCATCTGAATAGTGGCGGCGCAGAGCTGTTGAGTATAGCGAATGGGATAACGTTGCAGCACCTTTTTGTGAAATATTGCAGAAATACCCTTCGTTATTGTTCCACTGTTATCTGTTCCAACCGACTGGAACAGTTCATATAAGTCTTCATAGGGAAGTTGCCACTGCTGTTCCATATGCTCAATATGCGCTGGGAAGATACTGGACTGATCAGGAAACAGGTAACTGTGCCGATAGAGCTCAAGCACTTGGTTATAGCTGTCGGGTAGTTCTTTTAACCCCTGAATCGGGTTCGTCATGGCCGTTATGGCATCGATCTTTCCTTCCTTGAGCGCTGCAGGCAAAACACTTGGATCTATGGACGCATCCACCGCTAGAATCAGGTATGGGCGATGTTGCAGGCAAATACAACCTTGTTTGCCAAACACACGATAAGCAATGGCTTCCATGCTATGGGCGCTGCTGGCTCCGGGCTGGTTCATGCAAACTTCTTCCCGCAGCAGGGCTAGGCGATAATTACGCCATAACGCATCATTTTGTTCCTCAATCTGAAGAATCCATGCGTCATCACTTAACGCACCTTGCATAAACATTCTTAATTCTTTACGATCGGTCTCTTGGGCGAGACGGGATACACGCTGCATATTATGCGTAAGTGCCTGCCGTGTCTGGATCTCTTGCCATACATGCTCCAGGGAATTTTGCAGATCCTCTCGCTTCAAAGGTTTGAGCAAGTAGCCCTTTGCCCCAAGCCCGATAGCTTTTTGGGCATATGTAAAATCACGATAACCGCTGATAATGAGGTATTCCACATCCATGTATTCCTCTTTGGTTTGAGCCATGAGTGCTAATCCATCCATATCGGGCATCATAATATCGGTAATAACGATGTGAATGCAATACTGCCTCAATAGGCACAGCGCCTCAATCCCGCTTGCGGCACAGTATATGTTGTTCAGCTCCAGAGGAAATTGATGCAGCATGGCCTGCAGGCCGTCACGAATGTGTTTTTGATCGTCCACAATCAGGATATTAATCATGCTCTACCACCCTCCAAGATTTACATTTTCCCAAGGCAAGCGTATCGTTACGCAGGTATATGCACCTTGCACACTATCAATCCAAAGACCGCAATTCTTGCCATAATGAAGCTGCAATCGCTTATTCACGTTTTCCAAACCAAGTCCGCTCCTGCTAGTAACCATCGGCGTATCCGATTCGCTCCGCAGTACTGCCTGAAGACGTTGTAACATCTCAGGCTCTAACCCCTTTCCGTCATCTCTTATGTTAATGTAAAGCAGACTGTCATTCTCCACAGAAAAGGTAATCTCTATAGTTACCCTGCCGCCTGAAGGTGCCCCGTGATGAACTGCATTTTCAACGATGGGCTGCATACACATCTTGGGAATGGCGTAGCGAAGTATCTCCTGAGGAAGATCCGCCGTCATAACGATACTGCCGCCTTCCATAAAGTTGATAAATTCAATATAACTTTGGATATTGGCAAGCTCCTCACGAAAAGCAACGGTATCGCTACGCCACTGCATGCTGTAACGTAGTTGGGAGCCCAACGACACCAATGAATTGGCTATAGCAGGCTGCCTCTGTACCTCTGCCACCATACGGATCGATTCCAGGGCGTTATATAAAAAATGAGAATTAATCTGCGAATGCAAGGAGTGCAATTGTGCGTTTTTGGCAATTAACTGTTTATCCACGACCTGTGTCATTAGACGTTTGACCTCTTGTAACATTTTATTGTAATTCACCGCCACCTCATCGATTTCATCCCCTCTTTCGTTCTCATCAAGGCCTGTATCAATCGTTGCATCCAGCTCGCCTTTCCGTACCTGACGCATGGATACCAGTACGCTGTCCAACCGCCGGAAAATACGCCGCGTCGTTTGGGATACGAGTAGCATAATCAGCAGCAATACACATAATGTAATCGTTACCACAAATGCATACCAACTACGCGGCCCCTTCATCAATGCCTGATGGGAAGCAATATCAACCACATAAGTGTTCAACGGAGCAATGTATCGATACAATGCATAGAAGCTCTGATCTCCCACCTTAACCTGAAGCGGGCTTTCCTGCGGCAATATATCCAGCTGGCGATGAATACTGCCAAGGATCTCCTCCATCCCCTGCCCGTATTTCTCAGAAAACTCATGCTGGGGATTGTAAACATACTCGGGAGGATCGCTTGCGTTCATCAACACCGAAAAGAAGTCTCCCTTGCTCTCCTGGAGCAGGTCGCTGAAAAACATGCTGTGCGGGACTCGCACTTCCATAATACTAGGGCGTTTTTGTTCCTGCCCTTGAAGACGAACCAGACGATAGTAGGATAAAGTGTGTTCACCCTCCCTAAAAGAAAATAAACGGTAAGCCGCACCACCTTCGTCCCGAAGCTTTACCCAATAATCCTGCGGCCAAAATTTCTTATAATGATAGATTTCAGGCCAGATTTCATACAAGTTTGGGTTATCGACGTAAAAGCTAAGCTCACTGATCATCGCATTGCTTTGAATGATATTAAGCATTTGCTCAAACTGGTTTTGCTTAAACTTCACCAGACGTAATCCATCTACAAGCATATTGGAATGAATAAAATCCACAAATGACTTTTGAGTGAGGGCTATATTGGAAGCGTTCTCAATCATGTCCATTCTTCTGCGCAATTGTTCATTCAACCATGAAACGTGGCTGTTGCCCGTTGCCATAGCATCCTTATATAGCTGGGTTTCTTGCATGCGGATATACACAAAGGATATCAAAATAACAGGTATGGCAATCATCAGGCTAAATGCCAGAAACAGCTTTTGGGATATACGGGCATTGCGATAAAGCTTCCTCAATCTCGTTAGCGGGTATTTCATTCTGATGTATTCACCACCTTTGTTATACCATATACCATATATCACCAGTTAGCTGTTAGTTAACAATGTAGGGAATGGTTATCTGGCTATCTTGGCTTTCCGCAGTTCCAGTTCAGCCTGGCGATATTCCATCACCTGGTTAAAGCCGTAGTTCACACGACGTATCAGAAAATTCTCAAAAATTTTGTCAAAGGCAGCTTCATCCTTCGCTGTAATCAGTTCTGGCAGCACTTCTTCCCAATTCTGAGAAATACGTGACCAGGCTAACGCGATATCGGAATCCCCTATTGGATCTAGTCCCTTATAGATGCTGCTATCGAGATCGGCCTGTTGGTTGGCGAACTCCTCCATTTGCTTAATGGATGGGGCATTCTCTGGTCTCCACTTGTTAACAAAAGCAGGGTTTCGCAGCATCCAGTAGGTATCCATAATGCCATATTCCTTTTCCAGCCGCTCCCTATCCGTGTCATGCAACTGGACCATTGCCGCCGTCAACTGCGGTTTGCCGTTCTTCATCGCCCAGGTTTCACCTTCTTTGCCCAAAAATAAATCCCGTTGGCCTTCTTCACTGGCCAGATAGGTCAAAAATCGGATGGCTCGTTCAGGGTTTTCCGTGGATCTGCTAATCATCGTAACCATCCAGCCATCCATGCTGCCGGGAAACAGTTTGGCGGATTCTCCCCTGCTGCTCCGGGGCCCATCTACAGCAATATAGTATGAACTCTGATTCGTAAGGACTTCCAATTTCGAATTGAGGTCCGATATGTCTGTCCATTCCCGAATCATCATAAAATATTGGACATGGTTGGTTTTTTCCTGAACCTGTGCACTGGAGTCGACCAGAAAATCAACATTAATCAGGCCCTGCTCGTAAGCGATACGAAATGTTTTCAGCCACTCAATATAATCGGGATCTGTCATTCGGTCGTATACTTTACCGTTCTGTTCATGGGGGATCGCAAGCAGATTTTGCAAATATTCGGTCATCCCATAGGATGCATTCCCCTGTGCCCAAAACGGACTGATCAGCTGGCCTTTATAAACAGAATATTGATTCTTCAGCAATTGCAATGCATTTAGAAAACCTTTCGGTGAGGTAAGGTCCGGTTTGCCCATCGACTCATACAGATCTTTACGTACGAGAAAGGTTTGGTTCGCTCCCGTCAAGCCGGTTGAACGCATCTGTTCGGGACTGTACGCATCATTGGGGATGACATAGGTATGGCCGTCTTCCTGCCGATACCATTGTAGAGCACCATCACCTGTTACCTTGTAAAAGTAAGGATCATACTGGTTGGCTAGCTCATCCAGGGCATAGATGAGATTACTCTCCCGTAGTTTGTTAACCGCACTCTCCCAGGAGCCGATGGTTATCAAATCTGGCAGACTACCGGTCGTCAACATCCGTGATAACATCTCGCTTGGTTCACCAGTGGATACTTCAAATTCGATATTGACCCCTGTTTTTTGGGTGACATATTTGGAAGTCAGGCTCTCACCCCAAGTATGCCCGTACCATTCGGCTCCAACGAACCACGTTAGATTCACGGGGGTGGTATCCAGCTTCCATGACGGTTCTTCCAGATTCAGATTAAGGCTCTGTATCTGCTCCGTGAAGTCAGCCTTTGTCGAAGCACCCCTATCTTCCGATTGCTCTGACTCAGAACAAGCAGACAAGCCTGACATCAGAAACGTCATCAACAAGGCTATAATAAAAGGACTTCGAAACATAAACACCTGAGCGCCTCCTTTCTATGCTGGCCATCTCCTTCCCCATCTGCACCAGCATTCATACTAGTGGTGGTACAACCGATTTTACTATCCTTGGATTAAAATGGAAATGGTTTAGTGGTCGATTCGCAGATGATCCGCAACATTCCCCCTAACGAAACATAACTTGTAATAAATCAATGGAAGGGAGACCAATTCGTGTATTTAATCTGGATACTTATTGTCGGTGGGCTAATTGGCTGGTTAAGCGGAAATCTGATTGGACGGGATGTGCCGGGAGGCGTACTCGGAAATATCATTGCTGGCTTTGTTGGATCATGGTTAGGGTATGAACTGTTGGGACCGAGGGGGCCGGTGGTGGGTGGATTTCATATCATACCCGCGATCGTCGGGTCGATCATTGCTCTCTTGATTTTCTATGCTCTGGCACGCGGTGGAGCGTTCCGAAGACGTTAAAAGGCGGAGACGACAAGTTTTTACCCAATTGATTGGGTATTGAAGTAAAGCTTCTTTCACCACCGTTGCATAATCTTCTTCACAAAGCGTAGTTTCCACCCGGTAGTCGAATAAAGCCGCCGATCCTATTGATCGGCGGCCTCCTTTGGTTTTATGGAACATTGTTTCCCGTTAGCTTGATGAATTAAAGTGCAAAATAACGAATACACCTATTCGGTAATAGGAACATGTTCTTGTCCCTCGACATCTTTAATCAATCTTACATGGTCTAAAAGTTTCATGTGTAGCTTCATACTCTTCTATTAATCGGATTTTATTTCCATCAAATCTAATCATTGATATCCCATCAAATGAATAAAGTTGTTTTTCTTTTGCTTTAAAATACCATTCTACAAAAAATAAGGTTTCATTTACTTGATGAATATTTTTAATCTTCCATTTTAAAACAACTTGCTTGAGTAACATTTTTTTGATCCACAAATGGACTTCCTCTATACCCACATACATTGCTCCATAACATTCGCGGTAGATAATATCATCAGAAAAATACATATCTAAAAACGTAAAATCTCTAGTTACCCACATAGAGAAATATTTTTTTATAATTTCTTCTTTCATAAGTTACTCCTCTATTTTTTAATTAAGCGAAGTTCTTGACGAGTGTTTTGAATCTATTATATTAAATGAATTAATTCAGAAAAAAAGAGAATGAATAAACAAGAAAAAAACGAACGACTATAAACTAATTAATGATAATCGTTCACCCTGTGCATGGCAAAATAAACATAAGCCGCCACGTTCAGCCAGCTCCACCCTATCGTAAAACAACCACAAAAAAAGCCAACCAGTACGCCACCGATTACCTCTGCCTGCCCGTCTGTTATATGCGTTCATTAATTTTGATCAGTAATTTCTTTAAGATTTGCTTCTCCTCGTCATTAAGGGCTTGAACGATTTCATCCTCCACTTTTTGAAATGAGTTATTGAAGTCTTCAATTAAGTCAACCGCTTTTGGTAATACATAAATATTTTTTTGCCGTTCATTATTGGCCGGGATTTTACGTTCGATGAAACCTTTTTGCTCTAAACCTTGAAGCATGCTTGTAACGCTTGCCCCACGCAAATGAAACCGATCTGCAAGATCCTTTTGAATAATATGATTGTCTTGATTCTCATAAATATAATCGATTACTTTTCCTTGTTGAGAACTTAATCCTAGCTCTTTTATACTCTCATCCGCTCTTTTCTTTAACTTAAGACCGATAATTTGAAACAAATCCATATAAGGCGTATCTTCTCGGGAATGCATGACCGTCCATCGTCCCCTCTGTAATTGTTAGGAATCTAATTGTAAGTAGCTAAAATATACAGTGATCCCAGTAGGCTTGTCAAACAAAAGTTAGACTATTGACTGTTAGATATCTAACAGTTATACTCCGAAGTGTTGAATCACAAACACATTAGGAGGAGTTATGATGGAGAAATTAAATCAGAATGCTGGGTTAGAAAAAATTACGGCGATTACAAATGTACGAATCTTTGATGGATATCAAATTATTGTTCCCAGACATATTGTCATTAAAGGGGTGTCCATTATTTCAGTGGGCGGAGACATCCCAAGCGACGCAACAATTATCGATGGAGAAAATGCGACATTAATACCTGGTCTAATTGATGCACATGTTCATACCTCAATTGGCGGATTACGAGATGCCTTAAAATTCGGTGTTACAACAGAACTCGAAATGAACGGCGATTTTACTAAAAGAGGGCGCGAAATTCAGCTAAAAAATGTCGATGACATCGCAGACGTCCGATCTGCTGGTACAGCGATTACCGCTCCTGGTGGGCACCCAGATGAATTACTGCCTGATGGAGATGAAATACCTGAATTCGTATTAAAGAAACTAGAGCAGTTATCGGAGGAAGACCGGGAAGCAATGTTGGCCGCTTACGCTCACGATCACGACGAAATACCTCAAGTGACGACGGTTGAAGAAGCGATCAAACATGTGCATACCCAATTGGAGAATGGATCTGACTATATTAAGATCATGATTGAAGAGGGAACGGTTATGGGTGCACCCGGCCTGCCTGTTCTAAGTGATGAGATTCTAAAAACAGCCGTTACTGAAGCCCACAAGTTCGATAAGTTGGTCATTGCCCACGTTTTGACGGCTCTTTCATCGAAAGCAGCCATCGATTTTGGAGTCGACGGTTTGGGCCACTTGTTTATCGACAGACCCGAGTACACGTCCGAATTGGTTAAATCCATAGCTGATTCTGGAGCTTTTGTTACACCGTGCTTGGTTTTGAATTCATCAATTATTGGTAATCCGGCATCGGAATTGGCTAATGATCCACGAGTTCATTCCAAATTAAGTCCGGATTGGATCGATATTTTGAACTCAAGCTTCAATACATTCCCACAAGGCAATATGGAGAACAGCTTTAAAAATGTGATGGATCTTCACCGTGCCGGAGTTGATATTCTTGTAGGGACGGATGTCGCACCGGTTCCAGTTCCGAACCTTGGCGGCCTTGCTCATGGGGCCAGTGTTCACCACGAAATGCAGCTGCTGGTGAAGGCTGGGTTCACTCCGATCGAAGCTCTTCAGTCGGCTACTTCCAAACCGGCCCGTTGCTTTAATCTACATGATCGTGGTCGGATTACCGAGGGTGCACGTGCTGATCTTATTCTCATAAACGGTGATCCGATCACTAATATTTCAGATACCTTGTCAATCCAATCCGTGTGGTTCAATGGTTCGCGAAAACTAGGCTAAAACTAGAAGATTATATCTTCCTAATTGTAAAATCACTAAGAAGAGGGAGTGCAAAATGCATTCCCTCTTCGACTTTAATCTATTTATCCAACTCCCAATTTTTTAGGAACGATGCCCAGATCAATGAGATGTAATTATGCTTTTGGAATTGCCCCTATTTGTTGAAGCAAGCCAAGCATATCGGGTTGACCATACTCTTCAATAATTTGGCCATTAGAGATCCGATAAAAATTCATTGCATTTACTTCGATTTTTTTGCTCGTTGGTGGAAACCCGAGAAACTCTCCGTCTTGTGTGCCCTTCATGACAAAATGAGCTGCTATTAGATCCTCTTCTGCTACCAGCTCCTTAACAGTCCATTGTATATCGGAAAAACCAGATCTCATCATATGAATTATGGAGAGATAACCACTTGGACCATTCATTGGTTCTTTTTGCATAGGTACATAAAAAACAGCATCTGGAGCAATCAACTCTTCAGCAAGTTCTTTGCTTGCCGTATTAATGAAGTTCGTGAAACGATACATCAATTGTTTGTTTTCTGTAATCGTCATATTTAAACCCCTTTCTATTTTCGTGAGCATATGCCTTCACTTAAATTTTATCTCTACTTTAGATAATTGGTAAGTAGGCACCTTAATGTTGCATAGGAACCTTTTTGTAACTATTATTTTATCTTTAGGTTACAGAGAAGTTATCCCTTGTACAGATTCAAGTAAAGACATGGACACACCTTGTAACCCGGATACTGTATTCATTAGGTCCCATTTCTCGGAACGACCGTATGTAGTTGATAAGGTACCTAATGTAACTCCGATAAGTGTAGAACCCATCAATGCCAATAAACTGATCTTTAAATGCTGTCTCCAAGAATTCAAGAACGTTAACATATGATTCAAAAATATTCACTCAGTTGCATCCATAAACTCTCTTGCAAACTCCCTCCTCCCTTCATTCATTCTCATTTGATTTTTCATCGACAGAATTATAATATAAGCAATGTATTGTTTTGAAAGTAGGCACCTTTTTGTTATATAGGAACCTAATAGTAACTATTGGAGGTGATAATGTAGTGATTTCAAAAAAAGAGTTGCCGTTGTGTCCCGTCGCTACGACAGTTGGATTGATAGGTAACAAGTGGAAGTTATTGGTTATGAGGGATCTTTTGAAGGGAACTCATCGATTCGGAGAACTTCGTAAAAGTATACCTGAGATCAGTCAAAAGGTTCTCACTGAAAATTTACGTTCTATGGAAGAGGATGGAATTGTCATTCGTACTGTTTTTGCAGAAGTCCCTCCGAGAGTCGAATACAGCTTAAGTGATTTAGGAAATTCACTGAAACCAATTATATTCTCTATGGAAACATGGGGACTCGGGTACCAGAAACTCAATGATGAACTTCCAAACGATATTCATCAGAGTGAATGATGTCAAATTGTTACTCCACGGTCATTTCAAAATAGAATAAATTCCTCTACATCTTCAAGTTAAGTCAATGGAGGACTCATGCGTCCTCCATTGATTCGTAAGAGAAAGTTGATCTTCGAACACGAGTTTCTGCAATATTTCTATTGCATAAAGAAAAAACGGACAAGATCCTCATTAAATGAATGGCTAGTTAAAATCAAAATGGATATGCGCTGTTTTTAGATACATGAATTATTTCAGATGGGAACCTTGCCTTAAAATATTTTTCCACTTTTAGATGAATGCTTCTCTCATACCATTTGTCCCAGCCGTTCGCCTCAAAGAATTGTGGCATCCCTAAACGCTCAGATCTCATCCCCATTTGACCATCACCAATCAATAGCGTATCAATCCAAATTCGATCAGTTATGCCCTGTATCATGTTAGCGAAATTAGGTGAAAAAGGTAGCACAGGGGAAATAGATACTTGTGTATGTATCCCTGCATCCTTTATCTTTTTCAAGGCTTTAACTCTTAAATTTATTCCAGGAGCATAGGGCGAAAAAATGCGCTTCACGTCTTCGCGATCTGTCTCGATTGTCATTGAAACCATAATTCTACATTTTTCCTTTAATTTCAGTAGTATATCAAGGTCTCTGGCAACCAACGGGCTTCTAGTTTGAATTTGAAGTGAATCTGGTGGGTTTTTATCCATTTCTTCCAGTAGGCTTCTTGTAATATTTGCCCTCTGCTCTACAGGTTGATAAGGATCTGTGGCTGATGACATGAATATACTTATGGGTTTGTTTTTACGTCGTAGAAGAGAGACTTCCTTTAGATAGTTTTCTGCTGCATTTTTCTTGACATCCACCCACGATCCCCAAGGAATATCCTTAAACTTTTGAATATGCATTTCTCTGACGTAACAGTATTCGCAAGCAAATGCACAACCCGTATAGGGATTTAGTGAATGAGTAAAACCAATATCTAGATAACCTTTTACTTCACTTAATATTTTCTTAGACACAATGTCTTTGATTTCAATTGGCATGACGCTACCATCCCCTCAATTACTTTCGTCTAATCTCCAACTTAATCGGTAAATTGAACGATCACAATATGCATATCTTCTACAAAATTTCATCTTAAAATTTCTCATGCTACTTGAAAAGTAGGCACCTTTTTATTAGATAGGAACCAGAATGTAACTATTGGGTGTTAACAACAAAACAACCGTTTCAACTCGATTACTCTACTGCTCCAGTGGCGCCGATTCGAAGATCAACTTCCACATCAAAATGTGCTCGGGATAGTTCTTTCCCCCAGTCGGCCTGTGCTTCCTTGTATAAGGGATACTGATATGCCCTGGCATAAAAACCATACCCGAAAGGATCGATATTATAATTTTGGCACTTTTTAATAAGCGCCTCCATGTTTTTTTTCATTTCCTTGCTTAATTTATTTGCCATTTCCTCGGAATTTTCCAGAAGTTCAAATTCAAGAAACTTTTCAGTTATGCTGACGATCGACTTCACTTTAATGTTGAATTGAAATCTGCCTTTTTCATGAGAGGATTTCGTTTTTACCGAAATGTCACCTAAAGAAAAACTCACTTTGTCGATGTTAAATGGCATGGTTTGTTGTAAATCATCAACAGAAAAAGTGAGACTGACCCCTGGTTTAGCTTCATTTTTCAGAATGTGAAGAAGTGACGTCTCCTGATAGGTCAGCGAAGTTCTGTACTCCCCTTTTCGGGATAAAAGAGTTGTTCCTTTTAGCATGATTTTATTATTTTCGATCTTGATTTCCGATATGGAAGGCGTCATCGCTCGATCATACAATTGTCTATGTAGCTCCTGCGCGGTTGTTTTTACCGTAGCTGAACTTCTGCTTCCTGAATCGACAATTGCTTTTATAAATAAAGGTAACGGCGGTTGATCTTTGGCTTGAAAATTAAAAATATCCTCCATAGGACCGTCAAAAGCAATGATGCGGTCGGTAATCGTATTGCGAGGATCGCGAAACATGACATCAAGTACTTTAAACCAATCCTTATATTGAAGCAATTGTTTCCCTACAATGATGACTTGAAAATTACGTCCCGCAAGCGAACCGGGAAATTGGGCATCCTGCTGATTTCTCGACTGTCTTAAACCTTCTGCTATTCCTCCCCCTTCACGGCTTTTCTTTTGAATGTCTTTACTGAATACAGGGGCAGATATATAATAATGGAGCTTTTTATCTTTGACATCCAACCCAAGAGCCAAAGGAACCGTTGCATCTTCCAAATTGGTTTTGTCACTGGCGCAACCTGCGAGCGCAACCAATAAAATGCAGGAAACAACCGAGATAATGAATTTTCCGACCCATCTCATGTGCGTTGCCCCCCACCCATCTTTTTGCGGATCGCTACATATAGAAGAATACCCGCAGGCAGAGCAAACTCCATCATAAAACCAATATAATTGAGTGCGTAGTTTATTTGAGTAGATTTGATAAAGCTGGGCCGATAGAGGAGAAAGCTAATTTCAATGACAATACACCACACGGCAAGGTGGAATCTTTCCTGACCTTTTCCTACCAGGGACGCGGAGCATCTCGAGACAATATACATGGAGGGAATCCATATGCAAGAAAACACGAACAGATAAAATGCGATGAATACCACTTCCACCCGCTCAATAAACTGAAATTCAACGGACTTCATAATGCTAATCACGGGGTCGTTATACTCCCCGATCTCATCAGGACTAAAGTACACGTAACAAATCAGGGTGATTCCCAAGTAAACGATGCAAGTAAGCGTGTTGGAGATGATCATGGCAGGTAATGCTTTTTCTTTGTTGACTAGTTGGGGATAGAGAAACAAAACCAGGCCGATGCCAAGCATCGGATAGATCATAAATTTTACGGATGAAAGAATCGGAAGCCATCCCTCTTTTAAGATGGGCAGTAAATAGAGCCAATGGGCATTACTCAGTGTAGATATATAAATGAACGGAATCCATATGGAGAGCATTGTGACTATTTCGCTGTACCGCCCGATCGCCTGAAAACCATGTTGCGCAATCTGGAATGTGGGGATGAGCAGCAGCAGAACTAGAATATAGATATACGTGCTTGGCAATAACCATAATTTAATAACGAGTGAAGCGATCATGTAACCGTCATATGCCAGAAGCAAATAATAGATCATAAATATAAAAGCAGCTACTTTTGCTGCCCACACGCCAGTATAACGCTGAATCAATTCGAGTATTGAACTGTCTGGACTATGTTTCATCAGCTTGACGATTACTACAGAGGATATCGTGGCCAGCCCCCAGCCTAAGAAAATGACCATCCAGCCATCTGTTCCCGCATGCCTCGCCAGCTCTCTGGGAATAGACAAAAAAGCAACACTGATTTGGAAAGAAGAAATAATAAGAATGAATTGAAGCATCGTTACCGGGCGTAATGACTTCATGTTCTATTTATTCTCCTTCCATCCTCTGCTTTTACCCTGTCTTTTTGACTGGCGTGAATTCGTGCTTGCGGGGCGGTTGTTCATCATCCACAACGGTACCCGCAGTAAGGTATCCTTCCAATCCATGGCCCTAAATGGAGCTATAGGTGTGCTATAGGAGGCACCGAGCGAGTTTAATGTTATAAGTCGACCGATGAAGCTCATCATGCCCACCACCAGTCCAACAAACCCGAACCAGGTAGCTAGTATCATCATCATGAACCGCATGATGCGTACAGCTGCCATCATGTCTTGATTGGGAATAATAAAAGATGAAATAGCTGTAAAAGCCACTACGATAACCATTACATTGCTGATCAACCCTGCCTCCACAACTGCCTGACCAATGACAATACCGCCAACGATTCCTACCGTTTGTCCTACTGGAGCTGGAAGGCGAACTCCCGCTTCCCTTAACATCTCAAGTGTTATTTCCATAATAATCGCCTCTACAAATGGCGGGAACGGAACTTGCCCCCGTGACTCACCAAGCGTTAATAGAAGCTTCAAAGGTATAATCTCAAAATGAAACGAAATGACGGCTATAAAAATTCCAGGTAAAAAAATAGCAATGAAAAAGGCAAAGATGCGCAATATTCTGAGGAATGACGAAATGGACCATCTGGAACTGTAATCATCAACCGTCTGAAAAAAAGACATGAACGTAGCTGGCGCAACCAGAACACTTGGCGAACCATCGACTACAACGACACAACGGCCTTGCAGTATTTGAGAAGCTGCCGTATCCGGTCTTTCTGTCGTAATCATTTGGGGAAGCAACGCAAGTGGTTGGTCCTCAATAAATTCAGCCAATTCTCCGGTGTTAATGATGGCATCCACATCAATGGATTGAATCCGTTCTTCCAGTGCTTTAATGATGTCCGGCTGGATCACATCTTCCAAATAAAGCAAAGATACTGGCGTTTGTCCCCGCTGCCCAACAATATACCGCTTCACCTTTAACTCTTTGTCCGCAATATAACGACGGATCATGGCTATATTTTGAGAACCTGTCTCTATAAATCCTTGATGAGCCCCTTTCAGTGAGGGCTCCTGCTGAGGATCCTCAACAGCGCGTTGCGGAAATCCTTTTGTATCTAATGCGTATGCAGTACTTCTTCCTTCAATAAATAACACGCTGTAGCCGAGTATAATGGAAAGTCTGAGCTCTTCCCACTTGGAGTGAGGTTTTACATAACCCACTGTTGTAATGAAATCTCCGGAAGGATTTCCGGTTTCTAGTTGAAGCGGAGCAAGAACATTTTGATTAAGTGACGCTTTATCTGTCAATTCTTCCATATAGATTATAGCGGCTAGTTCTCCGGTCTGTTTTATGCTTAACTTTCGGATGATTAAGTCGGGAGTATTCGTAAAGATTTCTTCAATTCTACCCAAGGATTCGTTCAAACTTTTGGTGATATTTTCCTCTTTTGTGTTCATGGCAGATTGATCATCCACTACCCTTACCTCCCTTCTTACAGCAACATTTCCTTATTATGACGATTATTCTTCTTGATATACATCGCGGCTTGTTCGCAGGTACATCTTATTTTCTATGTTCATTTGAGCAAATCAGTAATATCAACGTTCATATGTTCAGTAAGCATTAAGGTTACATCCACTTTTACTTTGCTCCATAATAATGTCATTTTATGAATGTAACCTCTCACCGAATAATCTACCGTTAAACTCAGCTCAGATCTCACTTCATCTATGATTTTAATATGATGTTCCTTTAGCCTTTGTTTTGATTTGTACATCTCTAAAGCAATTTTCTTTTGGGTACCGTCCAGGTAGTCAACATACACAGATTTCATTTTGAAGTTGGAAGCGTATATTTTATGCTTATCTACCTCCAGAGCACCTAAAAGATAAGGGAGCTCCACCACCCTCTTCACGAGTGAAAGTTCCTCGAAAGTCTGTCGCAATTTACACGCCTCCTTCTTCAAGTTTTACAGCGACCAATTGATCAAAATCGACCCATTCAAATCCATTCTCCATTTCAATTTTGATTTTCTTCCCAAAGGTACTGACTGAAGTGACGATCCCGTGTTTATACCGATTGCCTGACTCAGTAAATATTTCAAAGGTGGCTTGCAATGTATAATTGAGCGACATATCTATATTCTGAGTAATAATCTCCCACTCATCTTCATGGATCAGTGGTTTCGCTTGATAATGAATTTGAGTTCGATGCTGTATAATTCGTTCTTTATGTTGAGGAAGCATCATGCGGCTCGATTCCCATAATCCATTGGCCTCCAGTTTTTTGCTCATTTATAATGCCCCCCAATTTTAGATGCTCGATCGATCGCTTGACCCGCAGCCGTAATGGAGCTCGCTCGTAGAATGGCAATGTCGCCAAATCGATCCTTAATGTCGTCCATCACCTGATCAATGGCCCGTTTCTGCTCTTGATCATCAAAAAAAGATAGTTGATATGTATCCGCGTTGGATAATTGAGACAGGGATACGCCTACACGGCGCACAGGTTGCCCATCCCAGTGTTGATGGAATATGCGTTTGGCTATCTTGCATACATCAACGGTTATGTTTGTAGGATCAGACAGTTTAACCTGCCTGTGAAAACCAGTGGGGTGGTCAAAATCCGCTCCAGACACACTTACGGATACGACACTACCCATCAGTCCCTTTTGCCGGGCTCTTCTGCATACTTCTGTACAGATATCGAGAATAACCACTTCGATCTCCCATGCCTCTGTGAAATCTCTAGGCAGGGTCATTCCGTTTCCGATATCCTTTTGTGTACTGTGCGTGTTCACGGTTACCGGCGAATTGTCGAGTCCATTTGCGACTCTCCAGATGACTTCTCCATTAACACCCCACTTACTTCTTAATTTGGAAAGAGGCGTATTCGCCAGGTCTCTAATGGTTCGGATGCCCATCTTCCACAGATGTTTTTCCATTCTTGAGCCTATCCCCCACATATCGCGGATGGGCTTATCTCCAATATGGAGGTGTAACTCCTCTTTCTTTAAGTGGAAAATGCCCCCCTCTGCTTTTTTAGCGATCATATCGCAGCATAATTTACTGATGATTTTGTTTTCACCAATGCCAGCTCTCGCGTATACGCCTGTTTCATTATAGATTTTGTCTTGAATTTGCTTGGCCAAATCGACTGGATCATTACCAAATAGATGCATAGACCCTGTAAAATCAGCGAATAATTCGTCTATACTGTAAGGTTCGACCAGATCGGTGAACTCCTCAATAATGGACATGATTTGAGTGGATACTTCGATGTATTCTTGCATGTGTGGTCTCACAATGATCAGTTCAGGGCACTTCTGAAGAGACTGCCAGAGTGGTTCCGCGGTAGATACACCCTTCGCTTTGGCTAGTGGACAAGCGGCAAGGATAATTCCAGAACGTCTTGCGGGGTCTCCCGCGACAGCTAATGGTCTATTTTTGTATTGAGGCATTTTTGCCTTTTCGACTGAAGCATAAAAGCTCTGCATATCAATGAGCATAATGGTTCGTTGCTTAGTCAACACTGAAATCACTCCTGTACTTTTAAGAACGTATGTTTGTATATATTATAAACCGAACACATGTTCTTTATGCAAGAGGTAAATATTTATATTTAGGCTACGACGAAGTGATGGATTCAAATCATACTAAGTCACACCAGCTTCTCCATCATTTGAACTCCCACCTGTAAACACAGTTTTCATTTTCCTGACTTAAATGCGAAAATACTTGAATATGTAATTAAGGGTGCTATTCAAAAGCCAATGCACAAAAAGCCGCTAAATTAGCGACTTCAATTGGACCATGTTCTTGTCCCGCGACAAATAAATAAAAGCAGCCGACATCAGCTGCTGCTTTTTTAGTATTTTATTGTTGGATGCTACTCCATCCGCTTACATCACATTGTCCATAATCATTATCACCCACAGCAACCATCGTACCATCCGATTTCAGTCCAATTGTATAGGCACACCCCGCAGAAATAGATCTAATTTCGTGCCAGCCACTTACATCACATTGGTGATGTTTATTCGAACCCACAGCAACCATCGTCCCGTCAGACTTAAGACCAACGGTATGATAACTCCCCGCTGCAACTGCTACAATATCGCGCCAAGCGCTTACGTCGCATTCCCCTTCATTATTTCTACCCACAGCCACTACCGTGCCATCCCATCTAAGCCCAACAGTATGAAGATACCCCGCCGAAACAGCTAATATGTCGCCCCAGTCGTTTACGCTACATTGGTTATACTTATTGTTACCAACGGCTGTTACTGTTCCGTCTATTTTTAGACCAACTGTATGCCAGTCACCCGTCGTGACCGATACAATATCATGCCAGCTGCTCACGTTGCATTCCCCTCCATTATTTCGCCCCACCGCAACCACGGTGCCATCTGATCTAACCCCGACAGTACGGCACCAACCTGCCGAAACGGTTACTATATTGCGCCATTCGCTTACATTGCATTGGTCATGCTTATTCCAACCGATAGCTGTTACCGTACCATCGGATTTAAGACCAACTGTATGTGCATTACCGGTGTTCGTAGCCATATGAACATTACCAGTCGCAACTGCGACGATATGGCACCAATCGCTTACCTTACATTGACCGTATTTATTATCACCCACAGCTATTACTGTTCCGTCAGATCTAAGAGCAACGGTATGACGACGACCTGCCGCTATGGTACAGTTACGGACCCGTTTCGCCTCAAATACTGCTTCCTTCCGTGAATTGTAGCCCATATCTTCCTCCTCTCCACCAATTGAAAATCCTCGGTTAGTTCAACTGTAAGTCATAAAGTTTGTTGTTACATCGTACTGTTACAAAAGAAAGGCTCGCACAGACAGGGTATTCTTACTTCCCTGCCCAATACGAGCGTCTACGTCAAATTGCACTCAAACAGTTGATCCATGTGTGTATTTTTAGCAATCGTTTCATTTCATGTAGCGATATTCTAGAAGATCCTTCAGATTTGAGATTTTCCACAGCAGCTTTTCGCCTACATTGGTTTCCCTCACCAGCTTCCGCGCCAGTTCTTTGTCCACCAATCTTTTTAGAGATAACACGTCCGTTCCGTTACATAACACATCTTCTTTTGAATTAAATTTCTGATGGGCGACGAGCTGCATACCAAAGGAATTGTATAACAAGGTATATCCGGCAATGCCCGTTGTGGACTGATAGGCTTTGGAAAAACCGCCGTCAATCACGATCATTTTTCCGTTTGCTTTAACAGGGCTCTCTCCACGACTTTCTTTGACTGGCGTGTGACCGTTAATGACATGTCCGTGATCTGGATTCAAATCAAACTCCTGCAAAATTTTTCGAGTGATCTCTTCATTTTCACGTAAATGGTAGTAAGGGTTCTTTCTCTCCTTATGTGCTTCTTTATCTTGGATAAAATACCGTTCAAAAGTGGTCATTTCTCTCTTTCCAAATAGCGAGGAGCATTCCCCTGTCCAGATGTACCATACCATATCCGTCGCCAGATCTTCTGTCTCTTCCGGATGCGCAAAGGCGTAACGTAAATAATCTTCAAAAACATCAAGCAATTGACGGCCCGCATATGTCTTGTCTTCAATCTGCATTTCTTCCATATTTCCTTCTTCATCCAAAGGAATACAGCCGTGGATTAACAAATTCCCGTTGTATTTTAAATAAAGACTACCCTTTTTCATAAGAAAATTCATATGTCTGGCCATCTTTTCGGAATGCTGAACGGAAAACAGCAGCTTTTCCATCACCTGGCGTTCTTCCTCCAGCAATTGTTCAGGCTTCTGCGGATTTATGGTTGCGAAACAGGTGTTTTCCAGCAGGTACGTTTTACCGCAGATGTTGATTTCATTTTTGTCGTAATCAATCTGCTCCAGCAAAAGTCTTTCAGACATATTAAAGTATGGGCGTCTCTTGATAATCGGGATTTCAAGTTTAAACTGAATCATGGCAATGGCTTGGTGAATTTTGGTGATCTGCAGAATTTCCTGCTCCGATACATGATGGCCAGCCTGTAACTTAGGTCTGAAGGACGGATTGTCTTCATAATATTTCTCCGCCAGGTTTAGCAGTGGGCGCAGATTGATTCCGTATACATCTTCAATGATGTCCAGATTATCGTATCTGGCGCAGATCCGAATAATATTCGCAAGGCAGACCAGAGAACCTGCGTAGGCTCCGATCCAGAGGACATCATGGTTCCCCCACTGTATGTCTACAGAATGGTAGTTGATCAGCGTATCCATAATTTTATCGGGGTACGGCCCCCGGTCATAGATATCTCCAACCACATGAAGATGGTCAACCACCAGGCGCTGTGTCGTATAAGCAAGGCCGATAATGAGATTGTCCGCCTGGCCCAAGGATATAATTTGCCGATATATTTCCTCGTAATAAGGATCCTTATTGTTGGTCGAATCCGTCTTGTATAAAAGCTCTTCTACAATATATACATATTGCTCCGGCAGAGCTTTACGCAATTTTGAGCGTGTATACTTGGAAGAGGCATAAGAAATAAGCTTAAGCATGTGTTCAATTGTTAGTCTATACCACTGGTTCAAAGCCTGTTTATTGCTCATTTCCCCTATAACCAGCTGTATTTTTTCTTCCGGGTAATAAACCAACGCCGCAAAATCATTGATTTCTTGATCCGTCCAAACCTTCCGGAATAATTCTTTGATTTTCTCTTTGACGGTACCCGAACCGTTTCTTAGTACATGCTGAAAAGCCTGGAACTCCCCATGCAAATCACTGACAAAATGCTCGGTTCCCTTCGGGAGATTGGAGATCGCTTCAAGGTTGATGATCTCTGTTATAATTTTTTCTTCGGTATCATATTTCTCGGCCAATAAATCTAGAAACTGCTCATCCAAAACAGATGTCCCCCTTCAAGATAGTATGGTGTTGTATAGCCGGGTCCAAAAGCTTTAGACCTACATAAAATTACTCTATACTTGGCATTGATTATATGGTAATTATCAGCATCGCCTTCCCCCATCATACTCCAGTTCATCATATATGAACAAATTTCATTGAATGGATTTTGAACGAAACAATGTTTTGGAGTTATAAATAAAAAAGCCGCTAAAATAGCGACTTTCAATGGGATCATGTTTTTGTCCCTCGACATTTTTTAACTAACTGCTATTTTACACAATGAAAAATAAACGATCTATTCTCAGAATTTGCTTGTTTGAATTCCCAATCACCATATGTTTTAATTTTCGAAAAACCGATTTGTTTCAGCGATTCATCGAATTCGTCTTGATTTCGAAACCTTAGCTGCATTTTTTCATGAACTAACACTTCGTCTGTTTTTGTATTTTTTACAATTTCATAGAAAGTGTAAATATCTCCCTCAAACCCTTCATATTCTGTATAAATTTCTAAAGGATCTCCGCTTAGTTTATCTTTAGCTAAGTCAGGAGTTTTGTCCTTCTCCCATTCTTCCCATACTTTTACCAAAGGGTTTCTTGTATCAAAAATAAAGTGACCCCCAATTTTTAGGGATCGGAATACGTCTGAGATTACTCGCTTCCAACTATCATCTGTAAGAAATACCTGTGCAACATTAGCTGTCATAATTACCGCATCATAGGTATTGGTTTGTAATTCTGCACTATCACCTATAATCCAATTCACATTTCCAGAATTATCTTTACTTCTCGCCAATTCAATCGCTTCTTCATTGGGATCTATAGCGGTAATTTTATAACCGCACTGAACAAGATGAGTAGTCCATCTTCCTGTTCCACAGCCCAAGTCAGCTATGAAGTCTACTTTTAATCTCTTTAACAATGCAAGGAAAAATTCATCGTCTTTTCCCCAATGGTTAATCTGGTCGTATACTAATGGAATCATAAATAATGTCTCCCTACTTTCAACAGCGTTTTACTGTGCTCAACAGTTTGATGTCTCATACATAAGCTATACGGTTTTATTTTCATTCTGTGAACCAAAAACTTCCCTGGTTGCTTCTATAAAAGATAACATCATTGGTGAAAGCCACTTGTCTTTATGCCACAACATCTGTGTATATACCTGCAAGTCCGGAATATGCCATGGGAGGACAACAAGTTCTCCACGTTCAACTTCAGATTCAGCGACGATCTCAGGAAGAAAGGCAATACCGATTCCTGAAATTGCACATTGTTTAATGGCTTCAGCACTTTGAAACTCTAAATATGTAATGTTATCAATGCCCTCTTTCTCAAATGACCGATCAAACATCGTTCGATATGGACACCCCTTCTCATTTGTCAGGAACACTTCTTCATGGAAATCTTCCAATTGCAGCACAGTTCGTTTGGCGAGTGGGTGATCAGGAGGAGCTAACAATCGGAAATGTTCTTCCAGCAAAGGTTCCACGGAAAGTCCACTCGAGCGAATGGGTTCATCCAATATATAAACAATATCCGTGGTTCCCTCAAAGAGCGTTTGCTTGAGCACTTGATTCGGAACTGAGCGGAAGATGAGGCGAACACCTAGCTCATCTTCCAATGCTTTAATTTGCATCGTGACGTTGAAAGGAACGTAGCTCAGGACTTCTGCTGCCCGCGTGAAATTCAAAGCAGTGCAATTCTCAATTCCGAAACTGAAACCTCTGCCAGTCTCATTTCTATGGCTTTCATCTTTAATTCTACCGGATAACTCACTCTGGTTGCCATTACAAACACACCTCCAAGATGATCTCCCCTATCTTACGACAAGGTTTCATTCTCTTAAAGGTGTGTTTGATTAATACATATTCCTAATGATTATAACTACAATTAAGTAAGTACAGTCATCGCCTCTCTTGTGAATGGAACCAGATCACCAGTACGTCCTTCTTGAATTTTCTTAGCCCATTCAGGGTCGACTAGAAGAGCACGGCCTACAGCAACCAGATCAAACTCATCATTCTGAAGTCGTTGTACCAATCCCTCTATACCGACGTTACTTGCGCCTTTACCTTCTGTGAACAGACTTGTAAAGTCACCATCAAGACCAATCGATCCAACAGTGATTGTCGGTTTACCAGTCAGTTTTTTGGTCCAACCAGCAAAATTCAGATCAGACCCTTCGAATTCCGGCTCCCAGAAACGGCGTGTGGAGCAGTGGAAGATATCGACTCCAGCTTGAACCAACGGTGCGAGAAGCTGCTCCAGTAATTCCGGTGTTTCAGCCAATTTAGCCTGATAATCATCTGTCTTCCACTGAGATAAACGCAGTACAATAGGGAATTCCGATCCCACTACTTTACGGCAAGCCTCAATCACTTCAACTGCAAAACGTGTGCGAGCCATCATATCTCCACCATAACGATCCGTACGAGAGTTGGTTTTCTCATACAGGAATTGGTCGATTAGATAGCCGTGTGCTCCATGGATTTCAACACCATCGAACCCAACGCGTTTCGCTTCTGAGGCTGCTTTTGCGAATTCTTGAACGATTGTAGCAATCTCAGCTTCCGAATAATCATTAACATGACCTTTGGCTCCCATATGCCAGATCTGTGGAATAATTCGACCGCCAGCTTCATGTACTTCAGATACAACATGTGCCCAGCCATTCATTGCAGCTTCGCCATAAAAGTGCGGCACATTGGCTTGATTGGATGCATCCGGATGATTAATTATTGTCCCTTCCGTCACAATCAGCCCCACTGCGTTCTCTGCTCTACGGCGGTAATAGCCCGCAACATTCGAACCCGGGATACCGTCCGGAGAAAATTGACGCGTCATTGGCGCCATCACGATCCGATTGGATAACTTCAAGTGACCTAACTCTATAGGTTGGAACAATGCTTCTACGGATTGAGAATAATTCATAATAACCTCCACATATTTCGTTTTATATAAATTGACCTAGGAGATGTTAAACAGCAACCAGCCTGGTTAACAACTAGATGTTACTTCCAAATGAATCAATACACGATCTTTATCGAAAAGCCCCACCTCCTTCAAGGTTTCGTGGTGTATTGATCCGCCTTCATTTATTTTTGACTTCGTAGTCAAGAATTTCACAAAAAAAAGATCAAGACATGATCATGCCAAATGAAGTACGCAGAACCGTCTCGATCTGTTCACGGGATGAACCAGATTTCTCCATAACTCTCACACCAAGGATGGTGTTATTTAGATAAGATGCAAGCTCTATACTCGTATACCGGTTGGAAATTAACTGTTGTTTCTGGCCACTACTTATGATCTTCTCTAATACCAGTTGAATCTCTTCTGCCATGAGCTCAGCTTCGCGGGTGACCTGCTCGTCATCTGTTCCGAATTCGAGTGATGCATTTACAATTAGACACCCTTGGCAGCCAGTTTCATCGTCTAAAAGGGAATATCGTAAGGTATCCAGTTTATCAACGGGAGACGAATCCAGGGTTTCAATCTCTTTCAGTTTCGCTATAACCTGTTCACGGTAAAGTGCCAACGCCTTCAGGAACAACGATCGCTTGTCTTTAAAAACACAGTACAAACTTTGCTTTTTGACTCCTGTAGTACGCGTAAGGTCCTCATAAGAAGTTGCTTTGAAGCCTTGATTCCAGAATACTTCCATAGACTGGTGTAATACACGATCGACATCAAATTCTCTTGGTCTGCTCATGGGATTAATGTATCAGTTATTGACCATGCAGTCAAGAATTGATCATTTTTCATCCTAATCTCTACGGTAATTTCCTGCAGGTCCATTGAATGCGGTCTAACTCTTCCGGTAAGCAACCTTGTGAAAAGCATTGATATAACGAAACAGTGCTTCACCATCATCAGGCACATGCGTACTTGTATCCATTGGCAGCATCATTGCCTGATACGGCTCTGGCACCATTCTATATTGATGGACATAGGAGGTTAGGATGAACCCGTTGCGTTGCCAGAACTGAATGCGTTCCTGATGAGCCTCCGTTGTCCCGAACTCCGCCTCGATAATCATACCTTTGATCCGGTGTTCCCTTAACGCCCAGGCTCTGAGCTGCTCCAGCATCCAGGTCCCTAAGCCCAACCCGCGCAGCTTCTGTTCAACCGCGAGGTAATCGATGATCAGAATGCGGTCCGCAACCTTCCCCTCCAGTCCAGTAACAGCCATCGCAACCACTTCTCCATGATGCACGCCCGTGTGTAAATAACCAATTTTCCGGTCCAGCATACTGCGCAGAATCGCTTTTGTCTTAGCACCGCGTTGAAAAGCCTCATGATAGATTCGCTCCATCCGCGCCCACAATGCTTCATCCCACTCCTCTATAGTCGTAAACTCTAATTCCAGCATTTCATTCGCCTCCAGCTTTAATTCAGATTTATCGTGATCACCCTTCTCTTGCCTGACGATAGGCACTCTACTGCCTAGTTCTTTTATACTTCCTTTGATGAATTCTGCGATTCTGAAGACTGTAGCATGTCTTTAATCTTAAAAGTTTATGTTTTTATCGTTCGCATACCTGGCGTATATTCACAAAATTCATCTATCCTGCCCGTCAGCGTAATAAGCATTAACTTTTAATATCTTCTTTAGTCTTTTGTCTATATCGAATTATGGAAAGAGGTAAATTAACTACTCCAAGAATAAAAGAAGAGCTAATGGATATCCATTGAGATATTGAAGGATAATTCGGTTTTCCGTCTCCTACAGGTCCTATTTTGGGTTGGTGGCTATCCCACAAAACATATAAGAGACCAACAGCAGGTAACAATATGCAAATTACACTTGCAACTATATGTAACACATACTTGTTCAATCCTACCCCTCCATTTATTGTATTCATGTCTTGAACTCTGTTTATATTATAACGTTAACTAAAACGGGAAATTACACTAACCTGACAATAGTCAACAAAATAAACAAAGCCGCGAAAATGACGACTTCATCATGATAAGTTATTCCATTAAAAGAGTTTTGCTTGCTTCCAGGTTGATTGCTCCTCACTCGTGGTCAATGATAGATTTCATATTTACAATCTTCTGGAGACTGTCATTAATCTGATTTGTAACTTCGTTACCATGATACGTAATCACTTTTTTAATATCTAGCTCTAACAGTTTGGCAATCGACTTCAATGCAGACGTGGTGGATATATCATCTTGAAGAAGATGTTACGGCAGAACAGATGGATGAGTATTACTATCAGATGGTTAACGAGAAAATCATGTTAGATTAGCACGAGGCTCACTCTACGCAACGCACCTAGCCCAGTTATTCAGCCTGACCTATTTTCACCAGAATAAGAAGGTATCTTATTGTTGAGATAAAATAAAAACCGATGGGCATTTACAAATGTAAAGTTCCATCGGTTTCTTTAGTTTTAGGATAGTTCGGTTGAAGGCCACAAATGCTGTGAATCTAAAATATAAGTCGATAAAATTATGCCTACTGATCAAAAAAATGGGTTACTATGTAGCAAACCAGCAATTGTTTCTTACCAAAGACCTAAGTAACAACTACCCTTACGAGAAATATTCATTGTAAGCATCTTCAGTCGTCTGCACGTTCTTCATATACATAATCTTTCCCTCTTCATTTAAACGCATAATATCTATACCTTCTTTGGTGAAAACCGTGCCATCTACTGCTTGACCGCATACTGCCCAGTTAGTTCGATAACTGCCGTCGGGCTGAAGTACCCATGCATCCCACATATGTTTAATGTCTTTGTTGTATTCATAAATAGTCTTAATAACTACTTCGAATCCTGTTCGGCTGCTACCGTTCGAAATAACTTCGACATCCTCCGTAAATAAGGATAACAAGTCCTTCATAGCCCGATCGTCAGTGCGAGATGCATCAAACAAGCGAAAATAATTATTTAACATCGTGATGTTTGCATCGGTTTTCAGAGAGTTAGTAGTATTGCCAGCGGTTGCTGTATTGGACATGTTATTACCTCCTGTATTTTCTATACTGTCTTACGTAGTATAGTTTTCAGTTCGAATATTTTCGAACTGTTTGGCCTGAAAAGAAATATATCACACTTCCCACATAGCTGCAATACATAATTCGAAAATTTTCGAACAATAAAAAAGAGGTTGAAAATGCTAGTATCTATCTTATGAGAACTTTAAGAATCCATACAGGTTCGGAGAGAGGTCTTCAGAGAAGAAATCTCGTTTGGTAGTGAAATGTACAAACTTCATAAATTCCTTCGTTTTTATACCACTCCTTCTTCATTTGAGTCCTGTAGTATGACTTACATCGGGATAACAAAGGAGCAGAACGAATGAAGAAAACGATGATGTTAAGCTTACTCATAGTCATTACGGCAGGAATGATCTGGTGCAACTGGGGGCTTGTTAGGACAGGTCAGAATCAGCTGGAATCTACAGCTGGCACCAGCGACTGGCAGGAAAATAGGCTTATTGCACATGCATTTGGTGGAGTTAACGGGGCTAGTTACACCAATTCTTATGAGGCATTTATAACCAATTACAATAGAGGGTACCGTTTGTTCGAGGTTGATCTTGTGCAGACGACGGACGGGAAGCTTGTAGCCAGACATGATTGGTCGCAGAGGCTACAGCCGGATTTGGCGGCTCATCGCGGACGAAACGTAACAAGGATTCAATTTGCAAAGTCGCTTATCATGGGAAGATTCCACCCTCTTACACTGCCAGACATACTGCAGCTGATGCAGCAATATCCTGATTTTGACTTAATTGTGGATACGAAAGCAGGCAGCAAAGAGCAAATTCAGCAGCAGTTTGCGCATCTAGTCAATGAGGTTCGACGTACGGATCCTGCACTGCTCAACCGGATTATACCTGAAATTTTCAGCCCGGAAATGTATGACGCGGTTATGGGAATCCACCCCTTTCCAAACAAAATATATTCACTTTACAAAACTGGCGCCTCCGCCGAAAGTATTGTAGAATTCGTTAGGGACAAACAACTGACAGCGGTTGCCATGCCTGTATACCGCGTGTATCTAAACCCCAATTTAGTTCCAACACTACATAAGTTTGGGGTGAAAAGTTATGTTCACACCGTCAACAGCAGACCGGTTATGCAGATTCTGTCCAGGTTCGGGGTGCATGGATTTTACACGGATCAGGAAGAATCACCAGAGGAGCTGATGCTTGCAGACGCTCTCCCCGGCCATGTTGAATTTTCTGGATACATGAGTTCCGGATTAGTAAGTATAAGAAATATCGTGATGAAGGTGAGAAATAATGGCTATAAATAACATTCTTGTTGTAGACGATGAACCGGAAATTCGAGAAGCGCTCGTTATTTATTTGAAAAGCGAAGATGTGGATGTATTAACTGCCTCTAACGGATTGGAGGCGCTGGAAATTCTTGAACAAGAAACCATTCATCTTATTATCATGGACAACATGATGCCACAGCTCGATGGAATTAAAACGACATTTAAAATTCGTGAAAACAAAAATATACCGATCATTATGCTTTCCGCCAAGTCAGAAGATAACGACAAGATTTTGGGACTCAACGTTGGGGCTGATGACTATATTACGAAGCCGTTCAATCCTCTTGAGCTGATCGCTAGAGTCCGATCTCAGCTGCGCCGGTTTACGAATTTAGGTTCCTTCCAGTCAAACGGGGATGAGCTCATTCAAGTAAGAGGACTCGTGCTGAACAAAAGCTCGAAGACTGTTGAGATAGATGGAGAGGACGTCAGATTGACCCCGAAAGAATACAAAATTTTGGAGCTGCTGATGGAGAATAAGGGTAGGGTTTTCTCAATCGAAGAGATTTATGAGCGCGTGTGGAATGAACTGATCTTCACTTCAGACAATACGGTTGCCGTACATGTGAGAAACATTCGTGAAAAAATTGAAATCAATCCCAAAGACCCAAAATATTTAAAGGTGGTATGGGGAATTGGATACAAAATCGAGAAAAAATAAAGCCGATCGGAAGGTTCCAATCGACCTTATTGTCATCATTGTCGCCGCGATTTTATGGAGCCTCGTACTCATAAACAGGTATTCATACACGGGGTTGAGTCTGAGCTATTCAACCTCAAGTTACATCCAGACACTGCTTGCCTTAATTATTCTTTGCCTGCTGGCAAGCAGACTGGTTTTTTATTTTAAGGCACCCCATAGTAGGCGTTCCTTCTGGCATGGCAGTCTGCTGATGGATTACTTTCATATTTGGAGAACCTGTCTTAGAGCCAGTTTACAAAACTGGAGACTAACGTTTGGCCTCATCATGATGCTTTTGCTAACCGCGATAGCCGGCATTTGTATTTGGCAGGCAGTCACATATTACGGACAGGGGTGGCTTCTACTTTATTTGTTGCTCTACGTGTTGTTCTTGGTTCCATATATACTTTCCAAGCTTAGAAGATTCATCGCCATTATCAACGGGAGCAAAGAGATTGCCGAAGGGAACATTCAGAACACAATTCAGGATACCGGCAAGGATGATCTATCCAAGCTTGCTGGCTATATTAACAATATGAAGGCCGGGTATCAAAGCGCGCTGGAGAATCAGATGAAGAGCGAACGGTTAAAAACAGAGCTGATTACCAACGTATCACATGATTTGAAAACCCCGCTTACTTCTATTATCAACTATGTTGATTTATTAAAAAAAGAAGATCTGTCTAGTGAGACCACCCGAGCCTATATTGAAACCCTGGACCGGAAGGCGCTACGGATGAAGCTGTTGATTGAAGACCTGTTCGAAATCTCAAAGATGGCCAGCGGTACAGTAGAGCTGGATATTGAGTACGTCGATGTCGCGACATTGTTGACACAGGCGATTGCCGAGTCCAACACCAGTATGGGACAAGCGTCGCCTGTGATTCGGGAGAGGATTGCGAAATTCCCGATCCATGCACATTTGGACGGCAATAAAATTTGGCGTGTATTCGAAAATTTAATTGGCAACGCGCAGAAATATTCGCTTCCGGGAACCAGAATCTATATTTATTTGGATGAGTCTGATGATCTGGTGCTATTCAAAATTCAAAACACTGCTGCTTATGAGATTGATTTTGCTGCGGAAGAGTTGTTCGAACGGTTCAAAAGAGCAGATGAATCTCGCCAGACAGAAGGCTCCGGCCTAGGGATGTCCATTGTGAAAAGTATCGTTGAGCTGCACGGCGGGGAGATCAAAATCGAAATTCATGGTGATCAATTCAACGTTATTATGCATTTGCCCAAGCAGCGCTTAATTTAAAGGTCCTAAAACTACGTTAACCCTCAATGCTCCTTTTCAGGAGTATGAGGGTTAACTTTTCATTGTTATTCAGGTGTTAAAGGTGAATCGTATGAATGGCTTACCAACATCGATTCCTAAATATTAGTCCAGAAGGCTGTAGATCTGAATGCTCTCCACCTTGGCATCCTTGATATGAAACGACATCACATCCACATAATTGGATGGCTCGTAACGGAAGTCATCCTCCTCATCTGGAGCTCCATCACCAAGCAGTTTCCCCTCAGGGTAGGCGTTTTTGAGTGTATCCAGGCTGTCTCCTGCTTTAATGTTTCGGACTGTCGCATACTTGGGGTCTGTGATTTCAATATGAAAGATGGAGTCTTGTTTCCCCTCCGGTATACTGATTGTTTTAATCTCCAGACCAGGATACGTGTACACTTTTTCTGTAAAACCGATTAACGTATCCATGTTTGTTCCATCGTCGGCACTGTACGTATGAGATTTCAGGTTATCGGGTTTGCCCAGCATCTGTTCCATCTGATCTTCATTCGCTGTATCCGAAATCGCAATGGTGTGCTCATTATAGACAAAAGCAAGCTCCTTCAGCACCACATTGCCTTCCTTTTCCATCGAACCTTCCTTAATCGCTTCAGTACCCTTTTCTTCCGAATTTTCTGAAGCAGGCGCAGTAGAATTGGTTGCTCCTTCGCCTTTGCTTTGTTCATTCGTTGTGTTCTGTCCGGTTGTTGGGGGCGTAGCATCACTGGACTGACAGCCCGTTAATGCCACCGTTAGTAAAGCACCTAGTACGATAAAACCTGCAGCTTTCTTTGTTAACTTCATCATGATCCCTCCATAAATGTGTGATTTGTTCTTATGAAGTGATTATAAATAAAACATTTGTTAGTCTCATAACAGAAATGTACCAATCTTGTAACGTTACCTATTCAGGCTTGGGTTTAGATGCAGGTCTACGAACGAGGCAAAACAATCGTAACGGTTGTACCTTCCCCAATTTGACTTTCCATGTCGATATATCCATTAAACCGCTCTACAATCTCTTTGCAAATGGAAAGTCCAAGACCTGAACCGTTCGCTGTGCTTGCATTTTTCGCCCGGTAAAAACGTTCCTGCACTCTCTCCAGCTCATCGCCCGCGATGCCGATCCCTTGATCACGTATACGTATAACCACCTCACTTGGCGTATGCTCCATCTCTACTTTAATCTGTGAGTGACTTCCTGAGTATTTGATGGCATTGTCCACAAGGTTGGCGATTGCATGGGACATCAACATTGGATTGACCTCGGCGTAGACTCTTGTCAGACCTCCATCTGCCGATCCTCCCTCCACTTTACTAACTTTGATCTCGATCCCTTTATCCTTAGCCTTGGCTCCCATATTCATTGTGACTTCCTGAATCAGTTCATTCATTTCCGTCTTTTCAACTTCCAGTTCGCTGGAACCAGCTTTGTCGAATCGGGATAACAACAACAGTTCATTAATCAAGCGCGTCAGCCGATCTGATTCCTGCAGCAGATGAGCATAGATTTTTTGCAGTTCCTTGTTCTCAGTCTCCCCTTCAACCAAGTATTGAGAGAAACCACGAATGGCTGCCAATGGTGTTTTTAACTCGTGAGATACGTTGGAGACAAATTGTTTCTGGTACTGAATGTAATCATGAAGCTGCCGCCCCATGGAATCCAGCCCATCTGCTAGCATGCCCAGCTCATCCTTCCGGTTTAGTTGGACTCTCCGAAACTCCTGTCTAGAGAAACTTTGCGCAGCGCCAAGCAACAGTTTAATCGGCTTGGTTGTGTTGCGGGCAATCCACAGACTGGATAATGTAATCAGTATAATAAATCCGCCTGCGCCGACAAACAGGATATAACGGATTTGATCCATAATTGCATAAAAGTAGGAAATGTCCTCCACGAACTCATACACATAAGCGTTCTCGTAGAATTGATCCTGAATGGGTGTCGCAAAATAAAGCAGATGATTTTCCGTAACGGTGTAGGCATAACTGCCGCTCAGTGCTTTCTCAATATTTTTGTCAAAAATAAGCGGTTTGCCATCATTAATGATGATGCCATCCACAGCCAGGCCCAGCAATTGCTTGGAGCTGTCATAGATACGTACTTCCTTGCCTGAAGCTTTCAGTTTCTCCAGAGCAAGTCTGGCAATTTCCTTCGTCTGGGGCTCTCCTGACGATGACCTATGCTGTGCCAACACCTCACGGAAGGACAACTCCGACAGATCTGCCTTCTCCATCATCTGTTTCTCAATGGTAATGAAGCTGTAGTAATCGATGGCTTTATTCACCGCAAAAATGATGATGCCAAAGGAGAGCACGGAGAAAAATAAATAATTCAGCAGTAACCGGGTTGCATACTTCAGGCCTCGCCACCTCCAAGTTGATAGCCAAATCCATAGATCGTCCTGACATACTTCGGTTCGTCCGCGTTATCCTCGAGCTTCTTCCGTAATCTCATGATGGTCATATCCACACTGCGACTGTCTCCCATAAAGTCATATCCCCATCCGATCTGCAGCAGTTCGTCCCGGGTAAAGATTTTTTCTGGCCTTTTCAGTAACGTTTCCAGAATTTTAAACTCTTTGGCCGTTAAAGACACGGGTACACCGTTTTTCAGCACTCTTCGGCTCTCCAGGTCAAAAGTCAGCTCTTCATGAATGATACGTGTCGATTGCACTTCTGTCCCTTCACTTGTGTCCTCCCTGCTCTCGTTTCTTCTCAGAATAACCTTGATCCGAGCGAGCAATTCACGATTGTCAAAGGGTTTGGTCATGTAATCTTCCGCCCCTAGCTCTAGTCCCAACACCTTGTCGATTACCTCATTTTTGGCAGAGAGCATGATCACTGGAATGGCACGCTTTCCGGTTATTTCCTTACACAAGTCATATCCAGAGCAGTCTGGCAGCATCAGATCAAGTACGACTAAATCGGGTTGAAAAGAGTCAAGCAGCTGCAAGCCCGTTTTGCCGTCCTCTGCGGTCTGCACATCGTAGTTTTCTCGCCTTAGCACCAGCTCAATTAAATCTCGAATTGCGATTTCATCATCAATGACTAGGATTTTCTTCAACTGTACACCCCTATCTAGCCTTGTTTTCACCAGCTTTAATCAATTATTAACCCATCTTAGCACAGGCGCTTTAGTTTCCTCCACCAACTGGAAGGTGAGGTATATTCCACTCAGCCCAACATAACTTGTAATAAACCCGAAGAAAGGAGAACAATCCATGGATCTGCTCTGGGTACTCATTGTTGGTGGACTTATTGGCTGGTTAAGCGGCAACTTGATTGGACGGGACGTACCGGGCGGTGTACTTGGGAACATTATTGCGGGTTTTATCGGTTCCTGGTTAGGAACGGAATTGCTGGGACCAAGGGGACCGGTGATTGGCGGATTTCATATTATTCCAGCCATTGTTGGCTCGATTATTGCCCTGCTCATCTTCTTCGCTCTGGCACGCGGCGGAGCCTTCCGAAGACGTTAACCAAGAGAGGCGGAAACCGATACCGTCGTTTATTAGATATTTTTATAATGATACTGCCAAGGCATAAAAGTACAGGATAAACATAAAAGGACCGAAAGCATTCATCGATGGAAGATGAACATTTACGGTCCTTTTTTTATTTTTGAACAAAAACGCAATCCGCATGATGGCTGATTTTCGTTTTAATTGGTACGAGGTGCATAAGCACAAAGAAAGACGCGTACGCCTTCAGTGATGATACGTTTGATTTGTTGCTCTTCCAATGCCTCTGTTTTTCTAGGTTGATTAAATACCAATAAAAACGTTAATGCAGCGAAGTGTTTTGTAGCCATTTCAGGATCGGGCACATGGAGCAATCCGGTATGTCCAAACTCTGTAAACCTCCTGATAATCCCCTCTTCAGTTGCGTTATCCAGCCTTTCAAAAAACGAGTCTGGCAGATTGGCGGCTTCCACCATAACCAGACGGATCAAAGCCATGTAATCGGACGAACCGTTCGCAGAAGCTACGATTTGTTCGCAAAATAAGATGAGCGCCTGTTTCAGATCCTCGAATTCCAAGAGGTGATCTGAAATTCCTTGCTCAATCATGTCTAGAACCGCCAAACTGGATTCTTCAACAACGGCAAGCAGTAGGTTCTGTTTGTCGCCATAATAATCATAAACTGTCCGTTTGGAAACTCCCGCTTTAGCTGCGACCGCATCGACGCTAGATCGATCAAACCCATCGGAAAGAAACAGGTCTCGTGCTGCCGCAATAATTTTAGCTCTTTTGTCTGAAGAGCCTTTGCGGATTTTCTTGTTTTCCGTATGATCCATTCTTACGTTGCCCCCTTATAGGTATACCATCAGAAATTGATTAGAGTTCTGTTCTGTTTACAAACTACACTGCACGGTGTAGTATAACAAATGTAGCATATCAAATCAATGATCAAGGAGGATTCTATTCATGAATACCAAGCCGTCTTTTGTTGATGTTCTCATTGTTGGGGCCGGACCTACAGGGCTTACACTTGCCTGTGATCTGGCTCGTCGAAACGTCGACCATCGTATTATTGAACGAAGCTCCTTATATCACGTTGCTTCTCGCGCCAAAGGCATCCAGCCTCGCTCGCTTGAAGTCGTCGATGATTTGGAGGCTGTCCACTACATTATTGACACAGGTGTTGTGGATTTGCCTGTTCGTTATTATACCGCAGATGGAAGGAGTGTGGACAAACCGGCTATTACCGTTGCAGCCAGCCCCGAACTTGAAACACCCTATCGTGATCCGGTCTGGATTGCTCAATATGATGTAGAAAAAGCTTTGCGCGACCGATATGCAGTGCTTGGCGGTCAAGTTGAGTTGGGCATGGAAGCTGTAGAGCTTGTTCAGAATGTGGATGGTGTAACGGTAACCGTAAATTCACCACAAGGAGAAGAGAAAATTCGCGCGCGTTATGTCGTCGGCGCTGACGGGGGCAAAAGCAATATCCGCAAGTTTATTCACTTACCGCTGGTTGGGGAAACACATGATCATGAGCGTTGGTATCTTGGCGATGTACGATTGGAAGGGTTAGATCGTGACCATATCCATATCTGGACATCTTCGGAGGGGATGGTTGGGGTGACCCCGCTGCCAAAATCCGATATTTGGCAACTGCAGGCTACAATTCCGCAAGAGATCGAAGAACCAGAGAAACCGTCGATAGAGGCGTATCAAGCCATGTTTGACCGCCGCGCCGGGGCCGGACGTGTTCGGCTGACGGATGCTTCCTGGCTGTCCATCTACCGGGTCAACGTTCGTATGGTTGAATGTTACCGCAACGGCCGGGTCTTCCTTGCCGGCGATGCTGCTCATGTTCATTCGCCGGCCGGTGGTCAAGGCATGAATACGGGGATGCAGGACGCGTACAATCTCGGCTGGAAGCTGGCGGCTGTGATACGGGGAGCGGACACCTCCTTACTCGACACGTACGATGAGGAGCGCCGCCCAGTGGCTCAAGCCGTGCTTGAGGACAGCACGAAGAAGATGGGAGTGGTCATAGGAACGGCGACTGAAGGCGGAGGATTGTCCCAATCCTTGAGCACCATATCCGACGATCTAACGAGTGGGCTTCTCATTTCCTATCGCTCAAGTTCGCTTACCCGTCGTTCTGCTCGAACCAATGCTACCCGTTCATTTCCTGGGGATCGTGCTCCTAATGCTACGGGCTTGCAAGGCACCGGATTTGCAGGAAGTCTCTTTGACCTATTGCGAGGCCCACACTGGACGCTTTTGGCTTTTGCAAACAGCATCCATCCTTCTCTGAAGAACTTCACCAACAACGAACTCCATATACATTATATCCTGCCATCCAACGTGGAGGGGGCGGCGGAAGGTTTAATAGATACAGCAGGTAATGCCTATCGAATTTACGATGTAACAAGTAAAGAACTTGTATTGATTCGTCCCGACGGATACATTGCAATGCGTACCTCCATTGATGATACTTCATCGATTTCGAATTACTTGAATTCCATTTATCGGGCGAACTGATTTGGACAAGGTCAGCGGGAAATAAGATAAATTCAAGAGGAAATCAAAGAAGGGCAACTTTTGTCACCAAAAGCGGCCCCTCTCCTTTTACTTCAATCCATTTTTTAAATCTACGCAATGTTACAATCCAGACTACTGAAAAATCGTTCAACAAAAACATCACCGTATATTTTCTTCATATGCGCTGTGTTAAAAATATATTGTTCCATAGGCTCAAGCCTGCGCAGACTGCGTACCAGTACTTTCCGATCATCATCAGATAGATTAGGGTCATCGTCTATCTTCGTCAGAGCATTTTTCACACGAGCGGATACCTGTTCAACATACACATGGTTTTTGGATTTTGGCGGAATACATTGCGTCAGGTCACAGCTTACAAAACGAACACCGTCAAGGATGCAGTTTTCAAAATTGGCGATTAGCTTTTGTTTGCCATTTCCCTCAAACGTAATATCCACTAGCTTGCCGGTAAAGGAACAATTGACGATATTCGCCGCTCGTAAAATCCGGTCATTGAATCTACATTTAACAAAAGTACAGTCGATAAACGTAGCGTTCTCCAATGTCATCCCTCTCATATCACAGGAGGAAAATTCGCAATTGGTGAAAACAGCCTCGTCTCTGGCAATACCAACAGAGCGCAAGTCGGAACGAATAAATGTACAACGATCAATTTTACTACCGGCAAAAAATCTCGCATTTGTAAGATCGCAGGTATCAAATATAAGATGCTGCAGGTCACAGCTCCAAAATATGGGTGAACCAACATTTGAGTTGATTATGGTCGTTCCACTTATCGTTTCGTGTTCATACCTGACAATATCAGAAAATAATTCGTTGTTTACTGACATACCAGACTCAAGTCTTCTCATCCCTATCACCCTATCATTTCTTCAGAATCTTTTTCAATTTATAATAACCTTATTTTGGAGTTGAATTCTCTTTGGTATCCCCTTCTCATTTTACTCTAAAATGGTTTTGAGCATATTTGGTTACGAGAAGGACAGCACTGGATAAATAGGCTAAAGTCAACACCATGATAACAGCGGTTAATCCCCATAGTGTAGGACCTAGTAACATCGCCACAATAAAACTCAATGAAATAAGGCCGTTTACGAATGAGAAAAGAGGACTATTGGTTTCCAACTCCGTTGTGTAGGGTTGAATTACATAGTATAACAACAGATGATGTATTGAGAAAAATACAGCAAGTGCAATGGTTATAACCCAGATAGGAAGTAGCAAACTTATATCCTGTCCTCCAGTTAATACAAGTATAGATACACTTAGCACAGCTGCTAAACAAGAACCTAACTTTAGATTTATGCTTAATATACTTCTAAATCTTAACAGAAAATGCTGCTTTGCATGCTGGCGATAAAATGGATAGCGCATCAGCGGCTTATCACAATGGCAAAATAGAGCCTTACAAATCTGGCTACCTACTGTCAGATTTAGCATGACCATAATGATTAAAGGTGAGAATCTATCAATTGAATTTAGTGAAAGATGATCTTTGAAAATGAGTACCAACAAAGGTAGGAGTATGCCCATGATCATAATAGCCAATAAACGTCTGTGGAACGGTGCACGGAGGAGAGTGGTATGCCTGGTAACAAAAATTTCGTGTAATTGCTCGTATCTCTTTTTTTCAAATGCGCTCTGCTCGTTGACATGAAGGTTAGACGAGGAAGGTCTGGCAAGATCATGATCTTTTGACTGAACCATTCTCTGTTGAAGATCAGCAATCCGTATTTCTGGATTTAACAATGGATCGGCATGGTTTGTTACTGCGCACACTGCAGATGTGAAATCTGTATATTTTAGTAAAACATAACCACACATAACCCCGGACAACGATATCAGTGTCATAAGCCATGGTTGATCCAATATCACAGACCCAAATAGAGGAAGGTTTAGTTTTGTGAAGGGAAGGTATGCAAAAGTAAGTGCCAGCAACATGCTCAAACTCGTAGCCCATGTTTTCTGTACAAGAACAATCCCCTTCCATTTAAATAATGCCAAATGTAAAAATTCACATATCAATCGCCAAAAAGTCATCATTCCCACAATCAGCAATGCATGAGTCATTGGAAATTTAAAGAGTACCGCAACCAGAGTCATTGCAATCCCTTGATAGATGAAAAATGTCGTATACCGATAAAATAGCGTAGCTCGCATATACTTGGTTGGATTTATCCGCATAAGTCGGATAGATGTATACTTCATTTTGTTTGATTCCAACACTTTTGCACTCGTTACCCCAGCCATTACGCCACTTATGCAAAAATACATGTGAAGAAGAAGGTTAAAATGCTCCGTACGATTAACATTTTCCGTCCATAAGAGCATGGGCAATGCAAACATTCCCCCGAAATATAATAAGCTTCCCAATAAACCAGCGACAAATAATAAAATAACCGCAATTGCACCGATGGTACGTTTCGTCCGAAAAGCAGCATAAGTTTGTGCACTGATTAAATTGCCTGCAAACGGTAACTTTTGCGTGAAATAGATTAAACGGTTGACCAGCGTAATCATCTGTAACTGCCACATGCGAGAAATTGTACTAAAGATTCCCGTCATAGGCGTTCTCCTTCGTACTTCCATTTTGGCTTTCATTCCGTAATAATTCAATTACATGCTCTTCAAAGTCGGGCTGAGTAAGGATTTCGGGTGAAATCTGTGTTAAACTTCCATGATTTAAAATAATTAACTCATCACAAAGATCCGTTGCCAATTGCAATATATGGGTCGAGAAAATTAGGATATGATCTTTTTTTAAATCACGTAACAATTGTTTCATCTCACTCGCAACGATGACATCAAACGAAGTTAAAGGTTCGTCCAACAGAATCACTGCAGGTTTTATGAGTAAAAATAACAACATTTGAACTTTATTTTTCATTCCATGCGAGTAATGTTTAATGAGCTTATGTCGGTCATCCTGCGCAATGTGCATCATATCAAACAGAGCATCAATATTGTTACCTCGTCCTTCAATTACATCTACGTTAACATCGATGAAAAAACGTACAAATTCATATCCTGTCAGAAATTCTGGTAACAGTGGCAGTGAATAAACGTATCCTACATCACCCATTTTCAAGTCACGCGATTTTGATCCGTTGACGAGTTTCATTTTGCCGCCATCTACTTGGATCTCGCCACCTAAACAATTGAATAACGTTGTTTTTCCGGCGCCATTGCGCCCAAGAAGACCATAGATTTTTCCCTTTTCAAATTGAAAACTTAAATTGGCTAATACTTTTTTTTCACCAAAACTCTTCTCTACATTTTGCAATACCAATTCCATTTATTTGTTCCTCGCTTTCAAACCATTTCGTTTTTTGTTTAACTGAGAATTCAATAGTTACATGCATGCCATTTTTCACGTTTTTATTCATATCTAATAATTGTTTAGTTTTCATCCGTATCAATCCCTTCAATTTCTTTGATAAAAGGATAAGAATTAATATCCCTTTAATAGGTGAATCGTCTCACTTGACCAATATAACTGATCTTGGAAATAGACAATCACTCTAAACTGGTATTCTATTTTGAACGTTATAATTCCTTGTATTTACATATAAAAGTCTAGTTGATACAACAAAAAAGCCGCTATAATAGCGACTTTCCATAGGAATTCGTTCTTTTACATAGATAATTATGCTCAGATTCCGGATTAATACAAATATCCTAATAAATCTTGAATCTTTGTCGCTAATTCCCCACTAAAAAAGGGAACGAATAAACCGACGGGTGTTTCATTACATAGCGGTTTGTTTTAATTTATCAACAGCTAGCTTTCCGAAATATTACAGGTCGGACTAGCACATACTAAGACATAGTTGGCTGAAGCTTACATAACGGAGGTCTCATCATGGTATTTACAATCACAATTATCATCGTTGCACTGTTTGCAATATGGGGAGCCGTCGCTCCTGATCAGCTGGCGGATGTGGCTAATGTTGCCTACAACTTCTCTATTCAGAATTTTGGCTGGTTTTATTTGCTAGCGACACTGTTCTTCCTGATCTTTGCTTTCTATCTGGCGTTCAGCCGATTTGGCGGTATTAGGCTTGGGGATGACGATGATGAGCCGGAGTATTCTACGGTTTCCTGGCTGTCCATGCTGTTTAGCGCTGGTATGGGCATAGGGCTGGTTTTCTGGGGAGTTGCTGAACCGCTGTCCCACTATTTATCTGCCCCTGAGGGGGCGGTACCCGAAACAACGCAAGCAGCCATACTTTCAATGCGTTACTCCTTTTTCCATTGGGGGCTGCATCCTTGGGCTATCTATACCGTCATCGGCCTTGCGCTTGCTTACTTCCAGTTCCGGAAAGGATACAAAGGGCTGATCAGTTCCACCTTTATTCCTCTGATAGGTGAGCGTCTTGCTTCAGGCTGGCTTGGTAAGGTCATTGATATTCTGGCGGTCATTTCCACCATCTTTGGTGTTGCGACCTCGCTTGGATTGGGTGCACTTCAGATCGGCGGAGGTTTGAATCACTTATTCGGTATTCCTAACTCGACTTTGACTCAGGTTGTCATTATCACAGTTGTAACCGTACTGTTTTTAATCTCGGCAACCTCCGGTCTGGATAAAGGTATTAAGATTCTGAGCAACGTCAACCTCGTTATAGCTGTGCTATTGATGTTGTTTGTATTGGTGACTGGACCGACTTCTTTTATATTTGACACATTCACAACAACCTTGGGCAGTTACATGCAGAATATTATTAACATGAGTTTGAGACTGACGCCGTTCTCAAGAGAAACCTGGATTGGAGCATGGACGTTATTTTACTGGGCATGGTGGATCTCATGGGCTCCTTTTGTCGGCACTTTTATCGCAAGGGTATCCAGAGGAAGAACCATAAAGGAATTTGTAATTTACGTCATGGTTATTCCAAGTCTTTTCGGTTTTATCTGGTTCTCCGTCTTCGGCGGAACAGGACTTCACATGGAGTTGTTCAATGCCGCTCATCTGGCGGAGGCCGTCATGGAAGATACGACAACCGCTTTATTCCTTATGCTGGAGCAGCTGCCTTTGGGCACAATCGTGGCATTCATCGCCACAATCCTGATCATGATTTTCTTTATTACGTCAGCTGATTCAGCTACCTTTGTACTGGGCATGCTCACTTCAGATGGCAAGTTGGACCCGAGTACAAGAGTGAAATTAACCTGGGGGATCATGCAGTCCGCCATCGCGGTAGTACTGCTAATCAGCGGGGGGTTAACTGGCCTCCAGACGGCATCCATTGTAACCGCATTGCCGTTCGCTATTGTCCTTATCGGTATGTGTTTCTCCCTGCTCAAGGCTCTAAAGGCTGAGGACAAAGAGCGCCGTCAGAAGGAAAAACGGCAGCGTCAAAAGCTGAAACGACTGCTGGAGGAACAAGAAATCTCGCTGAATGAAATTTCTGGCAGGTAATGTATACTTTTCTCTATAGAAATACTTCTGTAATATGACATCTTTATGCACAAAAGCTGATTATGTAGTTTGCAGCTTTCATGTTTTTGAACTAACCTGCCTTTTAACGTAATGAAGCTGCCGGTCCAATACAAGCAGCTTCATTTTTGTCGTTTATTCAGTTTATTGTTTCACGTTAGTTTAATTCGCTATTCAATACCCAGTTATTAATTATGTTTTTTAAGGAATTGAACCATCATTTTTCCTATTTCCTTAGCGTGTGTTTCTAATGCAAAATGACCCGTATCCAATAAGTGAATCTCTGCATTGGGAAGATCCCTTTTAAAAGCCTCAGCACCTGCAGGTATAAAAGATACATCATTTCTCCCCCAAACAGCTAATAAAGGAGGTTGATATTGCTGAAGATATTGCTGAAACAGTGGATACATTCTCACATTTGTTTGGTAATCGTATATTAAATCCAATTGCTTTTCATCGTTTCCTGGTCGATTCATATAAGCACGATCTAGAGTGTAGCCATCGGGAGAAACCAAATTATTTTTCGTTCCGTCCACATATTGATGTTTAATGGTATCTTGTGCAAAGGCTGTTCGATAACTGTCTCTCTTCTCCAATGTTGGATTCTGCCAATACTCTTCTCTCGCAGCCCACTTTGTCCCCAAGCCCTCACGGTACACGTTACCATTTTGACTTATGATCGCTGTAATATGTTCTGGATTACGCATTGCAATCCGGAAACCAATGGGTGCTCCGTAGTCAAAAACAAATAATGCGTACTTAGTAAGGTTTAGCTTAGCGATAAAACGTTCGATGATATTCGTGATATTATCAAATGTATATTCAAAATCAGTACGTTCAGGTGATGATGAGTTTCCAAACCCTGGGTAATCCGGAGCAATTAAATGAAAGTGCTCTTCTAATACAGGAATTAGTTCCCTAAACATATGACTCGCGCTTGGAAAACCATGTAGTAAAATAAGTACCGGTTTGTCTGCTGATCCCGATTGACGATAAAAGATTTCAATCCCATCTACATCAACTATATGGTAAGTTGTCACGTGTAGTAATCATCTCCTATTTCTAAAAAAATATCTTATAATTTTTTATTCAAAAACTGTTTGATACGGACGGTGCTCATGAAATTAGTGTATTAAATCAAGATTTTTCTAGCATCTGTAACTATTTGGTTAATAATATCGCCTGCTGCTTGATCAGCTGTAAGCATTCTTGTTCCTTGTCCTGCCCAAAGTGCCATATATTCAGCATTATTCTGACGAGCAGAAACATTTCTAATTTCTCGTGTTAAAGTATTCTGTGTAGGAAACCGAAGAGGCTCAATCCGACTCGTTTCCCAGTGTTGTACAAATGTATTTCGAATTACTCGTGCTGGTCTTCCCGAAAATGCGTTTGTGATCACTGTACTTTCCTCAGTACTTTCAAGCAATGCACGTTTATAGACTGGATGTGCGCCCGACTCTGTCGACGTTAGGAATCTTGTTCCCATTTGTACACCTTGTGCGCCTAAAGCAAGTGAGGCTACGAGACCCCTACCATCCATAATTCCACCAGCAGCAAGAACCGGAGTCTCTACGTGATCGACAATCTGTGGCACAAGTGCCATTGTTCCAATATTAGCTCCGGAGGGTCGAGATGACGTATCAAATGACCCGCGATGTCCTCCAGCTTCACTACCCTGAGCAACGATAACGTCACATCCCCGGCTTTCGGCCTGGATCGCCTCATCTACAGTAGTTACTTTATTTATAATCTTGATTCCTAATGATTTGGCTTGTTGCACTTGATAATCAGATAATAGGCCGAAAGTTGAACTAATAACTGGGATCCTTTCCTCTAATAGAACATGAAATTGTTCTTCAAAGTGATCAGGTGTCCATATCTCTTGTTTATCAGGAGATAGTATCCCTAATGATTCACGAATGATGTTCAATTCTTTGTTAACCGCATCAAAGTTTTCATAATTATCTGAACCTACGTTAGAAAAAATATTCACGGCAAAAGGGGCATCCGTTAGCTTCCTAATGGCTTGTATAGCATCCTTTATTTCTTCAGGTGTCATGTAAGCAGCTCCCAAGGTTCCAAGACCGCCTGCATTAGAAACTGCGGACACAAGCTGAACCATATGAGGAATCCCGGCCATACCTGCAAGTACAATGGGATAACGAATATCTAAAAGTTCACACAATTTGTTGGTTAGTTGTATAGAAATGGCTATTCCCTCCTTTATTTATCTTGCTTCATTGTTTAGTTTACATCCGTTCTTTCCATCATGTATAATTCGAAAACATGATCTTATCTATCTTGATTTCAGATACTTTAATTTTAGTGGAGGCTTTATGGACATTCATTTGTTAGAGATTTTTATTCAAGCAGCTCGTGAAAGGCAGCATTTCCAAAACAGCCAAAAAGTTAAACTATGCTCAGTCCAATGTCACAAACAAGGTACAGCAATTGGAAGCTGAGCTTCAGACAACATTGTTTTATCGCCATAAAAAAGGAATTACCCTTACTCCTTCTGGAGAAGTTTTGGTATCTTATACCGAAAAGATTTTAAACATGATGGATGAAGCAAGAGCGGCAGTCGGGAATGCTTCTATTCCTTCCGGCCCTCTTACCATTGGTTCTATGGAAACCACAGCAGCGGTTCGGTTACCCACAGTTATTGCTAAATATCATTTAAAATATCCTGCTGTAGACTTTTCTCTTATTACCGGACCAACAGAAAAGCTGGTTCAGGCAGTTCTTCATTATGAACTTCACGGAGCATTTGTCTCTGGACCTATCCAACATCCTGATTTATCACAGGAAAAAGTTTTTGAAGAGACACTTGTACTCGTAACGTCCCCTACACATCCTTGGGTTGATTCTATCCATGAATTACAAAATCATACCATGTTGGTATTCCCTAAAGGATGTACATATCGTGCCAAGCTTAATTCTGTTTTACAAGATGAAGGTTTACTACCCGCCAAACTAATGGAATTCGGAACTCTTGAAACAATTCTTGCTTGTGTAAGTGCAGGGTTAGGGATTACTTTACTTCCATACTCAATAATTGCCGATTATGAGGATCGAGGAAAGGTAATCAGTCATCCACTTCCCGCTAAGCTTTCTTCTGTAACAACCATGTTTGTAAAGCGTAAAGACACCTTAACTACACCGGCATTATCTGCTTTTTTAGTCGAAGTGAATAATAATCTTTCCGAAAAACTTCACTAATCTTAACCAAGTTTTTTTCACAACTTGTATCGAAAAAAGTCGCTAAACCGGCTGTGTATTGCGCCAGTTAAAACTAAACTGCCCGTTATTTAAAACAAAAGCAACCAATCTTAAATGATTGGCTGCTTGTTATTGTGATTAGGATACGTTTCCCGTTAGTTTAATGAGAGTTACAGATTGCAGTTAACTAATTAAAGACTATAAGAAATACTCTACTGTTACTTCACATTGAATCCATCATGGATTCTGTCTGTCTAGAATCAGCACTTGATAAATTTTTGTGTTTTTCTCCCCAGATTTTCATTTCCATAATGATCGGCACTAATGTGCGTCCGAATTCCGATAGCGAATATTCCACTTTGGGAGGAACTTGCGGGTACACTTCACGGTGCACGATCCCGTCTTCTTCAAGCTCTCGAAGCTGTAGAGTCAGCATCCTCTGCGTAATGGTCGGACATATTCTGCGAAACTCATTAAATCGTACGGGACCTTCGATCATATGATACAGAAGTAGACCCTTCCACTTGCCGCCAATGACATCCAACGTATACTCGACGGGACAACCTTCTTCATTCGGGCATTGGCCATATCCCGATTTGCGGTCACGCATGTATTTATCCTCCTCATTTAACAGTATACAAATTGATACTACATCACACTATTGTGCGTACTATTCATGATTGTTAATATACGTTATATTACAACCAGAAAGCAATAAGTGATGTACATTCAAGGAGGAATCGACAATGTCAAACCGACAAATGAAAGCCATCGGCCTGCTGAAGTATTTACCCATTAATCAACCTGAGAGCTTGCTGGACGTTATGATGGATATACCTGAACCTACAGGGAGAGACTTGCTGATCCGAGTCAAAGCCATTTCAGTCAATCCCGTCGACGTCAAAGTGCGCGCTCCCAAAGATCGGACCGAAAACACGCCAAAGGTTCTCGGTTGGGACATTGCAGGTGTCGTCGAACAAGTTGGACCGGAATCTTCGCTGTTCAAACCCGGCGATGAAGTGTATTATGCCGGTAGCATTGCCCGTCCTGGGGGGAACAGCGAACTTCATCTCGTCGATGAGAGAATCGTCGGTTTTAAACCGGCAACACTGGATTTTGCGCATGCAGCAGCTCTGCCATTAACCGCTATCACCGCTTGGGAAGGATTATTTGATCGTTTGGACGTGTCTGCTGTCACAGAGCGCAACGAAGGCAAAACGATTTTGATCATCGGCGCTGCGGGCGGTGTTGGTTCCATTGCGACACAACTGGCCAAACACGCTGGTATGACCGTCATAGGCACGGCTTCCCGACCGAAATCGGCTGAGTGGGCTAAAAACATGGGTGCTGACCACATCATCAATCATTACGAAGCATTTCTCCCTCAGCTGAAAGCGCTGGGTTTAGAGCATGTTGATTATATTTTCTGCCTGAATAGTACGGAGAAACATTGGGTCAATATGGCCGAGGCCATTGCTCCCCAAGGGAAAATCTGTTCCATTGTGGAGACGGATGAGCTGCTCGATCTGACCTTGCTGAAAAACAAAAGCGTAACTTTTGCCTGGGAGCTGATGTTCACCAGACCTTTGTTCCAGACTGCGGATATGATTGAACAACACAACCTGTTAAATGAAGTTTCCCGTATGATCGATGAAGGTCGCTTACGCACTACGGTTGCCCAGATCCTCTCTCCCATCAATGCTGCCAATTTGCGTAAAGCACATGCGATACTGGAAGAAGGACGTATGACAGGTAAGATTGTAATTGAGAATTTCGAGTAATAGCTATATTTGTTCCTGCCCTGCTGAATTGCTAATAAGGGTGGGAACGTTTTTTTTCGAGACTAATTTACCTCATAAGAAGTCTTCGCAAATGGATTATATGTCTACACCTCGCGTCGAGATCTTATCCCTTCGAATTGCTGCCCAAAAACAGCCGACTACGTTGATCGTACCTAAAATTGAGCTACTATCTTTTCTAACCTGACAATTTGTTCTATGTAATCTCTTATGATCTTTGACCTTATAGTAAGAATTATTATCATACTTACTTAAACATTATATTGCCCCCGCTTACCACAGCGGGGGCACAACAAAACCTGTATACGAGGGGTTCCTTTATACAAATACAAATACATACTTCTGCACTACAAATTATCTAACGACTTGTCCCATTGAATGTCAGAGTCAGTAGAGATTTAAGCCTCAACTGCTTCTGGTCTCTTCACCTGAAGAGGGGGAGGAATAAGCCACCCTTTTTCTTTGCTCATTTGAAGAATACGAAGGCCTAAAGCCGTTTTAGTAACGTGATATTTCGCAAATAAGGCGCCAATATCCTCTCTAATGGATTGGCCCATAACTTGACTACACGCCACTAATCCCATTGAAGTATCAGAAGCAATACTTGCTGCTATTTCCGGATCCGTAAATCTTGCACCAACAGGAATGTCTTCAAGCTTTACTGGAGGTCTTTCTGGTAATACTGGTGTTGAAGCAATTCCGTTATCTGTCAGCAGGGTATCGCACTCTTTAATTTCTAATTTAGCTTGATCAATTAGTGCTTCGAGTATTTTTTTCAGATCCTTATCTCCTGCGTGATTCAAAAAGGCTTGGTAGAAGGAAAGAGCTCCCTTTGCAACCGTTGAACATTGCCATACGCTGAAGATTTCACCATAATGCATAGGTTCATTTTTTGGATTACCACTTAATATTCCCACCATAACAGCTCCTTTTTTATTTTATTTCCCACCAAAAGTATAGTTCCATATTCATGAACAACATATTCAAAAGTAATAAAATACCAATGGAATAAGGAACTGATTTTTGGAGAAATTAACTTAATCACACATACAGGAGGGAACTCTTATGAAGAAAAAAATAACAACTGTTGTTGTATCCATTTGTCTATTAGGTGCCTTGGCTGTTCCTGCATCTGCTCAAGGTGTAAATGAAGCAGCCCAAGATGGACGAGGCATTAACACCTACCAAAACAATAGTTCTAATTATCAAACAAACAGTGTAAGGGCAAATGCGACCGATAACGATAATGATATGGACTGGGGATGGCTGGGTCTACTTGGATTATTAGGTTTAGCGGGAATGCGTAAAAGAGTATCCGATCATTCCACTCGATAACAGGTTATGTTTTTGATCTCCCTACGTCTTTGATGGAAAAAGGAACCCTGGTTTTATGGGTTCCTTTTTTGTTTCTTACCTTTTTACGTTTTATTTAAGTATTTAAATCATGTAAGCCTGGGCTATGCTCATTTGGAAGCTCCGGCATATACGGGAGTGGGAATCCCTGAGGAGGTTCCGTGACTTGTAGCTCACCACCATTACGACTAGGTGTTTGACCGCTGAATACTTCAGCGATTCGTGTATTGTCCAAACGGAAGTTAAATTGGGCATTGTGCAAGCCGAGGTCAACATATTTCTGACACTCTGGATATTTGTTGATATCGTAATTGGGAACAGGAAATACTTTGCCCCAATTTACGCCTAATGTCTCCAGCGCCTTCTCGAATGCATTTTGGTGAGCGTTGTCACGAACGATTAGAAATGCCAAAGTTTCACGGAACGCTTTGTTGTTACTCATTTCATAGATTCGTGTTTTTTGTAATACCCCGGTTGATTCCAGTACAACGTTATCAAGCAGATTGCTTACCAAGTTGCCATGATCATATACATAGTTCCCGAGCCATGGATTACCGGCAGCATCTACAGGTAGGGAACTTTGAGCGCCCATAATATAATGATGTGGGTTGGCATGTTTAATAGCTTCGTCCAGCGGAGCCCCATCAATGCCTGCATTTCCTACTCCCTCGGCTCCAGCTCCGGTCAGCAATTGATTTATTGTTTGTTGTACCAGTTCAACATGACTTAATTCCTCCATAAATACACCACGAATTAAGTCTCTATACTGCTTCTCTTTCCCACGGAAATTACTACTCTGAAAAAAATACTGCATCATAGTTCGCATTTCACCAAATTGTCCGCCAAGGGTTTCCTGTAACACTTTTGCGGCAGCCGGATCGGGCTTGTCCGGGACGATCATGTTGATCAGATCTTCTCGATAAAAAAACATGGTTGTCCTCCATTCAAGTAAATTACAACTTTTGGTATTTAATTCACCCTTGATTTTATGTAAATGTGTGATTAACCAATTGTTGGTACTCTATCATTTGCAGTGTTCCTTTGATTTTCTCCCAATAAGCCGCTTGTATAGCGACATGAATGCAAAATGCGCCTATTCTTGTCAATCGACTGTTTTTTACAAATCAACCTGTGGAGTCTGTGGAAGTCGGATAATTTTTAACTTCTGGGTATACTACAGCAAGTCAATTCAACAAATCAAGGAGGATGAGTAATGAATCAAGAATTGAATTACGGTACAGATTACAAGTTCGTCCCCGTAACTTCAGTAGGAAATGGTGTGGGGATTGAAATATTACCTGATTTATTTTGCTACACTATCCAAATCGTCAATATCTGTCTAGTGGGTAAACCGGAATCTGACGAGTTCGTTTTAGTAGATGCGGGAATGCCAAAGTCAGCAAATGAAATAATCTCTGTCATTGAGGAGCGTTTCGGTGTAAACAGCCGCCCCAAAGCGGTAATCTTGACCCATGGACACTTTGATCATGTCGGAGGGGTGATCGAACTTGTCAAACACTGGGGAATTCCGGTTTATGCGCATCCGTTGGAGCTCCCCTTCCTCACAGGGGTGAAAAACTACCCGGAACCAGATCCTACAGTTGAAGGTGGTTTGGTAGCGAAGATGTCCCCATCGTTTCCGAATGAACCAATAAACCTTGGAAGCCATGTACAAACGTTACCTCCTGACGGAACTGTACCCCACATGCCAGGATTTAGATGGATTCATACGCCAGGACATTCTCCAGGGCATATTTCTTTGTTTCGGGAAAGTGATGGAGCGTTAATCGCAGGTGATGCTTTCGCTACTGTAAAACAGGAGTATATGTATAAAGTATTTACTCAGGAATTGGAGATAAGTGGCCCCCCTCGCTATTTGACAACAGATTGGGAAGCTGCAAAGCATTCTGTTGTTAAACTTGAGAATTTAAAGCCCTTGGTTGCTGTAACTGGCCATGGATTACCCATGTCGGGGAACTTGCTGACAACAAGCCTGAAAAAACTGGTTGATGAGTTTGACCAAATTGCCGTACCGGATTATGGAAAGTATGTTAACTAATTTTGTTCCCTTCGAGCATAGTGGTTGAACATCCGATCAAAGCCCTTCTTGTTGCATAAGAAGGGCTTTACTTAGGGTTAGCCGTTTTTTTGCGTTAATATAGAATATGGTTTTTCATCTTTAGCGTCAGCATGTGAGCAACTATAGGAATATAGAAACAGCGGCATTGTAGGACACTAATATCCTGGAGTGCCGCTGGTTGATTCATACTACAAACGTTCCCCAGTTCCTGGAGGAGTTAATGTACAATGAGGACTGGGCAACTTGATAGCTGTGAAACCTTGTGGCTGACACTTCCAAGCATCATTTCTTTAATGCCCCTTAGCCCACGGCTTCCGATAATAATAAGTTGCTGCTCGGTATCCCTTGCATAATTCAATAGTTCATGCGCAGGATCTCCCTTAAGATGAACAGTTTCCGCGTTAATCCCCGCAGACTTTAATTTAGATTTCGCTTGATGCAACTGTTCCAAACTCTCTTTCTCCATTTCGTTCAGTATGTCTTCCAAAAAATTCTCTGGTACATATGTCATGCCATTTGACACATAATCCTGGCTGACATTAACCAAGGTAACTTGAGCTTGTTTATTTTGGGCTATTTCAACGGTTGCATCAAGGAGTTTGTTCGTTATTTCAGATTTATCAATGGCCACCATAATTTTGTCAAACATAGTTATCACCCTTTCCGTGGCAATTCGTAACCATTTCGACTACCTACAACACGATTACTTGCTGCTCCGATACCAACTATAAAGAGTAACACGGAAGCCCCAAGTAGAATGAAAAGTGGCAGGTTCCAACTATTTGTTGCATCGTGCAGATATCCTATAAGGGCTGGACCGATTGCGGCAAGAAGATATCCGATCGATTGGGCCATGCCAGATAGTTCCGCTGCTTGATGCGCATTTTCAGTGCGTAACCCGAAAAACATCATAGCCAAACTAAAGGCGAAGCCTCCACCAATTCCGAGTATGACGATCCACAACAGAATGACATTAGAACTTCCGTAAAGAAGTCCGAGCGTCCCCGTCAAAAGCAAAATGGTTGTGATGACCACTAACAAACGTTGGTTAGACATACGCCCAGCAATAACAGGAACAATAAAGGTAAATGGAAGCATCGCTAACTGCATGATCGAGAGGTACCATCCAGATTGGTTGGAGTCAATTCCTTGCTGCTTTAAAATTTCAGGCAACCATGCGATCAATACATAGAAAACCATAGACTGTATACCCATGAACAAGGTTACTTGCCAGGCAAGCGGGGATCGCCATACATTCACATCATTACTGACCATTTGTTGACTTGTCTTGGCTGTTTGTTTCGTTTGATTTCTTAATTGAGGTAACCAACAGAGGATCGATACAAAGCTTAGAATCCCCCATACTCCCAATGCTCCCTGCCATTTTAGCCCTGCGTTCATGGCTAGCGGTACACTGATTCCCGATGCGATTGCTCCACATAAATTCATCGAAATGGAGTAAACTCCTGTCATGGAGCCAATTTTATTTGGGAAATCCCTTTTGATTATACTTGGCAATAATACATTACATATGGCAATGGCGAATCCAAGAACTGCTGTTCCAATAAACAGATTAACTGCGCCAGATAAAGATCGTATTACAATACCAACAGTCAAAAAGATTAGGGCAATCAAAATGATACGCTCAACCCCATACCTCCGTCCTAATTTTGGTACAAGAGGGGATAATAAAGCAAAGGCTAGCAAGGGTACCGTTGTGATCAGGCCTGCTAATGTATTTGAAATATGAACGTCATCCCTTATAAAACCCACTAAAGGACCAACTGAGGTTAAGGGAGTACGTAAATTAGCTGCAATAACAATAATGCCGAGAATGATCAGCGCTACAGAGGATGGCACGAATTTATTATTTTGTTTATTCGGCATTCTTCATTTCTCCTTCCTGATTCTTAAGTCTAATATTTGCTTCTTGTTGGCTGAAAAACTTTGCTATAACATCCGCGCGAATAATAAAAGTATAGTATAATATACTTTTATAAACAATAATTATTTTATAACATACTAAAATTGATTAAAAAAATACAACTCTGAATTCCCGTCATGGAATTCGGAGTTGTATTTAATAAGTGGATTTTCGGCTTTTAGAAGCCATACTTTAAGGATATATGGAGCACTGTTTCGTTATTCGTATGATTGGTATAAGCGTGAGGATAATCTGCACGAAAACTGATCGTATCATATTGATTCAATGTGTAAATCTCTCCATTGACTTGTAACTCAATGGAACCAGTCATTACTGTCGCAATTTCAGTTGTATTCACATGATGACCTTCAGGGTAATATGAGCTATTAGGCTGTAAGTATGCCCGACACATTTCAATATCGTTGCTTTTAAAGACGGGTTCAATGATCCAATTTTTTTCATCATTAGAAAACCGCAGTCCCTCCCCTGCTCGATACAAACTAACAGGTTTCTCTGATGTGAACAAAGCCAATAGCGGTAAGGATATTCCTTTTGAAATTTTCCATATAATTGCTAAAGTTGGATTTGTCTCGCCACGTTCGATATTCCCCAGAGTAAGTTTGCTTACGCCCGTTAATTCTGATAAGTCGTCTAAGGTCATATTTTTTTCTTTTCTATACTTTTTTAATGCACCGCCGATTTGTAATACAATTTGTTTTGACTCATCAATTTCATCCATTTGATATTCACCTCAACAAAAAAACTATATAGCTAGTATATTGTTTATCTAGATTCTTTTCCATTCCGGTTCAATAGAACGTGATGAGATTTTCTTGATAAAATTGAATTAAAAGGATACAATGACGAGCATCAAACGGTTTTATTCGAAGAATGGTAGCTTATGAAAGGTGGTTTAGCAATGAAGATTCTCATCGTTGGCTATTTTAGCGAAACCTCAAAATCAAATATTGCAAGGTGTTTTCCGCAAGACTGGAACGTTGTAATTGTTCCGCCAGGAAAAGAAATGCTGCATCATATTGAAGATTGCCAGGTAATCATTCCTGAACATATTAAAGTGGACCACAGCCTGCTTTCTAACGCAAAAAAATTAAAATTGGTACAGACGGGTGCAGGATTTGATAATGTAGATGTCCCTGCCTGTACACAGCTCGGCATTTGGGTGGCCAATGCTGCAGGGGTGAATGCACAGGCAGTGGCCGAGCACGTAATGGCACTGATAATGTCTTATTATAAAAACATACCGTTTCTTGATACTTTCATGAAAAACAAGATGGATGAAAATCAATTGGACTATACAGGTAGTGAATTAAAGGGCAAAACGATTGGGATTATCGGTTTGGGTGCTATTGGAAAAAAAGTTGCTGCGTTTTGCAGGGTTTTTGATATGCATGTGCTGGCGTATGCGAGAAATGCCACTGTACAATCGGACGGTTTTGTGAAAATGACGGATTTCGATACTCTTGTAAGCACATCGGATATAGTCAGTGTACATGTACCCTTGAATGAGCAAACCAAACAGCTGATCAACAAAACGGCATTCAAAAAAATGAAAAACACCTCTCTTTTTATCAATACAGCCCGCGGCGGCATTATCAACGAAAGAGACTTAATTGATGCATTAAAAAACGGGGATATTTCAGGCGCATGCCTGGATGTGTTTGAATCTGAACCGCTTCCTATTGATAGTGAGCTCCGGAATCTGGGTAATGTGATACTTACTCCCCATACAGCGGGAATGCCTGATGGTCGGAAATTTCATAAAACAAGATATGATTTCTTTATAAAGAATATAAAACGTGTAGAAAATGGTGAGGAGCCTGAAAGCAAGCTCAATCAGTTATGATGTTTTGGTGCAATAAAAATTGATCGCCACCCTACAGCAGTTCAAAATGAAGTTGAGTCTCAGGTAACTCAGTATTCCCTTTCCACTGATTTGCACCGTATCCCAATTCCAGAACCGCAGCAATGCGCTCGTTACTCTGTACACCAAACATTTCAGTACGGCTCGGGTCGTACATCCAGTCATGCAAGGTACAGCGCACACCCAGACTTTGCTCATGAGCCAGCAAGCGAAAATTCTGAATTAGGCAGCAGACAGCCGCAAAGTCCTCTTCCCGCTTATATTGATCCGCCTCTTCCTTCACCAAGACCAGAAGATATGCAGGGGCAGGCTCCTGTAATCCCTGCATGATGTCCCCATACCGGTTATCGGCGAAGATGAATCGCCACGGCTCTCGGAGGCCATCATTTGGCGCCCATACGGCATGATTAAGCAATTCAAGGATTAGATCCTGCGATACCGATTGTTCCAAAAACTCACTCGGACCGGCCATGTCTCCTTCCAGATCTGACAATTTCATTTTTACATCCTCCTCTTCTATGTAGACTGTCCTCGCAATACGGTCCACTTCTGCTCAGCTGGTGTCCTTTTCCGACTTCTTGGCGCTTTGTCGTAATATCCTATATGAAGAATACCAACAAATCTTTCATTCTCACGTAAGCCAATTCCATTGAAGAACCCTTCATGCTGAATCATGGACTCTGTATCCCACAACATTCCTAACCCTCGTTCCCAGCCCAGCAGTTGGAAGCTCTGCATCACCCCGCAGGCAGCCGCATAATTACGGTCATTGGTCAGACGATTCGGTCCTACAGTCGACATAACAATGACGTGGGCAGGAATATCGGTAAATCTCTTTTTAAAAACATCCAGAAGTTTCCCTGGAATCAGCTTGCCGAGCTTGCTTTGTGACATCTGTTCCAGCATGCAGTCCACCAACCGTTTGCGTGCTTCTGGCGTTCCGGCATATACTACACGCCACGAGCCAGACTCGACAAATGGTTGAAGCCTTATAGCCTTACTCAGTAATTCTACAATTAACTCTTGGTCCACCGGCGTAGAGTTACATTTACGAATACTCCTGCGCTCCCTGATCAATTCCGCCAGACTCAAATGCCTCACTCTCCTTTGTTCTATCTGGATTCAATATTTATACTGCTGTCTTGAAGAAATTGATGGATTACTTTTAGCTCCGTTTCCGAATATTTGTCGAGAGTACGATAGAAGCGCTCAGCCTCATGTATATGCAGACGTTCATGCAGTTCAAAGATTTTTTTGCCTTGCGGTGACAACCGGAAATAGCTCTCCTTTTTGTTGTCGTTCATTTTTGTACGTTTGACGAATCCTTCCTCCAGCAGTTTGTTGCCAATTTTGGTGATACTTGCTTTGGACAAATTCATCGCCTCGGCAATCCCCGTGTTGTTAATAGGCTCATGCTTGCCTATGCAGTCTATCATATGAACCGCGGTCAAATGCTGAGGGATTTTCTCGATGCTTTCTCGCTGGGCGATACTTAGGAAATGCTCGATTTCTGTATCCTTGTGGTTCTCATACACATGTAAAAAACGGATGAATTGGTCATAAAGCAACTGTTTTGTTCGATCTTTTGAGATCATCCTGGATCGCTCCTTATTTACTTGTAAACAAAAATATCACTTAAATAATGGGGTTTTTATAAATAATTTTTTTATATTTAGTTTACTAGTGAACAATATAACATGAATGATAATGCTTATCAACTATATTCTCTGGCATTACAACATTACTCTATAATCCAGGCCAGAGACCTGCCTTGAACGGATTATCTTTTAACCTGCTCGTTAGTTAAACAAAAGCAGCCGATCATTGGATCAGCTGCTTTCTTAAACTTGGGTTATTGGACTCAGTATCATTCTCTCTACTTAAATTATACGGTTATTTTTTATTTTTTTATAGACTGTTTTTTTTAGAATTCCTACACTATACTGCTAGATACAAAACTAAAAAAGAAGAGGTGGATCAGTATGGATGACAAAAAAGTGATCATAGATCAAGGTCCTTTTTTTCATGGTACAAAAGCAGAACTGCAAATTGGTGATTTATTAGAACCACAGTTCTTATCAAATTATCAAGAGAAAAATTCTAACCATATATACTTTACTGCAACATTAAATGCTGCCAAATGGGGTGCTGAATTGGCAAGATCTAATGCAAAAGAAAGAATCTACATTGTAGAACCATTAGGAGATTTTGAAAGTGATCCAAACGTAACTGATAAAAAGTTTCCTGGAAATCCAACACGTTCATATCGATCTAAATCGCCACTTAAAATAATAGCTGAATTAGCTTCATGGGAAAGACACTCTGAAGAAGAGATTAATCACATGATTACATCATTAAGAAAACTAAGTGAAGAAGGAAAAAATATAATATATGATTGATTCCTCTCGTTAGCTGAATAAAAGCAGCCGATCATTGGATCAGCTGCTTTCTTAAAATGATTGATTTATCGTTTCCTGTCACTTTAAATTAACTTTTTCTGTATATCAAAAAGCTTAGAAATGCGGGGAAATAGACGAAAGGCATTGCCATAAGCGATCGCCTTCGCGTTTTCTTCGCTGATCTGCTGTGCTTCATGAAATACCGACTCCCGCTGTATACGAAGGACGCTGTCCGCAGGCCAAGGTATGTCCGCTCCGAACAGAATCCGATCAGGCGAAATCAACTTTTGGATTGTGCCGAGGTTCAACGTGGAATCATAATAAAGGTGGTCCAGTTTGGCTATTTCAGCTTGAAATTGTTCCGGTGTTGTTTCAACCTGAATCGAATCTTGCCCGATGGCGGCAAGCGCAATTCTCCATTTGATATAAGGAACCATGCCCCCGGTATGGGGAAGAATGAACTGAATGGATGGATATTGGTCGAAAATGCGATGAACAGCCATCGTAGTGACGGCCCGCGTCGTATCGAAGGTGCCCTCAAGCAATGCAGGACTAAGTCCAGCGATTTTTTGCGGTATGAGGATGGGATGCAGAAACACAACAGCACTGCGTCGGTCCAATTCGGTTAACAATTCGGTGTAATCCGGATGGCTTAAATATTTCCCCTGATAACTTGTCAGCATTGCAACACCATCCATCCCGAGAACATCAAGTGCATACAAGGTTTCTTCCATGGCTGCTGCGGGATCCGGGAGTGGAAGCGTTGCAAACGCACCATACCGCTCAGGATGAAGTTGAGCATACGATGCGAGCTCTTCATTCATTTTACGTGCCAATGTGTTGGCAGAAGATTGGTCGATGAACGTCAGGTCTGACGGGGCTGAAAGGAATGAAAACGAGATGTCACATACATCCATTTTTTGCATCCCGATCTCAGGCGTCCACTTCGGCATAAAACTTGGAATCTCCATTCCCAGCTCCCGCTGCTTTCGTTGCATTTCTTTAGAGATGATATGGTGGTGAACATCAATGACAGGATTAAACATGCGTGATCAGCTCCTTCTATTTATTTTCAAGCCATTGGTTTAACTGGTTTTGCTTCTCCGTCAATATTTTCTCTACGCCTGCATTCTTTAGTTTGTCGAGATAAGCACCCAGTTCTGACGGGTCAAAAGTTCCTGTCTGAAAGCCTGCATCATACTGGTTTTGGACGTTGGCCACCGAGGTAATTTGTGTTTTGACAGGATTGATGTCGAAGCTGAAACCCATCGCCCTTGATTTTACGGCACTCTCGTTTTCGCCCCTCAACTGCTTCCACATGTCAGGATCATTCCCTTCCCATATATAGGACAGGAAATTGTTCCCCACGGCATATTGGTTTGAATCGTATCCTGTTGCAGTGACACCTTCCGGTTTGCCGATCAGGTCATTATCCCGCTTAACATAATGCTTGCCCTCAATTCCATTGGTAAACAGATTAATGACTGCTTCGTCCGAGTAAAACAGTTCCAATACTTGAATCGCCTTATCCGGCTGCTCACTGTTCCTTGCCAAAGACATCATGTTGGAAGCTACGCTATTTCGCGTCATATACGAGTCCTCAAGAGGTACGCATACAAGTTCAGTCCCAGCCGCAAGTGATTCCGAGTAACACTCATTGATATTCCGGATATACGAGAAGGCTTTGCCTGCCTTGATCAGATTGGACCCCGTTTCCTGTGACGTTGCGACGTCTTTGCTGAAATAACCTTTTTGATACCAATCACGCATCAGGTCAGCCATTGTGGAGAACCGCGAAGTCGCAAAAAGGTTCTGCACGGTGAAGTCCTCCCCGCCAAAATCCAGTACGCCAGGTGCTGTTCCCAATGGATCAAAATTCAGCATGGCTTGTCCGGGTGTTTCCTGCGAGGTATAGCTGACAATCGGCGTGACACCTGGCTCATTGTCCTTGATAAGCTGCAATACAGCAGAGATATCATTCCAGGTTTTTATGGCGTTAAGGTCAATATCATGCTTATCGGCAAGCTCTTTGTCCATCACAAAACTAGGGGAAAGTGCCCAAGCTTTAATGCTGGGAACGCCATATGTTTCACCATTCATCTTACCGGCTTCTGCGGCTTCCTCCGGAACAGCCTCCAGTATCTTTTTACCAAATTCATTCAACGATTCGTCCATGGGCAGTAACTGTCCCCTGCCGATTTGGGATTCAAGGCCGAACCAAACGCTGGTATACACCAGATCCAGTTTCTCGCTGCCCGCCAACATCAAGTTCATTTGATTGGCATAGTTCGATCCATTAACAGGCAAGAGCTTCACGGTGGCGCCTACCTTCTCCGCTGTAATATCGCTGATGGCTTCCTGAATTTCCTTAACATCCGTTACATCCCCAAAAGCCGGATACGTCATGACCACTTCATACATATCTGTTGCTGAAGCTTTCCCAGGTTCTGCTCCCTCCTTACTGTCTGGATTTCCGCATGCCGTCAACAATAGAGGGGCCGCACAAATTAAGGACATTACCGTTATGAAACCCGCAGGTAATCTTTTTCTGAACATCTTCATTCACTCCCCGTGTTTGCTTTTGGATGAGACATCTTGGATACGAAGCATGACTAACCTTTTACGGCACCAATGGTCAATCCCTTGACGAAGAACTTCTGGAAAAACGGATACGCTGCGATCAGTGGCAACACGCCGATTACGGCAATAGCCATTCTCACACTGCCAAGAGGTACGGATGAGACAACAGCCGTCTGGCCAGACAAACTGTTTTGCTGTAAGTACTGGACATCAGACAACATTCGATTAAGCAGGTTTTGAATGCTGTAGAGGCTTCCGTCATTGATGAAGATTAGACCGTTAAACCAATCGTTCCAATACGAAATCATGAGCATCAGACCAATGGTTGCCAGGCTTGGGAGAGCAAGCGGGAGAACGATTTTGCAATAAATAATCCATTCGTTGGCTCCATCCACATAGGCTGACTCCACGACTTCGCCGGGAATTGATGTGGAAAAGAAACTGCGCATCAACAAAATGTAGAACCCGTTGGTCAATAAATTCGGGATGATTAGCGACCAAATGGTATCTTTCAAATGGAAGAGGTCCGTATAAACCAAGTACATCGGCACCAGCCCCCCATTGAAAAGCAGGGTGAAAAATACGAAGAATGACAGGAACGAACGAAATGGAAGCACATTTCTGGATAGCGGATAAGCGACCAGGGTTGTGATCAACAACCCAACGATCGTGCCCACGACCGTGATGAACGTCGTAATTCCATACGACCGCAGAATCAACGAATACTGATTAAACAGATACACATAAGCATCGAAGCTGAATTGAGTCGGTAACAAACGATAACCATCCCTGATAATGGCTTGTTCCTCGGTTAGGGAAGCGGATATCAGAAGTATAAACGGAAACACTGCAGCGATTCCCATCATGATGAGCACGAGGTGAACAGCCATTTGATATATCCTATTTGAATACATGTTGTCCTCCCCCTTAGCTAAAACAGCGCCAAATCCCGGTTTTTGCGACGAACAATCGCATTGGTCGTCAATACTAACAGAAAACCGACTATGGACTGATAAAGTCCGGCAGCGGATGACATTCCGAAATCCCCAAAAGTCATCAATCCACGATAAACGTATGTGTCAATGACATCGGTAGTCGTTTGCAGTGCACCCGAATTCAGCGGAACCTGATAGAACAATCCGAAATCGGAATTGAAAATGCGTCCCACTGCAAGAAGCACCATAATGACTATCGTGGGTTTAAGCAGAGGAAGGGTAATGCTCCAGACTTGCCTCCACTTGGATGCTCCGTCCAGCGTAGCGGATTCATAATATTCTTGGCTGATGCCTACGATTGAGGCCAGATAAACAATGCATGTATAACCGACGTTTTTCCACAGATATACGACACTTAATATAAAGGGCCATTTACCGGAATCCGCATACCACGACACGGGATCAATTCCCAGCAAAGGAAGCACGTAATGGTTGACGAATCCGTTTTCCTCGTTGAGCAATGCCAGAACCAAGTAAGCGACAATGACCATCGAGATCAGATAGGGCAGCAAAATGATGCTTTGGTACAGTTGGGAGGCAAATCGCTTTTTTACCTCGTTCAACAATACGGCCACAGCTATGGAGAGCACTGTTCCAAGCACGATAAATGCGCCGTTGTAGAGTAACGTGTTTCGGGTAATCACCCAAGCATCCTGCGTTTGGAACAGATAGGCGAAATTATCGAAGCCTACCCAGTCACTTCCCCAGATTCCTTTTGCAAAATTGATATCTTTGAACGCAATCACAATGCCGAACATGGGCAAGTAATTGTTGATGAACAGATAGACGATGCCTGGCAAAATCATGACCAATAACAGCCCATGCTTTCTGATGTTTTGGATGCGGTTTGCATGGAAACCTCGACGCATGTCTCTCTCCCCCTGTTCTTAACAATGATGTTTGGTTTGTGTAACTCCTCCAATATCCCTCCTATTCTGTTAATGTCAGTTTATATGACTCAAAAATGTTCTTATATGAATAATACGATGTAAGGAAGCCTCAGTCATTGGTGTGATTCACTAAAAAAAATGATTTCATTTGGATTATTACACCAAAAGAAAAGCCTGTTTAAATTAAAGCGTCATGTATTATGACATTCACTGCATTAAGCAACGTTTTATACGTCATGTGATCAGCCTTTTCATGCCAAAAAGCAACGCACCTGAAAAAGGATGCGCTGCTTCATGTATGATTAAAGATTGTTACGAATGGATGGCTGCCATCTGTCTGCTGTTCGGAAACATTCGACCACCAACAAGCACACCACCCGAAAATACAGCTTCGCGTGGAGGTGCTGCAGCCAACGCATGCATCGCATTTATGGCATTTACCAAAGAGAAAGCGCCTCGTTCACCCACTTTTGGAGTTAATGGCGCATTGGAAATAAGCTTGTACGTTTCTAACAACCAGAAGTCTTCCACCCAACCGGATACTTCAGCGAGACGTGAACCACGGGAGAGCATATCGCCATTACCAAATGGGCTCCACGAATCCAAAATGTTATCGGAACCGATATGCACGGACACTCCCGTTTCCATCAACAGTTTGATGGGGGGCATGGGTCTGTCAATGGGCACGCTCGTCATGATGGCTACGCCGGTCGCACACAACCTTTCCGCGAGTGAGCGCACCTCTGTTTCCCCAACCTGGCCCAAACAGTAGGCATGGCTTACCGCGGTACGGCCGGACATACCGGCTTGTTCTGTCAGTTCGGCGAAGCGGCTGATCGTGTATATTCCGAGATGACTCGGGTCATGCAGATGTAAGTCGATGCCCGCAGAGAATTCTGTCGCAAGTTCAAACATGGCTTCCAGACTGGCATCCACCCGGCGGTCCAGTCCGGCCGGATCCACACCACCAACATAGTTGGCTCCAGCACGAAGCGCTTGCCGCATGACGGAAATGGAGTCAGACCGAAGCAGGCCTTGCTGGGGAAACGCCACAATTTCCATATCGATGCGTCCTTGGTACATCTTACGCACTTCCAAGACCTCCTCAAGATGAGAGAGACCAATTTGCGGATCCACGTCAACGTGTGTGCGGATTGCCGTTGTACCTTGGGCTAGCATTAAATCCAACATTCGTTTCGCACGTTCTCCCGCCCCGGTTGGTAGTTCTCCCAACATACTTTTCTCAAATTCCAACTGTCCGGGCAGCGTGACAAACGGCTGCAAAGACTTCCACGGCTCTCCAATAAAATGCTTGTCCAGATGGGTATGCATATCTGCCATTGGTGGTACATAGTGGAGCCCATCCGCGTCAATGACGGTTGTCGCCCTACCGGCAATATTTACAGATGTGAGATCCGCATCAGTTCCGGCAGTCTCAATGCTGACAATAAGTCCAGTTGCTTGATCAATCGTTAGATCAAACAGGTTTTCCGACCATTTGACATTTTTTACGAGTGTTAATCCTTTCTCCATAACTCCATCCCCTTACTTCATAATTAGATTGTTTCCATCCCATCCGTCAACCACGGTAATTCCAAAAGTTTTGAGTCGGTACAAGCTACCTGTAATCCCGATTTCCAGACCGTACGGGCCTCCGGTTTATTAAGCAGCACTTCCCTTTCCGACCGCTCTTCGAACAATACCATATCAGCCGGAGCGCCAACCTTAACTCCATAATTATCAATGCCTAACGCCTGTGCCGCGTTATGCGTCAGCATGTTGGTCAAGATGAGCGCATCCCGTTTGCCGCCCATGTACGAAGTAATCGCCAATAGCCAGGCAGCCTCAATCGGGTCTGCCTTGCCAAACGGCGTGAATGGGTTGCGCACATTATTGACGCCAATCACCACATTCACTCCACAATCCTGCAGCAGTTTCACAGGAGTCAGACCTCTATGATAACCTTCGGAGCCTTCCCTTCCATTCAAAAAGAGGTCGGTCATCGGCAGCGTAATGACGCTGATTCCGGCAAGACACAGAAGCTCTCCGATAGCCGAAGCTTCGTGTTCAATGAGGGAACCGAGCGAGGTTACATGTCCCGCGGCTACATGCCCCTGCATTCCTGCAGCAATTGTCCTTTTTGCAATTTCCACAACGGCACGGTCGTTGGAATCGACCGAGAAATCCGCGTGGAAATCCAACGGTTTTCCGTACTTCCCGGCCAGACCAAATGCAAAATCCAAGTGTTCCCCCAGGTTTGCATCCTGATAAGTGATTCCTCCAATCACATCGGCTCCCATACGAATGGCCTCTTCCATCAGCTCAGCAGTCCCAGGACTCTTAAAGACCCCTTCTTGCGGAAAGGCAACTACCTGTAAATTCAGTTGATGTTTTAAGGATTGTTTGAGACGAAGAGCAGATTCGACAGCTTTGAGTCCAAGGACCGGATCAACCTCTGCATGGCAACGCATATGGGTTACACCATTCCTGACGGCTTTTCGAATGACAACCAGCGAGCGACGATACATGTCCTCCCTCGTGAACGAACTTTTAAGTTTGGATGTTATCCGAATCGCGTCCTGGATAGACTCCGCCTCCCGATCCATGGAATCCAGCAAATATGCTTTTTCCAAATGAATATGCGGCTCGACCAATCCGGGCAGCAATAAACCCCCTTTGCCCTGCACTACACGAGACGCTTCGGTTTTCCTCTCCCCGCATGGCGTGACAAATGCAATCTTGCCTGAGGATATCCCGACATCCATTCGCCTTTCATCCCCGGAAATCACCGTATCTGTGATAAGTAGATCAATCATTACATCCTCCGTTCATGTACGCTTTTATTACACACAAGAAACACTTTAAGCATAATTCACTCCTTACGAGAAATCATTGGATGAAAAGGATAAAAATAATTAGCATTATTGGATGATCAAACCAAAGATATTTACTCTACATGATCGTAGTGTTATATTACTTAACAATAAAATAACTTGTTCCAGAAAGGGATGGGTCGATGTGCTGCTGACAGATTTGCTGAAAAACGGCATTTACGATGATGCCAGAGTGATTACGGGGCATAAGGGTCTAGTACGTGAGGTTCAAACGGTCAATATTATGGACTGTCCAGATATCATTCGGTTTCTAAGGCCAAATGAGCTCTTGCTGACCAACGGCTTTTTCATGAAGCAGCAGCCAGATATGTTTATTCATCTCATCAGGGACATGCAGCGGCTTCATTGCTCGGGATTGGCCATCAAAACCAAGCGCTTTGAATTGCCGATCCCTGATGAAATACTTTGGGAAGCGGATCAGAACGAATTTCCCATCATCGAAATTTCCGATGTGCGTCTATCCCTCGGCGAAATTTTGCAGCGATCGACCAGTGTGATTCTGAATAACAAGAGCGACGAACTGCAATATGCACTCAGCATCCACAAAAAGTTCTCCGAGATGATCATGCGCGGCAAAGGAATTTCCAGCATTATCGATTCTCTATCCAAACTGTTCTCATCCCCAGTCATCCTGTTAAACTACAAATGGCAAACCATCTCCGCTTCCAGCCAGAATACAAGTATTGCTGAACTCACTGCAGCCGCTGTGAATACACTTCAAGACTTGTCCGATATTTCTAGTCCTACTTCGTTGTGCTTCATCAACACATCAGTCCGAGAGCGTTACTGCATGTTAATATATCCGGTGAAAACTTACCGCCACGAAGGCTATTTGCTATCCTTTCATTCTCCGGATGAATGGACTGGCCTTTTTGGTCTGACGCTTGAGCAGGCCTCCAACGTCATTGGAATGGAGCTGACCAAATCACAGGCTGTCAAAGAGCGCTCTCGCAGGCACAAAAACGAATTCTTTTCCGATCTGATTGAGGGATATATCACTTCTGAGCAGGAGGCGCTGAACCGTGGCAAGAGATGCGGGCTTATCAAGGGGCGTGCAAGTGTCGTGCTGACCATGCGTAATGACGAGGTGCATCACATGCATCAAAGATTTCCTAATCACGAAGGTTCGGCGTTTCCGAAAGGAGATAATATCACGGAGCAAGAGGAGCAATACGAGCACATCAAACGTGTTTTTGGTGGGTTAGATCATTCCTTCGTCATGTTTACCAAACATGATACCTACTGTCTTCTGCTATCTATCCCTGAGTCGGGGTGGGATGAGGCGAAAATCACCGAGCAGCTGTCAGGAATGCTGAAAGTGCTGCATCATGAGACTGGACTGAGTCTGTCTATCGGCATGGGCAAACCTGCAACAAATGTACTTGGCGTTCGTCATTCTTATACAGAAGCGGTTAATGCATTGCAATTCGGCTACTGGCTAAAACGAAAGCAATTTGTCCAATCTTACCAAGCCAAGGACATCGGATATTTATTCCACATGCTTCCCCACAACGAACTGAAACAATTTTACGACGCGACCTTAAACGGATTGCTGTACATTGCAGACGAACATGAAAAAAAAGAGTTGCTGCGCACCTTGAACGCTTTTTACGATACCCAATGCCAGCTTGTCGAAACATCCAAGCAACTTTTCGTTCATCGAAATACGGTGGTCTATAGACTGGAAAAGTGTGAAAAACTCTTGGGTGTGAAACTCAAAGATCCAACTGAAAGCTTACGAATCCGCATAGCGATAGCCATCGAACCTCTGCTACTGCAATAAGACTAAGTGAGAAATCTTCTTGTAAGGCTCTATTCCCACACAAAGTTATTCCGAGCGTTTAATCTACCTTACATCACCGGAACAAAAGTACTGTTATCAGCAATATGAGCACGGTTATCAGTAGAGCGTCCTTGTCCGTTCTGCAGAAACATGGGGAGTATAATCGCGAGCGACAGGCCATTCAGCATACTCGACGCATCATAAGCAGGCTGACATTGTACATCCAATATTCGCCGTATGTTTCAATTTTCGAAAAACCTATTTGTTTTAGCGACTCATCAAATTCTTCTTGAGTTCGGACTTTAGCTACATTTTTTCAATACATCATGATAATATAAAAAACCTCAGCTGAGTTAACCGAGCTGGGGTTAAAAAATTAAATATTTTTGTGTTTTCTTTATTTGATTCTGTTGAATACTTGAGTCGCATCTAGCTTCTTCATTTAATAACTTCAACCTTTTTATCCCCTGCTGATTTCGCTACCTCTAACGTTGTGTTACCTTGGATAGCGACTATCACGCCAGTAGCCAGCATAGAAACGATTAAAGCTGCGCTGAGGGCTGTGGAAGTTTTCTTCTTCACCATAACCATACCTCCGATATCGTTTGCTTAGACTCACTGATAAATTGAAATATTTAACTTTTTTGATGGGTAATCCACCTGGTGATTGTATTATAACGTACTGACAATGATTGTAAAAGGTTTTTCCTTGTGCAGCTAAGTTAGCGGCTTGGAATTTGCGCAGTGTTTAGCTTTTTGACCATTCGATATGAAGGTAAGTCTACCAAGGCAATTATTTAAAATCTTGCATTAAATCATGGATGACTGTTTCTACAGTTCTAATCTCTTTAATTGGTGTGATTCCTGTGCCAACAGTGACATAGCCATCATCTGTATTGCCTTCTAGCATTCCGATACGCATTCCAATTGATCCACGCATCAATTTTGCTGTTTCTTCACGACTGGCACCTTGTTTATCCATTTCGACTAGTTTATTCGCCAATTTAGTAGGTAAAGAACGATAGTATGCTGGTAAAGTACGAAACATTTGTAAGTCTTCTGCTGTGGCATCAACAATCATTTGCTTTACATTTTGAGCTGTCGGATTTTCTTTTGTCGGAATAAAGACACTGCCAGCAAACACACCTTCAGCACCTAAAGCAAATGCGGCACGCACTCCTCTAACGTCTCCAATACCACCAGCTGCCATTACAGGAATATTTATAGCATCAACAATCATTGGAACAATCGAAAATGTTCCAATAACTCGTTCTGGAACTGTACCACCTTCATCAAATCCAGTCGCTACATAAACATCTATTCCAAATTTTTCTGCAGCTTTTGCATTTTCAATAGTAGGCGTAAGGGGTCTATAAACAATTTTAATGTTGTTTTCTTTTAATGGTTTAAAGATCCTTTCATCCAGTGTATCATTCACCAGAACAACAGGAACTTTCTCGTCAATAACTGTTTCTATAAGTGGCCATGTGTAAGCTAAATCACGATTCACGATCACTGGAATTCCAAATGGCTTATTCGTTAAAGTTTTTGTTTTTTGTATTTCAGTTCTCATTCTTTCCGCACTTATTTCTGGTGAGCGAGTTATATCAACCTGACCGGCATTTGGACCTAGAAATCCTAATCCACCTGCATTGCTTATTGCTGCAACAAATTCGGCATTAGTAACCCAAGACATTGGTCCTTGTATAATTGGCTTTTTAATATCTAATATTTCACATACTCTGTTAGTCATTTTATTTGTTTCCCCCTTGTTAAATGAATTTTATATTATTACTTCGTATAATTATTTTCTGGGTAAGGTAAACCTAAATTTCCCCGAAGTGTGTCGTCCTCATATTCATTACGGAATATGCCTCTATCTTGCAAGATAGGAACAACCAATTGGATAAAGTCCTTAAATCCTGCAGGATGATCTTGTCTAATCAGCAAGATATCCATGACGCCTTCTCGATACCAATGTTCAATTTGTTCGGCAACCTGCTCTGCCGATCCTATCAATCCAGGTTTCGGCATTCGATAACCTTTAGGCATCCATGATTCAATTTCCCTTAGCTTTTCAAGGGCTTCTTTTTCCGTTCTACCAACGATCGGGTTATGAGAAGGCATCATCAACAGGTCATATGGTGAACGCCCTTGATTTTGAACTTTACGTTTAAGTTCATTAGTAAATGCCTTGAGATATTCCAAATCATGTCCAGGTGCCATGATGACTTCGGCATGCTCTGCAGCAATATCCATGAACTCCGGTGAAGTGCCCGCTTGAAAGACCACTGGTCTTCCTTGCCTCGATCGACTGATGTTTAAGGGTCCCTCCACGGAAAAGTAATTCCCGGTATAATCTAGTGGATGCATTTTACGCGGGTCATAAAATACCCCACGTTCCTTATCACGTATAAAGGCATCATCTTCATACGAGTCCCAAAGTCCTTCAACAATCTCCAAAAACTCTTTTTTCATGGGATAAAGATCTGCTTTCTTCAGATGGGACCGACTGTAATTGGCTAACCCTCCAGGATTGGAGGTGATTGCATTCCACCCTGCTCTGCCCTTGCTAATCTTATCAAGGGAAGCAATTTGCCTAGCAACCGTAAAGGGATCAGCATATGAAGTCGCTATCGTAGCGGTTAAACCAATAGAATGAGTTACCATACTCAATGCAGATAAAATGGATACACCCTCAAACATGCTTAGATAGTGCGGGATCATGCCAGGTCCGATATGACTTACGTCTGCTAAAAAGATGAGATCGAACTTCCCCTGTTCAAGTTGTATAGCTTTCTGTACGTAATACTCAATATTTTCACTGGCATCTGCTGGAATATGTGGGTGTCTCCAACCCGTGTAATTCCATCCCACGCCATCAATAATTCCTCCTAGTTTAAGCTTTCTTTCTTCCATAATTGAAAGATCCCCTTTTCATGAGTTCACTTACTTTCCTTGTAATACACCTAATTCCTTAGCCAATAATTTATGCCCTTTTTTCCGACTCTCTTGATTTGGATAGAAGTCAGCAATCCGTTACTCCTTGCCCTCTTAAGTTTATTATTTAGCTTGCTAACTATTAGGAGTGAAAATATTTGGTTGTGAGCCAATCTTAAGCGTAATCGTTTCGTTTGCAAAGAGGGCAATTTAAATGAACATAGTACATCTTTTTGTACGTATAGAAGGGAGTGGTTTGAAGATTAGACTCTATTTTAAATAATGAGTCTGTCTTTCAAACCCAAAAGGCCATCCTTTTTTGGATGGCCGTATGTGCTTTGATATAAACCTCCAGTTGTCGTCCCCTTTGAGTCTATCCCAACCAATATAATTGGAATATCTATGAGATACGCCGTCATGGAATAAATTTTGATTATTTCGTTAATATCCATTTTTGTCGATCAAGTGATGGATCCAGTTCACTTAGCAAGAGTTCGGTCCCATCTTCCGATACTTCTAATGCTTTTTGATGATGAGCTGAAGTAATATGAACTGATCCGTCTTTGTTCTGGTGAAGGACCCAACGCTGGTTATTGTACCCTAAGTAATGATATAGCTGAAGTTTATTTTGCCCTATATCCAGATCAAGCGTCTGACCGGCCGTAGTACGAATCGAATACGAACCTGCTTCGTCGCCTGTCGGAACAAATATCCACTTCTGTACGGAAGCTGCACTTGCATCTTGCAAGGTAACCGGCTCCCCGTTGACAAGGTTAACTGTATAAATGAATTTCTGTGTTGTGGCATTTACAAGGCTGGACTTAATGAGGTTCGCAGGTTCGCTGTTGCTCATATTGACGTTCTGATAAGATGCGGAGCCGCCAAATACATTGAGTCCAAAGTGGCCTTCTGCAAAAGTACCATCCATGATATCTATGACTTTTTGACTGTCCACGTGAACGACAATATGCGGACCATTCGCTTCTATTTTCACCTTATACGTATGGCCTGGCTGAATGAAAGTTGGTACTTTTGCAAGAACCTGCCGTTCTTCAAATCCTCCATTGATTTTATAGAACAGACGGATTGCCTTCATGTTAGGGTCTAGATTCAGATAATAACCACTGCGACCATCCTCGCTAGCCCTGAACAAAATAGAACCTGCCCCTCCTGTTTCACCAAGCATCATGTCTGCTTCATACGTAAAATTCCCAGCCTTCTCTTTGGCAATATAATTCGAATCGCTAAAATATTTACCACGAATCCCATGTTCACTAACTAACCATGAAGCAGCAGACAGATCTTTAGTCCATCCACTCAGGTTTGTCCGGAACTCGCCACCTGAGACTTTAACGAGCACACTACTGGAAGCTTTACCATTCGGTGTAGATACAGTGACTGTGGACTCCCCTTCTTTTTTTGCCTTAATAACTGCATGTGAATTGTCTACCAACTCTATGGCTATTACTTCGTTATTACTGGAATTCCACTTAAGTGGTTGAACGCCTGGACCTGGTCCATACTCGACCATGGCCTGCAGTGTATCCGACTCGCCTACCCCCAGTTCCCGAACGCTCGTATCCATCTTTATTTGAACTTTTGAAGGAATGTCCTCGTTCCAGACAGATTGAAGTTGATGCACTTTCAAGGAAACAACGTTCACCTTCCCACCTTTCACGTAAAAACTCATCGCTCTACTAGCAGGATCAGGAAATATAACATCTGAAAAGACAACTTTGCCGTCGTTACCAAAGGCTTCAACAGAAGACTCATCCACAAGAATACGCATCTTGATCCGATTATTCTCCATTTGCGTAGACGCTTCATGTTTCTTACTGAAAAGGTTAGAAAAATCCGTTTCACCGGATGCAGTTCGGTCCACAAACATACGACTATCACTTGCCTTATAACCCACGACCGTCTTCTGATTTGCACCCTCACGAATGTTAAAGCCAAACTCGGTCACCGTGCTGGCTTCAGGGATTTCAATTTCAGCTTCAATTTCGTAAGCACCTGAAATAATACCTTTTAGCAGATTCCCGGAAGAAGGACTCACCGACTTGTTGGAAGCAGAATACAAAGGTTTACGCAGTGATTCCAATTCTTTGATTGGACTTTGCACCATTCGAATTCCATCTTCGGTCGTTACCAATGATACTTCTCTCGGAATGGTTAGTTCACCTTTCCAATTGGACGTTGGGAAAGCGAACGGATAATCCCAATTCGTCATCCACGCCATCATCACTGTGCGATGATCAGGCATGTTAGCAAAAGACATCGAAGCGTAAAATTCTTTACCAAAATCTGTTCTTAACACCTTACCCGCCGGATTATCGTTCACGAATTTACCATCAGCTGTTAAATGACCGATAAAATACTCGGCATCTGATCCGCCTGTTTTGGGATTCGCTCCTGTACTGATCATCATAACCCACTTCTTCTGTGACGTTCCGTCTACCGGAAGCTGGAACAAATCAGGGCATTCCCATACGCCTCCGCGGACGTAATCCCCATATCCCCAATTATCTGTCAATGTCCAGTCAAGTAAATTCGTTGACGTATAGAAACGAATATGATCTCCTCCGGACACAACCATAACCCATCGGTTATTCTCATCATCACGGATCACTTTCGGATCGCGGAAATCCCAATTCCCAACTTCATTTCCGCTCTTACCTGGGTTCTCGATCACAATCGGGCGTTCCTTCGAATACTCCCAAGTACGACCTTGGTCTTTACTGTAAGCCAGACCTATACGCTGGTTCCCATTTGGGCTATCCGGATTAAAGGAAGTGTAGTATGCAATAAGGCCCTTGCCTCCTGAATCTCCGAATAAACCAGATGCATTTGTCATATCCGCAACAGCCGACCCAGACCAGACATGTCCGTGATCATTCCAGGGAAGTGCAATCGGAAGCCGTTTCCAGTTCAGCATATCTTTACTTACAGCATGCGCCCATGTTCCTCCATCCTGATGAAAGAGATGATATTCTCCTTCGAAGTAGACAAGTCCATTCGGATCACTCGCTGAACCACGTATTGGCGTGTAGTGATATTGTGGGCGATATATCTCATTGTAATATTGGCTCAATTCCGTCACATAAGTATCATTGAAGTAAGCCGTCCCCTTTTTTACGACGATTCCGGTACTTCCACTCCTGTAAGTTGTATCTTTCACGTCAATCGCGGCCGTAGTGTATCCGTCCAGGAAGACCTGAATTCGATCTCCCTTTGCCTTGATTTCCACATGATGTTTGGCTCCCATCTGACTCGGATAAGAACGTTGCGAACTTGCAATTACTGTTCCTTTTGTATTCGTCAAACTTACACGAACCTGATCCCCTTCCTTCGTAAGAGTAGCTTCATATCCTTCCGCTCCATCGGATGAAGATCGAAATGCGAGAGCTGCAATAGAATCGGGATGAAGGGTAATATTCCCTTCATACACCATGTCAGTCGCTTCTTTAGTATAGATTTGCTGTGCTTTGCTCTCCTGTTCTACTATCCCTCTTTTGCCGTTTATATCAGGCTGCCATTTTCCCTTGCTAGAAAGCAACGTACCCAGATTACCCTTCAGATCGCTCACTACGATGTTCGAAAACAAGGCGGATCCATCCCATACATGGAGTCCAAGCCTTCCGCTTTGATACGAAATGTCTTGAACATCAATTAATGGTTTATATTGATTGCCCCAATATACTTTTAGCGAGGAACCCACTGCCTTCACTTTGAGATGATAGATTTGCCCCATTTCAACAGAAACTTTACGCTCCTCCTTTAATTTCCCATCTCCATTTTTTGCATCTCTTAACCGAATCAGACCTGCGTCCGGAACGATTTGCAGCATGTACGAGCTAAAGCCGTCCTCATTAGAACGAAACAACAATGTTGCGTCTGCCTTCGTATCCCTGATCATGACATCAGCTTCATAGATAAAATCATCGGACACTGTCTCTGAGATGGCCATTACATTTTCTTTAGGCTGCGAAGTCAGCAAGATTCCTTCTGAAGTATCCTCTAATCCCCCTTTTCCTTTCACTTGCCAGCCTATCAGATTGGTGTTTGGTTTGGATGCGCTTTCAAAAATATCAAGCTCCTCCTTTGCCTGTTTATTTGTTTCCTGATCAGCGAGCACAGCACTAGCCGCAACTGAGTTAGATGTAAAAATACCGTTTGAAGTCAGAGCTAATCCCGTTGCCATCAGGAGACATATTGCGAATTTAGATTTATCGTTCATTCCTTACCCTCTTTTCTAATGGAATTGTAAAGTCGGTTCAAATTTAATTGGTTTTGGACACCCAGTTCAGTTCAGTTCGGTTGCCCAAAACCGCGCAGTAGCCATTATGTCGAATCCAGCCATTGCTAAAGTCTAAACACTCTCATTTCCCCAAATGCTTACGAGATCATTGATTTGAAGCGACACGACCTTTAGTTCTCCGCCAATGGCATAGAGTTCTAGTCCTCTACTTCCCAAGTCAGGGAAAATCATGTCTGAAATGATAGTTGTTTCATTGTTGCCAAAGATCTCTACACTTGACCAATCAACATAGATGCTCAACTGTATCCGTTTATGCTGTGGCTTCATGGGGGCCTTGTGTTTTGCACCAAAATCGGGATGGAAATCAACAGTGTTTGACTTCGTCCGATCGACGAACAACTCCTCATTCAAGACATTATATCCGATGACTGTCTCCTGGTTGGAAGAGGAAGACTTTCGCACCTTGAACCCAAATTCTATTGCATTACCGATTTCAAATTCTGCAATAATTTCCATCTTTGCAGCAGAAATAGCAGACAAAACGTTCATATCTGGTTTAATTGTAATGTCTTGTAGAGATAGAATTGATCTTCTAAGTTGATTTAACTCAGTTATGGGTGCTTGAATTAAGCGAAGTCCTTCCGAATGCGTCCTAAGCTGAATCTCTCGTGGGATTGACATATGGCCACGCCATTCTTTAGAAGGAAGAGTGGAAGCATAACGCCAATTATTCATCCAGCCGACCCAAATCTTTCGCCCATCCTCATTCGGGATACCATCCCAGGTCACGGCCGCGTAAAAGTCAGATCCGTAATCTATCCATTGGATTGTATCGAATGATTCCAATGGTTCATCTAGTGTAAAAACCTTACCATCAAATTGACCTATAAAATACATCATGCCAGAACCGCCTGCGGGTGGTTCTGAATCGTTTGGATTTACGCCATTTCTATCTCCGACACTTAGTGTCAGAATCCATTTAGTGGTATTAGGGTCCTCATCCACTTGGAGTTTAAAAACATCAGGACATTCAAATATTCCACGATGGATGCCCGGAATATCAGAACCGAAACCGCTTGCAAAAGACCAATCCTTAAGATTCGAAGATGTGTAAAATTCTACACGATCGCTTACAGCAAGAACCATTACCCAGTTTGAAGATTCTTCATGCCAGAATACCTTTGGGTCTCGAAAGTCTAGCGTCTCCATGGGGAATAAAACAGGGTTACCTTCATATTTTGTCCAGGTTCTACCTTTGTCCTTGCTGTAAGCGATGCTTTGAACCTGCGGTTTACCGGGTTGAGCGCTGTTACCATTATTGGTATAAATTGCAACCAATCCTGATCCTGCTTCGTTGAAGAATCCGCTTGTATTGTTCTTATCGACTACCGCACTTCCGGAAAAGATCGCTCCATCTTCCCCAGGTGAGATGGCTGGTGTAAGTTCATCCCAATGTACTAAATCATTACTTACTGCATGCCCCCAATGCATTCTGCCGAAGTCAGGCTGCGTATCATGAGGAGTATACTGGTAGAAAAGGTGATATTCTCCTTCATAATAAACCATTCCGTTAGGATCGTTAATCCAGTTTCCCTTAGGGGAATAATGTATTTGTGGTCTGTATTCATTTTTATAAATAAAGTTTTCCGGACCTTTGCTGATACTATTTTCTTCAGCTGATAGAAGTATTTTTTTGATTTTATTCACGCTCCTTTAAGGCTATTTAGAATCTAAAAGAAGAAATATGCATTCCTTATTAACAAAATAATCCACTCGTTTTCATTTGTCAAAGTATTTTTGTATAAATGAACATTATTTTTTTGTTTATATACCTGTTTTAGTTTACATTTGCACATTTTATGCCTGATTATAGAAAATATCAATTTTTATTTAAGTCGATCTAATCATTTTTTTTATTGTTTCAAACCTAATGGTTTACAAATGTAAAAAAGGTTACATCTAAACTTCTCTTTACTTGTTCAACAAAATATTGTTAGTATTAAACCCAATTTTACCGATAAAACAAAAAAAGCCGCTAAAATAGCGACTTCAATAGGAATATGTTCTTGTCTCTTGAAATGTTCTAAACAAATTAACGTCTCTTATGCTTTAACAACTTCAACCTTTTTATCCCCTGCTGACTTCGCTACCTCTAACGTTGTGTTACCTTGGATAGTGACTATTAGACCAGTAGCCAGCATAGAAACGATTAAAGCTGCGCTGAGGGCTGTGGAAATTTTCTTCTTGACCATAATCATACCTCCGATATCTATTATGTTGTAATAAGCGACTCAAAGAACTATGACGAGCCGAGTGTGACTGGATATTACAATATTTCACTTTTTTGTTGGGTAATCTACCTGGTGATTGTATTATAACGTACTGCCAATCATTGTAAAAGGTTTTTTTCCTTGTTTTCAAATAAAATAAAGTATGAACTGGCAGCATTGGGTCATCAGAAGCGAGTTTCCCGAACGGGGAGCTATCGCATCCATTCCATATCCGCACGTCTATATAGCTAAACGTGCTATTGAGTTACTGTTCTTGTTAAATGAGGATTCTTGGCAGGAACATTGTCACTGACGAACAGGTGGTGCAAAGACTGGAGCCAATCTAGACGGATGTACCTTTTCCCCAATACCATAAAACTCACAAAAGTTCATTATTAGCGGATTCCACTTATCTGGATCGATATAATTTTCTTCTCCATCCATCAATATCTGCTCGTTAATGTGCGACTTCACAATGTTAACTTCGATAGCAGCTAGTTTACTTGGATCCTCTCCAAAATCATGAACATGTTTGACAATTGCTTCAAGTTGCACGGGGCACTCCTTAACACAGGAAGGTTTTACTATATCTGATGGTGTTTGAGTTAATTGGGCCGCACCAAATTTGTCTGGTTCGTACCTATACCCCTGTCGTACTTTGTAATCAGGAACAGGGTTACGTCCAGTGAGAAGAGCCAGTCGATCCACAGCGTGAACAAGATCTACCGAAGCCAGGTTTAGGACACACTCACGTTCACGCAGAATATTTTGCACGGTTGAGATCGGTTACTTATTCCAAGCATAAATGACTGATTTAGCGACCATACAGATGAAATAGGAGCTAAATTTACCGAATGATCCTCGTTTAGAGTGCTGATAAGTACGACTGGAGTTCCAAAATACAATTTTATGCATAGATATGCTCCTTCGCATTCAATTTTACTCATTGATTATAACAAGGGAGCAATTTCGAAATCTTGTTGTCTTATTCAAAAAACTTTAGGGATTGTATTCTCAGATTCTTTTCAAAACTAAAAATTTGGCGGTCATTCTCCTTGATGTAAAGTATCCACATATTCAATAAACCTTTTCGCTGCTGGGGAAATATTATGATCATCTCTCCACTTTAATCCTATTTCCCAGTACCATCCTTCATCAATGATAGGGATCCAGACCAATTCATCTAACATCAACCCCAGCGTCTTAGGCAGCACTGATACACCTAGACCCGACTTTATAAAACCGGCTACAGTGATCAGGTCCTCCGCTTCATAAGCCGAAGCAAGAAAAAATCCGGTATTTCGGAACCGGGATATAATCGTTGCTTTTAACCCACAGTTGTTTTTCAATCCAATAAATGGCTCTCCAGACAGCTCTGCCAAACTAAGAGCGCTGCAATCTGCATAACGATGTTGGGAGGGAACAACAATGTATAAAGGAACATTTTGAATAGTCTTCCAGTGATGATTATCCATAGTAGATTCCCTCGATGTAATCATAACATCCGAAAATCCTTGCTCCAGATGTTCATCAATATCCCCTAAGTTCCCTTGTGTCAATTCGAACCGAACTTTGGGATACTTCGATTGATAACTTCGAATTAGGCTAGGGATCAATTCAACCCCGAGAATGTTTAGATAAGACAACGTAATCACACCAGTATCCGGATTGGACCACTCTTCAATTTCCCTTAGGCCATTTTCAATATTATGTAGGGCTCTACCAATCCATTTAAAGAACATAGTACCGTTTCGGTTGAGCTTTATATTTCGTCCATTTCGCTCAAATAAAGGAGCTCCTATTTCGTTTTCAAGCTTGGCAATTGCATGACTTAACGCTGGCTGAGTAATACCGAGTTTTTTGGAGGCTAAGGTCATATGTTCAAGCTGTGCAACGGTCATAAAGTATTCCAATTGTGTAAGTTCCATTAAAACACCCCTCCATATATTAATAATATTCATCATTTTTATTATTATAATAAATTGGACGTTATGAAAGTAGCAAGTGTAGTATTAGTTCTAGCTTCTCTCGAACTACACATTAAGGTTTAGAGACAGAGCACTTTCAAATTAATCATTGAATACCATCACTAGGAGGAATAGTTATGCATAAAGAATTTGAGTTCTCTGTATCAGAATTTGAAGGTAAAAAGGTGCTTGTAACCGGAGGAACAAAGGGAATGGGACAAGCAGTTGTAAAAAGACTTGCAAAAGGCGGAGCTACAGTCCTTACTACTGCCCGTTCTCTATCTACTGACTTGCCCAATTCGGTCAAATTTGTGCAAGCAGATGTCGCCACACCTGAAGGTGTAGAGCAAATAATTACAGCAGTAAAAGAGCAACTTGGAGGTATCGATATTATTGTCCATTGCGTAGGTGGATCAACGACACCACCAGGAGGCGCACTTGTATTGAGTGATGAGGATTGGCTTCATACATTAAATTGGAATTTACTCGCAGCAGTTCGACTTGATCGTGGCTTAATTCCACTTATGTTAGAGAATAATTCAGGCGTTATTCTTCATTTCACTTCCATCCAGAGACGTTTGCCTTTATATGAAACTACACTGGCTTATGCATCTGCCAAAGCCGCGCTGACTAATTATAGCAAGGGATTATCGAATGAATTTTCCCCTCAAGGAATTCGCATTAATACATTGTCTCCCGGATTTATTCAGACAGCAGCAGCTGACGCATTAATTGATCGGATCGCAACGGAAACCGGAAGTCGAGAAAGTGCGCTCGAACAACTTATGACTTCACTCGGAGGTATTCCAATTGGCCGGCCAGGATTTCCTGAAGAAGTCGCTGAGCTGGTCGCATTTCTGGTCTCAGACCGAGCAGCATCTATTACAGGTAGTGAATATGTCATAGATGGGGGAACGATCCCTACCGTCTAAAAATTAATTAATAAAGGGAGAGAACAATATGGATCTCAGTCATTTACCGTCTGTAATTGGCAAATACATTACTGCATCTAACAAGCCAGACCCAGTAGTATTTGTAGATTGTTTCTCAGAAAATGCTGTCGTGTTGGATGAAGGGAAAAAGCGAAATGGCAAACAGGCGATTCGGAAATGGAGTGATCAAAACCATTTCGCGGCGAATGTAACGTTAGAGCCAACAAAAGCAAAAAAAATAGGTGATGAAATTGTGTTAACATGCAAGCTGGATGGTACCTACGACAAGACTGGTCTACCCGATCCACTATTATTGGATTATCATTTTGTTATTGTTGACGATAAAATCGTCAGACTTTCCATTTTCTAAACGTATCCAAATGTAAAAACAATGTTTTCCGTGGGCTTATTACCAACTGGGATAGTAAGGTCAATGATTCATATAATGGGCATATAGTTGCTCGAAGGTTGTAAAATGTTCGACTTTTCTACCAACCTTATCATACTCTTCTAGATAATCATCCATCACTTCAAGGAGCTTCTCTTTCATAACTGGTAAATTACTTGCATCAAAGTACTGCATAAGATCAAATTTCTTGGTTCCTTTCTCCATGGCCATTTCATCAAGATATCCATGTGCTCCAAAGGCCGAAAGAAAGACGTAGGAAGGATCGTTCGTTGCAACACTCTTCAAAATTTTATTACGGTAGTTGCACCACAATTCTTCGTATGTCCCTCTCAGATTATCAAAGGTCGGAGCCGGTTTAACAATGAAGTTATCACACATTGTGTTATGTAACCTCGTAACGCTATTCAACATATTAAAGGATGTTATTCGAATATCTTCAATGGTATGAGCTTCGATGATTGACATGTATAAGGATTCGAGATTATCCGGAACATAGCGAAACGAACGTATCTCTTCCAAATATCGCTTGATCCCTCGTTTGATGCACGTGTTATTCATACTCACCAAGGCATTGACTAGATTGTACAGAACCTCAGCAGATGCATATCGCACTGAACCGATATCTTCACTAAGCATCGTATCGCTGTATGCTTGCTTAGCCAGGTCGATCCATTTATTTGCTCGATTAAGACACGCTTCTCCTATCGGTTTTGCAAGTGCATCAAGAGCTTTTTGCCGGAAGACGTTCAATTTCTCCAAATCCTCAGGCTTTGCATAGTAGAGTATTTTGAGCTCGGTTAGGCTCGATACGTTGGGACTCTCCAAGTTGGATTGCTCTTGTATTCTTGAATCCCATGGCGTGCAATAGATATCATATCCAACGTCGTCCAAGATGAAGCAATCGGATATTTCCCATCCCTTTTCTGTATTATTAATGATAATTAAATCAAGATCGCTCTTCTCGTGAAAGTCATCGGTGCTAAATGAACCAGTAAGCCCAATAATGGCGATATCATCTAGAAAATCTCTTTTTACGCGTTCAATCACCATATTAATTAGCAGTTCATTTTTGTCCAGCAGCTTCTTCTTTATGATTTCGTTCATTCGTTACACCTCTTTGTATGATCCGGCCGTCCTTCATCACAACAACCTTAACTTGAGTCTATCGATTTAGAGGTACGGTTACTATGTATAAGTTCATTTAAGTCATCTTTGCACAAAATCCGCTAAACCGTCGAAACGACGAGTTAGCGGATTTCATTAGTTCCTTGATTAGTTCTTTGTATAGACTATTTTCTTTATGCTTTCGCAGGACAAGAAATACCGACCCGCCAACTCCTCTATCCTGACTCCATTGCGGAATAAGGATTTAATCTCAGCGTTTCGAGCAGAGACCTTACTCTTGCTCTCTGTTTTCTCGCCCCATTTTAGGTGCGCCTCTTTGGGTTTGGGGATATAAACCAATTCGCCTTGAACGTATTCTTGAATGATACGTAGCAATTCTTCCGGAAAAATAGACTCGGCTTTTGAATATTTCATGGGCCTCACTCCTTATTTAATAGATCAATAAGGTGCAAAGCCAGTTAGTAGAATATTACGATTCGTCGTTGGCAATGTGATTCTTCCCAGGCTCTATGCAAAGCATTGCCATATCCTTCACTGGCTTTGCATAGAGCTGTGCATGTAAGAATCCTACCCCGATTGTTTTCAATAGCCTCACCTCCATAGAAAATAGATAGTTGCTATTTGCTTATTATATCAGGGCTTGTTGTTGAAATGTATAATCATGTCTTTTGGGGCTGACACGATTGTACGCGTAAAGTGGGATGTATATCAAAAGGTAGGAGCAGGTAATTCATCAATTTTCATGCGTAGTAAACTATAGGGTTTTTGTCGCAGGTCTCTTCCATAATGAAATCTCGCCTGCCTATGTAATTGGTTCACAATTACATATAAGTATTGATCCGGACCAATAGAAAACGTATCTGGCCATAAAATTCGGGGATCATGGGCGATGGTTTCCATGATTCCATTTGGCAATATCTTTCGAATACTATCGTTTTCATAATCTCCAGCATAAACGTTTCCTTTTGCGTCCGTGATCATCCCATCAGATGCACCCTTCTCTCCCCAATACTGCACAAGATCACTTAACTTAAAATCCGGTATCGTTCTGTCTCTTAACGATTCTGTTGAGATCGAGTATAGCTGGCGACTGGTTAATGGACAATAGAATAACATTTTTCCATCAGGGGAAATGGCTATACCATCAGAGGCCAATCGAAAGGGCGATGTTGAACCATCCGCGTTTCGATTCATCAAAATTTTACCTTCCACTTTCGGCACAAAATATGGATCGGGTGAGGTCGAGCTTGCTCCATGCAACCGTCTATACGCATTTCCGTTTTCTAAATTTACGACGATAATAGCGCCTGGACCATTGGAAGAAGAATCCGTTATATATGCGAAACCTGCTTTTCCTACACGAAAGTCAAATCGGACATCATTCAGATACGTTGTCGGCAAGACTACATCATCAGCAAATGTATATACTTTTCTTATTGTATTTGTTTCTAAATCTACCGCGACTAATTTTGCCCCTCCTTTAATTGGCTCAGAAAAATTTGGTGCAGCCGTGTCCAGTACCCACAAGGTTCCCCTTCCATCTGCAACAACACTTTGGACACTGATGAAGGACATAACGATATTCAATGGGTTGATCAAATTCGTTTCTACATTAGGATAAGGTTGCATCTGACCCTCAACAATTTCCGCTACCGTAAATCTAACGTCATCTCCCCATTTTGGAAAGCAAATAAAGATACGCCCGGTTTCGGATACACTAACGCCTGTAGGCATAGCCCCGTAAAAGGAATGAACGAGTTCTAACTTACCAAAATATTCTTCCATAGGTAACATAGGCTGTATGATGTCCTCCTCAACATAGTTGAATAGATATTACCTATAATTATGTTCGAGACTTTTTCTAATGCCTGGCCCTTAATCATTCTTTTTCAACCTCGATTTTGAAAATGTCCGATACATCTAAAAATACAAAAAACTTCGGCGTAAGCCGAAGCATGTTGACTGTAACTATATGTGTTCTAGGAAAAATGCTTCCTCCGATCGTCAACGCAGGGTAATTCCCCCATGCAGAGAGTATCGGAGAAAATTCGGAAAAGAAGGAAAAACTCTGCCAAGCTTATCAGTACCAAAACCGTTTTATTGTTGGTCCGGCAGACGTAATGCGTTGGCTGAAGTTTGCGCTTGATCTAAAAATTCATCTGCTCGGGTCAATTGCTGCCGGGCAATCTCCAACGCTTGTGAATTTGTTGCATTAGATTCATTTAACGAGCTTATTGCCTGATTTAAAGCCGTCTGCACCTCAGAAACCGCGTTAGATGCATGCTGCTCCAGCGTATTACCACTCGAGTTAAGTGCACCTTCTGCCGGTTTTCTTGCATTTTCGGTGGCTAGATCAATTTTGTTTTTATTGGGCACCGTGACTCCTCCTTCCTTGAGTAAGATCATTCATTTAAACAGAAATAAGTATGGGATTGAGATTTTGTTTATATCCCTGCGAGTACATGGGAATATTCGGATCTTACCTCTCCGGTGATCCATATTAGTATAAGATCCGATGCATTGGAAAATCTAATCTTGATGAAAAAGGAGGTGATCATTTCTGAATGGCTAATCCAACGCTAGCGCCGCACGAATCGATGGAACTGCATGAAGCGTTAAACTTCAAAACGCTCTGCATCGCTAAGTCGAAACTTATGCAAGGCCTGGTCTTTGACCAAGAGCTAAAAGCCTTAATGCAGAAAGACGTAACTCAATCCATACAACAGATCGCTGAGCTGCAAGCAATCTACGCAAGAGCTCCTTTCCAAGCACCCGTTCCAAATAATCCGACACCTATAACACATTAAGGGGAACTCAGATGAATACCGATTATTTAGATCTGATTAATTCATTGAATATGCCGGAAATGGCAGATATGACTTTTGCCATGGACTTCCTTCTTCGTGCCAAGGAGGGTGTACGTAATTTGTCCATCGCCCTGACGGAAACGGCTTCACCGGATGTAAGAGCCCTGCTGCATACTCATCTTAAGCAGGGGATTGCAATGCACCAAGAAATCTCGGAGCTCATGATGCGCAAAAAGTGGTTTCATCCTTATGAGTTGAACGAACAGTACCAACTCGATCAGCTTTCGGCGAAAAATACGGTGATGATCGGGCAGATGAATCTGTTCCCGGGTGATACGTCACGTAAAGGGATGTTTGATCGGACCCCAGATGAACATATTGGAGGACATAAAGCATGAAGGCGGTAACGTATCAAGGGGTTAAAAATGTCGTGGTCAAAGAGGTGCCGGATGCGAAGATTGTGAAACCGGACGATATGATCGTAAAGATCACCAGTACCGCCATTTGCGGTTCTGACCTTCATCTTATTCACGGGATGATCCCTAACCTTCAGGAGAACTATGTCATCGGGCATGAGCCGATGGGGATCGTAGAAGAAGTAGGTCCTGGCGTGACCAAGGTAAAAAAAGGTGACCGTGTGATCATTCCGTTTAACATCGCATGCGGAGAATGCTTTTTTTGCAAAAATCAGCTGGAAAGCCAATGTGACAATTCAAACGAACACGGGGATATGGGCGCATATTTCGGCTACTCCGGAACGACCGGCGGATATCCCGGCGGGCAAGCCGAATATTTACGGGTCCCGTTTGCCAATTTTACCCACTTTAAGATCCCTGAAAACTGCGAACAACCGGACGAAAAGCTAAGCTTGATCGCCGATGCCATGACGACGGCATTCTGGAGCGTAGATAACGCCGGCGTTAAGAATGGTGATACAGTCATCGTGCTCGGCTGCGGTCCGGTCGGACTCCTGGCCCAGAAGTTCTGCTGGCTGAAAGGTGCTAAGCGGGTCATAGCCGTCGACTATGTCGATTACCGCTTAAAGCATGCAAAGCGAACAAACAATGTGGAAATCGTAAACTTCGAACAGGATAAGAATATTGGGAACACTCTCAAGGAAATGACCAAAGGCGGCGCCGATGTCGTGATTGATGCGGTAGGAATGGACGGTAAGATGAGCGATCTTGAATTTCTAGCCAGCGGTATGAAACTGCAAGGCGGCACCATGAGCGCATTTATCATTGCATCTCAGGCTGTCCGCAAAGGTGGCACCATTCAAGTCACTGGTGTATACGGCGGACGTTATAACGGATTCCCGCTCGGTGACATCATGCAGCGAAACGTGAATATCCGTTCCGGACAAGCTCCGGTCATTCACTACATGCCATACATGTACGAGTTGGTTACGTCTGGCAAAGTGGACCCTGGGGACATCGTTACGCACGTCATTCCGCTCAGCGAGGCCAAGCGGGGCTATGAAGTGTTCGATACAAAAACGGACGATTGCATTAAAGTCATCTTAAAGCCTTAAATATGAATTGATACATGGGAGGACAATCTGAATGGATTCCACATACGCTTTGCATGAGATGCTCGAGGTGCATGAAATAGCTGCGTTCAAGACGGTTTGCATGACAAAATCCAAGACCATGCAAGCTCTGGTAACCGACCCGGAGCTCAAGCAAATTTTGCAACAAGATGCGACATTATCACAACAGCAGCTTCAGGAGCTCGGTGGAGTGCTGTCTAAAGCGACTGTATAGGAGATAAAAAAATGAACCCAATATTAGAACACATGACTGGTCTTAATACGCTGACCGATGAAGTGATCGCAATGGATTTTTTGATGAACGCCAAGAGCGGCGTCAGAAACTACGCCATGGCTGTGACCGAATGTGCTACCCCCGAAATCAAACAAATTTTGATGAAACAGCTCGATGAAGCCATAGACTCTCATGAAAAGATATCAAATTACATGATGCAGCATGGCTTATACCACCCTTACCATATTGCAGAGCAAATTCAGCTCGATCTGAAAAACATTCAGACTGCTATGAACATTCCGTCCTGACGCCCTTTTTGATTTCAGCCAGAGACTTCAGAGTATAAAATGCTCCTGTGTCAAGAATTTCAACAATGAAAAAAGGCGGATACACTCCGCCCTTTTTTTGGCATCGTCACGAAACACGCTTATACTAGCGTTCCTTTACGTAAATCTACTTATTTTCCATTCTGAGACTGATTACCCTTTGCAGCTCCACGACCGAGACCTTTAATCAACTACCAGTAAGCTCAAGCCTCCAGCCTCCATGACATCTCCCAAAAATCAAGTTCAAAGCGACTGCACATCACGAAAATATCTTCCATCCGTTGGTACGTTACCTCGCTACAGCCTTCTAATAGCTTATCCGTTAACGCGACAAGGGATTGATTGTTGCTGTTGTATTCAGAGGAAGCATATCCTGTGATCCATTCTCCATAAAAGGGATGATCAGCTGCACCTGGCTTTTGGGAAAGAACTTGACCAATCTCTGCATAGCTCCATGAGCAGGCCAGAATGGATACAAGTACTTCTGCTATGCCGCCCGCATGGGAAACAGAGAGCATATAGTTAGTATACGCTGCATTCTTCAGTGCAGGTTTTACCTGAAAAACATGATCCTCTGTAATTCCTAATCGCTCCATATAAGAACGATGAATTTTCATTTCACCATTCAGGATGTTATCTACGTTTTTACTAAAAAACTGCATCAATTTGGGGTCGTGCGACTTGACAATACCTAGTGCAAATACACGGGCATAATCGTACAGGTACATGTAGTCTTGCAGCAAATAATAACGAAATTGTTCAACCTGTAAAGAACCATCTCCGATCCCTTTAACAAAAGGATGCTCAAGACATTCCTTCCACACAGGCTGTGCTGCCTGATATAGTCTCTCTGAAATAGTCAACATGTGTTCCTCCAATTCATAATGTACGTATTTAAAAACAAAAAAACGAAACATCCATAGGATGTTTCGCAGACAAATACACTAAAACAAGGGGGTTCGCATGAGCTACCCAAGTACAGCGTTTCATCGTTGCATCCCTACGTTGGCATGATCCAAATCAGGTAAGGTCGGTTTAACACCCTCTCAGCCGGTTAAGGCTCCCTTGCAAACGGTTGTATGTAGTTGATTACTTTCTTATCCGCATAAAAGAAAAAATAACATCCATTTAGTATATCAAGGGCTGTTAAATATAGTCAAGGCAGTTTGTATCCCACCTCATCAGCTTGAGAGACGTATTTAAACGACGGAAACCATCACAACAATGGTTGAGTTTTAGCTACTGTTATGATGGTTTCTATTCTTTGAACTACTGCCAATGATTTAATGCCCGAGTTTGTTCTTTCCGACAAAAGTGAGTATTCCGTACTGGGAAGTGTTTCTCCAGCTCTCATTGGTCGTATCATTCCATTTGGCTACGTTCTGTTTACCTCCGCCCTGATTGTCGTTAATTTGAAGATCGAAACCGAGAACATTTCCTGCTTTGGGCGTCAGTGAATGTAACTGGATTCGGGCTTCTACGAGATATCCTTTATTTGTTTTCTTCACAGCACTTACAAGGCGTCCGGGTGAGGCACCCCCTGCAAAGGTTCCTACATTGTCTGCACTGATTCTGAACTGGGCATCATCATATTGAAAATACGGTGTGCGCTGGTGATTCTCATCCAGGAAAATCTCAATCGAATCCTGATCCCATGGGTTGATGCTATCTGTGATGATGTTTGGATCAGTGACGTCAATCAGCAGATATAGATACTCCCCTGACCACATTGCGCGAGCCACTGCCTCTGCACCTTCGGTCTCATTCAACCTTTTTACTTCAAATGGAACAGCCTTATTCCATAGGGCGTCTTTCTTCCCATCAATCTGAACAATCCCTTGCACAGCTTGTGCAGATTTGGGCATAGGGGCAAGCTGAATCACGCCGTATTTGCTTGTATCTTGTTCCTGAGATTGTGTTCGATCATTCCAGTACAGTGGATTATAAGGTTGTGTCCCACTTGCACCGCCATCAGTCACACGGATATCCAAGCCAACTTCATATTCTGAATCGGCTTGGATACCATCCCATGGAATGGACAATTCAACCTGATATCCAGCTTTTGTCTCGCGTACACGATATGAACGCCGCTCCGCGCCCTCAGCTTTGCCTGACCGCTTGATGATTACATGTCGGTCATCTGCTTCATATGTGGAGGTCTTGCCATTATTGAGATCAACAAAGAGTTCTACTCTGTCATTCACATCTGACTTCGCATCCTGAACATCCACAAGGATATACAGGTTACTTTGATCCCATAAGGTTCTGAAACTGGCTGATCCCGAAGAGTCACCCTTCAGTGGAGTAGACACCGCTTTGTTCCAGAGCGGATCTTGTGACTGTTTTTTGATATCCGGTTTACCCGAAAGTGAGACGGCTCTCTGTGTCAACACAGGCAAGCTGGATTCATCCACGAGTCCCCAGTATGCTTTTTTGGCCTTCAGGGCTGAATCAAACAGCATCGCCTGGTTGTTGTAAGACTTCTCATCTTGGAGTCCCCATAAGGTAACTGAAGAAATGTGATCTTTGTGTTTTTTGTACAAATCCAACAGTTCCTTATATCGATACGCCTGTTTTACCGCAACTTCATCCGACATCTCTTCACCAAATGGAATTCCGCTATCCACATCCAGTTCCGTGATCTGAATATCCAATCCAAGTTCGACGAACATGTTGATCGTTTTTTCAATTTCCTCGATGGGCGGGGATTCCAGGTTATAGTGGGATTGCAAACCCACACCATCGATGAGTCCCTTCTCTTTCAGTCGTTTGACCAACTGAAACATATGCTCTCTTTTCTCAGGGATTTCCGTGAAGTATTCGTTGTAGTATAATTTGGCATCCGGATCGGCTGCACGAGCGAATTCATAGGTTTTTTCAATGTAATCCGGACCGATTAGTTCATAAAAGGAACTTTTACGTAAACCGTTGGCATCACCATTGCTATCCGCAATCGCCTCGTTTACCACATCCCAGGCATAGATCTTACCTTTGTATCGGGTCATGACGGTTTCGACATAATCCTGAATCCGGGCAAGCAGTAATTCTCGACTCGCAGGGTTACCCTGAGGATCCTTGAACATCCACTCTGCAGCATCAATATGCCACAACAACGCATGTGCGCGTACGCCCATACCATGCTCCTCAGCGAACTGAACATATTGATCGGCTGCCTCGAACTCATAAACACCTTCGGAAGGAGACATGTACTTCGGTTTCATCTCATAGGTTGCGGTCAAGCTGTTAAAATGCTTTGTGAGCAGTTGTCCGTATGCGCCTTCCAACTGCCAGCGATACACCGCTGCACCAATGGGGAAATCATCTTGATACAGGTCCTCCAGAGACAGAATCCCTGCTTCAATCTCCAGTTGCTCGGCCAGAGTAAATGATACATCATCCACATAGAACGATAACGTATCTACGCTATCTTCAGAGATGTAGGGTGTTTCGATGAACAAATTCAATTCAGTGGGATCATCGCTATACTGAAATTTTCCGGTGATCTTGTGCCATGTGTTCCATTCTGTTTTGGCAATCTTCACGCTACCGATCGGGTTCCAGCTTTCGGCCGTTGTTTTTTTATATGTGGTGAGCTGTAGTGTTTGATCCGTGGTGGGCTCCTGGGTAAGTCTTACATATGCCGTAATTTCATACTCTTGGTTACGCTCAAGCAGATCCTTCATGGATAACATCGGTCCATGGTAGGAACGATCACGGTTGGAAACTAGCATACTAGACTGGCCTTCGTGTGCTTCCTGCTGTGTCACTGTCAGATTTTCACTACCGACACGTGGAGTCCATCCTTGAAGTGTACCGTCTTCAAAGTTTGTGCTTAAATGACTTCCCTCCACTTCCGTAACTGCCTTGGCTGCATGTGAGACATTCGAAAATGGAAGCATGGCGAGTACCAGCACAAGAACCAAGGCTGTTATATTCCATTGACCTAACCGTTTCATACAATTCCTCCTCATGATTTGGTCTAAGTATTTCTGAACGGATTAACATCCAGATAAATAGATTATAGTTCTTTCGATAGCGCTTACATATAACAAATTCCCAATAATTATAATAAAAAGTTATCATTTGGTAATCTCATGTGAGCTTAGGAAGCTGGAGTTCGTTCGCGTGGAATATCAAAAAAGCCGCTACATATTTGCAAAAATAAAAGACCGTTTCCCGATAAAATACGAGAAAACGGTCATAGTTAAAAAGTATCTTTTTTCCTGTCTGCTAACAGGCATATAAACTTTGTTTTATAATCGTCCCTCGTCACCCTGTTCCTCCTGCACAATTCGTGCAATGTGAATCATCAAATATAATAATTCCTCGTTTGATATGGAGATGTCCAGCATATTCTGCACGTAGGTTTTGATCATCTCCGCGCATTTGTATTCAAGCGGATGCTCCTTCACCATGTGTTGAAATATAAAATCTTTCGCCGAATTGCCCAGACGCCCTTCTTGTAAACGCTGGATGAAGAATTGCAGATGTGTGACGAGTCTCACATAATGGATAGAATTTTTGTTCAATTGCATATCAAAGGTGTATTGAATCAGGTTAAAAATATCTTTTAACATCTTAACGGATTGCATCGTGCGCTCCATATTCTGTTCATGCGTTTGGGCATTCACGAAATGAAAAGCGATATTCCCTGCTTCTTCTTCCGGCAGTTCAATACCCAATTCTAGATTCAGCATCTGAACGGCTTCAAGGCCCAGTTCGAATTCGACAGGATGAAACCTCTGTATCTCCCATAACATGCGATTCTGTAATGCTACACCTTTTTTCCATCGTTCAATGGCAAACGACAAGTGATCCATAAGCGTAAAGAAGATTTGGTCGTCAAGAGACAGCTTTTCTTTTGCATTGGTAATCAGTTTGTTTATGACATTCACATGTTTTTCTGGCATGCTTTCGATGGTTCGTACGTAAGCCTGGGCAGACGGATTATTTTGCAGAATGAATCGTTTCTGGATATGCTCCTCATCGAGTCGCTCGCCGACTCTGCCTTTGAATGCCAACCCTTTTCCCATGACAATCATCTCTTGTCCCTGTTCATCTTTGGTCAGAAGCAAGCTGTTATTTAATATTTTGATTACTCTCATGAATTCATCACGATCCTTTATTCTTTCGTGACCGCCTGATCCGAATTTCCGATACATCTGCCATTCTGTTTAATGACCTCTTGATACCACGAGAAGCTTTTCTTCTTCAAACGCTTCAAGTCTTTCAGATCCTGTTCACCGCGGTTTACATAGATCATTCCATAACGTTTCCCATACCCCTGATGTGTGCTTACCACGTCAATAACGGACCAAGGGCAATAACCAATCACATCTACTCCATCCGTTAGAGCCAGTCTGATCTGTTCCAGATGTTTCTCGATAAAATCAATCCGGTACGTATCGTTAATCGTGTAATCTGCCTCCAGTACATCTGGGGCTCCTATACCATTTTCCGTAATTAAAATCGGGAGACCATATCGTTCACATACCTTACGCAATGTCAGCCTTAGGCCAACCGGGTCAATGACCCAGCCATATTTCGTTTTTTCCGTATAAGGATTCTCCGCGGCCCGGTATACTCCCTGCTCGCCAAGCATAATTTGCTGATCACCCGCACGAGCTGTAACATCCGACGCATCGCCCATACTGGCGGCAATGGTTGCCGTCGAGTAGTAGTTGATTGCTACCAGATCGGGGCGGCCAGACTGGATATCTTCCATGTCACCCTGCTCAATAACCGGCTCGATGCCGCGTTCCTGTAAATAACTCCAGAATAATGGATTATACCGTCCCCACACCGATAAGTCGAGAAAACCCCATCCGCGAATCGTCTCCCAGTTATGTGCAGCGATTGCATCGGCTGGTCTGGAGGTTGCCTGGTACATGGATGTCATGTTTAATGCAGGACCAATCTTGCCTTGCGGGAGCATATCATGAAATAGTCGCATCGTTCTGCCTTGAGCTACAAACATGTGATGATTTTGCTGATACAGTTCCTTACTGGAAGGCAGACGTCCGTCTTTTGGTGTACCAATGGCACCTGGATGGAGAATCATCGTATTTTGCTCATTAATGGTCAACCAATATTTCACTTTATGCCCGTAATGCTCAAACAAGATACGCCCATACTCGACAAAGGCATCGATCGTCCCCCGGTTGTTCCATCCTCCGGTTTTCTCAAGCTCGTAGGGTAAGTCGAAATGGTACATGGTCACAACGGGTTCAATACCATGGAGCAGCAATTCGTCAATTAATTGGTGATAAAAATCGAGTCCCTTCTCATTAACAGCCCCTGTGCCTGAAGGCAAGATTCGAGTCCATGCAATTGAAAAACGATATGCTTTGAGGCCCAGCTCTGCAAAAAGCTTCACGTCATCTCTGAATCGGTGATAGTGATCGCTCGCAACTGTGAAATCGGCGGTTCCAGCCGGATGATCACACATATCGATGACGGACAGGCCTTTGCCATCTTCGTTCCAAGCTCCCTCCACTTGATAGGCCGAGGTAGAGCCTCCCCACAGAAATTCATTGGGGAATGGTTTGATGTGTTGATATAACATCTCAAACACTCCTTCATTTTAAATGTTGATCAAGATATGTGACGGACCATATTACGGTTGTTACGAAAGTTGGATAATCGTCGCTCCAACCTCCACAGGGCTCTGCTTCTCCAGCTTAATGTCCGGGAAACGATCCGAATTGGCGATAATGATCGGGGTTATGACTTCATACCCTTCCGCCTTTATGGCATCGATATCAAAGTGGATCAACAAGTCACCCTGTTTTACGCGATCCCCTACTTTAATGGAAGAGTCGAAATGTCGCCCCTTCAGGTTGACGGTATCCACTCCAATATGAATGAGCACCTCTTCTCCATCATAACCATTTAATTTGACCGCATGTTTGGAGTCCATGAAAGCCGTAACTTCACCTGCGATTGGTGCATACAGTTCTCCTTTTGAAGGAATGATTGCAGCGCCCTTACCCAGCAATCCCAAAGAGAAGACATCGTCTGGTACACGGTCAAGGTGGACTAATTCTCCTTGCATCGGGCTGGCGATTGTAAGTGGGCGTAATTCATTTTGGCTCGGCCCATTTGCATTTGTTGTTGTAGAAGACTTAGTGTCTGTGCTGTTGTCTTGAACAGGCTGCCCGGAAATTGTCTTGTCATCGTTAACGTTGGTATTTCCTTCTTCTTCATCGTCTACTGGATCTTCAAAACCAATGATCCATGTCAGAGCAAAGGTAACGACAAAAGCGATCAGACAAGTCACAATGGCATGAACGATGTTCATCGGATTGCTGCCAATGAAGGCAGGTAACGCGGCAAGCCCTGGTGACACGAAGGCATAACGTACTAATCCGGTCAGACCTGCGTATATCCCTGCTACACCACCACCGATCATTGCGGCTATTAAGGGTTTCTTCAGTTTCAGTGTTACACCGTACAAGGATGGTTCCGTGATGCCCAGTACGGCGGTGAAACCGGATGAAGCAGCGAGCTGTTTCAGTTTTTTGTTTTTTGTTTTTAATGCTACAGCAAGCGTGGCTCCACCTTGAGCAATATTGGACGCGAGCATTCCCGGACCGTTGATCATTTCATATCCATTTTTGGTCAGTTGGCTAGTTGCAATCGGCGTCATCGCCCAAGCAGTGCCTGTCACGATCAGGAAGGGTTGCAAAGTTCCCATTAATAAAGGAATCAGCCAACTGGCTCTGGCATTAATTGCTTCTGCACCCATCGCAACCAGATCATTGAGGTATGTTCCGAAAGGCCCGATTGCCACTAATGCAAGTGGTGCTGTAATCAACAGCACAATCATCGGTTTCGTGAAAAATTTGATCATGGAAGGCGATACCCGATCGGCAAAACGTTCAATGTAAGACATGAGCCAAACAACAATAATAATCGGCAAGACGGAGCCTGCATAGTCAGTTAATCGAACCGGAACACCGATGAAAAACACGTCTTTTCCTTCCGCCATCAGTGCGCTCCATCCTGGGTGTAACAATACGCCAGCAACCGTCATCGCCAGAATGGGACTTGTTTCAAACTTAATGGAAGCTCCATAAGCCAACAGAATAGGCATGAAATAAAAAGCCGCGTCCGCAATGGTATTAAGGATATAGTAGTTTTGGCTTTCCGTCGTTACAAGGCCTGTCAGCACAAGCACGGCTAATATCGCTTTGATCATACCCGCGCCAATGATTGCCGGAATGACCGGAGTAAATGTCGTTGAGATTACGCTGATGAATCTGGAGATCCAGCTCTGTTTTTGTTTTGGTCCGTTATTTTTGCCAGAAGCCGATTTGGAGTCCGCACTTCGGGTTGCAGAACCCATCTGTTGAGTGATAACACGATAGACCTGTTGCACCTCATTGCCCACGACAACCTGGTATTGCCCGCCATTATTCACAACGGTAATGACACCTGGAAGTGCTTTAAGCTTTTCTGTCTCTGCTTTGGAGATGTCGTGCAGTTCGAACCGCAGTCGGGTTGCGCAGTGCGTAAGCCGGGCGATGTTGTCTTTTTTTCCAACCAACTCCGTAATCTCTTGTCCCAATTTGCGATAATCCATACGTTTGCCTCATTTCTGAATTTGGATATAAAAAAAGACCAAAACGATATGCTTCCCCTACTCACATAAGGAAAATGCAAAATCATTTTGGTCATGCCTGCTTTACCAGTAACAGCCAAACACTGCTAATATTCAATTCGTTATCGATGTAAACGTTTACTGGATCATAATATCACACAATAAATTAGTTAGCAATCACTTTATTCGACATTTTTCTGCATTTTGATATGAAAATTTTTCTCCATCTGCGACCCTAAGAATAGCTCTAAATAATAGATATTTAGTAAAACATTTCATTTAATTGCTAAATAAGTATGATTTATGTTAAGTTTGATTTAAATAATGATAGGTTGACTATCATTATTTTGTGATTTCCAATCTACATTAAAGGATGGCGAGGAGACATGCGGACTGATAACAGATCGATCGTTATTCATCAGGTATCTAATTTAGAGACACCTGAAGAACTTTGGAATCCATATGCTTACTATGAGGACATGCTGGAGAATCATCCCATTTATTTTGACGAAGAGCAGCAGGTATGGAATCTGTATCGTTATGATTATGTCAATTCCGTTTTAACAGACTGGAAACGTTTCTCCAGTGTACGTAAACGGAGTGTATCCCCGGTTCCACCGGTAGTTACCCGAGTGGACATCAATTCTGTCGATCCCCCTGTTCAACGTGATATTAGAAAGTTAGTCTCTAGCGCCTTCACCCCACGTCAGTTAAAAACCTGGGAGCCTCAAATCGCGGCTATCGTTGATGAGTTAATGCTTGAGATGAAGGCAAAAGATGATGTGGACATCGTTCGAGACCTTGGGGTCCCACTTCCTGTTACTGTCATTGCCGATCTGCTTGGGGTGGAGAGGCAACACCGGGCACAGATCAAAGCCTGGTCTGACATGTTATTTTTCCCCAATGCTGCAGGTAATGAGCAGGAGCAGATGAATGCGAAGTATGCGGCTATGCAGGAATTTAACGAATTTTTGCTCCCCATTGTTCAGCAGAAGAGAAAGCATCCTGCCGAGGACATTATTTCCGATCTCACACTTGCCGAGCTGGATGGGGATCAACTGACCGATGAAGAGGTTGTTACCTTTAGCTTGGGCCTGCTTGCTGCTGGGAACGAAACTACGACCAATATGATAAACAGCCTGTTCTACAGTTTTATGTATGATCAACCCGGAATCTATCAGGATATTGCCGCAGATCCAGAGCTGATTGAGAATACCGTGGAAGAATCGTTAAGGTATCGTTTTCCAACGACACTTGATCGTGTGGTAGTAGAGGATACAGACATCCTGGGCGTGCCTATGAAAAAAGGAGACGTTGTGTTAACCTGGCTGGGTGCAGCCAACAATGACCCTAGACATTTTCCCGAACCTTCCCGCTTTGATATCTACCGTCCCAACAGCAATCGTCATCTAGCCTTCGGCAAAGGACCTCACTTTTGTCTGGGCGCTCCATTGGCCAGGCTAGAGGGCCAACTGGTGCTGAGAGGGTTCACGAATCACTTTTCCAATATTACTGCAAAAATCAAATTTGAAGCGGCAAGACAGCTCTACCCGGGTACACAGACTCTTCAAAACCTGCCGGCCATTTTAACACCCAAGCTTTTTTGAACTAATTGTATCAACATAAAAGCGCCCTTACACACAAGCGATTGGCTGTGTGTAAGGGCACCTTTATGTTATTATGCCTTTCTTCTATCTTCAAGCTCTCTAATAATGGTTGGATATTCCTTGTCCAGCTTGTTTTTATAAAGGAATACTGCAAGAAGTATGAATACAACAATCGGGACGTATATATTCAACGCAATGATGGCCTGCTTGGCTCCTTCTCCTTGGGTTGTGGCTTGTTCAACATATCCTCCCAGTGCGAGGAACCATCCAATCATAGCTGTGCCAATGGCTGTTCCTACTTTTGAACCGAAACCGATGACACTGTTCGTCAAACCAACGAGTCTTTTGTTAAATTTCCATTCACCGTATTCAATCGTGTCTGTGACCAGTGCTCCACCTACTGCCATGAGTGGAATCGTACCAAGCGTTTGGAAGATTGAACAGATCAGACCAAATGTAATGCTCTCTGGAGCGACTAACCGAACAGCTGCTCCGAGGAATCCGATAACAATACCGCCAAGGGCCGTGGTACGCTTGCCGTAACGTTTGATAAACGGTCCGGATAAGGCAAATCCGATAATCACGGGAATCAAGCCAATAGCGCCCATGATGCCGATCAGGCTGACATTACCCCAAATGTACTTGGCATAATAACTTCCTGCTGCTACACCCAGAGCAAACAAAATGTTGGCGAGAGCCATTACGAAGAACATGTACACCCAGTATTTATTGGCAAAAAGCAATTTCAGTCCTTCACGAATCGGCGTTTTATCCTGAAACATGCCGAGTTCGTCCAGTTGAACATTATTGTACTTTTCTTTATTGGACAGGAATGCAATGAAGATCCCGATTGCTGCAACACCAGCAAAAATTGCTGCGAGCAACGTCCAGTCACTTCTGCTATTCCCCATGGTTGTAACGACTGGAACAAATGCAACGGCAACAACCATACCTGCCAGATACCCGCTGCTTGAACGGATGATACCCATTAAGGAACGCTCGTAACTGTTACGCGTTGTTAACGCCATCAAGCTGGTATATGGAATCGAGGTTGGAGTGAACACCAAAATGTAGAACACAAGATTTGTAATAATCGCATATATTATTTTGCCTGTTGAACTTATATCCGGCACGGAAAACATTAAGAATAATGAGATGAACATTGGAATGGTCATCCATAACAACCAGGGACGGGCTTGCCCATATTTGGTTTTGGTTCGATCCACCAGTACACCCATACCGATGTCTGCAAACGCATCCAAAACTTTGGTCAGCAGCATTACTGTACCGACTACCGCGGCAGATACACCAACGACATCCGTGTAATAATACGTGATCAAACCCAACAATCCACTTGAAATGTTTAACCCGAACTGTCCCATTGAATCACCAATTAACTTTTTCGTTGGTATTTCCCGGGGTGGCTGAGTCGGCGTATTATCTACTTTAATATGCTGCTCATTCACTGCAACTCCCATAACACTCGCCTCCGTTACTCTTCATGTTGAATTTCTCTTCCTCTTCTATACTTTCATTTTATGTCCTGGCACATATAACAGATATAGCGCATTGTTAAGATCAAATAACGCAATCCAAACAGAAAGTATTGCTGCTGTTTGAACGACAAAAAAACTGATTCAGGTATGCTGAATCAGTTTTTTTGTCTTTATATTTTATGCGCGATTCTTATGAATAAAATGAAACGAAATAGATCAGGATTCTGCTTTAAAATCGCTAGAAACATGATCGAAAGACTTGCTGTTCATCCTTAAAGTGTCAATCCACCGTCTGCTACAATGATGGAGCCTGTCATATAACTGGAGCCGTCCGATGCCAAGAATGCAACGAGTTCAGCAAGCTCCTCCGGCTCTGCAAAACGCCCAATTCTCATATTCGGGAATTCTTCAGGCATGTAGTCGCTCTCTTGCAACATTTGTGGAACAGCTGCGGTCAGCGTAGTGGCTACACCCCCAGGGCAGATGGCATTCACACGAATGCCTTTTCTGACGTACTCAATCGCTGCGGCTTTTGTCAATCCAGCAACACCGTGTTTACTCGCTGTATAAGCGGCCAGACTGTGCTCAGCTCGCAGTGCTGTTGTTGATGCGGTATTTATCACATGGCCGTAGCCTTGTTGAACCATCACGTTGAGCGCATGTTTCATCCCTAGGAAAATCCCTTTTAGGTTAACGTCGATGATTCGTGAGAAATCGTTTAGAGACGTCTCATGGAAAGGCTGGAACTTCTGAATGATTCCTGCATTGTTGAACGCGACATCGATTTTGCCAAATGTTTCAACTGCTTTTTGAATATAGTTCTCTACATCCTCTTCCTTGGATACATCGGCTTGAACAAAAATCGCCTCGCCATCTTGCTCTTTCACAAGCTCAAGTGTCTCTTCCCCTGTAGTCACGTTGTAATCCACCAGAACCAGCTTGGCTCCTCTCGATGCCATCAACACTGCACTTGCTCGGCCAATACCGCTGCCAGCGCCTGTGATGGTAATCACTTTGCCTGCCAGCGAATCGGATTTGAGGTTCATAGCTTTGCTCGTTTTAGGAGCCTCTGCGGATTCGAAGGTTACGTTAGCAAGATCCGCTTTCAGTGCGGACAAAATGTCTTCTGGCAGATCGACCTGTGGAATGTCTGCGAGCTGGTCCAGCGTAAAATGGGAAGCCATTTTGAATGATGGCTCGTTAATGAATTCAGGCAGATGTTTGGTAAGCAATGCTGTGGCTTCATCATTATTCAATAGTTCCGAAATTTTAATGTTTTCATTGTAAGTTGTCATGGTTGTTTCCTCCGAATTTTTATTTTGATAGTTATACTATTATATAGATATAAATACTATCATTCCGTGTCGATTTTTGCAATTCGTCGTTTTAATAGATTTGGAACGAATCCGAAAATGGTTAAAGGGTTAAGCTGCTTCTGCTCTTCCTCAGTCAACAGGTCCCCGCCATAACTCAAAATCGTACGAAGTGGCACTCCCATCGCATCAGGATGTGGAGTTTCCCCGAGTTCAGGGATAGCGGCAAGAATCTACTAGTATTGCTGGGCGCTGTTTAATAATTGGAATCTCGGGTGAAGAATCCAGCAAGTAGGCGGTCAATGTGACGTTTGTATTGCTCAGGGTAACTGATTGTATTTTCATTTAAAATCTGTCTCCTTAACTCAGTGAAATGGCAAAGCTAAAAGGATACTTCTATTGTAGATTTCAAGTGAGACGATCGACTATAACGCGATACAAAGATACCGTAGCGTAATTCAAGCCCATTGCCAGTTGAAAACAAAGAAAAAACCGCGAAATCGCGGTTAAGTATGATGATCCTGTTTTATAACGAAGGATATTGTAATGGGTTAAAAGGAAACCGGAAAATCGTGCAGTCCGCGAATAATCATGCCTGGACGCCATTCCAGGGAATCAAGCTGTGTCTTTAATTGAATATCCGGCATTTTACGAAGCAACTCATTAATGGCGATCTCTCCTTCAAGTCTGGCGAGCGGGGCTCCAAGACAAAAATGAACACCTTTACCAAAGGCAATGTGATTATTGACCTTCCGTGTGATATCAAACGCATCCGGGTCAGCGAACTGATTCTCATCCCGGTTGGCTGAGGAAAAGGAAACAAAGAGCATGTCGCCCTTACGGATGTGCTTGCCCCCGAAATCTACATCCTCAGTAGCCCAGCGAATATTACTCACCTCAGCTGGCCCGTTATATCGCAAGATCTCTTCAATGGCAGGTCCAATCATGTCTGGCTTCTCCAGCAGCAAGCGCTTCTGCTCCGGATTTTCGAGCAAGGCCAGTATACCGTTGCCAATCAGATTTACAGTGGTTTCATGCCCTGCAATGATGAGGACAAAAACAAGGGCATACAACTCCTGTTCGGACAATACGTCTCCTTCCTCTTCTACATTGATGAGGTCGCTAATCAGGTCCTCCTGAAGAGACTGTCTCCGTTCTGCAATAAGCTTCTGCAAATATTCGACAAAGGCACGCATGACTTGATCACTCTGTTCACTCATTTCGGGGTTATTGAAGCCTTCCATAATTGTATTGGACCATTCACGGAACTGCTCTTGATCCTCGTGAGGAACCCCTAACATCTCACAGATTACAATGATTGGCAGAGGAAAGGCGTAGTCCTCGATCAGATTCATTTCTCTTTTACCTGTGGCGAGTACACCATCAAGCAAATCTTCACTAATTTCATGGATGCGACCTCGGAGACGTTCAATCATACGTGGTGTAAAGGCCTTCTGGATCAACCTTCTCAACCGACGATGGTCCTCTGGCGTCACACTAAGCAAGTTGCGAGAGATAATCTCCTGATGTGGTGGAGCTGAGCCGTCAGCTTCTCCCATGTACGGAGAGTTGGTTACAAAGCGTTTGTTGTCCTGCAAAATGGCAGAGGCGTCATCGTAGCCAGACACTAACCAGGCAAAGTGGCCGCTCGGCAGAAGAAAACGGTGAACCGGATCTTCTGTACGCAACTGTTCATATACCGGGAACGGATTTTGAATAAACGTTCTATCCATAAAATCAACTTTGGACTGGGGATCGTTTTTGCTCTCGTTTGTAAACATCATAACGCCTCCTAAATGATAGAATGGGTATCAACACAATATTAATTCTATCATTTCACCATTTGGCTTTCAAATTTTGATAAAATACTCATTTTTTGCTAATCAAAGATGCACACAAGATCAACTTGTGTGCATCGGTATGAGATGATTTGCATTTAAAGAACGCTATCCTGTTTTGTATCAATGAACAATGATTTTTCTAAACGAGTTGAATGGTCTCCAGCTTGAGATCGAGCTGGTCGAGTTCTTCCTCTGGGGTACTGAACGAAGGATAGCTGGATAGCTCACGCAGGCTTGCTTCCCCCATTGGGCCAATTGTCCCCGGGTCCAACGAAGCCAGCACCGGTGAAAGCTCGTGCAGCATACTCCGGCTATGCTCGTTACGAAGCAGTACATTCAGAGGTGTACGGGTGCTTAACGTTTGTTTGTATGGCACGGACGGTACATAGCTGAAATCATACGTGCCACTCACCACTTCGACGATCACTTCATCTTCACCCTGAACAACAGTCAGACCTGCATCTGAAAGTGTAATTCCGTTTATCATCACCTGATCGACTATGGCACGTGGCAGCTTGATCGTTGCTGTTGCATTAAACGGAACAGAGAAGCTTAAATACAGCTTGCCAGCTTCGTCAAACTTCCATTCACTGCGATAAGTTCCTGCTGTGGTGTCGATGCGCGCTTTGGTCCACTGGATTCTGAAATCAGGCATCGGTGCCAGCTTTGCATGGCGGAAGCCAGGCCGATCCTCTACTGGATTGATCCCCGCCATATGACGATACATCCATTCAACAACGGCACCGTAGGCATAGTGATTGAGCGAGTTCATACCATTTTCACTGATTGTACCATCTGGCAAAATGGAGTTCCAACGCTCCCAGATTGTTGTTGCTCCCATATTGACCGCATACAGCCAGCTTGGGTAATCATCATTGAGCAGAAGTGTATAGGCGATATCATTGCTGCCATGCGCTGACAGCACTCGGTTTAAATAAGGCGTACCTACAAAGCCGGTTCTCAGATGATTTTGATCTTTTCGTACACGCAAGCGAATAGCTTCTGTAGTCCGTGCCTTATGTTGCTCAGGAACGAGATCCATATACAACGCTACAGCGTATGCGGTCTGTGTATCTACTGCCAGACGTCCATTCGCAGTAAAGTATTCCTTCAGAATTGCAGCTCTAACCTCTTCCGCCAACTGCTCATAGGATGCGGCAAGATCATGATGTCCAAGTACTTTGGCAGCCTTGGCTACGATATCTGAAGAATAGGCATAGTAGGCTGAGGCAATAAAGTAATTATCTGTTCCCCCCATCGGAGAGTTCGGATCATCCCCATCTAGCGCGAGCCAGTCACCAAAGTGAAAACCTACCGTCCACAAACGTGTACCACCGGATTCGTCATCTGAATGCTTGATATAATCTACCCATGCCTTCATGCTGTCAAACTGCTGCTCCAGAATGGACTGGTCCCCGGAATGCAGGTACGTATTCCAAGGAATAATGGTTGCCGCATCTCCCCATGCGCTGGACCCTCCGCCCTGCACACGTCCAACCGGAATGACCATCGGAACCATACCGTTCCGATCCTCCTGTTCCATCCACAGATCATATCCATACTTGTTAAAAAAGGCATACGTGTCCATATTATAATTTGCTGTACCGGAGAATACCTGTGCATCCCCTGTCCAGCCCATGCGCTCATCGCGCTGTGGACAATCGGTAGGGGTATCTAGGAAATTTCCCTTTTGCCCCCATAGTGCATTTTCGAACAAACGATTCACGCCAGCATGACTAGTTTCCAGATATCCCGTGCGCTCCATATCCGAGTAAACCACACAGCCTGTGAAGTCATTCAGATCCAGTTCACCTACCCAGCCTTCAACCTTAACATATCGGAACCCGTAAAATGTGAAATACGGACGCACAATAGCTTCTTCACCGTTTGCTGTATAGATGTACTCCGCCTTAGCCGAGCGAAGGTTCTCCCGGTAGAAATTGCCTTTCTGCAACACTTCGCCATATTGCAAATGGATGACCGTTCCACTTGGTGCCGTAGTACGGAATTGTAGCCAGCCTACCATATTTTGGCCCATATCAATAACCGTTTCGCCAGCAGGCGTGGTTAAAATTTCGATCGGCTTTAAGGTTTCCTTGATCACGACCGGAAGACTTTTTCTTGCTTGCAGGCGCTCGTAGCCCAGATCACTTTCCCGAACGGGGAAAGTCTCGTTCGCTTCCAGCGTGGCATCATAGATTTCTCCGTCATAGATGTTTCCGTCCAAGACATTCGAGCGGATGGCATGCCAGGACAGATCTGACGGAACAACGTCTTCTGTTCCATCCGCATACGTAATCACTAGCTCGGACAGCAATGCAAAATGATCACCATACAAATTGGCAGTGGTATCTCCTTCAAAACCAAACCGTCCCTTATACCAACCATTCCCTAAACGAACATCTATTGCGTTGGCCCCTTCTTGCAGCAGGTCGGTAATATCGTAGGTTTGATACTGAAGCCACTTGTGATAGGCATTATAATGAGGGGCCAAGTACTCATCCCCAGCCTTTACTCCGTTTAGTTCCAATTCGTATACTCCCAAACCACAGATGTACGCCCGTGCTTTGGCTATGGGACCTTTGACTTCGAACGTTTTTTGGAGGACTGGATGAATCGTCGGTTCCAGCTCAGGTGTAATCCATTTTGCTGTCCATGGCTCATCCTGCTTCGCTGTTTCAAACCAAGCCGCTTCACTGGTCGCCTTTTCTCCAAGCTCGTTCCATACTCGAACTCTCCAGAAGTAACGCGTCCGTGCAGCCAATTCCAGATCCGGCGAATAAGCGAGTGAATCCATATCCTCTGTTATTCCGCTATCAAATACAAGCTCTGTAAAGGATTCATTTAGTGAAATTTCTACCTGTGCGGCGATCTGCGTTGTTGCTGTCGTATCCGTAACGGTATAAGAAAAGGTTGGCTTGATTACCGCAAAACCGAGCGGATTAGTGATGTGATTTGTTTTCATATGAGTAATGTTCATCGATGAAACCTCCCCCTGTCGATTACCTTTCGGAACGTTGTGACATCCTGTTTTAGGGCTGAGTCTGCGCCGATTGGTACCATTCATTCACTTCTTCCGTGATCTTTTTTCCACCTGAATTCAGCCATTTTTTCACGAATTCATCAAAAATGGCGAGTGGCTCCTCTCCATAAATAATGGAGTTAAAGGTGTCGAGTTCCATTTTTTGCAAATAAGTGTTTCGAGTTTGCATTGTTTTTGTCGGGGGCCCCTGAAACAGATTGACTCGATCAATCTGCTGCTGCCTGGTCTCTACAACGTTTGCGTTCATAGTGGCATACTGCTTCTCATCCTTAGGGTCAATTCCCATACTGTACAAAATGGCGCGATCATACGAGCTGAGCTCTTCTCCCTTGCCCATTCTCAGAAGTGCTGCTCTGAATCGGGAAGGGTAACTCGCATATTGTCCCATGAGGGTATATTTAAACGTTAACACTTTCCCCCCGGGAATAACGCGGCTGTCACTATCCACTGAACCATCCGGGTTCAGCACATAATCATATCCATTCTGATACGCACTCAGATACAACGGATTATCCGTCACCGTGGCCTTATACAGATAGTTCTGATACTTGAAAAAAGCTTGCAAGGCTTCTTCAGAAATGTCAGCGCTAATCATTATGGCCCCGCTGTAAGAGTTTCCTTTGAATCTCGCTGTGGTTCCGTCCATTCCTGCAGGAATCGGATAAGGTACAAACTCAGCCTTCGGATCCTTTTCATTAAGTTGTTGCAGCGGATAATCTCCAAACCAGCGTGGACCAGCCACCATGCCAACTTTGCCATCAATGATATTTTTATTGACCTGATTGAAGTCTTGCAGAGCTATGTTATTGCCCACATATCCTTTTTTCTTCCAGTCTTGCAGTTTTGCCAGCGCGCTTTTGATCTGAGGCTGAATACTTCCGTATACGAGCTTGTCTTGTGCATTCTTGCTCCATATACTTGGAATCGCTCCATACGCACCAAACACCCAGGATATGTCTCCTGTGGGCGAGGCCAGATACTGGTCCTTGATTGCAAAATCAATACCGTAGGTATCCTGTATGCCATTACCGTCTGGATCATCATAGGTAAAGGCTTTCATTACCGTTTCCAGTTCGTCGAGATTGCTTGGTGCCTTCAGGTTCAGATGATCTAGCCAATCCTTGCGAATCCAGAGTACGGACTGCGAGGCTTGCTCCGTAATGATCGGAATCGACATCCGTTTCCCGTCAATCTCAAAGGGCTTCCATACCTCTGGCACTTCAGCCATAGCCGCTTTCCAGGTGGATGAGGCATATCGATCAAAGGCTTGTCCAGCGTCCAACAGTTTGCCTGAGATCATGAATCCATTGACCGTGTCCATGACATTGGATGAGAAAACATCAGGTAACGTATTGTCGGCAGAGAGCATTAATCGAAGCTTCATATCGTAGTCATCGACAGGAGCACTCCATTTGGTCCGAATATCCACGCCAAGCGTTTCTCTGGCCCAACGGATATGAACATTATCCGCGGCGGTTTCGCCATTTTTGTAGTTCGTGGTTGGATCATTCATTTTGACCGTTGTTACGACCACACCTGTTTTTACAGGCTTAGGCTCCTGTGCTTTACCACTGCAAGCGGCGGTAAACAGAATCAAACAAGCAACAGAAAGAGACAGGTATATTTTGCTACAGCTCATGCGAAATGCGCTCCTTCATCTAATTCATCTTCATCATATCGTGCCAGTTATATAGTCGAAATAACGCTTTTCCAACATTAGATAATTCATTCTTAACCTTCATCTATATTACATTCCAAATCACTTGTATTTCATCCAATGCCAGCCTACAATAAGGTGAATTTACATCGTTGGCAGGAGGCGTTAAAGGTTGAAAAAGAAATACAGGACCTTTATGAACATGGTGGCCATCACGCTGATTATGCTTGTCGCCGTCCTGGTCATGTATACCTTCTCGGTTCAATCCAGTCTGGATACGGTTCAAAAGGATATTGAAACCAACAATCTCAATCGCGTGCAGTTTGTTGTTAACTCACTTGATCAGAGCATAAATCGGCTGAATATGTTATCCATCTCCATGGAAACGGACAATTCTATTGCCCTGCTGCGATCCATTGATGTGATGAGTTCCTTTGAGCAGGTACAGTTGATTCAAAATGTTGCTGCGAGAGTTAATCTGCAAAGTCTGTCCGAGGGATGGAATAACAAAATATCGGTCTACTCGGTTCTGTTGAATCAATGGATTATTTCTTCGGAGTTAAATATGAAGACTCCTTCTGTAGATTCACTGGAATCAGGTTGGAACTATGATGCAGCTACAGCTAAATATTATAAATACAAGGTCAGTCCACAGATCATTATTCGGTTGGAGTTCCCGCGCAGCAATCTGGAGGAAATAGTTGAGAACTCGCATCAGGGCGAGAATGAGACGTTATTTTATAACCCGGACGAACAATTGATTACTCGCAAAGAGGCCAATCCCATTACCCCTCTTATCATGAAGGAACTAACCGGATATCTACAACCATTCTCTGGTACAAAAAACGTTTCGGTTAACGGAGCCCAGTACATTGTCAATTATGTGTACTCTCATCAGCTCGGCTGGTATTTAATTGATTTTATGCCACTTGATAAAGCATTACAGCCTATACGAATGACTCAATTCTGGTTTTACTCTGCCTGTGTCATGCTGTTTATGGCGGGGGTCACGATTATTGTTGTTCTTTTCCGCAAGGTACAGATTCCCATACTTGCTCTATTAAAAGGTGTTCGTCTTTTGAAACATGGCGACTTCTCTTATCGGATTCAACGACAGAGCGGTAATGAATTTGATTACTTATATGGTCAATTCAATGATATGGCCGGACAGATTGAGGATTTGATTGAAAAGGTATACAAGGAAAAAATCGTCGCCCGCGAGGCGGTGCTGAAACAGCTACAAGCCCAGATTAATCCTCACTTTTTATATAATTGTCTCTTTTTCATTAATAATATGACAAGATTGGGCAATGAGGAAGCGGTTACTGCCATGACCCAGAACTTGGCTGAATATTTCAGGTACACCACACGCCTTGACGAGCCGATAACCCGATTGGAAAAAGAGTTGGGCATCGTCCGCAATTACCTTGAGATACAGAGCTTACGCATGGACCGTCTCTCTTATCAGATTGAGCTACCGGACGAGCTAAGATCTGTCCCGATTCCCAAACTACTTATTCAGCCTTTAGTGGAAAACAGCATCATCCATGGTATAGAAGCCAAGCGGGATTCCGGTTCCATTCATATCACAATTGAGCGCACGGAACACGGGATCTGTATTGTGGTTGATGATGACGGGAGAGGCATGACGGAGGAAGAAATCAATGCACTTAAGGCCAGAATATCCGAGCCGCCTGTGGACACGATGGGGTGTGCGCTCTGGAATATTGCGGAGCGTCTGCGCATCCAGGACGCTACCCATTCGGGTATCCAGTTTGAACAGAGTCCCCTTGGGGGCATGCGTGTGCGATTAAAATGGTCGCTCGCAAAATCGTAGGGTAAAGAAAACACTGTATAATAGAACAATGCCTCTGATCATCACTTCGAGTGACGGCAGAGGCATTGTTTGGCTTAATAGTAATTTTTTGATCGCCAATTGGCAGAATGAATCCTTGCGTTGACAGAAAAGAGTCTAGTTTGATAGCATAGTTTGAGTTCATTCCAACAAGGAGGTTTTTACAATAGAACCCCGTCAACGGCTTCAACAAGAGCGCAGTGACCTCAAAACAAGAAGACGAGCAGCTATAATTGAAGCAGCTAAAATTGCTTTTTTGAATAAAGGCTTTGAGCAAGCGACCATGCAGGATATAGCAGACGAGGCAATCCTGGGGGTGGCGACAATCTTCCGCTACTTTCCGCGGAAAGAGCAGCTTATTGTTGCCGTAGCTTCAGATATTGTCCAGTCCGAGGTACTGGTATTCTCCGATATTATCAGAGGTGAAGGCACCTGCTACGACAAGCTTGGCCGCCTTTTTGACTCGCTTATTTTTTTCCAGCAGGTGGAAAGCCAGCGAAGCTCCAAATTAATAGAAGCGTTTGAGTGTTACGTCGCAATGTCCAAGTCCCCGTTGGAGGATATCGAGATGTATCATTCTAACTACCAACAGATTATTATGCTTTGTGCAGAGCTTGCTGAGCTTGGTAAAAAGGATGGATCTGTTCGTAACGACGCCAATGTGGTTGAAACGATTAACACGATGATTAATGTCTTTGGCAACTTCTCCAAAAAAACAGCGATGCTCCATGGCATTAAAGCCTTCCAAACAAAAGTGGACGAAGCCGAGCAATTTAATATCCTCAAGAACATATTTTTGGATCATCTCAAGCCCTGAACAGCGGCTCCGATTTTAAGATATAACTGATCGCTATGCTATGAGGACCGCTGTGAGAGCAGATAGAGCAACCTCCTTCGATGATGTGCACATGTTGAATGGAGGTTTGTTCCTGGATGAAGTTGCGGACCCACTTCGCCTTCTCCTCCTCTAATGTTTGGGCGATAATGACCTGCGCGTGATCAATACGGTGGATCTGACTCAACATGTCATTTAACAACTTGTTCACGACTTTGTCCTTGCTGCCTCTGTATTTGACTCCGGCATGAACCAGTCCATCTTGAACATACAAGCCCGGTCGAATTCTCAGCAAGCTGCCCAGCATATGTTGAATGCTGCTGACTCGTCCTCCCCGATGCAAATAATCCAAATTATCCACAAGCACATTTAGTTGTACCTCATGACGTACTGCTTCCAAAGCCTGAGCGATGGTTAGTACGCTTTTCCCTTCCCTAGCCATCTGCACTGCAAGCAGTACATGCATTGCGGTGCCTGCCGATACATTGAGAGAATCCACCACTGTTACTCTGCCCGGGGGGAACTCTCTGGCCGCACTACATGCATTCTGATACGTAGATGAAAGGTGAGAGGACATACTGATGCATAGTATATCTTCTCCATTTTCAATGACCGGGCTGAAAGCCTTCATAAAATCTGCCGGTGGAGGAGCCGCCGTTTTGGGCAGCTCTCCATATAATTCGACCATGTTATACATCTCTTGCGGGGTGATTTCTATCCTATCCAAATACGATTTTTGCTGGAAAACGATATATAGTGGAATAATCCCGATATCATACTTTTCTACCCATTCCTTGGGTATATCAGAGATACTGTCTGTGAAAATGCGAACATTAGCCATTGGACTCCTCCTGCTCACGGTGTTCTATGATCTATGAGATGCAAACCTTGTTTTATTTGTTGGCATTGTCTGGGGTATTGGATGAGTGATGTCCTTGAACATCTTTCATCACAGATTCTCCCTCGATATCAATGTTAGGCAACAAACGATTTAACCATTTTGGCAAATACCATGCACTCCGACCCATGAGTACCATCAGCGCTGGAACAAGGGTCATTCTTACGATAAATGCATCAACGAGGATACCGAACGCCAGCGCAAGTCCCATCGATTTGATAATCGTATCCCCGGCAAAGATGAAGCTTGCAAATACTGCGATCATAATCAAACCAGCAGCCGTGACTACAGGACCGCTATGGGTTATACCGCTTCTTACCGATTTCACAGCATCTCCGGTGTGCGTATAATCCTCACGCATCCGGCTCACGAGAAATACCTCATAGTCCATTGCCAGACCAAACAGAATACCTGTAACCAAAATTGGCAGGAAGCTTAGTACAGGTCCTGGCTCAGGGATTCCGAAGAAACTTCCCAGATAGCCATCCTGTATGACCCAGACAATAAAGCCGAGCGTTGCACCCAGAGTGAACAAAAATCCGGCTACAGCTTTGATGGGAACGAGAATGGAACGGAATACAAGCATGAGCAGAACAAAAGCAAGACCAACAATCAACAAGGAAAACTTTGGTAAAGCTTCGGACAACTTCTCTGAAATATCGATATTAACGGCAGTTCCACCTGTAACCATGATCTCGACATCATGATCCTTGAGGACCTGCTCTGCCTGATCACGAATCGTTTGAACAAGTTCGGTTGTTTTAATATCATTCGGTCCTGATTTGGGTAACACCGTAATAATCGCCGTAGTACCTGAAGGACTTGGGATCTGCGGAGCTACAGAGGCTACATCCGGAAGTTTGCTGATGAATGTGGTTGCCTTTGTAATGTCTGCCTGTGCCTCCTCACTGTTTGCAGCCTTGGCAACGACGATGAGCGGACCGTTAAATCCTTTGCCGAAACCTTCGGAAAGCAGATCATAACCTCGGCGTTCTGTCGTTTCTTTGGATTTCAGACCATTATCGGGTAGGCCAAGCTGCATATATGTGAATGGAACGGTACACACCGCCAGAATACCAATACACAGAATGGTTGTGAGCCATGGCTTGCGAGTAACCATTTTGCCCCAACGATTTTCTGCTTCGGCAGATTTTTTGTGACCAGACCACTTGCGCAGCCATTTGTTCTCACGAGCAGGATGGATGCGATCTCCTGCTGCTGCCAGCAGCGCCGGGGTAAATATAATAGCGATCAATACAGCGACCAGTACACTGATTGCCGCAGCGAGTCCCATCATCGTGATAAACGGAATCTGTACAACGGACAGCCCTACGAGGGCGATAATAACGGTTAAGCCTGCAAATACAACGGAGCTGCCTGCTGTTGCATTAGCTTGTGCAATAGCGGTAGTCCGATCATAACCTGCGGCCAATTGCTGCCGATATCTGGACATAATGAACAAGGCGTAATCGATCCCTACCGCAAGTGCAAGCATAACAGCCAGCGTAATGGAGAATGAAGCCATCGATACCGTGTTGGAGCCGATGATGATAATCATGAGTCCTATGCCAAGCCCAACAACCGCAGTCAAAATGGGAAGTCCTGCTGCAAGGAAAGACGTAAAGGTGAACGCCAGAATCACAAATGCAATCAGGATACCAATCACCTCGGACACGCCGCCAATTTCAATCTCTGAAAAGGCTACGCTTCCTGCAAGTTCGGTTTGAACACCCTTGTCACGTAATGTATGGACAACATCAAGGATATGCTCTTTGGACATCTCACTTACATCTGAGGCTGGTTGCGTATATGTAATGTCCGCATAACCAACCTCTTTGTTTGCACTGATCGTTCCCCCATCATAGGGGTTAACAACAGCTTTTACAGAGGAATCGGACGTAACCTCTTTCAGCGCTGCGAGAATTGCTTTTTGGGTGGAGTCTGTTTCAAGCGTGCCCTTCTCCGATTTATATACCATTCGAACCTGTCCACCATCATCAGAGGACGGGAATTCCTGATTTAATACATCAGCCGCCTGTTCTGACTTGGTTCCGGGAATCGTCATCTCTCCGGTAAAGGAGGTTCCCAGCCCCATGCCGATTGCTGCCAACAGCAGCAGGATGACAAGCCCTCCTGTAATTACCCCTTTTTTCTTGGCTACAGCCCATTCACCTAATTGATACAAAAATTTAGCCATATATATGGATAGCTCCCTTCTAATCTGAAACTCAGGTTCTCTTGTTCGGACAACCTCATGACATCATCATAGTGGAAACTAAAACAAAAAAAATCGTACGTAGGGGCATGCCCTTCATGTACGATCGGGTTGAACCAAAGGGCAGCCTGCGTACAGGCTGCCCTTTGAAACCTACAACATTATTCTATATTCTACAGATGCAGAATGCCCCTCTCTACGGATACAGCAACCGCTTCGGAGCGCGAGTCTACCCCCAGCTTATTATAGATATTAGTCAGCTGAGCTTTTACTGTTCGTTCTGCAATGCCCATATCAAATGCGATTTCCTTGCTTCGCAGTCCGCGAGCGACTGCCTGAAGAATTATAAGTTCTTTTTCTGTCAGTAATGTATCTTTGTGCTTGTGCACTACCGCCGGCTTCTGGTGAAAGGCAAATACCCTTGCCGAAATTTCAGGTTGCAGCAATGTTTCACCGCGAAGGGCCGACTCCAGCGTACGGAATAAATGATCACGACTTGTATCCTTGAGCAAATACCCTTTTGCCCCCAACCCAAGCCCGTTGATCATTAGTTCATCCTCATTGTAGGTCGTCAAAATAATAACTGGAATGTTGATTTGTTCTACGTTCATCTGTTTTAACGTATCCAGACCGCTCAAGCCGCCAGGCATGTTCAGGTCCATCAGGATGACATCAGGCTGAAGTTCCTGCATCAGCTCCAGCGCCGTATGTCCCTCTTCAGCCTCGCCAATCACTTCATAATTGTCATCCGTCCCCAAAATCATTTTGATGCCTTCACGTACAACCCAGTGGTCATCTACAATCAGAACTTTATGACTCATTGTTTATGTCCTCCCTTCTATTCAAAATGGTATAGATAAGGTAATACATGTACCCGCATCGCTGCTTTCAACTTGAATCTGTCCTCCGATGAGTCTGGCTCGTTCATAAATGCCAATGAGACCGTAATGCCCGGTCTTTTTTCCGATAGTTGCTGTATTGAATCCTCTGCCATTGTCCTTGATCACCATTTGGAGTGAGCCGGAGATTTCTATAATAGATATATGAACCTGATCAGCATGGGCATGTCGTGCCACATTCATAAGTGTTTCACTCAAAATATGTAATACATGTTCCATGGTAAAACCGGTCAGAGCCGAACGAACCTGCAACTCCAGTTGGATTTGAACGCCTGTAGCAATTCGAAAGCGTTGTAATTGGTCTTGTACTGCCTCGTTGAAATCAAACACTGGAGTAGCCCTTGTTCGCAAGTCATCAATTGCTTTTCTTGCATCACCCAACGTTTGCCGAGCTTGCCCCATGGATGTCAGAACAATCTCGTGAGCACGCTGGATGTTTCCCCGGCTGAGGTATGCATCCATGGCTTCGAGCTGCATAATGAGACCTGCCTGTCCCTGAGCGAGTGTATCATGTAAATCTCTCGCCATACGTTGGCGCTCGTTAGCGAGTGTAAGCTCCTCAACTTTCTGATGGGTAAGCTCCAGATCACGCAAAAACGTTTGTGTGCGCACCCGGGCATTAACCTGCCTGTAGTACAGGAGTGCATAGGCCATTACCACAACAATCATCAGAAATAACAAGGGGATAAACAGTGCAAGATCCTTAGCATCTTTAATCCAAAGCGTAACCAGACAGAAAAGGAAATAGAGGAAAAACGCAAAAAAAACAACCTTTTTAGGTTCAAACAAAATAGCTACGGTCTGTCCAATCAATACAGGAATCAAACCAATGAGTATGACGGGAAGACCATCTGGCATCAAGGCAGCGCTCCCGAAAATCAAGCCGGCCTGAAGAAACAGATATAACACCCTGGATACCTGAATCAACCTGCTCACTCGCCAGTATAACTGAATATGTGCCGCCATCAAGCCTACAAAAAACAGGCTGGGCACCAGCAACGGTCCTAGCAAGGTTTGCATCGCTACCGTAACAATAGTGACCAGTATAATCCATAACGCAATGGGAAGTCGGGATGAAGCGATTCGGTCATCCTCGGCATCCTGACTCATTTGCAAGAAGCTGGATCGTTCCGTCGTCTCATTCATAAGATCACCTCTTCTCCAATGATTATATTACGGATGGTTGTCCTTTTGTATGTACGTTGGTGCATGCCCTTTCGTGCATGAGCTAACATCCCATAATATTTTAAATGAAAAACGCTCATAAGTCATGACTTATGAGCGTTTTTCGATGTTGTATAGTGAAAGCTGTTGTATAGTGTTTTACTGACGAACAGCGGCATTTAATCCAGCAAGCAACTGGGAAAGAGTTTCCTCTGTAAGAGCGCCTCCCGTAAACGGAATCAACGCACGAAGCGGCATATATTTCATGGATGCCTGAATCATCTCGGAGGATATGGCATCGGATTGGGCCTCTTCCGCTCCCTGTGGAGCCAGTCCCTGTAACTGACTCATGACAGCCATCGTTTTTGGATTGGCGAGCAGCTCACCCAGCGTTGTATTACGGTCAAAGGTAGGTACTGGCCCGGTTGTCGTGGACTCCACGTTGACCGTCTGTTGCAGCAGAATGGAACGAGAGGATGAGCCAATCAAAATATCATAGGAGCCACTCTCTACATGCCATTCCTTCAAATCAACATTATAATAAGCAAAGCTGCGTTTATCCAGTGTGAAGGAAACGCTACCCTCAGCGCCCGGCTCCAGTCCGATTTTGGCAAAACCTTTCAGTTCCTTGTCCGGACGACTTACTACGGTTTGCTGATCCCGCACATACAATTGCACAACCTCTTGGCCGTAACGAGTGCCCGTGTTTCGAATCGTAACAGTTACCGTAACCCGATCCGTATCCTTGAACTGTGTATCGTTCAGACTCAGACCAGTATATTCAAACTGCGTATAGCTCAATCCATAACCAAACGGGAACAACGGTTCAATGTACTTACGATCATAGTAACGATAACCAACATATATGCCTTCACGGTATTCCACACGATCTCCGTCCCCGGGGAAGAACAGAGCCGAAGGGTTATGATGCAACGATTGCGGGAACGTTTCCGCCAGCTTACCGCTTGGATTGGTTTCTCCGAACAACAGATCCGCCATGGCTCCTCCAGCTGCCTGACCACCCAGATACGCCTCCAGTACTCCCTTCACATCATCAAGCCATGGCATCACAATCGGTGATCCATTGCTTAACACAACAACAAGGTTAGGCTGCTCTGCTGCAACGGCTTTGATCAGCGCCGATTGGTTAGCTGGAATGTCCATGTGAGACCGATCATATCCTTCCGATTCATAGCGGTCAGGCAGACCGATGAACAGCACAGCGGCTTCCGCTGCTTTGGCCGTCTCGATGGCTTCCTTCATCAATAACGAGTCACTTTCATCTGAAGCAAGCTTATAGCCCGCAGCATAAGTCACCGATGCATCCGCTTCAGCAAGTAAAACCATCTGTTCATAAGCGCTATCCAGTTGAGTCGGATGGATATGCGAGCTACCACCGCCCTGATATCTAACTTTCTCAGCCAGCTCTCCGATAACGGCGATGCGGCTATTCTTGCTCAGCGGAAGAATATCGTCCTCGTTTTTCAACAACACCATCGTTTCTCTTGCCGCCTCTCTGGCAATCTGATGATGCTGCTCAGAATCAAAGGTTGCTTCTGGACGTTTATTTTCTGCCGCCTTGAAAATAATAGCTAACAACCGTTCCACGGCTTGATCAAGCTTTTCTTCGGATAACTCGCCGCCATTCACCGCCTCCACAATTTTGCGTGGTCCTTCTCCGTTGGAGGAAGGCATCTCCAGTCCAAGTCCCGCAGCGATGCTGGCTGCGATCTCATTCACTGCGGACCAGTCTGTCACAACAAAGCCCTCATGTCCCCATTCTTCCTTCAAAATGGTATTCAGCAAATATTCATTCTCCGATGCATATGTTCCATTCACTCTATTGTAAGAAGACATTACTGTCCATGGCTGCGCCTGCTTGACCGCTTTCTCAAAGCCGGTCAGATAGATTTCTCTTAACGTCCGCTCATCGAGTACCGCATCGGTAGTCATCCGGCGATGCTCCTGATTGTTCACTGCAAAATGTTTAATTGAGGTACCCACACCCTGGCCTTGCACACCTGAGATATGAGCTGCAGCAAGTTCACCCGTCAGGTAAGGGTCCTCTGAGAAATATTCGAAGTTGCGCCCGCACAACGGGGAACGCTTGATGTTCGCCCCTGGGCCGAGCAGAATGGCGACATCCTCCGCCTGCGCCTCTTTACCAATGGTTTCTCCGACAAGCTGTACAAGATCCCGGTTCCAGGAGCTTGCCAGCCCAACCGCCGAGGGAAAACAAGTGGATGGAACACTTGCGTTCAGTCCCAAATGGTCGGCATCACCTGCTTGCTTGCGTAATCCATGAGGACCATCCGTCATCATAATGGATGGAATATCCAAACGTTCTACAGCATGCGTTGTCCAAAAGCTGCTACCTGAGCAGAGTGTTGCCTTTTCGTTTAAGGTTAACTGTTTCACAATTTGCTTGATATCACGATTCATTATCCAGACACTCCTTCATCTATCGGCAGGTATCCTTGACATGTAATACGGCTATGTAAGGTCCCGCATAATATTATAGGGCTTGAGTTTAGTTCTCTTTTTAATAGTACTGTCTGGTTTAATGACATGAAATAGCGCTTTCTTAATGTGATATAACGCAATCCGAATAAAAAGAAAGATCTCTCATGCCTCGCTGGCCACTTGCAACGCTAATTCGCATAAGTATATCTGAACATCTGTATCGTTTTCTTAAGATTACAGGTCAGCCAAGGCGGCACGCATTGAAATGATAGTTCGGCCATCATACAATACAATAAGTGTTGTAACACTTGTCTATAGAGGGGGAATTAGTATGTACGGTTTATTAATAGTGGATGACGAGAAATCGGTTGTTGATAGTCTCGCGCTGACAATTCCCTGGGAAGATTATGGCATCCAGGAAGTACATAGAGCTTACTCGGCTGCGGAGGCTCTCGATATCGCTTCCAAATACGCTGTTGATATTATGATTACCGATATTCGTATGCCCGAGATGGATGGATTGGAGCTTATTTTGGAGATTCGCCGATTCTCCAGTAAAATTAGATGCATTATTTTGTCTGGTCACGATGAGTTTGAATATGCCCAAAAAGCAATTCAGTATCAGGCTGCTAATTATCTGCTGAAGCCGATTAATACTGATGAGCTCATCCAAGCTGTAACAAAGGCTATCGCCAATATTGAGCACGAATGGGAGCGCATCAGTTCATTTCAGCAAATTCAGCATGCCCTGCATGCCAATATGCCCTTGTTGCGCAATCAACTTCTCAAGGAACTTCTTCAGAACAAAGCCATGAGCCATCAGATTCTGGCCGAGCGTCTCAGCATGCTGGAGATTCCCTTTGCGTCCACTGACCCCTTTATTATGATGGTCATTCGGATGGAGGAGGAATTCTCCGGTTATGATCTGCGGTCATTATCCTTGCTCGAATATGCTGTAACCAATATAGCCGAAGAAGTGTTTCAGCATCCGTTCAAGCTGTGGCACTGCATTACAGAGCAGGGATATCTGGTATTTCTGATCAAAAACAGTGATCTTCATGCACTTGATTCAGTTGACTCCCACGCGGTCAGACTGCAAAACAATGTACAAAAATTTTTAAAGGGAGCCATCTCCATTTGTCTGAGTAAAGAGCAATGCTTCCCTGACCACCTCTCCGATCTGTATTTAGCCTCCGTGTCAGCCATCAATCGGAATGTGGGTAGCAATAAAAGCTATTTTATTACGCTGGACAAAAAGGATGCGGATTCCCATGAACAGCAAAATCTGATTAATTTGTATGAGCCACCCTTGCTCTCTAATTTGCTGGAATCAGGTAATTGGGATGAGGCCATAAGCAAAATTTCCAGAATTCTTTTCTTAAACGAAGTTGGCAAAGAACTGTCCCACGATCAATTGTTTACAGTACTACTCTACCTGTCTTCCACATTCTCGATTTCACTAAAATCGCAGGACACAACGGTTGAGGAAATGCTGGGGGAGGAGTTCGAATTTTTGCTTCGGAAAAAAAGCCAGTTATCAGGCCAACGCATATATAGCTGGGCAGAGAAAATGATTAATCAGCGGCGCAAGCAGGCTTCTAATCAGTTGATGAATGCGCATGAACAAATTACGTCTAAAGTGAGAACATACATTCAGGAGCATTTGGCAGAAGGCATCTCCCTTCAGGTCATTGCCGACTATATCGGCCTGCACCCCGTTTACCTGTCCAAGGTGTACAAAACGGTCACCGGAGAAACGATTGGCGATTATTTGTACAGCTTACGTATGAACAGAGCATCTTACTTGTTACTGAACTCAGACCTCAAAATTGCAGATGTCAGCAAGGCGCTTGGCTTTTTGGCTCCGCCGCATTTCATAAAAATATTTAAAAAGCATTATGGTTGCACACCGCAGGAGTTCCGTACTCGTTAACGAAATGAATGTAAAAAAACATATTGGGTTTATCGCCCATTTTAAAGGGAAAATGCACCGTGATTTTGTCCAATTTTCCTATAACATGAAAGAAACTGACTACTCCACACGCCTGAGAATGAATGGTCGCAGCTTGAGCATTTCTCTATTTTGAATCTCCGCCTGACAAGCTTATGACCAAATTAGCGGCCTTTTATAGGCTTTCACCCATTCCCCTGCTCAATTGCCTACATACAATACATTAGACTAATGAACAGGAGTGATGTGATATGACATTTTTACCTCCTTTTGGACCTGGTGGAGGGTTTGGCGGACCTGGGGGTCCCGGAGGACCAGGAGGACCCGGTGGACCCGGAGGATTTCCTGGTCCTCCATCGTTCCCCGGGGGTGGAGGCGGCGGACCACAAGGCGTGCAGGCACCTACAGGGCCGCCACCATCATTCATTCCACAGCAACCCGCTTCGTTATATGCGGTAGATCCAAGAGCCATATCCGGCTGTCTGTTTCGCTACACATATATTTGGCCGGATCGTGGTCCCGGCTTCTGGATGTATCCGGTATTTGTAGGTAGAAATTCGGTAGCTGGCTTCCGTTGGAATGGCTTCTTCTGGCTATACACCGGCATTGATCTGCAGCGAATCAGCTCGTTTAGCTGTTTCTAGAAGTAATCTCCCCTGTATGCGGATCAATCCGCATACAGGGGGATTTACATGTAAATAAATAGACGTTAGCTACTCAACCATTGACGATCGAAAATAGGCCATATATTTTCAACCGGTTACTACTTTTTTTAAAAATCGAACTTGATCACATAATCAAAAAAAGACGTAATTACAATAGCGCCAAGAGGAATCAATAAATAAACCCAAAGTGGATTATTAGGAGCTTCACCAGGAGCTGTTCTCCACCTGATATCACACTATTTTTTCAGCATTTCCCTTCGGAATAGTGACCCCACAGAACTCATACAAAATATCAGCCATGTACGTATCACTTTCTTTCATGCCATTTAAAGCCCATTCGATTAAAACGCAATAAAATCCACCTACATAAAACTTAGCAATATAGTTTTCTTTGAAAGAATCGTCGTAGGTTTTAACTACAATTCTTGTGGCTAATTTGTGTAGGTATTCATTACACTTGGCTAGCAATAAGTAACTAACGTTGGACTTTACCAGATTTTCTACTAAGATTTTCTCATTCCTGAAACATCTGAAAAATAATAGTGTTGAATAATAATTATCAAAGTTCTCCCCTGCCAATGCCTGATCAAAAAAGTCAGTAAACACTTGATCAATGCGTTCCACGATTACATCCTCAATGATGTTGTAATTTCTATAGAACCCCATGCGTGAAACACCAGCTTTTGTACACACCTCAGTAATAGATATGTTATTTAGATTTTTGGTTTGCATTAATATCATGAGTGCATTGAAGATCCATTCTTTCGTCAGTGCACTTCTGACTTGATTAGATGGGTTTGACATTACAACATCTCCTTTTATGTCACACTTGCCTTGAAATGCATTGATAACTTTATGTTATACACATTATACTGAGCTCAACAAGACGTTACAACAGTAACATCTTAGCGTTTAGCGAATAAAATTTGAGGAGGAATATAACATGTTTAAAAAATTGCAAGATACGGTGGCGTTGGTAACTGGAGCAAGTAGTGGAATCGGTGAAGCCACTGCCAGAAGGCTCGCTGCTCAAGGAGCAACCGTTGTCCTTGTCGCACGTCGTAAAGATCGATTGGAGAATCTGGCTTCCGAGCTAAAAAACCTTGGAGGTGAGGTTCTTGTAATAGAAACAGATATAACAGATAAGAAGCAAGCGGAACATGCAGTTCAGCAGGTTATAGATAAATATGGACGTTTGGACACCGTTATAAATAATGCAGGACTCATGTTAATCGGGGGTGTGGCAGAGGCGCCCTCAATCGAATGGGAACGAATGATATCCGTGAATATAAATGGGTTGTTATACATATCCCATGCTGCACTACCGTATCTAATCCAATCAGCCTTGACTTCCGACCGGAAAGTTACTGATTTAATTAATATTAGTTCAGTATCTGGACGCAGACCATCGGCAGGGCAAGCGGTATATAGTCTCACGAAATCTGGTGTTGCAGCGTTTACTGAAGCACTGCGGCAAGAGACGGCCGGGCTTAACGTTCGTGTGGCTGTTTTAGAGCCAGGTGCAGTGGGAACGGAACTAGGCAATCACTTACGTGAAGACGTGCGTGAGCAACTTTCCAATATTCTGAGCCATATTGAAGTTCTTGAAGCAGAAGATATTGCAGAAACGATTGAATTTATTGTAACTCGCCCACGTCGCGTTGCGGTCAACGAGATTTTAGTTCGTCCAACGGATCAAGCAATGTGATCTGATCCGATTCTTATTAGATACAGTTGCGATGCATTAAGCATAAACATGATTGACCTTCGATTGGACTACTAAACAAAAAAAGTCGCTAAGATAGCGACTTTTTTCTGGTCTATCATTTCAATCAAAGCGTTGTAACTTAAAGCAACTTAATCAGCTTTTCTAGCTCATCAACCAAACTCTTTGCAAGTTCAAAATTAGTATCTTTTAAAGCCAATTCGATTTTCATTTCAACAGACTTTTTCTTTTGTTCATTTTCTAGATAGTTTTCATCAAAATGACTCGTATAAATCATCTCTCTAAATTCTTCTATACTCATTTTACTAATCGTTTTGTCCCCAATAATTAAAACATAATCCATACCATTGACAACCGAATAGAAATCATGAGAAATCATGAGAATCGCACCTTTGTAGTCCTCAATAGCTTTCTCCAATGCGATTTGGCTATAGATGTCTAAATGGCTTGTCGGTTCATCCAGAAGCAATACGTTGGCTTGACTGGCAGACACTTTAGCCAATTGAAGCATGTTTTTTTCTCCGCCAGATAACGATTCAATCTTTTGATCAAAGATTTCTCCTTCAAAGCCATAGTTTGGAAGATACGATCTAATCTCGTCATACGTTTGAAACCCTGAATCAATGAATTCATTTAGTATGGTATTCGAATCTTTTAGCATTTCGCCTTGAACCTGAGATAAATAAGCCACATTAACATCAGCATCGATTTCAATGGAATCCAGATTGTTTTTAAAGATTTCTCGGAGTAAAGTCGTTTTCCCGGTACCGTTAGGACCGATCAGGGCTACTTTATCTGTCGATTTGATCTCAAAGTTCACATTTTCCAAAAGCAACTCGTCAAAGGAAACGCTATAGTTATTGACGTTAACCACAACGCTGTCTTCCATTTCCTTATCGATCCCAAAACGGATATTCGGCTGTTTGATATCGACAAATGGCTCTTTTATTCGACGTGCTTCCAATCTCTCTTGAAACTTGACTCTGGCTTTTAACGCTCTGCCTCTGGAGGCTTCCGAATTATACGTGGCGATCTCTCTAAGATTGTCGATGATGTGATCGTATCTCTCAATTTCTTCAGCCTCAGCAACCGCGATTTCTTGCAGCTCAATCTTCGTCTGAAGCAGCGAGAAGTTATAATCGATATAGCGCCCGTCAAACTCTTGGAGCTCTGTGTTTTCTAGGTGTATGATCTTGTTGAAACAATGGTTCAATAGATATCGGTTGTGCGTAACGACCAGCAGCATTCCCTTGTGGGAATTAATCAATTTTTTAAGCGCGTTCAGGTTTTCAAAGTCTAAAAATACATCAGGTTCGTCCATAATCATTAAATCTGGACGATTCAGCATTTCCTTCATCACTTGAATAAGTTTGAATTCCCCGCCGCTTATGGCGGATATACTAAGATCTTTGAGCTTCATGAGGTTGGCAAGGTTTAACTGTTTATTGATGTTTTTTTCGTAATTATCCCCATCCATCGCTTCGAAGGCATCCAAAGCCAATTGAAGCTTTTCCATCAGGGAATCCATATCCGATGTGGTAGCCATCTCCGCATAAATCGCTGTAATTTCATCTTGTATCTTGATGAATTCTTCTGCGATATATTCAAAAACGGTCACTTCTTTTGTTTTGTCTACTTGCAAAAACTGACTCACATACCCGATTCTGCAATCGGGGTCTATCTCTAACTTGCCCTCGAACAAATATCGTTCCGGATCCATCAGGATATCGATCAATGTACTTTTTCCACTTCCGCTTGTTCCGATAAAAGCACAATGTTGTGCCTCTTCAAACGTAAATGAAATGTTTTTATATAGTTCCTTTTGTGGAAATGAGAAGGATAGGTTTTCAACTTGTATCATAGTGTTACCTTTCTTTATAACTAAATTGGTGGCTAGTATTAAATATATTGTCGAACACAGACTTTTAGAGTAACACTGTTTACCACCAAGTACAATCGATTTTTAGCCCTTACCCTCACTTCGTGTCTATTAGCCTTCCAGTGTAAAAATGAGTATCGAACGTTATGGATGAATGCAAAGAGAGCCGACAACTGCGATTCTGCTCGCGGTCATCGGCTCTGCACTTTACGTCTGGCTCTGAGATAACGGATACATTCAGTTGTACTATTTTGATTAATGTTACCTGTTTTTGCCTCATAATTCTTTACGGCTTAGCCATCTAGGGCATATGATCCATGAGAGTATATATACGACAACACTAAACGCAGCTACTACTCCGTATAATAAAAGTAGATTTTCTTCTATATTCATATAGTAACCTAGCAATGTTCTTAATCCTGCAATGGCAAGGGCAGTGACTACATAAGAAAGGATTATTCCGGCAATACTTTTTTCTCCATCGAGTAAAAAAGAACTAGGGATATTCACACTGGCTGGAAGAAATGCAAGAATAAACGCAAAGGATACATTCACATATACAGCAGATAACTCAAAGCTCGATAATATCATAGAAGCAATAACACAAATTATCGTGGCAATCAAAATTCCAAATAGACTAAGGAGCACATACAAACCATATTTGCTTGAAGCGCTTTGAATCCTTGAGACAGGGAGTGTTGCGCAAAATTTATCCCACTGGGCTGTTTTGTCACTTTGAATGCTCATTACTGCCATCATTCCAAATGAGGTTCCCGCGATTACAATCAAAAGCCAAGGAGAGCTTACGACGGACAAAACGATTCCAATGACGACCATTAATAATAGGGGGATAAGCAACGCATCCTTAATAGCATAGAAATCTTTAAGCATAAGTCCTCTCATGTTCTCTCCCCCTTGATATACAACAGCATAATATCATCAATTGTGGCAGGATCAATCACTGCATTCGGGTATTTCTTTTGTGCCAAATCTTTATCAGCAACTAATACTTCCCAAGCATAATCCTGCTTTCGGGAAGAGATTATATCTTGTTCGTCGAGAGCATCAAACTGTGCTGCACCACATTTAATGATCCCGTACTTATATCGCAATTCGTCCTTTGGTTTGTTAAAAATAACCTTGCCGTTATGAATGAATACGATATAATCAGCGACTTTCTCCAAATCACTTGTGATATGTGAGGATACCAGGATAGAGTTGCTTTCGTCCTGAACAAAATCCAAAAACATATCTAAAATATCATCACGGACAACAGGATCAAGTCCGCTCGTCGCTTCATCCAATATCAGAAGTTTGGAGCCGTGAGAAAGTGCGACAGCGATAGACAGCTTCATTTTCATCCCTTTGGAAAACTCTTTGATCTTTTTGCCCGCAGGTAAGGATAATTCATTTAGTAAAGAATAGTATTTTTCTTCATCCCAAGCTGCAAAGATATTTTGGAAGACACGGTTTAGCTTTTTAGGTGATAATCCTTCCGGGAAATTACTGCCGTCAAAAACAACACCAATCTGATTGCGAACGGCATTATCAATTTCCTGATCCTGCTTGCCCAAAATTGTCACCGTGCCGGAATCCTTGTTTTTCAATCCAAGAATCGAATTGATCGTTGTACTTTTTCCTGCCCCGTTCTGGCCAATCAATCCCACAATCGACCCGCGAGGCACATGAAACGATACATTGTCCAGAACAAAGTCGTGATAAGCCTTTGTCAGTCCATTTACAGTCAAAGCATGATTCATGATTCTTACTCCTCCTCATAGAATAGCTTTAATAACTCGATGAGTTTTTCGACAGGAATACCATTTGTGCGCCCAATATCTGCGGCTTCTTGCAAAAGTCCCTCAGCTTTGCGCTGAATTTCTTCTTGATAGAAATTTTTGTTTTGTGCGGATACGAAACTTCCCCGTCCTACGGTAGTCTCTATAAAACCGTCCCTCTGCAAATCCTCATAGGCTTTTTGAACAGTAATCACACTGACATGAATAGATTTTGCCATAGATCGCATCGATGGAATGGGGTCGCCAGTCTTTAATTCACCGCTCATAATCATCGCTTTGATCTGTGATGTAATTTGTTCATAGATGGGCTTACTTGTATTGCTGCTTATGATAATCTCCATATTAGTACTCCAATTAGATTATTTTTTTAGTAAAGGTTTGCCGTTTTGAAATATGCTGCACTCCAAATCTGGTTTCTTTTTTTCATCATTCTCCTCCTTGCTTTTCGTTTAAACACCGTCTTTCTGTTAAAAATTCAGCGATGCCTGTGTACTATATTGTACTCATACAACAAGTACAATATAGTACACAGGAGTACAATTGTCAATTATTCTTATAAAGTCTTTAGTGCTTCCCCATCAATGCTATAACCGGCCACTGTGAGATCCCTCCCCGCGTTATCGTTTCTCGTTAGTTCAATCCGACCATTTTTATTCTATGGTTAATTCATAAAACACTACTGACATACCGTTGTCAGTAGTGTTTTTGTATAGTCGGAGTAAGTAATCGTAATACTTATTATAGGAAGGATGATATCTCGTGAATTTTGCTTCTGTGCGCATCATTACTGATGACGTGGATCGTCTCGTCGAGTTCTATGAGAAAATTACGGGTGTTTCAGCAGAACGCCCTGCACCTGTCTTTGCCGAACTCGTTATGCCATCGTGCACTCTAGCGATCGGCCACTCCCAGACGGTGCAACTGTTTGGTGCTGGTTCCGCTGTGGCGGCCAACAATCGTACTGTCATTATTGAGTTCCACGTCCACGATGTTGATGCCGAATACGAGCGCTTGAAGCCGTTGGTCGATGAGTGGGTAAAGGAACCTACCACAATGCCGTGGGGGAATCGTGCTTTGCTGTTTCGCGATCCTGACGGTAATCTGGTTAATCTCTTCACGCCGGTGACCGAGGAAGCAATCCAACGGTTCAGTGGTAGGTTATAAAGGACAGTTGAAATAAGTAAGGCAATTTTTTATTAATTTTTATGACCAGTAGAAAGAGACCATAGCGATGAGCTATAGTCTCTTCATTTTTGTATAAAACGGAAGAAGTATTTTAACAAGAAATTAACAGAAGACACTCTTCTCATTTCTTACCATAGGGAGGCATGCTTTCTAACGATCTCAATAAATGCTTCTACTTGGGGAGAGATCCACTTGTTTTTGGGATACAGCAACTGCGTAGCTAGATTTTGTTTGTACTGCTGACCTGAAAGTTTTTCTTCCTTCAGCTCCTTCTCTACCGTAATTCGAGGTAACAAGGATATGCCCATACCGCTCAATATCGACTGTTTCACAGCTTCAATACTCCAGAATTCAATATTGGAAGTAATCCCAATCTGATACTCTTCAATGCATTGTTCAAACAATGTGCGATATCCACAACCTTTTTCGGTAAAAAGTAAATTGCTTCTCACAATGTCCCGTTGTAGCTCAAATGAATTGGGGTACAGCAGCATCATGGGCTCCTCAGCCAATTTCTCACTGTACAGATTGGGATCATGCACCTCTGTCCCCAGCATGAAGGAAATATCACTTTTACCTTGCATCAAATTCTCTTTATAATGTACGGAATCTAATTGGTGCCACTCGATATTGACATGAGGATGCAATTTTTTGAACTCTTCAATAATAGGTGGAAAACGATAGATCAACAACGTTTCTCCAATACTGATCACGATATTACCCGTTAATTCACCTTGTGCAGCAGTCACTTCCTTAATCATTTGATACAGCTCAAGCATTTTTTGTGCATGTGGCAACAATTTTTTCCCGGTCTCCGTTAAAATAACCCGCTTACCAATTCGATCAAATAAAGGGTAGTTAATCTCCTCTTCCAACGCCTTGATATGCAATGTAATTGTAGATTGCGCGTATCCAAGATGCTCAGCAGCTTTGGTAAATCCCTCGTGTTCCACAATTGTGATAAATGTGACCAAATGACGTATTTCCATCATTGGCTCCCTTCTTTTTAACATCATTAAAACTGATCGTTTACATATAAACTATCAATTTCACTAATGGAAAGCAATCGTTTATATTCAATCTAGCTCATTAAGAGCCCATTTCATTTTTAATCTCAATCGTTTATGGAAGGGAGTAATCACTATGCAAACGGCAGCAACGTCATCCATCTTGATTAATGGATATCGAATCGCTTATGAACAATATGGAGAAGGCTCTCCCATATGGCTCCTTCATGGAACACCGTCTTATAGCTATGAATGGAGAAAAGTAATACCCTCTCTGGTTCAAAAAGGGTATAAAGTCTACGTTCATGACCTTCTTGGATATGGAGCATCCGAAAGACCACTTGAAGCAGATACTTCTGTGGCAGCACAATATAGGATTTTCAGTCAGCTTTTAGACGAACTTGGAATGGATCGTTTACATGTCGTAGCCCACGATCTGGGTGGAGTTGTTGGCCTCCAACTGGCTCAGGAACAACCTGAGCGTATACAATCGCTTACGTTACTTAACATGCCCAGCTATGATTCGTGGCCCTCACCAACCTGGAAGAAAATTATCGAAGAACAGCTAGAACAGTTTGAACAAATGCCCCGTGCTGATTTTGATACCATGCTAAAGAAACAATTACCCATGGCAGTGTATAATAAAGAGCTTATGACTGGAGATACACTGGATGCATATCTGGAACCCCATGCAGGTTCACTGGGGAAAGCCTCTTTTTTCTCCCATCAGGTAGCTCACTATAATGCAAAATATACTGAATCCTATGGAACAGATTTACCCAAGCTGAAAGTCCCCGTTCAAATTATATGGGGGGAAGAAGATGAATGGCAGCCCCTCGATTATGCAAAGAGGCTTGTCCAGGATATTCCCCATGCCTGCCTACATGTCATTCCCAAAGCTGGTCATTTCGTTATGGAAGATGAACCTGGGCAATGTTCTGATTATATCGACCGTTTCTGCAATAAACATCCGTGAGTATGTATGTATATTGAACAGAATGTCTTAGAGAAAAATTAAGCTTTCCACTGGCATAAAGCTGGTGGAGCTTTTTTGGGTTAATGGCAACGTTTCTTGGTGCAAGACGTAACTTCTACATTCGGTTTGAATGCACTGGCACCACAAATGATCACATTCTCCAATGTATATGTATATACAAATTTAGTGTTAGTCTTCATTTCCCCCTTCAATATTACGATAAATAGTATGGGGTCATACGAATAACCATATTTACTTTATTACATCCAAGGGGGAACCGAACGTGAGACAGACTCTCAAAAAGAAGATGGATTTAAGATTCAAACTGTATTTGATTATTCTGGTTCCGCTACTGGCCATGGGCGGTCTAATCATGTGGGCCACCATCGACTCCAGTGAAAATGCATCATTAATGACCATGCAGCATAACAATCAGCAGCTGGCTGTGAATACCGCCTCTCAACTAGGTCAGGAATCGGAATTAATTAAGACATTAGCTTCTACTGCTTCAGAGGAGAGCAACGAATATAAAAGTCTTAGGGACGAACTCGTTAAAGTTAGGCTTCAATCGGGAGCCTTGTATGTTTATATGTATAACAAAACTTCGGACGGGTGGTTCTACACCGTAGATGGAGCGGATTGGAATGATACGGAATATAGCCCTTACGGGACTGCAATGGAATTCAATCCCCAGATTCAGGAACGCTTGTTACGCGGTGAAGTCGTCACAACAGGCATTGTAGACGATCCGACCTGGGGCCAGCTATTGTCCTCCTTTACACCAATCAAGGATTCGCAAGGCGTTGTTATTGGTTATCTGGGCATTGATATTTCTGCTGGAGCAGTGAATCAAGTCTCCGCGACATCTGTGAATAATGCCTATCAGACCATTATCCCGATTTTTGTGGTTGTACTGATTCTTTCTTTGGTCATGATGTTATTCGTAGTACGAGGTATTCTTAGACAAGTACGCGATATTAAGTCAAGCCTCGAGCAGGTTGCTGATGGGAATCTTAAAGTCGTATCCACACATATGACCAATGATCAACTCGGTGACATCAGTGATTTGATTAACATCATGGTTGCCCAATTGACGAACATTCTGATGGGAATACAGCAAGGATCAAATACGTTACAGCAGTCATCAAAAGATATTTCGGAAACCGCTCAGACGAACCAGCGTCAGAGCGAAGAACTTTCCAGAGCGATTGAGGAAATTGCCATAGGTTCAATGAAACAGGCTGAAGAGACAGAACACTCCGTCCAGCATTCAGAGAATCTCGGCAAAATAATGGATGAAGTAGGTTCATATGTGAAACAGTTTACTTATACTTCAGAGCAGCTATCTTCTGTTCAAGTACAAGTTACACGTGAACATGAGGTTCTGCTTGAGAAGGGCCGAGAGAATGCCAAGCGTGTTGAGCATCAACAGGATATTTCCAGGTCTCTGACGACTCAATCCGAACTCGCTTCCTCTATTAGCGGTCAAATTCACAACATTTTAAAACAAACTCAAATTCTATCCCTGAATGCTTCAATTGAAGCAGCCCGAGCTGGAGAAGCGGGTAAAGGCTTTGCAGTCGTTGCTGGGGAAATGGGACAGCTCGCTCAACAATCCGAACGTTCGATCCAGGAGATTGATGAGATCCTGGGTTCATTTGTTCAAGAGATACATCGGATGGGCAGTCATTTTGATGCGAATATGGTAGCTGTTAAGGAACAGGAGAAACAGATCGCGGATTGTCTCCAGGCATTTGGACAGGTTAGCCGCTTATCGACCGAAGTGCATGAGTTGGCTCAGAGTTTAGACAGCCGGACGATGGATATGCACTCTATTCGTCAGGAGTTGGAACAAAACCTCAGTTATATTGCTTCCGCAACCGAGGAAACTTCAGCCATGGCCGAAGAAGTCACGGCTAGTGCTGTGGAGCAGCAGCGTTCGGCGAGCGAACTGTCGAACATCTCCGGGGAACTCGCCGGTCTTGCAGGCAACCTGAAATCATATTCCGATCAATTTCAGATCGAAATCACTAAATAAGTGCCCAATCTCATTAAGACTGTTGTTAGATGACAACTTAGAATCGCCGGAAACATAACTTTCTTGGAGCGTTAATGTTTCGGAGGGCCCAGGGTTATGATCAGCACATAGAATGACCGTGTTCTTCTCCTGTGTCACGTTGACTTATTAACGATTCCTCATTTATAATTCGGACATTAAGAGCCTTGCTGACATGGCTTACCATGGATGCCTGGAGTATGGACCTGTAAACAAACTCAAACTCAAAAGTGAAAGATGTGAATGCATTATGGTTAAAGAGAAATTATACTACGGTAAAGATATCGAGGTTATGTTTAATTCGGATGTCTGCATTCATTCCGGTATTTGTGTAAAGGGCCTCCCTGCTGTTTTTGATTTAAGCAACCGTCCTTGGGTTGATCCTGATGGTGACACTTCGGAGGCCATTGCCCGACATATTGACACATGTCCAAGCGGAGCATTGACGTATAAGCTTCTGGACGGTGAATTTTCAACAAAGAAAGAGGATGAACATGCATAATGTAGAACATGAACCTGCCAATAAAAGATTCCTTATCCAAGATAACGGTGATATTGCTGCGGTGATGACCTATGTAATCTCGAGTCCAGAGCTATACATAATTGATCACACTTTAGTGGAAAATGCTTACCGAGGACAAGGGCTTGGCGATGAACTTATCAAAGCTATGGTGGAATACGCGCGGGAAAACGGTATTAAGATTCTACCTTTATGCCCGTTTGCCAAGGGACGTTTCGAACGTATCTCTGAATACGCGGATGTTCTCCATCAATAAAACGAATATTCACAGCTAATTTTCATGTGGTTGCACAACAATAAAAGGCGTCTATATCATTCAGAAAATGATATAGACGCCTTTTGCCTTTTTTTACGTATCCTACTCAAACTTTATCGCTTAATCCAACAATGGTTTCAAACGGTCGCAACACCAGTGGCAGCATGCCATTCTCATAATTGGTAAGCCAGATCTCTGAGAAGTTGAGGCCAAGCTCATCTTCCTCAAGCTCCACCATGTGTTCAGTAAGATTGATTACTACCAGCACCTGTTCGTCTGCCAGTGTACGTGTATATGCATATACACTCGGATGATCCGGCATATGAAGCTCATAGATCCCATAAGTCAACGTATCGTGCTCTTTTCGCAGCTGAATCATTTGTTTATAAAATTGAAGAATAGAACGTGGTTCATGGAGTTGTTTCTCTACATTAATATTGACGTAATTGTCATTCACCTTTAACCATGGCGTACCTGTGGTAAACCCGGCCTGTTTGGCCGAAGACCACTGCATCGGCGTTCTGGAGTTATCGCGACTCGAAGCCCAAATGATGTTCATGATCTCCTCATGCGACATCCCCTCTTCGCGTTTGATCTGATATAAATTCCGATCGGCTATGTCGTTATAATCCTCTATGGAAGGGTAAGCCACGTTTGTCATGCCTATCTCTTGCCCCTGATATATAAAAGGTGTGCCTTGCATGAAAAAGTACATGGCTCCAAGTGCTGTAGCACTTTCATACCAATACTCTGTATCATTTCCCCAAGATGAAACTTTGCGAGGCTGATCATGATTTTCAATAAACAAAGCATTCCAGCCTATGCCTTCCAATGATTTTTGCCACTTGGTCAAGACGTTTTTCAATTTGGGAACATCCAGTTGCCTGTCTGTACTGTTTTTCCAAAGGTCCAGGTGTTCGAATTGAAAGACCATATTAAATTTCCCTCTGACTTCACAGATCCAATCCAGCAGATCTTCTTGGTCCTCTACTTTAACTCCATTCGCTTCCCCAACAGTCACGACGTCATATCTGGATAATGTGTTCTCTTTCATTTCTTGCAGATAACTCTGGATTCCCTTGACATTCATATGCTTTTCAAAAGAAGAGATGTACTTGACACCTTCTCGGATTGGCATGTCCAAGAGGCCCTCTTCTTTGTGAATATGGCTGATTGCATCCACACGGAAACCATCAATCCCTTTATCCAGCCACCAATTCATCATTTCATATATGGATTTCCGGACCTCCTGATTTGCCCAATTCAAGTCTGGTTGTTTCTTGGAGAACAGGTGGAGATAGTATTGTCCGGAGACTTCATCATATTCCCAAGCAGAACCGCCAAATATGCTTTCCCAGTTATTCGGTTCGTCTCCGTTCTTCCCATCTCTCCAGATGTACCAATCTCGTTTGGGGTTATCCAGCGAAGCTCTGGATTCAATAAACCACGGGTGTTCGTCACTTGTATGATTGATCACCAAGTCCATAATAAGTTTCATGCCGCGGTGATGCACTTCATGCAGTAATTGATCAAAGTCCGCCATCGTGCCGAATTCATCCATAATGGAACAGTAATCACTGATGTCATAACCATTATCATCGTTGGGTGACTTATACATCGGACAGATCCATATCAGATCAATACCGAGATCTTGAATATAATCCAGTTTGGATAGAATCCCTTTGATGTCACCAACCCCATCTCCGTTGGAATCCATGAAACTTCTCGGATAGATTTGATAGGCTACTGCTTCTTTCCACCATACTCTTTTCATTGAATATAATCCTTCTTTCTTGAGAACTGAACATTATATAACATATTACGTATTATGATTTAATTATGAATAAGGTACATTCTTGCTTCATATGGACGTAATTTGCTCTCGGAGAGTTCACCTGTATAATTGGATATCAATAGCTGGTTCGACCCTGTTAATTGCTCCTGAAGCGGGAGTTCGGTCGTATATCCTTGGAAATTGCATACCACAAGAATCGTAGAATCATTCAGCGTTCGGGTATATGCAAACACGTCTGGGTTCTCTGGAAAGATCAGCTCATAATCACCATATACAATGACTTCATGATCTTTTCTAAGTTGAATCAACTTCCGGTAATAATGGAATATGGATTCGGGATTACTCAAACTTTCCTCGGCATGGATATGCTTATAATTCGGACTCACCTTAATCCAAGGTTCCCCTTGTGTAAAACCTGCGTTATCGGAAGTATCCCATTGCATAGGTGTGCGTGCATTATCACGTCCCTTGGCGTAGATCGACTCCATCACGCTTTGTTCAGGATAACCTTTCCCCATTCTTTCCTTATAAAAGTTGAGCAATTCAATATCCCGATAATCCTCGATCGAATATTGAACATTCGTCATACCCAGCTCTTCACCCTGATATATGTAAGGCGTACCTTGCATGCCATGAAGAAGGGTAGCCAACATTTTAGCCGATTCAACTCTGAATTCTCCATCATTTCCCCAACGTGACACGATTCGAGGCAAGTCATGGTTGTTCCAGAACAGACTGTTCCAAGCATCACCTTTGAGCTCCGTTTGCCACTTGGACAGCACTTTTTTTAATGCCATCACATCCAAAGGTTTAAGATCCCACTTTCCTTTGCCTTCTTGTTCATCCAAACTGATGTGTTCAAATTGGAAGACCATTGAAAACTCACTGCCGTCTGGATTGCTGTACAGTTTGGCGATTTCCGGAGTGGCGCCCCATGTTTCTCCAACCGTAAGCAAGTCTTCCGCTTTTTGAAACGTCTCCTTGCTCAGTTCCCTGATATATTGATGCAGATTAGGTCCATTTCCCGTAATCTTCGAATCCGGTTCTTTACCGATTAAGTCGATCACGTCAAGTCGAAAACCACCAACACCCTTGTCGATCCACCAATTGATCATGTTGTATATCTCCTGCCGGACTTTGGGGTTTTCCCAGTTGAGATCGGGCTGTTTTATGGAAAAGAGATGCAAATAATATTGCCCGATCTCAGGCACCCATTCCCAGGCTGAACCACCAAAGGTGGAACCCAAGTCGTTCGGAGGTGTTCCTTCAACACCATCTCTCCAAACGTAGTAGTCATGGTACGGATTGTCTTTGCCTTTTTTGGCTTCTTGAAACCAGGGGTGTTCATCCGATGTATGGTTCAACACCAAATCCATGATGATCCGAATGTCTCTTTTCTTGGCTTCAAGTATTAACGTTTCCATATCTTCCAAAGACCCAAACATCGGATCGATATCCTGATAATCTGAAATATCATATCCGTAATCATCTTGAGGAGACTTGCAAACAGGGGATAACCAGATCGCACCAATGCCGAGTTCCTGCAAATAATCCAATCGGGATACAATGCCCTTCAAGTCGCCGATGCCATCTCCGTTATGATCTTGAAAGCTCCGTGGATATATTTGATATACAACGGTTTCTTTCCACCATTTTTTATTTTCCATTCTTATTCAACCTTTCTAATGCTATTCTTTGACCGATCCTACAACAATGCCAGTCACAAAGTATTTTTGCAGCAGCGGATAAATCAGCAATAGCGGGATAACAGCAACTACGATTTTGGCTGCATTCAGGTTTTTGTTCGAAATTTCAGTCAGGTTGCTGAGTTCGCTGGAATTTGTGCCGGCTTGAAGCAAGTCGGCAATATTCACGTTAAGAGACTGAATATAGGTCATTAGCGGATAATTGCTGACTTTGGTCATATAGATCAAACCGCTGAAGAAGTCATTCCATGTACCCACGATACTGAATAAAGCAACTGTCGCCAGCGCAGGAATGGACACGGGAACATACACTTTGAACAAAACCTGAATGGGATTTGCTCCATCGATGAATGCTGCCTCTTCAAGCGCTTTAGGTACAGCAGAGAAGAAATTCATCACGAGGATGACACTGAATATCGGGACAGCGCCTGGCAGAACCAGTGCCCAAATCGTATTCAGCATATCCAGGTTTTTGATCAGCAGGTAACTCGGAATCATGCCTCCACTGAACAACATGGCAAAAATCATGATATTCATATAAATGTTTCTGCCTTTAAAATCCCTCTTTGATTTAGATAAAGGATAAGCCATCAAAATAATCAGAATCATATTAAGCGCAAGGGTAAGCGCGACACGTAAAATGGAGATGCCAAAGGAACGCCAGAACTGTGCATCATCGATAATTTTGGTATACGCTGCGGTTGTAAAATTGACCGGAACGAGACCTACTGCATTTGCGGATACCGCCTCGCTGCTGCTGAATGATATGGCAACGATATTCCATAACGGAAGAAGGCAGACCAATGCCAGCAGAATGACGATGGCATAGATGACAAACCGGCCAATTCGTTCTTTGAAGTTTGCAGAATAGGACACAGGTTTGGCCTCCTTAGAATATTTTTCGATCCGTATATTTTTTGGCCAACTGGTTGGCAGACATAAGCAATACAATGCCGATTACGGACTTGAACAAACCAACAGCCGTACCGAAGCTATACTGTCGCCCAACGAGACCGATCCGATAGACGTATGTATCCAGAATATCGCCCGACTCATAGACAACCGGGTTATACAAGTTATAGATTTGATCAAAACCAGCGCTCAAAATGTTGGTCAGGCTCATTACGCCCATGAGCAGAATAATAGGCAGCATGCCTGGCAATGTAATATGCCACACTTTTCTCCACCAACTGGCTCCATCCATTCCTGCCGCTTCATATAGACCGGGATCAATCGACGTAATCGCCGCCAAATAGACGATAGAGCTGTAGCCAAACTCTTTCCATACGTCTGTACCTATAATCAGTGGCTGGAACCAGGTGTTGCTGCCAAGGAAATTAATATTCTCCAGGCCAAAGAACGCGAGCATTTGGTTCACAATGCCGTCCAAACTGAACATGTTGACAACGACGGATGCGAGTACAACCCAGGATAGAAAGTGCGGCAGATAAACAATCGTCTGCACGGACTTTTTAACGTATTTGATACGAATTTCATTTAATAAAACGGAAAAAATGATGGCCATCATCGTTCCAAGCAAAATCTTGCCAATCGCAATCACCAGCGTATTGCTGACGACCTGCGCGATATCCGGCAGCTTGAACATATACATAAAATGCTTCAGTCCTACAAATTCGGAGCCAAACATCCCCTTCGCCGGAACATAGTCCTGAAAAGCTGTGATGACGCCGACCATTGGAATATAGCTGAATACAAGCAAAAACAAAATGCCCGGCAGCATCATCATATGGTACATGGCACCTGGGCCGAGCCGCCCTCTCGCTTTCAAATTCCCCTGTTTCATGGATGAACCCCTTTCGTTGAAGAAAGGCTGCGTATCGCAGCCCTGCTACTGTTCATGAATATTATTGTTTCGATGCGATCTCGTCTTCAATTTCCTGAATGACTTGATCACCACCCTGTTTCTTCCAGTTACTGACGAATGTATCGAAGTAATCAAGCGGTTCTGAACCCGTTATGATTTTAATAAACGACTCCTGCTCCAACTTCGTCAGATTGGCCCACGTCTGTTTCATGCTTGGTGTAGTGCCAGAAAAGGCAGGTGTCATCCATACAAATTTGTTTTCCTGTGTCAGTTTGTCGATCAGTCCCACTCCGTTGATCCGTGAATGATATTTTGACCAAGCAGTCACATCATCCGTATCCATGTCGCTTAAATAGGTTTTGATGCTTCCGATATTGTTCTTCGATTCGGTTGTGCGAACCTCGTCGAGGCCGATCTCTCCCTTAATCCCGCGAACAACGTCAGAGTAATCATCCAGCAGCGATGTAGCCGAGTTAACTTCGATATTAAAAGGTCTCGTAGATCCGTCTACCCCGGTCTCCTGATACTTGGCAGCTTCCGGCATGGTTGTTGCGGCATCTTTATCATTGGCCAGTTTATCGTAGAACAGGTTAAGAATCTTAACGGCCAGTTCAGGGTGTTCATATCCCTTTCTTACCACGATAAACTGATTGGATGGATTGGCATGCGCTACGTTGACCTTGCCGTCTGCATCCTCCAGTGTATAAGCCGAGAATTTCGCGTTTTTATCCATCTGTTTTGCACTGATCAGTCCCCAGTCAGGGATATGCCACGGTCCAAAGGCGATGCCGCTTTGGCCATTGGCGTAGAGTGCAGTAATATCGTCAAACGTGCGGGTTCCAAATTGCGGGTCAATGATACCATTCTTGAACCAATCGGCCATGATGCCCAGCATCTGCTTCGTTTCTTCTGTCGTGGAACCATACACGATTTTGCCGTCTTCACCATTCATCCAATATTGCGGGAAGGCTCCCTCGGTTGAGGCCACACCCAGCATCGTATAAGCAGAGCCATTATAATCTGTTGTGTTCATCGTGTTCACAAATGGAATACCTACCGGGTTCCCGGATTGGCCAGGATCTCTTTTCAGGAATTCCTGTGTGGTCTTCTCCACTTCATCCAGTGAAATGGCGCCGTCACCATCTGCATCAAGTTGAATCCCCAGCAGATCCAGCCAATCTTGACGGACCCAAACCATCGTTGGTGCGGAATCCAGAGAAGTCGCCGGAAGTCCCATCAAACGTCCATCAATCGTTGCATTTTCTAATGCACGACCATCATAGGAATCGTACATCTGCTTGATGTTATCCGTAGCATATTGATCATAAATGGCGGTCAGATCCTCAATCAGATCGTTATCCACCAGTTCTTTCAGTTCATCTTTGGAATCAACACGCATCATGTCGGGCAATTCCCCCGATGCGATGGCAAGCGATACTTGACGGCTATAATCTTCGCCATTGGCTTCAAATTGATCTGTAATCTGAGCGTTAAACGTGTCTTTGACCAGCCGAGTATATGCATTGTTCTCATAGGTATCACCAGCCGGCAGTTTTGGGTTGGCTGTGGTAACCCGTCCCATGGTTACGGTGATTTCGTCTTTATAGGCACTGAACGGATCTCCAGGCGTTACCTCATATTTGCCTGCTTCCTCTGCAGTAGGAGGATTGGAAGAGTCTCCACATGCCGCTAGGGCTGCAACCATCAAGGCGGACATGGACAGCACGGCCAGACGCTTTGTCACCCGTTTGCTTTTTATAGACCATTTTGTTCTCATCTAGTTCGATTCCCCTTTATTCTGATGTTCAATATATTTGTTTGCGCTTTCATTATAAAATGAAGTGAAGGCCAATCGAGATAGGGATTACACGTCCGTTTGGATAGAGAAATGGTTACAGTTTTCATTCCGTATGATGAAGTATGGTTATCTTGTGATCATTTACCCTACCTGCTGACCAACATTCGTCTATCTACTTCTATTCTCGATCAAAAACAAAAGCCGGCAGCTCCTAAAACAGGAAGCTGTCGGCTACTTATTTCCTCTACCTAGCTGCCGATATTCGCTTGGCAGAAGACCTGTCAGTTCGCGGAAAATCCGGCTGAAATATTTTTCATCCGTATAACCCACTCGTTCCGCAATCCAGAAAATTGTGTTGTTTGTATTGAGCAAATACTCCTTGGACTTCTCTACCCGGATGAACCGGGAGTACTCATTAAAGGTTTTCCCCATCAGATCTTTGAAACATTGACTGAAATAACTTCGGCTGATGTTGAGTTGTTGGGAGAGACCTGAAGCTGTATAGGCCTGCTCCAAATCATGCTGCACGATCATCACCGCTTTTTTCACGGCATCGATGATTTCCTGTGAATATGAAGTCTGTTCATCAGCCTTTCGAATGCTTGTAGCAGTCTGTTTGATCCATTCTTCAACCTCGTACCAAGACTCGAAAGAATGGATCATCGAGATTCTTCCAAGCGTAGTTTGGGCAAAAATACGGTTCCACTCCATTACGATCGAGTACAACAATCCCATCAACTGACCTTTATGTAATCGTAATGATTTGAACTGGTCAACAAGTTGGTTGTAGTAACTATCGTGGTGGGTCCATGGGGTTTGGAACCAACTTTGTTTAATCCGGTCAAGGTCCTCATCCTGCGGTTCTTTTGAACATGTGTCTTCCTCATTCGTCGAAACGGTAATGACTTGGTTATTGGGATTGTACGCATAGAATAAAGTCGTCTCTGTATAATTCCTAATCCAGTTTTTGATTTGCAACCACGTTCGCTCTTGTACATCAGACAAAACCAACAACGTACTATGGGGAACTTGATGCAGGCCTTCCTTCAATTGATGAAATAGTTGATCCTCTTTGGATGGGGGTGCAACCCACATGCAGCTATTACGCTCAACCTCCCACCTTATCAGATCTTCATGCGCAGTTAACTCTATTGGCCACTTCTGCTCTGATTTACGATCCTGTGAAACAAGTGCATACACATTTGGATAATGGACATTGATTTCATCCTGCGAAGGCATCTTTCTTGTCGTGTTTGTCAACCCGCTAATTCGGGTATGTATCCGTTGCAGAACATGTTCGAATTGCTCTTTCTCCAGCTGCACTTTGGCTATATAATCGATCGCTCCGAGTCTTAGCGCTTCCTGGATATAATCGAAATCCTGATGCAGTGTTAACACAACGATATGAAGTTCCGGATAGAGCTGCTTCGCAGCTCGCATCAGTTCAATCCCTGACATGACGGGCATCGCAAGATCCGTTAGCATCAAATCGACCGGTTGGGTTTTTAGGAAATCCAGCGCTTTCGCCCCATTGCTGGCCTCTCCTACAACCTCCATGTTGAACTCGTTCCATGGCATCGCAGAGCTAATGCCTTTGCGTACCAACTTATCATCATCTACAATCAATACCTTAATCATGCCGAGATATCTTCTCCTTTAATAGGCAATACGAGCAGTATGCTTGTCCCAGTTCCCAATGCACTCTTGATCACCAGTTTTGCTTGGTCCCCGTACTGTACTTTCAACATGCGGTGAACGTAATTGAGTCCGATCCCCATCCCTACTTTTTGTTGTTCAGCTTCACGATTGTTCAGCAGATTATGAATGGTTTCCTCAGTCATACCTGCGCCATTATCTTGTATCAAAATGTTCAACGTTGAAGTGCATGTCACTTCAATCTGAATAAAACCTTCGTCACTCAATCCATGATATAACGAATTTTCAACCAGCGGTTGCAGAATAAAGCGGGGCACAGGAATTTGAAGCACTTGTTCATCTGCAGTAATGCGAACGTCAAATTCAAAGTCATATCGAATTTGCTGCAAAATCAGATACTGTCTTAACGCATCAATCTCTTCTTCCATGGTGGATACTTGCCCTAATTTGCCTAGATTGTAATAGAGCAGCTTGTTCAATGACTGCACCAGCTTGTCGATTTCCCCTTGTCCGTTCATGACGGCCAGCCAGTGCACCGTATCGAGCGTATTCATCAGAAAGTGCGGATTGATCTGATAAAGCAGTTTTTCCACTTCCAGGTCTGCACGTATCTTCTCTTTCTGCTGAACTTCCTTGAAGAGGTCACCAATCTGATGCTGCATATTCGAAAATTCACTGAGCAGAAAATCAAATTCAGGAATCTGAGTGCGAGCTCGGCTTCCTTTCGTTTGTGGATTCTTGGACATTCCATTGATCTCCGAATGAAACAAACCGAGTGGTTTGTAGACCATCTTCCACAGGAGCCAAGCGAGAAACACGGTAAAGCCGAGGAAAAATAAAGCGACCAGCAAAATTTGAAGCAACCACTGGTTTTTCTCCTGTTGATATTGAGACTGCGAAATGACCGATACGACACTCCATTTCTGTGAGGAATCCTCCTTGAACCAGTGATACCCGCGGGATATTCCATCCTTGGCAGTATCGGCCGTTAAGCTGGTGAAATTCTCCCCTAACTTCATGGCTTCCGGTATTTCGCTGTACACAATGTTTCCTTCACCATCCAGGATGAGATGAGATAATGCGCCGTTGTATTGATTGTAACCCAAGATATCCTGTGTAAGGCGAAAGCCTGATTCTACGTAAATGAACACGTCGTTCCTCTCGGAAAGTTGTACTTTTCGCATAGCAGACAGAACGAGTTGATCATCAAATCGGTTCATACTCATATGGGGGCCATAGTACTTAATGCCATAGGTTTGGAAGAGCACAGGCAGAGACTCAGGAGAGAAACGATCCTTGATTGGAAAGTTGCCGAACTGAGTAGTACCTTCTTTTTGAAAGTAATACAGGGTCAATCCGATATTAGGATTGGTGAAGGTGACAACACTTAACTCGTTCTTTAATTCGTCCCTGGCCTCAATCAGTTCGAAGATATCGGAGGACGGATTCAAGAATTCATCTAATCTTTTGCCTAAAGTACCCCTGTAAGATAATTGCTGCGTAACATGATTCAGATTGGTGATGGAGTTCTCCAATGAGGATGTCACCTGTTGTAAATTGCTGCGAATGCCATCATCGATCTTATTTGCGAAAATGGAGTCAATCGTATAATAAGAAATCGCAAATATACTGATAAAGGGGATAAACGCACTGACAAAGAACAGTAAAAAGATTCTTTTTTTAAGTGTCATGGGAACCTATTCTCCTTCTGAAAATGAAACAGCAAGCCTCCTGCGTATGGAAGCTTGCTCTGAATAAACATATAGGTATGCCGATTATTGTTTTTCCATAGGCCTCGGCCCATTTTGAAGCTCGTCGGCATTTCTAATTCATTCAAGCGGACACGCTGTCTGTATCGTGTCCAAGTCCAATTTCCTTTCATCATTATAGATTGATATTCAAATAAGTCAAACGCTTTCATACTGTGCGCATATAAAAAGTGCTACTCCTCAAAATGATGAGGAATAGCACTTTTATATGCGTACCTTACTTCAGTTGTAATCATTTCTTGTTAATGGAATGCTCAAAAATTTCAATCTACTCTCGTACCGTCACATTTAATTTGTGTGATCTGGTTTCCCCTGAAGAATTACGAAGTACAGCTTCATACTCGTAGATTCCAGGTACCCTTCCAGAGATTGCGGTAACCGCAGACTGTGCACCAGGCGAATGAGATTGCAGTGATTGTGTGTCAATCAATACACCATTTTCGTAAAGTTCGTATTCGGTTGCGTTTGTTCCCCACCACAGATTCATGGTGATATTATAGTTGCCGTCACCGTCCCAGTTGTCGTTCGACAGAACAGCTTGCCCCGGGGAAGCATCCATGACGATGACTGTCAGCGGAACACTCATGGTTGAACCCAGTGCATTGATCAATTCTCCAGTATAGATATAGGTGCCATTTTTCTTTCCAGTAATATCAACTTGAACAGATTGGGCGGACGGGGATTGATCGACCAGAGAAATTTCCTTAATCAATTCACCATTCTCATACAGCTTGAACTGATTGCCGTTATTCCCCCACCACAGATTCATCGTGATTGTATAGTCTCCGTCCTTGAGCCCTGTGTCGTAACCATTATTATCAGATAACACCGGAGTGCCAGGGGCACCGTTTGCAAGTGGCGTTGTCTGATGGAGCCATTCTTCCCACTTAATCAGCACACTTGCTTGCTCATCCGGTAATACGGTTCCTCTAGCTGCTTGAACGTCATTACCGTAGGATGCAAGCAATTGACGCGCTTTTGCTCCTTCACGATCGTTTGCTGCCTGTTTGGCCTGCTTTAACGTGTTTGTAAGCTGATCAGCAAGAGCGCCGGCATTAGGATCGGTCGATTCATCAGCAAAGGCGTTGGTCAGATTGATCAGGCTGTCGAATGTGGCAATAACGCCAAAATTATATTCTACCGTCTGTTCCCAGCCTGCCAAATCGGAGACGGTTGCCGTAACCTGGTTCAGGCCGGGTTCCAGTGCATACGCCGGAGTGTCCAGGAGCACACCTTCCGGTTCTGCCACACCGGATACCGTATCGGAAGCTGTATAGCCAATTTCCACGTGCTGATCAATGGTGTATTCGGTTTGACCATGAATTTCAATGGTTGGAGGTACGAGATCAATGGATATGGACAAAGATTGTTCGCTCTCTTTGTTACCGTCAACATCGACGCTCCAGTAGGTGATGGTATGTGTACCTTCTTCAGTTAGGGTCAACTGTGTGCCACTCACCGTTTCGCCACCATTGATTTGATAATAAGTCCCTTCGATTTCGGAATCTTCATCGCTTGCTGTGAAGGTTACTTGTGCCGGAGAAGTATACCAGCCGTTCTGCAATTCTCCTTCCACAGTTGCCTTAGTATGCGGGGCTTCCTGCTCCGGAGTTTCTCCTTCCAACGTAACAAAATCAGATAAAGGTATATTCAATTCCTTCACAAGACGTGCCACGAGTTCAGACACCTTGATTGCGCCATTCATCTGCAAATGTGTATTGTCTTCCGCTGTACCTACCCACATGAATATCGATTTGGTTCCTTCTGTGCCAAGCGCCTGGAAATGCTCCCAACTAGCTTGGTTCAGATCGATGATAAGCGTTTCCGTTTCCTGCGCCGTTTCTTTCATCGCCTGTACGTATTCCGGGAAGCTCTTGTTCAGCACCTCGCCGGTAAAATCACGACGATTCACTGGCGTGACCAGAACCGGAATTGCCCCTCTCTGAAGAGCACCGTTAATGTATTCTTTTAGATATACCTTAAACTGCTCTGGTGTAAGATAACGCTCTGGGCGTGAAGGTGTGGAATCATTATGAGACCACTGCATGAACAGATAATCGCCTTCTTGAATGTCGAGTAAAATATCGTTGAGATATCCACCGACCAGGAAGGTTTTGCTGCTCAAACCTCCAACTGCCCGGTTATCAATACTGACTTCATTTGGATCAAAAAATCCACCCAATGTTTCTCCCCAGCCTGCTTGCGGACGATAGTTTTCCGCGTAATTAGCCACAGTGGAATCGCTGGCCAAATAAATAACAGGTTTATCACTTGCACTGTGATCTGGCAGGCGCTCCAGCTTCATCGCATTGATCTTCGGTGCATTTCCGGTAAAGTTGAAGTTAAACACCCCATCGATCAGGGCAATGTCATACGTGATTTCTTTGAATTCGCCCTTGGCAATGCTTGTCAGCGGCAGCTTTGTCATCTGCTCTACAACGACATTTGCGCTGGTTGATTCCTCCGCATCCCCGATGGTCATCGTTACCCGGTAATTCGCCGGCTCCATTTCCACCAGGAAAGAGGTACCATTTACTCGTGTGAAATCTTCCTTAAGCAAATCTCCGGTTTCCCGGTTCTCATCTTTGGTCAGTGCAGTATCAGCAAAGCCGTACCCGTTGCCTTCGATGTATGCTCTTTTGGCATCTACTTTGATGTATCCGTCGGCTGCGCCACCAGAACCAAAGTCAAATTTGTATTCGTTTATCTCTTCGCTCGCTTCACTTGTCAAAGAATCCTTCGCAACAGTTAACATGTTAAACGTATGGTCAACTTGAGCTTGGGTAGCTTCCGTATTGAAAATGGCTTCCGCAGCTACCAAAGCCCGGTTCACCACGGCCTTCGACGCATCTGTATAATCTGACAGATCTAGTGCTTTGATCTCATCATACAGAGCGATCAATGCAGTCTGATCGCCACCCTCTGAAGAGAGCTGAGTGCCTTCAATTCGCACGTTGTCGATCTGGGTAGTCCAGTTCAACGTGCCTCCACCACCTTTTCTCGTGCCCAGGAACCGCATGGATCTGACGTTGTCCGCATATGCGGCGGAACTCAGTGGGATATCTTGAATCGTTTGTGTAAGTGTCTGATTCGCTAGGTTCGTTAATGTCAGATCAAGTGTTTTCTCGGCAAAATTAACGGTAGCATCCACATTGACCCACTGGTTCTTGGAAATATCTGTAGCCGTTCCCCCTTCAGGTATGGCTGTATCACCCGCGCCGTAGTCCGGATTATATGCACCGACATAATAATGAATTTTGGTACTTCCGGTTTTGGTAAACAGCGTGAAAAGGGCATTTTCGTTCGAATCCTGGACCGTGAGATGACCTTCTGACGGATAGGCACTTACATTACCGGATTGCCAGTCAAAGTTCACATTCACCTGATCGCCGTTTACTGCATCAAACAGACGGAACACCTTGGCTCGATTGCCCGATCCGGACCCTGTGACGGACAGTATCTTATTTCCGGACTGTTCAACTACCGTTCCCGCCATGGTTCCTGCGATACCCGTAGCATTGACCATCGCATACTGGTAGTTGGCAGCGTCGCCTTCAAAATCCTCCTCATAGAGCTGGGTTTCTGGCTCTGGTTCTGGCTCGGTAATATCTGGGTCAATGACCAGCGATGAGATACTCAGCTCCATGTCTTTGACTGCACCAGCAACGAGTCCGGCAATTTTCTGTGCACCATAGCTGCTGAAATGGGTATTATCGTTGATTCCATTCGGGTATTTCGGATATTCACCCGGATTAGCGTATAGGAATACTTTTTCCGTAGCTGTATTACCAATTTTGTCGTAGTACGCAATACTTAACTTGCTCAGATCAATCAGCGGCACGTCAAGCTCTTCTGCCACTTCTTTGGCAGCCTGCACGTATGCTGGGAAGCTGACGTTGAACTCCTGAGTCACCGTGTTGAAATCTCTGCGTCCAACCGGAGTGAGCAATACAGGTGTAACGCCGCGCTGTTTGGCACCGTTTACATAACGAGTTAAGTAGATCTTATAATCCTCAGGGGATGCATACCGGTCCGGTATCCCTGCACTAGCGTCGTTATGACCAAAGGAAATGAAGAAGAAGTCCCCCGGCTTAATTCGTTGCAGGATTGTATCCAAACGACCGTCTACCATAAAGGATTTACTGCTTCGGCCACCGATCGCATCGTTCACGACGACTGCCCCATTGGAGAAATAACGTCCGAACTGCTGGCCCCATCCTTCTTGAGGAGCCTGCGCTTCACTATAAGATTGCATGGTTGAATCACCAGCCATATAGATCGTTGTTGCCGCACCAGCCGCTTTCTCTGGATATTTCTCGATGATGACGTCTTGGATGTCTATGGCTGTACCCGTGAATATAAGATCGAGCTGTCCATCCACCACAGCAATATCATAGGAATACTCCAGTGGTGCTCCTGCTGTCACATTGGTTACGGCGAGCTTCTGGACGAATTCGGATTTGACTCCAACGTTCGAGTCATTTGCATCATTGCCCAATCGCAGCGTCACCTTATAGTTTGTATTGGGCAGATCAACGGCAAATGTCGTGCCTGCCGCGACCGAAACCTGGTTTGCCCCTACCGTAACACCACTTGTATCCTTGAAGCCGTATCCCGGATCTTGTGCGTAGAGCGTATCCTGTATGTTTGTACTTCCTGACGCAGTCTCTGTACCGAAATTAAAGCGGTAGACCGGCTCCGGCATTTCAGCTTCGCGAGTCAGCGCCAGATCGGCTTTAGGGAATGCTGTAGCTTCCGCTCCAAGATAAAAGCCGGTATGAGGTGGCTGGTTGTAGGCTACATTTTGCCAGGCTACGCCAAGTCGATACACAGGGTCCTGCATCAGCGTAGGGATGCGATAGTCTGAAGGAATGGTCGTTGTGTAGAGACGATACTCCGAACTATCTTCGCTCCGCAGCAGAAGCTCCTCACGCCAGTCGCCCAGAATGTCCGCCTGAAGTGCCGGATTGCCTTTGGTATGGTTGTTCGTTAACGTACCGGTTGCCCGGAAGATTTCATTCAGCTTTTTGTTTTGGTAATCCCACTTATAGATGAGCGGAATTCCTTTGGCTGTGCTATTATCCCACTCATGGTCCAATAGCTCCCGCTGAAGATCTCCATCCCACCAGATGGCGAAATTGGCGGTTTTGGGCCCTTCGTCCACAGTGTAGATAGCCTCTCCGGCAGCTGAATAAGTATTGGTTACTGGGACACTTTGCCCGTTGGTAACGGTCGTGGCCCATGATTCGTAACCCGGATAGTTCGGATCAATGTCCGCCGACATCCCGCGACCGGTGTCAAAACCTGTTTTCTCACCCCAAAGGATTTCACCTGTTGCCGCATCGCGCATCTCCAGTCCGTATGCCGCATCCGAATGCTCATGCACACTTACGACCTGATAGCCCTCCCGGTTCGGATTGAGCTGGCCGGCATGCATAGCATCACCGTGTCCGAGTCCGGTGCTGTACAGCAAGCTGCCGTCATCGTCAATGGCCAAGGCGCCAAACATAATTTCGTCCTTGCCGTCCTTGTCGACATCCAGCACACTTAGATTATGGTTGCCCTGTGATTGATATTGTGATCCTGCTTCGTTTGTGTCGAACGTCCAGCGCTTAACGAGTTCCCCGCCAACATAATCATAAGCAACAAGCACTGTGCGGGTATAATAACCCCGGCTCATCACGACACTTGGCTTCGTGCCGTCCAGATAAGCGATGGCGCCAAGAAAACGGTCTACACGATTGCCATAGCCGTCACCCCAATCACTGACGTTTCCTCTTGGCGGATCATAATTCACGGTGGATACAGCCGCGCCAGTCTCACCGTTAAACAGTGTGAGATATTCCGGTCCTGACAGTATGTATCCGCCGTCGTTGCGATAATCTTTCGTGCCGTCACCAATGACCGTGCCTTGGCCATCCTTTGTCCCGTCCGCCGTCTTGACAACAACCTCGGCCTTTCCGTTGCCATCGAGGTCATACACCATTAACTGCGTATAATGCGCTCCGGCGCGGATGTTGACTCCCAGGTCAATCCTCCACAGCTTTGTGCCATCCAGTTTGATGGCGTCGATATAGACATTTCCCGTATAACCGGCCTGCGAATTGTCCTTGGAGTTGCTCGGACTCCACAGTAAGACGATTTCATATTCGCCATCCCCGTCCAAATCAGCTACGGAAGCGTCACCTGCATAATAGGAGTAGGTTCCACCGTCCTTAGTCCGTCCGTCGGCTGGTTTATCGAGCGGAATAGGCAAATAATCGTTATGCCAGACTGATACAACCTCCGGTTGCATTTGCTCTTTGCCTGCAATAACGGTGGAGATCTGATATTGCGAGCTGTCGAAACCAGTCGTGTCCACATAGTTCGTCACATCGCTTATGGGTGATGCGTTCACTTTTGTTCCATTTTTATATATATTGAAAGCGATATCATCTGGGTCGTTGTTTAAATACCTCCAGCTTAAAAAAACGCCGTTGTCTACAAGAACCGCAACCAAACCCCGGTTCAGGTATTCTGCTTGGCGACCCGGCAGGCCGTTTGATGATGACTCTGCACGCATCGGTGCCGGAGGAACAGCCAGTGAAATAACCATAAGGAGTGCTAAAAAAGATACAAACATCGATTTCTGGATGGAAACAGTTCTTCGGATCATTCGATTAACTCCTCCTTATCTAAGAATTCATTTTTAGAATCATCAGTTCGATCCTGCCCTGTTTGTTGTCAAATGAACACAATTTACAGCCACCTCCTCTTTATGTTACCGCTTACATTTATCTTACAGGTCTAAAAAAAGACAGACAATCTAAAAAATGTGACGTATTATATAAAATAATTGACTTTTTTAGGAAGGAGATGAAACGATGGTTCATACGGTTTCTTATGCTTTTCGTAATGACGATACATCAATCATGACACTTGACTCTATTGGATGGCAGATCGTTTCAAGCGAGGAATATCGTTGTCCAAGTGATGATAGACCGGACCCGGGGCACGTCGTTTTTCAATACACACTTAATGGTCAGGGTTATCTGGATATTGAAAATCAAACGATTCCTTTACCAAAGGGGCATGCCCTACTTGTTAAAATCTCCGGAGAACATTGCTATTACTATAAACAAGAGAACAACGAACCGTGGGAATTTATATGGATCAATATTCGCGGGGATGAAGCCAACCGAATTTGGGATATGATCCATGATAATGAGGGACATGTCATTCGACGAAACGCGGACTCTCCCTTGATTCAAGAGTTATGGCAAATTATCCATTTGATTCATCAAGAGAAAGTTACGGAAAAGTATCGCTTGTCCATGCAAGTCTATCGGTGGTTGCTTATCTTGGTACAGACGAGTCGGGATGCGGAGAAGGATATCGGTGCCCTATCCATAACAACGATTGAGAAATGTAAAAAGTTCATTCGAGAGAATTATGCCTCCCCTTTGACACTGGATCTGCTGGCCAGTCATTGTGATATCAATAAACACTACTTGTGCAGGTTATTTCAGAAATCCGAAAAAACATCACCGCTAGCCTATCTCAAAGACAGACGCATTGAGGTTGCAATCCGGCTACTCCGCACAACGGAACTTCCGATTTCTCAAATTGGCCAACATTGCGGCTTTGAGAGTCCCAGCTACTTCGGCAAAGTTTTTCGTCAATATATGTCCATGTCGCCCAAAGAATATCGTTTGAATAAGTTAGAGTTTCCTTATGAGGCCATCTATTATGAGTAGCTAAACTCGCTGTTTGCTAGATGTCCTTGGCTCGGGAACTGCTCTTGTACTAATAAAAACAAAAAAAGCCGCTAGAATAGCGACTTTTAATGGAACTATATTCTTTCTTGTGTACTTCGACACTGCTGCACTTATTGAGCGGTGTATCCTCCGTCTACGATCAGGCTATTTCCTGTCATATATGAAGAATCGTCGCTAGCTAGGAACAGAACGGCTTTCGCCATCTCTTCTGCTTGACCCAGACGTTTCATTGGTGTTGCCGCAGAAAGTGCTTGCTTGCTCTCTTCCGGGATAATCGGTGTATCGATGAAGCCTGGGCAAAGGGAGTTCACCCGAATATTCTGCTCAGCATACTCCAGCGCGAGGGAACGAGTCAGATTCACAACGCCGCCTTTAGCTGCATTGTAGGCTGCTGAACCAGGCGAACCAACCCACCCGTACATGGAAGCCGTGTTGACGATTGTACCTCCGCCAATTTTGAGCATTTCGCGAATCGATTCTCGAGCGACCAAGAAAACGCCGTCCAGATCAACATTGACTGTATTGCGCCATTCGGCATAATCAAGCTCATGCGTCGGATGAACACGTCCGATTCCCGCATTGTTGAATACGATATCCACTTGACCAAATGTTTCTACGGTTTGTTTGAAAATCTCAGAAACCTCTTCTTCACTTGTTATGTTTGCTTTAATAAAGAGAGCCTCTGCTTTAAGCGCTTTCAGTTCCTGCTCAAACGCCTTGCCTTTTTCCTCATTCAGATCCACCAAGACCACTTTTGCTCCCTCGGAAACGAATAAGCGAGCTGTCGCTGCACCAATCCCGGATGCTCCTCCTGTGATGACTGCAACTTTATCTTGAAGTTTGCCCATGAATAAATCCCCCAGTATAATATTTTGAATAGCGCCTATATAAATAGTGCTATATGATGTTTACAAAACTAATTCTATGCTTAAAATTGTAACAATCCAATCATTAAGATGTGACCAAGTGTCTACCTCGTAGACACTTTATAAAACTATGTCTATATTTATAGGAGTTTTTTTGAATGAATAATGAACTTATTGTGACATCTCAACATCGTAATCGAACCAAGGAGCACCTGAAAACCGCTCTGATTCAGCTCATTAAGAAAAAAGGATTCCATGGTGTTTCTGTCAAAGACATCGTTGATCAGGCCGGTTATAATCGCAGTACGTTTTACTTACACTACCAGGATAAGTATATTCTCGCCGAAGAGTTGTTGAGTATGACACTCGAAGGATTGAGGGGCGCAGTAGGTAAACCCTATTGGCACGGTCAAAAGGTTTCAACAAACAAGCTGGATGCCGAATCTTTTCAAATCGTGGATTATATCTACGAACACCGTGACTTCTTCGAACTGATTCAATACGATGATACGTTACCTGGTTTACATACAGGCTTTCCACAAACCATACTCAAAATCTATCAGGAGCAATTTGTCTTTGAGACGATCAACAACTCGCCAGTTAACATGGACTATTTCAAATACTATACCGCCTACGGTTTTTTTGGACTGTTGAACAATTGGATATTAAGCGGATATCGTGAGTCACGCGAGGCATTTATCAAAAACGTGATTGAACTCACCAGAACGCATATTCACTCTTTTCATTATGTCGGTAACACGTTTGAATCATGATCTCGAGTAAGTTGATTTGAAAATCATGATGAACGATATGTCTGCTTTAGATAACAGGCCAGTTGCAGATGGAGCAGATGCTCCTGATTACTCAGGGACATGCCCAGAATCTCTTCGATTTTATGAATACGCTGATACAAAGTATTGATATGAATATGAAGTGCTGCCGCAGCTTGGACCGCAGAACTTCCGCACGCCATATACGTCATGAGAGTTTCCTCTAGTCCGCTGGTCTGCCCTTTGGCAGGCCGAAGCGGCTCAAATATCTCTGCCATAAATGCATTTAAATCCTCAGCCGGTTGCCGGATAAACAACCGGTTAACACCAATATCCGTATATCGGATCGTCCCCTGTTCTCCTCTTGTCTTCTGGTATGCAAGCGCCTTGTCCGCTTCCTGGTATCCCGTATTAATGGCATCGACCCCAGACCGCACTGAACTTAATCCTCCCAACAATTTCACATGATTACGATGTTCCCACTCCGGCAGTAATGCGCTGAACTGTTGTTCCAGTTTGCCTGGCTTGTGCGACTCGTTTAGCATAAGCAGTATTGTAATTCGTCTTTCATTGCCAAACGCAATGGGCAGCGCTCCTGCTGGCATTTTGTCTCTTAGATAAGCTACCAATTGAACAGACAACGCGCTAAGCGTAGAAGGGTTGACCCACTCCGCAAACTCCAGCAGTCCCACCACGATGGAGGTTGAAGGAACGATTCCGATCTCCCCGGACTTCTGCCAATAATCCTCAGAATCCTGACTGAGCCTCAAATCGTTGAAAAATTGCTGTGTTTTTTTAAAATAAAATTCGGCCAGGGACTGTTTGCGCATCAATTCCAGGGCCAAAATGGAGCTTCCCTGCTCCAGCGCAATCAACTGCAATGGTTCAAGCTTTGTGTTCATCTGGATAATGAGATAACCAAGGCACTGATTGGCTGAAGCGATTGGATACAGATATTGATACGATCGGTCGGCTTCTCCCTCGATACACGTCAGATAATCTGGATGATGCAAGGATTCGTATAAGCTGCGAAGACTTTCTGTATTCCAGCCATTCATGATTTTGCTGCGTTTCGGAATCCATTCGTTGTCGATAAAATCCACAAAGGTCATCGGTACGCCAATAACACGTGTCAGTTCGTTAACAATAGATACCACGCCCTTATTTTGCAGCGAAAGCCGCATAAGCGAGGAGTGAATCTCATCCCGTTTCATGAGTGTCTCGTTCTGTTTGCTCAGATTCTCGTAAAGTTTGGCATTTGTGATCGCAATCGAAACCTGATCTGCAAAGCTTTGCAGCAGTCGCACATCCGACTCCGTGAATAGCGGGACCCTTCCTTTTTGATAAACGATTAACACACAATCCGATTGACCTTCTACCTTGATAGGCACCGAAATAATTGAACCTATATTTTGAAAATTGTACGCTGAATTCAGATGATATTTGTTGTCCGATGTCATATTGCCAAAGTCGTCTTCTACTGTAGATAAACCGTTGTAGAGCTTTGGTGTACCTCGCTTAAAGGTGTTCCCAATGATCCCTTCACCTGGTTTCAGTTTCATCCTCAGCATGCCTTCACCCATCTCCCCTGCTCTTGCCTTGACCGTTAACGCGTCGATCGCAGGGTCATACCTCCACAACACACCTATGCACTCATAAGGGATAACCGATAGTGCACTTACCAAAATCCGTCCAAGCAACTCGTTCAGATCCAGAAGTTGAGTCACAGCCCTAATGCTGTTCATGATTTCATTCAAGGCTCGTTCATTCTTGCTTGCCACAGCTTCCGTATAGTATGGGTAAAGCAAAGACGATAGTGTAACTAAATCTTCCGCAGAAAACTCCCAATTCTTAAATACCCGGATAGCCACACATATATTGTTATTGTATGGAAGAAAAACTAACATCTTTTCTTCTGATTCCCGTTCTACTTTGGGATGTTGCAGTGGAAGCTGTTCCGCAAAACAAGGCGGTGTACTTTCTCTTCTGCCTATCGCTTCGATCAGTACCCAATCCGCCCAGTTACTGCTGATCCACACCTCATAATCACAGTTCCCCAAGCGTTCTTGCAGGATTTTATGTAAGATTCCATTCAACGCAGCCGCCTCCTGTCAATGTAGGTTTTCACATCATGATTCAGATAATTATACAGAGATATACATTGTCTTGGAACCCCTTCATCATGTAACTTTAAAGCAACACAGAAATTTAGTTAACATTCGATGAGAAAGAAGGTAACGCGATGTCTAAAATCATGCACAGTAAACACTTCAAGTACATTGTTCTCACTCTCTTGTTTCTCGGCTGGTGTCTTGGCAACCTGGATCGTTTCGTCATCAACTATGCCATTGTAGGCATTACTCAGGATCTGGGCCTAGGTGCTTCCGCACAAGGAATTATCCTCAGCAGCTTTTTTCTCGGATATGCCATTATGCAAATTCCAGGCGGAGCACTCGCCGACCGTTTCGGTTATCGGAAAGTTATTCTCGTTTCCTTATTCTCCTGGTCTGTGTTCACTATTCTGACGGGTTCAGCCTGGTCGCTGTTTTCTCTCATCTTTGTTCGTTTCCTGTTTGGGATCGGAGAAGGCAGCTTCTTCCCTTCCGGTTCCAAAGCGATTGCCACAAACTTTCCCATTAATCAGCGCAGTGGAGCCATGTCCATTATGCTGTCATCCGCAGCCATTATGGGGGTAATTACTCCGATTCTTACCGGACACGCCCTTGTGACCATTGGCTGGCGCAACCTGTTCTATATCATTGGTGCGGTAGGGATCCTCATCACAGCCTTGATGTTCTTTTTATTAAAAGAACCCGCCAAGCCTGCACTTGCGACCTCCGGCTCGGGCCAACAACCCAAAACATCACTGAAAACCGTCCTGAAGACGCCCATGATCTGGAATTTGTTCATCAGCTACTTCAGCATTTATGCAGTGAACTGGGGGCTTCAATCCTGGATGCCGACGTACATGGTCAATGTCCGGGGATTGGATATGACTCAAATGGGATTGCTCGCCGCCATTCCGGCTTTGGTCAGCATTTTCACCATGATTCTCAGCGGATATGTGCTTGACCGTATCCCGGCAGGCAAAGATCGAATTATCGCTTCTGTGTTCGGTGTACTTGTGGCCTTGTTCCTGTATCTGATGGGCTCCGCGGGCAGCATCACCACATTCATTACGTACATGACAATCGTTACGGCAATGGCCGGATTTATCTCAACACTGATCATTTCGAAGTCCCTTAAAACGATGCCCGAATCTGTCGTCGCAACAGCCAATGGATTCATTAACACAGGAGCTCAGCTTGCAGGTTTTCTGACTCCGATGCTGATCGGATTCCTGGTTGAAGCTTCCGGGGGATCTTATGCCACCGCCTTTATGATGCTGATTGCTTTCGCTCTGATCTGCTCCATTACCTTGATGTTCTCTCGTCGTTCGAATTCGGATCAGGATAACACAACTGAGATGCAAGCAAAAGCTGTATAAACACAAGAGTTTGCCGCCACATGTTACTTCGACATTTAGTTCATGTTCTATACGACAATACAACCATTTTAACGAATAAGAGGTGCTATGAATTATGACTACAACTGTAGATTTGACTCAATTTATCTCGGAAGCCATTGAAGGAAAACGCGATATGTTCACCAATGCCAGTGACCGAGTCTGGGGCTTTGCAGAGACACGTTTCGATGAATTTCAATCAGCAGAGCTGCTTATGGGGATGCTGGAATCCGAAGGCTTCACGATTGAGAAAGGTGTGGCAGGATTGGAAACCGGGTTTATCGCTTCCTATGGTTCGGGGTTGCCCGTTATTGCTCTATTGGGCGAATACGATGCCCTGGCTGATCTCAGCCAGGAAGCCGGAATCAGCACATATCAACCTGTTCAGCCGCGTGGAAACGGTCATGGATGCGGGCATAATCTGCTCGGCATTGGTGCATTGGCTGCTGCAGTTGCGGTCAAAGACTATCTTCAGGAACATCCGGAAAACCCAGGAACGGTGCGCTTTTACGGATGTCCTGCCGAGGAAAGTGGATATGGTAAAACCTATCTGGCTCGCGAAGGTTATTTTAAAGATGTAGATGCCGCTCTCTCCTGGCATCCTCATTCCTTGAATGCCGTTATGCATGGAAGCTCCAATGCTGTCATTCACGGCACATTTACCTTTAAAGGCATTAGTGCTCATGCTGCTGCCGCTCCTCACCTGGGACGTAGTGCTCTCGATGCGGTTGAGCTGATGAATATCGGTTCGAACTATATGCGTGAACATATGATTGATCAGGCCAGAATTCATTATGCGATCACGAACTCAGGCGGCTTGGCTCCCAATGTAGTGCAAGCGGAAGCCGAGGTCACTTATCTCGTTCGAGCTCCCAAGAGCGCACAGGTACGTAGTCTGTTTGAACGTCTGGTGAAAGTGGCCGAAGGGGCTGCCCTGATGACCGAAACAACGATGAACTTCAAATATGAAGGCGCCTGCGCCAACCTGATTCCGAACAGTACGCTTGAAAAAATAATGCATCAACATCTCGTTGCCTTCGGCGCACCTGAGTATGAAGAGGATGAATACAATTATGCCAAAGCGATCTATGAGACGCTGCCCCTACAGAACCAACAGGAAGCTGGCGCGTTAGTTGGCCCTGAGCTTGCGCCGCTTTTGGCTGAACGCCCCCTACCAAATTTTATTGCTCCGTATTCGGATGAGCGGGAAACGTTCATGGGTGGTTCAACCGATGTAGCAGATGTTAGCTGGAATGTGCCGACAGCACAATGTATCACGACCACGATGGCCTTTGGCACGCCGCTTCACGCATGGCAAACCGTTGCTCAGGGCAAGAGCAGCTTTGCTCACAAAGGCATGTTGCTCGCAGCTAAAGCGATGGCGGCTACGGCCATTGAATCCATTTTACATCCAGAGATCGTCAAGGAAGCGCAGCAGGAATTACTGGACAGACTCGGTGGGGAATCCTACGACTGTCTCGTTCCGGCAGATGTGCAACCTCCGAAACGGGGAGAATAAGACCGTGAGGTTCAAAGACGTATTTTCTATTATTGGTCCAGCCATGGTTGGACCTTCAAGCTCCCATACCGCTGGAGCAGCACGGATTGGACGTACAGCTAGACATCTGTTCGGGGAGTGTCCCTCACATGCTGAGATCCTCATGTTTGGTTCTTTTGCCGCAACGTACAAAGGACATGGAACCGACACCGCCATCGTGGGTGGTCTGCTGGACATGGACACGGATGACCCCGGACTGCCTGATGCATTTGCCCATGCAGACACTGCTGGTATGGAAACCATCATCCGTCCGGGGACGGGGCTGTACCCTCATCCGAACACGGCCGAGATTGCATTAACCAACGCTGCGGGAAATCGTACATTGAATATGGTAGGCACATCGATCGGCGGAGGAAATATCGAAATCGTCCGGATCAACGGCTATAACCTGAAATTGACGTCGCTCTATCCTACACTCATCATCCGTCACAGCGATGAACCGGGCGTCATTGCCATCGTCACTCGGTTGCTCGTGGATAATCACATTAATATTGGACACATGTCCGTGGATCGAAAGAATCGGCGCGGTGAAGCTATGATGGTACTAGAATGTGATGGCAAGATGGATCCTGTCGTGGTCCACCAGATTGAGGTGCTCCCGGAAGTCCATGATGTCACTCTACTCTGTCTATAGCTTAAATATCTGACTTCAGCTTTCTTAAAAAAGGAGTTTCGCCAATGAATTTTCAAACGTTAAAACAACTTGCTGAACTGGCGGAGACCCGTAATCTCACCCTCGGCCAGCTCATGCTGGAAGAGCAATGTCATGAATCGGGCGAAGACAAGGATGCTGTCTTCAACCAAATGCAAGAATACTATGAAATTATGAAAAGTGTGGTGCATCAAGGTCTGCATACCGATACTACTTCCAAAAGCGGCTTGACTGGCGGAGATGCCCGCAAAATGATGGGTTACCGCGCAGATGGACAATCCTTACTTGGCGACCATGCCAGTCTGTCGATGAGTTACGCCCTTGCAGTTTCTGAGGTCAACGCCTCGATGGGTCGAATTATTGCTACACCGACGGCGGGTTCCTGCGGCATCATTCCCGGTGTATTTATTAGCAGCCAGGAACGGTTTGGGTGGTCCGATGAACAAATGGTTTACGGCCTGTTCGCGTCTGGAGCCATTGGTTACGTCATCGCCAATAATTCGTTCATCTCTGGTGCGGAAGGAGGTTGTCAAGCCGAAGTGGGTTCTGCCATCGGGATGGCAGCCGGGGCGTTGGTGGATATCCGGGGCGGGTCCCCTTCTCAGGCGATTCATGCCGTTGGACTTGCTCTGAAAAACACCCTGGGCCTGATCTGTGATCCGGTAGCCGGATTGGTCGAGATACCATGCATCGTACGCAATGGCTTTGGTGCAATTACTGCTCTGGGAGCCGCCGATATGGCTCTTGCTGGCGTACGCAGCATCATCCCTTCGGATGAGGTAGTGCAGGTCATGTTGGAGGTTGGATCAGCCATGCCTGAATCTCTTCGCGAAACAGCCGGCGGCGGCCTCGCCCAGACACCAACGGGACGTAAAATTACAAGGGATTTACAGCATAAATAAAAACAGGCATGTCATTTATACGAGAGGAATAAAAACCTCAAGGTAAATGCATGCCTAATAATAAAAGAGACCATGACACCAGCTGGACAATGTTTTCTAGAGGCAAAATAATTAATGTTCTAGGGTTGCATAAAATTTTTCAGTGCCTGTTTTATTAATTAAAGCAACTTCAAAATCAGATACCCATGTAAGTTCACCTAGATGTTTAGCATAGGCAAATTCATCTGGTTGTTCTGATATGACCTTCTCTAAAAGTACTTGCGTACCATCTCGTTGTAAAATAGATAGGAATATGTCCATGCTATCTACATTATGGTGGCAAATGACTCTAGCATTGTGCTTCTTGTTAGGGCTCTTCAAGTCTTTTTTCCAAGTCCATTCATTTGCATAATCTAACGCCTCTATTTGCAAAGCTATCTCCCTAAATGGATCAACCTCCCAATTATTACGTAGAGCAAGTTTCTCTATACCTTCCATTAGCAGTCGAAGCGTAGTCTTTTTTTTCTCCAACTCATTTTTTTCATTAAAGTCATTCAAACTAAATTGGATTGGTACCGAACACACACCAGAAACGTTAACAATCCGTTCATCCGTAATGTTTTCTACACATTCTATTAGGACTTTCCGACAATCTTTCGTATTGTATTTCCCAAATAGACGTTCATACATCGCTGTAATACAGCGAGTTTCCAAACTAAAAGAGCGTCTTTTCCATTTCCAATTCAACGCATAATCTAATTTTATTGCTTCGTTCCGCTCGCATTTTTGCTTTTTCATTATGGATTCAATATTTTCATCATCTACAACATACGGTAAATCCAAATTAAATTCTTTTAGATACATATGGTTCTCTCCTTAGATTACTCCCGATGGTTATTGCATTATTAACTTATATCCAAACTTGAAGCCCAATCTTTAAAGCAATGAAGCATCTCTTCTAAATTTCTTGCTCCCCCTGCACTGTGAAACACTCCATCTCTCACGATACAGTAGAACCAATCTTGTTCATTTCTCTCTTCTTCAATTGAATCAAATGGCAGATCTTCTAAATATGTATCCGTCAAATCGATTTCGACAGACCAACCAGGATTATCTACAGTATCAATTCGCACACCGTATGAATGTTCCCAATCACCGTCACAGTTTTCATAATACCAGCTTTGAATCCATTTTAGGGTATCCATCATTGTGACCTCTTTTTAGTTTTTTCTACTCTAGGAACTAATAATTTAAAGGAATCCTCATGCCATATGTCATACTTTTTTCGTATCAATTACTTTTTAGTAATAATTTACTTTTTTTTACGTAGGGTATACTTAAAAGCAAGGGGATAACTTTATTTCAAATCAAGGAGGTTATTATGAAAAAAATAATATTATTTATCTTCATTAGTATGATTATACTTGCGGGCTGTTCTAACAAGGATGAGAAAGAGAATTATCCAGTTTTCGAGGGCACTGTAGTATTTAAAACAGATGAAAATGACAAGTACAAATTTCTTGTACTACAAAATATAAGTAAGGAAGACCTGGAGAATGGAAATCTTGAGGATTTTATAGAACTAGCACAAGACCAGGAAGCTTCGTATTATTTGGTCGATAGAGAAACATATGAAACATTTGAAGTAGGGCAAAGAGTAAGAATCACTGCTGGCTTTGACCAACTAGAACCCTCGCCACCCATTAGAACGGTTGTGAGTATTGAACAAATAGGCTAAGAATCCTTCGATTGTTCAAAACGATAAAAAGACCTTAACGTTTCCACGAACGTATGGTCTTTTTACCATTTTGGTTTCAAGAGTTCGGAGTTAAATCTCATGCGGTTAAATCCGTCCGCCCTCTTCTCTCGTTACCCCTTCTGAAAACTCCAGGCAAATCAATACTAAGGCTTTTGAGGTTTCTTAATCATCTCTACGCCGTCAAAGGTAAGGCTGTCAATATCCGTATCCTTTTTCAACATATATTTATCAAAGAACGCCTTTGTATAAGAAGTGATGATGTTGCGCTGTTCCATCGCGTCTCGGGTTCCTCTGGATTTTTTATCCGTAGTTGTAAACAAGGAATCGGAGAAGTCACCATGGACTACATTATCAATAATGGCAAAGTAGGTGTCCTTACTGTTGGATTCAAGGAGAAATGCATTTGTATTATAGGCTAGCACGGTGCTAAGCTGCATGAAAGGTTTCTTAAAATCGCTATCCAAGGCACCTAACATATTACCGTCAAGGTTTACAGCGCCGACAAATCGGTCATCGTCACGGCTAACAATTGCCGCTGTCGTTCCTCCAAAAGAATGTCCGAACACACCCATACCGAGATCAAGCTGTAATCTGCCTTTAAATATGGATTCCATGTCACCTGTATTCATTTTGTACAAGTTATCTGCAACATATAGAATATCCTCGCTCTGTAAAACGGCATATTTTGCAAACTTGACTGCTTCAGGCGCGGAAGTTAATTTGCGAGCAATCTCAATAGCTTCTTCTTCCTCAAGCTTCTCAGTCACAATTTCAGGTGGTGTTAGGGTGGCCGCTTCCATTCCGTATTTCGTTACTTCGTCCATAAATTTCTCTGACAACCCAACCGTTCGTCCATCTTTAAGTTTGTACACACCACTTTCGGCATGGCCAATGGATACCACAATATAGCCAGCGCTTGCCAGGTCTTGAGCGAACAAAGTACCTTGCTGTGGGTAAGCGCCTGCGCCATGAACAAAGAATAAAACCGGATATTGTTTTTCCTTTTCAGACAAGGCCAGATCGTCGTAAGACCACGTCTTGAAATTGGAATCAAAAAGCTGCTCACCACCCGCTGTGCCCCCTAATCTAACCAAAAGCTTATCCCTCAGTGAATGAAACTCCGGAAATGCATATTCTGCCGTCGGCTTGCCCTCATTACTGTCGGACGGATAGAAAAATAATGCCGTCAGTTCTCTTTCTGAATGGTCTGATGCTGTGTACTTGAAGTCCATCTGTGTACGCCCGACCGTATAACTTCCCATCGGTTTCGGAAACTCATTCTGTGCGGAAGCAACGCTATTTTCAGGTTTCGGAATTTCCTCCTGTGTGGAAGTCCCGCTACTAGTGCTGCTGCAGGCGGATAGCATGGTCAGTGAGATAACAGTTGCCAGAATCGTTGTCAGTCTTTTTTTCATCATTTTTCCTCCAATTTGTATTCATGCAACTATCATAAACGGAGGAAAAAAATAAAAAATCGTACAAAAGGGCAATCCCCACATGTACGATCGGGCAACTCTATAAAAATTCTATTATAAATGCAATATTCCACGCTCCACCGCGACGGCGACGGCCTGCGGTCTCGAATCCACACCCAATTTATTGTAGATACTCGTTAAATGAGTCTTTACAGTCCGTTCCGATATGCCCATATCAAAGCCGATTTCTTTACTTCGAGAGCCACGGGCAATTGCTTGAAGCACGATTAGCTCTTTGTCTGTGAGAGATATCCTCGTCGAGGATGATTCTTTCGCCTTTTCTGATGTCTTGTGAGCAAATACTTTCTCGCTGATCTCCGGAAGTAGCAACGTTTCTCCCCGCATCGCTGCATCAATCGAACGAAATATCATCTCTCTTCCCGTGTCCTTTAGCAAATACCCTTTAGCACCTAAAGCCAGCCCGCGGATCATCATTTCATCCTCGTTATATGTAGTCAAAATAATGATCGGTATATCCATTCCTTTAGCTCTGAGCGCTGTCATGGTATCAAGGCCACCCATTTCAGGCATGTTTAGATCCAATAGAATAATGTCCGGCTTGTAAGTATCTACCCGTCGAATCGCTTCCATACCGTTAGATGCTTCTGCAACTACCTCGTACCTGTGATTGGTTTCCAGGATCAGCTTAAGTCCCTCCCGAACGACGAAATGGTCGTCCACGATAAGAATCTTGATTGTCATACGTTGGTGTCCTCCTGTTGTAATGGGATGCGAACAGAAACTTGGGTTCCTTGCTTTCCGCTTTCAATTTCGATCTCCCCGCCCATAATTCGGGTTCGTTCATATAAGCCAATTAGACCATAACTACCGGATTGTTTCTCGATAAGGTTGGTATCGAACCCTATTCCGTCATCCGTTATGCTTAGCTCGATTTCGTTTTCCTGCGCAGCAACCACGACTTCTACATTCGTAGCATTAGCATATTTAGCTGTATTGGCCAAGCATTCTCGGATGATATGTAAGCTATGTTCGAAGATCAACTTCGGCACCACCAGATGGGGCATCGATAACCGAGTGACAATACGAATCCCTGTCATATGTGAGAAATGTTCAGCCTCTTCTTTCACCGCTTTAGAAATATTTATGACCTCTGCAGAGTACGAACGCAAGTCGTCAATTGCGCTTCTTGCTTCTGAAAGCGTGCGCTTGGCTTGGGCTTTTGACAACTGAACAATCTCGTGGGCACGGTGGTTATTATCATTTTCTAAATGCGCATCTACGGCATCAAGCTGCATGATGAGACCTGCCAGCCCTTGTGCCAAGGTATCATGTAAATCACGGGCCATCCTTTGACGTTCATTGGCAATCGTTAGCTCCTCAACTTTCCTGTGCGCTCGTTCCAACTCACGTAAAAACGACTGGGTCCGTAATTTGGCACGAACTTGTTTATAGAACAAAGCAGCATAGCCGATTACGAAAAACATGATAAAGAAGAGCGATGGTACTGTAGATGGCAAATCCTCGGTAGTCCCGAGCCAAACCAGGGAGACAGAAAACAAGGTACAGTAAAAGGTACATACCAGAAGCACCTTCATCCGTTGAGCGTATACGCCAATACTCTGACCGGCCAAAGCCGTCAATAGACTTACAAAGATGAGAGAATGAGCATTAGGCATGAATAACGCACACCCCCAGACAATACATCCTTGTGTCACAAAATAAATCCAGGGTCTTCGATCGACAACGTATCCGGCATACCAATGCAGCAGAATGTGAACCAGAATGAGAGCTGTAAACATCATAAATTCAAACCATGTGGGCAACATCGGTAGCTGGGAATACAATGCAGAAAAATAAATCAGAATGCCCCAGATCAAAGCAGGCAAACGAGAATCACGCAGAACATTTTGAATATCAGATCGGGAGCTTGTATACGGTTGGTTTATCGAATAATTACTCATGCTTGATCACCTCTATCAGGTACTATCTCAAAACAATCTTCCTAAACACAAAAAAACGGTACATTACTGTACCGATCATTATCTCACTCCATCTATGTTAATGTACGAAGTGTCTCGAAGTCCAGCCCCAGCAGAATCGTCATGATCACACTCAGCCTTCCTGCTCCGCACTATGCCCTGTTCCTTTACTTCTGCGAGCATATATTCCTCTATTCTTGCTGCTTTACTTTCCATGTTCATTTCATGCTGGTTTCCATTATTGTCCCTAACGATATCAACTGATTTATATGGAATAATGTTCCTTTTCAAAGACCGTCACATGTTTTCCAATACACCTGCTGCATGCTTTCTTTCTCTATACATAAAGTAATCAAAATCGGCATGTTTGCGGGTTCCGCCAAGATCCTGTACACAAAGACCGATATAGGTTCCCGTAAACCGGATATACTCCGGAGATTCATCGGACAGATGTGTGATATCAACCCACTCCCCTGCTGTATTCCAGGATGAATCACTATTTATCACATAGTAAAAGCGGGCGCGATCTTGATTCACCACAGCCTTTAAACGGAGCGTGCTCACCGACTCTAGCGGAATATCCTGAAGCAGTTCGTCGTATACCCCGTATTTGGACTGAATAATCCCCAAGCAAGGTCCCTTCTCTTCATGATAAGTTACACGTAAGTAGAGATAGTCCTGGGTATCGTAGTACAAAATCAATCCTGCCATTTGCTGTGGATGGTCCGGCGCAAATTCCAGAGAAGTCTCGACTTCACATTCCAAGGCTTGGAGTCTACGTGCGATCATGCTTTGTCTGTGTGTTGAACTCATTGATTCCATTCCGCGCAAACGCAAGTAACCTGAACGTTCCGTCAAGCTGAGCCAAGTCGAGTCGGGTGGAATGCGAAGTGTATTCCAATCCTGCCGTAGCTCGAAGTGATCAAAGTGATCCATTTCCGCTAACGGTTCAAACGGATGGGACGGGATCATTGGTGCAGGCACCTGAACCTCCGGATATCGGTCACCGCTCGCAAGTCTCAACCAGCCGTCCTCGCTCCATGTACATGGCTGAAGTGCGGTCTCACGTCCAAGAATGCAATATTTGTGATGAACGGGTCGTCCGACCAGATGAGCCATATACCACTCGCCGGTGTGCGTTTCGACGAGACTGCCGTGACCCGCTTTTTGTAGAGCTAAATCTGGTCTGCCGTATGAAGTGAGGATCGGATTGGCAGGATCGACCTCGTAAGGGCCTTGTAACGTACGAGAACGTGCTGCTGTAACCGCATGCTCATAACCGGTTCCTCCTTCAGCAGTAATCAGATAATAATAACCCTTGTGTTTATAAAGGTGGGGTGCTTCGGTCAACCCTAATTCTGTTCCCTTAAAAATGTTAACGGCCGGTCCGATCAGCTTATGTTCCTGGACGGAATATTCCTGAAGAACGATGCCTGCAAACCGATTTTTGTCCTTACGGTGATCCCATATCATATTGACCAGCCACTTGCGCCCGTCTTCATCATGAAACAGGGAAGGATCAAAACCACTGCTGTTCAGATACACCGGCTCGGACCAAGGGCCCTCGATATCCGTTGCTGTCACAAGGTAATTGTGGGTATCTTTAAAAGCGCCTACCCGGCTTTTGACATCGGTGTAGATCAGGTAAAACACACCGTTGTCGTAACTAAGACAGGGTGCCCATACGCCTCCGGAATTAATGTTGCCCTCCATGTTCAACTGCGTTACACGAGTCAGCGGAGAAGCAATTGGCCGCCAATGAACCAGATCCCGGGAATGGTGAATCCGTACACCAGGGAACCATTCAAAGGTGGAAGTAGCGATATAATAATCCTCTCCTGCTCGGCATATGGACGGATCGGGATGGAAACCGGGAAGGATGGGATTGGTGATCATTTTCTTGATCTTATTCATGGAAGAAACCTCCGGTATGAAAGTAATGATCTGTACAACAACAGATACACAAAAGGTAGATATCAGTACCAGCCCAGCGCTTTTTTGCCGGCTTCCAGGGCGGTTATGATCCGCTCTACATCATATACATTCCCTCTCCAAGTCCCACCGCTGACCGATTGCAATGCAGCCCAGAGCTTTGTATCATCCGGCAAAGCTTCATCAGGCCTCATATCTGGATGAAAGGCCCTTTGTGCCAGGATGAGTGCACCTTCTTCCGGCGAAAACTCCAGCTCTCCTTCTCCGACAAAGTTAATGCTGCCCTCCAGCGTGTTACGATCAACCGCGATGTCAATCAGGTCTCCGTTCCGCAGTTTGCCAATCGGTCCGCCTGCCAGCGCTTCGGGGCCAACATGACCAATACACGCTCCGGTGGAAACACCGGAGAACCGGGCATCCGTAATCAGAGACACGTATTTGCCAAAAGGCAAATGTTTAAGCGCAGATGTAAGCTGGTACGTTTCCTCCATTCCGGTTCCCGATGGACCTCGCCCGAGAAGCACAACAACGTCGCCAGCCAGAATTCCTCCGGTCTTAATCGCATGGATCGCCTCACGTTCGGTGGTAAACACCTTTGCTCTGCCACGATGACGGTATACGCCATGCTCATCCAGCACAGCAGGATCAATAGAGGTGGATTTGATGACAGAACCTTCCGGAGCGATATTCCCGGTTGGAAATGTTACGGTCGATGAGATTCCAAGCCGCTGAGCGTGTTCTACACTCATGATGACACTGTCCGGATCAATGCCGTCCTTCTCTTTTAACTGCTTCCGCATGAGATGACGGCGTTCCGACGATTCCCACCAGTCCAATACCTGACCCAGTGAAGTACCTGTAACCGTTGGTACAGACTCATCCAACAGACCCAGCTGTCTGAGGTGAAGCATGACCTCTGGTACCCCTCCAGCCTGAAAGACGCGTATGGTCGGATAAAAGATCGGTCCGTTTGGCAGGGCACTCACCAGTCTTGGAACATTCTTGTTGACTTGTATCCAGTCCTGTACCGTAGGCACGGTTAAACCAGCCGCATGGGCAATTGCCGGTATGTGAAGAAGCAGATTGGTCGATCCGCCAAACGCAGCATGGACGGTCATCGCATTGCGAATGGATGCATCCGTGACAATGTCTGCCATCCTCATCCCCTGTGATTCCATATGGATGAGTGCACGTGACGATTGGCGCGCCATTTCAAACCAGATCGGCTGCCCGGAAGGTGCAAGCGCGGCATGTGGCACTGTCATACCCATTGCCTCGGCTACAACCTGGGCTGTAGCCGCGGTACCTAGAAACTGACAGCCTCCTCCCGGTGTAGCACAAGCTCGGCATCCTAAATCCGACGCCATTTCCAGAGAAAGTTCCCCGTTGACGTACCGTGCACCGATGGTCTGAATTTTACCGGCATCCTCTCCATCCGTAGGCGGAAGTGTGACGCCACCGGGAACGATTACACCAGGCAATTGCGGCATGCCGGCAAGCGCGAGCATCATCGCCGGAAGGCCTTTGTCACAAGTGGCGACACCAAGCACGCCTTTACGTGTTGGCAGCGAGCGAATCAGTCTGCGAAATACCATAGCGGCATCGTTCCGGTACGGAAGCGAGTCAAACATGCCGGTTGTCCCCTGAGATCTGCCGTCACACGGATCGCTGACATATCCAGCAAACGGGATTCCCCCCCGGCTTGACAGTTCTTCTGCGGCAGCCTTCATCAGCAGGCCGACCTCCCAGTGACCCGTATGGTAACCGAGTGCTGCCGGGCTGCCATCTTCATTGCGTATGCCACCTTGCGTACTCAAGATCAGATATTGTTTTCCGTTCAATTCCCCGGGCTTCCAGCCCATTCCAACATTCTGGGACATGCCAAACAAGTCGCCGCTTGGAGCATTCCGCAGCAAATCATCCGTTAAAGGCAGACGTCCGTCAGCCCCGGGAGCATGTGCTATGATATCGAAGCAGTTGGACGCGGTCTCTCCCATAATCGACGTAATCTGTTCGTACATGATAGCCTCCCACAGTTTATGACTTCACAAAGACCGTTTTGATGGCCGTGAAAAACTCGATAGCCGCTTGCCCCTGTTCTCTTGAATGTGAACTTGACATCTTCATTCCGCCGAACGGAGCCTGCAGCTCTACGCCAGCCGTTTCTGCATTAATTCTGACCAGTCCCGCATCCATGTCCCGGATGAAAGACAACATGGCTCCGACGTTCTGTGTATAGATGGAAGCACTTAAGCCGTAATCGCTGTCATTAGCCGCTTCGATCGCTTCCTCCAGGGAATCTACCGCAATCAAGGCCAGAACCGGGCCAAAGATTTCTTCTCGGGCGATGGACATATGGGATTCGACCCCTTCAAATACGGTCGGCTGCACATAGAATCCCTCTTCGAGTCCCGGACCGTCCCCTCTTTTTCCGCCAGCGAGCAGAACGGCACCTTCATCCTGACCTTTTTGAATATAACTCAGCACGGTATTGAGCTGTCCTTCGCTTGCACATGGACCCATCCAGCTTCCAGAAGACATGCCGTCACCGAGCCGGATTTCCTGGATTTGCGAGAGCAGCTTTTCTTTGAAGGCATCGTATACTTTTCGTTCAATAATGACCTTGCTGGTGGCCGTACATTTTTGCCCGGTCGATTTCAACCCACCGCTGATCGTGGCTTCCACAGCCAAATCCAGGTCAGCGTCAGCCGCGATAATAATCGGGTTTTTCCCACCCATTTCAAGTTGATACTTGGCCCCACGTGCCAGTGCTGCGCTGCCGACCCGTTTGCCCACTTCATTGGAGCCTGTGAACGTTATTCCGCCCACATCCGGATGCTCAGCAAGTGCAGATCCGATCACTGAGCCTCTGCCGCATACCAGATTAAGAACGCCTGCCGGAATGCCCGCCTCTGCAAAACACTCCATTACTTTAGCCGCAGTGACCGCGGTTTCCTGAGCAGGCTTTAACACAACCGTATTGCCGTAGATCAAGGCCGGAGCCGTTTTCCAAATCGGAATGGCTACTGGGAAATTCCAAGGAGCAATAACCCCTACAACGCCAAGGGGTACACGGGTTGTAAACATCAGTGCTTCGCTGTCCGTTGATGGAATGACATCACCGGTTTTTCGCATGCCTTCTCCAGCGTAATACCTTAAGATTGCGACACCGCGCAGTGTCTCTCCTTTGGCTTCAGGGAGTGTTTTGCCCATTTCCCTGGTCATCGCCTCTGCAACTTCATCGGCCCGGCGTTCCAGCACATTGGCTGCCTGAAATAGATAGTTGCCGCGTTCCGCACCCGATAACCTCCGCCAATCTTTTGCTGCTTCCTTCGCCGCTGCGACAGCCCGGTTCAGATCCTCTACGCCGGAGGTGGGTACATAGCCAACTACCTCCTTCCGCTTCGCCGGGTTGATGCTCGGTTCGGTTTCACCGGATGTCGCCTTCACCCATTCTCCGTTAATGTAATTGCTGTATGTCTGCTCTACCTGAAATGTGGTCATCACATTCATCCTCCTTGTACATTAGTTTGAAATGACTGGATTAATAAGTGTCCCGATATCGCTAATGGATATTTCAATGCGGTCCCCGGGTGCAAGTGTAAAATCATTGGGTGGCACGATGCTAGTGCCTGTCAATAACACCGTACCGTCAAACAGATCGTTATCTCTGGCCAGAAAAGAAACCAGCTCATCGAGTTTTCGGTTTAACTCACTCGTGCTTGCCTCGCTTTTGACGACCAAATCTCCTTCACGATATATTTCGCAGACGATGCTGAACGCATATGGATTCTGCACCGTTTCCGCTAGACGAATGGCCGGACCTATGGAGCAGGAATTGCGCCACATTTTTGCTTGCGGCAGATACAGCGGGTTTTCCCCTTCAATATCGCGGCAACTCATGTCATTGCCAACGATGTATCCCACAATGCTGCCATCCGCGGCAAGCACCAACCCCAGCTCAGGCTCCGGGATCTGCCAATTGGAATCGCTGCGAAGCGTGACTGCCTCAAGCGGTCCTATAGTGCGGGCTGCTGTGGATTTAAAGAAGATCTCCGGTCTTTCGGCATCATAAACTTTATCGTAAAAGGTCTTTGCATCCAGCTTGCCTTCCGTTGCTTCATAATTTCGCGCTTCGCGGCTGCGCTGATAAGTCACACCCGCCGCCCATACTTCCGGAGCTTCCAATGGAGTGATTAGATGCAAGGAAGTCCAATCGTCAGTTAACTTGTTCAACGGTTTAAAAGCGCTTTCAACAAGGTGAACTGGAGAAATCCCCTGCTTTCTTGCTTGATAGATCAAAGTCATAAAATCTGCTTGCGGCAAACGATACGCTTGTTCATCATCCGTAACGGCTGCCAGCCACTTCTGTTGTCCGTCCAGAAATCGAATAATTCTCATTCAAGCTTGCCTCCATTTTCCCCCATCGGGTTGATAATACTACCATAGCACCCGCTATGGTTCATGACGATGTTCTAATCACTCCGACGATTTACCCTTTTCACGCATTTTTTTTCTGTTAAGATGAGGTTAGATCCGTTGAACTAAAGATGATTTACGAGGACACTCCGATGACAGGATGTTGGTATATAGAATAGTACAAGGGGGTTGGCTTGCTGTGACCAAGCTTTCGGATGCTGTGTATTTAGGTCGTCTGCCCGATGTTCGCATGTCTTTTCAACTATTGGGGCTGCACGCAAGAAAAGTAGATTCCAGCTGGACTTATCCGTCTCACGAACATTCAATGTATGAAGTCCACTGGATGATGGACGGGCAGATGAACATGGTTGTCAACGGGCAGTCTTATCATCAGTCGGTTGGCGACCTTCTGTTCATCCGGCCTGGTATGACCCATTCTTGCACGGGTGCCGGACCAGAGGGTTTCACTTATTTCTCGGTGCATTTCAGCATACACGATACGTCCTTTTGCAGGGAACTTAACCGTTGCAAAGACATCTATTATCCGGCAAATTCGAATTTGGCTCTGGGGCTGTCCTCTTCCCTGTCTACCTTGTATAATCTGGCCACAGAGAATTTGTCGAGTTCGCTATCTTCTTCCAAACAAATGAAGGTACATGCCGCTGTGTTTGAACTGCTTGGTTCATTGGTCGGCCAGTTATCTCAGCAAGCCTCCGTTACATTGTCGAGAAAAGAAACCATTGCCCATCAGATTGCCGAGCACATTGAGGATTCGGTAAGATATATCCATCTTCACGGGGAAATTCAAGAGAGTGAGCGAACCTGGATTCAGGACATTGCCAAATCGCTGAGCATTAGCCCGTCACAGGTTAATCGTATTTTTCGGCAGGTATACGGCATCGCCCCACGCAAGTTTCTATCCGAAACTCTTCTGAACGAAGCGCAGCGCTTGTTAAAACAAACGGACCTGAACATAGACCATATTGCGATGATGCTGGGGTATAAGACCAATGCGCATTTTAGCCGCCAGTTCAAGCGGTGGACAGGCATCGCGCCAAGTGAATTTCGCAGTCATTCACAGCAGGCCGGAGAAGCCACACATTCAGATTGACTATACTTAACTTTTTGAGATTCCTGAGAGAATCTCTGTAATCCCAGAGCCACCTGACCATTGCAGTAAGAGTGTTACGACCATGAGATGCAGCAATCTCTGAGCCGCAGGAAGCTAACCAATACAAAAAGCAGCTGCTGGATGTCCAGTAGCTGCTCTATCTTTCTCAGGGGGACTATGTTCCTCTGTTATACTTACGCTAAAATAAATGCAGCGAGGCTCGCACTTCCCGAACCCCGATATGTAAAATACAACGCCTGTACGCCATCAGGAATAATAATCTCGGCTGTATAGGGTTTCCAATGATTTGTAAAATGCACCGGGATTGTACCCAGTGCTGGGCCGTCCCATGCTGTTTTGACCTCGAATACCCCGTTACAATATCCGCGCACCTTGATTGAGACTTCGCGAATTCCTCTGCAATCAAAATACTTAAATCCTGCAGTTGCGGATTCAACCATATTGGCAATATAACCAGTCTCTTCATCACCGTCTCTGCCATCCTGGGTTATCTTCGGAAAGCGGCTGTCCAGCCAGGCTCCTGCTCCGAAACCTCCAGTGTACTTCTGATCATCTTTGGTCAAAAGATTACATGCAAGATATGCGGGGTACTCGCCTTTTCCTTCTAGCGGTCTCCCACTTGGACCAGAGGAGGTCATTTCCACCTGAGGAATGCTGCCGTCCTCTTTAAAAGATATCTTCTCAATACAGCCCTGTCGGTTGAATGCGTCCCCATTGGTATGACGGTGATAAAAGATATACCAGTCTCCATTGATCTCCACAATGCTGCCATGGTTATTGCCTCCATAATACATGGGTTTGTCAGCAGGTTTGTAGGAGTCGATATGGAGATCACAGTTGCTTACGATGACGCCCTGATATGTAAATCCTTTGTTTGGAAACTGACTTGTGGCATAACTTAATTCATGCATAACGATGGAGGAATACACCAGGTAGTAGGTATCACCTCTCTTCCGGATGGAAGGCGCCTCAAAAAATGCATGGCCCTCATAACCGCTGCCCTCACTGTAAGGCTCGCTAGGTGCTACGAATACGGGTTCTTCCACAATCGTCAGCATGTCTGAACTGAGTATCGTAGCCATCGCGCCATGTCTGGATTGGTCTCCAGGTGCACAAAAACCGGTATACAGATAGGTATGTTGTCCTTCAGTCATCACGCCGGGATCGAACTGCGGCTCATCCCCATCTCTTTCGCCCAGACGAGTGCCGTCGGCATATTGTACATACCCATGGAATTCAAATTTGCCAGCAGGTGTGTCACATACAGCCACCGAAACTACGGGTACTTTATCCAGCACGTAATACAGATAATACCGTCCATCGGGACCTAGCGTAACATCTGGTGCATACAGACACATATCGCCATCCGGATTCAGTGGATCATCTGTTTTCCGGTAGATCACGCCCTCATTTCTCCAATTCCCAAGGTCATTTACGGGTGCAGACCAGCATACATAATCGTTCAGACAGAAGGCATGTCCGTTAAAACGGTCATGTGAACCGTACACATATACTCTGTCATTAAATACGTAAGGCTCGCCGTCAGGGACATATTCCCAGGATGGAAGGTATGGATTCAAACCTTGTTTATTCATTCAACGTACACTCCTCATACAATCGTAATAGTACATTCGTTCTATGAAATAAAGATAACTCTCGTATAATAGAAAATAGCTTAAGTAGTGTAGTGACTATTCATTTCTACAAATTAAAGAGAAAGGAGAAGAACCATGACCTCTATTTTTTACGTGGAATGTGACGCGGTACATCAGAACCATTTTGTTTTTGATATCCCTGAAGGGCATGATGCCTGGCTATTGGTCATTACAAAGACCCCTGCCCAGTTTTGGGTTGATGGACAACTTAAGGATTACCCGGCTCATTGTGCCGTACTTTTCAAACCGTATCAAAAAATATATTATCGGGCTTGTTCAGAACGCTATATTAATGATTGGATTCGTTTTGAAAGTGATGAAACGTTTGTAACCGATACCTCCCTTCCGTCAGGCACACCTTTCCCGCTGGATGATCCGGAATATTGTCATAAGCTGTTCCAATTGCTTGTTGCAGAGCATTCTTTTCAGAACGATTACCGGGAATCGACCATCAATTGCCTGCTGCGAACCTTGTTCAATAAATTGCTTGAGTCTTGTGTCCAAGTGGATATTAGTCCTCAGCACTATCCCTTGTTGAAGCTTCGAACGGCAATTCATAACCATCCAAGCCATCCTTGGACAATAACAGAAATGGCGAAGACCATAAACGTCAGTCCGGGATACCTGCAATTGATGTACAAGAAATCCTTTGGTCTCTCGTGTATGGAGGATGTTATTCATAGCCGAATACGTTTGGCCAAAGAATATCTCAGACATCACACATATACGGTTGCAGAGATTGCCGATCGATGCGGTTACCGTAATGTCGAGCATTTTTGCAGGCAATTCAAAAAAATGACCGGTTCCTCGCCTAAACAGTTTCATAAACGACATGAAGAGCCCGGCTGACATAACAGAATGGAGAGATAAATCTCACTCATCCACTCTGTCCAATGGGCGTTTACACATAACCTAGTCGTCCAATTGATATAAACGTCATCGAGCTTGTTAGCGTTCTCTGCTGTCATTTTAAGTTAAGGTTTTAGACTGTATGTTGCAATGACATATTCTCAAGCATAATTGATCAATTATCATATTGTGATACTTTATAATGATATTTTGTTTTTGGCATATGCAGCCGCACCAATCATTCCTGCTTGCCCACCTAATTTCGCTTGCACTATTTTACATGCACGGGATGAAAGCTTTAACGCATGTTTCTCAACAGTCTCACGTACTGTATTCAGTAATCGATCACCCGCTGCCGACATTCCTCCACCAACAATAATTACTTCTGGATTGAACATATTGATTACATTGGAAAGACCAAACCCGAGAATCTTTCCGGTCTCATGCATAACCTCAATAGCAAGTGAATCCCCAAGATCATATGCTTCCGAGATCATACGTGCAGTAATTGTCGTGCAATCCTCCCCTACCCATTCCAGAATCATACTTGATCGGCCTTCCTCCAGCTTGTCTGTAAAGGTTTTGACGATTCCTATCGCAGACACGTATCTCCCCAGACAGCCCGAACTTCCACAACGACAAGGCCGGCCCTCCCGGTACATATTCATATGACCGAGTTCGCCTGCACTTGATGTAGTACCGTAGAGAACCTTTCCGTTATTAACAATACCAGATCCCAGACCGGTACCTAACGTAATCAATATCAGGTTTTTATAGTCGGTGCCTGCACCAAACTGCCATTCACCATACAGATTTACACGAACATCATTGTCGATGTAAACGGGAAATTCAAAATGATTTTTCATATAGTTCACGACATGGATGTTTTCCCAGTCTGAAAAATTAGGTGAAAATATGGATAGTCCCTGCTCCGGATCTAATAATCCAGGAATGCCCATACCCATGCACAGAATAGAAGCTGGCTGGATTCCCTCGGAAGATAGCATCTCTTGAATAATGTCTACGATTCGGTTTAATACATGAAACGGTCCTTTTGCTGCCTCTGTTAGGTCGCTTCTTTCGTGAATTTTTTGAAACTCCAGGTTGAAAATGGAGGACTTAATATTGGTTCCACCCAAGTCAATTCCAATTATGTATTTTCGCATAATAATCTCCGCTCTCATTTATTTGGATACCGAGGAACGTTACCCTACTTGATTCACTGGATCATCCAACTCTACATATGCTCAAGCTGCTCCATAACTCAATCATCTTGTCAGAGTGACTCACTATAGTATAGGTTCAGAGCTCGAAATTGAACAAGCGCCTCCAGACAAAAAGAAGCCACTACATTAGTGACTTCTTGGGACATAAAGTTTACAATTATCAATTTACTTTAAGTGTAAGGTTCCGATGCACTACTCCTTATTCAAGGGTTCTATTGGGATGAAGTGCACGAGCCATTGCATCCATATAACCCTGAACAGCGCGCTGACTCACTTCTGTTTCTGGAGCAAGAATTTCGAAAAGGTGGAAGCAACCTGGATAGAGATTAAATTCTACATCCACACCTGCTTGTGCTAGTCTTGCCACATACTCCATCGTCTCGTCCCGGAATAGATCGAGCTGACCTACACAAGTATAGGCTGGCGGCAATCCGGCCAAGTTCTCTGCTCTCGAAGGTACTGCATAAGAAGAACTTCCATTGACATCGTTCTCCTCACCAAGGTACATTTTCCAAGCAGCCACGTTGTCCGTTCGGTTCCAGATTGAACCCTCTTCTGTAATCTCATGACTAGATGGCGTGATGTTGCGATTATCTAACATCGGGTACAATGGCATTTGGAAGATAATAGACGGACCTCCTTTATCACGTGCCATCAGCGCGAGTGCTGCTGTCAGTCCTCCACCACCGCTAGCACCGGCAATTGCAACCCGATTCACATCAATACCAAGCATTTCTGCTTCCTCCGTCATCCATACCAATCCAGCATAACAATCTTCAATCCCCGCAGGATAAGGATGCTCAGGAGCGAGCCTATAATCGACTGATACGACAATACATTCTGCTGTCTGAACAAAACGTTCGCACAATTTGTCGTCCATATCGGGATGTCCTAACACGTACCCACCCCCATGAATCCATAACATGGCTGGTAGTAAATCATTCGTTCGTTCGGCCGGCTCATAAATTTTGACCAGCATCTCACCTCCATCCCTCGGAATTTTCCGACTAGTTGTGTTTACATGCTCTGAATTTTTCACCGATGCAGCCGATACTAAGTTTCTGCTCCACTCTAAATTTTTCTCCAACTCAAACCCTGGAAATTGTGAATAAACCTCTCTTAATTCTGGTAATATACGTTTCTCAATACTCATGATAATTCCTCCAAATATAATAATGAATTCGATCGTGTACGTTTTTTCAGTTAATTCTTATCTCATTTCAGCTTCCCACTTGGAAATTTCCTCTCGTACTCGCGGTGCAACCTCTTTACCGAGCAATTCTATAGCCCGCATTACCAACTCATGTGGCATCGTGCTTAAGGGAACATACATCATGAAACGTGTAATTCCTACATGCTTGCGCAGATGAATGATTTTTTGAGCAACAGTTTCTGGATCCCCTACATACAACGCACCATCAGAGCTGCGGGCAGCGTCATAGCTGGAACGATCGTAATATGCCCACCCCCGCTCTTTGCCGAGTTTATTCATGCCGTACTGAGTGGACGGGAAAAAGAGTTCTGCGGCTTTTTCCGTATCTTCTGCAACAAATCCGATTGAATGTGAACCTACCCGAAGCTGTGATACATCATGACCAGCATGAGTTGCCGCCTTTTTATACAGTTCTACAAGTGGCGCGAATTTCGTTGGATTACCCCCGATAATTGCCAGAACTAGTGGCAGACCTAGAATTCCAGCACGTATGGCAGACTCCTGAGTACCTCCGCTACCAATCCATACAGGGATGGAATCCTGAACAGGACGCGGGTATACCCCCAGATTATGTATCGCTGGTCGATGGCCTCCACTCCAAGTTACTTTCTCGGATTCCCGTAATTTAAGAAGCAGTTCAATATTTTCATTAAATAAATCCTCGTAGTCATGCAGGTCATAACCAAACAGTGGAAAGGACTCAATGAAGGAACCCCGACCCGCTATAATCTCGGCACGTCCATTGGAGAGACCGTCAAGCGTGGCAAAATCCTGAAACACACGGACAGGATCTGCTGAAGAAAGCACCGTCACAGCACTTGTCAATCGAATCCGTTTTGTGAGGGGCGCCGCAGCGGACAACACCATTGCTGGTGAAGATGCTGCATAATCATCACGATGATGTTCACCTATGCCAAACACATCAAGTCCTACCTGATCTGCAAGGACAATTTCTTCCACAACTTCTCGCAATCGCTGAGCGTGACTCATCACAACTCCGGTCTTCGTATCAGGTTTTGTTTCTACGAATGAAGTAACACCTATTTCCATAATTAATCTCTCCTTATATTTTTCTTTCTTTAAGAGGAATGCTCAAGACAACGGATTAAAGCCGTCCAATCCAACTCACCATAACCATGGGTAATTCCTTCAGAGAGGTGTTGATGAATAAGCTGACCTAAAGGAAGTGGAGCTTGAACTGACTTGGCTGCCTCGATAGCTAATGCAACATCCTTTAACCCAAGCTTCATTTTAAAACCGGCTGGTTCAAAGCGCTGTTCAGTCATGATCGCGCCATAGTTCTGATATACCGGAGATTGAAAAAGAGCATTCACAACATCCATATATCGGGACGGCTTAATGCCGTGCTTTTCAACCATGAGCTGCGCTTCCGACAAAGCTTCCAGCATTGAAGCAATCAGAAAGTTAACGCCTATTTTGACAATGTTACCTTCTTCGCCATGATCTCCAATCTCAAATATCTCTTGACTTAGTGCTGTTAACATGGGAAGTACTCGTTGTCTTGCATGTTCCGGACCAGCTAAAATAATGCGCAATGTAGCTGCTTTCGCGGCATCCGGACGACCCATTACGGTGGCAGACACAAAGTGCTGGTGTCTCTCCGCATGCAAAGCGGATAATTTCCGAGCCAGATCTACGCTGATCGTACTGGCAGATACGTGAATTCCATTTTCAGATAATCCGTTCAGAACGCCAGTTGGTCCCTCAACAATCTCTCTCAAAGCAGCATCATCAGATAACATGGTAATTACAAGATTGCTTTCTTTCGCTGCCTCTAGTGGTGTTTGGACATACCGTGCTCCCTGTTTTATTAATGGTTCAGCTTTTTCAGGGGTCCGATTAAAGATGACTACGTCATAACCCGCTTTCAACAGGTTTTGTGCCATTGGAAGGCCCATATTTCCAAGTCCAATAAACGATACCTTCATTGGTTGCATCTCCTTATTGTTGATGGATTGTTTCGATAACGGAATGAATGTTCCAGAATGATCAAAAAAAATTATGGTCTTACAGATACTCTTCAAATGGAACCTTCAAAATATGAGGACTATAATAACGGAACAATCATTCCAATATTGCCAAAAAAAATTATATCCCTGCAATTACAAAGCTAATCATCTCTTTTGCACGTTCTGGATTTTGACCTGTTTTGGCCATAATATTTATGCTTTGATGTAAATTCAGCAATAAATAAGACAATGTTTTGATATCTGTTGTTTTATCTATCTCTCCCGATTGTTGGCCCTTCTCCAAAAGCTCGCAAAATGCTTGTTCCAAATCCGAAAAACTAGTCTGTATCAAGACATTTATCTGTTCATCTGGTGACTCCAATGTTGTAGCTGTATTCGTTACAAAACATCCGCCCGGTAGGCTCGTATCGTATGCTGAAGCAATATGATATTCAAAAAATTGAAGAATTCCATCTCTTACGTTTGATGCTTGTTCAAGAATGGTCTGCTTATTGGAACTCCCTTTTTTATAATGCTCCAGGGCATCTCTGTACAAGGTTTGCTTGTCGGAAAACGTATCATAAAGGCTGGATCGGCTAATGCCCATCACTTCCAGTAAATCCGGTATGCTAGCAGCCTCGTATCCTTTTTTCCAAAACAACAGCATTGCTTCGTGTAACGCTTGATTTTTGTCAAATTCTTTAGTCCTGGCGATAAGTAACACCTCCCGTTTCAGAAATATAACATATCTGAACCGATCAGTCCAGAAAAAAGTGAGCAGATCTTTTGGTCGGCTCTTCGGACATACGAAAAGTGTTTCTTTATTCAGAAGTTTCTATAGCTGGTTAAGAGGTTTGATTATTGTTTTTTAATGTTTCTTTTTCTCAGGAGGATAATAATAAATAAAAAAAATGGAAGGATGATTTGAAATACAGGCGAAGAATAATTCAATGTAATTCCCCGCCCAACTTCTATATATTCCGTAAAAGTCGGTGATAGGAATGACAAACCATATAGAAGGAGCCCTACGGGCAATACCCACTTCTTGTAATTCAATCTGGTTACTCTTTCGAGTCCGATAACAGCCCCATGAAAAAAAGCTGCTATTTTAATGCCCAATCCTAAAAAAAGAAGCAAAGTAAATAATACATCCATCCGCTCGAATACCTCGACCATGTCAATCAATTGAACTGTTTGCAGAAGCGGAAGTGTGCTAAACATGGCAATCCGCGGTCCCATGACAAAAATGATCAGTTGATTAATAAAGGTTAAAGCGATCGCGGTTATGATATAGGCAGTGATTACCACTTTATTTAGGTTCTTACCTTTACGAGCATATGGATAAAAAACCAAAAACAAGACAACCTGTCCGAATGGAAACGAAATAATCTCCGGAAATGCAGCTTGAAAAATGGGTCCCCATCCATTCTCCATAACAGGCATACTTAGATCTGTGTGAAAAAGGTCGGTTGAAGGAATTAAAATGCTGATTAACGTATAACCCAAAACCATAATAGGAAACAGAATCATACACATAAGGAACAATACCCGATATCCATACCGAACTGTGTTGGAGACTACAAGAATTGTGATTACACTGACGATCCACATCGGTGTTTTGTTAAGTAAAGTCAATTCGGTGACTTCACTTAGATCCCGCAAATTTCGGGAAGCTTCATACGCGAAATAACCTATAAATAATAGATTTATTATCGTACCCAGAATCTTGCCCATATAGCGCCGAAATAGAAGAAACAAATCTAGTTCAGGTTCCTGATGATGAATAGCCAAATGAAGAAGTAATAACAACAATCCGGCAAAAGCCCCTGCCAGCATGGCTAACCATGCATCCTGCTTGGCCTCGCCGCCAATAAGAAACAAGGTTGTGCTTCCCACTTCAAATAGGGAAAGACAAATAGCCAATTCGGATACGCGAAGAGTCCTTGCTGAATTCATAATTAAACATCTCCTTGATGTTAGTATTCCCCTTCACTATTTGTTTCAAGCAACCGATTAAATGAGTCCTGAAGTAAGCCTACTCGTCTTAAGGTAACGGCCACGTTAATATTAATATCCATGTGTGCCAATTCCTCTGACCAATTGTTTTTTAATACTTTCCAGTCTTTAGGATGTCTTTGATGTATTTTATTTGCTATTCCCAGCATATCTACATGGAGTCGTTGGCTTGCATTCCAACCATCCATAATCTCTTTTCTGATAATTTGTTCAGCTTGAATCTGCAATTCGTCTACGATCTGTGTATTAACTATATCTTTCAAGGCTGTGCTCTCATCTAGCTCAGCATCAACTTTTGCACTCACTTGAACAGTGTAATGAGAGCCGGATTTGATTGGGATTACCTTAACGCTTGCTTTTCGGACCAGAAAAGAATTAACCTCACCTTTTACCCCTGTATAGCTCAAATTAGTCCTATCTACTCCATCTGTTAGCCATGAAATGCCCTTACTTTCTGTTTCATTCAAATTCCCGATTTCCTTGTCTTTAAAGAACACACTTAATCCATCGAGTCTTAAATGGCTTGATGTTGATGTTTGCTTAAAAGTGTCAATGGATTCCAGTTTACTCGCATCCCCACCTTTAAGCGTGACAATCGGGATTCCGGCAACTCCACTGTCGGAAGTGATCTTCAACGCGACTTCATGAAGATTCATAACAGGATAAAATGATCCTCTCTCTTTGTTTCGTTCCAAAATCTCGGATAGCGCCCGGCCAGGCTGTTTTTCTGGAGGAACCAGTTTATTAAGATAATCTCTCGCTTTTCCATCAGCAATGATAATCTTTACCGATTCTCGAGCATCAATATTGCGGTAATAGTCATCCATAATTTCTGAAATTCCATATTTTGCAGCATCGTCTCCAATCAAAAGGACGTTAGTATGAGCAAAGTATAACTTTTTAGGATTCTCTAGACTGCTTTTCGCTATGGCTTCTCGAATAGTTTTTCCTTGAGATGAAAAGGTAGTTACGGCTGCCTGAGAACCACCTGTTGAGGATCCATTCGTACTGCTCGCTGGAGGGACAATAATTTGATAGCTAATGTTCCAATTACCATTCTGTCTGTCAACCCCTGTTGCAGTTGTAATACCCAGATCATTCAATTCAACGCCATTACCGCACCCGGCAATAGACATAGTTGAAATGAACAGTATTAAAGCGAACCACCGTCGAAACATAGAAACCGCTCCTTTACTTGGAAGAATCAGGGTCATTGACACTATCTATAACATTGTTTGAGCCTGAAGGATATTGATGAGCGGCTTGCCTTGTTTTGTTTAATCCCACTTTTTCTTCAGGTCTGGTCTTCATCGCCCACCAAGGTACCCTTAATATCAGATCTTTATAGTTCGACTTGTAAAATGGACTGAAAGGCATCAAATAGTCAACACCCAATGACTTTAATGATACCAAGTGGGCCAATAAAGGCACTGCACCCGCCAGAATTCCGAACAAACCAAGGGTTCCTGCCAGCAACATGAATGGAAAACGCATTAACCGGACTGCTGTTGCCATGCTGAAATACGGGATAACAAAGTTGGATATCGCCGTGAAAGATACTACAATGACCATCGCTCCCGAAACCAATCCTGCTTCTACGGCTGCTTGACCGATAACAAGTGCACCAACAATGGATATCGCAGGCCCAATAGCTCGTGGCATTCGAACTCCTGCTTCACGTATGACTTCGAACGTCACTTCCATCAGCAGTGCTTCCAGTAAAGCTGGAAATGGGACGCCTTCTCTCTGAGCTGCCAGGGTCACTAATAATGTGGTGGGTATCATTTCTTGCTGGAATGTCGTTAATGCAATGAAAGTGGAAGGCAGCAATAAAGAAATAAGAAAACTCATCATCCGAATGGCTCTTAAAAAAGTTGAAATATCGTAACGCTGGTAGTAATCTTCAGGAGTCTGAAAGAAATTAAAAAAGGTGACCGGGGCAATAAGGGCAAACGGGGTTCCATCTACCAGAATGGCAACTTGTCCATCGAGTAAGCTGCCTGCCACAGTGTCTGGACGCTCTGTATTAATCATGGTCGGAAAAGGAGTAAGCGGTGAGTCCTGAATGAATTCTTCTATGTAACCACTCTCAAGTATACTGTCTGTATTAATAGAACCTAGCCTTTTCTTGACTTCAGCAACCACTTCAGGCTTGGCGATGCCTTGTATATAAGCCAATGCGACTGAGGTTTGAGTGTACTCTCCAATATTGTGCATTTGAAACTTCAGGTCAGGCGACCGTATTTTCCGTCGAACCAGGGTTATATTGGTTGTGAGTTCCTCTGTGAAGCCTTCCTTTGGTCCCCTGACGACCGTCTGGGACGTAGGTTCCTCCACTGATCTTCTAGCCCCACCGGAGATCGGCACAGCTAAGACATTTTGTATACCATCCATAAGAATAACTACGTTCCCTGTTAATATGGCTTTATGAACTAGTTGAACGGAATCTAAAATTTGGATATTTCCTGAAGGTAGAATTCTTTTCACTTGTACATCTAATGGGCGGTCTTCCAATGGAGATGTCGTGTTAATAAATTGATTGACACTTTCCATAAGTTCCACAAGGAGCGCAGGATCTGTTAAACCTTCAATATAACAAATGGCCAGAGAAGAGTTCTTTGTACCACACCCTGAGAAATCGCGAACCACAAAATCAGGACTATGTTCATAAGCTTCTTTGATTGAGGTGAGTTTAAGTGGAAGTGATATCTCCATACTTTCAATATGCTTTGGTTTCTTTGTTTGAGATCCTCCCTCCTCTGGAGTTTTAAATACATTTTTGATCCATCGGAACACCATAAACCCACCTCCTTTATTTTCCCATTACTATGGATCTTACCCTCAAAAATTATGCATAAATTTGGTCTTCTACTTTCATCCCTACTAGTTAACCCTGAAATTTTAAAATTAGACAGATGGAGATACTGGAACAAAAAATGCCACTTATCGTGGCATCCTCTTGGTGTTCATTCAATTATCCTGCTCAGTCAGGTTTGTATTAATTTTCCGGTTTCAGCAAACGTTCTAATACGCTCCCCAATCTGGTCACGAACCCTTTGGAATATGGCCATTTCTCTTCATCAACTCTTGCGCTTTGGCAGGATCATCGAATCCCCAGTGATCCCGCTTCACATGTGGTGGTGTCATTGGACATTTATCCGCGGCGTCTCCACATAATGTGACTACAAAATCAGCATTGTTCAACAACTCTGAATCAATGATATCGGAAGTTTGAGTCGAAATATCCAGATCAACTTCGTTCATGGCTTCAACCGCTTTTGGATTCAGACCGTGGTCCTTCAATCCTGATTCTCGATTTCTTAAATAGTAAGATGGCAAGAAGTAAAGCTACGCTTACAGCTCCAAAACCCAACCAATTCAAATACATGACAGATGTATGATTGATCACAAGCCCGCCTAATCCAGATCCCAATGCAAAACCAAATTGGATAAACGACGTATTTACGCTAAGGGCAATGTCAGGATTACGAGGTGCCAGTGTAACCAGATATAGTTGCTGGGCCGGAGATATACTCCACGTTGCTAACATAAAAATCATTAAAATGAAGATTAAAATCATAAGATTGATCCCCGCTAGAGCGAACAAAAGAAGAGTCACCCCTTGTAACAGAAGGCCTAGACAAATTGTAAACTTTGATCCCTTTGCATCTGCCAATTGTCCGCCCACTTTTGATCCGACAAAGCTGCAAATTCCCGCAAGAAACAGAACACCGCTTATCTCGGTCATGGAAAGAGAAGACGTAGCTTGTAAGAAAGGCGTAATGTACGTGAACAGTGTCGAATAGCCGCCGATATACAATAACGTAATAAGCAAGGCAGTCAGAATGAGTGGATTTTTCAAAATGGAGAGCTGCATTCGGAGGGTGATCTTTTCTTCCTCTTTGATTGCCGGAACCTTTTTGTAGATAATAAGTAATGGAAGAACACTTAATAAACCGATTAAAACAAATAGAACTCTCCATCCAAACATTTCACTAAAAAATGTGCCCAATGGGACACCGAGCACTAGCGAACTGCTTAGCCCCATCAAAATGATCCCGATGGCATTGCCCCTTTTTTCTTTTTCAACCAGTCGTGTCGATACGGCCATCGCTACTACGGTAGCGATTCCTCCGCTCGCCCCTTGAATAATTCGCACCCATAGTAATGTTTCGTAAGAAAGGTTTACAAGCATAAGTCCGTTACTGGCTATAAACACACTGAGGGTGGACACCAGTAACTTCTTGCGTTCTATATTTATTGTAAATGCAATGAGAATCGGGGCGAAAATGGCCGCTGCTAGAGCAAACACAGTCACCAGCAAACCCACTTCGGAAGTAGATACGCTTAAGTCTGCGGCGATCATTTCAATGACTCCTGTAATAATGTATTCAATGGTTCCGATCAGAAAAACAGCCAATGCCAAGATATATATGATCCATTTATTTTTCACTTTACTCCACTCCATCTTCTTCAGTTATCTATTTAGTATTGGAATTTGTATTTCTATGAATTGTGCATCTTGTTCTTGTGATAAGGGTAAATATAGTTCCCTACCAGCTCCGTTCTCCTTGATCTGATAGTTATTCTTCTCAATCCATGTAGCTAGATGAACACAGGCTTTACAGGCAAATGTGGCATTGGAACGATAAGCTATGGTGGCCATCATGGGTTCAGCAGGAAGAGTCCGCAATTGAAATGGGTCGGGAGGTGATCGCAGCTCACAGGTTAAGAAGTAACCTATCTCAAACTCGAACTCTTCCTCTTGTCCAGCGATTTCTCTCCACAAAACAACCTGTGGTCCGTGGATTAGTTGGCGCATTTCTTTTGTTAATGACTGATCAAACTGATGAAATAAACTCGGGATCTCCTCTTCCCTCCCGCACCCTGTCTGAAAAAGAAACTGTCGAGCACCTTCCTCTTTGATTCGTATTTCTTGCCCGGTTTCGACATGCCCCTCTTCCTCTATAAGCTGCATGCGTTCCTCAATTCGGACGAGTTTAGCTTGTTCCGTATCGATAATCTGCTGAATTTCGCTTCTTTTAAGCTTAAACATGCCTTGAATATTCTCCAATGTAATATGTTCCTGTAACAGCTGTGTGATTTGTGGCAACGTAAACCCCAATTCTTTATAAATGAAGATTCGGTTGAGCTCGAGAAGCTGATCTGCGGAATAGTAACGGTAACCCGTATCGTGATCCACCTTTCTCGGCTTAAGTATGCCAATTTGGTCATAATAACGCAGTGTTTTTAATGAGACCCTACTTAACCTGGAAAACGCACTGATTTTGAACAACATATCATCTCCAATCAATTAACATAATGCGAGTATATAGTTTCCCGTACAGGGGAAAGTCAAGGGTATATATGCTTCTCACTTTTATAGGTAAAATCAAATACCGTCCTTGTCATCACTCTATGTTGCTGTTATGGGTAAGTCAAAGAACCGTTTCTGAATGAAACGTTCATTTTTTTTGAACAAAAAAAATGCCACTCATCGTGGCATTCTCTCGGTATTCATTAAATTGTCCTGCTCAGGCAGGTTTGTACTATTTTCCAGTTTCAGCAAATGTTTTAATGCGTTCCCCGATCTGGTCACGAACCCTTTGGAATACGGCCCATTTCTCTTCATCTGACCCTTGCGCTTTGGCAGGATCATCAAATCCCCAGTGTTCCCGCTTCACATGTGGAGGCGTCATTGGACATTTATCTGCGGCATCCCCACACAACGTGACTACGAAATCAGCATTGTTCAACAACTCTGAATCAATGATGTCCGAGGTTTGAGTCGAAATATCCAGATCAACTTCGTTCATGGCTGCAACCGCTTTTGGATTCAGACCGTGGGCCTCAATTCCTGCACTATAGATATTCCAGTCCTCACTCAGATATTTCTTGGCCCAACCTTCGGCCATTTGACTCCGGCAAGAATTACCTGTGCATAGGAAGTACATTGTTTTTTTACTCATGTTCATCGTCTCCTCGTTACTTGAATTATAGCTTGCTTTTATAAAATGCTTAACCACAGATACAGACCCATTAGCGTAATAAACAGAGTCGGAATCGTGATTATGATACCTGTCTTGAAGTAAGTACCCCATGAGATTTTGACACCTTTCGTGCTAAGCACATGAAGCCAGAGCAACGTCGCCAGTGAACCAATCGGGGTAATCTTGGGACCCAAGTCTGATCCAATAATATTGGCGTAAATGAGCGCCTCCCGAACCGTTCCTGTAGCCGTTGTTGCATCAATGGCAAGCGCATCAATTAACACGGTAGGCATATTGTTCATCAGGGATGAAATGATTGCCGCGATAAAGCCCATACCCATTGTTGCAGCAAACAATCCTTGATCAGCCACAGCCTGAATGACTACGGCCAGCAGATCGGTCAAACCTACGTTACGTAGACCATAAATCACGACATACATACCGATGGAGAAAAATACGATGGCCCAAGGTGCTTCTCTGACAACTAATGCAGTCGGTACAGCAGAACTCCGGGAAGCCATGATCAGGAAGAATATCGCGACGATACCTGCCACAAGAGATACGGGAATTCCGATAAATTCACTGGTAAAGTATCCAATGAGAAGAACCCCTAATACCACCCATGACAACCGAAACATCTTCATATCCTTAATGGCAGTTACCGGAGGTTTTAATTCACTGGCATCAAATCGTTTGGGAATACTCTTGCGGAAAAAGAGATACAGTACACCGATACTCGCCGCCAGTGAGAACAGATTTGGAACAAACATCCTTCCTGCGTACTCCATAAACGTAATACCAAAGAAATCGGCAGACACAATGTTGACCAGGTTACTTACAACCAGCGGCAATGAAGTTGTATCCGCAATAAATCCGCTGGCGATAATGAATGGAAATACTTTTTTCTCATCGAAATTCAGTGCACGTACCATGGCTAGAACAATCGGTGTCAGAATCAGTGCGCCCCCGTCATTGGCAAAGAAGGCAGAAACCACCGCTCCCAGGATGGAGACGTAAACAAACATCCGTACACCATTGCCATGAGCGGCTTTGGCCATATGTAAGGCAGCCCACTCGAAAAATCCGATACGATCCAGAATTAGTGAAATCAGAATGATTGCAACAAAAGCAAACGTGGCGTTCCATACGATTTGTGTCACATCCCATACATCTTCCAAATTGACCACACCGACAAGTAAAGCAAGGATTGCTCCGCCGCAAGCAGACCAACCAATGGACAGGTTTTTAGGCTGCCAAATAACGAGTACAAGTGTAATCAAAAAGATGATGCAGGCTAACAGCGTAGAAAACAAAACCATATACCCCCTTTCAGTTCAGCTTAATTTACATTGGTATATAATGATATGCTTATATATCGATCAAAAATTAATTACAAACAGATGTAAAGTTTTCTTTATTTAACGATTTAAGAATAGTTGCTGTATCCGGCATCAATTCCAGGACAGATGTAATATAGGGTGTATTCTCTACATTTAAAGAGTAGTATACCCACTGACCACGTTTACTTTCTTTAACCAAGCCTTGATCCTTCAGTTTGCGCAAATGCTGACTAATTCCAGGTTGTGACATGTCTAAAATCTCTACAAATTCACACACGCACCATTCACGTTCTTTGAGAAGTGTAAGGATCGTAAGGCGTGTTTTATCACCCAGCAATTTAAGCTTATCCGCTACCTCTTGCATAGAATCCATAGCACTTCCTCCTTCAATAACATATAAGTGTATGCTTATATTATAATATCAAAAAAATGAAGTCAATGTTTACTTTATGATTAAGTCCAAAAAAGCGTTGGTTCGAATTCGAATCAACGCTTTTTTGAGTTTGTGATAAATTATTAAATAAACAGATTATGATTGGCTTGTGATGCTTGTCCAAGATAATAACCGACACCACCAATTTTAACTTGGTCTATTAATTCTTCACGCTGAATTCCCATTAAATCCATGGACATTTGGCAGGCAACGATCTCTACTCCTTGTGCAATTGCGCTCTCAATTAATTCCTCCAACGAAGGCACATGATGTTTTTTCATCAAACCACGAATCATCTTCGGGCCTGCTCCGAGCATATTCATTTTGGACATGCCAAGCTTCTGGCTGCCGCGAGGTAACATCATATCAAACATACGACCGATCATGGTTTTGGATAACTTCTGCGGTTGCGGCTTACGAATAATACTCAATCCCCAAAATGTGAAAAACAGGGTTACTTTCCGTCCACTCGCTGCTGCCCCATTTGCAATAATGAGTGAGGCGATCGCTTTATCCAGATCACCACTGAAAACAACCATCGTGCTGGCAGGATCGCTGATGGGGGAATCCGATACGGGTTGTGCTGCATTTTTAGCAATGACAGACTCAATCGTACCGCCTTTCAGTCTATCCAACTGCAAGATTGTGGAACCCGACATTGTGGCCCATGCTTTGACATCTTCATAGAATCCTGGATCGGAAGCTTTCACGCGAAGGGTTTCCCCGTTCGAGAGTTGATCCATTTTCTGCTTAACCTGAATTAGCGGACCAGGACAACTTAATCCGCATACGTTCAACTCATGATCAATACGTTGCGGCTGTGTTGAGTCAGTGGGAATAGACTTTTTTTCCTTAACGTCCACCGCAGGATCATGATGATCTTGTTTTGCAGCAGTAAATGGAGCAGGCTTAAACTGGGCTTGACGGTATGTTTTATAACCACCACTCAAGTTTTTTACGCTAAAACCATGCTGACGCAAAATTTGCGAAGCAGTGTAACCACGTAAGCCGACTTGACAGTATAGCCAGATTTCTTTGGATGGATCTAATTCATCTAAACGTTGACGAAGCTCATCAACTGGAATGGAGAGTGAATCCGGAATATGACCATTTTGATGCTCGATTTCACTGCGAACATCGAGAAGTATCGACTGCCCCGGCTGACGATCAGCCAGTTGATTATAGGTGAACGTCTGAACACGTCCAGTGATCATATTCTCTGCTGCATATCCAGCCATATTTACGGGATCTTTGGCAGAAGAATAAGGTGGCGCGTAACTCAGTTCAAGTTCTGTCAAATCCCCGACATGTCCTCCGAAATGAATGGCTACAGCAATGTCATCAATTCGTTTATCCACTCCATCATAACCGACTGCTTGTGCGCCTAAAATTTTACCTTGCGGAGTAAACAGCAGTTTAAGAGTAATTGCACTCGAACCCGGATAGTACGATGCATGAGAAGCAGGGTGTACGATAACGGTTTGATATTCCACGCCGAGACGCTGCAGTGTTTTCTCATTACTGCCTGTCGTGGCTGCCGTCATTCCAAAGACTTTGATAATGGACGTACCTTGTGTTCCTTTATAGGTAGAAGGAAGCCCTGCGATACGGTCAGCAACAATACGACCTTGTTTGTTGGCAGGTCCGGCAAGTGGAATCGTTGCCTTCGTACCATGAATGGTTTCCGTTACTTCGATAGCATCTCCAACAGCATAGATATGTGGCACACTGCTTTCTAAAGCTTCATTTACGATAATATGTCCACGTGCACCCAGCGAAACGCCGCTATCTTTCAAAAAATAGGTGTCCGGCGTTACGCCTATCGCAAGAATAACCATGTCAGCAGTCAGCGTATGACCATCCGCAAGTTCAACCCCTATGCCCTGCTCTAGGGAATGGAATCCCTGAACACGTTTGGAAAACAGCAGATTCACACCGTGGTTCTCCATTTCCTGTGCCAATGCGGCTGCTAACTCGGGATCATATGGGGTGAGTACTTGTGCGTTCCCCTCAATCAGCGTTACATCCAGACCAGCTTCCTTTAGATTCTCAGCCATTTCTACGCCTATAAATCCACCACCTATGACGATCGAAGACTTGTTGTTAGAAGAACTCACCTGTTCTTTGATCCGATCAATATCCGGAATACTTCGCACGGTGTAAATTAGCGGATTGTCCTTACCCGGCAGATCGGGAATGATCGGTTTTGCACCTGGTGACAATATCAACTCGTCATAGCTTTCTTCATATGCACCGCGCTCCTGAGACTGTATCTTAACCACTCGCTTCTGCGAATCAATAGCTACGACCTCACTTCTTGTACGCACATCGATACAAAAGCGATCTGCCATCCCTTTTGGCGTCTGCACCAGCAGACGCTCTCGATCATCGATTGTGCCACCTATATAATAAGGTAAACCACAATTGGCAAATGAGATATAGGGTCCCTTCTCAAAGATAATAATTTCGGCATGTTCATCCAGACGGCGAAGACGTGCAGCTGCAGAAGCACCTCCAGCTACACCGCCAACAATAAGTACTTTTTTGCTCATGATTCACAATCATCCTTTTCAAACAAAGTTTTAATAATCTGTTCAACCCGTTGATCGGCAAGCACATAGTTTACTTCAAGACCATTCCGCTCCGTAGCAACAATACCTGCACTACGAAGCTTCTGGAGGTGTTGCGAGACTGTTGATTGGGGAAGATCCAGACATTCCTGCATATAAGAAACATTACATTTTTTTTTCATCATCAGTCCCCGAACAATGCATAAACGAATGGGGTGAGACAAAGCTTTCAGCAGATTAGCTGGTTCATCGAACTGTTTAATGTTATTGCTGTCAAAAGCGGGAGTGTTCACAAGTATTCCTCCTAAATCGTTATATCGTAATAATACGATTTATTAATTCGCATGTCAAATGTATTCTGGATTGAATGCGTTCAATTAGTCACATACCCGCTCAACCCTAAGGTTTTTGCTTGTTCCAGGTGAAAGATAAAGATGATAAAAATGCCTGCCAAAACCGCTAAAAGCGACATTTAACAGGCATTCATGTTGTATCAGGCCATTATAGATAGCGATTTATTGAAACGTCTTATATTAGAGTATAACAGGCTGAATCAGTCCGTCCTTACCAAACAGAAGCGGGTCCATACATATTTCGCGGTGATAACCCTTTCCAGAGGAAAATCTGGATAGTGGCGTGACAAAACGGTGATAGGCAATCTGATATTGACCCGTTTGGGAATCATTAAATATACAGTGATGACCTGTGCCCAGCATGCCCTTCTCGACATTTTTGCTCAGAATCGGGTATTGATAGGTAACAGGACCGTATAATTGCTCTGACGTACCGTAATTCACATGATAATCTTCGCTGCCTGTATCATCACAGGACCACGTAAAGTGGTATAGTCCGCCCTGCTTTAACACGGTTACCGCCTCACGAAAATCATGCAATCCCGCCAGATTGCTCATTGTGTCCTCCACTACACTTATCATGTCTTCACCGAGCTCCACAATGGCAGCATGTCCATTGCCAAATAGTAGATACGGTTTTCCATTATCTTCGACATAGATAGAGGGATCAATCGCTTGTCCCATGGTAATGCCCAGACGTTTCAACTGCTCCATTGTGATTAAAGGCTGCGACTCGGCCAGGAATGGACCAATCGGTGTATCTGCTACAGCAACGCCAATGGCACTCTCGCCGTTCCGCATTTTGCCACAGAAATAAAAATAGAACTTTCCGTTTCGGCTTGCAATTGCCGGTGCCCAGGCATTACCGGTTGCCCAGGCAACATCCTCTGTTCCCAGATCAAGGATCACGCCTTCGTCTCGCCAATGCTTCAGGTCTGAAGAAGAAAACACCTTGAACTGTGTCCCCGACCACCCCTCGAAGCCATCTGTTGTTGGATACATATAGTAACGATCCCCAAACTGTGCGACATCAGGATCGGCATATTGTCCGGGAAGCACCTGATGACCATCTCCGTAAGCAGCGAGAAGCCGGCTGCACTCCTCAGCTGTGATTGGCAGGACACTTCCATGACGCTTTTGATTCGTTCCCATATCAAAATCACCATAAGGGACAATTCGGAATTCTCCGCTTCCCAGATCTGTAGTCAACAGAGGAAGATACCCCTTGCCTTCAGCAAATCGATCAACAATCAGGCACCATTCCTCCCGGTCATTGAATTTAAAGATTTGAGGTCCCTCCACTCCTGCCAAAGCCTCCAGTACCGGGGCTTGCAGCGTAACAAACGCCTCTTTGTCGAGAGAGTCTCCTTTTTCTACCCGTATGTTTTTGGTTGTTTCATCCTTGGAGTATCGATAGTAAGCTCCATCCGCAGGAAGAATCGTTGTATCTATAATGTGATTATCCCGCTCAATGTATTTTTCCGATGCAGAAAACGTACGAAAGTCTTTTGTACGAGCGCTGTATATTTTTTGCTTTCTTTCTTGCTCTTGAGGTTCCTGCGTCGCAGAAGCCCAGAATACAAGAAACTCATCTGCCATTTCATCATACACAGCTTCTGGTGCCCAGACACATCCAGCGCCCTCGACACCTAGTGTAACGTTCCATGGGGATGACCAGTATACGAGATCGCTGGATTCCCATACAATTACGTCACGGCTCCCGGCATTAACGGCTTGAGACCATCCTTTGCCGCTTGTGATGCGGAGATCCGTAGCAATCAGATAAAATTTATTATCCTTGACTGAACGAACCAGAAACGGGTCCCGTACCCCCTTTTCTCCAAGGTCGGAAAACAGCACAGGTGAGCCGCCATTAAGGTCCTTCCAGTGAAGACCATCCTCGCTATAAGAGAAATAAACCTGCTCTCCATCTGGTTGTTCGCCAATAAAATGTACAAAGAGATACCCATCATAATTTGGAGTTGTTTTGGTCAATGGTAAAGAGCCTCCTGAAAATGAAATTGATTTTATATTAACAGTAATATAAAAATGAAAGCGTTCTACTTATGTTGTATCATACTTCAAAAACAGCGGGATGAGTATATGTTTGTAATCTCGTATGTTGCATAGAATTAACACATCGCCTTTATTTTACCTCAGGTATACAAAATTCTTGGTTTTCATTTACAAATAAATGCTAATCTTCTTAATGATGAACAAATGAATATAGATTCATGCATTCATTTTGTTATTGAGATATTATGAGGAGGAATCATTTTGAAATTATCTAAAAGAGTATTACCAGCGGTAGCGCTGACTCTGGCTGTATCGGCTTCTACTCTCTTGTCTGCCGGACAAGCAAGTGCCGTTCAAGCTGTAAGTGTGGAGAAAAAACAAATTAAGAACATCATCTTCCTCATTGGGGATGGCATGGGGACCTCTTATACTTCCGCCTACCGTTATATTAAAGATGACCCTTCAACGAAGGGCATGGACAAAACCGTTTTTGACCCTTATCTGGTTGGTGCACAAATGACCTATCCGGATGATGATAAACAAAATGTGACGGATTCCGCTTCGGCAGCAACAGCCATGTCGGCAGGTGTGAAAACCTACAATGCGGCCATTGCGGTTGACCCTGAGCAGAAGGAAGTCAAAACCGTACTTGAGCAGGCAAAAGAAAACGGGAAGGCCACCGGACTCGTGGCTACATCGGAGATCACTCATGCCACACCAGCTGCATTTGGTGCCCATGATATCAGCCGAAAAAATATGGATGCTATTGCGGACGATTATTATGATGAGTTGATTAACGGCAAGCATAAAGTGGATGTACTTCTGGGTGGAGGGAAATCCAATTTTGTACGCGAGGGTCGTGACCTGACGAAAGAATTCCAGAAGGCCGGATTTAGCTATGTCACAGATCGTTCCTCTCTCCTTGCGGATAAGAATCAACAAGTTCTTGGACTGTTTGCGGACGGAGGACTGGACAAGTTGATTGATCGTAGTGCTTCAACTCCATCATTGGCTGAGATGACCAATACAGCGATTGATCGTCTCAGTTCGAACGACAAAGGATTCTTTCTAATGGTCGAAGGCAGCCAGATCGACTGGGCAGGACATGATAATGATATCGTTGGCGCGATGAGTGAAATGGAAGATTTCGCAGCAGCATTTCAGGCAGCTATTGATTTTGCCAAAAAAGACGGTGAAACACTTGTTGTAGCTACTGCCGACCACTCCACGGGCGGACTTACGCTCGGAAAAGACGGAGAATACAACTTCTTCGTAGACCCGATCAAAGCTGCACTGCGTACGCCTGACTTCATGGCAGCACAAATTGCAAAAGGTGCTTCGGTTGAAGAAACACTCAAAAGTTATCTGAAACTGGAGTTGAAGCCGGAAGAGATTCAATCCGTGAAAGAAGCAGCCAAAAGTGCGGACGTAACAAAGATTGATAATGCCATTGAAGCAATTATTGATAACCGTTCATTTACGGGCTGGACAACAGGTGGACATACAGGTGAAGATGTTCCGGTCTATGCTTACGGCCCGGCAAGTCATCGCTTCGCCGGTTTGATCGATAACACAGATAATGCTAAGATCATATTTGATATTCTCAGCAAGCATCAATAAAAATAACTCCATACATTTCGGTTAATCTTAGAAAAACTTAAGCCCTTCTCTCCATTTGTATAACTGAATCCGATATAATGTAAGGTTCCTGATTATCCGACTCATTTTTGCATAAACTGCTTTGTGTGTAAGCGACTTGATAAGCTAATACCGTTCTGAGTTGAATAAGATGGATATGAAAAAGGGTGAACCGAAGTTCACCCTTTTTGTCGTTTATGTTATAGTCCATTGTTTGAAATCAAGTTTTGATACCAGAAGAAGCTTTCCTTCCTTCTTCTCTCCAACGTGCCATTGCCGTCATTATCCTGATCTACGTGGATTAAACCATAACGTTTTTCCATTTCCGAAGAGGAATAACTGATTAGGTCGATAATTCCCCATACCGTATACCCGATGATTTCAACTCCATCCAACAATGCCTCATGCATTTGTTCAATATGAGAACGCAGGTATTCAATGCGATAAGGATCGCTGATTGTACCGTCTTCTTGAACGGTATCGTAAGCACCTAGTCCATTTTCTACAATAAACAACGGAACCTGGTAACGGCTGTACAGATTGTTGAGTGCCAGTCTCAGACCGATCGGATCAATTTGCCATCCCCAATCACTGACAGGCAGATATGGGTTCTTGATGCCTCCCATCGTGTTACCACTAACTGTTTCCAAGCCTTCGCTATCCGCGCTGGCCACAAATGAATTATAATAACTGAACGATATGAAGTCGGCCGTATATTCTTTTAACAGCTTGCTGTCGTCTTCGGCTTTTTCAATAACAATGTTATTCTCTTTAAAATATCTCTCGATGTAACCTGGATAAGCGCCGCGCACCTGAACGTCGGTAAAGAACAGATTAAATTGATTATTTTTGTGTGCTGCCAGCACATCTAACGGATTACATGTATGAGGATAGTGCAGCAAAGTTGTCAGCATACAACCTATCTGGGCAGTCGGAATAATCTCATGACAAAGCTTTACAGCGTAAGCACTCGCAACGAATTGATGATGGAGCGATTGGTATACAGCCTGCTCAATATTCTCAAATCGATCCGGAACAATTCCACCATTGGTAAACGGATGCCGAACGATCCCGTCAATTTCATTAAAGGTGATCCAATACTTGACTTTATCTTTGTACCGGTTAAATACCGTTGTGCTGAAGCGCACAAAGAAATCAACAACTTCTCTGGATGTCCATCCCCCATAATGATCAACGAGATACATCGGCATCTCATAGTGAGATAGAGTAACCAAGGGTTCAATGCCATTTTTAATCATCTCATCAAACAGGCGATCGTAGAAAAGCAATCCTTCTTCGTTTGCAGTTGTTTCATTTCCATTCGGGAAAATTCGAGTCCACGCAATAGACGTACGCAACGTTTTGATTCCCATCTCGCCCATTAATGCGAGATCATCTGGATAGCGGTGATAGAAGTCAATTCCTCTTCGTTTCGGATAGTTCACTGTAGTTTGATCCTGAAGTGCGGCTTCCAGCTGCTCCGAGCTCACGGCGTTTTGCTTTTTATAGTCAGCTTTACTTATATTTTTCTTATTCATCGCCAGATCGGCAGTGGAAATCCCTTTACCCGCAACGTTCCAGGCACCTTCAGCCTGATTCGCTGCAATTGCGCCGCCCCATAAAAATCCTTCGGGAAACCTTCTGATTGTTGTCATCTAATCATCCTCCTGTTAATCAGTTCTGTCCATCACACGGCTAATGTGAATGATGAGGTATAACATCTCTTCGTTGGACATGAATCGTTCAAATTTGGCACCGATGTAGTTATTAATCTTCGAAACACAGCTGCTCTCCTCCGGATATTTGCCAGAGATCCGTTCAAGCAATTCATCGTCCTTGGATTCAAGCATTGTGTTCTCCAATAATCGCTGAACAAAAAACTGTAAATGAGTCAAAAATCGTGAATAGTTAATACTTAAGGTGTCCAGTTCAATACCGTAATGAATGCGAATGATATTCAAAATATCCTTTACGGTGTTGGTCATAATCATCACCTGACTCATGTTCTGTTCCGTTTGTTGCGCATTGACCAGATGGAAGGCGATGTTAGCTGCCTCCTCTTCTGGCAGATCCAGTCCAAGTTTAATTTCAATAAACTTCAACGCCTGCTTTCCAATGAGGAACTCTTGAGGGTAGAACTTCTGAACCTCCCACAACATTCGATTTTGTATCGTGATGTTGGATTTGAATCGTTTAGCAGCCATATGAAGGTGATCTGTTAACGAAAAATAGAGATTTTCGCTTAGATCGCGTGATAATACTTGTTTTGCATAAGATATGATTTCGTCTGCCAAAATTAAATACTCTTCTGGCGTCTCTTTCATCAGAGCTGTCATATCCGAGGACATGTCTTCATTCTCAACGACGTATACCTTTTCGATCTCATTTTCGTTAATGATGTCCCCGGGTCTGCTTCTGAATCCGATTCCCTTGCCCATTGCGATAATTTCTTTGTTGTCATTACGCTTGGCCAAAACAATACTTGTATTGAGAACCTTAACTACTCTCATATCCATGCTCCTCTATGTTCAGGGTGAATTTCACCCCATAATATTACAAAATGGTTATAAGTGGTGTCTCAGGTCCTATTTTCTCTGTTTTCTCATATCCAAGGATTTCAAGATAATCACCACTGTTTGTGACAATAACCGGTGTTGTTGTATCGTATCCTGCTTTTTCAATGGCTTCCATATCAAACTCAATCAGAAGCTGACCGTGTTTCACGGTATCGCCCTCTTGCACAACAACATTGAAATACTGTCCTTTTAATTTTACTGTATCAATCCCAATGTGAATCAGAATCTCAATGCCTTCTACCGATCTCAGACCGATGGAATGTTTGGTGCGAAACACCGTTTCAACGGTTCCATCAAATGGAGCTACGACTTGACCTTTGGAAGGTCTGATCGCCATGCCTTTACCCATCGCTTCTTGAGAAAACGCTTCATCGTTCACATCTTTTAACGGAATGGCCTCTCCTTCAATCGGGGAGAACACAACCAGACGTGATTGTAATTTCTCTTTCTTCGGTGCCGCTTGAGTGGTTTCCACTGGAGTAGGCTCTTCTGATGAAGCTTTTGCAGTCCCCTCTGCTCCGGGATCATTGAAGCCGATGAAATACACGGCAATTGGAGTCACAATGATTGAAATTGCTGCCGTAATCAGTGCATAGGTAAAGTTGTTCTCAGCCCCGATAAACATCGGTAAAGAAGCCAGACCAGGCCCTACTGCTGCATAGGCCTTCAAGTTGACAATCCCCGCAAAGAGTCCTGCTGATCCCGCTCCAATCATACAAGCTACCAAGGTTCGTTTCAACCGCAGATGTACCCCATACAGCGCAGGTTCCGTAATGCCGAACAACCCGGATATCCCGGCTGGCAGGGCAACTTGTTTCAATTTTTTATCTTTCGCCAAGAACCAGACAGCAAGAGCTCCGGCGCCTTGTGCCATGTTAGAAGAAAGCATCGCACTGTGAATCAACGTTTCATATCCTGGTGAAACCATCGCTGCGAAAATAACGGGGTAAAACACTTTGTGCATTCCGAACATCACGATAAATGGCAGAAATACAGCCAAAATAACAACAGTTAACCAACCAATTTTACCTTGAATCCAGAATAAACCGTCAGACAAACCTACCCCCAAGTAGTTACCAATAGGGCCCAAAATCGTAAGAGCCAAAGGTGCCATCACAAGTATAACAATCAAAGGTTTAAGGAAAATCTTCACTGGTCCAGGGGAGACCTTATCTGCGAATTTCTCAACATAAGACATGAGCCAAACGGTCAGAATGATCGGTAAAACGCTGGATGCATAACTTATGTTAGGAACAGGAATACCGGCAATATGCACAGGTACTTCTCCTGCGAGCAGCGCAATCATCTTAGGGTGTAATAAACTCCCCGCCAGCGTGGCTGCAATATAAGGATTCGTTTTGAATTTTTGTGCACTTGAGTATGCCAGCAAAACAGGTAAGAAATAAAAAGCTGCGTCAGCGATGTTAAGCAGTAATGCATAGATCTGACTATCTTTTGACATGATGCCAAGGGATGTGCACAACAACAGCAAAGCTTTAAACATCCCTGCTGCTGCGATTGCCGGAATAATCGGCTGGAAGATGCCCGTAATTAATCCCGCAAAGCTTTCAAATAAACCTTTGAAACTCATATCTCTTTTTTTCTTGGGCTGTGAGTTTTCTTCCGGGTTCATATTCACCATTGGTTTCAGTTCATTATAAACATAGCTTACATCATTTCCGATAATGATCTGATATTGTCCCCCGCTGTATACCGCTCCCATAACACCATCCATGGCTTTAATCTCTTCGGTTTTTGCTTTATCCGGGTTTTTCAGATTCATTCTTAACCGGGTGGAACAATGGAGAAAATCATTAATATTTTCTTGTCCGCCAACCTTTTCAAGGATAGCCTTAGCGGTATCTTTGTAATTCATAAAAACACCTCACCCCTAAATTTGTGCATAAAAAAAGGCCTAAATAGGGTGGGTATAATAAATATACAAACCACCCAATTTAAGCCTTGCCTGCCGAACAGTAACACGCCAAATTGAATCATATATGATGTTGTTTAAAACTTTATAAACGTTTACATCGATAATTTAGCATGTATTTCGACAAAATGCAACACCTTTTCGTGTGCAATATACTTCATCGCTTTAAAAATAAATATATTTTATGAAATATTGTCCACAAGAAAGTTGAAAGTTCATTCGCTTTTATTCTGAACTGTGAGTATCAGCGGACAAAATCTATGAATTCACATTCGTGTATATGAAACGATTATGTATAATTGAAAGCAGAAGTTGACAACCCAAAAATGAAAGCGGTTGAATGTGGGGAAGGCGATTCCAGGCTATCGAGAATTCATAACACTACCAGCCGATTGGCGAGGCAACAGTCGGAATTCAGCGGAATGGACAGTTCCACGTTTGTGTATCGATTTCTGCTGTTGAAGTCTATTTAAGTCCTCCAGATGTGAATAAATAATAAAAAGGCCGCTTATCCTTGTTGGGTAAGCGGCCTTTTTGACGTTCGGACTCACACATACCTATTCCGAATTTGCTGATATGCATTATATCCCATGGATTTGGTTACCTTATACAAAACCACTTGCATTGAAGGGAGAGAAATCCGATTAATGCAGTTAACGATTGGTTAAGGCAGCTTGCCCACAATTATATTCTCATTGTCATTGCTGCGGTGCTCTTTTTTGCAGTCAAAGCAGTCATTGGATTTTATACGTACAAGCATTATGATAAAAAATTGGATGCACTTACAGATAAGGTGGATCGCCTTCTGGAAGACAAGACAACGGAGTGATGCAGCTTATAGTGAAACTACAGAAGTAACAAAGCTTTGGAGGAAAATGGCATGTTAGGAAACATTCTGTTGGGTATGGTCATTCCCATTATATTGGGTGTGTGGATTCTGCGTCGGAACTTTACAATCCTCATTCTATATTATCCACTTGGTGTGGCTATTTCAGCATCCATCAACAATATCGGGTTTAATTACTTCTGGAATATTCTTCCGAATACTCATAATCAATCCTTGGCTGCTCTTCCAATGGACCTTGGAGTCTATCCGATCGCTGGCTGCCTGATGATGTATACGATTTTAGATAAAGGCGCCAAGCCATGGTTAGCGATCCTTGTTGCATCCTTGTCGCTGACATTAATCGAATGGGTTGCCAAAATGATGGGGCATGTCATTTATTTTAATGGATGGAACATTCTTTGGACCTTTTTGTCATACCTCCTGCCATTTGTTCTTGCCTATGTTTACAGTAAAATATTGAGGTATACCAAGTAAAGTTCCACTGAAGCTTTCGATTAATAAGACGGGACAGAGTATATGGGTTAACGCTGATGGGCATACGTGCATATCTTAACTCATATTTGTCTTGGAGGGATTCGTAATGTATGTGGCATATCCTTATGGTTACAGGTACACTTTTACTCCGGTATGGGCAACATCATCAGTCGAAGCACTTGAATTAATCAAAACGGCTGTACAGGGAGAACGAAACGATGAGATGTTCTATGATTCACTGATTCAGTTGTCACCCGATGCTACTCAGGCTGCCATCATCACGAGCATCCGCAATGATGAACGCGGACATAATCAAATGTTTCGCCAAATGTACAAGGATCTGACAGGCCAGGAGATTTCAGGTGTAAGCAGTGAGCCAGTTGAGACGCTCCCCTCTTACCTTGCCGGATTGCAAAAGGCGTTTCAGGGTGAATTGGCGGCCGTGGAAAAGTATAGAAAAATATGGTTTGGTCTCCCTTATGGCATATATAAAGACACGGTGTGGGGAATCATCCTGGACGAACAGAAACATGCGGATAAATATAACAATCTGATTACCTATAATTTGCCGAGATAGTCATGTATGGGATATATAACGCGCGGATTCTTTTAAAAGTGAACAATTGAAATCAGCAAAAAACCAGTGAATAAGTAAAGCTTACTGGTTTTTTTGTTTTGCCGAGTCTCTCTTAATATAAGCTTGCTATCCAATGCACTCTTTCAAAATATCAGGTTCCACATGAACGTGAACAGTGTACACGTCATGCTCCTCCATCAACTCGTTCTCCACGTCTGTACAGATATCGTGTGCTTGTTGAAGATCCAGCTCAGCATGGACTGTTATGACAACGTCTACTACAACGTTATTGCCATAGTTCCGCGCTCTCACGTCTTTAACTGTCTCTACGCTATCAATTCCGGCAATCGTTTTTTTGTACTCCTGAATCAGTTCAACATCAAAACCGTCCGTCAGATGATGTGTGGCTTCCTTGAAAATGTCCCAAGCGGTCTTGCAGATCAGGAAACCTACAATGACAGCCGTTACAGGGTCCAGCCATGGGAGGCCGAACTGGGAACCCACGATCCCAATGACCGTACCGGTGCTCACCCAGGCATCGGAAATGTTATCACGAGCTGCAGCCATGACCGCCTGACTTTTAATACGTGTAGCAAGTCTCTTGTTATAGCGATAGACCACATACATGACAACCGCGCAGAAAATGCCTGTATACGCAGCGATGATATCCGGAGATTCATATGTACCCTGAAACACTGAACCAATGGCTTCAAACAGTACTTGTAAACCTACTGCCATCATAATGAAAGAAGCAACAAGTGACGCAACGGTCTCTGCTCTCCAGTGACCATATGTATGATCTGTGTCGGCTGGGCGTTGGGCAAGCTTCAAACCGATCAGTACAGCTATTGAGGCCACAATATCGGTGGCATTGTTTAATCCATCCGCCTTGAGCGCTTCTGATCCGGCCATATTGCCAACGATCAGTTTTAATACGGTCAAACATATGTAGGCGATAATGCTGATGATAGCTCCGCGCTCCCCCAGCTTTAGATTATCGTATTTAAGTTGATCCACATGATATCCTCCTGCAATCTTCAATTCAAGCACGTGTATGATGGTACCATTGAAGATTTGTGTGGGTCTAGAGAAACGTTTTGAGTGTGACGAAACATAATCTGAAAGCGGCAATTTTTTTACGAGCATCCAAAAAAGTTGGATTTGGCAAACTTAAGTGATCAATGGGTGGTAAGAGGAAGTTGGCCGACTGCCTTCCCTTGTAACCAAACTTTCTTGCACTTAGACATAAAGAGCCGAATGGATCGTTTTGATCCACTCGGCTCTTAGCGTTATTTTGCAATCATTTGTATAACATCACTTACCGTTGTTCCACTTCCATTCATAAATCACTGCCCTTATTCAGAAAGTGTCGGTTCACCTTGAACCTCATTTGCAAGCAGATCCGAATCATCGGAATGCCGTTCGAACATAACAGCGTCAACCCTCGTATAGATCATATCCGCAGGAAGCGTTGGCGGGTCTACCGTTGTAGGCGTAACCCTGGTTAATCGGACATACTCGCTGCCGTCACCCGTAAAGTCGAACATTCCCAGATTAACCCAACCTGATGAGCCGACCGTTGCATCCATATAGATGACCTCGGTACCCGTTTTATGTTTCACTTCCACTTTGACATTATTATCGTTTCCCGTCGTATGGACAAGTTTGTAGATCGAGACCGTATATTTCCCCTCTGGAAACTCGCCTTTCCACGTGGCTGATGATCCTTGAACTGTTGAATAGCGGGATTTAACCCCAATTTTGTATCCGGCTAAATTGCTTTGGCTCCAAGACCCTTCTGTCGTGTATAACCCTGTTGTATTTGTACTATCGACGATAACCGTTAGGTCCCTGATCGTGATGGTCAAAGGCGGTGTGGTTAAGGTCACTCCGTCAATCGTGACAGTAGCCCATACCTCAATGTGATCCGTGTCTCCATCAAGATTAAGAAGGGTCAACACCCCACTGCTATTCACTTCAGCCAGATCCGTACGATCAACGAGATACTGCACATCAGCCTGTGTAAGATCACCGATCAAACCGTTATCTAAATAACCGGTTACGCTCAGTTGTGCGGTTTGAGTCATCTGCAGCTCGTTCCGATCGGACATGATCACAGCAGACTCCAATTGCGGTATCCTGTTTGGGTCCACCCACATGATTGCATCGGCAACGACTCTGGATTTGTTGGCCTTATTGGTTAATTCCACGTACCCGCTATCGCCTGCAGCAAAAGGATAATCTCCCAGTTGCACCCAAGTACCATTCGCTGTTGTCTCATCAACTGTCACCGTTTCGGAGCCGCCGCTGTGATAAACGGTAAATGAGGCATTTGTTGCCCAATTTTCACTCGTTGCAGTGATTTGCGGAATCTTGTAATACACACTGTAAGTGACACTTTCCGGCAGCTCAGGCCGCCATCTCATTTTGCTTGTCGCTGTGCCGGTCGTAGATTTGGCATACACATAGTTATCATAATAATAATCGTTAGCCGTCGTATCCCTTATCCAGACGCCTTCTGTCTCCGCCTCCGTATTATCCACAACGATGGTTGAACTATCCTGTCCATCGGGTTGGACTGGAGTTTCCGATACCTGATCCGGCAGATAGAGTGTCCGCTTACGGGTCTGTTTCCCCTCCGATTCCACGTAATACGTAAAGGTTTGGGATAAATCATTCACCCGTATCGACCATTCCATCGGATAGATCGTATCTGGGACGCTCGTATACGTGGCCCCGCCATCCAAGGAATAATGGATTGTCGCTGGTTTTGTCGTTTTGGCCTGCACATAAGCATCACAAACCGTTTCGTCAGGCTTAACGATCAGCATGCCTTTAACCGCATCAATTGGACTGTGTGTATCAAAGAAATAACTTGCATCCGATGTATCTGCCGTTCTGACCTGATGCAGCGGTACATCAATATCAAGTCCCTCTACAATGATCGCAGTGATTCCCTTGCCTGAAACCGTAGCTTGAATGATTCCGCCACTCATAACTGCTTGCTCTGGTGTACCATTGTCGCGGATGATCGATACGGTATAATCCTGTGCCGGGTTGAATCCAATGATTTGTTCATTTAATTCAATTGGAGTCTGAACTTCATCTGACGATGCGTTGCTTAACCCGATGTAGAATTTATCCCCGCTCTCACCCGTTATCCAATTCAATTGAGGATGGTTGGTCTTAATAATCCCCTTGGGCATCCATAGCCAAACGTCGGAGTTACCATAAAATTGACCTGGTTTATTCCCATAAAGGTGATATTTGAACCATAAAAAATTCGTTTCAAAAACGGAAGGAAACGTAATGCTCCCTTTTGATTTCAATGATTGTTCGCTGATCAAATAATCCATCGTTTGCCCGAGTTGCCCCGGAATATGGTGATAATAGATGGATGTAGCCCCGCTTGGGCCTTCCAGAGGAAAGTCCGGTTCAAGTTGGCTAACGGCGAAGCCTTTATAATAATAACCTGGATAACTGGAATATCGTCCAATAACCGCATTATGAGCAATATCCTGCAGCAGTTTATCCCCTGTATAAAGCGACAATCTCAGCATGAATGGAGCTTCCTGAGCATTCATCCGATAATAACCGGTTGTACTTCCTGCTTCAAACGTCAGTCCGCTCGGTGAAACAAGCCAACGCTCCGCTTGAACGCCTCCGGCAATATCTTCGGGAAGCTTAAGCCTAGGATATTGAAATTTACCACTTTCCGGCCAATGGAACGACTCCGCGTAATTATATGTCTCCGGCTGAGGAATCGTAACGTTACCTTCAGGAACTGGACGAGCAACAAACATGGTTGCATACCGTTTGGCTTCCTTATAGGCGGCATCCAAGTATTTGGGATCCTGCGTTTCCTCATATAGCTCCAAGATCTCCATCCACAGCTTGCTATAATAATAAATGAACTCATTTTTACTCACATCGACAGATGCAGGCGTATCGATATGTTGCGTGATATAGCTGTCGGCTGCATCCTTCGCAGCTTGCAAATACTTCGCATCTCCCGTCATCCGATACATCATCAGGGGTTGAATGACCGGCCCCCTGTCTTTCTGATCCGGGTCACGCACAAGGTACTCTTCCTGAGCGAGTGCACCAATTCCTGCCGAAGTGCCCATCATCTGATTGACAGCGGCTACGCTTGAAACATCGAACGGCAGAGTAGCCATTTTCCATAACGAAGGCACACCGTATACTTTTTTCTGCGTTGGCGACCAACCGATACCATTTCGCGATACGCCATACTGGACGGACGGCAGTGCTCTCGTATCGTATAGCTGGTCATCTCCAGTCAAATAGTAAGCTCCCAAAAGAACCGCATTTGAGCTTGTTCGGACGCTATCTTCGTTTTCGATATCGATAAAACCCTTGGCACGGCTCCACCACCCGCTGGGTGATGGGACATAATTCACAGAGTCGTCCCCTTGCGGCTCAATTTTAAGTAGATCAATCATATTAAACATCGCGTCAGTAAGCGATTTATTTGAAACATTTTCCCGGTATGCAGAATAATCGTACTCATTGCGAAGAATATCCACGTAGGACTCATACAGATTGCTTTTTTGAGCGATTAGCCCCATATGAAATTGATAGGTACTTTCAGCCGTCATTTGTGAATAATTCCCCAACTGAGGCGCATACAGGATTGGCTGCACGCTACCTTCGTTGTTTACCAGGCTCATGCCAAGGCGTTGTTTCGTAACGCCTCCCGTCGGTTCAAATTCAACCGGAAGCTCTTCCGAAGGTACAAATACGCCATACGTCAATGGATTTCCCGAACCATCCTTCTTCTCGACCAGGCTCATCGGAGCGCTCAGCTCTCTCAAGCTTGTTGATTCCACTGTACCTACCATTTTGGCATGTGACCTGAATCCATTTAACACTTCATTGATGCCCGAGGCGGACTCTGTCGTGAAGGACTGATATCCAATCACATAATTGCCGTCGCGGCGAGGCGTAAAGGCAAAAGAGACATCTGGTTTATCCCCTGCCATGGACCAGTTCACTTCAAAATCGTAATCACTGCCATGTGTAGAGTCTGTTAATATCGCCGTCTGGCTGTCGGGAAAATGGACCCCGTCGAATGTAATCCAGCGTTTGTTCATCGTATCATAGTAATTGGTTCGGCTCCCCGCATTCCCGTCCAATAAAACCCATTGTTCCTCAAGTCTTTCCGATTCATTATTGATTGGAACCCAGTTCCCTGTCTCCGTGTTTTTGTAGAACATGTCACGAACGATAGATTTACCTTCATCCCATGCTGCCTCATAAAAGGTTGCCTTGTAATTAGCATTTTCGATGCTGCCTTTCTCTGTGTAACTGAGATTCGCTAAGGTACGGCTTCTTAGCGGGGGCAGCGGTGGTGCTTGTTGCCGGATATTCCCCTCGAACTTGACTGCATCGGCCCGCGTAATAATTGTACCCGTAGAAGGCTGCGTTCGAGTCAGCCTGACAAATTCGCTATCATCACCACTAAACTCATACTCCCCCAGATCCACCCATCCAACCGATGGACCTGACGAAGGTCTAAGATCCATAAACTTAACATCCGTAACCCCGTTATGAACAATCTCAATTTTCACATTACTATCTGCTTTATCCGCCCAATCCAGCTTATAGAACGATATTCTCGCCGTCCCTGCTTCCAAGCGTGGATTCCAGGTGATGCTTCTACCTACAGCGTCTGTAAATTTGGAACTGGAATTATTGTATCCCTTCACTCCTGCACTTGTCGTCCAATAAGGAGCGGAGAACCCGTTACTGACGTTTCCTGAATCAACAGTGACGACATTATCAATTGTGAGGCTCCCATCATCAATGATAATTGTCTTATGTGGCTCTTTCTGCTTTATATTCCCTTCGAACTTGACCGCATCCGCGCGCGTAAGGATCGTGTTTGTGGTGCCGGTAGACCGGGTCAATTGAACAAATTCTTCGCCAACTCCAGAAAAATAGTACTCTCCCAAATCAACCCACCCTGCTGGAGCGCCAGATGAGGGTCTTAGATCCATAAAGACTACATCCGTTGTTCCATTATGAACGATCTCAATTTTCACATTGCTATCTGCTTTATCTGCCCAGTCCAGCTTATAGAACGATATTTTCGCCGTTCCTGCTTCCAAGCGTGGATTCCATGTTATCGTTCTGCCTGCTGTACTTGTATATTTGGTGCTGGAAAGATCATACCCCTTCACCCCTGTGCTTGTAGTCCAATTTGGAGCCGAATATCCATTGTTCTCGTTACCCGCATCAGGTGTCACAACATCATTGATCTTAATGCTACCGTCATCGATGATAATGGTCTGATAAGGTAAGGTCTCCGCGTAAGCGGCCCTTATTCCGATCAGGCTGAAAGGAACTACGATCGTCAACATGAAAACGATGAAAAAAAACAGCTTCCTTTTGACCATACAATTCACAGCCTCTCCTCGTAATGATAACGCTTCCATAAATGCATTGCCTTTTGCTCGAATGATCGTAAAAAAGCACTTAATTTTATCCTTCTGCCTAAATCCCGTTCTGTCGTTTTCATCTTAGCATGTTACGTCACGGTGAAATTTCTTTCATTTTAAGAATTTCTTATACGATTTTAAGTAAAGTAAAAAAAAAACCTACATCCTAATTGATTGCTCAGTTGCAGCCAAATAGAATATAGGTCTTCCAAGTGTTCCAAGTGAACCAATCAATTATAATGGCGGCTGCACCAATAACAACTTTCCAAGCTGAATGACCGTTTGATCATACCAAGCTGGATGTTGCCGAACATGTTCCATACTTCGTTCATTGCCACTTGCCTCAAACACGGCCGCTTTGTCAGTTTTCTCGTGATCGATCTCGAAGCGAACGGTATGTTTCCCATTTGGTAGCTCTGGCAAGAAAACATATTGATTTCGATTATGATCGTTATATGGTGTGAACCGATCAACAAGGAAGGGTTCCCTTCCATCCACCGACACCTTCAATCGGCCAGAATCCGGCCCCCCGATATCAAATAAGCCGATGTGGGTTCCCTCAAACTCCACTGTGATCGCTTCTCCGGGATCAACTGCTCGCCATAGACCGGGGAACAACCAATCATACTCACGCACTAAAGGAAAATCATCAGGGGTCATGTAAGACCACCCAGCGGAAAAATGAGTAAGACGATCCAGTGGCAGCATGGTTGCATACTCCCAAGGATTGGCCGGGACCAAGGGGTCCTGCGGCAAGTGATGTTCGACCTTTCCCACGTGATCTCGAAGCTCTCTCATTTTCTCAAAAGACCGAATGATTGTATCTGTGTAAATCTGATGTCCTTCGGGAATCGTTGGATGGATCGAATCATGCGTGAAAATAACAGCTCCGGGAATGGCCACATCTGCACTTGAGGTGAAAATGAGCTTTCCATCCAAAACCAATTGACTGACCGCCACGCCCAGATGAATCGAAGGAATACCGTAATAGTCGGCGATTTCCTCTTGCATAAGAGCGCCCTTCTGGTATTCGCCGGATTGAAATGAGGTCAAATCCCGCTCCTTAACCGTATATACAAACAGGATATCGGTAAACCGGTTCCGCTTGCGAATCTGTCGGACAATGCCTTCGATCCGCGCCTTGGATTCGGGAACTCCGCCATCGTTGCCAACAAATTCAACAAACACGAGATCAGGCTGATGACGAAGCACATCTGTCTCCAAACGGGCGCAGCCGAGGTCCGATCCTGTCCCATCAATGCCTGCATTCACAGCGCGGATATCGGCATGGGGATATTGCCCTCGCAGCCAATCCGCCGTCATGACCCTGTATCCTTTCGAACGTGTATTACTGCCGCCAAAATAGACGATGGTCACGGTTTCTCCATTTTCTAACTTCTGAATGACATTAGGCAGCCCTCTTCGTGGGAAAAATTCCTTCATCACGACTTCACCCGCCCTAACTTAGCGTTTTTAGGAGCAAAAAATTTTACAGCAAACACTTCATAATAAGATGAACCATACGTTGCACAGAAATCAAACCGGATTTGGGTTACACCTTTTGCAAACACTTGATGTTTATTCAACGAAAGATAATTCCCGCGGACTTTAATTTCGCTTTTGGTTCCGTCTTCTAAGGTTAAGGTCACATCATAATCTTGAATCAACGACTCGATTGGATCGTCGAAATGCTCCAAATTCAGCTGCGAATTAAAAACAAGATGGATTTCATCCAGATTCTTGGGGCTTGCAAAACCAAATTCCAACCATTCCTGTCCTTCTGTACGTTCCGAAATCCAGCCGTTTGGCAGACCATAAGGTCTAGAGAAGCCGTTGACGACATTTGCGGGATTATACATATCCTGGGATGGTATCAGGTCTTTGAAGCAAATGCTCTTATTAAGTTTCTTCAGCCTGGATGGCTCTTCCGGTCTATAAAGGAAGCTCACCGTTCCAGTCATTTTCTCTTCATTGTTGTGTACGGTAAGGCTCGCCGTACCTGCCAATACGATATAGATTTTGTCGTCTTCTGGCTTCTTGCAGCTGAGGTCCAGTGTAATCCAGTCATCGTGACCCGCTGAAATCACCAAGTTGTAGCCCTTCAGTTCGTTGGCGGGAATATAGTTTTCCTTCCGCTCCCCGCCAAACAGCTTCACTTGCAACGTTTCCGAATGCTCGGATCTATTTTTAATTTTGATCTGCACACTCTCAACCACTGATGTCTGAATCGGCAAGACCAAACATAACGCTTTCTCCAAGGAGACCTCTTCGGTTGGATGAAGTTGTTCATAGCTTCGCTGAGACGAGGCACGAATCGTTAATCCGTCTGCGAAATAAGGGTCCAACGGCTCTTGAAGGCCTACAATCGTTTGCCCGTCTCGAAGAAGCTGCGCCTGAAGCTCACCCATATGCGCTTTGACGATGTCAGCGGGATCTGTCTCATATTTTACGCATAACGAAGCAGCCGTTCCTACGGCCTGCCCCATACAACCACAGGTTGCCATGACCCTTGTAGACCCAAAAGCTACATGAGTAGCGCTTATATTACGGCCAGCGAACATGAGATTTGGGATATTACGTGAAAATAAGCTGCGAAACGGGATATTATACAATCCCGGCACAAAGTTCCACGCGGTAGCCGGCCCCTCATCGTAGATGCCTTTATTCGCATGCAGATCCATATACCACCCTCCGACGGATACAGCATCTTCGAAATGAGGCTTTGCTGTAAGATCGTTTTGAGACAGCATGTGTTCCCCTATAAACCGTCTCGACTCTCGCTTTCCCGGAATCGGGCATACATAATCCAGGATGAGATTGTCTACATCATCAAACTCACCGCTATTTTTGATATAATCCCATATCCCGTACACCAATTTCCGCAGTTCCAAGGCGATGTCTTCATTATTCTTGATAATATCCATATGTCCGCCGTATTCCAGCCACCACAATCCGCCAAGCCCGTTGATTTTCCTTGGAAAAGACCGATGGTTTAATCCTTTTCTGATACTATCAAAAAACTCCAGCTTCGTAATATCATACGCAAAGCCTGGCCTTTTGTAAGGAACGGCATAGTCTACGTCACGGGCTTGAAACAGAATCGTATCGCCCATGGTGTAATGATCCGCCACTTCTGGAGCGAGCTCCTCCTGGTATTCATGCTTCGCCTCTCTTCCCCATCGGAAGTGAGCACCTGCTTGGTACCCAACAATTCCATCCCCGGAGCAATCGATATAGGTAGGGCTTTCAAAACGAAATTTTCTCTCTGAAGCCAATTGAAGGCCCTCCACCCATTTGATTCTGCCGTTCTCCATGCCCGTTTCATGCACACATGTATTCAGAAATAGAGAAATGTTGGGCTCATCATACACCATGTCGAGCAAAACCGTATCCGAAAGCGAAAGCATAAGTTTTTTGTTGTATAACGGATTATAATGAAAGATCTTCAGCTTGAGTTCTTCCACCAACCCGCCTTCGCGAGCATAATAGGATGGACTGTTTCCAAGATATGCCGACCCGTTGATATGAACTCTGACCTCGCTGCTCGCATTTCCCCCAAGCACCGGCCGATCGTTGATAAGTGAAACCTGTAGCCCTTGGCGTGCGGCAGCAATGGCAGCACATATCCCGGCAATTCCTCCACCTATGACGGTTACATCTGCTTTCATAAGCTCCATTTTGATAACCTCCATGATTAGATACTCCTATCATGGTAATGGTTTTGGTCCGTTTTTTTTTACAGGATTTCGCGAGAAAATCATACATTTTTTGCATCCTTATTAGGATTCCTACCGTGTCATTTTTATCCGATATTGTTTAGGTGTATCCCCCGTATATTCTTTAAACAGTTTGCAAAAATACCCTTCATTGACGATGCCTACTTCCTCGCACAATTCCAATAAAGAATAATCCCGAACGTTTAACAACTCGAGGGCGAGATGGATTTTTTTACGGTTGATGTAGCTGATCACGCCTTCGTTCATTGTTTTTTTGAATAAGCTGCTAAAATACGATGGCGCTAAATTCACTTCCTCCGCAATGGTCTCCAACGTTAAACGTTGTTTCAAGTTTTTCTCTATAAAATGCATAGCACTCATAATTTCTGCACGATGTAACAGTTGGCCCGCATGCACATATTCGAACGTGAAGTCGCCAATATAGGCGAGCTGCTCCTGAAAAGCCATAAATTCCATGGGGAAGTCTGGAACTTCCGTGGCCATCTTATTCCCCGACTTAAATTTCACGGTAATGTCTCTGTACAAGTCTCTAATCATTGGCACCATGATGGACTTGTGGATTTTATGGTCCGTAACAAATTGCGACAGATCGGCAAGTGCATTATCCAGCTCTTCCTTGGAAATCTTCCTTTTAAGCCGTATAAGAAAATCAGCCAGCTTCTGCTGAAAGTCTGCTTTTTTGTCATTATGGTATTGGAACCGATGCATCGGTGTTTTTACGACTTTCTCGGTATGATAATAGAAATCCTCACTCACATTTTTAGCTTCCGTATACGCCTGTTTGATCGATTCCCAGCCCCTGTGCGGACTTCCAAAAGCAACCGATACCTTTTTATTCAAATATTGATGCAAATGAGAGACAATCTGCCCTCCCAAGGATAGGCAAGCATATTCCGTTTCCATATCACTGCGGTTATTTTCCCAGGATAAAAAGCCAATAAAACGATTATCCGACAGATCCGCAGCTACGCCGCTGCCACCACTCATCACCGTTTCTTCAATGATATTTGTAATCGCATATTTCAAGATGTTTTGATCTGCCGCTGCGTATTCGTTGCGGAAACTTTCATACGTATTCATCTCAACGATGAAGCAGCAATAGTTGGCTTGAAAAAAATGAAACTGCATACGATTGGCAAAATCCGATGCCCGATGAGAAGGAATTTCACCTCGAATCAATTCGTTAAAAAATTGTTTGCGGACTCTATATTTATTTTCAAGTACGGATACGTTTAATGAGTGAAATTCCGCTTCTTTTTTCTCAAACTCATTTAAAATTCCGGCTGCCTTATCCAACGCTCGATTCAAATCGGCTTCCCTCAGCGGAACCTTTACAATGTACTCCAATACGTTGGCTTGAATCGCCCGCTGAGCGTATTCGAAGGATGAATAGGCGGTCAAAAGTATGTATTGGGTATGGGGGAGCTCCGCCTTGAGCTGCTCAATCATGGAGATGCCATCCATTCGCGGCATTACAATATCAGATATAACGATATCCGGTTTAAGTTTTATGATCTCCTCGATCCCATTCAGCCCATTATTCGCTTTGCCCACTAGAACAAAACGTCTATCCCTATGAGAGAGTTCATTAAAAAACAATTCCAATCGTTGAATAATCAGGTCTTCATCGTCAACAATGAAGCAGGTATATTCTTTCCCCATTATGCATCTCCTTTTTGCAATTCTGCCGGGAATAAAGCACGTATACGGGTTATTTCCTTAGGTATGCTAATAATATCCAGTCCGAATTGATCTCCGTAGTGAAGTCTTATTCGACCCTGAATATTATTCAGCCCGATTCTTTTTCTTTTCACTTCCTCTTCACTCGGTTCTGAGATTAAAATATGCTTTATTTTATCGGCTGGAATTCCCTCACCTTGGTCAACAACTTCGATGATGACGATGCCACCCTCCCTGTAGGCATGAATCGTAATAGGGCCCTCAATTGCCCCACCGTTATAACCATGGAAGATACTATTCTCCACAAGAGGCTGCAGCAGCATTCGGAAAACCGGAAAATCCATTAACCCTGCTTCGATATCTTCAATCAAATTGAAGTTTCGGTTATACCGAATGTTCTGGATCTCGATATAGTCGGCTACATTGCGTAGTTCCTGACGTAGGGAAACCTTCTCTGAAGCGTCGTCTATCCCGTATTCCAATAATGAAATGAGCGACCCGATTACCACATCTACTTTCTCTATTTGTCCGAGACGTATCACATTGCTGATGGAACCAAGCGTGTTATACAGAAAATGAGGGTTTATTTGAGACTGTAACACTTGGATTTCCAGCTTCCGCTCAAGCTCATTATGAAGCTCGGCCCGGCGAATCAGTTCCACAATTTGCTGCAACATACGATCGAATGCTCGTGAAAGATCTCCAAACTCATCGTTTCGATTAATGGTTATTGTTGTTGTGAGGATGCCTTGCTCTACCTGCTTCATTTTTGTTTTGAGTGTATAAAGTGGTTTCCTGATATATTTGGCAACCAAATAAGAAATGAACAAACTTAAGAGAAGACCTGCAGCAAGAAGCTCAATATAATAGGTTTCCAATCGGGACAATGCTGCTTTCAAGCGTGACTCGTCGTTAATCGAGATGATGGTCCAGTTGAATTTCTCCGTCGGTTTTTTCAAAAGGGAAACCGGAGTACCATCGTTGGTATACAGTTGAAGGTTTGTTTCTGTTGTATTCAGAATTTCTTCCGCTGACGTCTCTCCGATCGAAAAAGAATGATCTTGAATATTCAGAGGTCCTTTATTTTCAGAAAATCCGGCAATGATCTTACCTGACGCAGTGATCAGAGCCAGATTCATTTGTTCCTGTTTATTAATCTTAAACAAGGTTTCTTCAATGGCATTTAGATCCAAATCAACCGCAATGGCCATAGGAAACGGAGCACCGTTCAGGTATCGAACCATCGTAACGGTCCAGCCGGAATACTTTGATTTGTAAGGTTCACTAACAAAGGTAGTCCTTCTATTCTTGTCAGCCGCATCAAATAAAGGTGCTCTTTCAGCTAAAGGTTCATCGAATATTCGAGTAGGTGTACTTCCACCCAGAATCGATAAATCGTTTTTGATCAAATAAATATTACTGACATAAATACTGTTGAGTTCATACAGCTCTCTTAATTGCTTTTTAATCACTTCGGTATTGTTAATGTTGGCTTTCACTGATGTTTCAACTGAGAAGAGAATCGTCTGGAAGGAGGAAAAGTTAACGGTGAAATACTGGTCTACCTTGTCTAGTATTTGATTGGTGTAAAAAATGTCATTGGTTCTTATTTCCTTTTGCACATAGCGATAAGATAATTGGCTTATCAAGATGATGCAGCCTAATACAAAGGCAAACACGATAAAAAATAATTTTAAAGGCAAGCTGATTCTTCTTCGCATTGATCATCTTCCTTTTAGTTCCGTTTTAAACTAAGAATAGCATATGCTAATAAAGAGAGGGGCTACGAATAGCCACTCTCTCTTCGTTTATTTTTACTTGATAAGGCCGGCTTCTTTAAATTGCTGGATTGCTGTTTCCTTATATTTCTGCATGTCAAACTTGGTATCCAGCGTCTGGAGGAAATTGTCCCAGTTGGAGAGAGGCTCTTTGCCCGTCATAAACTTAACCAAGCTTTCATTAATGAAACGTGTGCGGTCAGCATCCAAGGTATCGCTTGGGTCAGGGGTCAATAAATTTCCGGGCAACGTTGGCCCCACATATTGCTGATTGTCCTTGAAAGCTTCCGCTGTCTTCGGATTTTGGAAACTGAAGTACTCCGCATCATCACCACGGCGCGGCATTCTATAATGATCGACCCATAGGTACTTCTCTTTCATTTCCTTTGATAACTCGGAGGTTTTATTCTTGATCTTGCCGTCTACGACATCCCAATGGATGCCTTTAATTCCGTATGCAAAGTTTGGATAAGCTTCTTCATCCGTAAAGAGATAATTTAGCATGGACAAGATCCGAATGATTTTGTCCTCGTCCGCTTTTGCGGATATGGCCCATGAATTGCCCTGGAATGATTTTCTCTCTACAATTTGATCCCCGTAAGGACCTTTCATCGGAGGGATGACAATCCATTCCGGAACTTCTCCACTAATTTCTTTCATTTTCTGTTGATAATCCGGTTCCAGTCTGCGAGCATCTCTGATCATAAAGCCAATTTTACCCTTAAACATCTTTTGGTCCAACAAATCAGGCGAATTCATCGTCACCCAGTCTGGGTCAACCACCTTGGCTGCCATCATTTTATTAATGTAAGCAAGTGCCTCTTTCATTTTGGGATCGATAAACAGGAATACCGGTTCATTATCTTTTATCTCAACGGCCGAAGGAGGATTAACGCCAAACATCCACATCAAGCTATCAAAGCCGTAGGTTTGCAGATTACCTTCTTTATTCATACCGCCAATGAATCCGTACGTATCATTTTTGCCATTACCGTCCGGATCTTTCTCTGTAAAGGCTTTCATAACTTCGAACAACTCGTCAGGTGTCGTTGGTACCTCCATATTTAGCTTTTTCAGCCAATCGTTACGGATGAAGAAGCTTCGACTGATACCGTTTACATTATCATAACCTGGAACTCCAATGGTTTTTCCTTGATAGGACATTGCCTCCCATGAATCGGTGCCAAATCGTTTCTGTAGTTCAGGGAATTGGTCCATATACGGTGTCAAATCCGCAAGAACACCTTGGTCGTAATATTGCGCGAGATCAGCACGGCTCTTCAAGAAGATCAAGTCTGGAATATCCCCGCCTGCAATGAGTGTATTCAGTTTGGTTGTTGCTTGACCCGCTTGAGGAATCATCATATCCAAGTCGATGTTCATCTCTTCTTCCAACATTTGGCGTTGAATATCTTCATCACGTGGAGGTACTGGAGCAGCAGCATTAAAAGTACCTTGGTTAAACATTGAGATTTTCATTTTGGTTGCAAACTGGCCTTGAGAATTAATCGAAGTTGTCGATGTAACTTCTTCATTTCCCCCACATCCTGACAATAGCGTTCCAAGTCCTAAGATTGCCGACAGAATAGCAAATGAAATCTTTTTACGCTGCATATTGACCTCTCCTTTGCTTGTATATTATCACGGTTTCCCCGTAATAAGTTAGGTTGGAACACCTTTTAACCTTTAACGGATCCCAGGAGTACACCTTTGGTAAAATGTTTTTGCAAAAATGGATAAACGATCAATATCGGGACCGTAGTTACAACAACTGTAGCCATTTGCACAGCAAACGTACTGACAGCGCCGGAATTGGCGAGCGAATCAGCACTTTGAGTTGCGACGTTAAGCAGGATGTTGCGCAATATCACTTGAAGTGGCATGTAGTTGGAATCATTGATATATACAATGGCATCAAAATAACTGTTCCAATGCCCGACTGCGTAAAATAGGGAAATGGTAGAAAGTACGGGTAAGGACAAGGGTAAAATGATCCGCCATAACGTCTGAAGCTCACTCGCACCGTCTACCCTCGCTGATTCCTCGATTTCACCAGGTAATTGCTCAAAAAAACCTTTGATGATCACCAGATTAAATGCACTAATGAGATTTGGAATGATCAATACCCACGGACTGTTTAACAATCCCAAGGAACGAATTAGTAAATAAGTCGGAATTAACCCCCCACTGAACATCATGGTAAACACAATGAAGAGTAAAAACGGACTTCTTCCGGGCAAATATTTTTTGGATAACGGGTAGGCCGCGATTACCGTAAAAAACACATTTAACGCAGTGCCTACAATCGTTCGGAACAACGTAATTTTATACGCCTGCCAGATCCCATGAGAAATGAATACTTCTTTATAGGCCAGAAAGGTAAAGGATTCTGGTATAATCACAATCCCTCTTCTTAATACTTCCGATTCTGGCGTTACGGAGACAGCAACCACATATAGAAACGGTAGCACGCACAGTAGGGATAACAAAATAAGAATTACATAAACGACGGTTTGCCAGACTTTTTCTCCGATTGTCAAATGGATCATTCTAAAGACCACCTCACCAAATTTGCCCATCGAATTTTTTGGCGAGCTTATTCGCTGCCAATACTAAAGCAAATCCGATGACAGCTTTAAACAATCCTACAGCAGTAGCCAAGCCGATCTTAAGACGCTCCAACCCTTCCCGGTATACCCATGTGTCGATAATATCGATCTTCTCTTGGTTAAAGGTGTTGGCAAACATGAATATTTGGTCAAAACCTGCATCCAGGATATGACTTAATTTCAGAATCAGCATCAGAATAATGACTCCTCGAATGCCAGGTAACGTGATATGCCAGAGCTGTCTCCATTTGGAAGCGCCATCTATTCGAGCCGCTTCATATAAGCTTGGATCGATTCCTGCCAAGGCGGCAAGGTACAAAATCGCCCCCCATCCAATATCCTTCCATACTTCAGATAAGATGATCAGCATTCTGCCCCAGGCAGGTTCCGTTAGAAACGAGATGGGTTCAACACCAAAATCCTTTAAAATCATGTTAAAGAGACCGTCGCCTGGGGCTAGTAATGCTACCATAATTCCATAAACGATGACCCATGACAGAAAATGAGGCAAATAAGTGATTGTCTGTACGATTTTTTTAAACCATTGGCTATACACTTCATTGAGGAGTAAAGCTAGTACGATGGGAGCGGAGAAACCGAACAATAGCTTATAAAGCGATATGATGATCGTATTTTTCATGATGTCCCAGAAATAAACGCCGTTCATAAAATCCGTAAAATTTTTGAATCCTACCCATGGGCTATCCCATAGTCCCAAAGCCAGGTTGTAGTTTTTAAAAGCAATCATGATTCCCGCCATAGGAATGTATTTGAATACCGCAAAGTAAATTAAGGCTGGTAATAAGAGAGCATACATCACTTTGTACTTTTGTATTGTCCTTATCCATGTCTTTCGCTTTTTGGAGATGGGAATGGCGTCCGCTGCCAACTTTGCTTGCATTTCATCACCTCGTCTTTGTTTGTATTTGTATAATAGCACCCACCTATCGGATAAATTTCTGAAATATCAAGAATTTCTTATAAGATTTTAAGGAAGTGTGCCTGGGCTCGTTCCAACAGCTAATCCCGGCAACTGAGACAAGAACTTGTTCCACTAAAATAAAAAAAAGCCGCTATAGTAGCGACTTTCAATGCCGTATTTATACTTCTCCCCAAAAAATCTCAGTTTCATAATCGAAATGAACAGTACCCTCTTGATTATTTTTATCAAATAAATTCCGCAGTTCCGTCATCATTGGATCGTAATTTGCATGCCCGGGTACAGGGCTGTAAGAAGATGATAACAAACGGCCTTTCAATCCTTCGAAATCGAACTCCTGACTCATTCTGAATCGCATTTCATGCATTGAACCTTCCTTGAAAAAAGAGAGCAACATCGTCTGAGAAATATTTTTATGATTAACTTTTTCATAGTCGGTTCCATATGTATGGAGCAGTTGATTGTACTCTTCACGAAATGGAGTACCGTCTGTAAGACGTGAATTCCAGATGAGTATTACTCTCCCACCTGGCCGCAGAATTCTGCGAAACTCGATTTGGGCTGCAGAGCGATCAAACCAGTGAAATGCCTGAGCGCAGACAATAAAATCAACCGACTGATCAGGTAATCCAGTAGATTCTGCGGAACCTGCTATACTCTGGAATTGCGGATTACTTTCTAACATTTGCTCGGCGGCCTCCCGCATTGCCTGATTTGGCTCGACTGCGGCTACATAACTTCCGCGTTCCAGAAGTAGTTTTGAGATGATGCCAGTACCTGAACCGATGTCTGCTATATTACTGTTCACATGTAAACCAACGACGTCGTACAAATAGTCAATAGCCTCTTTTGAATAACTCGGGCGGTATTTCAAATACGAATCGACCCGGCTCGAAAACCGTTCTCTATTGTTCATCGATTGTCACGCTCCCATTACTATTTTGACATCCTATATACTGGCTTCAGTAACAGCTTCAAAATCTTACTGCCCCAAAAAGCAAATACCGTCGTTCCGGTCCATGAGCTGCGCTTATCTTGGCTGTATTGATCGTTGATCATATAGGTTCGAGTCGAAATAGGACTCTTCAGACCGAACTGTTCCCATTTCGCCGGATCATTCGAACCTCCAAGTTTTCTAAGCATATGGGCCGACTCATGATCTATTTTAGCAGAAATTTGCTCGAATGCTTGGGTGATTTGCGTATGAAACTCGTCGATCGGGTTGCGACTGGTAATGCTCTCGAGATGAATGCTTTCACGAATGTAAGAAACGAATGCCAGATGGTCAGCCCAGAACTCGTCGATATAAAAAAGCCGTACCCGCTGCTCCGATGGGCTCATCGGTCTCTCAGCTTTCAAAATTCCGAGCCGCTCCTCGTATAGAATTCGCCTCTGATCTTCCACCATATCCGAATAACAGTTCAATTCCCGCTGAATATCGAAGTTTTGGCCTATAATAACGCGCTGAATGTGCTCGATTTTGCTGTGGAGCGCCGGATCATCAAGAACCTCGTCCTGATTGGGAGCGCGAAACAGTTTATGAATGCCAAACCGAAGCATCAACTCGTCTTCCAGGCTAATATAAAATACGGATGCTCCAGGGTCACCTTGGCGGCCGCAACGTCCGCGCAGCTGGTCATCAATCCGCATACTTTCGTTCACATATGTACCTATTACGTATAATCCGCCAAGCTTGGCAATTACTTCTGCCTGCGCGGGGTTGCCGCCACCGAGACGAATATCGACGCCGCGTCCTGCCATATTCGTAGATACCGTTACTGCCCCGATTTCTCCGGCTTTAGGGATGATTTCGGCTTCTTTTGCATCGTTTTTTGCATTCAGAACCTGGCAAGGTACACCAGCAGCGGCAAGCTCCTCCGCTAGCATGTCAGACTCCTCAACGCTTGAGGTACCAATAAGAATGGGGCGTCCCACCCTATGGACGGAAGAGATTTCTTGTACAAGCGCCTTATATTTGGCTTCTTTATGGGTGTAAATTCGATGCTTGTGGTCAATCCGTATGTTTGGTTGGTTCGGCGGAATTCGCACGACCTGTAACGCATAGATATCCTCAAATTCCATTGCTGAAGTGTGCGCTGTAGCCGTCATTCCGCAAATTCCCGAATACAGGCTAATAAAGTGCTGAATGGTGATCGTGCCGAGAATTCTCCCACCGGCCTTCCACTGTAACCCTTCTTTGGCCACAATGGCAGCTTGCAACCCGTCCGGCAAATACCTGTTTTCGGCCACACGACCTGTATGTTCTTCGATTAGCTCAATTACACCGTCCCGGACGATATAATCGACGTCTTTTTTTAATAACGATTCCACATGCAGCGCACAATTCAATGACGTTAACCAATGACTGTTATGGCTATCGTACAAATTGCCGCATCCCAGCAGCAACTCCGCTTTTGCAGCACCGGCTTCATTCAAGTAAACGTTCCGTTGGAACTCGTCAAAATCGTAATGCTCACCTGGCTGCAGCTGCCGGGCCACTTCTGCGAAAAGATTGCCATCACTCTTGGAAGCACTCGAATCGCCACTAATGACTAGCGGCACCCGCGCTTCATCAAGAAGCAATGAATCCGCTTCGTCAACGATGACGTAGTGGAAAGGACGGTGTACGGTATCAGCCTCATTGAATGCTATTGTGTCACGCAAATAATCGAACCCTGCTTCTTTAGCCTTAACATAGGTTATATCCTTGGCGTAAGCTTCCCGTTTCTCGAACAGGCTCATGCCCGCTTGAACCGAGCTTACCGTTAACCCAAGAAAGCGATAGATCGGGCCCATCCACTCGGCATCTCGATTTGCCAAGTAGTCGTTAAAAGTAAGCACATGAACGCCTTTGCCTGTCAAAGCGTTGAGATAAACAGGCATAACAGCAGAGAGTGTTTTTCCTTCACCGGTATGCTGCTCGATCAACAATCTCTCGTGCAAAGCAATCGCAGCCATAATTTGCACATCGTAAGGCTGTAATCCGAGTGTTCTCTTCGCAACCTCGCAGACTAGAGCATAAGCATCAACAAGCAGATCATCCAAAGGCGTGCCTGATCTTGCTTCTTCTTGCAGTCGAAGAGATTCTGCTTGCAGGCGCTGATCATCCCAAACTTCCAAATTCCGTTTCCTGATAAGCCCCACTCTGTCTCGATAATCTTTCAACAAACGCCGGGTATCCCGCTCTTTGAATTCACGTATCAACTTGACGACTACATTCATCGGAATTTGATTCCTCCTTAGTAGAAATAAGTAGTGAAAAGAAAAGACTCCATACGGAGTCTTTTCTGTCGATGATTAACGCGCCACTCAAACTATTCGTTATAAGAGACAACTAGATTACTTCTCCGATGGGAGTGGTGTAAAGAGCAGATTCACCGGCAGGTTGCTTCCTGGTGCGGCAGAGAATAGAATGGTTACGCTCTCTCCAGTTGAACCGGTGCGGTAAAGCACGCTTTGTTCACTTGAATTGGCAACTGCAACGTTACCTTCGGCAATCGATACCAACTGATTGTTCACCAGAGCTACTCCGGAGTACTTCCCTCCACGAGGGTTAAAGGAGATAAGTGTACGCGGTGCAACATTGGTCAGCGTGATTTTGTACAATACGCCGAAATTACCCGCATTGGATGCGTCTGTGTAAGCCATCGGATCTGTTCCTACCAGATTGGGATCGCTTGAATTGTCACCAAGTGGCAGACGGGCAGGTTTGATTCCCACGTGCTCATCGTACTTTATAATGCGAGTCGCATTCGGGTACGTACCACGGTTGTGTACTCCGTCACGATCAAGCACAGGTAACAATGGCAGAGCCTCAAACGGATCTTTATTTTCTTCCACCAGGATAACGTTATAGTCTAGGGAATAATCACTATAAGCGTCCGAATAGAGAGAAATGACTTGTCCTTCTTTCATTGGCGTTTTATTAAGTTCTGTCAAAATCAGTTTGCTTTCCCCAGGTTGAAGGTACTCTTTCTTTTGATCCGCTCCAGTCTGAATTGACTTGAACCATTTATCAATAGACAATTTCCCAGCTACGGTAGCATACGGTGTAGGGCCGGCAAAGCCCATATTCTGTTGTTCAAATACGGCCGGATTTGGATTGTTATTGGTTGCAATCACATACATTTTTACTCTTTTGCCTGTATTGTTCACGTGGTGAATCATGAAACGGGTCTGCCCCGAAGATGATTCTTTATATACAATGCCTTCCGTATTCACAGTTTCCGGACTGTTACTGCGGATCAGCAAACTTGGCTCATCCATGTACGTATACGGGACTTTCTCCATCGTAGTCACTTCGCCGCCGTTAAAGGTGAATTTCTGTCCTACCGGCGTGAAAAGTAAATTGAAGTCGGTAAATGAATATAAGGTCTCATTCGTTATGGTAATGACTTTGGAATACGTGTTCGTAGCGCCGTGATTGTCAGTAACCGTAAGTGTCACCGTTTTTGGACCCGGTTCAAAGAACGCAAGTGAATTGTTCTCCCATACCGCTTTAACAATATTATTTTCATCATCTGTACTTTGGTCTGTGTATGTTATTTTTTCGCCCATTTTATACTGTTCTTTATCTGTGGCGAACATGGCTACAGGAGGAAGATTAGGACTCAATACTTCAATGGTAACGGAATAGGGATCACTCCATTGGCCGTTGGAATCCTGTACTTGATATGAAATCGTATATGTACCTGCTTGATCAAATGAATCTTGGCGACCAGTCCAGCGTTCGTCAACGATATCCATTCCATTGGGTGAACTGTTAGAAGTCACGTAGTCCACTTGATCACCCGCAAAGATTTCCTTTTGGGAAATGGTGAAACTTGCAACAGGTTTTGTATTTAGATTCAACACAACCGTTTTAGCCGACTGATTCACTTTATAGGTGATGTTCAGAGCTTGAGTAATGGAAGTTAACGGCACCATGAATGTACTTTTTTGCTGATACGCAGGGCCTTTCATCGTTCTGGTCTCTCCATTTACCGTATAGTCTTTGCTGTTAGTCTTGAATCGGAGTTCATCCTCACCACTAATAATGATGGTTTCCTTGGTTTTGTTATCGTATTTGACGCCGTATCCCACACGGTCAACCAGCGCACGGATTGCAACATAGGATACACCGTTTTTTACAGCCATTGGCTGGCCCGCAAGATACGTTTTTCCATCCTGCTCCATTTTGTTGCTATTCATGTACAACGTCAGATTCCCACCTGCTGCTACAGGAGACGTTCCATCAATGGATGGTTGCTCTATTTGAGCAGGTGTAGCTGGCGTTTCCTCCTCAGGTGTTTCCTCTTGAACTACAGGTTTCGTACCCGTTTCGTTTGCAGTGCTCTCTCCCCCATCCAATGCAGGTTTTTCGCTATCTGTTTTGGGTGTTGCCTCAGTGCCGGTCGAGGTTTGAGTGTCCTTGGCTTCAGCGGTCGGAGTATTGGTAGATTTGTTATTGCTCTCCGTCTTCACTTCACGCTCTGCAATCGGCTGCTCTTGCTTTAACACCTCAACTGATTCTACATTGGCCGTGTTTACTGACGCGGTGTCACCTTGCGGTGCTGATTGCGCATTCACAGAACCGACTGCAAATGCTTGAAAAACGGCTAAAGCGGTAAAAATAGATAATTTCTTTTTCATATTCATGCGTTGTCTTTGGCTCCTTCTACTCTCTAGTAATTTATAACCCCTCAAAAAGTCATAATATTAGACGCTAGTTTTAGGAAAAAGTTTCTAATTGAATTGTAAATTATGGATTTTAGTACAGCTATTTTTTCAATGTTTGGTTATAAGTTCTTTGAATAAGAAGCGCCTATTGAATAATAGTCTTGATTTTGCACAAGATAATCCATGTCGCATTTTATAAAGAGGTGGATCAATGACCCCAACCAATCAGGCTTTCTCTGAATTAAAAATGAATATTTCTTATGTGGAACAGTCCCTCTACTGTACTGACGATTTGAAACAACAATTGCTTCTACTTAATGGTGTACACAGTGTGCTTCTCTATATCGATTCACTTGTAGATCAGGAGATCATTCAAACACATGTCTTAACCGCACTAAATGAGCAAGCCCATTCGGAAATCTACCCATCGTTCACCACATTAGAAAGTCGAAAAGATACGGATCTGCAACGTGGAATAGTCTCACTTATTCAAGGGAAATGTCTTTACATAATCGACGGGTACCCGGAGTTTTACATTCTCTCTACCGAGAAAATGTATGTCCGTAGCACAACCGAACCGGAAAACGAAGGTGTTATTCGAGGTCCGCACAATGGATTCGTAGAGCAGCTTTCGGTTAATTTGAATCTGATCCGCAGACAAATTATCAGTCCATCCTTAATCGTTCGATATTTTAACGTCGGCGAGAAGACACATACCAAAATTGCAGTTGTATATCTTCAGGACTTGGCCAATCCGGAGTTGGTGAACGAAGTCAAAGAGCGAATCACATCCATATCTTCAGATATGGTGCTCGCTCCAGGTTTTATTGAAGAATTTGTGGAGGATAACCCCTTCTCTCTGTTTCCCCAGCAGCTCAATACAGAAAGACCTGACCGGGTTATTGCCAACTTGATGGAAGGACGCGTCGCCATACTTGCCGAAGGAAGTCCGTCAGCTCTTATTGCTCCAGTTACGTTTTTTGCTTTTTATCAAAGTCCGGATGATTATCATGGTCGCTGGATTGTCAGTTCTTTTTTACGGTTAATTCGCATGATGAGTTTTGTCATTGCTTTTACATTACCTGCTGTTTATATTGCAACCATCTCTTTTCACTCCGCCATTTTACCGATCGAGCTGGCACACACAATCAAGAAATCATTGCAGAACATCCCCTTTCCTGCACTTGTAGAGGCAATGTTGCTTGAACTGATCTTTGAAGTATTAAGAGAAGCCGGGGTCCGACTTCCCAGCCGAGTGGGCCAGACCATCGGCATCGTTGGCGGTTTGGTTATCGGAGATGCTATCGTTCGTGCGGGGCTTGTATCCTATACAATGATTATTGTGGTATCGCTAACTGCTATCTCGTCGTTTTTGGTGCCTTCGCATGAGATGAGTTCGGCAGTCCGTATTCTCCGCTTTCCAATGATGATTGGAGCGGCGCTTTTTGGATATATCGGCATCGCATTTGGTCTGGTGATTCTAACCATTCACCTCTGTAAGATGGAAAACTTCGGATCGCCTTATTTTGCTCCAGTGGCCCCTTTCCGATTAGCTGACATGAAGGATGTATGGATTCGATTTCCCATTTGGGCGCTTCGCGGGCGTCCTCATGATGCCCGCCCACGGCGGCTGAATCAGCAGAAGTTCTCTAGGAGTTGGAAAAAACGTGAATAAGGAAACGACAATCACTCAGGGACAATTATTCTTGCTCATTTTGAAATTTGAAATTGGTGTAGATATTTTGTCCCTCCCTTACCGGATACATCTTCTCTCTAAAGGCGGTGGGTGGATCTCTGTTTTCCTTGGAGGGTTCCTGATCCAACTTGTCATATTGTTGTGCTGGCTTTTGATGCGAAGATTCCCGAGTTCATCCATTTATGACATTGTAACGCTGATTACGGGTAAATGGATTGGCAAGTTGCTGATCATTGCCTACGTTGGATATTTCCTGTTAATGGGTACTTCTGTTCTGGTGAACGCTTACGGTGTGATTAACCGCTGGATGCTGCAGGATACGCCTCGGTGGGCTATATTAGCCCTCTTCTTGTTCAGCAGTATCTATTTGGTTCGGCAAAAATTACGAATCATTGCCCGAGTACTGGTACTCATCTCCTTTTTGGTCTTGCCCATGATGGTATTGATCAGTTATGGACTCAAGGAAATCAATCTGTTATATCTTTTGCCGTTAACCGAAGCGGGATGGCCCAATATCATTAGTGGATCAACCGAAACATTAATGGCTATGTTCGGATTCGAGTTTTTTCTCGTTGTGTTTCCTATGGTTGAAGGTAGCAGCGGTGGCAAACTCAAGTCTGTTGCTTTAGCAAGTGCTGTAGTCGTGGTGTTGTATGCATTCACCGTTTTCATTTGTTCAACGGCGTTCAGCCCCCAGCAACTTGACTTAATGCCTGAACCGGTCATATATCTGCTCCGCTCTATCCCACTCGGAACAATGGATCGGGCCGATTTCCTGTTCCTCCCTATTTGGTTAATTTCAATTTTTGGGGCCATATGTGGCTATTACTATACCGCATCCTATGGTATAAGTTATCTCTTCAAACAAAAACACCATAAAAAAGCGGTGCCTTATGTCGTTCTTGCTTCTTGCATAATTGCGTATCTGCCACAACAGAAGGAAAAACTTGAGTTAATTAGTACGATAGCCAACAGATCGGCATACTTTTTTCTCATGATCCTGCCTCTGCTCCTGTTGGTTCTATCTTATATAATGAAACGAAAAGAGAAGATGATATGAGTAAACGGGGGAAAATCCTCATCCTGCTGACCCTGCTCATGGTGATGACGGGATGTTGGGATCAGGATAGTTTAAAAGATGCAAGATTGGCTAATGCTTCGGCGTTTGACATCACCTCAGAGGGTGAAATTAAACAGACGCTTGAAATTGTCGATGATTCTGAGAGTCAACAAGGGAGCAGCGGTAATGAAGTTCACTCAGGCACCGGAAGATCCGTCCGTCAAAGTACAGATAGAATTCGCGCTAAAGTGACTGGTGATATCCGGTTTTTCAAATATGGGATGATCTTATACGGCAACAAACTTGCACAAAATGATATCTACCCCTACCTGGACGTCTTATATCGGGAACCCGATTACCCAACCTCACATGTAAAAATTGCGATTGTGGATGGCGATGCTGGAGATCTGTTACACCAAAAAAAAGTTGGTAGCATATTGATTGGTGATTTTATTACGAAAAAAATTAAGAGTCTGGAGGAATTATGTATTTTTCCGGAAATGACGTTAGAGACCCTTCTCCCTCCCATGCTCGATCCGGGACAGGATTTTACACTGCCTTATCTATATAAGGATGGAGAGGAGATTGATGCTCGGGGAATCGCCCTGTTTCATGGGCAAAGGTTTAATGGGAGTCTTACTACCGAACAGGCTCCTCTATACATTATTATGAGTGGGAAATGGAATAAAACGGCGCGTTTTGTCAAAAAGGTCCACCCAGGGCCTTCCAACAACCCGCGAAACTATGTCACTTATGAAGCAAATATCGCACAAATTAAGCGCAAACTCACGGTAAAAGTGGCAAATGATAGCCAAATTGATGTGAATCTCCATATCGAACTTCCAGTAACGATCGTTGAGTATGCAATGAATCATCTTCAGGAAAAAGACACGATTGAACGTCTGAACAGCCAGTTATCCGATGACATGACTCAGGACGCAGAACAAATTATCAAGACACTTCAGCAAAGTGGTTGTGATTCCTTCGGTATTGGCAGACATTTAATTGCCCATTACCCGGACTTATGGAAAAGCCTAAACTGGAATAAAGAATATGCGCAAGTTCGTTTTCACCCGGAAGTAAAGGTTACAATAGTCGGCAGTGGCGTTTTAAATTAGCAGCCTGATATCATGTAATTGGAAAAGCTCTCTTCTATTTGGAAGAGAGCTATTAACTGTTGACTTAAAGAAGGATTTGCTAATACTCTAGTCGTTAAGAAGCACTTCAGTGAAAAGTTTTATCGTGCCTGGTTGAGTATAACATCGGCAGTGAAGCTGAGCTATAAAATAGGTGAAAGAAGACGTGATATTCCTTCTTTAAATTTTATAATAAGGGACCTATTTCTATAACGATCAGAAGTAAGTTCTGTACTTAACTGGCTATCTTGATGAAATAATTCTTGAAGTTGTTTCGCAACTCGCTCGTCATATACAATTGCATTCACCTCAAAATTCAACCTAAAGCTCCGGGAATCAATATTCATCGTGCCTACTGAAGCGACTTCTTCGTCTACTACAATGGTCTTTGCGTGTAAGAATCCATTATCATATAACAGAATCTTGGCTCCATAGTCCAATAATTCACCAGCATACGCCCAAGTCGCCCAATATACAAACGGGTGATCGGGCTTATTGGGAATCATAATGCGCAGATCCACCCCGGATAGGAGTGCGATTTTACATGCATCCATAAAAGTGCTGTCAGGAATAAAGTAAGGCGTTTGAATATACACACTCTTTTTGGCATTTACTATAAGCTTGATGTACATATTCTTCAGGTGTTCCACCTGTGAGTTAGGACCACTAGACACAATCTGGACTGGACTTGAACCATCAAGCCTTGCTGTGTTGAAGGAGAATTGTTCGTAACTGACTTGATCGGATTTGCTGGCGTGTTTCCAATCCAAAATAAACCTTCCTTGAATATGATTAACGGCATCTCCGTGCATTTTAAAATGTGTATCACGCCAGTATCCAAACTTTTTATCCATGCCTAGATACTCATTCCCTAGATTAAATCCGCCAATATAAGCAATCTCTCCATCAATAATACAAAGTTTTCGATGATTTCGATTATTCATACGGAAATTTAATGGCCTAATCAGTGATGGGAAAAAGACCTCTACTTCTCCACCGGCAGAGATCAGTTCTCTGAAAAACTTCAATGAAAGTTTCTTTGAACCAATTTCGTCATAGAGAACTCGCACTTTTACGCCTTCTTTAGCTTTTATAGTTAATTCATCTCGTAATTTCTTCCCTAAGGAATCCGGTTGAATAATGTAATATTGGATGTTAATCTCTTTCTTGGCTTCCTTGATATCAGCAAATAAAGAATCAAATTTCTCTTGTCCATCATCGAAGATGAATATCTCATTGTCATTGGTTAGGATTGCATTGGATGAAGTGAGATTCAATTGAATCAGGTCAGCATATTTCATGAGCAGTGGGTTATTTTCCTTACGTTGCTCCTTCAATGTCACTAACTGGTTCTCGACAATTAACTTTAGGGAGTTTCTCTCTTCAGCTGAAAGTCCGTAGAAATTTTTCTTTTTGAGGTTACGTCCCAGAAAGAGATAAACGATAAAACCTAAAATAGGAATGAAGTAAAATATCATGAGCCAGGCCCAAGTATAACCAATGTCTCTCCTTTCAAAAAACAAAAATACCGCTGAGAGTAATATGTTTATAATCATAACGAGCGAAAGTATCAGCGTGACCATACTGCTATATCTCCTGCCTTCCATTGACTTTATGTAAATAATAAAAAATGCTTATTACTTAGCTGTTCTCGAATGAAGCCGTCATCACAAAGAATATGATAACATACTTGAGGAAAACTAAATCTATTAAATGATAATCACTAGACATCGAACTAAAAAAGAATCCACTTCCTATAAGAGAAGGGATTCTTTTGCATTGATTATTTATGCTTTAGTTAATTCCTTACAACAGGAATCCACATTTCACCATATACCAAACCGTTTTTCTCTCCCATTTCAACTGTTGTATTTGGACCTCCAACATAAGCATAATCCTTTTCTACGGGGAGGGCTTGACCAAAGGCAATGCCAGTAAGCATGTTACTGAGCGCATCAGCCGTCTCTGCTTCACCCTTCACAACAAGGTATTCTCCCTTAGGAAATTGGATTACTCTCGTTGCTTCTGGCAGAGATTTTTCTGTCATGACACCAGCATAATGCATCATCTGGTTATTCACTGCTTCGTTTACAGCAAAAATGTAGTCGTTTGTTGCCAGAGACTTTAGTTTGTCAAGGCTTCCATCCTCTTTCACCGTGGACCAAAAATCCGCCTTCTCCTTGCTGATGCCAACATAGTCTGTATAGTCGCTCTTAAGATCTGTTCCAATACCTAACACGATAAAGCTCTCTTTTTCTTCGAGATGATAATTACTCATGATTTACACCGTCCTCTTTCAATTTTCAATTGATTTGTGTTTTCACTTGATAGGTTTATAATAACCTTAAATCATGTCAGAATATGATACTGTTTAGGGGGTCCCATGAAAAAAGTTGAACGCATAAATATCATCACGCGGTATATCAATAACCGTGCCCACTTTACTATCTCTGAAATCATGCGAGAATTTAATATTTCTCGTTCAACAGCCATTCGAGATATCAGAGAAATTGAAGCCATGGGAATGCCACTTGTCGCTGAAGTTGGGCGGGACGGGGGTTATTTTGTCATGAACAACTCCCTCCTGCCCACGGTCCGGTTTACCGATAATGAAATCAAAGCGTTATTCATTGCCTTTATGGCGACAAGAAATCAACAGCTTCCTTATCTAAAGAGTCGTCAATCTTTGGCTGAAAAATTATTGGGCCTTATCTCAGAAAATCAGCAAGATGACCTTGTGCACTTGAATCAAATATTGCTTTTTGAAGGGACCAATCCCCATAATCCAGACTTGCTTGATCTATCAGACCTGCCTCACCCTACCTTGGAAAAACTCATCCAAATTCTTCTTATAGAACGTTATTTGTTAGTCACTGTTCAAGAAGAGAAGAAAACAAAGTCTTATCCCATTGTTCTCTTGCACCTTCATCATCAAAAAGGCCATTGGATCATTGAAGGTTTCGACCTGGAGGAAGAAAAGAGACGAATCGTATCCGTTGACAACCTCATCCATGTCGAAGCATACCCGGCGAAAAAAAGACTGAGTACAAAAAAGATTGTCGAACAACTCAAACGAAATACGCAGGAAGAAGTTATCAATCTTGTCCTGGAACTTGGTCCAAAGGCGATTGCGCAATTCAAAAAATACCATCCTTTAAAGTTTTCAATTGCCTATACAAATCCATACCAAACTACAGCCCTCCTAAAGGCATTTATGAATGTTCATAACTCAGAAGAGTTAACCGAAATCACTAATTGGTTGCTTTTTTTAGGAGAAGATATCAAGGTGAAGGAGATTCCGGAAGAAGTCCTGAATGCTGTACAAGAGAGATTAAGCTTATACCAAATGAAGCAGTGAACAGCCCCCTCCTCCCTAGTCTCTCCATTTTCTAACAATGCCTTACTCGAATTCAGGCTGAGCGTTCAGTACGGAAAACCAAAAAAGCCGCTATTGCAGCGACTTGTGATGGAATCATATTCATAATGTCTCACGCCAATGCTTGGCGAGCTGTTCCTTCTATACTAAAATTCAGCATTAGACTGGGCATGATTAGGTGTATGCTGCGGGACGTTTTTAACGAGTAGGAAATAAGTAACAATGGCAATGATACTGGTCATTAATAACGTGAGTCCTAATGGGACGGCAGTGTCCTCACCTGCGATGCCGACTAGAGGAGCAACCAGTGCACCCAGAAGAAAAGGAACAACGCCGAGCAGTGCTGCTGCACTTCCGGCCATCTTAGCTTGACTCTCCATGGCAAGTGGGAATGCCGCTGTAGACGTAATGCCGATCGAGCATACGAAGAAGAACAATGGAATCACCAACGCGAAAAGTGGACCATGAGCCAGGGTTACGACCAAAGCAGCAACACTTGCTATTATAGCAAGCCATAGTCCCGATAATAGCAGCGTCTGCTCAGGGATACGTTTAGCCAATCGACCCACGATTTGAGATCCGATGATCAAGCTGATGCCGTTTGAAGCAAATAATATAGCAAATACCGTGGGTGTAACTCCATATATATTTTGGTAAATGAATGGGGTTCCGGCCACATAAGCAAAGACCCCTGCCGTCATGATTCCCTGTGCCAGCATGTAACCAACAAATTTGCGGTCACGCAGAAGCATTCTGTAATTACCCAATTGCTGTTTGAAGTCAGGAACTATACGTCTTTCGATAGGGTGTGTTTCTTTTAAGCTCCACTTTGTCATGATTAATAAGAAAATCCCCAAGAATGAAAGGCAGATAAACACGCCAATCCATGTTGTGAATGAAAGAACCCCACTTCCCGCGATGGGTGCTGCCAAAGGCCCCAAATTCCCTACAAGCAACAGCAAAGAGAAAAATTTAGTGAGTTCATGTCCACTATACAGATCTCTAGCTATCGCACGGGAAATGACAATTCCAGCTGAAGCCGCAAATCCTTGCGTGAAACGAAACAAAATTAATAGCCCGATATTCGGAGCAAAAGCACATGCCAAGGAACAAATAATATAGGCTGCCATACAGATCAACAATGGTCTACGTCTACCGTACGCGTCACTCAAAGGACCCATAACCAGTTGTCCTACACCGAGTCCTAATAAACAAGCAGTAAGGCTAAATTGTACAAGTGATGCCGTTGTATTCATATTTTGTGCAATCTCCGGAAAAGCCGGTAAATACATATCAATCGTAAATGGACCTAATGTAGAAAATAAACCTAGTAGTATTGCCAGTCCAAAAACATTCCAATTCGTGCTTTTCGCCATAATAAATAAAATCTCCAATTCCTTATATAATTTGCAAGCCTAATCGAGTATAAGACATAGAGTTAACTGTAGGTCAAGTCTTAAGACTATTAAAACCAAAAAAAGCCGCTTATTAAGCGACTTTGAATCGAAAACCATTTAAATTGTGTAACTCCCCCGGCCTGAACCCATATGACTCATGATCATTTCGGCAGCTCGCTTGTAACCGCCTGCCTGCCTTAAAGATTCACCAATGAGGTAAGCCTGCCGTCTATAAAGTGAATTGTGTAGTACTTCTGTTAATGCCTCTCTCAAATCAGTTGCATTGAGATTATGTTTATTTAAAGTAATACCCGCGCCGAGCTCCTGTACCCGATTGGCGACAAGAGGCTGATCCGATGTTAATGGAATCATCACCATCGGAACGTTGTAATATAACGCCTCACTTGTGCTGTTCATTCCAGCATGTGTAATAAAAACATCGGTATGCTGCAGCATGTCCAACTGGGCAATGTATGGCTTGACGATAAAATTAGGAGGAACTTGATCCGCCAGCGGCGTCATGTCCGTGTACTTTCCTGAAGATAGAACAACATTCACGGGTAGATCCCCTAATGCTTCAAAGCAAAGCTGATAGAAATCCAAATTTTTATTTAAAATCGTACCCATAGCAATGTACACGGTTTGCGGGTACCGTTCACGAAGCACCTCAAACGAGAAGGTCGGAGCATCTTGACGTGTTATGATCGAAGGACCCGTGAAAATAAAACGATCATCCAGCTTTTCTGCCTGCGGCTGAAAATAACGGCTGGTGTACACGAGCTTTAACTGACCTGCATGTGCCGGAATCTCTTCCATGGCTGGAATACTCACTTGAAGCTCTTCAGCTAACTCCGTTGTGATCTTCATCGTAGCCTCATAAAGCTCCTTCGTCTCCGTCTCATTCAGAACTGAGCTAGACCCCAGAGGCTCCACAAAAGCAAAGGATGCAATCGAGCACACCGCAGGAATTCCCAGTTTTTCTGCAAGAATAGTCCCTCCCCATCCCATCAGGGAGTCAAAGATCATATAATCGAACTTTTGATCCTCGATCACCTGTAGCACATTGGGGATGATCCTCCGGATAATACCGCTTACCATCATATAAATGAACTGATAAGAATGCGTATATTCCTGGGGTTTCAACACCGGATCATGAGAGAAGGCATCTTGTGGAAACGGATAGGTAATGATCTGGGCACCGGTTTGTTCAATTCGGGAACGGTACTCCTCCGTGCACACATAGATGACTTCCTCACCATTGTCTATCAACTGAGTAACTAATCCTAACGATGGATTCACATGCCCTTCAGCTGGAGTAATGACTACTAATACACGTGCCATCTTACCCACCTCCCAATGCAATTAGTCCCCCCGTTCTTCATGATGTATTTAACGACGCGGTCGTCATCCGTTACATGGAGATGTTATCCTTCACTTGGCTGATTGGATGATGTTCTTGATGAACGAGTTTGGTAATTCGTAGTGATGCTAAGAAACTTAACAAGACCCATAGTAATTGCAGTGTTAACACGATCAAAACACCTGTCGATATGCCCCACTGTAAAGTTTCGGACAAGGCAATCAGAGCGCCACCAAGGCCAATGCTTACTCCCATATAGAAGGAGTCCACAAATTGCAGATTCGCAGACATTTCTCCCTCTTTTCTGGGCAAGGCATGTTGTAAAGCAATGGCTGCCGTTGTAGGGTTAGCCAATCCAACACCGAACCCTGTAATCATTTGTGAGAGAAGGATGAGTATAATCCCGCCGTCCGTCAAAATAAGAGCCAGGATCACAAGTACAGTTCCAACGATCATAATCCCAATGCCGGTCATGACTCTGCCCTTTCGGGCACGACCTTGATCTCGTGCGTCAAGCTTGGCTTGCAACCACGCTGCGGCGGACCAGCTCAGGGAACCAGCTGCTACAATGAGACCAGCAAGGTCAGCTGATAACCCCTTCACTTCGGTTAGTGCCAAGATCACAAAACTTTCCGTTGTAAAATAACAAGCAACATATAGCCCTCTCGAAACCAAAGTAGCAGGCAATCCTTTTTTTACCGAAAAAGTGCCCACAGGCAGCAATTTACGCATTGGTGTGATCATGACGACTAATCCACCCAAAGTGAGTACGATACCTTTCCAATCGGTAATCATACCAAGTCCTGTGAGTAATAGCCCCGTTCCAACGGCAAGCAGAATCGCATACATAATCTTTGAGTCGGTTGCTCGCGCTGGACCTGTGAGATCTTGCTGAAGCTGCAAATTACGGAAAGAACGGAATGTGAGACTCAACGCTATTCCGATCAAGGGTAAAACAATCCAGAAAACATATCGCCACGAGATGTAGGAAGCAATAAGGCCTGCTGCATAAGGTCCGATTAAGGTAGGCAGGACAAATGCCATAGAGAATGCGGCCAGGATTTGAGTACGAAGTGTATCTGGATAATGTAACGTCACACAGGTATAAACACATGTGATCAGGGCCCCCGCTCCAAAACCTTGAAGGGCTCTTCCGGCAATAAGCATGTGCATATCGAAAGAGACAGCGGAGACTACAGTTCCTAACACAAAAACACTAAAAGATATCAGCATGGATGTAAAAACGCCGCGCTTGTCAATCTGCTGACCCATAACCAAAGTTCCAATGAGCTGAGATAACAAAAATGCGCTGAAGATCCAACCGTATAAATGAATGCCCTCTAAACTTTGTGCCATTTTCGCGGCAATCGTTGTGATAGCCAGTCCTTCGAAAGCTACGGTTGCCAGAACCAGCATAATCCCAATTGTAGTCGCCCTGTACTGAGCATCAAAAATCCCAATCTGATTGTTGTTTGTCTTCCACACCTCCGTAATTAGATGGTTATTATGGTAAATTAAACCTTTTAACTCCCTGAATATACATGAAGTGTTACACTTTGTAAAGTTAAATGTTTAAAAAGTGAGATCGTGGTCTAGAATAGGGTACTCATGTTCAATAGGAGATTTTGCTTGAAAATATGCCATCTTCATTACAGTCAATTTGGAGAAGTTCATCCTCCAGGATCCAGGCATCTGTTTTTTCAACAAAGAAATGAAATCCTCCAATGGATTGAACCAATGCGGGATCGACCGGTGTAGCACTCGCATTTATGCCAATTGTAAAGGCATCGGAGCCTCCTCCGACATATTTTGCATAAATCCTTACATATTGGTCCTCTTCCAATCCCCATTCATTCTTAAATGAATCGATTGCTTGTTCAGATACTACAAATGAGATCATTGCTCTGCACTCCTTCCTTCATTTCAGTCACATTTTTTCACTTCGCCACGATAACTGGCCATTCTGAAACTGGCTCCGCATCCACACGAAACTTTGGCATTTGGATTATTCATGGTGAATCCACCTAACATTCCGCTCTCTTCATAGTCAATCTCAAGACCATCAATGTATGGAATACTTTTCGCGTGCACCAATATTTTGAATTGCTTTTTATTTAACACAATGTCTTCTTCTGCCTGCTGTTCATCCACGATAAGGGTATAAGACAAACCACTGCATCCCCCTTCATCAACGCCTACTCTAAGGAAGGCATTTTGGATATCCGCACTTGATAAGATCTCAACGATTTTGTCCGATGCTGTATCACTGACCTCAATGATCATCTTTATTCCTCCCGGTGGTATCATTTTGAAATTTGGTATCCCAGTCCATTAGACAGGGTATGAATGCTGCAAGAGCAGCTCCTTTTGGCGTAAGTTCATAAATAATTTGTGTAGGGCGTGTCAGTATTGTTTTTTTGACCAAATGATCATGTTGAAGACCCTTTAAACGTCTGGAGAGGATCATTTCGGAAATGGAAGGAATGTTATCGAATATTTCACCGAATCTCTTCGGGCCTTGAGACAGAGTACATAAAATATGGATCGTCCATTTCGTTCCGATGATGCGATAAGCTGTAAATAGTTTATTCGGGTCTTCAGTGAGCAATGGTCTGTACACCCACTTTCTTATTCATCCGCGTGGTGAGATCCGAGTGCTGGCAATGATACTCGTGACGATTAACAAGAGATGGAAACCCATGGCTACAATTAAGCCGGATTGAAGTGACATACCGCCAGCCTGACACACTACAAGAATGGAACCACCAATGCCGATCACTACACCAGGTGTAAAAGAATCTGCAAATTGCAGATTTGCCGAGGTTTGGCCCACGCCTTCTTCCCCCGTTTGAGAAAATGCGACAACACCGCTAATCGGATGCGCCAATCCAATACCAACTCCTGCAATGATCTGACCAAGAACTGCGATGGTAACGGTCACAACAGGTACCCAAAATACGATGGCAATCCCTATCGCAAGCAGCAATACCCCAAGAAAAATTCTCATATGACGTCCACGGCCCTGATCTGCCGCATCCCACCGTCCTTGCAGATACGCAATGATACACCAACTTAATGCAGCACTCGCGACAATTAATCCGGCTTGTGAAGGTGTAATTCCTTTCACGTCGATTAGAGCTAATACCAGGAAATTCTGTGTGCTGGTATAGGCAGCGAAGAACAACCCACGTGTTGCCAGAATTGCTGGCATACCTCTTCGCAACGTAAGTGTTCCCTTCGGTAGTAATTTACGGAGCGGAAATAACATCAATACTAGGCCAATCACGACTAAAACAAATCCCATAATGCTCGGAAGCATACTTAAACCAACCAGGAAAATCCCTGTACCTAACGTTAAGAGTAACGCCATCCAAGTGGATGAAGATCCGCTATCCACTCCCGTCTTCTGCACTTTTAATTTCCTAAAGGCAGGTAAACTAAGCAATGCTGAAACCACTAGCACAGGTAAGATCCCCCAGAAAACAAAGCGCCAGGACCACTGATCTGCGATAAGACCGGCTACATATGGACCGAGCATAGACGGAAGAACATAGGCTGTACCAAATGCTCCAAGTATTTTGGCACGTAACTCATCTGGGTAACTTAAGGATATAGCCGTATATACACAAGTCATCATAGCTCCGGCACCCAAACCCTGCAGGGCCCGTGATCCTATCATGGTATACATGTCGCCTGCGGTTGCGGCAGCGATCAGCCCTACGATAAACAACAGAAGTGCAAAAGTGAACGGTGCTGCAGGTCCTCTTTTATCAATGATCCGACCGACGACCAGCGTCCCGATAATCTGCGCAAGCAGATATGTACTGAATATCCACCCGAACAGGCTAAGACCGTTCAAGTCTCCAGCAATTGAAGGAGCAATGGTGGTGACGGATAGACCTTCGAATCCAACGGCCATCACTGACAAAATGATTCCTATGGATAATGCAAAATAACGCGGGCTGAAAATACTCTGATGATTAGACGACATGAAATGTGACCTCCAAGAAAATTGTTATGTATACATCGTATCCGGATACTTAGTAAACATTTTTGTTTATAATGTCTAAGCTACAGTTCGGCTTTGACTTTGTCAACATTTTTGTTTAAAATGTAGTTATTCATGAAGATTCAGTTGTTTCACAAGGAGGTGCACCATGAGCGGAAATCAAACCAAAAAGGATGCCTCGACCAGTACCCGGAGAGCAATTATTAATCTGTTAAAAGAGCGCGGGGGAATGGATGTTGTCACTCTCTCCTCTCAGTTTTCGTTATCCGGAATGGCTATTCGTCAACATCTAAATGCGCTAAAAGGAGAAGGATTGGTTACAACTGTGGAAGAGGCCCGTCCCATGGGTCGCCCCACCAAGCTATGGATACTAACTCCCGCGGCTAATCGTTTTTTCCCAAGTGGATATTCCGATTTATCCGTCAGCCTCATCAATTCAATGAAAGAAGCTTTTGGTCATGAAGGGCTGGACAAGCTGCTGGATGTTCGAAATAAAAATATGCAAGAACAATATCTTCAGCATCTTGGCGATGCATCAGGGGTTAGAGAGAGATTGGAGAAATTGGCCGAAATTCGTACAAATGAAGGTTATATGGCCGAGGTTAAGGAGCAGGATGATGGCAGTCTCCTACTCATTGAGAAGCATTGCCCCATCTGTGAAGCGGCCGCGGTATGTACCGGGTTATGCAAGAATGAGTTACATTTATTCAAAACAGTTCTAGGCGATAATGTTCATATTGAACGGGGAGAATACATTCTAGCCGGAGGAAGAAACTGCGTATACAGCGTTAGGCAAAATAAGCCATGACCAAAAGAGCAACCTCATTGGAGATTGCTCTTTTGTTTTGGATTCTGAACTGATTAGAACGATTCGGATTTCATTTCTCTAAAACATCCTTCATTATATTAGTTATTTCTAACTCTCACATAATCGTATATACCCGATTATGTAATTTTGAATTTAGGTAGAGTATAGTAAGAGTGTCGAAAATATACTCTAGGAGGCTACTGCCATGTCACAAAAAATCTGGATGAACCTGCCGGTGAAAGATGTTGTGAAATCCACTACCTTTTTCAATGAGATTGGATTCCATGGGGAGCATGTTGGCAACGAGAGAGCTCAGCTTGTCATAGGATCAACAACGATTCTCCTTTTTCCGGACGCAACATTTGAGAAATTTACAGGTGCCAAAACCGCAGATACTTCCCATAGCGCAGAAGTGATATTTTCCATTGGTGCTGACAGCAGAGAAGAAGTTGATACTTTTATTGAAAAAGTCGAGTTAGCTGGAGGAACCATCTTTGGCAAGCCGGGTGAAATAGACGGCTGGATGTACGGTGCGGGATTTGCCGACCTGGACGGTCACCGCTGGAACCTGTTGTATATGGATGAGAGCAAAATGCCTAAGAACTAATATGAAAACGCCGGTCCTTGTCTAAGGTCACTGGCGTTTTTCTATAGTCTCTGTTATCTCAGTATCATCTTCTTGAGTTACGAAACTCTTTTGGTGTTTTTTCCTCGTGCTTTTTAAAAGACTGAATAAAGTGGTTCACGTGATTAAAGCCTACTTTCTGAGCAATCTCGGTTATTGAATCATTTGTTGATGTTAAGAGAACTTTACTCTTCTTAATCCGATATTTGATTAGATAGTCGTATGGCGTCATATGAGCCGTTTTTTTAAAACATCTGGTGCACTCTGAAATGCTCAAATGCGCGACATCAGCAATCTCACGAAGTGTAACCGGATGAGTGTAATTTTGATGGATGAAGCTGAGCATCAACTGTAGTCTTTCCTGCTGACGCTTCTCGCTTCTTGGGGTTTCCTCGGAAGGGATCGAAATGTTGGATATCAATACAAACCATAGTTGTACCGTTTTAATTGAAATTTCATATTGCCACCCCCATGTTTTTTCTGAATTAAACATCTCCCTCATTCCCCAAAGCATGTCTAATATCTGCGTTTCCCACTCCGAATCTTTTGTAATTACAATTGAAACCAAAGAAGAATTGGTATAAGGCAATACATAATTTTTTTCCATTGCACTGTCTACATGAAAGGCTAATAGCTTTTCGGGAAAATTGAAACTAACATATTGACCATCCTGTGTCAGCTCTGTTGTGATGTGAAGAATTCTCTTGTTGATCAGGATTGCCTGACCTGTTTCCAATGTATGATCAATTCCATTTATCTGAATAACCAGCTTCCCTTTTGTGACTAAAGTGATCTGTAGATCCTCGTGCCAATGCAGATCGTTGAACCCTCTGCCTTCGGGGATGCTTGTATGACGTGTATGTGTGTACATGATATAAGGAAACGAAAGATCGGAATACAAAATATCCTCATAAAGTTGCTTCACCATGCTATGAACTTCCTTTCTTTGACGATATATCTATATTAAAGAGTGATTTAATTGCACGAAATTCTCAAAAATAATGATATTATTATATCAAATCTTTGACTTATCACAAGAGCCTGTGCACAGACGACCGGATAAGAACTTTTGGAGGCTTATATGTGAAAGAAACTAAATCATCGCTGCTTTTTCATCCCTATGTATTGCTGTTTATCGCCATTTTGTCGGTATCCGTCTCTTCAATCATGATTAAATCTTCGGATACTCCCACCGCCATAGCCGGTATGTACAGGCTGTATATATCAGCCATTATTATGCTTCCGTTTATCCCCTGGAAAACGATCCGATACTTAAAAATGGATTCAAGGGATTGGAGCACCGTTTTTCTGGCTGGCCTCCTACTAGGTCTATATTTCTTGTTTTGGATGGAATCGCTGGTGTATACTTCAGTGGCCAGTTCCATGGTCATTCTGGCGCTTCAACCTTTGTTTGTGATGATCGGGTCATACTTTATGTTTAAGGAAAGAGCGAGTATACGTACCATTCTATGTTTGATTACCGCCCTATTCGGTTCGGTGATTATCGCCTGGGGTGATATAGGCGTTTCAAGAGAGGCTCTGATCGGTGACGCGCTGTCACTGGTAGGAACCATTCTGGTGTCGGCGTATATGCTGGTGGGACAAAAAGTGAGTCGGAAAATCGACGCGAATATATACAGTGTTGTTGTTTTTATTATTGGCGGAAGTGTCCTTTTGGTCTACAGTTTATTGAATAACTTTTCTTTAATCAATTACGAATCATCCGATTGGCTGTATTTCCTCCTACTTGCGATCATACCCACCATTTTTGGTCAGTACATTTTCAATCTGCTGCTCAAATCCATTGGTGCAACAACGGTTTCTGTAGGCATTATCGGTGAACCCGTTTTGGCCATTATGCTGGCTTATCTATTGTTGGGAGAAACCATCTCTGCTTTTCAATTTATAGGCGGATTAATTACGTTGTCAGGCATGCTGATGTACTTTGCCCTGAAATCCTACAATATCCAACGGCCTAAGTTCCTTCGCTTCAATCGATTCAGGAAATTAGGATAAAATGAACGTGCTGATTAAGAAGAAACCCACCGGAGTTTAATTCTCGGTGGGTTTCTTTATAACTTGTTCAATTCCCAACAAAATCAGCTTCAAGCCAAACTCGAAAGCTCCGTCGGTTCCCATCACCTCAAACATACCGTTCTTATACATCCTGCTGAACAGACCAGCTTCCTTCTCACTCATAGAATCCAGAAGATGTATCATCTCTTCACCCTGAAGTGCTTCCTGGTCCTTAAGGACGGCTGATATATTGCGCTGATGCTGATAATCGTCCAGTACGAAATAGAATACATAGTTGACCAGTGTAAGAACGGCCTGTAATTTCTGCTCTTGCTCTAGTGGTGTTGATTCCATGCAGAGCAACATGCGGTTGGTGAAGCGGATCATGTCCGGCTCGTGGGGAAGCGTCATCATCATGAGCTGTGTGGAGCACGGGTATCTGTTGAGCACACTCCGTACCGTCACCGCAAGCCCCTCCATCTGCTCCTTCCAGTCCCCTTCAGTGTGAAACTCGTCCAGAATAATTTTAGATATCTGGTTGGCGAGACGCTGGTACAGTGTCTGCTTGCTCTTAAAGTACCAGTATAGAGATGGAGCCTGAATCCCCAGTTTGTCTGCCAATCGTCTCATGCTGAATTTCTCGATGCCCTCTTCTCCAAGAAGCTCCCACGAAATTTCCAAAATCTTATCTTCCGAAATCTGAGGCTGTTGTTTTTTCATCGGTATCCGCCCTTTTATCTAACAGTGTAAGTTTGCGCTTTACAGGTTCATAAGTTCATGATAACATCTAACACTGTAAGGTTCAATCTAACGGTGTTAGATTGGATCAATATTAACGAAGAAAGTAGTGACCCACATGGATGCAGAAAACCTCCATTACTTTGAAAAAGCACCAATCGCCAAAGCCGTAGCTCACTTTGCTGTCCCAATGATGCTAGGCACGTCAATGAGTGTTATTTACTCCATCTTGAATGCCTATTTCCTTGGCACATTGGGTAATACGGCAATGTTAACTGCACTCGCACTAACTTTACCGTTATTTGCGGTTATTATGGCGTTAGGCAACTTAATTGGTATAGGTAGCGGTACATTCATCTCTCGTTTGCTGGGAGAGAAAAAAGTCGATGATTTGAAGCATGTATCTTCATTCGCCTTTTACAGTAGTTTAGTTCTCGGAATTATTGTGATGGCCGTTGGGCTCCCGCTGATCGAACCAATCGTTCATGGGCTGGGGGCAACGCCAGAGTCCTTTGGATTTACGAAAGAGTATGTCACGATTATGCTTATTGGTTCACCCTTCGTCATCTTATTCTTCACGCTGGAGAATATCGTGCGCTCAGAAGGTTCAGCAATCACCTCAATGATTGGTATGATTCTCAGTGTTGTTATAAATATTATCCTCGATGCGCTATTCATTTTTGTCTTCCATTGGGGTGTGATCGGGGTTGCATCTGCTACTGTTATCTCCAACTTGGTTGCGAGTACATTTTACGCTTTCCATATGAGTTATAAGAGTCAATTCTTAACCATCTCCTTGAAATGGTTCAAGGTGACCAAGGACATCCTGAGCAATGTATTGAAAATTGGAGTTCCCGTCTTTGTTATGAGTGTCTTCTTGGGTGCAATGTCGCTTATTCTTAATCTTTTTCTTGTTGAATATGGAGATCAGGCTGTTGCGGGGTATGGAATCTCATCACGTTTATTGCAATTTCCTGAGTTTATTCTGATGGGCTTGTGCGAGGGAGTTGTGCCGTTGATTGCCTTCTCATTCACAGCGAATAAATTACGCATGAAACAAACCATTGGATTCACGATCAGATCTATTTTGGCGTTAGCCGTCCTGTTTGGGGTTGTCGTCTATCTGATCTCAGACCACTTGATTGGTTTATTTACGACTGACCCGCAATTAATTGAAATGGGTAGCTACATTCTCCATGTGACCTTCTTATCCTTGTTTATTACAGGAATGACTTCTTTGTTTATGGGGATCTTCCAAGCAACAGCCCAAGGAACCGCGGCGTTTGTTATGTCCATCATTCAAGGGATTACACTAATTCCTGTCTTGTATATCGCTAATCAAATGAACGGCTTTCATGGAGTGATCTGGTCGCTCGTTATTGCGGATGCCGTGGCGTTCCTAGTTGGGGCCATCATGTTATATGCTTTGCGGACAAAATTGCAGCCGGATCTGGAACATTTGGCACAGTAATTTCGCAAATAGTTTTCAGAAAAATAACACTGCCCCAAGTTTGCTACCTATTTTCCCATCTTCGTCTCCTTTGATCGCTATTTGCATAAATTAGCATCATAAGTAACAAGGGTCTTGGAGGGACGAACAATGAATGAAATATGCAAAAATGTTAAATCGACAGACACCAATCCGAATAAGTTCGGTTTTTATAGAGACATCATGGAATGGATTACTTCCGTTTCTCCCGGCGGCGAAGAAAAACTTGACCCTTTTGATTTTGGCGGAGCCGCTGAATTCAAGCTCCCCAAAACCCTTGAAACGCAGATTCACCGTTATTTGATGCCCTATACCCTGCAACCCCAAGGTGGGTATATTGCATATATATCGAATGGGCATGTTTGGGGAACATCAGGTGCTATCCTGGCATCCGACGGAAAACTGATCTTCGACCTTTCCCCGGAATATGATGCACGAAAAAATAGAATGATGACATTGGAAGAACACCCCGCTTTGCATCGCGAGATTTCTCCAGAACCTCGACATATCCAGGGGACTTCTGCCGTTTTAACTTTTTGCGGAAGTCATAATTATTTTCATTGGTTATATGATGTTTTGCCACGACTGGGTATGCTTCGGATGCTGAATATTCCTTTTGAATCTCTGGTCATGAATCCGAATCCTCATGGTTCTTTTGTGAAAGAAACGTTAGCAATGTTTGGCGTCTCGGATTCGGCCGTGATTCGTACTAGAGATGATCTGGAAATTCAGGCCGATCGGTTGGTTGTGCCTTCCCTGATGATGAATTCCCACTATCCGCCTTGGGCCACAACTATCCTTCGGACATTTATGCTACGCGGACGCGACACAACACTCCATTCCCCCGTTCGCATTTTCATATCTCGGTGCAAAGCCTCTGCCCGACGAATAGCTAATGAAGATGAAGTCATCCGCCGTTTAGAGGCGTACGGATTTATTCCAGTTTGCCTGGAGGATTGGACCATATCCCAACAAGTCCAGCTTTTTGCTTCCGCAAAAGCAATCGTTTCACCCCATGGAGCCGGACTGGCCAATCTTGCTTTTTGTACGAAGGGAACTCGTGTTGTCGAAATTTTTCATATCCGGCATGTTGTACCTACTTACTGGATGATCAGTAACCATAATCAACTTGATTATTACATGATGTATGGGCAAGAAGACGGGACAACGCAGGGGCATTTTCCGGGGTTGGAGGACTTCTACGTGGATCTGGATCGGCTGGAACAGACGCTTCGTTTAGCTGGACTAACTGAACATAGCTAATTTTCTACACCAAAGCTAAAGGATGATCATATGTGTTTTAACTTGTTGGCTGTTCTGATAACAAAAAAACCACGGCACCAAGTTTGGCACCGCAGTATAAGGATCATTATGCTATTGGATTTGTTTCATGTAAGATTTGAATTCCTCGGCGATTTCTTTGTATTTCGTATGATGCAGGTAATGTGAACCTTCCATTGGGATCATTTTGCCCTGCGCGGATTGTTTCACTTGCTCCTCATGCAGCGGAATCCACTGCGGATTTTTCTCGTTATTGGAAAGAACAAAGAGAAGTACTGGCAGATCACGAGGATACGTGAGTTTTTCTCCATTTTTGAAATTGGAACCCAGATGTTTAAGCTCATCTACTAATGTCGGATTTGTCGAGACTTGATTCGAAATCAATTTCATCTGTTCTTTGGTATGTTCATCGTATGCAAGTGATGCATATGAATCACCACTCACTTTATTGAGTACTCTCATTAAGCCTGATTTTTGAAGGAATTTCATTAAGTTCAAAGGTAATTTAACATCCATGCCAGGTTGATTCGGAACACTGCTATCGATCCCCACAAAAGCAGAAACTTCATCCGGATACGTGTTCACATAAGTCGCCGCGTACAGTCCCGTGATGGAATGGCCCATCAGAATATAACGATCTATACCGAGCTGCTGTACAGCTTCATGAATTTCACTAACAATATTCTCGGTGGTTCTCTCCGTTTCGGTTTGGTCGCTTAACCCATAACCGAAAGGCTCAATTGCCACAACTTTGTAATCAGGCGTCAATTCATCGATTAACAATTTGAAATCAAGTACTGGCGACGGGGTCCCTTGTCCGGGAAGTAGCACGATGGTTTGTTCGCCGCTGCCTTGAATGGATACATTCATATTCTTCCCATCAACATTGACATATTGGCCGTACGATTCGATTTTCTTTTTCTCGGCCCCATTACTTATCGTATGAACGACAAACGTGATGCCCATGAACAGCACCAGCGCGCCGACTATACCACCTATAATTTTTAACCATAAGTTCCGTTTTTTACGGCCCTTAGTCCCCGTTGTTGTTACTTCCACTGTTTTTTCCAAATCAATCTTCTCCTGTCCTATATATCTGCAGAGCCGCTCTTGCGACATAGATATAGTGTAACCATGGAAGATGTCCCCTTCATGACGGGAATATGAACGGAGTATGAACAAGCAAAAATTATGTTGAGGCGCATAGACTACTGTGGATGTCACATTTCATGATTTTATAACGATTTTCCAGTAAGTGATACTCGAAGTTCCTTCTCCTGTGACCTGGTTGTATAGTTCCAAACGTATAGCTCTAAATCTGATTTCTTAAAATCTTTATACACGTCCATATGTTTGTTCCCTAACTCTGAGAAAAAGTGGGGTACTAAGTAATGTTTTTCTTCTCCTTCAAGGAAGTAGGTTTGGTTAACCCCTCCAAATGTATTATCCGGGCTTTCTGACTCAACGTACAGATTACCGTCCTTGATATAATAGGTCCAGATGATAGGAAACCCTTCGTAATCGCTCGCAATAGTTTTTGGTTCAGTGGATATATCAGTTAGATGAATGGATGCACGACTACCTGCATGTTCATCTACCCTTTTCTTTGCGATTAAAGTCATTGGTTTGTCTACTAATGACTTAACATCCATGAGAAAATTGGATTGTTCAAAGCGCAATTCTGTTTGATTTGCATTCATTTTTCCATCAAGCGATATCAAGCCATCCATGACCTTGCCGTCCACTTGAAGTTGATAAGTCCGGTACGGCAATCTGAAATATTCTTCATCATGATCGATCGTTAAGCGAATTTGTGTTGGTGTTACTACCATACCACTTATGCTTGCCTCATCAGCTAAAGAATGTATTGGAATATTCAGTTCTTTCTTAAAGGTGCCCGTATCCATTTCTTGACGAGATAAGAGTAGATTCAGGTTCCATGTGCCTTCTGTCCGTTGTTTTTCATGAGTGTATGTGAAGGTGAAGCGATCCCCTTCTTTGAACTGCTGCTCGTTATACATTTGTCTGCTGAAATAGTCACCGGATACTCCCTCCATGCCATACTCAGGATTCTCCGTTTCTTTAATAACCTCTTGTTGAGTATCATAAGCTCTGATTCCAGCCCAAGATTGTTCCTTCACCTCAGAATTAGAGAAGGTAACCTCAGAATTAATCATGATTTCGCCTTTAGCATATTTGAAGGACTGTACTTCTATTTTGTCGATCCCATTCTTTTGTATATTAAACTGCTGCGTACTTGAATCTTTAGGATCAAGACGAATCTCTTGCTCAAGGTCTTCTAAGTAAAGAACATCAGAAATGGAGAACTGAAGATCTGATTGTTTCTCTTGCATAACCCAGTCTGTCTCAAAATATCCCTGATAAACGCCTTGTTCAGCATTCCATTTCTGATAATAGTGCCCTTCAATAGGTTGCCCATTACTGTCATTTAAGAGCATTTGATTATATCTGATTTCTTGTTTCTCAGTTTCCAATTCTGGCTTGATTGTGTATAGTAACACGGTCCGGTTATCATCCACAAATGCATTATGCACCGTTAATGTAACTCCGTGGGCTGTTACGCTTTGTTCAATGAGCTGGCCATAACCAGCTTTAAGGGCCGACTCAATCCCTGATTTATTGGACAAGACATCGCTCCAATCATATTGTAAGGCTGCATATACAGGAGTGGCCATGACGGCTAAGGAAATACCCAGGACAATAGCTGCCTTCGTTTTCTGCCTTTGGGGTCTGTTATGAACATCATTAACTACTCGCAATTCTCCCGTTTGAATGCTATTAAACATCTTTTCAAAGTCTGGATACTCCACCTGTTCTGAGTGTATCAAATGATTCTTAACCTTGTATTCTACTGACTTCATAAGTGTTATCTCCTTTCATGTTAACTTTTTCGTAGAATTCAATTTTTTTTCGCATTAGCTTTAGAGCTTTGTATAATCTCGTTCGAACTGTCCCTTGTCGAATGTTTAAAGTCTCTGCAATTTCAGCTACGGAAAGATCACCAATATATCGGAGAGTCACGACACTGAGAAGCTTGTCCGGCAATTTCTGGAGCTGCTGCTCGAGTTCAGCAAAGGAAAGCTTAGCCATAACTGTAGTGTCAACCGGATCATTAGATAACACTTCTTGTTTATGCAGTAACTGCATTTTGTTTTGCTTCTCGCCCTTAACTTTGTTTCTTCTAATAATATTCAGACATTGATTCATGGCAATACGCATGATCCAGGTCCTTAGATGTGACACATTTCTCCAGTCTTGGCGGAACACGACAACAAAAACATCATGGCATACATCTTCTGCATCCTGCACGTTTTTGAGCATATACAGACATGTGCGATATACGTCTTTGTTGTACGTATGGAATAGTTCATGCTCGGTCACTTCCGGCACTCCTTTCTTGTTGGGATATAATATAGACAAAGCAGAGTCGGAATTTATTCACTTTTTCTTTGAGTAGTTGTACTTTGATTACAATAATCATCTGTTTAACGGAAATAAAGCAGCTGCCACTCGGCAACTGCTCCTTTCCAAGCGGTTTTTGATACAAAAAAGGAGAACTGCCATTACACAAGCAGTTCTCCTTAGGATAAGACAGTTTCTTAGTGGTCCAGGAACACAAGCTGAATGAAGAACAATACCGCAAAAATGTAGAAGATTGGATGAACATCTTTACCTTTTCCACGAAGCAGCTTAAGTACCGGATAAAAGATGAAACCTACGCCGATGCCTGTCGCGATACTATGCGTCAATGGAGTAAGGATGATAATCAGGAAGGCAGGAAATGCTTCTTCGAGATCATCCCATTTGATTTTGCTGATAACGTTAATCATAAAGTATCCAACAATGATCAGTGCCGGAGAAGTGATCGCCGGAATGCTTGATATTACACTTACGATCGGTGTGAAGAACAAGGTCAGCGCAAGCAGCACACTTACCGTTACCGCGGTCAGTCCCGTTCGTCCTCCTGCAGCTACCCCTGTGCTGGATTCGATGTAAGCCGATGTTGGGCTTGTTCCCAGCAAAGCACCACTGGTTGTTCCTACAGCATCTGCCAATAATGCGCCACGCGAGCGTGGAAATTTACCATCCTTAAGCAATCCTGCTTGTTCAGCAACACCGAGCATCGTGCCTGTCGTATCAAACAGCGTGATCAGCAGGAACGTAAATATGATCGTATACAAACCATTCGAGAATACACCTGCCAGATCCAGTTGCAAAGCCGTTGACGCGAGGCCTTGCGGCATGGATACAATCGATTCCGGCATTTGGAATAGTCCCATGATCCAGGCAAGTATCGCTGTTACCACCATTCCGATGAAAAGGTAACCTTTCACATTATAAGCCATCAGCACAACGGTAATAATCAATCCGATAATGGTCAGATAAGCCATCGGCTCAGCCAAGTTTCCGATCGTAATCAAATTCGATTCTGAATCGGCAATAATGCCGGCATTTTGCAGACCTACCGTTGTAATAAACAATCCAATCCCTGCGGTTATGGCATGTTTTAAGCTAGCAGGAATTGCATCAAGCAACATGTAACGGAATGAAGTCAGTGATAAAATAATAAACAAAAGCCCTGCTATAAATACGGCTCCCAGTGCAACCTGCCAAGACACGCCATATCCGGCAACTACGCTATAGGCAAAGAATGCATTCAGGCCCATACCCGGCGCAATGACGATTGGATAATTGGACCATATTCCCATAATCAGAGTTCCCACAATACTTGCCAGTACTGTTGCTATGAATACTCCGTTAAAATCCATGCCTGTGCTGCTGAGTATTCCTGGGTTTACGATAACTATGTATACCATTGTGAAAAATGTTGTAACCCCTGCAATAATTTCTGTGGGGATGGTCGTGCCTCGTTCTTTAAGTTTGAACCATTTGTCCATGGTAAAGCCAGCCTCCAACTTTCAAATTATACTCCAAAGCTAAAAACAAAAAATCCTAATCTTCATATAGGATTGTAATATTGTCGCTCCTATATTCGTTGTTAGGATTTAAAGATTCAACAGCTAAGCTCTAAACTAAACATAAAGATACTCATATCTGTTTTCAACCTGAAGTCCATTTCGTATTCTAATTAAAATTACATGCAATGTCAATGAATTAACGATTTGTTCACAGTTATTTACGAACTATACAGGCATTATATCTTGTGTTCATTCGTTTTTAGAATAATGTATATACGTAAGGCTCAATGTCTGCACATATAAAGAAAGACTGCCAGCAATGTTCACTGACAGTCTTTTGCTTAATTCGTAGTAGGTTTCTCTTCATATTCGCTGGATAATTCTTTGAGCGATTTGATTTTGCCATGGGGATGCTGTTCTTGCTTTCGTGACTTCCAGGCAGCTTCTTTTCGTTTCTTCTGGTCAGCCATACAAGATATCCTCCTCTGGAAACTGAGATGTATACTACTTCTTTATGATGTCATTCCTGGACAACTTTATTCTGCATGCATAGCTAATAAGAGAATTAGGCAAGCATATAAGACAAATTAGATATCGGTTTTTAGAGCAGGAATGCAATAATATAGACATGCCACAACTGGAGGTTAATATATGAACAAAGTAATTTTAAATAATGGTGTTGAGATGCCTATTCTCGGCTTTGGTGTGTTTCAGATTGCAGATGCAAACGAATGTGAACAAAGTGTTATGGATGCCATATCGGCTGGGTATCGTCTCATTGATACAGCTGCCTCTTATCTAAACGAGGAAGCTGTAGGCAGAGCGATTAAACGCAGTGCCGTGGCCAGAGAAGAATTATTTGTCACGACAAAACTTTGGGTTCAGGATACGGGTTATGAACGTACCAAACAAGCATTTGAAAAATCCTTGGAACGATTGCAATTGGACTATTTGGATTTATATTTAATTCATCAACCTTTTGGAGATGTACATGGTTCTTGGCGTGCAATGGAGGAGTTGTATCGTGAAGGAAAAGTACGTGCAATCGGAGTGAGTAACTTCCAGCCGGATCGTCTGATCGATTTGATTCTGCAAAACGAAGTAACCCCTGCTGTAAACCAGGTCGAAACTCATCCCTTCAACCAGCAGATCTTAACTGGACAATTCATGAAAGAAAATAATGTTCAGATCGAGTCTTGGGCACCATTTGCTGAAGGGAAAAATGACTTGTTCCAAAATGAGGTATTGCTATCTATAGGTGAAAAGTACAACAAATCGGTTGCTCAAGTGGTTTTGCGTTGGTTGACACAACGTGAAGTCGTTGTTATTCCAAAATCGGTGCGTAAAGAAAGAATCATTGAAAACTTCAATATTTTTGATTTTGAATTAAGCCAAGCAGATATTGAGTCGATTACTGCGCTAGATACCAAACAGAGCCTATTCTTCTCCCATAACGACCCTGAAATGGTGAAATGGATCAGTAATCGTAAGCTGGATATCTAATTCCAATCTGTATCTTCATAAAAATCTTGAAGGCTAGCCTTTCTCTTCACGGAAAGATTGTAAAAAGAATCCGATTCCAACATACTGGAATCGGATTCTTCATTATTTAGAAGCTAGAGATATAGAGACTAGAAGCTAATTGACAGGACCCAGATTAATCAAGCTGACCTCGGATAATGAGACGGTTGTGTTGCCATCTTGCACACCATCAATGTTACCCAGATCAAATGAAATTCGAGTATTCGCATAACTGGCTTCTGTTGCATCAAATGTAAAACTGAACTCCTGTTCTTCTGGAGTCAAATCAACTCGTGCCCCAAAGAAACCATGCCATTCATAGTTGGCAGCTGCGTCGACCCATCCAATTCCCAATCCCACTTTTCTGGACTTCTCCGCTTTGGCTTTAAACGTCAATTTGTATTTAAAACCTTGCTGTATGCCAAATCCTTCATTGATGACTTGACGATCCCATGCATTCTGTCCTGCATTACCAATCTTGGCATGAAGCTGTTGATTGCTAACTTGCATCTCAAGGTCCGCTGCATTACCGTCCGCATGGGTAAACCAGCCTTCCTTACCTTTGGAGAAGTCTCCATTGGAAATAAGATTAACATGAGCTGGTTGCCCTCCTTGATCTGCATTCGGATTAACTTCATATAACTGAATGTTATGGATGTTAATCGCGTGTTCACCTGTAGATAGTGGATATCCTAATCCAAATGCAAGCATAGCTGCCGAATCTAAGGTATCTCCCATGGTGAAGGTATAACTATACGACTTTTGATCTGCGGTTAATTCCACTTCTTCTTCAAAATACTTCACAGAATCCCCTGCATTCTGAGAAAGAACCGCTTGCATGGATTTAGGACTTGAAGCAGATGCCTCGAAGGTAAGTCGGTATGATTTATTTGCATCCAGTTTGATCTGACCTTGTTGCAACAAAGCATCCCACCAATGTTCACTTGTACCTGGCAAGTTGATCGTTAATCCTTCGCCCTCGTCATGTGAAGCTGTCAGATGATCAGGAATCAGCTCCCAATGATTCAGATCCGTTGCAAGCTGGCTGTTCTGAACTTTGTTTCGTGAAATATCCACCCAGCGTGTATTATAATCTGCTCCTTCAAAATTCACATAATAGGATTTGCCTGCTGCCAAGTTGACCCCTGGGAAATACACGGTTTTGTATGTTTGCCATCCCCCCGTGTCTCCCAGACTCAGTTCGGATTGAGCAACGATTGTCCCTTGTTCATCCTGAATACTGAACCGTACCTCAGAATCACTTTTCCCACTAGCCATTCGGGCAGACAGAACATATTCTCCCTCTTGGGCTACATCGATTTTATATTGCAGCAGATCTCCCTGATCCATGTAACTGACATGTTTTCCGCCTTCTGCGGAGTCCTCCAGTTGTAAGCCCTGCATCTCCCAGGCTTCGGTTGCAGGGACATGTGCGTAGCCATTCACCGAAAGAGGTTTTCCGCGTTTTGTCAGTCGAACATTGTCTACATATACCTTACCTTCTGAACTGCCGAATAACAGTTGTAGCTCGGACTGGGCTATGGAGGTCCCATCTCCAATAACAATCTCTCCAGTATATGTCTTCATTTCTTGGCCCAAGGAAAGGTTTTTCCCCTGATGAATCTGCACGGAATGTCCATTGCTGCTGACCAGATCAATATCCATACTTCGCGGAGTATCTGCCTTGGCTTCTAAGGAGAAGCCGTACGTTGTATTCGCTTCCAGCTTCAACTCCGGCTGGTTCACAGACACCTGCTGTGGCTCACCATTCGTTTGAGTAACATCAACAACGAGTTGGCGTTCCATAATTGGGAATTTCAAAAAGTTGTTTACGCTGATCTGAGCCTTTGCACCTTCTTGAATGCTGCTTGACCAGAATCCCAGACGTTCTTTACCTTGATCAAACGTTCCATTGTAAATGAAGTTGCCATCAGGTAACGCGTTGCGTTCAACCGTTAGCGGATCAGCCTCACCCACCTCGATCAGCCTGACATTGGCAAACCAAACGGTTGTATCATCCAGCCCCAGATTAAATTCGAATCTGGCATTGTTATCCGATCCATCCCGCATATTGAAGGTATAGTCATAGGATTGCCAATCTGGCGTGAGTGCAAAGGTGTTATCACCCGAATAATTGGTCCAACTTTTTTCAAATTGGTTCAGTTTGGACATGATTGTACGGTTAGCAGATGCTTTCGCATCAAATTGTATCTTGTACTTTTTGTTTTTCTTGATGTACATCGGCATCTGAGTCAGTTGAACCGAGTAGTTTTCAGTACCCGATGCATCAATGGTAACTTCTGCTGCTTTCCCTTTCTGCTCATCCGTTACAACTTTGACACTGCCAGCTCCATCAGCATTTGTAATGAATTTCCACTGCTGAGGTACTCCATTTTCTTCAGACCCTTCCGTAAAACGATCATTGTAGATTTGATTGCCATCGGTTTGTGGTTCACGCTGTTGTGTGGGCTCGATGGGGTTTGTTGTTACATCAGGCCATGTGTTGAGATTTTTATAAGAGTACACACGCACAAAATCAACATTCATCTTTTCAGAAGTGAAATCGCTCTCAGGTGAGCCCGGCCAGTCTCCGCCAACTGCCAGATTCAGAATCAGATAGAATGGACGATCAAATGGTGCAGGAAACGTATAATACTCGGGTTGACCCGCAGCCTTCGTTTGCCAGTTGGTCACTTCATGATGCAGTTTACCGTCTACATAGAAACGAATCATACCCGGCAACCATTCCACCTGGAAATCATGATAATCGTCAGCAAACGTTTCTCCCTCCGGAAGAGTAAGGCTTCCCTGATCATGTCCATGGGAACCATCAGGCTTCACACTATCATAATGCAATGTGCTATATACCTTGTCATTGCTCTCATTGCCACCAATGAGCTCCATAATATCGATCTCTCCAGATGCCGGCCATCCTCCATAATGCGCTTCATCGGTTGGCATCATCCAGATAGCAGGCCACATGCCCTTTTCAATAGGAAGCTTCGCACGTACAACGACTTTACCGTAAGTCCAGTCACCTTTTCCCATGGAGATCAGTTTGCCTGAGCTGTAATCTTTACCGTTTTTCTCTCCTTTTTTCGCTTCAATCTGCAGTACACTTCGATTCTGATCTTTCGTAATCCGAGTGTTGTCCGGGCTGTAATACTGCAACTCATTATTATAAACCAGACCCGTATCCTGCACGGTCCATTTGGAAGCATCAATTGCAGGCCCATTGAACTCATCATTCCAGACCAGTTCCCATTGATCATGCGGAATCGTTGTAGCAGGAACCGGTTTTTCACCCGCAGGATTGCTTGGTGTCGATGGGTTCGATGGTGTCTGCCCTCCTGGAGTAGATTGCGTTGGCGTGTTTGCCGCACTTGTTGAACCCCCAGGCTGTGACGATGCAGGTTGCTGAACTTCCCCTGTCATGGATGTACGCAGACCTTGTTTTGCTTTCTCTCCATTAATAACAACATCATTTGCATCAACACTTAATTGTTGGATCGTACCTTTGCTATCCACTCGGGTCTGGTTCGCACCTGCGAGAATATTCATGGTATCAATCAGACTATTGGAGGAGATATCCAGAATGGATTGTTGCATGACAACGATCTCCTGAATAGTACTTTCTTCCGTGATGGCAACTCTAACGGGTTCCCCACGTTTGTCAACGACTACTCGATTCAGCTTGGAGTTGCTAATGTCGATGTAATGACTGCCCCCGCCTTTAATAATGACACTTCCTGTAACCGTTACGCCCTGAAGAACAACAGTCCCCTCGCCAATGCCTTCTGCCAGCAGCAGATTTCCGTTGATAACGGTATTTTTCAGCGTGACATCTGTCGAGTTAACAATGAAGTTGCCATCCACCCGGGACTCGTATACACCAGGAGCGTTTTTCACATCGGCAATCATCGCCGACAGTAACGCTGCTGTCTCCGCTCGTGTAATCGGGGCTTTGGGATTTAATTTCCCCTGAAAACCTTTGATGATGTTCTCGTTCACTAGATAGGTAAGCGCTTTCTTAGAATAACTGGAAATATCATCAGCATCCTGAAAGTTCAATGGTTCACTATCTTCGTTCGCAGTCGTAGAAAGTTGAAAAGCTCGATCCACCATAACCGCTGCATCTTGCCGGCTAATCGGTTGTTTCGGTGACAGATGTTCACGGTCTGTGCCTTCAATAATGCCCGAACCATGGGCCCGAACCATCACATCCTGGTACCAATCGTCTGAAGACAGATCAGCAAAAGAAGCCGTTTCCGTATTACCGGTGAAACCAAACGCCCGATCCAGAATCATAACGAATTCAGCTCGGCTAATGACCTGATTGGGCTTAAATGTGCCGTCCGTATAACCTTTCAATAGATTCAAGTCCTGCATATGTGTAACTGCGGATTGTGACCAATGCCCGGTAAGGTCATTATAGGGAACAGAGGAGTGCAGGCTTTTCGCCTGCACATTTCCTACCTCCGCTTGACCCTGTACACTTTCTGCTCCAGCAGTTGCTGGATAAACGAGAGAAGCCATTAAACTCCATGCCACCATACATGCCAGTCCTTTTCTCATCCTTCTTCCTCCCTCAGCTCAGTTATCCTTGCATTGCATAGCCTATTCCTTGACTGCTCCAATAACGATCCCCTTAACGAAGAAACGTTGTAAAAAAGGGTATACCATCAGGATCGGAAGCGCGCCGATAAAGATCTGTGCTGCGCGTACGGTTCGCTGCGAGATATTCTCCAACATGGAAGGATCGACGTTGATTTTGCTGAGATCTTGCTGAACGATAATGGTCTGTAACAGAGAAGCAAGTGGATAATTTTTAATATCAGACATATAGATCATGCCGTCGAACCAGGAGTTCCACTGATACACCATCGTAAATAAGGACAAGGTTGCGATCGCTGGAAGCGATAGTGGTACGTAAACCAGGATCAATGTTTTGATATGACCTGCTCCATCCAAATAGGCGGCTTCTTCAAGCTCTTTGGGTAGACCGCGGAAGAAGTTCATCATGAGAATAACGTTCCACACGGACAGTGCTCCAGGCAGAATAAGTGCCCAGATGGTATTCATCAAGCCAAGCTTCTGGATCAGAATGTAACTTGGAATCAAACCGCCACTGAACAATATGGTGAAAACAAAGAACCATGTATACAACGAACGACCTTTAAAACTGATATCTTCTTTCGATAACGGAAATGCGGTTATGAGCATGATGACCATACCAATGATCGTTGCAATTACAGTCCGTTTAAGTGATACGATCAAGGAGTTGATGAAGTTTGAATTCCCGAATGTTTTTACATAAGCGTCGGTTGTGAACCCGATGGGCCAGAAGGTAACCAGGTTTGATGATGCTGGCGCCATACTGCTGAATGAAACAGCCAATATATGAATAATTGGTAAAATGCAGAGTATCGATAATATCCCAAGAAAAGTATAGTTAGCGATGCTGAATATACGGTATCCTTTTGTTTTATAATACAAGCCCTTTTCTCCTCTCTAGAAAACTCGATAATTAGCTAGTTTGTAAGCCATTCTGTAAGATATAACAATCAAAATGGTAGCAACCACAGATTTGAACAACCCTACTGCTGTGGCAAAACTCATCTTCCCGTTCAGAATCCCGAGTCGATATACAAAGGTGTCAATGATGTCGCCTTTGTCATACACAAGTGGATTGTACAAGTTGAATACCTGATCAAAACCGGCGTTCAGGATATTGCCGATAGAGAGTGTCATCAGTACGATTGTAATCGGCATTAATGCCGGAATCGTAATGTGCAGCGTCTGTTTAAACCGGTTGGCCCCATCCACCTCGGCAGCCTCGTAAAGTGCAGGATTAATTCCTGAGAGAGAAGCCAGAAATACGATCGTACCAAAACCAAATTCTTTCCACACATCACTGAGGATCAGCGTTATTCGGAACCATGTACCGTCTCCCAGGAAGAAGATCGGTTCTCCTCCAAAGGCTACGACAAGCTGGTTGACCATGCCGCCCTGAGGAGACAGGATATCGAGCAGAATCCCCCCGAGAATAACCCATGATAGGAAATGCGGTAGATACACAAGCGTTTGACTCACTCTCTTGAATGCCGTCAAGCGCACTTCATTGAGCAAAATGGCAAACAGGAATGGAGCGAACAGACCTGCGATGATTTTGAAAAATGCAATGACCAGCGTATTCCAGATCACCTGACCTACGTCCGGATATAAAAATAAATATCGAAAATTATCCCAACCAACCCATTTGGATTCAGAAAATCCCAAGTATGGCTTAAAATCCTGAAAAGCAATTACAATGCCGCCCATCGGTATGTACTGAAACACCAGTGCCAGCAATACGGCTGGAACGAGCATCATATGCAAGGTCCAGTTCCGTTGCATATTCCAGCGCTGTTTAACCCTGGTGGAGCGCCGTTTATGCGGCGTTTCTAACGTATGTTCCTTCACTCCTGCATCCCCCATGTTCTAAATTTTGTATTTTACAAGTCATCGTGAACTTGTATATTAAAATTATAGCAATGGAAATTTGTGATCTATATCCTAATATTGCAACAACGATATCAATATTTTAATAAGATTAAGGAGGTTGGACTTTGTTCACACGCTTGAATGTCTTTACCAAAATTACTCTGTTGTTTGTGATGCTGCTTATTCTGGTGCTGTTTCTCTATACATACTCGAACCGGGAAAGCGTGCGTGTTATCGAACACGAGATTCAGAACAATACGATGAATCATCTCTCAACATTTGCTGATTCAGTAGAATCCAACATTTACCAATTGTCGTTGTATGGGATGTCTATTGGGCAAGATTCGAGTATTCAGGAGTATCAACGCCCCGACTACAAGGACATTCCCTATGAACGTGTGAAAGTTGGAAGTGCTATTCTGGAAAAGATGAATCTGTACAACGCAGCAAGCAAATGGCATTCGACCATCACACTATACTTCCCAAGGATGCAAAAAGTGATATCAACGGATTATTATGCTTACATTCCGTACAGGGATGATGAGTTTAAGGAGCCTCTCTCGCAATCCTGGACCTATGCCGACAATCAATTTATCTGGTACACTACCGATCCAACGACAGCGATGGCGAGACCTGGCAAAGCCAGATTGATTACCAAAATCAGTTTTCCAGTTCACCACTTAACTGCACTTCTTAATCAAAACAAATTAAATAATAAAGGTGACCCGTTCATGTTCCATCCCGATTATGGATTAATCAGCAATAGTTCTGGAAAGGAAACCTTGAACGCAATCCTGCCTTCCCTGAAAGAAGCAAAACTGCAGGCCAGCGGTGGATTCAGTACAACGTTGAACAAAACGGAATATTATGTCTCCTACATTCAATCCAAGAGCCTCGGCTGGTATTATGTTGACTATGTGCCTATGCAGCAAATTTTGAAACCGATTACGAGCAGCCGGAATCTCTTCTACGCTTCAATTGCCGTTCTGATCGTGATGAGCGTTGTTGTATTATATACACTCTACCGAAGTGTGCAGCTTCCACTCTTACAGTTGGTGAAAGGGACGAATCGCTTGTCCACCGGGGACTTTTCCGTTCGGCTTCATCATTCTGCACGCAATGAGTTCAGCCTGTTATTTGCACGTTTCAACATCATGGCTCAACGAATTCAAGAACTAATTGAGAATGTATATGAGGAGAAATTACGAAGTCGGGAAGCCACACTCAAACAGTTACAATCGCAGATTAATCCGCATTTTCTATATAATTGTCTGTTCTATATCAAGAACATGGCCCGAATGAAAAATGAAAAGGCCGTGGTAGCCATGGCACTGAATCTGGGAGAGTATTACCGATACATAACCAGGTCCGAAAAGGATCAAGCCACGCTTCGTGAAGAACTGACGATGGTCAAAAATTATTTGGAAATCCAGTCACTTCGTCTGGAACGAATGCATTTTACAATCGACGTGCCCCATGATATTTTAGATAAAACAGTTCCCAGACTAACCCTTCAGCCTATTATTGAGAACGCTATTATTCATGGTCTGGAGCCCAAATCGGTGGATGGTGAGATTAAAATCTATGCGGACTGCGAGGATGATGTGTACACGATTATCGTGGAGGACAGCGGGCTTGGCATGTCTGAGAAACAGCTTGATCATCTGAGGGATAATCTTCTTAAACCGCTGGATGAGAATATGGGATGTGGTACATGGAATGTCCATCAGCGTTTGTCTTTTCTGTACGGTGAAGGATCTGGACTATCCTATGAACAGTCTTCAATGGGTGGAATTAAAGTTAACATCACATGGCACGACAATACAGACAAGTAGGTGAACGACCCATGCTGCAAATATTACTAGTTGACGATGAACGTTCCGTCGTGGAAACGCTGGCAGAGACCATTCCGTGGGAAAGCTGCGGGATCGGTACAGTTCATGAAGCCTTATCCGGTGCAGTAGCGCTGGAAATTATGGACAACCACGATATTGACATTGTAATTACGGATATACGTATGCCCGAAATGTCAGGCATTGCACTAATTACAGCGATTCATGAAAAGTGGCCGCATGTGCAGACAATTCTTTTATCAGGTCACGCCGACTTTGAATATGCGAAACAGGCCATTGCACAGGAAAGCTTTGATTACTTGCTGAAACCTGTTAGTGATGAAGATCTCATCGAATCCGTGCAACGTCTTGTTCATCGAATTAAAGAAAAGTGGGAAACAGCAGCATCTCATCAAAGAGCCTTACACGCCTTTCAGGATCATCTGCCATTGCTTCAATCCACGATGCTGCATGAGTTGCTGACTGGAAAAGTCTATGATCAGAAGACGCTGGCAGACAAGCTTGATCTGCTGGAGCTTCCCTACTCCGTAGGAGAAGATCTCGGCATGCTGATTATACGTATGGAGAAACATCTATCCGATATGGCACACGGCGACCTGGCTTTAATGGAATATGCGATATGTAATATTATAAGTGAAGTGATGCATAATCATTTTCATATCTGGCATACACGTGACGTGCATGATTACATTGTTGTTCTGGTAAGCATGAAACATTCCACAACGATGAGTTACAGCAGGAGTGAGACGCCTCAGACATTGCTTGAGCAGTATGCTGCCCAGATTCAAACCAATGTTCAGTTATACCTGAAAGGTGCAATCTCCATTTCCGTCTCCAGTTGGGGCAAGTTCCCCCACGAAATTGGAGAACTCTATGAGCGAACGGTCATGTCCATGCGTAAACGGATGGGTCAGGTGCAAGGTTTGTTTGTCACCGCTTCCGATGAAACAGATGCCAATCCTCTACATACGATCAGGTCGCTGTATCAGCCACCAACGTTGATTAGCCTGCTCGAAGCTGGTCGCTTTGAGGATTTCGAACAGAAAATCAAGCACATTTTTGAGGAACTGCTGCATTCCAATGAACATCATGATATTGCGGAGTCAACCTTCGAGGTGTATTTTGCTATTGCGGGTGCGTTTGCGTACATCATTCATAAAAATGGCAAACAAATCTCTTCTTTGATTCCAGCAGAGTCTTATCGTTACTTTCAAGCTCCCAGCTATTCCACTGCTCAGCAGCTACAGGACTGGTCCATGCGTACACTTCATTACATAAGAGATGATGCTGAACAAGAGCTTAGAGACAATCACAGCACCATTGTGCGCAGCGTCAAAAGTTTCGTCGACCTTCATCTGGCTGGAGATGTATCGCTGCCTGCAATTGCCGACCATGTTCATCTGCACCCGGTGTACCTGTCCAAGGTGTACAAGGCGGAGACAGGTGAAGCACTTACTGCCTATGTGTACCGATTAAGAATGGAGAAAGCAGCCTATCATTTGCGAACATCAACCGCTAAAGTATTTGAGATTGCAGAACTTGTCGGTTACAACAATACCGCTTATTTCATTCGAGTCTTCAAGAAATTTTATGATCTTACTCCGCAAGAATATCGGGAAAATCTGTCGGTTTAAGAGAGTACTCAGGCCAGTCTTGACATTCTGGTAATCTTCTCCGGTTTCCTCTTCTCCATATCAAATACAAAAAGGCATTGCCGGAGATCTTCTCCTGCAATGCCTTTTTGGTGCTTATGTGGCCGCGATGAATCAATTCAGCCAGCCCTGCGTCATCCTATTTTCCGCTTTTCACGGAATCATACCACTCGTTAACTTCTTTTGTAATCTGATCTCCACCTGAAGACTTCCACTTCTCAACAAATGAGTCGAATGCATCAACAGAGGTTTTGCCATATACAATTTGAGAGAAGGTATCCTTCTCCATCTTTGTCAAAATGTCATTGTTCATCTGCATCGTCATTGAAGGTGCACCAGTAAACATTTGATTGAACACGATATCCTTTTGATCCAATACAATCTTGGCTGCATCAAGCATAGGTGTCGGTACACCTGATTTGATTTTTTTCTCAAATGGCGTTGTTGGTTCTTCACCACTTGCCAGCTTCGCGAGTGTTGTCATACTCAGATTCGGAATTCGCGCTCCATCAAAAGTCAAAGTGTACTTCTCGGGAGCATAACCACCCGTAAGACTTGCATCGGTTGATGGTTTCCCATCTACCATAACCCAATCGTATCCTTCCGCAAATCCATGCTCAAACTCATCACCCTCTTTAGGATTCGCATAGTGATCAAAGAGATAGTTCTGATAGGTGAAAAAGGCTTCCGGATTTTTCATGTCTTTGTTAATCAGAACTACGCCGTTTCCGTTCGACGTACCATGTCTTCCTGCTTGACCGTTTGGACCGGAAGGAATGGGATACGCCTTGTATTCAGCCTCAGGATTGTTTTTCTTCACATCCTCCAGCGGCCAGGATGGCATCCAGTGAGGACCTACCACAATACCTGCTTTTCCGGCAGTAAATTCTTCAGCTGCTTTTGTCTCGTCATACACACCGGCTTCTTCCGGGATATAACCTTTGCTCATCCAGCTCTGTAATTTGGCCAAAGCCTGTTTTGCACCAGGTGTAACGGAACCGTATTCAAGTTTTCCGTCTGCCGTCAGATTCCATTGGTTTGGCATTGTACCATAAGCGCCAAATACCCATCCAGCTTCTGACATCCATGTGTTCAGCCAGTTCTTGAAGCCAATGGTGAGTCCGTAAGTGTCCTGCTTCCCATTGCCATCCGGATCTTGATTCGTAAACGTTTCCATAATGACTTCAAGATCATCTATAGTTTTAGGTGCTTCCAGATTGAATTTCTTCATCCAGTCTTCGCGGATCCACATGACAGGATCACCATTATAGGAATAGTCCAGAATCGGAATACCGATCTTTTTGCCATCTTGCATGTATGGATACCATACGGAAGGATCTTCGTTTACGGCTGCTTTCCATGTGTCGCTGGCATATTTGTCAAACAACTCACCCGCATCGACAAATTTTCCAGACTCAATCAATTCACGCACCAGATTGAATTCGCCGCGATACGAAATAATGTCCGGCATGTCCGCATTGGAAGCAAGTGACAGGCGCAGTTTCGTCTCAAACGCATTATTGGTAGAAGGAGATATCCACTGGTTTTTCAACTCAATCCCGAGTTTCTCCTTGGCCCATTTTGTATGGACGTTGTTATCCTGATCCTCGCCTGGCTTAAATTTCACGTCTGGACCCCATGGTCGTAAATACGTAATGGATACTGGTGGATCATACTTTCCATCTTTGAGCTCCAACGTTGTCGCTGGTGTACTCGATTCTGTTTTCTTGTCGCTCCCGTTACTACACCCACTCAAGGCTGCAGATAGGGCCAATACACCGATCATGACCAAACTGCCTACTCGTCTCTTTTTACTTGTGTCCAACTTCGTTCCCCCAGTCTATGTAATGTTGCTTACAGGTTAATCATAATGAATGTTTGATATTTATGCCCATACTAATATTGCAACATTTATTGCATTAATTTAGGATATTGGATATTGAATACATATATTGAATAAATACAATACCAGAATATAGAAAAAAGCAGCCGCTAACGGCTGCTTCAGTCTGCTTAATTGCTCGTATATTTAACCCAATCGTACTCTGCATAGAGCGGATTGGCCCCGTTATAAGGACCGAGCCAGCTATCTACTCCTGTTCCATTCCACAGGTTCATCATGATTTTTCCGGGTGTTTTAGGAATATTGCTGGTTGCCGTGTGTTTCAATACACCATCAACATACCATTTGATATGTCCGGGCTGCCAGTCAAATGCATACGTATGGAAACCTTGGGATGCATCAAAACCTAGATTGATAATCTTCTCATGATTACCAACCCCATTGGTATAATAATTAAACTGCACTTTGGTTGTGTCTTTTCCTAAAAATTCGATATCAATCTCATCCCATTGGGTGCCATGTGCAGGGCCTGTGTATGTGAAAAATGAGGAAACTACACCTGTGTTCTTGGCAGGTTTCATACTTACTTCATACAAGCCGTACCCATACGTATTTGTGGTACGATACTCTCCGCAATCAAACTTGTTCTGTGCAGAGCTGGTCAAACCAAGCTTAAGCTTACCGTCACTTGTGAAATTAACATTGTTAGCCCTCCACGTACAGTTAAACATGCTCCCATTGGAATAACCATCCGCTTTTTGCCACGTACTTGAGTTAAAATAGGTTAGAGGTTCCCAGAAAACATAACCTGCGAAAGCGCTTACCGAAAAAAACAAAGAGATGACACCAGTTACCACCAAAGTATACCAAGACTTCCTCTTCATCATACACCTCCATGAATGATTCCAACATGTACAAGCAGTATAATAATAGATAACGCTTACATGGTTGGTATTTCCATTTTATCTGGAAGTATAGTGGTACACTATAGCAAACTTCAAAGCAGAGATATTCAATTTTTAAGATCCTCGTTCTTGTATCTAATCATGTCATGTTAAGACTATGCCTGTTTCATAAACGGAAGATTGATTGAATGAAGCGCCTGCCCTTCAGCATAGAAGGAATCAGGCGCTCCATGAAAACCATTTTTACATCTATCTCAACATGTTTGTTAATTTACTCACCCTAAAAGGGTCTATTTCGCACCAGCTCGTACCAAAATGTCTTCAATTTCTTCAAAGCCTTTATTTTTCGCATGACTGAGCGGTGATACGCCATCACGATCCGGTATGTTCACGTCTGCTCCGTGATCAATGAGTAATTGTATCGTCTCCTGCTGCTGAGTATTGCCATCGTTAAGAATGATCGCTTCGAGTAGTGCTGTCCATCCCAATTGATTCACATGGTCCACATCCACCGAAGTTTGAGTCAGTAATTCTTGCACTACATCCACATATCCATGCTCCGAAGCTGGAATAAGTGCTGTCCCTCCATATCGATTCGTTATCGCGGGTCCGCTCCCGCCTCAACTGTCAGCTTCAAAATATCCAAGTATCCTTCAGCGCCAGCATACAGAAACGGGGTATTTTGCATATCGTCCTGTATATTCACATCTGCCCCCGCTTCAATTAACACTTTAGCCGATGTTAGATCATTATTGTAAGTTGCAATCATTGTAGCGGTTCGTCCACTCTGATCTTGAGCATTGATATTGGCACCTGCTTGAATCATTTGTTCGATGCGTTCAGTATCGCTGTCCTCTGCTGCCTTGAACAGCTGTTCATCTGCTGAAGTCATGGCCTTTTCCTCCACGTTGGAGTCGTTTCTCATTTCAGGCACGCAGCCTTGAACGATCAACATACTGCTTATCAGGACAACGATGATCAGCGATTTACTCATACTGCCTCCCTTACTCCAGTGTCACGGTGACCGAAGAAGCGACACTCCAATCGCCAACTGGGTTTATTGTATACGTAGTACCCGGAGTTAACTTCCCATCATTTGTTAGGTCGAATACACCTGTCGCACCTTTTCGACTTGAATATTTATAAGTGGCCGTCAGAACATCCCCGCTAGGTGAAGTTAACGTTACACTTCGACCAGAGAACAGTTCATCCCCAGGGTCCTGGTCAAGCGTAACTTCAATGGAGGTTTCGCTCACTGCTTGAGCACTTGCAACCACCAACGAATCAAACGATTTCGCTGTAAATGAAGCATTTTCTAGGTTCGCCCAATCCGAAGTAACCGTATATGTGACACCTGATTTCAGCGTTTGACCCTCAGGCAAACGGAACTTCGGTTCTTGTTTACCATCTGTGGATTGTGTGAACGGAACATATCTGGCAACGATAGGCTCGCCACCTTCTGGCGTAATTACAACTTGTCTTGCTTGCATGGAAGAGATGATTTGATACGTTTTGCCTCCTGCTTGCTCTTGATCATTCAGCACAAATGCATTAGCTCCTCGGCCACCGCTGTAAGCCGAAATGATGTAACCGTAATCCACTACACCGTTCACTTGCAGTGCTTCAATCTCGAATGTATCATTCGTTACTTGACTAGCCGTTGTCATGTTTATTTTCGTGCCACTGCCTTCAAAGGACCCTGCGTCTTGCCCTTTGTAAGTCAGGTTGTACACATCACCAGCATCTTGTACGGACGTTGGAACGATGTAAGTCGCAATTGACCCTGTTTTCAAACGGGGCATATTGGTTAACGTCAGACCGCCACTAAACGCCAAGTCCGTTTGTGCCTTGGCAAAAGCTTCATTCGCTGCTGTCAGCGGTTTGTCAAAAGTTACAATTAACGTAATGGCATTCAGTGATCTAACACTCTTGATTTGAGCTTGCTCCGAAGGAATAGCTTGGTGTGCGGTTTGTAACAACACTGCTGTTTCGCCACGCGTTGCTGAACCGTTCTCGGAGTAGAACACGCTCATCCAATGGTGAACGGACTTTACATCACGTTGCATTGCTTTAGATACGACTTGTTCGAGTTCAGCATCCGACACTTGAGTCTGCGGATTGAATTGTCCATCGTTAGCTTGCATGATGCCGAGTTCAACAAGCTTTGACGCATATGGCGCATACCATGCATTGGGATTTACATCCGTTAATTCTACGGCTTCTCCCGTCTTGCTCTCCAAATTAAATGTTTTGAAAACCAATGAAGCTAACTCCGCACGGGTAATTGCTCGATGTTCACCCATGGATTGATCTGCATATCCGTTCATGATCCCCAAGCTATTCAGATCCTTGATAGCAGTTTCAATCTGTTGTTGGGTAAGCTGTGCGGTTGTTGCTGCAATGTTAGTAACGTATGTAGCTGCATGTACTTGATTCGCAGTTAGCGGGAATACTGCTGTACCTAATGCAGTTATGGTTAAAAAAGTAGCGATTTTGCGGGTTGTAGAATTCATAGTTGAATTCCTCCTCTATAGGTTGTAGTTGCCTGTATCTATAGAATAGAGGACAAAAAGAAACTCCCAAGGACAAAGTTATTAACAAAATATAAACTGGGTCTAAATTTTCACGAAACTTATGCAGTAAACCGATAGCCCGCGCCCCAGACGGTTTCGATATACTCTGGATTTTTGGGGTCTGTCTCCAGCTTCCCACGCAGTTTGCGAATATGGACGGTTACCGTCGCAATGTCTCCGGTGGAATCCATGCCCCAGATCCGCTCGAACAGATCAGATTTGCTGAATACACGATTGGGATGACTCGCAAGAAATACAAGTAACTCGAATTCCTTGGTTGTAATCGCCACCTCTTCTCCATTAACAAAAACGCGGCGTGATCCTTTATCAATGTGAAGCCCGCGAATGTGGATTTCATCCTGCTCAGCTGGTTTGTTTTTACCAAGTAGTCTCTCGTATCGGGTCAAATGAGCCTTTGCTCGCGCAACTAATTCACTTGGGCTGAACGGTTTTGTAATAAAGTCATCAACTCCCAGATTAAATGTCCTGATCTTATCGATTTCTTCCTTTTTCGCGGAAACGACAAGGATGGGCACCTCTCTTACCTCGCGAATGCGCCTGCAACATTCGAAGCCGTCGAGTCCCGGAAGCATCAGATCAACAATGATCAGATTATAGTCCCCCTCCAGTGCCTGTTTCAGGCCTTCATCTCCAGTATGGCAGAGATCCACAGAAAATCCGTTGAGCTCAAAATAATCCCGTTCCAGTTCCGCGATCGTTGTTTCATCTTCAATGATCAAAATGTTTGCCATTACTCATTAGTCCCTCTCTTCATTCAGCCGTTTCAGCTTGATATATATGCTCGTGCCATCATTGGGCTGGCTTTCTGCCCAGATGAAGCCCCCATGTCCATCAATGATTTGGCGGGCTATTGCCAGTCCAAGTCCACTTCCGCCCGTTGAGGAATTGCGGGATTGTTCTGCACGATAAAAGCGTTCAAATATATAAGGCAGTGCCTCTTCGGGTATTCCCCTGCCATTATCTTTAAAGCCCATTGTAATCCATTTCTCATCAGCTTGAAGTGTAATCTCGAACCGTTTGTGTTCATTCTCCATGTATTTGAGTGCATTATCCACCACATTAACAACGGTACGTTTTAACTTCTCCGGATCCACAGCAGCCATGGCGGGACCAGACACCTGGTTAATCCAATCCAGGGCAACACCTTTATCCTCCAGATCATATCTCAGCTCTTCGATGCTATCTTCAAGGAAATCGGCGAGATCAACTGTCTTGAACAGGAAAGGTTCTTGGTTCAAGTCGAGCTTGGAATACAAAAACAGTTCATCCACCAGCTTATCCATGCTAACTGCTTTGGAGTGAATGATATTAACGTAACTCTCCATTTTCTCCGGAGTATTAGCCACTCCGTCACGAATACCCTCAATATACCCTTTGATATTGGTAATCGGCGTACGGAGATCATGCGAAATGTTGGAGATGAGCTCTTTGCGGTTTACTTCGTCCTGCTCTCGTAATGCATAGGAGAGCTGTAATTGATTCCGCATGCTCTCAAACGCTTCGCTGAGTTGACCAACCTCGTCATTGGAGTTTAGCTGAAGCTTAAAGGATAGATTGCCATCTTTAATATGTTCGGCTGAACTTCGTAGTTGATTCAATGGCTTAATGAAGCTGCGCGTGATCCAGCGGAACAAGAGTAGATTTGCAATGATGAGGACGCCAATAAGCAGGAATGACATCACAGGTAGCAGTTTGCGAGTAAGCTCCGCAAAGGGGCTTCTCTCGCGAATGACAAAGATACTCCCTCGTTCCCCGTCTGAATACTGAAAATCAAATTTTGCATACGCGTAAAATCGCTCACCAATATTGAAGGTGCTCCGAATCTGGTAATTGTTAAGATCATAGGCAGGCAGTGCTTGCTTCAGCTCTGGCTGGTTGAAGGTCAGCGATTCGAAGATCTGGCTATTCTCACGTCTGACGTAGAGCCCTGACTTCTCAGCTCGAAGCTTCATATCATATTCACGCAGCAAAACCTTGTTTTGCAGGTCGTCCGGGTCATTTTTGGCCAGGAACTTCATCTCTTGAAAGATCGATTCTCCCTGTTCAGTCAGCGGGTTGATCTGATAATGTACCTTGTATATATCACGGAAACTCTGTAGATCCCCTGTGGCCGCAATCGTATACAGACTTGCCGTAAGCAGGATGAACAGTAGACTTATAACGAGCATGCCCGTGAAAGACAGCAGCATTTTTATTCGAATTGACATGGTTTCCCCTTTTCAAGCAAGCAATTGGATTAGTTAGTGCACATGTTAACACAAGATGGATTCTATTGCCCATATGTAAAAAAAGAGCTTTCTTTATCATTATATATGTTGACAGTGATAATCGTTATCAATAATGTTGGAGTAAGGTGCACAACGATTTATCTTAGAATGACCGGCAAACACTTTTGAAATGAGGTACGTAATGTGAAAGTAGACGTTAATCAGTTAGCAGCGCATTTTGCACACATTCCATTTCAAGTAGAAGGCGTATATCGATATGCTAGAAATCCAGGGGTTCCCCCGGCTGACTATACCGATTCTTTTCCTGGATTTGTATTTCCTCTTACAGGAAAAATACAATTTCAATTTGATGGTACGCCCTATATCTTTTCACCAGGAAAAGTTGTACATGGGGGCGCGAAAATGAAACTGGATCAAACCGTGTTTCATAGAACGGACTGGGAATACATCCTCGTTTTATACCGGATATGTAGTTCGGACCTCGAAGATACAAGCTTTTCCCATCAGCATTTTGAATTATCAACCGGTCAGTCCCCACGTCTGATCGAATTAATCACGCGTCTTTGGCATGTGTATAATCAGCGTGGAGGTATTTCAAAGTTTCAGACCGAGATGCTGTTTCGCGATGTACTGAATGAGACTTTAATATGTGTTGATCATAGGCAAAATAGTGGTGAATCAGATGTTTTATTCGAACGGGTCTCTACCTATATCCAAGAATACTATGATCAAAGTCTGACTGTCGCATCGCTTGCAGAACAAAATAACGTTAATCGAAATCGACTTTCCTACGTGTTTAGAAGACATGCGGGTATGGGTCCGGCAGAATATGTATTGAAATATCGTATAAACATGGCACAGCAAATGTTATTGGCAAGTGATGCGTCTGTACAACAGATTGCTGAGACCGTTGGCATTGCTGACCCCTTTTATTTTAGCAGAGTGTTTAAGAAACAATGTGGTATTTCTCCTACGGAGTATCGTCTGAAGTTCATCAATAATCCATCCTGATTTCAATAGGCATCCATGTTATACAAAAGCTTAGATCAGTATACTGAAACTATAGGATTAATACACAGGAGGAATGACGATGCACTATCAAGCTATTCAATTGAATGAGGAATTCTCGAAATTAAACGATCTTTGGTCTCCCAAACTCATTGGTGAAATGAATGACTATCAATTTAAGATCGTTAAGATTGCTGGAGATTTTGAGTGGCATGTTCATGAGGAGACCGATAAGTTATTTTTTGTGCTCGAAGGGGAAATGATAATTGATTTTCGTGATGGTCAAGTGAAGATTTCCAAGGGTGAGATGTATATTGTCCCTAAGGGAGTCGAGATCAAGCCTTCCGCCGAAAAGGAATGTCATATCATGTTGATGGAACCTGGAAGCGAAGTAAACACTGACTGGACTAAGGCCGAATAAGCGTCAGTTATTGGAACCAGGATGTCAATTTGCAATATCAGAGTCAGAGAGCCGATAACCGCGTAATAGGGTTATCGGCTCTGCGTCTGTACGGCTAGTTCTTTGACATGTATTAATTGACATATATTAATCAGTAGTCTCTCGGTTATGTCACTTGTTGCTGGTCTTCCTGATCAATTCCACACCATCGTATGCCAGGCTTTCCAAACTTGCTGCCTTCTGCAGTATGTAATGATCAAAAAAGTTCTTCGCATAGTCTGTAACAATATTTCGCATCTCCATAGCATCCCGTTCACCTCTGAGTTCCTCATTAAAACTGGTAAACACGATGTCACAGTAATCCAAATGTGCAACACGATCAACTGAGAAATAATAGGTCTCCATGCTATTGTTAGCGCCAATAATCGCATTCATATTATAGTTAGGTTCACAAAACAGTAGCAAGAAGGGTTTCTTAAGATCGCTGTCAAGAAGTCCAAACGCACCGCTATCCAAGCCAATCCCGCAGGCGAACCGGTCGTCATCCCGGCAAACCATCGCCGTCGTAGGCCCTCCATAAGAATGTCCGACTATACCCATGCCGATGTCAAGCAGCAATCTGCCCTTAAAGATGGAATTCAGCTCTCCAGAGTCCAGTTTGTAAAGATAATCGGCTACATACCTTACATCTTCTGCCTGTGATTCACTATACTCTGTTATCTTGGAAAGTATCGGTAGTGCAAGCACGTTACGGCACATCTCAATGGCAGTTTCATCGTCAGGACGCATCTCCATCTTACCAGCCAACGCCAGCATCTCCGGATCTTCACCAAACGCTGTAATGACATCCGAAAAATCCTTGGATACATTAAACAGGCGCCCATCTTTACGTTTATACATCGTGCTATTCTGATGGCCGATGCTTACCACAACATACCCCATGCTTGCCAAGTCTGTACAGAGCACTGTACCCCATTCTGGAGAACCGCCTCCACCGCAAACATAGAATAACACTGGATAGCGCTTTTCCTTCCCGGAGAGAGCAAGGTCGTCGTAACACTGGGTCTTGATATCTATAGAGAAAACATCCTTCAACGCAGTGACAAGTGGCTGCTCATTAAACATCCCGTAGACTTCAGGAAACATGTACGTTGATGTAGTCTTACCTTCGCTACTGTCAGACGGATAATACACAAAAGCGGTCAGTTCTCTTTTGGTGTAATCTGATGCCGTGTACTCAAAATCCATCTGGGTTCGACCGACAGTATAGCCGCCAATTGGTTCTGGAAATACGTCATAGGTTTTCATTTTCTTTCCCCCTTGAGATCGCTAACCATTTCAGAATATTTATGATCTTCAAGCAGTCCATGGCCCATAAATTCAGCAAAGTATTTGCTGATCTTATGTTGCAGCTTAGAGTCCTTAATATCGAATTCTCTAAAAAACAAGATTAAATTAAGCTGCATTGACTCAAACATAAAAGAAATCAGGTCGTCGTCAACATCCGGTCGGAGATATCCATCAACCCTCATTCGGCGTAAAATGTCCTTGATCATGGGGAATGACTCGCCCTTTAACACATTCACATATACTTTAAGCAAAATGTCCTCAGGAATATATGAAAATGTTTTAGTCAATTTGATTTCCAACTCATTCAGCGGCTCGGTCACCATGCCATTAACGTTACCAAATAAGCCAGTGAGGAAATAGCTGTAAAGGGAATCTTCATTACTGTTACTAAAATATGCAGCTCTTTTCTGGGTCACATTACGTATTAATTGACAATAAAGGTCATCTTTGTCTTCAAAATATCGATAAAATGTTCCGGGGTGCATGGACAAACTATCCAAAACCATCTTCATAGTTATATCCTCGTAAAGGTTATTAACAAAAAGATGCATAGCGCTATTCGATATTTCCTCGCGCCTTGCTTCATCTAAACGAAAGAAAGAATTTTTTGGCATAGATTACTCCTTAATGTGAAGTGTGAATTGATTCACACTATACTGATAATACATTCACAAGTCAAGTCGTATTAATATAGAGTGTTCAGAAACTCATAAAATGATTTATGTGAAATACCCGCCGTTATATTAAGTGTTGCATGTATTCATAGACTCCATTTTCACTATCATTCAGCGGACTGACCGGGAACAGCTTGGAACAAGAATTGGGTCCCTGATAACAAAAAAAGCCGCTAAAATAGCGACTTTTAATGGTACTCATTTATAACCCGAGATCATCAGCGAGTCCTTCAACGCCTGTGAAGATGGAATCTCCGTATCCCCAGAAGTTGTTGAAATCAATAATGTAGATTTTCTTGTTTTTAACTGCGTTAATGTTTTGTACCTGTTTGTTGGCAAGCAGCTTTTCAATCGTCTGCTCAGGATCAATGCCACCTGCATACCTCGAAATAATCATTGCATCCGGATTAATCTCGATTAACTTCTCCAGACTGAGTGTGCCAGTTTCATTAATAAGCATATTATGCATATTGATTAATGATATTGCACTTTCAATAAACGTATCACCATTTCCGTTGTAGATTCCAATAGTTCCATCACCATTATCCGAAAATGATGCATAGTTGATCGTTTCAGAGCTAGCTCGGGCCGACAAGGCATTCTCGCGTGCTTTAAGCGTCTCAATGTATGCCGCTGCATTGGCTTGTACGTTGAATATCTCACCTAATTCAGTAATATCCTGATACAGACTATCTAACGATGCATCAGGAACACTGGTGCTTTGTACGTACGTTTTAATCCCCATATCATTCAAGCTGCTTACTGTACCAACACCCCAGTCCGCATCCTCAAACAATCCACCACGCCCTACAACCAGGTCAGGCGTAGCCCCTATTGTCACTTCCTTGCCTACATAGCCTTCAGCAAGCACAGGAATTTGTTTAAACTCGTCAGCAATATCTTCAGGTACACTACCAAACAACGCAGCTACACCTACAAGTTTGTCTGTCAAACCAAGGCGAATCATCAGCTCGGCTGCACCTTGTGTATTGGCAACTACTCGTTCGGGTGCCTTGTCAAACGTTTGATCCTTCTTCACCCATGTGCCGTTCTCTGTTGTATAATTTGAAACGGTTACCGGGTAAGTTGTTTCAGCAGGTGCAGAAGCGTCTGCATCGGTTTGTTCCCCATTTGTTGCATCATTCGTGGCGTTGCTCTCCGTAGCTTGCTGTGAGCTTCCATTTGCATCTTCGCTTCCACCATTGTTGCTTGAACACGCTGCGAGCACCAGAATAATTGCAGTAATCAAACAAAGAAACATCCCTTTTTTAACGGATACCAACATGTAAATAATCTCTCCCTTTTGAATTCGCTCTTGTCGTTTAGACCAATATGTAAAATAACTATTGTCAGTATACAGTAAATGTCGAAGTGTGTAAATGAGAACAATAATCAATATCATTCGTCTGATGAATTAAGAGAGACCCTCATATGGTGCCTCTTATTCTGGGCTCACAGAAAAACCAAGTTCATCTCCCCTGTACGGGATTGAACTTGGTTCCTCTTTTACTTAACTATTTATTACGTGCCTGATTAACTTTGGCGATAAGTTCATTAATAATTTCATCAGGTGACCGCTCATTCATCCATTGTTGGCCGAACATTTGGAACACTTTGATCATTGGGAAATCTGCCCAGAATCCCACAAACTCCTCGTTAAGATATACCTTGTCCGTAACATGCTCGTTCATTTCATTCAGGCAATGCTCCAATTCCTTTTTCGCCACAGGATCACTCATCCACTCACTGAGCAGACTGAATTTGTGGAACGTGATTTCTTCCTTACCAAAGTCACAATGCAGACGTTCCGTAATTCGGAGATCTTTGGACGAGCTACCAAGTGAAATTTGGAAAAATCCGGTCTCAGCCACCCAACGGTTATACTTGGTGTTGTAATATGAGAAATCTCTCTCTTCCAGTTCAAAAGTAATCTTGCGTTTTTCACCCGGCTCCAGTTCAACTTTGGCAAAAGCTTTCAATTCTTTCTCTGGACGGGTCCATGTGCACTCTTCATCATGAACATACAATTGAACAACTTCTTTCCCCTTGCGCTTTCCGTTATTTTTCAATTGGAAGGACACCGTAACACCGGTATGGGTCTGAGCCACTTCCAGATCCGTATAGGAGAACGATGTGTAAGACAATCCGTGTCCAAACGGGAATTGAGGTGCCAGTTCTTTCCGGTCATAATATCGATAACCCACGAACAGGCCTTCGCGATAATACAGCTTGCCGTTCTCCCCGCGAATTCGCATGTGTGAAGGGTTGTCCGACAGTTTGACAGGGAATGTCTCAGAGAGTTTGCCCGAAGGATTTGTCTGTCCGAATAATACATCTGCAATCACTTTACCCATGCCTTGACCCGACAACCAAGAATGAATCACACCAGGTACATGCTGTACCCATGGGCGCATCGCCAGTGCGGAACCGCTGCTCGTTACGACAATACACTTGGGTTGAACCGCGGCTACCGCAAGAATCAATTTCACTTGATGCTCGGGAAGATCAATGCCTTGCAAATCATGCATCTCCGATTCCGCATATTCTGGTTGGCCAACAAATAATACAGCAACATCGGAATTCATGGCTAATGACACGCTTTCCTTGATTAGCTCATCATTGATGGAGTCATCCTCCGGGTACCCTTCTGCATAATTCATGGTCATGGCATCGCCAGCCAGATTTTTTATCTCGTCCCAAGGAATATCGACTTTTGTAGGCGTTACCTTCGCACTGCCCGCTCCCTGAATTCTCGGTTTTTTGGCAAACCGTCCGATCACGGCAACTGACGAAATGGACTCCTGCCCTAGCGGGAGAATCGCGTTCTCATTTTTCAGAAGCACAATACTCTCGGCCGCCGCTTTACGTGCGAGTGCATGATAGTCCGAATCTGGAGAAGAATCCTTGTCTTTCTTGCCCGTTACCCGCTCAACGAGCTTCAAAATACGACCCACGCTTTGATCCAACTGTTCTTCGGATAGGCTTCCGTTCTGAACCGCTTCAATGATTGCTTTAGCATTGTAATTGGCGGGACCCGGCATCTCCAGATCAAGCCCAGCCTTCAGTCCGCGTATACGATCATTGACAGCTGTCCAGTCGGATAGAACAACACCTTCATAACCCCACTCTTCTCTCAAAATATCATGCAGCAAATGTTCATTCTCACTTGTATACGTTCCATTCAATAAATTATAAGAACACATAACCGTCCAAGGGTCGGATTTCTTAATAATTCGTTCAAAGGCGCTCAGGTAAATCTCGCGAAGCGTTCGCTCATCGATTTCCGAACTGGTTACCATCTTCTCGAATTCCTGGTTGTTTCCCGCAAAGTGTTTGACAGAAGCGCCCACGCCTTCGCTTTGGATCCCGTTTATAAACGCCGCTCCAAGTTCCCCCGTCAAGTATGGGTCTTCCGAGTAGTATTCGAAGTTTCTTCCGCCAAGCGGCGTTCTTTTCATATTGACACCAGGTCCAAGCAGCAGCTCAACGTCCATGGTTTTGGATTCACGTCCCAGTGCCACACCGACTTCATACAACAATTCCGTATTCCACGAAGAACCGATGGCTGAACCCGTAGGGTAGCAAGTTGCGGGTACATTTTCCGATGTAATCCCCATTTCTTCATCGCTGTTTGTTTTACGGATGCCGTTTGTCCCATCGTACATATGAACTGGCGGAATGTTTAACCGCTCGATTCCTTTTGTCATCCACATATTCAATCCTGCGCAGAGTGAAGCTTTCTCGGCCAGCGTTAATGCCGTCAACAATTCATTGATTGATTTATCCATAGTACTCACCCTTCTAATATCAATTTTGTTCCTGTTCTTTCTTCAGTTCCTGTGCATCATACAGTTTGAAAAACGGAAACCAGACAATAAATACAATCACCAGGACGACCGCCAGCAAGATAAGCCCATTGAGTCCGGACATAATGTAGGTGGACAGGCCGATTGGCGTGTACCATAGCTGGAAGATCTGGCTCGGGATCCGTACCCAACCCCAGTCGAGAGCCAAGTACACAATCACCGGCGTGATAAGTGAGTTAATCCACATCGGTACCATGAGTAACGGATTAAAGGCAATCGGTGCTCCGTACACGACAGGTTCATTAATGTTGAACAAGGACGGGATAATCGTCGCCTTGCCGACAGATTTCAGTTTTTTCGAACGTGCCATCAGGAACCAAACAACTAACGGCAAAGTCGCACCCATACCGCCAATACCCAGCCAGCCGGAGAAAAAGGTTTCAAATGTGTTAATATTGACCGGATCTTGTCCCGCTGCGACAAGAGCTGCATTTTCTTCGATTGCAGGTATCCAGATTGCGTACCAGATCGGTGTCATGACCCACGGGCTTACGCCGAAAGAATACAGTACAACGCCAATGAAATTGAACAATAAAAATCCGGTTAAGCTTTGTCCAACGGCATTGATCGGCTCAAATACGTTCACGATCAGTCCAAAAATATCAAAATGAAGCTGATATACAAGCAACCATCCTGTTGTTAATACCAGGGCGATCGGGACGAGAAAATCGAACCAGTCCATAATGAATTCGGGAAGTGAAGACCCTTTTTTGAAGAACGAAAATTTGTTGCACATGATCATTACAAGAGCGACAAATACACCTACCAACAGTGCTGTAATCATCCCCGAGGGTCCAAATCGTTCAAGGATGAACTGAATGGTACCGTCTTCGTTTACTGTCGGGTTAAGCAGCATAACGAACAGAGATATCCCCGTCATTCCCGCCAGCAACTTAATTTTGTGTCGTTCTCTTTTTTCCATCACGACATAAGGCGTCAAAAAAGCAATAAACAACCCCAGCAAACCGAAACTGAATGTCGTGATGGGTGTCAGGTCCGGCATTCCCGGAATGAAATCCTGCAAAATCGAAATCAATGTAATAATCGAACCGATGAAAATCATCGGAATGGCGACCATGATGGCTTCTTGAATCGAAGAAACCCAAATATTGTTCGTAAACGCCTCCAATCTTGGCGCAAACGAATCTGTCATCCATTTCATGAAACGCTTCATCCAAAACTCCCCCTGTCTTCCTCTAAGCTGCCACAACCATAGTATATCGATTTGTGTTAACGCTTTCTTGTTGGAACTTGCCGCATCATGGTTCGTTTTTTGCCCAATCCATCACTATAGTTCTAGCTTGCCAGCCTGAACAAGAAATAAACAACAAAAAACATCCCTTCACTACTGAAAGGATGTCTTAAGAGCCTTTTTTTAATATTGCCTATCCAAAATGAGCAGCATTACCCCATGCGGTGGAAGAAAAATCTCTCTGCGCCAACTTTCATCTCTTATCATCTCTGTCCCCATCACGGGTCCACTCCTGCCGTTTAGATAGGCGATTTCTTCTTCCGTCAAGGAATATGGCGATCCCATGCGGGTCCACTCATCAAATACCGATCCATGCTCCCGATCCAGTTGATAACTGGTGCATTTATAAGGCCCCTCGAGATTGCTCAGGGTAAGTGCATAAGCTTTGCTGCCTTTTTCCTCAAATACGTCATAGCGGGTTGAGCTGGATAATTCCGACCAATCTCCACTTGCAAACAGCTGGTCTACGTGAACATAGTGATAGAACAAAAATTGCATGCTTCCATCCCTTTTTCGGGTTCCGACATAACCGTCTCCCTTGACCATCAGCTCATCCCCAAGCTTTTGCATAAGCTCAAATGCATAATAGCTGGGTTTCTTCAGCCCATCGCGGTTAATTAGGCCAAAACCTCCGTAGAAAGGAGAAGCTGGAACGATACTTTCTTCGAATACATCGGTAAAGGACCAAAAAGCCATCGCTTTCACCTCACCGAGCGTGTTCATGGTGTGGTAAATGACAAACGGAGCCATAAACATGGTATCGTGCAGCAAGTTACGGTCATACAGCGAAAAGTTCCATTCGGTGACATGAAGTTCAACATGACCGTACGTTGACGCATTCATTTTTTGCCGCATAAGTGCAATACTCTCTTTATAAAAAGCAGGCGGCATGATTTGCGTTAAACGATCGTCTTCAACTTTTAGCTTGGGATACTCCGAATAGATGTGGAACGAATAAAAGTCGAGAGCCACTTCCCGCTTGCGGCAATAGGACAAAAATTCCTCAGCCCAGGTATCGTTCCAGAGAGATCCGTAACCCATAGCTGGCCCCCCCACCTTCAGTTCCGGCAAAATCGATTTGATGGCATGAACGGTCGATTCGTAAAACGTAAAGTATTCTTCCTTGCTTCCTGCCCAACAAACACCCGCCAGGTCAGGCTCGTTCCATACTTCGAAATACCACTGCCTCACTTCTTCCGCCCCATAACGATTCAAACAATGGCGAACGAATTCACCAACAAGCGCCTGCCACTTGGCAGGGTCGGATGGCGGGCTAATATTCCCTCTCCACCAAAACAGCGTTTCTTTGGATCTCGCCAACTGGCTCGGCATAAAACTTAATTCCACAAATGGCCGAACACCCTGATCCAGCAGGAAATCATACAACTTGTCCACATAAGACCAATTATAGAGGGGAGTGCCCTGCTCGTTCTCGCTGTACACCATCATCTCGTCATTGAAGATGCCGTGAAATCGAATATATTGAAAAGGTACTTTTCCTTTCAGCGCGGAGAGCTGCTTCCGCCAATCTTCACGTAAACCTTCAATGGCTCTCCCTGCCGTCATGGTCATATTCCAGTGCTTTTCGTAGACAGACGACGTCTGATCCGCACGAATTTCAATATAAGTTTGGTCTGACAGATGTACAGACGGTATAGGAAGCGTGTCTTGATCAGCGTCAACCTTAACATCCAGATATCGATACAGTAAGCTAATCGCATTCAACGTTTCCATCTCGTAATAATCTCCGCTTGAAGACTCCTCATATGTTTTGGGTTTGCGGTTCACATTCAACTGATGGAGTTCCGGTGTACGAGAAGCTTCCCGATAGGAACCGGGCGTACAGCCGTACTTTTCCTTGAAGTATTTGTTAAACAGCTTCACATTGGCAAATCCGCAATCCAGCGCAATCTCCGAGATATTTTTATCGTTTGCTGCCAGCTGAGCCTGAGCCTTCTCCAAGCGAATGAGCGTCAAATACTTTTGGAAAGGTATCCCGATTTTGTCGGTGAAGAAGTGGGAGAAATAATGCAAACTTAAATGTTCGGAATGCGCCATATCCTGCAGTGTAATCTTCTCATTGTAGTGTAAATCAATATATGTGAGGACCCTGTTCAGTCTTTTATAGTCATAATCCCTGCTACCGTCTTCCAATGCGGAATTCGTTCCACTGGAAAAATACCTCTGCAGGCATCCGCATAACATCTGTAATCTGCCCATTGTGAAATTTTGATAACCCGGCGTTTTTTTGTTGATCTCCCATACCATTTGCGCAAGATATTGTTTAATACTTTGCAGGCGAGGAGCGTTTTGTTCCACGTTCATAGCAGAGTTACAGGAGATAAACGCATTATTGTTCATCAACTCGGGACCGAACTGCAATGTTAATAACACATTGTCCTGATTGGTTCGTTCGATCTTGTGGACGGACATACTGTTAACCACAATCACATCATCTTCATGCAGTGTATATTGCTGCTGGTCCAGATACATGATGATTGAACCGTGGAGAACATATACAACTTCCACTTCCTTGTGCCAATGGAAATCAATATGTTTTACCGAGTTCACGAAGAGTTTCATAGGCAGATCGTCCTGATGTTGAATAAACTCATATAGATAGCGAATTGTCTGCACCTTCCTTCATACCGATTATTATAGCCACAGCATTTTGAAGATATCAACAAGCTAAACAGTAAGAACAAAAAAGCCGATCAATTAAGGTTCAATTGATCGGCTCTTCTATATAAATGTTCAAACTACCTATTCAACTAGATGCACTGCTATCTTACCAACCGCGGTTGGACATGCGCTCTTCTGGAGCCAATTTAGAAATTTCGATCCCTTTCATCGGGGCGCCCAAGTTTTTGGATACTTCCGCAATCAGTTTGTAATCTGTGTAATGTGTTGTAGCTTCAACGATTGCACGAGCGAATTTCTCAGGGCTATCGGATTTGAAAATACCTGATCCTACAAACACACCGTCTGCTCCCAGGTGCATCATTAATGCTGCGTCTGCCGGAGTAGCTACACCGCCTGCTGCAAAGTTAACGACAGGAAGTTTGCCGTTTTCATGAACTTCGCGCAGTAACTCATAAGCTACACCCAGATTTTTTGCTTCAGCGTACAGCTCATCCTTGGACATGTTTTGCACTTTGCGGAGCTGGCTGTTAATTAGACGCATATGACGAACTGCCTCAACAATGTTGCCCGTTCCAGGCTCACCTTTTGTACGAATCATCGATGCACCCTCACCAATACGGCGAAGAGCTTCTCCCAAATCTTTGGCTCCACATACAAATGGTACAGTAAACTCATGTTTATCGATATGGAACACTTCGTCTGCAGGAGTAAGAACTTCACTTTCATCGAGATAGTCCACACCTAGGGATTCAAGCACTTTGGCTTCTATGTAATGACCGATACGTGCTTTGGCCATAACTGGGATAGATACAACCTTCATAACCTCTTCAACGATGGTAGGATCTGCCATGCGAGCTACACCGCCTGCTGCACGAATATCAGATGGTACCCGCTCAAGAGCCATAACAGCTGTTGCCCCTGCCGCCTCAGCAATTTTAGCTTGCTCTGCATTCATAACGTCCATGATGACGCCACCTTTTTGCATCTCAGCCATTCCTCTTTTTACACGATCTGTACCTGTTTGCATGATTGTAGTCCTCCTAATTAACTTTTGGGTGGTTTTCAATAAAGGCATCGCTCTAATCTATGATTTAGTATAGAATGAGAATGGTCATATAAAAAGATCCAATATTTTTGGTTTTTATTGTACCACTTCAATGATAACTCTGGAGGTCCTATGCAATTTCATGTAGCTTACAGTTCATATTTGAACCGAAAATATACAAAGATGAAAGCTCTATATCATGCCATTCGTGATGCAATTCATGAAGGTAATCTTATACATGGTGAGAAGTTACCCTCTACTAGAGAGTTAGCTGCGACGTATCACATTTCCAGAGGAACTGTGAATCAGGTATATGATACGTTGACTGCTCAAGGTTACATTCATTCAGAGCATGGAAGAGGAACCTTTGTTGCTTACCAGTTGGATTTGAACAATAATGCGTCCACCGTGAAAGCTTGTACGCATCACTTATCCGCCTGGGGAAATCGTATTCAGCAGTTTGAACAGCATTCGATTCAAAGAAATGCACCAGCCAATGCTCATACACATGATTTCAGAATGAATAGCGACGAAGTGATCGACTTTAGCAAATATCAACCTGATTTCTCCAAGTTCCCTTACGATGAATGGAATAATCGATTGTATGCAGAGATAAGGCAGCGTGAGCATCACCTGATAACAACTTCTGCCATGGTTAGTTCAACCGGGGATCCAAAATTGAGAGAAGCCATTGCTGCCTATCTTCGAAGGATGCGGGGCATTCAAGTCGATCCGGATCATATTGCAGTAACTGCAGGCTCCATGCAAGCTATAGCTCTACTCACTCAATTACTTGCAGATCCTGGGGATTATGTAGTGACAGAAAGTCCTTGTTATGTCGGAATTTCTAAAGCCATATTGGCTGCGGGTGCAAAGTTGATTGAAGCTAATCTCGATGGTCAGGGCGTTGTGCCCCAAGACTGGGAAGCACGTATGTTGTTTGTCACGCCGTCACGACAATTTCCTACTGGTGAAATGCTCAGTCTGGAACGCAGACAAACCTTGCTGGACTGGGCACAGCGAAATGATGCCATGATTGTTGAGGATGATTATGATAGTGAATTCCGATATCGAGGAATGCATGTTGAACCACTGAAAACACTCGATAAAGCAGGACGTGTAATCTACCTGGGTAGCTTTACAAAAACCTTGCCTTTAGAAGTACGACTTGGTTATGTGGTTCTTCCCCCTACCTTGGCTGACACCTTTAGAAAGGCACAGGCATTATATGAGCCAAGACCCGTCAACCTGATCGAACAACGGGCATTAGCTGCATTCATGACAAGCGGTCAATATGAGCGTCATCTGCGCAGAATGAATCGATTATACAGTCGCAAATTCCATCTGTTACTCAAACTTTTGAACAAACACCTCTCTACATGGTTTGATTGGGTGGAGAATGAAGCGGGTCTACACGTGTTTGGTTGGTGGCGAGGTAATGTGACCACTTATGAAGCCTTTCGGGAATCAGCTAGGTCACAAGGTGTGGTATACTCAGAAGTCAGCAGTTCAACGGCTGTTGGTACGAAGTATGGTATCTATTTGTCTTTTGCACATTTGTCAGATGAACAATTACAGGAAGGCGTATCCAGATTAAAAAATGCCGTTACAACTGCATTGTGAGGTAAATCGTCTCCAAAGTGAGTACAAGAAGATCATCATTCGGAAGAGGGGCGATCATTATGAATTGGTTAAATGAACTTTACAAAATTAATAAGCAGGAACCGGACAAGGAAATCGAACGTTCTTTGGTTAATGCCATCTTCCGAATATATGACCGGTTCCCCCGAATCGGCCTTAGAGAGCGGATCGGACAGCAAGAAATGTCTCTTGATATCGCCGATGCTTATATCCATGGACATAATGCCATGATTGAAGCTGGTGTCGGAATTGGTAAGTCTTTTGCGTACCTGATCCCAAGCCTGCTCACGAATCAAATGTCTCAGAAACCAGTCATTATAGCTACCTCCTCCATTCAGCTCTCGGAACAGATACATAAAGATTTAAGGATCATTGGTAGTCGGTTGGGATTCTCAACGGTTCGCTCCGTCGTGGGAAAAGGCATGGGTCAGTATGCCTGCCGAAGTAGAGCAGCGGAATGGATCAGTCTTGATGATGCTAACTCCTCCGTGTCTACCCTTGCGCAGCGCATATTAGATTATGAAATTGATGAAAGAGCCGATATTAAAGCTGGAATTAGTGATGCTGAATGGTCCCACGTTTCCGTGAATGATTGCAAATTTGAACGTTGTCATCATAAAACTGCATGTTTGTTTTACGATATGAGAGCGAAATTAAATGCAAAAGCTCACGAGATTGATTTTATTATCGTGAACCAGGACTTGCTCATACGGGATTTGATGAAGAAAAAAGAAGGAACCAAAAGCATCATCTCGGAACAGCCTGCTCTGATCGTCATTGATGAAGCGCATAATCTGGAAACAAAAGTTCGGGATGCCAGAACACTTGAGTTCACTTATCGGGGAATCTGCCGCATTCTGGATACCACGGTGCAGCTTCTAACGAAACAGTCCGGGGATAAAAGTCTCTTCTCACAATCCAAGTTCATCAAAAACTGCGCTGAGCGCATCTTCAAACAGGTAAACGCGGATCTTCTCGACCATGCCAAGCAGGATAACGACCGAATCAAAGTGTCAAAGATCAAAGGAATACCGTTGAACCAGGTCTCGAACGAATTAAAAGATCTCAGTCTACGTCTTTCCATTTTGACCTCACGCCACGAGCGGGAGATCGATGACGCTTTTGAAGCCATAAATGGGCTTATTACCCTCATTAGTGTCTTATCTGAAATTGAGGACAACTATCTTTTATGGGCAAGCAGTCCCCTGGGAGTAACCACAATCAGCATCTGTCCCAAAGATATAAGCCAATTTCTGAAATATGCTTTATTTAATGGCAAGGTACCTGTAATCCTAACATCAGCAACGCTGTGCCAAGGCGGGGATACGCTGGAGGAACAATATTCTTATATGACGCACTCCCTCGGTTATAAGGGAGATTTCCTAGAGCGCCAACCCTCCCCTTTTGATTACACCAACCATGCCATGATGTATATTTCGAACAAAGTTCCCTATTATCACCACGATCAACGCGAAAACTATCTTGAAGCAGCGTACAACGAAGTGGTTCAACTCTGTAATCTAACTCAGGGAAGAACAATCGTCCTTTTTTCAGCAAAAGAGGACATGAAGTACATTCACAAAAAGTTGATCTCAAGGGCTAATGAATACACATGGTCAGTCCATGTTCAAAAAGAGGGTTCATCACAGGACAGTGTCATCGCCGATTTCAGGAAAAGCAAAGGTGTACTCCTGGGTACCGGTGTATTCTGGGAAGGTGTGAATATCGAGGGGTCTGACCTGTCACAGGTCATTATTTTCCGGCTGCCCTTCCCTGTTCCATCGGATCCTGTATATGAATATAAGGCATCTGTAACGGAGAATCCCTTCATGGAGGTGTTTGTACCGGACATGCTTCTTCGGTTACGGCAAGGAACGGGACGCTTGATTCGTAGTGAAACGGACCTTGGCATACTCAGCATACTTGACTCCCGTCTCAGCGCAGCGGCTAAAAAGAGTTACCGGGAACAAGTGCTGGACACGTTGCCGTTCAAAAAAGTGACGGAAGATTTTGCGGTTTTAGAGAAGTTTGTTCAAAATAAGAGGATACGACGAACGGATTAGAAGTGGAATAACACGTAACCTTGAAAAGCTGCCTAAATAACATGAAACGGCCCTTCCGCTCATAAAGTGGAGGGGCTAATTTCATGCTGTAGGATATATGCTACAATATATTCCAGAGTTTTGAATCCCAAAGGAGGCATTACCATGGTTGAAAGACCAACTACAGATGAATATGCAGCTTATTATGAAGGGTACATCCAGCTTGTTCCTGAAGGAAACATCATTGAAATGTTGGAGCAGCAGGCCAACATCTTACAAAATTTGCTCTCTTCATTGACAGAGGAGCAAGCAAATTATCGGTACGCCGAAGACAAATGGAGCGTAAAAGAGGTCATCGGCCACCTTTTGGATAACGAACGCATCATGAGCAGCCGATTGCTTCGCATCGCCAGAGGTGACCAAGCGAATCATCCTGGCTACGATCAGGACGTGCTTATGCAGACCCACCCTTTCAATGCGTATACCCTGGCCGATTTGAGCGAAGAATATACCGTCACACGTCGCTCAACCATTCTTATGCTCCGTCGCCTCACCCCGGAAGCATGGCTCTGTAAAGGGATCGTCAGTGATAACACTGCTTCAGCTCGATCGATTGCATTTGTTATGGCTGGACATGAGCTCCATCATTTATCAGTACTTCGCGATCGCTATTCGTTAGATTTGAAATTATAAAATTCATTCAAAAAGACTTTGAACCTACATTCTCAGTAGGATCGAAGTCTTTTCTCATCAGTCGTTTTATCGTTCAAATTATCGTTCAAAATGAATCAGATGTGTATCCTCTCCCAAAGATAATGTGGAATAATGATTCAGAATAGGAATGTCTCCATTGAATTCAATGGGCAGGACCACATAGCTGGATTGGAAGTAATCCGATCCGTTCCAGCGATCTGCAAAGTATAGATACTCCTCTTCTGATCGCTTCAGCACAAATGCTGGTTGCGTTTGGTACGTCGTTTCATCGCCAAAATCGCTTAGCATCCCCCATGGTCCATCCATCGTATCCGCCATCGCGTATTTCCCTTGATTGGGGGCCCAGCCTGTGCAAAATGAGGTCAGCATATAATATTTACCGTTCCGCTTGAAGACGGCTGGCGCCTCTCGATATTCCCCCTGCCACAGCTTTCCGACAAGACTTTCAACATTAAGGTAATCTTCCTGCAGGCGATAGATGTGCAGGTCCGCATTGTCTCTGGCAGCCGAAATAAAATATGCTGTCCCGTCATCGTCCTGAAAGAGCGTGCAGTCACGTGACATATACCCGTACGGATTAAAGCTGCCATGATACACGAAATGGCTATCCGGATAATCTGATGTGGCTATGGCACATGCAGCATCATTGTAATTGTCACCATTCTCATAGTGAACCCAGAGGACAAACTTTTTTGTCACCGCGTTGAACAGCACTTTAGGCCGTTCGAGATTTACCTTTTCGCCTTTGTCATTCACTAATCTCAGATTCGTCCGAACTCGAATGAGTGCGGCTGGGCTAGAGGTCGTCAAGATATGGTTCCGAAACTCCCAGTTGAATAGATCTTTGGAACGGTAACAAGTCACATATATATCTTCTCTACGATCTTCACCATACCAGTAATAATAATCGTCATGAAACAACATATGTCCACCATGGGCATGGATCGGCTGACCACTTAATTCATTCCAGATGCCACCATTGGTTAGTTGATTATTCACACCGTCACCTCTCTTCTTTTAAGAACATCGTTAATTGGTGTCCGATCCAAATACCTTCACTTCCCAAAGTCTTGGCGTGTACCAATTGTTGGGATTGTTATGAAGTGCCGCATTTTGCATATTAATTCGTACATACCTGGCAGCAGTGCTCGATAGAGTATCTGAGGTGAAACCGTAAGATGTATTGCTGGTTCTATCCAATGCCACGGTCCAGTTTACATTATCCGTACTGGTCTCAATTTTATATTTGTAAAATCCTTCGGAGCCTTTTTGCATCCACCAGGAGATTTGCACATTATTCAATTGTTGAACGGAACCAAGGTCGACCTTCCACCAATGTGGCCAGGAGCTGCCTGTGCCGACCCATTCGGTTTGATAGTTACCATCATTAGCATAACTTGCCGGGTTCGTTCCGGTAGCTGTTTGCGCTGTTGCAGGTTTACCTTGTGACAGCAGTTTCCCATTTTGAACGGGAACGACGACATCATCACTTGTATTGTACAGGACTTGATCAAAATAATCATAAAATGCGTAACCATCGGAGATCCAAACGGGAAGCAGTCGTTCCTCCGTTGTTCCATTTTGCGTACCTGCCCAGCCAAACATCCAGCGATACGCAGCCATAACCACGTTGTTACCCGTATCTGGCTTCACCCGCATAACGGAACCCGACTGCGCCGAGAAGGTTGACGTGTTGCCAATTGTCCGTAATTCAGACCAATTTCCGTCTATGCTATTTGCTGATGAATACAAGGGTATACTCGGGTACCAACCTGCCGCTTGGGAAGAGAACAAATAATAAATGCCATCTTTTTTGATCATCTTGGGCAGTTCCCTGTGTTGATTTTGATAAATAACAGAAACTTGGTGATCCACATCCAGCCAATCGGAGGTTAACTTATATAAGATGGTGTCCGAATTATTATTGGCCGTAGAGATCAGATACGCCGAATCATCGTCATCTTTGAAAATGGAGATATCCCGGGATTGGTTCCCTTCCGGCCGAAAGCTTTTGTGAAATGTAAAGTCTTCTCCAGGTGTAGCTGAAGCCACAGATACTTTGGCAAGCGTGTAATCTGTACTATTTTCATAGTGAGCCCAAAAAACGAATTTGTTTGTGGGCGCATGGTATAGAATATTAATCCCCTCAAATTTGGAGTTCGCCAGATCGGGATGATCCGTGTAGGACAGGACCACTTTGTCGTTACCGTAGGTGATATCATCTGTTGATGTCTGTTGAATCATTTCTCCAAATCCACCTGATGGCTTTTGAACAAAATTAAACCTGTAGTAGGTATCCCCAACTTTAAGTTCATTCGGGAGCATAAGCGTTGATTGCGTTGTGTTATCAAAAGTTGTGAGGTCTTCTGGAAGGCTGTAAGGGGTATATTCTGGCGAGACAGCGGAGGTTAACAAGGAAGTTCCGCCATATGCCTTCACTTGATACTTGTATGTGTTACCTATATTGAGTTCATAATCATCCGTCGTTGTACCGGTTAAGGTCTGTAATAACGTATAAGGTGCATTGTTCTCGGATCTGTATAACTCGTATGCAGTCGCTCCCTGGACAGGTGCCCAATGAATTTTGGCATTGGATACTTTGGATTCATTCTTCAGGACAAACAGTGTTGCAGCGATCTTGGTCTCTTCACCAGCAGTAGCGTGAACGGTTTGAGTTGAGGACGTTAAATGCACTGTTAACAACATCAATGCAATGACGATAGCCATCCACGATTTACCTTTGATCATGTCTCATCATCTCCTTTTTTTAGAAGACCAACCTCCCTGTTGCCGGAAGGCTGGTTCAGGTGAAACTAGACTTTATTTCAAATTCATCAGTGTCATTACATCCGTCTCGCTGGCTTGGTTGTACCATTCGTTAACTTCTTCGATAACGGTGTCTCCGCCTTTTTCATGCCACTGTTTCACAAAGGTATCAAATGCTTCAAGCGGCTCATTGCCATATATGATTTTGGTGAACGTCTCTTGTTCCATGGTAGTCAACTGTTCCCACACATTTTGCATCGTTGGTGTTGGTGGACCGTTAAACTCATTTGGCAGTAAAACATCTCTGTTTTCATACGAAATCCGATATCCATCCTGTGTCGTTTGATCTTTTGAAGCGCTTTGAATGAGGACGCCCGTGTCGGCTTTAACTCCATTCGCCAGATCGTAGTACGATTGGCCAGGACCATCAACACTCGGTGTATTTTTGGTAAATGCCATTTTCCCAACGTCCTGCACAGCTTCTAATGGCGTATTAAATTTCGTTGGATCAAAAGTGACTTCGTCGTTGACGATATCGTAATCGTATCCCTGCGCGTAGCCGTATTTAAAATCTCCCGTACTGAACGCCGCGTCGTACATTTTATCGTAGTACAAGAAGAAGGCTTCCATGTTCTGAAAATCCTTGTTAAACATGAACACACCATCGTTCAACTGGGCGGATTGATAGGTCTTATCACCGTTCACACCTTGAATGGTCGGATAAGCACTGATTTTTGCACCCTCCACATTTTTCTCTACGTCCTTCACACTGTCGTAAAGCCAAGGACGACCAATGATTATACCAGCTTTCCCCTCCGTAAAATCGGACAGTGCATCCCATGCACCTTGGGTGGCCAATTCTTTGTTCAAGTACCCTTTTGCATACCAATCGCGTAACTTGGCAAGTGCCTCTTTGTTGCCAGGAGCCACAGATCCATACGTGAGTTTGCCATTGTCGTTATGCCATTGCCTTGGAAGATGTTTGCCCGTGTATGCGCTGAATATCATGACCGGATCGCTGACCCAGCCCGTATTGTAGGAATCTTTACCTGAAAAAGTAAAGCCGTATGTGTCTTTCTTGCCGTTCCCATCGGGGTCCTCATTAGTGAACGCCGCGATGACTTGTTCAAACTCCTCAATCGTTGTTGGCGCTTTCAAGTTTAAACTGTCCAACCAGTCCTGGCGGATCAACATGACTTCACCTTCCGTCAAATTCGGCGCAATGGCCATCCCGTAGACCTTGCCCTCCCTAACCACTGGATTGAAGGTGGTCGGGTATTGTTTGTATATTTCTTTTATCCGGTCAGGCATGTAGGTTGAGATGTCTTCTGTAATCTCCTTGACTTGCCCCGACTCTATCAGATCATTGACCAGCATGGTGTCATAGACGGGCAGAACGTCTGGCAGCTTCTCGGAACCCGTCAACGCCAGCCGCAGCTTGGTATTGTATTGTGAAGCATCACCTCCCAGCAGGGTGGTTTGGATTTTGATACCCAGGTTTTGTTCGCCCCAGCGGGTCAATACATTGTCATTTAACGTCTCACCGTTGATGTACTTTCCAGCATTTTCATCCTGTTGTTTGGCGATGGTGATCGTAAACGGTGGATCATATTTTCCGTCCTTAAGCACCGATGCCGGTGCGGTCTCGGAAGCACTCTCCCCTTTGCTACAGCCAGCCATAAGAATAGCCGACAGCATAACCATACTTACCATTTTCCATAAATCAGTTCTTTTCTTCATGGAAACATGCCCCCTTCACTCACTCAATTTGTTTTCTATATAAGCTCAACTAATTTCATATTTACACTGACACTCCGATGACAGAACAACCTTCCGATCGCTGTTATCGTGTAAATTTTAGTTGAACATATATAGATCGAATTTTTCGTCACAAACAACAACTATTCTTTGACTGCTCCAAGTACAATCCCCTTCACGAAATATCGTTGTAAAAAAGGATAGACCAAAATGATCGGTAGTGTGCTGACGAAAATTTGAGCTGCTTTGATACTTTGTTCCGACATTGCAGCGACTTCAGACTGGCTCATCGCCATATTCTGCATATTGCTCTGCACAACGACCGTCTGTAAGAACGAAGCCAACGGATACTTACTTGCATCCGACATGTACAATATCCCGTCAAACCAGGAGTTCCAGTGCCCTACCATAATGAACAAGGATACAGTCGCGATGCCAGGTAGAGATAATGGTAAATATATTTTGCTGAGAATTACGAAAAAGGACGCTCCGTCAATGAAAGCTGCTTCTTCCAAGGCTTTTGGAATCGTTTTGAAAAAATTGACGAGAAGAATCAGATTATAAGCACCGAAAGCGCCCGGTAACACAAGCGCCCATATGGTGTCCTTTAATCCAAGGGCGGTGATCAATATGTAAGAAGGTATCAATCCCCCCGAGAAGAGCATGGTAAAGATAAAAAACCACATGAGCACGTTGCGTCCCCGGAATTCCTTAGACAGGGCATATCCTGCACAGGTAAGAATAAACATGCTGATGGTTGTACCCAATACGGTTCGAGTGATGGATGTTAGCATGGCACCGTTGAAATTAGAATTGTTGAACGTTTTTACATAGGCGTCCACATTGAACCCGACCGGCCAAAATGAAACCATATTACCGCTAATGGCCGCTTTGCTGCTGAGCGATTGTGCCAACAGATGAAGCAGTGGTAGAAAACACGCCAGCCCCGCCAGTATCATGAACGCGTAATTAAAATAGGAGAATACTCTATAACCTGTCGTCTTATGGTACATGATCCCTCTCCCTCCTTGTTAGAATATTTTGTAATTGGCATACTTATAGGCCAGCCTGTAAGAGACAACGATCAAGATCAAGCTAATCCCCGATTTGAACAGTCCTACAGCGGTTCCGAAGCCGTATTGCCCGTTTAGCAAGGATGAACGGTAGACATAGGTGTCAATGATATCTCCCGTACTGTAGACAAGCGGATTGTACAGATTGAAGACTTGATCAAAGCCCGCGTCCAGAATATTGCCCAGACTCAGCGTAGAAATGACGATAATCATGGGCAACATGCTAGGCAAGGTAACGTATCGAATTTGCTGCCTGCGTGTGGCCCCATCGATCTCGGCCGCTTCGTAATAAGATGGATTAATCCCTGCAATGGTCGCCAGATAAACAATCATGCCAAAGCCGAAGCTCTTCCACACATCGCTGATCACAACCGTGAATCGAAACAGATCAGGATCACCTAAGAAGTAAATGGGATCGTTCCCGAAAATCCGGGTCAAGATGTGATTGATTCCTCCGTCTAATCCGAGAATGTCGATCATCAACCCCGCGACCGTTACCCAGGACAAGAAATGCGGCAGATACACCAGTGTCTGTACACTTTTCTTAATGCCCATATTTCGGATCTCACTCAGCAGGATAGCCATGACGATTGGAACAATAATACCAACGATAATTTTAGAAACGGCGATAATTAACGTATTAACGATCGCTTGTGTGGCTTCTTTGTACTGGAAAATTCGTTCGAAATTATCTAACCCGATCCACCGTGAACCTGTGATGCCCAACCATGGTTTGTAGTCCTGAAATGCCATGAGCAAACCTACCATCGGGCCATAAGAAAAGATGCAGACAAACACAAATGCGGGAATGCACAGTACGTACAAAGGCCAGCTTTTCTTGATTTCCTTTTTGAATGAACTTCGCTGGGAAATCTTTGTTTTTGTTTTTTTCGCGGATCTGGCGGGCACAATTTCGTTAATGTTGCATACCTCCTCTATGATGGCTCTTCGAAAGCGATCCTTGAAGATAAGCTTAACAAAAGCGCTTTCATTCCAAAATGCCAATATTTCAAGATCATAACCCCGCCCTGAAGCAATTTAAAACCGCTTTCATTTATCACCGATGCTGCCCTTCCGCTTTTCGAAGGTTTGGCTTATATTAAAGTTAATCCGATCTGGAGTTTGAACTTCTACGTTTGGCGATATGAAAGGAAACACATATGATCAGAAAAATGTATATGAAACGATTCATCTATTTCTTTGTTTTTTTTCTGCTGCTAACGTTGAGTTTGTTTTTCGTAATGAACCGCTTGAGTTCCAAGACACTTGAAGAAAATCTGATTGGAGCTTCCAAAAACCAGCTTGATTATGTGAAAGGCATTCTTGACGGAATTATGTACGAGGCAAATATGTACGGGGTTCAGTATGCAGCTGACAGCGATGTCCGGTTTTATCAGAGGCATGTTATTGAGCTGAGCAATTACGATTCCCAAATGAAGAAAAATGAAATCGTTGATCGCTTGCGGCAAACGCTCCTATCCAGTCGATCGATTGAATCGATCGGCATTTACTGGAAGTCTGAAGAAACGTTTCTGTCCACGAACAATACACCGGAAGCGAGACTTCCGTTCAAGGATGTTCATCAACGGGGATGGCAAATTGTCGGCAATAGCTTGTATTACTTTGCCCTCTACCCTTACATCCAAAAATCCGGACAAAATGAACCGACTCAGTTCGTCGTTGGTGTAAAGCTGAATACCGATTATTTGAGAAATCTGCTGAAAAAGGCTGTGAACAACGACAGCTCAAACGCTTTTTTTTGGTTTAATTCCCATCAGTTATGGAGTGAGAAAGAAGTCGACAACGATCTATTGAAAGCGGTTACTGAAATGCTTTCTCCACAGCCGGAGATCACTTTGAAATATGATTATCACACCAATTCGGACGATTACTATGTTCTTTCTCGATATATTGAATCAATCGACGCCTACCTGATTACATATACACAGACAAATGATTTTCTGCAACCGATTGACCGTAACCGTAAAGTATTTTTTGCCAGCATTTTAGCCGTTTTCACGCTTGGTTTGGTTGTAATCTTTACGTTTTACCGGAACTATTACCGTAATATTCGTTTGTTGGAAAGGAAGTTTTCACAGGTCGAACAAGGCAATCACAATACACGTATTACCGAAAATACGGATAGAGAGTTTTACAGCTTGTTTAGAAGTTTTAATCATATGGTTACCGAGATCCAGGATCTGTTTGTATCCTTGAAGACTGAAACGGAACTAAGACGAAGTGCGGAACTTCAACAACTTCAAGCCCAGATTAATCCTCATTTTTTGTACAACAGTTTGTTTTTCATCATGTCGGTGGCTCAGTTTTCACCTGATTCTGTCATGCGCATGAGCAAACATCTGGCTGAATATTATCGTTATTTAACCAAGTTGGACCGGCATGAAGTTACGCTGGAAAGCGAGCTTCAGTTTGCGGAACATTTCCTGATCATTATGGCTCTCAGCAAAAAAATGGAGTACAGCATTGATCTGCCACCAGAACTGGCCTCCCTTCCCCTCATGCCGTTGATCATCCAGCCAGTGGTGGAAAATGCGATTCAACATGGAATTGAAGGACAACAAGGTGCGCATCGGGTAACAATTGATGTCAAACAGACAGAGGCTGCGATAACGATCAAGGTCTCCGATGACGGAAAAGGTCTTTCGCTGGATGATATCCGCAGCCTGGAGGCTCGGCTTGAGAGCGATTCTCCGCCTGAAGGAATTAAAGGCGTAGGGCTCTGGAATGTAAATCGACGTCTGAAAAATACGTACGGCGAACTCAGCGGGCTACATTTTGCTACCAATGATTGGGGCGGCTTGTCCGTCCTGCTGCTCATCAGCATTCCCGAGGTGAAAGGAGATAGCTAATGCGATTATTAATTGTGGATGACGGACATTATGTCGTTGAGTATATGAAGCACTTGCTCGATTGGAACACCTTTGGCATTGATCAGATCGAGACGATGACCAATTCGATTGAAGCCCGGGACATGTTGACTCAAAACCACATCGACATTCTGATCACTGACATCCGAATGCCCGAGGTTTCAGGAATCGATCTGCTTCAACATATCCACCAACATAACTTGCCAACCAAAGTCATCATCCTTTCGGGCTACTCCGAGTTCGAATATGCGCAACAAGGAATCCGTTTAGGTGCGCTCGACTACCTGCTCAAACCTGTCGACAAAGATGACGTTGAGAAAGCCATGTCTAAAGCCATCAAAAATATTACAAAGACACATCCCGCTCAATCGATCGCATGGGAGAACTTTGATGGATTGGCGTTTCTGCTATCGTTGCTTGGTCATAACGAGACATTAAGTAAGGAATATGAGGCTTACACCAAATTTTTAGAGAAACGCCGTTTTTGCTGCTTTAAGCTGGAGGGTTTTACACAGGAACATGAGGATGTTATAAAACATGCTGTCGGAGACAAATTGGATCGTCTCGTTTGGAATGCGGGAACGCGACTGTTCGGTCTTGTTCCGGAAGAAGCTGCTGGGGAACTGACCATCAAACTGGAGCACTCGGTCGTGTCCCCTCCCTTTTCATTGACTGATCGAAACGTGACCCGTCAGATGTTCTACAGGTTCTTCCTTAATGAGGATGTACACTCAGAAGACTTCATAGGCATATTCAACCATTCTCCCTCATGCGGTGATTGGGAGTCGGCGGGAAATATCATTAAAAAATATGATCAAATCCATCTCCATAAGCAAAAAATAATCTTTCTCATGGAGACCATTCGATATGTATATCTGACGGATAAGGATCGCGATTCCTCTGAAACCGTGGAGTGGATATTCAACCAGTTACGGTATCCTGATGAACTATCCTCAACTCTCATGGATCGGGTCAATCGAATCAGAAACAACAAACAGATGTCCATTCAAACCATCGTTGACAAAGTGCAAACCTATATCGAAGAGCATCTGTCACATGGCCTTAGCCTGGATGAACTGGGGAAAGTTGCACATCTCCATCCCGTCTACTTTTCCAAACTGTTTAAACAGGAGACGGGCGAAAATGTGTCAAACTACATATCCAGGAAAAGGTTGGAGAAGGCTTCTCAATTGCTTCAAGATTCGGAACTCCGTGTAGCGGATATAGCGCAGATGGTTGGTTACCGAAAAAATCAATATTTTATCCAGTTGTTCAAAGTGGAATATGGAGTTACGCCCTATCAGTACCGCAGAAATATGATCCATCAATGAAACTCTATAGATGCTGATATGATTTAGCTATACTGTCTGCTCTGTTCTTCAAGAGCAGATGTGGTCATTCACCAGGATGAAACAAGTTCTTGTCTTCAACAGAGGACAAGAATTAGTACTCCTTGATCGATTCTAACGATCCTTTAATCTTGCCAGTCAACCAAAGCACAGCAGGAAACATAATGCCGAAAATCATGGCATAATAAGGCCATACTTGATTTAACTCGATTATGAATGAAATGTTTGGCCATATGAAATTGGTCATGGCTAATATGATCAGGATCAGGGGAATCAACAGAGAGTTAGCGTTACGAAGACGAAAAGCATCCGCGAGCCCTTGTGCGGAAATATACAGAAGTAGCGCAAGGCGGAAAAAAATAGTAACGAACCAGACGATTGCCAGGATGATTTCGAATCGCTGAAGAAACTCGCCAATATTAATGGTTCGGTCAATAAAAAATGTAGGAAACGTCAAATCCGCTATTACACCAGCGCTGATGACTGTGATGATTTGCAGCATCATGAAAAAGTACATACTGCCGCTAATCAGAGCACTCACAATGACCGACTTTCTCCATTGTTTTATATCCGAGAAGTGATGAGCAAAAAAAAGATAGAGGATCGCTTCTGCATAAGGAAAAGCAAATAAATTGATGGATGCAAGAACGACAGGTTTCAAACCGTTTTCCAAAATAGGAAGAAGATTGTTTAGCTCGGCCTCAGGAAGAAGAGTGATTCTGACTAATAGATACAGGACTAGAAAGAAAAAGAACAAAACTTCTGCACAGCGGCCAATAACGACTGGACCCGAGCGGACAGCGAGATATACGGCTATGAGCATAATGAAATATATGGCGTCATAAGGTGTTTCGGGCATTATAGATGTCGTCACAAAGTCGCCTAGATTTCGAAGTGTCATGATACACTCAAGAAAGGGAAAGGAAAAAATGAAAACTATGGCAATAGTACCGCCCAGAGGGCCGAAGAGGCAACGTAGATACTCCACAAAAGTTCTCCCTTTCATGTGCCTGGCGATAGAGGTATACAACGGTATCAACATCAGATGAAAGGCCAAGGAAATGGGAATGGAAAGCCAAGCATCCTGTTTAGCAACAGCGGTAATAGCCGCTGGCAGCACTAAGTATGCACTTCCTATTTGATACAGAGCAAACCATGTAATGGCCTGGCGAACAGTCAGCTTGGTATTCACTCCGAAGTCCCCTTCTATGATAATATTGTTGTAATGAACTCGCTTAATGGTTGGAATAGAATCCGAATTCCTACCAGTGGACTCGGCAGTTCAATATGCGCTATCCTCAGAACGTTTAATATAACTCCAACAGCAAAGAGTACCATGCCACATAAGATTTCACGTATGTAGTGCTTCTCCTTCAATGCTCGAAATTCAATAACCATTGCGACAAAAGATCCTACAAGTATTACATATAACATATACATCCACTCCTAATTGTTCTGATAGGAATCGACGGAATTGGTAATTTTTCCGACACGGTTCAAACGATAACGAAGATTAACATCGACCTGGAGATGTTGAAATTTTCTGGTCCAGTCCTCTTTCCATTTATGCCACTCAGATGGGTACTTTCGATGAAAAGCCTCCCCGAACCCGAATATATCGGAACCGATATGCTGTGCATTTTGAATGCCTTCCTTTAAGATTTTTTCCTGTTCTTCTCTGCCTGCCACTTGAAACTCATTAAACGTCTTTTCATCCTTCAGGTCAGCATTACACGTAACCTCTCCGATGTTGGCTTCTGTATCCACTACAAGAGTAATGTATGGCTCATTGTTTTTTATTTTTGGAATGATTTTTACGTTGTTATGAATGACTTCAAAAGCAAACTTCCCTTTGGAATTCGGACAGCCAACGGAAGCAACTGTACTGGAAACTCGATTGGATATGTAGGTAAAAGCCTTACTCTTGGATTCTTCTATCCAGCCAGTCAAACGGTCACCCTGAAAAACGCCAATTCCGGTAAATAAATAATTCACATGTTGAGGTGATTTTTTCACGTTATCGATGGTAAGACCTTTATTCAGATTGTTCAATCGAATGCCTGTAAGAACAGGCTCGATGCCCTCTTTCGTTAACCGCTGAAGAAGATCTTTGACATCGACCGCGGAGGTGGGTGCCCATGTTTTCTCAGATACTTTCAAAGCCTTATACATATCCATTGCAGGTAAAACCTCGGTTGGAGCTACAAAAGAAACGGCATCCTTCGCTGAACTTCCCCTGACAATGGCCAAATGGAAATCAGGCCGAACTTCATGATCCCGGAACAGAAAATCCAATGGCTTCTTAATGCCTTTTCTTGCTGTGTTCTCGTCAAAGATTACAAACTTCAAGTGTGACATGTACATTTTCCGAGATGATTCGGTTGTGAGTTTGCGAAGGGCTTCAAATAGCGTGTCAGCACGGCTGGAAAAAACGATTGTTGGCGACCGTTCCATAGCCCGATTACGAGACATTTGAGAAGGGTCAACAACTTGCAGACTGATCTCATATTGATCATCCACTGTATCAATACCCAAAGCTATCACGACGGAAATTTCGTTCAGCTCCTTACTGTTCCAACAACCCGTAACAACGACCATCAGCAATATGTAAATAAGAGGTTTTAAAATTCTGGATCGGTACGAGATCATGGGCCTACTCCTTTTGTTTTTTGTGTTGCTTTGTTTTATTCCTGAATGGAAAACGTAATACGGCATCACTTTGCTTTAACGAATTGTAATTCGCCGAAGGACTCATATACGGCACACCTAATGAATGAAGGCTATTCAGATGTACAAAGAGTATGAGCATGCCCACAGTCAAACCATATACTCCATAGATCGCGGCTAACCCGATAAACACAAATCGCAATATCCGGATTGGAATGGCCATGGTGTAAGAGGGTATGACAAAGCTTGAAATAGCTGTAATGGCAACGACAATGACCATAACAGGTGAAACAATGTTTGCTTCTACGGCAGCTTGGCCAATAACGATGGAACCGACAATGGAAACTGCCTGCCCGACTGTTCTTGGCATTCGCAGGCCTGCCTCTCTCAGAATTTCAAAAATCACTTCCATGATTATTGCCTCTACAAATGCCGGAAAAGGTACTCCTTCACGCTGCGCGGATAAACTTAATAACAGTACCGTTGGAATCATATCCTGATGGAACGTTGTCAACGCAACATATATGGCTGGAGCCAACATACATATTCCCAGGGAGATGTATCTTAATATTCGAATAATACTGCTGTAAATATAAGATTGATAATAATCCTCTGCAGATTGAATGAAATCAACAAACACCGCAGGGGCAAGGATAACGAAGGGAGTTCCATCTACAAATATCGCAATTTTGCCATCCATGACTCCTGCTGCAATAGAATCTGGACGATCCGAATTATAGAAAATCGGAAATATAGTAAACTGTTTCTTCTCTGTGAGGGATTCTTCGAGATATTCACCTTCAAGCACACGATCTACGCTCATGCTTTCTAATCTGGATATCAAGTTCAGAACCATGTCCTGATCAGCGATCCCGTCCATATACATGACCGATATGTCCGTCTTGGTTTTTTCACCAACTTTGACGTTGGTTAGTCGCACTCTTGTATCTTTAACCCTGCGGCGAACCATTGTTGTATTTGTGCGTAACGTTTCCGTAAACGATTCTTGCGGACCTCTGATAACAGGCTGTGCCTTCGATTCTGTAATGCTGCGTTCTTCCCATCCTGGCAAAGAAATAACTAATCCTTCATCGATCCCATCCAGTAACAATAGAACTCCGCCTGAAAGGATTTGATCCAACGCATCTTCAAAACTCTGAACCAAACTTGCTTCGCCGACATCCAGAATGCTATTTTTCAAAAATGGTAAAGACATCTCATCGCTATCAGAATAGGCGAATTCATGCAATGGACGAATCACATTGTCTTGTACCTTCTGCATGTCAACCATGCCATCCAAATAAAACAGAGCGGCGTGATTCCTTCCAATAGTGATCTCACGAACAACAAAATCAGAACTGTTTCCCATGAAGTCACAGATAAGATCGATATTGCGAACGATTTGTTTGGAAAAATTGGGTTGCAACTTCATTTCACAATCCCCCTTGATTATGTAGTATTGGTACTAATTCGAAATATAATCATTGAGTTGTAAGTGCAATGTCCTTCTCTGACTGAATAAAACCGAAAAAGAAGTCGCAAATTTTACGACTTCTCTTACTAAACATTATTTGATTGCCACAGATGGCAAAAGCAAATAAGCGACTATAAAATTGGTTCTTCTTAATGGATTAACGGTGGACTTGCTGTTTATGGCTTACTAAAACAGTTGGCTCAGAAAGTCCCAGATGCTCTCGCAGCGTCATCCCCTCATACTCTTCACGGAACAAGCCGCGACGCTGAAGCTCAGGAACGACGTGCTCAACAAAGTCATCGAGATCACCTGGCAGAACAGGCGGCATGATATTGAAGCCATCGCAGCCGTATCCATTGAACCACTCTTCCATGAGGTCGGCAAGCTGCTCCGGCGTTCCTACGAATTGCATATGACCACGGGCACCGAGAAGCCTCCGTCCGAGTTCGGCAATGGATAACTGCTCTTCACGTGCAAGGTCCATAATGAGTTGGACGCGACTTTTCATTCCGTTGCTTGCTTCGACCAGATCTGAAATGTCCGGTAGTGAACCGTCGGCAGGATATCCGCTGAGTTCTGTTTGAAGTATGCCAGACAGCATCATTACCGCTTCTTGGGGATCGATGAGATCTAGCAACTCCCGTTCCTTGCGTCGGGCCTCCTCTACAGTTGAACCGAGGATCGGCGACAACCCCGGCATGATGAGCAAGCTGCCACGCTCACGTCCAACAGCCAGAAGCTTCTCGTTCACCGTGCGATAGAAATCTTGCGCAGCTGTGAGTGACGTCTGTGCCGTGAAGATCACCTCTCCAACTTTTGCAGCGAAATCCTGACCTGGATCCGAGGAACCGGCCTGAATAAGGACGGGGTAACCTTGCGGTGGACTTGGCACGTTCAAAAGCCCTTGCGTCGAGTACCATTTCCCTTGATAATCTGCGATACGCAGCTTGGATTCATCGACGAACGTACCTGATGCCCGATTCATAACGATTGAATCCTGTGGCCAGCTGTCCCATAATGCCGTAACGACGTCAACAAATTCCTGCGCCATCTCGTAACGTGTTCCGTGTTCAGGATGCTTATCTCGTCCGAAGTTCCGAGCTTCGGTGTCAACTTGAGACGTGACGATATTCCAGCCAGTCCTTCCCCCGCTTATGTGGTCGAGCGTAGATAAACGGCGCGCGGCATTGAACGGCTCGTTATAGGTCGTCGACAGGGTTGCTGTCAACCCGATTTTATCGGTTACCATGGAAAGTGCGGAGAGTAGAGACACCGGGTCCAGCATGCCTGCAGCAGCCCGGCTGGGGTAGATCAAGTGCAGCAAGTCCGCAAAAAAAATCATATCAAACTTGCCTTTCTCAGCTGTCTGGGCAATCCGCTTATACCAATCGATATCGAACATCTTCTCTACCCCTGATTCCGGATGACGCCATCCGGCATGATGATGCCCAGTAAAATATATAAATGCACCAAGATGAAGCTGGCCCTGTCGTTTTTTCGCCATATCCGTTCCTCCGCTTTCATTCTAGATATCTATAATCAGCCTTTATATGTGTTATTCCATCGAAGGAATCTTCTTTCTACTAGTCTGACTGCCGAATCCGAGAGTTTACCAACCAAGGCGAACAGAATTATACCCACGAAGACAACATCCGTCTGTGCATATACACGTGCGTCTTGTATCATATAGCCGACTCCTGCGCTTGCACCCATCATCTCTGCCACGGCAAGCAATAACCAGGAGGCACCAACAGATAACCGAATGCCAAGCAGAATGTTTGGCAACGCCGAGGGAATAATTAGCCTGCTTAATAGCCTGAACTTAGAATATTGCAAGATGCGGGTAACCTCATAAAGCTTTCGGTCCGCACTGCGGACCCCCAAATGTGTATGGAAATAGAGCGGAAAAAACGATCCGATTGCAATGAGCAGTACTTTGGATAATTCCCCTACGCCAAACCAAAGAATGAAGAGCGGAATAACAGCTAACAACGGAACTGTCCGAAGCATCTGTATCGTCGGGTCAAGCGTCTGTTCAGCCCATTTGCCTAGACCAGTGAACACACCAAGTATTAATCCTGTAGCGGCTCCAAGTAAGAATCCTCCGCTTGCCCGAATAGTGCTGGTTGTGAGATGCTGTGTCATATCGCCGGTTACGCACAGTTGCCAAAATGTCCGCGCAATGCGGGATGGAGCTGGTAGTGCCGAGTCAGACAACAGTCCAAGAGCAGATCCCACCTCCCATAAAGCTAATATAATAACCGGTAACACCCAACCATACAGCCAATTCGGCATTCTCCAGTGGCGTTCCCTTCCCATCCCCATTTCTTTCTCATTAGCCTTCGATTGTAATGTCACATCGTTCAAACTCATAACTGTTATCCATCTCCCTCTATGGAATCCTGCCAACGCAACGATTTTTTCTCTGCCAACCTGACCAGTGAATCGGTCACTTTGCCAACAATCGCAAAAACAATAATGCCGACAAAGATGACAGACGTTAGCGAGAAGGAGCGTGCGTCATTGATGATGTAGCCGATCCCGGAGCTTGAACCCATCATCTCTGCGACAACCAGCCCGAGCCAGCTAACTGCAATCGAAAGACGTACGCCTAAAAACAGTGAAGGAAGTGAGGCAGGAATAATCAGCTTGGTAATGGTTTGAAATTTCGTGAATTCCAACACACGTGCTACTTCGAACAATTGACGATCCACCGAGCGAACACCCAAAAAGGCATTCACATATAAAGGAAAGAATGCTCCCTTGGCAATGAGTACGATCTTTGAAGTCTCGCCAAATCCGAACCACAGAATGAACAATGGCGCAACAGCCAAGTGAGGCAGTGTCCGAAGCAGCTGAAGCGACGGATCTAGCAATCGTTCCGCCTTTAACGAAAACCCGACCCATAATCCTGCGGCTAATCCCAGGCCACCGCCAAACAAGAACCCTAGTGCCGCTCTACCCGTCGAGCTGCGCAGATTGGTCAGCAGTTCTCCCGACGAGATCATGCGTCCGAACTCAGCTACGATGTCCTTCGGAGGCGGAATTAACACCGTATTTACCCACCCACTCGAGGATGCAATCTGCCAAATGATTAATATCGCTGCCGGTACCGACATCCCGATCAGGAGATGAATAGTCCGAAAAATAAGCTTGTTTCCCGATATTTGCATAACCGCACCCCTACTTTATTTAAGAGCTTCTTCAATGTATTGGTTGTCGAACACGTCAGCCACGTTGATTTCCTTGCGGATTGTACCTAATTCAAATTGAAAGTTTGCAGTGTTCTGCTGATCCGCGATTGTTTCGTCACTTACCGGGATATTGATCATTGCCGCCCGTGATTGCATGCCCTTCACCAGCTCAATCGGAATGTTTCGTTCGTCGGCATAGCGCTGAAACGCTTCCTCTTGATGATTAGCTTCCCACTGGCGGGCCTTCTCGAATGTTTTTAAATAAAGCGTAACAAGCTCCGGATGCTCATTCGCAAAATCCGAACGAACCAATTGGAAAGATGGAGATAGTACACCTTCGCTCTCCCCATCAGCCAGCACTTTTCCTTTGCCGCTTAGTGCATTCAGGGTAATGTATGGGTCCCAGACGGCCCAGGCATCCACTTTTCCACTTTCGAAGGAAGGCTGGGTTTCATCAGGTTGTAATTGAATTTCTTGAATATCGGAGTTTCCTAAACCAGCCTTTTCGAGTACTAGATAAAGGAAGTTGTAGGCGTTGCTGCCCTTCGTGACGGCGACCTTCTTGCCCTTGAGATCCGCAATGCTTTTGATCGGACTATCCTTCGGCACAATGATCGCTACATTGTTCTTGCCATCAAGTAGCTGTGAGATGATTTTGAAGTCAATACCAGCTGCTTGTGCAGAGATTGGGGGCATATTGCCCATGCCAGCAAAGTCCAGATGATTAGAGGCCATCGCTTCAATCATTGGAGGACCGCTCTGGAACTCCAACCACTCCACTTTTACCCCCAGCTCTCCAAATGCATCCTCAAACCACTTCTGTTCTTGTGCTTTACCGAACAAGCCACCCTTGCCCTGTACACCAATCTTCACCGTGACATCATCATCGGATGCATTCGGATTCGAATTATCTTCTACTGGCTTGGCATTCTTGCCATTGCTGGCGTTGATATTTTCATTGCCGCATCCCGATACAACCAGTATCAGAACAAGTATGGCTGCAAACCAACCCAATTTTTTAATCATCTATTCGCATCCCCTTTTATGAAAGTAGATTCGTTAATACGTATCCAATTAAATGCCAGCGCCGTTGTCTATCAAGGGAGAATGTTCCACTTTTTCGAACTCGCCTAGAACGCGGGAGCGAAGTTCCTGGAATGAACTCCCACTGCGTTTACGCGGATAGGGAAGGTCTACATGAATTACATTGCGGATATGACCTGGGCGAGGGTTCATAATGACGACTTTCTCTCCAAGAAATACCGCTTCGTCCAAGTCATGCGTAACGAACAACATTGTCGTCCGGCTGTTCTGCCAGATATCCAGCAGCGCTTCTTGCATGTGTGTGCGAGTGAAGGCATCGAGTGCTCCAAAAGGCTCGTCGAGCAGCAGAATCTCCGGTTTGCGCAACAAAGCCCTTGCAATAGCCACCCGTTGAGCCATTCCTCCGGACAACTCCTTCGGATATGCTTTCTCGAATCCCTTTAGACGAACCAATTCAATTAGCTCTTGAACTCGATGGCGAACCTGAGCATTGCGAAGCGAGAGATTGGCCGCGATATTCTTCTCGACCGTCATCCAAGGGAACAAACGTGGCTCCTGAAAAATAAACCCTTTATCAACGCTTGGTCCCGTAATGGCCATTCCGTTCAGTTCCACTTTTCCCTCATATGTCGTATCCAACCCGGCCACAATCTTGAGCAATGTACTTTTGCCGCAGCCACTGGGTCCGATAAAAGTAATAAATTGTCCCCGCTCAACCTGCAACCCTATATTGCTAAGTGCTAGAATCGGCCCGGTAGGAGCAGCGAACGTTTTGTTCAACCGCTCAATATTCAGCATCAGATGAAACCTCCAATTTAAAATAATTTTTCAGATCTATTTACTTGGTTTTATGGTTATAAAAAAAGGCCTTCTGCTTGTATATCTTTCCCCACGAACGATCTCTGGTTATCCAGTCGAACTCTCGTTCACAAACCGAGCAATCATTCGGTTTGTTGGGGAAATTGTAGCAGTGGCCTGTATCTGTTGTCAATCATTTCTTTTGGAGACTTTTGGAATTATGTAGAGATCACGCATATTTTCATATTCGAAACCTTGTTCGCTTGTGATCCCGAACCCTTTACCCCTCATGTCTTGCAGTAAATAAAGAGACGATGGAACGCGCTTGCGCACGAATCGGAACTTCAGCGCCGGGCATTTTTTGCAGCGTCAGTCCTTGAATTAAACTTACAAAATAATAGGCAAGCTCCAAGGGGACACCACTGACGATAAGCCCTTCCTTTTGCCCCTGTTCCATTATGTTCGCGACAGGACCAAGGTTATTCGTGAAACGTTCTGTAACTTCTCTTCGAATCTCTTCGGAGGAAGATTCCGAAAGCCGCGCTGTGTGGATAAGAATCGTGTAAGCCCAATTGTTTTCCAGCGCGAGCCATGACTCAGACAATAGTAAAAGTTTATTTAGAGCATCACCTGATTGCTCAGCGAGTTGGGAGACATGTTCGCCGTAACGCGTCTGACCTCTTCTGAGAATTTCGCTGATAATCTCGTCTTTGGACTTAAAGTAGTGATACATGTTCCCAATGCTCATGTCTGCTGCCGCTGCGATGTGGTTGATGCTTACTGAACCGATTCCTTTGAATGCAATGATTTCCAAAGCGGAATCAAGGATGTGATTGATTCTTTTTTCCCGTTGTTGTTGGTCTTTCTCTATGTTTCTAGGTGACATTAACGTTGCAACCCCTTTCTGAATTTCATTATAGCATAGCCGTTTTACAGGCTGGATTCATCCGGGAAGCTTTCAGAGCATCTTCGGTCGTGTTGTCGAAGATATGTCCGATCACTCAGGACCGCAGAAATGTGATCCGTCAATGAAAAAACCCAACTTCCACTCTTAGTTCACAGAGTGTGTTGGGTCTTTTTAGCGCAATTAATGGGTTAAGTCAATCACTTTATCAAAGCAATATGAATCTCTGTCATAGCCGTTATGCTCATAAAAAGCATGAGCGTTGGTTCGCTTCATTCCGCTACATAAAATAATACTTGATATTCCCCGTTCTTTAGCATAATTTTCAGTCTGTCTTAGTAGTTTTGTGCCTATCCCTCTATTTTGCAGCTCTCTTTTAACAGCAAGAGCTTGAATATGTAGATAACCTATTGGAACTCCTACAGATAATGACTGTACAATAGTTACAAAACCCACGACATCATTATCTATTAGTGCAACAAATGTTTTGTAATTCCCGGCCTTATTCATCTCTTCCATAGTCACTCGGAAGTCTGCATCATTAACATTACGAATTTCAAGTACATCATTCCATAAAAAAACAACTTCAGCATAATCATCTGATATAATTTCTCGTATTTTAATATTCATACTAAACCCCCTCAAGATAAAATAATCGGACAATCTCCCCTATACCCTATTGGTGATAAGGTTCTCCGCGCTGTCTGTAACGGCAAGTTTTAGGGCCATCCTTTGTGGGGATGACCTTATATTATAATCTAAATTTTTTCAGTTGTCTTCTTCGTTAACGCCTGCATTCCACTCGTATGGAAGCATTATTTTTTCTTCACGGGTATCCAGATTTCTCCTGAAACATTCCCATGCCGTGCCATTCCATAATACATTTCGAAAGTAGGGCCCTCAACCTGTTCGTATTCAGATGTCGGAAACCACTCAGAATAGATTCGTACCCATAGTTTTTGCATATCACACTGCGGCTCCGGGAAAATCGCCCACGTTAATGCTGGGACAGCAAGTTTTGTGAATCTCTCCGGAATCTCAAGTCCCTTAGGTACATGATAACAGATCATGTATTTGAAAGATTCTTTAGTGTGATCATAAAGGGCGGCATGTAACATGGTATCACCAAAACGTCCCAATAAGTCGTTCATATGATCAACGCTGCCATCATCATCACATTTTATACGAAATTGAGGTACTTCAGCGAACGCTGTTTTCTGGTCTGCATTTATAATTCCATATACTCCAAACATCTCAAAAGAATCTCTTTGCTCAATACGGTAATTCATTTCGACATCCCCTTTTATTGAAATATGAAAGGACATTCGAGGATAGGCTTTCAGAGAAACGCCTGTATCGCGTGCAGATGTAGGCATAATGCCATGAAGATTTTTAAAGGCCCGTGCAAACGCCTCCGGCGAATCATATCCATATTTCATTGCTACATCAATAACCTTTGAATCTGTTGTCTGCAGTTCGAATGCCGCCAACGTCAACCGTCGATGTCGAATATACTCCGATAACGATACGCCAGTAATAAATGGAAACATCCTTTGAAAATGATAGGTAGAGCAACAGGCTCTCTGTGCGATTTTATCAAATGAAATAGTGTCCGCTAGATTTGTTTCGATATATTCCATGGCACTATTCATCCGGACCAACCAATCCATCGTATTCCCTCCCTTCAAGGTAATTTTATGGGAAATAAATAATGAATACCTTGCAATTTCTGCACGAAAAAGTCAGTAAAACTGCTCTTATTGATGATACGGTTCACCGGGTCATCACTGGAGTAATCAAGAACAAACTAGACATGAGCGAATCATCTGGAAGTACAACGATGGGACTGGTTTTCCCGGTGTATCTTATTCGGACGCTCGCGCAATCCATGTTGCGAAGTATATCAAAAAAGAACTTTCCATTTAGTGATATCATAAATTCTTCCCCACACATCTCTAACAATGGAATTTCATTCTGAATATCTCCAACATCAGCTGTTTTGGACAATAGTTTCAATGTGGCTGCATTTGCTACTAGTCTAATCACTTGTGCACTAGCCATTACAGTCACACATTCAACTGCTCTCAACAGACATGCTTTATCAACTGAGATTTCACACATATAAGATTGAGGAATTACATTCTTTATGGATGGAAACATTCCCTCAATAAGAACAGACTCCACCTTCAGTCCATTTGTCATGAATTTAACTCGGTTATTACTCACTTCGATTTCGGTCGTTTCATCTGCTTTGTTTAACATTTTTGATATTTCATAGAGATTTTTCGCTGGAAGACAGCGTGTGAAATGTCCGCTAGAACTGCATAACCCTGACAAAGGGCAGTACCCGGTCATGCTCATGACTCACAGGAAAGCCCCAATAAAACAATTACGTATAGACACCTTTTTTATATATTCAACTGGATTTCGGGAATCGAAGTTTCGCTTTATGCTCGGGAAGAAAGAAGCTTTTAGTGAACGACCACCAAATTTGAGTACTCGGTTGTTGTCCAAAGTTGAATACGGAGTTACGCCCTACCAGTACCGTAGAAATATGATCCATCAATGAGAGCGAATAAATAGTTTCATCAAATTGATATAAATCGGGTTGACCATGTAGCCATTCGGACTTACGGAATATCTCTTACCCGTGTCCAATCGTCGTATTTGTTCCATTTCCTTCTCATTCAACTCAAAGTCGAATATTTCATTGTTCTCTTTTATCCTTTGAGGATTCGATGATTTGGGGATGACAATAATTCCACGTTGCAGATGCCAGCGCAAAATGACTTGCGCAACCGATTTCTGATGACAAAGGGCAATTGCCGCCAGCTCCGGATGCTCCAGCAGCGCTTTGCTTCCCTGCCCCAACGGTCCCCAAGCCTCATGCAGAATCCGATGTCGAACCATATAATCATGCAATTCGTGTTGTGGAAATTCCGGATGGGTCTCGATCTGATTTACCATCGGCGAAATCCGGGAATGTTTCTTCAGATGCTCCAGATGCCGGATCTCGAAATTGGCTACACCTATAACTTTGATTTTACCTGCGTCGTATAACTCTTCCATCGCCTTCCAGGCGTTCACGTATTGAGGACCGGCAAAATGAATCAAATACATATCGAGATATGTTACGTTCAGCTTCTGGCAAGTCTGCTCGAACACCTTTTTCGTCGCACGGTACCCCAGGTCTGTCGTCCATACCTTGGAGGTAATGAAGAACTCCTCCCTGGGAATGCCGCTGTTTTGGATGACCCGACCTAGCGCCGCTTCATTACCATAAATTTTGGCCGTATCGAAATGGCGATAACCCATTCGAATAGCCTCCTCGACAGTCCTCTCGAAGGTCCCCCCGTCTTTGATCTTATATAGGCCGAACCCGAGTTGAGGAATGCCCACTCCGTTTGCCGCTACGACTGTCTGATTCATTCGGAACTCCCCCTCCCCGTGTTTCCTATTTGTTGTTCCGATGCTTGTTCTTCGCATTGTGCTAGCAACTTTTCTATTTGGTTCACCAGGTTTTTCAACAATTTCAACTTGCTACCGGAGTCAAGGCTGTAATAGTTGAGAGTTCCTTCTTTACGAACACTTATTATCTGTGATTCTTTCAATATTTTCAGATGATGTGATACGGTCGGTCGGGAAAGGTGAGTCTTCATCCTGATCTCTCCTACGCGCATGCCGGGTTTTTGCGGCCCTTGAATCAAGGCTATGAGGATGGCTTGCCGAGTCTCGTCTCCGATCGCATTCAACACCTTCTGATTGTTCTTAAATTCGATAGCAATCGTGGTCGCAAGTTCCTGATCCAAGTAAAATATCCCCTTCCATTTAGAACGTGTAATACTTTTGTAGATACAGCCTATCACAATCTCGGATTCGGCTGTACATCGGGAAAGAAATTCAAGAACCTATTTTTCCCATGACTTAAGACAAACGATATATGTCCAGATGGAAACTGTTCCAATGTAATGCTTTAGCTGCCTCTCAGTTCTCCGAAAAAATGTGCTCCTAGTTATGATGCTGTTTGAACATTTGCAAAAGAAGAAGCCCCCCAGACGAATGGAGTGGCTTCTATAAATTGAACTTATTTATTCTTCTGTGCAATGATGATATAGACAGGTTGGTTAGCAACTTGCGTCGGTGAGTGGATCGTATTAATAATTGAGAAACCTGCCTTAATGATTTCCTCCTCCATTTCCTTCGATGAAACTCTTGGACCAGTAGGCATTTGTCTTTTAATACTCTGTGAATTTCACCCAGTACGAAGGAATCTAATTACATAAATCATTATTGAAATAAGTTCGTTCCCCTCAACCCTTAAGATAGGAAATTACATGGATAAAACAAAAAGCCGCTGCTTTAGCGACTTTGAATGATATTATAAAACCAACGATCCAAACTCTTGAATACCTCATCTCCAGCAGAGTATCCTAAGCAAAATATTTCCCTGAGTGCAAATCTTCTATTTCTTGAGAAAGTCTTCTAGTATGTAACTTCATATAACATTGAGCTTTTTGCAAAATATCTGTATGCCCACCTAAATCATACAAAATTGTAGTAGATAACACTTGTACAATATAAAGGCTTGTTTGAGTTGCCATCCATTCAAAAAAATTGAAAAACTTCTCAATTTGCTCTTTGTCATCATTTTCACGAAGTAATCCATCAACATAAGTAGCCACTTCATCACCAAAAAACACATGTCCTAGAAACTCTTGATTTAATTCCAAATGTTCTATATAACAATTGTGGAATTCAGGAAAAAGTTTTAAGAATTGATTGATTAAATTGTCACTGTCCATTCTCCAACCTCCATACTTACCCGTAATCACTGTTCTTTTGGTTTAAAAAACATCTTGCCAACCATAAGTCCCATAGCAGTTGAACAGATCAGATATCCAAAGAACAAGAAAAGTAAATAAACACCATGAAGATCTGCAGGAATCTGTTTCAAACCTTCAAACCAAGCTAAGCGAAAAGGATAAAAGATGACTACCCAAATGATCAGCAAGAAAAGAAGAAAATTAATTATTTTTAGCACAATAATGATCCTTTCAAGCTTGAGTGGAAACAGTTGAATGTATATGCTTCATCTTTCATTTCGCATTACCTTACCACTGTCCGCACTATAATAGTTAGCTTATGTATTAGGGTTGATATGTTGGATCTATAAATAATTACTAATTATAACAGGAAACATTAGGGTGATAGCTTATTCTTCAGTCCAACGTTAAGTGTATAATTCCTGTCTTGATTTAATTTTAGGAAGATGATTAGGAAGATGATCGTTACGGCATAAAGAAGCCCTCTCTTTTGGTAGAACGAGCTTCTTTTTGCGTTTCACGATAACACTTTATGCTTACTGGACACCAGGCGCGTTTTCATGCGTAACTAAGTTCGATCTTTTCTTCTTTCTTGGCTGCCCTTTCCAGGACAGATAAGTCCAAATCCGTAGGATATACTCGACAGGACCATTGCTAAATTTCTTGAGATATAGCGGACTGAGCCACAATTGAATGAGATAGACAGCAAGCGCAATAATTGCTCCGATAAACACACCAGCACGACCAAACAGTCCCAGGCCGTATCCATAGAAAATTGTCGTACAGATTACGCTCTGCATCAGGTAATTCGTCAACGAGAGACGGCCAACCGCCTCAAATCTGTACATCAGGCTGGAACGGCGACTTCCCGCATACAACAGTGCAAATGCATAAATGTATCCGAGTGCAAGCAACGTTCCTCCAAGCGTCCCCCCGATTCCGATACCGAGCCAACCTTCCGCACCCAATTGTGGCGCCAATACACCGTATGCTTTGAGTATCAAACCTACTGGAATTAATAACGAGGCACGGCGAAGATACATAGTCCGCTTCGTTTGGGGATCGCTAAACGTGCCGCTTCTGGCAGCGTGCATGCCGAGCAAGAACATCGGTACTGTCATGAGTGGGGCTAACAGCAGGATCAATAGGGCAAATGACACCTCCAAATCCCCGCCGAATGGATCGCCGTTATTACTGAAATTCCTGATTTCCGCGTATGTGCCGCTACCGTATACATCCTGACTTTGAATGATGTAGTTCTCCATATGAATGGACTCAATCGCCAGCGGGTTCATCGGATTAGATGCCGGGAGGCCAAGTATGCCCGCTCCCATGAGTAGCAGTACCGACCAAATGAGCAGCGTTTTGGGCTTCCGATTAAGGAACATGAGCAAGAAGAAACCGAGTACACCATAAAATGTCAGGATATCCCCTTCCCACAGATAGATGATGTGCAGTAAACCGATTCCAAACAGTAGTAGAAAACGGCGTGCCAGATGACACTTTGGTCGTAAATCTCGTGATTTTAGGCTTTCTGAGAGCTTAACCATTCCAAAGCCAAACATAAATGCAAAAATCGGCATAAAACTGCCCACTACAGTGATCAGCAGGAATGAGAGGAAAGCCTGATCTGCTCCGCCAATCCCGAACAGTTGGGGTTTACTTTGGCCATACATTCCATATTGGAAAGCCAGCATATTCGCCAGCACAATGCCGGCCAGACTGAATCCACGCAGTCCATCAATGACTTGAACGCGCTTTTTTGATGTGCTCAATCAATCACCTCTGTCTATAACATAAAGATCAGATCTAAATATACGTTAAATCCTTCCATAATTTCAACATAAATTAATAAGCGAACGTTTATATTTTGATTTACTTTGACGTACCAATAAAACAAAAACAAAAAAAGTCGCTAAATTTAGCGACTTTCAGTTTGAACACCTTAAAGAGTGACAATAATCGGACCATTTTTAGTAAGAATAATAGTATGTTCTATTTGAGCTACATAGCTGTTTTTAGTAACAAAGGTCCAGCCATCACCTGTTTGTTCTACTTCTTCTTCTGAAGTTGAGATAAACGGCTCGAATGCAATAACCATACCTTCTTTTAACAATTCATCATCCGATGGATCATTATAATTGTAGATGTGGTCAGGTGCTTCATGTATTCCACGTCCAACACCATGTCCTGTAAGGTTTTTAATAACCGTTAATTCATGCTGTCTGGCAGTTTGGAATACGGCTTTTCCGATTCCGCTTTTTTTGGAGCCTGGTTTTGCTTTTTTAAGACCTGCTTCAAATGCCAGTTTAACAACGTCGCATATTTTCGTTAATACTTCTTCACCTTCGCCTACGACAAACGAGAGTCCCGTATCTGCAAAATAACTGTTTTTGGAGCCAGACACATCAATATTGACGATGTCCCCTTCTTGAATAACCCGCTCTCCCGGAATACCATGTGCCACTTCTTCATTAACACTAATACAAGTAAATCCAGGGAAATTATATTCACTTTTTGGAGCAGAAACTGCGCCAGCTTTCTCAAAAAGCTCTCCTGCCAAATCATCAAGCTCTTTAGTGGTTATGCCTGGGATAGTTCTTTGAACCAATTCATCTCTAATAGAAGCAACAATTTTGCCAATTTCCTTCAAGCCATTAAAATCTTCTTCTGTTCTTGCGATCATTTTTTCTTACCTCACTATCTTTTATCATTAATTGATTACATAAGTATTTTTTTGATTGAACTTTAGATAATCATATCCAAAGCTGCAAAGCTTCGCAACTTTTTTATGCGGAGGTACCGGCCAGAGTCGAATACAGCTTGAGCGATTTAGGTAATACGCTGAGGCCCATCATTAGTGTGATGGAAACATGGGGAATGGATATAAGAAGCTCAATTAGGATACTTCGACCGTACAGACGTATAGGATTACGGACAGTAGAAAACGAGCGCATCCATGTTCAGGGTGCGCTCGTTTTCTTGATGGTGCCTTTTGTGGAATTGTAAAAGTACATCCTTACTTCCTCTTTAATAGCGTAGCCACACGCTCATTTCACCAGCCAGCCGATTACCCCACAGATAATAGGGAATGGCCTTGAAACGTACTTCCTTTTTTTGATTAATATAAGAACGGTACGGCTTCTCATCTGACCATGAAGAGCTGTCGTCAGTCACGAAACCATCCCCTTCTACCACGATACAACCACCTAGCAAATCTGGATCAGCATACGCGGTTAATTGTGGCTCCGAAGCCAACGCGAGCGAAGTGAGCGGTGCCCCGTTGTCTGCTTCTTCTACGCAATAAACGAGCGGGCCGCGTTGAATCGCCACCTTGCCTGCATCTGCCCGAATTAAAGGGTGCGCAGCAACTAACTTCGACTCGATCGGAAGCAGCCACTCCACTGTATTTCCATCTGACCAGCTGCGATTTATTTTCGCGTAACCGTTCTCAACATGAATATCTTGCTGTTCACCATTCACTTTCAAGGTGGGCTGTCCGTTCTGGAACCAATCCGGTATACGCAGTGCAAGCTCGAACTCGGCACATTCGCTATCTTTGGGGAGCTGAACCGAGAATTCAACGTGGCCGTTCCAAGGCAGCTCGGAGCGTTGATGCAATGTTATTGTGGTGTCGGCAAGCTCGAACGAGGCTTTACTTCCAATATACAAATGGGTATAGATCGTTCTGCCATCCTCAGACACGTCGTAAATATAATCGTCTAACGAACCTAGCAACCGTGCAACATTTGGAGGACAACAGGAGCAACCAAACCATTTTTGTCGGACGGGCTTTACGTGATGTTTATCTGGATTTTTGAGACTTGCTTCTGGCCAAACTTCAAGTGGATTGACATAAAAGAAGTGTTTCCCATCCATAGACATGCTACCCAGCACGTTGTTGTATAGCGCTCTCTCCAACACATCCGCATATTCACTTTTAACTTCCAATTGAAGCATGCGTCGTGCCCAGAAAATCAAACCAATTGAAGCACAGGTCTCCGCATAAACGGAATCATTCGGAAGATCGTAGTCAAACGTAAAGGCTTCCCCGAGGTGTGTAGAACCAATGCCTCCGGTAATATACATTTGTTTGCCTGTTGTGTTCGACCAAAGTCGTTCACACGCCGCCTTCAGTCCCTCGTCACCTGTTAGTCGCGCAAGATCAGCCATCGCCGTGTACATGTAAACTGCCCGAACGGAGTGTCCAACAGCTACCTTTTGCTCACGAACAGGAAGATGAGATTGATAGACCTCAAGATTAGGTGCTCCCTGGGACCAGATATTTGTTCGGCTTCCGCGTTCCCATTCCTCGATAAAATAGTTGGGCTGCTTACCCCGTTCATCTATGAAGTATTGGCTTAGATTCAAATAACGTTCTTCTCCCGTAACACCGTATAGCTTAATCAGAGCCAATTCAATTTCCTGATGACCGCAGTAAGCCCTTATCTGTCCCGGCTTGGTTCCGAACATACGATCAATCAGATCAGCGAATCGGCATGAAATGTCTAGTAACTTACGCTTCCCCGTAGCCTGGTAATACGCAACTGCCGCTTCAATTAAATGACCCGCACAATACAGCTCATGAGCTTCATAAAGATTGGTCCATTGTTTCCCAGGTTCTTGGATCGTGAAGTAGGTATTCAGATAACCACCGTCATGTTGGGCTTGGCGGATCAATTCGATGGATTCATCAGCGATCTTCTCTAACCTCTGATCTGGATGATGACGGAGCGAATAAGCAACGGCCTCTAACCACTTGTAAAGATCACTGTCCTGAAATACCCATCCGCCAAACTCTCCTTGCTCCAAGCCTGCAGCAATACGGAAATTTCGAATGGCATGACTCGGCTCTGCATCTTCTACCCTATCGTTCAGAGCTTCCCATTGATAGGGAATAACCGTTTCTCGTACAAGATCGGAATATGTATTCCAAAATTGGTCTTGAATTTGGATCTGGTTCTGTCCCATTATACACACCTCAAAAGTATAAAATTTGACTCTTTTCAAAGTCGAGTATATGCTTTTTCTTAAAGTGAGAATAGGAATGGAATGAGCATTTTTCTATACAAAATGACACTAAAAAATGAGGTTGATTCATTGAATGAAGAATTAATTATTGCCTTACAAACCCCACCTCTTCCATATTACTGGGAATCTGGTCGTTCAACGTTCCGTGTAGGCGACCGTCATCCTAATCGAAGAAATTTCGGTCTGTTTGATGTATTGCTCGTGGTTGATGGGGAACTACATATCGGTGAGAATGGGACGGAATGGACACTTGGTACAGGTGATGCACTGGTATTACTACCTGAAGGTGAGCATTACTCGTTTAGGCCCTGCGAACAGGATACAACATTTTACTGGGTTCATTTTGAGCATGGGAACTGGCATCAGAGTCCCTTAATCGAAGAATGGGAAGCGGTAATTCCGTTATCGCCATTCGATAAGCCAAAATCAATACGGATTCCTAAGAAAACTACGGTGCTAAGTCCCCAACTCGTATTCGATCTAATGCAGAAGCTGTTGGAACTGCCGGTAGGTGATTCCTTCTGGGAGAAGCAGCAACTGTTATTCCGCTTTTTGGCTATACTTGAAAATGGCATCTCAGATATGGCCAAAACACCTGCTTCACGGCTTGCCGAGAACGTAGCTGTTTTCATCCAGCAACACTACCAAGAAGAGATCACCAATGAAACACTCTCATCAGCGCTACACTTCCACCCTAGCTACATCGTTCGCTGTATGAAAATGAAATACGGTGTCACACCGGTTCATTACTTATTACAATTTAGGATTGAGCGGGCCAAGCAGCTTATGGTTTCGACGGAATGGTCGATAGATCGTATAGCCGCTGAAGTGGGTTTTCAATATTCCCCTTACTTTTCTACCTGCTTCAAGCGAAGTGTTGGAATATCTCCCCTCCAGTTTCGCAAGAAATATCTGAACTAGCTGTTCATGGAGACGCTTTTGGCCCACTCAGCGACTCGCCGACTACTTTCTTCTTCCGATAAATCTTCAATCCGGGTCAGAATAGACCAGCGTACACCAAAAGGGTCTAGTATACTTCCGAATCGATCACCAGACGCAAAGTTAACAATCTCTTCTCTTACTTTCGCCCCTCTGGATACGGCGGTTGCAATGGTTTCATCCACATTCATGACGTAAACCCCTAAAGAATAACATGCATGATCTTGATCTGGGGGCAAAGCCAATTGATATGCCGGGTTCGCTGCTCCCAGCTGTAAAAAACCATTTCCAAAATCTAATTCGGCATGAACAATAAACGTATCACCATTTCCATCTGGATGCTCAGTGATATCCTTCACCCTTGCATTGAAAACAATTTTATAGAAATGAATTGCTTCAGAAGGATCCTTCACTGTTATAAATGGGGTAATCGATGTAACTCCGTTAGGTGTACCCTTCTTTGTATATTTTCCTGAAACTGCCTTGTGTTTTGTCTGTTCACTCATATGTCTACTCCGCCTTCCTTCTCAGTAATCCGAGATTGTCATCATTATAAAACAACTTCACTGACATCTACTGTCAGTGAAGTTGTTAAAGTTGATAGTATTCCATTAACTCGGATACAACAGCAACAAGTCGGTCCTTCACACGCTGTGGTTCGATGACTTGAATGGATTTCCCATAGGATAGGAGAAAATAGGGGACGTATGTATCAATTGATTTTTCATCAAATAAAAAGATGGCTTGATTAGAAGTCCGCTCTTTCAGATAATGTCCCATAAACCAATGCAGCCCCAAGTCATCCAATGCCTCTGATCGGCCTTTGATAACCAAGGAAATTAACCCCTCTTTTCCCCCTACATCAGGTAACAAATTTTGCAGAAAAAATTCACGGGCTGAAAAAGCTTGCGAACGCTTAAAGCGGATCGGAGTAAGCTTGATTTGCAGAATACGATCTGCCCGAAAGCTGCGGAACTCATTTCTCAAGTGGCAAAACGCAATGGTATACCATTTATTATTCCAGTAAACCATTCCATACGGGTCTATTACTCTATTCTTGGGTTGTTCATCACGGCTTCTGAGATAATCAATTTCGACAGACCAATCATTAGCCACGGCTTGCTCCAATTCCGCCAAGATCGGCTGAATGGATGGGTCTCCCATACGATTGATAACGTTAAACCCGGCTAAATGACGACGAAGTGTTTTTTCCTGATCCTGATTTGAATACATTTTCAATTTGGATGTTGCATTGTCCAATGCCTCACTCAAAGGGTATCCAGCTTCTTTTGCAAACACAGCAGCTTGGAGGAGTGCCTTTTTTTCTTCAATATCAAATAAAAGAGGTGCTTTGATATGCTGATTCAGCAAGCTATACCCGCCGTTGTGACCTGTATCGGAAATGATCGGTACTCCACTGGCACATAATGCATCAATATATCGATATACGGTTCTTATATTGATTTCTAACTTTTCGGACATTTGTTTTGCAGTTACTTTGGTGCCTGAATTCAGCATCCATAGAATGGCTAACATATTATCGTTCTTTGGCATAACCTGCATCCTCATCTTCAGTTCATTATTGGATATCTCCACATTATATCAGTACAGCATATTTTACATAAAACAACTTCCTTGGGCGATACTACCTAGAAATATATTCTCCGGTTTGGAGCGAAGGCTAATGAAGCAATCCACATCTAATATTAATACCTCAGAGGTTATTATTGTAGTTATCAATTCAATACTCGGAGCTGGAATTCTAACACTCCCTCGCACAATTAGTAAAGCAGTAGGAACACCAGATGTATGGATTTCTGTCATTTTATCAGGATTAATTGTTACCACAATCAGCATCCTCCTTGTAACCTTGTGTCGTAGATTCCCCGGTAAAACGGTATTCGAATTTATACCCGAAATCACAGGTCAGTGGATTGCTTATCTATTGGGACTTTTAATTATCGTGTATTTTGTTGTTCTTTGTTCATTCGAAGTTAGAGTCATGGCCGAAATTACAAGTATGTACATCCTTGAGCGCACGCCTACTTGGGTCACTATTATGGTCAGTCTGTGGATTGGTATTTATATGTTAACGGGTGGTCTTAAGGTCATCATCCGGGTCTTCTCAATCGTGTTGCCCGTTACGCTTGTGTTGCTAGCGCTGGTTTTCCTTTTAAGCACCAAGATGTTTGAACTTAATAACCTCAGACCACTCCTGGGCGATGGATTCATGCCTGTGTTGAAGGGTCTTAAACCTTCGTGTCTGTCCTATTCTGGATATGAAGTTTTACTCATCATCACAGCTTACATGGTGGACGTGAAAGCAAGCAATAAAGCTGCTATATACAGCATACTTAGTTGTACGATCATATATTTGGTCACGATTGTTACCGTTGTAGGGAACTTATCTTTGCCAGGAATTCAAACACGAATGTGGCCGACGTTCGACATGGTTCGAAGTTTTGAAATTGAGGGGTTTCTTTTTGAGCGTTATGAATCGCTGTTCATTGTGTTTTGGCTGATGCAGATCTTTGCAACCTATGCTTTTAAACACTATTTTGCGGCAATCGGAATCCGAGATTTGTTTCGTCTCAAAAATATTACGAGCATACAATTCGCGATGTTGCCAGTCTTGTATGTAATTGCTTACTTGCCTAAAAACCTGGAGGAAACGTTAGCCTTGGGTGATTTTCTTGGCAATATGTCCATTTTTTTATTTGGCTTGTTACCACTGCTACTGCTGATCATTAGTTTTGTTCGTAAAAAAGGCGGGAAGCAGGCTTCTAGTGAAGCACTTAAGGCAAGCTGAATGTTTGGTTTTTATTGTATGTGCTCAGGAGCATCTTTTCGTTCTTCTGGCTCTCCATTAGCAAAATGCATTCTGTATACAATACAAAAAAGCAAAAAAGCCGCTAAAATAGCGACTTTTAATGGGAGTATATTTTCTACATTATTTATTAAAAGTAACCTTTTCTGTTCCGCCTTCAAAAATGATGGATGTGTCTCGCGGCTTCGATTCCGCAACTTTACGGCCGCCTCTGTAGGAATAAAGTACGCCGGCTTGTTTGCGAACAGCCTCATATTCGTTCTCTGCTTCAAGTACGATGAAGTTAGCAGGTTTACCTTCTTCAATACCGTATACATCCTCAATGTGTAACGTTCTTGCGCTGTTTTTCGTAATGAGGTCGATTGAATTTACGATCTGGTCGTAACCAAGCAACTGCGAAGCATGAATCCCCATGTGCAGTACTTGCAGCATGTTGCCTGTACCGAGCGGATACCATGGATCGAAGATGTCATCGTGACCAAAGCACACATTCAGACCTGCTTCCTGCAACTCTTTGACACGCGTCAGCCCTCTTCTCTTCGGATACGTGTCGAAGCGTCCTTGCAGGTGAATGTTAACCAACGGATTGGAGACAAAGTTCAGATCTGCCATCTTCAGCAAACGGAACAACTTGTACGTATAAGCGTCATTATATGACCCCATTGCTGTCGTGTGACTTGCCGTTGTTCGTGAACCCAGTCCACGTTCATAAGCTTCCTTGGCTACAACTTCAACGAAACGGGATTGCTCGTCATCAATTTCATCGCAATGGATATCAATGAGACGATCGTATTTTTCAGCCAGATCAAACGCAACTTTCATTGAATCAACGCCATATTCCCGTGTGAATTCGAAGTGTGGAATACCCCCGACCACGTCAACGCCCATTTTCAGTGACTCTTCCAGCAATTCTGCCCCGTTTGGATAAGAGTGAATGCCTTCCTGTGGAAAAGCAACAAGCTGGATGTCCATATATGGAGCCATTTCTTCTTTTACTTCAAGCATCGCTTTAACGGCGATCAAGCTTGGATCGGTAACGTCCACATGAGTCCGTACATGCTGGATACCTTGTGCCAACTGCCACTTGAGTGCTGTTTTGGAGCGTGTTTTGACATCTTCATGTGTCAAGAAAGCCTTACGCTCTGACCAGCGTTGAATGCCTTCGAACAGCGTTCCGCTTAGGTTCCATTCCGGCTCGCCTGCGGTGAGCGTTGTATCGAGATGAATATGCGGCTCAATGAACGGTGGCAGGACAAGCGATCCGTTGACATCCAGGACTTCCTCATTGTCGGTCACTTCCAGCGATTGTGTGATTCGCTCAAACTTCCCGTCTTTCACAACAATATTCCATAGTCCTTCTTTACCCCGCAATTTTGCGTTCTGTATAATCATTTATTTTCCCCATTTCTTTGGATTCTTTGGCTGGAACAATCAGCATCAAGACGATATAGGCCACTGCTGTACCAAGCAGTGCGTTCAATGGTGTTACGCCAGGAGCCAGTTGGGCGAATGCCACGCCGATGGCCCATGCGACCATCGCTACCCAGTTTACATTTTTGAATGACATGTCAGCAAATGGCTTATAGTTTCTACGTTTTACAATGAAGTAATCTGCGATAATAATAGCCCCGATGGATGGTACCGCCGCGCCCAGTACGTTCAGGAAACTGACGAAGTTGTTGTACATCCACATGGCGAATACGGTACCCACAATGCCGTTTACGATGACGAAAAATTTCTTCGAAATTTTGGTGATGTTCGCAAAACCAAGACCTGAAGCGTACAGTGCATTATCGTTGGTCGTCCAGATATTCAAGCCCAGAACGATGATTGCCGGGATGATCAATCCTTGCAGGAACATGACCTCCGAGATATCAGCCAGGTTATAGGCCATCGCACCAACTGCACCGAACAGAAACATGAGTGAGTTACCCAGGAAGAATGCAATCACTGTTGCGGTAACTGCCTGTTTCGATGTTCGGGAAAACCGGGCAAAATCGGGTGTCAGCGTTCCGCCGCTTATGAATGATCCAATACAGATCGTCAATGCCGCCGCCGCGGTAAGCGACTGAGTCGGCGTGTAATCAAGCAACCCTTGCAGACCACCCAGCGAACCCGCACCTTCGAACATGGAGTAACCACCGAGAATGGCAATCGCAGGAACCGCGATATATCCGAGAATGACGAGTGACTTCATACCGAAGATGGCTGATGCTGTCATGGCAAGTCCGAACACGATAATCAACAGGTACACGTTCCAGTCCATGGCTTTGGCGACCGGAATCGCGAACATGGCTACGCCTACTCCGAACCATCCGACCTGTGTGAAGCCTAGCAGGAACGAAGGTAGATACGACCCTTTTGCACCGAACGCATATTTAGCGAGCAAATGTGTGGACAGCCCCGTTTTGGCAGCGATATGTGCCAGTGCCCCTGTGTAGATACCGAGCACCAGATTGCCTGCAAGTACGATGCCAATAAACTCCATGAACGTCAAGCTGACGCCCAATGTGCCTCCTGCCAGCATGCTTGCAGAGAAGAAAGTGAACCCGAGCATGACCGATAATGTCTTCCAAAAGTGGTTTCTTTGCGATTTCGGCACAGCTTGCCATGAAAACTCTTGATCTTGTTTGCTCATCAGAATACCCCCAACATAAAGTGTATCTGATACCAAAAAAAGCAGAAAAAAGAGGCTACTCGTCAAGTTATATACACTGACAAGTAGCCTCTTTTTGCATCATAACCCGCGCGAAGACACAGAGCATCCCATGACGGAATAAGCCCTTGATTCTCGCGTGATTATGAAATCCGCTGCCCTTGCCAGCCTCTCTGGACTGAATTAAAGGTACCAGTATTCAATTACATACTATTATTTTGGAAAACTCTGCAGTTGTCAATGTCATTATTATCCAACGATTATTAATTCCTTATACAGCAAGCTGTTTTTGATCACGCATACTCCGATGACAGCACACCTGCGGATTGAAAATAATGCAACGAACAAATAGATGCACGCATTGACATTTGTACAAATAAATTCACTGCGTTTTTTTCATTGTAAGCACCGGAAATGGCACCTATAATTACATGTAATTGATAATGGTTATCAACGAGAAAAAGAGAACTCAGGGGGAAACAATGATGAACAGTGCAATTAAGAAACACCTATTGATATGGGGAGCATGCTTTCTTCTTCTATCCGTCCTTGCAGCATGCAGCCGTTCGGAAAGCGCCCCTTCACAAGAACCTGTGAAGACCAACGAGCAAACGACAAAAAGCTATACAACCCAAACAGACGAAGTGATTGAAATACCCACTCATCCGCAACGGGTGATCTATCTTGGTTCAACACTTGGAGATCTCCTGGCCATGGATATTCCCGTCGTTGGAGCCAATCTGATTCATGCTTCCGAAAGCTATATTGTAGACCGATTAGAAGGTATTGAGGATGTCGGAAATCCTGGTGATTTGGAGGCAATAACAGCCTTGCAGCCTGACTTGATTTTAAATGGTTATAACCAAGATGCTGACCGAAACACCGCTTTTTCGAAGATTGCGCCTACCATTCCGTTCAACTCGGCATTACCATTTACGGAACGCGTACGCGAACTTGGCAACATTTTTGGCAAACAGGATGAGGCAGAGCAATGGATCAGCAGATTTGATACAAAAGCGGAAGCGATGTGGGACAAGCTGAATGTGGCAGAGGGCGAAACAGCGACCATCTTCTTGCAGTTGGGTAAACAGCTCTATGTGATGGGTAATCGTTCCTTGGGTGTAGTCTTGTATCAAGAGCACGGATTTGCAATTCCACCAGCAATTCAGCAAAACATTATCGACAAGGAGCTAACATTCGTCGAACTTTCGGAAGAACTAATGCCGGACTATGCTGGAGATCATCTCTTTGTCCTAACGCTGGATAATGACGAAAGTCGAGCTGAATCTGATCGGTTGTTACAGAGCACACTATGGAAAACATTGCCGGCCGTTCAGCAAGGACATGTCTACACAGCATCAGCCGATTGGAATACCGACAACCTGCTGGCACTGGAGCAATTGCTTGATGAACTACCGAAATGGATGAATCAATAATATCGCATAGATGATAACTTCGAAATCCTCCACCCCCTTTGGGTTATGGAGGATTTTTGGAGTTTGTAAACTTTTACTGCGTGTAATAAGGTCTGTAACGAAACATTCTCTAACGTGTAAAATGTGGTAAACTAGTGATTGAGAATTATTATCACTAGATCGGAGTGCTCCAGAATGCAAATGGCTTCCCTATACATCCAACTGCAGCAGCATGATCTGCTTCAGCTCACACCACTGCAGGAAACCAATCATCATAATCCATCAACCAAGAGCAAGGCTGCCAATGAATATACATTGCTTATTGCTCTGGATCATGGAATTCGGCTGTTAACAAACAACATCTCCCAAGATCTGAGCCAAGGCAGTTGTATTCTGCTCCCTACTCAGCAATCCTACATTCTCAAAACGATAAAAGAGCAAGCGCATGTAGCCCGGTTGACCTTTCTTTCTTTTCAAGTGGATAAGTCAAATCTGCTCTCGTCTTGCCCTCCTCTTATTCTTGGTTTTCCTTACAGGCTATCTCTTTCTACTATAAAATCGGCGTTGGCAGGCGAGGGTTGGATCTCTCCGTCGCCTTTGCAATCCAACAAGCTAAATCGGTTGCAGGAGAAGAAATATCCCCCTACGCATCGATCAAAATTAGCAGTTACTCAGGCACGGCTGCAACTGATACTTGGCCTGATGGCTCAGCTTGAAATCGTTCCTCCGCCAGTACAAAATGATCAAGCGGTACAGCTTACACTCAGCTATATGGAGCAGCACTACAACGAAGATCTAACCGTAGAGTTCTTGGCCGAAATGGCCGGCATGGTTCGATGGCAATATAGCAAATTGTTTAAGGTGATGACTGGCAAGAAACCAACGGATTACCTGGCAGAGCTTAGAGTCAAGCATGCTAAAAAGCTACTGTCCAGTTCTACCGATACCTTGCGTGAGATATCCAGACAAGTCGGTTTTAAGGATGAGTATTATTTCAGTCGGCGTTTTCACCAGCTCACAGGACACCCTCCACGGGAATACGCGAATATACAAAGACGTACCAGGCAAAGAACGATAACCGATTCCCTCGGCAGGCAGATTTCCCTCCCTGATGCGGCTATTCGTATTGTGGCCACAGGTACCCATACCCTTGGGGAGTTGCTTGCTATTGGTATCCGTCCAGTCGGTGCGGGTATAACTACAATGAAATCACAAGTCATATATCGGAACAAACTGCTTCAGATCTCTGACATTGGACTGCAAGCCGCACCGGAACAAGTCTCCCTGCTGAAGCCTGATCTTATACTGTTAGGCAACTATAGTGAGCAGCAGTTACCTCGACTGGATGCCATTGCACCTACCATCGTTTATCACGAATCAACCAGCACTTTTGAGCGTCTTCGTTATATTGCGGATCTTTTCGATCGAAGCAGAACGGCTGAACAGTGGATCGACCGCTATGAGGAAAGTGTCAGGAGGATACGGCGACAATTGGCGGATGATTATATTGCAGGAGAACGAGCAACTGTCTATCTGGTGCTGGGTAAAAACATATATGTTATGGGACAGACGGGATTTGCCGCTACCGTGTATGAATCACTTGGCTTTCGACCCACTGAATCCGTAAATCAACTGATCATTAATGGCAGACCTTGGATACAAATTGATTACAATAAAATCACACAATACGGTGGAGACCGAAACTTCGTGATGGTACCTCAGGAGGAGATGAATGTAAATATACCTTCTCCGCTACAAAGTTTGGTTGGCATGTTGGCACCCAGTAAAGTACATATAGTAGAAGCTGGCTGGAACTACGATGATCCCCTTACCCGTGAGAGGTTATTGACGATTCTACCCTCTATTTTTGCTAAGGATGGACTCACACCTATGCTAGTAAATGAAAAAAAATAAACCGTGAAGCACGGTTTATTTTTTCAAAACATTTTCTCTATCTTACGATATGTGTCCAACAACCTCTGGTAATACTCTTTCGTATTCCTTATATAAAACATAACGATTAACACCTCTGGAAGAGTTAAGTGCTTCATGCGCGTGCTGAATAGCGGTATCACGGTTTTCTGCTTTGAGTTCAATACCCGCGAGCAATGTTGATCGCATCCACTGTTTTTTAATGGATTGAAGTCTTTCACGCGCATCTTCACTTTTCCCGTCTTCCAAGAGTAGAATGGTTTCGTAATATGTACGGTAGTCCGATAAGCCGATATGAGGTACAGCTTGCCGAATGGCAAACATATCCTTGCGATATAATCCGTAAGCTGCCTTGAACTGTGCTTGTGTTGTTCTTCGCTTATATTTCTGCATAATTTGCTCCATAACTAGTTCTAGCTCATCATCAAGTCTGTTTGCAAGAACATAAATAATGTATGTCCCAGGTGTATTTTGCTGCTTGGATAAAAAGGACTCTAAACGATCTATACGCTTATCAAATACTAAAGGATAAAAAACATGCTTAATAAATGCGATAAGAATGGTAACGACTACAACCCCCACAATCAGAAATAGAGGATATTCGTTTATTTGCATAAACAAGACAAGCATCAATACAACCAAATAAAACCCGAATTCCCACCAAGAGTACCTCATAATGAATCTCCTTCTAATAGAAAAATAACCAGCAAGTCTATATTATATCAAATTTAATTCCCCTTTTTGTATAATCTTAGGAAACAAAAATCACGAAGAATATTCTATCTGTCGCAAAATCAAGCCTGACTAGATTTACTGATACAACAAAAAAGCCGCTGTATTATCGACTTTCAGTTGAAATAATTGAATTTATTTTTGTGCACGTAATAGTTCTTCAAAAGCTTTTATATTCGTGTCAAAATCAGGAACGGTTTGAGTTTCTTCAGCAGATTTGACCAGTTTTACAACCAAATCATTATAAGGCGTCGCAATTCCGGTGCCTTCTGCTCTGCTTGAAACAACCCCGTTAATATAATCAATTTCCGTTTTGCGGTTCTTCTCCAGATCTTGAAGCATACTTGCTTTGAGCAATCTGGAGGGCTCCATCCCGTAACGTAATGTTTTCACCCGTTCAGGGATATCTTCTTCGCTGTTCAGTTCGAGTGAACTGATGTCGAATCCATTCATTTTAACCAATGTGACCCCATTGGCACGAGCAACTTTAATCGTCTCGTCCGCAATGTGAGCTGCACTTACAATGCCGGCTTCATGATCGATGATCTCCCCATATTCACCATTTAATGCAGCAGACAAACCACTGAATGCATTGTTGATCAGCAATTTGGACCATTTGGTTCCAACCAGGTTATCGGAAATATGTGTTCCACCCACAAGATCCAACACCGATTTCACGCGTTGAATTCGTTCGGTGATTTCACCATTTAATTCGCCAATCTGAAAAGCATACTGTTTAAATTGAGTGTACTCGATTGTAAGACTTGATACACCTGGTCTAATAAACGTAGCGCCAAATTCAACGGAGCCTGCAATGACGCGTTTTTCACCAACAATAGACGCGACTTTTTCTTCCGGAATCCCGTTCTGCAAAGAACACACCATACTGTCTTCTTTCAAGAATGGAAGTAATTCCTGAAGAATGGAATCGTTGTAGAGTTGTTTGGTTAAAAGTAAAACGAGGTCATATTGTCCTGATTTCTGATCAGGAGTAATTGCTTTTACTTTGGCCTGAAACTCTGTGGTACCCGTCACTTTAGCACCCGCTTGATTCAAAGCATCTACATGTTCCTGATATGCATCAATTAACTCAACGTCCATTCCGCCATCCGCAAGGTATGCGCCTACGATGGTTCCCAAAGATCCTGCTCCTACAATTGCAATTCTCATTATATTTTTCCTCCTTATTTCTCTTCCAGGTAGTTGTATACAGGTTGTGCAGCGTTTAAGGTTAAGTTGGTAAGAATATGAGAAGCGGACACAACTTCCAACACAGGCAGATCTGCAAGAGGTGCCAATGCATGTTCGAACAATTGAAGCCGGGCAGGTCCTGTCCAAGCTTCTTTCACTTCGATGTCCGTAATTTGAGTACGGATCAGATCACATATTCTTAAATTCCCGGTATAGTCCGTAGCAATCTTAATCATAAAATTAGGTCGGCATATTTCACGTTTGGCGATATCCTTATCCATCTCCACGTGTTTATAGCCCATCGTAGCCGTGGCTACACGCAGTGTTCCATAATCAAGTGTGCCAACAAGTGTATCTGAATCGGTATACAACTTGGGTGCACCCAGCTTTTTCGGATAGGCGGTGAGCTCTCGACCACTGGCTATTGCGGGGAAATTGTCTACGTACATCGAATGCACATAATCGCCTTCCTCCCCATTGAATTGCACAGGGATAACTTGTCCAGCTTCGGTATAGGCACCCAATCCAGAAACATCCGGCATCCACATCACTTCGAATTTAACCAAAGGTTCCGTAATTTCCAGTGGTTCTGGTACGGCTGCCCGCAACGCTTTTTCATCGGTTCGGTAAATAATATTCAAGTATTCACGATTCACGAATTTGTACGGTGGCATCGGGTATGCCGGTGCCGTTAGTGGTGTATTCAGATTTTTAGTTATGTTATTCACATCGATTTTCATCAAAGACACCTACCTCATAAATTTAGTTAAGTTTTGTTATATAAAAATTTGATCTGTATCTCATAAAAAAATTCTACATCAATATTTAAATTTAATATAATACATAATAAGTACTATATATATTTATCAGAATAAATAAGGAGTGCGCTTGAATGGAATTGCTTCAACTCAAATACTTTCAGACCGTTGCCTATACTGAACATATCTCCAAGGCAGCTGCACAATTGAATATCGCTCAACCTTCCCTAAGCTTGACGATTAAAAGACTTGAGGATGAACTGGCTACCCCCCTATTTCATAGGAGAGGACGAAACATTCAATTGAATTCCTCAGGTGAGATTTTATTGAAGCATGTAAACCGGATTTTTATTGAAATTGAAAATGCAGAGATGGAGATTAAAGCGGAGGAACAGCAAATATCCAATACAATCAAGATCTCAATTACGAATACCCGATTTCTCACTGGCCTCATTAGTGACTATATTAACGCTTCCCCCGAAACCAAGCTTCATCAGGGTATTGGAACCCGCAGTGAAATTATTACAGGTTTGAAGAAAGGGGACACGCATCTGGGGATTACGGGGCATCCGATTCAGGATGAGGAGATTGAGAGTGTTGTCCTGGTTGAGGAGGATATTGTTCTGGTTGTGCCCACGGACCATGCATACGGTGGAAAGACAAGCATTTCATTAAGTGTTGTTGCAAATGATCCCTTTATTTCCCTTGCCGATAATAAGGAGTACAGCCGATTTACCACCATGCTCTGTGAAAAAGCAGGCTTCCTCCCCAATCATGCATTTGAGGTCGATTCTCATACGCTGCTTGAAATTATCAGCCTTAATCAGGGTGTTGCATTAATTCCGATCTCCGTATGTAGAACACTAGGGTTACGTTATGTAAAAATTGCAGATGATTCAGCTATATATCCCATTAGCCTATCCTGGGTCAAACAAAAATGGTTATCTCCTGCTGTAAGAGAATTTCGTAATTTTATTACTTCGTATTATGAAGACCATGCTGGCTTGTTTAAAGTGGAATAGGATTTCTTTATACATGACAAACGATAAAAACAAAGACCAGGTTAGTTCCTTGGAAGGAACCGACATGGTCTTTTGTCGTTATCGTTCTTAGCTATACTGCAGTCTATCCTTGTACCAAACGTCCGGAATCATCTTACGCTCCAGTTCCAACAATTCATGGATGATCTTGTCCGCGTCACTGATGGAACTTACCAGCGGGTCGGTGAGCATCGCCCTTCTCAGCTTCTCGTAGCTCTGTTCCAGAACAGCTTCAACCGTAAGCTCATGCGTATCCAGTACAAGTTCTTGCATACCTCTAATTCCGCGAGGCATCTCGCCTACATGGAGTGGCTTCACTCCATCCATATCTACATCGCACAGTAGTTCTAGGAACGAATCGTTATTCATATTGGTTACCGCGCCTTGATTGAGCGTATTGATGAAGAACTTTTTGCCCAAGTTCCCCACCATATTCTCAATGATGTCAGTCGCATGATCTGGTCCGAAGGTGCTCATGTAATCGGCAATCGGGATGTTCCCTGCAAGAAAGTCATCCACCTGACGCCACATTTCGTCGTGACGCTCATATCTGTCCTCTGTCTCCCAGATCGATAATGGAGGAATGGTGTCCGCAGTTTTGCAAAGACCCTGCCAAAACCGAACGTATTCCTTCGTATGCGCCGTACAAGTGGGAATGATTCCAAAAATATTATATAGTTCATAGGTAATTGCATCGTTGAAAAGAGCTTTTGCGCCGCGATCACCGCCGTTATTCTCGTCACCTGCCATCTTGCGCATGGCTTCTGCGATCGTGGGCATCACATTTTTTCCTCCATACTCGGCTTTGAGCAGCCAAGTGAAATGATTGACACCCGCGATGCGAAAATCGAATTTCTGGTTGATCTCCTCAGTGAACTGGCTATTGTCTCCAATGATACCCGCTCTTACGGCGTAATAGGCTTTCTTATGCGGCATATGATGACTATCGCACAGCGCAAACGATTTAAGCTTCGGAGCATATCGATGTAATGCGATGCCATGAACGGTAGACGGGTTAATATAATTGATCACCCAAGCATCCGGACACAACTCCTCAATGTCTGTGGCGCATTCCATAATAACCGGCAGTTCCCGCATCGCGCGAAAGATTCCGCCCGGGCCAATCGTATCGCCAGAACACATGCGAATCCCATACTTTAGAGAAACCTGGCAGTCGATGCCCCGATATTTCACCGATTTTTCCGCAAAGCTGAGCACAACGAAGTCGGCTCCCGGAAGCACCTGTCTTCGGTTCACTGAACCCTCAATCTTTAGGGAGACGTTGTTCTCCTTGGCGACCATTTCCGCTAGTTTTACCATTTTCGAGAGCCGTTCCTCGTCCGTATCCACCAAAGCCAACGTTCCCTGATTCAAATATGGGGAGTGTACCATCTGCCAGATGGACTGCCGACCAAAAAACAGGCTGCCCGCCCCAATAACAACTACCTTTGGATGCTGTGTACTTGTAGCATTCATCAATAACCCCTCCTCGTAACGATATAAATTCATTATAGGTGGGTGGGCTGGAATCGGAATGTGTGATAGTTTTCAATACATGTCATATCGTACGGTAGTTAACAAGAGATAATTCCTTTGATATGATAGTGAAAAATAAAGGATGTCATAAAGTAGAGAGGAATGAGTTTGGTTAGATGCATGCCGGAACTGTAAATATGAGTGTAATCGACGAACTTTCAGAGTATATCACACTTCGCATGAGCTCTTATTTGGAACAAACGCACGACAGTAATTGGACAGAGCACAAGTCTCATTCCGATTATGATCTGTGGTTCATTACAGCAGGCTCCGTCCAGATTACCATCGATGGAATCGAGCATATGGCAGAACCGGGTGACGTGGTGTTTTTTTATCCGGATATGCCCTATATGGCTTCCACGACCGGAGAGTTTTGCCGATTCGTTTACATGCACTTTGATTTCAGCATCGCTGAGCAAAAAAGAATTCTCGGCGAGTTTCATCTCCCGGGCATTGTACCTGGTAATCTGATTCGAGAGGAATCAACGCTGTTCACCTCGTCCTATCGAAGATTCAAGCAGAGTAGCGGCGCTTCCGCCAGTCCACTTTACTTGAAAGCCTCTCTGCTTCTCGTCATCGCCAAAATTTTGGAATTACACGGGCAAGGCTTATATCACGGTGAGTTTCTGAAAGACCGGAAACTGAGGAAAATCGAAGGAAGTCTGGAGGTTCTACAGAATGTGTTCTCATACGTGGATGAGAATCTGCATCGTGCCATCCGAGTTAACGAACTTGCAGATATTGCCGGCGTCTCTGAGAAATATTTTATTTCTTTGTTCAAAAAAATTCTCGGTATAACACCTGGGCAGTATATCAATCAGATCAAAATGAACCGGGCCAGAGACTATCTGTACGAGAAAAAATATACGATCCAGCAAATTGCCGGATTTCTGGGTTATCCCGATCCCTTTACGTTCTCCAAAGCATTCAAAAAATTCTACAACGTGCCTCCTTCCAAATTTGAATAACATGCCGCAGACAAACAAAGAGGCAACCGGTCGATCCGGCTGCCTCCATACTTGATGAATCATTGGTTATTCAGGGTTTAGTTTACGTACAGGTCCCTTCAGCGTCCCTCATACTCAAAAGGAGCTTCAGTGGAATACATCTCATGGAAAAATCCTTTATACGGTATATCCTCTTCCAGACATTTAATGAGATACAACAGTGCTTCGTCAGCTTCCGGTTCTTCGCCAGCACGCTGCATTTCCTCAAATTGACCTAGAATATTCTCCAAGAGAGTAACTTGAATAAATAAAGGCAGCTTCTCCAACATCGAATCTTCGATCTTGGTCTCGGAAGTATATCCAGCGAGGGCATTTTGAAAATAGTCATCCATGAAATGTCTGCGTTTATCCGCATCCGGCTCAAATTGAACCCAGCCGACTCCGTGTGTCCATAGATCGGCCAGATCATACATATACCAACCAAAGCATGAATTATCAAAATCATACACGGTGATCTGTCCGGTATCAAAATCGATCGAGTAATTCCCATCGTTATAATCAAAATGGATCATGCCAAATGTCTCTTGGTTTGTATCCAAACCTTGTAAGGTATTCAGGAGCTCAACCATCTTCTCCTTAAGCAGAGGGAATGATTCAGGTACCAGGTTATCGATATATTCACCGCTGTAATTGTCAATCAAATGATGCCGGCGATGAACGGGAGTGTACCCTTTCGATAGCTGATGCATTTTCCCCAGAACTTTACCGCTATTATAATAGTATTCGGTAAGTGGGACCCCTTCACGATACTGATAATGGTTCTCTACCAGCAACTTTCCCTTGGCCTTCACAAACATACATACAAAGAATGTATGCTCATCATAAGTGATCTCTTCTAACAAAAAGCCCTTTTTCGAGCTAACTACATTCGAGACACTTGCACCGTGCTCAAACAGATACCGGACATACTCCAGTTCGGCAATGTAATCTTCCCGCTTTCTGTCAGGCAAAAAAGACACCCGTAAAATTAGCGATTCACGCCCCTCTTGCTCGCATGTGTAAACGACATTACGTCCACCCTCATGAGGCGGAATAAGCTGAATATTGTAACCCTCCAGGTCAAACAACTCGGATACCAATGCCAGTACATGCGTATTGCTGATGATAACAGCTTCGTTAAAATTAATAATAATCTCCTCCAGTAAACATTGTTTGGACGGTTTCCCGCACTGCAATGTCCACAAAAGGAATCTCTGTAACGCAAATATCCTTTTGTGAACCTAAAGCATAATCACCTTGTTAGACATTGAATTCACTCCTCTTGTTTGAATATCACAAGTTTACATAATTATCCCTGATTTTACTAGTGTAAAATAAAGAACCGCCCATACGGGCGGCGTGTAAGAATTTTGTATAATTATAGGATTTCTCCGTTCGTTTCAATAACTTGTTTGTACCAGTAGAAGGAATCCTTGCGGGTTCTTTCCAATGAACCATTGCCGGCATTGTCTTGATCTACATAAATGAAACCATAACGTTTGCCCATTTCAGAAGTCGAGCAACTAATGATATCGATAGGTCCCCAGCTAGTGAAACCCATCAATTCAACGCCGTCAGCGACAGCTTCTTTCATCTGTTCAATGTGGCTACGCAAGTAATTGATGCGATAAGGATCATGCACTGCCCCGTCCTCTTCAGGTGTGTCGATAGCACCCAGCCCGTTCTCAACGATGAAGAGCGGCATCCGGTAACGATCATACAATCGGTTCAGGGCGACGCGAAGACCAATCGGATCAATAGGCCATCCCCATTCGGTAGCTTTCAGATGAGGGTTTTTGATCTGACTTACCAGCATACCAGAGTTGCTGTTGTCATTGGGGTCATATTTTCCGATATACGTCATGTAATAACTGAAAGCAATAAAGTCCACGGTATTATCCCGAATAATGGCATCGTCGTTAGGAGCTTTAACCAGTTCAATGCCGTTTTCCTCAAAATATCTTTGCATATAGGATGGGTATTCGCCTCGTGCCTGCACCTCTGGGTAGAACAGGTTCATCTGATCTTCCTTCATCGTCTGCAACACATCTTCCGGTTTGCTAGAAGCAGCATACGTTTCCAGACGGCAGATCATGCAACCAATCTGAGCATTTGGCATCTTCTCTTTACCACTTTTGACAGCCAGTGAGCTTGCTACAAATTGATGATGAGTTGCCTGATAGGCTACTTGCTCTGGTGTACCCTTAATTTTATCTTCCAGAATGCCGCCGCCAGTATACAGACTTGTCAGCATCATATTCATTTCATTGAAGGTAATCCAGTATTTCACTTTGTCTTTGTAACGGTCAAACAGCGTATTGGCAAATTTCAGATACAGATCGATCATCTCGCGGCTTTCCCAGCCGTTGTACTTGCGGGTTAACTCTACGGGCATCTCGTAGTGAGAGATCGTTACGAGCGGCTCAATGCCGTATTTCAAGAGTTCGTCAAGCACGTTATCATAGAAGGCAAGACCAGCTTCATTGGGAACGGCTTCTTCTCCTGTAGGGAAGATCCGTGTCCAGGCGATCGAAAGACGAAACACTTTGAAGCCCATCTCCGCAAACAAGGCAATGTCTTCTTTGTAGCGGTGGTAGAAATCCACGCCGTTCCGTTTCGGGAAATATACGTTGGTGTTACCGCTCAGGTATTCTTCCAATTGAACAGAATCGACGTCGAAGGTGAAATCCTTGCCATTGCGCTCCTCATGAGGAACGAATGGAGCCATGTCTGAGGTAGAGAGTCCTTTGCCGTCTGCGTCAAATGCACCTTCCAGCTGATTGGCAGCGGTAGCTCCGCCCCATAAAAATCCTTTAGGAAATGAGTGTTTAATTGTTTTTGTCATGTTGTTTCTCTCCTTTTTTTGTGTATGGTATTCATGAAGCTGTTAACTAACGGTGAGGAGAAGCAATTCATTCATTGGAATCACCCCCTTCACCTGAACAGGTACTACATCGAGGTAATCCGGCGTATTGGTTACGATGACTGGTGTCACAAGGTCAATACCCGCACCCTGAATGCCATCCATATCAAATTCCAGAAGTAAATCACCCTTCTTCACTTCTTGTCCAGCAACAACCTTCACGTCAAAAAATTTCCCTTTGAGCGATACGCTGTTTAGTCCAACATGAATGAGAATGTCAATTCCACTGGATGAGGTCAGCATAATCGCATGTTTACTTTTGGCAACCAACGTGACGGTTCCGTCAAAAGGAGCTGTAACACGTCCATCCTGCGGACGAATTGCAATACCTTTCCCGGTCATTTCCTCAGCAAACGTTTGATCTGGAAGCTCTGCGAGCGGCACCAATTCACCAGTGAGCGGGCTGAACACCTCCCCCTTCTTTTCCTCGATGGAATGTACTGTGACAGGTGTCACCGTTTCTTGAGAAAAGGCAGTAGTTGTATTCAGTTCCTGTTCGGTTAATGTTTGTGCTGAGTCGGACATGGCGGAATTGCGTGTATTTGGCTCTTCCCACTTGAGCAGCAAAGTCACTACGAAAGAAACGCTAAAGCTGATGCCAATTCCGATTAATGCATACCAGAAATTGGACATGCCACCATTCGGGCCAATATATAACGGAAGTGAAAGCAATCCTGGTACAGCAAAACCGAAGCATTTCAGACCCACTGCGGTAATAAAGCCACCTCCTGCTGCCCCACCAATGAGTGAAGCGTAAAACGGTTTTTTCAGCTTCAAGGTGACACCATACAGTGCGGGTTCAGTAATACCAAGCAAGGCTGATATGCCACTGGATAAAGCAATGGATTTCATTTTTTTATCTTTGGTCTTGAGGAAAACAGCCGTGACTGCACCAGCCTGACTCATATTGGTTATCAGGTTGATCGGTAGCAAAAGCACGTCATATCCAAGTTTGCTCAGATTCTGCAATGTGCCTGGGAAGAACGCATAATGCATACCCGTCATAACAATCAGAGGCATGAGGCCGCCGAGAATAATGCCGGTTAACGGACCTGAATGGGCAAAGAGCCAGGAAGTACCCATTTCCAGATAGATGCCCATGTAATTCCCTAGGGGGCCAATCGCAATTAATAGAATTGGCACCGTGATGACTAGCACAATCATCGAGGTAAAGATGACTTTGACAGGACCGGGAATAAAACGATCGACCCAGCGATGTACATAACTCAGAAGCCACACACCCAGAATAATGGGAATAACGGACTGGGTATAATTCACAATGGACACGGGCAGCGAGAGAAAACGAATTGGTTCAAGCTGGTTTGCCAGATACGCATTCAGAATCGTTGGATACAATAAAGTACCTGCAAGCGTCAGGGCGATATATTCATTCACTTTGAACTTGCGGGCAGATGATAGAGCCAGAAGGAAAGGCAAGAAATAAAAGGCCGCATTAGCGATTGAGGACAGAACTTGATACTCACCGCTTTTCTCCTGTATCGCGCCAAGTGTAACGAGCAGTGCCAGAATCCCCTTTAACATCCCGGTACCTACGATGGCAGGCAGAATCGGAGTAAAAATGCCGGAGATTGTATCCAAAACAGCATTAATCCCTTTAGAGCGCGGCGCGTCTGTTTCAGGCTTTGATATGCCACTATGCTTCATCTGATCCTCGATCTGCTCATATACGGCTGCAACCTGGTTACCAATTACCACTTGAAACTGATCGTTCTGAAACTGTGCACCGAGCACGCCATCGAGTGCTTTGATCTGTTCCAATTGAACTTTGTTTTGCTCTCGAACATTGAAGCGAAGTCGTGTGATACAATGCCAAGCTTGCGTAATATTTTCCTGTCCGCCCGTTAATCGAATAATTTCTTTGGACAACTCCCGGTGATTCATGATGCTTCCTCCTTTTTTGGCGAAAAAAAAACCAAATGTATTACCGGCCCGCCGCAGATGCGGAGTCGGAAACATTTGGTGGTGCCTGATCGAATCAGTAACACTCCATATTCAATTCATATTGATGATGGTATAACTTCAAACAGGTTGTATTGAGATTAATCCATATCGGTACGGGATGTCACTCTCTCGATGTGTATCATGAGATATACCATCTCATCGGGAGTAATCACGAATCCGCGTTGCCTCTCCATCGCCTCCTTTATTTTGAGTGCGCATTGGAAGCTGATAGGATATCGCTCCGACAATACATCATATAGAAATTGCTGATCTTTAAAAGAGAGCACTTCCCGGTTCAACTGACGTACAATGAAGTATCTCAGATGGGTGATGAACCTGGAAAAATCAGCAGATTCCTGATTCAGTACCATTCCGAAATGTTCCGTCATGATCCCTATAATGTCGTTAATCATCTGTGTAATTTTAATTGTTTGGTTCATGCTGCCCGAGTCGAATTGAGAGTTCACGAAATGAAGGGCAATAGAGCTTGATTCACCAGATGGCAGTGAGACCAGAAAAGCTTCATTGATTTTTTGAACTGCCCATTCTCCGGCACGGTATTCGGCAGGATATAGATGGCGAATGTCCCAGTGAAGCGGATTTTGCACATCCACGCCTTTTTTGAAACGATCCAGCGCAAAATGAATATGGTCCGCCAGTGTTAACAGGATCGAGTCATTCAGCTTTTTTCCAATCAGCGTCTTGCCTTCTTCAATAATCTGATCCGTAATGTCGATGACTTGCAGAGGGATATCGCTGAGAAATTGCTCGACTCGCTGATATTTGTCATTCGAGCCGATTCTGAACATTTTCTGGATCTGGCTCTGCTCAATCGGCTGTCCTTTCATTTTTTTGAAGCCAACACCCGTTCCGATGACAATGACTTCGCAACCTTCCGTGTCTTCCGCCAGGGCGATGTTATTGTTTAACGATTTTTTGAACCTCATGATGTTCTCACCCCCAATATACAAAAAGCACCACCATGATCCAGAACACAAGTCAAACAAACTTGTGAAATCCAGATTGTGGTGGTGCCTGATCGAATCAGTGACACTCCTTATTTAGCTGTATTCTATACCAGCCATGTAATCGTTGTCAATACCATTACTCTGGAATTGTTATGCACTTCGTTCATATGGAGGTTACCTCTATATAAACTAACATGAAATCGCATATCCTATTCATCCGAAGTTTGGTTTTCCTGAGCATTATAATAGTACCGAATCAGGATATCCTGATCATAGTTGCCAAAACCTTTGCCAAACAGGGTAAGCCCACCTCGGCCAGCTACTCCCTCTTCCGGCTTCAATCCAAACGTCCAGTAGGTGGAAGAATCCAGTTGCAGATCATGGATACGCACATCCGAGATGCGCTGGCCATCCATAAACGTCCCTTCTCCGTTAATGCGCAGTACTTTCAGTACACCATACTGGTTGACGTCCAATTTCCACCATAGCGGTGTATGCTTGCCTTTCCGATCCCCAAAGTCCCCTGGGCTTGTCCATGTTCCCAAGTGATTGCCATTAAGTGAGAAGCGAATGTCGGAAGGCCAGTTTTCATTGACTTGGGGTGCTTCCGAACTGAGTTCGAGTGAAATTTCAATTTCCTGGAGATGCTGTTCTGTATTGAGATAATTGGGAATCTTATATTCCAGAAAACCTCGTGCCATCCAAAGGATTCCCGCATTCACCCGATCCGGATCCATGAAGCAGGCTGGTGTGTCATATTGTCCAATCATTTGCGTTGTTGTTGCAATGCCACAGGTGGGCCAAGCTTCGTAATCCGTATACTGACCAACCGGAATAGAGACTTCATGGTAAGGAGCATCTACTGGGTCAGGAGAAAGATTGATAGTCATAAATTCTTGCAGAATAAAGCAGTATTTATACGTTCCACCGTTCTCGCGCTTCATGCGGCTGCCTACGATGCCCGCTTTCTGCAATTTGCTTACATGTGTACTAACGATGGCTTTGCTCAGGTACAGCTCTTTGGCAAGCGCATTAATATGCATCTCCCTGTTTTGCAATAATAAACGAACGATATTTAAACGGGCCTCACTGGCGAGCGCCTCATATATGATCAAGGACGGGGCATCCGTGCCAAGCATCATGACCTTCACTTCCTTATCTCTATAGAATTCAATATATTATTGATTTAGGATTCGTTTTTTAGCGAACCCTGCGAAATGAACTTGCTCAATATAATAGCATTATGATACACATTAGATAACAAATCAATCCGTTGATTTTGCTTTTATGCGAACTCATCTCGAAATAAAGTTTATTACACACCTAAAATTAATTCTATGGAGGTTTTCCCATTGCTTACATCCAAAATGCTTATTGATAAAGACTTTCAGATTGCTGAAGTAGATCCACGTGTCTATGGTTCATTTATAGAACATCTGGGACGGGCCGTATACGGCGGTATTTATGATCCAGGTCATCCTACGGCAGATGCTCAAGGTTTCCGTCAGGACGCCATTGAAGCGATCAAGGCTCTGAACGTACCCATCGTTCGGTATCCGGGCGGCAATTTCGTATCCGGTTACAATTGGGAGGACGGCGTCGGTCCGGTAGCGGAGCGTAAACGCAGACTTGAACTGGCATGGTGGACGATTGAAACAAATGCGGTAGGAACAAACGAATTTGCAGATTGGGCCAAACTGGTTGGAACCGAAGTCATGATGGCTGTAAATCTGGGTACTCGCGGCATTGATGCGGCCAGAAACCTGGTCGAATACACCAACCACCCATCTGGCACATACTGGAGTGATCTGCGTATTTCTCATGGTTACAAGGAGCCGCATAAATTCAAAACGTGGTGTCTAGGCAACGAAATGGATGGCCCTTGGCAGATTGGTGCGATGACCGCACATGAATATGGCCGTATTGCCAATGAGACCGCTAAAGCGATGAAATGGGTAGACCCGGATATCGAGCTTGTGGCCTGCGGCAGTTCCAGCCGTGACATGAGTACATTTGCAGATTGGGAAGCAACCGTGCTGGATCTCACCTATGAAAATGTGGACTACTTGTCCCTGCATCAGTATTACAACAACAACAAAGACAACACGTATGACTTCCTGGCGACATCGCTGGATTTGGATCAATTTATTGATAGTGTTGCTTCGATCTGTGATTTTGTACAAGCCAAAAAACGCAGTAAGAAAAAATTGATGCTGTCCCTGGATGAATGGAATGTCTGGAAATCCATTGGCACAAGCCGTATGGAAGAACGCTGGCAGATTGCTCCTCCTGAATTTGAAGATGTATACACGCATGAAGATGCACTAGCCGTGGGCTGTTATCTGATTACCATACTCAAGCACGCCGACCGTGTAAAAATGGCTTGCCTTGCTCAGTTGATTAACACCATTGCACCAATCATGACCGAGAACAACGGAGCGATCTGGTTCCAGACGACCTATTTCCCGTTCATGCATGCATCCAACTTCGGACGTGGTACGGTGTTGCGATCCATCACAACTTCACCTAAATATGATTCCAAAGACTTTACAGATGTGCCTTATCTCGAAGCAATCAGTGTGCATGATGAAGAGAACGGCACAATCACAATCTTTGCGGTGAATAGACATCTGGATGAGCAAATGGAACTGAATGTGGACCTGCGTTCCTTCGGAGAAACGACATTCGTGGAGCATATCGTACTGGAGAACAACGACTTGAAAGCCACTAATACCAAAGAAAACCCACGTAACGTTGTTCCTCACAACGGCGGATATACAACGGTTGACCAGGGTAAAGTGCAAGCAGTCTTGAACAAAGCATCATGGAACGTGATTCGCCTCAAAACCAAACAGGCATAAAGGCTTAATAACAGCGGAATAGAATCGGTTTCCACTCTGCAATACAGCAAAAAGCACCGCGTGCAGCTCCCAGCGCGCGGTGCTTTTTGCTGTATGACAGTGGTCGGCCGAACTACATGGTTGCAAAGTTAGACGTTTGGCGCGGATTTTAATTCTAACGAACACAGGAGTAGCTATGCTGCAGAACCAGCCCCTTTTTCACACTATATCTTACATTTTGCAGCGAATAGGGTTTGTCATGTTCGTTAGAATTTTAATGGCTTGATATTGACCCGAATAAGGTTTCTGAGGTTCGTTAGCACTGAGCAATCATGCGAAATCGAGCTGGTTCGAACCTCATATACAGCATAAGCAAATAAGCCACCCTCCGTTTGCCGTACGGAGAGCAGCTTGCAGTTAAGCATCTAGCGAAGAAGCTGAAACAGAACAGCGAAGAAGATAAGGAACAGAACAGAAAGAGATCAGATCACCCATTACACTAGCAATCCTTCCTTCCCAAATGCAACGAAGGTTGTTTTCTATTTCACGAATTCATTTCAAGTATTAACCTTGTTGTGCTTCCTCTTCACCTTCGGCTTCTGCCGCAGCTTGGCTTGCTGGAGTCATCAACCCTTGAACTGCCCCCATAAATGGCTGAATCTGCTTAATCATGCCATACCCCATTTTGACCACAGGTGTAAATTTCTGGATCATGCCAAACAACCGCATACCACCGCCTAACATACCTCCAATCGAGCCTGCACCGCCAAAGCCACCTAACAATGAACCTAGCATAGGCATGAAAGATGATACCTGGGCTTGCCTAGACGTTGAACGAGACATCGACCGGGATCGCACCTGCGACTTACGAGTGCTGTTCCCCCGTTTACGGTTCCGAGAGGATGCTGTTTTTCTCGTAGCCCCTGCTTTAGGTTTGGTTTTGCGAGCACTGCCTTCAGATGAGGGTGCTGTGATTGCGGCCTGAGTAAGTTTTCCGCCCCCGGTAATCACTAAGCCTGTGGGGTTGACACCAGAGATGTAGCCAACGTACGTTTCCCCATTATGAAGAGTCACGCAGACTGGACGATCTTTGAACCGTTTTGCCTTGACGTGTATTTCATTGGTCTTAGCCATGGAATTCACCTCACTTGACTTGATCTACTTCAGTCTACGCAATGGGTGGACGACTTGCCTGTGCGAATAGTACATCCGTGTGCCGAAATTGAAAAATGACCAGCGCTTCATTGGATAGAAATACACAGCAACGAGATAATGCTGGAAATTTTTAGATTGGAGTAATTATTGATGGAAAGATTGCTTTGTGGAACCTTTGCCATCTCCTACCTCAACCTCCGTATATGCTCCGTTCTCTCATTATTTCATTTAATTCAGTCGCACGTAATTTAGCCGGTGCAGACTTCGCTCTGTTTTGAGTCCAAATCGTTTCTCCACAAGCCACAATGTGTGATTCAAATGTATTCTATCTTCATTCATCGTGATCCGGTGACGTATGTATGATAAGTTCAGGTGCGGCGTTATATCTTTCCTACTCTTTACCAGCATATAACGCTCGACGTCGTTCGAGGCATTCACAGCTTCCTGAGCATACTGAATTGCTCGCTCGCGATGACCCAATCTGCGTTCAATTTCTGCAAGCAGCGCATATCGCATCCATTGCTTTTTAATCAAAAGCAGGTGTTCCCTGGCCTGTTCACTCTGCCCGTCTTCATTGTGAAATAGTTTGAGGGGCCTAACTCTTTCTGTAAGCAACCTTGTGAAAAGCATTGATATAACGAAACAGTGCCTCACCATCATCAGGCACATGCGTGCTTCTGTCCAGTGGCAGCATCATTGCCTGATATGGTTCTGGCACCATTCTATATTGATGGACATAGGAGGTCAAAATGAATCCGTTGCGTTGCCAGAACTGAATGCGTTCCTGATGAGCCCCCGTTGTCCCGGACTCCGCCTCGATAATTATCCCTTTGATCTCATGTTCCCTTAATGCCCAGGCTCTGAGCTGCTCCAGCATCCAGGTTCCTATGCCCAACCCGCGCAGCTTCTGATCAACTGCGAGGTAGTCAATGATCAGAATGCGGTCCACAGCCTTCCCCTCCAGTCCAGTAACAGCCATTGCAACCACTTTTCCCTGATGCACGCCCGTGTGTAAATAACCAACCCCTCGGTCCAGCATACTGCGCAGAATCACTTTTGTCTTCGCACCGCTTTGAAAGGCCTCATGATAGATCCGCTCCATCCGTGCCCACATTGCTTCATCCCACTCCTCTATAGTAGTAAACTCTAATTCCAGCATCTCGTTCGCCTCCAGAATTTTATTATACTGACTTCAAGACATGTAAGAGATATTCCTTCCGATTGAATCGGATGCGGCGAGAACAGAATTTCAGTCGTTCCATTGGAAGGAATACCGATATCATCGCCAACCAAACCTTTAACATCGAATGAAATGAATAAAAGAACGCGATAATAGCGACTTGAATATAAAATCGGTGCTCAACCTGTTCTCTTTATAACGCCAATTTGGTCAGGAATTGTTCAATCTCGTCCATATACCCAGCGGTGGTAATACTTCTTGGAGCAAACAGGAATCTCAGCCCTATTCTCCATTCCGAGCCTGCAATGGATGTAGGAAGCATCGAATGCTCCGTATTTTGAAAAATCTTCTTGTGAAGCAAGTACGACGGCTTGACTTCCTGACGATATGCACGCTCGGTATCCTTGATATCGACATTGACGTCATCTTCTCCAAGCAATAGCAGGACTGGTGTTTTGAAATTGTGCAAATCCTCCGTTGCATCCACTGTGAAGTTTTTACTCACAAAGTTCCAACGATCCTTGTTCATCTTCTCCTCACCTTGACGAGCAAGCCTAATGTATTCCTCATAAGAACCATGACGTTTCAACACATCATTGATCTTGTTATCGTAATCCACCTGTGCTTGTATCTCAGTGGCCGAAAATCCATCCTGGGCCATTTGACTCCGTGTGTTGTATTCTCCCTGTCTCAGCCAATTGATCGCTGGAGAAACAAGAATACTAAATGCGAGATTTTCCTTGCCTGCAAGCTTGGGAATGACCCACCCCGCCTGACTCGCTCCCCATACACCAATTTTGGAAGCATCAATCATCGGTTGCTCTTTCGCCCAAGCGATAGCCTGCTCGGCTTCAACTACGCGATCATCGATGCTTTGATTCAGCCAGTTTCCTTCAGAACCACCTATGCCGCGTTTGTCCAGCGACAACGAAGCGTATCCTATGGAAGCAAGACGCTCCCACAATGGCTTATATCCATCGCTATGTGTCGAATCAATTGGACCATCACCATGGATGAAAAGCACGAGTCCCAGCTTGCCTGATTCGTTCACAGGCAGAGACAGTGTGCCTGTCAGTTTGCCTTGTGGGGTTTGAATTTCGATGTGTTGTTCGACCATACTGTAGTCCTGTTGCACAATTATGTACGTTCCTGTACCAACAATTAATAAAATGAAGACGAGTAGTGAAATCCAGATTCTTTTACGTTGAAGCATGATATTCTCCTTTGCGGGTCATATAATTCCACTGTTGTTCACCGAGAAGCATGCCGGTCATCCAGCTTTTTGTACTGTTTTGTGTGTGAAACTGCAGACGTTCGTACATCTGAATGGCTTTCAGGTTGTGACTTGCCACATGCAGACTGAGATACGACATCTGCGGGGACTGCAGCATGTATTGCTGCGCCCAAGCGAGTAATTGTCTGCCGATTCCCTTGCTCTGATGTTGTGGATGCACAACGATATCCTCGATGTAACATTCCTGCGTCACAGGTTCGTGTTTCAGCAAATGAATTCCCGTTAACATCAGAAGGCGTCTCCAAGCGCCGATGTGATTGCAAGCGTCCCAGACCTGGGAACCTCTCACCTTTCCAGCGATCTGTTCATGAGAGCCTTGCTTCCACTTCAACGACATCGTGCCCACAATAACATCGTCTTCTCGTGCGACCACGCGCAGATTTCCAGTATCTTGGGGAACATGATGCAGCATCTGCTCAAAGGCTGTAGCCAGATCTGACAAGGACATTGAAGTGGATCTCTGGAATTTATGTCCAAATCCATAAGCCATTAGTTCGCTGGCTATTTTGTAACGATCAGGCTGGATGCGTTCAATCTGAACGAGATGTGTCATAAGGCAACCTCCTGTTCTGTTATGATCTGTGACAGTAATTCATAATGAAGCTTGTCGGGTGTGAACAACGATAAATACGATTTTTCCACCATGAGTAGTGGCCCCTGACAGACATATCCCACCTCTTCAGCGTTAGCATAAAAATACTGAATGTGAGCAACCAGTTGTTCTTCATTTTCCACAAAAAGATGACAGGAGAGATACGTACCCGCTGGCAGCATCAGATGATGCATTCCTTCCTGAGTGGGAGTGTACATGCCTACGAGGCCGGACGAATCGTAGACATAATGGAGATCTGCTTCAAACAGATTGGTGATCTTGCCTTTGTGCTGTACAAGTGTCTGCGCATTCAGCGTGGCAGTAGCCTCCATCTCAAACCATAGCGATAGCGGCGTGGCTTCGCGCTGAATGATGTTATATGCTGTCTCCACCGGATCTGCAAGATGTGCTTTTTCCTCCAATAACTTCTCCATAAAATGCTTGGTCTCCTGAAGTTTCTTAATCTCGGCTTTGGTATCGGTCAATGCCTGATGAAAGAGCAGTGTGATCTCTTCGGGAGTCAGACGTGTAAGACATTCTTTGATCACTTGAACGGACAGCCCCATCTTACGCAGCAATAAAATATGGGCAAGCCTGTACACTTCATCCATGCCATACATTCGGTACTGATTATCAGCTGTGTAAGCTGGATGCAACACTCCCTTTTCCTCAAAATAACGAATTTGATGTACCGATACGTGCATCAGCTTGGCCAATTCGCTAATTGTAATTTCAGCATTCACTGTCATCCCTACCTTCGCTTCTTCCTGCACATAGCATAAACCTTAGGTCCGACCCAAGGTCAAGCCTCGTTTTCAATTCAAATCAGTTTTTTCACAGATGTACAAAAAAAGCAAGTCATATCGCTGACCTGCTTTGGATTTGATTTCTATTTTCGAGGCGGTATTACAATGAATGTAATCATATTATTGGGGGGGATGAAGTGAATTAGAGGATTTTCTCTTCTTACTTATAATATTGCTGTTCCTGTAAGCGTTAATCAGCATAGGGATTGCAATCAGTAAACTGACGATCATCGGTATGATGGAGGCTTCAAGCCCGAAGCTTCCTCCAGTCAGAAGTGTTGAACCTGTCATTTGAACTTCAAATAAACCGTCCAATGCCATGCCCGAAACTGGAATACCTAACATGCCCTCAAACGCATTCCAGGCAAAATGGAGTCCCATGACAAACCACAGGTTTCGCCGCCACAGAAATCCTGCCCCCAGTAACACACCTGCCTCTATGAATATCGCAATAGAGCTCCAGATAGTGGCTCCAGGGTTAGCGAGATGGGCTAAACCAAAAAAGAGCGAAGTTACGGCCAACGCGATCCAGCTTCCGATCAGTCTTTCCATCGCTTGCAGGAACAAACCACGGAACACCAACTCTTCTACAATAGCCGCACTAATCGCCAAAGCGAATATGGGCGTGATGGAATGTTCGGTAGACCATGTGAACGTATATCCCCCAAGCAAAACAATGACACCGACAGAAACCCCAATAAAAATCAGTCCAACAAACGCACCAAAAATGGTCTCGGTTCCTGCCCTTTTTCTATGTATCTCTTCAACATTGCGCTGACCTGCTAGAAATCTCATGATAAGCCAGTATATAGCGATGGAAAGAACACCTCCAGCCAGGGCCAGCACAATAGATATGAAGCCATCCGAACCAATAAATATCCTGCTAAATATTGAGCCAAACACTACCAAAATAAATGCTCCTGCAAACATCCATACCAACGGAAACTGAATAATTTTCCTCATCTGAGGTCCAACACTCCTTACTTGAATGGTTTGAAGTCTCGTGATCAAGTCTCCCTATAGCTTATGATGTGCTTATTAGTATCAGCTCTGGTCTAGGTCAAAAGTAAGTTTGGTTTAAACTTATTTATTACTCAATGATACACAAAACGGGCAAGCCACATATGTGACCTGCCCGTTGGATTAATGAGTGCGTGTACTCAAACATATTCTGTCCATTACGAGTACTTAATGATTGGATTGTCCGTTTGCCCGGCATCTATAGCTGGTCACGCCATATAGCCTGCGAATATTTAAAATCACACCGGATCGAGGCTCATCTCAATATTGATAATAATCCTTCGGTAAAAGTGTGCTAATTCAATTTCTTGTTTTCCCTCAGATATGCTCAATATACATCTCATTCAAAATATGACCTATACGATATGTGTGCTCTGCCAATTCAGATTTCACATATGATTCAACATCAGTCTTTTCGATATTGTACATGACCTCCATTTCTCTAGAAAAAAGAAGGTGTCCCTCATTGATTTTCTGCTCCAACGAGGTTATCTGTTTTGGTTTCAGATCAACATCCAGCACCTGCTGAAGTGCTTGCACATATGTTTCAAGAGAACGCGCTCCGACAATTTTCAACCCTTGGTTCTCTTCATTCACAATGATAATTGATGGGAAACCTCTAACTCCCAAACTAGCGACACTCTCAAAGTCTTCCTCTAATAACTCTTGTGCAGATTGCTGTGCAGCCGCCTCAACCACTTCTTTACCATTCAAGCCCAGTTGATTGACGATATCCGTCAGCACATCATCTTCTCCAATATTTCGATTAAATGCAAACACGGCTTCACGCGCACGTCTTAAAAAGTCCTGCTCTTTACCAGGGTGTGTACTCTGAATCACCTTAAATACGCGAGATGGCGGATAGGAAGAAAGTATTGGATTATCGTGCCATAAGGAACCGTCGATGGGCATGCGTGAATGCTCACCCACTTCCTTCCAATGCTCCGCAACGTCCGAAGGTTTCTGAATCCCGTTAGCGCCATCCGAGAAACCATTCCAGTTAGCCAGTAGCCCACCCATTTTGATTTGCAGCGTAAAATAATGGCCGTATTCCTCAATAAACCGATGAAGCACAGGCTCAAGCGCCCAGCAGTGAGAGCAAATCGGATCTGTTGCGTAATAAAGAGTTATCTTTTTCTCAACGTGATTCAGATTGATTTCTTGCATAGCCTCTTCCTCGCTCACACCACATACGCCTGTTTCCAGATCACACATCATAGATTCGTTACTCACGTGTATCCCGCCTTTATCTTGTCTTATGAATTGATTTTCTTGTGTTAGTTTGATTATAATGTCTACAATCTTCTGAACAAGTACGATTCTTTTTCTGACTTAGTATCAAAAAGTATACTATTGGAGGGTATCAAGTGAAATACGAGTTTAATTTCGATCAGTTATGTCCAGCGACTTATGCATTTCAGGTCATTGGAGGCAAGTGGAATCTTCCGATCCTGGCAATCCTCAGTGAAAATGACTGTATACGTTACAATGAATTAAAAAGAAGACTGCCTGGCATTACCGGAACGATGTTAACGAACTGTTTGAAGGATTTGATTCATTACGGCATCGTGCATCGGGAGCAATATAACGAGGTGCCACCGAGAGTGGAGTATTCGCTCACAGAATCAGGCAAGGAATTGGTTCCTTTAATTGAATCCATGGTAATATGGGGTCAGAAAAATATGACAGCAGGCGTGAAGCAACAAGATATATAACTCCTGGCCTAATTTAACCCCTTACCATAGATGTTCATTTTTGAATCGCTCTGTACACTTTGTTCAACGGTAAAAAGGCTATTTCACTGGACTATCATGTCCTTTGAAATAGCCTTTCCTTTATAAATACAAGACGGCCGCTTGTTTACGACGTGTACACATCTAACTATTCAGGTCGTCATCTTCCTCATTTCCTAAATACATAACCGTTTTTTCTCCCTCAACCAATCTAATGATCTGCTTTCGTAATTTTGAAGGAAATAAAGGTAGTTCGTTTATATTTTTAATTTCGAGCCATTCATATTCCACTTGATTTTCGTCACTTGGCAGAATAGAACTATCTTGGTCCATCAAACCTATGTACTCGCATAAAAAAACAAAATCTACACGATGAAGAGCTTCACCGTATACCCCTTCAATGACAAATTCCAGTGATAACGGTTCTACATCTATTCCGATTTCTTCCGCAACTTCACGCTTCACAGCATCCGTCAGCGTTTCACCTGCATTCTGGCTCCCACCAGGCAGGATGTAGATGACTTCATCATTATCATCCTGCTTCATTGCAAGCATTCTCCCGTCTTTAATGATCAATGCTTTTGCAGAATTTCTAATCTTTCTCTCCATTGCTAATCCCCCATATATATCTGTATCATGTTGTTGAAGGTTGATTCCATTTTACATCACGATTTCCATGAAGAATATTTTAACACATACATCTAAACAAATTCTGAACAATCAAATCAACTCACTCTTGGCGACCTCCATAAAAGCAGCCATAGACGGAGAGATCCATTTTTCCCGATGCCAGAGCATTTGCGCAGAAAAGGATACATCTGATAAATCCCACGGCAGAGCAACCACTTCCCCATCGCTCAACTCTTTCTTCAAAGCCATTTCAGGTAATAAAGCGATCCCTAGACCAACCACAACACATTGTTTAATGGCTTCTACACTATGAAACTCCAGCTCTGTCAGAGCATCTGCACCTTTCTTTGTTATGGATTGGTCAAAATAAGTGCGATACGAACAGTTCTTTTCGGTCAGCAAAAAATGCTGTTTGTGGAAGTCATCAATGACCAACGCGGAACGCGATGCTAACATATGATCGGGAGAAACCACCATTTGAAAGGTCTCATCCTTTAAAAACTCTGACTGAAGGTCTTTGGAATTCATAGGCTCATCCAATACAAAAACGACATCGGCATGCCCTTCTCTCAGACTCGATTTAAGCTCTTGCCCAGACAGGGGGCGGAACAATAACCGCACACCAGGATAGTCCGCTCGGAAGCGTTTGAACAAGGCTGGAAGAAGATATGCACACAGCACTTCATCTGCTCCGATCACAACCGTTCCCGCCAATTCTCCGTGCTGACTGGATATGCACTTTGCTTCCTCTACATCGTTTAATATCTTAGTGGCGTAAGGCAGAAACTGTTGGCCAGCATCCGTTAACACGACCTTTTTGCCTAATCGATCCAGCAATTTCACCCCAAGCTCTTCTTCCAGCGATTTGATTTGCATGGTTATGGTAGAGGGTACATAGCTCAATAATTCAGCAGTTTGACTAAAGCTGCAGGTCGATGCAAGTGTCCAAAAGGTTTTTAGCTGGCGTATTTCCATGAATCAGGCACCTCCTAAGTTCAAAATAAATGAATGATATGTTCGATAACGTTTCGTTGAATTGATAATAGACGTATTGTAGAGTGAAATCAAGTTATTACTATTTTATAAGGAGAATCAATCTATGAACAATTATGAAACATATAACCTTGGAGATACATTACTTCTATCGGGACAACAGCTCCCTCAAGCCTTTATCGCTTACAAGACCTATGGAAACTTAAATGCGGCAAAGGACAATGTTATTGTTGTCCCAACATGGTTTGCTGGAATTCACACAGATAATGAATGGTTAATTGGAACAGACAAGGCACTGGACCCCAGTCGTCATTTTATCGTTGTGCCCAATATGTTGGGTAACGGATTATCGTCCTCTCCAAGTAATACCCCTGCCCCATACGATAAGGACAACTTTCCCCTCATCTCCATGTATGACAATGTGCGCGCCCAACATCAACTCATCACTCAAAAATTTGGTATCTCCAAAATTAAACTTGTTGTGGGCTGGTCTCTGGGAGCCATGCAGGTTTATCAATGGGCAACCAGTTATCCTGAGATGGTCGAACGTATTGCCCCCTTCGGAGGAACGGCAAAGAGCAGACCGCATACACAGTTGGTATTCGAAGCAATGATCGCGGCGTTACAGGCAGATTCAAATTATGAAAATGGTAGATATGAGCGCCCTCCGGTTGCCGGTCTCGCAGCGATGGGAAGAGCTTATGCTCCATGGGGGTTCTCGCAGGCGTACTATTTGGAGAAATTGTACCAATCTGAGGGTTACGACACCTTGAAATCTTATGTAGAAGATTACTGGGATCAGGTATTTCTTCCCTTCGATGCTAACGACTTGATTACCATGTTGCGTACAGGAATATATGGAGACATTAGCGATAATCCCGTAGATGACGGCAACTTCGAACAGGCATTAAGCAAGATCACTTCTCCTGCACTCGTTATGCCAGGATCAAGTGACTTGTTCTTCACACCAGAAGATAGTGCGTATGATGCTCAGCATATGCCAAACGCTGTGTATCAACCTATAGAGTCCAAGTGGGGACACTGCTTTGGAATCGGAGCAAACGAAGAGGATTCAATCGTTATCGATCGTCATTTAAAGCAATTTTTGGAGACATGAGTAAAAAAAGAAGGAGTACAAAGTAAAAAAAGTGCACAAAGCTCATTTATCTTTTCTCCGCTACGACTCAAAAGTAAAAAAAGATACCGCTTCTCGTCAATAACCTTTATATCCCGTTCCCCCTTTCTCGTTTAGAATATTTTCAAGAAAGCGTTATTGAAATATGACTGATAAGGGGGAAAAGAAATGAACAAGAAAACGAAAGCCTTAGTCTTGTCTGTGTGCATGTCAACCTTATTACTCGCAGCCTGTAGCAATGGAAGCGGTGCTGATAAAGGTTCAACGACGGACACGGATTCCAACGAGGCTGGGACGACAACCATTCATACCGTAACATCAGAATACTCTTCTGCAAAATATCCAAAGGGCGACGATATCACCAACAATGTATGGATTAAGCGATACAAAGAGAAGTTTAATATCAACGTCAAAACAGACTGGGTTAGCGATGAGTACGATACCAAATTGAATTTGGCTATCGCATCGAACGATCTTCCTGATGTATTCAGAGTTAATCCATCACAACTGAGACAGTTAGTCGAAGCAGATATGGTCATGGACCTTTCCGAGGTCTTTGATCAACACGCTTCAGATCGTCTCAAAGGTTACATGGAAGCAGATGCAGACAGTTACGAGTCTGGAAAGAAGGACGGTAAGCTGTACGGGATACCACAGATGCACTGGGGATTAATTGAACAACCAGACTTCATCTGGATCCGGAACGACTGGAAAGAAGAATTGGGAGTCCAAGATCCGAAATCTGTGGAAGACATCAAAAATATCGCATTAAAATTCATGGATAAGCATGGCGGTTATGGTATAGCGGTAGACCAATCGTTGGATTACCTCAACCTGCTCGCCATTGCATGGAATGCGCATCCGGATATGTGGATGGAGGATAGCAATGGAAAACTCGTGTACGGCTCCGTGCAGCCTGAGATGAAAAATGCGCTGGCTGAGTGGTCAGAATGGTACAAGCGAGGCATCATTGATCCGGAATTTGCAATCAAAGACTTTAATGCGATGAACGCGGACATTGTAGCCGGCAAAGTGGGCATGCAGCCTTATTACCAGTGGTGGGGTTATAATCCGGGTGTCGATACGGTATCCAATCTGGGTAAGGACGCCATCTTCTACCCTTATATCATCCCTACTGTTGATGGGAAAGAAGCCAAACAATCCATTTTCTTCGCCAACAACAATTATATCGTCATGAAAAAGGGATTTAAGAGCCCTGAAGAAGTGATCAAAATTTTGAACGACTATGCTTATATTGTGGATGAAGGCAATGGCAAGGAATCCACAGAAACGTTATCCGCCTTGCTGGACAACGATATTGCCCATGTTGTTGGAGCGTTCCGTGTACTTAATCCGAATTCCGATTACGAGCAATTTGAGGCGGTCTCCGCTGCCCTTCAATCCAAGGATACCAGTGGGCTCACGACGTCGGGTATGTGGCAAAAATATAACAACAGTGTGGAATTCATGGAGAATGCAACCCCAGGAGCAGTTGGTGATTATTTGCAACAAGGGGCTCCAAAGAATGCGTATGGTCTTGCCAAGAAAGTACTGGACAGCGAGAACTATACAAAGACGGCCCTATGGGGTGTTACGCCAGAAATACTTTCAAGCTACGGCACAACCTTGGATGATATCCTGACCGAAGGTTTCACCAAGATCATTATGGGTAGCGAAAGTATCGATTATTTCGATGTTATTGTCCAGAATTGGCGCGCAGCCGGGGGCGATAATGCAACCCTGGCAGTTAATGAAGCCTACGGGAAGAAATAATCTCGTTTGTCACAAAGAGGGGATGAGGGGATCTCTCCCCTTTATTTGATAGCGATTACATTTGGCGTACGATGAACGGAGGAATATGAATGTTGAGAAAATGGAAGCAGCAGAGTCCTTACCATCTCATGTTGATTCCAAGCCTGGTCTTGGTCTTCATCTTTTGTTACATCCCTTTCTATGGACTTATTATTGCATTTCAGAAGTACAATCCGGGTCTCGGCTTTAACTCGCCATGGGTAGGATGGGATAATTTCACCCACATATTTAATCAGCCGAACTTCGTAAGAACGATCTGGAATACATTGTACATGTCTGTCTTTAAGATTATCGGTGGTATAATCGTACCCGTAATTTTCGCATTACTGCTTAACGAGGTACTCCACAGTGGAATCAAACGTACATTTCAAACACTTGTCTACATTCCGAACTTCCTCTCTTGGGTCATTATGGCCGGCATCATGCTGGATATCCTTAGCTCCGACGGCATTATCAATACATTTCTAAGTGTATTTGGTATTGCACCGATCTCCTTTCTTGGCACACCTTCTATTTTTCCTTGGACGATGATTGTCAGTGACATATGGAAAGGTTTCGGGTTTGGCACGGTTGTTTATTTGGCAGCCTTGACCAGTATTGATCCGGGGCTTTACGAGGCCGCGGTGATCGACGGAGCGAAACGGTGGAAGCAGACCATCTACATTACGTTGCCTCTCCTCATGCCAACCATTGTTTTAATGACCGTACTTTCACTTGGAAACGTACTCAATGCTGGCTTTGACCAGATCTATAATCTCTACTCCCCTGTTGTCTATCAGACCGGTGATATTATTGATACCTATGTCTACCGTCTGGGAATTCAGCAGGCACAGTATTCAATTGGTACCGCTGTCGGGTTATTCAAATCGATCATTTCCAGTGTTCTGGTTGCCGTATCGTATATCTTGGCTTACAGAGTGGCTGGTTATCGTATCTTCTAAGAAGGAGGAACTCACATTATGATCTATGATAAAAGTATGAGCAGGCGTGTATTTCTTATCATAAACTACACCATATTGCTTCTAATCTCTCTCCTATGTATCCTGCCGTTTATCAACCTGCTGGCTGTTTCATTCAGCAGCAGCGCGGCTGTATCTGCGGGGAGTGTTACGTTCTGGCCTGTGGAATTTACGACAAAAGCCTATGAATTTGCATTAACTGGAGGATCATTTTTCTCCTCTCTCTGGGTAGCCATTCAACGAACCGTTATCGGAACGTTGGTGAATCTGGTTCTGATCGTACTCACAGCTTATCCCCTCTCCAAATCCAAACAAAAATTGATGGGGCGTAATATCTATATGGGATTTTTCATAATAACCATGTTATTCAGTGGAGGACTAATTCCAACCTATCTCGTGGTTGTCAAAATGGGACTAATCGATTCCATCTGGTCTCTGATACTGCCTGGGGCCCTCCCCGTATTCAGTATGATTATCCTCATGAATTTCATTCGGGGGCTGCCCGAGGAAATTGAAGAATCAGCAATTATCGATGGTGCTGGGCCTGTACAGGTATTGCTTCGTATTCTACTACCACTTCTCAAGCCCGCTCTCGCTACGGTTGGTTTGTTCAGTATCGTTGCCCACTGGAATTCGTGGTTCGATGGCATTATCTATATGAACAATCCAGACAATTATCCATTGCAAAGCTACCTCCAGACCCTCCTGCAAAGTTTTGAGCAAATCATGCTGAAATCTGGGTCAGATTATACGCAGCTGTTGTCCATGATGAACGCCAGAACGGGGCGCGCCGCTCAGATGTTCTTGGGTGCCATTCCGATTTTACTCGTGTATCCGTTTTTACAAAAATATTTTACCAAAGGTTTGGTGCTAGGTAGCGTCAAAGGGTGAACAAAAGGGCTTGCAGTTCATACTGCGAGCCCTTTGTTTATATCTAAACTTATTTTTATGATCGTTGTACCGCATTATGAGATGCTTAAATGAAAGCATGAATGACTATTTGGCTTCTATGATGGCAGGCAGCAGAATGGAGAAAATGGTACCTTCACCTATTTTACTCTCCACCTGTATTCCATAGGGTTTCCCAAAATGGAGTTGAATCCGCCGCTGTACATTATGCAATCCAATCCCATTCGTTCCCGTACTTGCACCGGGCTTCTCTTCCAATAGATTCTGCATCGTATGATGATCCATACCAACGCCATTATCGCAGATTTCGATTACAACTGTATCCACCCGCAGTTGAATCCGAATGGTAATGATTCCGTCTTCCTCAAGCTCGGCCAGACCATGAAAAATCGCGTTCTCCACAATGGGCTGCAGGATCATTTTGGGCATGTGATAATCCAACACTTTATCCTCAATCTCATACCTCATCTGAATACAATCATAGTACCTGACATTCTGGATCGTTACGTAATTCGTTATATTATCGAGTTCCTCACGAATGGTTACGAGGGTTCCATCGGATTTTGTTGCATAGCGGAGCATCGAGATTAGTGCATCGGTCATTTCCACGATTTTATCAGCCTGCTGCATCGAGGCAATCCATTTCACCGACCCAAGGGTGTTATACAGAAAATGAGGCTTGATCTGGTCATGGAGCGCACGCATCTCGGCCTTGGCTTTCTCTATTTCTTCCTGCTGCATCCGCTCGACCATTCGCTTCAATTCGTGTGACATTCTGTTAAATCGAATGGATAAATGTCCAATCTCATCTCTGGAGCCAATAGGTTCAACTTGTTCAAACTGCCCTTTCTCGACTAGAGCGATATTCCGTAGCAGTTTTTTAATGGGAGTTGTGATCACGTGAGATAAAAAGATGGATATGACGGCAGCAAAAAGAACAATGACTATGGCAAGCGTCACCAGATTACGGCCCAATATTTTGCCATCAGCAGTCAGCTCATCCAAAGGCATATATAAGTAAGTTGTCCATTTTTGCTGACTAAGGGGACTGGTCACCACAACATTTAGTGATTCAGGCGGACGAACGTTGTCCCGGAACAGTGTCCCGATTAATCGTTCGTTCACGTTGTATACGATTTTGTCATCCTCATCAACGATCATGAATCTGGAGCGCAGTCCTTCCTGCAAGTTTCGGTTGACGATTTCAATGAATTTGATATCAATGCTGACAACAATCACGCCAAGCAGTTTTCCACTAGTCACATCATGAATTTTGCGAGCGTGTGACACTGCCAGTATTTTATTCTCCAATTGCTCATCGATTCGTGTTGTGAGGGTAATGGTTCGATCCTTATCATGCATGAACTTTTTAAACCACAATTCGTTTGCTACTTTGAAGTTTGGATCAATTGGTTGATGTGGACTGACAAAAAGGTCTTGCCCCCCGTTCATATTGTAGAGGTAAATGGAGAATACGCGATCTTTCATCATGATGTAATTCATCAGAATATTGTATGCGGCAATCTCATGTTGTTCATCACCCTCTCGCAGGAAATCCTGGATCGGAAAACTCCCTTCATGAGTCGCAGACAGATTGTCACTAAGCCCATTGCTGGCTAGCAGCGAAATTTTCTCAATCTCCTTGAGGAACTCGTCAATGCGAATATTCGTCTGTTTGGCCAGATCGTTTAGCAACGTTGTATAGTTCTGTGCCAACAACCGCTCTGAGGAGTAATACGAATTGATTGTCATCACCAATACCGGAAGGATAATGACCGTCATACAGATCACCATAATTTTGTACTTGATTCGGAAGGGCCGAACATGCTTCATATGCTGCACCTCTATTCACCGATTACATTCATCCCTGCTGTAATTCTCGATATTCCTCCGGAGTGACACCTACCGATTTTTTGAAAATCTTACTGAAGTACGTGTAATTATGGTAGCCCACCTTTTCTGCGATTTCATACACTTTCATTCCTCTGCTCATTAGATACGCCTTCGCATGTTCAATTCGAACTCGGGTCAAGTACGTGATAAAGTTCTCTCCTCGTTCCTGTTTGAACACGCGGCTGAGATAAGACGGATTCACACTGATTTGGCTAGCGATACTTTGCAGTGAGATATCTTCCGCATAATACTTGTCGATCAATTCAGTGGCGAGATCGGTGTAAGTGCTTTCCTGTTTGATTTGGGAATCGGTATGGAAGTAATACGCAATATGAGCAAGCATATCTTGGTGGATATCCTCCCAATACTCCCCCTTTAGAACAATTTCATAGGGTGATTTCTCTGTTAAAGAAGGTGCACCTCTTTCCGTAGCTCGGGATAGATGGGAATGTATCGTTTCCATTACCATGATATATTGCTTGCGAATGCTATTCTCATCTGCTCGTAGCTGTTCCAGATTGGATCGGATTCCTTCAAGGAACTCTTCCGCCTTTTGGTTGTCTTTGCTTACCCACAACTTCAACAAATCTCGTTCTTGTTGCGGGCTCAAAGCCCCCTTAACTTCATGTCGATCTGGGGATTGAACCATATGCTCGTAATACAATACCTGGTTGCTACCTGTGAAGAAACCTTGTTGTAGAGCCATTTCCGCCTCTTGGCAGGCCTTCCTGATGTGAAGGAAACCGGAAGTCATTCTACTTACCCCAGCCGTGAGCGACAGATTCATAAAATCCTTGATCGAAGACAGCAATTTATTACATAGTTTATTCAAGTCGGCGTGTACAGATTGGCTCTCAGGAAGTACATTAACGATCACCCAATATTCAGAGGAACTTTCAACAAAAATCTCTTTCTCCCACTTCGATGGAATGATCTCTTCCATAATATTAAGAATTGAAAATCGGAGCAGCTTTTCCCCCTTCTCTACATATTTCCGCTTTGCATCCTCGTAATAATTCACGATGAACTTCATGACAACCAACTGGTCCGAACGTATACGAAAATGCAATTCTTCCGCTTTGGTGACGATATCTTCCTCACTGATGAATCCGCTTACAATATCTTGGAAGAAACTATCCTTTAGATATCTTAGGCTCTTGGAATAGTCCTGTGTTATAGAGGGTGTGTTGGTTGGGTGAACATGTTCACTTTGCAGTTTCTGTCCAACAGTGCTCAGGAGGTCAATAAGGGAGGATTCGGTGATCTCGCTTTTAATCAAATAATCTGAAGCACCAAGTTTTAGTGCCTCTTTCACATAATGAAATTCGTCAAAATTACTCAGGATGACATACTTACAGGTTTTCAGTACGCAGGAGGCCTCTTGTATAAGCTGCAGCCCATCCATAATCGGCATCTTGATATCCGTAATGATTAGATCAGGCATCACTTCAAGCGCAAGGCTTAATGCCTCTTTCCCATTTCCCGCTTCACCAACAACATAGAAATTGTACTCTTCCCAATTCAGCATGGAACGAATTCCAACCCGCATGAGCAATTCATCATCTACGATCATCAGTTTATACATGATATCCCCCAACATGAACCATTTTTAGATATTTTACCATTAAACGAACTCTTGCAAAGATGTCTAGCGAACCTTATTGCATTGCGGGTATCATAAATATCACTTTTACAGAACGTATGTTCCTGTTATAATCAGATTATCGTATTTGATGTAGCATAAAATGACCGTATGGAAAGGATACATATCATGAATTTATACAAGTTTGAATTAACGGTGAACGGATATCTATTACGTGTTCATTTCAGCGCATCTGAAGAAAGTGGGTTAAAATGGTGCAAACGAGTTGCTTCTGAATTCCAGAATAACGTTGCCAATCTGGAGATCAAGGTTGATATACATAAAAAGCAGAAACAAAAGCATGCACGGGAATATCAAGGAAAGCCATATCTGTATGATAGGACACTAAGGAAAAAGCCGCTTGCGAAGAAAAATAAAACGGCTGAATCATCTGTTGTTATGTAAAGGGGACTAAAAGACTTTAAGATTCTCATACTCTTGTCCTTCCTATCCTTCAAGACTAAAGATAAAAGCCTGCTCCTATGTGGAACAAGCTTTTATCCGTGTCAGTTGTACTATAATGCCAAGAAAGATTTTTGTTCAACGTTTAGGGCGTGTCTGAAAACTCCGAAGGAAGCAGATTTTGCCGAATTTTCGTTCCAAGCCAGAAAGTTTTCCGCAGGCGTGCCGGGGCACGTCAAGGGAAAGTGACGCAGCAGGGGGCGAAAAGGCGATAAAAGATGCACTTCAGCGAGTTTTGAGACACGCCCTAGTATCTCTCTAATTCCTTAAATATCATATAACGATGGACACCTCTGACAGCATGCATTGCTTCGTGTAATTGCTGAATCGCAGTCTCGCGTTGTCCCGCTTTTAGTTCGATCGCTGCAAGAAGCGAAGATCTCATCCAGACCTTGTTAATGGATTTCAAGTGTTCCCTCGCCTGCTCGCTTCTTCCTTCTTCCATAAGCAAATACGTTTCATAATATGTACGATAATCCGATCTACGCATATTCTGCACCGCAGTACGAACAGCTACCAAGTCGTTGTGATAGGAGCCGTAAGCTGCATTATATACTGCTTGTGTCCTTTTATTCGTGTCCTCATTTCTGATGCGCTCTATTGTGTGTTCCAATTCATCATCAAGTCTGTTTGCAAGAGCGTAATAGATATAAAGCTTTGGGGTATTCTCCTGTCTGCGTAGAAAAGCCTCCACGCGCTCCATGCGTGTTTCCCAACCAAGAGGATAAAAAATACGAATGGTAAACATGATCAGAGTAGCGGTGAGAACGACCCCAAGTATCCAAAACAGAGATTGGTCATTCATCTTCATGTACACAACAATTAAAAATACGGCCAAATAAAAAACAATATCCCACTTATATTTTCCCATCATCCATCTCCTTCATAGACATAAAAAAACTATTATATCAAAACAAACCCCAAGGAGTATATGTACTGCATCCTTTGGGGTTTAGTTAAATTTATAAAAATTGATTTATTGAAATTTTCTTCATTAACGACAACCGACAGCATTGTCTACTCAATAGACTGAAATTCCTTTCACGCCCCGGCGTCTCCAATCATTTGTCGTTCAATTTGTTTCATTTCATAAAAATAGCCTTTTTGCTCCATCAGCTCGGAGAAGGAACCCGATTCCACAATCATGCCTTGGTCCATGACCACAATCCGATCCATCTCTTCCAATCCCGTCAGCCGATGGCAGATCAGGAGAAGTGTATCTTCGGAGGCCTGTGCAAAAAGATGCTGGAGCACACGTTGTTCTGTGACGTAATCCAGTGAGGACGTCGGTTCGTCCAGCAGCCATAACCGTCCTTTGCGTAGCATCGCCCGTGCCAGAGCCAGCCGCTGCTTCTCGCCATCTGACAGGTTCTCCCCTTTTTCATACACCATATCGGTCAACAACTTATTCGGCAGTTGCACTTTCTCCAGCACAGCCGATATTTGTTCATCCGAATGTTCTTCTCCATTCAGCAGCAGATTATCCCGGATGGTTCCCCGGAAGAAATGACTTTGCTGCAACACTACATTCGCTCTTTGCCAAATGCTCTCTTCATTCAGTTCCTTCACCGGAACATCGTTTAACCGTATATCGCCAGACGTTGGTATACGCAGCTTGAGTAACAAATCGATAATTGTTGACTTACCTGACCCGCTCGGCCCGACAATCGCTGTTTTGGAGCCTGCTGCAAGTTGCAGGGAGAGCTCCCTCAGCGCCGGTCTCCATTCCCCTTCATATTGGAAGTTAACACCGGATAGTTCAATCGAAACCGCCTGATCGGCTGACACTTCACCGCTTGGCTGTACAGGTTGCACATCGGAGCTTGGCACCGTTTCCGCCAGTCGCTGAGCGGCGTGTTCACTGTCCTGCTTATATAGAGGTAATATAGCCATTGCCGCAGCTTCTTCGAACACGGTCTGCGTGGCCAGGATCAGCATGGCGAGAAATACACCGGCAAATGCTCCATTCACAATTAAAAAGGCGCTCAGTGCCAGCACTCCCCATGTAACAAGATACGTCACAAAAACGTGCATGGATTGCCCGCGCAGCAAGTGCGAAGCGGCTTGCCTCTGTTCCGTTGCCAATGCAGCGGAAGCCCGCTGAAGCTGCTGCTCACGCTGTTCCAATTGGCCGTATACTTTCAAATCCCTGAAACCATACAATACTTCGGTTACTTCCGTGGACAGCAAGGCACGTTGCTGGCGGACACGTCCGTGTATTTTTCGCTGACCTAACAAGACAATACCTGGTACAACAAATGCCGTGATCAGCATACCTAGTACTAACAAACACGCAATCCAGATCGAAAAGGCCGAAGTGAACAGCATGGTAGCCAAAAACACCATAACGACCATGATGGGTGGATACGCGACCCGCAAAAAGTAATTTTGCAAGCTTTCCACATCACCCACGATCCGCGCAAGCAGATCCCCGCTTCTGTTTTTGTTCAATATACCTGGCGTTACCGGGATCAGTTTGGCAAAAAAGGACGTCCGCAAGCGGCTCAGCATGGAGAATGTTGCCCTGTGGGAATACAAGCGTTCTCCGTAGCGGCTCGCCGCTCGAAGGAAACCAAGCAGTTTGACCATGGAGGTGAGTACAATTAAGGTGTACAACGGTGGCGCAAATACCGTTTGCGATATCATGTAACCACTCGCGGAAAAGAGAGCTACACCTGCTATGCCGGCGATAAATCCGCCCAATATCGAAAGCAGAATATCCTTGCGCTCCTGAATCATCGCTTTTGACAGAATCGTCAGCTCATTCATACTAACCCTCCTTTCCGTTGTACATCCACCATCTCCGCATATTGAGGCAGGCGCGCCAGAAGCGCTTCATGATGTCCTGAATCCACCAACACCCCATTGTCCATAAACAAAATGTTGTCTGCATGTTGAATTGTATATAAACGGTGCGCCACCGTAATCATCGTTGCCGTTTTGGCTAATGCCGCAATGGATTGTTGCAATACCCGCTCGGTGTGCAGATCCAGTCCTACGGTGGGTTCATCGAACAAAATGACAGCTGGTCGCTTCAGAAAAGCACGTGCTAAGGCAAGTCGCTGCTTTTCCCCACCAGATAATCCCCGGCCACCTTCACCAACAAACGTATCCAACCCCTGCTCCAATTGTGCAACAACGCCAGCAAGTCCTGCTTCCTCTGCTGCCTGCTCAATTTCAACTCTGGAGACGTTCCGACCCGCGCCAATCGCGATATTTTCGGCAAAAGTACCTGTAAAAATATACGGATGCTGTGTAATGTAGCTAACACGTTCAAACCATGCAGCCTCATCATGTTGCAAAAGCTGGCTTCCGTTAACCAGAACTGCTCCCGAATCTGGTTTCAGCAAACCAGCAATGAGATGGAGCAGCGTGGTTTTACCTGATCCACTTTTGCCTACAATAGCGATCTGTTCTCCCGGTCCAATCGAGATCTGTCCTGTCTCAAGTCCAAAGGAATCAGGGGTGTATTGGAATCGGAGATGGTCCAGTTCAATGGTTGGTGGCATTGGAATCAACTCGGCACGAGCTGTACGAAGCTCTTCCGTCTTTGCAATTGCATCGACATCGGTTAATTCGCTTTGATCCGATCCATCTTCAGGCTCCGTTTGTGTGCTCTTGATATTTGTTTCTTCAAGCATTTGTTCCACCTTGCGAATGGCCCCCATGCTGGTTCGCCCGCTGTGAAAAGCCGTTCCCGTATTCTTCAACAAACTGTAAAACTCAGGGACGAGTAACAACACGAGAAATGCTGTGTGGAAGCTCATCGATTTGAAAACCAGTAATTGAATAGCCAGTTCAAGCGCGACAATACCAATGCTTAACATCACGATCGATTCCAGCATAAACGTATTTGTAAATGCAATCTTCAAAATGCCCATGGTAGCATCACGATACCCCAGACTACTGCGTTCAATTTCCTGTTGCTGACGTTTAGCCCGTCCGAATATTTTTAACGTAACCAGTCCCTGAAGTGAATCCAGAAATGTACCGGAAAACTCAGCCAGTTGCGCGTATTTTTCTTCTGATTTGTTCTTCGTTTGGAGCCCAACCAAGATCATGAACAGCGGGATAAACGGTGCCGTAAACAGCATAATCCAGCCTGTGTTGGCGTGCTGCGTAAATGTAACAACCAGAATCAGAATCGGGATCATCGCGGCTTCCATCATACGCGGCATGTACTGACTGAAATAACTGTCGGCTTCATCCACAGCATCCAAAGCAACACTGACCTTTCCTCCCGTCTGTCCACTCAGGGTTGAAGGCATGGAAGCGCGGGTCAGGTTCTGCAACACAGATGCTCGCATATTCGTCTTGGCGCGTGCTGCCATATGCAAGCCCACTTTCCCATTACCATACGACAACAGTGAGCGTACAGCCATAACAACCAGTAATAGGACAAGCAACAGGACCACTGATGAAAAGGAAGCTTTCTCTACAAAGATTCGCTGGACTGCTTCAGCCACCAAGGTGGCCTGGCTTACAATAGCTACACCAAGGGCCAGCGAAATGATCGCAAGGAGAAGCCTGTTTTTTCGTTGTAAAGACATTTGCTGCGAGATCAGATTGAATTTGGCTCTCCTCTTCATTGAACGCTCCTCCTTTATTTTTTCCCTTTCACATAATCCGCATCAAACAGAAACAATTTGAAGACCAGAATCAGAGAAGGAATTAACAGGCACAGACCACCGATAAACACAACGACGAGTGCAAAGCCCATTGCAGGTGATGTGGCGCTGCTCTGAATGGTGATGAATGGATCCAGAATGTAAGGATATTGCCCAATCCCGTAAGCGAAAAAGGCTGTGAAAAATTGCAGCATGATGCATATAAAAGCTAAACCGTAACGCCGTCCGTTATATAACAGCCACATGGCAATCATGAAAAACGCAACGGAAAGCGCCAGCAGCCACCATAAATCCATCATATTTTGAAAATGACGCTCATTGTGTTGACCCAAATATATAAATGCAGTCAGCGCGAGAATAATGGTCGGTGTGCTCCAGAACAAAGCATAGTTCCGCATCAGCTTCAATGCCGAATGGTCCTCTGCGCGAGAAGCGTAAAATGTGAGAAATGATCCGCTAATGAACAATACGGACACGATGGCTAGACCAACGATGCTCCACGATAATGGATTCGTAAACAGCGCCCAGTAATCCAGGGAAACGGTATCCCCTTGCTTCAAAATAAAGCCACCTTCTGAGAGGGTCAGTGCCACTGACAATGACGCTGGAATAAGCAACCCGGTAGCCCCGTATAAAAACAGATATACGACGTTATTTTTGGAACCATAATTCTCGAAAGCATAGAACGACCCACGAATAGCAAGTAAAATGACGGCAATACTTCCCGGAACAAGCAGCGCGGAGCCATAATAGTAAGCAGTATCCGGAAAGAATCCAACGATGCCAATATAGAAAAAGACAAAAAATACATTGGTGATCTCCCAGACCGGTGATAGATAACGGGAGATCAGACGATTAATCAGGTGATCCTGCTTTGTCAGGCGTGCATAAAAGGCGAAGAAACCTGCTCCAAAATCAATAGAAGCTACAATAAGATAGCCGTACAAGAACAGCCAGAGTACGGATATACCAATCAATTCATAACTCATCAGGCCTGATCCCCTTTCTTGGCTGATTGATCATGCTTCTGTTCCAACCATTTCTCCATCTCAAGCTCCGCAGGATTATTATTGAACAGACGTCTCAATACGAGAACACAGATGACGCCGAGCACGATGTATAGAAGCAAGAAGACGAAAAATAAAATTCTTACACTCGGTGAAGAAGTAGCAGCCTCTTCCACTCGCATATAACCTCGGATGATCCATGGCTGCCGCCCGATCTCTGCATAGAACCAGCCCATTTCAACAGCCAGAAAAGCAAGCGGTGCACTAAGTGCAACCATACGAAGCATCCACTTGTTAAACTGATTACGTTTCTTCCAAAACACAAACAGGAAGTACAGACTTGATATAGCAAGTAGAGCAAATCCAATTCCAGCCATTAGATCAAACAAATAATGCACAAGTAAGGGCGGGTGTTCATCTGGTGGAAATTCATTCAGCCCGGTAACCTCGGCGTTAAAGTCTCCAAAGGCAAGGAAACTGAGCAGTTTCGGCAAATGAAGAGCGCCTATAATTTCATGTTCTGCATTCAGCCATCCCAAAAAAATCAAATCCGCTCCGCTTTCCGTCTCGAAATGCCACTCGGCAGCTGCGAGCTTCTCCGGCTGATGCTCAGCCAAAAACTTGGCAGACACATCTCCAGCTAAAGAATTTAATAAACTGAATACCAGCACAACGGCCATCATGAGATTCAAGCCTTTTTTGTGGTAGGCCGACACTCCTTTTCTCAGCATCGCAAAGGCTGCTATTCCGGCTAACAGAGCAGCTCCTGTCAGATAAGCCGAGCTTAATACATGGAATACTTTGGAGAACGTCGCCGTATTCAACATCGCTTGCACGGGGTTCACTGCCATGAATTGACCTGCTTCCATGACAAAACCTTCAGGCTGGTTCATGAATCCGTTCACTGTTGTAATAAAAACAGCAGACATGCCTGCCCCGGCGACAATCGGAATAGTCAGCAACCAGTGGATATACGGATTTTTGAACCGATCCCACGTGTACAGATAAATGCCCAGGAATATCGCTTCAAAAAAGAATGCGAACACTTCCATAAATAGTGGCAGTGCAATGACATTCCCAGCCAGCTTCATAAAATTCGGCCATACCAAGGCCAACTGCAGTGATATCGCTGTGCCTGTCACGACACCTACCGCGACAGAAATGACAAACCCTCGTGACCACCTCTTTGCCATAAGTATGTAATGGTGATCCTTCTTCCGAATGCCGATGAACTCTGCAATAGCAATCATCAAAGGTACACCGACACCCAGCGTTGCAAAAATCACGTGGAATCCCAGCGTCAAACCAGTCACTAGCCTGCTCCATAACACCGTATCAATAGCCATTCTTTGTGTTGCCTCCTTTCAAACTCTGTTCATTTTTTTAACATTCAATATCAGCTTCGGCCAAGCTCAATGCAGAGTTGCGAAAAATTTCACAAAGTTAGGTATGACGATATCTTGCCACACCTTTATTGCGTTTACTCCTGTTGGCTCCAGCATTGGATGCCTATTAAAATCTGATATTGATGCACTTAAAGTACTAACCAAGCCTATTAATCAAAATTATTATATCTTTATTTTTACCTAATTCAATCAAAGACACGTCTTCTACCCTAAACGTTCAAGAAAGGATCAACTCTTTCTGACAACTTGGTGAAAAACAAAAAATACACCCAATGGAGCTATTGATTCATTGGGTGTAAACGTGCTATTGCACGGCAGATTCGCTATTTTACTTGCTTACTTGCTCCGGACTCTCCGCACCTGCTTCGCGATGTACGCTCATGATGATCAGTGATGCAGCTAATATCGTAAGGATGATTCCAAGCATCTGAAATCCTGTCACATTGAATGTATCCCCCATGACAATCCCAATTAATAACGACGATAAGATGGTTCCCAGGTAGCGTGATGTATTAAAAATACCCGATGCGACTCCGATCATTTCTTTGGGTGTGCTTTTGAACAGAGCTGCTTGCATGCCGACCGCGTTTAGGCCGTTACTTATTCCAAATAAAGCTAAGGCAACAATGACAATGAAGATTGGAGAAGTTTCGTTCATAATAACGATCAATATAGAGCCAAATGTCATTAAAGAAGCGGATACGATTAGAGCTGGCCGTGATCCTGATCTGTCAATCCAGCGCCCTGCGATCGGTGCAATAATGACTGAACATAACCCCAAAGCTAGCATGCTCATTCCTGTATGAACTTCATTGAGATGACGTACCTGCTTCAAAAACGTAGGAACTCCAAAAAAAAGTGCGTAAAACAGGATGTTCACCAGCATGTATTGCACATTCACCCAAGTCATCTCGGGATATGAGGCAAACGTGCGCAGAGGGATAAAAGGCGTGCCTGCTTTTAATTCATGTCGGATGAACATGACGAGTACGATTAACCCGATCCCCCCTGTCAGCAGATGCCATGTTGAAATATCTCCTGTGGAACTTACTGAAAGTAAACCGATGAGCAGAGTCACCAAAGCTACCGTAAACATCAGGATACCTGGTGCGTCAATTAACGCAAGCCATTGCCGAATGGACATGTGACCAGAGATAGACGGAGATTGCTCGTCCTTCGGGATTGTTTTCCAGGCGAACCAAAAGCTTGCCATGACAAACGGAATATTAACGAAGAATATGCTCTGCCAGTCCCACCAATGAATCAATACTCCACCAACAAAAGGTCCAACTGCAGCCGCTCCTGAAAGGAATATAGCCAAGGTGGACAAGGCGGAGGCTTGTTTTTCAGTCACGTTCATTCTGACAATCGCCATTCCAACGGCCACCATCATGCTTGTGCCAATCGATTGAACGATCCGGAATACGATGAGCCACGAAAAACTGGGAGACCACGGAGCTAGCATGGACGATACAAAAACAATAACAAGACCCATGAGGAAGATCTTCCTGCGGCCAAACAAATCACTACACTTGCCCATAACGGGTTGAGCGACAGCACTGGCAATGTAAAATGATAAAATAATCCACGAAACGGCTGTAAAATTAAGTTGATACACTTGTTGTAGCCTGGAGATTGCCACCGAAATCATGGAGGAATTCAACGGATTCAACATAATTCCAAGTCCAACAGCTAACATCAATCCTTTATTTCGAACGTTCATTGGTGCACCTCTCTCTCTCTTCTGCTGTTATCTTACTTGAACGTATTCATTTATTCCAACGCATTATATGTTATGATTTGATGAACTAGAAGGAATGAAGGAATGGTGCAAATGGAACTTCTTCAACTAAAATATTTCCTGACGGTGGCCCGATGCGAACATGTTACGGAAGCTGCGGGAAAGCTTCATGTCACGCAATCCTCCCTGAGCAAAACGATACAACGATTAGAGGACGACCTTGGAGTCCCTTTATTTGATCGAATCGGGAGAAAGCTGCGACTAAACGACTTTGGAAGAACATTTCTTCAACGAACTGAAAAAGCCTTATTTGAATTGGAACAAGGAAAGCGGGAAATCGCTGACCTCTCCAACCCGGATCAGGGTACACTGCAATTGGCGGTGACTACGGCAAGCACATTGCCAGGCATACTGCGGGAATTCCGAAAAAACAAGCCGGATATTCAGTTCCATGTGCAAATGGTTTCGTTAGAAAACATGTCCAGACTTCTACATCGAGGCGAGGTGGACTTTTGTCTCTCCTCCCCTCCGATTCAAGGTGACGATATCGAATGTCAGTTATTATATGACGATCCGATTGTAGTCGCTGTTCCTATGGGTCATCGATATGCAGACCGAACCAGCATTCAATTAACCGAGCTTAAGGACGAGTGGTTTGTTGGGGTGAAGCAAGGGTATGGGGTTCGTGATATGGTAGATTCCGTATGTCAATCCGTTGGTTTTGTACCGAAGTATGTGTATGAAGGTGATGAGCCTGCAAGATTAACAGCCCTTGTTGAAGCGGAGATCGGTCTCGCGTTTATACCTAGCACAGCCAGAAACCCGCATGAGCGCATTAGATATCTTCAGGTAGAGGAACATCAACTCGTTCGGGAAATCGCTCTACTTTCGCACAAAAACAGGTATATTTCCAAAGCCGCTTTAGAGTTTCGCAGCGTAGTTATGGACTATTTCAATGCTATGCCACGAGCATAAATTCAATCCAGAGGAGATGTCATTTTGATATTAAAACCAGAAAAATTTGATCATATTTCAGAGACAGAACGATTAATAATCAGACCACTACAGAAAGACGATTATGAGAATTGGTTGAATGAATTTGAAAATCGCTTGCCCTCCCAGCACCGCCATGATAAAGGGAAAATGGATATGAGTGAATGTACACCGGATTGGTTTCACGATCTGGTCGATCGACACCAGGAGTTAGCGCGTACAGATGCCGTTTATGTATTTGGTGTCTTTAGAAAAGAAGACGGTACACATCTGAGTATGATTGATATTGCTACCTTGGCAAGAGATCATTTTCAATGGGGAAGCTTCGGATACACGATCCATAATCAGTATTGGCGAAAAGGTTATGGGAAAGAAGCAGTGAATGAAGCACTTCATATTGCATTCGAACATTTGAAGTTCCACCGCATAGAAGCCCATATCAATTTGGATAATACCCCTTCAGTAAAGTTAGCTGAAAGCGTGGGTATGGAATTTGAATGTGTACGTAAAGGTTTCATACATGAAAATGATGAGTGGACCGATCATTTGGTTTATTACAAAAATTCTAAATAAATTGTTCATACAACTCACTCTAAAACAAGGGAACTCCATATCAAGAAGTTCCCTGTTTTCTATGTTTGTTGAATATTCTTCTTTTTGCGATGAAGGGTTACTACTCCAAAACTAACTGCTGAAATCCATAATAGGATTATTGCATTACTTGAGACTAATGATTGCACTGTATCTAGTTGTAACAATTGCGTAATTAACCTTCCTTCATACGGTGAAAGTGTGGCTCCCAAGTTATACGCGATCAGAACAATGGTGGTACCCAACTTTGCCATTTTGGCGATTTGTTGAGCAAAAGTATGCAATAAATAGGGCATTATACAGCGGAATGAAAACCCGATGATCATTGAGCAAACGGTAGTAAGCATGATACTTTGCGAGATTGTCGTAACGAACATCGAGCTTCCAAGTAACAGAATTGATAATGGAACAATATAATTCCCGAGAGTTTTGTATACTTTTCCAAAAGAAAAGCCGGCTACAAAAGCTCCTAAACCTATAAATGCAATCATATTGCTTCCGTTTGTCGCAGTTCCGATATTTTTTTCCAAAATCAAAGGAGTAATCTGTAAATTATAATTGATGAAGATAGCTACAATCACAAATAATAAGAGACCATAGCCGATCATGACTTGAAGGGCTCTTTTATTATTTGTGTAGCTTGAATTCGTTGTGACCTCTTCTCTTCTATTAAGCTCTTTTTTATCAGAAGGAACGAAAATCAGGAATGCGATGAAAATAGGAAGTGCCAGGGCGTAGACATAAAATGATGTGTGCCAGCCCATTTTCAGTAGTTGACCAACGAGTAGTGTTAGACAAATGCCTCCTAATCCCTCAAAGGCACTTTCTAAGCCAATTACGGTTGCTTGTTTACCTGGATTTTTATGATACATATCACTGATTATCTGAATGATGAGCCGGTTAAATAAACCTACACCTAACCCAAACAAACAACGAGAAATGAACAGCAACGAAAAAAGGTCATGATACAATGCAGGGAATACTCCCGCAATGAGAACAAGTCCTAATCCAGTTAGTATAGTTGCTTTCTTCCCAATTAGAAGTTCAAGTCGATTAGCAATTAACACACCAAGAATAACAAATAATGAAGGTATGGTCGTTAATAATCCTACGTGTGTTACCGATATCTCTGGAAAATCATTGGCTATTGCAGGAATGTTAGCGGCAATCACTGGACCTGAAGAAATTAATAACGCAACAGACAATAACGAATATGTTCTAAGCTTCTCCATGGATATTATAAAAAATCAACTCCTAACTGTTTGTTTTTGCTCCATATGGCCAGTAGTTAGCCTTGATGCTGCGATAAATGGATAAAGCAGTAACGCATAAGTCGATGACTTCATACGTTACTGCTCAGTCAATTAGAGTTCTTTGCCGTTACTTTGAATAACTTTTTTGAACCATTCAAAGGATTTTTTCTTACTGCGTTTCAACGTACCATTTCCAGCGTCATCTTTGTCGACATGTATGAAACCGTATCGTTTACTCATCTCTCCTGAACTTGAGCTTACTAAATCAATGCAACCCCAGGACGTGTAACCCAACAACTCTACGCCATCTTCTTCCACTGCTGTTATGAAAGCTTGGATGTGTTGACGCAGATATTCGATTCTATAATCATCAGCAACATATCCCGTCTCATCAGGAGTATCTATCGCTCCTAAGCCATTTTCAACGATGAATAGTGGCTTTTGATATCGGTCATACAAGGAGTTCATTGTAATTCTTAGACCTTCAGGATCGATTTGCCATCCCCATTCACTTGTTTTCAAATGAGGATTGCGCAGTGTCGGAAACAGGTTAGCTGCTGTTTGTGTGTTTACTTCCGGGTCTGCACTGGTTAATCGTGAACCATAATAACTGAACGAAACGAAATCAACCGTATTATTTTTCAAGCATTCCTCGTCCCCGTCTTCCATGGCTAAATTAATATTCATTCGTTCTAACATTTTCTTGGCATAGTTTGGATATTCTCCCCGGGATTGTACATCGACGAAGAAGTAATGCTCGCGATCTCTTGTCATGGCTTTCCAGACATCATCTGGTGCACATGTGTAAGGGTAAGTGTTGGCACCCGCTAACATACAGCCAATCTGAAATGCCGGATTAATTCTACGCGCAATTTCAGTTGCTTTTGCACTTGCGATCAATTGATGATGAGCCGCCTGATACTTCACAGCATCCTCATTCTCACCTTCTTCAAACACTAGGCCTGAACTTCCAAAAGGTAGATGCAACAGCATATTGATTTCATTAAAGGTAAGCCAATACTTCACTTTATCTTTATAACGGGTGAAGATCGTTTCACACAATCTCTCATAATAATCCACCATTTTTCGACTTCTCCACGATCCAATTGTTTTTACCAAATGAATAGGGACATCAAAATGTGTAATGGTGACTAACGGCTCAATGCCATACTTCAAACATTCATCAAATACATTTTCATAGAATTTCAAACCCTCTTCGTTGGGTAACTCGTCATCTCCATTAGGATAGATCCGAGTCCATGCCAAAGATAACCGGAAACACGTAAAGCCCATCTCTGCAAATAAAGCAATGTCTTCTTTATACCGATGATAAAAATCAATAGCTTCATGACTCGGATAAAAATGCTCTTGATCACACTCCAACATTTTTAACTGTCCTCGCATGACAGGAACACGATCTTTCCCTACCGGGATTACATCAACTGTGGATAGTCCCTTGTTGCCTTCTGCATATCCACCTTCACATTGGTTAGCAGCAACTGCCCCACCCCACAAAAAGTCTTTTCTTAAAGTCATTAAAACACACTCCTAACCTGTAGTTTTGTTAAGCTTTGACAACCAGTAATGTATTGTTAAAATCAATATTTTGGGGACTAGTCTCTGCGATCACATCCGAGTAACTATACGAATTGGTTACAATAACGGGCGTTTGAGTGACATATCCTTCTTGTCTGATTTTGTCCAGATCAAATGTCAGCAAGGTCTGTCCTTTTGTGATTCTCTGACCTTCTTCAACAAAAGCCTCAAAATATTTTCCGTTCAGCTTAACCGTATTTAAGCCGACATGAATAAGAATTTCGACTCCTTCATCGGATAATAGTCCAATAGCATGTTTCTTAGGAAATAGGGATACAATCATGCCATCAAATGGAGCAATGACTTTCCCCTCGCTAGGTTCAATAGCAATTCCTTTACCCATTGCCTCTGAGGCAAACGCTGCATCCTGTACATCCTGAAGTTGAATGAGCTGACCTTTAAGCGGAGTTGCAATAACGGAATCTTTAATTGTAATGACTTCATCCGGAACCCCACTCACCTCGTTCGCACTTGAAACAGTATTTTGTGAAGGTGCGTCTTTTTCATATTTCAAACTGAGCAAATAGGTAAGCACAGCAGTTACGACAGTTGTTATAACAAGTGCGATCAAAATGTTATATAAATTCCAGATATTTTCACCAATGTACAGAGGAATCGCCGGGATTCCTGAAGCGCCTGTTGCGTAACGAGAAACATCCATTAGCCCTGCAAAGAGTCCCCCACTGGCAGCTCCAATCATACCCGCTACAAGTGGGTATCTCTTCGGTAAGTTTACGCCGTAAAGAGCTGGTTCCGTGATTCCCATCAACGCTGTGATACCACTGGAAGCTGAAATTTGTTTTAATGCTTTATCCTTTGTTCTCATCCCTACAACTAATGCCGCAACACCTTGACCTATACAATTGATCATCGCTCCAGGACCGAGGATATTCTCATAACCTGATGTGGTGATTTGAGCAATGGATAGAGGAACAATATTATGGTGTAGTCCAAACATAACCAGTATTGGCCAGAAGGTTGCAACCAGGAAAATAACCAGCCAGCTACCATGTGCGCCCAAGAAGTCAAAGCCCATCGCTAAATACGTTCCAAAAAATGACCCTAGTGGTCCCAATACGGTTAAGGCCAGAATTCCCGTTACTAAAATAGTGCACATGGGAACAAAAATAACTTTCACTGCATTCGGAATGATCCTTTTAAACATAGATTCAATATATGATTGAGACCAAACTATTAAGAGAATTGGAACTACAGATGAACTATAAGATACAAGAGTTAGCGGGATTCCAAAAACACTTACGTCAGTTCCATCTAAACGCAATTGCGTCAAGTTGGGATGGAGCAAAATACCGGCTAAAACGAGTGCTAAGACGGGACTGCATTTTAGTTTGTTTGCAGCTGAAAACGCCAACAAGAATGGTAAAAAGTAGAAAATAGCATCTGACATAAGACTTACAACATAGTAGGTTTGGGAATCTTTTGAAATCCAGTTGAATAAAATAAGTAGAGCGAGTAATGCCTTGATCATACCAGCGCCAGCTATAGCAGGAACAATCGGACTAAATGTTCCGGAGACGAAATCGATTAGTTTCCCCAAAATACTAACTTTCCTAGCTTGAGTTGGTTCACCCGATGAACTCGCGTTAGGTTTAAGTTGTTTGATCACTTCTTTGTAAACGTCTTCAACATGTGTGCCGATAACGACTTGAAATTGTCCGCCGCTCTCAACCGCATCAATAACACCATCAAACGATTTAAGCGCTTTTTGATCTGCTTTATTAGTATCATTCAGTGCAAATCTAAGCCTAGTCATACAGTGAGTCAGAGTGGATACATTCTCACTACCGCCCACTTTCTCTACAATATCTTGAGCCAACTTCTCGTATTTCTTGCTCATCCAATAATGCCCCCTCTTGTTGTTGCCACCTAAATGAATGAAACCGAAAGCGCTTTAAATAACTTTTCCTTACAATAAAAAAGCTATTTATCCGAAATACATAAAGGCTGCATTCATTACACCTTTAAAATATCATCTGATAAACAGCTATAGCCAATACCTATAATTTATACTTTATTATGCCTGAAAGGCATGCCTGATATGTTCCAAAAAACGTATCTCAGTTTGACTGAATACCTTATGTTTTTTCCAGACAATCACCGTTGGAAACTGAAGTTCCGGTTGAAAAGGTCTAAAGCATAACGTGTCAGACTGCTTCATTGCAAGCGCACCCTCAATACAGATTGCCGTCCCTAACCCCTCCTCTACGAGGTTAAGTACGTTAGATATTAAATTATAGGTCGCAACGAAGTTTAAATGTGCATACTCATCGGCAAACCAGCTTGCAATCTCATTCTGTACGACAGAACGGCTGGATATGAGCAGAGGCACTCCGGCTAAATCGGTTGAAGTTACATATTCTTTCTGTGCAAGAGGTGATGAGGTCTTCATAAGGACTCCCCAGCGCTCCTTCTGGGGCAGTCTGATGAAATGGTATTTCTCAATGTGGATTGGTTCTAACAAAATGCCCACATCGAGCAGTCCTTTATCTATTCGTTCCTTTATGTCATCCCCCGTTCCACTATAGATGTGATATTTAACCTGCGGATACTCCATATTGAAGTCTTTTAATAATTGTAAAATAACATTGGATGTTAATGATTCAACACTCCCGATCGATATGGTTCCTCCAACCAGATTGTTCTGATCTTTAAACTCTTTCTCTGTTTTATCCGCAAGAATGAGAATTTCTTCTGCTCTTTGACGCAGAAGCATGCCTGCATCTGTTAGTGTTATTTTACTTTTCCCGCGTATAAACAATTGGGTTTCTAAGTTTTTTTCCAGATCAGCCAACTGCCTGCTTAACGTTGGCTGTGTCACATGTAAGATCGTTGCAGCATGTGTGATATTTTCTACACGAGCTACTGTCAAAAAATATCGAAGTACTCTTAACTCCATAATTCCTCCTGATTTACATTCATTAAGTGTCTCCTGAATCATTAATTTCTTGCTATACCTTCTGTTAACTAGAAGAAGACAGTTGATTGGGATAATCAACTGCCTGTTTCTTCAAATAAAGAAGATTATTTCTCTGGAATGATTTCATTAACGCAGCCTAAAGCATTTAGTGTTCTGGGAAATCCCATGTAGGGAAGGCAGTGAGTAAGAGCGGTGATCATGGTTTCTTTATTATTGCCAACATTGATGTTGCCCTGAACGTGTGCTTTGACTTGACTATCAGCACCTCCGAGTGCGCTTAGTATACAAAGAGTAAGCAGCTCTCGTGTTTTCAGATCCAGGCCTCCACGGGTATAGAAGTCACCAAAGCAAAATGCTGAAAGATAGTCCTGTATATGCTTCTGATTTGATGGAGCATTCTCCCGGTTTTTCTCAATAATATCACCAAAAATCTCTTTTTGAATACTGAGTCCTTTGTCAAAGCGATTATCTTCTTCAACCTGTTTTTGACTTTCAAGAGGCAGTGCAACATTTCGTTCTTTGAACACTTCATTCATTTCCGATATGGCATTTAAGGTTTTGGGGAATCCCAAATAAGGTGCGCATTGATAGATTGCTTCTTGGATCTCCACTGGTGTTAACCTAACATTTAGCGCTGCACGAGTATGTGCTTTGAGCTGGGGTAACGTTTGGTTAGTAGCCAGTACGACCAAAGTAATAAGCTCACGTTGCTTATCGTCAAGAACACCTTGATCAAAAATTTCACCAAATATGAAGCGACTTAATATGTCCTGTAACTCAGGATCAGTAGCATATGCCGCTGGAACTCCATCGCCGAATAGTCTTTTATATGTTTCCTGGCTCTTTTCGATTCGATTCATATTCATCAAACCTCCTGTTTCTTTTTAGTTAAAGCTAGGTGTACCCATTTTACATTGAAAGAGAAAAGAATCTATATCCTATTCATATCATTTTATTGCCTAATCCTATCAAGTGTTTCTTTGTTGATGAAAAAAGCGAACAAAGCACTTGCGTGCCCTGTTCGCTCTTTTGGTGCAGCCAGATTGCTGTCTTCGCCTTACTCGCCCAAGCTGTTCCAGAATGATTGGAACGCGCCTTTCTCCACTTCCAGGAATGCCGGAAGATTACCGTAACGCACCAGACCATCACCAAACAGAACCAGTGGGACCTGCGTTTTGTCTTCCAGTGTGAGATAGATGATCTTGCGATCCTCCTTGCCGTAGAGGTTCTCTTCCAACTCCGGGCTCGTTGCGATCGGTTTGGCAGCATTTAGCGATGAGATAAAGCTGTCCAGTGCTTCATCCGCTGCTAACGGTTGAAGCTGCTGCAATCCATTATTCCAGCTATTAAACGTCTCCCATTGCGCCGAGGCGATGTTGCCTTCGAGATGAAGCTTGCCGATCAGGTCGGCACCAGTACCAATGGTGATCCCGTTGTTCTTGTCAAATAGTTGAGCATACACCTGACCATCAATCTCGGTGTAGGACATGATGCGGAAGTCCTTGTCGTAGCCATTGACCGCATAGATGTCTGCTTCGCCAATGTTGGAAGCAAGCTCCGTATATTTTTCCTGGCCGCTCAGTTCATTGATGCCACCTGTTGTAGTGCCAAGCTTCTCACCACGCAGGTTGAGTGCATTTACGCCTTCAAGCAATGTTGGGGACTGTGTATATACGTTTCCTCCATACACAACCAGTTGCATCATATCAGCCATCGCGCCTTTGCCCTGTGAATTCGGCAACTCCATCTTCGGAATCACGACCGGGTCAAACGACGCGCCTGGAGTCACCGCTGCCACCTGTGGTGTTGGTGCGGCTGGTCCATTGAATTGTTGCCATACACTTGGCGCAGCCAATCCAATGCTGGCAGCGATAACAACACTTGCTGCAATGTATAGTGATTTACGTTGACGTTTTGGTCCCTGATGTTGCGTGTTTAAGGATTGCTCTACCCGTTTTTTCATTTGCTCGTTTGTTTTCATATGATCCACCGCTTTCTTGTAGTTTTGTTTGAATTGTTCTTCGTTCATTCCAGTTCCTCTCCTTCCAGCTCCAGTTTTAACAGCTGTCTTCCTCGTTTTAATCTCATTTTCACTGCTGATTCGCTAATCTCCAGGATCTCGCTGATTTCTCGGATCGGATAATCTTCGTAATAATACAGATGAACCACCGATCTATACTTGACGGGCAGTGACAGCACAAGTTCGATCAGCGCGTGATCTTCAGGGTTGTCTGTTGTAAGAGGATCTACTCCCTCCAGCTTGACCTCCCGTTTGCGCCAGCCTCTGCCTAATAAGGATTTGCAATGATTGGTGATGACCCGGATCAACCATGCTTTCTGGTGCTCCGCATCGTTGAACGTAGGGGCTTTTTCTATTAGTTTGATGAAGGTATCCTGAGTGGCTTCCTCCGCGTCTTCCCGTCTGCCGAGGTGCACCATGGCAATCCGGAACAGCGTATCCGCGTATGTCTCATAAACTTTCATCACATGATCGCCCAGCTGGGGCACTGATCGCTGCATGGTTGTTATGCCCTCCTTTATACCTCTAACACTCTTACGGACGGCATTTGGTCACATTTTGTTTTAGGATTTTTTTATTGATCCATTTCATTCAAAATGCAAAAAAAGAAAGCAGCTCCATGGAGAGGAGTTGCTTTCTTCATCTTCGTCTTTATTTTCATATAAAATGCATATCGTATCCCCAACTAGAATTTCTTCTGTAAAAGTTCGATATTATCTTCCAAGCTGCTATCTAGCTCTACGCCTACCTTCTGCAGTTTGTTTTGGTAATATGTCTTCACATCATCCCATTTATAGTACGGATAGGTCTTTGTTTCAATCGGGAACGCAATTTCTTCTTCATTTCTAAGCATTTTTACAAGAACATCCTTACCATTGGAATACAGAATCCATTGGATGTTTGCTCCCATCGGTGAGATGACCGAGCCGTTCCAGTTTTTGGTTACATCCTGCGGTTTGTCGAAACTCACATTAGCTCCTGCGACATCCAGGAATGAAGATAGTGGAATGATGGTTTCTGCGTGAGCAAAACGAAATATACCAGCCGTGTCTTTTTGCTGAATGGACTGGTCGGTAGACACGATCAACTCTTTGACCAGAGGTGCAATGATATTTTGCGGCAGATCCGTTGACGTTAAAGATGGACCTTTTTCATAAAAGTCATTGATATTATCAACGCTCTCGTACCATTTCAACTGATTAGCCGTGAAATACCGCCCGAATTCGAAGTCACCTTCTCCTTTAATATTCGAAGAAATGATGTAGAGTTCATATAGATTAGAAGCAGCCTCGGTTGGGTTGCTGAGCTTCACTTTTCCTTTCTCATCCTTCAATTCAAACTCTCCAGAATTCAATCTCTGATAAAAGTCTTCAGAGAAAAATTGCAGAAGGACCTCTTTTGCATAACGCGTTCCAGTGTTCTGTGTGACATAATCTTCGTATAACTTAACCCAGTCTCCATCTTCTACGTACTCGTTATACTTCGTAGCCAAGTCGTAGGGCCGTAGATAAGGGTCTTTCCCTTCTTCAAAGGCTGAAGCCAGAATGTCTACCTTGTTATCTCCCAAGCTTTCCTTTAACCCGTCTATAAACTGATCTCTGCTCTGCGGCGTTCGATCTTTGAAGGTTGCCTGAGCAATCACTTTTTTATCCGATGTAAATAGTTCTTTGAAATTCTGCCCAACTCTGGCCCCTATTCCTTTCAGTTCTTCTCCACCCGTAGTGGATAACAATCCATAATGATCTTTTTCAACCTTCATCAGATTGCCAATTTCCTTCTTCAGCTCTTTGCCCAGATTAGTGATCTGCCCGTCCTTTTCAGCGATGTCGAGCAGTTCAAATAACGTCTTGTCGTACTTGGAACTGGATAGATGTCTGGAACCATGTCTCCCTATGTAGTTAATAAATATGGGTTCATATCCACTAGGAGCTTTTGTATAACTTGTTTCCTTAAAAGGATATGGCGTTTTGGTACCGCGGTATCCCTGCTGATCGTTCATTTTTTGTCCAACAAACACCGATTGGGTGTTGTTATCCCAGTCTACCTCTTGCCCCAAGGCTTCCCCAATCGCTCTTGCAGGTACATAAGTGACTCCATTGTAGAGAAACGATTCGCCTTCCACCCTTTGACCGTTCACAACCACGTTAGCCGATTGTTCGGACACTTCGATCATGCGTTTGGAGCCTGCGCCATATACGTCAAACACACTTACAGACGTTAAAATGGCGAGTGATGCTACTGAAATCCCGATTTTTTTGATCATCATAATGAATAGTCTTCTCCTTATTTCGCCTGATATTGGTTTATTTTCGCTCATCATACTATAGGTGAGAAGTGTCTGCGCAGTATCCATCCTATGTTAATTGATTGTAAAAGAATACATATAAATATTGACGCAAAGTCTCATACGACAAAAAAGAGCCGCTTATTTAGCGACTCTGAATCAACATCACAGGCTATCTTGCTCCGAGACACATGAACAAAATAGTCATCACATGTCTCGCATTATCATAGCGCCCTGTATATTTTTATATCTATCCCTGACTCCGTCGGATGACCTTCTCCAATAAGTGTCTCACGGTTCAAGAAGGATAAGGCTTTGCTGTCTGTAATCATTTTGGGGGAAGTACGAAATAAAGCAGTTTTCAGCGTTTTATCAATATTTCCGTTATTTTCGATATAAATTTTGCAGGAACGCCCTGAGTTGTCGGTTCCTTGGAGCATGTATCTTGCCGACAGAGTATGCGGACCAGCATCCTTCCCGATGATCTGCGTATCCACTCCTCCACCCAGCACAGTTCCCTCAAAGTACTTTCCGGTTACGCTGCCTGTAAAAGTAATCATAACAACCGAATCATCTTCGCTATTCTGTAAATCAAATGATTTCTCAATGTTCACATGTACCGTAAACAATTCCTCTAATTTCACGTGTTCCCACCTCCATATGGATTCAATTATAAATCTACTCACTAAAAAAAAGATTTACATATTTCCTTCAAATCATTTAAAATGATTTACACAATGTAAAGGTTAACAAGATGTAAATGAAGGGGTTAATGACGTACATGAGTACATTACCAAAATCAGTTCGCTTACCACTGTTCATTCTGATGTTAAATCTGTTTATCGCTTTATTGGGGCAAGGGATGCTCATCCCCATATTGCCCGAGTATTTAAAGCTTTTTCATGCGGGAGGCACAGTAGCAGGATTTTTAGTTGCAGCCTTTGGTGCTGCTCAATTCTTCTTTTCACCTCTCGGGGGACAACTGTCTGATCGATTTGGACGCAAAAAGTTGATCATCGCAGGTATGTTTCTGTCTGTCATTTCAGATATCATATTTGCGCTGTCGACGTCATTGCCGTTCCTCTATGTCGCACGGTTTATCGGTGGAATCAGTCTCGGTTTAATGGTTCCTGCCAACCTCGCATATGTCGCCGATATTACAACGCCAGAGACACGTGCAAAAGGCATGGGCTATTTCGGCGCAGCTATGAACTTGGGGATGGTTCTCGGACCTGGTCTGGGCGGTCTCATCGCCGAGATGGGCATTCGCATGCCCTATTTCTTCGCAGCGGGTCTGGGACTGATTGCGGCCCTAATGACGCTGCTATTGCCCGAGACACTTCCACCGGAGAAACGAACGGTCTCCATCCGTCTTCAAAAAGGAGATCACTTGGGCAAGAAAATCTGGAGTTCATTTAAAGTCCCCTATTTCAAATACTTGATTGTGCTGCTCGTTATGACCTTTGGCCTTATGAGTTATGAGACGGTATTCGCTCTTTTTGCAGAGCAAAAATACGGATTCGACGCAGCTACGATCTCCATCATTATTACCTTGGGTGCGATTATCGGTATCATTGTGCAGATCTGGCTTTTAGATTGGTTCGTACAGAGAATCGGTGAAGTTAAGTTGATCCGTCTCTCCTTAATAGTCACACCCATAGCTTTATTGTTAATGTTAATTAAGGTCAACCTAGTTTTTCTGCTGTTCGCTTCTGCCTTATTCTTTGCCTTTAATTCGTTTTTGCGACCTTCGGTCAGCACGTTAATATCCAAAAATGCAGGAGATCGGCAAGGTTATGCATCGGGTCTGAATACTACATTTTCCAGTCTCGGAACGGTGATTGGCCCGCTGATTGCAGGGCTATTGTTTGACAAAAACATAAACTTCCCGTATATTTTTGGTGCAATTATGCTGCTCGCGTCTCTCGGACTTACCTTGAACGCATTTCGTTCGAAGAAAGGACAACGGTATACAAGTGAATGAAAACTGGCATCAACAATTGGGAAATAAACATCGTGATGATTTGATTGCAGCAGGTAAGGAGCTTTTTTTGAAATATGGATTGCTCCAGGTGAAGATTAAGGATGTCTGCACGAAGGCTGAACTTAGTAGAGTAACCTTTTATAAACATTTTCAGTCTATGGATGAGCTTCTTCTAGCCATTCAGATGCAACTGATCGAACATTTAACGGATGAGGTTAGCCGTGCATCAATGAAGGAAATGAACGGGCGAGAACAACTCACGGTCATGTTGAATGCATGGGTTGTTTATGCCCAGGATCATCCAGACTACATCCGGTTTATTCAATTATTTGATATCAACTATCAGATGTATGATTTTAGTTCTGAACTAAGAGAAGAGTATGATAAGTTCAACCATAATGGGAAAGAAAAGCATTTCCTGATGGGCGCTTTATCCCAAGGCGTTGTTGACGGTAGTATTAAGAATCCGTCCCCTCCGTTGGATCTCGCTCAGTTTATCTTCACAACGATGATGGGCATGCTCCAGCGCATGGTAACTATTCGTGCTGCTCAGGATAATTCACTGGATATGCGGATGACGGAGCAATTTGTGAAGATGCTACTCCAATTTGTTTGCAGCGAAGAACTACCCGAGTGATGGCACGGTAGATGGATCGGTGAAATCAAAGTTTAAAACAAAAAGACGGATTCCGTATGCTGGAATCCGTCTTTTTGTTCTTCATGAATTAAGCTTTAATCCGTTTGTACGGGCAACTGTCCTCCAGCTTTCAGTTGACCCAGTAAAACTTTGATCCCGGCAGACGTATTGGGCTCCTGCTTACCATACACAGCAAGCCCTGAGCGCACGTTCTGAAGATAGATCATCTCGTAAGGGTTACCCAGTGACAATAGCGTGTATCGCTGATTACTCTTGTTCATCGCATTAATCAAGGTTTGATAATCACTCCAACCGAACTGGCTGGCCACGTTACGGAATTGGTAAGAAGCAAGAATGACATAATTCGCCTTGCCAATTGCCTGGAGCGTTTCATTCATTTTGCCTTGACCAACAAGTGATATTTCAGTTTTTAACGACAGATTATTAGCGGCTTGCAACAGTTGCTTCTCAAGCTGTTTCGCCTGTTCCTGCTCGGCTGCAACAATAACAACCCGGTCGCCTTGTTTAATTGGATCAGGAAGCACACCTTCGCGACTGCTGAGTACAGTGACCGCTCGCTCTGCGATTGTCTGCTCCACTGCTCGGTGTGCCTTCGATCCGATGATACCTTTAAGCTGAGTTAGCTTTTGGGCAAGAGTTTGACTGTCTTCAAACAAACCATATTTCGCTTTCATCTTCAAGATTCGTTTCACAGATGCATGTATGGTTTCATCCTTGATCGTTCCATTGTTCACCGCGTTCACCAGCGTTTGATGGGCCGTTACTGAATCTTTTGGCATAAGGATGATATCAACACCTGCGGAAACGGCGCGTTCCACCGATTGACTCTCACCAAAATGCTCCGCAATTGCATTCATGGTAAAGGCATCCGACACGATGAGACCTTCGTATCCCAGCTCCCCTCGCAGCAGTCCGGTCAGTACCTTTTTTGATAAGGTAGCAGGAATCGGCACACGTTCACCGTCTTTGAGCGAAGTGACATGTTCGTTGTCTATGGCAGGGAAAGCAATATGCGCGGTCATAATCATCTCTACACCATTTTTGATTGCAGCCCGAAACGGTTTTAATTCTACCGCATCAAGCCTTTCTCGGTTATGGGCAAGAACAGGCATACCAAGATGGGAATCTACCGTTGTATCTCCATGTCCCGGAAAATGCTTCACTGCCGCCATCACCCCTGATTGCTGTAGCCCTTTTATCGTTGCCAGACCAAGCCGTGTCACCAAATCCGCATCCGAGCCAAACGACCGTATACCAATGATGGGGTTATCTGGATTGCTGTTGATGTCCAGCACTGGCGCAAAATTGATCTGCAATCCCAGTGCCTTCAGCTCCTCCCCAGTCAGCTGACCGGCTGCTTCGGCTAGTGTTGCATCTCCAGTTGCGCCAAGCGCCATTTGACCTGGCAGGTTCGTACCGCCTGGTATTCGCTTAATAACGCCTCCTTCTTGGTCGATGCTAAGAAATAGAGGAATGTCACCTGCTTCTCTTTGCATATCATGTGTGAACGTTGTAAGCTGCGTCACGTCTACAATATTTTTGTCAAAAAGAATAAGTCCGCCCAAGTCCTGATCATGGATAGTGCGTTTCAGCCCCTCATTAACGGTCGTTGTCGCTTTACCATTCCATTGCCTAATGTCAGGCATAAGCATCTGACCAACTTGCTCACTTACCGTCATATAGGATATCAGTTTGTCCCAATCTTGCGCCCGAATGGCCGCTTCACGTTCGAAGCGAATTACTCTCGCCATAAATACGGCATATTCAGCGCGCGTTACAGCTTGATTCGGACGGAAGGTGGCATCTGAATAACCGCCGACCAAGCCGTTTGAACTCATAATAAGAATCGGTGCTGCTGCCCAATGCCTGTCCGTATCTGTCCATTCTGCGGAGTTCTTACCTTCCGCTAGTGAATAGGCCCGTGTAAGGAAGGCCGCAGTCTCTGCGCGGCTAATCGGTGCGTCCGGACGGAAGGTTCCGTTAGGAAAACCACTCGCAAGTCCATTTTTAGCAGCTATCATGATTTCTCGATGGAAAGGGTGTGTAGTTGGAACATCCGAATAGGTTGTGCCTTCCACTGCTCTTTGAAGCTGATCTGGATAAAGCTCGCGAACCATAAAAGTGACGGCTTGTGCCCTTGTCACAAGTGCCTTAGGCTTGAAAATGCCATTGCCATATCCGGCTACTGTTCCCCGTTTCGCCATATACGTGATGCCATCCTCTGCCCACTTTGAATGTTTGAGATCAACAAACGTTTCTTCCGCAGCTGCCGTTCCCACCCCTATAAGCATAGAGCCGACAACGGCACCAATAATCGTCATCCATTTTACATGCATTTGTTTCACTCCTGTTGTATTCTATGGATGAATAGACGCTACTACGGTATAGTTTGTTGCGTTTTCATAAATTCAATAAAGTTGTATGCAAGTCATGACTATCCCTTCACGCCACCAATCGTCATGCCCTGAACAAAGTACTTCTGTAAGAACGGATACACCATCAGAATAGGGACACTTGCAATAATGGTCATGGTCGCTCGAATCGAGGTTGGTGTGACCGCCGTTGCATTGCTCTCGGCAGATTGATAAGCATCACTTGCTGATGAAGTCGCTGAGGTCGTCGAAGTTTGCAGAATCTTCATCAATTCGTATTGCAATGTGCTTAATTCTTTATTGGAAGAGTTGTACAGGAATACATCGAACCATGAATTCCATTGTCCCACAGCTACAAAGAGTGATACGGTTGCCATTGCGGGAATCGTTAACGGCAAGACAACTCGGATAAATGTCGTGAACTCCCCTGCCCCGTCAATACGGGCTGACTCCAGAATGCCTTCAGGAAGACCTTCAATAAATGAACGGATGACAATCATATTGAAGACACCAATTACACCCGGAATGATATATACCCAGAAGGAACCGATCAATCCAAGGTCTCGAATCAACAGATAACCGGGGATCAACCCCCCGCTGAAATACATGGTGAATACAAAAAACATCGTAACAAACTTGCGAAGCACAAATTCCTGACGACTAACCGTATACGCGAGCATGGCTGTGCAGAAGACGGACACCACGGTTCCAATGACCGTTCGCAGGGCCGAGATCAAAGTTGCGTGATAAATATCGGATTCGCCAAAAATGTATTTGTAATTGTCCAGTGTCCATACACGAGGCCATAGATATATTCCACCACGAATGGCATCATTTGCATTATTGAAGGATACGGCAATCATATTAACAAAGGGATAGATCGTCACAATCATCAGACATACCATGAAGATAATGTTAATGGTGTCAAACGCTCGATCCCCGGTGCTGCTATTTCGCAAGCGGGATGTCTTTCCTTTTTGCATGGCATAGGCCTCCTTTTAGAATAGTCTGCTCTCTCCCATTTTTTTCGCTATATAGTTCGCGGAGAAAAGGAAGATGAAGCTGACCACAGTTTTGAATATGCCGGCTGCTGTACCTAAGGAAAAGTTCCCCATCCCTAATCCATATTTCAGTACAAAGATGTCCAGATTCTCCGAATAGTCCATATTCATCCCGTTACCCAGCAGATATTGTGGTTCGAATCCGGATTCAAGAATACTTCCCATGTTCATGATCAACAAGATCACAATAACCGGTTTCAAGCCAGGCAGGGTGATATATAACATCCGTTTGAAGCGACTGGCTCCATCAATCTCGGCAGCCTCATATTGCGCAGGATCAATCGCCGTAATTGCCGCCAGATAGATAATGGTGTTCCAACCGACATCTTTCCAGACCTCAGTTGCCCCCAGAATCCCCCAGAAGTATTCTCCTTTCCCCATCCATAGTACCGGACTGTCAATCAGGTGAAGCTTCATCAGCAGCAGATTGATAATTCCGTCTGGTGACAGGACTGTTAATACAATACTGGAAGCAACAACCCACGAGATAAAGTGAGGCAGATAACTGACGGTTTGCACAAAACGTTTAAATATGACATTTTTCAGCTCATTCAACAAGAGGGCCAGTGTAATTGCTGTAACAAATCCCAACACAAGTTTAATGGAACTCATGACAAGTGTATTTCGCAGCACCCGGTAGAAGGTATTGTCCTCAAACAAGATACTAAAATGATGCCAGCCGACCCACTGCTGATCGGAGAAGGACCTCGCCGGTTTGAAATTCTGAAAAGCCATGGTCCATCCCCATAACGGCAGGTACTTGAAGATAAAAGCCCAGATGACAAAAGGAATACACATCCAGGCAAGTGTTCGTTGCTGCACAAGTCGCTTAAAGAACGAGTGTGCTCTGGTTCCCTTCGGACTCGAGGCTGGAGGCATCGAGTTAAGGGAGACATTTGGTTTCTCCACGGTGAACCTGCTCCTTTCCTATGCTGTTAATCATGCGAGGAGAAATCGGAGTTTATTCTCTTTCGTCTCTCCTGCGCACGTAACAGTTTGTTTTAAAGAGATTGTTCAAAAAGTCCGCTTTTGAACACGCATTTAAAGTGTTCGTATTACCATTTTCCTGCTACACGATCCTTCACAACTTTGGTAATGGTCGCTTGATAACCAGCTTTGTCCAATTTGTTTAATTCAGCCATGTAGGCATCCCACAGCTTATCAAAATTCGCTGGTGCTCCCAAGATCATTTCCGGTAAGTATTTACGTTGCAGATCATCCGATTTGGTAGTGAAGATCTGTTCAGGTGATCCTTGCTCCAATGCGATGGACCATGCGGGGAACCATGGCCGCTCTTCCGGTTTATTAAATAATTCACTAAAGGTTTGGATACCGTAAGCTTCAAGGAACTTATTGTCTCCCTCGGTGTAAGATGCAGCGGCTACTTCTGGCTGGTTGCCAGGGCTATAAGCGTTACCATCGGCAAGTGTAGATTCACCGCCATATCGCGGCCAGTCTGATCCGAAGTAGGTGAAACCGAATTTACGGCTCAGCTCCAGATCATCATGGGCTTTGCGTTGATCCTCATTTGCAAAATAAAATCTGCCCTTATCATCCACACTGTACGTCTCGTCCTTGATTCCCCATTGCACCAGAACCTGATTCTCTTCCTTCAGCAAATTATCGAAATATTTGATGATACGAACAGGGTCTTTGGCATTCACCGAGATACCTGTTGCATAGTTGTTGACAAAGCCCGGAGGATCAACATACTGATCCTTAATTCCTTCATCAAATACAATCGGAAGTGGTGCATAACGTTTCTCATCAATGCCTGCCGAGAGCAGGTTTTTCGACGCATCTCCAACCTGCCAGCCATAATTGAAGTATCCCAGCACACGACCCGAAGTCAGCTTGGCCAAATACTGGTCTTTGTTCATCGTAAACGATTCCGGATCAAGCATGCCTTGAGCATTGATCTCATTCAACTTCTGTATCCATTTTTTCTGGGCATCTGTTCCGGCGACAACTTTTGCCTCATGGGTAGTCATGTCCACCATGACACTACCATCGTTCGGATAACCGGCGAGATGCATCGCTGGATTTTGCAGCGTGAAGAAGTTATTAGCCACACCCGCAAGTGACACAAATCCGATTGTGTCTGCACCGTCGACAGTTGGATGTTTTTCCTTGTAATCCTGAATCAGATCAAAATATTCATCCAATGTAGTGATCTTGGGATAATCAAACTCTTTGAGCACAGATCGTTGAATCCAGAAAGCGCCTCCGCCCACATTTGGACTACCTGAATACTCACCCTGATTAGCCGTATAAGGCAGCGCATAGATTTTTCCGTCTTCGGCATTTTTCATTTTATCGAAATATGGTCCATACACCCTTTTGATATTAGGGCCGTATTCCTCAATCAGATCATCCAGCGGAATATAGGCCCCGGCATCCAGTAACTTGGACATCTCACCACTGGAGCTAATGACATCAGGATAGTCTCCACTGGCAATCATGACACCGGCTTTTGTAGCACTATCACCTACCAGATATTCCATCTTCCAGTCCACACCCGTCTGCTCTTGCAACGCTTTACCGATGGTTGTTTCGCTTGCCAGAACATCCTTCTTGCCTGGAGAGAACATGTAATACGAGAACGTGACTGGACTATTCTCATCATCACCTGTGGCTGAAGGCGATGATGACGAGTTGTTCTGACTGCACCCAGCCAGCAAAACTGTTAGTAATACAGCTAAACCCGCTGTTCTAAATTTCGGTTTTAACATGTGAATATTCCCCCGTTCCGTGTTTTCTCTTATGGATCACACTCACCATTTGCCAGCTACACGATCCTTAACTGCCTGTGTTATCGTAGCTTCGTATGTTTTCTTGTCGAGTTGATTCAATTGACTCATATATTCATTCCATGTGTTCTCGAATGTGGAAGGCGAATCCATAATCATTTTGGGTAAATATTTCTTCTGGAGGTCTTCTGCCTTGGTAATGAAAATCTGTTCAGGAGAGCCTTGCTCCAGTGCAATCGACCAAGCAGGAGACCAAGGACGCTCATCCGGTGTGCTGAATAGTTGTGTAAATGTCTCCACACCATATTTCTCTAACAACAGCTTGTCACCGTCCGTGTAACTAAAAGTAGCCACTTCTGGTTGATTGCCTGGTCCATAGGCGTTGCCATCCTCCAGTACGGAGTTATTACCGTAACGAGGCCAGCTGTAATTAAAATAGTCAAAGCCGAACTTACGACTTAATTCCGGATCTTCATGTGCCTTGCGTTGGTCATCATTTTTAAAGTAAAAGCGGCCCTCATCATTCACACTATACGTCTCATTCTCAACACCCCATTGAACCAGAATCTGGTTTTCTTCCTTGAGCAAATTATCAAAATATTTAATAATTCGCACGGGATCTTTGGCATTTACCGTAATTCCGACACCATAGTTGTTCACAAAACCTGGTGGGTCCACATACTGGTCTTTGACACTGTCATCAAATACGATCGGTAGAGATACATATCGTTTATCGTCAATACCAGCCTTCTTGAGGTTATTCGTTGCGTCTCCAACCTGCCAGGAGTAACTGAAGTATCCCAGCACTCGACCGGATGTCAACTTGGCGAGATACTGATCCTGGTTCATTGTGAAGGATTCGGGATCAAACATCCCCTGTGCGTTAACCTCGTTCAGCTTCTGAATCCATTGTTTTTGATAATCAGATCCGGCTACCAGTCTGGCTTCATGACTCTGCATATCCACCATCACACTGCCATCGTTTGGATAACCTGCAAGATGCATAGCCGGATTTAGCAGGGTGAAGAAGCTGCCCGACTCACCCGCAAGTGTGGCGAAGCCGATGGTTTCTTTTCCATCGATCTGCGGATGCTTTTGCTTGTATTGCTCAATCAAGTCAAAATATTCGTCCAGCGTTTTGATCTTGGGATAGTTGAACTCTTTTAACACAGCACGCTGAATATAAAAGCCGGTCTGGAAGTTAGGCTCTGACACATAACCGATGTTGGCAGTGTATGGCAAGAAATATATCTTTCCATCCTCCTGTCTGAATTTGTCCATATAAGGCCCGTATACCCGCTTGATGTTAGGCCCGTATTGATCGATCAGTTCATCCAGCGGGATAAAAGAGCCTGCATCCATCAATTTGGCCATTTCACCACTGGAGTCGATGATGTCGGGGTAATCCCCACTCGCAATCATTACACCTGCCTTGGTTGCACCGTCGCCGACCAGATATTCCATCTTCCAGTCAACGCCCGTTTGTTCCTGTAGCTTCTTGCCAATGGTCGTGCTGCTTGCCAGAATGTCCTTCTTGCCACCGCCAAACGTGAAATATTTAAAGGTGACCGGGGTGTTGTCATTACTGTCAGGATAAGAGGCTTCCGGGCTGGCTTTATTACAACCTGCCAGGGTTACAGCCAGTAAAATGGCCAGACCTGTTATAATGTTTCTTTTTCTAAACATGTAGCAAATGCCCCCTTAAAGTAATGTTTTTGTCTTTAAGCCTTCTCAATATATCAAGATAGCGCTTTCAAAGTTACCCATGAAAGTGTACCTCCTACTTTGAAAAGTATATCCTTCATATTTAGTCGCCTGGCATGGCTGATGGATCAAGTGGAAGCTTAATTTGGATACGCGTACCTTCTCCTTCCCATGTCTGGATGTCGAATGTAAAGTGATTTTTATAACAAAGTTTTAAGCGACTATACGCATTTTTCATGCCAACATGCTCTCCCATATCGGTGTTTTGATCCAGGTAACTTAGCAACTCTTCCAATTTTGCTTGTGACATCCCTATACCGTTATCCGTTAGTCTGATATGGAGCTGGTCATTTTCCATTGAAACAAAGAGTTGAATGATACCTACACCCGGAGATGACTCAATTCCATGAATACTTGCATTCTCAACAAAGGGAAGGATAACCATCTTGGGGATTCGGTACATCAGTACCGCAGGATCTGCCTCAATGGTATATTGGAGTTTTTCTCCAAAGCGGTATTTTTGAATTTGTAAAAAACTCTCGATGAGTTCCAATTCTTCCTTTACTGTCACATCATTCTGATTCCAACTAATCGACTTGCGAAACATCTTGGCCATGTTATGCACGATTTTGGCAGTCTCTTTCTCGCCTTTGATGAGGCTCCGCATACGTACCGACTCCAGGGTATTAAACAAAAAATGTGGGTTGATCTGACTATGGAGCGCATGAAGTTGTGCTTGCTGCTGCTTTAACTCCAGGTCTTTCTTTTGGATGTCGGCGAGATATACTTCATGAATCAGGTTACGGATCGTCTCGGTCATTCGATTAAATTCCATCGTAAGTTGACCTATTTCATCTCTTGCATCTTCAGGCGGAATCGTCTGGAAATTCTGTGTTTTTACTTTTTTCATATGTTTCAGAATGCGAACCAGCCTGACATGGATGGTTCTGGACATCGCCGCGATGATAATAGAAGGCAGGACAAAATTAATGCAAGCCAGCCAAACGACGAAGGAACGCGACTTCCGCACCTCCTTCAACACAATTTCTTCATCCATCACTCCTTGCAGGGACCACCCTTCCAGATAGTTAATGCCTGTATACGTAAGTTCAAAGGGAATCATTTTGTTCGGAAACTGGATCTCGCTGTAACGTTTCCCTATCTGAGCTTCTGCTGTAGGATCATTTGAAAATTGGATCTGTCCCCCCGGATCAAGAAGATACACTTTTCCATCAAATCCGCTGTTGTGAAAATACTGCTTGATCATATCCATATTCAGGTCAATTTTAAGTAACTGCTCTCTCCCCCCTGTGTCCAGATTGTCCAGCCTTTGAACCAGACTTAACATTTGATCCGATGAGATCAGTGCCGGATAAGGGGCGGAGTATGCCTGAAATTGAACGTACCAGTTAGAGCTTCGGACCACGTCAGTTAAACGATCAATATAACCGGAAGATAGAATGGTAGAATTATCTGTATACACTTGATACCAGCGAATTCCCTGATTCAATTGACCGGAGAATTGCCCTTTTAGATAGGAATTATAAGCGTCAATGTACTCAAAATGACTTTGAAATGAACGGGAGATGGTGTCATTGAATACAGGGTCAGTATATAACGAATAAGAGAGGCCGACACCCTGATCAATGGTTACCCGCAGGTCGTTCTTCAGATTGTTCAAGGCCATGCCGGCATCACGAGTTTTCTGACTACGGATATTGGCGGATGTGACATTATAGAACACCACATTGGTGACAACGATGGGAATAAACACAGATAAGACATACATCAGCAGTAGCTTATCTCGAAGCTTCATGTAGTTCAGGTTCCATCTTGGCATTGTGCACCTCGCTGATCATTTCCCATAAGGAGATTGCGATACTCTGTAGGCGATAACTTAACAAGTTTCTCAAACTGGGTTACAAAATAATCCGCATTCTGAAATCCTACACGTGCAGCGACCTCGTACATTCTCAGATCAGTTTGGCGTAATAACTTCTTCGCCTCATGTATCCGCAGGTTCAGCAGATAGTCATTGAAATATTGATTGTAGCTTTTGCGGAATAACCGCCCAAGATAAACGGGATTCATATAGAAGAGCGCAGCAATGCTTTTGAGATTGATGTTCTCGGTATAATTTGCATCAATATATCGTTTGATCTTGCTGATATCCCCTTTGGATCGCTCCATCCGCAGTTGAGAGACATATTCCTCGGCTTCCTCCAGCGCGGTGAGAAAAGCATTCTTCAATAGTCGTAAATTCCAACCTTCATGACTTTGTTGTGCCAACTCCTTCAGCTGCTGCAACCCTTCATCCTTCCCACCCATTTCGTGGACCACAGCGAGAATACCTGTTATACAATGCAATAGAGAACCCGATACAGCCTGAGGAGAAAATCGATTCATATGGAACAATTTGAATTTCTCTTCTACGACCTTGTGATAAGCTGACCTATTCCCTTCTTCCAGGCTCAAAATTAAGTGATCCACCTCGTCCTGGTACACATTGAAAACAAACAGCGGTTTGTCCTTGATCTCCGTATACCGCACGACACCACCAGTTTCAGCATATTTATGCTTGGCTGCTTCTTCAGCCGCCATAAGGGATTGTGGGACATCACCAATTTCTTTGACGAGTGTTCCTGCGTAAAGGCCGATGTCCAGGTTAAACCTTTTGCTCAGTGTTATATGAATACTATGCAGTTTATCCTGTAACGCCGAGCCCCCTTGATCGTGTTGAGGCCACAACAGTAATAAAGCAAACATGCCGCGTTGTTGCTCACTGATGAACATTTTGCATATATTACTTTCCAGAGCATGTACTGCTTCACGTAGCTGTTCGATGGTGATTTTAATTTCGTCTAATCCTGTCTGAAGTTCAATCAAAGTCATGAGCAGACTGGAGCTACGATTGATCCCGAGCATCTCGGCATATCGATGTTCATCCTCCTTCTGTACATGGCCTTTGATCATATCCTCCAGCATGATGTTACTGGCTTGTCCCTCACCCAAGAGGATATGTTTTCTTTTATTGCAAATGAGTTTAGCTGACTTCTGCAACGTCGCTGTCAGTTCTTCATCATCAATAGGCTTCAGGATATAGTCATGAACACCGTACCGGATTGCCTGCTGTGCATATTTGAAGTCATGATAACCACTAATGATAATGAACACAGGTTCCAGATGTGGCATTTTCTCTACGGCACGTATAAGTTCCAGTCCATCCAGGATTGGCATACGGATATCTGTTATAATCACGTCTGGTTGCAGGCGTTCAATCAGATTCAGTGCTTCTACACCATTCTCTGCCTCTCCGATGATCTCCATATCAAGTTCAATCCAGCTTATGAGTTCATACAGCCCTTTTCGTACATACATCTCGTCATCTACCAGTAGTACTGTTAACATCCGTTTGTCCCCTTTCCTCCAACAAAAATAAACCGCCGGTAGCATGTTCTCTCTATCGGCGGAATCTAACATGGTGACTGTTGTAGGTATTGCAACATAAATTCATTCATGGCGTGCATAATCCCAATAGTCGCCAACAAGGCCTTCGATGATCGAGCCACTGGCCCATGGCATCAGGCAAAACCAGGTGCTGGCTGGCGTACCATCCGCATATTTTTCAGTGACCAGTCCTTCCGAATGACAGAAGCGTTCTACTTCGCGCCGTGAAAATCAGATCCATCTTTTCCTCCAATCGCGTTGCACACACCTGATTGTAAACGCTTGCAATTCTGTATCCATCATGCTAGGATGGTTACATTTTATAGGTTCACGTCTGCAATTTCATTGCATAAACGGCTATATTTATTGCGCGAAACGACAAGGAGGTCATATATCTGATATGAATGAGACTTCAGAATACCTGTTTGATAAATTTTATTTGCATTGAGCAAAAACACGCCAACTCTTGCCTATATCTTATCTCAGCCAAGAAAAAGAGCGAAGACCGGCAATTTTGTCAGCCGGTCTTCGCTCAGGTAAACGTTAACGCCCTATTAATCATTCCAGTTATTTCCTTTTAATTCAATCAAAGTATTGGGGCCTGGAAAGGTTAATTCTATCTTTTGGTCCAGATAGGATACGGTTACTCTTGATTCTGCAATAGAGCGAATTCTGGTATTGAATAGACGACCATTTTCCCATTCCAGATCTATTTCAAATCCGCCACGAGCCCGAATACCACGAATATATCCTTTTGGCCACGCTGCCGGCAAAGCAGGTAACAATCTGATTCCTTCGTTATGACTCTGGAGAAGCATCTCTGCTATACCTGCAGTACCTCCAAAGTTCCCATCAATTTGAAATGGAGGATGGTCACAAAACAGATTGGGTAATGTGGAGGAACGTAGAAGTTCCACGATGTTATCGTGTGCAAGTTCCGACTCCTCTAATCGTGCCCACATGTTGAGAATCCACGCCCTGCTCCATCCTGTGTGTCCGCCACCGTGTTCCAGTCTTCTATCGAGTGTTACACGAGCTGCCTTGGCCAGATCAGGCGTTGATTGCAACGTAATTTGCGTTCCAGGATGCAAAGCGAATAAATGGGAAACATGTCTGTGTCCAGGTTCCATTTCATCATAATCGTTACTCCACTCTTGGATCTGGCCATGTTTGCCAATGGAGGTCTCCGGTATTTTGGTTAAAGCACTACGGAGCACATCTCCAAATTCCTGATCTTCTTGCAAGATCCGGGTACTTTCAATGCAACGCGTGAAGAGTTCTCTAATGATCTGATTGTCCATTGAAGCACCAAAACATAAAGCTCCCGACTCTCCATTATCTAATATATAGCGATTTTCCGGTGAGGATGAAGGACATATCACCCAATTACCGGAAGGATCCTCTATTAGATAATCCAGAATAAACATAGCCGCATCTTTCATCGTGGAGTAGACTTTTTTGAGAAACTTAACATCCTTATTGTATTCGTAGTGGTCCCATAGATGTAATGAAAGCCATGCTCCTCCCATGGTCCAAAACGTCGATGTCATGCATACATCCTGCGGAGCAGCGTCTGCCCAGATATCCGAGTTGTGATGAGCAACAAACCCCTTGCATCCGTACATGGTTCTAGCGGTTTCCTTTCCCCGGACTTGCAGTCGATCTATAAAATCAAACAATGGAACGTGACATTCAGACAGATTGCAGCTTTCTGCAGGCCAGTAGTTCATCTGTGTATTAATATTAATCGTATATTTGCTATCCCATACAGGAAGCATGTCTTTATTCCAGATCCCTTGAAGGTTTGCCGGTAAAGAACCTGGACGGCTGCTTGAGATAAGCAGATAGCGACCAAATTGAAAGTATAGACTCATCAGTTCCGGATCATGCTTACCAGCTCTAAGCCGCTCAAGGCGCTGATCGATTGGAAGTTCGGAACATATCACATCTTTATTTTCATCTTCGAGATGTATATCCATCTTTTCGAATAAGGATTGATAGTCCAAGACATGATCAGCGAGCAGTTCGCTATATGGTTTTGCGGAAGCAGCATCAATTCTGCGGAGGCACTCCACTTCGAGTTGTTCCTTGGGTACTCGGAAATCCGTGCAAGCCGTGATTAGAATAGTCGCTGAATTACCATCCTTCAGAGAAAGCTGACCGCTTGAATAATGAACCTGCCCCCCTTCAGATATAAGGCGAATCCCGCAACAAAATCGAATTCCTTCTTCTCCCCCACTTCTTCCCCGGATGATCAAGTCATGCGTTCCACGCTTCTCGATCCGGTCCAGATAGGATTGGAAACCAACAGGATGCTTAAGAATATCGGAATAGGGTGTTGATTCCAGAACGGTTCCCCTGCCAAAAATAGTGGAGAAAGATAACTTTCCAGGCACGCTAGATTTGAGATGAACAACGAGCACTTGATCCGGGTAGCTAGAAAAATAATCACGGCTGTACATGGATTGATCTGCGGTATAATTCACGTTTACCTTGCCTTGTTCCAGATCGAGATGTCTTTGATATCCATTCGGTTCATGTTCACTGTGATCCATAGCGATATAGAAGTCCCCTAATGGCTCATAATGCCTTTGCCCGTCAGGAACACCCACCAGCGTATCTGCTGCGAGTTCTTCTGCTTCCCTAATCTTACCGTCAAAAATCAGGCTTCTGATCTGAGATAAAGATTCAAGTGCTTGAGGATTATTCCGCTGCATCGGTCCACCATACCACAGACTATCTTCATTAAGCTGAATTCTCTCGATCTGTGTTTTCCCAAAAATCATGCCTCCAAGAGTTCCATTTCCGATAGGCAATGCCTCTTCCCATGTTCCAGCAGGTTGATTAAACCAGATATTTTTGGTCTTCACGTTAAAACCTCCAACGAATTATAATTCCTCACATTTTTCATGTTTAGTGTGTTCCGTTTGTATGTTCTTTCAGTGTACTGTAATCTCTTAAGCATCTAAATGAACAAAATTAACTTGAATTATCACAATCTTATCCCAGCATTAGAGATGTAATCGTAAATTCCGAAACTGACAGTACAAATTCTTGTACTGGGCAACGAAGTATAGCTATTGGCAATAAAAAAAGCCGCTATAATAGCGGCTCTGCTTCGTTCATTTCATTTAGTTTACGTGAAGCTTGGCATAAGTTATAAGATATTTCGCTCCATTTGTTGCATGAATTGCCTCAATATCAGCCGATCTTCCGAAGAAATGGATTGAAGGAGTTTCTCTTGCTGCTCTTTCCATTTATACTCAACCGGTTTTTCTAATTCTTTGCCCTTATCGGTTAGAAAGATACGCATGATCCTTGCATCCTGTACATCACGTTTGCGATATATAAATCCGTTCTGTTCCAGTGATTTGACCATGTTTGTAACCGTTGGTGGTTCGCATTTCATATGTTCACTTAGTTGCATCTGTGTTACCCCATCACCCAACCACAGCCGATACAACAAATTATCTTGTCCTACATAGAGATTAAGTTCCCGAAGAGATTCACTATAATTTCGTCGCATTTGGGAGGAAATTCGGTCTAAAGACTGTCGAATTTCACAATCTACTGTATCTGTCATGAACGATCCCTCCCTAACATCCGAATTATATTTAGCAGACTAAATGTATCATGGAGATATATAGGTGTCAATTCACCTTAGTGTCGTTTTTAAAAGGGTCTTTTCCTATCCAAGTTTCACCAGAAAGATTGGTTTAGTCCTTATTTTTTGGCAAAACCTTGCTTGTTCAAATAGGCCATCATTTGCGGTTGAATACTTCTCTCGAGGTGATCCTGGATATGGTCACTCCATCCTTTTACTTTTTTTACGGTGAAAGGAGCTCTTGTCGGACGATTCTCATAATACTTCAGCATGGTCTCATCATAGATTGCTAATTTCTCTTGATCCATTGGTTGGTATTGATTATCAAGCAATACCATGGATTGAGGGAGCCGAGGTTTCAGTTCCGGCTTATCTCCAGCTGGATTCCCGATACATAATCCCACCAGAGGGATAACATATTTAGGTAAATTCAATACGTCAGATAGTTCGCTTATATTGGCTCTGACCCCACCAATGAACACTCCGCCAAGTCCCAGCGATTCAGCCGCAGTTAACGCATTTTGTGCCATCAGGCCGGCATCGAATGAACCAATCAACAGAAATTCAATATATTCAATATCCACATCCGGAGCGATTTCATGATTTCGGTTGAAATCAGCACAGAAGACCCAGAATTCTGCCGCTTCTTCAATATAGGGTTGATCGACACAGAGATGTCTGAGTTTTTTTCGAAGTACTGGATCTGTGATGCGAATAATAGATACCGCCTGAAGAAGACTGAACGATGAAGTTTGATTCGCTGCCTGAAATATTGCATCTATTTGTTCCCCAGTTAGGGGTTGAGATGTGTAAGAACGAAACGATGTATGGTTATGAAGCAATTCGATTGTGTTATTCATTAAAAACCTCTCCTTTATTCGTTGATTCCATTTTCCTGCAATCCGTATTCGTAAGGAACGCCCATATTCTCGCGTAGTGTTTTTCCTTCATATTCCTTATGGAACAAACCGCGTTCCTGCAAGATAGGTACTACCTGATTCACAAAATCTGCAACGCCATCAAAAGATACATCGGGCACGACTGAGAATCCGTCACATGCTTCAGCCAAAAACCATTCTTCCAAGAAGTCAGCAACCTGTGTCGGGGTGCCCGCAACGACCGGATGATAATTGATGACCCCGTGAGCGAGAACATCCCTTACAGAGAGTCCTTCTTTTAATAACTTTAAGGCTCTCGGAGAACGTGGGTCCATGGGATTGGCATATGCATTTTTCAACAAATCTCCCGCTAAAGGTTGATCTATATCTACGGAGTTTACCGATAAGGGTAAACCAACCATGGATCCGAGGTAACTTACCCTGCTGGGGATTTCCTGAGGATTGAAGCTCATAAGCTGTTTCCGACGATCCAGAGCTTCTTCCTCCGTTGAAGCCAGAGAAAACATAAAACCTGCAAACATTTTGATATCATCGGGGTTTCGACCGAAACGTGCAGCACTTTGCCTTATGGCTTGTCTGTGTTCACGGGCAGACGTAATATCATAAGGATTAGCGTACACTCCCGAAGCATATTTCCCAGCTAATTCTAATCCTTCACCTCCTCCTCCTGCCTGGAAAATCACTGGCTGTCCTTGCTCAGAGGGCGGAATGGGCAAAGGACCACGAGATGCATAATAATGACCCTGAAGGTTTATAGGCTGGATTTTGTCCATATCCGCAAATTCCCCTCCTTCTACATTTAACGTCCAAGCGTCTTGTTCCCAACTCCCCCACAAGGCCTGAACAATTTGTATGCTTTCATGTGCCTTGTCATAGCGTTCTTGGCGATTTTCAACCCGGGCACCGAAATTAGCCGCCGCTAGGGGGTCGGATGTGGTAACTGCATTCCATCCCACACGTCCATGACTGATAACATCCAGTGCTTTGAACTGACGTGCAATGTTGTAGGGATAATTAAATGTTGTAGAGAGGGTAGCAACAAGCCCGATGTGTTGTGTCTCTCTTGCTACTGCCATCAATGCCAACATGGGGTCCATAGGGGACATAGGCGTCTGTGGGCCTAAATTGTTGGATAATCCTGGAGTGTCAGCGATGAAAATCATTTGAAATTTTCCTTGTTCAGCTAATTTAGCCCGTTCTACATAACTATCCATATTGGTGTAAGCTGCAGGATCCGTGCCAGGCATTCTCCATGCGCTAAATTCGGCTCCATAACCCGAAACCATCTGTAAAGCCAGTTGCATTTCACTTCTTTTTTTCATAACGATTTTCTCCTTCGTTCTGGACAGGCACAGATATGTGTGACCTTTCTATAGTGTGAAAAAAATTTAGCTTGCTAAATATATTTATGGATCAATTTGTTCCGTTTAGTGAGGGTTATAGATATTGACGTTCACCTGTCTGAGCTGATTTCTCGACGGCATCCAGTAACTGATGAAGTTTCACCGCATCCGCGAAAGTAGGTGCTAAGGTACTGCCTTCTTGAATATCTTTGGCAAACTTACGATAAGCCTGCGCCATGTTCAGAACAAATCCGGAGTCGTTATATAGAGAATGTGGAGCCGAGTAATAGGCATCGGGAATGGTTAGTTCACGAAGCTCGTTGTCCGTAGATCCTGCACCGCGTAATTGATGTGATCCGAATTGAATGGATGCAGGGGCGCTCAGCACAATCGTGCCGTTGTCTCCGAAAATTTCAAGTGTGAGTCCTGTCTGATGTTTGACTCCACCTTGAATATGAACACTGGCTGCTGCCCCATTAGTCAATTTTCCTGTAATCATGATCTGATCATCCGTTGTTTTCTTGATGACTTTCTGAATATCTACCAATTCTACTTCTGGAAACTGTTGAGCTGTGGTGGCAGACAATTCTGTAAAGTCCCCAAGCATGTAGGTAAATGCATCCAGATTATGGCCCCCTACAATGGTCAGCAAGTTCCCTCCAACTTTCCGGTCATACAAGTACGCACTCGACTTGTCACCAACGCCACCCATGCCATCAATGGAGATCTTCAGGTTGGCAGATAACACTTTACCCACATAACCTTCTGCCAATAGATCTTTTACATGTTGAACGGCCGGGGCTTGTCTAGCCTGTAATCCAATCGCATTTGGCAGTTGTGCGGACGCTATCCATTCCTGCATTTCCAAGGCTTCATCTGTATTTGACCCCAGTGGCCATTCACAATAGATTGGTTTGCCAGCAGGCACGATGATTTTAACGGCATTATAATGTTCCTTGACGTTAATACTGACAACGACCATATCCACATCAGGATGCTGAGCCAACTCCTCCATATTATCAAAGCCGTGATCTGCATAGAAAGCTTCTGCGCTTTTCTTTGCACTCACCATATTACTTGTCCCAACCGCTGTAAGCTCGAACTCATCCAGGTGCTCAATAGCTGGAATATGTGTGCCACTCGCCCATCCGTTATTAATTGAAGCACCTATGATACCTGTACGAATTTTTTTATTCATTGTTAAACATCTCCTTTGTTAAAATTTACAGTATGATCGAATATCGGTTTGTCTCCAACCCTTATCAGTCACTCATTTCTATGATATATTTATTTAGCTTGCTAACTATTTAATCGAGATAACATTCTTATTCTTTCACATTTTAGGTAAACTAAAATTGTTTTGGTGTTGACACCATCATAGGTGTATTTGTTTTGTTAGCAAAGAGGGCAATTTAAATGAACATAGTACATCTTTTTGTACCTTTGGATCAGGAGTGATATGAATGAGAGTTTGCAATGAAGGATTTGAACAAGAGTTTATAGATGGGAAAAGTGACATGTACGCCATAGCTTTTACTCAGAATGTCCTTTCTGGGCGTTGGAAATATTTTATCTTATGGTACCTAAAAGACGAAACACGGCGATATACGGATATCAAAAAATTCCTTGGAGATCTGTCTCAAGGCTCCCTTACAAAGCAGCTAAAAGAGTTAGAGAATGATGGTGTTATTCAACGCGATGTATATCCGGAAGTTCCTCCGCGAGTTGAGTATTCGTTAACAGACAAGGGAATGAAGTTACTACCGATCCTTGAAAAGATGGAGGACTTTGGCAAAGAATACGGCTAAGCAACTTAAACTAGGCTTCCACATTACTTATCTTTGTTAAAGGGGGGATGATATGTTTTTCTTCTTTTTCTTTCTGTTGCTTGGAATGATTGGTTTATTCTTTGGCGTTCGAGCACTGAGACGACCTAACTCGTGGCCTTTTAATCGTACGAAGGATGAACTCCATGAATACGATAAGATGGGTATCAAGTTTAGAGGTATTTTTCTCCTTGCTTTTGGCACTGTTCTAACTATTGCCTCTTTCAGACTTCTCCTTATTTAAAATCCAAAAAAGCCGCTAATACAGCGGCTCTCAATCGAATATAAAATACCCCACTATGATTAAGATAATCGACATCCCGTACAGTAATAGAGGAAAAAACGTATTTTTTCTTATGTTAATTGTATAGACAAATAAAGTTGCTATTGTAGCAACTTTATTAAAAGGCATTTTTAGATTTCTTAAACATTTTCAGGTTCATAAATTCCGTAACCATTCTTGCCATTCTTTTTAATCTTGTACATGGCTCCATCCGCATGTCTCAGAAGTTCGGAAGGCTCCTGTCCATGTTTGGGAAATAGGCTGATACCAATACTCATCGAAAGGTTGATATAGTTTCCGGCAATTTTGAAATGGGTACTGAATGCAGCTTCCAATCTTTTAGCGATAATTTCAGCATCGTGATCATCTTTCAGGTGGCTTAAAATGATGAATTCGTCCCCGCCAAGCCGTGCTACTGTGTCCGTACTTGGAATCGTTTCGCTTAATCGCTTTGCCATCTCCAGCAACACTTGATCGCCAACATGGTGTCCATATGTATCATTCACTTGTTTAAACCCATCAGCATCCACAAACATAATGGCAAGTTTATTATGGTTTCTTTGAGCATGACTGATAGCCCAGGCAAGACGGTCATTATAAGCAAGACGATTAGGCAGACCTGTAAGTGGATCATGCAAAGACAAATGTTTGCTGATTTTCTCGGAGATTTTGATTTTGGCGTACTCCGTCTCCAGTTCTTTAATCAGATTTTTAAGTTTATATACCCGGGTGTTTGTGTTTGTCATGTCAGTAATCTGAATAAGGGCATAACTGCGATCTTCATGATAGAGCGGTTCAACATGCATATTTTGTCTGAATAAGTGTTCATCCTCTCCTTCATTAGGAAGAATGAAGGCCTTATGTAACGCGCTTGAGCAAAATCTGCTCTGTCCATGATACAGCGCATTTTGCAAAATATTGAGATACATGTTCGACTTAAACCGCGGGCATACCTCAAGCAGATTCAAGCCAATTACCTCTTCTGCATTTTTGCCAGTAAAACGTTCCAACCAGGCATTCCACACAACAATTTTCAAATGTCTGTCCACGATCATTATTCCCATATGGGCTTTGTTCAAAGCTTGCGAAATGAGATTATCCATTGTCCGCCTCCAACAAAGCGTCCATTTTGGCCAGCAGGCTCGATATGGAGTTCATACTTAATGCTATGACAATGATACCTGTCACATCCGTATCAGCAAGTAAAAACGAGGTATGTAAAACCAGGACATAGACTTCATTTTGAAGTAATATTTGTTGATCGGAATTGGTGACATAGATCAGTTCAATATCAGGCAGGACGTATTCCAGTTTCATCTCCAGGAAATTACCGAATTCTCCAATAATGGCGTTAAGCAGGACATTGCTAACTTCCTTCAAAACGTCCAAATCCGTGTCCATCAGGTTCGGATCGTTCGGTATAACGCTCTCACCCAGTTCTCCAAGACAGATGTTTGCCAATACTTTAGCCTGCTCAACAGGAAACATCAGAAATGCTTTTCCCTGAAATTCATATCCAAACTGTAAGGATGACCTAAACAGGTGACCTTCACTAAAGAAAATGTTGTATCTTCGATCTCCAGGATCAACATCGGATATGGAGATTAGTTCCACTTCTGGAATATTCAAAACGATACGCTTGTCTACAATCTCTGACAACATGTTAGCCGCTTGTCCCACGTAAACGTTCACTAGTTCAGTTAGCAAATCCTTCTGTAAATCATTCAGCATGATAGGCCGCCTGAATCAGTTGAATCATGGTAGTTGCCTTCTCGGCGGTTAAAGGTTTATTCAAAAAACCAGAAATGCCTAACATTTCAACTTCATCCCTAGTTGTCTTCTGAATATCTGCAGATAAGATAATAATTTTGACATTGCTATCCGTTTCTCGAATCATTCGCAGCATTTCTTGTCCGTTCAAACCAGGCATTAGCAGGTCGGTGGTTATAAAATCAGGTTGAAATTCCTTGAATAGGTTGTATCCTTGCTCTCCATTGTTAGCAATCTGAATCTCGCATTCTGGAATATGATCAACAATCAGCTTTGTAAGTAATTTCTGTACGAAAATGGAGTCTTCCACAATTAATACTTTCATTTTCTCTTCAGTCTCCTTGATAAAATGGTAAGAGCTCGGGATGGTCAGGCGCTGTGGACAGTTCTTGATATAGGGCTTTCGCGCGCAGTGGCACCCTGAAAAGAGACTGACTGGTGAATCAAGTAAATATAAATTATAGTAACTTTAATTTAATTGTCAACAACATTATTGAATAAGTTAGATTCGTGTACAATTGACATACTACGGTCCGCCGTTTAAAAAACATGAAAAAACGGTCACCTAGTGACCGTTTTTGATCGGTTATCTGGAACTGCATTAAGTTTACTCTTTTACCCCTCCAAGCTGCAAGCCATGAACGAAATACTTCTGCAAAAATGGATATACGACTAAGATGGGTAATGCGGCAACAATCGTAATCGCTGCCCGAATAGATACAGGTGTGACCATGTTGCGCGCAGCGCCAAGATCTGCACCATTGGCGACGGCTGCACTGCTGTTGGAATTCATGGAAGATGATAATAGTTTCATCAACTCATATTGCAGCGTGCTCAGGTTTTGTTTGGAAGATGCATACAGAAACGTATCAAACCAAGAATTCCATTGACCCACTGCAATGAACAGTGCAACAGTAGCCAGAACCGGTTGGCACAGCGGTAGAATAATGGAAATGAATGTTCTGAAATCTCCAGCACCATCAATTTTGGCGGATTCGATCAATCCCTCGGGTAGTGTCTGGATATAGGTTCGAATAACAATCATATTAAAGGCACTGATCAGCCCAGGAATAATGTACACCAGGAAGTTGTTTAACAAATGCAAATCTTTCATTAGGAAGTAAGTTGGAATAAGACCTGCACTAAAATACATCGTAAGAACAACTGTAATGGTAATGGGCTTTCGTAATATATAATCTTTTCGGCTTAGTGTGTAAGCCAGCATGGAGGTTAAGAATAGACTTAACACTGTCCCCAAAACCGTTCTCGCCACAGATATACCAAAGGCGCTGAAGATGGTCCCTCCTGCAAATACTGCTCTGTAGTTCTGATCTGTCCATACCCGAGGCCACAGATAAATCCCACCCCGAATGGTGTCATTACCGGCATTGAAAGATACGGCGAGTGTATTCACAAACGGATACAGGGTAACAATCGCGATTGCGATCATCAGTATACCATTTAACGTATGGAAGACAATCGGTTCAAGCCGAGATTTATTGATTCCCATCTCTAGTCCCCCTTATATTAATCGGTCTTCCCCGAGCCGTTTGGAAATTGAATTCGCCGCAAAGATCAGCGTGATACTAACTACTGTTTTGAAGATACCTGCCGCAGTAGCCAAAGAATAATTCCCGATCTGTAGTCCATATTTCAGGACAAATATATCTATCGTCTGTGACCAGTCGACAACCACACCATTACCTAACAGATACTGAACCTCGAATCCAGCTTCCAAAATCCAGCCCATATTCATGATCAGCAAAATGATAACAATGGATTTGATTCCGGGTAAGGTCACATACAGCATTTTCTTATATCGGTTCGCACCATCAATCTCTGCCGCTTCATAGAGGGAAGGATCGATAGACGTGATGGCCGCCAAATAAATAATGGCATTCCAGCCAACTTCTTTCCATACATGGGATGCGCCTACAATGCCCCAGAAGTATTCCGGAACGCTAAGCCACATGATAGGTTCTTGAATGATATTCAGCTTCATGAGTACCACATTCACAATCCCACCATCTACAGATAGTGAACTTGCTACGATACCTGTCACAATAATCCATGAGAGAAAGTGAGGTAAATACGATATTGTTTGAATGGTTCGTTTATATAACTTATGTTTGATCTCATTAAGTAAAATGGCAAATATAATTGCTGTCGCAAATCCGAGTACCATATTGATTACGCTCATCGCAATGGTATTACGAAGCACGTTAAGAAATGCATCGTCTGTTAGCAAAAACTTAAAGTGTTTGAGCCCGACCCATTCCTGCTGGGCGAAACTCTTCGCAGGACTGTAATTCTGAAAGGCCATAACCCAGCCCCAAATGGGATAATACGAGAATACGAGAATGTACGCAACGATGGGCAATGACATGAACATGAGTTGTCTTTGTCCGCGCAATCGTTTTAACAGTGGTGCTTTGGTAACGACTGTACGGGTGGTTTGCTCTGGTATGGCTCCAGGCGTGTTCGCCATCTTTCACTCCTCCTATTGGCTTGCAGCGACTTTATGCATGATGTCCTCGGAAGGCACTCACCTGAGTAATCCTTTGGTTGATACCTTCCGAGAGAATCATTGCCGCATTTTTTTATTTAACAGACCAGTTCTCGATTCTCCATTTCAGTTGTTCATTAATCCGGTCTTCATAGGATTTGACATCAATTTTCTTGTAAGCGTCTACATATTCAGTCCAAATGTTATCGAACTCATCCGGTTTTGACATGATCGCCTTAGGCAAGAATTTCAACGAAGTGTCTGTCATTTGTTTGTTCGCTACCGCAGCATCAGAGCCTTCTTTCAGATCGACCTGCCATGCTGGATAGTACACTGGATTTTCTGGTGCAGGAGAGAAGAAGTCGCTCCACGTTTTGAAGCCATATGCATCCAGAAGTTCTTTATCTTCCGGTTTGAGGTTGTCATAGAATTCCTCAGGTTGGTTGATCGCTCCAATTGCATTGCCATCTTCAAATGTTCCTTCGAGCTTTGGTGCAGCAGCGTAGAAACCTTCAGCTTTGTTAACCAATCTCCATGCCGGATCATCCTGCTCTGTCCGTTGCTCTGGTGTACGATAGAATCTTCCCTCTTCATTCACTTGATAGTCTACACCCTCTTCACCCCATGACAAGAGCTTCTGGTACTTCTCGTCCATAAGCTTATCGAGGAATTTGATGAGTGCGACTGGGTCTTCGGCATCTTTACTGATACCAAAACCATTGTTCAAGTTAATGACCGGACGATCCAGATAATGATCTGTGATACTTGTATCATAGACAAGCGGGAAGCCTACGTATGTCTGGCCAATTTTCCCCTGTGCTACGAGTGGGTCTTCGCCGGCTTGGAAATTCCAGTGCTGGTCGAACATACTAAGCACACGTCCCGAAGAAATTTTAGCCAAATATTGATCATAGTTCTGAACAAAGGCTTCTTTATCCAGCAATCCCTCGTTATACAGATTGTTTAGTTCTTTATAATACCGTTTGGAGATATCTTTGTCGGCAAAAACGGTTGCGACTCCACTATCATCTACGACTACGCCCCCGTCATTGGGGTGACCCGTAAGATGTTCAGGTGGGTTAAGCAAAGGGAACGTCCGCCAGTCTGAAGCCAATGTAGTGAAACCAATCGTCGGTTGACCATCAATAGTCGGATTCTTGGCTGCATAATCACGGATCAACTTTGTGAAATCATCCAACGTTTTAGGAGTCGGGTACCCGGCATCCTTCAGTATGGACTTTTGAATCCAGAATGCAGGACCAGAATAATAGTTACTAATGAACTCCCCTGTATACACACCATAGTTAGGCAACCAGTAAATATGTCCATCACTGGAGTCTTTCATCCGGTTCCAGTCTTTACCGAAATGTTTCTTCAGATTAGGTGCATGCTCTTCAATGAGATCTTCGAGCGGAATAACCGCACCGGCTGATACCAATTTGGTATCTGCTGTGATCAAGTCAGGGAAATCGCCACCGGCAATCATAACGCCGAGCTTCTGTTGAAGATCACCCACAAGAAACTCCATCTCAAGATTGACGCCGAGTTCATCCTGGATCTTCTTGTAGATTCGGTTATCTTTAGCTGGCGCCTGATTTGGCGTTCCGATAAAGGCCGTGATGTTCAGTACCTCTTTCCCATCCTTTGTAGTCGTTTTCTCATTGTCACCGCTGCATCCTGCAAGTGCCAAACTCAAAGCCAGAACGAGTGATACGGAACCCCAAAGCTTCTTTTTCTTAAGTCCCCCCATGTACTTGCCCTCCTTGGAAGTGGTATGTCTTACTGTTTTTAGTATGAAGAAATGTATGCGGTTACAAAATATATACATTTAAGGTCTACCCCCCTGTAATTGTAGGTCTTATTCAGGAGGGGTTCTTCTTTTTCATGGATCAATTCGCATACTTTTGCCTGTATTCTACAGGTTTCATGGCTGTTCGTCTTTCGAAGTGTCTAAGAAAATGCTGGTAACTGCGGTACCCTACCTGCTCTGCAATCGCACTGGATGTTTGATTCGTCTGCTGGAGCAGACGCTTCGCTTCTTCCATTCTTAGATCATGTACTACCTCGATTACACCCTTACCATACTTTCGCAAAAAGGATTGCCCTAAATGGACAGGATTCACGTAGAATCGTTCTGCGAGCTCCTGGATCGTAAATGTCTCCCTATAATGCATCTGCACATATTCAGCAACCGTTGCCTGGATGCCGCCCATTTGCCTCTCCCGGAAAATAGCGAGTTCTGACTTGCATTGCAAACAGAAATGTTCCAGATTGTTAGCAACCTCTTCTATATTTCGATGGCCCTTCTCCAGAATTCCACTCGCCAATTCGTTCATTAGAGCATTAGGTTCTCCTCCTAATTCTCTACACAGGGACAATCCGCGGAATATAATATGGGTAGAGAAAATATGTACAATCTCTGGCGCAGCCTTCATCTGTATAAACAGTTCAAAAGCACTCCGAATCGCAGACGAGAGTTCCTCTACAGAACCGTTTTCAAGCAAATCGCAAATGTGGTCCACTTCTGATAGTGTTTCCGGATCAAACTGCCAATTCTCCAGCTGAATATCTTCGGCAAACAAAAGACGCTCTTGATTAAAAAACAAATAACGCCCAACTTCCTGAGCGGAGCGGAAGGATTCAGATAAATGCTCCAGTTTGTTGACCGTTAATCCAACCGCGATATGAATATCTTCGCAGCCGTTATGTTGCATGTTGTTCATCAAACGCTGGGTAAAAGCTTTAACTGCTTCAAATGTCTCATTCCTATCATTCGTTTCCTCCCCCCATACAAGTCCCAATGAGTCTCTTGTTCTGTCTATCACATAACAGCAAGTTGTTTCTTCAGCCGTTTGTTCGGCTACTAAACAGACTTCCTGAATATCTCCCTGAAAGGCTATCCGCAGGTATGCCCAATGGGACTTGTTTAAACGAGGAAGGATCTCTGACATCTCTTGCTCCGATATATTTTGCTTATCCTTAATCAATGCAGACAAAAACGCTTTGATCCTTTGCTCGTTTGCCTGTTCCCGAATACGCTCCTGGTTTTCACGCTCCTGTAATTGCATACGCAGACGGACCAACATATCCTCTGCTTCTGTACTGTCAACCGGTTTGGTTAGATAGTTGGAGACACCTAATCGAATAGCTTGTCTGGCATAATTAAAGTCACTGTATCCACTCGTGATGACAAACAGCACAGACTCATGTTCCAATCGCCTTGCTTCTTCGACAAGTTCCAGCCCATTCATCACAGGCATACGAATGTCTGTCACCACGAGATCAGGTTGATCTTGTTCCATCATCCGAATGGCTTCCTCACCGTTGGCGCACACGCCTCTGATTTCAAAACCATACTTTTCCCAATTGATCAGAAGCTGTAACCCTTCAATGGCATAAGGTTCATCATCGACTAACAGTACTTTATACATGAGAGTTTACCTCCTATTTCCTCTGTTCCAGCTTGGAGATCGGTATCCGGTACCCTGCAATAGTTTCCTTTCCAGGTACACTGCTTAGATCAAATATCGCATTTCCTTCATAAAAGAGTTCCAACCTGCGGTAGACATTGCGGAGTCCTACATGCTCGCCGTTCCTGGGTCTTTCAGAACGGATATCTCGCAGGAGCTCGGTTAGTCTCCCTGCATCCATACCGATTCCATTATCGATCACTTGAATAACCAGTTCAGACGTGTTTCGTCTCGCCGTTATCTTGATCTCCCTTCCATTTTTCCGCGCCTGCAAGCCGTGTTTGCAGGCATTTTCGACGAGCGGTTGAATACTCATTCGTGGAATAAGCAACGAAGCTGCATCAGGATCAACCTCGAAGGTGTAATCAAACAGCTCTCCAAAGCGAAACTTCTCAATCTGGAGATAAAGATTCGTAAATTGCAGCTCTTCTTGCAAAGGAATCAGATTGTCAGAATGACTGAGCAATTGTCTCATCAGTTTGGACAGACTTTTAATAATCTCAATTACTTCTGTATATCCATTCTTCGTACTAACGACCAGCAAGGCATTTAATGTGTTAAATAAAAAATGGGGATTCATCTGACTCTGGAGCATGGACAATTCAGTCCTCACTTGATCCAGCTCCAGATCTTTTTGACGGATTTCCAGTTTATATACGTCATTAATCAGCGTATGAATTTTACCAATCATGATGTTAAATGTACGAATAAGCCCGCCAATTTCGTCGCGGCCTTCGTGAATTTCAATCAGATCGAATCGTTCGTTACGAACCTTCTCCATATGTCTGGATAGCTTGCGAATCCGATAGTGGTAGGAACGCAAAATAATATAGATCAATACAGAGGGGACCACGATACTTAATGCGAGTAACCCCAAAATTGATTTAAAGGCTTCTTGCAGCAGGTGGTCAAGGTGACGCGTATCAGCAACTCCAATCAATTTCCAACCCTTTAGGTAGGCTAGATTCCCCAACGATTTTTCGAGCGTGTAAGCAGAATCCCCAGATTCCTTGAGCATTGATTCATTATCAGGGGGGGATAAGTCGGTTTCGCTGAACTCTCCACTTGAAACGACAGTTCGATTGTTGCTGTCCACCAGACGCAGCTGAAGACTGTCTGATTCACGATTTAAAATGCTATACACCCGGCTAAGTTCCAGATCAATCTTGGAATACTTGTTGTAATTGGCATAGGAAGTATAGGTGTCCATTTTGCCAATCACACTGATTCTTCTTCCCGCGTTAAATCCGGATGGCTCAATATAATCAACGACAAGAATGCCTCCACTGGTGGATTTCAGCTGTTTCAATCCAGGGAGTACATTCTTGTCTTTCATTACAATATAATGACTGCCCGTCTGAATGGTATCGTTGTCCGTATAAATACGCACCTCCAGAATATTCGCTGACATATACCGTGTTAATTTGTCACGCAGGAATGCATGGTAGACGTTGTAATAATCAACGGGGGAGTGATAGGTCCGATCCAGTGCCTCATAGAGCGAATCGTCTGCTGCAATAATTCGACTCAGGGCAACGCTCTCATCAATCATGCCAAGCAGTTCCCCCGCAGCCCTGTCGATGGATTTACGCAGATTTTCCTGTTCTCTAATCTTGATATCCGCAGAGGTGCGTTGATAAAAGAAGATATTAATCGTTATTACAGGAAGGAGAATACTAAGTACATAAATAAGCAGAAATTTGGATCGGAGAGGAATATCATTAACCTTACTGAACATCCAGAATTTATGACGCATATGATCACCCTTGGTTTTTGTTTTTATAGACTGACGGAAGCTCCCCTGTATGCGCTCTGAACTTTTGGGTGAAATATTCAGCATCATGATATCCTAGCCTGAATGCAATGTCAGTGATCTTCATATTGGTTCGTCGCAGGAGTTTACGGGCCTCCTCAACACGAAGCTGGTGTACATAGTCACTGAAACTGACCCCCATCTCCCGCTTGAACTGTTGACCCAGATAGGCAGAATTCACGTGAATACGATTAGCTACATCTTGTAATTTAATTTTACTTCGATAGTGTTGCTTCAATTCATTCACTGCTTCTGCAACCAGCCCTCCCGTACCCGTCTTTTGCTTCAATTCAGACTGGGAAAGTTGCTTGGACAGTCGAACACACAGGTCTTGCAATGTGCCGGAAGACCAACTCGCAGCCTCATGCCATTCTTTTTCACAGAGTATTTCTCTGCAACCCTCTCTTTTTCCATATTTACGTAGCAACTCCCCATGGATATATCGAATGACATGATGTATCCATTCCAACGAAACCTCTGCTTTCTCACTCTTCTCTAACAGTGCACTCACTGCTATATCGATAGAATACGTATTTTCTGATTCAATCAACGCCAAGATCTCTTTGGAGATGTTCATCATTTGCTCTAAATCATATTCTTCGCTTATCCGATATTCATTAAGATGATTCTCATCGGTTTCATCTGTAACCATGACTCCATTTTGCTGTTTTTGCTCATTTCTGCGTTTGTCCAGAGGTTCAATCATTTCCATAAGGATTTGGTGAATTTCCTCGGGAACAAGAGGTTTAAGCACATACTGATCGACCTGATACCGTATGGCTTGCTTCGCGTAATTAAAATCCGAGTATCCTGTAACGATAACAATTTTAGAGGTATAGGCGAGATCTTCTCGCAAGGTGTGAATCAAACCAAGACCATCCATAACAGGCATTTGAATATCAGTGACGACAAGATCCGGTTCAACCGAGTTGAATAAAGCAAGTGCTTCCTCCCCATCCGTTGCCGTTCCGCATAGTTCATATCCGCAAGCTCGCCAGTCAATCATCGTTCTCCATCCTTCTAGCATAAACGGTTCATCATCCGCGACAATGACCTTGTACATTAGCTCACCTCTCTTTTATCCTTGATCAGCTGCATGTATTTTATCTATATCTAAAGGTAGATTCCAGTTGTTCTAGAAACGCTAAACAGCAGAACAACAGCAGGATTGTTGTCTGCTCGCACAACTTGGAGTACAAAATTTCCACCAGACCGTACTATAAAAACGCTCCGATTGTAGCGAAGCGTCGGGATAACAATTCAAGTGTAACGCTTACATTTTGGTACAACAACCTGTTAAACTATAGGTTTTCACCCGACAAAGTATAGGTTTAGCTCAGAAGTAATCTATTGTCAGGAAAAAGATTTTTCATTCTCCACGTACAATACGGAATCCTTGATCGGGACCAAAACCATTTGCATCAAATTTGCCTCGAAATGATATTTCATTGTTATTGACACCGCCAATCCAGCCTCCGCCTTTTACAACTCGCCAGGATTGATTGGGACTTTCCGAATCACTGTACCAGTCCCAGCACCATTCTCTCACATTCCCAGACATATCATAGATTCCTAACTCATTTGCCTTCTGAGTTCCGACTTTTTTGGTTTGATTACGGTTGCTCTCAATAGCGGGCCAGCTCCAGTCACCCGTCAGAATCTTCTCGCCGGCATTTACCCAGTACCAAGCAACTTCATCAGGATTATTACTTCCGCTGTATGTGTAATTTAAGCTCTTTTGACCCCCGCTTGCAGCGTATTCCCATTCCGCCTCTGTGGGTAAACGATAACCGTTGGCGTCCTCGTTGATCGTTACAGTCCATTTTATATTGTCGTTTTCGTTGTGGTTATTCGTGTCCTGATTGTCTTTGTCTATATTGTAATAAGGTTTCAGGTTTTCTTTTATACTTTTTTGATTACAGTATTCCACTGCGTCATACCAGCTGACCATTTCAACAGGCAGGTCATCTCCCTTGAAGCCAGAAGGGTTTTCCCCCATAACCTCCATCCATTCTTTTTGAGTTACTTCGTATTTGCCAATATAGAAGGAATCCAGCGTTTCATTTTTATCAATCTGACTCGGCTTACTACTCTTGAAGGCTCCCCCTTCGACAAATACCAAGTCATCGTTTAATTTGGTATTACTTGCTGAACAAGCACTTAGACTAACAACTATAGCGATTAAAATTAACCATACCAGCTTCCTCATTCAATTATTCTCCTTTACTAAGCTTAAATCCGGCAACGTCGAGGTCGGTTAGTCTAGAGAATAACGTTACTCAACGCTACCGGAAAATTGAATTCAAATGCAGGTGCAGACGTTGAACTGCATCACATCATTTTTACCAAACCGTCACGTTTGCGCTTCCGCTGCTTTGATAACCTTCTGTTGCCATCACCTGATAGGACCAGCTGTTGCCTAAGTACATCCCTTTGCTCGCCCATGCATTCACATGATTACTGAACGTGATGGTAGAATTGACTCCGATCGGTCTCTTGGACTGTCTTACACTCCAATATTGAGGGAAAGTCTGCGTACCATCAATGGAAGGTGCATTATATCTCATCGTTGTATAAATGTCGTATGTGCCACCATCACTAGTCATTGAGCCCTTGTACGTGCCAGTCGGACGATATGTTCCCCAGCTATCCACCACGTAGTATTCAATGAGTGCGCCTCTTGTCCAACCATAGAAGGTCAGATATCCGTTACCTGATGGAGAAAATACACCAGCATTGTAATTGACTACTCGATTAGGTGTACCGTATGTCCACCCTTTCCCGACAACAAAGTTCCCGGTATTTTGCCAATTCACGCTGTAATTCCCGCCCGATCCATTCACGGCGTTGACCGTTCCTCCGCCATCTGTCCAATTTTGCCAATAATCTGTTGCTGCGCTCGATGTTGCTGCGAAGACACCAAAACTCATGGAAGCTGCAAGAACAACGGTTAACAATTTTTTGCTAAATTTGAACATAGATAATACCTCCTGATATTTTAATAGATTAGGTTGATGCTACAATCCGATATGAATGTTCTTCAGCAAATTCACTTGAAAAGACGTTGCGAAAACAGATACAGATCGTTCTTCCATACGGGCCAATCATGTCCTCCACTTTCCTCATGCCAAATGTGAGGGACTCCGTGTTGCGCCAAATATTGGTGAACCCCAAGACTAATCTCTATAAGATTGTCCTGTTCACCGCAAGAGATCCATAACAGCGAGAGTAATGAAGGCGCTTTCGAAAGATCAGGGACAAGTAGCTCCGGACTTCTGGTGTTTGGGGCTGCGGAGAAAGCACCGATCCATGCAAAATGGTCTAGATTACTTAATCCGATATTTAAGGATTGACCTCCACCCATGGATAAACCAGCAATCGCCCTTTTATCCCGGCTTTTATGCAAAGGGTAGTTCGACTCCATGTAAGGTATCAAATCGTTGAGCAGATCGGATTCAAACCGTTTAAATGCTTTGATTTTCTCAGGTTCAAACAGGTCTCCTTCAGCTCGGTCATTCGACATTGCACGACCGTTGGGGAAAACAATAACCATTGGCTCAAGCAAGTTATCGTTGTACAGATTATCGAGAATAATTTGGGGAGAACCATGAGTATGCCATTCGGTTTCGTCTCCACCAATACCATGCAAAAGAAAAAGTACAGGATACATCGTTGTCGAAGAAAATTCTGGTGGGGTGTACACCATCGTTTTACGGGAAGTGCCAACCGTTGTGGAAGGATACTCTACCGTCTCCATGACTCCACGTGGTATATTCTCCCGATACTGGTCATATCCCGTTACTGCTGGTGAGATCAATTCCATTCTCTTTTCCTCCGAACATATGAGTGACTATCAGTCTTCAGTTAATCCACATAGCCAAAACCCAGAATGGTGAAGCATTTATGTTCATGACCTTCCGCCATTTCGATCTCGATGGAGTGCTCCCCCACATGCTCTTCGTTAAGCAGAAGTATGGCATGGCAATGGGTCCAGTTCACTTGACGCGGATCGACTTTTTGGACGAATACCCCATCTACCTTGATATGTGCAGTTCCGAATTCGTCGTTACCAGAATCCTTGAAGATCAGAATGAGGCTTTTGCACTGCAAACTTATCCGAAAGCTGCTCTGATCCTCTTTTTCCTCTCCTGTACGCATCCAGTTATGGGGGAACTGAGGTGTACCATAGTCATGAGCATCCATCTCAGCCATCTGCAAATCCGTGTCTGTTTTACAAAAAGAGCCTGCATCGATTCGGGCAATGTGATTGCCGTTTTTCCGATCCAACAGCTTCACATTAACAAATTCATTTCCAATTAGCGGAGCTTTTTCAATATCATGATCTTTCTCATCCCACTCAGAACGATTCGTCACGTCGAACAAATATTCCAAACAATCGGCCATAATTCGATGCCCTATGTTAGTTGGATGATATATATCATGGAAAAATTGGTTTTTGGAAATAACGTTGCCTTCACCTTTTGTCTTGTTGAACTGATCTACGACAGCATCTTTCACACTTACCATTGGCAGATCATAATGCCAGCCTACCGGAGCGAGACGATCCTGTAGATTCCAGTCATTTTCGAATACACTGAATAACAAGATGACCGCTGGCTTGTTATCGGCAGTAAGTGCTTTGAGTACCAGACTCTCGTAACATTTACCTTGGGTTTCATCATCTGCGTCATTGACTGCGAATTCGATTATGACAATATCCGGCTGAACGGCACCTCCCCTCAGCACATCACGATCATAACGTACAATCCCCAGTTCTGATGGAGTTCCACCCACACCTGCTTTAATCAGATGAATCGGATTATCCTTTGAAAGCGCAAACATAAATTTGAACGACTCATACGACCGATAAGCGTAACTTTGGAGATGAATAGGTACTGCACCAGCACCATGGGTAATGGAGCCTCCAATATAAGCGATAACGACAGGTTCGCCGTTTTTTGCCTTCTCAATGGCTCGTTTTAATCTGACATTATTTCCTTTGTTCAGAAGAGATCGGCCAATCATGTCGCGATATCTATGTGACTCAAAATCAATTGTGGGCTTGACTGCCGACGCTTTCACTCCAACTGGATCGCGCGGTGCAGTGAATTCCGTGTTTTCACCTGCATCTCCTGAATCCGGGAGCATAAATCACCATCACATCCTTCCGGTTAGATTCTGACCATCCTCAAACAACATTTAAAGGATCACAGCTTGTATTATTATTAGATCTGATGTGATCCTTCTCCCAAAGTGTATCCCTTACATAATTTTACAACAACCTGACAAAGTATAGGATTTTAACCAATATATCATTTTAAGTTGAGTACAATGACATGCAGATCAGAACACCTATAATTTTTCATGTAAACGCTTTAATTTGTATACTATTTCCATGTTATAATTTTGAAAAACCGCATTGATGAAGGAGGATACTCATGAATATCACGGGTCAAGGCGCGTGGGATACGGGTACATATACAAATCTGTTTTTGAAGCTAGGTTACGATGAGAATGAGATCACGAACAGATTGGAAGAAACATGGAACGAGCTGTTTTATGGCGATGACAATACTCGAATATATTACCCCATGGGTGAGGACAAGGGTTATTTGCTGGACACCGGTAATCTCGATGTTCGCTCCGAAGGCATGTCCTATGGCATGATGATGGCTGTTCAGATGGACAAAAAGGAAGAATTTGATCGACTCTGGAATTTCTCACACACGTTTATGCAACATAAAGCGGGACGTTATAAAGATTATTTTGCCTGGCATTGCAAGCCTGACGGAACCCGATTCTCGCAAGGTCCTGCTCCTGATGGTGAGGAGTTTTTTGCCATGGCGCTTTTTTTTGCCTCCAACCGCTGGGGCGATGGCGCTGAACCTTATGATTACAAGGCACAAGCCCGCAAGATCCTTCGTGCATGTATACATCAGGGCGAAGACGGCGAAGGCGATCCCATGTGGGACCCGGAAACAAAACTGATCAAATTCATACCAGAAACACCGTTTAGCGACCCCTCCTACCATTTGCCTCATTTTTATGAACTATTCGCGAAATATGCGGATGAAGAAGATCAGAGCTTCTGGAAAGAAGCGGCGGCCGCTAGTCGTGCTTACCTTCATACAGCCTGCCATCCCGTAACCGGACTATCACCTGAATATGCGAACTATGACGGCTCTCCGGCTCCTATACAGCCGCATGGTGATTTCAGACATTTTTACAGTGATGCCTACCGTGTTGCTGCAAATGTAGCGCTGGACTGGGAATGGTTCCGCAAGGATCACTGGCAGATCGAACAATCCAATCGGATTCAGTCCTTCTTCAGTGATATTGAAATGTCCGATTATCGTCGTTATACAATAGAAGGTGAACCTTTCGACGAACCTTCACTGCATCCTGTAGGTTTGCTGGCTACCAATGCCATGGCTTCACTGGCTGCGGACGGTCCACATGCTGACACATTCGTTCGCAAGTTCTGGAACACCCCTCTGCGTCAGGGAGAGCGACGTTATTACGACAATTGCTTGTATTTTTTCAGCATGCTGGCTCTAAGCGGAAGATATCGCATGTACTAAACCAAGGGAATGTGCGCGAACCGTTGAATCTGTCCTGTGAATATTTGGCTTGCAGGACAGGTTCAATCATAGAATTTTAAGAAGGATGCATTGAAATTTACGATTTAATCTATATCAATAAAAAACGTTCCCGGCTCGCATATATTGATTGCGAACCGGGAACGTTTGGGTGTGCAAATACAGACATTAACTTTTCCCGCTCTGTATGATTCAGATACTTTAATTATTTGGAAACAGAAGAAGTATCATAGGAAGACTGCATAATCTCCAGATATCGATTAATGTTCAGTCCCTCCAGCCCTTTCACATATTCATCCCAATCCTTATCCAAACTTTTGGCGCCTGTAATAAATTGCAGGGCGTTCTGATCGATGTAATCCTTGAGATTGGTCTGCATCATGCTGGCTTCATCAGCAAGGGACGGATCTACCCACAATGCCCAATGAGGGAAAACCTCTTTCGGTTCCTTGCCCTCCATTAACAATGTCGCCTCATAGAGCCGTCGCTCATAACCATCATTGGCATAGATGTCTGTCCCCTGTACTTCGGCGTCCCGATATGCACGGTGATGATTGTACTGACTTAATGCAGCCCAACTGTCATTACGAGGTTCTTCTCCAGAAGGAAGCGGAATGGCTTTATATAACGGCTCAATCTGATCATTGAGCGCCACTTCTCCTTCTTGTGGTTTGCGCCAGCTTACGCCCTCTTCTCCCAGATATGATGCCATGGTCCCTTCTTGGGTATAGAAATAATCCAGCAGCTTTATGGCCGCGATCTGCGTTTCCTCACTGGCTTTGTTTGTCAGTACAAAGGACGCTCCGGGATCAATCGGATAGTTGTACGTAGCATAAGCAGCATTGGGTCCCTTCAATGGAGGGATGGGATTGTAATCATTCCCGTAAGGTGAACCTTCGGCAGTCGTTACGAATAACGATGGATGCATGGCTGCCCCGGCACCCAGAAGCTGTGCGTCGGCGTTATCGCCAATTTTTTTGAAGGCCCCGACATTTTGGGTAAAAGCCCCTGGATCAATCAACCCTTCATCGTACAGGGATTTAATATAGGCAAGTCCTTCTTTCCACTCCGGTTTGTTCACTACGGTCTCCACTTTCCCCTGATTGACAATCAGATAATTCCGATCGTCGTCATAGATAAAACCGTTCATCAAGTACGGAATAATGTGCACACCGAAATTTTCAGTCGAGCCGCTTAGCGGTACTTCGTCGGCTTTACCGTTCCCGTTCGGGTCTTTCGTTTTAAATGCCCGAAGCATTTCCTTAAATTCTTCTGTCGTCGTGGGTTCGGTCAGGCCCAGTTGTTCCATCCATTTGGTGTTGACCCACATCTTGTTCGGGTATGAACAGTGAAAACATTCATTTAGACCCGTCAAACCATAGATATTTCCGTCGGGAGCAGTGTTCATGGCCCGATAATAGTCATTGCTTTCAAGCACTTTTTTAATATTAGGAGCATGCTCCTCAATCAGATCATTCAGCGGCAAAATAACCCCCTGCTGACCAAACTTCAACAAGTCTGTCTGGGAGAATCGATCTACCCAAGGGATGAGCAGATACAAGTCCGGATAATCACCGGAAGCCAGTGAAATCTGTCTTTTCTCCGCTGCACCGTCGAATGGAACCGTAGTCCAGTTGAACTGAATATCAAACTTCTCTTCCATTTTCTTCGTGAATTTGTTAGTGGACAGGTTGGTATCCGAACCCTGGTGAGCAAACACATTAATGGCTGTCTTGCCTGACGGGTCGCTGCCTTCCCCGTTCCCCTTATCAGAACTTGAACATCCGGCAAGTACCAACGAGGTAAACAGCATAAAGGTAAGAATGATGAATCCCGCTTTTTTCAATACAATCCTCTCCCTCATGAATAGATAGAAAAAATGAACTTATCCTTTAACTGAGCCAATCAACATGCCTTGCACGAAATACCGTTGAACAAAAGGATAGATGATTAGCACCGGCAAGCTGGCCATCACAATTAACGAATACTTCATGAGTTCAGCCATCTGCTGCTGTTTGATCATTTCCGATGCATCCATGTTCCCCGTACTGCTGTTCAGAATAAGAATACTGCGCAATATCAGCTGTAGCGGATAGAGCGACTGTGATTTCAGGTAGATGAGGGCGTCAAAGTATGCATTCCACTGACCGACAGCGTACATAAGTGACAACACGGCGATAATCGGTTTGGCGAGTGGCAGGATAATACTGAAGATAAACCGGATGTCACTGCAGCCATCGATATCTGCTGCTTCGGACAATTCTTCCGGTATCGAGTTCTGAAAAAAGGTACGGGCAATGATGACTTGCCATACCCAGACGGCATTGGGAATCAGCAACGCCCAGCGGGTATCAATCAGTCCCATGGTTTTCACCACTAGATAGGTAGGGATCAAACCTCCCGAGAACAACATGGTGAAGGTAATAAACATCATTAACGAGCTGCGACCAACAAACGTTTTTTTGGATAATGGATAAGCAATCATAATGGTCAGTGCCACGCTGATGAAGGTGCCGCAGGCTGTATAGAAAAGGGAATTGGCATAACCGGTAAGGACTTGATCATTCCGCAATACAGACTTGTAACCGTCGAACGTCAGGTCAATGGGCCACAACCAGACTTTTCCCGAGGAGACGGCAGCAGGGCTGCTAAGCGAAGAACTCACAATATAGATCAAGGGATACAGCACGGCAATGAGCACGACTGTCAACATGAAATAAACAACTGTTATAAATACGCGGTCTCCCCAGGATTCACGAATTGTACTGCTGCTCTTGATCCGCGAACGACCTGCATTTGTCTGTGTGTTAGACATGGGTTGGTTCTCCTCCTTTCGCTCCCGTTACCATAAGCTTGTATTGGACAGTCGCTTGGCGACCGCGTTTACGATTAATAGAAGAATCAGGTTAATCACCGAGTTGAACAGTCCAACCGCAGTAGCGAAGCTGTAATTGGCATTCAGCAATCCTATTTTATAGACATACGTGGAGATGATCTCCGAAGCAGACAGGTTGAGCGGATTTTGCAACAAATATATTTTTTCGAACCCAACAGCCATGATATTCCCTACACTCAAGATCAGAATGATGACGGCTGCCGGAAGTAGTCCAGGCAGATCAACATTAATGATTTTCTGTATTCGGTTGGCTCCGTCCACTTTGGCGGCTTCATACAGGGATGGATCAACACCTGCCAGAGCAGCCAGATATATCACAGCGGAGTACCCCATCCCCTGCCACACATCGGAGAATACGTAGATGGATCTAAACAGTCCGGGCTCACCGAGAAAATTCACCGCTTCGAAACCAAGGGCACCGGCAATCGTGTTGACAATACCCAGCCTAGGAGACAGAAAGAGCATAATGATGGAGACCATAACAACAGTAGAGATGAAATATGGAGCATACGTCACCATTTGTACTGTTTTTTTGAATCGTATGTTTTTGATTTCGTTTAGCGCCAGCGCCAGTAATATAGGAATTGGGAAACCAACGATCAGGCTGTAAAACGAAATGTAGAGCGTGTTCTTGATCAGCATGACAAACGCCGGATTTTTGAAAAGTAATTCGAAATACTTGGTTCCGGCCCACGGACTGCCCCAGATCCCCTTGATGACGTTGTAATCTTTAAATGCCAGGACCGCATTCACCATGGGTACATACTTGAAAATAATAAAGTAAGCAATCGGTGGCAGGATCAGCAGATACAGCTGCCAATGTCGCCTCCAGCTTCTGGATAATGCTTGCTTCAAGGCAAACGGTTTACTTGGTTTCTCTACGGACTTTGATCCACTGGTCATTGTGGTTCTCAGAATCATCCCCCCATTCTTGGCTCCAAATCATGCTGAACTGCAACTTGGCTTGGTAGCGCTTACTTTTTGAGTAATCATAAGATTGCGCTGGGGATGCGTAAAGGTACAGTTACGCTGAGAAAGTACAAAAGGCGAATATAGTTCCCGAGAAACAACCTACATTAACTGCTATGAACGTCCATTTTCCGAAACACACTCGGAGAAATGCCGCGTACCCGCTTGAAAGCTCGGCGGAATGAATGTGCACTATTATACCCGGTGGCCTCCGCGATCTCGTCAATGGTCTGACCGGTGGAGTGCAACAAGTTCGAGGCAGCATCAATGCGTATCCGTTCTACATAATCGGAAAGATTCTCTCCCGTATGTTCTTTGAACAGTTGGGATATAAACTTCTCGGACTTGCTCATGTGCTCGGCAATCCGGTAAATCGTCAAGTTTGCATCCCCATAATTATGTTGGATAAAACAAATCATTTCGCTTACAGTATCCGCATGTGCTCCTGCTCTTCTTCTCTGGAAATCACCGCAGATGTCTTCTGTTAACTGTTTGAATTTTGCACGCAGCGAAGTAATCGTTTCTGTCATCTGAATGGATGTCACACGAGATTTATATTCCTCCAGCAGGGAGGCATCCAGCTTGAATTTTGGTTCGTCCAACTTCAGAAAAGTCCCCTTCAGCTCCATGATGAACTGCTGTGTCATCTCGTAGGACAGTTCCCGCTCCTCTAAATTACGAAGAAACAATTGCTCCAGAATGCGTATCGCCTCTTCAGGCTCACCGACTTTGATCGTGTTCAGCAGGCGCTGTTCAGACTCAATCGGATAATAGAACATTTCATTTTCCTTCATCGTATCTTCAAATCTCACCAGATGATCTGTTCCCATATGAATGGCATAATCCAGAGCTTGTTTGGCTTCGTCAAAGGAACGCCCTGCATCATTCCAGACCTCGTAAGCTGCACCTGTGCCAATTGTTGTGGATATCCGATGCTCCCGGTAGATCACTTCCATCAACGTGTTCAGCTCTTTTTCACATCTCCCAACAGCTTCATTCAATGGGTTCTCATCCAATGGACAGGCAAAAGCGATCTGGTCAGTTCCCCAATCCGTGATCAGAACCGTAGCATTCCACTCTGTAAGTATCTGTTTGACGAGCAGCCTTGCAACACCCAGTTCATGAATAATTTCTTCACTGTCTGGATTGGCATATCCGTTTACCTTCACTAAGCCTGTCAAGCCCTTGCTGCTATGAAGAGAAATGTGCGCCTGGGATGAGATAACCTCCAATTCCAGTGAAGTATAGACTTCTCCGGTTAACAAACGTTTGATAAAACCGTCTCTCAATAACGGAATCTGCTCATTCATGGCGTTTTTAAGTGAGTCATTATTTGCAATCAGATTGTTAATATGGCTTGCCAAAAAATCATATTCATTACCCCGTCTGCCTGGCGAATCGGTGATTTGTTCCCGAAAAGAGGCCAACAATCTGTAAACGGGTGCACTATTCCGATAGGCCAGAACCAGCCCAATTAACAGTCCCAAGGCAATGGTTGCCAAAGTAAAGACCAGCGTGACTTGTTTGATTTGGTCCGCTTTTGTCATGAGTGCTTTCTCCGGAATCCCTGCCATGTAATTCCATCCATTTTGACTGGACTGTATCGATATCAGCAGCCGACCATCACTTCCAGGCTGTACATTCTGCACGTTCAGCTCCGTTTCCGCAGCGTTAGCTTCTCTCTGGCGACTCTGTGCCATTTGCTCGGCTTCGGCTTGTTCAATGCCAAGGGAGAAAATGATCCGCCCTTCCGCATCGGTGACGAGAGTCCAGCCGCCATATTGATCCACAATATTTTGAGTAAGGCTGGCCATCTGATCCTGATCAATCATGACACCAATCGTCGCTTGCGGTTTGTTGAAGCTGTTCAAAGGCAGAGATTGCAGAAACGTAATGGCGGGAACGTCTGCAAGCACAGTGCCGAGTATTTCACGTTTATAGTTTCGAAGCGGTATGATTTCGTTAAAGTGTGGTTGTTTGAGAATTTGGTCATACCATTGTTCAAACGTCATACCGTCCAGCTGATTAGCAGCATAATAATGCTCTGGACGATAATACACGGTTCTTGGTGTGATGATGGCATTGTAGTTGGGAATGTGAATGAAGAAATGGGACAAGTAATCATTGGTACTGCTGTACATGGAGAGGCTCCGCTGCATACGGTTCATACCGTAGACATTGTAGAGATCATGCGGCTTTGGGCCAGCAATTAAATTTTGCAAATCGGGATTGGCGGCAAGCTGTCTGGTAAAAGCTTCGACTTGAAGAAGATTTCGCTCAATGATCTCTTTGCCAAGACTCAGTGACTTCAAGCTGTTCTCAATGGAGCTGGAACGAGCCGCTTCAATGGAAGCTTGGTAAGAGGCATATCCCGCGATTTGAGGAATCATCAGGATGATGAGATACGAAATAAGGAATCGGCGGAACACGGGTGAAAATTTGGACCATAGGAGCTGCATATGTACCCTCCCTTTTTTATCAAGCGCTTACATTTCTCTGTGATAAGGTAGCTGTTCAATGATACACCGGGCATTTCTTCCTGGTGAAGGTACAACTTCTTCCTTATGGTACATTTACATACTGCAGCGTACAATGCTTGCATGAAAATAATTGTCACTCTGCGGGTTAGCGCACAAATATAGTTGTATTTTACCTTCGCATGACATCCATCCCAAAGTATCAAAAATAAACGCAAAAAAACCTCCCCAAGACATGAAATGACTTGGGGAGGTTTTGTTTAACATTGTGCTTATTAATTGCTAACGGCAACAAATTTCCATTGTTGGTTTGTAGCACCTGTGTAGGTGTTCTGCTGCAGCTTGGCACCATCCGAAGTAGAAGCGTTTGCCACTTCAATCGCTTTGTTGCTGTTCACGTTGATGATACTCCAGTACCCGTTACCAAGATCGTTGACCTTAAAATGCTGAGCGGTTGTGTTCAGATTGCTCATGAGTTGAACCACTTCCCCATTGGTGTTGGTACCGTTGCGAATGTCGATGACTTTGTCCGGTGAGTTCACACTTGTCAGTGTATAGTTGCCGTTACCGATCGAAGTCAGAACCCACTTCTGGGGGTTACCGCCCAGATCGCTCCATTGCTGGAGCTGAAGATTGTTTTCATTTAGACCACCTGGGACATCAATAACCTTGTTGGAATGCCGGGCTACAATTTTATAGGTTGCTCCGGATACAAGACCTGTTGTTGGTCCACCTGTTCCACTGCCAGGGTAAGTCTGAGCACGTTCATGGTACCAGTTAAACAGGAATCGTCCCATGGCACTCCGTGAAGCATCCCCGTCCCACTTCAGGCCTGCCGTAGGATCGGCAAAGGAGCTTCGTGGTCCTTCACTTAGAATGAATCCGTTCATATGAGCTGCAATGCTGACATTGCCTGCGGCGTTGAAGATTGTTTTGGTATTGGTACCAAAACCTTCATTGCTGCCATTAAACAAGTTCCAATAGGCCGAATCGCCAGGTTTGTTTTTGAACCAGGTTACCTCGGTAATGTTAATCGGATATTTGTCAGCGGCTGCCTTCACGTTGGTATTCCACTGGTCTTGCAGGATAGAGAAGTTGTCATATGCGCCATAACCAGGGTACCAGTGAACCGCATATCCATAGTTATTGAGCGGATCAGTCAATGGATGGCTTGCCGTCAAGCTGTAAAATTGGTTGTATCCCAGACCTGCCGCCCAGATGACATTGTCCGCACCTTTGCTGCGAATTGTTGAAATCATGGAATTTTGGAAATTACGCAAGTCATTCCAGTGATCCACAAAGTCATTTTCCCCGTTGTATCCACCCCAATGTCCATTGGCATAGGATTTCACCGGTTCGTTGATCAGTTCGAAGTGAACGTTGTCTGCACTTTTGATCTCCGGGCGTGAAGCGAGATAACCCCAGATTTCGTTGAATTTTTGCAGGTTGGCAGGTGTTGTCGCCTGATCATCCTTCAATGTGAAGTCCAGTCCCAGGACAACATAGACACCTTTTGTTTTGGCATATTGAATGTACGGAATAATTACATTTTGCGTAACGGTCTGCACACCGGCAAAGTTATATGTACCAGCAGCCACATCTCCCATGTCCTGACGATCGATGAACAGACGTACCTGATTCATATTCCAGCCATGATTGCTTCCATACTTCGCGCTGGTGTCAGCAAAAGTATCGGTAATGTCTTTCAGATAAGCCAGCGTAGCTGCATGACGGTTATTGCCATGCAGATTGAGATAATAATTGCTGTCCTGATATGTCCAGTAGGCACCTGAGGGTTGATGCCAACCGTTCAGTAGCACAGGCTGGTTGTTGCTGTTCACCAGGTTTTTGCCGTTTACGTGAAGCTTGCCCATCGGCATGCCCACCCATGCTTCGGCACGGCTGCCTCCCCATGGAGCAATTGTGATCAATAAAGCCAGAATGAGTACAAGTTTACAAGATGTCATGAACTTCTTCACTTTAATTCCTCCTGATCTGATATATTGCCTTGCAATAATGCGAGGTAAGCTCCGTCAGAATATCTCTGATCAAACAGATCGCTCAGGTCGGCGCCCGCTCCCGCAGCCCGTTCCACACCAGCAGGGGGATCCTGCGCAGGGAAGGATCGCGGTTCTGCTGTGAGCAGACGCTCATGAGGTCGTTACATGCCCCCTTTTCACAGATGGAATGTTGCATGAAGTTCCTCCTTCCTCTTCCAGACTGATCCCACTCCAAACGTACAGGAGAAATTAACTTAACCCACGATTCCCGTACGCTCTACACTCTCTACGAAATATCGTTGCACAAACAAATAGATGACGATCAAAGGCAGAATGGCAAGAAGGATTCCTGTATCCTGGATCATGCTCAGATAGAACGGATCGGCCTGGGAAGCTGCACCGTCAGTAACCTGCTGGGCCAGATTATACGGAAGGGACGATAACTGGGTCGACATGACTTTACTTGAAGTCAGATAAGTCGTCGTATAGAAGCTGTCGTTCCACTGCCATACGAAGGAAAACAGCATGACTGTTACCATGGACGGAATGGCATTGGGCAGCATGATTCTTGAAAATGTTCGCCCGATGCCCGCGCCGTCCACATAGGCCGCCTCCTCCACTTCCTTCGGAATACCTCTGAAGAATTGCCGGAAGATAAAGATGTACAAGCCGGCCTTAAGTGAATTGGCCGTAATCGCCGTCAGAATGAACGGCCAGTACGTATTGAGCAAATTAAAGGGTTTGCCGGCTATAAGCGTCATAAGCCCCATGAGATCAAAGCTTTTCAGATTCAGGTATACCGGAATGAGAATGGTCGTTGGCGGTACAAGAATCGTCAGAATTACACCAGCAAACAGCAAGTTGCTTCCCCTGAATTTCAGTCTGGCGAATCCGTATCCTGCAAGTGCACAGGACGCTGTAGTCAGCAGTGTAGTCGTTGCAGACAGGGCAAACGTATTAAACAGCGTTGCCCAGTAATCCATGACGCGTATCGCCTCTTTGAAATTGTCGATGGAGAAGTTCTGTGGAATCCACACCACCACTGCCGAATACAGATCACCTTTAGCTTTGATGGATGTGGAAACCTTCTGAAATATGGGAAACAGGATAACGAAGGAAAGACCGGTAATCAGAACGAATCGGATCATGGCCCACAGCCAGCCTTTCCAATGCTCCAGCGATAATAATCGTGATGTTGTCACGTGGGACACCCTCCTTTCTAATCTTGATAGAAGACTCGCTTCGAGAAAATGATGGATACGATAACCAGAATGATGGCAATGGCCAGAAAGTAGACCCATGCCATGGCAGAACTTAATCCAAAGTCAAATTTGACGAAGCCGGTATCCCGGATCAGTTCCGTCATGGCGTTATTGGCAAACGAATCAATGATCGTATAGATCGCATTGACAAAAATAAGCGGGCTGACCATCGGGAACGTAATTTTCCAGAAGGCTTCATAACCCGTCGCCCCTTCCATCTTCGAAGCCTCATACAGTTGAGGGGAGATCGTCTGGATCCCTGCCAAAAAGATCAAAATCTGTACACCGGATTGACTGACGATCTGATAGATCCGATCTACGGCACTGCTCAGATACGTGACGATCCAATCGCTCACTCCGGCGTTAACCATCAGATTTTCGAGTTCAAATGTCCCGAGTGAGCTTCCACCTGTGCTGCTCTGATTAACCGCTTCAATCAGGCTGGTGCTCTCCAGTGTCATAATCACTCCCGATGCCAGAATAACGGGCAGGAAAAAGATCGACCGTGCTACAGCCCGGCCCCTGAACTTCTGATTCAGGATGACGGCAAGGAACAGACTGAATATAACGATAAGCGGTACGTTGATGAGTACGTCTGTAATCGCCTCAATTAACGCACGGTTAAAGCTTGTATTGACGGTTAGCGCCTGAATGTAATTCGCAACACCGTTGAACTGAATCGCTATGCCTTCCGCGTTAGCTTGAATTGTACTCATGCTGTATCGCATAGAGGCTAACAGCGGGATGAAGAAAAACAACACAAAACCAATGAGCCAGGGAAGCACGTAGATTACGCCCCACATGGCTTTCTGCTGAGCATACGTACGACTTCCCCATTTCCATTTCAGGAGCGTCTTCAGAGCTGCTCACCACCAGTCACATAGCTTTGGGCTTCCACTGTATCGTTGTTAACTTCTACAGGGAAGTCGTTATAATTGACGATTACGAACCCGCCACCTTCATATGTTGTCCGGAAGACGCCCTCCTCCAGGGATTCATGAGATATCATGGAACGTCCGGCAAACGGTTGGTTCACCTGGTTCACCTCGTTGTAGATTTCGGCAGCCAGATCGATCCATTGTTCATAATTCGCCGCGTAGAGATCATCATAATCCGTTTCTTTCACAACATGGTTTGGCGCATTGAACCATGCAAAGTAAGGGCTGGCTCCATATTCAATCAGCTTCAGCACATATTGCCTTGCATTGGTATATGTGGAGAGATTGTATGGCGTCCCCGTATAACCGATGCTGCCGTGTACAACGAGCTGATAGAACGGAATCTCTTCATCCTCCAGCTTGAAACGACTGCTGGTCATCGGTGCATCTGTCAGACCAGTTACATACGGCAGGGCATAAGCGTTCCCGCCTTCAGCAACAAGCGAGCCAGCCTGCTGCCCGATCTGTTCCAGTGCCTTCTTCACGGAGCCGAGCGCTTGTGTTCGGTCCACCAGCTTTTTCGGATTCATATCGCTGTTTAACTGAGCTGCCAGATCATTCAGGCTTAGCGACAGTCCATCCTTTTGAAGGGACCTCAGCTCATCTAACATGTCTGCCGTCACGTCCTCCAGCATGTTGGGCGAAAGCACATAGGATGGTGAACGATCCCGGTCCCGCCGCTGGATGGCCTGGTTCATCGGATACAAGACCGCCGGTTCCTGAGTTAATGTGCGTGAAGCTTCTTTGGACGGTTTAAACCCTTTTTTGGATTGCACATTCAGCAGAGCGATATCGGGATAGAAACCGATGCCCGCTTCTTGTGTGTATGCGCTGAATTCCCGCAATCCCTTTTTCCCGCCTACCGCGCCGTCTACTTGGATGGAATCCGGCAGTCGATGATGAAGTCCGCCGTTAAGCCATCCTGCATAGCGCACCTGAATATTGGATACCTTCTTCTCCGTCAAGGCGGAGAGAATGTTTTTGGCTTCATCAAATGTGGTCAAAGCCTCCGTTGAATCATACGGTATGCCCAACATATGCTGTCTTGTTGTCATGCCACCGAACAGTTGCAGATAAAAGGGAACGTTACTCTGCTCCTTGCTGGCGTTCAACTCGGGAAGTCCGCCGTTTTGCATCAGATAATCCCGATAGAGAGATGCAAGCCCCGAGTACGAGGCCTTATCCGCCCCGACAAAAGCATATCGAACGACGAAATCAGACGCGGTCGGTTTCTTCTGGAATTTCGGAAGTGTACGAACCATATCACTTGCCTGAAGCGTCACATCGCTCTTGTTCACCACATAGAAGCTGGGATATACGTTGTTGTAGCTGTTCAGCTTGCCGCTGATATCGGCATTCACAACTGCAACGGCATCCCCTTCTTCAATAATGCCCAGGAAAGCTCCCTCTTTCCGAATCAGTCCAAATACCGGCAACCTGGCTCTGGCTTCATTCGAACTTGCTTCCCGCAGTTTCATGGTCATATCCGGTCCGTATATATCTTGTTGATAGGCAGGATACTGCAGCTTGCCATTGTTAAAATGGATTAGCGCTCCCGAACCGTCCGGCACCAGTATGGAGCCCTCTTCTTCTGAACCCCCGGCCCCGAAGTAATCCATTACAGATATGCTGTTGATCGGATATTCCTCCGGAAAATGAATGCCTGAGGACGGAACACGCACGAGCAGATCCTCTCCATCCAGCTCATATTCCATCGTAAGCATAAACAGCCGTGGTCCACTTCGTTCCTCTTCAATGCCAAACTCGGCATGATCCTGAGCCAGATCCTCCGATGTGTAACCGGCTGTGTCAAAAGCCTTCAAGGCCCGTGACAATTGCAATCCTTGCATCGCCTTATCAATCCGGACGTAAGCGCCTTCATCCTTATCTTCCGCATAACCGACCTTCAAGGCCCGCTGCCCGGCCTTATCTAGCTGTGCAAGCAGCTTTTGTTCAAATCGCTCCTTGCTGATCTTCATCGGCAAGTCTTCTATGGATCGCTCAGTGCTTCCAAACTGGTAGTGGACCCGCACGCCGCTTGGCAGCACCTCGTAGCTTATCTGCTTGTGTGCAACACTATCCGTGAAGGAATTCACGGTGCTGCTCTGTCCAAGGCTGTTGAAGAAGCTGAGCTTCGTTTGTGATGACAAAAGGTCTTTGTTTATCCCGGCCGCAACCCCATCCTGCTCACGATCTGCAGGATTGCTGCGCCAGATCTGGCCGCTCTGCGTGTGAATCACTGCAATCTCGGCAGTCTCTTCGTTAATGAACAACTGCAGCGCAGCATTCTGCGCAATGCCTACCATGCCGGGAAGGCGGACATCGCTGAAAGATGATTTCAGTTTCTCTCCGGGAGGCAGGGAGGGAAAGTCCGTCGGATCAGCGGCAGTCACTGTCTCGTGAGCGAGCGGTGTTGGCGAGAATTGACAACCGCCAAGAACCAGACTGCCCGCGAGCAGCATTCCTGTTATTTTTTTGGCTACGGTATAATTCATAACAATTTCCTCCTCCCTTAGCCCCGAAGCACTAATTCCTGATAGATGGTTACGACAAACGATACAATCTGCTGTACAAGACTGAAGAATAACAGGCACAGAAATGCCATAAATGCCATTGCTACAAGTGTCAGCAGCATCGTGAGCACCGTTTTGGCTGGTGTGTACTGATGAACCGTCATATTCCCCACAAATAACAGATATACTGTCCACGCAACGGCGAGTGCATTGGAGAAATAATAAAAGGCAGTTTCCTGCACAGAGATCACAAGACTCAGCCAGATCCATGGGAAATGAATGAGGAACAACGGTACCAGTGCAAAACACGTTGACATGAAAATTTCGGAGAACTTGCCTTCCCCGTCCATCAATGTGGTTAACGACCAGTTAGCCACACACCAAAACAGTACCGGTATAATGACATATAGCATTTCGAGCAGACTGTTCAGGTACTTTGGATTACTGAGATTAATGAGAAAACCGCTGTACTGGGCATGCAAAATTTTGGTGATGACCAGAAGCACCAGGATCATGAAAGCAATCAGCAGTGAGTTTCTCTGGTTCCGTTCATATTTCAATTCCCAGTATCCGTCAAACGGATGAAAAATCAGATGCAGCGGGTACTGGTATAGTTGCTTACTTGATGCCTGCATTCGTAGTCCTCCTTTTCTGCCTGCGAACGATGACGACGGTGACAATCGCAGCGACAGCCAGGAATATACCGGACATCATCCATGAAAAATGCTCACGCATCAGCTCTTTGCGGTACAAAAGAAAAGCTTTGGAATACCCTTTGGGCTCCATGCTGCGCTTGAAATATTTCGCAGACTCGGCGTATTCCTTCTGACGAAGCAATGCTTTGCCAATTCCCGCATACGCATATTCCAAGTTAGCGTTCATCTCGGCAGCTTGGGCAAACAGCACCGAAGATTGATCTTCATCACCGTTATAGTAGCTGCGCACCGCTTCGTGGAGCGTACGTCCGTATTCAGTTGTTTGAAAGACGGTGATTTCACCCAGCGCTTTATCCAGAACTAACATCCGGTCTCCCGCACGTTCCAGAGCAACAGGTGTATTAAATTGGCCCAGCCGGTTCCCGATGCCGCCATAAATATGGAGCAGGTATCCGTCTCCATTGTAGGTGAAGATTCGGCCCTTGCTGGAATCCAGTACGGAATACACGTCACTGTCACCCACATCGACATCAATCAGGCGGGATGGTCCTGCTTCCTGGGTATACAGCAAATCCCCCTGCGGAGTCTGATAGCCTTCTCTGCGCAAAATGTCTGTACCCTGGGCATTCAGCTTCTTGACCGGATCTTTGCCTCGATCCCCGCTAGTGGCGTAGATAAAGCCCTCTTCATCCATATCCAGATTGGTAAATTCCGTTGGAGTGAACATCACCATCTGACTGCGCTGCTCCCGTGTTGCAAACCGTTTCCACAGATATTCCACCGGGTCCACCTGAACTCTGTTCGCTCCAATGAAGGAAAAGAACGTACCATCGGCGCTGAACTCCATGAATCCATCAAATACGCCTTCGGCCATGACGTAGATACGCTCCCCCTTGTCCATAACAATCCGCATCGGTTTAAACTGGAAGTCTGCTTTTAAAAGATCCGATTTCGGTTCAGACACGATCTTGACCAGCTTCCCCTGTTCATCCAGATGCACCACCCGGTGATTATCCGAATCAGCGACCAGCAGATGGCCTTTTTCCGTGACGTACAATCCCTGTGGATTTTTAAAATGATCTTCCTTGCCTTCCTGCTCAAATGAATCAATCGTACGTACCAGCTTGAAGTTGCGATCCATCTCAATGATGCGGCCATTGCCCGAATCGAGCACAAAGACGTGCTGATTGGAGGTAACATGCATGTCGCTTGGCTCTTTCATAGGAGTTGTGTTCAGCTTCTTGCCGGTGATAATGGTTGTTGCCTCATATGCCGCCGGTGCCGGAACTGCGTCACCCCAGAATGAATAATGATACGCATCCGTTTTACCGTCTGCACTCACGTAGGGCGCCTCTTGAACGAACAACAGGAGGCAGATCATGCCCATGATGATCGATTTACGTTTTTTCCATGTGCTTCTCCGCACCTCGCTGCCTCCTTTCTACTCTTTCATGCCCGAAGTGGCCATCGTCTGCATAACACTGCTCTGAGAGATGATAAACAGGGTGATCGGTACGATCATCAGCAGCAAGGCAACAGCCGCACCTACACCGGCTCTTGCAATCCCTCCCTGCACAATCTGACTGAGCGCATAATGCAGCGTTTTGAGATTTTCACTGTAAATGAAACTCCCGCCATCCGTTCCCCATAACGCTGGAAACTGCAGGATCATGAGCGTGAGCCATGCCGGCTTCACATTGGGCATCACAATGCTCCAGAATATCCGGTATTCATTGGCTCCGTCGATTTTGGCTGCCTCCAGCAAAGCATCAGGAATCTGCTCCATGAACTGTTTCATCAGAAAAAGTCCCAGCGAGAACGCAAGTGATGGCACAATAATGGAGGCATGAGTGTTAATCCAGCCAAGCCAGGACATGACCATGTAGTTCGGAATCGCCGTAACATGCGGCGAGAACATCAGGGACAGAATGACAATGGTGAACAACACTTTGGAACCCGGAAAACGATACTTCGCCAGCGGATAAGCCGCTGCAGATGCAAGAAGGATATGCCCCGCTGTGCCAAGTATCGTAATGAGCAATGTGTTGGCAATATAGCGGGATAACGGCACCCACGAATTGCCCATGAGGTTGATCAGATCGGCAAAATTCTCCGTTGTCGGATTGTTCACCCAGAATCGTGGTGGGAAAATAAACAGCTCATCAAGCGGCTTGAATGCATTGTTGACAGCATAGATGAGCGGAAGCACCATAAAGGAGCCGAACACGCCCAGCAATGCAAATAACATCAGGCTGACGGTAAATGACCGATTAAGCCTTTTTGGCATGCCAAACACGGCACGTACTTTGCTGGTCATCGTCATTCACCTATCTTTCTAAGCATTTTTTGCGTGAAAACGTTTGTACCCAGCATCAGGGCAAACAGGACCGTTGCGATGGCCGAGGCATACCCCATCTCGAAACGAATCGTTCCGAAGTCCATCAGATGTGTGACAACTGTGTGTGCCGCATAGTTTACGCTCGGGAAACCTGCCAGTGCGATGGAGATCTCAGCTACGGCGAAGGAAGCGGTAATCTGCATTACCGCACCAAACATCAGCTGCGGTCTCATCGAAGGCAAGGTGATGTACCAGAGCTCCTGCCAGCGGTTTTTGATCCCGTCTACGGTTCCTGCTTCAACCAGAGAACGATCAATGGTTTGCAGTCCTGCAATAAAGGCCAGGAAGCTGGTTCCAAGGCTCAGCCACAGCTGTACAATAATAACGATTGCCAGTACATATTTCTCGTCTGCGAGCCATTGGATCGGTTCCAGTACGACGCCAAGGCGCATCAGGAAGCCGTTCATATAACCGTAGCTGTCACCCGAGAAGATGATCAGCCAGATGAAAAAGACGTTGCCCGATATGGATGGGGCATAGAAAACCAACGTCATGACCGCCCGAATTTTAGGAGACAGCTCATTAATGATCCACGCAAACAAAAAGCAGGCAATATAACTGACAGGGCCTGTAATCACGGCAAAAAGCAGCGTGTTTTTGAGCGCGATCAGAAATACGTCATCGTTCAGAAAAAGCCGGGAATAGTTCTGCCAGCCGACAAATCGCGGCAACTCCAGCATATTGAAGTGAAAAAAGCTGAGCCCAAGTGAAATGCCGACCGGAATGACCGTAAACATGAAAAAAATCAGCATAAACGGTGCCATCAATACATAATAATGCCTGCTGAGATACAGATCCCGCTTCAATAGGGACCACCAGCCGACCTGGCGGGTATGGACGGCAGGAGCGGCGGCTGTCTTGGTAGTTTTAGCTTGCAACCGTTACCCTCCCTTTCCTCTATTTCAGATTAAATTCCTTGCGTTTTAACTCAATTTCATCATCAATGTACAACACATAGTCCGATAAGGCTTCACGTGGATTTTCATTAGCATTGACCACCTTGCGGAAGGCGTTATCCAGATGTCGTCCCGTGAAGTAACCTCCAGGAAGCTGCGGGATTCCCTGTACCCATTCCCATTGTTTCTCGAGATTTTGATAATCCTTCACAGGCCAAGGCAATTGCTTCAAGGCTTCGATATTGGCCGTAGGGTAACGGGCAGCCGCTCCCATAAGACCTTCCATTTCTCTCCCGTATTCAATCTGGGTCTGATCATCAGTCCACCACTTCATGAACTTCCACGCCGCTTCCTTGTTGTCGGCATTTTCGAGCATCATCACCGCACTCGTAGCGCTGGCCACTTCATGCCGTATGGACCCATCCGGAAGCTGTGTACCCGGAACAATCGTAAAGTCCCAGAGATTGCGGATTTCCGGAGCCATAACCGTCAGCATGTTATACGTGGTGTAATCAGCAATCCCGATCGGCATTTCCCCGGTACGGAAGCGGTTCGGAAAGTCGGCTTTGAGCGGAAACTTGTAATTGGTATAAAATTGCGTCCAGCGTTTGAACGCGTCCATTGAAATCTCCGAATCCAGTGCACTTTTCTTCTGGTCTTCAGTGTAGAAAGTTCCGTCATTCTGATATAACAACATCGCAAAGGTTGAATTCGGAACCAGGTTGGCATTGTTCAGCGTATCCTCTATCGGCAGATAAAACTCCATGTTATGCTTCTGCAGCACGGCGATGGCGTTATATACGTCCTGCCACGTTTTCGGCGGTTCGAGGCCCAGTTCATTCAGAATATCTTTGCGGTAAAAAAGCATTGGAAAATGCTGCTGCTCCGGAAGGGCATATACCCCGTCGTTGTAGCGGTAAGGTGTCAATCCGCTTTCACGGAACCTGCCCGAAATTTCCTCGAAATCGGGAAACTGACTCAGATCCGCTGTTGCATTCCTCATCGCATAGTTCACCGGAATGTCTTCGCCCATCTGCATGGCTACATCCGGTCCTTCCCCAGAGAGTGTTGCGGGCAGCAAAATATTAGGCGGAACGAGACGTAACTGCACGGACACATCCGTATCCGGGGTAAACGAATCGTCGATCATGCCTTTCAGTACTTGGGCCTGATCTCGTCCGGTCGTGATCCATACGGTGATGGCATCCTTCTTTTGTTCCACGTTGCCAATGCTGTCGTAATCTTCGGTATACGAGGCAACATATGCGCCCAGTTCGTGCTTCACCTGCTGGACGGTGCTCGCTTCCGCTTTTGGCAATGATTCACCCGGCGGAGATACGACAAGGTAATCCAATGTAATCGGCTGTTCACGTACCGATAGAATCCATGTGCCGAGACCACCTACGTTAATTTTGAACGTATCCAGCCGTTTGGGAACCGTCTCTGGTCTGGCCGCCATATCTTCAAGCTGCAATACCATGGCGTGCAGGACAGCCACTTTGTCACTTTGCTCACCCGTGGCCTTTTCCAGGTAATCTGCAACGGAGCGCAAGGTGTCAGCTTGTCGTTCAAACACCTCCGTCATCTCCGGAATACGCCGTTCCAGCTGGTAATCCCGCAGTGGGTCTGGACTGTTGGAGGTGATCATTAATATTTTGCGATACATCTCATTCAGTTCCAGCACACTGGATTCCACGGTCCGCAGCAGCGGAGCGATGTCGCCAAGTGTAACCGTCATTCGGATTCGGTGTTTCCCTTTTTCCAGATGAAACTGATATGGCTGATCTTCTCCCGATCCCAACACCTGAGTTTGCCAGGCCGGGCTGTAGTTAAATCGAATTCGTTTCATTTCCTTAAACGGAACTTCGCCGTTAATCGTCAGGCTGCGGGTGGCATAGATGCCACGCAATTGATCTTGCTTCACCTTAAGCGCGATTTGATACAATCCGTCTTCAGGCACGTCAATTTCCCACTCAATCCATTCGCCAGGCAGCTTCCAGTTAATGCCCCCGATAGCGTTCATCCGAATTTTCGATACATTATAAGGCTCCAGTGAAGGGCTTGATCGGTCCGAGATGGGTGCCAGTGTAGGGGATGATTTACTGACAGCTTCCTCCCCCTGTACTTTCAGCATGACAGGAGCCGCTTGTTTCAAGCCGAGTGAGGCATAGGTCTGCTCCAACTCTGCATAGGAAGGAACTTCACCTTCCTGGTAAAGCTCGATATAATCGATCGCCATACTTTCTCTTAATGAAGTGAGCGAGAACTGTTGATTGCCTTTTTCAAAATAAAACTGAAACGGTTCCTCGAAGTACCCTGCGCTGTCCTTGAAGGAAGTCAGTTGCCATTCGGGCTGTTCCACTTGTCTTGGTCTAAGCTCGTTGCCACGATCGTCCTGCCGGACGTTATCCTCGCGATTCCCCCATACCCTGTCAAACAGAAGAATATCGGCCCCTCTGAACGGGACCTTACCATTAAGTTCAAACCTACGTTCGATCCCGGAGCTTTTGCCTTCTACGGGATAATAGTGAATGCGAATGTTGTACAAACCGCTCACTTGAACGGGAACATCCCAGCGAATGGTTCCAGTTTCCGGCGTAATCACGGCACTTCCGTCTAATCCGGCGTACCCTTGCACAACCTCAAATTCCCCATCCTCGGCCTGAACATAAGATTCGCCTTCGATGCGTACAATTTCATCCGGTTTGGCCGTATTGTCATGAGCAGTCAGATAATGCTCATAACTGAATGAATCCTCGGTTCCCGATACCGCCTCAAAGTCCTCAAGCGCATGTACCGTTCCCGGATTACGATCCCGCGATGGATATAGTGTCCATATGGAGAGCACCAAGGCCAGGACAAGCACCAGGATTAGTCCCTTTTTCTTACGTGACCGCATGTTTGAATGTATCCCCTTTCCTGTAAGCGTTGAGAGAACTGGACGATTGACTAACCCGGACAGACCGCACCTTCACTGGTGCGTTCTGCCCGTGTAACGTGATACTTATTTGTAAACCTCATCAATCGCAGCCTGGAAAGGAGCCTTGTATTTCTCGATCAGCGTAGATACGGACACCCCTTCTTTGAGTTCCCCATCAAAGTCCCAGAACGGCAAGGACGGGAATGTGTTATGGTCGAGAACCAACATACCTTCCGCTACTTCTCTGGCGTTGTTGATATCTGCTTCATCGGTCAGATGTGTCTCCAGTGTGGATTGTCCCGGATACTCATAGATCGAATCGATCTCGTTAATTTTCTCCCAGATGTACATCAGTTGTTCCGGATTCTCTACCGCTTTTGGAATTGTTATAGCTTGGTAACGTGACTCACCGGAGTGATACGCCGTTGCACTTGGACCTTTTGGAAACGGTACAAAACCAATATCGTAGTCCTGCATATCCGTCATAATACCTTCGACTTCGTACATGGCACCTGAATACATCAAGGTGTTGCCTTGACGGAAGAACGTGGATGGCTCTGTCCAATCGCCGCCCTCAGAAGCTCTGCCGACCTTCTCGGTAGCCAGTTTGGACAGGAAGTTCAACGCTTCTTTTGTTTTTGGATCTTCCAGGTTCTGCTTATCCTCTTTGGTCAGAGAAGCCTCGTTGGAATACAGAATCGGTTCCAGCAAGCCCGTTTGAGCGAGTCCCCAAGTGTCCAGCTTGCCATCATTGTTTCGATCCTTGTTCGCTTGCTTGGCAACACTGATGAACGTATCCCAGTTCCATTCATCGGCATCCACATACTCCTGAAGTGGCTTCAAGCCGAGCTCTTGCATGAGTGTGCGATTATAGAAAATCCCGTTGATAAACGAGGACTGGTCCTCGGTAAAGCCGTAACCTTTGCCTTCATACTGCATGTATTCCTTGGTTGTTTTCTGGTTGAATACCTTGTCGTTTTTAATATAATCATCCACCGGCCATAACAGATCCTGTTTGGTCAATGCCGGAATGGCATAGTTTTTGCCCAGTCTCACCAGATCGCCAAGCGGTTCACCGGCCATCAGGGAAGCAACTACTTTTTCCTGATATTCACCGAAATCGATGGAAACGTATTCAATATTAAAGTTGTGTTTTTTCTTCAGCGCTTCGAGATTCTCAAGGCGTTGAATGTTGTCCGGGTTGTTCCCCTGTATTTCCATGTCCCACCAAGCAACAACCTTGATGGTTCTGCCGCCCATGTCAAAGTCCATTTCTGGCGTGGAGTTTTCATTCTTGGGCTCGGTTTCCGCGGGTTTTTGTTCCTCCTGTGGTGTTGTCTTTTCCGGCTCGGGTTGAGCGGTAGGTGCAGAACTGCATGCAGCAATCACCAACAAGACCGCAAATACCAGGCTCAGTAGCATGAACTTGTTTTTTCTCATCGTCTTCCCCCCTGATTGTCGTTTGCTCTCACAGTGTATCGTCACAATGAAAGCGCAAACAACCTGCCGGAATACAGATGTTTACCCGGGCTGAATATAGATTTGCGTAATTTTGCGCGAGCAAAGTGCATTAGAGGTTTTAATTGGTAAAGAAATGCACTGTCTACAAAAATATGCACATTGTATGCGCTTTCTTTTATTACCATAATGAAATTAAGTCAAATTTCAGTTAATCTAGCGCATTACAATTCAGCAGAAGGTGAGGTATTGCTTCATGTATGATATTTTACTTGTGGATTTCAGCCGTCGTTTGTGCGGAGAGTTGCAACAGATGTTGCTACGGAGCAAAGCTCAATATACTATCGCAAATTGTGTGTTCTCATCGGCCGAGGCTTTGACCGCATTGTCAGAACGAGACTTTTCCCTTGTTATGGTACATACAGAGAGGTTTGATACCGCGGGGCTCTGGTTATGCAACAACATTCGAAAGAAAAGTCAGATACCCATCCTCCTGATGGGTGGAAGAGATCACTTCAGGTTTGTACGCAAAGCCCTGACGTATCAGGTAAATGATTATCTCCCGTATCCTGTTAGTCCCTCTACTTTACTTAACAGTCTGCATGGACTTAGATCCCACCTTGAAACCGACCCGGCACACAAAACGTCGTCGTTCTTCAAAACACCCGTTCAAATGAATGGTAAACCCATGCACTCCAGTCATGTCATTCGTATCGTCAAGGCCTATGTACGGGATCATCTGAGTGATGAAATCACGCTAAAGAAGATCTCTGACATGCTTCATTTTAACTGTGCGTACCTTGGACAGAAGTTCAAGCTGGAAGAGAAGATGTCTTTCAATGATTATATGCTCCAGCAACGTATGGAAAAGGCCCAGCAGTTGTTGTCTTCCACAAATCTGCGAATATATGAGATTGCTATTGAGGTAGGCTATAAGGATATTGATTGGTTCTATAAAAAGTTCAAAGCGTATGCCGGATCGAGTCCCAATGCATATAGAAGACAAAAAATCAACACGGCCTAAGGTGAAACGCCGAATCGCTTTGTTTATCAAGTAGATAATAACACAAAAAAAAGCAGGCTGAAGAATACATCCTGCTTTTTTTTGTGGTTATTTGGGTTTGGTCAATTCCAAAGGATTCACCATTAACGTACCAAAAGGGATTCCCGGTATTCTTGGGGAGTCATTCCCGTTATTTTCTTAAAAAGTCGGGTAAACGAATGTGCAGCCTCATACCCCACTTGAAGTGCGACCTCACGTACCATAAGATTTGTGTTCTGAAGCAATTCTTTGGCTTTCCGTATTCGGCAGTCGTCAATGAACTCTGACACATTTATTCCCATTTCCTGCTTAAAAAATCGTGACAGATAGGATGGATTAAAATGATGAAGTTCTGCCAATCTCACCAGAGAAAGATCTTTCTCCAGGTTCTCCTTGACGTAACTGCATAAGGAATGAATTACAACGTTAGCGCGTTCCTGTTCATTTGATCTTTTGTATCGTACCAGTTCATCGGCAGCACGATATAGAAATTGTACTGCATCCTTCATGCATGTATACTCCCCTAAGTGCAACAAGCTTCGTTGATCCGGGATCTTCTGTTGAAGACCCCAGCGATTGATCGTTGAATGCAATAATAAGGCCAGATTGTAGTATGTCTCCATAGCACGTTCCATCGTTATATCCTGTTGCAGCAGTTCGCCTGCAAGCTCCTCAAATATATCGTAAAATGGCTGAATTCTTCCCGTTTCCAAATATCCTGACATAATCTCGATCCGGTTTGAGATCCGCATGGATTCTTTGGGTACATCAGATGAGAGATCATTGCGATGATCCGTGAGTACCATGGATACACCATCCCCAATTTTCATCCACTGGAGTAATCGCAGACGTTCATATTGTTTGGTTAACTCGGACCAATTGCAGCTTCGACTACTTAATGAAAAAGCAATGGATACGCCAAGTGATACCATGCATGCTTCCTGTACCAGTTCCAGTGTACCTTCTAGAAATCGCACAAGTTTATCATTTGGCAACTCTTCCTCCTGCTTCGGCTGAAGCAGCCAGATCGTATCCCCATAATGGTCCGTTACACTTGCACACACTGTACGCTCATTCATCAGAGAAGAGCCGATAATACGAACAGATTCCTGGACTTGTGTGAGGTCCGAACCTTTTTCTGGCGGATTATTAAACCGACCCAGTATGAGATAAACAGGCGAGTTGATCTGTAATCTTATATCTCGTTTGGATAATTCGTCCTGCATATCCTTAGTAGAATCTATAACCGCTGTACAGTCTTGAAGTAACTTCCGCAAATACTCTTTTTGCTGTATCAGTGCAAGCTGTGAGTTGACTTTATGAGAATGTTCCAACAACTCAACCATGCTGTGACTTCGCCGGATCTCTTCCATCACATCTTCTACAACAGACATCACCTTGTCATAACCTTCCGTTTTGAGCAAGTAACGCACATTAGCCATCTGAAAAGCTTGATATGCATAATCAAAATCGCTGTGTCCTGTTAGAAAAATGACGCGGCAATTCGGCCAACTGGCTTGAATCCGCTCTGTCAGTTCCAAGCCACTCATGCCCGGCATGCGGATGTCCGTTAGAACAATGTCAATTCTCGAACGCTGCATCCAGGACAATGCTTCTGTTGCAGAGTAGGCTTTACATACGTCAAGCTGGTCGGGTATATGTCTAGCGAACGTTTCATAGAGACTATCCGTAATAATCTCCTCGTCATCTACAATTAAAAGTCGATACATTCGTTCTCTCCTTCTTTCCACTGGATTCGAATTGTGACTTTTAACCCTTGCAGTTCACTTCTGGATAGGAAAAGGCCACTACCTTCTCCATACGTCAGGATCAGACGCCGATGAATATTTATTAACGCGGTCATTTCGTCTGTACCTCCGTCCTTATGCAAGCGTTGTTGAAGAGTTTGAATGTGTTGCTCTTCCAACTCATTACCATTATCCTCTACGGTGATCTCGGCATATGAACCTTCCATATTAAACCCAATAATTAGAAGTCCGGAGTCCGTATTCTTTTCAAGGCTGTGTTCGTAGGCATTCTCAATAATGGGTTGAATAATGAGTCTGGGAACTTTAATATGTTCCATCTCAGCAGGTAGTGACCCAAAATCAACTTTGATTCGTCTGGAGAATCGTAATTGTTGAATCTCTGTATAGATTCGTGAATGCTCAACTTCCACTTTCAACTTCACATGATCGGTTTCATTCCGGGTAATGAACCTGAAATACTCTCCGAGCATATTCGTGAATTGCTCAATACGTTCGGTTTCTCCTGTCCTTGCGAGTGAATTCAGAATAAAGAAGCTATTGTACAGAAAATGAGGATTAATCTGCGATTGGAGCTGTTTCAACTCGGCCCGCTGCATCATCAGCGTTTTCTTAAAATCACGGTCGATAAGGGATTGAAGATTTTCAATCATTAGATTGAAACGGGTGTAGAGGAAGCCAAATTCATCCTTTCGGTTATGCGCAATGGGGACATCAAGCATGCCTCCCTCCATTTTTTTGAATCTTTTCACCAACAACAGTAACGGGATGTGAATCAACTTGTAACTTGAATAGAGATACGCCGTGATGGCAACAAATGATGTAATTGCAAACAGCCAAGCCCAATGATAGAACTTGCTAAGTGGCTTGGTAACAATTGCCTCAGGTAGATATGTAGCTACGGATAAGCCCAGGGAGTCCATATGCAACTGACTAACATGGTACATGGTGTCCCCCACCTTCATCCGAAAGCCATCAAGTGTACCCTTTACACTGTGCTCGCGGTAATTCGCGAGAATAACACTAGCTTGATGTTTATCTGTGATGGCATGCCCCGTTTTGTCCTCAATCAGAAAAGTTGAACTCTCCGGGTACAAATTAAGCCGTGTGAGTTCATTCTGAAAATGGTATGTATCTAGCTCCACCTGAATGACAAAAAGCGGGGGTTCTCCTCTCGTGCCTGTCAATCTGACGGCACTTAAGTTCAAGGCGTCCTCTTTCACAGTGAAACGTGTACCTTTTCCTTGCATGCCTGAACTGAAATATAGATATGAACTTTTATTGAAATCATCGATGCCTTGGATCGCGGATATACTCTTGCCAACAGAAGGGATATGTACATGAACGTTTTTGATATAAGCAGTGCTATTCTTGAATGAAGCGAGTCGTTCAGTCAGGTAATTTAATGTATCACGCCGCTCAACCTGATCCATCATGTCCCAGAGAATGGCCAAACGATTGAGTTTTCGATCCTCAACGATATCAAACTGCTGTAATTCCATCCATTCTATCTCTCTGTTTAATTCCACCACATATTGGTTCAACCGTCTTTCCGTTGACAACGATATTTCCTGGCTTGCATTGTCATAACTCCAATGATACAGATACACGCCAAGAAGAATAAGGGGGAGCACAAATACCAGATAGGTGATTATTAATCGCGCAAATATACTGTTAAACCATGATTTAGCAGGGATCTTGATCAATGCATTCACCTCCAATGCCAAAGGCTGAGTGGGTTCCTTGTAAGAATAAAGTGAACATTAGCGCTCCTTTGGCTTGCTGGTGCGAAACCACGCGTTAACCTCCGATGTGATCTGATCTCCCCCCAGCTTGCGCCAGTTCTCAACGAATTGATCAAACTCATCTATCGACCTGCCTAGAATAATGTTCATATAGGCTTCAAGCTGAAGATCCCGAAGAATAATTTGTCGATCAACCATCGTGTCCGTAATTCCGCCCGTGAATTGATCATAGAGAAGTTGGCCGTTCTTCTCGTAAGAATCTGCAATGCTAAAAGCACCCGAAGGCCCATAGGTTTGTTCCCAGCCCCATCCGCTCTCTACATCTTCCAATTCATAGGCCACAATGCGTTTGTGAATGGCGAGAGCTTCATTCTGCAGAGCCGAGAAGTCTCCTGTATTTCTGGCATCCCGAATTTGTTTGTATGCATCTATATTTTTATTACCGGGAAAAGGAGTTACTGGTGAAAGCATCCACACAGCTCGGGAGTCGTCATTGTAGTATGTTTCATACTGTGCCTGATCCCCCCAGTTGATGTCCAGATGCAGATTCATGAGCTTTACAACAACTTCCGGATTAGAGAAGCCCTTTTTTACAGCAAAGTATTGCCCCGTGTTGGAACGTAGCGGTACGAACAGACTCCGGTCCGACTTGGCAACAATGGGATATGCCTGCCATTCTACATCTATACCTGTATCACGGGTGCTCTGAAGCATAAAGGATGTCCACTGTTCGCCGTAGAGCATCCCTATTTTTCCATCCTGAACTAAACGAAACGCCTTGCTTCCACTTTTATAGCCAAAATCCGGATCAAGTTGGCCTTCACGATACAACGTTTGCAGTGCTTTCAGAGCCTCTCGAACTTCAGGCTGTATACCTCCATAAGTGAGGTTTCCTTCTGCATCTTTAACCCATATATTAGGGTAGGCACCGTAGCCTGACATCAAGCCTGCAGCTCCCATAACTGGATCCCAAAGATGGTTCGTTAGCGCAAGTCCGTACGTATCCTGCTCTCCGTTCCCGTCGGGATCCCCTTCTGTAAACGCTTTCGAAACCTGGAGAAGTTCTTCCATCGTTTCAGGCGGCCGTAGCCCCAAATGCTCCAACCAATCGGTTCTAATCCACAGGTACTGCGCAGTCTCAATCGAGGAAGATGATTCGGGAATAGCCATGAGTTTGCCATCAATGGTTGCCGCATCAAATGCTCCTCTTCCCTCCGCCTCCAATATACTCTTTGTAAGTGGGGAAGCATACTCTTGGTACACATGGGTTAAATCTTCGATCATTCCAGCGTTGCTCAGTTGTCTAAGTTGATATGGATTAACTTTCACTACATCTGGAAAACGTCCTGCAGCAAGGGAGACACCCAACTTCTGATTGTATACATCTCCATTAGCAATCCAGTCATAGTGAATTTGAATACCTAGCTCTTTCTCGTACAAACGAGTCCAGCGATTATCCAGTATCGTCTCACCGGGTAACTGACTAATCATGCGCTCAAGGTCATCTCCGGTTTCCCTGACAAAAGAGACTACGATGGGAGGAGAATACTTTTCATACGTAGCGGGAAATTGAATCTGCTGCCCCTCTTGCTGCGGATGATGTTGTTTGGTATTACCTTCGGTATGACCTGCTGGTATGGACACAGCAAGGAACAGAATGAAGGTCCATCTTGTTATGTCCAGACATCTCTTATACATGACGACATGCCCCCAGTTCGGTTTGAACAACTCTCTTCTCTCTGTCAATTATGAATCCATATCATTGTACAACAACTTGTACTCATTGAATACGAAAAGCCGCCGTTGGGCGGCTTTTACATATTTCATTGTTTCTCATCAGGATGAATCACACGATATTCGAAATTCGAAAAGTCAGCTGTTCCTCCAGATAATTCAGTTGAATATACAAACAACCCCGTTCGGCAACCCATAAAATGATCCAGTTTATATATCATTTTGTGGACAATCCCTATATTTCTCCATTCAACCCCATCGAAATAGGCAAAAGAGCACTCATCCAGATTGTTCTCAAAATTTCCGAATGCTTTCAGTTTAACGACTGGATCGGATACCGGGATACGTTCATGTTCAGTGGCTGGCTTCTGGTCGATCAGATTGCCAAATATGGTTGAATCCTCACTATCTCTGGCATGCATGACCAAGTAAAACTTGCTATCCTGCTTCGTAAGAGCGATCATACCGTACGAACCGATTAGAAAGCACAAGCCGGCATAATCCCCATCATTCAGACGACTGCCGTCAAGCGTAACCATTGCTTCGCAAGCGGGCCCCATTGAACGCTGGGTTAGTGTGTTTACCGCAAATGTCAGATTTGGGCTGATCTGTCCCGTTCGAACACGATACACCCCCGGTTTCTCTGTAACGGACCAGAGTTCATGATTAGGTGTATGATTCCATTGCCAAAAATCACGGAGTCGGATGTTTCCATCTTCTTCGGGTTGATAATTGAAACTGTCGCTACCTACTAACGGGTTATAACGGTGCTCTGGTCTTGTGCTTGGGATATCAATCTGTTTCGGCGCTTTGCTTGCAAAGACCGGTTTACCTTGATCAAAGTGTAGCGGAACCAAAACAGGAACCCGGCCAACAGCCCCATGATCCTGAAACAGCATGGCATACCAGTCTCCATCCGGCGTATCTACGATCCCGCCCTGAGCAACACCTGAATTGAAATAATCCATATCGTCATTAAATACTTCTCCACCAGTGAAGACATCTTCCAGAGAGTCTGCCATATAAAACGCCTGTGTTCTCCGTCCGGAAGCTTTCGTTATATGAATTAGGAACACAATATATTTACCATTGATCTTGTAAAAATGTGCTCCTTCATAACCAAGGTGATGAGGCTGCTCGTCTTTTACGATCAAGCGATGCACTCCACCAGGTTTGGGCCCGGACAGATCAGAGCTTAATTCGGTCAGATAGATCTCGGTATTACCGTACACGAGATATGCTCGTTCATCATCGTCAAAGAATAAGGAGCAATCATGGTAGAACCCTTCCACGATCTGCTTCTTCCAAACTCCCGAGATGGAGGTCGATGTATACAAGTATGTCTTACGAGTATCATTCGCAACAAAGATCACATAGAACATCCCTTGATGATAGCGGAGCGATGCAGCCCACATGCCTTTACTGTAAACGTGATGACCATCCACCAGCCGTTGTGCAGGCGTATCGTCCAATGTGTCGTATACATATGTGGCTACTTCCCAATGGATCAGGTCATATGAACGCAGGATGACACATCCCGGCATCATGTGCATGGTTGTACTGACCATATAATATGTGTCCTCTACACGAATAACGTCAAGATCCGGGTAATCGGCCCAAATAATCGGATTCGGATACATGCTTTAATTACACCTCATTTTTTCTATTAAACTTCCATTCTCTTACAAGGATGGTTGGGCTGTCTGTTGAACTTTTAAGCTTAATATACAAGTCTTGCACACCTTTCGCACCCGTAACATTAGTTGTTAGTTCCATCCATTGAAGGGATTCGGTCGCAGGCGGAACAATGATTTCTCCAATTAACAGTCCGTCTGCACGATCAAGTCGAAGTTCTAACGTACCTTCGGTTCCTTGATTCGCAATCGTGGCTGTGAAGGTTGTGGGTCCTTCACTTTCAAAGTCCACCTTGGATATAGCTATCCAACTGTCATTCTGCAGCTTAGCGGACATGATATTCGAATCGGATGCAGAACTCTCAGCAGAGTCAAGATATTGCTCTGTTGTTACTCTGCTGCTCCAGCCAATCGTCGAACCACTTACCCGCTCATAGGGATTGAAGCACTTGATCTGATCTACGCCCTGATAATCTGCATGTACCTTCTGAATCCTACCCGTGGCCTCATCATGCTCAACTCGATTCAGATGTGTTGAACGGTAACCATCGGGAATATTCATGGCCTGACTTAATGTCTGAGCATGATAGGCAATGTACCACTGATCGGCCAGTTGGAATATAGCATGATGGTTATTGCCGCCAACATCAAAAAAGTGGCCTGGATTCTGGAGCAACGTCCCCTGATATGTCCATGGCCCCATCGGCTGAACACTGGTCATATATGCAATTTCACCAGGTGGTGGGCTGCCCTCTGGCCGATTACCTTCCACAAAATTGGAGCAATACGTAAAGTAGTAACTATTATTATATTTATGTATCCCAGCATCTTCAAACATATAAGGCGCCTGAATCACCTTTGCTATGCCAACAACGCTGATCATATCGTCTCCCAATCTCATCACTCTTGCCGTATCAGGTCTTTCTGCTTTTCCCTGCGGAATACCACCACCAAAGTATATGTAGGCCTGATGATCATCATCTACAATGACAGCCGGATCGAATAACCAGGTTACTTCCTCCACTCCCGGTGTTTCTCTTGTAATAAGTGCTTTTCCTATAGGGTCTATCCATGGACCTACAGGTGTCGGTGCAGACAGTACACCTATTCCACTGGCATTGTTGGCGAAATAAAGAAAGAAACAGTCCTTGCCATCCAGTATTCGATGAGCAGCTGCCGGGGCCCAGGATTGTGAAGCCCATGTTGCTGCGCCTTGAGGTCCAGCAACTCTGATCTCCCCATGATCGGTCCAGTTGATTAAGTCATCCGAAGAAATGACCGTAATCCGGTTGATTGAACTGTAGCTGTTTTTCTGAGGAAGACCGTCTTTATCATATTCCAGCTTATCACTAGTCATATATAAGTAGACTCGATTGTTAAATACCAAAGCATAGGGATCGGCTCCGAATTTGTGGGCCACCAAAGGGTTACCGTTGGGACGAAGCTTTCCAATCTCCCCTGGAATACTCTCCAGATTGGCAGCTTGCTCTTGCTTTTGCTCACCAGCATGTGGTGTAGAATGATGATTCATGGAAAGAATCCCCCTATAATCGTTTTTAGTTGTGCCTTTTGACAAGAAAGCGTTTGCAATACAAAAGATATCATGATAGGATGATTACATTTTAAGGTAAGCTGAGTACAATTTCATTGCGTTAACCGCTCTATTTATTGCGTGAAATGACGGGAGGTACTTCATGAGTGGATCCTCTGAGTGTTTTTATGATCCCATCCAGCCTGAGCTCTTATATCTACACAGCGTAACGACGTATAAGCTGGAAACGATCTATCATCGCCATAATGCATACGAGATCTACCTGTTTCTTCGTGGCAACGTTCACTTTTATGTAGAAAATCGATGTTACCATGTACAGCCTGGCGATTTGCTTGTGATGTCACCCGAGGAGATGCACCGAGCCTTTATTCTGGATGAATCTGAGTATGAGCGAATTACAATCAATCTCAAAAAAACATATCTGTTTCAGCTTTCCACACCATCAACCAATCTATCGTCATGTTTTGATCATCGCCCCAAAGGAACAGGCAACATCGTACATTTAGACGACTATAACATGAAGCAGATGCTGCAATGTACGAACGAACTGGAAGGATTGCTTGCTTCCGATGCTTATGGCACCGATATCAAAATAAATGCAGCCGTAGCCCAATTGTTGGTCATGATTAACGTCTGGTTCCATAACAATTCCTTTGTTCCCAATGACATTATGCCTGAACTTGTTCGTGAAACCATGGATTATATTGAAACACATCTAAATCAAGACATTACGCTTCGCAAACTTGCCGAAGTGTTCTACATGAATAGTACTTATATCAGCCGCCAGTTCAAAAAGCATACTGGATTGACAATCCGTTCCTACATTTTGGGTCGACGTATTGAACGGGCCAAATTCCACCTGTCAGAAGGAATGAGTATTACGGATGCATGCTTTCAATCGGGCTTTAGTGACTATGCCAATTTTATTCGCAGTTTTACCAAAATGGTCGGCATCTCCCCCGGTAGATATATCAAACAAAGACGTGATGCAATGGAAGCTTTGCCAAAATAATGACAAGCTCATTCAATGTAAACTAAAAAACATCAAGCCATCCTGCATGGCTCGATGTTTTTTCGTTCTTGATATACTTCCGATCTGAAACAATTCATTATTGTGATTATATCCGCAAGTTAATTGATCTCTTTACCCGTCCACAATCGAACGCGATCTTTAATCCACTCCGTATACTGCTGTTCCATGCCTACTGCACCTGCATTATCAAGTTCGGTAATCATATTGTCGTATATGCCTTCAAAGGCACTTGGAGAGGATGTAATCGCTTCGGCGATCCGTTTCTGAATAATATCCTGCGTTTTCTGGTACACAACGTTATAATCCCCGCTATCCGAAGGAATCGGCATATTGTAAGCAGCTCCCCACTCTTTCACCGGGAACTCCTCTTCGGATGGGAACAAGTCCTTCCATGTCGTGATGCCATAACCTTTCAAAGCTTCTTTCTCCTCATCAGAATAACTTTGCTGAATCTGTTCTGGATAATTAGTTGTATAGTAGTTATCCGTTGAATCTTTAACGCCATCCCCGTAGTGAGCACCAAAAATGTAATACAAGCCTACTCCGGTTTCTTTGGTAAATGTGTTATTGTCTTTGTTTTTACGTTCCTGTACATCGGCCGGGATGGTGCGAACACCGTCTTCCACGTTATATTGCTCGCCTTCAACGCCCCAGTTTCTCAATACTTGCCCTTCTTCAGAAGACACCCAATCCAAAAATTTGATGGCACGGACAGGATCTTCACAATCGACTGTTATGCCAATGCCATAACCATCAAAGCCGATATTTTGGAAATCTTTCCGCTGAAAACTCTCATCTAACGTTACCGGATAGAATCCGTAGGTCATATCGTCTTTTCCTGCGCTTTTCAAAGCATTTTCCGCATCACTGAATCCCCAGCTTGGATCAAGCAAAGATAACACGCGACCACTGGCGATTTTGGACTTATACTGGTCATCCTTCTGAACAAAACTGTCCTTGTCCAGCAAGCCTTCATTGTACATCTTGTTCAACCACCGGAAATATTCCTTCTCCTCGGGACGTTTGTAATGCAGAACGGCTTCGTAGGTATCCGGATTGATGAAATATTCACCATCTCCAGGTCCTCCAGTAGACATGACAGCGGGATCAGTAACTGTGATCATTCGCCGCCAGCCATCTGCACTAAGCGTCAGCGGAATTGTGGGTTGGCCATCATCTGTGGTCGGATGTTTCTTGTAATATTCACGTAGCACTTTTTCGAAATCGTTTAAGGTTTTGATCTCAGGATACCCGAGTTCCTTGACTACACGATGTTGAATGGCAGTACCATTCGTCGCATCGAAGCTGACCTGATCAATCGCACCATTCGTTGGAATCCAATAGATTGAAGGATCGTCATTACTGTATTTCAACCGATTGAAGTGCTCACCGTAGATCTTTTTCAAGTTGGGGGCGTGTTCTTCGATCAGATCCGTCAAATCAATCATTGCCCCGGCATCAACGAGTCTGGTCAAGTTACCTTTGGGGAAAATCAAATCCGGATAATCGCCGCTGGCAGCCATCAGGGAAATGCGGTCGTTTCCACCTCCGCTCGAAATATCGAATTCTGCATCAATACTTACACCGGTTTCTTCCGTAATTTTCTTCCCTACAGCATCCTGCATTTTGTTCCAGTTCGGACTTGCATCTGCGCCGAAGAATGTAAATGTGATCGGGCTGTTGGGGTCACTCGTATTTGATTCGGAATTCTCTCCAGCGTTTCCGCAACCGGCGGAAACTAACACAACACTTGTTACGAGACATGCTCCTAGCATTTTTGAAACGGCTCTCATTATTTTCCTGCCCCCTAAATGGTGTTAGTCGTAATAACCAATCCAGACATTACGATGGTTCACTTTGAAATAGTATACGCTTACATATTCGACCGTTAATAAACGATTACAATCCTGCCTACCCTATTCCATGTTTAAAGTATAAGGAAGTCTAATCACCCCAACCTTGATTATTAAGCCATGAAAATAGCATGATCTAGACATAAGTCTCAGTAAAAATGTGAAGACCAAAAAAGCGATGGTTGCCCATCGCCTCATAAAGCCAAACCTACATTTCAATAATATAATTCCAACGTAAATCCTTGGATCTCACCTTCCACATCCCGCAACAATTCCATGAGTTGGTCAGCGTAATCTCCAAGAATCTCTTTGCTTTTCTCAAAACCAATCCATTGAACAGTAAGCGGCATACTTACAGCCCCAGTCAAGACATCCCATAGTGCGTCCAAATTGCCTCCATAGCTCTCGTCTAACTCAAGCTGGTTCTGCAAAATTTGATGAAGCTCTTCCTTGCTGTGAAAGTCGTTTCCGTTAATCTGAATGATGCTCATATCATTTCCTCCGTTTATTTTAACTGTTCAAATGACTTGTAATGATCTGTCGTCTGGTAGATTAAACCGTCATTCGAGTATAGAATTCGGTCGCTTCCGCGCCGTCCTCCTGAGTAATTTATATCCGCTTCGTACCATATCCGGCCTTTTTTGTTGGGGAGTAATCCTTCCCGGTTCCTGAACACGTCGCCGCCGATGCTTTTGCCTGGAGCGACTTCATGTAAATTCCCTTCACTTGGTTCCCAGCCCAATTCTCTGGCCTCTTTCTTGGTAATGTAATTTGGCGGGAGTTCATTGTGCTCCGAGATATAATTGGCAACCTCATCAAATCCCATATCCTCCGAAACTTGAGGTGATCCGAGATCAAGCACAGACTCTGACGTACAACCCGAGAACAATAATGCAGCGAGGATGATCACTAATGTGTAAGCAAATTTTCTGAAAAACATAATCTTTTCTCCTTTTGATGTTCTTGCTCTTGCTGCCTTCCGTTTTGCTGCTATTTCGATGACAACGCTTCTAATGTTAACGATTTGTGGTAATTAAAGCAATTCTATAAGTCTATTATGGAGTTGAAATTCAATCATTAAAAGCTGTTATCCTGCTCCATTGAAGCATTACTCTTAATTCTACAACAAAAAAAGTCGCTAAAATAGCGACTTTAATCGTACCACGATCATTACCATTCAATACATTCATTGAATACATTATTTTAATTTGCCCATCCAGTTCGCAAGGGCTATAACTACCTCTTCCAACTGCTTTTCTTCGGTAATTGCAGGTTGATTATCTCCTTTTTGCATGCCATATGAGCCAAATTGACCGTGATTTCCACCCTCAATACTCACATATGTCGTGTCTTCCGGAAGATTTGCTTTGGAGTTCTCCCAGTCTTCCCTGTTAAGCACTCCGTCATCCGAGCCTGTAATCTGTAAGATAGACAAGTCCGTATTCTTCAAGCTACCTCCTTCATCTGCATAAGAAGCCAAGAAAAAGACGCCTTCCAACTTCTCATTGTGCTCCGCAGCATACCGTGATGCAAATGACCCTCCCAACGAATGGCCACCAATAACAAACGCTTCGTTAGGATGTTCCTCGATAAAGGAATCAGCCTTGTTTTGACCGAAAATCGCCAAGTTTATTGGCATGTTTGCGATATATACGCGGTGCCCCTGTTCTGCCATTTCTCTGGCAAGTGGAGAATAACTTTCAGGTTCAACCAGACCACCTGGATAAAAAATAATATTCGGTTTGGTTATCTCTGTACCCACGGGTTCAAATCGGTAACCGTCCTTTATCTTAGTGACATTAACCTGAGCATCACTTGTCATCGCCGTTTCCGCTTGTTCAGAAGGACTATACGTAACCGAATTGAGATATACGAAAACGCCGGCCACGATGATAACGATGGACAGGATCGTCCACATGATTATCTTTTTCCATTTGTTTGTACGTTGTGCTGTTTTCAACCTTAAAACCACCTTAGTATGAGGATAATGATATGTCTTTTTTAACTCTTCATAATTATACTTACCGGTAAGTATAATTACAAGTTGATTTTGCTTACTATCGTTATTTGTCATAAAATATTCATGGAGGGAAGTCCAATGACAGAAAAATCACACAAACGATTGCCTGGAAGACCCAAACATAGCAACGACGATATCTCAATTCAGCAAACCATTATTCAAACTGCTTCAAAGTTATTCATGGAGTATGGCTACGAAACAGTCACGCTTCAGCAGATTGGCAAAACATGTAGCGTATCAAAACCAACCATTTATTATCATTTCACCAGCAAACCAGAGCTTTTTAAGGTTGCTTTTACAACAATGCTACAGAATGTGAGCCGGTTAACCTCGCATATCCTTGATCAAGCCGAGAATCTGGAGTCGGGGCTTGTGCGATTGGCAGAGGCCAGACTGGGCAATCCACATGCGGAGATTGAAACCATGCTCAGAGAAGCTGAGCCTTTTCTTGAACCAGCTCAAATTCAGGATATACGCAACGCGGAGCATCAGATTCACGAAGTGTTAGCCTCCCATTTCCAACGGGCAATGGATGAAAACAGACTGCGGACGGACGATCCGTTTTTCCTGGCAGAGACCTTCTCGACTATGATGTTAATGGGGAATCGGGAAGATAACCTTCATAAATATGGTTCCAACTTTTCGCTTGGCCAGAAGCTAGTAGATATTTTCATTCGCGGAGCGCAGTAAAAATTTCAGGGCAACAAGGAGAGCTGACATGAATATCCCTAGAGGAACCTATGGGTTTCGATTCGCCGAAGACAAGGAGCTCCAACTGTGTGTACTGTACGCGGCTGGATGTGATTCAATAACCGATCCTTCTTATCATTGGGATGGACTCGAACGTTCGGACGGGCCTCTCCTGTTATTCCAATATACAATCTCGGGTGAAGGTGTATTTGAGTCGAACAATCGCATTCATCATGTTACCGCAGGACAAGCTTTTTTGGCAGAAATTCCAGGAGTTCATCGCTATTACTACCATTCAGCATCAAAAGAACCTTGGGCGTTTCTGTTCCTGCTGTTCAGGCCCACTCTTATTCTGCCCCATTGGCGAAAATTTCTTCGGGAAGCTGGAGAAGTTCCCTATCTTCCCGCTGATTGTACACCTATCCGACTGTTGCGGATGATCGTGACTGATGCGGCGGCAGGCAGAATCACCGATCCTCTGATCGCATCATCCAGCGTATATCAGTTCATGACAGAATTAACCCGATTACAGAAAACAACGTTGCGCAACAGGGAGAATTGGTCTGAAAACATTCAAATAGCCGTTGAATACATAGAAAACAACTACTCCAAGATGATCAGTATCGATCACCTTGCGGAGCATGTTTCCCTTTCCAAATATCACTTTATACGTCGCTTTTCCTTCAGTACAGGTTTGACGCCTGGTGCTTATCTGACCCGTGTACGTACCGAGAAAGCAATGGAACTGCTGCGCGGAACTACGCTTAGCATTGAAGTCATCGCCGACCAAGTCGGTTATTCCAGCGGAAGTTATTTTATCAAAGCCTTTCGCAGCATAACCGGCGTTACGCCAGGTGAATTTCGTAGTGGAGGAGAAAGCCTTGTGTACCGTAAATTGTTCTTCGACTAACCGCAATATTTTGCTATTTTATACTCAACATTACTGTAGATATTAATAAAATCCTTTATTATGATGAATTGAGCGAGAGCAATAATTAATCCATAAAGGAGCATTCCCATGAATCATACGCTTGCAGCATCAACTCCACCGCTTGGCTGGAACAGCTGGGATTGTTACGGCGCGGCCGTTACGGAAGACGAAATTCGTGGCAACGCCGAGTATATGGCAGAACATCTTAAAGACTTCGGCTGGAGTTATATTACGGTCGACATTCAATGGTACGAGCCTTTGGCTAATTCTTCGCAATATCGTCCGTTCGTCCCACTCATCATGGATGAATATTCGCGGCTTATGCCTGCCGAGAATCGGTTTCCCTCCGCTGCAGGTGGACAGGGATTTAAGCCATTAGCCGACTATGTTCATAGTCTTGGGCTGCAATTCGGCATTCACATCATGCGTGGTATTCCACGTCAAGCTGCACATGCCGGGGCTCCGATCCTGGGTACAACCGCCACTGCACGTGATATTGCTCACCCAAACTCCATCTGTCCGTGGAATACGGATATGTATGGTGTTGATAGCTCAAAAGAAGGCGCACAAGCCTACTACGATTCGCTTTTTGAATTGTATGCACAATGGGGCGTTGACTTGGTGAAGGTCGACGATATTGCTGCTTCAAGGCTCTATGACACCCATCAGCCTGAGATCGAAATGATAGCCAAAGCGATTGAGCGCTCCGGTCGCCCCATGGTACTAAGCCTCTCTCCTGGCCCTGCCCCGGTGGAATACTCAGAATTCTTAGCTGATCATGCCAACATGTGGCGTGTCACCGACGATTTCTGGGACCTTTGGCCGCTGTTATTGGATATGTTCGACCGCTGCCGGACGTGGCAGGGCGTTCCCCAAGCAGGCTGCTGGCCAGACTGTGATATGTTGCCTTTGGGTCATATCGGTATCCGTTCTGTAGACGGTGGTGGAGCAGATCGTTGGACTCGGTTCACGCCTGATGAGCAGTTGACGATGATGTCGCTGTGGAGCATCTTCCGTTCCCCGCTCATCTTTGGTGGTGAACTGCGAGATAACGATGACTGGACACTATCCCTGTTGACCAATCGTGAGGTTCTGCGAATGCATCGCGAGAGTTATGGAGCCAAAGAAGCCTTACGTAAAGAAGATCTTATTGTGTGGACTGCCCAGCATGCGGATGGTTCCTCTTACGTCGCTGTATTCAACATCGGTGAGAATTCTCTACCTGTGGATCTATCCATTGATGAGGTCGGACTGTCCAGCATTACCGAAGGTACCGAATTGTGGAGCCGAGAAGCAGCTGAATTTACAGAGAATTCCTTAGTTACTACTGTACCTGCGCACGGCGTGCGTCTCTATCGGTTTTCCTAAGTTTGCAAAAGAAAAAGAGAGGTCTGTCGTTCATTAGACAGGCCTCTCTCTCATTTCATGTTCATCGTTAAGATGCACTCGAATGATAAACAGTTTTGGACTTACGCCCAAATTGCAGCATATATAGCATGGTCATCGCAATAACAAACAAAGCGAGCACAATAAAAATATTACTGTACACAAAAGCTGTCTTATCTTGAATCAAAGGGTTCAGTTGAAGCGTGGTTTTTCCCCCGTCAAGCACCTTTCCTAGGGCAGCAGTAGACACAGACACTGCAATGAAGTTAAACATGGATAGCAACCCCATCCCGATTCCAATTTGCTCTTTGGGAAGCGTCTGAGCAATGGTATTTGAGATCGCAATTTGCATATAAGACTGACCCAGAACACCAAAAACAAGAAAAAAGGAAATCAAGACAGGTGTAGCACCTACAACTAATGATAGGCTTATGAAACCAACAACAAGTAGTGAAGATGCCGTATACAGTAGAAAAGGATTCCCTTTTTCATCCGCAAGCCTTCCACCTTTGCGTCCGAGGAGTGCAGCTACGAGCGCAGAAGGGAGCATAATGACACCTGTCAATGCTGGGGATAGACCATGTACTTCCGAGAGCAATTGTGGCGTAGTAAATGGAATAGCAGGACTGATTGCGATCAGAAGGAATGCAATTCCCATTCCAGCTGAATATGCTTTGTTTTGAAAAACAGCGGGTTTCACAAACGGCACTTCCGCATAACGAATGCGCATGATGAACAGTATTAATAAGACCATCCCGATTAATAGGAACCATGCATTAGATTGGGTTAATGCGAGCAAAAGTGTAGCAACCGTTCCTGCTAGTAACGCTCCGCCCAAATAATCCATTTTTTCACTGCCGCCTCTTTCATCATCCATGTATTTTCGATAAAAAGGTAGCGCAGCAAGAGAAAGCAATGGGATTACAAAAAGAAATTGCCAACTTAAAGCACTCGATACAAATCCGGCTACGATCGGAGCAAGAGCATTTCCAAGAGCGATACCAATGGCGGAGGTACCCAACGCTTGCCCGCGTTTCTCCGGTGCGAAGTATCGAACGGGAATAATCATGGCCAATGCAGGTATGACCGCTGCACCAGCAGCTTGTACGATCCGTGCAACAATAACCATCCAATACTCTGTAGCCACAATCCCCAGAAGAGAGCCTGCTGCCAATATCCAAAGACCAAATGAAATTAGACCCTTTATGCTGTATTTATCGGTAAGTTTCCCGTAAGTAACTGTACCTATCGCATATACAATCAAATACCCTGTAACGATCCAACTCGCTTGAGAAGCAGTAAGTTGGAACTCTTTGCCAATCACAGGTAATACAACATTAAACATCATTCCATTCATGACTGATATGATCAGTGTGAAAACAAGAACACGGAGCAATAACGCTTCTTTATTGGTGTTCATCATACTCTCCTCAATTCTTTTGAATATAAATTGTCTGTCAGTACTTACTGTCATTAAAAACTTTAAAAAAACTAGGGAGTTAATGCCCTAGTAAACGTCCACACACTCTCTGTAATGATGCCTTCCAATGAGAGCCCTGGAAAAAGCACATCTTCTTCGAGATTATTTATGAATACGCCATAATTCAATGACATGAATGAAAAAGCTTGCAGTTCAGGATTGATTTGAACCAACTTTCCTTTATCAAACATGATATTAAAGTAATTGGTTAGAATCTCCAAAAGTTGTTGAGGATGCTTTACCGTTCTCTCTCTATAACCGGGTAGATGCTCTACTTCCTTCAGGCTAATCATAAACAATTTGCGGTTACGGTTCATGATATTATGATATGTCTTGCTGATCAGCAACAAATCTGTATACAGATCCCATACGAGTTTTTCATTGAAGATCCTTGTCATCTCTTCTGCATAATGATATTGGTCAAAGGCAGTCTCTAACAAGTTTTGTTTGGTTCCAAAGTGCCGAAACAAGGTTTTTTCACTTAGTCCGGCTGTTGTAGCTATTTCCTGTGTCGTCACACTTTTATAGCCTTTTTTTGAAATTAAATCGATGGCCGTCAACATTAATTTTTCTTTACTGCTTAGATTGCTGCTAATGGACATGTCTATATCCCCTCCTTCCTGAATGTCAGTAACCACTGTCATTGATGCAATAATAACTAAAGAGTTTTTTGTTGTCAAGGTACGAATCGACAAGCTACCTTCATGATGCCCTTCTGTTCATACGTCCGTTTTCTTGATGGAGACGACGGCTTTTCCTTTCACACGACCTTCTCCAATATCCCGAATGGCTTGAGCCGCTTCACTTAATGCATACTCCCGATAAACAATCGGCACGACTTGGCCTGATTCAACAAGTTCTTTCCACACTTCTTGATCCTCATGATTCGGTTTATGAATGAGAAGTATTATTTGCTTATAATTAAGCCTGGCAACAATAGGAGCTGACATCAGATTGAGAAGAATTTGCCACATTGGACCTCCAATCATCACATATCTGCCCCCCTTAACTAATGCACGTTTCACAGCAAAAACCGAATGCTTGCCAATAACATCCAGAATCAGGTCGTATTGTACTCCTTTTGCAGTGAAATCAGTTTTCCTATAATCCAACACATAGTCAGCTCCCACAGCGAGTAACATATCGAGCTTTTCAGCACTGTCAACGCCAGTCACCTCAGCCCCAAGCAATTTGGCATATTGGATGGCAAATGTTCCGACTCCGCCACCGGCGCCATTAATCAGAACACGCTGTCCCTTTTGCAGCTCCCCCCGATCACGTAGACCTTGCAAAGCCAGAACGGCTGCCTGAGGAATAGCTGCTGCCTGCACATAGTTGATACCCGCAGGTTTGGGTGTCAAGGCATTCTCAGCCGCACATACATATTCCGCGAATCCACCCCACCCGCAACCGGAAAGATCTCCGAACACCTTGTCTCCTGGTTTGAACCGTGTAACTGAAGCTCCAACGGCGATTACACGCCCTGCGACATCTGCGCCAAGAATTCGATAACGAGGCTGTCGGACCGCGCCGATGCGGTTAACGAATGGCTTCCCATGAAGGAGATCCCAGTCCCAGGAGTTTACCGAAGTGGCATGGACCTCAATTAACACTTCATGATCCTTGGGCATAGGGATGGCTAATTTCTCTAATCGAAGGACTTCTGGTGTTCCGTAGGTATCATATACCAATGCATTCATGGTATTATTTCCCCGTTCTTGGGGTAATCCAGCATTATTCGTTTTTTCGCCCATGATCAGTCTCCATTCGATAGACATATGTGTATCCAAGGTCCATTACGCATACCCAATCTTCCTGTCAAACAACGGATACGTTGAATATACTCAGCGGTTCCATTTGTTGAAGATTTAGAATGTTGAAATGATTAAATTGCGAGATCATCCATGGCTTGAACAGCTAGGCGGAAGGCTTTAATTCTTCTCTCCAGTAGAGTCTTTTGAGGGCTACCTTCTTTGGACTTGACATACATGCTCTCAAGGGATGGAAACAATCCAATCAAGACAAGACGGGCTTCTGCTATATCTTCCTTGGTGTATGAATGAGCTTTTTGATTCCAGTGTTTATCCAACAGTGCTAGACCGATGTAAAAAGCTTGGAGGCGTTTCTGTAACAATGTTGTGTTATTACTTTTCTGAGTCATATGCACTAAGGCATTTTCCGATTTGCAGATAGTTGATTGAAAGGCTTTAATGGATTCCAGTTGATCTTCTTGGGAAACGTTTTCCATGGAGTAATGACCTCTCTTTCTTCGCTTAGTTGGTTGGTCTTTCAAAGAAGGAGCGCTACCTATAATATCACCTCATAAATATAACAAAAAAAGCCGCTTAAAATAGCGACTTTCAATGTGTTCATTCTCGATTCAGTGCTAGAGTACCTTCTCCAAAAAGCTGATCGTCCGTTCATTCTTCGGATTTCCAAATATCTCTTCCGGAGTGCCCTGCTCGACGATATAACCACCGTCCATGAAGATCACACGATCAGCTACTTCGCGGGCAAAACCCATCTCATGGGTAACGATCATCATCGTCATGCCTTCGCTCGCGAGGTCTTTCATAACACCAAGCACTTCTCCTACCATCTCAGGGTCGAGCGCCGAAGTTGGTTCATCAAATAACATAACGTCCGGATTCATAGCAAGCGCACGAGCGATAGCTACACGTTGTTTTTGTCCACCTGACAGTTGAGTTGGGAAGCTCTCTGCTTTATCAGACAGACCCACACGCTCAAGTAATTTGAGTGCTGTATCACGTGCCTGCTGGGCATTTAATATCCCGAGTTCTCTGGGCGCAAACATGATGTTTTTAAGTACACTAAAATGAGGGAACAAGTTAAAATGTTGAAATACCATGCCAATATTTTCACGAGCCTTGTTCAGGTTGGTTTTAGGGTCATTCAGATCCTGATCATCCACGATAACCCGGCCTGCCGTAATGGCATCTAATTGATTGATGCAGCGCAAGAAGGTACTTTTTCCCGAACCGGAAGGCCCGATGACACAGACGACTTCTCCTTCGTTGACCGCCACATCAATTCCCTTGAGAACCTGATTTGTGCCGAAACTTTTCTTCAAACCTTCAACTTTTATTTTAGCCACGACGAACCTTCACCTCCAGATAATCAGCAATTTTGGTCAATGTGATGATAACAATCAGGTACATAACCGCAACCGTTAACCAAATATCAAAAGAGGAGAACGTTCTTGCAATAACAATTTTACCCGATTGTGTCAACTCTACGAGACCAATAACGGACAAGATTGACGTATCCTTCAACGTGATAACCATCTGGTTAATGAAGGACGGAATCATAACCCGCACTGCCTGCGGAATAACGATCTTTATCATCGCTTTGCGATAAGGAAGGCCCAATGAACGAGCAGCTTCCATCTGACCACGATCAATCGATTGAATCCCGCCTCGGATAATCTCGGTTACGTACGCCCCTGCATTCAGACTAAGTGTCAGAATAGCCGCCAGGAACAATGGCATCGTGAAGCCCATCGCCTGTGGAATCCCGAAATAAATAAAGAATGCCAGGACAATCAGCGGAATGCCGCGGAAGATATCTACAAATACAGTGGCAACACCACGAAGGAATTTGTTCTGTCCCACCTTCATAAATCCGAAAATCAGACCGATGATAAACGCGAAGAACAGGGACACAATCGTGTATAAAAGTGTGTTTCCCAGACCTTTAAAAAGTGCAGGAAGAGATTTCTGAATTAGCTCCCAGCGACCTTGATTAGCAACAGTCGGAGCGTTCTCACCAAGATATGTCTCGGTAATGCGTTTATACTCACCGTTAGCTTTGATATTGGCGAGACCTGTATTAAACATCTCCAGAAGCTCCTGGTTTTTCCCCTTGCTTACTGCAAAACCATAAGGAGCGCCATCTTCTTTGTCGGTAACAATTTTCAAACCGTTGTTCTGATTAACCCCATAGGCCAGTACAGGATAATCTTCAAAACAGGCTACGGAATTACCGGTTTTTACATCCTCATACATTTGGTATGACTCATCAAACGGAACGATCGTAAATCCATACTCTGAAGCAATGGACTCTGCAAAACTAAACCCTTCTGTTCCGGTTTTCACGGCTACCTTCTGCCCACGAAGGTCTTCATAACTCTTAATTGTGTCATTGTTGGCACTAACACCCATAACGACACCTGATTCAAAATAAGTATCAGAAAAATCAAATTTTGCTTTTCGCTCATCCGTAATACTCATCCCTGCGATCACACCATCGACTTGATTTGCCTCAAGTGCCTGTACAGCTGCGTTAAATCCCAGGGATTTGATTTGATACTTGAAATTTTGATCTTTGGCAATGGCATCCAGCAAATCCATGTCGATACCAACAAAATCACCATTCTCATCTTCATATTCGAATGGAGCAAATGTGACATCAGTTCCAATAACATAGGTTTTACCGGAATCGGACGCTGCTGCAGCGTTCCCTACCCATCCTGATAGACCGCTCACCAGGAGCAGCATCAGTGAAAGTATAAAAAATGAGATCTTCGTTGTTTTCATGTGTCCTCCCCGTCTCGGTGTTGTCCGAATAATCATTATTTTCTTTGGAATCGGTATTACTGTTATGCTTTTTGTCGTTCTTCTGCCCATTTGATTGTTATTATTTACTGTATATTAACAATCAATGCTTTGCCTTTCCACTTGCAACATTTTCCTCCATCATTTTTTTCCAACCAGTAAAAGTCCTCTTAATACTTACCCTTTAGGTAAGCTTTGCGAAACCCAATATTACATTGTGAATCTGAAAAAAGGTACATTTACTTTAAAACGTATTATTTAAAATTTAAAACTCAAAAAAAGCCGCGATTTCCGCGACTTTTTGTTATACAGTTTTTTATCATCCATTAATTTGATCTGGTTGTCAATACAATCTCGAACTTCGAACCAGCTTCACCCGCGAACACAATGGTTCCGTTCTCAGGCAGTACAATTTCGTTTTGTCCACTGACCACTGTATGATTCATGCCTACACCCGCTTGGTTGTATACAGAAAATGCGCTGTTTGCAGGCATCTTGACGGTCATTTCTTTACCTGCAGCTGATGCTGGAATCGAATACCATGTGGCATGACCATTCGCCTGAATCGTTGTCTTCGATTGTTTTCCCGCGTAGATCGGTTTGATGATGTCTTGAGCAGCATAAACGTTGCCTCCAGCTGTAACATATTCCACGCCATTTTCCTCATAGAAATTAAACTCCATCGTGTCACGGCCCGCTAATCCAGGAATTTGCAATTGGTTCACAGCTTGGTTAGCTCCAACGATTTTATTCGTGTAGACATAACCCGGTAGCTCATTAAAAGTATGAATGGGAATCATCGGCATCGCTGCGTTGTACAGTGTTGATGTGTATTTTTCATTGACCAACACGTAGGCTTTGCCTTCCCGTTTCTGCCATGCGGCCTTTACTTCTTCCGACAATTCATTGGTTTCAAGCTTTTCTGCCTTATATTCAGAGGAGGCAACTTGCCCAAGCCCAGGAACGGACTGATACGAGCGAGACCACAAATATGTGTTCCCGTTGACTTCCTGAACGAACTTCAGCTTTTCCGTACCTGAATCACTAACAAATGAGCCATCAGGGGTGTACGTATAGGTCTGATCAGGACTGTTAGGAGACGACAGATTAGATAGCGTTAATTGCCCATTATCTTTTACGTCCATCTTCATTAACATGTTTGCCCCACCAGCGTACATGCCTGTGTGCTGTGTAAGTTCCTTCGGCATGGTTGTTTTCCCCGGTGCATCATGTGACTTCTCCGGCTTACGCTCTGGAATGATATTTTTCTCCTCAAGCGCGCCAAGCAACAGCTCAGTTGCCAGCAATTGATCCGTTGAGCTATGACCACCCGAAGAGGTTACGGCAGCAGCCATATTATACTCCGGAAGTACAATCAAGGAGGAATGATAGGTTATTGTATTGCCGCCTTTGCTTACTGCCTGGATGCCGTAATCATTAAAAGGAAACAGGTTCACGCTTTCCCAGCCCAGGCCGTAACCAATAGACGAATCGCCTTCTTCCGGCCACATACCTCTCTTGTATTCTTCTTGCTCCATGGCCTCTACGGATTCCTCCGAAAGAACACCTTTAACCTCACCTGTAAAGATTTTCGAGAACTGAACCAGATCTTCAGCAGTGGAATAGATGCCTCCCGAGGCAATCATATTTGTAGTCTCTAATGGGAGTTGCTCCTCATGCAAAGGGGCATATGATGCTGCCATCTGGCTAAGGTCCACAATATCCTGCGGTGTTTTGGTATGCGCCATACCAAGAGGTTCGGTTATGTACCGGTGCATGAAAGTTGTGAAGCTCATGTCACTAACCCGCTCAACCAGAATCTCAGCTAATGTAAAACCGTCATTACTATACACCGAGTATGCGCCAGGATCGGCCTTCAGATGTTGCGTCGCCAATTGTTCCAGTAACGTATCATGCGCGTAGGTATCATTATCTCCAAACAGTATTGCACTGTTACTTGACGTTCCGAGAAGTCCGGATGAATGATTCAGTAACATGCGTGGTGTAATCTGTTGGTAACGCTTGTCTTTCATTTTAAAGTCTGGAATATACTTCACGACAGGCTCATCAAGATCGATCTTGCCCTGATCAACGAGCTTCATTACGGCGGTGGTGAGCACCATTTTACTGGTTGAACCAATGCCATACATGGTATCTGAAGAAAGCGGGATGTTGTTTTTCAGATCATTTTTGCCTGCCTGACCGGAGATCACAATCTCGCCATCATCCATCAGCGCGTACTGCACACTTGTCGTAGCGTATGATTCAGTGAGTACCTTGGCCTTTGCATTTACTGCTTTTTTAGTTAGATCATACGTAGGGCTACTACCGTTACTGGTAGCGGGTGTGGCCATGGCCGACATTGGGGACATCATTGCAAACACCAAAGTTATGGCGGCGATAGAAGTTCGTTTCTTTCGTGTCAATCTCATCTTCTCCTGTCTAGTCTATGGATTAGGAATCTCTGTGTTCGTACTCCCGTAGTGTAACCGAAGAAGATGAACTGTCTGTGGCTTGAATATGAATCGAGTATGAACCAAGCAGGACCAACCCAAATAGGTTGGACACACGGTAAAAATCGCTTTAGTCCAGCTTTTTTTGTTTGCAAATTAAACTTTTGCTATAATGGTATATCAATCAATGGAGTGCCAATAACATGGCTAAGTACATAAATAAATGCAGTCCATAATTCAGCATGAGTAATGGAGTTGAAGCAATGCTAAAAGTTAATCGGAATGACCAACGCCCGATCTGGCAGCAACTTTTGGATCAAGCGATTCATAATATCACAACCGGGAAATGGCAACCAGGCGAATTGCTACTCCCCTCACGCGAACTTGCTCAATTAATTGGTGTTTCACGCTCAACCATACAGATTGTGTACGAGGAATTATTCAGTCGAGGGTATACGGTAACCTCCCGACGAGCCGGGACAAGAGTTAGTGATTGGACATATGCACCTCGTTCATCAGAAGACGTCACGATGCAAGGGCCTATTCCGCCCGAACTGCCTACACTAAACGAATCGATTGGTCATCTGCATAGTTGGTTTGGCAATAGAGACAATCGCAAAATAGAAATTGATTTTAATCCCCACGAGCCTTATCTGGATGAAAGTTTCACAAAAGCCTGGAGGCAATCCTTTTTACAAGCTTCCACTGAACCTAATCTGGATCTTTGGGCTTATGGTGATGCCAGAGGGTTACTGGCGTTAAGAGGACAGATTCAGCGTTATTTGTCACTTGAACGAGGCATTCATATCGATGTTAATCAAATCTTGTTAACCTCAGGTGCACAACAAAGTATTGATTTAATTGCCCAGGCACTCTTAAGTGAGGGAGACAGAGTTTCCGTAGAAGATCCCGGCTTCCCAGCCGCTTGGATGGCGATGAAATACCGCCGGATGCAAGTCGATCCCGTTCCGGTTGATGAGTATGGATTATGTGTAGATCATATTCACCCACAGACAAAACTTGTATTTGTCACACCTTCTCATCAATGCGCCGTTGGTGTTATTATGTCGGAGCCACGCAGGCAACAATTGATGCACTTGGCAGCTCATCACCGATATTGGATTGTTGAGGATGATTACGATAGCGAATTTAGGTACCGTGGAGATCCGCTTCCGACTATATTTAGTCAGCAACCTCAGAATACGCTTTATATGATGAGTTTTTCCAAAATGGTTGCACCAGGCATTCGACTATCCGCTATCATTGGCCCCAAAATAGCTATCGATCGCCTTACTCAAGTTCATGAATTAACCTATCGTCATCTGCCGATTATGGAACAATTAACGCTAACTCATTTTATTGAACGTGGTCATTTCATGCGCCATATGAGAAGAGTTCGGAACATATATCGACGCAGACACGAAGTCATGACCAAAGCCATTGTTGCTTCTGGGCTAGGCTCACGATTTACATTAAGTGGTGTGGAAACGGGATTACATATGCTTCTTGAATCTGAAACGTCATTTGACGAAGAAGCGCTGAAGAATGCTGCCCTCGATCAAGGTGTACGCGTGTATCCGCTTAGTAAATATTGCTTGGATAGTCACCGAAAAGGATTGATATTAGGTTTTGCGAAAGTGGATGAGAAGCAGATTGAGGAAGGCATACACCGGCTTGCAAAGATTGTACTATGATGGAGAACATGCTCTCCACTCGGATTCGAAAGGATGTTTTTGTAATGAAAATTTTAGTATTGGGAGCCACCGGACGGGTTGGAAGTCATTTCGTCTCTAATGCCCTACGTTCCAATCATCATGTAACTGCACTGGTTAGAAGCCCGGAAAAGGTACAAATCAGCGATGACAATTTTGTTCTGCATCAAGGAAACGCTTTAGTCAAAGAGGATATTCATCACGCCATACAGGGTGTGGATCTCGTTGTTAGTTCCTTAAGTACCGACGGAACGACTACATTATCGCAATCCATGGGACATATTGTTGAGGTTATGGCTCAGGAGCGTATCAAAAGAATCATTACCATTGGTACAGCAGGAATATTGGAAAGTCGAACGGATTCTGGCTTGCTACGTTTTCAATCCCCTGAGTCCAAACGTAAGTCCACGCGAGCCGCTGAGGAGCATCTGGAGATGTACAACATTCTCAAGGCTTCAGAGTTAGAATGGACCATCGTGTGTCCTACCTACTTATTTGATGGAGAATCTCTCGGTAAATACCGGGTTGAGCGTGACTATTTGCCTGACGGCGGAACTTCTATATCTGTAATCGATACTGCGGAGTTTGCTTATCAGCAATTAATGTCTGATGACTATGTACAGTCTCGTGTAGGTATAGCCTACTAAAGAGCGTGTCCTAAATCTCACTTATGGTACATCTCTACTGTTCAAAAAAGTAAGTTTTAATCTAAGCAAGCAAAATAAGAGCCTGCAATTGTTATCCAGTGGTAACAATTGCAGGCTCTATCTGTGTCTGCTGTTGAGCTATTTAAGCCCTTCATATAAAGGGAATTGCGAAGTGATTTCGCGGACACTGCCTAATATTTGATTTTTTACATCCGAGTTCTTTGGATTTTTAAAAGCAAGCCCTATCAGCTGAGCAATTTCTTTCATTTCCCTGGATCCAAGCCCTCTTGAAGTCATAGCCGGAGTTCCAAAACGAATACCGCTTGTAACCAAAGGACTTGCCGTATCGTGAGGGATTGCATTTTTATTCGCCGTAATCCCTACTTCATCCAGTAAAGCTTCGGCTTCTTTGCCTGTAAGGCCCATAGTTCGTAAGTCAACCAACACGATATGATTATCTGTTCCTCCAGATACAAGAGTGAGCCCTTCATTCATCAAAGTTTCTGCCAATACATTGGCGTTATTCAGAACACCTTCAATATATGTTGTGAAATCGGATTGCAATGCCTCGCCTAATGCCACCGCTTTCCCCGCGATAACGTGCATGAATGGCCCACCCTGGGTTCCCGGGAATACAGCTTTGTCGATCGCCTTTGCCCAAGAGTCACGGCACAAAATGGCTCCCCCTCGTGGTCCTCGTAAGGTCTTGTGTGTGGTAGTTGAAACAAAATGGGCATGTGGTACCGGGTTAGGATGCAAACCTGCCGCAACAATTCCTGCTATATGCGCCATATCTACAAAGAAAAGAGCTCCCACTTCGGCGGCAATCTGGGCAAATAATTCAAACTCAATGGTCCGCGGGTATGCACTTCCACCTGCAACAATCATGCGTGGACGATATTTATAAGCAAGTTTACGTACTTCGTCAAAGTCAATGCGGCCCGTCTGTGCATCGACACCATATGGAACAAAATTGTAAAACCTACCTGAAAAATTAACAGTACTTCCGTGTGTTAGATGACCACCTTGGGATAGATTCATGCCAAGTATTGTGTCCCCAATCTCAACCGAGGCAAAATATACTGCCATGTTGGCCTGAGAACCGGAGTGAGGCTGCACATTCGCATGTTCAGCGCCAAAAAGTGATTTAAGGCGGCTATTTGCTATCTCTTCGACTGTATCGACATGCTCACACCCGCCATAATATCTTCGGCCAAGATACCCCTCCGCATATTTATTGGTCAATATCGAACCTGTTGCTTCCATCACAGCTTGACTTACAAAATTCTCTGAAGCAATCAGTTCTATCGTATCCCGCTGCCTTGCAAGCTCTTGCTGGATAGCATTTCCTACGACTTTATCTTGCTTCTCCAAATGTTTCATGAACATCTTCCTCTCAATATTACGGTTATCTATTCGTTCCAAATTGTTTTTTGGGAAATTTACTATTCATCAGTAGATGTGCCATCATTCCTGCAAACAGTCCCCAAAATGCACCACCAACACCAAGCAAAGTCACATTCGCTGCTGTCGCCAAAAAAGTAATCAATGCAGTTTCACGTCCCTTAGGGTCCGTTAATGCATTGGCAAGACTGCCACCGATGGTTCCAAGTAAGGCCAATCCCGCTAATGTTGCAATAAAGGTAGCAGGAAGAATCAAAAACAGAGCAGCCAATGTTACGCCAAAAATACCGACAAAAATATAAAAAACACCACAGGCAATACCTGCAATATACCGCTTCGTTGAATCCTCATGTGCATCTTTCCCTGTACAAATCGCTGCTGTAATAGCTGCCACATTAAAAGCATGTGATCCGAATGGGGCTGCTAGAAGCGAACCCAAACCTGTTACAGCTAAAATGGGATTGGCACTTGTCTTGAATCCATCATTACGCAGAACAAGCATTCCGGGCATATACTGCCCTGTCAAGGTAATAATGAACAGCGGTAGCGCAACGCCAAGTAAAGCATTTAACGAAAATGCTGGAACAACAAATACAGGCGATGCTACAGCCAATTGGATTGTACTGAAATCTGTTTTCCCCATGCATATCAAATAAATCAAACCGATTGCCAATATGCCAACAATGGCGTAACGGGAAGTAAACCTTCTTAGCACGATATAGCCTGCAAACAGTACAATCACAAGCAAAGGATCTACCTTCGCCCCTCCAAAGGCCGATATTCCAAACTGTAGCAAAATACCTGCTAACAATCCGGAGGCGATGCCTGGGGGAATAAGTCGAACGAAACGTTCAAACATGCCTGACAAACCTAAAATAATAAATCCGACTGCTGAAATCATGTAAGCACCAATAGCTTCTGGATAAGGGGTTACCGCTAATGCTGAAACGAGAAACGCCACACCCGGTGTAGACCAGGCTGTAATAATCGGTTCCTTATATCGATAACTGAGCCAGATTCCTGTTACTCCTACCCCAATCGAGATGGACCAAATCCAGGAAGCGGTCATTTCCGGGCTTAAACCAGCCACTTTTGCAGCTTGAAAAACAAGGATAAACGTACCCCCGTAATTAACAATTACGGATATTAAAGCGGCGATCACCGGCGATATCAAATCACGGCCACGTAACGAAGGGGATGCTGTCTTCATATTTAACACTACCTCTCACTTAATCATCGATGCGTGTGTTTTCATTCCAGTAATACTCGTCCGGTAAATAGCGTTGACCAAATACACTTGTCCCTACACGTATCATTGTAGCTCCTTCTTCAATGGCGACTTGGAAGTCACCAGACATACCCATCGATAAAATATCCATTTCTACGCGTGGAATATTTTTCTCTTTAATCTGTGTACGGATCTGGTTTAACAATCGAAAACAATGTCGTGTTTCTTCGTTTGTCGCATTCAGTTTTCCAATGGTCATTAAACCTTTCACATTTAATGTCTCGAATTGAGACAACTGTTCTACAAGCTTGACGGCTGTTTCTGGAGAGGCACCAAATTTACTTTCTTCGTAGGACGTATTAATTTGCACAAGAATGTCTAAGGTCTTATTCTCTTTGAGAAGCTGGTTATGTAACGCTTGACCCAGTTTCAGACGATCTACGGAATGGATGAGCGTAACATATTTAACAACGTCCTTTACTTTATTTGTTTGCAGATGTCCGATAAAATGCCATTCCACCTGCTTGCTTTGTTCCATGAGTGGGAATTTGTCTCGGAGTTCTTGAGCTTTGTTTTCTCCAAACAGGACCTCACCTGCTTGAATAGCTATTTGTAATTTCTCTAACGGAACCGTCTTGGTCGCGAGCAACAACTTGATATCCTCTATGTTGCGACCTGAGGCCTGGCAAGCCAGTGCTATTTGCTGTCTGACCGATTGGAGATTTTCTTCTACTAGATGTTTCATGTCAGCCACCTTCTTTCTATTCCAAAACAGGAATGAATCAATGAGATTAGCTCCTCCTTATGTATTGTGAAGAATGTGTGGAACGTCATGCTAGTATAGCAACGGATGGATTGGTTATAAATATCCAAAGACTCTATATTGGAGCAATCCAAAACTACAAAATGGACTACAATTCAATTGGGTACCTTTCTGTTGCTATTAAAAGCCAATAATCTGTTTGATATGATGCCCACGCACTTTGAAAATGAAAAAAAGCCGCTATATTAGCGGCTTGGTTTAATTCTAAGTTTATTTCCAAAACGAGAAACATGTTTTATGAGGATTTACTCGTTCGCATTTTCCTTGGTTACCAGCTTCAATTCAGCGGGAATCGAAGACTCCACCTGCTTACCACTGAGCACATCCAGAGCAGCTTGCAGCGCCAGTTGGCCAATCAGTATAGGCTGCTGAGCGACTGTTGCCGTCAATTTCCCATCCTGAATGGATTTGATTGCATCATCATTGCCATCGAATCCGATGACCGGAATGTCTTTACCTGAGCTTTGAATCGCTTCAATCGCACCAAGCGCCATCTCATCATTATGGGCAAATACTGCCTGCACGTCAGGATTACCCTGAAGCAGATTCTCCATGACATTTAATCCTTTGGACCGATCGAAATCAGCAGATTGTTTGGAAACCACATCGAGTTGCTTGTCAGCCACTTCATGGAAACCTTTACCCCGTTCTCTTGTTGCGGAAGCGCCAGGTACACCCTCAAGTTCAATGACTTTTGCTCCCTCACCCAGTTGTTCAACAAAGTATTCAGCTGCCATGCGTCCGCCTTTAACGTTATCAGATGCCACTAGTGCCGCCACTTCGCCTTTATCTGCGGAGCGATCCAGCGTGATTACAGGAATGCCCACACTATTAGCGGATTGAACCGCTGTGGAGATCGCTGCAGAGTCCGCAGGGTTAATCAGAAGTGCACTAACGCCTTGCTGAATGAGATCATCCACATCATTGGTTTGTTTGGCCGAATCATTCTGCGCATCCACCACGATGACCTGTACTCCCTGTTTTTTGGCTTCAGCCATGACTCCATCCTTCAGTGATACAAAGAATGGATTGTTAAGTGTAGATATCGACAAACCTATTTTCTTCTGTCCGTTACTTTTGTTTGGGTTAGGTTTGGCCCATTCCGGTGGCTCCAGAGAGCACCCGGCCAGAACGATGATCATCAGCATACTTATGAGTGTTACAGTCCACTTTTTCATATTCGCTTCTCTCCTTATGCTGTTTTCTTGCGGTCCAGCAGGACAGCAATGGCAATGACGATACCTTTTACAACCATTTGATAAAATGAGTTTACTTCAAGCAAGTTCAATCCATTATTCAACACGCCGATAATCAGAACACCGATCAGTGTACCAACGATGCGTCCTCGTCCTCCAGCAAGACTTGTACCACCCAATACAACCGCTGCGATCGCATCCAGCTCGTAGGATGTACCTGCCGTTGGTTGCGCTGAATTCAAGCGTGATGTCAGAATTGCACCTGCAAGAGCAGCGAGCATACCTGTCAGGGAGTAGATCATAATTTTCACGCGATTCACTTTGATACCTGAGATAATGGAAGCTTTCTCATTACCGCCGATAGCGTACGTTTTGCGGCCAAAAGCCGTTTTATGCAAAACAATCCATAGAATCATGAAGGTAATCAGCATCGTAATTGCAGGTACGGGAATGCCAAGCAGGTAACCACGGCCGAACAGTTGGAATAACAGGTTATCCCCGAGTCCTGTAATTGGATTACCGTTCGTGTACACCAACGTCAGTCCTCTGAATATCGTCATCGTTGCCAATGTAGCGATAAACGGAGCCATTCTGCCTTTGGTAATCATCAGTCCGTTCACCATACCCATGACACCACCGAGCGCTACACCGATAATGATGGACAAGATCGGGTCCAGTCCGGACAACATCATGTTTGCTACAAAAGCACTGGATAAAGCCAGGATCGAGCCGACCGACAGATCGATTCCACCCGTCAGGATAACAAATGTCATACCGAAAGCAATCAGCGCATTAATCGAGACTTGACGCAATAAATTTAAGATATTAAGCGGTTCCAAGAAACTTGGATTCAACACCGATACGATGAGAATAAGAATGATTAAACCGAGCAGCGGTCCTAATTTTTGTATCACACTTGAGAAACGGAAGCCGCTTTTAGCCGTTTTGTTTTCCTGCATTGTTGTCATATCACTGTCCCCCTGTGGCCAATGTCATAATGTGTTCTTGTGTTGCTACTTCCCTTGCAACCTCGCCACTGATGTGTCCTTCATGCACAACTGCGATTCGGTCGCTCATGCCAAGCACTTCAGGTAGCTCCGACGATACCATGATGATTGCAACACCGCGGTCTGTCAGTTCATTCATCAATTCATAGATTTCGCGCTTCGCTCCGACATCCACTCCGCGTGTGGGTTCATCCAGGAAAAGTACGCTTGGACCGATACCAACCCATTTCGCGATAACCACCTTTTGCTGGTTACCCCCAGATAGATTCCTTGCTGCCGTTTCGGAGGATTGTGTTTTGATTTGTAGACGTTTGATCAATGTATCTACGAAGTCTTGTTCTTTCGAAGCTGAAATGAAACCTTTGTTTGAGAAACTGAACAGATTCGTCAACGCCATATTTTCTCGAATAGAAAAGTCTAACACCAGCCCCTCATCCTTGCGGTCTTCTGTAATAAACCCGATTCCATGTTTCACTGCATCTGCCGGTTTACGAATGTTTACTTTTTTGCCGCGGATGAAGATTTCACCGCTATCCAACGTATCCAGACCAAAGATGGTTCTCATGATCTCTGTTCGTCCCGAACCCATAAGTCCTGAGAAACCGAGGATCTCCCCCGCTCTCACGGTGAAGTTAATATTCTCGAACAACCCTTTGCTGCTTGCATTCCTTACTTCCAGGACAACTTCACCATAAGAAGGATTCCGGACAGGGTAACGCTCGGTAAGTTCACGACCTACCATTTTCCGAACGACTTCATCAAAGCTTGTCTGTGGAATGGCTTGGGTGTCTACCGTTCTTCCGTCACGCATGATGGTAATCCGGTCACAGATCGTGAATATCTCCTCCATTCGGTGAGAAATATACACGATGGATACGCCTTCCTTCTTCAGCGAGCTGATTACACCAAACAACTTCTGGATCTCGCGCTCCGTAAGTGCTGCTGTTGGCTCGTCCATAATGATGACCTTGGCATCAGTCATTAGTGCTTTGGCAATCTCGATCATCTGTTGCTGCCCGACAGAGCACTCTCCCGCAGGACGTTCCAGTGGTATGTCTACAGAAAGTTTAGCGAACTGTTCTTTGGCGAGCGCTTTCATTTGTCTTGTATTAAGCAACCCGATGGATGATGTCAGTTCCTTACCGATAAAGAGATTATCCAGCACCGTCATTTCAGGCCATACGTTCAGCTCCTGATGTATGAATGTGATACCCAGTTTCTCGGCTTCCTTTGGACTTGCAAAATAGTTTTCTTCTCCGTCTATGGTGATGATTCCCTGATCACGCTGATGAAGACCAATCAGAATGTTCATCAGCGTGGATTTGCCGGCTCCATTCTCCCCCATCAGGGCATGAACCTCACCATCTTTTAGTTCAAAATCCACTCCGCTCAGCACCTGATTCGTTCCAAACGCTTTATGAATGTCTTGCATCTGAATGTGCATTACGTAACCTCCTTTTAACCGAAATGGACTCCCGATTGTAAAATGCAATTGGCATAGGGTGTGGCTTCACCTGTGCGGATGACCGCTTTCACCTGCCGAGTTAATGCTTTGAATTGTTCATGGCTGACGGAAGCATCGATGGCTTCTTCACCGAATTTCTCCGTGATGAATTGCATAGCTGCGGGATTGCCTTCGCGAATTTCTTCTGCCACAATAACTTTCTCAATAACCATATCTTCTGCGATAACCTCTACCACTTCGCGAAAACTTGGTGTTCCCAATTTAAGGGCTAGATCGATTTTGATTACCCCGTCAGGTACCGGTAGACCTGCATCCGCAATCGCAATCATGTCCGTATGGCCCAGATCAGACAAAATCTTGGAAATGTGACTATTCAACATGCCATTTCTTTTCATTACAAGCTCTCCTCTACTTCATCACGCGTTGGCATACCGCCCTGCGCTCCGAACTTGGTGACGGACAACGATGCAGCCCGATTGGCGAAGCGTATACTCTCTTGCAACGCTTTTCCTTCAGCCAAAGCAACTGCAAATGCGGCGTTGAACGTATCTCCTGCCCCAGTAGTATCGACAGCCTCAACTTTATAAGTTGGGACTAGAATTTCCTCAGTGCCATCAAAGTAACGTACACCTTTACTGCCCTCCGTGATGAACAACTTGTTAGGATACTGACGTAATGCCTGTGCCGGACTCATACCCTGAAACAAAATCTCGGCTTCATGCTCGTTCGGCGTGATATATGCGGCATTGTCGATCACTTCTTGCGGTAATGTTCTCGCCGGTGCGGGATTAAGCAACAGCGGTGTTCCGAATTCTGCACATAATGTACTTACATGAACAACCGTTTCCTCCGGAATTTCCTGCTGAATCAGCACGATATCTGCGTTTCGAATTACTTCAGCTGCCTCATCGACATATGCAGGAGTGACTTCTCGATTGGCCGCTTCAACCACTACGATACTATTATCACCTTCTGCCAGAATGATATGAGCCGTTCCGCTTTCTAAATGTGTAACCGGTTTCACATTTTGCGTATTTACAGCATTTGCTCTGAAGTTCTCTAAAATATCTTTGCCAAAAGCATCGTCGCCTACCCGGCCGATCATCGCAACCTCGGCACCCAGTCGTGCAGCGGCAACAGCCTGATTGGCTCCCTTACCGCCAGGGACCGTTTTGAAGCTGTCGCCAAGAACGGTTTCACCCGCCCCCGGCCGTCTTGACGAAGTAACAACCAGATCCATTGAACTGCTTCCTATTACACATATTTTAGCCATCTGATTTCACCTTTCTCGTAGTGCCCCGTTCGATGAAACTTACGGGCAACTGTATGTTTTTATTCTCTATTGCAGCTTGTTCGACAAGCTGGATAAGTAATCCCGCCGCTTCTCTTCCCATCTCGTATGCTGGCTGATGGATGGTGGACAATGCCGGCGATAACAGGCTGCTCATCGGAATATCATCGAAACCAATCACTTGTACGTCATCAGGAACTTTTTTTCCGATTCGTGATGCCTCATGCAGTACTGCCATGGCTGCGATGTCATTGCTGGCAATGACCCCGTCTGTGTCCGCGTACTTCCTGAATAATTCTTCAGCCCATACACCCGCCTCGTTAATTGAAAATGAGGTTGTCTTGATTACCCGGTAGTCTAGCCCAGCATCACGGATGATTTCAATCGCTCCTTCAAAGCGATCCTGAGCCGGTCTGATCTGTGACGGTCCTTGCATAACCGTGATCCGGCGACTGCCACGTTTGATAATCTCCCTTGCAGCTAGTCTTCCACCTTCCCTGCCATCCGCATACACGGATGGACGATCCAATGAAGTTCTGTCCAGAAACACGACGGGAATCTTCAGTTTTTCATATATTGAAGAATGAGGGTAGTTCGTTGAAGAGATCACACCGACCACATTGTTCTGGATAAACGTCTGGATGTAATCATGCTCCTTCCGTTCATCCTCATCACTATTTCCGAATATCAGTCTGTAATCCTGTTCCTGCATCCGGTCCTCTACCCCGCGGGCCAACTGCGGGAAGTAAGGGTTGGCAATATCCGGCAACAACAGGCCTATCAGTTTGGACTTGCGCTTATATAATGAGCGGGCCACTTCATTTGGCGAAAAGTTAAGCGCCTTCACAGCATCTTCCACTTTCTTGCGTGTGTCGGCATGAACATAACCTCTATCATTAATGACTCTGGATACGGTGGCAACAGATACGCCAGCCAGTTGAGCTACGTCTTTAATTGTTGTCATAAGTTGCTCTCCTCTATGTGTAACCGGTTACAGACATTAAATTATCATATTATTTTCAATTTGACAAGCGTTTTCATTCTGGAAATTTCTCCAAGTATACATGAATGTGCACTGGAATCCATCTGTATCATGGTTTCTTCCTGTCCTGGAGAGCGGTTTATTAATTATCATTACAAATAGTTGCGATATGTGATATGGTCAGTGAGGATATTAGATACGTACATACATATGTGCATGAAATGTGAGGAGAAGATCGAAAGTGATAGAGAGAAATACCCTTGAGAAACCGAGTAAATTTAGTGATCCCATTTTTGTCATGCTCGTGGCAAGCCTGTGTTGCTTGTTATGGGGAAGTGCGTACCCATCCATCAAACTTGGATATATCGCGTTTAACATTCTTCCGGAAGATATTGCTTCCAAGTATGTATTTGCAGGATACCGATTTACACTGGCGGGCTTGCTGCTCTTGCTCCTGTCTCGTATCGTTAGAAAAGAGAAGCTCCAATTGTCCAGACCTCAGTGGACAGGCCTCATCATGTTAGGTATATTGCAAACCGGTTTGCAATATATGTTTTTCTACGTTGGCGTAGCCAATACGACGGGTGTCAAAGGCTCCATTATGAACGCTACTACAACCTTTTTCAGTGTTGTTCTGGCCCATTTCATCTATAAAAATGACAAATTAAGCAGAAATAAAATCGTTGGCTGCTTGCTCGGATTTGTCGGTGTAATCATCGTAAACTTCCATACGGATCTGCTTGCTTTTTCCTTTTCATTCACAGGTGAAGGGTTTGTTATTATAGCTGCTCTTGTTTTTTCCGTTACGGCCCTTTACGCAAAACGTCTCACCGCTACGATCGATGTTCTGATCATCACAGGTGTCAGCTTATTCGTCGGGGGACTGGTACTTACGCTGTTAGGTCTATCGCTTGGCGGTCGGGTCACCCATTTCACCTTGGAATCCACCAGTAACTTAATCTACCTGGCTTTGCTGTCATCCGTCGCATTTTGTCTATGGAATCTGCTTCTCAAGTATAACAAGGTCGGAAGAGTTTCAGTCTATAACTTCCTAATCCCTGTGTTTGGCGCATTGTTATCAGCGTTATTCCTGGGGGAAACGATCTTGGAACTGAAAAATCTGGCTGCATTGCTGTTCGTGTCGGTCGGCATTTATTTAGTCAATCGTGTGCGTTCTGTGCAGAGCTCTAATAACACTCCAATAAAATAGACTACCGTCCATCTCATGGAAATCAAAAAAGCCGCTATTTAGCGGCTTTTTTTTGTAATAAGAATACGATACACTTTTGTTTCTTACGATGTTATAGCTTAATATATACTCGTAAAGTCAATCAAGTCCTCTTCTTCCTCATAATTGAATACAATGGCGTGATTACCCAATTGGTATACCATCTCATAACCATCAACGACTTCATTGTAATACTCTGAGGAAGGTTTCCCCATCCATATTTTCACATTCCATGGTGACAGATTCTGCTTCTCATTGTACAAATCAAAAACGGCAATACGTGATTTATTGGTAAGCTCGTGCATGTATGAATCAAATCCGACGCCGAATTTAGAATAATAATAGAACGCTCCCCATTCCTCATTTGAACGAGAGGTTGGTTTCCCCAGCTTTTTTTGCGCATTTTGAAGCGTCATGCCAATCTTGATGTCCGTCCGGCCCGGTAATGCACCCTTTAAAGCAGCTTCCTTCAAGCTTTTCAGGTAAGCGCGATCGCCAACACCCGAGTTCGGCCAAGCTTTTGAACGGAGGTTACGCGTATCTTCCAACCGCAACTCCGATTTGTTTACATTCAACTTAAACGTATTAACTCCATAGACGAATTGCAGGTTGTTGTAATTTTTGAACTGTACTCGGGCACCTGAAAGAGTACGGATTCCATCATCTCTGCTTGCAGAGTAGGAATCGTCGATTTTTTTACCCTTATTATCGACATATGTTACACGGCGCAATTCCCCGGAACGAACAATATAGGTTTTCACCTCATTAAAATTAGAAGTTCCCCAATCGGTAATCATCAGCATGTCTGGTGTACTAGCCTCTTTGTTTTTCACAACGAAGTTCCAGGTTTGCGGCAAAATAATCGTATTCAGATCCAATTTTGCTGCTTGGACTGTTCCGTATGCTGCACCTTTTTTCAGCAAGGCTGCACGATACGTTCCTGAATAACTCTTGTCGCCTTTTTTATTGTTTGTCCAACCATTTTCTTCGGTCAGCGTGCTCTTCTGTTCATCATAAGCGAAAATATAAACGGTGTAAGCCGTTTGTTTGGCATCACGAAGCGTAAATGAAAGCCGGCTCATACTTGCGAGCTGTTTGGCGGAGATTTGCTCTCCTTTGGCAGCAGCATTAGTAGGTAGCAGGAGCAATGCGCTCAGAACATAGCCGATTAAAGTAAGTAAGGCCAGAGAAGCCCATTTTGCGTTGTGTTTAGGGTGTATCATCGTTGACTCTCCTTTTAGTGTAAAAATAAAAATCTAGCAGCTCTTTTCTAATTTTAAATCGTATACAATCTCCAACTTTCACACAGGTACTTGCTAGAGTCCTAATCTTGATCAAGCTATGTAATTAATATATGTTCAATAAGCATATCCTCCTACTAGTACTATTTTCCTAAGAATGATAACATACCCTTTCTAATAAAGAAATATATAACAATCTAAATCAATAGTTTTCGATCTATATAACATAAAAAAAGCCGCTAATATAGCGGCTCTTCAAGTAACTGTAACTTCAAATACGATATGATTTACAGGCAGGAGTACACCACATTACGTAAGCGTCGTTGAACATATGGTTCCTGACTGTTGAGCAGATGCTGGGCATACATGACCGTAAGCTCTGAATCCGGATCAATAATGGCCATACAACCAGCAGCACCACTCCATCCAAATTCACCCAGTGGGCTCAGCGAACCACTGCCTGCTTTCGAGATATGTGTACGAACACCTAGTCCATAGCCGTATCCATACATATGATCCCACGAATAATCACCGCGAGTCATCTCGTTCAGGTGATCCGTTCGCATCAGTTCCACTGAAGCTTGTGACAAAATGCGTACACCTTCAGGACTTGTACCAAGCCCAGTAAGTGCGTTCAGAAAACGTGCATAATCACTAACGGTTGACAATAACCCAGCACCGCCGCTCTCCAGCTCGGTACCCACACGGAATCCATTACCATCCATACGTACAGCCTTTTCAAGCTCATCATTATAAGCATACTGCGGAATCAGACGCTTCTGCTGCTCATCGTTCAGATTAAACGCTGTATCATTCATACCCAGTGGTCCGGTGATTTCGTCCCGGAGATACGTAGCAAAGCTTTTACCACTGACCACTTCAATCAAGGCTCCCAGCACATCATGGCACATGCTGTAATTCCAGTGTGTTCCTGGTTCAAACAGCAGTGGTTCTTTCGCAAGCGCTCTCGCAAAGTCACGTGTCGGCAATGTTCCGTCGGTTCTTTTGACGGCTTCCTGAATGCTTGGATTACCCACGTCATAGGAGAAACCGGCAGTCATGGTGAACAAATCGCGCACTGTAATGGCTCTTGTCGCCTTTTCCAGCCGAATCTCACCGTTCGCCATCGTTTTCTTCACCGTCATATCAGCATATTCTGGCAGATAATCGGACAGTGGATCACTTAACAGCATTTCACCTCTCTCTACCAGTTGCAAGCCTGCAACGCAGGTCATGATTTTGGTCATGGAGTATAGATTGAAGATCGCTCCATCACCAATGGGCGTTTTCTCCTCCAGATTGGCGTAACCATTACGATAATGGAAAACGGTATCATTTCGATGCATCACCAGCACCTCTGCCCACGGAATGCGCCAGGATGTCATGCGGTCAATAAATGAAGCAAGCGGTTTAAAGTCCATTTTTTCCCGTCCTTCTATGTAAAATCGTTTATCATATTGCGATGTGGTCCATATTCAATCCCACAATCGACATATTAATAATATACGACCTTTTACAACGATTGACCACCACCTATATACTCTCCTATGTGCAATTACAATACATATTCTTTGTTCATCACACTGCTCCACACGAATAAACCGATCCATGAAAGGATCGGCTTATGTTGTAACGTTTTAGACTTCGCCGCGTCTGTTCTCAACCGATTTCATACGGTTTTGATCATCTGGTACCCGGTCAACACTGAACTCTTGACCAGCTTCAACCTCACCATGACCAGAAATATTCCGCGAAAAATTAGTGAACTGTCTTTTTTGTTCATCCAGCTCGTGTTTTTGCTTCAAAAGCTCTTGCGGGTCTTGTTTTGTCACTATGCTAACCTCCCATACATGAAATCATGCATTGTATTCGCACTATAGAAGTTTTCCATAAGAGAGCTGTACTTATGCATGAAATACCGATTCCTTTCATAATATGAGTCCATACATTCACCAAACATTATATAGAAACTGTGTGACATAAAGGAGAGAACAACAGATGAAGCGGATCCTCTTGTCCTATCCTCTTAGTGTAAATACTCCCGTTTATAAAGATAACCCTCCTGTTGAGATTCAGCAGCAGTCCAGCATAGATCAAGGAGATCTGTATAACCAATTTATCATCACATCTCTCGACCATAATGGAACTCATATTGACGGGCCTTGGCATTTCAATCCGCAAGGTCTAAAAATAAGCGAGATTCCAATAGACTACTTTATCTTTACTCATCCAACAATCCTCGATATCCCCAAAGGTGATGATGAACTTATTACAAAAGCTGACCTGGAGCCGTATGAACACCAGATTGCTGGCTCTGATCTACTACTCATACGTACAGGTTTTGGAACTTTTCGATCATCTGACCCTGTTCGTTACAGTAATCATAACCCAGGGTTTGCAGCAGATGCTGCAAGTTACCTGATGGTTTTTGATTCATTGAGAGCAGTTGGAATGGATATGATCTCTTCTGGCTCTGTGATTCATGTGGATGAAGCTATCACTTTTCATCAGATTATGCTCGGGAAAGGTCGGGTTGATGGCAAGTTCATTCTACTTATAGAGGATATGAATTTAAACCATGATTTATCTGGAATTGAAAAGGTATATGCTGTTCCATTGTATATTGAAGGTGTTGACAGTAGCTTCAGTACAGTTTTTACTGAAGCTTGATTTTTTTTATATACATATGGTAAAACAAAAACGCGCTAGCAAGAGTATTTCTCCTGTCAGCGCGTTTTTGTATGTTAGTGAATATCTTTCTTTTTGAAATTACCACCTCTGACTTCAGCTACATCATATACGACTACAAAAGCAGTTGGGTCAATTTCGTGAATGATATCTTTAATTTTACTCTCTTCCATCCGGTTAATGACACAAGTGATTTCCTTGAACTGTTCATTAGAATAGCCACCGTACGCCTCAGTGTACGTTGCACCACGACCTAGACGGTCACGAATAGTTTCAACCATAATCTCAGGTTGATTCGTAATAATTTTAAACGTCTTGGAGCCGCTCAAGCCCTCTTCAACAATATGTATCACTTTAGAAGCAATGAAATACGCAAGTCCTGACAAGATCGCGCCTTGCAGACCAAACACGGTAGAAACGACAATAAATACAAACATGTTAAGGAACAGAATGAGATCACTGGTTCCAAAAGGTACTTTTCGCGAAAGGAGTACAGCCAGCATATCTATGCCATCTAATGCGCCACCATTACGTAATGCAAGTCCCATACCAAAACCGATAATAATCCCGCCGACAACCGTAACAAGCAAGGTATCACCTTCAATGATGGTTGGTACATGGTGCATCAGACTGGTGCTGATTGCGAGTGAAGCAATACCGATGATCGAATATAACGCAAAGCTTTTTCCGATTTGCTTGTACCCGAGCCACACAAATGGAATGTTAATAATCCCGATGAGCATCCCCAGTGGTAATCCGAACAGCTGTGATCCTACGATACTCAGACCTGTGACACCACCATCTGAGACATTATTCGGGATCAATATGGCTTCAAGACCATATGCCGTTATAAATCCCCCAATGATAATCAATAATACTTTGGAGAGAATCTTTAACTTGTTTGACTTTTGTTTTCTGTTTTGATGCATTGCATTTCCCCCTTGATGAACAACCGATAAAAAACAGTCTATAATAAAAATCACTGTTTTGGCAATAGATCGTCATTTGTGTGTGTTAGTTCATTGTCCGATGAGCGTGCGATACGACGAAATTTTATGCTCAAGCATCTCATCTGCTGTGTTAAGTATGTGCATCTGTTTTTGAATCGACTCTTTATGCTCCTCCAGTAACTTCAAACGATCCGCCGCCGTATGCTCCCCTTCCTGAAACAAAGACGCATACTTCTTAATGGTAGCAATGGGCATCTGAGTCTCTTTTAATTTAATTACAAATTGCAGCCATTTCAGGTGTGACTCGTTGTACCGCCTGTCTCCACTCGCATCTCTGAGAGGAGTTACAATCTGTTCCTTCTCATAATAACGCAACGTATGTGCACTGATATGGAGTAATTCTGCCACTTCCCCAATGGTATGCATGGTTAGCCTCCCTTCCATTTTTCCGCTTGACTTAGAGTAAGCTCTAATCAGTATAATCAACTCGTGGTCACATCACAATAAAAAATGAAATCAGATCCAGGAGGAATTCCCATGAAATACACAGTGATTACCGGTGCCAGTTCGGGCATTGGATATGAAGCGGCTTTAGCTTTTGCAGCTCGTGGCAAAAATATGATCCTGGCAGCACGCAGAACCGATGAATTAGACAAATTAAAAGCAAAAGTAGCTGAAATCAATCCTGATCTGGATGTTGTCATTCGTACAGTGGATCTGTCCATTGCCACTAATGTGCATGATTTCTATGAGAGTCTTCAAGCTTACTCCATTGAGACGTGGATTAACAACGCCGGATTCGGGAATTTTGCTTCCGTGGGCGAACAACACCTGCCCAAAATTGAGCAGATGCTTCATCTAAATATAGAAGCTCTTACGATTCTTTCTTCCCTGTATGTACGTGATTATGCAAATGTTGATGGCACACAGATCATTAATATCTCCTCTGGTGGTGGATATACGATTGTAGCCGATGCAGTAACCTACTGTGCAACCAAGTTCTATGTTAGTGCCTTTACGGAAGGGCTGGCGCAAGAGTTGGAAGGCAAGAACGCAGCGATGCAAGCCAAAGTGCTCGCTCCGGCTGCAACCGAGACGGAATTTGCGAAACATTCCTTTAATTTAGAGGAGTTTGAATATGAGGGCAGAGTTCCCAAATTCCATACGGCGGAACAAATGGCTGGTTTTTTGCTGGAGTTGTATGACAGTGAGAGCGTAGTCGGCATTGTGGATGGATTGACGTATGACTTTAAGCTCAGAGAACCGATCTTTCCATATGCAGCAAGAGCAGCCTCGAAACCACAAAATTAACCCGAAAACTGAAGTCGAAGCTAAGTCGGCTCAATACCGGTAAACATTCATCTAACCTCACTGATAAATATCATTAATTCTAATCATTAAACATCAATTAACGTTAAAAAGGGAACCTGTCTCCAGGTTCCCTTCTTTGTTTTATTTTCAATTCTATATTAATGTTTACTATATAATGAAGTAATTATGCCAGCCTCATTTTGAAATCCTGATATCCGAATTCGCGAACAACTTCGCAATCGCCGTTTTTTCTTTTGACTGCAATCGCTGGAAGCGGCATGCCGTTGAACGTGTTGGTTTTCACCATGGAGTAAATCGCCATGTCCTCGAATACCAGACGGTCGCCTTCTTGTAAAGGCTGATCGAATGAATAGTCCCCAATTACGTCACCAGACAGACATGTTTGTCCTCCAAGACGATACAGATGGGCTTTCTCGCCTACTTCTCCCGAACCGATCAGCGGCGGGCGATATGGCATTTCCAGCACATCCGGCATATGGCATGTAGCTGAAGTATCCAGAATAGCGATGTCCATTCCGTTTTTATGGAAGTCCAGCACAGAAGTCACGAGATAACCCGCGTTCAGCGCAACAGCTTCTCCTGGCTCCAGATATACTTCTAGGCCATAGTCGTTCTGCATACGCTTGATGCAAGCTTCCAACCTTGGAATATCATAATCTTCACGTGTGATATGGTGTCCACCACCGAAGTTGATCCATTCCATTTGCGGCAGCCATTGTCCGAACTTCTCAACTACTGCGTTCAACGTAGTCTCCAGATCGTCGGAATTTTGCTGACACAGTGTGTGGAAGTGCAGTCCGGAGACACCTTCCAACAGATCTGCTTGAAAATCCTCTTGTTTCGCGCCAAAACGCGAACCCGGAGAACACGGATCGTAGATCTCGTGTCCTTCTTGGGTAGAGCATTCAGGATTGACGCGCAAACCGACCTTACGGCCAGCTTGAAGCGCCTTATCCTTGAATTTGGCAAGCTGTGAAAAAGAATTAAAAATAATATGGTCGCAGATGGAGAGAATCTCGTCGATCTCTTCTGCGCGATATGCCGGAGCAAAGACATGGTTCTCTTTGCCCATTTCCTCGTGGCCCAGGCGTGCTTCATACAAACCACTCGCCGTAGCGCCGCTCAGGTATTCTCCAATCAGCGGATACATCGCAGTCATGGAAAATGCTTTTTGAGCGAGCACGATTTTGGCACCTGTACGCTGCATAACACCGTTCAGGATTTTCAGGTTTCTCTCGATAAGCGCCTCGTCAACAACAAAACATGGGGTCGGTAATTGCTCGAACCGCATTTTAACGAACAAGCTCCGATTCTTTAACTTCTTCTGGCAGCTCATCAACGAGTACCGGGTTGAAGTCTTCTACCCATGGGAGGCCCCATTTGTTCAACTCTTCCATGAATGGATCTGGGTTGAACTCTTCTACATTGTATACGCCTGGTTTGTTCCATTTGCCTGTCATGACCATTGCTGCACCGATCATAGCTGGAACGCCTGTTGTGTAAGAGATCGCTTGGGAACCCACTTCTTTGTAACACTCTTGGTGATCACAGATATTGTATACATAATATGTTTTGTCTTGACCATCTTTTTTACCTTTGAAAATACAACCGATGTTTGTTTTACCTACAGTACGTGGTCCAAGGGATGCTGGATCAGGCAGTACTGCTTTCAGGAATTGCAGTGGAATAATTTGTTTACCTTCATATTCAATAGGCTCGATTGAAGTCATGCCTACATTTTCAAGAGCTTTCAAGTGAGTCAGGTAGCTTTGACCAAATGTCATGAAGAAACGGATACGTTTAAGACCTGGCATGTTTTTTGCCAAAGATTCCAGTTCCTCATGGTACAACAGGTACATGTCTTTCTCGCCAACTTCTTTGAAGTCGTAGACACGTTTGATTTCCATCGGTTTTGTTTCAATCCATTCACCATTCTCCCAGTATCTTCCGTTCGCAGATACTTCGCGAATGTTGATCTCAGGGTTGAAGTTGGTTGCGAACGGATAGCCGTGATCGCCGCCATTGCAGTCCAAAATGTCGATGTACTCAATTTCGTCAAAGTAGTGCTTCAGGGCATAAGCGGAGAATACGCCTGTCACGCCTGGGTCAAACCCACTACCGAGCAATGCAGTGATGCCTGCTTGTTCAAAACGCTCTTTGTAATCCCATTGCCAGCTGTATTCAAACTTCGCTGTATCATGTGGCTCATAGTTTGCTGTGTCCATGTAATTTGTTTTAGTTGCAAGGCAAGCATCCATGATTGTCAGATCTTGATACGGCAAAGCAAGGTTCATTACGATATCCGGTTTAACTTCGTTGATCAGAGCGATCAGTTCGTCAACATTATCAGCATCTACTTGTGCTGTCGTGATTTTTGTTTTTCCGCCGTCCAGCTTGGCTTTGAGCTCATCACATTTGGATTTTGTACGACTCGCGATGCAGATTTCCTCAAAAACTTCGCTGTTTTGAACGCATTTGTGTACTGCCACGGAAGCAACGCCGCCGGCGCCGATGATTAGTGCTTTTCCCATTTTACATTCTCCTATCCCAATATGTATTTTTTTTTATTGGTTTAATACGATGACAACAACAAGACAACAAAAAAAGCAAGGTGAAAAATGCCCGCAATCGCGCATCATCACACTTGCTTATCGATATACATCATAAAAAAGACGTGAAGTCTCCATGACCAAAAAAGTTCACAAGAACTCCTTTGGCGGAAAGCTCCTTCATGTATATCAATATTGGATCAGAGTCTATATAGCAAATAATTCGCCTTTACCACTCTTATTGACCGTTTCACAAGTTGATGTGCAATTGCACTGGTTGTAAAGTAACCAACTTATAAAATTTGAGCTTTGAACTCAATCAATAAAGCAACGTAAGTTGCCAATCGGCGTTTGACCCGGCTGTCCGTATGGCCTTAACTTCCTGGTGAAGTGGTCAAAATTATCTGCTGGAAAGCTCTAATTCATATTGATAAATTAACTTCCCAAAATCACAGGTCTTACACTATCAGACGTTGAAAAAAAAATCAAGCAATTATCAAAAATTATTTTTTTGACCGGATTACGACTTGGAATGAAATTGATATCCCTCGAAGACTTTCAAGCCCTCTGTATTAAGTAATTCCCCTGTTACTTCAGGCTTTTGAGGACTTTTGTCAAATACTTCTTCACACGCGATCATGATGTTGCCACCAGCAATTTCCGCTAATTGATCATGGGCCGAATGGTTCGTTTCCTTCTTTGCGAGCTTGCAGAGCAATTTCAATGGCTTTATGCATGAATTGTTCATCTTTATTCATAAGGTTTACCTCCACAACAAAAATTATGTACTCCACTTTATCTTTTGCATTAAGCATGTTCACTCCATGAGATGCTTCTTGTTCATCCCATTCTATCATCATTACAAATAAAGAGTATGACGAAAATTCGTCATACTCCAATGGGTCGTACTAAGTTTATCTATTAAAATTTCACAGGCAATGCTGCCAATCCCTGTGATGACAAAGCAGAGTGCCAATGAATCTCTTCCTGAGGAATACTGAGTTGAATATCCGGTAACCGACGTAAAAGCGTAGTAAACGCCACGTCCCCTTCTACACGAGCAAGTGGAGCACCGAGACACATATGGATGCCGTGTCCAAAGGCCAAATGCCGTTTTATTTTGCGTTCGATATCCAACTCTTCGGGGTCAGTGAACTGCTGCTCGTCCCGATTCGCTGATTTCAGAAGAGGAATTACGACATCTCCCTTTTGAATCGATTGTCCATCCAACTCCGTGTCCTGTGTTGCATAACGAGGACCTGAAGAAGTGGCTGGTCCGTTATATCGTAACAACTCCTCCACCGCAGAAGGAACCAGATTCAAATCTTGTTTCAGTTGTTTCAGTTGTTCGGGATGTGTCAGAAGAAGATAAGAGCCGGTTGCAATCAGATTGGAAGTTGTCTCATGCCCAGCAAATATTAATAACGTGATCATGGATATTAATTCATCTTCATTCAGTCGATCACCCTCCTCCTCAATCGCAATCAATTGACTGATGAGGTCATCTGAAGGTTCTACTCGTTTGTTCGCCACAAGCTGTGAGGTGTACTCTGCAAATGATCGCAAGTGCTGCGCTACTGCAGGGTCCTGTTTACCAAAACCAAGACCTTTTGCAATGGCTTCAGACCATACATGGATCTGAGGTCGGTCTTCCTGAGGTATACCCAACATCTCGGAAATAACGTTGATTGGGAATGGATAGGCATAGTCTTTTACAAGATCCATCTCTCCTTTTCCTTCGAATTGGTCAATCAACTCATCGGCAATTTCCTGGACGCGTGGACGCAGGCTTTCCATATATCTTGGAGTGAACGCTTTGGAAACCAGGCTACGCAGTCTACGGTGATCCGGTTCATCAACAAAGAGCATCGACTTTCCGGTAAAAAAAGTCTGGGGTTCCGACGAACCAAGCTCGCCTGAGAGATTCTTTCGAATATCATTGCCACTATCAATAGAGTTCATATCTACCGTAAATCGAGAGTGATCTTTCAGCACTTCCATGGCAACGTCCATCCGAGTTACAATCCAGGTTCGCCCTGCTCCACCCATTGGATTAGGTATAGGAACAACGGAACCTTTGGCACGCATCTGTGCAAACATGGCAAATGGATCTTTACTATTTTCTTCGCTAAATAAATTAAATTCTACTTTTTCTGAGGTCTGGTTATTCGAATGATTCATTATAATCTTCCTTTCGAAGTGAAGTTATTCAAATCTATGGAAATATATGTTCATTTCGATTATATACTACTCGTCTATTTATTTTCAAATATCATAAATTTAACGGCAGTAAACAACTGTTATAACAATATTTCATTTATATACGATTAGTATAATATTGATAATTACAAGCATAAAAAGTATAAAAAAGAGGTCGGCTATTAGCCAACCCCCATATTAATTACGTTGTTTCACCAGTTCCAAATACCACCAACAGGCTTCGGTCACTCTATTGGCTTCCGATTGAAACGCACTGGACTTGTACTCTTTGTGAAACGCTTGAAGTACCACTTCGATTACAGGAATATTTAAATCCTCTTGATCCTGTAATAACGCTAAAAGCCCCTTCGAAAGTTGCTTCAATGCTGCAGATTCCTTGGATTTTTGAACACGGTTGTTGAACTCATCAAATTCGATCAATACATTATCGATGTCCAGACCCATATCATGGTTACGCTCATCGGCATTCAGGAAATAGAGAGACTGAAAGTCGAAAATATGTTCATTTCTCTGGTGCATTGTTCTTAGGATCACTTCAATGTACGTTAGTACTTTTGGAACCACTTCGCTCCATACCGGTTTTTGCGTATTTAGACTTCTTGATGTGTTGGCAATCTGATGTAATATGCCATAGCACAATATTGCCCCTTCGTTGGCATATAAGCTAATATCGTTTCCGTACACCTGAATCAAGCGTGTGGACAGCCATTTTAGGTGAACTGTAGCCAGTTTGGCTGAGTTGATCTCCCCAGAATAAAAGCCCGTCCAATATAATTCCCATACTCGCTCTTTATTAGGTACAGACATAGGAATCGCAATCTGGTCTACGAGCAGATCATAATCCGATGTATAGTGATTTTGTTCAAGTTCTTTGCGAATGAAAACATCCTCTTGCATGCGCTGATCAATAATCGAATATAAACAGTCTTCTTTGGAACTGAAGAATTTGTAGAATGTGCCTTTGGATACACCTGATTGATCCAGGATCATCTGGATTGTTGTATTTGCATAGCTATGCTCTAAAAATAGTGCAAGTGCTGTTTCCAATAAACTTTGTTTACGACTACTCATGTCTCGTTATCGCCCCAAGTTTTTCTATTGATTTTAACATTCATTCCTCAGGAGTTGAAGCATTGATTCGCACTATAGCCGTCATATAAAATAATTGCACAATGAGTAAATTTGCACAATGGGCAACTTGTTGTTATGATAAACCTCACAAAGTGCATATTCAGTAAGTGTGCTCTTCTTAAAAAGAATTAAACCATAGTCATTGGTGTTGGAGGTGAACGCATAAGCGGAGAATAATGATTAAAAGAAACTTGCGACATTTGAAGAAAGAAGCCACTGAAAAAGCACTTGCTGGTGCTGCATTTGAACTTACCCTTGAACATGGGCTTGATGGCTTTACGGTCGAAGATATCGTGCATCAGGTGGGTTGTTCACGTAGAACATTTGCAAACTACTTCACATGTAAAGAGGAAGCCGTAGCAAGAGGTGCAATATCCGTTCAGAATACAACGGAACTCGAAGAGTTACTTACCGAAATGCCCGACAACGTCTCCTTGCTTGACGTACTGTATAACCTGATCAAGATGCAGCTTACAACAGAACTAATTGGAAGGCTTCATCAGCTGCTCTCACTATCCCAGACTTATCCTGTGCTTGAACCGCATTACCTTGGAGCCATGCACCGGATGCAGACGCAGGCACAAGATACCTTATTAGACTTATCTAACGGGAAATATGACGAGATCTATACTTATCTTCTGATTAACGCACTATATGGATCGATACTGCCATTAATTGATGGAAGACTCAATGTGTTGCTGCCCGGACAAGTCATTACTGAAGATACCAAGCCCGGCGCTTTAACCTTCGATCAATTTTTGGAAACCACGTTTAATCATTTACGGGCAGGATTCGAACATGCCAACCATCCACATTCATCATAGAGGGAGTGTAAAATAGAGAAATGTCTACATTATTATACAGAGTGGGGAAAACCGCTTTTAGCAAACCTGCCTACTTCATCATTGGCTGGGTTTTAATTCTGGGAATTGTCATCTCCATGATCAGCATCAATGGTATTCACATCAGTTCTGAAATGAAGATTGAAGGCACAGAGTCACAGAAGGTTTTGGATCAATTGGCAAAAGAACTGCCAGCCGCCTCCGGCGGTCAAGGAAGTGTTGTGTTCAAAGCTCCAGACAACGAGCGTTTGGATACGCCTGAACGTTTGGCGGCCATGATGAAAGGTGTTAATGAAGTTTACGGATTAGACAAAGTCATTAACCCTGCGGACTATGCAGCTGAAGCAGGTAATTCGGGTGCTCAGGCGGAAATGGCTCAGAATGCTCAGGCTACTGATACGGCGCAATCCGCAACAACCACGCCTCCTCCCTATGGACCTTTGATGGTGGATGGTGTTCCTGTACCTGGAATGCTGATCTCTTCGGACGGCAGCATTGCACTGTTCCAGTTCCAATTTACAATTGAGCAGTCTGCCATAACACAGGATGTATTTGATTCCGTTATTCAATCTGTTATGACGGTAGAGCAAGGAACCAATATTAAGGTGCTGCCGGGCGAAACGCTCAAAACGGTATCGATTGGAGTCGGCTCGGCAGAGATTGTCGGACTGGTCATTGCTGTCATTGTATTGCTGATCACCCTTGGCTCCGTTGTTGCAGCAGGTCTACCTCTGATCACTGCACTCCTCGGTGTTGCCATTGGAGTTGGTGGTGCGTTCTCCATCTCCAAATTCATCGAAATGCCTAGTGTCACTTCCGTCCTAGCTCTCATGGTTGGATTGGCTGTCGGAATCGATTACGCTCTCTTCATTGTCAATCGTCAACGTCGAATGATTATTGATCAGGGCTTGAGTGCAAAAGAAGCAACAGCAAGAGCCATTGGCACATCGGGCAGCGCAGTATTTTTTGCCGGATTAACCGTCATTATTGCACTGTGCGGTATGCTTGTCATCGGTCTCACATTCTTGTCTACGATGGCTTTGGTCGCAGCTGCCACCGTACTCATCAACGTATTCGTTGCTTTAACCCTGTTGCCAGCTTTACTCGGATTGGTAGGAGAACGCATCTGTTCCGCCAAAGCTCGTGAGAAAAGCACGAAACATCCTAAATCCACTAGCCGCGGAGTCGCGGACAGATGGGTGAAATTCGTTATCAAAAATCGTTGGGCTACCATTATCGCCATCATCGTCATTCTTGGTTTTGCCGCGACGCCGATTACCAAAATGGAAATGGGTATCCCTGGCGCTTCCTCAGCGAATCTGGATACAACAGCAAGACAAAGCTATGATGCCATCTCCGAAGGCTTCGGAGAAGGATTTAACGGGCCACTTATTCTGGTCGCAGAGCCTAATCAATCATCCGCAAAAGTTACACCGGAACTCTTGGGCGGTCTGGTGATGGAACTCCAAGGACAGAATAACGTTGCACAAGTCACACCGCTTGGTATGACAGAAGATTTAGCTATTTTCAGTCTCATTCCAAAAACGGGTCCTAACGATAATCTCACTAAAACACTGGTCACTGATCTACGCGCGGCTGATTCCAGCATCGCACAGACCTATGATGTGAAACTTGGAGTTACTGGACTTACAGCTGTAAACATCGATATGTCAGCCAAACTGGCGCAGGTGTTCCCTATTTATGTAGGTATCATAATCTTGCTCTCGCTGATCATCCTGTTACTCGTTTTCCGTTCGATCATCGTTCCCATCAAAGCAACGATTGGTTTCCTGCTTAGTATCCTGGCTACATTCGGGATCACAACTGCTGTATTCCAATGGGGCTGGCTGCATTCGCTCTTTGGTTTCGATACAGGCGGCCCGCTGCTGAGCTTTATGCCGATCATCGTGACAGGTATCCTGTATGGCCTGGCGATGGACTATCAAGTCTTCCTTGTTAGCTCCATGCGGGAATCCTATGTGCATGGTCATCGCGGGACCGAATCCGTTGTTCATGGATACAATCAGGTAAGTCGCGTGGTTGTTGCCGCAGCAGTGATTATGGTCTCTGTATTTGCAGGCTTTATCTTCACCGATGATGTCATGATCAAGCAGATTGGTTTCACTTTGGCTGTAGGCATTCTGATTGATGCTTTCATTATCCGAATGGGATTGGTCCCTGCCATCATGGCTATTTTTGGAGACAAAGCTTGGGCACTTCCAAAATGGCTGGATCGCATTCTGCCAAACCTGGATGTTGAAGGCGAGAAGCTGATTGCTTCCCTGAATGCTGAAGAGCATGCCAACACGAAGTCTGGATTAAAATAATCCTACCAATAGAATGGTGATACCACGATTAATATCACGACTACATTCACCAATACAAAGACCTCCTCTGTTTTTATAAACAGGAGGTCTTTTTTCTTTTTCACATTTTATGCGGTTATGTCTTCAATATGGATAGTATAGGACGGGGATTTAGAAGCATTAACAAACGCCGCAAATAACGTTTGACTATAGTCATCTACTTTGTAGCTGTACTCTGGATGCCACTGCACTGCCAAAACAAATGAACGGTTTGGCATGACCACGGATTCTACGAGTCCATCTTCAGCGACTGCCACGGCAGTTAACTTATCCGACAACATTTTGATTCCCTGATGGTGATAACTGTTCACTTTTATCGTATCTGTTAGCAAAATATCGTATAGGATATTATTTTTCTCAATATGTACATTATGTACAAGATTCGTATACGGCGGACTTTGCTTATGATTAACGAACTTGTTCCCATGAAGTTGAAAACTAGTCGGAATGTCTTGATACAACGTTCCACCCAACATAACGTTAAATAGCTGTAGTCCACGGCATATGCCAAAGGCAGGCTTATCAAGCTCAATTACCTTTTGTAATAATATCGACTCCATCATATCGCGCTCAATACACAACTCTCCACAGGTAACCTCTGCATGCTCATGATACAGCTCAGGATTGAGATCATGTCCCCCGGTGAACAGGAACCCATCGAACTCATTAGCCAGCGTTGCTATGATCTCGGTATCCGTTGTCAAAGGCAGCATAATTGGAATCCCACCTGCTCCTTCTATCGCGTTCATATATTCTGGAAGCATCCAGTAACTTTTTTTGTCAGTATCATATAAAGGCAGTACACCGATCATGGGCTTTTTCATAGCTTTACCCCCCAGCTTTTCATTCATTTTATCAGATCTCTTCATATATAAATTCACTGAATTATTGCATTATCCTACCTCTATCATCTACGAACCCGTTTCATCCGGAATGCTGGAAAACTAAAAAAAACAAACAAAGCCGCATAACAGCGACTTTGTTTGTAGTTCCAATCCCATATATATGCATTCATCCGTTTAGTTTAAACATCATCTCATCTAGGCTGCTTTTACAGTGGTTGTTTCGTCTGAATTCACTTGGATGGAACGTTGGCATATCAGGGTAACGACAAAAGCCAGCAAGGCAAGCATCACAGCAACTGGAGGCACCCACTGGACACCACCCATATTGACGGCAATTCCCCCGACGCCGGATCCTAACGCTATACCCACATTGGCCGCCACAGGCAACAGTGTAGATGCAAATGCTTTGGACCCCGGCGCGATCGCTCCTGACACATCAAACAAATATAACTGGGATGCCGCGCTCATGGAGGATGACAGACATCCAATCAGGAACAGAAAAGCCAAGCCGATCCACAGATTGGTAACGGTAAAACTCAGCCCTAGGAAGATGATGGCTTGAATTACGAAAAGTCGCTTGAGCTTGGGCAGGAAGTCACCCTTGGCTATTTTGGCACCAATCCAGTTACTCAGGATACTGCAGGCTCCATAGATCAGGAGTATGGCACTAATCCATTGTACTGGCACACCCATCGTCTCACTCAGGAGTGGCGTAATGTACGTAAAAACGACGAAAATACAGCTGTTTCCCAGTACAGGGATCAGACATGCCAGCAATATCCGTGGCTTCACAAAGAGAGACATCTGATCACTGAACGAACCTGCAATCGTTGTTGTTTGGCGTGGCAGAATACGGAACATGAACACCAGCGGCACAACACCTATGCATGCCGTAACAACGAATGTCATGGACCAGCTCAGATGTTGTCCGATAAAAGTACCCAGCGGAACACCTAGCACATTTGCGATTGAAAATCCGCCCAAAATCCAGGCGATAGCTTCCCCTCTTCGCTCCCGGTTCACTGCGTCGCTTACAATCGAGATCGAAAGCGATATCGTCAGTCCACAAGCAACGGCCGACACGATGCGAATGGCCATCAGAGAAGAGAACGTTGTTGAGAACACGGTCAATAGATTTAGTGCTAACACGATTGCAAATCCAATCAATATGGAACTTCTTCTGGATATTTTGGCTAAGAGGGCCACAGCAAATGGTGTACCCACTGCATATGCAATCGCAAAACCGGAGACAAGCATACCCGCGGCAGCAAGTGATACTTTCATGTAACTTTCAATTTCCTTCAACACACCCACGATGACATACTCGGTTGTTCCCAGTACAAAGCTAACGAGCGTAAGCGTGAAAATAAGTAGGTTCTCTCTATTTCTAGTCATAAATCAATACTCACTAATCCTTTCTATTGTTGCAAGCGCTTCATTTCTGTTTACAATCATTAATTCATGTATTTTCTTCTTTCCCATCCCTTCACTTTCGATATATAGTACATTTTGGATAGTGAAATTGTACTGTCAGATACGCTATGCCGACAATCAAGGTTGTTGTGGTTTTATTGCAAAACATTATATATGTTGTCATTTCAACACAGACTTTCATTACAGATTCTGAAGGGAAGACATAGATGAATACACACCACGAATTCGGCCAACTACATCCAAATCGAGATTGTACCATTATTTATGTAGGAAAACTGGCCGACAATCCCCATTGGAGTTTTCCGACGCATAAACATGACGATCTGCATGAGATTATCTACGTAACTGAAGGCAAAGGATTGTTCACCATTGACGGCATCAAACACTGGGCTCAAAAAGGGGACATGCTCATATATAACAAGGGTACTCTTCACGAGGAGAAGTCCAATCCTGAATTCCCGTTATCCACTTTTTATTGTGGCTTTCGTTTTACAGAAGGCACCCACACCCTTGAGGATTGGGTCATTCCTCCCTCTAACAATCCGATCATTCGAGCAAACCGATATTCCGATGAGCTCCATTCGTTAATGCAGACCCTCTTCAATGAATTTTCGATTCGGGAACATGGTTATGAGTCTATCTCTGGGCATGTCCTGAAAGCCATACTTCTGATCATCGATCGGCAGTCCCGTCAACAGCTTCCTAGTGGGGAGACTATTGGGAGTAACAACCTTGCCGAGAGCATTAAAGACTATTTGGATACCCACTATCGGCAAAACATTAAACTCAAAGAATTGGCAGATCAATTTCATATCGATTTCTATTACTTAATTCATATGTACAAAAATCACTATGGCACTTCTCCTTATCATTACCTGATTCAACGAAGAATGGGTGAAGCTACCCGATTATTAGTTTCAACTAACAAAAAAATATGGGAAATCGCCAAACTGGTTGGTTACGACAACCCCAATTACTTTACAATTTTATTTACCAAAACGGTTGGTGAATCACCACGAAATTTCCGAAAAAAGAATCAAAAGGATATGTTCGGGGATGAGGCCTCACATTCTTACTAATCTCTCTAGTCTCTCTAAGCGCAGAAAGGCGCTCCATTTGGGGAGCGCCTCTAGGCCTTGCACATCTCTTACATATCTCTTTACACACTTACTTACTTCTACTCTAGAGCTTAAACCGACGAACCAGTTCTTGCATATTCTCAGCTGTTTTGGATAGCTGTGCAGATGATGCGGATATCTCCTGCATCGCCGCCATTTGCTCTTGGGCTGCTGCTGAAGTTGTCTGAGCACTATCAGCCGACACTTTAGAGATATGACTCATCGCGGCAACTGTAGCCGAGACTTCTTCCGTACTGGCCGACAACTGTTCGGAGACAGCGGAAATATCCTGAATTTGATCCACGATATGCGTTGTATATTGTTCAATGTTCGATATGGTTGCTGAAGCTTCTTGGCTGATCCGCATACCTTCACCGACTTGATTACGAACTTTATCATTCATAAGAGATGTGGATTTGGCAATCAGATCAAGCATTTTGCCAATGGTAGCGCCAATGTCATCCGCACTTTGTTTGGATTGCATGGATAACGTGCGCACCTCACCAGCAACGACAGCAAAACCTTTTCCGTGTTCTCCTGCTCTTGATGCTTCAATAGAGGCATTCAGTGATAGAAGGTTGGTTTGCCGAGAGATATCCGCAATCGCTTCATTCATTCGATTGGCTTCGGCGGATAGACTGGACAGCTCATTAATCAATGCCGAGGTTTCTTCAACAGCTCCGAGAATATGTTCCATTTGTTCTCCGACCTGGTTTATGGTTTTTCCGCCATTAGCAACAGCGCGCTCCGTCTCTTCAGCCGAATCCACAATCGCACTCGCAGATTCTGCAATTGTACTGATGCCTCTCGCCATCTCTTCTACGGCGTTTGCGGTTTGTTCCGAATTTTCCGCCCCAACGATAGCTGATTCAGCAGTCTGGTGCATCGTTTCAGCCACATGTTGAACCGATTGGGTGGTTTGTTCTGTACTTTCCTGAATCATTTGGGAAGAGTGGCTTAACAACGATGACGTCTGATGAAGTTCAGCAACCACCGATTGAAGGGAGATGGTCATTTGGTCAAAATCATTTGCCAAAATACCAAATTCGTTTTCGGTTTTAAGATTCACTCGTTCCGACAGATTCCCTTCGCTTACACTGCGGGTGGCCTTTCGCAGTTTTTGCATAGGTGCAATAAAAGATCTCAGAATGAAGAAAATAATTACACCGGCAATCAATACAGATACAGCAATGACCGTTAGACTCGACACCATGATGGGTTTCGCTGCGGCGATAAAATCTTCATGGCCCATCAAAGCAATGACATTCCAACCCGTCAAAGCATTAACACCGTTATATACCTCCAGATCATACGCCAGATCCGTTCTGACAAATTGGGAAAATGCCATCGGTTCATCGGAACTTGAAGCCGTATTTGGATGGACTGGAATTCCCTCGATGAGTGCTCCGCCGAGCTCTCCTCCCCCACCTTTTACAATGGCACCAGACCAAGCCGCGATGGTTCGATTAGAGTCAACCACAATCAGACTCCCATTGCCTCCTACATCCACATTCGATATTTCATTTGCTAATCGCTCCAGATCAAGTTTAATACTTGCTACACCTTGAGCCTCTGAAAGAGCCTTTGAAATCTCTACATAAATCTTCGCGGATACCGGATCTTTCATAATACTCGAAAAATAGAGTGATCCATTGTTACTTATACCATTGGTGTACCATTCTGTGCTGCGTGGATCAAATGTTGCATCCTCTACTGCTGGAGAAGATATAACACTGCCTTGGTCGTTGCTTACGGTAATGGCAAGAATATCAGGATATGTATCAGCTAACTGGTCGATTCCTACTTGTAGTGCTTCGTTGTTCGCCTGACTGGGATCGGAGCCATACATGCTGTCTATGTAACTCAATAATTCTGCTTTTTCCCCTACCAGATTGTTAATATGTTGTCCGGTCATCGTTAATATGGTATTGATGGGATCTGTCATTTTTTGTTGTACCTGATCTTTAGCACTATAATATGAGAAATAACCGATAAGTGAAGTAGGAATAATAAGTACCGCGAGGAAAGCTGCAATGAGTCTAGTGCTCATTAATCGTAAACCGGCTCCTCCTCTCTTATAAAATGACCTTTTTTTCTTTTCCTTTTTCAATTTCAATCTTCCTCTCTTTATTCATTTTTGGTAGAATCAATCGGCCAGTAAACGCAAAAAAACCCATATATATGCACACCCAAAGAAACTTTGAGCATGTATATACATAGGTATTGCCTGAATGAATTCAGTAACAAGCCGTATTTGTTTAGTATTATAGCATAAGTAAAAAGGGTTTGTTAACTATGATTGGGTCTTTATACCAGACATCTGTTGTTTATAATCCGTAGGACTTAGCCCCGTATACTCTTTGAACACCTTCGAGAAATAGTGCTGATCGCTAAACGACAGCAAATCGGAAACCTCCTTAAACTTCATGTCCGGTTGACTTTCCATCAGTCTGCAGGCTTCCTGAATGCGAAGCTGGGTGTAATACTGAACAAACGTAATTTGCGTTGCATTTTTGATCACTCTGCTGACGTACGACGGGCTAACGTGAAACTTCATGGCAATGTCGTTGATTGACAATTGAGAGTATTTATTTAGTTTTACGTAATCGTCAATCTGTTCGAACAGGATCGCCTTGCTTTTTCGAACGTGGGATTGCAGCATATCAAAGCACTGTCCCGTCCATTCCGTCAGTTCCCGGCAAAAATCGGCATAGGACTGTGCCTGAGCGAATTGTCTTGACCGAAGCTCCAGCCCCAATCTCATGCCCGAGCCCTGTTCCTGGTATAGATGTGCAAACGTGTCTACAATCAATCCGATAAACCGCTCCACCTCGGTCATATGTACATTTTCCTCTGCCCATCGATTCAGCAATTCGGATAATTTAAGAGCAAATCGTTCTTTCTGCCGAGCCTGTATCATCTGTACAAAAGCAGACTCCTGCACCGGATCCAGACAGCCTGTCTCAGATCTGGCCATCGACACCGGATTCCCGGTATCCAACACTATTCCTTGTTTCAACCGTTGCTGCTCAGACAAAATGGACGACATGCGGTGATAGAGCTCCGGCAGATTACCAGACTCAGCGAATAGAAGTTGTCCTCCAATGATCGCATCGATGTCATGCGCAACCAAATGCCGTCGCAACGATTCAAGACATTCATGTACGGAAGAGTACACCTCAAGTGCACTCTTGTTAACAAAAGCAACAAATTGATATGGGGTTTGACTGGTGTACACACGACAAGCATGGAATGCAAAAAAATCCTGCACTATACCCTCAAGTTCCACCTCCACCCATCGTTCATGCCCTGCGGTAAAAGGCTGCTTGCTCATAATGATCATCATCTGGCTGAATAAAGGCGGAAACTCCTCCCCCTGTTTCGGCGTAGTCTCACATTGGGGATGAATGATTTCCTGCAAATCCAGCAGTTCCTTGGACATCTGTTGATCAAGTTGGTCAATTACCCGACCCATGACTTCTTCAAGCGCCTCTCGCTCGACAGGTTTTAACAAATAGTCAAACACTTGCAGGTTCAATGCTTTTCTTGTGTATTCAAAATCGCTGTAACCGCTAATCAAGATGACCTTCAGATCCGGATTGGCAATTTTGGCTTGCTCAATCAGGGACAGGCCATCCATTTTTGGCATTCGAATATCTGTCAACAGCAGATCAATCGGTGACTGCTTTATCGCTGCCAAGGCTTCCTCTCCATTCGTTGCCGTAGCCGCTACACGAATCGGGAAGTTGAGCGTTTCCAAGAGCATTTTAATATTACGTAATATCGGTTTGCTATCCTCAACGATCATAACGTTATACATCGCCTATGCCTCCTAGTTAGTAAAAATCCTTTGTCAGTGAGCCGATGATTTGAATTGTTGCTCCATGTTGCTCTTCCGCATGATTGTTAAATATATTAATAAAGAGCCGGTTGTTATACATTAGTTTGAGTCGATTGACACTATTGATAATCCCCATGTTACCAAGGGCTGTGGCACGATTGGCAGTCTGGTTCATTCCGGAACCCGATGCCTGAATATTGGCTAAAATCTCCTGGATCTTATCAGGTGGAAAGCCCTCTCCATTATCTTTGATCTCCAAAGCCCATAATCCGTTATATTGCTTCACGGTAATCTGGATACGCCAAGGCGGCGCGGTGTTGGCAAAGGCATGTTCAATGCAGTTTTCCACAAACGGCTGAATGACCAACCGTGGCAACCGGATTTCGTTCGCCAGCTCGTCTGCATGGATATCCCACTCCAGATCCTCTTCGTACTTTTGTTGTACAAGGGATAGATAATGTCTTGTATGTTGGAGCTCCTCAGCCAAAGTCACATGCGCGTATGGTGAAGAGACAATATAACGCAGACTGTCCGAAAGATGTTTGCACATATCCGATACAACTTTGGTCTTCCCCTCTTGGGCGGCAATACTGATCAGGTATAGAACATTATGAATAAAATGAGGTGCAATCTGGGCTTGCAGCGCAGAATTACGCGCCTTTACTTCTTCATGAAGCGCCGACTTTTCCCGGTCAATCGATTGCTGCAGCCTCTCCATCAGATCCTGAAAGGCTTCATTCAGCAATAAGAGATCGTTATTCTTGGGCGTTTCATCCACTTTCAGATTCATATTGCTGTAGTTCATGCGCCAGATCTGACCGCGCAGCTTGCGGATGGGTAACAGCAGGTTACGTGTCGACAGGAAGATATACACAAATGAAACCAGCATCAGTGCTGTAATCAGCAGAATGGACATCGTCTGAACCGAATGGATCGAGCCCAGAACGGATTTTTTTGGCGTTATGATATACGTGATCCAACCTGTATTGGGTGAAGTGGAATGTGTGATATAATTATTGTCTTTGTCCACATCTAGTCCCTCGTCTGATGAAGGTTTCGTCCAATTGGCAAATGTCACACCGTCTGCCGTGCCTGTCATCTGCTCCCCATGTTCATTCAGAATATAGACATCCCCTGCTGTGATACCTTCCGTAAGGTTCTGTATATAGGCCTGTTCCATCTGAATGCTAAGATAACCGTACACCTTGCCGTTCTGATCATTAATCGTGCGCACAAAGGAGATCGTATCGTCTTGACGCAGCAGAACAAAACCACTTTCCGTCCAATCTCGTCCGATCTGACTACTCTCCATCATGGTGTTCAGGATTGCGGGAGGATTGTCCGAACCCAGATATGATGTCAGGAGAACCCCGTGATTGTCGTAGATGGACATGTCCTTGATATTCATACTCGGCCCGATGGCCTGAAACATGATGTCTTTGATGATCCGAATCTGCTTCAGCCTTTCATAATTACTATGCGCTGAGGAGCTCTTGTCCATGGCTGCAAATATATTTTTGCTGGATAATATTCGCTGTGACATCTGGTTCTGTTGTTCTACGTAGAGATCAACTTGCTCTCTTACCTTTGTAGCTGTAACGAGCGTATCCTGCTCTGTTTTCAGTTTGAGCGGGCGGACAACGATCACATTCACATAAACGATAAAACAGCCCAGCACGAACAAAAGCAGAGCCAGAAATGTCAAAAACACCTTTGTCTGCAAACTGAATTGAGTTGCTTTATGTATGAGCTTTGCCATTCTCAGAGATGCCCTCCTGTTCTGACATGATGTGAAATCCCTTACATTCATGTCTACTCTATCACGGTACTTCATGAAATGATAGCGATTTCAAGTTCAGGATTTTACACATCAACGTTCAAGCACAGACATGTACCGGGGCGAGAAAAGAATCTATAATCGGACTTGTAAACGGATTCACTAAACGTTTTAGAGGGGGATTTGCATTGAAAACAATAAAAAGAAAAAAGGCGATTTCTATTATTCTGGCCAGTTTATTATCGGTCTCATTAACGGCATGTGGATCAGGAGGTACGGATTCCGGCACAGCTGCTGGCGGGGACAGCAAGAGTGGCAAAGTTACATTGGAGCTGGCCATCTCTAAAAGTTCTCAGGACTCTGCTTTCATCCAGCAGGATATTCTCGATGCATTCGAAAAACAAACGAACATTCGTGTCAATTTGCAGCTGATTCCAGCGGAACAAACAACAACGGTACTGCAAACCAAACTGGCTGTAGATGAAACGCCTGACATTATTCAGTACAATCTGGCGAGCGCAGTCACAGACCTGAACCTTGAACGTAACTTCGAGATTCTGGATAACGAGCCTTGGGCGAGCAGAATTGTGAACAAAGACGTCCTCTCTTCTGGCGGTCATCTCTACAGCTTCCATGTCAGCCAAGATACGGGGATGCAAGGGGTCGTTTATAACAAACAAATCTTTGAAGAACTCGGATTGTCGATTCCAACCAACTACGAAGAATTTCTGGCGATCTGTGAAAAAATCAAAGCAAGTGGCATTACGCCTGTCTTCATGCCTTACAAAGATGCCTGGGCTGCCAACATCTGGCCTGCTGCAGCTTTTGCCGATTTTGTAGCCAAAAATGAACCGACTTTTTTTGATGAGCTGAACAGTAATAAGAAAAAATGGTCTGATATCCCGGAATTCAAAACATTCCTGGAACAACAATATGAGATTTACACCAAAGGTTACACCAACACGGATGTGCTTAGCGACAGCTATGACATGGCCGTAGGTAAATTCCTGAACAAGGAAGTTGCCATGATGTTTATGGGCGATTGGTTAATTGAAGGCGTTGCCGAGCAAGATCCAAATATGGAACTTGGCGTATTCCCGATTCCATCGTCGGATAATGCCAGTCTGGGTGCAAGTCCACTGGGCGGGCAACTGTTCATTCCGAAAAAATCCAAACATTTGGATGAAGCCAAACAGTTCCTGGACTATATTGCTTCCAAGGATGTCGCACAACAGATCGTCGATTCCAAAGGATACGTATCCAATTTCAGTGACGTCACCACACCAGAATTGCCGGCTTACAAGCAGGATATTGTAGACAACTATATTACGCCGAAGAAAACCGTGCTGACAACGGATGCATACATGCTGGTTGATCGCAGCGAACTGTACCGATTGTTGCAGGATCAATTTGCAGGTGGATTGTCACCGGAAGAAGTACTGAAATCCTGGGATGAGAAGTTCAGTCAGCTGATGCAGGATAAAGGTGTAGAAGGTTTCTAAAGAGTGAAATATAAGGCAGCATAACAGGATCGACCGTTATGCTGCCTAGTTATAACGGAGTGTGAGACATGAAAAGGACTAAAAATCTGTACTCGTATTATATGATATTTCCCGCACTGATTATCTACTCCATCTTTTTTGTTGTGCCTGCTCTCGCCGCTTTCTATTATTCATTCACGGATTGGCGGCTGGATCGGCTGGAGCTGAAGTTCATCGGATGGGATAATTTCCAGAAAATTTTCTCGGACAAAACGCTTATTCTGGCGCTGAAAAACACGGCGATATTTGCAATCGTCACCGTTGTTGGCAAAAATGTCATCGGTTTGTTGCTGGCTGTAGGACTTAACATGCGATTAAGAACAAAGAACCTGCTGCGTGCGATCTTCTACTCCCCTTCCATTCTCAGCATCCTTGTGATCAGTATTCTGTTCACTCCCATGTTGCGTACCGAAGGTACAATCAACAATTTGTTGGAATCTGTAGGGTTACATTCATTAAGCCAAGCTTGGCTTACCAACCCATCGATTGTTATCTGGACAATTGCCATCGTCTCGATCTGGCAGAGTGCCGGGTTCCAGATGGCTATCTATCTGGCTGGTCTGCAGTCCATTTCTCAAGAATATTACGAAGCCGCCAAGATTGATGGCGCAAGTTCGTGGAGAAGTTTTTTCAAAATCACACTCCCACTCTTGCTGCCCGCGATTAACATTAACTTGATGTTGACATTAATCGGTGGACTCAAAGTATTCTCAGAAGTGTACGTCATGACCGGTGGTGGCCCAGGTAACGCTTCCCAGGTCGTAGGTACGATCATTCTGCGATCTTTCGGCGAAGGCAACTGGGGACTCGGTACCGCGGTCAACACACTTCTGTTCGTGGTCGTTACCATTATCGCTATACCGCTATTGATCTTCATGCGGCGTAAGGAGGTTACGGAATAACATGGGCTATACACGCAAACTCGCCATCCGCAACTATATCGTGGAAGGTTTCCTGATTCTGGCCTCTCTTATCGTTCTGTTGCCGCTTGTCATTCTGATCTTTGGTTCATTCAAAACCAGTGCTGAAGTACTTAGCTTCTCCTTGAGTTTTCCGGAAACATGGCAGTTCTCGAACTATGTTCGTGTCTTCCAGGAAGGCGGACTGTCGCGAGCGTTCTTCAACAGCATTTTGATTACTGGCGTATCTTCCATCATTAATATCGTTGCTTCTTCGGCAGCGGCATTCATTCTGGCACGTCGGGAAACCAAACTATCCGGCACGATCTACATGTATTTCTTCATGGGATTGATTGCGCCAATGTCGATTATTACGACCATACGTGTTGTACAGGGATTGGGATTCTACGGCAGCATCACAAGTGTTATCCTAATCTACGCCGCGTTAAATACAGCCTTCAGTGTATTCTTGTATAGTGGATTCATCAAAACCATTCCACGAGCACTGGACGAAGTGGCATTTCTGGAAGGAGCAAGTGTGTTCGGGGTGTTCTTCCGCATCGTCACACCGCTCATTCTGCCCGTTAACGCAACGGTAGCCATCATGGTGTTCATGTCCGTCTGGAATGACATCACGATTCCGGTATACTTCCTGACAGACAGTTCCACATGGACGATGCCACTGTCGATCTACAATTTCTACGGCAAATATAGCCGGGACTGGAACCTGATCTTTGCCAATCTCGTGCTCACTTCGTTGCCTGTATTCATTCTGTATCTATTTGGGCAAAAATATATTGTCAGCGGCCTCACAGCCGGTGCAGTTAAAGGCTAAACCTTATATTCTCACCGTTCTTGAGGGAATAGAATTGGAGTATTCATGACGTACTCAACCCCCACCATATCTGGTGGGGGTTGTTTTATTTATAACGAGAAAATGCATCTACGCCTCTTTATTTTTGAAACAATTGCGGGTAAAGGGCAGCCACACCACCAGCAAGACCCTGTTGTACATTCCGACTGGTATCATCAGCAATAATCTCGTAGAGATCCGCTTCGATGGAATCTATTGCAATTTTGGCAATATCCGTTGGGCTCGTTTTTGGTGCGTCGATACCTGCCGTCATATCCGTATCCATGAACGCTACGTGCAATCCGGCAACACTAACGTTCTTAGGGGCTAATTCCAGACGTAATGCATTCGTTATTCCCCACTGAGCGGATTTTGCAGCTGAATATGCACCTGAGTTACCAAGGCTGAGCCAAGATAGAGCGGACAGGATATTCAATATCGAACCGCCCCCATTCTTCTCTATCACCGGTGCAAACGCACGAATCATTGAGAGCGTACCGAATACATGTGTATTGAATTCCAAGTGAATATCGTTCAGCTCACCCGTGAGCAGAGAAGCACCCGTAGCGGAACCAGCATTATTGATTAGAAGGGTTACATCACTGGCTACCTCAGCTGCAGCCATGACAGATTGTGAATCAGTAATATCGAGTTGCAGTGGAATTGCCCCCGGCAGATCAATTGATTCAGGGTTTCGTGCGCCAGCATACACTTTGGTTCCCCTCGCCAACAGTTCAAGAGCAAGTTCCTTGCCCAACCCTCGATTAGCCCCACTTACAATAGCAACTTGTTTGGAAATATTCATTTATTATTACTCCCTCTCATTGAGAATGTATTTATTTTTGAGCTGTTATGGGAATGATCATTCTCATAACTCCCAATAACAATTTATCACATCGGGAACGATCAGTAAAGAATAACTTTTATGATTCATGTCTTTATAAAAAGAAGATGCCCGATAACCTTTGAAATAAGGCTCCGAGCATCTTTCTTTGGTCCTTCATTGAGAACGGATTTACATAAGGATTATGATTTTATGTCATACAGATTCGCAGGTAACGCCTGCACAAATGGTGACCAGTCACTCACTGTATATAGATGAAGTCGGTGCATGGCCCGTGTGCATGCCGTATACAGAAGCTTGCGATCATATTCCTGGCTGTAAGCGACGGGTGAAGCATCATAGATCAGGACAGCATCGAACTCAACGCCTTTGGCGAGATACACAGGAATAACCATGATTCCTTTTTCAAAAATCTGTGTATCCTTTGTTATGAGTTGTATCCCTTCGCCGCCTTGACTTTGCAACCTTGCATAGGCATCACGACTTTCAGCCGCGGTTTTCGTAATCACAGCGATGGAATCAAACCCCTCCGCCTTAAGCGCGGCGATGTCTGCGAGAATCTGTGTACCACGCAGATTTTTGTCCTTCAATTTTGTTAAAAGAGGCTTCTGATCTCCCCTTTCAAACGGTCTTATCTCTTCTCCCCCTGGTAACATCTGTCTCGTGAATTCAACAATCTCTTTGGTTGAACGATAACTACGTACAAGGCGTATCAATGTAGTTTCGCCTTTTCCGTAAAGGTGAACCAGTGGCGAGTTGGATGCTGCCAAATCCGTAGCCTGCATAAAGATCGCTTGCCCGAAATCCCCCAGCACCGTCATGCGGGCACGAGGAAACAGCTTTTTAAGATATTCATATTGAAACGCCGAATAATCCTGGCCTTCATCCACGAAGACATAACGAATCTCCGTGTTTGTTCGGACGCCTTCGATCATCTCTTTTACATATAAATACGGAGTAGCATCCTCATGGAACAGCTTGTTCTGAAAAATCATTTCTTTGGTCTGTTTACAGATCTCAGGCCAGTGCTGCGGGGGGATTGCCCCATTCATTTGTTCTCGATAAGCGGCTTCATCTACAAATAGTTGTTCGTATATGCCTTTCACATCCACGAACTGGAATTTCCGCACACTCTTCCTTAAAGGTTTAAACATGTCTTTCACCAGTTTCTGACGAAGCAACTCCTCTTCCTGCACAGCAAAGTTAAAGGCACCCTCATCTTGCATTGCACTGTTATTCCCGTTATCTCGTGCTGCGTATTTTTCCGCCACATCAAACACAGGCTTTTCTTTGTGCAACATGCGGAAAGCTTCCACGTACTCTTCTGTGTCCAGATAATTCAACTCCTCCAGAACCCAGTCTGCTTCCCGTTCCAGACGTTCCAGCGAAACAAGTTCTCTCAGCAGCCATTCCTGCAAAAGAAGTATGCGGTTGGACAAGGTAAGATTTTGATCCAAACTGTAAAATTGGGTCTTGATTCGATCTGAAGTGATGAATTCACGTCCCCGAAATTGAATGCCGTTGAACCGCATGCCCTCCCGCCCCAGCCACTTACCGTAGTTTTGGAGCACTTGCAGGAATGTCTCGGAAGCTTTGTACTTAATCGCCTCCAGTCGAGCTTCATATCCCGGATCTTCTTGGGCTGTCAGCACATATTCAATCTGATCAAAGGCATCCTCTGGTCGTAAGGAGGAATCCAGCCAATAATTCAGATATTCCTGGAAAGTCGTCTGCTGCATATTTTCTTCGCCAAGTTCCGGGAGCACGGTGGAAGTATAACTGGTAAACATCGGATTCGGGGAGAAAAGTACAATCTGATCTGCTTTGACGGTCTGGCGATGTTTGTATAGTAAGTAGGCCACTCGCTGTAACGCAGCGGACGTCTTGCCACTGCCAGCTGCCCCTTGAACGATAAGCATTCGGCTTCGGTCATCACGAATAATGGCGTTTTGTTCCTTCTGGATCGTTGCTACAATGCTCTTCATTTGTGAGTCTGCACCCTTGGCGAGCACTTGCTGCAACAATTCGTCACCAATCGTCTCAGTTGAATCAAACATGCTATGAAGCTGCCCATGTTGAATCTGAAATTGACGCTTGAGCTCCATCTTTCCTTCAATTCGTCCTGAAGGTGTGTCATAACTTGCTGGCCCGGGAGAGTGATCATAGTACAGACTCGCAATTGGCGTACGCCAGTCATAGATTAGAAAGTTCAATCCATCTTCATCCATGAAGGATGATACGCCGATGTAGATCTGTTCAGTCAATGTCATGCCTTTTTCCTTATAGTCGAAACGGCCAAAATACGGCGTTGGAAGCAGTCTCTTTGTATTTTTCCATTGTTGTGTTAACAGCTTGTGCCCGCGCTCCCTCTCGGCCAACACTCTGGACTGCTGATTAATGGTATAGAATGCATCTTCAAAATCACTGTACGAACTCGTATTGATCGTCACTTCTTCCCAGAACCGTTTACGAATTTCGGCAGCCTGTTCATGCAGTCCGGCAACCTTCGGTTCTAACTCGTCGAGTCTTGCCTGAAGCTTGTTCCTCACCTGTACTAATCTTTCCTCTTCCAACTTCCAATCGTTTGTTTTATCCATGAATAAGTCCACTCCCTTTTCCATTTATTAGGACCAAAAAAAGAGCATTGACAAATCGGAATGTCGGATGTAAAATTAAATTAGGAGAAATAATGATTCACCCTTTATATTCAATAGAAATGTCAATTGCGCTATAGATTATATCATGGCTTTTTTTCACGTTCAATGCTTTTTTCTGTTCTGTCTGAGTTGAAAAATAATTTATATTAAATAGATGTCCCTCGAGCTACACTGGGGGCATCTTTTTTTATGTCCTCTATCTAACAGATTCTAGGATTGGATTCTGATAGGATTAGGCAAAAGTTTGATAGAAATGTGGTACAGGTTGTTACATTTGTTATGACATAATAATGTGTAAATAGATCACCATACAGGTGGCAATAATAAACATTAGAAAGGATTTGAACATAACATGGAATATACGAAACTTGGTAACACAGGCTTGGACGTATCTCGATTTTGCCTGGGATGTATGGGATTTGGGGATGCCAGTAAATGGGTTCATGAATGGGTATTGAATGAAGAAAATTCTCGCCCCGTGATCAAAAAAGCGTTGGATCTAGGCATTAATTTCTTTGATACAGCGAATATATATTCTCTGGGTACAAGCGAGGAGTATCTTGGTCGGGCGTTAAAAGATTATGCAAATCGGGATGAGGTTGTCATTGCTACCAAAGTACACGGACAAATGCATAAAGGACCCAACGGTTCTGGCCTTTCCAGAAAAGCCATCCTGAGTGAGATTGATAAAAGCCTTAAACGATTGGAAACCGATTATGTGGATCTCTATATCATTCATCGTTGGGACTACAATACGCCTATTGAAGAAACCATGGAAGCCTTACATGATGTGGTGAAGTCGGGTAAAGTGAGATATATTGGCGCTTCAGCCATGTTTGCATGGCAGTTCCAAAAAGCATTACATGTAGCAGAGAAACACGGTTGGACCAAGTTTGTCTCCATGCAAAACCACTTGAACCTCATCTACCGTGAAGAGGAACGTGAAATGTTGCCTTTATGCAAGGAAGAAAAGATTGGTGTAACTCCCTACAGTCCTCTTGCTTCAGGCAGATTAACCCGTGACTGGTCCGTATCCACGCTTCGATCCGAGACAGACCAAATTCAGAAATCCAAGTACAATGCGACCAGTGATGCAGATCGACTTGTTGTTGAACGAGTTGCATCCATTGCAGAAAAATACGGTGTCCCTCGCACACACATTGCACTTGCGTGGTTGCTACAAAAAGACACTGTAGCGGCTCCAATTATCGGTGCCACCAAAATATCGCATTTGGAAGATGCGGTAGGCGCTCTTTCCGTTAAGTTGACCTCAGAAGATGTTACGTTCCTTGAAGAGCCCTATGTACCTCACCCTGTTGTAGGTGCTCAATAATCGCTTTTGTTTAAAATATAGAAGACCTCCTCTTTCCGTATCCGGAAGTTGGGGTCTTCTTTTTATATCGCGATTTATTTACGCCAAAATGTTGAACATTCTGCCTTATCCGCTATATTGAACTCAATCATTCGCTCAAGTAATGAATAATCAATCTCCTGTTTCCACTTCATCCGCACCAACTCTTTGGTATGATCATACCCCGCCTGAGTGATCTCTTCCGAAAAACGATTAATTCCTGCCTTCTCGGGAGCAACAGCCAAGTGTTGCTTGGATACACTAAAACCAATGATAAAGGTATCATGGTCGGTAAACATCGGTTGGTTCCAGGCTATTTTTTGTTTTAATTTCGGGAATTTTTCAGTAATCCAGTTCAAGACTTCTTCCGTTCGTGCCTGGTGTTCCGGGTTATCGATGCGTGCTATAAATTCTGCAAAGGTCTCCATTAGTTTCCCCCTATAACAAGAAATCTACTATTTAATTTGCCCCATTCAAACTCATTCTATCATGAATATCAAATTCAAACCCCCTTATCTGCCGATAACTCAACAAAAAATGAGCAGCCTGCTAGACTTTAGATATTTTCCTTTATCCAAGATCGCAACTGATCCGCATAGAAAGCGCGTTCATCTGGATCGGACTGAGAACCATTTGACAGATACAGTTGATCATTCACGTATCTAGGGTAAACATGCTGATGGTAATGCCACACGTCTTGATTGCCAGCAGGTTCATTATGTTGCCGTGTCGAAATCCCATCACATCCATATGTACTTTTCATTGCAAATGCTGTAAGCTGAGCCGCGCGGTGAATTTCAACAGCGTAATCCGCAGGGAGTTCAAAGATGTTTTCGAAATGTTGATTCGGAATAATAAGAACATGTCCTTTATTGTTTGGCCACCATTTGCCTGCTATAAATGCCGTTACCTTTTCATTCTGATAGATGATATCCATTTGTTTAGTTCCCTGATCAGGTCGCTCGATACCCCAAATACGACAAAATGGACATTCGTACCCTTCAGGCTGATGTGAAAATGATGCTGTCATCTTTCTCATTCCACTCCTTTCAAATTTTTCCAACTTGTTATTAGACGCAGATATCTTCTGTTCGTTGCGATATTCTGCCCGTTAGTTTAACGTCCTGTTTTAAACATGTATAACTTACTTGGTAAATTGTACAGATGGATCTATTCCCTTTTTTTATGATAATATTTCTAATGTTGTTTACATAACAAAACATTATGGGGGTTTATTTTAATTGCAGAAAAAGACAGTTTTAATTTCATTGAAAGAACTATTAATTCTCGTAGCTGCAGAATTTCACTTCACTGTTGCAAACGAAAATCAAATCAACGTTGCACGATGAAGAAAAAAGATTCTAAAATCGTCGTTATCGTTATCGTTGTCGTTTTATTGATTATTGCTTCAACTTTTGTTTTAATTGAGAACTCAATCATCAAGAAAGAAAATGAGGTTAATTCGAATTATTATACTGGTTTTGTTTCGAGAGTTCAGAAATTGTATGATACACTTTCTCAAACCAGTGAGGTAGAGTCTAATGGAGAAATTGAGCAAATGTTTGATGTTTATGCTTCCATTATTTTAGTGAATGACCGATTAACTCTTCTAAAAGAAAATGCTAAAAACTTCTCTGAACTAAATCTTCTTATCAATGACTTTTTAATATTTAGAAATGAATATGGTTATCTTGTAAAGGATCAATTAAAAGGTAATCGTGCAGATTCTGAAGTACTTATAAAAGTGGTCAAACAGATCAAATTATTCCTGAATGACTTGCCAATAGAGTACCAGAATTCCAAGGAATTTTCTGATAAATTTAATGCAGCTACTGATCATATTAAGCCTTTATTACATCTTAATTTTTAATCTATTTGAGCCGCCGTTGCGGCTCTTTTTCTGCTTATAAATATAATTTTAAAAGAATTGTTAAGATTAAATATGAACTTTCACCAAGAAGGCGAGCTATAAAGCGCCCCTACAATTAACAAAACAGAAAAGCAGCTGACCTTATCGGCAGCTGCTTACTTCTATCTTTTAACTAGCACACTCACACTTAGATTGTGCTGTTATCAATAACAAAGCGATATTTCACGTCGGAAGCCAATACACGTTTGTATGCTTCGTCAATCTGATCGGCGGAGATGACCTCAATATTAGGTACAATATCATGTTCTGCACAAAAATCGAGCATTTCCTGCGTCTCACGAATGCCACCAATCATGGAACCAGCGAATGAACGGCGATGACCGATAAGAGAAAAAACGTTAACAGCTAAAGGTTCTGCAGGAGCACCTACGTTCACAAGTGTACCATCCAGCGTGAGCAGTGAGAAATAAGCGTTAATATCAATATTAGCACTTACTGTGTTAATCATCAGATCGAAGGTGCCTGCAAGTTTCTCGAATGTTTCCGGTTCGCTTGTGGCAAAGTAGTGATCTGCACCAAATTGCAGTCCATCTTCTTTTTTGCTTAAGGATTGGGAGAGAACCGTTACTTCGGCACCCATCGCATGTGCAATTTTGACAGCCATATGACCAAGACCACCCATACCTACAACGGCAACCTTCTTACCTGGGCCAGCTCCCCAGTGATGAAGTGGTGAATACGTCGTAATACCGGCACATAGCAAAGGTGCAGCAGCATCAAGTGCAATGTTATCAGGGATGCGAACGACGAAATCCTCTACGACAACAATATGAGTTGAATATCCACCTTGCGTAGGCTCACCGTATTTGTCTACTCCAGCGTAAGTTTGAATATTTCCTTTGAGACAGTATTGCTCTTCACCTTTGCGACAGTTAACACATTCACCACAAGAGTCCACCATACATCCGACCCCTACTCGGTCACCAACCTTATATTTGGAGACTCCAGTTCCTACATCGGTTACAATCCCGGCAATCTCGTGTCCAGGAACGAGTGGATAATTCACAGGACCCCATTCACCGTGGGCAGTATGGATGTCAGAATGGCAGATACCGGCATATTTAATCTCGATTAATACATCATTGGTATCCAGATCACGTCGTTTAATTTCAGCACTTCTGAATTGTTGGTCTGGTCCGTCAACGGCTCTGGCTTTAGCTATAATCAATGGGATAACCTCCTAGTAATTTAAAGTTCAAAGTTATCTTACCCCCTCTAGTTAACTCTAGGTCAAATGTTTATCTTATTTTTTTATCTCCAACGTACTTTGACATCCAGTTATCCAACATGTTAGAATTCACTCGGATCAATCCTAGAGTTAACTCGAGGTCTACCCCAAGTAGAAAGGAATTCATTCTAAATGCCCTATTCAATCGGTGAAGTTGCCAAAAAATTAGACCTTACGGTATATACATTGCGTTACTATGATAAGGAAGGACTCATGCCTTTTGTAGAACGTACTACGAGCGGAACACGGTTGTTCAAAGATTCAGACATCGACTTTCTAAAGATCATTCAATGTCTGAAGCTGACCGGGATGCCTATTAAAGACATTAAGGACTTCATTGTATGGTGCTCTGAAGGGGACTCCACACTGAAGCAAAGATATGACATGTTTACGGAGCGAAAAGCTATTGTGGAAGCACAAATGGAGGAACTAAGAAGAACCATGGAAGTCATCGAGCACAAACGCTCCTACTATGAAACAGCTTTGGAAGCTGGGACCGAAGAGATTCATAAAATTAAACCGATAGAAAATGCCATCAACAATTGATGGTTTAAGCTTTCTCTTTTCTAAAATTAGCGACAAAAAAAGTAGCTTGAAGTCCTCTAACGGATTTCAAGCTACTTTTATGGGTACGTCTCTGCTCATCATTTCTCCAAAAGTTTCATCGATACATCGATAATCCGGTTTAATTTTTCCTTATCGGTCGAGGTTCTCGCCATGGCTCTGATGCCAACGGAAATATTGTGCAGGTACTCTGCCATTTCCTTCGCATCATGATCAGAGGAGAATTCTCCCTCTCGCTGTCCCCATTGAATAATCTGCTCGAACATTCGCTCAGCTTCGCTAAACGATTCAAGAGATCGGGTGTCCACGTCCGGATCACGTGTGCCTAACTCTACCGCCGAGTTCACGATCAAGCAACCCGATGGTGTATCCTCTGCTTCACTGATCATAACATCGAAAATTTTATGCAGTGCTTCCACTGCCGTCTTGGATGCCTTGATTTCTGCAAGTAATGTGGTGCTGACCTTACCGCTGTAACGATCCATTGCCTGCAAGAACAGCGAATGTTTGTCGTCAAATGTATCATATATACTTCTGCGATGAATTCCCATATGCTCAACCAGGTCACTCATCGACGTTTTCTCGTAACCTTGTTCCCAGAAGATCTTCATTGCTTTATCCAACACTTCGTTCACTTCAAACTCTTTACTTCTAGCCATTCGACTTCCCTCCTAAAATCAATCTAACACATCGGGAACGATCAGTAAATAAAAGATGCAGATACCTCTTTTCATTCTCATCTGATCATGTATTAGCTGATCCGTAAGTGTATATCTTCTGTACTTGTTGTATATCATGACCTGTGTACTTGTGAATATGTAACCAACAATCAGGTGTCTTATCCATTCACATCAAATGTTTGCCTATTCCTATCCGTTTTCTACCGCCCAGGGTCTATATACGATAGAATGTAACTTATTATGTTGTGTCGAAAAAGGAGAACTATGTATGTCTGATCAAATACATGAACAACAAAACGAATTAGCCACACTCATTGACCGTTTGTCTGACAAGGACGGGGTGCACCCTACGGCTATCCCCTCATTATTTTTAATCCGCGAATCCGTTGTTACTGAACCTATATTTAGAGTGAATGAACCATCCTTCTGCATTATCGTACAGGGTGAGAAAGAGGTCCTGCTGGGACAGGATCGTTTCCGATATGGTCCAGGAAGTTATATCGTGGCAACCGTTGACTTGCCGGTTAGTGGACAAGTGATTCAAGCCTCGTCTGAGGCTCCCTATCTGGCCCTGAAACTTGAATTCACATCCAGTGAGATTCTGGAAGTATTGAACCATTCTGATTTCCCGGCAAGACCGCGGAAAACGACGAGACGTGCGATGTTTGTCAGCCAAGCTGAGCCGTCTTTGCTGGATGCAGTCGTCAGGTTAGCCCGTTTGTTGGAAGATCATTCGGAAGATATCCCACTACTCGCTCCTTTGTTCAAAAAGGAGATTCTCTATAAAGTTCTGAAAGGCCCCCATGGGATTGCCCTGGAACAAGCTACCATGGAGGGAAGCCACACCTATCGAATCAGAGACGTTATTGAATATATTATGAATCACTCTGATAAGAATTTTCGGGTTGAGGATCTGGCGGATTTGGCGAATATGAGTACTGCTTCGCTGCACAGACACTTTAAAGAAGTGACTGCCATGAGCCCGATTCAGTTTCAAAAACAACTGAGGCTGCAAGAAGCTCGCCGCTTGTTATTATCTAAATCCACCGATGCAGCAGATGTAGCATTTCAGGTAGGTTACGAGAGTCCTTCCCAATTCAGTCGTGAATATTCTCGCATGTTCGGATTTCCGCCCAGAGAAGATATTAAACGCTTGAGAGGCAGAGCCGATGAAACGACTACACTCTATTGATGAAGACTGGCTATTATGTTTCTTTACCTTGTCTAGTTTAACCCAAAAAAGGACTCCTTCTGTTTTGTCAGAGGAGTCCTTTCTTATTCATGTATTAATGAAGATCATTAGATGATTAACATTAGATGATTAACATTAAATCATTAGTACATTAAAAGCCAGTTGTATATTGTTTTGGAACGTCCGTTGCCTTACGCAAAGCAGACGCTGCTTCCAAGGCCCAGTAAGGATTTCTTAACAGACCTCTGCCAACTGCAACAAGATCAGCTTCTTCATTGCCGATGACTGCATTTGCCAACGTAGGATCATCGAGTCTTCCAACAGCAATCACGGGCACATCAAGAGCCTCTTTGATTGCTTTAGCGAGAGGTACTTGATAAGCCGCGTGAGTTCCTGGTCTGCCCCATGCAGCGATAGGTCCTTCGCCACCAGATGAGATGTCAAATACGTCAACGCCTGCCTCTTTATATGCCTTGGCAAACTCGGAACTTTCGTTAATGCCATAGCCACCTTCTACATATTCTTTGGCTGAAATACGCATCATCAAGGGCATATCCTCGGGCATCTCTGCCTTCGCAGCCTGAATAATCTCCCGGCCGAATAAAGTTAAATCTTGACCATATTCATCTTCTCGCTTGTTTGTTAGTGGAGAATGGAATTGATGAATTAAGTAACCATGTGCACCATGAATCTCAATTGTATCAAAGCCCGCTTTTACAGCACGAGCTACAGCACTCCGGAATTTTTCAACCATTCCTTTAACTTCATCCGTTGTGAGCGCTCTAGGTTGCTTGGAATTCTCATCAAAGGCGATCGCGGATGGAGCAACTGGAACTTCGGCATCTTCTGCTTTGCGGCCCGCATGAGCAATCTGAATACCGACCTTGGCACCATAACTGTGACACGCATCGACGATTCGCTTCAGAGCTGGGATCTGTTCATCCGACCACAGTCCAAGATCATAATCTGAGATCCGGCCATCCGGTTCCACATCTGTCATTTCAATGATAATGAGACCTGTTCCTCCCACGGCACGACTAACGTAGTGCATATAATGCCAATCTGTTGCAATACCATCTTTTTGCTCAACTGAATATTGGCACATTGGAGCCATTACGACACGGTTTTTAAGCTCTAGGCTTTTAAAAGAATATGGACTAAACAAATCTGTCATCAAAATAAAACTCCCCTTTTCATGAATCACGTATAATAAAAATGCATGCGCAAGCATAGAATAAATGCCTACGATTAATAACTCCGTATGATTTAGAACTCACATGTATCTTTTACTTCATCACATAAAGACATGCAAATCCATGCTTTCGCAAAATACGGACAGCCTTTTTGGATTGAAGCATACCAGGTGACATTATAATTACGTTATCTTCTCGAAGAAGGTATTTTTCCCATGTGAAAGCAAGGCGTCCCAGTGAGATGTTAATCGTATCCGGAGTAGGATTAGCCATATAATCCGTCGCATCTCGAATATCGATCACTTTATACTGCCGAAAATCACGCTCATGTCTGAGAAATACATGATAATCTATATATTCAAGGTTGCGCAGTGGCCAAAATTGACGTACAACGATGAAGATACCTAATATGAAGGTCAAAAGCATCAACATAATCATTGTATAGCCCTCTCTTAACTCATCAGATATCGTCGAAAATTTTGTTTTGGATCAGAGCCCACTTAATGCCTCAGATATTGTATCCTCACCAGCGATTAGATCAAATGAACGCTTGTAGGTATTCTTCTCACTCAAACTGGCCAAAATCACATGAGCTACATCTTCACGAGCGATGTTACCGGATGTAATATTCTCAGAAGCAGAAACTTTACCTGACCCTGGTTCATTCGTTAGAATCCCTGGACGTATAATGGTATATGTTAATCCACTGATCTCTAACAATTTATCAGCATAGTGTTTCGCTACATAATACGGAAGGATGTTATCATGCCAGTTCTCACGATTATTGGCTTGAATCGCACTCACCATGATAAATCGATCAATACCCGCTTTTTGAGCCGCTTCAATAGTTTTCCCGGCACCATCCAGATCAATGAGGAGTGTTTTATCATATCCCGTTGTACCACCAGAGCCAGCTGCAAATACAATTGCGTCACAACCCGTTGCAGCAGCTACAAGTGAGTCAACCGTACCTTCCAAGTTGGCAAGCACCGTTTCCACACCCTGTGCTGCAAATGAATCTACCTGTTCTTGTTTTCGTACCATGGCAAGAACCGTGTGCTCTTCACTATTCTTCAAAAGATGAATAAGCTGTTGACCAATCTGTCCATTTGATCCAACGACGAATACCTTCATGTTCAATACCTCCTTTATACATGAATCACCGCATCCACATTAAATTCATGCGCGTGCATTTAATTTAATGGATATTTTATTGAGTGTCAAGTCTTCTTATAGGGTAAATGATTACATTACCCTATATTCACCCTAGCCTTAGAACAATTCTTTAGTGAGGTTCTCTAATCGAGTCTCAAATCCATCCTGTTCCAATTCAGTTTGCAAGACCTGATTAAACGTTTGAAGTGCTTTCTTGTATTTATTCTCTCCAAGCTCCGTAATACGAGTGTAAATGCCACGCCGGTCATCTTCACATGCATGTCTTTCCAGAGCCCCACAGTCTTTGGCTTCCATCCTAACGACGAGCCTGGAAGTAGCACTTTGGCTCAACCCCACTAGTTCTTGAAGTTGCTGTAGGCGTAATTCCTTACCCTCCGCATTATATATGAAGTTTAACACATAAAATTCCTTCAAAGATAAGTCATATTGTTGAAGCAGAGCTTGTTCCAGCTTCTCGTTCAGATGGGTATGAATGTTAGAGAAAGCCAACCAAACATTCAAACGTTCACTCTTTTGCTGCAATCTAGATCACCCCACTTGATATTTAATGTTCATCAGCTGTTATCCTATTGTATCAAGCTTAATTACATTGGTCAAAATCCATCCAAGATCGACGTATATAACATTCTAATCTCATAAGAAGAGCATTTCCCCATCTTGTAACGATGTTTGGAAATGCTCCAGTATTACCATTTATGCAGTAATCTTACTTCGCCGAAAGCAGGCTATCAGAAATAAATTGCAGCTGACCTTCCAACGTTAATGGATCGTTGTATGAGTCTGAGGTCGGGTCAAGCTGGAACACATGATTTGCCTTCACCGCAGGCAAGTTCTTCCATAATGTATTGTCATATACGATCTTGGGATCGGTTTTATCTCCTGACCACGGGCTGGTAAAGATGATATCACCTGCATACTCCGGTAATAGTTCCATGGAGATTGAAGCCCATCCAGTTCCGCTGTCAATCGCTTCAGCTTGGGCCTTGGCTGGTGCCTTGAGACCAAACTCCCCGTAAATAATTTCACCGCCTCGACCATAGTTATGACCAAATACAAATAATCCTTTGGCATACGGATTCAGGATGGAAACGGTGCGATCGCCTACAGCTTCCTGAACCTTGGGCTTCAGTTCGTTGATCTTCGCTTCCCATTTAGCATTCCAAGCTTTAGCAGCGTCTTCTCTATTGGTGAGCTTGCCCATTTCAAGCATTAGATCCTTGAAATTGCGCTTACCATAAGCAATCTGTACAACAGGCGCAATCTGCTCCAGCTTGTCGATGCCCTCTGTTCCAGTGTATACGATAAATAGGTCAGGTTTTAAACTGATTAGTTTCTCTGGTGTAGGCTCTTGACCCAGATCACTGGTGCCCGCTGCTGCAAGTTGATCCTTGATATATTTGTTGTTCATCGCTCCTGATAATGCGCCAACTACCGGTGCATCCAGGGCAACAAAGTACCCTGTCGAAAATGATGTCAAATCAATAATGCGCTTAGGATTCTTCGGTACCTGTACTTCGCCTGCATCCGATTGATATGTAACAAGTTCCTCTTCGGCAGTTGCCACTTTATCAGCGGAAGAAGCTGAATCCGAGTCCGTCTTGGTTTCTGTCTCCGCAGCTGCATTCGTGCTGTCCCCGGTTGTACTATTGGTCGTGGCAGACTGACCACATGCACTAAGTACAATCAGCAAGATGAGTGCCATCATGATCCATATTGATTTTATCTGTTTACGCAAAATAAACCCACCTTTTCGTTGATATTGATAATCGTTATCAACGATATCATGCTCTGCAGGATTTGACAAGCTATGTTTATTTCCCTCTCTCTATGAACTCTAACTTGCAAGTCACCAACTTAAACAGCTATCATCAATAGAGTAGACAAGTCATTTTTATTAAAAAGAGAGATCATTGGAAAGCCAATGAAACGTATTCAAGGAGGACAACATGGAAGAGATTATATTGTGGTTAAAGTATTTATTTTTAGGTATTGTTCAAGGTGCAACGGAGCCGATTCCCGTCTCCTCAAGCGGTCATCTGATCATCGCCCAGAAACTGATGGGCATCAAGCAGAATGGATTGTCATTTGAGATTTTAACAAACACAGCATCACTTATCGCTATTATTTTTATTTTCCGGGAAGATATCAAAAAATTGATTATTGGTGCATTAGGTTACCTGCGTACTCGTAAAGAAGAATATCGAGCAGACTTCATGTTTTGCTTATACATAATTATTGGTACGATCCCTGCTGCTGTCGTTGCGGTCCTGTTCAAGGACCGGATTGAAGAAATATTCTCGTCCGTATATACCGTTTCCATCGCGCTATTAATCACCGGGGTTGCCTTGTGGCTTATTCGTAATCTTCGTGGTCGCAAGCAAGATGGTGATCTGTCTACGAAAGATGCATTGTTGGTAGGACTGGCTCAGGCGGTCGCTCTTATTCCGGGCATAAGCCGCTCAGGGGCAACTGTAATTGCGTCCATCGCTGTCGGCATGAAACAGGAAACCGCTTTGAAGTTCTCCTTTATGCTGTACATTCCCATAAGTATTGGTGGACTCATTATGGGTGTATCCGACATTGCCAATGATCCGAATCGATCACAACTCGCTATCCCTTATCTGATCGCATTCATCACGACACTTTTTGTCACCTATTTCTCCATGAGATGGTTTATGGGCATTATGGCCAAAGGCAACCTGAAATACTTTTCGTATTACTGTTTTGCCGCAGGAACATTGTTGCTGATTTTCTTATAAAAAAAGTCCACACACCAAAAGGAGCAACCAGAGATGGTTGTTCCTTTTGTTATATAGTGGCAGAGCCTTAATGACCTGTAGCAAGAGCTACACCGTCAAGCGCGTAGCCTTGTTACTTCTGTTAACCAGCTCTGTAGCCACGAACATGACACTGAACAGAATCAGCAGGATCAGGGGTACCATTGACATTCCCCATTGGCTGGCTATGAGTCCCATACCTAACGGGATGAGTGTTGAACCTGTATAGGCACTGGCCATTTCAAGTCCAATTACACTTGGGGATGCCTTCTCGCCGAAGCGTTCCGGTGTCGCATGAACAATGCTCGGGTAGATCGGTGCTCCGCCCAATCCCACGATAAATAAAGCACCTGCGGCAACCCAGTACGGTACCGGCATAACCAGGATAACCAATCCGAAGCATCCAACGATTCCACCATATCTAATGAGATTTTTGCTGGATACATGAGTCGAAAGAAAACCTGAGATTACACGGCCCAAGATAATGCCAATGAAAAATAGAGAGGAAAGTGCTGCGGCAGTACCTGGAGAAACTCCTTTGCTAACAATGAAGAAAGAAGCCATCCACAGACCGGCAGCAGTTTCGGAACCATTGTAACAGAGCATCGCAAGCATCGACATTTTCACGCCGGGGATACGTATGGCCTCACGGTTGCTTACGCGTTTCTTCTCATCACCTGAACCATCTACTCTTCCCTTCTCAAAAATCTTCCATAGAGACAAAGTTGATAATAAGATCACCACGATCCCAAGCAAAATCAACCCCACAGTAACGTATCCTGCACGCCAGTTGTTTGCTTGATTCAGCCAATATGCCATAACGAGTGGGCCTGTCACTGCGCCAATTCCCCAGAAACAATGCAACCAGTTCATATGCTTGGCCTTGAAATGCAAGGCTACATAATTACTTAGTGCCGCATCCACCGAACCTGCACCTAAGCCGAGAGGGATCGCCAGAATCAGTAAAAACACAAAATTCTCAGAGAATGAGAATCCCAACAGCGCGATCGTTGTTGAGAGGATACTGAATAATGTGACTTTACCCGTTCCGAACCGGTGTAACAATCGGCTGGCGGACAGACTGGACACGACTGTACTAAATGAAATGATTAGCGATATGTAACCAGCCATTTCTGTTGTCGCATGTATATCGTTTTTCATAACGGACCAGGCACTGCCAAGTAAAGCATCAGGTAATCCCAGCCCTATAAATGCGAGATAAATAATGATTAACAATAACGTGACCATCTGGGTGTCTCTCCTCAGTTTGTTTAATTTCTGATTCTCGTCGAACCACCCATATAATAATATTGATATCTCTATCTGTAATCTTCCTATATTTTGACTCGTTATATCAGTATTCTGATATATTTTTGTTATCCTACATCACTGGTTCAAAATAGGAATTTCTCCAAGCAAATTCTTCAAGTTAATGGCATCCCACGGCATATGCTCAGTTATTCCTAATCCAACTACATCTGTTTCTTCAGACAGTTCTTTGATCAGATGAAGCAAGTGAGGTATTTGCATGGTTCCCGCTGGTGAAAACACATAAGGTTCCCCTGGTTTGGCAAATAACAATGAACGGAACATGTTAGGATCAAGCACATCCAGATCAAGATGAATTGCCAGATGTTTGAACCCAGTCTCTTTAATCCACTTCTTAATCGAATCCATGCCATGGGTTAATTCTTCAGTTCCAGCCGTTCGGATACCCAATCTTTGAATTACTTCGGTTTCCTGTTCCGTGGGGGTTGTCAACCCGGCCATGAAGACATGTTCAGGCTTCAAGGGGACACTCACATGTTTGGCAAACTCCGGATCTCCTTCCCCAAGAAGGTTCCCAAGCGGTAAAGTATGACCGTTATCATAGCCCTCGTATCTAACCAAATCACCATGTGCATCAATCCATATCAAACCAAGTTCTCCGCCATATCGTTCATTTAAATAAGCAAACGGGGCTTGTTCAACCAAACAGTCACCGCCAAACATGACAATGCGATCGGGCTGGTGAGCTTGAATAATATGCTGGGCAGCCTGCAATTGCTGAAGTAGCTGTGTTCTGCCTTTTATCCCGTTCTCGCTTACCAGAGATGTTCCATCATAAGCCTCAACAGGAACATGAATGAGAGGTTGATCATTGTCAGGTGCAAGCCATGCAAGCAGCTCCGCTCCAAAAGAGTAGTTAGGATTATCTCCACCTTGCCATTGTGGCATAAGTAAACGTATTGTTTTTTGAGTCATCGTAAATCCCCTTTACTTCAAAGTAAGGTTAGTATAAACTGAGCCCAAACAAATAAATAGTACGGTCTTTTAGGATAGGTACTACCCGGAAGGATAGTGTGAATGATGAGTATGGCTGAATACCACGGTAAAGTTAAAAATATTCAAGATACCCCTTTTGGATACACGTTGTCCGTTATTGGTGGCAAATGGAAAATGGTGATTATGTATCTTCTGGCTGATAACCAGCCTGTCCGCTTCAATGAACTTAAAAGACAGATCGGCGCCATCACGTATAAAACGCTGAGTTCACAGCTCAAAGAATTGGAAGCAGATGGTATGGTGGAGCGGAAAGAATATCCCCAAGTCCCTCCTAAAGTCGAGTACCGTCTGACAGCCAAAGCTGAAACGTTATTGCCCGTTTTGGAAGGACTATGCGAATGGGGTGTCCAACATCAGGAACCTTCGATCAATAATAGCGCAACGGATTAAACGCTTTTGTCTGTATTTTCAGATGAGATAATTGGAGTAAATGCAGTATGTTAAAATGCAAAAAGTCGCCAATCGGCGACTTTTTTACTTTTATCTTGTGTTCCTCTGTCCGTTCAGCAAATAAAAGCTGTAATTCGTAGAATTATACTTTTTCGTGTACCAGATCTTTCTGGTAGGCCAACACTCTGTCCCAATTGCCACTGAAAACAGGAATTCGGTAATACCCTACACGCTCATACAGCGCTGCAGCTTCTGGCTGCAAGGGCCCTGTTTGCAGTTTCAGATTGGTATAACCAAGTTCGTTCGCAAGACGCTCTGCCTCGGCCAATATCGCCTGGGCAATCCCCTTACGGCGGTAACCACTGCGTGTATACATGCGTTTAACTTCTACAGATGTATCATCAAGGGGTCTAAGTGCTCCGCAACCGACCGGATACCCGTCGATCCTGGCAACGATAAAAGCCGCACGTGGCACCTCAACGTCTGACAGTTGAAATCCCGCCGTTCCATCACCGCCATATAACAAACCGAGTTCTTCACTCAGTTCCTTGATCAATAACAGCGAATCTTCGCTCCGAATATCTTCAGCTGCTGCATGCACGATATGTGTCATCCCACATACCCCCTTTATCTTATTGGACTTATTGGTTTAAATGATATATCTAAATTATCATTCCCAACAGCAAGCGTCAATTCCCCAATTCATTGAATATTTCTATAAGTACACCCTATAAATACCCGAACGTATCTTATTGCCGTCTTTATTCGTTTACATAAGAAATATAACAAGCAACGATGTATATGAATTTCAACTCTCGGAGGTCTGATATTATGGAAATTTCAAAGGGAATAACGATGCTTCAGCTTAATTTCGAGGGGAATATAATTCACCCTGTTCTGATATGGGATGAAGAAATGGTTGTGTTAATTGATACCGGATTCCCTGGACAATATGACGATTTGCGTATCGCACTCGAAAAGATTGGTGTGCCGATCAGCCGACTTAAAGCAGTGATTTTGACGCATCAGGATGTGGACCATATCGGGTGTCTTCCCGAGATTTTGCAGGAGTGTGGCTCACAAGTCAAGATATATGCGCATGCGCTGGATAAGCCATATATTGAGGGACAGCTCCCTCTTCTCAAAGACGGTCACCTTGAGCATCCTCCAATGGGCAAAGTAGATGAAACGGTAACTGATGGTCAGGTACTGCCGTTTTGCGGCGGAATTCGTGTTATTCATACACCTGGTCATACGCCAGGTCATATCAGTCTATATTTGATGGGCAGCAAGACGCTCATCGCCGGAGATTCAATGTATAGTGTAGACGGCAGGCTTGGAGGCATTCATGAACCTACTACGCTGGATATCGAAACGGCTCGTTGCTCCTTGAAAAAGTATATGGAACTCGACATTTCATCTGTGATTTGTTACCACGGTGGACGAAGTCATGTGAATGTAAATGAACAGATCTCAGAACTTACTCAAGGGTTATAAATAGTAAATTTGCTGATCCGCGAATGGTTACCGTCTAAACCCAGAAACCATTCTTAGCATAGTCTTCCTATTGTTTTGCAAACTGTAAAATGGCTGTAGCCGCACGAATTCGCAGCTCTTCTTCTTCACTGTGTAACGCTTCTCTCAGCACCTGGAGAGCTATTTGAATCGTGGCTTCATCTACCCCTGTTGAGAGAGAGTTGGTTGCTTCGGCTGTTATACTGACTGCAAGACCTCGATCCAGCTGTGCTTGTGATATGGGATACTCAAACTTCGCAAGGATGGCTGAATCATTTTGCAGTGCCTGCACTTTGTCATTCAGCTCAGCGAGAGGAATACGACCCAACCATGTAACTCCCCGACGGTGACAGATCAAGTCGTTTTCTGTGCCAGCGGAATCGTCGTAATAATAATCCCCGATATCCCCAACATACGTCCATTCATCATCGCTAATTAATACATAATCTCCATCCTGCATGAGGTTAGCAAACATATGTAGTGTCGCGTGTGTGCTCGCCAATTCTGCTTCATCCAAGCTATAGTGTTGAACTAACTGTTCCTTCCATAACTCCGGGGGCGTTTGCTCCAGATCCCCTGTACCTGACCAAGCAATACCAATATAATTGTCTTCCAGAAATGATGCTACTCTGTTGATCCCATGCACAGTCGACTGGATATGATACAGGTTCATGCGTACCGCCTTCCTTTCAATCATTCGTATGAACGTAGTTAACCATTGTAACATTAGTGGTGTCTATTTCAAACGTAATGATCTCTTTCCCATATGGGGGGGTTATGTGGACCGTAGAAAGTTCTGACTTCCAGAACGGTTCGAAAGTTATAACCACCTTGTGTGCGCCTTTTAAGTTCCAATACGTGGATATCATATAGCCCGTAGCTAGGTACCGGCATATGATTTTCCTGATAATAGTTGGTAATCTCACAGGCAATTTACCATACTCATCCACCTTTTTACTTTCTATTATCCCGAGCGAATGCAAAAGCATACAAAATATGATTACGATCTATTATTTATCCTTAGCTGAGTTGGAAGGTTATTATGTCATCGGAGTGGCAAGTGTAAATACTCGTTAATTCAACTTATGTAGCATACTCCTTTGGATATAGCCTCAGGCTATAACTAGGTATAATTTAATGGAATTACATTATAACTCTGAATCTGTGATAAATTTTGTGTAACATAAAAGCAGAGGGGTTTTAAACGATGACAAAAAGCAGTGTATTGGGATATCCGCGTATTGGTGCTGATCGGGAATGGAAGAAAGCGTTGGAAGCGTTCTGGGCAGGTAAGCTGGAGGAAACAGAATTTCACGCACGTTTGCAGGAGATTCGTATCGATCATTTGCGCAAGCAACAAGCAAAAGGCATAGACATCATTCCGGTTAATGACTTTAGCTATTATGATCATATCCTGGATACGGCCGTGATGTTTGGCATTATTCCTAAACGTTTTGCTTATGATGGTGGTTCCGTTCCGTTGTCCGTATATTATGGCATTGCCCGGGGAACAAAAGATGCCGCAGCAAGTGAAATGACAAAATGGTTTAACACCAACTACCACTACATAGTACCTGAACTGGACGGGGCTTCCCCAACTCTGACGGAAAACAAACCACTTCTCGCTTATCGTGAAGCAAAAGAAAAACTCGGCATTGAAGGTAAACCGGTTATTGTTGGACCGCTAACCTTCCTGAAGCTCTCCAAAGGTTATGATAAATCCGAGACAGATGCTTGGTTGGACCGCTTGCTGCCACTTTACACTCAATTGCTTCAAGAACTTGCAAGCGAAGGCGTTCAGTGGGTGCAGATCGATGAACCTATCCTGGTAACCAAATTAAGCAATGAAGACGTACAGCGTCTGAATAAAATATATAAAACATTTGCCGCAGCCGTTCCAGGCCTGAATATTATGTTGCAAACGTACTTTGAATCTGTCGAAAACTACAACGATATTGTTGCACTGCCAGTTCAAGGTGTAGGACTTGATTTTGTACACGGACTCTCTGGTAACACACAATCCATTCGGACATCCGGTTTCCCGGCAGACAAAGTGCTCGGTGCAGGTATTATTGATGGACGTGGGATCTGGAAAGCTTCCCTTCAAGCAAAACTGAACTTGCTGAATGAATTAACTGAGTTCGTGACACCTGAACGTATCATCGTGCAATCATCTTGCAGCCTGCTGCATGTGCCAGTTACAACAGAACGTGAGGTAAAACTTACACCCGAACTGAAAAATGCTCTTGCATTCGCAGATGAAAAGCTGGATGAGATTGTTCTTTTGAGTGCAGCCTTATCTTCACCAAGTGCAGAGATTACCACCAAAATAGACGAAGCAGAGCTTCCTCTTCAGGCGCTTCAGCAATCCGAAGACCGAAATCGCACCGCTGTACAGAAAGCCGTTGCTTCCATCAGTGTCCAACAGCCAGAGCGCTCCCGTCCTTTTGCAGAGCGTCATGAAGCCCAACAGGCCAAATGGCAATTGCCACTCTTCCCGACAACAACGATTGGTAGTTTCCCACAATCTGCTGAAGTCAGAAAAGCACGTCAGTTGTGGCGCAAGGGTGAGTTGAACAACGAACAGTATGCTGCCTTCATCCGGGATCAGATTGATATCTGGATCAAGATTCAAGAAGAGATCGGAATTGACGTACTGGTGCATGGTGAGTTTGAGCGTACCGACATGGTTGAATTCTTTGGCGAGAAACTTGCCGGTTTTGCCTTTACACAGTTCGGCTGGGTACAATCATATGGTTCCCGTTGCGTGAAGCCACCTATCATCTTCGGAGATGTTGCGTTTACTGGTGAAATGACGGTTGAAGAAACGAAATATGCCCAATCGCAGACTGAGCGTCCTGTCAAAGGCATGTTGACTGGCCCGATTACCATCATGAACTGGTCATTCGTACGCGAAGACATTGCTCGTGAGCAGATTGCCTATCAATTGGCGTATGCGTTGAGACAGGAAGTCGAAGCACTTGAACAGGCAGGCATTGGTATGATCCAGGTTGACGAGCCGGCTGTTCGTGAAGGGCTTCCTTTGAAAGAAAATGAACAAGCTGATTACCTGGCTTGGGCAGTCAAAGCGTTTCGTATCTCCACGTGCACGGTGCATGAAACGACTCAAATTCATACGCATATGTGCTATTGCGAATTCCATGACATGATTGATTCCATTGAAGCTATGGATGCGGATGTTATCTCCATTGAGACATCCCGTAGTCACGGTGAACTGATTCATAGTTTTGAAGAAAATACGTATGAGCTCGGTATCGGTCTTGGCGTATATGATATCCATAGTCCACGTGTTCCGAGTGTAGATGAAATGAGCAGCATGATTGAACGTGCCCTGCGTGTTCTTGATCCGAAGCTGTTCTGGATTAACCCGGACTGCGGATTGAAAACCCGTGGACAAGAAGAAACGGTTGCTTCTCTGCGCAACATGGTTGATGCAACCAGAATCGCTCGTACCAATCACGCTTCAGCTGCTGTATTGTAATCGGCTGCGAAGCAGCATATCTTCAAAAGCAAAAGTAGCAAAGGCGGACACCCCTTCGTTAGATGGGTGTCCGCCTTTTTATGTTATATTTTTGTAGTTACTTTTAACATACATTCATCTACTCCAAATTTGGGCGATCTCGAGCGTTCCTGCCCCTTTTCTCACCATCCAACGCTTACAACTAGATACTCTCTTCCAGCCATTGCTGCAATGGGATATCCTCGGTCAGTTCGCCAAGCAATATATGACGGAACTCCCCTTCCTTATCAATTACCATCGTTGCGGGCAAACCCGTAATACGATACATACCTGATATATTGCCCGTCACATCAATGATTACCGGAAAATCAAACGCCTGCTTATCCATGAACTCACGAATCGTGCCCTTCGATTCCCCCACGTTAACAAACAGGGTTTCCACGTCGTTCTGATAGTCCTGAGCAATCTGGTGAACGAGTGGCATCTCCCTTACACAGGGTGTGCACCATGAAGCCCAAAAGTTAATCATGACGGCTTTGCCACGATAATCCGATAGCTTGACTTGTTCGCCTGCTGAATTAACCGCTGTAAACTCAGGAGCCACGGCACCAGCTTCAATGGCGTTACCTCGCCGAGATTCGGGTGTCGATACATTTTCGAAAATGGCCCATGTACCTGCTAACAATGCGATCACACCAATCAAAATTGTAAGTGTACGTCTGCTTTTAAAACTCTTTTTCTGCAATATACTCACCTTCACTTTAAACCAAGACTTTGATGAAATGCTGCTTGGAGCGAACCGAATTGATCACAAAAGTCATGAGTGGAGCCCTCTCCAACATTACGTCCATGGTTCATGAATATTACCTGATCCGCAATATCGTCTGCAATCTCCAGCTGATGAGTCGAGAACACGACCATGTGACCATCCTGTTTTATTCCCTTGAGCAGCTGAGCTAATTCCTGCATCCAAAATGGGTCCAATCCATTTGTTGGCTCATCCATGATGAGCAGTGGTGGTTTGGACAGTACAGCCTGGGCAAATAACACACGTTGGCGCATGCCTTTGGAGAAAGTCGTAACCCGGTTTTTCTTTTGATTTTCCAAACCTACCATGGTCAGTACTTCCTGTACTCTCTCCTTGGGAACTTTCCTCAGAGAAGCCCAGAACAGAAGCATTTCCTCCGCACTCAGTCCCTGATTAAATTGATAATCATCCGGCATATATCCAATCTGCTCTGAATAACGCTTGCGCTCGTTCAACCATCGCACATTGTTCACCGCAACCTCACCGGAGGTAGGCCGAAGAATTCCTGCGATCATTCGCAGAACCGTGCTTTTCCCTGCGCCATTCCCTCCACAGAGGGCAAGCACTTGGCCAGAATTCATGTGAAAGGAGATATCCTCAACAATCGGTTGCTTTTTAATGGATTTGCACAATCCCATCACTTCGAGCCCCGCTTTATCCATGAGAACGCCCCCTCTCCCAGATCGCGTATACCGCCAGGACAGAGCAGGTGATCCAGAACAGGCATATCCCGATGAAGATCCAACTGCCACTTGGTTGCTGCACCCACTCCACCCATCGATAATATTCTGGTCCCAGTATGGAGCCGCCTCCCAGTTTGATCACGACATACAAACGTACCAGCTCGGCCGGATTGATAAGTGTTAGTATAATCAACAGCGGTTTGACCCAAAGATAAGGCATTAATCCCAGCACAGAGAGCAATAACGTCGGCCATCCAATGACAGCGAAGAACCATACGGTCACGGATATGGTTAACGCCTGCCACCGATTGCGCGACAACGAACCGATAAATAGAGCCAGCGTCAGGAATAACAACACCAGTCCACAGGAAAAGGTCAGAAAGAGAAGATATGTCACGGCATCCAGTGGATTCCCGATTACTCCGCTAATGACCCCCATCAGGCCGTATCCAAACGCAACAATGGTGATCAAAACAATCGACAGCCCGAGATACTTGCCCACAATAAAAGACATCGTGTCGATGGGATACGTGGATAGCAGCTGCCAGCTGCCGTCTTCCTTTTCCGATGTTAATGAAAAGGAACCGAGGAATAGCGTCATTAATGGCAAAAGGTAGAGAATGAGATTTAACATCGAACCTGTGGTGCCCGAATATCCCTCAACCAGATTCTGTGAATTCAGAAGTAACAAGCTTAAGCTAAATGTGCAAAAAAGAATCAGAAACGAATATGCCCAAGGATTGCGAAATCCCATTTTCACTTCTCGTCTTGCAATCTGTATCATATCTGACATCATTGATCACCATTTTCTATTGTCATACCTAGTGGCCTGACTCTTCTTTCATCTCACCTTCCTGGTGTGTTCCTTCACTTTCAGCTTGGTCACCATGTCCCTCATCATGCCCATGTTCACCCATCATGTCCATATTTTCTGTATTCTGTTTCCAGTCATGCGAAGCAAGATCCTCAGCGGTCATAACCGTCCCCACACCTTGTTCTGCAACGAATGCTTCAGCTGAAGCCTTGTCCTTAAAGTTAAGAATTCCATAGGCCATAGGCGTCCGCAATGAAGCATCGTATACATACGTGGCTTTGCTGTATTCAATCCATTCTTTGTCATTATAATCACGCACATAGTCCATACCGATGTTATCTGTACCATTTTGTGTTTTCCACTGGTTCATGCAGCCGATATCATCGAACTTGTAATTTTGGCCGTCTTTCGTAGTGAGCTGTGTTGCATATGCATCGTCCTTCACCTGCATTTTACAGATCGCACAGATATCCACGTCTTCATTGATCGGCAATGCCGCGTATTTTGTTCCACAAGCGGTTAACAATAACATGCCAAACATAAGTACCATGAACATGGACCATCTTCTGGTCAAGCGTTTGTTCATTTTCGTAATACCCCCATATAGATGATTATAAAAGTTGCCATACCCAACAGAACTAGTCCTATTATCCAAACCACAGGGTTACCTGTAGCTATGTCCACTGGCATGTGCAGATCAGATCCCGTATCCATGCTCATTCGTGGCGACTTATCGGTAGTCCATTGTTCTCTGCCTTCTGTAAACAAGTCACTTAGAAAGACCATGCCCGGCGATTGGAAAAAGAGCTGATACGCAGAATTTCGACTGACCAGTTGCTCATAAAAAGGATTAATAGCATAGGAAATTTCACTGATCCCATCCTGATTCAAATCGAGCCCCTGAAAGGAGTCCCAGTAATTCTCCATCATGATATTATTCGGGCTATCCAGCGCTGAAGCTTCAATAACATTGGATACCAATTGGTTACCTGTAAACTTATTAGCTTCTGCCAGAACCAGCTGGATACCAACAAAATTCCGAAGCACCGCATTGCCGCGGAACTCATTGTCCGAGGATTCTGCAATATTCATGCCGACACGATTACCCTCCACCACATTGTTATGAATTGAGGATTGATGCACGTCATACAACAGAATGCCTTGGGAATGAACATTAGTACTCTGTTTACGAAAAGAATTGCCCGATATAACCGTATTTTTGACGCCCATGATCATGGCACCTGTCATGTTTTGCTCTCCGGTATTGTTCATGACAGAAGAGCCGTCAATGTACATACAGTGGATGCCGTACCTTGTATGTAACAACCTGTTATTTCGCACGGTAGACCGGCGACTGTTCTCCAGATAGATTCCATCCCTCATGCCAGTGATCTCATTGGCTTCAATATAGCTATCATGGGAGTTGTACAGATCAATGCCATTGCCCTTCTGGCCACTGGAAGCAGAATCAGCCCCCATCCATGTAATGTTGTTCCGTTGAATCGTTGCATGACTCGAATTCCGAATGATCATCCCGTACCCCTGAGTCTGAATATGCAGATCCGTGATTTCACTGTTTTTCCCTTCAACCTGAATCGCTGCAGTCTGTTCATTCGTATCATGTTCAATTGTAAAACCGCTCAATTTCACCCCATCCGAGCGAATGATTATCGTAGAGGTGGCTTCCGCATTAACAACTATAACCGTAGGATCACCCTGAATGGTGATGTTTTTGTCAATCGTCACGGGTCCAGAATAACGACCTGATGTAAGTTCAATGACTTCTCCAGGTGCAGAACGGTCAATCATAGGCTGAAGGGGAATGAGCTCACGTTGTCCGGAGGAGGCCATGATTGCACCGTGCTGAAGAGATAGTAGGAGCATCATCATTCCGCTTAGAAAAATTAAACCCGTAACCCAACTCTTCTTACAACTGTTGAATGCACCCAATCCTGCCCAAGGATTACTCATGATTCAAACCATGCAATTCAGGCTTCTTGTTCAAGTTGCTTATTGCTGTGGCAATGTATTCAACGGGTCTTACGTTAATCCAAAATATACGTTGGTTGTACACACCATCCCTCCATTCCACTTAAAATCAACTCTCCATGTTCCTCATCCATTGAAGCAACGTAATAAATGAAGCGTTACCACAATCCTGATCACAGTGTACTTAAAATGATATTTATTCCATATAGCTCAATTAGGCTATAGACGCTACATTTTTGTGTCGATATTGTGATGTAAATCAAAAAAAAGCCGCCATATAGGCGACTTCTAAGTAACATATTATTCAAATGGATAGGTCCAAAATGTTTCTCTGCCAAAACGTTTCTTGATTTCTTCATTATTCAGCTCACGATTTCCTACAAGCTCTGCTGCCTGGAATTGTGAACGATGGGCACGAATGGACGCCATTTTCCGATCCAAAAATTCGGATACGTCAACAAATACATCCGGTTTGCCAATGTACTGTTCCTGATTATTAGCGAACGCAACGCAGTGAACAATCGGACGTTCATCCACAGGAAGTTTAGCGATTGTACGTATAACAGCGGCTCCTGTTGCATCATGATCAGGATGAACACTGTACCCTGGATAGAACGTAATGACCAGCGTGGGGTTTAACTCTTTAAGTAGCGACATGATGGTGTCTTCCAGTAACTGGGGGTCTTCGAACTCCAGCATTTTATCGTGGAAACCGAGCATTCTGAGGTCCTGAATACCAATCGCTTCAGAAGCTTCGATGAGTTCCTGTTTACGGATGGCAGGCAACGTCACTCGGTTGGCAAATGGAGGAATCCCCATGTTGCGCCCCATCTCGCCAAGGGTTAGACAAGCATAGGTTACATGGGCACCGCCATCTATGTATTTGGCTAACGTTCCCGATACAGAGAAAGCTTCATCATCTGGATGTGGATATACCACCAAGATGCGCTCATGCTCATTGTGTGTAGTATTCATGGTTATTCAATCCTCCGCTTTCATCAGAACATCTCTCGGCTTAATTGTAACGCCACAACCAGTTTACCTTGGCTGTCGTGACCGGCGAGAATCAGTCTTTCTTGTTCCTGCTCATCAATATGTGTAAGACCTTCGGCGTAAAGCCATCCCTGCGTTGTTTTCAGACCAACACGGTATGGACCTGTACCTGAAATGGACCCCTGCGTATATCGTATGGCCGCATTAGTAATGAATGCCGATGCTGGATGTTTTGTACTGTCCATGTGTTGTGCGTAAGCACCTGACGTAAGTTCTAGATGTACGTATAAGTCCTGATCAGCAAGATTATTGATCCGGAGCTGAATATCTTGAGGTTTAATTGGTTGCATAGCGGCCTCCTTGTCTAATGTAATTGTACGAATTTCATTTTAACATAACCAGAAGAGAATATACATGGAGTGGCCCTATCGCCTCTTATATAGTGTTCTCATGATGATGCCAGTTTGAAAACAAGAACAGATTTGCCCGTTTTTTTCTCTTTTTATTCATGGACCATATCTATATTATGAAGTGTAGGCAAAAACGTCCGTGATGAAGAACCTTTAATCTTAAATGAATCTTGCTCCAACATGTTTGGAAAGGAGTTTAACTCAACTTGAAATCTCTAATACAACTACTTCATTTTGGCTATCATCAGGCCATGAGCTGTATATTTCCCGTAGCGATCTTTGGAACACTGGCCCTGTCCAGCGTAATTCCTATTCCTTTCCTTCATCGGTATGATGCCATTCTGCTCGTATTACTTGCTGTGCAGTACCTGATGTATCGAAGCGGCTTGGAAACCCGGGATGAAATCAAGGTCATCTGTGTATTTCACATTATAGGCCTGGTGCTGGAGATTTATAAAGTATGGATGGGATCTTGGTCTTACCCTGAGCCAGCATACACCAAAATCCTGGGTGTCCCTCTGTATAGTGGATTCATGTATGCAAGTGTAGCCAGTTTTATGTGTCAAGTGTGGCGAAGACTGCGAATGGACATGACCGGATGGCCTGGTTTTGCACCTTCCATGCTGCTGGGAGCAGCCATCTATATTAACTTTTTCACTCATCATTTTATTCCCGATTTTCGCTGGTGGCTGACGGCGCTTGTATTTATTGTCTTCTGGAAAACCTGGATTATCTACCGGGTACGAGCAACGACCTATCGAATGCCGTTATCACTCGCTTTTATCATTGTCGGTTTCTTCATCTGGACTGCCGAGAATATCGCTACATTTTTCAATGCCTGGAAATACCCTGATCAGCATGATGCCTGGCAACTGGTTAGCTTTAGCAAAATTAGTTCATGGTTCCTCCTGGTCATCATCAGTGTCATCATCGTTGCGCAGCTCAAATATGTGAAAGCCAATCGAACCGCAGATGATTCAAAGTCCAGTTAACTATTTATTCTCTAACCGTAAAACAGCAGCAATCTTAGACTCGTACCTAAAGTCTTCGAATGCCGCTGTTTTTTTACTGTGCCAATACACCTCGAGATATACATTACATATGTCCCCCACCTGATCGGTGACACTTTCATTTGACAAAAGCGACATTGGTGTCATAAAATGATCAAAAAGCGACATTAGTGTCACTTTTCGAATTTATTACATTGGGAGGAAGCTATGACTCAGAAATCGTTGTCCAAAAAAATGATGATCCTTGCAGGTGCACATCAGGTATTTGTGCGAAAAGGATTCCATGCTGTCACGATGACAGATATTGTGGAGCAATGCGGAATTAGCCGCGGCGGTCTCTACCGATATTTCAACTCTACAGAGGAGATATTCAGAGCCTTACTGATGGAGAACAACAAACAGACGCAAGAAGCTTTCTCAGCTCAGATGAAAGCACATATGCCATTTCAGCAGATCATGGTTGCATTCTGGACAAGTCAACGGATCGAGCTAACTGAAATCCATGACAGTATTATGACCGCTGCGTACGAGTTTTTCTTGTCACACCGCAATGCAGAGGATCGTGAGTTGCTGCACCGCCAACAGGATCATAGCATCACGGAGCTCAGTCGACTGATCGACTATGGGGTCCAACGTGGTGAAATACAGGTTGAGGCAAGCCGCACGGCTGCTGCTCATATTGTTATTTTCCTGGAGGGACTAAGAGTGCTTGCCCTGTCTACCGATCTAACCGAAGATTTTATTCGCGAACAGCTTGATTTCATCCAAATTCATCTTTATGAAAGAAGTGTGTAAGATGAAGATCGCCATCTCCGTTCAGAATGTAACGAAACATTTTAAGAAAAATGAAATGATACTAGGCGAAATCAGTCTGGATCTCGCTGAAGGTGAATTTACAGCCATCATTGGCCCAAGTGGCTCCGGAAAATCCACGCTGCTAAATCTAATGTCAGGACTGCTCAGACCCTCGAACGGTCACGTCTTCATCAATAACCAGGACATTACTGAACTGAACGAGGATGCACTTGCCGACTTTCGCAGACTGCATCTGGGGCACATTTTCCAACACTACCATCTGCTCTCTCATCTTACGGTTCGAGAAAATATATACATTGGGCTCTCTGGAACTAGTGAACACCACACGGTTGAGGAGCTTGCTGCACTTCTGGGGATTGAGGGCATACTGAATCAGTTTCCCGGTCAACTGTCTGGTGGGCAACAGCAGCGGGTAGCCATCGCACGTGCATTAATTAAGAGGCCTCGTATCTTGTTCTGCGACGAAGCCACGGGTGCATTGGATGAGACGAACAGCAAAAATGTGATAACCCTTCTTCATCTTGCTCGGCAGCAATATGGAGTGACCATTGTGTTCATCACCCATAACCCTGAAATTGCCAAGACTGCTCAGCGTGTAATTACAATCAAGAACGGCTCCGTCTATCAGGATCGATTGAACGAGCACCCAATTACTGCTGCGCAGATGCATTGGGCATAGATATACTCACAATGGGAAGGCGGAAGACTAATGCGCTATCTTAACAAGCATGTGTACCGTGTATTGAAGCAAAACCGTGGATACACCATCCTCTTGTTTCTCATGGTAGTGCTGACTTCGTTTATGTATTTTTTTGTGGAATTCTCGGTGGATCGTAATCAGGTTCATATTCAAGAATACGCTGAGACACAACATTTGGAGGATTTCCGCTTCCAATTGCAAGAAGATGCAGATCGTTTACATGTTTTAGAGGAGATACATACAGAAGCTATTATCGAAGAAAAAAGATTCAAAAAAGTTACACAAGACAGTACAAATTATTATCTACTATCTCCACCCAAGAAGCTTAATGTACCTTATCTATCGGAAGGCCGACTACCGGTAGCTTCTACGGAAATTGCCCTAATGCCGCAGTATATGGATAAGCATGCCCTGACTATAGGAGATTCGATTACCATTAAAAACCGTGATCTCACTATTGTTGGTTCCATGTTTTTGCCAGACTACCAATCGTTTATTCCTTTTAATGACCTGAAGCAGGATTACAATCAAGCGACATTTGGAGTCGTTACCCCTGATGTGTACCATGAGATAAACGGACAGGAAGAGCGCTATTATGCAGCTCAGTTCAAACCAGGTGTGGACTCCGGCTCAGCTGAAGTGCGTATAAGTAGTGATCCCGCCTTCTCATATTTGGCTTTCGATTCTGGACTTGAGAGCAGCACCGAACCACTGACCGCAATTGATTCCAATCAAAGTCTGGCCCCGAGCTTTCTCTTCTTGTTTACACTCATTACTTTGTTTATCTTCTACATGTTCTACACCCGTTTCGTCCGTCTTCACCGTCAAGATTTCGGTTGCTTCAAGGCAATGGGATATACGGCAAGACAGATCAGCCACGCATCACTCGTTTATTCACTGATCCTATCGACAGCAGGAGGACTCGTCGGGATGGTTTTGGCTTTCTTCGGTTCCTCTGTCCTAATCCATATGTATGCTCAAATGTACTCCTTCCCCTTCTGGGAACGAGGCCTTGAACTCCGTTCTATCTTGTTTGGGCTTTTGATTCCTATCATCGGAACGGTGCTGGTCACCTGGATGTCTATCGTTCCTTTTTTGCGCCAAGAGACCTTTCATGTCATGCATAACACGATTAAGCCTCTTCCGAATGGAAGATTAACCACAGCTCTTCAATCCGTAATTAGCCTTTTGCCGGAACGATTAAGGCTTCCTCTGCGCGTCGTGCTTCGCAAATGGAACGCCATTTTCTTAAGTGCAGCAGCAATTTTTCTGATGACCTTGTTATTTATCATGAGTTCTTCGTTGTATCAATCAAGTGGTGCCGCCCTGGAATCACAGACGACAGGCATGCACTACAGGTACGATATCCGTTATCCCAATCTGAAGGAAGATGAAGTAACATCGCATAGGTCCAGCATGTACTACCTCAGACAGTCCGTACAGCTCGTGGAAGTTGATGGACAAAAACTCTCAGGAGAGTTGGTCGGCATGGATGATCAGGGAACACAGGTGCAACTTATGAATCATGACAACACCCCCATTCTGCCTGCTGAGCTGGATGGTATCGTGGTGAGTGAGGCGACCAGTTCGATGTATGACATCCAATCCGGAGATACCGTTCAACTGATTATTAATCATCAACCACATAACGTCTCAGTCCGTGAGATTAGCCGAAATGGTGAAGCAGATACGATCTATACATCCAAAACACAATTAGCGAGGTGGATGAACGTTAGCCCCTCCATGCATAACGGGGAATACAGTAACGATAGTTCTCAGGATTTAAATGCACGAGTGGTCACTGCCGAGGACAAGTTAGCTGCTCTGCGTAGCGATGCAGTATCGAGCCAATCCAGTGCTGTCATTAATCAAGTGGCAGGGATTCTTGTCGGTTTCCTGCTGATATATCTAGTCATTCTGCTTAACGTTCAGGATAGCCATAAGGATATGCATATCCTTCGATTGCTTGGATACAACCATCGAGACATTAATCGTATGCTCATTGATGTATACAAACCGCTATTTGTCCTGCTGTATCTGATTGCTGTACCCGTTGCGATCCTGGCAGCACGTGCAATCTTGCGCATGATCTCATTACAGACCGGGGATTATATCCCGTTCCAGATTCACTGGTGGATTCTTATCCTGATCCTCATACTGATATTGCTTCAATATCAGTTGGTCGTCTCCTTATTTAAAAGAAAAATGTTCCAGCAGTCGCGAGTCAAGGAGTTCGCCGATAGCCTTGGCAGTTATTAGATTGGTTAGATCCCTATGAAAAATGCCGCCAGATGGCGGCATTTTATTCATTATTTATCCCAAACATTTTTCTCTCCAGAGTGAGTTCCCCACCAACTTCAATTTCAAGCTCATAGATGCCATTATCATCAAGTTCACATAAGCAGGCACTTCTGCTGATCATCTCGCATCCGTTCACCCATTCAGGAATATGAAGCTTCGTATTGATCCGCCGGTCCGCGACAAGTTCTGCCCGGAAGAAGCCCGAGCTCCGGTTCCATGTACAGGACATTCGACCTCCTGGTATGCACCAGTCATGAATGGAACCCCGTACCCACCGTTCTGGCAATGCCGGCAGTAACTTGATCCACTGTTCTGACACATAGAGCAGCATTTCCTGTACTGCATTAACCCAGCCCATATTGGCATCCAGCTGAATCGGAGCAGCGGGCATGGACATACATACCCCCATATTACGCCAGTCATTATGCAAGGTATACCCATTACTCAGTACACAGGAGCGCGCAAGAATATCGAGACTTTCCAGCGCCCGCTCACCATTGCCAAGTCGAGCATATATAGACGACATATGTGCAAGGGACCAACCACTCTGAGCACCAAGCCTTCTCTGATCAACTGCTGTCTCGAACGCTTGGAAAAGTTCTGGCTGTTCTTCACGGGTGACCTCCTGTCCTGGAAAAACAGGATACAGGTGTGAAAGATGACGATGATCACGTCGATCTTCAAACGCAGGATGCAGCCATTCTTTCACAGCTCCCTCCGCTTCAATTAGATAGTCGGGCATATGCTCCAGCATGGCTTCCCAGCACGGAATCTTAGTCGCATGCACTCCAGTTAGTCGACTGGCTGCAATGACATGCTGTAGCAGTTCTTTAATAATGGCAATGTCCATGGTGGCGTTAATGGCTGTAGGCATAGGGTGGGCCAGTGGCTGTCCATGCTTAGGCATAAAATTCTCAGGTGTATTCTCTGGCGAAACAGACGGGTATATCTTATATTTGCCGTCTTCACCCAGCACCAGAAAATCTTCATAGAACTGAAGGGCCTCCTTCATGAAGGGCAAAGCTTCCTCCAGCAGAAACTGCTTATCCCCAGTGAACTGATAATGTGCATAATAATGTCTGGCGATCCATCCCGCTGCTCCCGTCCAGTTCATGATTACGGGAACAATCTGGTTAGGCACCCCGATACCCGGTGTTGTTCCAGCGGGAATGTAAATTCCTCGGCAGCCATATAACTTGCGAGCATTGTCCCGAAAGTCATCCATTAATCCGTTGTAATAGCGGAACAACGAACGATTCAGATTGGATAAACCACCTACGTCAGTGTGCCAATACATCATTTGCACATTCTCATTAGCCATATTGTGGCCCCAGATCAAGCGATAATCACCACCCCACAAGCCGTATAATCCAAATGGCAATCCGCTATGTTCAGAGGTTCCGCTGATAAACAGATACCGACCATAGGCCCACATCTTGCGCACGAACCCTGTAGGTGCTTCACCTTCATAGGCTTCCAGAAGCAAGTCTTCATTACAGCGTCCGTCATCTGTTTTATCATCCAGATCAAGCTCAGCGGACCGAAACAGCGGTTGATGCAGTGAGATATGCCGATCCAGCAACGTATTGTAGTCGCTCTCAAGCGATGCGAATTCCTGCTTCAACCGTGTCCATTCCTGCGCTCGTCTGCCCGTAGTAAACATTTTAACAAGCACAAGCACTTTTCCAGAGGTCTGGAAATGAAGTTGCCTGCTAAGCATGTCTTTGTTAGTTTCGCTTTCCTTTTGTTGATCATGACTCGCACCAGGTATTTCGTTCAATTGGATCAGTCGCAGCACCGCTCCGTAGTCCTGTCCATCGTCATTTCGCCCCCCATAGCACAGGTAGTCTCCACTATCATCCCGATCAATTCTTATCGTTATAGACGACTTTAGTATGTTGAATTCGTCATCTTCTCTTACCCGGTCGCCCTGCGGGAATTGAAGGCCTATCGTCCCCGACAGCAATGAATGCTCAGCCGAACCTGTTCCCTGCGCATTTGCTCCATCTTTCACTCTATGAGTCTCGATCTTATAGACAACACAATCGTCTGCACGCGAGACGAACAGACTTCTTGTATAGTTGTCACTTCCGTCCTGCCAGCGCACATGAACTTCCCCTGTGTCCATATCCAGTTCCCGCCGGTATTTGCGAAAAGCGTTATTACACTTCATTTTCACCGTCATTGTAGCCAGTGGATATCGGGAAGACAACTTGGACGCGTAACCTTCTGCTTGCAGTGTACGGGTCAGATGCCAGCTTGCCTCTAAATATCGTTCCTCATCCATTAACTTACGAGTTTCTGATAAGGTATGACTGACATCGGGCAGCTCATCTTTGCGCCCCCAATGCCATAATTCACTGTGCTGCAAGAGCACAGTTTCCGTCTGAATTCCGCCTTGCACTGAAGCACCAAGCTTACCGTTTCCGGAAGGAAGCGCTTCTCGCCACAACCCTTGCCACCAGGAAGAAGGATATTTCAGCAACATCTTGTTCCTGTCCGGCCGTATGCCTGTAGTGTCTGTGTGATCAGTGTGTTGGTTCACGCCTTTTCCGCCCCAAGTCTCTCCATCTCAATACTGGCTAGCAAGAACGGGGCTACGCCCATCTGTACATCGCTAACAACCTGTTCACTGATGTAATATTCATAAGAACCGTCCCGATACTTCTTCCCACCGAGTCCGGCACCATGACAGATGTGGTGAAGATGCACCCCTTTTTCATCTTCAGTGACTAACTGCTTCAATATTCCAGCATAGGCATGATCAACGACTTCACGGTCCAGTTCAGCCAGATAATGTAACCGGACGCCTTTCGCGAGTGCATAGGTCAACATACAGGAAGCAGAGGCTTCCAGATAATTGCCGGCTCTTCCGTTCTGATCCATCACTTGGTACCAGAGTCCACTATCATGATCCTGAGCATGGGCAATCGCGTATGCCATTCGTTCAAATATGCCCATAATCTGTCCGCGCTGTGGGTGATCCACTGGAAAGTGCTCCAGTGCATCTACCACGGCCATTGCATACCATCCCATGGCCCGGCCCCAAACATGAACGGATCGACCAGTATCTTGAGCGCACCAGCGTTGTTCCCTGCTCTCATCCCAGGCATGGTGTAGTAAGCCATTACGCGGATTACGGGTCTTTCGCTCGATCAACAAAATCTGTCGTGCCACTTCATCGAAGCTCTCGGGATGATCGAAGGTGCTCGCATATTCCGCCAAAAAAGGTGAAGACATATAAATGCCATCCAACCACATCTGAAATGGATATATTTTCTTATGCCAGAATCCACCTTCACTTGTCCGTGGTTGTCCTTTAAGCTGGTCAACCAGGTGCAAAATTGCTTTAGCATATTTTTCATTGCCGGAATTCTTCCACTGGTTGAACAGATTTTTGCCTTCATTGATCATATCCAGGTTGTAATCATTCAACTGGTAGGTCCGAATAGTGCCGTCATTCTCGATGAGGTCATCCATGTGACGCTGAACAAGTTCCGCGTAGCGGGATTCTTGATTCCATTCGGCGGCGCGTTCCAGTGCCATCAACGTCATCCCGCCCACATAACCCCATTTGCCTGCAATCTTGGGATGATTGCCATTCTGGCATTCGGAAAGCAAGGTATCTGCTATTTTGACAGACATTCTCCGTTCTTGTGTCACTGACTTTGTCGAAGTTCCAACCATATCGAAATCCTCCTTCTGATGGATTATGCCATCTGTACCGTTCATTCGAGGTTCAACGTTCTGATGATTACATCAAAGGATTAAGACCTTCCCACTTCACAATCCAGCTACCATCCCGTGGAAATCCCGGATTCACTTGTTCTCCCGCCCCTACCCAGCCGGCGGCCATCATGGCGACAGCGGTTAGGAGACCACCGTTCCCGGGAAGATATGCCCACAACCCTGATCTCTGATAGTTGTGTCCATTAGGCAAATACGTGTTCTTCGTGGCATCCATCATCAGGAAATCCACTGCAAGCTCTGGTTCATTCAATCTGGCTGCTGTCATCGCGCACATCGGAAAATCCCACCCCCAGGCGGATTCCCAGTCCCAGCATTCTTTGACCCTGAGCAACGTATTTCTCATGATCTCCGGATCGATTAATGAACCTGGCAATAGTCCAAGTGCTCCAACCATCGAGGGATGATCATGGTTTTTAACGGTGTAAGTGTCCGGACAATTCTCGTGTGCGAGATAAACTCCGTTCTCATGTCGAGGTTTAGCCATGTGCGAAGCCACTCTTCGCCAGTCTGGATTGGCTGGATGATTCAAACGCTCTGCCCAAAGGATGGCTATCTCCAAACCGAATTTCCAGTACTCCAGTTCATAGGGCGGATTCAAACTATCGTTCATGGCGTGATTCTCCTGCGCAGGGATAAGCGGCGGACCTAACACATACACTTGCCTTTTCCCATCCCAATGGGCATAGGACACCATAAAGTCAGCCGCTTCAAATACAATATCCTTATACCTTGTTAACATAGCAGGGTCAGGCCGGGACAGATAACACATCTCCGCTAGTGCCATGGGATGTGGTTGCTGCCAGATCAATCCCGGAGCTACTGGCGACGGAGTCTGATGCCCGTTATAACCCACCATTTTGGGCCATCGCGCACCGACATAACCTTGAGAGCGTGCCAGTTCGCGTGCTTCTGGCAGGATGGTCAGGTACCAGTCCATACTCTTGCACAACAGATCGGTCCGATTCCAGAGCGGAAAATGCGCTGCATGCCACCAATGCATCTCCAGATGCATTTTGCCGAACCAGCTGTTATACATATATCCGGTCTCTTGCGGTGGCATGGACCCACCACTGTGCACCGCACTCAGGAACTGGGATAGGACCACTCTACGCTCCAGTTCAGCGGCACGCGGATCTGAACTGCCTTCAAAATCAATCACTCCGCCATCATTCCAGAACTGATTCCAGTGGACCGAGCTTGATCGCAATACTGTATCTGCTGGCAAGGTTTCCGGTTTATGTGCAGCAAAAGATACACTGCACGACCAGATGTCCAAGTCTGGTACGGCCTTGGGAGATAGTGTGAATTCATGAGTTCCCGTCTGTTCCAGTTGGCCTGCGTCCCAGATCCATTCCAATGTATACTCATCTTCATCCAGCACACGTTTTAATGATGCAGAAGTCGAAGTGGCCGATGTCAGCACAGTAGAATGTCTGTCATGTTGCTTCCAGTCGGGGAATACTGATTTTGACCAGCTCCGGTGTGTCATATCGGGCGCTGGAAATACAACAAACAGTTGCAGACGCTGCTTACGGATTAATTCGGATTGTACACAAATGGCGATACAATCGAGCCGTGGGTCACAGGCTGTCTCTACACGTACTTCTTCCCCCTGCACGGTAAATTCACTGTGCAGAATTCCGGTCCATAGATTCAATTCCTGACGTACTGGGACGACATGGGTGACGTCCGTCTCCTGACCATCTTCTCCTAGCAAACGAAATGAAATGCGTCCAAGCTGAAGTCGATGCGGGTTCTGCCTAAGCCAGTGATAGGCTTCTTCCTTGTCTTCGGGCTTCATGGGGTATGGCACTTTGCGGCCATATGTCTCAAATGCCTGATAGACAATATCCTCATCTCCGAATACATGATGACCGCCCGTATAATGCCAACCCCAGTTGGATTGTGTACCAAGAGGTATTTCATACAGATCTGGATACGTTTGAAGTCCCGTAAAATCAGCACTGAATGCAAATTCTCCATTACCTACAGATAAAGGCGATCTGGGCTCAAGCTGTGTTAATACCGGATGATTCCTGGTGACGACCGATTGTCGATCCATCAATGGCTCTGCCTCCTTGTCATTCTATGGGTTCAAGTATGGATCAAGATTCCTGTAGCACACCCCTGCGGCTTCGCATTATCTCCCTGTACTTGCCCGGTGTAATGTCTTTGTATTTTCGATACACACGAATAAAACTGTTCTCATGCTGATAACCCACCATCGTTGCGATCTCGGAAATTCTATAATCCGTATCCAGCAATAGTTCACAGGCACGTTCCATGCGAAGCTTAGTGAAATATCCGTGGATGGTATCGCCCATTTCCTGCTTGAACAACTGACTTGCCAAACTGCTTCCGATCCCAGCATGCTCGGCAATCTCCTGAATGCTTACCGAGTCTTCCAGATGGTTGTTCATAAATGCAATCATCTGTTGGCACAGTATGAAATCCTTGCTAAGCATAAGGCTACCGAACCAATCAGCCAAACCTTCGATCTGGCTTCGCAGCACTTCACAGACAGCCTCCAGATGCATGGTCTGCATATCCACCATTTCGAGTCCGCAACCTTCTGTCTCGCGCTTCAGGCGAGTTCGTTCAAGTGTAGCTGCAACAGCTTCAAGAAAGGCCAGCGCTGATGAAGGGTGCCATTGCTCGTGCGTCATTCGACCAACTATCTTGTCAAAAGTCCTCAGGGCTTCTTCACCCCTGCCTGCTTCGACGGTCTCCGTCAGTTGAGTCATGAATTCAAGTTCTTCCAATGTATTCTCGGTCGGTTGCAGACCCGAGATCTCTTCAAACGAAATAACTCGTTCATACCCCAAGTAGAATCTGTAATCCAGCGCACTCTCCGCCTCATGCATGGCTCGCTGAAGTCGCATGAATCCGTCGTGCCCCCCGCTTACGCCGCTCGACACCTGAAACTTGAGCAAGCGAGGAATCATGCCAATCGTCTCTCGTATTGCTGTGGCTACGCTCTTGCTACCGCCAGAATGAATCGGTTGAAGCATCACGAGCATCCGGTCTCTGCCCAGATCGGCTGATAACACCCGCCATTGTCCAGACAACAGTTCAGCTATGATATTACCAATGGCAAATTTCAGCAGGGAGTGATCTGACTTCGTAAAACGCTCACACCAGGCCTTATAATTATCAATCGACAACATGGCAATAGAGAGTGGCTCATCGCTCCAATCCTTGAAATAACGGCACCATTTCTCGCTAATTTCCCGACTTCCTGTCATATGTCCGTTATAGATATCCGTCAGAAATTTGGATGAAGCTTCCGGAAGGGTCTGCCTGAGATTGATGGCCTGCTGAGCATGATCCGTTAGCAGTTGCCCCGTTATTTTCTCCAGATCAATCTGCTCCGGATGGATTCTCTCCTGGTCGTACCCGCTGAGCAGTTGTCTCATGCGTCTTACCGGTCTAAAAGCAGCTGCATTGTAAACTGTGATCGTAACCGCTCCTGCTACAAGAGCCAACAAAGATACGATAAAAACAATATTGCGGATCTTCTGTGCATTAGCGAGGAGACTGTCTTGTGATATCACGGACAGATAACGCCATCCGGTGTACGGTGAAATGGTCTGTGAAGCCAGTAAAAGCTTACCTTCATGTTTAAACTCGCCAAGCTTTTCACCATCCAATTGGGCGAGTACATGACTGACCGCTTCCTCTCCGACGGCATAATTGCCGAGATCATATAAAGGCTGGTTGTTGGTGTCGAGGATGAACCGATGGCTGTCAAGGTCGGAGACGGATGAGAGCAGCATGTGCTCGAACATCTTCTCTGTCTTGAAATTAACTGCGATAATCCCTTTCAACTCGCCAGCGATCATTATTTTTCGGTAAAGTGTAATTTGCGGCATGGACACACCAGACGATGTGGAAATCTCACGTTGCTTGACCAGCATGGGACGATCTTCAAGTTCATCGGCAACGCTAACCCAATCCGAATCCGGGAAATTAACTTTGCTGGAGCTGTAGCCTTGTGGGAACGCAACAATGCTCTCCCGATTCATATCAAAAATGTAAGCGCTCTTAATAAAGGACGTACTACTGATTAAGGTTTCCAGAAATTGTACCAGTTCCGTAATATTGCGGTATGATCCCTGTACTTCATTGGTGAGAAATCGGTATACATTACTGTTCAGTGCAATTTTCACCGCAATCTGATCACTTTCCCGGATCACTTCATCAATATCATTCATGCTGATACGCAGCATCTGGTGTTGCGGCTCACTTAATTCCTGCTGTAACACCGATTTGGAAGAATAATACGTCGTCATCCCCACCCCAATAATAATCATGAAGACAACAACAGTCAGAATCAGCAGCAGCCGGGTCTGGGTATTGGTGACATTGAATTTTAGCCACTTTAAGAAGGAAAGGGTCACAATTATCCCACCTCATATGCAATATACCGATATTATACCGTTCCCATATGCCCAATACGACCCGGTCCAACAGCCTATTTTCTCCCTCTAAAAAGATGATTTCTCCAATTTCTCCGGTGTTCCGACCCTTTCCGTAGCGAAAACCGGCGTGTTTGTCTGCCATTCTTGCATGGCAATAGTTTCAAGCCCAGCAAGAAGTACAATGCCGATCCCATGGGTATCATTCAGATTCCAACCCAGTTCATGCTTATAATAGTGATTCGTGAAGGAGTAGCTGGAGCCACGACATACGCCGTATACATTGCCTCTTTTATCAATTGTGCGCTCTGAAAGCCCCTTCCACCCTCGCTCCACCGCTTGTGCATAGGGTTTCGGATCTAACAGCCAGCCCATTCGAACACCCCGGGCATACGCATAGATGAACATGGAGGTACAGGATGTTTCCTCATATGATTCGGGGTCCGTTAATACCTGATGCCACAATCCGTTTCTGCCCTGCAATGGCAAGTACCCTTCACACAATTCCCTGTAGAACTGAATGAGAACTGTATAGGATGGATGCTCATGAGGAAGGGCCGTCAGCAGCTCCGATATGGAGAACAGCACCCAGCCGTTGCCTCGGCCCCAAGGGGTCCGTGTTGGCTCACCTCGCTCCACATCGAATACATGTGACATAATTTGCAGCTCTGGAATGTACAGATACTTTTTATACAAAAGAACCTGTCTTGCCGCTTCATCCAGCAGCTTATCGTCACCCGACCATTCGGCGTATCTACACAGGAACGGGATGCTCATATACAGATCATCACACCACATCGTGTTATCCATTGATCTGGAGACACCAATCTTGCGGTATAAAGTGCCATCTTCCAGACGGGACTGTTGATGCAAAATATAGTCAGCGATATGAGCTGCCGTCTCTGAAACGCCGTCCAACTTGCGTTCCCGATCGGCAAGCAGCATGGTGGCGCCGAAAGATCCACAGTCGTCCAGGCTGTCGATATGGGAGAGCTGATTATTCAGCCCAGCTGCACCATAACGTTCTCTGTCCCATAAGGAGTAGCTGAAACGTGAAGAGGCAAATTCAATGTGATTCAGCACGTAATCTCGAATATCCGATCGTTGACCCACTTTGCCAAGCTGAAGCAATCCGTATAACGTGACGCCCAGGGGATAGTTCCATCGGCCGAACCATTCATTTTCCAGAAATGGACGTACCTCTCCGTATGGCAGCTCTGTTCGCCAGTATACGTCTTCACCTGTTCCGCTACGAGTAGTCCGCTTCATCTTCTGGCAGGAAGCCAGATCAATCTCCTGTTCCGCTTGAAAAGGACCCAGGTACAGCCACTTGCCTCTATGCCCTTTCACATCCAGTGCGGGTGTCAACATCTCATCTGTAGTTGCATCCATACGGAATCCCCAATCCCGGTCTCCACATACACAGTTCGCTGTCAGATCTTGCACAGCAGCAGATAATGGCAGTTCGAAACGGAAAAGTCCGGCTTGCTCTTGATGGAATACCACCTTACCCTCCACCCAGAACTCAATCGGGCTGTAGGCCTCACCGGAGATTAGCACAGTCTCCTTGCCACAATTGGTACCATTTATCTTCGTCCATGCATACGCAGACATGCCGCTGGTCAGTCCATACATCCGTGCCAACTGCCCATAAGGCGATGCCTTCTCGGGGTCTTCCTCCCGAGGCAACCAGTTAACGCCAGTGGCCTTCTCTCGCATGGGGCCAGAAGGAATTTCCTGCAACGGAAAATCCAACGGCTCGCTGTAGAGCCAGCCTTCTTCCCCATCTCGTTCGAGCGAAGGTACAATGAAGTGAAGTGGTTTGTTCTTCCGGGAGCCAGTGCCAAACTGGCCACCTCCCCCATTTTCGCCTGATTTGAATTCAAGAACGAAGTGATTCCAGCCTCTGACCAGCCCACATTTCAGTTTCAGAACAGGTATCGCTGGATATTCCTCTTCAGGTGCAGAACCATAGATCAGCACGCCATTATGAAACAACCTAACAGGTCCGAAGCAGGTGATATGAAAAACAAATTCCTGATCACTGTCACTCCACAGTTTGGCCCATGCATAGACCTGTTGTCCTTTGCTCATGTGGGGAAATAAATCGCCCAGCGGGAAGACGTAGCGGTGATCATCGGACTTGCGCACAAGTCCTGGCCTACTCACTCTGTAGACCGGGGGATGCGGAGGATTGGCGCCAATATACCTTCCCGCAATGCTCATCAGGGCGTGCATATCGTCTTCACCACTGTGATAAGCCATACTCTCCTCCGGTTCAAAATACACAGGTCTGCTCATGTCACTTCTCCCTCCCTTTGTGTGTGGGCACTCTGCTGTTCCAACCACCCTGCACTTCATCTATGGAAATAGGCCGATGCTCTTCCACAGATCGCCACACTGCTTCTCCAGCGGCAACGGAATAAGCGCCGTCTTCAGCGCCAGACAGAATTCGGTAAGGGCGTTTCTTATCTTCGCCGAGGAAAATATCCTCCAGCAGCAGTGGATCTCCTCCTCCATGTCCGCCTTCACGATGAACAACATGGATCGTTTCTTTTGAACCAAAGAGCGGAAAGTAATCGATCGTCTGGACGGGTGTGGGAAAAGGCGTCCGGGCCGGCATATGATACTCCAATGTTTCTAGCCTGCCCTTCGTACCATTTATCGCCAAACGGTACCCTTCGTAAGGAAGTGAGAAATTGACCGAATAACTCATCAGCGCGCCGCCGCTATATTTCACGGTTGCGGCATACGTGTCTTCAATCTCAATGGTTGAATCGAAGATACACTGGTCGGGACGGTATGAAGTGTACGGAAACTCCTGCTGGCTTGTTGTACCGAGCTGGTTCAGATGGTCATCCGGTACCCGGATCTGACGACTGCGGGACGTCCAGCGGGAATAATAGGCACAATCTTCTGAGACATGACATGTTCGGCAATGTCTTCCGTCCTCCTGTGCCGGATTCCATTCACCTTCAGCCCCGTAATAGTTCAGTGCTCCATAGGCAAAAACTTCAACTGGCTTTTGATTGATCCACCACTGGACCAGATCAAAGTGGTGGGTACTTTTATGGACCGACAGACCGCCCGAGAATGCCCGTTCACGGTTCCACCGTTTAAAATAACTGGAGCCGTGATGGGTATCGATATACCAGTTAAGGTCGATGGAAGTGACGCGACCGAGTTTCCCCTCCTGAATTAATTCCTTGATACGCATGTGGATCGGCATATACCGATAATTGAACGTTACGGTAACGTTGCCCTTACTCCTTGCTTCTGCTTCCAGAATGCGTCTGGCATCAGCGCCTGTAGTCGTCATCGGCTTTTCGGTGATAACATCGAGATCCCGCTCCAACGCGGCGACAATATAGTGGGCATGAGTATCGTCCCTGCCAGCCACGATGATACAGTCAGGCCGAGTCTCATCAACCATGACCCCGAAATCCGAAGCTCCATATACCGCTACTTCTGTGTGCTCAGGAAAACGGGCGCGATAGACTTCGAATCGTGCAGGATCGGTGTCCAGCAGGGCGACAACCTCTGAATTATGAGAGAACAGCTCATGAATTGGTTTTGCAAATTGTCCCAATGCTCTGCCGCTGACCCCGCATAGGGCATATCTCTTTTTCATTTTCTCACCTTCTCATACCATTCCTGTACACGCTGGGTGACCACTTCGCCCCCGGAAGCATTCCATTTCTTCACATATTCATCATAAGCCTCGATCGGCAGCTCGCCGATGACAATCTTGGTCAATACCTCTTGAAACAACTTGTGAGACTGGATATCAGGAAAACCTTCATACACAAAGGCTGGCAGACCGTCACCTGCAATTTGCCGTGCATCGGCAGTGCTGACTTCGAACATGTCTTTGACCATTCGCTGCTGATCTTCCGGATATGTCTCTTCAATCCGCTTGTTCATGTCTTCTGCTGTGGTCAGATTCTTCATACCCAAGGCAAGCGGTTTGTTGTCAGCAGGTGGAAGAATGACTTTGCGTCCATCCTTGACTTCATGCTGCTCACCTTCAAGACCAAAGCGACCAAACTCATCATTTTCAGGATTATAGAAGAAATCCAGCAGTTTCAGCGCATTTGGCGCATTATCCTGTTTGGTGGCTGGGATCATCCATTCCGGTTCACCCATGCTTTTCTGGGTGACAAAAGCTTCAAACCCTTCGGCTTTGGGCAACGGCATTGCTGCAATGTAGGCATCTGGAGCCTGGGTCAGCATCGCATTGTACCGATCTCGCACATTTGCAGGCAAATGATACCAGCTGCCTACGAGGTTATTATTGATTTTGGCCTGCCACACTTCCCCTTTGTTCAGGAAGGTTTCATTGTCCAGCAGTTTTTCCACATATAACATGCGAATGAACTTGATTGCTTCCCGCATATTTGGGGTAGTCCCTGCGTACTGGATTTTTCCATCGTATTCATCCCATTCAGGATACCCTTCCCACATCGCCACACCATACATCGCGAACAGATGGTCCATCCATCTGCCGAATTCCCTGCCACTTGTTGGCAGTTCATCCGGTTTACCGTTGCCATTCGGGTCCTTGTCGCGGAAAGCCGTGAGCAGCTCGACATATTCATCAGTGGTCTTTGGCATCTCCATGCCCACCTTATCCACCCAATCCTGACGAATTAACGGTGCACGTTCAGGCACAAGGAATACCTTGGGCACATAATAGATTTTGCCGTCAGGGGAAGCAGAGCGTACTATATCCCAAGCTTCCTGAGGAATACTTTCCCACACATGCGGTGCATATTCAGGTAGCAGTTCATCCAGTGGTAACGCGCCTCCCTGCTGAATCAGTGTCTGCTCAATGCCTCCAATCGGACGCAGGATATCTGGCAGTTCATCCGAGGCAATCATCAGGTTTAAGTATTCGGATGGCTCCGAACCGGGAGGCGTTGTAATGAGTTCATACTGGACTCCCGTCTTTTCAGCAATGTATTTCACATGTGGATTATCCGCAGTTGGCAAGCTGCCAACGCCCATATGGCTTTTGAATACTTTGACTTTTACAGCTCCACCACTGCCTTCGCCGTTACCAACGTCATTTCCGGAACTTGTAGTAGCAGAGCCACAACCAGCGACCAACAGCATGGCTAGACTGAGCATTAGCGGCATCATCTTACGACTCAGTTGTTTTCTCATGGAATCATCCCCCTGAACATGGTTTATTCTTTCAGTGATCCGAGCAATGAACCTTTCACAAAATACTTCTGTAGATAAGGATACACCAAAATAATGGGAACGCTTGCAAAAAGTATCGTCGCTGCCTTTAACGTGGTTGTATTGAAGTTGTAATCCCCAAGAAACATATTTACCTGGGCCAGTTCCTCCGGGCTGGTTAAATACGCTCGCAGCTTCATCTGCAAAGGCCAGAGCCCTGGATCACGTAGAAACAGTACCGCCCGCTGGAACGTGTTCCAGTATCCCACCGCATAGAACAGACTGACCGTAGCCAGAACCGGCTTGGATAGCGGCAAATAAATCTGAAACAGGATCCGGAAGTCATGGCAACCGTCGATTCGGGCCGTGTCATCAAGTTCTTTGGGCAAGCTCATGAAAAAGGTACGCAGAATGACCATATTAAATGTGCCAATTACACCAGGAATAATCAGGGACCAGATGGAATTCATCATGCCCAGCTCCCTTACCGTCAGAAAGAATGGAATCATCGGGGCATTGAAAATCATCGTAATTACGATGCCCAGCATCACTTGTTTGCGAATCATGAATTCTCTGCGCGATAACGGAAAAGCGGTCAACACTGAAAACAACATACTAAGCGCAGTACCCACTACCGTAATGAATACGGTTACACCGAACGATTGCCATAAGCCTGAGCTTTGTAGAATGTGTTTCCATGACGCGAAAGTAAAGCCGACGGGCCACAGAAATACTTCTTTGGAGTCTGCCGCAACCGGCGAACTCAGGGAAACGGCAAGCAGATGTAGCAATGGAAGGAGCATCGTAAAGGCCGCAAGCGTCAGGAAAATGTAGTTGGCGGTTTGGAACAGCTTTTCTCCAATCGTCTGCTTGATCATTACCACAACCCCTCTCCTGATTTTCTCGCTAGCCGATTGAAGACCCAGAGCAGAATAAAGCCAATCACCGACTGAAATAGACCAATCGCTGTTGTTACGCTATATTGCCCTTGCAGGACACCAGAGCGGTATACGTACGTTTCAATGATATCCCCTACCGAGTAGGTCATCGGTGTCAGCAGGTTATAGATCTGATCAAAGCCAAGTTCCAGGAAATTGCCGATATTCAGCAGGAACAGGGTTAAGATCGTCGGGAACAACGCAGGCAATGTAATGTAGATCGTTTGCTTCCAGCGGTTCGCTCCGTCCATCACTGCCGCTTCATATTGCGTGGGATCAATGCCACTTACCGCAGCGAGATATATAATCGTTCCCCACCCTACCTCTTTCCAGATGGAGGACAGGACAACAATAGGTCGGAAATATTGCTCCTGCTGCATATACAGGATCGGCTCGAACCCGAACCATCCACGGACAGCGTTTACAAAACCACCCGAGGCTAGCACCTCAAACACGATCCCCCCGACAACAACCCAGGAGAGAAAATGAGGCAGATAAAACAGACTCTGCAAAAAGCGTTTGGCAAGCATTTTTCTCACTTCGTTGAACAATAGCGCTAGCAGGATGGGAGCAGGAAATCCGATCACCAGTTTGTATAAGGCAATCAGAGCTGTATTCCGAAGCACGTGATAGAAATCCTGATACGTAAAAATAAATTTGAAGTTATCCAGGCCAACCCATGGACTACTCCATATACCTTTCATAATCTGAAAGTTCTGAAATGCAATCACGCTTCCGCCCAGTGGAATGTACTTGAAAATAATATAGAACAAAATGCCGGGCAGGATCATGACATACAACATCCAGTGTTTTCGAATGTTACGCAGATAACTTGGTTTGACGGGTTTGTTGACTGTAACCCCGGGTTGCAACGTTGATGTTTCGGACAGCTCAGCCATACGATCGCGGGCCCCCTTTGACAGAATGATGGTGAATGACGAGCAGGCTCCTCTGTTCACATGTTAAGGGAGAGCGGGGTCAGCAACAATCGTTCAATCAGCCATAGCATGAGCCAATCGCTTGCGTGACGCGGGTTTGCAGGATCGGTTCATTCACTGGCGGAATGGTTGGTACTACATTGGCAACAAAAAAAAGCCGCCAAGGGCGACCTCTGAAGCGATTATGGTGTTGTTTACTTTTCACTTTATGTCCTTAATAGTCCATATCTCATTTCCCCAGAGTTAACGATCCGCTGTCATTGGCATCTTTAATTTGTTCATGGGTAATGAGTTTCCCTTCTTCGTTAAATCCCTTAATAATATATGGGATAGCCGCTGACGGAGGAAGGAAAACATACCAGATTAGATGTCCATGACTCACCTCAACCAGTTTCGCTTCGGTCTCAATCACTTTTCCACCTTCCTCAGTCTCTACATATAAACGTTTAATGGATGAATCTTTAATATTACCAAATAACATCGGAAACGGTGCCGATACTTTTTCCAACTTCGGTATGCTCATATAATGCAACGCATACTTGGATTCATCTGATTCATTAATGGAATATCCTCCACCCCATACCCATTTCCATCCGAAAATGTTCTTGCGGGTATACTCCATCTGAAGATTACTGTTGTTTTCCCGATCCTTTTTTTGTGTGAACAAAATCATGCCACCGTTTACAGCCTCCTGATGAATGAATTGGGAGGTATAAAACTCACCTCTAAATTCCTGAACTGCCCTCTCAGGACTGTTCGCTATAGGAATATGTATAGGTTCACTTAATCCCCAAACCTTGGATATCCGTTGATCGGCTAGCCCGCCAGCACGTTCATTCATATACATATATGCCAAGATTGACAGGGGCGATAGTAAAATTACCATTGCAGTGATTAGCAGCAGAATTCTCCTGTTACGCTTGAACATCTCCATGTACACTCCTTATGATAACGATGAAATATTAAATACAATCACTCTGATATTACCATAATTAGCATGTGAGTTCTTGTTTGAGTATAATTCGTACAATTAAAAAAGGCCGCCAAGGGCGACCTTTCAAGTCATTCATCGAAGCTATTCTCCCAGAAAGATTACTTCGGTTTCCAATTCAACTTGGAACGTATCATATACTTTCTGCTGAATAAATTGGATCAGATCCATATAATCCTGGGCAGTAGCGTGATCCACATTTACGATAAAACCTGCATGCTTCATGGAAATTTCAGCGCCTCCGATGCGCGTGCCCTGCAAGTTACAATCCTGAATCAGTTTACCGGCAAAATGCCCTTCGGGTCGTTTAAATACACTTCCACAAGAAGGGAACTCAAGCGGCTGCTTGGATTCTCTCAGGAACGTTAATTCCTTCATTTTGCTCGCAATATCTTCCTTGTTTCCTTTTTTGAGCCCGAATTCGGCCTCCAGTATGATATAGTGATCCATCTTGAAGAGACTATTTCGATAACCAAACTTCATCTCTTCTCGCGGGATCTCCAACACTGCGCCATCTTTGGTGATCACAGTCGCACGTTCAACTACATCAGCGATCTGACCGCCATAAGCACCAGCATTCATGTATAGTGCGCCCCCCGTGCTGCCGGGAATGCCACAAGCAAACTCCAAACCGGTCAAGCTGTGCTCCAAAGCAAGTCTGGATACATCAATGATATCAACGCCGCTTTGCGCAATCATGCTGTCCTCATTCACTTTAATTTGATCGAAGTGGCTAAGAGAAATCGTTACTCCCCGGATGCCCCCGTCTTTAATAATAACGTTTGAGCCTTTTCCAATGACCGTCAGAGGTAACTGATGTAAGTTGGCAATTTCCACGATTTTAGTGATTTCGTCTATCGTTGTTGGATGGATGAGAATATCTGCGTTGCCACCTATTTTAATAAACGTGTGATTTTTTAGCGGTTCATTGAATTTCACTTTTTCCAAAGGTATCTGATGCTCAAAAATATTCATGATTTTCTCTCCCTGAATTCATAAAGAAATGATTGCACCATCGCGAAAATGAGATGCTCCTTCTTTATTATATGCTAAATAGGAGATTTTGTTTGAAATTATGTTGTTTTCATTATAATTAATCGCATTCTCTTTAGATTTTGAAATTTTCCGTGAGTTCCTGAAGACGTTATGCCATGCGGGCCAGATAAGAAGAAGATGAGCTGATCTCCTGCATGGAAGCAAGCTGTTGCTCTGTTGCCGCAACTACATGATTATGAGAGTTCTATGTCTGTTTGAGTCAGCTTGACCGATAGATCCCATAAACGAAGAGCTTGCTCAGGGTCGATAGCATACTTCTTGACCCCATAGAAACCTCCATCCTCTGGAGCCATTTCACTGATGTCACAATCCTCACAGTAGACACCGCCTTTTCCCTCAAGCTGAGGTGAAGTTGCTGCCCAGACTTGCGTCGCTGCCCCCTGCTCAGGTGTTTTGAACGCAGGGTTAGCCACTTGTCCAGATTCATCAATCCAGCCCAGAGCAATCATTTCCTCTTTTGGCATATGACGCTGTAGTGGTGTCATAATTCCGCCTGGATGAACGGAGAAAACCCGTACGCCATGCTTAGCACCTCTACGATCCAGCTCAACGCTGAATAAAATCGTTGCTGTTTTGGACTGTCCATAGGCAGGGAATTTCTCATAACCTTGCTCAAATTGGATGTCATCCCAACGAATCGGTGAGAAATGATGTCCCGCTGATGCCAAGGAAACAACACGTGCTCCCCCCTGACTTGCGAGTGCTGGCCACAACAGATTAGTCAGGGCAAAGTGGCCCAGATGGTTTGTTGCAAATTGAGCTTCCCAGCCAGGACCAACCCGCGTCTCCGGACAAGCCATGATGCCAGCATTAAGAATCAGCATGTCGATGTTCCGATCACTCGCCAGAAACCGCTCGGCAAAAGCACGAACGCTGGATAAATCAGCGAGGTCCAGTGCATCTATTTCAACACCTTCCAGACCAGAGAGTGCTTCCTTCGCAACCGCTGGACGACGCGCAGTCACCACTACCCGGGCCCCCGCATTGACAAGCGCACGTGTCGTCTCCAACCCAAGGCCGGAATATCCACCCGTTACAATAGCAAGCTGTCCTGACAAGTCCAGATCTCTCAATACATCCTGCGCTGTACTGTTATGGTTGAAGCCAGAACCCATTTTATGTTGTAAAGTTCTGGTATTATTTTCCTGTGTCATTCTGTTCATCTCCTTGGTAATATTTCTACTTCTTCAAAGTCTACACCCTAGAGCGTACTCTAAGTCAAATGGAAGTGAATACATCACCTCGCAACTTTTCCGTGCAATCTGCATAAGTAAAAAAGCCGCCAATTGGCGACTTTCGTTGAAAAGTTTATAGTCATCTAAGTTACGAATCACCCTGAACGGTGGATAACGAAACAAGGACCGGGCTGGCGAAATCAGAAGCCTCTTCTCCTTTTGGATTATGAAGACGGAATAGAAATGCATCCCCTTCTTCTGATTTCCAGACCATATAATCGCTAATGCCTTTTTCACCAGAGGCCTGAAGATAGAGCTCGGCATAACCAAGCGGGTGTTCTACCAGTTCTCCACTATAATCGGATACCTTACCGGCTTTTTCTAATTCTTCTTTACCCGCTGTCTCCAGTTCTGCCAGATTATACTCCGAAGGCAGTGGTTCAATATCCACATAATAGTCAGCGTTACTAGTCAGTGACAGACGGCCTTGAGCAGCATCAAATGTGAATTTCTCAAATACGTACAAGGAAAATCCTTCTCCTTGTTGCAAGGTCGCTTCTAGTGATTGATTGCCATCTGCGGTCAACATTTCAAAACTTTCGGTCTGTGGGCGCTCTGTTTCATTCGCTTCTTCTGTTCCATCTGTTTCAGATGGTTGTTCATTTCCTGTTGAAGGTGCTGGAGCAGATTCACCTACTGGCATTGATGGTTGAGGGCTAGGCAAAGGTCCATTACTACCAGAGCAAGCTGCAAGTGTTAGAACTATAACGATTAACGAGATACTCATCATAATAGAACGTGGTTGAAACATCAGGTTCATTCCTCCCTGTCTATATTCTGCGCTTACATGTTATTACCCATGGCAGAGACTCGGAACCCATAGGTCCAACCTATGAGTTTATCCATAATCAGTATTTCCCTTGATCCCTTCCAGTTTGTAAAATATGGAGAAAACCTCAAGGAGTGATGAGCACATGGAATTCTCAGTAAAGCAGCTGTTTGATAAGGTAGCCCAAGATTATGATGTGCAGCGAAAGCAGCTTATCCCTTGTTTTGATGATTTTTATGGAATGGCCCTGGATCTAATGGAAAGCCCGCTCGATTCTCCACGTATTCTTGATCTGGGTGCAGGAACGGGACTGCTCTCCGGATTGGTCCTGCAAAAGTATCCCAACGCGCGATTAACCCTGATCGATATTAGTGATCAAATGCTTGAAGCAGCACGTCGAAGATTTGCTGATGCAAACCAAGTACAGTATGTGATCGGGGATTACTCCAAGTACGATTTCACCAGTTCCTACGATATGATTATTTCCTCCCTGTCTATTCACCATCTGACCCACGCTGACAAGAAAAAGGTGTTTGAAACTGTACATAGGCTGTTAGAACCAGGTGGATGCTTCATCAACGCAGATCAGGTTCAGGGAAGAACCCTCGATACGGACACCTATTACCGCCAGCGCTGGTTAGAATCGATTCATCAAAGTGGTTTGTCTAAGGAAGCCATCTCGGCTTCGATCGAAAGACGCAAGGTGGATATCAATGCCACACTGGAGGATCAATTGATGTGGTTGGAGGAAGCGGGGTTTCGTGTGGCAGATTGCATGTACAAATACTTGGACTTTGCAGTGTTTTATGCGCAAAAATAAAAAAAGACCGGATTATGAGCAAGTTATGCCTTGATCCGGTCTTCATACATATTTTTCATTCTGAATCACTTATTTCAGCGATGCTGGCAGCTTAACGCCGAGAAGTTTGCCTTCGGCTTGGATGATGATTATTCCATTTGTCTTCAATGTCTTATTATGCAGATCTCCCCCGGTAGCGACTCGAAAAGCTGGCTGACCCGTCATCATGTTGAGGGCAAGCAGGGTGCCGTTACGTTGCGCTCGATACATTCCTTTACCATAAACATCAATCTGAGAAACCGGGGCATCACCATGCCACTGAACTTCCTGACCATTAGCCAGCTTAATGCCTTTAAGTTCACCTGTCTCGAGGTTTTTGTACACCACCCGTTCCTGTACAATGCCAAGTAAATCCGTTTTGTCCCCGTAAGGTTGGTGAAACGTTCGAATTGGCGTAGTTTTCGACTTGGTTGTATTCAACGAGTACTCCGCTATGTTGTCCCCCTGCGCAATGTACAGTTTGTCTTTATTGACAAGTATACCTCCTCTACCATTCATATACGGTGGGTCACCCGGCATGGTCCACCTATACTCCTGACTTCCTTTCAACACACCGGTCTTCAGGTTGTACGCATTAACTTTCCATTTGCGTTCAGGTGAAGACTCATCATCTTCCAACATTGGAGAATAAAAATCCACCGAATACACAAGTCCGTCTTTGATCTGAATAGCTTCCCCCTGACCAAAATGACCCCATAACTTCTTGCCCGTTTTCTTGTCATACGCATTAAGTTGAACGGATGTAAGTGCCCCTTGGACAAAAAAGGTTCTCAGTACAATACCATTAGACTCTTCAAGATATTCAGTACCGTGACCTTCGCCTAATGGCTCATCTGCCTTCCAGCGCAGTTTGCCTGACTTGATATCCAGTGCAAACGTTGTACTTCCTTTAATAACATAGAGGGTATCCGCGCTTGGAATCAGAGCTTCTGTACGTTGAACCGTATCAATCCAGGTGGATGCCCCTGACCGCCATTTTGCTTTGCCTGTCTTCGCATTCAAGGCATATGGCTTGTGATCACTGGTCAGTCCGTAGAGGACGCCGCCTTGATAGGTAATATAAGGTGTCAATTCTTTGCCGTAAGTCCACAACCGTTTACCTGTTGTCGCATCAAGTGCAACCAACTTCGATCCAGCAAACGTGAATACTTTGCCTTCTTCTGCAATGGCATTAGCTCCGATGTACGTCTCGTTCATATTCAAATAGTTATCTACTTTTGCTGTCCAAGAAGGTTTCAGTTCTGGTACAGTGATTCGCTGATACGAATACCAGTTACGAATAGATACATCCGATGCTTCAGCATGTGCCTGAGATGGCAACACGCCGATGACTCCGTGAACCATTAATATTCCTGCAGTAAGGCCTGCAACGATGGGCCTGCCTGCTCTTATTTTCCATTGTTTCGTTGTTTGACGTTTATGTCTATTGATCATAGATAGTAATTCCTCCTGTTAAAAATGAGCCTGATATATAACTACATAAATATAACGAGCAGTGAGGTCGAATTGTTACCAGATTGTTAAATTATTCTAAAAAAATCAAAAAAAAGCCGCCATAAGGCGACTTTCTGAATACGACATTATTTATGTGACAAGTTGAGAATGTGACTTTGTAACGCAGTCCCTGCTTTACTTTAATTCAATCTGGAATACATCACCGGCATCCCCACCAAAAACGATAAAACCACTTTTCGGAAGCTTCGTCGATTCCTGATTGGTTGCTACAGAGAAGTCAACCATTTCCCCTTTATCATTATACACTGCGTAACCTCCGGTCTCCGGAGAATCCACCGTGATGGATTTGTTACTCGATCTGGCGTCGATCGCATACCACCGGGCTTGACCGTTTGCCGGAATAGTTGTAATTCCTTTTTTCCCACCAAAGATTGGAGTAATCGCATCCTCGGCAATGTATTCTTGCCCATCCTGGATCAAAATCTCGGCGCCATTCTTCGTGTAAAATTGCAGATCAAACGCGTCTCTTCCGTTCATCACAGGAATCTGGGCGATATTCTCTGCGTTGTTTGCATCCATGATTTGCGTGCCATTAGCATAGCCATTTTTGGCATCAACAGACAGGTTCTTGATCAGCATCGATGGAAGCAGATAAAAGATCGACGTTATTTTTTCATCCAGTGCATAATACTTCGAGCCGTCACGAGCTGTCCATTTCTCTTTCGTTGCTGCGTCAAGCGCATTATGATCCAGTTTTTGATAATCATACGTGTTCATTGCCGTTTGACCTATGCCAGGTAACGTAATCATACCCTGAACTTTAACATATACCTTGTCATTACGTTCCTTCACAAAACTAGCTTTCACACTGCCATCCGCACTTGTAAAATGTTCGTCGCCTGTGTACACATAGTTCTGCTCAGGAATAATTCCTCCCAGCAAAGCAGGCAGTTGCATCTCACCATCCTTAATCGCTATATCCAATGTCTCTCCTACCGTACCATAGAGACCGGAGTACGAATTTAATTCTGTTGGCATCTTCACTTTGACAGGTGGTGAGAATTTCTGATCAGGCTGAACATCGTCGATGATGCCCTGATCCTCGAGAACGTCCAGCAGCACTTTGCTGGCAAACATCTGATTGTAGACGGAAGATCCGCCAGATGATAGAACCGCCATTGAAATATCATGTTCGGGTATAGTGATTAACACGGCGTGGTACAACATGGTATCCCCGCCTTTGGCAAGCGCGGTAATCCCATAATCACTGAAAGGTGCAAGGTCAACCGAATCCCACCCCAAGCCATAATTGATCGTATTTTGCTCATCAGATACCCATATGCCATTACGATATTCATGAGATTGCATAGCCTTCACAGCAGATTCGGACAGAATATCCGGTCTGTTCCCCATTAAAACCTCTCCGAATTGACTCAATTCTTCTGCGGTAGAGTACACTCCGCCTGTGCCGATAATGTTTGCATTTTCGGTAGGCATCTTCATCTCAAGTGTAGGCCAATAGGTTTCGGATAATTGCGCTCTGTCAAAGGAATCTAGTGGTGTCTTCGTTGATTCCAACTTCAACGGCTCACTGATGTACTTGGCGATATATTCGCTGTAGCTTAATCCACTCACCCGTTCAACCAGGATTTCAAGCAATTGAAAACCGTCATTGGCGTAGACGGAATATTCGCCAGGTTTGGATTTCAGTTTTTCGGACTGAAGTTTAAGCAATAACTCATCATGATTGCGGGTGTCATTATCGTCAAACAACATGCTGTTTCCATAATGTGTACCGTAAAGACCGGATGAATGATTCATCAACATGCGCGGTGTGATTTGAGTATAGCGCGCATCTGCCATTTTAAAGTCCTTGATATACGAAGTAAGCGGCTCATCCAGATCTACTTTACCGGAATCGACAAGCTTCATGGCGGCTGCCGTAACAACCATTTTGCTAACCGAGCCTATGCCATACATGCTATCCTTGTCTACTGGCTTCTGTGATGCCTTATCGTGCAGTCCTACACTATCTGATAAAATGTATTCTCCTTCATCCATGATCGCATATTGCACACTGGTGACACCGTACGTTTGCACCATCTCCTTGGCGATCTGCTCCGCCCGTGCCTCAATCGTTGTACTGTTATTCGCCTCTGCGCTGACATCTGCCAGCGGTGTAATTACAAGCACCGCTGTACATAAAAGACTAATTAATTTTTTCATCCCATGTCCTCCCTCAAATGTTCTTATGAATGAATTCATCATATCCGGGAAGAGACTGTTCGAACGTAAACGGACCCTGAATGGAAAAAAACAACCCCTGAACGGCAGGTTCAGGGATTGTCGGTGTGGAACGGAAGCACGACCATGTTGTTAAACTTCCGATGCTGTTGCTCTATACTCATATGTCCACCATATTTCTCGCACATTCTCGATATATTGGTTAGACCGATTCCATGGTACTCCGGATTAGGCTTTTCACTTTTCAAGTCAACTATCGGCTGCTCCACATGATTCATAATCTGGATGACAAGTGCAGATGATGTGGAGTGAATGGCAATGAGGATATATCGATCCTCGGCCTGTCTAACCTTCTTGGAGGCTTCAATTGCGTTATCAAGCATGTTACCCAGCACCACACACAGATCATATCGATCGATCTGGATATGTTGCGAGTGGAGCTGGATTTTGGTGTCAATTTTGATCCCGTTTGCCTGCCCCATAGCCAAGGTATTCGTAACGAGTGCATCAATGACCAGATTGCCGGAGTTCACCCGCTGATACGCACCTTCAATGGTATTTAATGTAGACTTGATATGGTCACCTGCCGCCGCCAGTTCGTTACGTTGGATACATTCATCAATATACAGAAACTGCTGATTGATATCATGGATGATGGATTTAATGTTTTTGAAACTGTGAACGGTCTTCTCATAGTTGGCATCCTGGTAGTCCATCTGACGCTGTAACTGGGTGTTTTCATGCGCAAGCTGTACCTTTTCCACCATATTATCGAATACATATACAATGAACACGTTGAGAAATAGAGAGCCTAGTACAGAAAAGACGTAGAATATGTTTTTTTCACTATATATGGAGGCCACATTGATCTGATAGATTGTAATAATGGGTACGATAAGAAACAGCAAATAATAACGATAATGCACGGCAAAACTTCTGCGTTTAGCCACTAAACGCACAATTTGAATAACAATGAACATCATACTGCAACCAACCAGCATCACCTTGGAGAGAATCCAGTGGTTTTCTCCGTTGAACTGTTCCCATGAAATGAATTCTGTGGATTCCAAAACTCCGAGAATATATACAGCTATCGTATTTGCCATTGTAATCAGAACCGCATACAGGATGGTAAAAACAAGCTTGATTTTGAACTCCACTTCATAGGATTGTGCCAGACTGAAGATTAATAACAGAGCAACAGCAGTAGAAACGATGTCAGAGAAGGAAGAAACCAAATAAAAATAATCCAATAAGATAAAAACGATGAAATAGATCGCTCTGCGCGGCTTTCGCCTGGACTTGCCCAACACAGAATCAAAATAAAAATTCGCCTGAAATGCCATAAGTAAGGTCACAAAGATGATGGAAAAGATCATATAGCTATCCATATCACTGAATCCTCATGATCATATATTTGGTGTAGGCATCCTTGATTTCTTTTACCTTGGATCGACCTATGGGCAGTTCCGTTCCATTCAACATAACGACTTGAGTGCCGGAAAACTTCTGAACATGCATCAGGTTGATAATAATCGAGCGATGAATCTGTAAGAAACCATGGTCTTTCAAACCAGTAGCATAGCTGGATAAAATGCCTTTGGTCTCATGTACATTTTCCTGTGTCACAAAATTCAACTTGTTCTTGATTGTTAAACTTTTGACGACCTCAATCCAGAGAATATCATCATATTTCAGCAGCAGTTCATCATAGTCTGATTTGATTAGTACATACTTTTTGTCCAATGCCTGAAAATATTGACACAGCTTAATCATCTTTTCCTCGAAAACTTGCGGCTGGATTGGCTTGATCAGATATTGAAAGGTGATGACATCAAAGCTCTCCACCATATATTCCGGGTAACTGGTCAGAAACATAATCTGTACATCCAGAAACTTCATGTTTCTGATCTCTTTAGCGGTCTGAATCCCGTTCATTCCGCCCATCTCCACATCCAAGATGAGAATATTGAATGTGTCCCCAACCTCTCTGTAGTGCGAGAGCAGTTGTTCACCAGATGTGAATAGGCTAATTTGAAAATCAAAATTGGTTTTTAGAGATAAGGAGACCAGCATCGTTTTCACACGTTCTCGTTGCTGCTCCTCATCATCACAGATTGCAATATTGAACATGGGGAACATCCGCCTTTCATCGACATCGACTCTGAATTTCACTCTCGAATATACTATTTTAGCATAGGTTTCGGAGTCGAATTGGGATGAAATGCAATATTCCGACCCTAAAACGCAGATCAACAAAAAAAGTCGCCACATTGGCGACTCTTGAGCTTGAAACCTTCTCCAGCGAGACCTATGAAAAGTCCGGTCTGTTATTCTGTTTTTTTGGGCATAGCATGGCGGTAATATCGTATTACCTTGCGATACATCGTCTTGTCCTTTAATTGATTGAATATATATGGGTCAGGTTTGACATTCACTTCAATAATCCAGGGTTTCAGACTGTGGTCAAGGCCGATATCTACACCAATTTGCTTTAGATACGGGTACTTTTTTTTCATATGACGAGCTATGCGCAGGCTAAGCTCATTCATCTCATGAACCAGTTCATTCCTGCGTTTTGTTGATGCATGTGATTGTAATAGCTTGTGAATATCCATCGGTGTACCACCACTATGATAATTGGTTACGATTTTCTTTGGATGACCCAGTCGGCCGATGATTCCGGTCGCTTCCCAATGTTTGGTCGGGCTTAGCTGTATCATGACTCGGATGTCAAAACGTCTGTTATTGTGCTTAAGAAGATGGATTCCTCTCTGTATCAGATAACTTCTTTTATTCACCAAACGAGTCAGACTGTTATAAAACGATTCAAAGCTGTCAAACGTCAGGCGTTTTTGCTCTATCTGATAGACAAAATGTTGATGACTTTCCATCTCGGCCTTAATAACACCCATCCCGAAAGTACCTCTCTCGGGTTTGACATAGACCATTCCATATTTGCTGATCATGGATTTCAGATTCGTTTTATTATATTTCTGTGTGTCGGGTATAAACGGTTTAATTAATTCATTATTAATGATCAATTTTGTTTTTAACCACTTGCTTCTTAACGGCTGCAATTTATCAACTCCCATGCGTAAACTCTCCCTTCAGCAACCGCATCGTAGCCCGCTGTTTGATCAAGATCCTGCATGCATTATATGTATTACCGATAAAGGAGCCCTCAACAAAAGCCCCTATTCGTAAAAATGTATATTTGCACATGCCCTGACCAAAACACTTTTGCACACATACCATATACTGAGTCATCACGATTTGTGCAAGGAGTGAGAAGATGTCCGTCCAGCCTGGAATCCAGTTGAATAATGCACCTAAGATTGATGTTCTTATACCAGCGATCGAGAAAGATTTGGCTACCCTTCCCCTCGTCATTGATAACATTCGCCGTTATGTAAAACATCCCATTGGAAGCATATATATTGTTTCTCCGGTCAGCACCAAAATCAGAAAACTTTGTTCCCTTAAAAACTGCATTTTTGTTAATGAGCGATCCGTCCTGCCTATAACCAAAAACGACATACACTACCAGTCCTCCCGATGGAATCGGTCAGGCTGGTTATATCAGCAGTTGCTCAAAATGAACGGAGATTCCATTGTGAAGGCAAAGTACTTTCTAGTCATGGATGCGGATACCGTACTGATTAAACCTCATTCATTTCTTGTAGAAGGCAAAACAGTATTTTACTGCCGTGACTGGAGCCAGCCGGAATATTTCAATACCTACCGCAAGTTGTTAGGCATGAAAGCTCCGCGCCCCCGCTCTTTTGTCACCCATTATATGCTGTTCGACAAATCAAAACTCGCTGCCTTAAAACAGAAAATTGAAGCGGTTCATAAACTGCCATGGTACAAAGCGGTCATCTCCAATATCAATAAGAAAAAACAGTTTGGTTTCTCCGAGTATGAAACGTATGCCAATTTTATGTATACGAAAAACCCAGGCAGCATTGTCCTTAGAAGTTCCAAAAATAAAAGTCTGAATGTGAACGCTTCTTCGTTAAAAGAGCAACAAATCCGCAAGCTGGCTCTTAAATATCGTTCTCTTTCCTTTCATAAACGGAAAATTTATAGTAAAGCTCCCTGAGCTTAAGGAGGAAGCCCATGCATATCGTACTGCTGTGCGGCGGCTCTGGCAAAAGGCTCTGGCCGTTATCCAATGAGCTTCGCTCCAAGCTGTTCATAGATATACTTCCATCACCCGCTGGAGGTAAGGAATCCATGATCAGCAGAGTATGCCGCCAGCTTGATGTTTCATCCCTAACCGATTCAACGCTCATTATTTCACATCAGGACCAGGCTAATATTACGGCTCGACATACTCAAGGCAAAATACCAGTCATCGGGGAACCTTATAAACGAGGCACTTTTACTGCGGCGGCCTTAGCAACGTTATATCTGCAATCCTTCCGAATGGCCAAAGATGACGATGTGATCTGTATCGCGCCAGCTGATGTGTTCGCAGGTGAAGATTTTTTCAGCAACTTCCAATTACTGCCGGATATATTGAAACATTCTCAAGCCGATATCGCTTTAATTGGGACAAGGCCTACACATGCTTCAGAACAGTATGGATACATCATGCCGGGTGGGGAAGAACGTAATGCTTATGCGCCCATAACACAATTTATAGAAAAACCCGAAGCCACCATTGCTGAGACTCTGCTACAACGTGGGGCACTATGGAACTGCGGTGTGTACGCATTCACCGTCGCGTTTATGATATCCCATATTAAAAAAATGGGGCTGCCGGTTCATTATGATCAATTGTCGTCCCTGTATGAAGCGTTGCCTGAACGCAGTTTTGACAAGCATGTTGCAGAAAAGGCACAGCGGGCCGTAGTCCTGCCTTATAAGGGAGTATGGCAGGATATCGGAAGCTGGGATACGCTGTGCGCACAGTTAGATACCCATGTAATCGGACACGGTGGAATCTCGGGTTCTTCCTCCGATTCCTATATTATTAACGAGCTTCCCTACCCTATCCAAGTCATTGGCGTGCCAGGTATTATCGCTGCTGCAAGTCCGGATGGCATTCTCATTGCCAACAAAAATAATTCAAATGAAATTAAAGCGCAATTGGGTAGCTTGCCACTAAAACCGATGTATGGTGAATCAACCTGGGGCAGTTATCGTGTCATTGAAGGTTCGTTAGAAGATGAGAATACAACTGTAACCACATTAAACATAACGGTTCTACCGGGCAAACATATCGGGTTGAACTGGCATAGAACTGGGTGTAGAGCATGGACCGTGCTTGCAGGCAGTGGGCAAGTGCTTGTCAACGGAAAGGTCATGCAAGTGAGTATGGGCAATCAGTTCGCAATTACCAAGGAGAGTCTCTTTTCTATTCTGGCTGAAACCAGGATGGTGATCCTTGAGGTCCGGATCGGAGTAGCAGAGGATAAAGACAACATACTTTTTGAAGAAGAAGATTGGAATGTTATCCTAAAAAGTGCAGGTTCATCTAACGCTTAATGGGCGAATGAACCGATTCAATCTGCATGTCTTATAGCCCCTTCCATTCGCGGAAGGGGCTCATTGGCATAATTAAGGGAGACCTGACACTTCTTCCCCTACATCTTAGTTAAACAACTTGCGAAGTTCCTCTACTTCCAGACGTGCAACTGGCTGGTAAGCGGAACTCTGTACATAACGCCGGAAGCTGTATAACAACTGTCTGCCTTCCAATGTAGTCATCAGACGCTCCAGATTCAGCGCTCCCATCAGCACTCTCCCCTTCCGGACCCGACACTCCATCAACAGGCCGAGCTTGTGGTTTCGCTCAAAATTGTCAATGGTCTGCACGATCGGATTCAAGTCTTTATCCAACTCATCTAAGATGATCGATGACGACTCGGACACGATGCTCCACCACGGATAAGTTGAGTGCTCCTCTGTGACAAAATGTTCGAAGGCCGGATGATCCTGTTGAATTAACAAGCCCATTGTGCCCACAGGAACTTCTCTTTTCATATTCTCCGAGATGGATCGGAACATAGGGTAAGACCAGAAATCGGTGCTATAGAAACCTTGAATCGCATGTTGAATCTGGTCGGGATTTGGGAAAAGCATAATATCCTCTCCCTGCTCAAGCAGCGCCAACGCCTGTTCCGAGAGTTCGGTAAATAGATTCAAACCGCTCAGGTCCACGTCCAGTTGACTCGGGTAGATCCACAGGTCGTAAGACTTACGGATATCCGTGCCCGGAATGGACAGTCTAAGCTCCACTTTGGTCATATTGGAGACTTCAGGAATGCGAATGCTGAGATCCGCTATATTCACATAATGTTCTCCATGGGTCGCTGGCAGGTCTGCTTTCCCTTCCAATAGGACGCTTCCTTCGATCTGCTCGCTTTGAATTTCCCACTTCAATTGAAGTCCATCCAATGCTTGTCTCCGGAAGTAACTTAGTTCAATGCGTGCTTCGAACAATTCACCCGCTTGATAATTATATTTGGGGAATCTCGCCAACAACACAGCGTCGGAACAAAACGTTCTCCACTCCTCAGGTGTAATCATGCCTTTGGAATCCATGAATGCGTCCAGTACACCCACCAGCGCTGTTCCCTGACCGCTGAAATCCTGAAGATCCAGCAGCTGGAACCCGGCTAGTTGCTGCGAACGAAAAGCAGCTTCCAGTTCTTCCTTGTAACATGCGACCGCGAGTTTACCAGAAGCTCTGAAGTATGCTTCCGCCAGATGTCCCAGTCCTTTAGCATTCAGACGCTCTCGAAACACTTCGAAATTCTTGGCTTTGAGAGAACCCGTATACTTGTTGATCTCCTCGAAATTAGGAAACGTGGCGTACTGTCCAATTTCATGCGAGATGATTGGTACGTGTGAGACAAGTTGGTCACTTCCAGCTTCGGCCTGCACTGTTTTGGAACCTGTCCCATACTGAATCTGAATCTCTTTGTCCCCAGTCTGACCGGAAGGGTCAGCATCGCTGCCTTGCTCAGGTACAATGTTTGAATCGTAATCTTTCAATGTATTTGGCAGGTCGGTCTGCACGTGACCGAGCGGAGCATCACACATCGCATATGAACCTCTGAACAGGCGCTCTTTGGAGAAACGAACCCCGCAGAAGAATTCACTTTCCTCCAGAATGTCCGGCACAAACTGAAAGTTATTCGAACCTTCGGTGTATAGATGACGATGATCATATGCTTTGTATGCCTTCAGGATCGAATTCAATCTGTCTTTGCTTCCCCATAGTTCATTCCCCATGGACATCATGACAAACGAAGGATGATTACCAAAAGCACGCAGCATCGCAAATCCTTCGCTAATCAAGTAATCCTGCTCTGCTTGATTATGTCCATCCGAAGATTCATCCGTAATGGTTCCCCAGAACGGAAGTTCAGGTTCCATGTAGATGCCGAGCAGATCCGCTGCAATAAAAGCAGCCTCCGGAGGACAACAGGTATGGAAACGGTAGTGATTGATACCGTAGGACTTGGAGATAGCGAGAATGCGAACCCATTCATCCACATCTGTTGGCGCGTATCCCGTGAGCGGAAAGATCAGCCCGTCATGTTTGCCTCGAAGAAACGTTTTGCGACCATTAATGGTGAATTTGTCTCCAGCAGCCCGGAATTCCCGTAATCCCGTCCATACTTCGGTGGAATCCAGCACTTCGCCGTCCTGATCTTGCAGATGAATATGGAGTTGGTACAGGTTAGGTTCATCATCACTCCATAACATCACATCTTCGCCAATCTTGTACGTCAGCTGGATTTCCTGCGAATCCGGGGCGAAAATCTGTTCCTCGGTCGTATACACCGGATCTGCACTGACTGCAACAGCCGAAACCACGATTCGTACTTCTTGCAGGTCACCAACAAGTGCTGCCTTGATCTCGAAAGATCGAGTCGCAAGATCGGGATAGACCTGAACATTATCCAGGAAAACACGCTCGAAAAATTGAAGTTCCACTTTCCCGGTGATGCCGTTCCAATTCGTCTGCGTGTCTTCGGATGTAAGGTGACCACCTTTGGTTGGATAATTGGTATTGTCCACTCGAATGGTAATTGTATGAGTCCCAGCGGATAGCCCTGCCTCAATCTCGTAACGGTGAGGTGTGTTCAGACTGTTTTGTGTTCCGCATTCCACCCCATCGATCCAAACTGTGGTTACTCGTGTTCGTTCCAAATGCAAGAAGCAACGTTTGCCAGCCAAGTGTTCGGGAATTTCAATCTCTCGTGAAAACCAGGCATAACCCTCAAATAAGTACTCATCCGTCAGCGCACCGATTAACACATTCTCGTTTTTCTTCCCCTTGGCCGCATGAGATGTAGTATTTGGCAATGTAATGACGTCTGAGAAATTCAAACCACGTTCCACCTTATTTTCATCGAGTTGGAGTTTCCAGACACCTTCCAGATTTCTTGCAGCAATCATGATAATGTCCCCTTTTAGATTCATATAATCGATATAAGTAATCGCTTCCAAGATACAGAAACCGTTTTCGAAAAACATACCTGTATTATAAACTCGATTGACGCCCCTCGCATAGATCATTTACAAATAAAAAAGTCGCCAATGCTGGCGACTTCTTATGGATACATATGCTGAATCCTCAACAAATTTAAAATATGGTGGGAACCATTCCCCCGTCCATACGGATGGGAGAGCCTCTAAAAGCTGAAGCATACGGACTGCATACAAATGCCGCGAGTCTGCCTATTTCACTTGGCTTGATGAATCGCTGCAATTCAGACTGAGGCAGATTGCTCTTCATAAAATCTTTCTCTTTTTCCTCGAAAGTCAGCGCCTCATCAGGGTATATGCTCTCAATGATATCACGCACATTCTCGGACAGTGTTGGACCTGGCAGGATCGTATTGATCGTAACTTCAGTTCCTGCTGTCAGTTTGGACAAACTTTTGGATAATGACAGCAACATTGATTTGGTCATGCAATATTGGGGCATCTGGCCTGAGGGCATAAGAGCTTCTTCACTCGCGATAAATATAATACGTCCGTCATTATTCTTCACCATTTTAGGTAAATAAAATTGGGATAAGCCATTGGCAGCCAATACATTGGTACGGAAATATTTCTCCCACACTTCATCGTTCACGTCTTCATAACTCATGATCTCATATATGCCCATGCTATTCACTAAAATATCAACCTCAGGGAACTTCTCAAATAAAGCTTGTCTTTGCTCCAGATCCACAAGATCAGCCGTGGCCTTTTGCGGAGAGGTCTCCGGAAAAGTAGACTTGATTTCGCGAACGGTTTGTTCCACCTCTTCATCATTGCGTCCATTAATCAAAACGTGAACACCTTCTCGGGCGAGCTCCATGGCAATTGCTTTACCGATTCCTTTTGTTGATCCTGTAACTAATGCTGTTTTCTCTTTTAGTCCCATATCCATCCTGCATTTCTCCTTCTTGATTACAACTATCCGGCAGGTGCTTCTTGAACATTGCCAACAGCTTCATGCACCGGATAGATATAATATTACGCAGTCTGAAGGGCCTAGTAACTAGCACTTTGCGCCAGAATTATTGCCTCACACGCCAACTTGAAGGTGTATCCCCTTCCCAGGTCTTGAAAGCACGATAGAATGAATTCTGATCTTCATATCCAACCAGGAATGCCACTTCTTTGATATCAAGTGAAGGATCTGCAAGGTACGCTCGGGCCTGCTCACGTCTGGCCTCGGTTAATAATTGCTTGAAGTTTGTGTTCTCCTCCGTCAGTCGCCGCTGCAAAGTACGATCACTCATGCGAAGCTCTTTGGCGACCGTCTGGATGTCAGGGCGCTTTCCTGTGAGGCTGCGTTTCATCATCCATTTGACCACTTCAGTAACGGAACGATTGCTCTCTTGTTCGTCCAGCGACCGATCCAGAGCCGGGGTCAGAATCTCCAGTAACTCCTCGTTATACGATAGAAATGGAAGTCTCAGATCTTTCCGTTCTAGCGTCAGCCGATTATAGTTGGAATTCGTATCGACTCGGCAGCCGAAGTAGGCCTCAAGGGTGGCTACGTCACCCATCGGTTGGGAGAACTCAACCCGTTTGGCAATCAAAGGCTGTCCTGTGCCCCTCCGTCCAAGTTCGATCAGAAATGCCAGCGTAATACCGACCAGTAATGGCGGACCTGGTTGCCCCTTATATAACCATTCGAGTTCAATGATACATTCCTCCCTTGCTTCGGTAATCTGCAAACTCTCGGGAGGACACATTTGCTTGTAACGCACCATGCGATTCAACGCATCACGATAATCACGAGCATGATACATTGCCAGTACAGGCGGAGGATACTTCGATATCTCATATCCGGTTGCAAGTTTGATGATGCCCTCGGCGGTGTCCCCAATGAGATCAGAGTACGCCTGCCAGATTGCAAAGTATTGAGATTGGGTCACTACTGGTTTATTTATTGTCTCAAGAGATAGTTGTGCTGTGCGAGCGATGTCATCAGCACCAATCCCTAATTGATGTAATCCAGCCCAAAATCCTGGGTGAACCTTAATTCGATCATTCGGTTGAGGTTGCATGTATACAGACTCCTTTAACTTGTTCCATTTTTATTCTGATTTCTAATTATAGAATGGATGTACCTATTTTTGAATCTTACCTCAGCGAGCCACTTTCATCACAATAACATAAATCGAAGAGGCCCTTGCTGTTCAGCAGGGACCTCTTCTACTCTTCTAGAAATCTTTAACCGTTTCAACCGCATATTGCGGCAGAGGATTGCCAGGTAAGGTTATTTTTGTGATTGCAATCAGTTGTTTATCTGACATGAACAGCTTTAGGATTGTTCCTTTGGTCGTTAGTGTCCCCGTCACTTTAAGTGTTTCCGTATCATACTGTTTAATCATGCGATCTTTTCCTGTGAAAAAGGTTTCCTTATGCGCTGAATGTACAGCTACATAGTCAAACGGATCGATTGCAGTCGCATATTGCATGTTACTTGCAGAGTTATTGGTAGCGGACAAAACCGTTCCGGCTCCGTTTAATACATACTTACCATCAGGTGTAATGCCAATAACCGTTGAGAACTTGTATTCACCGTGATAAGGAGAATCTTGGTTGCTACTAAACTTGCCATCCATTAACCGAAACATCTCAATATCTCTTGGCGAAGTGTCTGAGTCAACAGCATAGATCCGATCTTCCGATGGATGCAGGACCATGTGACTTCCTTCTCGTATGGTTGCACTGGAGATCTCCTTCTTTGTCGCCCGGTCATAACTAATGATAGAGGTCCATTGCCCGGAGCCCGAATTAACGTAGACATGACCGGAATGATCTACCTCAATTTCATATGGATCGATACGGGTATCCCACTGATCTTTGATTTTAAGAGTGTCAGCTTCAAGTACAACGATCTGTCCTCCCTGCTGCTCTTCAAAGCGGTATGAACTGTAATCAGCATTGCTGAAGATGACATAGATCTCACCATTTGCATACAGAAGCTTTCTTGGAGGAGTACTGAACGCAGTGGTCTCTCCCAGAACCTTGTTGTCGGCGTAACGATAAGCAAAAATAGTCGATTGATTTTCATCAATTGCAAAGATAACGGATTGAGCAGGATCTAAAGTAGCTTCACGAACCGTTCGCCCCATAAGATGAACATTCTGGCTAACAGTTGATGGCTGTTCTACAGTTGGATCTTGTTCCGTCACTGCTGTTTCCCTGAATTGATCTTGGTTAAGCACAGGAATAGACGAAAAGGATAATGCCGTGTATTTCTTGATCCAACGGGATGCATAATCAATTGGAATAGCAAAGTTCAAATCCCCTTTTTCTATACCCATTGTATTTACCCCAATGACTTCACCTTTCATATTAAGCAATGGTCCCCCGGAACTGCCATTGGTGATGGGAGTCGTAGTCTGTATTAGCCTCTCACCTCCGTAGTTTCGGATACCACTAATGATCCCTGTCGAAATCGTGTTTTGAAGTCCTTCAGGATTACCTATCGCTACTACAGGCTGCCCTGTAGTAATTTTAGTCGTTAGTCCTACATGAAGTGGAGGAATATTTGTACGCATGGATGTTTTCACTATGGCCAAATCGAGATTCTCATCCGCTGCAACGACTCCTTGTACTTCATAATATTGGTCCTGACTCGTCTGGATCATATAACTGCTGGAATCAGCAATGACGTGATAATTGGTTAAAAATAATCCGTATCCGATCGATATGGCACTACCGAATCCGAGATAATTATCATCCTTGTCATACGACTCCAGCATGACTACACTCTGTTCCAGACGGGCAACTTGTTCTGTGGACAATGTTTTACCTGTGTATGGATCTTTCGAATAAGGAGCAAGTACAAACTTTAAGTAATCAACGATTTCCCTATCCCGTTTTGCATTAAGAATAGTGGAATTACTTACGACGATAATGCCGCGGTCAAAAAACACCTTTTTACCAAACGCTTCGCTTACGGCCCTTAACGGGATGAACACTCTGCCTTCTTTGTATTGTGCCGGAGCGTCCAATGCAAAAGATTTGCCGTTAATGAACATCTTGCTGCTGCCTAATGTCACTTTGATGGATTTACCTGTGGCTTTAATGGTAGCTGTGGACGTTTTCGAGTCCCATGCCACTTGTGCTCCCAGACTCTCGCTTATGAAACGCAGAGGCAGCAGTGTCCGGTTATTTTTAACCAGAGGAACGATATTAAAATTGGTTTGGTCAATCAACGTGTCCGTATTATCAACGACTGCGTTTGGGCTGCCAAGCGAGAGAATGATAACCCCTTGGAATGTGGCGTTAAAATCAAACGAATCTTCTTCAGCGTACCCTGTAACAGGTGTACATGATAAACCCAAAATAATAGTTAACATTAAAACAAGTGTGCGTTTCATCATATTCTTGCTGTCTCCTCATGATGTCAGATGATAGGCTGTTGCCTTTGACAGTTTACAGTAATTCTTCCTATACTTCCTCTGGTATTATATTGTTTTTATTTACATATATCGGATGATCATGGAGTTCGAGTGGAACGCTGGGAACAAGACTTCATTAAAGTTCCGGGTAATACGAAAACACGACTGCCCATAAATGGTCAGTCGTGTTCAAGTCAATCATTAATATAGTATGAAAGAATGCACATTTTGTATGTTCAGAGCTACTCGTTCAACGCAGTTTTGATCAGAGCATTCACCCGTGAGTTAAACAGCAGACCGATATGGGATACGAGGGAAACCGAAACGTTGTTCGCCCCGTTCAACCGGGAAAGTACCGGGGACACAATCGTGTCACTGGTGGAATAGATCGAAGTCACCTTTATTCCACTCGGAGCTGTCGTTGTGGTCAATCGATTAGCCCCGCCAAGGGTAATCAACTTGTCCACTTTGGAAGCGCCTCCACGGTTAAGTATGTAATAGAGACTATTAGCTCCACCCATGCTATGAGCTATAATATTCACTTTCGTTTGACCCGTTTGGTTTAGAACATCATCTACGAATCGACTAATTGCTGCGGAGTTCAACAGCTGGTTTCCTTGTTTGCTAGGAAGGTCAATCGCGAATAATTCGTCTCTTGTCCACCCTTGGCTACGCAAATAACTCTCAATTGCTGTAAAATTGCTATCTGAACCGGTCAATCCATGTACCAATACAATGGGTGTACGTGCCGTAGCTGCAGAAGCCTTTGAACTTGATCCTATTCCAGTTATTGATAAGGCAAGGATCATACTCATGAATACAACAAGTATTAATTTGGTCTTTTTCACTCCATTCACTCTCCTGTAAAATGTTTTATATTCCATATATTACAATCTAACATATGGAATATAAATGAATCTTTAGTCCCATTTTTACAGGAATGTCTAAACTAGACTACAACTAACATCATTACATTTTATCAAACATTAGTTCTCTACTTCTTATCCTTCAACGATATCTGCACGTAGTTCCGTTGCAATCTCAATCATTTTGGGTACAATAGCTTCGTTAGAAATAGCTACATAAAGATCCCCGATGTACAAACGAAAAGCAATCTGTGCACCCTCAAGGTCCCACATAAAAAAGTCCCCCTCGATGGTCATGGTGCTCTCTGCTCCGACTATGTTAAGAACCGGTGAATAGGTAAAATCGGGTTGGGTTTCGAAGTAGAGTTTGCACTCTTCCAGTGAGATGGATTGTTCCGCATTGCTTTCTTGCATGGATCGGGTAATTCGAAAACGCTGATTCATTGATTTGCCTCCAAAACTTTATTAATATATACATGTTGCACAGCATTATATTTTCTCATTTCCGTCTTCCACTGTCAAAACCATACATGATCGATTCTTCGAATTCATATATACTGAATACAGTGCACAACGAATTTCTACAATCAGGAGGAGTCAAATCAATATGTTGAAAACAGAATTCATTGATGTACTATCCATAGTCTCACATAAATTATATGATTCGGCTGCTAATGTCATGGACACGGCAAGCAGGTTAATTCCTGCAAATACGTTTTGTATTGCCCAGTTGGATCATCTATCCACCAAAGTTCTGAACGTATATAATCGCGACAAACTAATCCTGGGTGAAGGGCTGGTCGTTGATAACGCCGAGTCATACTGTGCACTTGTGACTGAACATTCCCAAGGTCCGTTGGTGATCAATAATAATCTGACTCATCCATTAACCAGACATATGGACGCAACCGAATTCGTAGGTGGCTGCTCATTTGTCGGTGTGCCCATACATAATGAGAACGGAGAAATTTACGGCTCCCTTTGCTCATTTGATCAGGATTTCTATTCCTATCAACAAAAGGACGTGGATTTACTACTCTCCTTATCTTCATTTTTCACGAGTCTTCTTGAGATGGAAACAACTCTGCAACAGTTAAAACAGGCGGAAGAGACCGCTGCAAAAGTGCTTGAAGAAAAGAAAAATTTGCTGGCCGTTCTCAGCCACGAAATCCGGACGCCAATGAATGGTGTTCTTGCAATGGCCAATCTGTTGCAATCGACCAGGCTGAGTGAGGATCAATCGTTATATGTTAATGTCATTGAGTCAAGTGGCGCCAGCCTTCTGTCGATGATGGATCAAATTCTGGACTACTCCAAAGCAGAAGCTGGTGCGATCTCTCTGGAAATCAAGCCCTATAGTGTCACTGAAACAGTTGAACATGTATTACAATTATTCTCTTCTGAAGCACAGAAAAAAGGAATTAGGTTGTACGCAGAATATAATATTAATGATCATCTGATGCTTATGGGCGATCAGCACAAAGTTCGTCAGATTCTCATTAATCTTGTTGGGAATGCACTTAAATTTACAGAGAAAGGTGAAGTATGTATCTCTACTGAGGTATCTGCTGATACAGAAGGTACTCTCCATGCATCCTACGAAATAAAGGATACGGGCATTGGCATCCCACAGGATCGTCAGGATCTGTTGTTCAAATCCTACTCCCAGATTCATGGTAATTCAGGAAAATATGGCGGAGCAGGGCTGGGCCTGTCCATCTGTAAACAACTCGCTGAATTAATGGGTGGCGTTGTATGGCTTAAAGATTCCAGTGATTTGGGCAGTCAGTTTGTCTTTAATATTTCTAGCACTGCACCCACAGTCCATGCGAATATCTGAATGATGAATATATTATTCTATCTGGAACAGATAGGAGGTATATTCGATGACGAAATTTCTGGATGCAAGATCATCACAAAATGCTGCGTTGTTTAATTCCATTTCCATACCGATTCCAGTGATTAACACGCCTCAATTATTCGCCCAGATTGGTCTGCTAACGGCTGGAGCTGGATCCAATCCAAGGGTTTCGTTAAAAGGAACCATTACTGTGCAATTACCGCTCGCCCTTTTTCAAGTAAGAATTACTATTGTTAGAGGGACAGTGGCTACCGATCCGATTGTATACTCTGCAAACTTCACATACGGTCTGAGCGGTCTCCTCGTCCCCGAAGTTATCGTTTTTTCTGCCAACGACTATAATCCCCCGATAACTCCACAGATCACGTACACTGCATTTATCAGTACTAACTTGTTAGGAACAGTTCGTGTCGGCCCTGAGAGTTTCGACGGATTTATCGTTTCGGATTAAGCATATTGCCTTCACCCCCATACCATTTATCCTGTTGTTTGTTCATAGGATTAAAGTATGGGGGTGTTTTATTTAAGTCGAATTAGTTCCCAAAATAAACATCCAGTTTACCTGTAGGCGGCGTTGTCGCCATCCAGACAGCTGCCAAATTATCTGGACTAACTGTAGCCGCAGTAATATAGTCTCCAATGAGTACTGTGGGCATCGGAGAGTTGCCATTCGGATTAAAAGATGTAGTTGTGATGCGACGATTAGTGAAGCTCGCACCTCCATTAAACGATTCTGCAACAAAAACGTCCAGCAGGAATCCGTCAATTCGATTGGAGTAATAAATAACTCTGATCGTCCCTGCAAAAGGTGATACGGTTATCGACGGGAAAAAATTCTGTGTACCCGGTGGCGCGCCTGTGATACTGATGGGGTCTGACCATAAAAGGCCATCCGGAGATTCGCAGAGTAAAACATCGGTATATCCGGCACGTGCATCATTCCAAACCCCGTATAACGTCCCACTGTTAGGTCCATTTGATATATCCGCTCCCAAACTTAAGTTGGTCTGTACTCGAAAAGCATAATTAGGTACGGGTAAAGGCGAAGGTGCAGGTACAACGGATGAAATAAACGTTGCCTGTCTTTCCAGAGGAGGTTGATAGGTAATGCCCCCATCGTACGAAATACGCAATAAAGCGGACGGACTGGCAGGACCCGTAATGATATATCCTGCATAGACTTGACCCGAGAATCCAACAGCCAACGCTGCCCGGTCATGAATTCCTCGCGGATTCGACTGTCGGTCAGGTGGCTCCCAGGTTATCCCCTGAGTGAGCGATCTTTGCGTAAATATAGCGGAAGATGCGGTAGCAAGCGGAGTATATCCGACATATGCATGGCCTCGATAAGGGCTACCTGGAGAACGATCAACAGCTATGAAAGGCTCATCGTTATGAACAATAGTACCGAACCCCGCTTGGACGATAACCGGTGGCTGCCACGTGAGTCCATCATCAAAAGAAGTATAACTCGCAATCGTCCCATCATTGATCCCGTTAAACAAATGTACGGTAACGATAAAGGTATTCGGAAACGTATAGTCTATCGTAGGCGCCTCTGCTCCTGCATACCCTGCCGGTTGAGGAAGCACAGTGGTGGTCCAGGTACTGCCTCCATTAATGGAACGATAGAAACCAGTCAATGTTGGCCCAGTACTGGTATCCACAGCTACCACGCACATGATATTCGGGTTCAGCGTATTAACTGCAATTGAGGGTTCAAATTGACTGCCTGCCAAAGCCCCGGTAATATTCACAACTACCATCTGCTCACCTCGATTCCTTTAAGGGATATTTGTGAATCGGTCAATTAATGTCATCTCCGATTGAAGCACACGCTGGATGATCTGACCTGTAGAATTAACACCGTATACATGGATGACCGTACTTGTAGCACTAAAATAATCACTTTGCACCTCGTAAAACGCCGCATTGATCAGTGGATAGATTAAACTTCTCGTCGCTTGGGGAAGTAATTCAAAAAGATCATGACCAATTGGTATGCGTGCTGCTTGGGTGGTGTCCCATCTGAAAATTTCCAGCTCAATACTGACAGGCACATTAAGGGAATCATTAATGCAAGTCACGATGAGCTGAGTGGATTGGGTCTCACCCGAAGTTGGATTGTAAATAAAGCCTGTAGAGTTTGGCAAAAAGCACACTCCTTCCGCAATATATAGTAAAGTATATTACGATTCCTGCAGCCAGTATGACTATATCCCAGACTCTTATATTGGAACGATATGAAAATTTTGTTATGCTACATATGTTAGATTACTAGATTCTGTTCAAAATATAATTCTACTATTATGTACGGAGTTGGAGGACACAAACGATGCTTATTAAAAGAGCAGGAAAAATCGCTGCGGTTACTGTAATTGCTCTCTCTATCCTTGGAAGTACCCCCAATATCGGTGGAGCCTATGCTGCGCCGGCCATCTCAGTTCAATTGGATGATGTGCCCCTGAAATTTGATGCAGCTCCACGTATTGATAGAGGTGTCACTTACGTTCCGTTTCGGACGGTCGGGGAAGCCCTAGGTATCGATATTACCTGGAACAGCAAATCACAGACTGTAAAAGCAACGAACACTGTGAAAGGACAAACTACCGAGGTACTATTACAAGTTGGCAGCACCACAGCGACCGTAAATGGAAAAAAAGTTACACTCGCAGCAGCACCCGTTCAGCGGGAGGGCCGCGTACTTATTCCACTAAGTTCATTCAGTAACCAATTCGGTGTACAAGTAAGCTGGAATCAGGCAACCAAGACGGTCTCCCTCATTTCCCCACAACGCGAGATGCACCTGAGAGCCTTTTATGCATTGCAATCCTTTCAAGAAAAGGACCTTATTACTTCCATGAATTCCGTAGCCTTTGGCTGGAGCCGCATTGATCGTGAAGGTCAGTTTACGCTCCAAGGGGATGAATACCGTCTCCCTGCTGCTGCGGGTGATATTACACCGCAATCCATCGTTGCTGACGCAGCAGATCAGCAGATCCAACCGCAGCTCATGGTGTATGCTTTGGATGGAAATGGCGAACTGACCAAAGTTCTGAGCGACAGTAGCCTGCGGCAGAAATCGATTGAAGGCATAACTGCTGCTGTCGCAGAGCATGGTTTTGGCGGAGTTGTTCTGGATTTTGAAGGACTGGGCTTTAAACTGGATGTGGTAGAACAACAGAAGCTGCTCAATGCTTACGTGAAACAACTAAAGAGTTCCTTGCCCCAGGAGACAGCTTTATCTCTGGCGGTACCACCGCTAAATAGTGCTTATAAAGGTTATGATTACAAGACACTTGCCTCTATTGCAGATGATCTTATTATTATGGCCTATCAGTATAATCCGGTTGGCACCAAATCTCAGGTACCTGAGCCAAATAGTCTTGTAGATCAGGCAATTCAATTAGCCATACAGGCCGGTGTCCCGAAGAATAAACTTCTGCTCGGTATCAGTCTAAGCAGTGAAACGCCGTCCTCTGTTGATGATAAGCTGGGTCTCGCCAAACGTTATGACCTCAAAGGAGCCGCGTTCTGGCGTCTGGGTCTGTTCCGTTCCTACAATACCAAGATGGAAGATGCCGTGAATGCTTCTGTAATCAAAGAGTAAACATTCTGACTGGATACAGCTCACTTAAATAAAAGAAGGACCTCGCCTCTGGTACTCAGAGCTTGGTCCTTCTTTTCCCATCATCCTACTTTATAAATTTATCCACACTTCCAAATACAAGCTTCACAAACTGGGTAGGACCAGGCAAACGGGGCTGAAAGAGAAGAATGATCCCAATTACTGCTGCCACAGCAGTAACTCCCGCGCTCAATATTCTGGCTCGCTTTTCTTTGCTGCTCTTCCACTCTCCATACACTATCGCAGTCGCCAGCATCAATATTCCAAGGATTGAGCCTAGTTTCATGCAATCACCTCTCTTCTCAGGCTTTTAACAGGAGCAAATTACGTTCAACTTTCGTCCTCATTAGGTATCCCCTGTGGTCCTGTTGATTTTCCGGTACGTACTACATGTGCATCTACGTTGACTTCCACGTCCATATCAGGATAGATGGTTTCCCAGTTCTTCTCCTGCGCTTTCCATTGATTCGGATAATATCTGCGAAATTCAACTGCGAATTTGAAGAAATCGGAGCGCAGCTCTTTCTGGGACATGACTAAAGCATCATGAGCCAAAGATGTGAGCTTAGCCGACCATTCCTTTTCCAGTTTAGTTAATACAGCGGGATCAGTCAGATTGGCATCCGTCGTATTTAACACCACTTCTCCCCTGGTTTGGATGTCGACCTTCATACTCCACTGTTGGTTTACAATTCGCGGCTTCAAGGAGGTTTTATTTTCAATGAGTCTTATCGAAAAAGAACCCTCTAACGGCTCAAACTCAACAGGCATGATAATGTTGTTCAGTTCTTTTGCAAGTAGTAATACACCTACGCTTAGTGGTTCTTTGACCGTCTTGACATAGCGATCCTTCTTATACATACTCAGACCTTTCACATATGGCGTAGTTGTCAGTTTATCCTGATCGGGCTCCGGGGGTAAGATTAACATGCGAGACAAAATGGCGGAACTGCTAGGACCTTCAATAGATTTAGCCAGTTCAAGGGCAGTAACACGTGTACCTAACTTCAGATTAGCCATCTCACGCAACGATTCAGCAGAACTTCGCTCCAGTGGATCAAGTAACGCAAGGATATCTTTCGCAGCCTTTTCGCTGGAAAAGACATATGCATGCTCCCTGAACTGAGGGTAACGCAGGAAGAAATCGATATACTCGCGAATACCGCGTTTGCCGGCTTGCTCACTAATGATTATGACTTCGCAGTGGCCCCAGAACATATTCCGGGGAACTTTACGTTGTAACCGATTCAATGCCTCCGCAATTGTACGTCCTTCCGCTGTTCGAATCATTGTAACCCCGCTTGGACTACCTCCACTCCCACTGCTATCTCCTGCACTCGCCTTTCGCGGAATGAAAATCTGTGAAGTCAATTGTACTTTGCCATCTTCATAATCTATCCCTGTAGCCAGCACGATAGCCAAATCGTTAATTTCGATGCGATCCCAGCATCCACTTAAAAGCACACAACACAATATTGGCATTAGTAGTACTCTATATATTCGCAAGTGCTCCTCCCCCATCAATCAGGTGTTCGCTCGATTCTTCCGAAAATGTGCCCACCCTTTCTTCAGCCATGCGACACCGTAGATCATAGCCGGAAGGATAAATAAAATGCTGATCGTATACAAGTTGGCTGAAGCGCTAACCAAACTGGAAATACCGGATCCACCGGACACAACCCAGTAAGCAAATACCATGCACAGGAACGAAAGTGGACCAACGACAGGTTTGTAGTCCCGCAAACCAAACCATTCCGCGGTTGATGTAGCAAAGATATATAGAAAAACGGAAATTTTAACAAAAATACCGAAAATCCAGATGGCAATAATAAGGGATTCGATATGTTGCAAAAAGTCCGCAATGGTTATGTATCTTGCTGCGATCATGACCGGAAATACAAATGTATCCGTCAAATCACCAATTAAAAACAGGCAAAACAGATTGGTAACTGTCATTGCAGTTGTTGTAAACACAAGGGAACCCAGCATGACCCGGGTTATTCGTTTTTTTTCATTCACATAAGGTAGCAGAAAAGCCAACACGATATATTCACTAAACCATGCAGCAGGTGCAGCAGCCCCCGTAATAATGGGAATTGGACCCTTCTCCATAAAAGGAAACAGCTCGGCAGGATTCAGTTCACCAATCAATAATATAAAGATCAAAGCCAGCAGCACGATCAGCAGGGTAACAAACACCTGAGAGGTTCGTCCGACAACTTCGATCCCGAGTCTGACATTAATCGCACATACAACAACCATGGTACCCATCACAACAAACAAAGGTGTACGCGGAAGTGCATTATTGACAATGAATTCACCGTATTCCCGTATAATCAAGCCCGTCAGGTGGGGCAAGAAAGCGATATATATCAGACCGAATAACTTGCCCGGAATCCGACCAATAATCAATACACTGGATTGAATGAGTGTTTTTCCAGGGTACAGACGATCAAGTCCAACGGAAATACCAATAGCAGCCAATCCAACAATAGAACCTATAATTGGAGTCATCCACATGTCATGTCCTGCATAGTGCATTGTAATTCCAGGCACAGACAGGATAGCCGTTGCGAGAATGGCGGGAAAGACCATAAATGCCAATTGAGTCACCGATATTTTCCCTTTGTCAGTCAACATATGTAATCCCGCTCCCTTGTTTGCTCGAAATGTAGATTGTTCTAGTGTGGTTTGTTCCTTGGGGATGGACGCCACCATACATCCTTAAGTTCCTTAGCCATCGTAGGTGCTACCGGTGAGAGATAAGGTGTTCCAAATGAACGAAGACTGCTTAGATGAATGACAACCAAGATGACTCCCAGCATGACACCCGTGAGTCCCAGTGTTCCTGCCAGAAACATCATGGGAAAACGTAGTAGACGGGTCGCGATGCTGGCAGCATAGCGAGGGATCATGAAAGAAGCGATACCGGTAATCGCCACAATGATAATCATGGGGGCTGAGACAATTCCGGCACTCGTCGCCGCTTGCCCAATAATTAAGGCGCCCACGATACTGACCGCTGATCCGACCTGCTTGGGCAATCGGACGCCAGCCTCACGCAATGCTTCAAAGGCGATTTCCATAATGAGTGCTTCCACCAGTGCAGGAAAAGGGATCTCTTCTCTCGCCCGAGCAATACTGAGAAGCAATACGGTAGGAATCATCTCCTGATGAAACGTCGTAATCGCTACATAAGCCGATGGAAGCAGCATGGATAAAACAAAAAAAATGTATCGCAGCCAGCGTACAAAAACACTCATGAACACATTTTGATAATAATCTTCGGGGGATTGTAACATGGAAAAAATGGTCACTGGCGCGATAAGGGTAAACGGCGTTCCGTCAACGAGAATAGCAAAACGACCTTCCAGCAAGTTGGAAACAACGACATCCGGGCGCTCCGTCGCAATCATCTGTGGAAATGGTGAATATCGCTGATCAACAATGCCTTCTTCAATGTACTGACTCTCCAGTACGTCTCGGAGTTTTAAATCGCCAAGTCGTGTCTCCACTTCCTTAACAAGTTTGGGGTCAATAATCCCCTCCATGTATACAAGTGAAATACTGGTGTTTGTACGATCTCCCATGTTACGTGTATGAATCTTCAATACAGGTGTCTTGAGACGTTTGCGCAGTAAAGACATATTCATGGTCAATGATTCTGTGAACCCATCCCGTGCACCACGCACGGTCGATTCAGCTAACGGTTCTTCCGTTGAACGATTTGCTGCTTGGTATAGAGGGTATGTAGTTCCTCCTATTGAACCGTCCAGCAGTAACAGCGCTTCTCCTTCAAATATGGCCTGTACTGCCTGAGTAGTCGTTTCAACTTGCTTAACAGAAGCCAGGGGAACTTGCGCAGCTTTGATCCCCGTTTCCTGAAGGGGCGTTAGTACCTGTCGTTCCAGCCGCTCCGTATCGCATACACCAACACAATATACGCATAACGCTGATGTAAGACACGCGGTTTGGAATGTATGAAATATAACGTCCGAGCAACCCGCAAAAACGGAGCGTAACATTTCTTGATCAATAACAAGTTGTCCGGTTAATGGCAGGTCCTGTTGTGTTATCGCTGATGTGTCCATGACGCCTCCCCTTTCCGTAAACGCTCCGTCCAGATATTCTCAGTTAAAGGTATCCTTTACTTATCAGATGGGATATATACGCAAAATATAGAATGCCAAAAAAGCCGCCCTCATGAGCGACTCTGATGATATAGAACGCTATTGCATTCCTATGAATTCGTTGATCTTGCTCTTTGAAATTCCCTATTTTCTATTTATCACTATCCTTTCACAGCACCCAAAGCAACACTCCCAATAATCTGTTTGGAAAATACAGAGAATACAATAATAATAGGCAGGATTGAGATCGCTACACCCAAATACAAGAGCCCATAATCCATTCCATAGTACCCCTGCACTAGCGCAACCAATACCGGAAGCGGATATTTATCCAGGGAGAAAAATAGCACCAGCGGTGTCAGGAAATTATTCCATGATCCAATAAACGTGAATATGCCAAGGGCGGCGATTGCCGGCCCCAGAATAGGCAGTACAATCTGATTAAACGTCCGGAACTCACCAGCACTGTCCACCCGCGCAGATTCTATAATCTCATCCGGGATGCTGCTCTCCATGAACTGTTTGATAAAAAATACATTAAACGCGTTAGCCGCAGCAGGCAAAATAATTGCGGCATAACTATCCAGAAGTCCCATCATGCTGAATAGTCGATATACGCCAATCAAAGCCAGTTGACCCGGCACCATCATGGTTGCTAACAGAAACAGGAACAACCCGTTTCGTCCTTTGAATTTAAATTTAGCAAATCCATAGGCAGTTAAGGCCCCAATATACAGAGATAATACGGTCGATGTTCCGGCAATAAATATGCTGTTGGCAAACCCACGCCATATGTTGATTTTGGATACCATGTTCAGATAGTTATCAATCAAGAATGACCCAGGGAGAAATGTAAACGTTGAAGCAATCGTTGCATTATTATGTGTGGAATAGATGAGCATCAGATAGAATGGAATAATACAGAGTACCGCTAGACCAATCAGCAACAAATAAATGATGATCTTGCCAGCCGTCAGTCGCCTTGTGTTGGCATAATGTTGAATTGCTGCATTTGGTTGTTCCATTGATTTTGCAGTTTGCATGAAGAACTCCCCTCCCTATGAACGGCTCTTGCGCTTGGTCATGATGAAGGATGCAACAGACAACAATATGATGATGATGAACAGGCAAAATGCGATGGCAGCGCCGTAACCAAAACGCGTGCTCTGAAATGCTACATTATAGAGATACATAATACTGGTCATGGCTGCCCGGTCAGGACCGCCGTTGCCGTTGGTTAGTGTAAATGGCTGATCGAAAATCTGGATGCCCCCAATAATAGATGTAATCATCTGAAACAGAATAATTGGGCGGAGCATCGGCACGATAATATGGATGAAAATATGTTTCTTTTTCGCGCCATCCATCTGGGCAGCCTCCAGCAGAGAAGGATCAATGCCCTGAAGACCAGCTAAGTAGATGACCATGGAATAGCCAAAGTATTGAAAAAACAAAATGGATGATACAATCAGACGCATAAACCAGGGATCATTTTTCCAGTTAATTGGATCTTGTATTATGCCGGTCTGCACCAAAAAATGATTTAGTCCGCCAGACTGCCAGTCAAAAATCAAGCTGACAAGTAGTCCAAGTGATGCCGCCGTAACGATGTTGGGAAAAAAGTATACGGCTCTGAAAAAGTCCCGTCCTTTGAGCAGCTTATCATTCAAGATAAAAGCCAACACAAGTGAGATTGTGAGCTGCGGAACTACAGATACGCCCCAGATGAATAACGTATTAAACAAGGTTTTGTAGAACAACGGGTCTTGTAATACGGCGACGTAGTTACCGATCCCTACAAAGTCAGGTGTCGTGATCCCATCAAAGTTGGTAAAACTGATGTAAAGCGAATATAAAATGGGATACAGCCCAAAAGTGGTGAAAATAATAAAAAACGGAGCAATGAAGTAGTAGCCGTAATGGTCCTTGCGAATCGTTTTGGCAAACATGTTCTATCCCCCCAGTTATCATCGGATGTGTATATTCATTCGCTTACTTATAAGCTAATCCACTTCCAGCTCCGGAAATCTCAAGGTAACATCACGTTTGATTCGCTTTACGACTTCTTCCTTGGTCTGAATGTCCTTATTGAGATATAACTGGAGTACAATCTTGTAGATATCATTGTTAATCGTGGCATCGTATTTGGTGCGTTCGTATACAGGTACCCGTTTTGCAGCCTCCGAAAAAAACTCGAAATGCTTCTGTCCTCCCAAATAAGACGATGAGAGAGACGGGGCAAGTTCATCATTCACAACCATGTTGCTGGTGAAATAATCCTGTTCTTTCGCTAACTCGGACAGGAAGTCGTGGTCAAAGTTATAAAACTCAATAAACTTCCAGGCCAGATCCTTTTTGTCACTTTTACTATACATCGCTATATAAGTTCCGCCTGCCCTAAACGCTGACGGTCCCTGAGCCAAGCCCCACATGCCTTCGGTATCCGGGGCGTTGGCCTTGAACGTATATTGCAGTGCCCAGGTTGCCCCGGGATAAAACATGACCTCTCCTTTTTGCATGGATGCAGCGTAACCTGCACTTCCATCTTCATACTCGGCAAGTACATTCCGCTCACGTGCTTCACGTACAAGATCGAGCACTTCCAAGTAAGTTGGATCGATGACAAGTTTGCCGTCCTTCACCCAAGGTATACCATCATATGAATTCGATATAGCGTTCCAATTCGCCAATGCATGCACTTTATTCCCGCTAAGTTGCTGTACCTTCTCTCCAATCTCGAAGATCTTCTCCCATGTATCGATCTGTGAACCCACCTGCTCAGGATCATCGGTGCCCAGATATTTCTTCGCCAAATCCCGACGATAGTAGATGCCCCCTGGTGTTCCCTGATAACCTATCGCTCTGACATTTCCCTCACTGTCCTGTTCATTGGCCTGAACAAAAGCATATTGTTCCTGAATAAGTTCATTGGCGTTATACGGTGAAGCTGATAAATTCTCCAGATATGGAACGTCAATCAGCTCTCGAATATTCGCATTTTCAATCATAAATACATCTGGAGCCTTCGAGGTTGTCTGTAGCGCAGATTTCAGCTTGGTGATATAGAAATTACCGGGGATGTTGACAAAGTTCACTTTGATGTCAGGATATTTCTGTTCGAATTTCTCGATGGCGTACCCTGCTTCATCTGTAAAACTCCACACGGTAATCTCCTGTTGCTTGGTTTGATTCGATGGACTGAACTGACAACCAGCTAACAACATCGCTGCACATACAAATACAATAGTTGGCTTAAACCACTTCTTCATAGGCCCCCTCCTTCAAAAAAAGGAAACGCTTACAATTTATTAGAGTATATTGATTTTGGAGAGGGCTTTCTCCACAAATATTGTGCATTATCCTCCATATTTTGTCATATTCGTACGATGTTTCTTACGAAATTCGGAGGGTGTGCAGTCATTATATTTTTTGAAAAGACGATTATAGGAGTTAACATTGTTAAATCCATGTCCGATCGCAATTTCCAGAATCGTATCCTGACGGAACAATAAGGCCCACTCGGATTTGATAATTCGAAAATGATTCAAGTATTCCATCAGTGTTACTCCCTTGATCTCTTTGAACAGTTTGCAGACATGGAACTTGCTGAATTTAATATGTTCAGCTACCTGTTCCAGCTTAATCGGCTCAGCATAGTGCTCCTCTAGGTATTCACAGACCGATTCAAGGAATTCAAATTTTTTGGAAGAAGTACATGCCCATCCTGAAGATGAAGATTCATCGGTGGTAACCGGTACTTTTGTACGTAATAAAAGTATGATGAGATCATACAACCTGGATACCATTAACCATCGGTATCCTGGCTTCTGATTTTTCTTCTCGGTAATGATGTCATCTATATATTGAGTCAGATTGCTCTGACTTCCCGTATTTGAGGGAATAACTGTTGTTTTGTTGAAAAGTTGTCCGAGATCCTGAATTTCGGCTTCGGTGGTGAAACTCCCGGTTAACAATTCGAGTCGGAACAAGATAATGGTCAAATGTTCGGTCCCCGGCAAAAAGCAGTGCACATCCCCTGGTTTGATCAGCAGCACATCCCCTTTTTCCAACTCACACACGTGGTCGTTCACGCCAATTCTGGCGCTCTTTCCATTGACGAGAACCAGTTCAACCTCATCATGCCAGTGTGCAGCATAATTGAACTGATTTCCTGTATGAATTACCCGAATGGGAAAACCTTCTTGCATATGGCCTGTCTCCAAAAAAGTGGGTACGCCCATCGTATCAACCTCCATTTATTTCCAACGCAAAAAAACTCCTCGTCTTTATATTATGCATTAATGGCTACTCTCCTTTCTTTTTAAGTATTTAAAATTCTATAGAATGCAAAAAACTCCTCAACTCAGGTTGAGGAGCCGAACAGAATCACGTTCCACGCATTGGATGTCCAGTGTATATAACGTCTCTACGATCTCTCCGTTCAGCAGTTGGAAGAGAACATGACCTGCCAGCTGGCCTGCATCCCTCTTCGGCTGACGAAATGTGGTTAGAGGTGGATTCATGTATTGAGATGCAGGTATATTGTCAAAGCCAATTACGGATAACTGCTCAGGTATTGAGATATCATGCTCCCTGAAGGCTTCCAAGCCGCCGATCGCCATTTCATCATTTGCAAAAAATACAGCGGATGGCAACTCTCCTTCAAGCAGTTTCTTGGCTGCATTGTAGCCATCTTGCTTCATGTATTGTCCGCCAATTTTCCATTCGGGGTTCTCTTCAATGCCTGCCTCCTTCAAGGCTTTCAAATAACCTTGATAACGATGGAGATTACATTCCGATTGTGACGGGCCACTAATATAAGCTATTGTCCGATGCCCTTTATCGATCAGATAACGGGTAGCCAAGTAACCACCTTGCGTATCACTCATCAAAACCTTTACAATATGTTGAGCATCCAGATCCCGATCCATGACAACAATCGGAAAGCCTGCTTCAGATGCTTCAACAAGCAACTGATCTTGAATATTCTGAGCGATAACAATAGCTCCGTCAATTCTTCTTTCACGAATGTAACGATGGGCTGTCGACTTCTCTCCACCCAACGAACTACATACGATCATATCGTATCCATGACTCATAACGACGGTTTCTATTCCGTTCACCAAATCCGAGAAATACGGACTCGACATGTCATGGACAATAACACCAATGGTTTGTGTACTATTTCGTTTTAATTCCGATGCAGGACCATGCCTAACGTAATTGAGTTGAGTCGCTGCCTCAAGTACTCGAAGTCTTGTCGGCTCACTTACATTCCCTTTATCGTTGAGTACACAAGATACGGTCGAACTGGCTACACCAGCCATCTTGGCTACATCTTTAATCGTTGTCATCATATATACTCCTCAAAGACAGTTTCATCTGTTTAGTCCATTATGGCAGTAACACAGCAATACACACGGGATAGTTCACTAGCATTTTAACACGTCAGTCCAGTCATGTCTCTTAGCAAAACATCAACTACGAAAAAACATATTAAAGAAACCGAGGTGCCTTCATGAGATTTAGTGAATATGTAATAGGTCAGCGCTACGAAACCACATCCTTGGCATTATCCAAGAGTGATATTATTGAGTTTGCCACAATCTATGACCCACAGTACATGCATTTGGATGAGGAAAAGGCCAAGCAAGGCCGATTCGGCAGTTTAATTGCTTCTGGCATGCAAACGATGAATATCTCCTTTAAATTATGGATTGAGGTTGGGGTCTATGGAGAGCATGTCGTGGCGGGCACCGGGATGAATAACATTCAATTCCTGAAACCTGTCTTTCCGGATGATGAACTTCATGTCATTGCAGAAGTCATTGGACTGTCTCCCAGACGAAAAGGAAATGGAATTGTTACGGTGCTGCTGAGTACTTTCAATCAGAAGAATCAAAAGGTATTTCAGGCAGAATTAAGTGCATTAATCGATAATTAAGGACGAGAAAAAGCCCAAAAAAGCCGCCAATTGGCGGCTTTTCGTAGATATATCACATTGAAGCATTTTTAAGCGTTATAACCTTTCAATACCTGCCCCAAAATCTCTACGCCCTTGACAATCTGTTCGTCTGACGGGGTTGAGAAATTAAGTCTGATGGCATTACAAGGGTCTTGCTCGTTCACCAGGAATGCATTTCCCGGTACAACCGCAACCCCTTGAGCTGCCGCTGTCTTGGCATAATCAAGCATTGGCACATGTGCTGGCAGATCACACCAGAGGAACAGTCCACCATCCGGTTGGGTATAGGTAATGGACTCACCCATATGCTCTTGCAGCTTGTCCATCATTAATGTTGCTTTTCTCCGATAGACCTCACGAATACTGTTAATATGCCCTGCATAGTCATACTCTGTCATGAACTTGTACGCCAGGATCTGTGGAAGCATGGCCGTATGTACATCTTCTCCCTGTTTGGCAACAACCATCTTCTCCACGACTTCATGTGGTGCTTGTACAAAACCAACACGCAGTCCCGCCGACAGAATTTTAGAGAATGATCCAACATAGATGACCAGCCCCTCATCATCCATAGATTTGATGGTTGGCACATCTTCTCCATTGAATCGAAGTTCTCCGTACGGGTTATCTTCCAAAATCATAACGCCATACTTCTTAGCCAGCTCGTATATGGCCTTACGTTTCGCAAGACTCGTTGTTACACCCGTCGGATTCTGAAAACTTGGGATCACGTAGATCAGTTTCACATTAGGCTCCGTTTGCAGCGCCTGTTCCAGCTTCTCGATATCCATACCGTCCATCTCCATCGGAACGCCAGCAAGCTTTGCACCGGATGCCCGGAAGGAGTTCAAGGAACCGATAAAGCTCGGACTCTCACAGATAATTGTATCCCCTTCATTACAGAACACTTTACAGGCAAGTTCAATTCCCTGCTGCGCTCCAGATACGATTAACAATTGATCGGCTGCAGTCCCTGTATCAAACCCTGTCTTCAAATGTTGAGTCAATGCTTCCCTGAGGGGAACATATCCTTCCGTAATTCCATATTGCAGAGCCGTGACCGGGTCATGCTCCAGAATGGATTGGGTGAACGTGCGAATCGCCTCAATAGGAAAGGTTTCCGGAGCGGGATTACCCGCAGCGAATGGAATTACATTTTGACCCGAAGAAGCCTTCAGAATCTCACGAATAATGGATGGTTGCAGTGCTGCGATACGATTGGAAAATGAATAGTTCATCTTAAATAGTGCCTCCCGACATTTCATCTGAATTAACTCTCTATCATTACATTAGATTCTATTATACGAGCATTTCCCGAATTTCCAAACTGTCTCCACAAAATTAATGTTTATACGCCAAAAAAGAGGCCGCTGTCAGCAACCTCTTTCGCATAAGTATCGAGCAAAATTTCAGCCTATTAGCGCGCTGCGTTCATCTCGGATAACCGTGTGGCCTTCACAACATAAGCGGCTAGACCTGGGATCATCCGAGCCAGACCAGGATAGAATTTATTGGTTTTGGCAAAAGCCAGCTTTTGAATTCTTCTTGCGCGTCTGAGCAATTGAGTGAATTCCCGGCTTGCTTCCAGCGTGTAATTACTCTGCCAATCGGCATGTTCAATGTCGCCTTGCAGGTACTTGTCAGTCCACCTTGCACACAGGAGTGAAGAGCGAAGGGCAATGGACATTCCGTCTCCACATAAGGGCGGTATCATCAGCATGGCATCCCCAATATGCGGATATTGGGACCACGGTTCTGGAACATTTGACAGATGCAGCGGTGCAATCGACACTTGCGTTCCATCTACAGGCTTTCCTTCGGCTAAACGGGCTGCCAAACTCACGTTTGTCAGGGATGCCGCCTGTAAAATATCGTTTACAGACGTGCCACTTCCCTGGACGGTATCCAGTGTCAACAATGCGGCGACATTCACAATGTCATCCTCAATTGGGGAAATGCCCACGTAACCACCTTGGCAAAAATATAACTCTACCCGTGCGGGAATCTCTATCCCGCTGAAGTGGGACTTAACGCCAACGTATACGGTTTGGTCCCGCAGATCAGGTGCGGAAGCCATCCCGCGCAGCTTTTTGGTCCCATGTGCTCCGATGACGGCTTTGGCTCTGTAACTGATCCGCTCATCTCCCTGTTTCACCTGAACCTCATAACTGGCATCCTCAAGCTGCTCGATGGTCGTTATGATCGCTTTGGTCACAATCTGGGCTCCGGCCTCCAGAGCCTTCTGATGCAAAATCTGGTCCAGCTCATATCGACTTATGCCATATGCAAATCCCGGCAGCGGTGCTTCGATCACTCCGCCTTGTGGCATAACGATTTTGGCATGATCCATGGTGCTGGGTTTCTTCGACCGGTCCAGAAGGTGAATATCCAGAACTTCTAACATCTCCTTGGTTTCGGGTGACATGAACTCACCGCAGGTTTTGTGTCGCGGGAACTCCTGGCGATCCAGCAAAAGGGTCCGATGTCCTTTCCCTGCCAGTTGCATTGCACATGTACTGCCGGCAATTCCGGCTCCGATGACAATCACATCTATCGATTTCGACACGTAAGATCACCTGCCTTTCGTGGGAATAACAACAGAGTAACGGAATAACGGCTTCCATTCATAGGTCATCGTATCATGATTTAGCCGTTGTTTAAGTTCCTTCCAATCCCTCCCTGTAAAACCTTTGGCGACGGAAAGAGGCCCATCATGACGAATATAACGATTGCGCGAGATCATCCGTGTAGTAATCCAGACCGCCTTATAGGATACGGGGTGGCGGTGAATATCATTAATGACGACACCGTATCTGGATGCTCGCAGCATATGAGAAACCATATCAACCAGCTGATCTCCGTCAAAATGATGTACAAACTGGGAACCTGTCACGATATCTGCTGAAGCATCCGGCAGTTGTGTAAGATCAGCACGTTGTACCCGGACTCGGGGTTCGTGACGGAATAGTTGTCTCGCTTCCTCACACGCTTCTTCCGTCAGATCAACCAGCGTAATTTCCAGCTGAACACCCTGACGATCTGCCCATTGTAGTAGTTTTTGGTTCACATCTCCTGAACCTGCTCCCACATCCAGCAGAGTCAGCTTATCCGGCCTGCCGACAGAGTTCCACAACTTCTCTACACCAGCGAGAGTTGGGCCAGGTGCTGCAAATATTTTGTTAAGACGTCTCAGATGTCTGAGCGCTTCACGCAGCTCCTCCCCTCCTAGAGAGAAGTCATCCATCAGTTCATCTTCCTTGGCTCGAATGGACAATGTTCTAAAAAAGGACATGATCGTGCTCCTCCATCACTGAAGATAATGAGTGTACATAAGTGAATTTCATCAACTCTGCGGTGAGTCCCGGTCCAAATGCCATGGCTACACCATCTGTAGAGGATTGACCCTGTGCCTTCATGTCCTCACGCATCGCGTTCAGTACAAACAGAATGGTATTGGAAGATAAGTTACCATACGTTCTGAGGACATCCCTGCTATACTTTGTTTGCTCGTCTCGCAGTTTCATTACATTCTGTACAGAGTCCACAATCCCACGTCCTCCCGGATGAATGGCCCACAGTTCAGGAAGCTGTTCACTTTGCAATAAGAGACGCAGTTCCTCTTCCAGGTGAACACCTAACAGCTTTGGAATACGAGGGGATAGATACAGGTCATACCCCAGATTCCCTACCTCCCAGGTCATATCTTCAGTCGAATCCGGAAGAAGCACAGAATAACCCGTGCCCAGACTCAGAACATTCTTGTGCTGAGGTTCTGGTGTACCCACTACACAGGAAGAAGCAGCGTCTCCGAAGAATGAAGCTGCAAACAGCGCTTCCCGATCTTGTACGGGCTGAAAATGAATGGTGCACAACTCTACACAGACCACAAGGACCTGTGATCCGGGAGCTCCCTGCACAACATCTCGTGCCATCTGAATGGCTTTCAACCCTGCCGCACACCCCTGAAAGATCAGCGGCAGTCGATTAACTCGGGCAGACAAACCCAAATGACGGATGAGCATAACATCAAGACCCGGCAGATATTGACCGGTGCAGCTGACCGTGATGATATGCGTGATACTCTTTGGAGATACGCCTGAATCCTCCAGGGCTTTCTCTGCCGCCTCAATCCCGAGTGGAAGCGCCTCTCGCTTGTATGTATTCATTCGTTCTTCGGTTGTCGGGATGTCTGATCGCTCACCAGAGGGCAGATAACGGCATTCTTCCAGTGAACCCAGATAGCTCGGTTCCACGGTATATCGTGTTTCAACACCACAGGACTTGAATATTCGTCTGGCAAAACGGGCCAAATCTGGCCGATCCTGAAGAGAAGAAGCGATTAGTTCTGCAATATCTGACTGCGCTACGGGGTGAGCAGGTAGAGCCGTTCCCATGCCAAGAATCGCGATATCGGATGGACTGTTATATTGGTTCATAATAAACCTCCTGGTATTGGTCATTATTTCCTCTAATTTAACAACTCTTACCCTTAACGATATCGTTATAATCTCAATAAGGCTCCTAATCCAGTTTATTAACACATCCTCAAGCTCAGAAGCTTGGTTTCATCAAGCCATTGAAGCAGTCACACCAATGAATGAAAAAAAGCCGCCATTAGGCGACTTCAAGGTATCTTTTTAAATAACTTTCTCAAATAATTTCTAACCACTTCTCAACGTCGTTCTGATGTACGTTATTTGGAAAATGCTTCTCTGATCTTGTCACTCATCCGGTACCAGGCATCCTCAGCCATCTGGAGATCGCCAAAATGCGTAAATCCGTGAGCGGCTCCCTCGTACTCCTTAAGAGTCACCTTAACACCGCTTGCTTCCAGCCTTGCTGCATATGTTCTTGCTTCTTGGGCCAGTGAATCTTTCTCCGCGGTAATAATCAATGCTTCCGGGAGACCCTGCAATGATGTTGCGAGCACAGGTGAAGCCAACGGGTCTTGCGCATCTTCTGGCGTTTCAAGGTACATGGCATTAAACGTTCTGGCGATCTCGGCTGGAATGGCTTCTTCAAAACTCGGTTTCTCGGCCGGATCTGTAGCCACATCCAATACGGCATAATCCATAACTTGCAGAACAATTGGCAGCTCGCTACCACGTTGCTGGTTCAGTAAACACACTGCTGCCGCAAGATTACCACCAGCACTATGCCCACCAATGGCGAATAGAGATGGGTTCACCGAGAAGGATTCCGGATTGCCATGGACCCACTGTACAACGTCGTAACATTCATGGACTGCCGTTGGGAACTTGTGCTCCGGTGCAAGACTGTAATCGATATTAACGACCACACAATCGGCACGATCAGCGATCAGGCGACACCATGGATCATCCATCTCTGCTTGTCCCAAGATGAAACCACCCCCATGCATATTAAAGAAGACCGGCAGAGGAGCGGAATGGTCCCTATCCGGTGTATACACAAGTACACGTGTATCACCTTTAGTTGTAGGAATCATGACTTCTTCTACTGTGACAGCATACGTGGAACTGGGTTGAAGAGCTGAACCTGTACCGACGACATTTTGACGCATACGTTGTACCATTGACAGTTGTTGTTGATCCATAGATATCACTCCTTTAGTGGATTGCCAATACGCCTACTTCCGTTGTCACTTAAGTATAGATGACATTCGTCTATTCCGTCATGTGCAATTCATTCGATATGTATTGATCAACATGCTCAAACGTGGACCAAAATTACCTTCCCCTGCTCATAATGCTTCAATGTTAACATTCAGTGCCAGGAGATCGGTTTGGGTCCGTGCTTGTTTCCTGTTTTTTCTGGAACATCATCCAGACCCCCATCAAACAAAATAAAATGCTGCACCCCATGCCAAACAAGCTACTGGTTTTTAATGCAAGAGGTGAGCCTTGCATGGTAAGTAATGTCGCTTGGGTCACCACGATGGATACCATCGCATCGGTGAAGTTAATCATTTTTAATGTAGATATGATCGGGTTATGGAGATGACGGTTCGCCCAGGTACCATACACGGCAAAAACCAGCTTGGTAAAAGCCACTGTAGATACGATATACACGATGTTACCCTCATATATGAAGGCATCGCCGATTAGATACATTCGCAGGCAGACCAGTGAATAGGACATGCCCAGAAAACACAGGAAAAGACCACCGCGCTTATAGACCGTAAGCTCTAATGTATATCTTTTCCTTTGGAGACTTCATCCTTTTGGCAACTTTATATTTTTGAAGCACCTGTCCTTTGGCTACACACAGAATCAGATAATATACCGCATTTGTAATGAACCATCCGGAAAGCAGATATATTCCCAGGATTAACTTGCCTATTCCGATCAAAGCATTGATAACAAGGGATACAACGTTGATCATGGCTGTTCGATCTTGTTTATTTCCAAGGTAACGGTCCCACACGGACTTCATGTATGTCTTCATTTCCATATGATATTCAATCTACTTGGCCAGCAGACCAGTGGCTTTTTTACATACCTCATAATATATATTTCTTCTTTCTTACCTTATTGGCGAAGCTCGGCACGTCCTTTATACGATACATAAATGTGTGTTAAATCAAATAGAAATGTCTCACGATTCGGCCAGAGATTCCCGAATCCTTTTCGGAAGGGATTGGACAACCATATCATAAGAGTGATCGATCATGACGTAGACATCCTCATCGGACAATGAACCATCCAGCGTAATGGTATTCCAGTGTTTTTTGTTCATATGATATCCCGGTTGAACTGCTTCATGCTGCTCTCTCAGGTTCTCTGCAATAACGGGATCACATTTTAGGTTTAAGAGACCGTGCTTTTCTTTGTTTTCAAAAATAAGCGCGAACATCTTACCCGCAACCTTAATCGCGACTGGATCAGGCCCAAATGGATAATCCTTGGTCGCACCTTTCTTGTTCAAACTGTATTCAATCATCGTTTCCTTCAAGTCAGTACCTCCCTTTCACCAGTGGACGATATAATGATACCGAATGTAAGTTCGTATGTAAATAAGCTTGTTGCACATAAAAGCACATAATAAAACCTCCTCCATATCAATGGAGAAGGTTTTATCTGGATTTATTTAGATCTTAATTGGCTCTATCATTCCTAGTTTTGCTGCTGCGGCTGAAGGAGCCATGGTTTGATTTACTGCTACTGCTGTTTGATCTACTGCTATTCGGTCTACCGTCGTTTGAACGACTACTGTTTGATTTACCACTCTTGGCAAACCATTCGGATTTGGGCTTGCGCGCCGGGTTAGCTTTGGACTTCGCCGGTTTGCCTGCAGCCGATTTGTTGAACGAAGGTTTACTGCCTGCTGCTTTGCTGGTTTTATCAAACACAGGTACACCTGTCATTGGATACGGATGACCTTTCACTTCAGGAATCGTCTTTTTGATTACTTTCTCGATATCCTTCAGGAATGGAAGTTCATCCTTCTCACAGAACGAAATTGCCATCCCGCTTTTGCCAGCTCGACCTGTACGGCCAATACGGTGAACATACGTTTCCGGGATGTTAGGCAGGTTAAAGTTAATGACATGTGACAGTTCCTCCACGTCAATTCCTCGTGCCGCGATATCCGTCGCAACTAATACACGTGTTGCACCACTCTTGAAGTTGTTCAGTGCCCGTTGTCTCTCGTTCTGAGACTTGTTGCCATGAATAGCCTGTGCCGTAACGTTCACTTTGGCCAAATCACGTGTAACCCGGTCAGCGCCGCGCTTCGTGCGTGTGAACACCAATGCCGTGACGATGGATTTATCCTCCAAAATTTGGTTCAACATATGTTGCTTCTTGCCGTTCTCCAGCAAATATATAGACTGCTCAATGCGGTCTACTGTTGAAGATACCGGTGTGATTTCTACTTTGACTGGATCAACCAGCAGGGTTTTAACCATTTTGGTGATTTCAGGAGGCATTGTAGCTGAGAAGAACAGCGTCTGCTTTTTGTTCGGCATTTTGGCAATAATTCTTTTCACATCATGAATGAAGCCCATGTCCAACATCCGGTCTGCTTCATCCAGAACAAGAATCTCAACCATCTTCAGATCAATACGTTTCTGATTAATCAGATCGTTCAATCTGCCAGGTGTTGCGATAATAATATCTGCACCTTGATTCAGCGCACGCTCTTGTACTTTTTGCGAAACGCCGCCAACGATTGCCGTACAACGAATGTCCGTATACCGGCTATATACCTTGATGTTATCCGCGATCTGAATAGCCAGTTCTCGTGTTGGTGTCAAAATTAATGAGCGAATATGTCGTGCGGACTTGGGTCCTTTGGATCTTTCGCTTAATAATTGAATGATCGGCACCGAGAATGCTGCTGTCTTGCCTGTTCCTGTCTGTGCACATCCCAGCAGATCTCTGCCAGCTAATACAGCTGGTATGGCCTGTTCCTGTATAGGGGTAGGATTAGTATAATTTGCTTTGCTTAACCCTTCCATAATAGAGGGGATAATATTTAAGTCCTTAAATGTCATGTTGTCTCCTTCATTTACGCACATCTATCAATAAGACGCATCTTTTATTTCACACGTAACGTATAAGGATACCATTAAAAACGTAATCTGTACATTATCTTTTTAATATCACTTTGTTTAACTGACCAATTTAAGACCGACTGCCGATCCAAGCACCATAGCGATAAACAGAATTCTTAGGGCATTTCGAGGTTCTCCGTAAAACACCATGCCAAGAATAGCACCGCCGGAAGCTCCGATTCCCGTCCATACCGCATATGCTGTCCCCATCGGAAGAGTTTCCATCGCAAGGGACAGGAACAGGAAACTCAATCCAAACCCGGCTACCAATAGAACCAGTGAAATGAGATTACGGTCTTTGTGCAACTTGTTTATCATCAGCACTCCGATCATCTCAAATACCCCTGCCAAGATAAGAAATACCCAGTTCATTATAGCTGCACCTCCTTATTCTTCTCTTTGCTCAGCATTTTAAGCCCGATTACGCCGAGTAAAAGTACACCAATGAGTACCATTTTTCCGGTTTGGATAGGTGCATTAAACAGAAAAATCTCTGCAAGCACTGTACCTGCGGTACCCAGGCCAACAAATACTGCATACACGGTTCCCACAGGCAGTGTCCGCGAAGCTGCAATCATCAAGGAGAAACTAATGATAATTGCAACCAATGTAAACCCCCATTCCAGCAGACCACTGGCATGTTTCAATCCAATGACCCAACCCACTTCAAACAACGCAGCAATCACAACTGACATCCACGTTTTATTCATTCCTGTAACTCCCTTTCTCTAATTCATTTTTTTACACCTAGTATGGGTACATTAGCGTAAAAACAAAAAAAGCCCGGGAAACAAACTGCATGTAGCAGTTCATCTCCCAGGCTTTTATCCCTCCGTGGCACAACCAACAGGTTGTGGGTTTTCTCTCGGACCAGACCGACACATCCATCGCGGAACCCTAGAAAACCTGTTTTTATTCTAATGTGTCTCCAATTATACACACTTCCACTATCTTGGCAACCCTGATATTATGATCATGTTATTTATTTGATAATCAAACCCATTAATCCTACAAATGTGGCGGCTTGATGTGGTGAAATCACACAACCGTGGAGATCTTCCATGGTCAGCACCAAGGAGTCAAATTCGCAATCGCTAAGATCCAAATCCTTCATTTTGGTCCCCGTTAAGGAAGTTTGGTCGATGTTACATTGACTGAACTCCATTTTTTGCAGTGCCAGATAGGCAAAGTCCGCACCAATCAAGGTACATTCCGAGAAGGAGACCTGTTTCAGATGGGCAAAACGGAAGTTGCTGTAGTCACCTAGACCATGAAGGAAACTGACATTTTGCAATCGACTATTGGAAAAATCAGTTCCGACAAACTTGCAGTTATGCCATTCGATCCGATGCATGAAGGCACTAGAGAGGTTGACATTGGAGAAGTCGCAGTGTTCGAACCGGACATCGGTGAATTCGAATTGTTCCAAGGTAGACTCCGAGATTGTCACATGTCTAAATACAACATTTTCAAAGGAAACCTTACTCGCTTCCTGTTGATCCAATGTAATGTTCTCGATCAGTTTGTGTTTGTACTCCACTTTGGATTCCAGGAATGCAATCGTTTCCGGTTCGAGCAACTGCTCCTGAATCTTGGGTTTGTCCATTTTCATCCCGTATTCCCCTATTCTTTAATAGCTACAACTCGCAGTCGGCTTCTGTCCAGATACCACTGTCCATCCCTCATCAGTTGTGGCCGCACTCTTTTCTCGACAGCTTCCATAATAACATCCTGTTCCGCAGGTGTGATACCACTGAATAAATACTCCGCGAAGCTGGTCAACCACTTTCTGACACCTGGCTTAAACGGGGTAAATTGGTCAACGTGCTGCGCCAGACTAACTCGAAATCCGTGTTGTTCTAGTAGATTAGCATATTCGCCAATGGTCGGGTGATACCATGGATTCCGTCCTTCCCATTTGTATCCACGGGCATTCAGTTCTTCCCTTACCGCTGTTATTAATATAGCCGTGTTGCCACTTCCAGCAAACTCAGCCACGAATCGTCCTCCCGTCTTGAGCGCTAACTGTATGGATTGTACTACAGCTGGAGCATCCTTTATCCAATGCAGAACGGCATGAGAGAAGACCGCATCAAACGGTTTTTCTGTCCGATAATGACAAGCATTTTCGACTTGAATATTCATATCAGGGTATTTCTGTTTAGCTTGCCTAATCGTCTTTTCTGAAAAATCTATACCTGTTGGCAGCGCTCCTGCGGCTGCAATTTCGGCTGTCAGATCCCCATTGCCACAACCCACATCAAGAATACGTTCACCTTGGGATGGCTGGAGGAGGGATAAGATAGGTGTTTCCTGTAACGTTGCAAAAGGAGCGGAACGACCACTCCATGATTCGTTCGCTTGACCGGATGAATGTCCGTTACTCATAGAATATAATCTCCTTCTCAATTAAGGATCTAATGTATCCATAATAACTTTAATATAAGAGAACTGTCAATTCACTCATCAGATAACTATAAAAAAAGCCGCCGAATGGCGACTTTAACATTAAGAATTGGGATCAACTGAGATTTCCTGTTACCGGATGCGGTACATACGCTTCTTCGAGGAAACCGATCTCTTCCATAGTCAGCTTCACCTTAAGGGCTGCCATTGCATCCTCCAGATGGTGAATTTTGGTCGCCAGGACAATCTCATCCCGACGCGCAAAGTCCTTCAATGCACGTCCAACAATCTCCTCACTGGTTCCATCCGAATAGATATTGGCCGTATCGAAGAAATTAATACCAGCATCCAATGCTTTCTGGATGAACGGTCGACTCTGCTCTTCATTCAGGGACCATGGAGCCATTCCGCGTTCCGGTACACCGTAACTCATGCAACCTAGACATAATCTGGAGACATCCAGACCAGTACGTCCATATTTCACACTCTCCTTCAATTTGTTCTGTGAATGGATGTTGTCTCGACCTCTTTGGTAACTAGCTCTAACCAGCATGTGAAGTATATCTCTCGATGTACGGAATTTTCTTCGAACTTGATCTGTGATTCGAGCCTGTCAATCAATATTTGCCTCACATGGTTTGATAACCACTTCATCACCTTACTCACCCAACTTTTCGAATAAACTTTAATCGCTTGGCTCTGTTAACATACTCTTAGTATGCCGAGTCATGGGCTGCAAGCGGTATATCAATCGTCTTAATTGATTGCCTGATCCTCTCAGGCCCCCTTTTGGTTCTGTACGGTAAGCTTTATAATTTAAGTAGGTTAAATCCGTGAGGAGGATACGTATGACCGAAGAATTATTTCTACCAAAACAGGAATTGAGTGACCTGATCGAACGCCATTCCAATCATAACGGTGCAATGGAAACGGCGGTTCCTTCCCTGTTTGTCTATCACCATTCCAAGATTAGTGAACCCGCATACAGAGTGTATAAACCTTCATTTTGTGTGATTGTTCAAGGGTTGAAAGAAGTATTGCTCGCACAGGAGCGTTATGAATATGGACCTTCCAATTACCTGATTGCTTCCATGAATCTCCCGGTCATCGGGCAGATTATCAAGGCATCCGCTGATGCACCCTACTTAAGTCTCAAGCTCGAATTCACACCTAACCAAATTCTCGAAGTACTTAACGAATGCAATATCAAGGTAACATTCAACGAAAACGCCAGACGAGCCATGTTTGTAGGTCAGATGGAATCGTCCATTCAGGACGCTGTACTCCGACTTGTTCGTTTGCTGGATACGCCGGGAGAGATTCCGTTTCTGGCTCCGTTGTACGTTAAAGAAATCCTGTTCCGCCTCCTTCAAGGGCCTTACGGAGGAGAACTGGCGCAGATTGCGGTTGAAGGTAGCAGCACTTATCGGATCAGAGAAGCGATTGAGTACATCGTTCATCATTGGGAACAGCCATTTCGCATTGAAGATCTGGCTGAGACCGCCAGTATGAGCGTCTCTTCATTCCATCGTCACTTCAAAGAGATTACAGCTATGAGCCCATTACAATTCCAGAAACAATTAAGATTACAGGAAGCCCGGCGACTTCTGATGGCCGAATCTGCAGATGCGGCAGATGTAGCGTTCCGGGTTGGTTACGAGAGTGCTTCCCAATTTAGCCGCGAATATGCACGCATGTTCGGTGCGCCGCCCAGAGCCGATATCCGACGGCTGAAAGAGAAATACGACATGGCCTTGAGTGAGTAACCGAGTATATACTGCCTATCTCACAAAAAGACAAACCAAAAAAGGACAACCACAACGGGTTGTCCTTTTTCAGTATCAGAATTCTGCGTAATTGCTTTTGGATTATTCAAATACTCGTATTTATGAGAAGGAAATCGGAACTGTTCTCCTTCATTTTTGAACAAGATTAGACCAATGCTTCGACCCGTTCTGGCACGTGGATCTCTTCGTACAATAATTGAGTGATATCATGAGTCAGTGCATCCACATTCTCTTGACGAGTTGCCCAGCTGGTGCAGAACCGCACCGCACTGTGTGTATCGTCAACTTTTTCCCAGAAGGAGAAGGTATAACCGCTGCGTAATTTCTCAAGCAAACGATCAGGCAGAATCGGAAACTGCTGGTTGGTTGGTGAATCGTACAGGAAGCGTACCCCCTGCTGTTCAAGTGAGTCATGAATTCTCAAGGCCATATCTACGGCATGACGAGAAATGTCGAGGTAAAGACCATCTTCGAACAACGTTTCAAATTGGATTCCCAGCAATCTGCCTTTGGCAAGCAGGCCACCTTTTTGTTTGATCATATAACGAAAATCTGGCTTCAGTGCATCATTCAGGATGACAACCGCCTCTCCCATCAATGCGCCAATCTTGGTTCCCCCGATGTAAAATACATCACACAATCGTGCAAGGTCAGCAAGTGTCATATCGCAATCGCGTGAAGCGAGTGCATATCCAAGACGTGCTCCATCCACGAAAAACGGAAGACCACATGCTCTGCTCACTGTATGCAATGCTTGCAGTTCTGCCTTGCTGTACATCGTTCCATTCTCCGTTGGTTGGGAAATGTAGATCATTCCTGGTTGAACACAGTGTTCCGGCGACGACTCATTCATGTGCGCATCGTAGACTGCTCTAACCTGCTCAGGCGTGATCTTTCCGTCCTCGCTTGGAACTGTGAGCACCTTATGTCCCGTAGCTTCAATAGCTCCAGTCTCATGAACCGCAATGTGTCCCGATGTCGCAGCAATCACTCCTTGATATGGACGCAAAATAGATGCAATCACCGTTGTATTTGTCTGTGTACCGCCAACCAAGAAATGAACATCAGCGTGCTCATTGTCACATGCCTGACGAATAAGCATCCTCGCCCGTTCGCAATGCTCATCCGTGCCATACCCGCTCGTCTGTTCCATGTTGGTTTCCATCAGTCTTTGTAAAATTCGTTCATGCGCACCTTCGTTATAATCACATTCAAATCGTATCATCGTGTTGTCTCTCCTGCCTTCTTGTTCAACTTCTCTTGTATGTTCATCATGGAGGTGTATACCTCTTGAATCTCTTCTTCATTCAATTCTTGCATCAGCTTCAGGATCTGTTGATCGGATCGATCATTCAATTGGGCATACAGTTCCTCACCCTTGGCTGTCAGACGAATAAGACTGACCCGGCTGTCGGCAGCAGAATCCACTTTCACCAGCAGTCCTTCCTTGGACAGCTTGTTCACAATTCGGCTCATGTAACTGCGATCAATGGTCAGTGTATCTACCAGATTGTTCGCAATGCTCTCTCCCCGAATTCCAATTTCAATAATGACCCGTACTTCTGCAAAGGAATACCCTGTTCCGAGAATATGCTTGTCGAGTACACCGAGTATGTTGGTATAAAAACGGTTAAAACGTCGCATGTCAGCCAGTATATCTGGATTTATGTACTGAGAGTCGATGTCAAACCCTCCTTTTTAGTGGACATTGTCAACATTATAATAATCACGTTAGTGGACGTTGTCAACATTATCTTTTGCATAGCATTTGATAACTTCATTTTTATTATCCTATCAATAAAAAAAGCCGCGCATATGCGCAGCAAGGTTGTTCTGTCATCGGAGTGACGAGTGTAATTATTTTTTTGTTCAATTTACCTGGATTAAGAGTGACTATATTGCACCTGATGAAGACGGCTGTATATCCCTCCAGCGGCGACCAATTCCTCATGGTTGCCCTGCTCAGCGATACCATCTGTGTTTACTACGATGATTCGATCTGCATTCTTGATAGTTGTCAGTCTGTGTGCAATCACAAGTGTTGTTCTGCCCACTGACAATTCAGCGAGTGATTGCTGGATCAGTGCTTCCGTTTCCGTATCCAGCGCAGAGGTTGCCTCATCCAGAATAAGAATGGGCGGGTTTTTCAAAAACATCCGTGCGATGGACAAACGCTGTTTTTGCCCTCCCGACAGTTTAACACCACGTTCACCAATAATGGTATCCATGCCATCAGGCAACGTGAGAATCAATTCCTCCAATGAGGCACGACGGGCGGCATCCCAGATTTGTTCATCCGTTGCACTCAAATCCCCATAAGCAATATTCTCCTTAATGGTACCCGAGAACAAAAATACATCCTGTTGAACGATTCCGATATGCTTACGCAAGGATTGAAGCTTAACGTTACGAATGTCGACGCCATCTACAGTGATACGTCCCTCTTCTACCTCATAGAATCGGGGAAGCAGGCTGCAGATCGTCGTCTTGCCGGCACCCGAAGGACCAACAAAAGCAACGGTTTCCCCTGGTCGAACAGACAGACTGATATCACTCAGAATACGCCGACTGGATTCATATCCGAACGAGACGTTCTCAAAGCGAATATCACCTTTCACACTTTCAAATTCAACGGCGTTTTTGCTATCCGCAATTTCAGGTTCTGTATCAATGATCTCCAGATAACGCTTGAAACCAGCGATGCCCTTTGGATAACTTTCAATGACGGCATTGATTTTCTCAATCGGACGGAAGAAGATATTGGATAGAAGCAAGAAGGCCATAAAGTCACCCATATTGATTCTGCCATCGATATAAAACCAAGCCCCGCTGATCATGACAAACACCGTAACCAGTCGCATCATCATATAACTGACCGAGATACTTTTCGCCATCGTTTTGTAGGCAAGCAGTTTGGTTTTACGGAAATTCTGATTGTCCACCGCAAAAAGTTCTTTCTCATGCTCTTCGTTGGCGAACGATTGCACAACACGCATGCCACCAACGTTATCTTCAATGCGTGCATTGAAATTGCCGACGTCTCCGAAAAGTCGCCGATACGTTTTCGTCATCCGCCCGCCAAATACGATAATGACCCAAGCCATAATTGGGATAATGATAAAGGTAAGCAGCGCAAGCTCAAGATTAATGTTAGCCATCAGCCAGAACGATCCGATTAATGTCATTACTGCGATGAATACATCTTCAGGTCCATGGTGAGCAACCTCGCCGATATCATTCAGATCATTCGTAAGATGACCAATTAAGTGGCCTGTTTTACGATTATCAAAGAAACGGAAGGACAGCTTCTGCAAGTGAGCGAACATCTTCTCACGCATGTTGGTCTCAATATTAATGCCAAGCATATGTCCCCAGTATGTAACGACATAGTTCAATACGGTATTAAGTGCATAGATGGATAACAACACAATACAGGCAAGCAAAATAAGAGGCCAATCCTGACCTGGCAACAATTCATTAATGAATTTGCTGACGGCAAGGGGGAAAGCCAACTCCAGAAGCCCTGCGAGTACAGCGCATCCAAAATCAATCAAAAACAGTTTTTTATAGGGACGATAATACGAAAAAAAACGACGAATCATACTTATTCACTCTCACTCTCCAGATCCTTATTGGGACTTACATCTTCATTTTGCAGCTCGAAAAGATGGATATACTCGTCGATGACCTGATCAATAGCTTTCAACTCCCCACTGATCATCGGGCGAATATGTTCATACTCCTCCTGACCAAGTTGTCTGGCGAGCGTTGTTCTTCGATTCTGCATCTGCTCCAGAAATACAAGAATCCGGCCGCGGCGGAATGTTTGCGCACCATGGCCCCGTTTTCCCTGATGTTCTCCATGCCCTCTGCCACGTCTGGAACGCTCTCCACGTTGCTCGCTGTCACTCATATCACGTTTCGGACGCTCACCTTGACGTACACTTCCATTGATTTCATTCAGATCACGATCTCTCATTTTTGCCACCCCCATTACGTGTATACATATGTATACAACGCATTTATGTATACGATTGTATACGCGATAAAAAGAAGTGTCAACCTAAATTTTCCAATAAAGTAACTGCGATCGTATGTTCATCATCTCTTGAACAGAAAAAAGCCGCGATTTCGCGACTTCTTTTGTTTTTCACTATTTTTACTCCTACAAAAATCATCATCTTTCACTGCACCAAATCTATTGTTACTATTTCAATGAAATTTCAAATGTGGAATCCACGTCACCTGCAAATACAATGCGGCCGTTTTCTGGTAAAACAACCTCATTCTGACCGCTGACTACGGTGTGATTAATACAAATACCCTTCTGATCATATACGGCAAAGCCGCCAGTTGCAGGCATTTTAACCGTCATGACTTTTCCTTTCACCGTTGCTGGTATCGAAAACCATCTGGCATATCCGTCTGCTTGAATTGTTGCTAGAGATTGTTTACCCGAATATAGTGGTTGTACCATTTCCTCACTGGCGTATATGCTACCAACGGCTGTAATGTACTCTACTCCGTTCTTTTCGGTGAAATAAATCTCCTTGGTATCACGTCCAGCCAGGCCAGGGATTTGCAGCTCCGTGACTGCTTCGTTTGCTCCAATAATCTTAGTGTTGGATATATACCCCGGGGTCTCTTTGTCCAAATGAATCGGGAGAATTGGTGCTGAATTGAGATAAACCGTTGATGTGTATTTCTCATTCACCAGGTAATATTTTTTACCTTCACGCTGCCCCCATGAGGCCGTAATATCCTGGGATAATTCATTGACTTCCAGCTTCTCCGCTTTATATTCTGAGAAAGCCAACTGACCAAGTCCTGGCAAGGATACAAAAGATCGAGACCACAGATAAGTCCTTCCATTCTTCTCCTTAACAAATTTCAACTTTTCCGTGCCTTCATCGTTAACAAAAGTACCATCCGCTGTATAGGTGTATGTTTGAGCCGGATTACTTGGAGCTGTGAGTGTGGATACAGTCAGTTGTCCAGCATGATTCATTTCGATCTTCTTAACCGAATTATTGGCACCATATATACCAGCATACGTAGATATTTCTTCAGGCATATCGGCCTTCACTGGCACGCCAAATGATTTTTCCGGCTTCCGTTCTGTAATAATCCCCTTTTCCTCAAGTGCGCTGAGCAATAATTCACTCGCAATGAACTGATCTTTGGCACTTGTCCCACCAGATGAAGTAACGGCTGCAGCCAGATTGTATTCCGGCAATACGATTAATGATGAGTGATAAGATATGGTATCTCCACCTTTGGTTACTGCTTTGATGCCGTATTCACTGAATGGGTACAGATTTACACTATCCCACCCTAGCCCGTAAGATATAGACGTGTCGCCACCCTCCGGCCACATGCCTCTTTTGTATTCTTCTTGCGGCATGGCTTCGACTGACTTACTGGAAAGAATGTCTTGGACCTCTCCCGTGAAGATTTGTGAAAACTTCACAAGATCTTCAGCGGTGGAATAAATGCCTCCAGTAGCGATGACATTATAATTCTCTTGTGGAAGCTGACCCTCAACCAAAGGAGAATAGATTCCTGCCATTGCTGCCGGGTCAACCACATCCTGTGGTGTTTTGGTATGTTTCATGTCCAAAGGTTCCGTAAAATATTGATGTATAAAAGTTGTAAAACTCATGCCGCTAACACGTTCAACCATAATCTCGGATAACGTAAACCCATCGTTACTATACACGGAGAATGCGCCGGGATCTGCCTTCAGGTTTTGACTCGCCAATTGCTCGAGAAACGTATCATGTGAGTACGTATCATTATCCCCGTACAATGTGGCATTGCTGCCAGTGCTGCCCAGCAGACCGGAAGAATGATTCAACAGCATGCGTGGTGTGATTTGTTTGTAGCGATGATCTTTCATCTGAAAATCCGGTATATAGTTCACAACAGGCAGATCCAAATCAATCTTGCCTTCGTCAACTAACTTCATAACAGAAGCTGTGAGGAACATTTTACTAGTTGAACCTATGCCATAGATCGTATCCGGCGTCAGAGGCACCTTGTCCTTTAGATCGTTCTTGCCTGTCTGACCGGACACCACAATCTCGCCACCATCGATTAATGCATATTGCACACTGGTCGTATCATACGTCTCGGTAAGGATCTTCGCTTTCTCCGCTACTATTTTCTTGGTTGGTTCATACGTCAGATCGCTGTTGTTACTCGTAGCTGGTGCGGCCATGACTGACATTGGAGCTAACATCGTTAACACCAGCGTTAAGGCGGTGATTGAAGTGCGTTTTCCCTTTTGTCGTCCCATTCACATCATCTCCTGAGTTTACATGTTTGTTTTGGTTGATTAGAGCTCTTCTGGGTCTACAAATTTCACCTCCGGATACAAGTCGTTCGGTCCCTGAATCAAATCTCCACCGGTACCTTTCAGTTGCTTGTTAAAGAAATCGAGTACATATTCGTTTACGATGCTTGATCCTCTTTTACCATTGATGTCTCCTGTGATCCCGGACAGTTTAACCAGCTCCGAATAGAATTGAAGGTCCGTGAAATTAAAGTGCTGGGTTCCTTCTACATAGATCACATTTCCCCCATGATTGATAACATTTTTCATAATGTGCAGCTCATCTGAAAGAAATTTAGTTACTTCATCATCCGAATTTCTATCCACTTCAAAATTGGCTAACCAGTCTTCAAAACTTCCTGATCGGATGAACATAAACGGCTTGTTTATATCATCTCTATTTTCCACTTCATATAGTGACCCATCCATATTAACCCCGGCCTTGATTCTCTGATCTAAATACGTTGCATTAAACGCGGTTGCACCCCCAAAAGAATGCCCCATCGCGCCTATGTTATTTAAATCGATCTTTCCTTTAAACTGACTTTCGATTGCACCTGAATTCAGCTTTTCGATTTGATCGATTACAAACTCCACGTCTTTCGTCCATATATTCCCTGTTTTTGTACGTTCATCTAGTGTAGTCGTACTTTTTTTATAATCCGTTACACGGCCATCTGGAAAAAGCGTAGCAAAGGTGCTATACGTATGATCGATGGTGACCACGATAAACCCATGACTGGCCAGATTCTCCGCCTGTGATGCTTGTAGAACTCTACTAGTTCCCATACCATGAGATAGCACTACCACGGGATAAGGACTTGTGGAAGGTAATATTTCTACATTTTCATAAGAGTTGGTGTGACTATACTTCAAGTAGTCGAGTACAAATTCGGGCATTTTTAAAGAAGCAGAGAAGCTCTGAATATACTTTTTGAACATTTCTTTATTATTTGGAAACAGCGTGTCACGCTTGATATTATTCCTATTTTCAGTAGGGTACCAAACTTGAACCATTAGTTCCCTCTTATCGCTTTGATCTTCAGTGAAGCTTTCGTCTCTGTTCTGGTCCGTTAAATGAAATGTTTGAGTTCCCACTTTCTCTGGACCATCCGGCTTCGGCAAATTAAAGACAGGTAAGTATACAGACAAGGCAGTAGAAGCAACCAGCAGAATGACAATCAGGGAAGATAAACTATATTTCAAGAACTTCCCTATTTTTAGATTCATCATCTTTTCGGAATGTCTGAGTAAAACAATAATTATGAATAGAGCCGTCATGATATATACCAAAAGCAACTGCCATCTGTATCCCTCAACTAACAATTGAACTACGAGTATAACGCTACTTCCTATCCCCAAACCCAATCCTGTTTTCTTTGCACTTCTTTTAATAAATAGTAGGTCTACGAGTAAAGCAAAACAGGATAGAACTAACAGTATCTCAAATAATCTCATGTTGAATTCCTCTCTCTTTCATCACGGCAACGGCCGAAACCATATTTATTTTGCTTCGTTCATAAATGCTCTTACATCTTCAGCAATTTTTTTGAATTGAGTATGATGTAAATAATGTGAACCATCCATAGTGATGACTTTCCCATGTACTGAATCTTTGATCTGCCCTTCATGCAACGGAATCCATCCTTCAACACCTTCATTATTTGCTTGTACAAAGAGAAGAAGTGGAAGGTCTTTAGGGAAGGTTAAACCTCGAGCACCTTTGAAATTGGAATAAATATGATCCATCTCATTTAATGACGTGGGATTATACATGTTTTTATTTGAGATCATTTTCATCTGCTCAACTGTGTGATCGTCAAATGCCAGTCCCTCATAGGGGTCTGCATTTACTTTCATCATTAATCTTAAGAGACCTGTATTTCTGAGAAGCGCAAACGTTTTTAATGGGAACTTCGCATCTGTAATACTAGGTTGGGTGGAAACACTACTGTCGATACCGACAAAAGCAGTCACCTCACCCGGATATTTGTTCACATAATCAATGCCGTAAATGCCTGCAATAGAGTGACCCATAAGCATGTACTGATGAATATCAAGTTGTTGCAGAGCTTCATGAATTTCACTTACGATATTCTCTGTGGTTCTTTCTTTTTCAGTTTCATCACTTAATCCATAACCGAATGGCTCAACAGCAACCACTTTGTAATATGGAGATAATTCATCAATAAGCAGCTTGAAATCAAGCGCTGGTGTTGCTGTTCCATAACCGGGCAGAAGCACAATCGTTTCCTTGCCTTCACCTTGAATGAGCACATTCATATTTTTCCCGTCTACAGATACATGCTGACCGTAGGGCTCTATCTTTTTCGCCTCTGAATTACTACTAATCACATTTGTGATATAAACAATACCTAGAAATAGAATAATGGCAATTAAGATTGCGCCCAGTACTTTAAGTATAATATTTCGTACCTTCTTGAGCCTGGTTCTGTTCTTGGCTTTTTTTCCTTCTGGTAGTGTCACTCTGATCTTCTCCTGTCTTGAACTGTTTGTTCGGTTGTCTTCTTTGCTGCTAATGAAATCTTATCCAATGAAAATGTACTCCCCGTGACGTCAATATGAACTGAATATGAATAAGTCAATCAATATTTATTGCTGCGTCATAAAACTCCTGAATTTTTCAGCGATTTCTTTGGCATGGGAACGGTATAAATAATGATTTGCTTCGAGTAGCATCACTTCACCACGCACAGAATTCTCTATTAACTTCTCATGTTCAGGAACCCAATTCTCCGCTACCGGATGATTCTTTTGAACAAAGAAAAGAACCGGGAGATTAACAGGCAACGTTTGCTGTTCAGCTGCTTTAAAGTTGGAATACATGCTTACAATCTCGTTTAATTGAGTTGAATTAAACATGTTCTTTTGTATCAAAATGTTCAATTGTTCTTTGGTTTGTTCATCATACGGTAGCCCAGCATATGGATCATCACTCATTTTTAATTGCAAACGTGGGAAACCCAAGTTACGGTACCATGTAATCGGTACGATTTCTGATGCTTCAACCTTCTGTTCACTAATCGCTGGAACACTGGTGTCCAGCCCAACATATGCACTTACTTCATCTGCATATTTGTTCACATAGTCCAGACTATAGAGCCCTGAAATGGAATGACCCATTAAGATATACCGATCAATATGTAGACTTTGCAGCGCTTCGTGGATTTCACTGACGATATTTGCTGTGCTGCGTTCCTTGTCAGTCTGATCACTCAATCCATAACCAAAAGGTTCAACCACAACGACTTTATAATAGGGGGATAGTTCTGAAATAAGTGGCTTAAAATCAAGTGCAGGTGACGCTGTTCCAAAACCCGGCAGAAGCACAATCGTTTCCTCGCCTTTGCCTTGAATAAACACATTCATATTTTTCCCGTCTACGGATACATGTTGACCATATGGTTCCATTCTTTTTTGCTCCGAATAACTGCTGATTTTGTTAACGGTATACACGGTAGCTACAAAAAGTAGGATTACGATAACGATTGCGGCAAACACTTTAAACAAGATGTTTAACACTTTCTTTATTTTGCTTTTACTCTGTACTTCTTTCTCTACATGTTGATTCACATTCATCTGCTCCTATCCTCATCTGTATATTGGCCTAACAGGCCGCTAATTCAAGCCTAACTAACAAAGATGTACTCCCAATGACCTTAATATGAACGGAATATGAACAAGCAAAAAAAATGCCATGTTGTAACATACAAGGAAGCTTGCATGTTACACATGGCATAAAAATTCGGTTTAAATACTCCGTGGATATTCTAATTCATTCACCTATCCTGTGAGCCTAACTATCCGTTGGTGGATGGATGGGCAACGTGATAATAAAGGTCGTACCTTGACCAGGTTCGCTTTCCACTCCGATGTCACCCTGATGAAGCGATACGATCTGTTTAACGATTGCTAGTCCCATACCACTCCCGTCGTATTTACGACTGTGGGAACGATCTGCCTTGAAAAAGCGGTCGAATATACGCTTCTGGTCTTCCAGGGGAATTCCAATGCCCGTGTCGGATATTCGAACAGTCACATTTTTGAAATCCTCTTCGATACGGACTTTAATCATACCGCCATCCTTGGAAAACTTGATGCTATTTCCTATGATGTTTGTCCATACCTGATTTAACTGGTCGTGATCAGCCGTTACCTTCACGTTCTCCAAATCAAGCTCGAAATGAATGTTGCGCGCAGACCATTGCGGCTGAAGTGCCACAATGACCCGCCGGATCTGTTCATCAAGGCTTAAGGAATTGAGCCTTAGTTGCTGTGACTGCGATTCAAGCAAACTCAGCTTGAGCAGGCTATCGCTCATTTTGGACATTCGTTTCGCTTCAGAGATGATAATATCCAGGTAACGGTTTCGCTCTTGTTCTGAGAGGTTTACTTGCTTCAGTGCCGAAGCGTAACCGGATATCGAGGTGAGCGGAGACTGAACCTCGTGTGAAACATTTGTAACAAATTCCCTGCGCATCTGCTCCAACTGCTTCAGATCATGCATCATTTCTTCAAAGCTGCGAGCCAACGTACCAATCTCAGTCGTTTGCTTAATGTTCAACTTGACGTTGAAATCTCCAGCTGCAATTCGTTTGGTTGCTTGGGTCAACTTCTTGATCGGTCTCACCAGATATACAGAAGCAACCAGGATTAACAAACTTCCTGTCATCAACGAACTGATTGCAAAGATCAAGCCCCACTTGACCACAAACGTGGCTGAGGGAGGTGAGAGTGTTTCCAAAAACATCGCTTTGGTTCCCATCTCCGTTTTCAAAGGCAACCCTAAAATCACCGTAGCGATCCCATCCCTCGTATCTTGAACAACGCCCCCAGCTAATACTTTCTTTAGTTGCTCACTCGTCACAGCAGCAGACTTATGTCCGTTAAGTTTTCCGTAAGACTCGAACTGACCGGAAGCTTCGTAAATTCGGATATGATAGGAATTGAGCTGCTTCATTCCACTTACATACAAGTCCGCTTCACGTAAAGGCAGGGTCTTATAAATCTGCACAACGTCTTGGCCAAAATTACGCAAGTTAATTTGAGCGTTTTGGTTCAATTTGTCCTCAAATATCCAGGTAGACACAAAAAATGAAATGACCGTACCAGCGATGACAGACCCCAGAAAGGTCAGGACCACACGAATATATATGGATCGGATCATTCATGGACCTCAAGTCTGTATCCTAGCCCACGCACCGTTTCAATCCGAAAGTCAGGTGTAGTCGCGAATCGTTCGCGAAGGCGCTTAATATGTACGTCTATTGTTCGATCATCTCCGGCGTAGTCAATTCCCCATATCTGATCAATCAACTGCTCACGTGTGTAGACTTGTCCTGGTGTTCCAGCAAGTTTATACAATAATTCAAACTCCTTAAGTGGTAACGTAAGCGACTCCGTACCTCTTGTCACCTTATACGTCTGACGATCCAGAATGACGTTGCCAAAATGGATTGTGTGTGTAGAGCCAATTTTGTATCGTTTCAGCAATGCTCGGACACGAGCGGTAAGCTCCAATGGATCAAACGGTTTGGTCAAATAATCATCCGTCCCCAATTCGAATCCTTTCACTTTCTCCCAAGTCTCTCCTCTCGCGGTCAACATGAGTAGCGGGAGGTCGGGATTCGCTCTTCGGAGTTCCTTGCACAGTGCCCAACCGTCCATAACAGGCATCATAATATCAAGCACAACCAGATCCACTGGAGTTTCGCCATACACGGTGAGAGCTTCCTTACCGTCGGCAGCTTCCACCGTTGTGAATCCATCGTTTTTTAGAAATAAACAAACGAGTTCGCGAATGTTCGCATCGTCGTCTGCAACGAGTATAGTAGCCATAGTTTTTTTCTGTCCTCTCCGTTACGTTTAAATATATAGTTCAACTTCTATAGTAAATAGTAAAACATCGTGCTTATAGTAAGTCCACAGCAAACATCGTATGTTCTTTCAACATTCCCTGGATTGGCACAGGCTGTGACCCATTCTCCTTGAATCCTGCTTTTTGAAGGACACGGATGGAGCCTGTATTATCAGGTACAGCGCCAGCTTCGATTCGAGTAATTTCAGTTTCGTGTTTGGCAAACTCCAGCACACATTGCAGGGCTTCGCTCATATACCCTTTTCCTTGATGTAGAATATCCGTCACATAACCAACGATCCATTTTGGGGTAGAATCCAATATGATCTCGAACAAAGAAATTTCACCGACGAGTTCATCCGTTGTATGTAGAAAAAGTCCAAAAGAATAGCGATTTCCTTCTTCTCTCTTCTTGTTCCAGCTCTCAATAAGTGACCTTTGCCCTTCCAGGCTGTAGAAAGAATCATCCCGATTACTCGCTGTGATTTTCTCGATTTCCGTACGGTTACGAATCTGTAGATCCAGAAGCAAAGAGGCATCTTCCACATTCCAAAATCTTACATAGATACGTTCTGCACTATATTTCATTACATTATTCCTCCTCTATTACATTAGGTGAAATGGGCTGCAATTTCCCTGTCATATCCCCCCGTTTGCCGTCAGCGGATTGTACTTTGATTATATCAGGTCATTATAGGAGTACGAGCGAATCAACGAGAATTGTTTCGCCAGAAAATGCGGGGAATAAGGCATATCATTACGCAGCCAGGCGACAATGGTACCAATCAGGGCCGAAGAACCGTACCAGATTGCGATTTCTTTGTGAATGCCGGACTCTTCCAGTTCATCCTCCATCTCCACCCGATCAATCTTGGCTTTGACCAGCGTACTCAACAATTTGAGCAGTCGTTCGGTAAAAATCGGTGTGCGCTTTGTAGCAAGTACGACCTGATAAAACGAGGCGTTCTCTGCAAAATGCTCCAGTAACTTGACCAAAACAGGCCAAGCCTCTTCCGTCCTATGCTTCTCAAAATGAGGGGCATATTCATCCACGATACGTTCAATATGCTCAATCATCTCGTCGGCCATCTTCTCCATCATATCCGTAATATCACGATAGTGCAGGTAGAAGGTTACCCGATTGATCGTCGCTCGTTCGGCAATTTTGTTGACTGACAACTTCTCAATATCCATTTCCTGCAGCAATTCAACAAATGCACCTCGAATTAACTGACGTGTTCGCAATATTCTTGGGTCCACGGCTGATTTCTTCTCGTCTTTCACGTGTATCCCTCCTATCAAATTTTTAAACATTACAATTTTAAACGATCAGTCGTTTATTTTTGATTTACACAACAAATTCATTTTATTTGTAAAATAAACGACGAAAACACATCATAACGTAAATTGTAATCTGTCCGAATATGTATATAATTCAATAAATACAATGTAAACTATACAACACGTTGTAAATTTAGTCACGCGTGGATTGAAAGGATGAAAAGGATTGAGTCAGGCTAGAGTACAAGAAGAATTATCCGTAAAGAAAGGCCCCATCCTGTTTATCATGATTTTGGGAGCCTTCCTTGCAACGTTGAATCAAACGATCATGAGTGTCGCTACACCGGAACTGATGGGTGATTTTAATATCTCCGCCGCAACAGCACAATGGTTAACGACAGGTTACATGCTGGTGAACGGAGTGCTGATCCCCATTACGGCCTACTTCATGCAACGCTTTTCAACCAAGCAATTATTCCAAGCTTCCATGTTTATTTTCCTGATTGGTACCATCGTATCCGCTCTTGCAAATAACTTTGGCACACTGCTGACAGGACGTATGATTCAGGCAGCTGGCGCCGGCATTATCATGCCGCTCTTGATGCACGTTATTTTGACTTTGTTTGCTCCTGAAAAACGAGGATCTGCGATGGGTATGGTTGGCTTTGCCATCATTTTTGCCCCTGCAATCGGGCCTACCCTTGCCGGTTATATCCTTGAGAACTACTCTTGGCAAACAATGTTCTACGGCATGATTCCATTAACTCTTATTGTTATTGCCTTTGCGTTTGTATACCTGAAGAATGTATCCGAAAGGGTCAACACAAAGTTCGACACAATCAGTGTGGTGCTGTCCACGATCGGATTTGGCGCATTGCTCTACGGGTTCAGCAGAGCAGGAAGTCTGGGATGGTCAAGTGCAGAAGTTCTTATCTGCATTGCGGCTGGTATTGTTGCCCTTGCTCTGTTTACCTGGCGTCAGCTCGTTTCTGAAACTCCGCTGCTTGATCTGCGGGCTTTCAAATACAACATGTTCTCCCTGACCACGGTCATCAGTATCGCGATTACAATGATCATGTATGCTGACATGATGTTGCTTCCCTTGTATCTCCAGAACGCACGTGGTTACACTGCACTGGAGTCCGGATTATTACTCCTTCCGGGTGCGCTTGTCATGGGCTTCCTGATGCCAGTAGCCGGAAAATTGTTTGACCGATTTGGAGCGAAATGGCTCGCTGTAATCGGGATGGTGATCACCATCGTGACGACAATTGGTTTCATCGACTTAACGGATTCAACCAGTTATGGTTACCTGGTATTAATGTCAACCGGCCGCCGAATTGGTATGGCTCTGCTCATGATGCCGATTCAGACTGCGGGGCTTAACCAACTGCCACCAAGACTTGGTGCACACGGTACTGCTATCTCCAACACCGTCAGACAAGTGGCTGGCGCTGTAGGTACTTCATTGCTCGTAAGTGTCATGACCTCGCGTACAACTGCACATGTACAGGATATGATGGCGACTGGTGCAGCCAATGGTCTCAGTCAAAAACAGCTTGCTACAGAATCCATGATCCAGGGTATCAATGATGCTTATGTTGTTATCATCGGTATCGCTGTTGTGGGATTAGTTCTTTCCTTCTTTATCAAACGTACCAAACAAGCCAAAGAGGAAGAAATCAAACAGGTGGTAAGACAAAAAGTTTCTATGAATTCAAATTAAGGTGTCCAGCTTCATACTTGCTTGCATAACAAAGCGGCAGATCAAGACGTTTACGTCTGATCTGCCGCTTTTTAGGTTGTATCCCGTATGATTACTTCTCACTCGCAACGATCTTCACTGGCAGATGGGTCAACGACTGCCCCGGAGCTGAAGTGGCCAGATTATTCTCCAAATCAAAGGAGTCTACCGGTTCAATCCGAGCAATCTTCTCCACAAATGCTGTCAAGGCAATGCTGAGTTCCATTCTTGCCAGTGGGGCACCTAGACAAAAGTGTGGGCCATTACCAAAGGTAAGATGTCTTTTGTTATTAGGACGATGAATATTCAGCTCAAAGGGCTCTTCAAACATCTGTTCATCCATATTGGCTGCACTCATCCAGGAGATGACAACATCTCCTTTTTTCAAATCCACTCCGAGCAGTTGATTATCCTGCTTCACTGTCCGATGTCGCTTGGCATTATGGAACCGATAACGAAGCATTTCTTCCACTGCGAGCGGAACCCATTCGGGGTTCTGCCTGAGTTGGCCATACAAGCTCGGGTCATCGTAGAGGAAGGAATAGAACGTATTTGAAACCATATGGCTTGTTGTCTCTATACCGGCTCCAAGCAGAAGCATGGTCGTGCGAACAACCTCATCCTCCGTGAACTTCTCCCCCTCAACATCAACGTTCAACAGATCGGTAATGATATCCTCACCAGGATGGGTCCGTTTGTGTACCACAATGGGGTACAGGAATTGATAGTACTCTTGCGCTGCAGTTTGTTTTTTCAGTTCACTCTCTTCAGCAGTCTTCGGATTGGTAGGTTGAAACAGAATATCTACCCAATTCTTGAAGCGATGACTGTCTGTGAGAGGGATACCGAGCAGATCAGCCATAACCATCGAAGGCAGCGGAGCAGCCAACGCTTGAACAATATCAATGGTCGTATTTGGCTCAATATCGGCTACCAGCTGCTCTGCAATGTTGCGAATGCGGGGCTCCCAGTTCTTCAGGCTACGCGGTGTAAAAGCAGCCGATAACAACGAACGACTTTTTTGATGACGAGGAGGATCGATACTTGATATGTTTAATTTGTCTGGAGGCGTGCCTTCATTGTTCTTTGCTCCAACGGCAATTGTTGTCCGGGTTCCTTCGGCTGAAAAATACTCATGATTACTCAGAACCTGCTTCACATCATCGTATCTGAACACATTCCAGGTGTCTGTATCTTCGTGATAGTACACAGGATGCTCGGACAGCATTTTTCGAAACCAGTGAAGTGGGAAAAACTCTTCAGATCTGGACTGAAACCCCGTGATGTCCTCAACGCGTATCACTTCTTTATACATTTGGAACCCACCTCTCAGCATAGTTTCGTGATTGGTTACATGGGTACCTGAATTGACAGTTCAGCACCTGATTCCATTTTATACCATACGTTCATTTATTGATATAAACCATTTGAACTAAATCAGAAAAACCCCTTAATATAAGGGGTTTTCGTTTTATACGTATCGTATATTATTTCTGTCGGTGTTTCAGAGAGATCAGCGATATGTACCGATCAATCGCCTAGTTTCGCCAATGCTTCCTGTAGCTGACCCAGCTGTGCAGACAAGGTCTCAATCAAGTCCTGCGTTTGGCTTGCCTTCTCCATTAAAATTTGCTCTTCAGAACTGTCTTCCGATGCATTACCGATTGGTGTTGACTTCAATTCCGACAATTCGCGTTTGTATGTTTCTTGTTTCTCCAAAGCTATGCGCAGTTCTTCTTTCGTTGTACCGATCTGATGTTCCAGATATATGATATCGGACGAATTCGCCCCATCGGATAAACGTTGTGAATATGTCATAGTTCACCTCTTTCAATTTCATCCATTGCTTTGCTAACAGCATAGGGCTCAATATCGATATCCAGCTCCATGCCAAGAGCTAGTTTCGCCAGTTGACTCCCGATAAAAGGACCCATGGTCAATCCAGAGGCTCCAAGTCCGTTCGCTGTAATCAGACCTTGCCAGCCTGGGACAGCCCCCATTACTGGCAGAAAGCCAGGTGTGAACGGACGGAACCCAACTCGTACTTCCTGGAATGTACTGTCTGCAAGACCTGGTGCCAGTTCCAGGCCTTTATCCAAAACTTCCTGCATGCCCCCTGCGGTTACTCTTGTATCATAACCCTCCACATCATTTTCATGAGTGGCACCAATCACAATCTTCTGCTGATCAAAGGCCAAGAGATATTGGTCAGAAGGTGGCATGATCACAGGCCAGCGGCCTGTATCCTCCCCATCCGTGACATGTAGATGCATAATTTGTGCCTTTTGATAATGCACTTTAAAGTGTATGCCGAGCGGCTTCAGCAGTTCGTTCGCCCATGCACCTGCACAGACAACGACTTCATCTGCCAGGAAACTCCGATCATTAACACTCACACCCACGACCCGATTTGCTTCGAATTGAAGCGTGGCGTCTCCATGGATCACTTCCGCTCCATTTCGCTGTGCAGATCGGATCAAGGCATCGCGAAGCGCCCTTCCATCTATACGTGCAGCACCGCTGATATGTACCGATTGATAACGTTCATCCAGCAATGGAAAACGCTCACGGGTTTCTTTGGCATCAAGAGGTGTAATGTCGCCAATCTCCGGTGCATCTGCTTTGCGAAGATGGGCCCGTTCTTCCATCTTGTTGATTTTGTCCACATCCGTATGAATACTAAGCGCGCCCACTTGAGCATAACCGGTTTCCGTTTCTCCTTCGTCTTCAAGCTCCGCTATGATGCCAGGATAGAACCGCGCACCAGCCTTGGCGAGCTGATACCAGTCCTGATTACGTCGCTGTGACAGCCATGGACAGATGATCCCAGCAGCTGCATCCGTTGCCTGTCCTATATCTTTTCGGTCTATGATGATTACTTCTGCGCCCCGTTTGGCTAATTGATAGGCTGTTGATGCCCCCAGAATACCCGATCCAACTACGATGACTTTCTTCATGTTTGCATTCCTTTCTTTAATCACTCATTCGTTATAGCGTATACCGTTTCGCATTCTGTTGGCAAGGCAGGCGTACTTTTAGATCCATAGATAGAGGCTGATCAGACTACAGTTCATACTCATTCATCCAATAAATAATTGTTGAAGCATTTATATGAAAACGTTTTATATATCGTCCGTCATTCAATTAAAATTATTCCATTTATGTAATATAATTCTTTCTAGGTTTCTTTTAACTCTGTAACCACGCCACTTACGCACATGATCCTTTAACGAAAAGAGGAATAACACGACGATGCCGAAACCTAGCATGGGGAATCCGCTGGATACCGATATGCCGCTCATGATTACAGGGCAAAACCAGTTGACCGTTGATGAATTGATGAATTGGAGCGACCATTCACGGGATTACAGCATTGTACAGTGCATCGGAGGAACAGGGCGAATCGCAGCAAAGAATCATGAATTCTCGATCAAAAAAGGGACCGCTCTCATTTTGTTCCCGGAGGTAACCTACCGTTACCACAATCTGAGTGATTCATTACGATTTGATTGTCTGTCTTTCAATGGCTATTTGTTGCCACGGTTCTTGCATACCTTGCAGATCGGGGAGCTGCGCGCCTTCAAGCCGGATGGAATGCTTCATATCCTGTTGCGTGAAATTACGTTGGCGCTGCAGTCCCGGCACAAGGATCGAATCTGGCACGTCTCCGCATTACTGTACATGCTTTTGGTCAGATTAACCATTGAAGGTGAACGCTATAGTGCTTACGAACGTTCTGATGCCCGATTAAGATTGGATGAACTCATTACTTTTATCAAACAAAATTATCATCAGGATATTTCTCTCCCCATGTTGGCTGAGCAGATGGACGTTACCGAGCAACACCTCAATCGGATATTCAAAAAAGAATTTCAAATGACTCCACTGGAGTATCTGATGCGATATCGGTTGTTGAAAGCCAAGGAAATGCTCATCGAAAATGACGCTACAACCGCTCATGAAATAGCCAAAGCTGTTGGTTTCAACAGTGCCAGTTACTTTGGATCTGTGTTCAAAAAATACGAAGGGATCTCCCCTATCGAGCTACGCAAGCAGTATCTGGATTAAAGCGCCTCCATATCAATCTCGGCCAGCGAGGATAACCGCAGTTCATGCATGGCGAATTCCAGACCACACGTTACCTCGTTAGGCACGATGATACAACGAATACCTGCTGCATTGGCTGCCTTCAAGCCATTAGGTGAGTCTTCGAACACAATCGCTTCGGAAGCCTCGATCCCAAGACTCCGGAGAGCAAGAAGGTAAAGTTCAGGGTCCGGTTTCACTCGCTTCACATCCTCGGATGTATGAACAACTGTGAAATAATCAAAAATGCCTAATTTCTGCAAGTAACCATGCACCCAGTCCCGTGTAGAGCTGGAAGCAACCGCAAGCTGAATCCCCTTCTGCCTCGCAGACTGCAGTAATTCATACACCCCCGGAAGAATGGCGGCCTGTCCCAAATAGACTTCGTATTTCTGTTCAGAGAGCAGTTTGATATGATCATGATCTATCTTTTTTTGGAGCGCCTGCTCCAGATATAGAAATGGATGAAACTCCTCAAAGGATGTCCCCACATTTTTCGACCATAGCTCCAGACCAAGTTCCACTCCGTGCTCTTCATAAATATCGCGAAATGCATAATACCAGGGTGTCTCTGTATCCACAATGAGTCCATCAAAATCAAATATAAACGCTTTTACCATGAACCTGTTCTCCCTCCAATGATCGGCCGGGGGAGCGGATTAGAAACGTGCGGTCAAGTCCGGATGAGTAACGTTCACAGATAAAAAGTGACACGTACAGCCCGTTCCAGTTGGCGATTGTACAACTAATCCAGCTCGAAGTTCCCCTTGTATCGGCATGCCGAAATAACGAATTAGTTTCCACTCATCCCCATCGGGTGAATAAAAGAATGATATGCAGTCCTCTACTTTGCGTATACGCAGATAAGGATTAGGTACGGAGACTTCAACCGAATTGCAATCATCGGATGAACCATCACGTGTCACCACCGACACGATGGTAGGCACTTTTCCATCATACTCAAAACAAATTTTGCACCAGTTAAGATCATCCGCCATCACCATCAGACATCCGGAATCATATTGATTTTTCATATCAACGGTTAATTGGGTGGTGATTTCGAAATCGCCAGGCACAGGTATGGACAGGAATGGTGCAGTTGCACGAATGTGCTTCCCCGCTGGATCTTGGAAAAAGTCGGTGTCCGCCTTCGCTTCCACCAGCACACCTCCCTGATCTGTAAAGGACCAGCTTTCGGGCTCGTTCATCCAACTCCATTGCTTCCGCGCTTCTGTTGTCATTACGTTAGTCATTTGTTAGTAGCCTCCCAAGTTAAAATATGTTCTAGCGGTAGTTCAAAAAGTACGCTTTTGATTACTAAGGATGCCTAGTGGCATCATCAGCATCGAATATGGCATTCAGCCGAAATAAGTGTGGGCTTACGAAGTATGTTTCCTTCGGAAACATTGCGGTTGCTCACGTAGTTTTCCTACGCTCCGCTACTCCATTTCTAGCTTCATCCCATCTTCTCGGTACTGAAAACCGCTCTTTTTGAACATGCATTTACTCATTTTTTCTGTACTACATATTCGCTCCAAATACAGTAAACCCCTTTTTCTACATATTTTTGTAAGGTTCCAGCACTTGGGAGTGCTTTTGCGGATCTGGCAGGAAAAACATGATGACCATGAGTACGATATATAGACCAAGAATGACACTGAACAACAGCGTTGGATTGTAATGGTAGAGCAAGCCCGTCAGGTATCCCGATGGAATGGCTGTCAGCGTCATGACCGTCTGCACGGCCGAGAACATATCGGCTTTCTCATGCGTACCCAATCGGTTCATCAGCAGGGAATCCCGGTACGTCTGCAAAATGAAGTTCCCCGCAGCGAGCACAATTAACGTGAGAAACAGCATGCCTATATTCCCCACAGGGATCAATAGAAACAGAATGGCTCCGGCCGTGCTAAGCACGATGGAAAAACCAACATACTTTTCTTCCGAACGCCGTTTCAGTCGCGGAATGATGACCAGATAGAGCAGCATGACGGTTACCGCAGTCACTACTGGGATAAACGAAATGACACGGTCATCAAATTTCAACTGTTCCTTGAAGAAAATGACCTGAAAGAAGTTCAGCTGCAAAATCAGATTGGACAACACCGTGATCAGAATAATCGGAAAAAGTCTCCGTTTGTAGAACGATTTGCCGAACAGGCGCAGACTGGAACCCAAGCTCTGAAGCACGCGGGTTTTACTATGCAGTCCCATAAGTTCCTTGCCGACCTCGGTCTCATCCGTGTATCGGTTACGAATGAAAAACATGGCGGTCATGAGGATGCCCCCGACAAAGTAAATGCTGGCCAGTGTTGGTACAATACCAAAATCAGCAATGACAACTCCGGCAATCGGCGTAAGTACCCCAGCCCCTGTAATAATCATGTTGAGAATGGCAAATACCTTGGATCGTTTGTGTTCCTCCACATCCTCTATGATCAGACAGTTAAAGGCGACCGTTACAAACTTGGATGTTGCATTCAGTAAATAAGCGATCAGGAACAGCCAGAAGTTCTGGGAGAAGGCCCAGATGAACATGGGAACACTCCAGGCAAGCAGATCAAAGATCAGCGTTGTTCGTTTCCGGCCCAGCTTATTCGTAATGGAACCCGCAAACAATTGAAAGATAAAGGCAAAATAAAGATTCACCGAATTGATTAAACCGATTTCAATGTCCGAAAGTCCGGCTTCCTTCATATATAAAGGAGCGTAGAAGAGAACGATCGTGCCCGGAATGGCCCATACCGGTTCGAGTAAAATGGAGTAGCGTGGATTCTTCGGCAAATCTTGAAGCAATTTCAATCGATATCCCTTCCTTCTGCGGTTTTCACCGCTGCGAATTCTAACTTCTCGCAGCGGCAAACCCGCTAATGTCTACATGCTTATAGGATAAGAGCTGTTTTGACTGAATTCATCGGCAACTTCTCTCCAGTGTGCATGTCATAACCAATCGTTCCATTAAAGGCCTGTTCATAATCACTCAGCAGTTCCTTGGCTGTCACCATCTGTTCCAGTTCCGGGATGCTTTGGGCAAATTTCAGTGCCGTACTGATCATCGAGTGATTAGCAACTGCACCGATGATACTAATGCCATCATTAATGACGGCTGTTGATTTGAACGTTACCTCATAGCTGTCGTCATATCCCATAGGAATAATTTTGCCGCCTTTGGCAATCAGCTCAAACCCTACATGAAGCTGGTTACCAACCGCGTCCACTACAATATCAAACTTTTTGTTATTATTGATCTCGTAAACTTTATCCAGTGTCAGATCCTGAGGATAGAACACATGATCCGCGATCCCTGAAGCGAACTCTTTGCGGTATGGATCCACTTCCGTGCCTACAGTAAGCCTTGCCAATCGTTTGCTAACAAGCTGACACAGGGAACCGATTGCACCCGAACCGAGGACCAGTACGGAGTCACTTGGCTTAGTCTCTGCTTTCATGAACGTCTGAAGTACACATCCCAGTGGTTCGATCATCATGGCCGTTTCCCAACTCATGGAATCCGGGATGGCATAGATATACTTTTCGTCCCCGACAAAATATTCAGCAAAGGTTCCGTGTGTCGTCATCCCTACTTGATAGTCATCAAAATTCTCGCAGTAGATGAACAGACCTTCGCGGCAATAGGAACAGGTACCGCAAGATTGCGTGGGATCAACCAATACCCGATCACCGATCTTGAAACTACGTACTTCATTGCCCACCTCAACAACGGTGCCCACACCTTCATGACCAATGATTGTCCCTTTATTTGCAGGCACTTTGCCTTTGACAATATTCAGATCTGTCCCGCAGATGCCGGAACCATAGATTTTAATTTTTACCTGGTTTGGCTTTTGAATGGTTGGCTCCTCAATCTCCTGATAAGTCACCTGTTTGAGATCCTGATATACGAGTGCTTTCATTGAATATTCCTCCTAGTCGATTGTTGATTATAATCTATGGATTAAGCTTCAAACGTTTTCGAAAATTGCATCGCATGAAGATGTTCCTGCTTCTGAATCTCTTTCCAGTCTGACAGGATCTGCAACAGCGCTTCCTCGACCCACAGCAATTCTTCCCGTGTATGGGCATCGGAGAAAATAAAGTACCCTTTGGTGAAAATGCCGAAGTGAGCCATTCTCTTCACCATGAACTCGCGGAAAGGATCTGTTTGGAAGTTATCTTCAGCCAAGGATTGAATGCAGAAGCTTGCATACGTCCCCTTCACTTCCAATTGATCCGTTAATCCGAGTAACACAAGTTCAGATTCCAGACGATCCATGATCCGGGTTGCCGGTTCACGCCAGGTCGGCCATACTTTCGCATTTTTCATTAATCGTTCACAGGCAATGGCTGCCGCGAGCGCTGTTGTTTCGCTGGAATGGGCATTACTGAATCGGACCTGTCCCGACAGAGACATCAAGTGCTCAGGCCCCAAAACCGCTGCGAGCGGTAAACCGTTGGCCATACCTTTCGAGATACAGAGCAGATCAGGCCAGATGTCATATTCTCCTGCTGTAGCCTGCTTGCCCATTCGAATACCGGAAGTGACCTCATCAAATATAATAATGATGTCCAGAGAGCGACACAGGTTTACGGCTTCCTCCAGCGCGTCCCTTTTCCACTCGTTGGGGCACAAAACAATACATGCGATATCCTCGGGAGATGAGGTAATCTGGGCCTCAATTCGCTCCACAGTAGGTTTGTTGACCCAGATCGTTGAACGCTCGATATCCACCGGGATGCCACGTTCTTTCGTCTGGCCACCATAATAGCCGTAGGCAGACCAATCGTGCCACCCATGATAAGCCGTCGCAATAACCTTGCTCTTACCACTTGCAGCACGAGCCAGACGTACAGCTCCACTCACTGCATCGGCCCCACTCTTGGTAAAGCGAAGCGATGGATAACGACCCTCGAACCGCTCCAAAATCAACTCGGCGCATTCAAGCTCAATGTCGGCAGGCAGAGAAAAGCTTGTCCCTTTTTTCAGCTGGTGAATGACGGTTAGTTGGACTTCATGCCTCGCATGGCCCCAAGACGCCGTACCCATGGCCATCTCGCAATCCAGCCATTCATTCCCGTCGATATCTGTAAATCGGGATTTGTAAGCCTCTGCACAACATACGGGTGTATGCCCGGGAAATAAACGTTCAGGTGCTTTGGCTAAAGTGCTGCATCCGCTCGGAATTACCTTTTCGACTTGTTCCAACCACTCCAGATTCCGGGTAAATCTTACGGCACGATCGAGCGTGCTCTCTTTTTCTTTCACCTTAAGTACCTCCCTGTTTATTTTCGTTGTGAGTGAATTACCGAACTTTGGTTCCAGGCCAGCATCCATCGTATATGCGATCCATTGTGATCACATTGCCATACAGGTCAATGATCAGATCCTTGGCTCGATGAGCATGTCTCATCTCAATCCAATAGCGGTTCTCCAGCAAACGGGCGAAATTGTCCACCAAAAACAGTAACCGGTTCTCACTATGAATCAGTTCCTTGCCCAGTACCTGTGGCAGCCAGATGGCCCCATTGGAATTAAAGCGGTTTGAATAGTCACGTACTTCGGCTACATTTGCAAATTCGGCTTCCTCCAGCTTGGTCCAGAATGTATCGGCATCACTTCGAACCTCGGCAAGGTCAATGCCAACAATCGGCAGATGCTGGTATTCCCCTTGGCTTTCCAGCTGTGTTTTCAAATGACTGAAAACGAATGGCCACACATCAGCCTCGATTTGACCGCCCCACTTTTTCCAGAAGCGTGCCAGATTGTTCTTGCGGTTGAAGTTGCGGTGAATGCCGCTGCTGCGTTCCCAGTGATACGCCTGAATATTCGGGTTAATGACCGTATCGTATCCCGCAGCTCGTGCCCGCATCTGATAATCAAAGTCCTCGTATCCGTTAAAGAACTTCTCATCGAGGTTGCCGATGGTCTCATACACCTCCCGCTTCATGCCAAACATGGCGAACACCACCAGTTGAACAGAGAAGGTTTCTTTTGGTATATCATCAGGAGATGCGTTCAGGAACAGGTGTCGTCCGATGGTGTCCGCAAAAGCAATGCCGCAATGCTGCACGCCTCCTGTTTGCGGATACAACAGAACCCCTCCAATCATGCCAATCGTAATATCGCTATCCAGTGTCTCTTTCATCATCGGTTGCCAGTTCGGTTGAAGAATGGTGTCAGAATCCAGGAAGAAAATGTACTCCCCCTTGGCAAGACTCAGTGCGCTATTAATCGACACGGCGCAACCGAGTGGAAAATCATGCTGAAGAATCTCGATGGTCACACCTTCACTTACTTCTTGCTTCAGTTTATCCAGATGTTGAAAGACTGCTGAGCCGGAACCATCGTTGATGAAAATAATCTGAGTGGATGGGCTTACCGTCCGGAGTAACGAATCTGTGAACAGGTTCAAAATGTTATAGTCCTGGTTGACTGGCACAATAATGGTGTAAAGCATGGAATCCCTCCTGATTTGGGTTGATGGAATGAGTACATAAGCTGATTCGAACTGCACAATTGCAGGTAGTTCTGTCCGGCCCCCTCGTTTGAATATTTTGTCTTTATTTGGTAATGATTTGAATCTACTAGAAATTTATATCATTTTTTGTAAACTGGAAATCTTAAATTCTGAACCCTGTTAATATTTGAATCTCAGTAAAAATCAAGTCTTTGAAGCTTGCGCACTGAGAAACGCTGTTGTGAACGCAAAAAAACACCCTCAAAGAGTCTGCGTATCTAACGATACGATTGACTGTTTAGGGGTGTTTTCGTATTTAGATCTATTGTTTTTTACTTCAATTGGCGCTGACCTAGTGTTGCTTAAATCCATGATAAAACGTGTCTATTACAAGCGCAGGGGCTGCTTTTCTCGCGATATGACCACTTACAACCTGCTGCCACGTCAGGAACATGATGGAATACAGCACATCGACAATCCAGGTTTTATCAAGATCGGAGCGGAAGTAACCTTTCTGTTGTAACAGACCGACCGCATGCAGTACAGGTTGTCTCAGTTTCATATCTGCTCCCTCAATCTCGGGATTATAGTTAACGGTGGTGTCATGAGCCAGAAAATATATTTTGTCGCCTAATGGAATCAGCGCCTCGATCAGCTCAGGTATGTATTTTTCACAGTGCTCCTCATCCAGTTGAATTTGTTGCATGGTCTCACTGACCACCTCGATTGCGCGTAATCCCAGATGAATCATCAGCTGTTCGCGGCTTTCCACGTATCGATGTAACGTAGCGATCCCGATTTTTGCAGATTCTGCAATTTCATTCATGGAAGCATTCGGTTTTTCAATCAGCAACTTGGTGGCCTCGTCCAAAATGGAATGAAGCCTGGTTTGTTTGATTGTAGTCATTTCCTTTTTCATTGTATTACACCTCTTGGCGAGTATAGTTCAACAATTGATCTGATCATCCATCATATGATTGGATTAGACTATAAAATTATAGCATACTTCCTAACGAGTAAAACTAAAAGCCGCCATTTGGCGGCTCTTAGCATCGTTATCTTTCCCGTTACTTACAGTTCGATGATTCTCGTTGCAATATTTGTACAAAATTCACGATCATGCTCTACAAAAAGCAGGGTTGGCGAGTATTCCAACAATAAGTCTTCGATCTGCATACGTGAAATGACATCTACAAAGTTGAGTGGTTCATCCCAAATATGCAGATGTGCTTTCTCACTGAGACTTTTGGCAATGAGCACTTTCTTTTTTTGACCTGCGCTAAACGTTGAGATATCTTTCTCCAATTGCATTCTGGAAAAATCCAACTTTCGAAGTATCGATTTAAACAGACTTTCATCAATCCCCTGTGTGGCCGCATACTCAGATAAATATCCTCCGAGATCGGACGTGTCCTGCGACACATACGAGATTTTAAGCTGATGATCCTTACGGAAAAGACCTGTATAAGGGATATCTTCACCACAGATCAGTTTGAGAATGCTTGATTTTCCAGATCCATTTTTACCGTATAGGGATATACGATCCCCTTTTTCAACCGTGATACTGACATCCTTACACACCGTATTGGAGCCGTATGAGATCGACACATGTTCCAATTCGACAAGTTCATGCTTGTGAAAATCCAGCTGATGAATCTGTAGACGTTCTGCACTCTCGATATTTTTGAGAAGTTTGGATTTCTCCTGAATCGCAGATTGCTGCCTTTGTTCGATATTTTTGGAACGTTTCATCATTTTGGCAGCCTTGTGCCCAATATATCCTTTATCCACCTTGGAACCGGAATTTCTCGTACCATTTTTGGTTTTTTCAACTTCATGCGACCATCCACCGGTCCGTTTGGCTGAATCGGATAAACGTTTGATATCCTTTATTAATTTCTCATTACTCGCAAGTTCAAACTGATCTTGCCTTCTTTTATTTTCCCACCAAGCGGAAAAATTGCCTTTCTGAATCTCGATGTTACTCTTATTGATGGAAAGGATATGGTCCACGCTGTGATCCAGAAACGCCCGATCGTGAGATACCAAAATAAATCCACTCTTGCTGCGGAGATAATCACCTACAATTTGTCTCGCATGAAGATCAAGATGATTGGTAGGTTCATCAATGAGCAGAAACCGATTATCCTTCAGGAACAAAGCAGCCAGCATCACCTTTGTTTGTTCTCCGTTGGATAACGTATCGAAAGGCCGATACAACACATCTTCTGACACTTTCAACAGGTTAAGCTCGCGCACAACTTGCCAGTGCAGATATTCAGGATGAATCTCGCCGATGACATCGACGGTCATAGCTCCCTTATTCTCTACCTGGAAAGGAAAATATTCAAAGCTAACATTCGCAGAGATATGTCCGCTGTACTCATATTTGCCGAGCAACAGATTGAGGAAGGTTGTTTTACCTCTGCCGTTCCTTCCGGTAAAACCCAATTTCCAATCAGAGTCCAACTGAAAACTAACATTTTCAAATATGTTATCGTAACTGCCATCATAGGCAAAGGTCAGGTTGGTAACGTTAATTAAAGACATACAGATCATCCTTCTTATGTGAAATATAAAAGTAAACTGACGGGATTTCACCATCGAACATGGCATGGATTCCCTCACTTTAATATTTGAACATAATCAGAATTTAAATTCGCTTATACAATAAAGAAACCTGGCGATAAATCATTTAGCGCCGAGTAGATCTATGCATAGGAGGACAAAGTGTCGGATTCTGATTAGTTATATTGTGAACCATGCCACTGTTCATGTTCGTTGACAGGTCCACATAAACATCTACAACCTCTAATTCAGTCATCACTTTAATCACCCCTTTACAAGCTCACAATTTGAATACAGAAAACTTAACATGGAATACAACATGGGTCAAGGCACCCTTCTCCCATATTGGCGCGTAGGGATTAATATAAATATCCTAAAAAGTCGAGTTCCCCTTCACCCCATGGCATGCTTCCCACTTCTTTAATCATTAACCCCTCTACCTTTTGAGTCCCAACTCCAACTGTGGTTAAGGTTTCATGATCAATTTTCAACCACTTACATGTGTTGCTCACCGTTTTGAATCCATTTTTGATGTACAATTCCTCATGATCCGCAAATAATAGGACAAAATCAACACGCCCTTTGGCCAACCTTTCCACTTCGGATATTAACAAAGAAGCGATTCCTTGAGAGCGAATAGCCGGAGAAACACACAAATCGATTATCCCCAACACTCTTATGGGTGTTCCATTCAAATTCATCATCCTGTAATCTAGTCCGACATGCCCAACTAATTGGTTATCAGGGGTAAATGCCAACACTCTGCCATGTGGTATTTGCTTAAAGAACAATCTGTCTTTTGGATAAACCTCTGGAAAACTGGCAACAAGTAATTCTTGAAGAAGAGCTGACCATGCTTCACTTAGATCCACATCATATGTTTTAATTAATTTCAGAAAAAATCCTCCTAAATCAAGCCATTCTGTTTTTTGCTTGTGTTATCAGCCGTACACACCTCTACGTAAATTTTGATGATGTACTCATCGGGATTACTTTCTGCAAAATAAGTGAGCAGGTCCAGTGCATACACATGTCCACAGACTTGCAGTCCCTCTTTTTCTATCTCCTCTTTCATGAGGGAATACGTCTCCGGCATGCTTTCGTATGAACCTCGATGATTCATGACGGCATACATCCCTTTGGGCTTAATCCATATCGTTTCCCCTGAAATGGGAGCTTTTATTTTGTTGCCAAAGTAATCCGGATAGTATTCTCCTGCCTCATAGTGCTCCTGACGTAAGATCGTCCATACCGGAAATTCATAGTCGATCATCTGTTCATCACAATGGGTCCTGTATTCAATGAACTTACGGAAGAATTCCTTATCCCCATCCCCTTGCTCCAGTTGAACAGCAATAAAATACTCCAGCTCACATTGTTCAATATGCAGCCCTTCAGGAGAAGCATCCGTGGCTTGTTTCGTCATTTCAATGGCACCACTTAGCAGCTTTTGCATACGTTTGATTCGTTGTTGCTCCAACTCAAGTGCCTTTAATTTCTGTTCAAATAGCTCAATTAACAATGGTGTATTCTGATTTTGAATAAATGACTTAATCTCTTGGAGTGAGCTTCCTGCCTTCTTCAGCACATGTATGACATCCAGCACATACGTTTGTTGCATACCGTAGTAGCGGTAGCCCTTGGCATTGATATATTCAGGCTTTAACAGCCCAATCTCGTCATAATGAAACAAGGTATGTTTGGTCACTCCGCAGATCTTGGCAAATTCACTGGTGGTAAAGTGTTGTGCGTGATGTCCAGCCATCTTAGGGCCCTCCGTGTACATATGTGGTCTAAGTTATAAAAGTATAAATGCATTATAGTGTGTAAATAAAGATTTGACTATAGGGTTACCCGATAGTTTAGTCTAAAATTGTAAGTTATTCATATCGTCGGAGGGAAACATGTCAAAATTCAAACGTTGGATGATTCTTGTTATTGTCTCAAGTGCACTATTACTCATTGTCATGGATATGACCATCCTGTACACCGCTTTACCCAGCTTGACCCATGATCTCGGTGCATCTGCTTCGGAGAAATTATGGATTCTGAACGGTTACTCCCTTGTCATGGCGGGTCTTCTTCCTGCAATGGGAACACTCGGGGACCGTGTTGGTCATAAAAAAATATTTACCCTGGGCTTGCTCGTCTTTTCTGCTGCTTCTCTTGCTGCTGCCTTTTCTCCAGTACCGGCTGTACTAGTCATGAGCAGAATTCTTCTAGCCGTAGGTGCATCCATGATGATGCCAGCGACATTGTCGATTATCAGAGTTACGTTTACGAATGAGCGAGAACTCGCACTGGCGATCGGCATATGGGGTTCCATTGCATCAGGTGGTGCTGGACTGGGACCGATTGTTGGTGGACTGCTTCTTCAACATTTCTGGTGGGGCTCTGTGTTTCTAATTAACCTGCCTATCGCTATTCTTGCGTTTGTATTCGCCTTGAAAATGATTCCTAAACACCATGGGGATGCGTCGAAAAAGTGGGACTTCACCAGTTCCATTCAGATCATGATTGCCATGGTTGGAATTATCTATTCCATTAAGGAATTCACAAGACGCGAAGGATCCCTCACACTCGCTATCATTGCTGCTGTGATCGGTCTTCTGTCCCTGATCATCTTTATTCGCCGTCAGAATAACAGTACGACTCCACTGCTGGATCTGTCCTTGTTCAAAATTCCAAGATTCAGTACCGGCTTTATTACCGCACTGGTTGGCTTATTTGCACAAATGGGTGTGCAATATATGGTCACTCAGCGGCTTCAGCTGGTGGAAGGCATGTCACCTCTTCAGGCTGGACTATTCACCGTATCCATACCTGTTGCAGCACTCATTGCCGGACCTGTTACGGGGGCCATTATGCACCGTGTGGATGTTGTATATATCAAAAGCTTCACTCTCTTCATCGCTGCCCTTGGCATGGGGACGTATCTGATGTATTTCAATGCTGGGTTCACTGGGCAAATTATCGGTTTGGCACTGCTTGGTGCAGGTCTTGGATCAGGCATGACCGCTGCATCACATTCCATTATGAGTTATGCCCCACCTCACAAAGCGGGTATGGCAGCATCCATTGAGGAAGTAGGTTATGAGCTGGGCGGAGCATCCGGTATTGCGATTATCGGCAGCATGTCGACCTTGTTCTACACGCTGGCAATGAAGATTCCTACGGGAGTTCATGTGCCAGCCAATGCGAAGGACAGTCTGGATGAAGCGCTTATCGCTGCCGAAAGCTTGCCTGCTGCGTCTGCTCAATCGCTCAAAAATGCCGCCTTTGCTGCATTTGACCAATCTTTCATTGTTGTCATTGCAGGTGTGACCGTATTTCTGTTCATTGCTGCTCTGATCATGAGCTGGGTTGCCGTGCGCTTGAAACGAGCACAAAAACGCAGCGTTAAAACGTAATGAAATTCACTTCATGAAACAAAGCGAGGTATATAGAATCATGTGGTTTCCGATAACCAATGGATTTATTATTTTATTAGGTATATTTGCGATTTTTCTGATCGTTAGAAATATGTCAAAAGAAGAGGATTAACTGCTGACTGTCGATAACTTAAATAGCTTGTTACCATTTTCAATTAAATTAACATCAAAAACCACTACCTGAGTTGTTTCAGGTAGTGGTTTTTGATATGCCTGATAACAGAAGCTTACCACCCTGCGGCACCTCACGGAAGGTAGGCATCCTGTACCTCAACTTTGCGTTCATTCCCCATCGCAATGTATCTTACGTTAATGACATTTCCTTTCTGAAAGTGGGGAATATGTGTGATTGGAATATAAGTCTCTACAATTGTTGGGAAGGTGCGGCCATCAACTTGGGTTACAGTCAAATCCAATCGCACACCAGGCCTTCCATCCATACTGGATGATGTCTGTACAATATCATGAATTATTGCTTCTGTTGGAATTCCGTCCATCAGAATGCTCTTGCGAAGGTGATGTTTCTCTTTATTGTTACTTAGCAGTTTAAATGCCATAATCGTAGTGATCGTGCCTGTTATAAGCCCAAAGACAACAATAGCAATAAGAATAATTAATGTGACTGTCATGATAACCTCCTTTTATTTGAAACTTATGTTAACTACTTCTTGTTTAGATCTCTTATTCCTGCCTATTTTCTTTGAATCGGAAAGCTTCAAACTCAAAAAAGCCGCCTTAAGGGCGGCTTCATGCTGTGTATGTTCAACTCAACTTAGTCTACTTTCGCACCATACGAGCGTACAAACAGAACCGCTTGTTCGCGATCCAAACGTACGCCTTTGATATCCAGTGATTTCAGATCGATGCCTTCCAGGTTAGCCCCTCTTAAATCGGCCCCTTGCAGCTTGGCTCTGCTTAATACAACTCGGGTAAGATCACAGTCTCTCAAATCCGCTTTGGTGAAATCCGTGTCCGTAAAGTCAGCCTCAAAGAAACGAATTCCTCGCAGATCCTGTTTCCCCAAACGTGTATGTCTCAGATTCGTATAAGACCAATCGCCGTGGCTTAGTGTAATCCCATCCATTTGCGCACCTGAAAAGTCCGATCCCGTCATCTTGCAAGAACTGAATTTGGAAGCAAATAGATTCGCACCACCAAAGGTGCAGTTTTCAAAAGCTGATTCCGTATGAATCGAACCATTCATGGAAGCCCCTTTGAAGTCACACTCGATAAAACGGCAGTTACTTGTCTCAATCTCTTCCATAGAAGCGTTCATAAATGTACACTGCTTGAAAACACAACTTATGAGTTCTCCATAGCGCAGATCACGTCCCTCAAAATGTACTGCTTCATATTCCTGATCTTTATATTGATACACTGGTTACACCCCACATTGTATATTTCTCCGTCTTTCTTCATTAAAAGAACTTTTTATACTATACCACACCCCTGTCAAGTACCTGCTTAAACCCATACAAAAGTCAAGTTACTTTTTTTATGAGAAAAATCTGAAAACTAAAAAAGGGACGCATAAAGCGTCCCTCCAGCACACACTTTTAACTGTTCCAATGTGGGCTTATTTATGTGAAACTCTCAGTTAGCTGCTTTTTTCTATTCGTATTAGAATGCACTACACCAGTATTTTGGACATTCGGTACAGGGATAACGACGGTTTATTGATTTCCCCTACTCTCTGGTATCCCAAACGCTCGTAGAGTTTAATAGCTAGTAGATTTTCCTTTTTAACCGTAAGTGAAGATTTGGACAGACCTTGTGTTATAGCTTGCTCCTCAGCAAAATGAATGAGGTGTGTCCCTACACCTAGTCCTCTGCTTTCAGGCAACGTAGCCAATGTTCCGATGTGGTACTCGTCGTTCTCCGCTTCTTTTAATGTCACCATGGAGTAAAACTCTTTCCAATGTTGGAGATTATACTTAATCAGGCCCCATTTACGAAGTTCAAACAGTTTGGAGAACGTTGGCAAAGCGAGTTTGTTCATTAAAGTGGTTGGATAACACATGATCATGCCCAGCGTTTGGTTACCCATTTTGGCTTCATAAGCGTACTGGTGACTGAATCGGTTCTGTTTCGAGCGCCATAACTTGTTGAATGTTTTTTCTATAATGCCTTTATCCTTGGTACCTGCAAGCGAATATGCCATATATTCAAGTGCCATCTGATTTAGTTGCCCGCCGACTAAAGACTGTGGACTGGCTTTTGTTATGGAAATCTTATTCATCGCTGTCACTCCTCTAGGTAGTTGAAGTTGGACTAAAGCTTGGCAGCAGGTTGGTTGAATGAAACCCCCTCGACGATCACATTCACCGTATCAATGGTTAACCCGGTCAGCTGTTCCACATGTAATCTCACATTGTTTTGCAATTCCCTGCAGACTTCATGTACTTTCGTTCCATAACGAACCACAACCTTTAAGTTAATCTCCAGTCTGGAATCTATCTTGCGAATGGCAATGCCATTTTGCAGACTTTTCCCACTCCACTTTTTGGTGATGCCTTCTACAAGTCCTGTCGACATGGAGGAAATCTCACTGGTGGTATTTGCGATCTTGCCGACAATTTTGGAGATCACATCATCCGATATTTGAATTTTTCCCAAAACATTTTGAATGGACATCCTAGGTCCCCCTCTTTATACCTGCATTTTTGATATATTAAAGTATCATTTAATAAAAATATAAATCATTCGGAGTCCGATTTCAACTTTTGAATTCATTCACTCACATTTCTACCTGTACATAGCAAAAAAACCGCGATCGTCGCGGTTTCTTCTTGGTCCATATTAAGGGAACTTCAATTGAATATGGACAGGAATGCGGGAGGATAACCCACTCTCTTTGCTGCCTTCTTCTGCTGCCTCTGTTTCTTCTAGTTGCACGATCCACTGCCTGCCAATTAACGATTGTAGCAATTCAATCTCTTCTGCGGTCAGTTGAATATGCTTCAGTGACAGTTCATCTTGAACATAGTCCCGATCCACCTTACGGTCAAACCGGAAATCGAGCAATCGTTTCAACCCGTTAATATGCAAAAACTTGAACTCATAACCTTGACGTATCGCCTTTTCCCAATCGTCTCCGATATCAGCTGCTGTCTGTAGTCTTTCATCAAAATCCATCGCGGATTCCTTAACCAGAGGCAACAACCGGGAATAGTCTCGACGTTGTAAACATTCAATAATCACTTCTTTTGATTCCCCACTTGTCAGAACATTCTCTACAAGAAGCCCTACAGGAATGGACAGCTGAGTTCGACTCATTGCTCGCCCTCCTCATCCTTCCCGAGGTACTGATTGAACCAGGCATTCACCTGTTCGAAGCTATCGATCCGAAGTGAAGGTTTACCGCTTTTGAGCAAACTGTGGTTGGAACCTGGATAACGAATCAGTTTAGTCTTTTTACCATATCGTTTTAGCGTAGTATATAATTCCTCCGCTTGTGCAATCGGTGTCCGATAGTCCTGCTCTCCGTGCATGATCAGAAGTGGCGTCTCAATGTGGTGTGCATGAGCAAGAGGTGAGCGGGACCACAGGAATTCAGCGTTTTCCGCCGGATTACCACCGATGACTCCCTCGACATAGGAAATACCGATATCACTCGTTCCATACATGGATAACCAGTTGGAGATGCAACGCTGGGTTACAGCCGCCTTGAAACGGTGCGTATGCGCCACGATCCAGTTGGTCATCACTCCGCCATAACTGCCACCCGCTACACCCAGACGTGATGCATCAAGGAAATCGTATGTAGCCAAGGCATAATCAACAGCTTCCATCAGATCCCGGTAATCCCCTCCGGCAAAGTCACCACGGCAAGCTCTGGCAAATTCTTGCCCGTATCCCATACTTCCGCGAGGATTGATCCACAGCACAGCGTAACCTTGCGCAACGAGTGTCTGCATCTCATGACTGTACGTTCCTGTATACATCGCGTGGGGTCCACCATGAATCTGCAAAATTAATGGCAGCTTCCCATTGGACTTACGTATTGCCGGTGTGGCTAACCAACCTTGAAGCGGCCATCCATCGGAGGATGTAAACTCTACACGAACTGGCACATTTACAGCCAATTCAGCCATGAATTCATCATTTCGCCGGGTGAGTCTGAACATTTCACCACTGTCGATATTCACGCGATATAATTCTCCAGGATGTCCATCCGTCAACGCAGCGATAACCAGCGACGTTCCATCCGGCGTTAAGGTATACTGATACACATCCTTTTCACCAGCGCCCGTTACGAGTTGACAATTCCCATCATCTTGAATGCGATACACGTCCACATTTCCATTGTGCGTTCCGAGTACATATACACCACGTTCCGGATGATGGGCATCCGAGATAGGAGAAGGTGATGCACCTGCCGACTTCATATCCCCCAGTGCTGCGTTACCCATCTGCATATCTAATTGAGGTGCAATTATCCTGGGTACACCCCGCTGAACTGGGACAGCGTATAAGCTGTTGTGGCTCCCACTTCCATACTCACGATCACTGGCGATCAGGATCAGCTGTTGCCCATCAGATGAATAGGAGAACTGGTTTATCGCCAGACTGGAATCCGTCACTTTGAAGAGATCACTCTCTCCCAATCGAATGCTGTATATATCCGTAAAGTACAGCAGATCCGCATCAAGTTCCTCATCCTCTACTTGCTTCGAAATGAAAGAAAGCTGCAGGCTATCTGGCGACCATGCGGGAGCACTGATATTCCATAGCCCGGAAGTCACCTGCGTGATTTCCCCGCTTTTGAGCTCATATACAAACAAATGGCTGTATTGACCATCCCACCAGCCAGATCCTTCCGCCTTCGGCGTTGTGCGCTCGAAGACTTTACCTCGCAACACAGGTGCTGGCTCCTGTTGGACATCTGCTTTCTTCTGTTGGTCCTCCGGTTGCACCTTGCTGGTAAACGCAATGTACTGCCCGTTCGGTGACCAGATATAACTCAATATTTTACGTGCGGGAGATATCAGCATGATCGGCTCTTTTTGATCTGAATGAAGCGCCCATAGTCCTTTCCCCCCATCCACTGAGCGAATAAATGTGAGCTGTGTGCCATCCGGCGACCAAGCAGGTGAGGAATCTTTTGTTCCATCCGAAAGTGCAATATCTTCATCACCATCGAGGGAAATCCCTCGAATTTGCGTGTTATATTCGTTTTTATCCTGATCTATGGTCTGTTCCACATAAGCCACTTGTCCGTTCAGACTGATTACTGGCTGACTGATCCAACGATAGTGACTCAGATCCTCCGGCAGAATTGGTCTTTGATTCATAATGATGGCTCCCTTCTCCGTTTATTTATGGGTTGTCTCCGTACGTGGATCAAGCACATCACGCAGCCAATCTCCAAGGAAAATAACACCGAGTACGGTAAATGTAATGGCTAGTCCCGGGAATGTAGCGACCCACCAGCTTGTTGCAACGTATTGTCTGCCATCACTGAGCATACCTCCCCAGGATACATCGGGTGGTTTGATACCCAGACCCAGGAAACTGAGTGAAGCTTCCATAATAATGGTCGTGCCCACATTCATACCGCAGATGACGATAAAGGATGAAAGAATATTCGGCAGAATGTGTTTGAGAATCAATCTTCCATTCTTCGCGCCAATCGATCTGGCCGCATGAACAAAATCCCGCTCTTTGATACTTAGTACTTCACTTCTTACCACACGGGTGAATGGAACCCAGTTCGTCACCCCGATGACAAAGATCAACGTTGTAATACCCGGGCCAACAATCGCCATCACAACAAGCATGAACAGGATGGTTGGAATCGCCATGAATGCATCACCTACACGCATGATGACGGCATCCAGCCATTTCCCGTAGAATCCGGATACCAGCCCCAGAATCGCGCCAATGATTCCTGACACAATCACGGCACCCATACCCACGATTAAGGAAACCCGGGCACCGTATACAATACGGCTCCACATGTCTCTGCCGAGATTATCGGTACCCAGCCAGTATTCGGCCGTTCCACCCTCAAGCCATGCTGGTGGTTTTAGTCGGTTTAGCGGATTCACCGCTGCCGGATCATGACTCGTCAATAGAGGTGCACCTATGGCAATTAACACAACCAACAATACAAGCACAGCACCAAACATTCCGGTCTTGCTGATGATCAGTTGTTGCCAGATATAACGAAATCCCGTTGGTGCACGCCCATTGTCTTGTTCCTGTTCTGTACCCGGAATTGGCATTTCATTGCTGCCTGTCATATGATTGCACCTCCTTCTAGTCGTATTTGATGCGCGGATCGAGTAGCCTGTAAGCTACATCCGTCAAGATGTTAATTACTACAACGATAAAGGCAATGACAAACACCGCGGCCTGTACAATCGCCATATCATGTGTGTTGACTGCAACGACCAGCAATTGACCCAGTCCAGGCCAGGAGAATACCGTTTCCGTAATCAAGGTTCCCCCGATCAGACTTGTAAACTGCAAACTCATAATCGTCACGACCGGAATTAGTCCATTCCGAAACGCATGTTTCACAATGACAACCATTCGGCCTAGCCCTTTGCTGCGGGCTGTTCGAATATAGTCCTGGTTGAGAATCTCCAGCATGCTGGAGCGAATCAGTCGGGTCATCTGCGCAGCCAGTCCAACGCCAAGTGTAAATGCCGGCAAGATCAGATGTGACAATCCTCCGCGACCGGATACCGGCAATACGCCCAGCATGACGGAGAACAAGAGGATAAGCATAATCCCCATCCAGAAGTTTGGCATCGCCTTACCAATGACGGATATTCCTGAAATAATGAGATCGGTAAACGTATTGCGTTTGACAGCTGAGATGACGCCAAGTGGCACTGCCATAAGTACGGCAAAAAACATGGCGGCTACCGCCAATTCAAAGCTGGCAGGCAATCTCTCCAGCACCAGCTCTAACGCAGGCTGATTGTAGCGAAAAGACTGACCAAAGTCTCCCTGTATCGCACTGCCCAGAAACTTCACGTATTGCGTATATAAAGGCTGGTCCAAACCAAGTGCCTGCGTCAAGACAGCACGATCTTCAGCGGTAGCCGTTTCAGGCAACATTAGCGCAACCGGATCACCAGTGACTCGAACCAAAATGAACACAATTAATGAAACAATGAACAGCACCGGAATGATCTGTAGTAATGACTTAAGTACGTATTTGCCCATTCCTTGTTCACCTCCCTTTTAAAAAAGAACGGCAGGAACATGGTTATCCAGTCCCTGCCGTTCACGGCCTATCTTTTCAATGACCGGTTGTTATACCCGATGTTACTGTGCAACAGGTGTAATCTCGTCAGCATAGAACATCTCGTCACTGCGCGGCGCGAAGTTCACTTTAGCATTTGTTCCGTAGACACCTTCCATTTGGTACAGATATACGGCTGGGCGTTCTTCAGAGAAGATCTGTTGTACTTGCTGATACTCTTTCTCACGAGACGCAGGGTCCATGTTCACCAATGCAGATTGAAGCAGTTTCTCTACTTCAGGATTGTTGTAATCCGACTCGCCTTTTGCTTCTTCCAGCATATAACGATTGTAGTTGTTCGAAGCATCGAACAAGGAGTTACCAATACCAATCATGAAGATTTCTTTGAATGATTTGGAGCTGTAACGTTCACTGAATGCACTTGCTTCCAGGACATCCAGGTTGATTTTGAATCCGGCTTGTTCCAGCATCGCTGCAACAACTTCAGCCTGTTCTTTGTACTGTGCAGAAACGGAGATGGTCATCTCGGCTTCACCTTCCGCATAGCCAGCTTCTTGCAGCAACTGTTTCGCTTTTTCTTGATCATAAAGTGACGTTTTGTACAATGAAGGATCAGCACCGAAGTTGCCTGGTGTTACGGATGTGCGGGTTACGATACCTGCTCCGCCGGCAATGCTGTCCACAATTCCTTGTTTGTCGATAGCCAGGTCAATGGCTTCACGTACTTTCGGATCAGCCGTGATGCTGCCTTCTGTCTGACGGAAGATCAACTGAAGTACACGCTGGATTGGCGCTTTGACAATCTTTTTATCTGCTTCGCCTTCGATCCGGGCAATGTCCGTGGACGGAATGGAAGACGCCACATCTACACCACCAGCAAGCAATTCGGATACCCGCGTGGAGGCTTCAGGAATAACGCGGAATACCACTTCATTCCATTTTGGTTCACCATCGAAGTAGCTCTCGTTTTTCACAAGTTCCACACGATCATCTTTGGTCCATTTACTGAACTTGTAAGGGCCTGTGCCTACCGGTTGTTTCAGGAAAGCATCGAATCCTTTGTCTGCAATATATTTTGCTGGCAGAATCCCTGCTCCCATTTTGGACAAACGATTCAGGAGCAACGGATCTGGACCATCCGTGATAATATCTACGGTATAGTCATCCACCGCTTTAACTTCTACGATATTTTTAAAATAACTGTTTTGTTTCAGTGTCTCGTCCTTGGCTACGCGCTCCAGCGTGTATTTTACATCTGCTGAAGTGAATGGATCGCCGTTGTGGAAGGTCACACCTTCACGCAGCTTGAATCTCCACGTTGTATCATCAACCTGATCCCATGATGTCGCAAGTCCCGCAACTTTTTTCTGTTCACTGTCATTTTTGATCAGATAATCAAAAACGTTGACCAGAACCGCCTCACTGGAGGTGTTGTTGTTGTTGTGCGGATCGAAACTCTCAATATCTGTTGCAGCAGCAACGGTCAGTGTTGTACTTGCGCTTTCACTGCCCGTTCCTCCTGTTGAGGCATTGTCATTCGTGCTTGTCGATTTTCCTCCGCAAGCGCTGAGTACCATTACGACTGCCAGTAACGTGATCCACAAGCCTGTCCATTGTCTTTTTTTCATTGTGATTGCTCCCCCTCAGAAGTTGTATTCCTTGCCAAAAATTCAAGTGCTACTGCAGACAACATGCCCACACCATAAGGCATCGCTGTCTCATCAAGATCAAACATGGGATGGTGGAGTGGATAGCGAGTACGTTCCTCATCATTCCCAGATCCTAGTCTGAAAAACACACCCGGAATCTGTTCACAATAAAACGCAAAGTCCTCGCCCCCTGTGGAGGGTTTGATATAAGTCCATCCCTTCTCCGCATTAACCTGATCACAAGTCTCTGTTAGCAGGTCAACCATGCCGAGATCATTCACGACAACAGGGTATCCATCGCCGTAGACAACTTCGCATCCTGCTCCAAAAGAATCGCAGACCCCTTTAACAACCTGCTCGATCAAAGCTGGCATCCGCTCACGAATGGCAGGTGAGAGTGTACGAACCGTACCGATCATCTCCACTTCCGGGGCGATGGCTGTTCCCATATAACCTCCGGTGATTTTGCCAATCGTGACTACTGCCGGTTCAAGTGGATCAACCATCCGACTGACGATATTTTGCAATGCGGTGATGACCTGAGCGGATACCGCGATCGCGTCAATGCCCTCATGCGGACGAGCTGCGTGGCCGCCCTTGCCAAACACCTTGATAATCAAGGGATCAGCTGATGCAAAAGCAACGCCCTGACTTACACCCAAGGTTCCCGTGTCCTGTCCAGGTGTCATGTGTAATCCTGCGATGGCATCAACCTTCGGATTCTCCAGAACACCGTCCTGGATCATGGCTCTTGCTCCTGCAAGTCCCTCTTCTGCTGGCTGGAAAATAAATTTGATGTTACCTGATTTCGGTCTTCCAAGGCCAGTAAGCAATTGGGCGGCTCCCATCAGGATGGAGGTGTGAGCGTCATGTCCACACAGATGGGCTTTGCCCTCCACTTGCGAGCGGTATTCCACCGCTTTCTGATCCTGGATTGGCAGAGCATCCATGTCTGCGCGCAAGGCGAAGGTTGGTCCATCGGTCTCTCCGCGAAGCAGGCCTGTAACCCCGGTCTGTCCGACATTGCGAGTAACTTCCAGGCCCAGGCTTTCCAGGTGCTCAGCTACGATAGCGGATGTGCGATGCTCCTCATAGCCGATTTCCGGATGCTGATGTAAATCTCTGCGCCAAGCACTTAACTGGGCTTGTAGTGGCTGAGCCAGCTGTATTAGTTCTGAACGATTCATTCGCTGTCATTCCCTTCATTTTCATCTGATTCAGAAACCAAACGGGCATAGATTGCATCCGCCGAGAATTCGATATGCCTTTTCATCGTCTCCTTAGACTTGATGCTATCATGGGCTTTCAATGCTTCAAGAATCTCCATATGTACACCGTGATTGACGGTACGTATTCTGTCATCATAAGGCATCAAGTCGAGCGCCGGATTAATTTTGGTCCGGATCTGTCTGACGGCTCTCTCGCAGTATGGATTCCCCGAAGCCTTGGCGATGGTCAGATGAAATTTCACATCCAGCGCCCTGAACCATTCCCTTGTACAGTCTGGCTCTATACTTTGTTCCATGTAACCCTCAAGCAGCTCCAGTTCGCCTGCGGTGATCCGCTCAGCAGCGAGAAAAGCTCCCTCCGGCTCGATGATGGTTCGATATTCAAACACCTTCAGCATTTGTGACCAATCCCGTTTAATTTCTTCTCTGGTCCGTTTATGCGAATTGGCTGTCAGAGGCAGTACAAATGTTCCGCCTTTGGCACCCACCCTTTTCTCAATCAAGCCTTTCTCTTCCAATGAAGAGAGTGCCTCGCGAACGGTAATGCGGCTTACGTTAAAAATCTCTGCCAGATCTCGCTCGGCTGGAAGCTGTTCTTCACTCATTAATTCTTTCAAAATAATGGCTTCTTCCAGTTGTTCCCTAATGAATTCACTTACCTTTTTGGTGGATACTTTCTCAAAACGAAATGAAAACGTACTGGACATCTAAACACTCCGATCTGTATATGGTCTAGACCTTATACCATTAATATAATTCCGACTAAACTTATATGCAATACTTTTTTTCAAGTAAATTCATATTTTTTTTCTCACCACCTCCAAATTAAAGCATTTTGGCACAAAAAAGACGCATCTACACGCAGCAGATGCATCTTCCCTTCGTTATTTACACGAGCCACTACGATGACAGAATAACCTTCCGATCGCTGTTATCCCCGGATTTCTTTGAATCCCTTTTTGAAAGGGGTAAATCCGGAGATAGCGTATGCTTCCGATGTAGCTTTCTTTCAGAAAGCTTGTAGGCGAACGCTCCGCTTCTTCAGGTTATTTCTGTCCTCTCCGTTTTGTGTAAATGTTTAGTTTAATATATCTAACTCTGTCCTCTATAACTTTTTATTAGCATAGGGTCTGAAATCCTCTGTAACCGCAAGTTTCTTGCTTCCCTCCAGGTAAAAGCTGTCATCCGCTCTCCAGGTATGACTTTTTTTGTTCTGTCTACGGTGATAGACATAATTGTAAGGAGAGGTCGCGTACGCTTTGAATCCTCTTTTCCTGCATTGTCTCAGGAAGGTTACATCTTCCCCTATTGAACGGTCCGTGAAGCGGACTTTTTTCAAGATTTCTCTTTTAAATAGAATAGTTCCCCCTTGAACAAATTCAACCGGTTTATTTTTTTCAGCCGGAGATCTGACCAACAATGTTTTGGATGCGCCCAAATAAACGAGACACGAATGTTTTCCAACAATATCACTTTTGGTCCGTTTAAGTTCTCTCACCTGCTCTGTTAAATAATACGGCGAATAGTAGTCATCATCATCAAATTTGGCAATCAACGAAAAGCGTGCCCTTGTCATGCCGGCGTTCAGGCTTTGTCCTAATGAAATCCTCTCCGGAATTTGATATACATGAACATTGGCAAGATTTCGAACGCGGTTTTGGTATAATGCCAGATTCATACTGTCATGATTCAGGACAATGATCAGTTCTTTACTTTTATAATGCTGCCGACTGTAATTTTGCAGGATGTTGTCAAAAAATTGCGGCCGATTGGTACATACCACAATGGAAACACCATGACTCGTTTTGTGTTTAGTCAAGACATACCCTCTTTTCAGCTCAGTTTTCTCTCATCATATGTGCCGAAATAGAGTCTGGTATGGACCAATAGCTAGTGATCAAAACACCAAAAACCCTCTGCCCACAAAATAACGGGACAAAGGGTTTGGTAATCTATTGTTTTCTGTCTGTTCTAAGCTTCGTTATTGTTATTCAAATATACAGCCTTGCCTGTGCGAGCAGATTCATAAAGTGCTTCCAGGATTTGAGATACAACCAGCGCTTGTTTTGGTGTAACGACTGGCTCCTGATCGTTCTCAATCGCTTCAATCCACTTTCTCATCTCCACATCCGGTGCGCTCTCGCTCTTACCATCGTAGAAAGCTACCCCGCCTGCACTCAGTTCAATCTCATTGGTATATAGACGGCTGAATTTCTCGCCATTGATGCGCAGTCCGTTCTTCATATCCGCACCCGCTTCGCTGCCGCTCAAGCTACATTTCGCTTCATCCACGTCTAGTGAGTTCAGTGCCCAACTGGATTCCAGCATGATCGTTGCCCCATTCTCCATCACAATCATGCCAAAGGCCGAGTCTTCGACGGAGAATTGTTTCGGGTCCCATGGGCCCCAGGCATTGGCCGCATTTTCACGTTGTGAAAGCTCATGATAAGTCGTGCCCAGCACAACCTTTGGTTGATAGTTATCCATCATCCAGAGTGTCAGATCAAGTGCGTGCGTACCAATATCAATCAGTGGACCGCCACCTTGTTTCTCCTCATCCAAGAAAACACCCCATGTCGGTACTGCTCTACGTCTAATCGCATGTGCTTTGGCAAAATAAATATTACCCAGATCACCAGCTTCGCACACCTTCTTCAAATACTGACTGTCTTCTCTGAAACGGTTGTTGTATCCGATGGTCAATTTCTTGCCGGTACGCTCCGCCGCTTCCAGCATGAGCTGTGCTTCAGCAGATGTCTTCGCCATTGGCTTCTCACACATGACATGTTTGCCTGCTTCCAGGGCAGCAATGGAAATCTCGGCATGAGAAATATTCGGCGTAAGCACATGCACAATATCCAAAGACTCATCCTTGAGCAATTCCTGATAATCCGTGTAGACTTCGGCTTCAGTAGTGCCATATTTCTGTTTGGCTTCATCCGCACGTTCCTGAACGATATCACAGAAAGCCACCAGTTCAACATTATCTAATTTACTCAGACTCGGCAGATGTTTGCCATTCGCGATTCCACCACAGCCAATAATTCCGATACGATATACTTTACTCATATATATTCACCCTCACTTAAGTATTGGTTGTTTCATTTTACGAAAAGCCGACGGGGTCATCCCCAGACGTTTGCGAAATACAGCATGCAAATAGTTGGCATTATTGAATCCTGAAGCAAGAGCGATCTGTTCAATGGATACGTTACTTTCTTCCAGATTGCGGCACACGGCGCGCAGACGAATATCCTCCAGCACACGGCTGAACGGCATCTCCGGCTGTACTTGGTAGAAGATTCGCTGCAATTGTCTGCTGCTGATATGAAGTTTCTCTGCTACATGTTCCAGCGTGACCACTGTAGGGTGATTCGCCTCCATATATTGCACTGCATACTCATAACGATACACCGACATATCCCGCACAGGGGCTTCTGGTCGATTCCCCCCGGTGTCGTATGCTCGCACGGTTTTGAGTAATATGCTGATAACCAGTTGCTTGATCGACGTATAATAACCTAACAATTTCTGATCACATGCCTCATAGGCTTCCAAAAAACAATGCATCGCCCGATGATAATCATTCACCGGAGTAAGCGGAAGCGTTCTCAGCTTTTCAATCGTTTCCTCGGATTCTGCTGCTTCCCAGGGATCGACATGTTCTCTTGGCTTGTGAACGATATCCACATGAAGACATAATTCATCCATGTCCTCTTTGGCATCCGCCTCCTGATAATGAACGACACCCGGTCCAGTCAAATACAGCATTCCTTCAGAGAGAGCATGTGTCTGATCATCGAGTATAACTTTGCCTTTACCTCTCGGGATAAAATGAAACTCAAACTCCGCATGATTATGGAAATCCACAACTCGGCCCGCTGGAAAAGAAGTCAGATGAAATCGCATCACGCGAATCTCATAATGTCCCCAAACCATTAGAATATCCAGTCTCTCCAGGAGATCCTGCCGTTCAAGCATTTTCTCATAAGGATACAGGCTCAAGATTGCATACCTCCTTAATAAAACCTAACCCTTCAACTCATTGAGAGCTATTCTACGTTCTTCCTTAGCAGAGAGATTCGCAGCTTCCATCAAACGGGTCAGCTCCATAGCGATCTGCACGTTTTCAGTTGCATCCGTATCATTCTGTATATGTGCAACCCACTGATTGAATGCGCTTTCTCTTTTGTCTGCCAAAGGAAGTTCAGTCCAGTCATTATATTTCCCCTGTGCTGCTTTTGTACGAATCAATAACTTGTCATCAGGTGTTCCATACAGAAGTGTACCTTCCGTACCATGAACCTCAATCGTAAACGGAGAATGGCTGTTCACAAAACCAGCTTCAACAACGCCAACTGCTCCGGAATCCGTAAACAAGGTTGCAACTGCATTATCTTCCACTTCTTTGCCTGTAATGTATCCGAAGTTCGCATTAACCGCTGTTACTTCCTGACCCAAAAACAGTTTGGCCAGATACATTGGATGGCAGCCCAGATCAATCAGTGCACCGCCCTGACAATCCTTCAGATCATAGAAGTGTTCAGGCAACCAGTTCGAGATCGCTCCATCATGCGATAAACGCGCTCTAACATACGTCACTTTGCCAAGTAATCCTTGGTCAAGTACATCCTGAATGGTTAGTGTGTATCCTGCATTCAGACGTGGTAAGGAAACTGTCATCTTGACCTTGTTTGCCTTCACCTCATCAAGGATTCTGTTGGATCCTGCCTGTGTCGACGCAATAACCTTCTCCGTGAAGATATGTTTACCTGCTTTTGCAGCAGCGGTGATCACTTCTTCATGGATGCGGGTTGGCGCATCTACAATAACGGCATCGATGTCATCCTTGGCCAGCATATCTTCAAGCGAAGCATAGAATGGTACGTTTAAGCGTTCAGCCGCTTCCTGCCCCCGCTTGGCATCTTCATCCCACACAGCGGCGATGACTGTATCCTCATGTTCCTGTGCCTGCTTGATGTAATCCCATGCGTGTACATGCCACAAGCTAATTTTTCCAATTCGAATGGTCAATGTGTCTTACCTCCATACTATATAATATTCTGACATTTATCTATAAGTTATCACAGACTTAATCTATTTTTAATAGAAACTCACGACAATAAATGTATAAAATTGCGACATGAATTGTTATTAGATATTTATGCAACATCACGCTTTGGTGTAGGTGCACATAACGGAGCACATGACAAAACCTCCTGTCCACACTAACGTGAACAGGAGGTTTCTATTATTATCATATTCAATAATCAACTCAACGTAACGCATAACCTTGTGTAACAATCTTGTACCCCGATACCGTTTGGCTTTGACCCTGCAACGTGTCCTTAACCCGTTCCAGAACATCGCTCTCATAGACGGAGGCACATTCGAACCCAGTTTGCACGTTCAATTCAACGGGTTCTGAGTTCAGATTATACCAGCGAGCAATCAAATCTCCGGTTTCCTCTGCAATCTTCAATGTGGAGAATGCCAGTGTCGAACTTTGTGCATTCCATGCCAGCCATTGCTTCGAGAGAGGTAGTTCCACCTTCTGCCCATCAGCTCCGGCATGACCTTCCCGCTCAAACGTGCGTGCTAATGCCCCCAGCTGTACAGTCGTCCACGGAATCGGATACACATATGCGGATGCACATGCACCTGACTGCGCAGCATCACCAGCAAATGGAATAATCGCATATTCCACCCGCTGAGGTCCCAGACATTGGGCTTCCGGTGTTTCAAACACACCCCAATCTCCCAGTTCCGAAGAGGCACGTAGCAACGTAACCGCAATCGTACTGCCCTCTTCACGCTGCAAAATCTCGTATTCATTCAGCCCTTTGTTTGCAATCATTAATCCATGGTCACCATCGGTCACATGTACAAACGCTTGCTGATGCTGCGCATTACTCGGATTCACCCATTCTTTGGCCGGTGTATTGGAACGTTTGGTAATTTCAAAAATGGAATCTGCATAATGATCCTCTGTCACCAATCCGGATGGAAAGAGTGCGCGCAGTCGATGATCCTTGGCCTGATTGTTAAAGTCAGACTTTACCTTGACCATATTACTGCCTGCTTCCAATGTATACGTTGTTGTGATCACCAACGGAACGGTGTTCTTAACTCGCTGCGCCTTTCGTTCTGTAAAAGGAACCATTTGGCGTTTCTCCAGTTCGAACAGTTCATCTGCTCCAGCAGGAATATCCCAGTGTAATACACTTTCCATAACTGCCCGATACGGAGACTGCTCCACAATCCGCAGGTCTGCCTTCAGATGCTCCGTGGTCAGCGTTGTCTCTCCATCAGGCTGACGATAGACGTATTCATTGCCGATATCACCGGTATTTTCATATGAATTCAATCCCCTGTATACAGCACCAGAGACCTTATTCTCAATCGTTGCCGTACCATTCTCTTCAACCGTCACCCGCAATTGACCGTTCTCCATCATCATTCCCTGCACCTCGATGACGTCGCTTGTATCGGGCATTTCAGCAATCTCTGTTTGCTCCTGAACGGGAATGAGAGCATATGTCTTATAACCCAGCGAAGGTACATCCACCGCCTGGAAAGTCACTCTAACTTTACGAGCCATATAAGGCTGGCGGAAGCGATCCTTCGGAAGTTCATAGCCGAAATGCGCACCCAGATCCTTGATTTCTGCCGAATACGTGCGTCCATCCGAATCAACCAGCTGATACACTGGCAGTGCATCTTTTTCCACCTTCTGCGCAAGTGCCTGAGGATGAGGACCCTCCGGGAAAAATGCTTTTTCCACATTTAGGTCCATCTCAATGTTTCCATTTCGATCCCACCCACTCGTATTGAACACAGTGAACGGCACCGCTCCCTCTCCCCAAGCTTCAGTCGGTTGCACACGAATGGACTCAGCAATCGCCTGCGCACTTTGGGCAACCAATTTCTCCGCAAGCTGTCTGCTCTTGGCAAAGCGGGTCACCATCTCACGGTGAACCTCATCCACACTGCATCCGCAGATGCTATCATGTGGGTGGTTCTGCATCAGCATCTTCCAGGCATGTGTCAACAGATGGTGCGGATAATCTTTTACCCCGGCTATATGGGCCATCGCGGCCAGAGGTTCAGCTACTTTTTCAAGCAACGTCTGCCCCTGCTGATTCAACTGTTTTAGATAAACCCTTGCGGATGCCGTATTCACCAGTGTTCCCCAACCATCCGTGTGCTGACTGCGAAGCTCACCCTCAATAGTCGCCAGATGCTCAGGGACTTCCTTCGTAACCGCCTCAATGTAATCGTCAAAATTGGAGTGAATAAATTCCACATCAGGATACAAGGCCGCTGCCGTGCGCAAAGCCGCTGGCAGATCCGTCTGGATCGGCTGGTGATCACAACCATTCATGAACAACAGATGTGGGGTCGAGGCAAACTTCTCGGCATCCGCCAGATTTTTATCCCAGTAAACTTGGGCTTTCTCTGGATCAACCGGAACTTCCATCCCGTTACAGTACCAATTCGCGAACAAGATGCCGAGTACTTCCGAACCATCCGGCGAACGCCAGATCATCTCGGAATAGGGAGATTCGTAACTTTCTGCATCAACCACCGCATTATTGAAGCCCGTAGGCTTTACCCCGCGCCCAAAGATCGCGTTATGAATGTCCGCCTGTTGCAGAATCTGTGGTGCCTGTCCCATATTTCCAAATGAGTCAGGGAAGTATCCCGTCTTGGAGATCACACCGAATGGACGAGCATCGCGATGACCGATGAGCAGATTACGCAAGTTGGCCTCACTGCTGGTCAGAAACTCATCCTGTAACACATACCATGGGCCAAAATGAATGCGTCCTTCCCGAATATAACGGTCGAGCCTCTCCTGTTGTTCAGGCCGAACCTGCAAATAATCTTCACGAATAATCGTCTGCCCATCCAGATGAAAATAACGATATTCCGGGTCCTGATCAAGCGTGTCCAGTAGTTTATCCATCAGCTCAATGAGCAGTACGTGATGGTGTTCATAAGGCATATACCATTCGCGATCCCAATGGGTATGCGAGATAAGATGTGCCGTCTTTTTGGTTGTCATGTTGCGTACCTCCTGTCATTAACCTTTGGTTGCTCCGCCCATGCTGAATCCCTTGGACATGTACCGCTGAGAGAAAATATACAGCACAACCGAAGGCATTGTATAAAGTAGTGAAAATGCAGCTAATCTGCCGTATTCAACCATACCGTGGCTGCCGAAGAATTGATAAATTGTGACCGATGCCGGAAGTTTCTCCGGTGTCTGGAGCAGAATGTATGGCACGAAGAAGTTGCCCCAACTTCCCGAAAACGTAAATATCGCTATCGTTGCAATACCCGGCAACATCAATGGCGCTACAATTCGTCTCAATCCGCTCCACACGGATGCACCGTCAATCCATGCCGATTCTTCCAGATCAATCGGCACCGAATCCATGAAGTTTTTCATCATCCAGATGCCGTACGGAAGTGAGGATGCAGTCAGGAACAGCATCGTGGCAATGATGCTATTTTGCATTTTGAAGAACAGAAACATCTGAAATACCGGAACCATCACGGCCGTAATCGGAAGAGCTGTCATGAACAGAATGGATAACAAGAAGCTTTTTTTGAATCTCATTTCATAACGGGATAAAGGATACGCAGCAAGAACCGATACCAGAACAACCAATATCGCTTGCCCTCCCGACAGAATCAGGCCTACACCGAATGAACGAAGATTGCTCGAATCTCCGAGTACATCCTTGAAATTTTGAATGGTCCAGGTACTGGGCATTTTGATACCCTGTTGCGCGTTCGGGTCAAATGAAGCCAGAATGATCCAGAGCAGCGGCAATAAAAAACAGAGCCCTAGAAAAACTAGAATCCCGTACTGGATTTTGCGTTGAAGCCCATGTTTGACCATAGGGATCGAACCTCCTTCATGGTTACACTTTCACTTTCATGGATCGCATGTAGAACAGGCTGGCGATAATACCAATGAATAACAGAACCAGAGATATGGCTGTGCCGTATCCAAATTGGTAGTTCACAAAGGCCTGGTTGTACATGAAGATCGGCAAGGTTTGTGTCGAAGTACCCGGGCCACCACCGGTCATCGTGTAGATCAATGTGAATACACCCAGAGTCTGTAGGGTGACCAACATCATGTTGGTCACAATGGACCCTTTTACCATTGGAATCGTAATGTGTCTGACAATCTGGAAGCCGGTGGCGCTGTCAATAATGGCAGCTTCTTCGACTTCCTTTGGAATATCATCCAATGCCGATTGATAGACCATCATTGAAAAGGCTGTGCCGTGCCAGATATTCGCAATAATGACACTCACCATAGGGAAACTGAACAACCAGGAGATGGGATTCGCCCCGAACCAGCCGAGAATCTGATTCAATGAACCATTGTCACTGAAAAAGGCCACCATACAGAATGCCACGACAATCTCGGGTGTCACCCAACCGGCAATGACAATGATGCCAATGACCCGGCGGAACGTCACATTTTTCTCCTTCATTAGAAGAGCCAGAATGAACCCAAGCAATACCTGACCAATCACTGCGGAGAAGATGAGAAAGACCAGCGTGCGCCAGACACTAATCCGGAAGTCCGGATCATGGAACATATTAATGAAATTCTGAAATCCGACAAACTCCAAACTCTTGGCTGCCGCCCCGGTCAGAGCCATATTCGTAAAGGCAAAGCAGATCGTCAGAATGATGGGAACAATGAAAAACACAAGTAATAACAGTACGGAAGGCATTAGAAACAGAAATGAGCCTGGTGCTTTCCTTTTCATAAGTCACTCTCCATTCGAACCGGAAAAAGGGGAGATTGTGCCTCCCCCTCCGAATATATCGATATCCTTATTTCTCTTCGATGCTGTCCGCGCCAAGGGAACGGGATACGTTGTCCTTCAACTGCGTAACTCCCTCTTCCGGCGTCAGTTTGCCAGAGGCAATACTCTCAACAATGCTTTGCAATTGTGCGGATACCGCTGCATATTGATCATTCGCTGGACGGAAGTGGGCCACATTCAAGAGTTCCTGTGCTTCTTTGGTATATGGACGATCCGTATACCCTTCAACTTCTGTGGAATCATTACGTGGGCTGAGGCTGCCTTCCGCTACTACGCGTGCAGTCGCATTTTCCTTATTCATCAGAAACTCGATAAATTTCCAAGCTGCTTCCTTGTTCTTCGCTTGTGCAGGAACAGACCAAGCCCAGCCTCCAGACATCGTAGTTGCCCCTGGTTCTTCCCCGTTTTGTGTCGGGAATGGCGCAAAGCCTATTTTCTCTTCGACGTTGGCGATTGGAGCAGCGCCGTTCTCGGCCCATGTTGAACCTGCCCAGCTACCATCTACAGCCATCGCCAGTTTGTCTTGTGGGAACTGTTGCTGGAAAGCAATACTGCCAGCTTGTCCATTCAGTGCAACCTGCATGGTCGGACCTGTTTTATCCGTGTTAAACACTTGATCTATGAATTTGAAGGAATCCAGAAGGCCCGGGCTGTTCACTACCCATTTCTTGCTGGTGTCGTTATACAGCGTATCCGCCGTGCCATAGAGCAGCATTTCCAGCGTTTGCATGGTAACACCCTCACCGTTTGCTTTGCCCACGATCATATTTAGTGGCGTCACACCTGGCAGTTTTTGCTTGATGGTACGTGCTGCTTCGAGTACTTCTGCCCAGCTTGCAGGTTTAAATGGAACTTCGAGGCCCGCCTGTTGGAACAGTTCCTTGTTGTACCAGATTCCGCGTGTATCCGAGGTAGCCGGAACGCCATACACCTTGCCGTCTTCACCTGTAACACCTGCTTTCAGGTTGTCGATGATGTGTTCTTCCCAATCAGACCATCCCTGAACCAGTGTATCCAGCGGCTCCAGATATCCCGCAGCAGCATCGGATTTGATGATGGATGTATCTTCGGCAATGACATCTGGCGCCGTGTCAGGCGACTTCATCTGCAAAACCATTTTGGACGTGTAATCACCTTCACTTGCCAATACAGGCGCAATGTTGATTTTGATATCCGGATTTTCCTTTTCGAATTGATCCACCAATCCTGATTGGAAGAATTTCGTAAGTGTATCTTCAGATCCTGAAGAACGGAACGATACGGTTACTTCCTTCTTGCCATCACTGGTTGTGCCCGTGCTTGAGCCTCCGCCAGAACAGGCTGTAGTTAAGATGAGCAAGGATGTCATAACTGCTGCTACCGGCATTTTCAATGATATTTTTCTCATGGTTCGCTCTCCTCTTGTCGGAATTCGACGAACTCCGAACGTTATGATGTACTCGCAGGTTCTCTCTTGCTTCCCTATCTATTTCTGTAAGCAATTCTATTTCTGTACGCGGAATCCGCAATAATCCATCATCAGTTCACTAAAGAGCATGTTGGACCATGAAAACCATGGACGTGTATATTCATGTGGATTGTTGGCCGAAAAGCCTTCATGGGTCAGTCCGGTATCCGCATCCGTTTGTTGGATGAGCTGAAGCAATCGTAGTTTTTCATTGCGATCCTCTGTAGTCAGCCCCTGCATCGATAAAGCGATATGCCAGATGTACCCTTCCGGTGTATGCGGACTACCGATTCCAGCAGCTGCTGTTCCCTCATAAAAATACGGATTGTGCGAGGATAGAATGAAACGGCGTGTATTCTGATACACCTCGTCGTTCTCATCCACATATCCGAGATAAGGTAAAGACAGCAGGCTCGGCACATTGGCATCATCCATCAGATTGTGATTGCCTTTCCCATCTGTTTCGTATGCATATATGGTGCCATATTCCGGATGTTCAACGGTGCCATAATCCTGAATACCTTTGTTGATCTGTTGCTCCAACTGCTTAGCAGTCGCTGCCAGCGTTTCATCCTCGAACACCGCTTTAGCAATTTCCTGTAGATATCGAAGCGCAACAACAGCGAACATATTGGATGGAATCAGATAACCATATTCACAACGATCGTCGCTGGGACGGAATCCCGACCAGGTCATGCCTGTATAGACTGTTTCGGTACCTCGTCCATCTCGGCTGAGTGTATCGGTTTCGGGAGCATCCAGACGTTGGAACGTGTAGGGTGATTTCGTCTCATGATGTTGCTCCACTTGCCATAACTGCATGATAATCTTGGCTGCTTTACGGAACGTATCATTGAATTGAGTTGTTCTTCCCGTGTTCTTCCACAAGAGATAACTGAGCTGAATCGGATAAGCCAGAGAGTCGATCTCATACTTCCGTTCCCAGATCCAATCATTCATCTGCGTCAGATCTTCCTGATGTCCTTTCCCACTCTCCTTCTCATTAAAAGCGTTTGCATAAGGGTCCAGGAGAATATAATTCAGTTGACGTTCAACCAGTCCAGCGATCATGTCGGCGATATCTTCATCCTCTGAAGCGAGAACCAGATAAGGTCTGACCTGAGCGGCAGAATCACGTAACCACATGGCAGGGATATCTCCTGTAATCACAAAAGTTGTTCCATCTTCTTTGCGCTGAATTGTGGTCGCCATCGTATTGGTAAAACAGTTTTTGAACATTTGGTTAAGTTCCGGATGGTCCGGCATACGTTTGTTAACCTGATCAACCATGTCGTATATCGAGGGGGAAATTTCTTGATTATTTCTGGGTGTCAGCATGTTGTCCTCCTTATGTAATCCAGTTTGTTAACCGCTTTCATCATCCTAAAACGAATATAATGTTATGTCAATATATTTATTTGTATATTAGCATGTTATTCTCATTTCGTCGCACTAAATAGTATACCAATTAAGTTAATGTTCCCCTTTTTTATCCACAACAAAAAGAGACCTCGTTTCCACGAAGTCCCTCTTTGAACACAATGATTATAAAGCCGCTAAAACTAACCCTTTTGTTTCACCATACTTGTTGATTTACCCTTCACCAAGCGGGCAGGCAAAACAACTCTGTTCACTGCCATTTCGTTGTTCTGCATACTTTGAAGCACCATCTCGAATGCTTGTTTCCCCATATCAAACTGGCTTTGTCGCATGTGTGTTACACGGCTTCCTTCGGCAGCGTTTGGACTGTCAAAACAAATGATGGACATATCTTCCGGGATCTTCAGACCAAGCTGATCGGCCGCCTGTTCTGCAAGTAAAGCAATATGGTACTCCGCAGCAAAGAGTGCAGTAATCTGGGGGTATTTCTGTAAATGTTCCACCAGTGTCTCCACATCACGGACCTCGACTTGAGGATCAAACACACTTGGCAGTGTCGAAAGAAAAGATTCTAACCACAGTTCCCTGTTCACCAGCACTCCTTGATCATGATGAGCCTCAATGATGCCTTCAATTCGTTCTTCAATCGGTGTCGTGTTCGCCGGAGGCTGTGTCAGAAAAGCGATATGTCGGTGACCGAGATCGAACAAATAATTCATCCCTTCTCGCGCCGCGCCTACGTTATCCGTACTTACAGATGAAGCCGGAATACCTTTGAGGTAACGGTCAATCAGGACAAACGGGAATTTGTTAACAACCAGTTTAAGAATTTCATCGCTGAAATATTCACCCTGTGCCGGGAAGATAATCAATCCATCCACTCCCAGTTCCAGCAGTTCCTGAATACTCTGTTCCTCCTGCTCGGGAATCCCGAAGGATCGTCTAAGTACAAGAAAACAATCATGCTCTCGCGAAGCTTCTTCCATACCATACAACAGTTCTGTACCGTACATATCACTGAAGTTAGTAATGACCAGACCAATGAGCAGCTTCTTCTCCGGATCTTTAACCGCAGCACGCGGAGCAGGTCTGTTAGGTCTTTCTTGCAACACATCTGCCGTGTCGGCTACAAAAGAACCTCGTCCCGGCTGACGAACAATTAATTGTTCACTCGCCAGCATCTCAAGCGCTTTTTTAGTTGTAATCCGGCTAACTCCGAATTCATCACATAATTCCTTCTCCGAAGGAACACGTTCACCCACTTGATATTGATGAAGCTGTATCCGTTCGCGCAAGGATTCAAAGATCTGTTCATACATCGGCTTGGATGCCGAATCTTTCCCCAATACAAGCACCTCCATAAATACCCATACTTCTCATGTTCTACATCCTAATATATCATGTTATATCATTAATGTGAAGAAAGGAGACAACTCACCTGCTGTCATGTGAGAGCAAAAGAAAAAGCATCCCAATGGATGCTTCATTTTCTAAAGTTCATTATTAAATTTATTTGGCGTAGATAACCATAGCCGAGTAATGATTTATAACGTAACCTCCGTTAGTAACGGATACTTCAGAATACTTGATATCCACTACATTCACAGTATTGATCCCATTTAAAAATTCATTCATTTCTTTCTCCAACTCTACAGTACTTGTATTTTCAAATATTCTCACTTGTGTTCTCATCGTTCATCTCCCTAACCATCTAATAATGACTTAAGGGATATTATACGTCTTTGATGCATTTAGGTCGCATATCAAACTTCGCTGTGTATCAGGGATAAATGATTTGATAGCCGAGTAATCTTAGGCGTCAGATATGAATTGATACAAAAAGAAGCCGATAAACCCTGATACCTCGGCTTATCGGCTTCTTGCTTAGATGGTCAAAACGTAGTTATCATCCATTTCACACTTTGCATAATTAAGGTTGCAGACCCTCAGCAGACGGTGGATCTACTTCTGTTTCAGTCTCTTCAGGGCTCAAATCTGGTTCTGGAACTGATTGTTCTTGTGCTGCGCTGACGAACAATCGTCCAGCTGCTTCAGCCTCTACTTTGTTGCCTGCTGCATCCTGAGCTCGAATCACAATGACTCCAGCATCCAGAACAAGGGATGAAGGTGTTGTGTACGTACCTGTGTAACGACCAGGTTCAGTCTCCACCAATGGAATCTCTCCTGCCCCTTGGGCATTCAGATTCAAAGGAAGCTGAATCCGGAAAGAGGCTTGCAGACCAGGTTTACTGTCAAATGAAACGGTAACACTCTCTCCTGATGTGATTCGAACATCCTCAGCCGGAGTAATATTCGTAAGTTCTGGCAACGCCGTTTCCACATAGACGGTGCGTGTTACGGTTGTTTTGTTACCAGCGATATCGGTTGCTGTAATGGTAATTGTGTTCTCGCCTTCATTGACCAATACACGGTGACTGAAACTTCTGTCTTTACCCACTTGTACGGTTTGTCCGTTAACGGTTACCTTATCGAGGAATTGTTCCACGACATTACCCGTTACGTGAACAACTTCTGCATTGATGCGATCCCCCTGAGCTGGCGTAAGAATCGTCAATTGTGGTTTTGTCTGATCCAGAATAATGACAACGGGGAGTGAACGGTCGGTCGTTTTTCCGTCCACCACTGCCTCCGCAGTAATCGCATTAATGCCAGAACGGAGTTTCACACCGTATGAGAACTTCCCATTTGCCACCGTTGTGGTGCCAGCTAGATCCTTGCCGTTGTAGATCTTGATTTGAGCTCCAGATGCTGGAGACGTTCCCGACACAGTGAAAGTCGATTGATTCGTATACGTGTTTGCAGGTACTGTGAGCACAGGTGCATTTACCGGATATCTCACGACTGCTCGAATCATGTAGTTGCCTTCTTCTGCAGGTGCAGTGCTCCAGGCCCCACCTACACGCTGCCAGCTTCGACCTGCATTCGTACCATTCTCATCGGTAGCCAATCCCGGAGCACCAGTTCCGGCTACACTCTGTACATACACGATATAGAAATCACCCGTTACGATCACTGGTTCCGGGAATTCAACGGATGTCCATTGATCGTTACGAAGTGCAGTACCATCGAATGGTCCAGCCAGCTGTCGTCCCGGAGCTCCACCGGCACCTGATGCATCATAGACGGCATATTGGAACGCTGTACCTCCTGGTACGGGCCATTCGGTGTTCCAGAAACGGAACGATGCACCCGTAAGCTGTGCAGTTTCCAGCTCAGGTGTCATTCGAACCGCCCAAGCATTATCCGCAGCTACAAAAGCTCTTGCATTTTCTGCTGTTCCATCATCATAAGCAATTTCCCCAGGGAAACCGATGAATGGTTTCAAGGCAACATTTGCCTCAGCCGTACCATTACCAGGGACAGTCACAGTAACCGTTTTACTGTAATAATCAGCAGCCCGGATGGACAGGGTATAACTTCCTTCCAATACCTGAATAACAAAGCTGCCATCTGAACCTGTGCGAACTTCACCTACCTTGGCATCTTCCACCACGAGAACGGAAGCATCAGCCAGTGGTTGTCCTGTCCGCTCATCTGTTACAACACCTTCAATCTGTCCATGCGGGATTGCCTCCAGATTAAAGTTGGCTTTGGCTCCACTGCCATCGGTGATCGTTACCTGCTGAGTTCGAGGATAATATCCATATGCCTCCGCTTTTAACGTGTAATCACCTGCAACGTGTGTGAAGCTATACTTGCCTGTAGCTGAATCTGTCTTCACCGAACGTCCGGTTTCCAGTACGGTAACCGTTGCACTTGCAGGCAGGCTTTGTGGATTAACCGAACCTGTTCCTGGTTTTTCAACTTCCGGTTGTTGCTGTTTCGTTTTGTTGAATTCCGCTTTGTCTGTCCGCGAAATTTTGTACCATGGATTATCATAGGACGGTTTCGGTTTGTCACTGTTAAGCACAACCGCACTGTCCTCCGTTACCGTCTCCGCAGCAACACCCAGTACACGGAAATCATCAATGAACCAGCCTGTCTTCACAACACTGTTGTCTGAGGTCAGACGGAACCGGAATTGAACTTCATTACCGGTAAGTGCATCCAGATCATAAAATACGGGTGTCCATTGTTTACCGTTTGTACTATGTGAGAATTTGCCCAGTTCTGACCATGTGGTTCCACCATCCTTGGTGACTTCCACATACCCATAGTCGTATCCGCTCTCAATCTCGTACCAATGATTAAACGTGAGTGTTCCTTCGGATACATCCGTCAAATCAATGACCGGAGATACGAGTGAATAGTTGGAGCCATTCTCGTACGTATTGTCTAGATCGGTCGCCCAGACATTCGGTGGAGAAACCGCGCTGGCAGGTCCCGTTACCGGAATGCCGCGTTCCCACTCATCTTTGGTTCCTGAATGAGTCCAACCATTATCATCACTACCATCGAAATGATCGATGTAGATATCTTGTGGCACTTCTACTGTAATGGAGACCTCGTTCGATTTGTCACTTTCATTGCCACTATAATCAAGTGCGGCAACGGTATAGTAATACGTCGAATCTGTCACCGTAGCCGTATCTGTAAACGTTGTTCCTGTTGCAGATCCAATGGATTCATAACCTGTACCTGCGGTTGTGGAGCGATATACCACATAGGATTCGAGATCCTCATCGCTCGGACCAGTCCAGCTCAAGGCTACATTACCAAGAATATCGGCCGTCGCAGACAATCCGGCAGGAGCGCCCGGAGCAATCTCATCCAGTTCTTCTACAGCGAAATCATCAATGTACCAGCCAGCCTTTTGCACTGAATTATCACTCGTCAGATTGAACTTGATGAACACCTGCTGTCCCGCGTATTCGCGAAGATCCACATATTGTGTCTTCCAATTGCCACCTGTACCCGTGAAGGTTAACAGCTCTTCGAACACATAATCGCTATCCTCGGAAGCGATGTATACCTTGCCGAAGTCGATGTTATTCTCCAGGTCATACCAGTGCTTGAAGGATAATAACGCACCTTCTGGACTCTCGGTTAGATCAATAGGCGGCGCAAGCAGATATGCATTGCTATTCGCCACATAAGTTCCTTGCAGATTGGTTGCAATCACCTTGTCACCGGAGTATGCACTTCCAGGACCACTGCTTGGTGCTCCCCATACCCAGGTACTTCCGGTTCCGCCAGTCGTGAAGCCCAGCTGATCTTCTTCAAAATCCTGAAGATATCCTGGCTGAACACCATTAGAGACAGCCACTTTATATACCTGACTTTCGAATCCGTTGTTGCCGTAATCATTCACGCGGATATAATACTCCACACCTTGCGGTTCAATAAGAAAAGCAGGGATTGTCGCTGTATACGTCCCATCTTTGTTATCTCCAGCAATTCGATTCATCGGCAGATAGACGTACTGGTTGGTACCTGTCGTTTTGGCAAAAGCCTCGACGGAGACTACCGCGACGTTATCTGTCACATGAGCGGTTAATGGTATATCAATGCCTGTAAAGGCTGAATTGACAGGGGTATGTGCCAGGACTGGCTCTTCCAGATCATCTCCGGCTGTAACCACTCTGCCGGATACCGTGCCGATTCCTTCGAGTACAGAACCCACAGCATCAAGGGCATTAATAATGCCGTGACCGTAGCCGTTATTAGGAGATGTCGGATACTGACTATCCGTTCTCGGTGTGGCTGTATCTGTAATGATCTGCTCCAGCTGATCCACTGTAAGGGAATGATTGGCCTGAAGCAGCAGTGCAGCAAGCGCAGTTGTATGTGGGCCTGCCATAGACGTTCCGTTCCAGCCTCCCTCATATACACCGCCCGGAACTGCTGAACGGATATTCACACCAGGGGCAGATACTTCCGGTTTGATCTCATCATACGGGGATGGACCCAGCAGGGAGAACGAAGCCAGATTTCCGTTGATATCGGTTGCTCCTGTAGCAAAACTTTCAGGATAGTTGGCCGGGTTAGCAACAGAACCAGGTCCGCCAGGGTTACCCAGTCTCACATTTCCTGCGGAGAATTCCGGGAAAATCTGAGCATCTCGCCAGGCTTGCACCATCGGTCGGAACCATTCATCCAGTCCTGCGCCTCCGCCCCACGAGTTGTTTACCACATCCGGTGCAAGTTCAGGATGCAGATTGCCTTCCGCATCGACTGGAGCGATCAACCACTGTCCGCCATCCAGAATAATGGCATCCGTTGTTTCCGGATTGAATATCCGTACACCAATCCATTTCGCACCGGGAGCAACCCCGATCTGATTGGTGCCATCTGCTTCAGAGCCAACCATCGTACCCATCGTGTGAGTACCATGTCCGTCTTCGTCCGCAGGGAGGGAAGCATTACTGTGCGGATCATACCAGCTCAGTTCGGGATCAACAATATTGCCCGAAGCATCCAGTCCCCGCCATTTGCTGCGAAGTGCCGGGTGGGTATAATCCACACCACTGTCCAGATTAGCAACAACAATCCCTGTTCCATCGATGCCCCGATCCCACACGGCTGGCGCATTGATGTAATCCAGGTTCCATTCCACGTTTTCAGTCGCAAGCTTGTCCTTGGCAGCAGGCTCCTTGTCTTTGACTCCGACTGAAGAGTCTTTAGCTGGCGTTTGGACAGCATCTTTGCCTGATGCCGCATTCGCCGGTTCTTTACTCACTTCGGCTTTCTGTAAGTATCGTGTCTCATTCGGTAGAATCTTCTCCACCTCAGGCAGCAGCGCAATCTGGTCCATGACTTCTTTGGTACTCGTTACTGCCAATGAATTGACAATAAAATAGCTTTTATATTCTTTGACCTTACCCAGGTCAACTTCCTTTTCCAGATAAGTTTCCAATGGATATTGTGTACGCGAGGCCGTTTCTCGCAGAGAGCTGACGACCGAATTACGAACGGACAGCTTTGTGGCTGAAGCCGTTTGTTTGGCGATGGTCGCCTTTTCCAGGGCCTGTTTGGAGACTGCTGCTGTATCCACCTGTTCCTTCATTTTCACCAGATAGGTAACATATTCACTACCTTCGAATTCTTTGGTCAATTTGGCGTTTACTTTGGACTCCGTAACCTTGGCAAGTCCAGATTTCATATCCAATTTGGATGATGTGGAGTTTTCAGCTGAAACCGGATGAATGATCGAAAATGCAAGGAGAAGCGAGAGCCCCATGGAGATGGGCTTGCGTAACCGATTAATCTTTATCAAACTTTTCCACTCCTTTTACCCGGTTTTTTTAATTTAGTCTGGTACATATGCCCTTCTCTGCAGAATAAAACGTTAAAATAACCTTTATTGCGGACGAAATAGATGCCCTGGATTTCACATAAAGCCTCACCTCCTTTACAGGTCTGGTTAGGGATCAATATGAGTCAAAAGAGATAACAGATCAGTCTATGTTTTTTTACTTGGAAGTTTAGGAGATTGAATGAATCGGATTAAACCATGTGAGTGAATAGTTTGGGTGTTTGAATAATGCAATGAGAGTGAATGTCGATAAGCATTCATGTGGAAGGGTAATCTGGAGCGTTAGCAGAACGCTTGCTAAGGAGTGGTGGATATGACTTTCGATCGTGATTCGAGTGAGTAGTTAAACATTTTAATTACATATAATAGTCGATTAGGAATTTAATTGGATTTTATTGGTATAGTATAAAATCATTATTCGATATATACAAGCACTTTATTGAAATATATAGAAAATAAGTCTATTTAATGCTTTTATGTGTCTCATGTCGCTTACACATTTCAGCTTATTTTTCGTATTCCTGCATGTTTTTGATGAATAATAGTTTGTAGTAGTTCTATATAACCAAGACCTGATACTCAAAATTTCAAATCAAGAAAAAGAACGACATGAGAACTCTCATGTCGTTCATATCAAAATTTATATCTCATCATGTAATGTTCACGCCGCCACTTGCATAGCCAACAACGGTATTCACAAGACTAAGTCCAGTTGCCGTTGCGGAGAATACAAGCAGAAGACGTGTCTGTGCAGTCACAGGTATAGCCAATCCGGTTGTTATGCCATTGGAGATACTACCCAATGCAATAATACCGGTGAGTGGAGGTGCCAGTGTAACGACGGCCCCTGGAACCGCAGTAAATGCATTATCAGGTGTAGGTGAACTGAATAATTGCGCAGTGATGGTCACCGTTGAACCGACCAAGGCCAAGGCTGCTGTTGTACTAAAATAGGCAGCAATGGAAGTTATAACGCCATCCCGTGGGACAGAGAACGCAAAGTTAATGAGTGGTCCGACAATCGTTCCCGTTAAATCAATGGTGCCACCCAGAATGCTGACTCCTGTTGCCGAGCTGCCGAAACCGATAAGGCTTGTCGTTCCGACCAGTCCACCAAGAACCGTTGTTAATATGGCAGGTCCGCCAGAAGCAAACGGTATGATGGCGCCCGAACCCGTAGCTCCTGTAACACCAGTGCTGCCAGTTACTCCCGCAATCCCAGTTGCGCCGGTAGCCCCGGTTACCCCAGCAATTCCGGCTGCACCCGTTGCCCCGGTGACTCCCGCAAGTCCAGCTGCCCCAACAGCTCCTGTACTCCCCGTTGCCCCTGTCGCTCCTGTTGCGCCACCTGCTGGGCCTGCCGCACCCGTTGCTCCAGTAACACCTGTCGCACCTGCTGGTCCCTGGGCACCAGCAGCTCCCGGTGTACCAGCTGGACCTACACCACCCTGAGAACCAGCAACGCCTGCCGGGCCTTGTGGACCAGGTACGCCCTGAGGACCCGCTGGTCCTGCAGGTCCTGCCGGACCTTGACTCCCTATGTTTCTAAGCCCTGATGTGATAGCCAATTCGGTCGCCCGGATCAAAATGACCAGTTGATCTTTCTCAGCCGAATCGATATTCCCCTGTAAAATGACAGATAGGAGCACATCCAGCAATTGCTGCAAATTGGTTCCCACACTGATCGGAGAAAATGGAACGGCCTCTGCAGATACAATGGTAAGCTCCAAGACCGCTTCGAGATCTGCCTTGGTTCCCTTTTTCAAATCCGAATGATGAACCAGAGCCAGTAATTTACGCAGTACCTCAATCAGAAGTGAAACATTGTGAGGCGTGGGATTGGCAAAAACCTGTACAATTGCTCCCTTCAACTCACCAATTAATTTGAGAAGCAATTCGGCTTCTTTGTCAAAACACTTATGATGGTGGTTATTGTGGTGGTGATGATTGTGCTCGTGATGGTGTTCTTTGTGCTGCTCTTGGGGATGGTCACAGTCCTCAGCTTTTTTTTTCTTAAATCCGCTCCAACCATATCTGATGCGTTTCTTTGGTTTCATCTTTTTTGCAGATCCTCCTTAGTGAGTCTCAATCATTCCATTACAGGCGAACATCACTGGTTTGATGATATCAGTATATTAGCAAGAAAGAATTTCGTGATTATTATATAAGTAAGTTTCCGAATTACCGTTTTCAGCTTGGAGCAGCCTCCATTATCATGGAGAGGATTTTGCATGGAAGTCAGCCCTGTCTATAGCCCAACCAAAAGAGCGCTATCCGATGAGTACAATACTCCTGGATGCGCCCTTTTTATATTTACAGTAGTTAATTTATCTTTGTTGATTAGTCCAATTTAATTTTGAAAACAATTGGCGCATTACTTTTCACAGTTGTTGTTGTGATCGTCAGTGCGTCCGCTGTTCTCTCCCATTGCGGCTGTTCTTCATAGCCAAGTACCTGAATATCTTGAATGACCCCTTGAAAATGGTGAGAATTTTCCTTCAGGGATTTAATCTGCACCACCCCATTATCTGGATAGGCAAGAACCGTGGCATACAGACTGCTTTCTTTTAACGTAAAACGTATATCTTCACTCGTAAATATCTTCGTATCCCCGTCCGTGAATTGCCCTTCCTTCACCTCTGTCGGACCCTCGCCAAACGTACGCCAGAATGACGTGTCATAGATCGCTTCCCCATTCACTTCCAGCCACTTGCCAATGCTCAGCAAAATGTCGCGATCTTCATCCGGTATGCTGCCGTCTGCCTTAGGTCCAATGTTCAGCAGTAAATTTCCGTTTTTGCTTACAATATCGACGAGATCCCGAATGATCTCCTCAGCCGTTTTATAGTTATTATTTTCCGTATAACACCATGAGTTTTTAGCGACAGCTGTATCCGTTTGCCAAAAATAGGGCTTGAGCTCAGCGAACTGTCCCCGCTCCACATCCGGAACGGCACTACCAAACATGTAGGCCTCATGTTTATAATTGATAGCTACAGGCACACCCCACTCTTCGCCTTTGTTATAATAATAGGCAGCAAATTTTTTAAGATAGGGTTTGAACGCAACCGTTTGAATCCACCAATCGAAATAAAAGACCTTTGGCTGATATTGATCGACCAGTTCACAGCAGCGAATCAACCAGTCCTCCAGATACTCCTCAGTTGGAGGTGAGTCATACAAGTCGAAGTGATCCTTGGGTTCAGGCATGGCAGGCCAATAGAAATCCCCACGCTCAAGGGGTTCCTTAATATCTGAATCAAACTCCTTCCCGTGAGACATGAAGAACCAGTGCTCGGCGCGGTGAGACGACACACATAAGGTCAGCCCCTGCTTCTCGTATGCAACCTTCATCTCGCCCAGAAGATCCCGTTTGGGGCCCATTTCATATGTGTTATAGTGAGAGATAGAGCTTTTGTACATCTGAAAACCATCATGGTGCTCAGCCACAGGCATAACATATCTGGCTCCAGCCTGTTTGAATAACGTTGCCCATTCATCTGCATCGAACTTCTCTGCACGAAACATCGGAATGAAGTCTTTATATCCAAAGTCCTTATGAGGTCCATACACCTCAAGGTGATGTTCATAAGCTTTGGTGCCTTGTATGTACATATTTCGCGAATACCATTCGCTATCATAGGCCGGTACAGAATATAGCCCCCAGTGAATGAATATGCCAAATTTCGCTTTTGGGTACCATTCGGGTACTTGAAAGGCGCTAAGCGAACTCCAGTTGTCCTTGAATTTACCACTCTCAATCGTTGCTTCAATCTGTTGCAAATATTCGTTTTTGTCCATGAGATGTTCTCATCCCTTCTGTTATTGTCTGTAGTTGTATTGTAGTGCTACGCCCGAAGGATAGACATGCAGAACACTAACTTTTAGATGGACAATAATAACCTTGTATGGAGATGAAAAGTATGAATCACCAAACTTTGCTTACGAACTACCTGTCTAATCTCCAAGTCGAATTATTCATGGTCAACTACAATCGGTGCGATACGGATTGGCGGGATCTGGATTACACACCCGATTACAGCAAGTTTTATTTCATATGCGAAGGTGAAGGTTGGCTCAAGATTGGGGATGAAGAATATTACCCTGCGCCTAATCAGCTTATTTTAATGCCAGAGGGGATCAAACAGTCTTACTCTGCCATTAATGACAGTCCTTTTCTCAAATATTGGTGTCACTTTAGCGCAAAGGTTGGGGGAATCAATTTGTTCCAAATTCTGAAATTCCCACACATCTGTACGATAGATCAACCTGAGTTGATTCAAGCAATCTTCAGCAGTATCCTTACATATGCAAAATCCGATGAAGTCTATGCCCATATGATGGCCAAGAGCAAACTGACCGAGTTACTATCTCACTATCTAATGAATCTGGATCTGGATCAGATCTCTTTTATTAACGTTCCTGTCATGGAGAAACTGTCCACCATTCTGGCTTATATTGATTCCAACATCGAAGAGAATATTTCGGTTCAGGATCTGGCCCAGATCGCCTACATGCATCCAAATTATTTCATTCGATTCTTCAAGCAGCAGATCGGAGTTCCTCCGATCCTCTATATTACTGGCAAAAAAATTGATAAGGCCAAAGAGTTGCTTGCCTGCACCCCGAACACAATAACTGCCATCGCCGAACATCTCGGTTTCAGTGATTTGTACTATTTCTCCAGACAGTTCAAAAAGCATACAGGGCTAACTCCAACGGAGTACCGCAAACAAAAAACAGTACTGACAACGAAACATAGTCTATAAATAAGCTCAAAGCAGAGAGAGTTCCCTCATTCGGAACTCCCTCCTATAGACTTGTTTCTGTTCAATTCATGCTGAGTTACTTTCTTGAGTTCTCTTAAATAAGCATAACCATAGTTTTGATCCGGCTCAAGATATGCCCCTTCCGCCCACTCATTCCAGGCATTAACAAAAAGATATTCACTTTTGTACAGCGTCCTCGCTCGTTCCATCTGTCTGGACAGATACAGCCCAAACTTCTCTGGGGTGGCCCCAAGCGTACTCTGTCCGTCAACACCTCTCCGCGGTGTATTATCCCAATTGACAAAAGCACCTGGATAGACAATTTCTCCGTTACGGTGTGGTGTTCGTTCGAGAATGGAGGACCATACCTTGTCGTAATTCACAGCAATATGCTGCTGTCCCTTGATGTTCATTCCGATCCAGATTCCATTCATATGTCCATGTGCAAACGTATAATGCGGTTCAAATTCCATACTCGCATCAAAGATCTGACGATTAAATGTAGGGAATCCACCAATGGTCTGCACAAAATGGATCCCTTTCAGGCCATGCTTCAAAGCCAATTCACGCCAAAACTGAATCATTTCCTCACATTGCGGAATACTCGCTGGTCGATAGATCAGAAATAAAGGCTTACCTTGCACTCGAATATATCGTTTGTCCTTAAATACTTTTACCAGATAATTAAAATGTTCTTCCCAATCCTCTCGATCCCCATAGTTCTGGGCCATGAGAATATCGGATTCTTGCCCATCCCATTTTCTTGTCCATGTCTCATTGGCCCAAGACAAACAAAAGGGAAAATCAGGCTCCCCACTTTCCAGAATTTCATTCACTGGTTTTTCCAGCAAACGCTTGCCTTTGAACCAATAATGATAATAACAAAATCCATAAATGCCATGCTGTTTAGCCGTTTCCGCTTGCCACTTTCGTACATCTGGATCGGAAAGATCATAATAGTTCCCCTGAAACGGCTGCTTAGGCTGATAATGACCCGAATATAAAGACGTGGCTTTTTTTACATTCGTCCATTCAGTAAAACCGACCCCCCACCATCGGTCGTTCTCCTCAATCCGGTGAAATTGGGGCAGATGCAGAGCAATTACCTTCAATCAGAACTCCTCCAATGCAGCAACATGATGCAGCCTACGCTCCTGTGATTTTTAGGATGATTTATATGAAAATGATATCCAGCAGTCGCAATGTTTTTTGTAGATGGGATTGATTATATTTCATGTATGCCAGAGCATGGCTAGCGGCCAGTCTCCTTGCATCAACACTCTGCCAGTAATGTTCAAACTTCTGAGTGAGTTCTTCACAAGAGTTGTATTGTTGAAAGTTACTAAGGTCAATCCCGTTGCTCTGATTCACAGATGGGCCTATGAGCTGAAACGTCCCACATGCGGCAATTTCCATCACGTTTTTGATTGATTCCCCACTATGAATAACCAGTTTGCTTCCGTTATATAACATCTGACGAGCTTCATTCGTATGAACAGGCTTGAAATCCCCGATCTGTGCCCAACCCTTTCCATCCACCCGAACCTTTTTGTTATCCATAAGACCTGATTTGGCAATTGCGGTGACGATGCCATCCGGTTCTGCATCCCCGATGATATAAACATCCGATTCATACTCCGGGGGAACAGCTTGCGGACAGAATATATGTGGATCAGGCGGCATGAACAGTTCATGACTACCAGTGCTTCCCATATGCTGCTGATCATCGCTTATTTGCGTTGAATGTTGTGTAAACACGTGATCAAAAATCGGTAGAATAGTTTCGCTTTGATTCACCTGTTGATCGGCAGACAACCAGATTGCCTTCTTCACGGTTGATGTCCTTAATGCTGTGATATTCTCATCCGGCAAGTTTTCTTCGCTTCCGATGACCATAATCAGGTCAACATCATAAGAAGATAAACAGGCTGACACGGATTCGATATATTTAATCTCATTCACATTTCTCACGAGATGTTTCAGACTCTGTTCAATCAGGACGCAATGTGATGACATTTCTCGGTCATTACAAGGAGTAATAAGAAGCACATTTAACTCTTTATAGATCACTTTTGGCACTTCTCGGGCAGGTATGCTTCCCACCTGCATCATTTTCAACCATTGCTGATTCAGTTCCAATTGTTGTACTTCCATATGTTTACGCATGGATTTGAGTTTCCTGTTCAGAACCACATTCATCTGTCTCAGGAATAACCGGTTCGCATCATGAACTGAACGTTTCTTTTTCGTGGACTTAACCTGCGTTCTTGACTTCTTTCGGATAACAAACCCTCCTGTTCCATGCGAAAACATTCTCTGCCTACAATATGCACGAAATAGTGTTTCGCTAACTCTTTTTTTGCAAAAGGGGCTTTATCCCAAGTATATAATGTGTGGCCACCCGGATCATTCCAGATCTTGTCCTCATAGAATATATGAATACTGTATAGGAGATGATATCTTTGCCAACATTTGATAGTATCCTTGTCACCGGCAATCAGACGATAAATCAAAATCTGCACGTTAATGGTAATCAAACCGTTGGTGTCGATCTACAAGTCAATGGTAGTCAGACCATAGCAGGCAGCCTTCAAATCAACTCCAGCTCCTCGATTGTCAACCATTTGGGTGTAGGCGGAGTAATTGAAGCTGGAGATAGCGTTAAGGCCGCTACACAATTAATGGCACTTAATCAACCTACTCTTCCAGTCTCCCTACCTGTTTTGCAACAACTCAGATATTACAATCCTGGTGTTGCAGGTCAACCCGGTCTGGTCTTAACAGGTACTGCTGGCAATCAATATATACTGTTCGTTGATGAAAGTAGTGGGACACCCCATCTCGCCATTCAACCCGTATAATATAGCCCTGAATCAGATGAAATTCACCAAAAGAAGCGATATCCGTGTACACTCCGGATATCGCTTCTTTTGGTTTCTTTTCTGATGAAGCCTGGTATAACTCCGTTCATTTATAAATCTGTGATTAATACGGACAAGACACTCTTGCTTTCCAGCTGGAACTTCATCAATACATCGTCGCGCAGCTTAACCTGTATGTTGCCCGTCTCCTCCCCATCATTAAAGAGGACTAAAGCTACGGAACCATCGGCATTTTTAAAAGCCACAGAACAAATTCCATTATCACTGGAAGTTGATTCGATCCGAACAGCCTTGGGGCGGATCAAGGCACTAAAATGTGCCAAGGCATAGTAATCAAGTGTATACGTAAGTTCCTTTGTTTGCTGATTCACCTGAACGATCCCACGACACGTACTGCGGCCAAATCCCGGAACGGTTGGCCCGTTGTTCTCATCAAGTGCCATATTCCAAAGTACAAAGGACTTGCTGTAATTACGAAGAATCTGAATTCCCGTTCGCATCACATTAGAGAAGGCTTGCTCAAATGGCGGAATCCACTCTCCACCCGAACCTTCAGTGAAATGCACTTCTTTACCTGCAAAAGCTTCATATACCTTCGTTTGAGCAGATGCATCGCCCCCGTACCAGTGCCAGGCCACTCCGTCAACTTCCTCTCCCGCTTGTTCCAGTACGGTTAGGGGATAGTCCGGTTGGTCCCAGTTGTGATCGTAACAGAGAATTTTGGTGTTAATCTCTTTTTTGACAAAGGCTGGTTTGAGATGGTTTTTGATAAAATCTGCTTGGGCCTCGGCTGGCATCAACATACCGGGATAGTGCCCTGGTTCATAAAGCGCCTCATTCTGTGTTGTAATGGCATGGATCCGTAATCCATGCTCTGCATACGCTTGAATGTATTTCACGAAATATTCAGCATAAACGGGATACCATTCAGTCTTTAATTGTCCGGTAATCATCGATCCACTCGTTTTCATCCATCCCGGTGCACTCCATGGTGAAGCAAACAGCTTCAGTTCAGGATTCAATGCCAACGCCTGTTGTGTTAAAGGAATAACGTCCCCTTCATCATGTGCAATGCTGAATTGGGTTAATTCGGGGTCCGTCTGCTGTTCTGGCATATCGTTATAACTGTATACCGTTCTCGCATAGTCCGAAGCGCCCATCGGATTACGGATGACCGACAGCCCGATCCCTTTCTCCGGATGGAACAGTCGGGTCATGACCTCATCCCGTTGCTCCTCACTCAAGATTTGGTTGATCAAATAGGCAGATGAATCGGTAAAAGAAGCACCAAATCCGTCCATCTCCTGATACGTTAGCTGATCATCCAGATGGATGGTCGTTGTCTCCTTATCAGCATCCAGTGGTTTCAATTGCTCCTGGGATAGAGATACGAATAACTCTTCTTCACCCGTAGATTTGTACATTTTGAATGTAGTCATAGGATTCTCCTTCATATTTCTATTATTGAATGCCTAGTTTCTCTTTGTTCAATTTCATCTTTTCACTGCGTACCTTCACAATCTCTTCCCAACGGTTCTCACCTAAAAATGACTTGTAAGAAGCCAGTGCATTGTCATATGAGGCATCATCCTTGGAACGTACCATACTGACCAGTGTTGTATTCCATTTGGTGTTAATCGCCGACAATGCACGAGCTTCAGGTGTGCCTTGATCCGGGCTAATATTCTCCAGAATGAAGTGTGGTTTCAGCTTGCCTTGGCCCCACTCCTGCATCTGTTTAATCGCTTCCGGAAAAGCATCTGCACTGAGTGCTTTGTGGCGGTCATGACCGAAGAACATAAATTCACCCATCCGATAATCCTTTTTGAATTGATCCGCGTTATTGAGTTGCAGGTCTTTCACCGCTGGCAGCAATTCTACACTACCGTCGGCTTTGGTTTGGTAGGTTTCCCCCTCGATCCCGTAATTCATAAGCGTCTGTCCTTCTTCACTCAGCAAGTATGTGAAAATCTGAATGGCCTTGGCCGGATCTTTACAATCCTTGGAGATGAAATTGATCATCCACCCGGTTATTCCGGATTGATTCAATGTTGGTGCATTGCCTTTGGTGCTCTGCGGTCCATCGATAGCAACATATTCTTTGCCTGGATTGGCACTCATGTAGATTTGCAGGTTTCCTCCTTGTTGAGGTGTACCGTCAAGCAGCATGGTTGCATATTTACCGGACTTCACTTTTTCCTCAAAAGCGGTTCCATCATCGGCAAAACTGTCATCACTGATATTGCCGTCTCTGTACACGGTGTTCAATGTTTTCAACCACGTGAGGTAATCTTCATCCAGATTGCGATCGTAGAATTCTCCTGATTCAGTTTCCAGCGGAACACCGATGAAATCTTGCAACGTATCCCCGAGTGAACCTGTTCCTTCACCTATAGAGTTGAATCCAAACGGAATCAGCGCAGGGAACTCTTGCTTAATTCGTTTCATCACACTCTGGAATTCTTCTGGCGTTCCAATGACCGGACTACCCAAAGCTTCGTACACATCTTTACGAATGATAAATGCCGTTTTGGCAGGAATGTTACCGCTATCATAATCCTCTTGTGTATTGGAATAGTTCGGGTAACCATAGGTTTTACCATCCGCCAATTGGAACCAGTTCAATGTATCGGCAGCCGCAACTTTATTGAAGTAAGGATCGTATTTCTCCGCCAGATCATTCAGCGGCATAGCCCAGGTTGCAGCTTTTTGCACCACTGGAGAATTCGAGTCAAACACCGTCAACAAATCAGGCATATCTCCACCCGCGAAAAAGGTGTTTAACTTGGTATCATCACCCGTGATGAATTTAATATTGATGTTCAGATCCTCTTTGATTTTCTTGGTAACAATGTCCTTGCCAAAATCAGTGTTCCACCAGTCAGCATTGACGTACCACGTCAGGTCGGTAGCCTCTTCCTTTTTATCCAACTGCCAAGCCGGCTTTTCCGGGTCAACTGTATAACGATCTTCAATGGATACCCAGTTCCCTTCACTGGAGCCCCCCGATCCACCACTGCAACCTGTAATCATAAGTACGGCTGTGAGCAGTGTTGCGAGCAATTTTATCCCTTTTTTGCCTGATGCCTTGTTCAACTTCAACATATTTTTGTTCCTCCTCAAAATGGGGTATTTGTTGCTCCTATTCCTTGACCGCTCCGAGCATCATTCCCGAGATAAAGTATCTCTGAACGATGGGATAGATCAGCACGATAGGGAGTGTTGTTATGACAATAGTGGCTAGCTGCACACCTTTGGTCGTTGTTTCAATAACAGCCGAACCCCCGACATTTTGCATGGATTGTGTCTGTGACTGAACGATAATCTCATACAACATCATCTGGAGTGGATACAGTGACTGATCAGTAATGTATAACTTGGTTGTCATGAAGTCGTTCCATTGCCCCACCCCATTAAATAGCGCAATTGTAGCCATGGCAGGCATGGAGAGTGGAATAAAGATTTTCAGGAAAATATGCCAATCCCCAGCACCGTCAATCTTGGCCGATTCTTCCAGAGAATCCGGGACATTCCGGAAGAAATTCATCAGAATCACGACATCATAGAAGCTGAATAACGCCGGGATAATGTACACCCAGAAGCTGTTAAGCAGGCCAAGTGATTTGATTAACAGGTATGTCGGGATCATGCCGCCCGAGAAGAACATTGTAATAACACCCATAGCAACGTATAATTTACGGCCTCTTATGTACTTTTTGCTCAGACCGTAACCAACCATGGCACAGAAGAACACATGTGTAACAACGCCAATCGTTGTTTTGGACACTGATATGAAGAATGCCTGCCAGATGCCCTGATCATTGAATACCGCTCTGTAATTCTCCAGCGAGAATTCCGGTGACCAGAAGATGAATCCACCTTCCGCCAGTGCCTTGCCTGAACTAAAGGAAGAGATGATGACATTCCAGAGCGGAACCAGAATAACGATCGTACAGATGATTAACAAAATCATGTTTAACGTATCAAAGATCCGACTATCGAGATCTTCTTTTGCCACCTTTCCATTCACGCGGGATGCCTCCTTCTTACAACACAGATTGATTATCGTTTAATTTGCTTGTGATTTTGTTTGCCGTGACGAGTAGAATGACAGAAATGATTGAGACACCCAAGCCAACGGCCGTTGCATATGAAAAGTCACCCTGAGACATCCCCATACGATAGACGTACGAATTGATGACTTCCGCTTTGTCGCGGTTCTGGGAGTTCATGAGCACCAGGGTCTGATCCAGATTCGACCCTAATAAACCGCTTACAGTTAGAATCAGATTTAGGCTGATGATTGATCTCATATTAGGTAATGTGATATTCCAGATCTGTCTGAGACGGCTTGCACCATCGATTTTGGCCGCTTCATAATACGTAGGATCAATCTTTGCCATGATCGCCAGATACAGAATCGTTCCCCAACCTGCTTCTTTCCAAATATCCGATAACGTAGCAATCCACCAGTACTTGCCTGCATCCAGCAAGATGTTCTGCGGTTGCGAGATCACTCCCAGACTAAGCAATAATTGATTAAATAACCCCGTGGTTGAAAACCAGGTGATCAGCATTCCCCCAAGTACAATCCAGGACAAAAAGTGAGGTAAATATGAAACCGTTTGCACAAACTTCTTGAATCGTCCGCTGTTTAACTCGTAGATCATGATCGCGAGAATGATCGGAATGACAAACCCGATACCTAATTTCAAGAAACTGATCCCCAGCGTATTCACAACTGCATCCCAGAAGTATTTGTCTGATAAAATGATTCTGAAATTATCCAGCCCTACCCAAGGAGCGGTAGCCAGCGTATCAATGACCGTGTAATTTTTGAAAGCAATCGTCAAACCGTAAATCGGGATATAACAGAAAATAATCATAAAGATAATGCCCGGGATAATCATCGATTGAATCTCCCATTGTCTCCGATAATCGACTATGAATTCTTTAATCCGTTGTCCGATGGGTTTCTTCCCGTTGGGACTGATCGTATTTTTACCGGTTGATGTCTCTACGGCTAATTTATCCACGTTTTTTTACTCCCCTCCATCATGCATGTTTATAAAAACGTTTTTATTTTTCGACATAAAAAACCCCTTTGTTTTTATTTATGTAAAAAAAGACCGGAGAAGATGCGTCAGCTTATGTACGATAATCTTTCCGGTCGATCTTCACATGGCTTGAACCTCTCACCACCAGCTCACCCGCCAATTTCTGTGCAGCCCCTTGTTCTTTCTCCTTGATCATACCCACCAGTTGATTGATTGCCAGGATACCCTGTCTTGCAATTTGATTTCTTACTGTTGTAAGCGGTGGAGAAAAATACTGTGCGATATCAATATCGTCAAAACCCACGACGCTAACATCTTGAGGCACTTCAAAGCCCTCAGACTTCAACGCATGCATACAGCCAATTGCACTCAAGTCATTCCCTGCAAGAAATGCATCAGGCCGCTTGCCGGGGTGTAAATGAAGAAAAGATTTTATCGCACTATACGTGCTCTCCTCCTCAAAGTACCCTTGTATAATGTAATCTTCATCGATTGGAAGCTGGTATTCACGCAAGGCAGCCAGATAGCCATCCCTACGCTGTACACTGTCAAACATCGTGTCCACACCCGAAATATAAGCAATTTTCTTGTGCCCCAGCCCAATTAAATACTTGGTTGCTTCATAAGCCGCCACATACGAGTCAAAAATGACACTTCCCATCGTATCGCTCTGATAGACCCGATCCAGAAAAACAGCCTTGATTTTGTCTTTCTCCATGGCGATAATATCTTGCTCATCGATCCTAAGCTCTTCGTAGATAATGACACCATCCACCCGCCGACCCAGAATATTACTCATAATAACGTGTTTATCCTTGGTCACAAATACATTCAAACCATACCCAAGACGATCACATTCGCGAGACATCGACTCAACCAGCTTATAGAAATACGGACCCGAAACACTTGTAGTGAAAAAACCGAGCATTTTGGTTTGACCGGACTTCAACAGCTTGCCATTCAGATTGGGCACATAATTTAAACGCTCTGCCACCTTAAGAACATGTGATTTTGTCTCCGGGTTCAAGACATCCACACCATTCAAGGCGTTGGAGACCGTAGATATGGATACGCCCGCTTCCCTTGCTACATCTTTAATCGTTATCTTTGCCATAAGTTTTGTTCCTTTACTATAAAAACGTTTTTATAATGTTTAAATTATCATAAAACCGTTTTCATGGCAACACTTTAATTTGCGAGTTCAAGCATCATGTACTTTATTCATAGCTATATGCCACTGCGGGCGCAAAAAAACGGCTCATGTATGAGCCGCCGTTCATGAAGCTTTAGCTTTCTATTCCTCATCTTGGACATACATGGAGTGAATCTGTTGCAGCTGCTCTTCCAGACGTTCCAAGCGCACAAAACGATCCGCTCGAATATATTCCTTCTGCTCCACAAGCATGATCATTGTTGGAACGGTAAAAATAAGAAACTTGGATGCAACCTCTTCCACTTCGTTAGCATTAATGTGACCGAGGTATATGGATGGATAAGGTTCAAGCAACGCCCTGATCTTGGGGAGTAAAGCGTGACATACACTGCAATCTGGACGAGATACATACAAAAAAACCAATTCATGTTGTTGAATAGCTTCTTCAACCATTTCTATGGATGTTAACTCATGAATATCTTTCATAGAACCTCAACCCTTTCAGTCATTCAATAGCTTGCTCATTTAAACTTTTTCTTTTCAAGTATAGCCTATGTGCGTTAGAATCAAATGGAATATATCCCCATATGAAAGAGGTTATGGTATGAAAAAATCATTCTTGTTTCTGTTCACTGCGCTGGTAGTTGTTACTTCCTTCTCGGCGTATGCACCTGTGTCGAATGCCTCTGGCGATATTGGAGTCAGCTTATTGTCTGATCGTCAACAAGGTACAGTAAAGTAGTACTTGTACAGAAAGTAACAGGCGACAATTCGGATAACATCTGAATTAGTCGCCTGCTTTCATTTAGTCATATTGATTTTTATTTCCAATCTCTCTTCCGAAGATAAGATTCAAATACAAAAGTTCCAAACGGCAGTAGACCGGCTAGTCCACCCATCAGCCAACGCGTTATCTTCCACTTTTTGACCAGAGCCAAGTGAACTAGCGCAATTAGGTACAAAGGAAACAAAATACCATGAATCATGCCCATTACGGCTACAGCGGAAGAGATATCTGCAAAATATTTCAGAGGCATAGCAATAAAAATCAACAGAAGTAAGGATACACCCTCCCATATGCCCGCAATTCTGAATCGGCCTGTCACTGTCTTCATAAAGTCCATTCTCACCTTTCCTGCTAATCGTTTGTGAAATATGTAACTTGTAACATGATACAAAAACTTCACGCCACATCTCCGTACAGATATGTCGTTCTGAAGCTCATATTCAGTATATCGTATGTGTCCGATTCGAAGATGCTTCAAATTTGAATAATTATTGAATCCATAAAACCAGATTTCCACATCAGGTCTTATGGATTCAAGTTGTCTCACGCTCAATCAGCTGGTATGTCAGCTGCTCTGTCTTCAACTCTGTTTTACCCAATACAGCCCACAAGTGATGGAAAGCCTGGGTGGCTTGCTCCGCAATCGGATTGTGTATGGTCGTGATTCCAAGAACACGGGAAAGCTCGATATCATCAAACCCCACAATGGCGAGTTGTTCCGGTACCTGAATATTCCGTCTGCGTGCTTCACTCAGAATGCCGATGGCTGCATAATCATTCGAACATAATACGGCCTGTGGAAGTTCTGGTCCCTCAGCCATTCTTCGCATCGCTTCTTCGCCATCGGAGGAGCTAAATACGGAATATTGATATGCTTCAGTCCACACATGCAACCCTCTGCTCTTCATGAAAGATTCATAGGCTTTACGGCGGCTCTGGGTATTCAAACTTTCAGCCCTGCCAAATGCATTTGCAATTCGGGTGTATCCTTTTGATACCAGATGCTCTAGAGCTAATTTGTACCCTTCTGCCTGATCCATCGCGACAGACGGAATCTCGTCGTTCCCCATTCGCTGCCAGGAGACAATGGGCCCATACTCCATATAAGCTTTTAATTTCCGAGGATCATTGACACAAGCAATAATAACTAGACCATCAACTCGTTTACTGCGCAGATCTTCGAACGCCTGCAATTCAATCTCTGGATCTCCACGGGATGTATAGATAATCGTCTGAAACCCAAAATCCATGGCTGTATCAATGAATTGATTCATGAATGTAAGAATGATCTCACCTGTGGTAGAGGTCACAATTCCAATCTGTTTTGTTTGCCCTGTAGATAACGATATTGCATTCCGGTTGGGAATATAATTCAACTGTTTCATAATATCCGTTATGATCTGTCTTGCTTCATCACTAACATGCGGAGAATGATTAATCACGCGTGACACTGTCGCTTTTGAGTAACCGGACCGCTTCATAATTTCATCAAACTTGGACATCGGAGACTCCCTTCTTGCTAACGAACTATAGAATAATAGTATGCATCAAATCTGGGTCAAAAGTAAAACTTGACGTGTAACCCGTTACAACGTTTAAGCTTTTTTTATGTCATATATGAATCATCTTAAAGTGCGTGTTCAAAAAGACCGGTTTTCAGTACCGAGAAGATGGGATGAAGCTAGAAATGGAGTAGCAGAGCGTAGGGAAAACTACGTGAGCAACGGACATTTCGGCTGAATGCCATATTCGATGCAGATGATGCCGTTAGGCATCCTTTGTAATCAAAAGCGGGCTTTTCGAACAACCTCTTAAAATCAATTTGATGAATGGAGCGATACACATGATTAACTCTCAAAATCAAACCTATCAATTCCCGGAAAATTTCCTGTGGGGTGGCGCAATTGCGGCCAACCAGGCTGAAGGTGCATACAATCAAGGCGGCAAAGGATTATCTACTCAGGATGTAGCTCCTAAAGGCATCATGGGGCCAATCACGGAAGAACCCACTGAAGATAACATGAAACTGATCGGTATCGATCTGTATCATCGCTACAAGGAAGATGTGAAACTGTTTGCCGAGATGGGCTTCAAAGTATTCCGTACTTCCATCGCCTGGTCCCGGATTTTCCCAAAAGGGGACGAGCTGGAACCAAATGAAGAAGGGCTGCAATTCTACGACAATCTGTTTGACGAGTGTCACAAATACGGGATCGAACCACTGGTTACGCTATCCCACTATGAGACACCTCTTCATTTGTCCAAAGAATATGACGGCTGGGTTAACCGGAAGATGGTTGGATTCTATGAGCGTTATGTAACTGCCGTATTTAAACGTTATAAAAACAAAGTAAAATATTGGCTTACTTTTAACGAAATCAATTCGATCCTTGAAGCACCCTTCATGAGCGGAGGCATCTACACGCCGAAGGAAAAGCTTAGCAAACAAGATCTGTATCAGGCGATCCATCATGAGTTTGTAGCCAGTGCCTCCGCTGTGAAGCTCTGTCATGAGATCATTCCTACAGCACAGATTGGTTGTATGATGCTCAGTATGCCGACCTACCCGCTGACACCAAATCCAGACGATATGATCAAAGTCATGGAATTCGAGCACAGCAACTATTTCTTCGGTGATGTACACGTAAGAGGTCGCTACCCTGGTTATATGAAACGTTACTTCCGTGAAAATGGAATTGAGATTCAGATGGAAGCTGGCGACGAGGAAATGTTGCTGAATACGGTAGACTTTATCTCTTTCAGTTATTACATGAGTATCTGTCAGACAGCAGACCCGGAGAAACAAATCGCAGGTGAAGGTAATCTGCTTGGGGGTGTACCTAACCCTTATCTGCCAGCAAGTGAATGGGGATGGCAGATTGATCCGCAAGGATTGCGTTATGTCCTTAACATGTTCTATGACCGCTATCAAAAACCACTGTTTATTGTAGAAAATGGTCTTGGTGCTGTTGATGAGTTGATCACGGGTGCTGACGGCAAAAAAACGGTTGAAGATGACTACCGCATCCAGTATCTGAATGATCATCTGGTTCAGGTTGGCGAAGCCATTGAAGATGGCGTTGAAATTATGGGTTATACATCATGGGGTTGCATTGATGTGGTCAGTGCGTCTTCTGCCCAGTTGAAAAAACGTTATGGTTATATCTATGTGGATCGTCATGACGATGGATCAGGAACACTCGAACGTTATCGCAAGAAATCCTTCCATTGGTACAAAGAAGTGATCAGCAGTAACGGGAAAAGTTTGCAGCGTTAAGGTTTTTTAAGCAAATGTAACAGATACATTCTTCTATCCCTCAGACAAATCACATGAAAAAGTGTAGGTTATACGATACCTTGGCATGTTTTCTGTCTGGGGGATTTATTTTTATTTTCAAAAAGAAACACCCGATGCTACACATCGGGCATTCTCATTAGCTACTATCACATTTTTCACTATTTGTTCTTCACTACATCCCTGCTGTACTTTGTTTTGTCTTCTTCCGTTATCTTGCGAATGACCCTGCAAGGATTACCCGCAGCAATCACGCCAGACGGTATACTCTTGGTGACTACGCTCCCTGCGCCGATGATCGTATTATCTCCAATCGTCACTCCGGCAAGAACTGTCACACCGCCACCAATCCATACATTATTGCCCACCGTGATGGGTCCAACGATCTCCAGACCTTCATTGCGCTGCTCAACATCATAAGGGTGGCCTGCAGTATAAAATCCGCAATTGGGAGCAACAAAAACGTTATCTCCAAAACTGATTTTTCCTCCATCCAGCATGACAATATTATGATTGCTATAGAAGTTCTCACCAATTTCAATATTATAGCCGTAATCACATACAAATGGCTGTTCAATCAGGAAACGGTCTGTCGTTTTCCCCAGCAGTTTCTTGATTAACGCTTCTCTTTCATTAATCTTCCCTGGATGAAGCTGGTTGTATTCGTAACAAAGCCCTTTGGCATGTAAACGCTCTTCAATTAACTCTTGATCATAATTGGCGTTATACAAGAGCCCTAATTGGGATTTCTCTTTTTCAGTCATCATTTCGTAAGCACTTCCCATCTTCTGTCTAAAATAAATTAAAGCTCAATCTCTCTAATGATTCTAGCAGGATTACCGCCTACAATCATATTATCCGGAACATCCTTTGTAACCACCGACCCAGAAGCAATGACTACGTTGTCTCCAATGGTCACACCCGGATTAATAACGGCTCTACCACCAATCCATACATTATTGCCAATCGTGACTGGCTTGCCATATTCTGCACCCGTATTGCGTTCATGCGGATGGAGTGGATGAGTAGCCGTATAGATATGTACATCTGGCCCCATTAAGCAATGGTCTCCAATACGAACTTCACACACATCTAATATCGTACAGTTAAAATTAGTATAAAAATGATTGCCTACATGAATGTTATATCCATAATCCACATGAATATTAGGTTCCATACTCAGGTATTCACCTGTAGATCCCAACAGTTCCTTCAATAACTTGGTGCGTAGCTCACCGTCCGTTTCCGTCGTTTGATTGAACGTCCGCGTCATTTTCCTTGCATACTCTCTGTCCTCAGTCAATTGAAGATCCGAAGCCAAGTACAGCTCGCCATCCAGCATTTTTTGTTTTTCCGTTTTCGTAGTCATGATCACCGCTCCTTCAATACACATCATGTAATTCAACATTAAATAACACTTTTTAAAACTCTTTTAATTATATAGATTACCATGAATAAAGCAAGTTTTGCTCGATATGAAAATGGTTTATTCTGCTGACGCGTACTCTAGCGAAACAGCAAAAAAACCTCTACACCCATTAAACTATGGGAATGCAGAGGTTCAAGCTTTTTGTCTAATTTCTTTATTCTAAGCAACCGCCTGAACGGTTTTTTCCTTAACGCTAATGGCATAGATGGCAGACACCAAACCAAGCAAAATCAGAACAGAACCAACCCATCCGGTGTTCAGAATCGATGAATGATCAATCACCATGCCGCCGATATAGGTACCCAGTGCAATACCTGCATGTGCAATACCTGAGTTGGTGCTGATTAGTGTTTCAGCTGTTTCCGGCGACGTTTTGATAATGAGACTATTCTGTACAGGTGTAACGGTCCAGCTCAGTGCACTCCAGATGCTTAACAGCAGCAAGAAGACGATCAAAGGCAAGCCCACACTGAACGGAATGACAGCCATACTCACGATAAAGGGAATCAGCACAATAACTATTGCTTTAGCAGGGTGCAGACGATCGGATAACATGCCCCCTATGCCTCCCCCTGCAACAGCGGCGATCCCAAACATCATATAGATAAAGGTAACCATCGTCGCGCTGGCACCCAGCGTTTCTTGCAGAAATGGTGTGAAATACGCATACAAAGTCAAGTGACCTGCAAGTACAAGCAAAGTCGTAGCATGGATCGCCAACATTTTTGGATTCCACAGAGCCGTAAGCTGTTTCTTCAGGGATACAGCAGGAATCGGCTGCACACGATCCATTGCAATCCAGATGGCTACCATAACCACTGCAGTCAGAATAGCAATCAGCATAAACACCTCACGCCAACCTGCCAAGTTACCTACAAAGATACCAAGTGGTACACCCAGGATAAGTGATGCACTGCCTCCCATCGTAATAATCCCCACGGCGCGTCCTTTATACTGTGGTTCCACAATGCGCGCTGCAAGGGTCAGGGAGAGCACAAAAATAAGGGAACCTGTTGCGGCTCCGAGTGCTCTACCTGCCATCAGCATATAAAAGCTGGTACTGAACGCAGAGATCAGATTACTGATTAGAAATACAAGCAGCGTACACATATATACTTTTTTACGCTCGAATCTGGCCGTCATATTTAATAAAATCGGCGCAGACAACGCATAGACAAGTGAGAAAATAGAGATTAAATACCCGGCTTTCGCCAGGGAAAGATGAAGATCAGTAGCAATCAGGTCCAGAATTCCGCCCAAGATCAGTTCAACGGTTCCGACCACAAATGCTGCGATAGCAAGCACATATACTTTCTTATTCATTTTTGAATCCTCCTCAAAAGTTACAACTACGATAGTAACCCATAATAATGAAAGTTTCAATAGTTATTTTCATGATTGTTTTCAAACAAAGATATAACAAAAAAACTATCCTCCAAGAGAATAGTTTTAATAGATCAATCTGGTGAGCAGTTTCTCGATTTCAGCATCCTGTAACAGTTGGTCACCGTATTTTTTGGTAATCTGAGTAAGGGCAACATCATGGTAGAAATAATCAGTCATTGCTTTGACAATCGGTTTGGACATCGTCTTGATAGCTCGCCATGAATCGTGCTCCACACCGGCAAACAGCAAATACGCATGATCCACAATAAGCAGCTGTGAAGGTTCCGGTGCATCAAGCAATGGAATCAACGAGTATATCCGGTTTAAGGATGTCTCCATTCCCCCAACGGCAAGCACTTCAACGTACACGCCCTGCCTTTCCTTCTGCTCCAGCAGTTCACGATATTTCTCCATTCGCTCATTCCAGGCCAGAAAAAGTATCGATGAATCTGCTTCCTCGATAAGCTGTTCGATATTCGATGCGATCGACGACTCATCTTTTAACGTCCAGATATGTTCATCGGTGAATGTACGTTTGATTTTGTAACTTTTCAATTCCTCAATATCTTTCTCAAAATCAGCCTTGATCTTATGAATAATGGACTGTAGATCCACAGCCATATATAGTTTTTTCTTCCCATCCATCGTTGTCAGCACCGTTCCCTTGTCGATCAGGCGATTAAGTACTTCATAAATTTTAGCTTTGGGAACGTTGGAGTAATTTACAATCGATGTGGCATCAAGCGGTTCATCCTGCGCAAATATAGCCTCGTATACCTGACTTTCATATTGTGTAAACCCGAATTTCTGCAACATAGTTTGGATCGGCGCATCCCTTCTTAGTGTGTCTGATCTATCTAGTTTAGACGCATGAACTTCCCATGTCCAGTATGTCCCAACTGACCTAAGCATGTGGAATCAAAATTAAATTTAGCGATGTCACCAAAATAAAATCACTTTCCAGTGGTTATATTAACAATCGGGAATACACATTTTGCTTGTGGAAGGAGCTGTAATTTCAAATGGAAAGTACTCAAGATTTTGTGAAGAAAGTTAACGAAAATGCCGAAAAAGCGCGTCACAATAAAAACAACGGCAAGGGAACGCCAGGGGACAAGTTGCCATCCAAACAGCACTCAACGAATAAGTAGAGTCTATTTATTACACATCATGTCTTCCGTCTAACACCCTTTTCTCTACTTTTCATCTACTATTAAGAACCTTTAATAGAAAAGAGATGATTAGTATGGCTCGTGTCAATGCTGTTCCACAACCGGATCTGGTATTAATTTATTGGTCTAGAAATCCGCTCATTCCCGGTTCTGCGCGCAGAATCCAAAGTGTACGCGTGATTGGTAATACGTCTCCATGTACATTCACACTGGTTCCCGGTGCATTACTGATTAATGCATTAAACTGTTTGTTGGACAATGATATTGGATTCAAAGTGGTGTACCGCCAGAAAACGTCAGCGATCAGTGGAGTTCTGTTATTGAAACGCAAATGATCAGCATCAAAAAATGGTGCCTCCCTTTAGGAGCGCACCATTTTTTCATTTTTCATTCTTGGATTATATCAATTAGTCCTTCTATTGGTTAGCTGCGATGGTATCATTTACTTCTTGTGTGATCTGATCCCCGCCAAGTTTCTTCCAATTGGCTACAAAGTTATCAAACTCGTCAATTGACAAGTTACCATAGATGATTTTCAGAAACGTCTCGGCTCTAAGTTTATCCAGTGTTGCTTGCTTCGTATTCATTGTTCTCGTCGGTGCATAGATGAATTCATTCATGACAATGAGGTCATTATCCCGATAATATTTAATCACACCTTGTGAACTCTCTGGGCCAAAGATACGCTCCATATGCCACTTGTCGAGATTCCCATTCCGATAATCCATAATATCGTCATAGAATAGCTTCGCTTCCAGTTCCAATCCTGACGTATCTCCTGTTTTGAGCGCCTGCTCTACTTCATCCTGTGCCTTCACATTTTTGTTGGCTGGCAGGTTGGAGACCGTTGCATTATGAAAACCAAGACCTGTCAGTCCATTTAAGTAAGCAGCCCGTTCTTCCTTGGCAGACTCACCGAACATTTTTTCAGCCTGGAAATTGAGCAACTTGATTAACGCTTCCGGATGCTCGTAGCCTTTGCGAACGGCAAATATACCGCCCAGACTAAGATGATTCTGTGTTTTTGCTGGTTGATCATCAATCGATTGAACCGGGTAAGCCATCCAGTCGATGTTTTTGTCTTTTTTGATCATGCTGCTAACCTGAAAAGGTGCCCATTGTGGCAGGAAGAACATGCCTGACTTGCCTGCATTCACATCCTCCATCATTTTAGCAAAATCCTTAACGCCAAATTCGGGATCAAGCACACCCTTCTGATACAGAGTCTGAAGCTCACGTAATCCTTCTTTCACTTCCGGTTGAATCGTTCCATTCACGACTTGACCTGAAGCATCCTTAATCCAGGTTTCGAGATAACCATGATAACCAAGCAAGAACGCGTTTATAGGTAAATCTTTATTCAAGGCAATGCCGTACGTATCATCTTTGCCATTTCCGTCTGGATCTTCGAAGGTAAAGGCTTCCGCAATCTGGATGACATCCTGCATGGATTTGGGCGCTTCAAGACCAACCTTTTTCAGCCAATCCTGACGAATCCAGATCATATCCGAGGAATCTAGCGAGCCTGGGAAGCTTACCATTGCATATATTTTCCCATCCTTCGTTACCGGTTTCAAGCCCGCTCCATCTTCAGCGGACATGAACTCCTTCACCAGTTTGGATGCATAATTGTCATATACTTCGGTTAGATCCTCCAGCATTCCCGCTTCATGCAGTTGTTCGAATTGAACAGCACTCACTTTCAGTACATCCGGCAGATCACCACTCGCCAACGTGACATTCATCTTATCGTTATAATTGGCATCCGGAACAATCCATTCGTACGTTACATCAATGCCGAGTTCATCCTTGTACCCTCTGGTCCAGATGTTGTTGGCGTGTGTATCTCCTTGGGCGAGCGATTCTTTCCCCGTTTCATTCATGGTGGAAGTCAATTTAATGGGTGGATCATATTTCGTAAGTGGTCCTCCCGCATCCTGCTGTGTGTTCGACTCAGCTTCCTTCTCGGCACTTCCCGCACCAGACGAACAGGCAGCAAGCGTGGTGGCCAGCACCATGGTTAATGTTAACAATGAGAACTTCTTGAATGATATATTCATGCGAATCCCCCTTTTTTCTCCTCCCGTGAGGTATATAAGATGAACTATAAATATTAAACATCCACTCCGATAGCAGAATAACCTTCCGATCACTGTTATCCCCAGATTTCCTTTATCCCTTTTTCCAAGGGAGAAATCTGTTGATAAAGGCGAGTTTATGCTTACGAAGTAGCTTTCCACAGAAAGCTTTTAGCTCCGCTTCTTCAGATTCTTTCTGCTCTCTCCGTTCATGGTTTAATTGTATTCATCTTATATATATTTTTATTTTATAAAGAAAGCGCTATCACTTCGAGTGTATCCCGTTGACATCTGGTATCTTTGATTTACCATTTGAGACATCATCTAACTTTTCTGATCCCGATACTCTTGAGGGGTGCAGCCTGTTGCTTTTTTGAAGAAACGATAAAAATAATGCTGATCGCTAAATCCAACTTTCGCGGATATTTCATGCATCTTGCAGGAAGAACCCAGAAGCAACTCTTTGCTTCGCTCCACTCTGCGGTCATGGATGTAGTCGGATATGCCTTTGCCTGTAATTCGTTTGTACCAACGCGACAGATAAGAGGGGTTAAGAGAAACTTCCTGTGCGATCCGTGTGAGTGAGAGGTCATCCTCCAGATGGTGCTTGATATAATGATGGATCGTGATCAGAATCTGTGATTGGTCGTTCAGGCGGGCATCGCTTCGTTTGGAGATCATCCATTCGTATGCCGATTGATAAAAGATGACCAGATCGGTCCATGCGGTATGAATATCAAAATGTAACATTCGGGACAGCGATATTTCTTCCATTGCCGATTCATATAACCCCAGTTCATGCAGGACTTCAATGAGTACACTCGCTGCACCCGTATACGTTTTCATGCGAAAGAACGGATCCGGAAGTCCCTCCTTCGCTGCCTCGGTCCATTTATGGAAGGACTCTATCCATTCCCGATCCCCGGCGGTTATTCGCTGTTTGATCTGATCCAGATGCAGCGTTACAACACCCTGTTGATTCATAATGCTAGGGGTGTAAGGTAATTCATCCTGGATATTTACACGCAGCAGCTTCTCCATCCCCAGCCCGGGACTCTCATGAATCGACAGGCGTAACTGCCCGATTGCCTGATTAACCCTGCTCCACTCTACCGCCTGCTCGCTGACCATAATGGATACAGACAGGTTCAAGCAGTCCGCACAGGATTGCTGCACAGACTCCAATGTGCCATAGACAAAACGAAGGGTCTGTACCCAGCTATCCAGCTGACTCCCTTGATCTCCTTGCGTATCAGATACGTGTGACGGATACGTCTCTTGCGATTGAATAAAACACGCGATGACCTGAGTGTCCAGATCAATTGCTTTCACCTTGGCTTTGTCCTGCAGTAGCTCTTCTGCAACATTGGCAACGGCATAGCGGATGAGACTGCGATCCGCCTGAGACTGATAGTTGTTCCACTCCTCTACCCGGATGATCACTGGAATAACGAGTTGATCGGATTCGAAAGGTAGCTGCACAGCATCCAGTTCTTCTTGAAGTGAAACAATATCATGTCTATCCGTTCGCTTAAGCACATCCAGCAGCAATTGACGCTGTAACTGGGGCAGCGCTCGTGGCAATTTACTGCGAAACCAGGCAGCTTGGTAGCGAAAATCATTCTCTTCCGAGATCTGTGTTAATGCCCGTTCTACCGCAGCCCGAATGTGATTCATGCCCTCTGTCTTTAACAGATAATCAACAACGCAAGGATTGCGAATAGCTTGGTGTGCATAATCGAATTCGTTATGACCTGTCAGCAAGAGAACTTTGCATCGTGGCCATCGGTCCATAATCTGCTCAATCAACTGCATGCCATCCATGCCAGGCATACAGATATCACTGAGTACAATATCAATCTTGACCGAGTTCAGCCAATCGATGGCTTCAAAGGCAGAGTATGCTTTAATAATCTCCATATCCTGAAAGTTCGCCTTTTGAAAGAAAGCATACAATCCATCCAAAATAACGGGTTCATCATCTACAATAAGCATCCGCTGCATGTCGCTACTCCCCTTTCCATGGAATCTTCACTATAATGCACAACCCACCGAGCTCACTTCGCTGCGCTGTAAGACCATAGGCAGCCCCGAATTTGATTCTTAATCGCTGATTCACATTCAAGAGCCCGGTTATCTCTTCGTTTCCATGTTTCCGCTCTATTTCCTCAAAGGCAGATTGCAGGTAATTCAACGTTTCGTCGGTTAACTGATCCCCATCATCCTCAATGCGAATGGACAGTTTGTCCTGATCCTGTTGGTACGAAAGTTGTAGAATTCCTCCCTGGCTACGTTTGGCTAGTGCATGCTCAAAGACATTTTCCACGATCGGCTGGATAATAACTCTGGGAATCGAAATCATTTTGTACCTCGCATCCAAATCCTCCAATTCCAATTGAATCCTCGAACCAAACCGGATTTTCTGAATGGATGCATAGACCAGCGCATGGTCAATTTCAGCCCCCAACGACACCTCTGTATGAGAATCCCGAGACATGTACTTGAAATATTGACCCAGATAGTCGGTGAATTCCTGAATGAGCTCCACATTCTCCACCTCAGCCATCTGCTTGATGCTGAACAGACTGTTGTATAAAAAGTGAGGTTGAATCTGGGATTGCAGATGTTTAAGTTCCGCTTCACTTGTTCGAATCCGTGCAACATAATTCTCATCGATCAAAATATGTAAGCGCTCTATCATATGGTTGAATCGAGAGTACAAATAGCCGAATTCATCCCTTCTGGATGAAGGAATATGTACGCTTGTCTGGCCCTGCTCTGCCATCCGGAATCCTCGAATGAGCACCGCTAGCGGTTGGTGAATCGATCTGTAGATCGAAAACGAGAAGACAATAATAATCACAACCGACATGAAGGTGACCATCCATAACCATACGTTGTATTGTTCCAGCGGTGCCCTCAGCACATCTTGCGGTATAGTGGCTGTCAGGGTGAACGAGTGATCCTTATCATGTAACGAATAATAGAGATATGGATCAGATTGAAACTTCGTAACTTGCATGGACTCGGACGGTTCAGGCGAAACTGTTCGAATCGGTTTAACAGGTGCTGGCTGTTCTGAAGAAGAGATCACTACATGTTGCTGTTCACCAAAACTCAGTGTAATCTCACTTTCGCCCGTTTCCGACAGCTGCTGCAAACGATCCTTCAATTCTTCAGCAGACAAGCGTATCCCTAATATGAAATTGGGTGGTTCCTCATGATTCATGTTATATGGATTACTTTTCAGGAAATAGAGATCGTTATTGGAATGTGATAATTCGCCATTCAGATTCCCCATCGAGGCGAGCAGATTCTGCCATTCGTTATCCTCCACGTCGCGAATCCCGTCCGCGGCACTGACCCGTTTGTGTAGAGCAGGAACATAGTACACCACATCACTAATGTAGGGACTTGTCACCATGATCTGAGCCAGCTTATTGTGGATATTGTTCAGACTGGACGTGACTTCATACCTACTCATAATTGCGGCTCGTGTACTTAGTGTGGACATGGTTTCATCAAATGAAAATTCGGTAACCAGCGCACTCATTCGCTCCAATTCGAATTGCAGATGATTATGGTAGAAGTACAATTTGGATTCATGCGCCTTCTCCACCTCCGTCTGCATTTGATTGGAGCTGACTTGCGTAATCATAATGCTTATCCCATACAAGGGCAGAATGACCAGTACAAAAGCAATCATCAGTTTGACAACAATGGATGATTCTCTCCATCTCCCCCGGATGAATCGCAATGTTTCCCTCCTCCTCTCCTCACGCTCTCATCAATAGCAAAAAAAGGAGCCAGAAATCGGCTCCTTCCATCGATCGGTTTTCCTCCTATCGATCTTATCCCTTTACACTTCCAACGACAAGCCCATGAACGAAATACCGCTGCAGGAACGGATACACAAGCAGGATCGGAATAACGGACAAAAAGATCTGGGAAGCTTGGGTGGTTCTATCCGATACCTGACTTAAGAGCGTCGCATCCTCCAGCGTCATCATCTCGCTCTGAATCATCGTCACCTGCTGTAACATGGACTGAAGATACGTAGCGAGTGGGTAACCTTCCGGACTCTTCATATAGATCATGCCATCAAACCAGGCGTTCCAGTGTCCGACCATGGCGAACAACGTAATGGTTGCAATACTGGGAAGTGAAATAGGAAGATAGATGCTGCATAGGGTGCGGAAATGTCCTGCCCCATCCATCCAGGAGGCCTCTTCAAGTTCCTTCGGCAATCCCCGGAAGAAATTAAGCATTAGAAGTACATTAAAGATCGGAACAGCGCCCGGCAGAATCAGAGCCCAGATGGAATCCAACAACCCCGCTTCCTTAACCACCAGGTAACCCGGGATCAATCCTCCACTGAATAACATCGTGAAAACGAAGATCCAGGCATAGAACGTTCTTGAACGGAATTTGGCAGCCTCTTTGGAGAGCGGATAAGCTACCAGAATCGTGAAGATCAGATTGGTCGTAACCCCCAGAACGACACGTAGAAGGCTCGTGCCGAATGAGTTCAGGAATTGCTGATTTTCCAGAATGTATTGATATGAGGACAACGTAAAATCCACAGGCCAGAATGTGACACTGCCTGCTTTTACCGCATCACTCGAACTAAAGGAAATCGCTAATATATTCACAATCGGGAACAGGCATAACAAGGCAAGAATCGTCAGGATGACGTAGTTAAACCCTAGGAACCACCGATAGGCTCTTGAAGCGTGGTGCATGATTCTGCCTCCTTTCTAGAATATCCGATAATTCGCGAACCGATAGGCCAAGAAATAACCAAGTCCGATAAATATGAAGGACACGACAGATTTGATCAGACCCAACGCTGTCGAGACGGAATACTGTGCATCTTGCAATCCGATCCGATAGATCATCGTATCCAAAATATCTCCTGACTCATATACCAGTGGGTTATAGAGGTTAAACACTTGGTCAAAGCCACCGTTGAGTACATTTCCCAGACTAAGCGTTACCATCAAAATTACGATCGGGCGAATGCCTGGCAGTGTAATATGCCATGTCTGTTTCCATCTTCCCGCACCATCCATAACAGAGGCCTCATACAGAGATTTATCAATATTCGTGAGGGCAGCCAGATAGATAATGGTCCCGAATCCGAATTCTTTCCATTGGTCTGTAATGACAAGTATGTGAGGGAACCACTCATTACTGGCCAGGAATTGAATTGGGTCAATGCCCACGGCTTTTAACAACATATTAACGATCCCGGTGCTTGGAGATAACACATCCACGATGATTCCCGCCAGAATAACCCAGGAGAAAAAGTGAGGCATATAGATTACCGTCTGAATCGTTCGCTTAAATCCTGTCTTGCGAACCTCGTTGAGCAATAAGGCTACAAGTACCGGAATAACCAAGCCAGACACAATTTTCATCGTTGATATAAATACCGTATTCCATACAACCTGCGAGAACCCCGGCAGATCGAACAGATACCTGAAATTGTCCAAACCCACCCAATTCATATTTTTGAATCCGGCAATGGGAGAGAAATTCTGAAAGGCAATAGAGAGCCCCGCCATCGGAATGTAACCGAATACAATAATAATGAGCAGTCCAGGCAGAATCATGAGATGAAGCGGAACGTTTCGGATAAATTGTTTGTATTTGGAACGCATAGCTGACTCCTCCTTCAACGTTAATTATAGGAGCAGCCAGATCACCGCAATAGTGTGGGCTATTTACTTTGGGTATCTTTTGTTGACCCTCTGCACTGGAACGCCAAAAAACCGCGATAATCGCGGTCTCTTGTTCATGATATGAATTTAATTCAGAATATCCATAACTAATACATTCACTGAATGAGCTGTTAAGTTAACGACCACCGATGTCTCGGACAGTGTGATCTCCTGTTCTTGGGGAACCACTTTCTCATCATTCTTCTGATTCACATTCGGAATATGCACCAAATGATCTTCTCCAGTAAGTGTGATCAGTCTGGCTGAAGCATCAACCTTCAGATCCTGAAGGCAAATCCGGGTTGATTTATCTACACCATCTGCATTGACCAGTTTCACATACACATGATGTTCATCTTTCGTAACAGAGTGGAATACTTCCCGGTTGTAAGCTTCCAGCTTGTAATCCAGAACCTTGCTGATATTACGTCCGTCTGTATAGGAACAAATCAGATTTTTCCCTGTATCCCCACCATAGTTAACCGTGATTGTATAATCGGTCCCATTCTCGAGTGGTTCATAATTGGCCGCTCTCAGGTTACCTGCTGCCGAGCTGGATGAATAGTCTCCCAGTGTATAACCCTCAATACCTTGTTTGTACACCTTCACGCCTGTTGCATTCCCCCCGTAACTGATTGCGTACTCGATAACATCCTTGTTCTCCGGCGAGATATCCGTCAGTCCTACACCGATGTAAAAACCATCTTCACCTGAAATTCTTTCAGCCTCAACGTGAACTTTGTAGTTGGTCCATTCGTCATTCAGCAGATACAATCCATTTAATCCACTTGATTGTGCGTTCAAGATGAGTCCTTTTCCTGGGGTTAACGTATATCCTTTCGATCCTGGAATCTGTCTCCATGCCTCACTAGGCTCTGTACGTTCCCTGAAATCTTCATCTAGCAGTATGGTGCCATCCACATTGGACGTCACCGTGACTCGTTTCACCACGATGTCTGCATGGCCTGTTGCAATCTCGATGCCTCCACGAGGAATGAGATTCAGCGGTTTGCCTTTGCTATAGGTGGAGAATGAAGTCTCAAGCACCTGATCCCCTACATATTTTGCAAAAAGCTGCTGTACATAATAATTCGGTGTATACCATACTGTTTCATCATCAAACCAGATGCAGTCTGGCGTCCAGCGGTAAGTACCGTCCGTTAGTACTTTGTTGAACAATGGCGCATAGGCAGCCAAACGAACAACGTCTGCATTATTTTCAAACCCAGTCATGATCGCAGCTTCCGCAACCGCACCTGCCAGCGTGTTTTTGTCCGTGGAAGCATATTCTCCCACAAATACTTTGGATGTTTCTTTCCAATCGATACTTCCGTCTTCATGAAAGGCCCGGTCATAGTAGTTGTACCGATCTACGTTATTCAGCAGATATTCATTGGATCGATAATAGTGCTCATCCGCGATGGTATCCATGTAATTCTCCTGGTTCTCATACCAGGTTACGGTCTCTTCAATCACCTCTGTACCATCTGCAAAAGCAACCTGAGCTGATCCGGTCAGATTCCCGCTGAGGAATTTCCATCCTTCTTGGTACGCATCATCATCCGCCTGAGCACCAACCGTCGAGATAATGTGCAGCTCATGATCAGGATAGTTCTGTTTCATGTAGTCATCTATTGAACGTTTGAATACTTCGAAGTTGGCAAAAAATTCAGTGCCCCAGTTCTCATTGCCTACGCCCAGATAACGAAGATCAAACGGTTCAGGATGGCCCATCTGGCTTCGTACCGCTGCCCATTCGTTGTGTTCAAAGTCTGTACTGAGCGCAAAGTCGATCAGGTCTGTAAAGTTGCGGATATAATAATCCCTTAAAGCGCCACCCGCAGGGTGAGCATAATCCGAGCGTGCCTGACACAACACACCGCAAGCCATGACTGGAATTGGAGCGGCATTCAGATCTTCCGCCAGTTGGAAGTACTCCATATAACCGAGGCCCATCGTCATCATGTAACCCCAGACATTATAATTTTCTTTGCGGAGCTCAACCGGACCCACAGAATCCTTCCAGTCATATACGTTATCCCAGATAAATGACCCCTCCGAGATACATCCTCCCGGAAAACGCAAGAACTTCGGATGCAGATCTGCGAGTGCCTGGATTAGATCTTTTCTCAATCGATAGTTCGGGTTACCTGTGTAGTTGGCATGTGCTGTAGCCGATATTCCCTCTTCTGTCGGATCAGCTCCCCATACATTCTGAGGGACTAAGGACACCATATCGATGGAGATGTCACCTGCAAACGTAAGTGCCAGTTGACCAAGTACAGTCTCTGTTCCGATCAGAGACAAACCGTATTTCTTCCATGTGTTCCCGCCTTCAACATGTAGCGTTACCGAATCACTGATGGAAGTGTCACTTCCATCCTGCAATTGAATAGTGATCGTTCCTGCCAATTCTGCTTTTGCCCATACGGTAAAGTTATATGATTCACCCTGCTTGATGGACATGGCACAATGCTGGTTGGAGTCTGAGAATCCACGATTTCGAATCGTTGCCCCATCCTGAACCGTGACATAATAAGCATTTACTTCAGGGTCTTCCACATTAAAGTGAACATTCAGTCCATTCGTATGCTGCACGAGCATTTTCTCCGTATCGCCTGACCAGGCAAACAAAGGTTCACGATTTCGACCTGTCGAACAACCACATTCTCCAGAGTCATGCGAGTATGTATCAAATGCAAAAGATTCAAATGATCGATTCTGAACAAGCTCTGCATAGATTCCGCCATCTGCCGCGTTGTTAATATCCTCATAGAAAAGCCCATACATGACTTCACTGATATCAGCCAACTTTTGATCTCCATGGATGGTGACGGTATAAGGCGGGACATGCGCCGGCACAACAGATACGTCAAAGCTTTGACTCAGCTTGCTTTCACCTTTCGTCAGAAGCGCACGAAGCGTAACTTCTTGTGCCGATGTGATTACCTGAACTTCTCCATTCTCGGACAAGACTTCCGGCTCACTGGAACTCCAATTCACTGTCACTTTACCACCCAACAAATCTGCAGGCAGTGACACATCTTTGGTGATGATTCGGTTGGCGAAGGACAAGTACTTGTCTGCGGCAAGCTTCACAATCCCTTCATCTGTCAGTGATTCACACATCACTTCAATGACTTCATCCATGGTGAGCGCTGCCCCATAGATCCGAAAGTCGGATAACGAACCTGCAAAATCCACATCCGCTGCGTATTGGGATCGTCCAATATAATTCTGGCTGTAGTTCTCAGGGTCCTTGAACGTATCAAACCATTCGCGCAATTTGGCATAATTGCCACTGGATGTCTGACTGATCGAGCCGTCTGCGGCCTTCTCCCCATTCACATATACAATTGGACCCGCACTGCTCAACGTTCCCCCTTGGCTGCCTGCTACGGAGAGTGCAATATGCAACCATTCTCCGCTTGCAACTCCTCGACTTGGGTGGACAACCAGATTATCTCCGGCGTATAACGTACCCAGAAGCTGACGTGTCAAAAATAAATATGGTCCCTTCTCCCCTTTGCCAAAGTCAAAAATGCGCTCCCACACATTGGACCCCTTGCCCAGAAACACCCAAGTGGCAATCGTAACTCCTGTGTTATCGCTTACATCTCGAAGCAGATTCGAAGGTAATTGCAGATAAGAGGTTCCATTCGCTCCCCCGTTGAAAGTCACCGCCGTTCTACCTTTCAACTCGGATACCACAGGTAGGATCTCACCTTTGGCTATACCATCATGTCCCTTACCGGAGCTGTCCTTCCCGATCTGAACGGCATCTTCGAACGTGTATTGTGCGATTAATTGATTTTGATATGTGCTCATGTTCTTACCTCCTATGTAGTTGGGAATTGTCGGTTCACATTTTAATTCGTATTAATATAAAATGATTGATAAATAGTTAAACACATTTCTTAAACGTAATAATATCGCATCATCGATCCCCATTTCAATCCTAAATTTGAGAAAGACAACTGGTTTATTTGAATGTAATGACCTTTATCGGCTCTTTCCGTCTCTTATTTATTTTTCATTTTACTGTTAGAAACATTAGATTTATGGTTTACAAACATATAAATCAATTGATAATATAACAAATGAAAGCGCTTGATATGACGAAATACTCAAAGGAGGTCTGCCGAACCTTATATCGTGTGTTGCCAAGTATCGGTTGATTTTTCATTCCGGGGAATAGGAAAGGGGAAACGTATGAAACGTTATTGGGTTCGCGTACTTAACATTTCTGTACTAAGCACCACTTTACTTACTGCAACAACTTTGGCACCGGTCTCGGTGTTCGCAAATGATTCAGGGGCAACCGTGGGTAACTCGCAGACTTCCACCACACCTTTCGCAAATCCTTCTCCATCATTCAAAAATGTTTCCGTTCATGACCCTTCTGTCATTAAGGTGGATGATACGTTTTATATTTTTGGTTCACACCTGCAAGTGGCTAAGTCCAAAGACTTTCTGAACTGGGATCTGGTCGCATCGGGTGTTACGGATAACAACCCTGTTGTCCCCAATGTAACCCAGGAATTCGCTGAAGCGCTGGAATGGGCGCAGACGGATACGTTATGGGCAGCAGATGTCATTCAATTGGCCGACGGTAAATTTTATATGTACTACAATGCTTGTAAAGGCGACTCTCCCCGATCAGCTCTCGGCATTGCTGTCGCAGACAATATCGAAGGGCCTTATAAGGATCAAGGCATTCTGTTGAAATCCGGCATGTGGGATCAGATCAGTGAAGATGGTACCATTTACGATGCAACGATTCATCCCAATGTGGTTGATCCTGATGTCTTCTATGATAAAAACGGCAAGTTATGGATGGTGTATGGCTCGTATTCCGGAGGGATTTTCATTCTGGAGATGGACGCGACGACAGGCAAACCACTGCCAAATCAAGGTTATGGCAAAAAGCTGACCGGAGGCAATCATAGTCGTATTGAAGCCCCTTACATGCTCTATAGTCCGGAAACCGATTATTATTATCTATACCTGTCTTACGGTGGACTAGGTGCTGACGGAGGATACAACATCCGTGTTGCTCGCTCCCAAACACCGGATGGACCTTTCCTAGATGCTGAAGGAAACGATATGATCAACGTTAAAGCGGACAAGGATAAACCGTTGTTTGACGATCGTTCTATTGAGCCTTTTGGAGTCAAATTAATGGGGAACTTCCTGTTTGAGAGACAGATCGGTGATCCGGGCACAGGCCTAGGTAGCGGGTATGTATCGCCAGGACACAACTCTGCTTATGTTGATCCGGAGACTGGCAAACAATTTCTCATCTTCCATACTCGCTTTCCAGGGCGTGGCGAAGAGCATGAAGTTCGCGTACACGAGATGCATATGAATGCAGATGGTTGGCCCGTTGTTTCTCCGTATCGCTATGCGGCCTTGGGAGAAGATACAACGCAACTGACAACTCAGGAGATCGCTGGTCAGTACCAATGGGTGAATCATGGCAAGGACATCACGGCGGACATCAAGCCATCCCAGACCGTACAGTTCACAGCAGATGGGCAGATTCATGGTGCCGTGACAGGAACATGGAGTCTTGGTGCAGACAACAAGGTTCAGATCACTTCGAATAACATTGTGTACAAAGGCACTTTCACACATGAATGGAATTCTGAATCTCAAAGTACGGTTCTGACCTTTAGCGCCCTCTCCTCCTCCGGGATAGCCATCTGGGGAAGTCAAAGTGTTGAACGGAGTGATCAGGACATTGTAGATGCGGTGAAAAAGGACCTGAGCATTAGCAATACGGATCAAGTGTTCTTTAATCTGTCTCTGCCTACCAAGGGAACAAGTGATGCAGACATTACGTGGAAAAGCTCCAATGCTTCGGCTCTATCCACTACAGGTGTAGTGCAGCGACCACGCGCTGGTAAGGGCGATGCCAAAGTGAAATTAACCGCAACGATTCGTAAAGGAACTGCGGTAAGCTCCAAAACGTTTAACGTTATCATTCCACAGCAAGCGGTAAGCCCATTGCTCGGGGAGTATACTTTTGAACACAAGAAAATTGGCAAAGTCGCACAGGATTACAGCAAAAACGAATATCACGGACAAGCCTTTAACGTGGTCAGTTCTGCTGCAAGTGGCAAAAATCAGGCTGCTGCATTCAATGGGACTGACAGTTACATCCAGTTACCTGGACTCATTACAGATACAACGGATTTCACGTTTAGCGCCTGGGTCAATTGGGACGGCGGCGGGTCTTGGCAACGTATTTTCGACTTTGGAAATGGCTTGACGAGGCATATGTTCCTTACTCCCTCCCAACATAATGGGGCATTGCAATTCACCATTCATAATGAGGGACGGGATCAGAGCCTGATTGCAGCAAATCCACTGCCTTCCAAAGAGTGGGTTCATGTGGCTGTAACCCTTCAGGGTGATGTGGGTACTCTATATGTGAATGGTACATCGGTTGCTAGTAGCTCTGAGATTACTTTTAACCCGAAAGATCTGCAGGTAACGGAAGCTTATGTAGGCAAGAGTCGTTATGCGGCTGATCCGTTCTACAAAGGCAGCTTGGATAACGTAAGAGTATATGATAAAGCATTAACAGCCAAGGAAATCCAGCGTCAGGCCAAAGAAAAGCCTTAACTTAGAGTCCACTATCACAAGCGGTTGGTCTCCATAGTGCACACATCAATAAAGCAGCCAATGTTTTGAACTGAACCCTTTGTTATACATGACTAACAAGGGAGTTGCAGTTCGTTACATCAGGCTGCTTTATTGTCACTTCACTTCGAATAATGAATAACCATGCTTAACTTGATAGCCGAAGCTCCGGGATTAATATAGGCATGGGGCTTGTCTGCTCGGAAACGGATCGACTCCCCTGAACTCACCATATATTCTTCCGTCCCCACCCGAATCGTAACTTCACCCTCAAAAACAGTAATAAATTCTTCAGTTCCTTCGATGTGCGATTCAGCACTTAAAGAAGATTCTACATCCATCTCCATCATGTACATTTCAAAGCGACGTCCTTCTTCAAAAGGAAAATGCGGATATATTCGAACCCTGCCCTCATCTTCCATCAATACTTGAATATCATCCCCCGTTACAACGGTAGTATCTGACTTCGGCTCGTGGATCAAAGCAGTGAAGGAGGTTTTCAGGCCATTAGCAATCTTCCATACGGTTGCAATGGATGGATTGGATTCACCACGTTCAATCTGACCAAGCATGGTCTTGCTAATGCCAGACATTTCGGCGACCTTGTCCAGACTAAGTTTTCTTTGTTCCCTAAGCTGTTTCAGGTTCTGAGCAAGAATACTATTAATGTTTTTCAAAATCCACCCTCCTCATTTTATAATTATGTTGTGCTATATAACGCACATGTTGTACAATAATAAAGACCGTACGCTATAACGTACATTTCAGGTCATTATATCATACAACTAAGAAAACGTGGAGGAACCATGAACATCATACCTTTAGTGACCTATGCAATCATCGCTTCATTTACACCCGGACCCAACAATATCATTTCCATGACGCATGCCAGAAATCAGGGGTTCCGCAAGACCCTTCCGTTTATTAGTGGAGTCGCAGCCGGCTGCCTGCTTATTATGTTTCTGTCCAGTTATTTCAACCTTATTCTTCATCAATATATTCCTAGAATCACACCCGTCTTAAACGTGTTAGGATGTGTGTACATGCTCTATCTGGCGCTCAAAATCATGCGAAGTAAACCTGCAGATGTGCAAGAAAACAAGGTCAATCATTATTCATTTCTATTTGGGTTCACCCTGCAATTCATCAATCCCAAAGTCATTCTGTATGGGCTTACTGCCATATCCGTTTTTGTTCTGCCTCTTGGGCAGTCCCATGTTCAATTAATTGTATTTTCCTTACTGCTCACCTTCATCGGTATTAGTGCCAATATGACCTGGGCGTTCGGTGGCATGTTATTCCAGAGCTTTTTATTAAGATACGAGCGTCCTGTTAATATCGTGATGGGTATGTTGTTAATTTACAGTGCACTATCAATCCTGATGTAAAATCTAATAGAAAAAGCGTCCACTCATTCAATGAGCTGAACGCTTTTATTTTTTATCCTAATTCCGGTCTCCACCATGGATGTGTAGGATAATCCTCCGTATGAAGCACAACCTTCTCGCCGATTTTGGGAGTTGCAATCTTAACGTTCAAAGCATGTGCAGCCTTCGTAATCCGTTCAACTGGTTCATTCCAGGCATGGTAGGCCAGCGTAAATGCTGCCCAATGAATCGGGATAAGCAACTTACCCTCCACATCCAAGTGTGCTTGCACTGTTTCTTCCGGCATCATGTGAATGTTGGACCACCGCTCGTCATATTGTCCACATTCCATCAACGTCAGGTCAAATGGACCGTATTTACTGCCAATTTCCTTGAAATGAGGACCGTATCCGCTGTCCCCACTAAAGAACACCTTTGTATGTTGTCCAGCTATAACCCACGAACACCACAAGGTAGAATTACGGTCGAATAATCCTCTGCCCGAAAAATGTCTTGCTGGCGTACAAGCAAATGTTAGACCTTTGAACGATAACTCTTCCCACCAGTTATGCTCGGTAATCTGTTCCGAAGGCACACCCAGTTGAATTAGCCGTCGACGTACCCCAAGCGGTACGATAAATCGCTTTGTTTTATCCTTCAATCTGCGAATGGAGTCATAATCCAGATGATCATAATGGTCATGCGATATAATGATTGCATCTAGCGTTGGGAAATCCTCCGGTTGAATCGGTAAATTGGTGCTGTAACGTTTGGTACCCACCCAGGATACTGGGGATGGACGATTACCCAGCATCGGATCAAAGAGCAACCTGTGCCCTTCAATTTCAAGCAAAAAAGCCGAATGTCCGAACCATGTAACCTGTGGATTATCGGATGCACTGAAAGATTCAGCAGGTTCACATATCTCCATGGGTATCGTGCCAGATGGCCTCCGCTCTACATTGCCACGCATGGAATCTCTCAATATACTGATTAGGGACTTGAAGTTCATGCCTGCTGATGTCGGGAGCTGATTTTCGTATTTTGTCATTATACATACCTTCTGTTCTATATAATCAATCTGTGATTCAATATTTGGATGAGATATATTCAACTATATCAGTTGAACTACACATTAACACTAGAACGTAGAGGACAGAAATAACCTGAAGAAGCGGAGCTAAAAGCTTTCTGGGGAAAGCTGCTTCGTAAGCATAAACTCGCCTTTATCACCAGATTTTCACCGTTATAAAAGTGAATTAAAAAAATCTGGGGATAACAGCGATCGGAAGGTTATTCTGTCATCGGAGTGAGCAGTGTAAATATTCTTTAGTTCAACTTATATCGTAGCTATATATTAATTCATTGGCCGTTGATATTCAATTTTCGGCAGACACGTCCTCCCCGCATGATCGAAAATAAACTGAATTAAGATAGAATTAAGACTCTGTTTTCTCTCGTATAAGATTGAAGTTATATGATAGGGAAAATACATGGAGAGTATGTGATAGAACATGAAGAAATGGCGTAAAAGATTAGTTAAGTTTTTGATATTTGACCTCGCAGTAATTCTGTTGCTTCTGGGTACAGGCGTGATCTACCAACAAGTAGGGGTAAGGCAGGATGCAAAAATACTCGTACCTCCTGGAAAGCTCTACAAAGTCCATGGAGACAATATGCATCTATATACTGGTGGAGAAGGCGATGTAACAGTAGTGCTCGCTTCTGGCTGGGGGACCGCTAATCCCTATGTAGATTATTATCCATTATATGAAAAGCTTGCTCCCAACACAAAATTCGCTGTATATGATCGATTTGGCTATGGATACAGTGATCAGACCGATAAGAAACGTGATGTCGATACCGTAGCTGAAGAATTACACGAGTTGTTGCAGGTATCTGGACAGAAGCCACCTTATGTATTAGTTGGACATTCACTCGGCTCGCTGGAAACCATCCGTTTCGCACAAAAATATCCGGATCTCGTCAAGGGTATCGTCATGATTGATGGCGGAAGCCCCGAATATTATTCAAATGACGATGACTCTTTGGCAGACACAATTGGTGGTTTTGCGAATAAATTACGTATCCAAACCGGACTATTCCGCCTCTCAATGCAATCTGACTTGGTTGTCGAAACTTCCAATGCCAATCGTAATGAACTGAAACTTGTACCCGAAGATCTGAAAAAATTGGATACAACTGCGCTGTTGCACAACTATGGTAATGCTAACACGTTGGATGAATTACGTGAAATAGCTGCCAATGCCAAAGTGGTTGTAGATCACAAGCAAACCTTAGCGTTTCCACTCACCATACTGACGGCTGATTACCTTGGTGCAAGTGAACCCGAATGGGATAAATCACAATTAGAATTCAAATCTTGGTCAGATGATTCAAAACAGGTAACCATTAAAGATACCGATCATTACATCCATCAATATCGACCTGACCTCGTTGCGGATGAAATATTGGCCCTGGTGAAGAAGTAACGTACACTCTGCTAAAGTAAGCTATGTTATATCATGAAAGAAACCCCGAAGATTCTCTAATATCTTTGGGGTTTTAAGTATGAGATTTATTGTGCTATCGCCAGTCTTGGCCGTTGGGACCTGAAATCGCTGAAAGCTTGTTCGATCTCTAATGAAGTCAACTGGTGACGATAAAAGTACTGTTCCATCGCCTCCATTTCGGTACGATCGCCATTGTAGATGTTATCAATTCTACGAATGACCTGGTTATATAAGCTCTCACGTCTGGCGTTCACAGGTTCACACAACCAAAAGTTCGTTCTCTTCACATCACCTGTCTTGGTCCAGAGCAAATTCTCATATCGGATGACATCCCAGTCCCAATATCCAGCATGAATCTGCTGAAGTTCCGTCGTAAACATATCGTATATTAAGTTGTGAGGAATGTGTCCATAGGTCTTACGGTACTCTTTCAGCTTGAATGCTTCAATCCACTCTGTCAGGGTGTACTCACCTGGTGAATACGCATACAATTTAGGTGCATAAGGATTACTTTGTAATGCTCTAAGTGCTTCACTTTCCATCTCCCCATCCAATCTTGCACGTGAAGCATATACCTTGAGACAATAGTCTTGCAATCTATATACAACCGAGCTATTACTAATAAGCGAAGCCTGTAGGGTGAGATGGCCGTTTTTTTCGTAGTGCAACAGCATCTTTTCAATGTTATTGCCAATGGGATTGATGATGATCATAATGATGTCTCCTTGATTAAAAATAAAATATAAACCGTTTTCGAATTGGTTAAAAATTGTACTAATACATTCTATATTACCCTTTTATATTAGTATGAACATATACAATTTTGCCGGAACATGAAGTATTTGCTCTGAAATTCATTCTTTAAACCGCCGTATTCCGGCTACATTTTTACTCTAAAGGCTGTAACCCGTTTCACGTCAACACCAAAAAAGATAGAATAAATAACGCAAAAAAGCGATGCATCCTTATGGGTAAGGACGCATCGCTCTTCATTTTACGTAGTTTACATTAATTAATGCATTGGACCTTGTTGTCCAGCTTGCGCTCCAACTTTGACCCGTTTCACAAAGAGTGAAATGATCAGTCCGATTACGGCAAGAACCAATGCAAAGACAAATGCATTTTGTACACCTGACGTGAAACCAGCCAACTGGTTCTCCGGGGTCTCAGGGTTCGCCACACTGCTCAAGAATCGAGTCTGTCCTGCGCTCAGGATACTTACTGCCACAGCCGTACCAATAGCACCGGAGACTTGTTGCAGTGTATTCATAATCGCAGTGCCGTGAGGGTAGAACTCAGGAGGCAATTGGTTCAAACCGTTCGTTTGTGCAGGCATCATGATCATCGAAATACCAACCATCATGAATACGTGCAATGTAATGATCGTGCCAAGGGAAGTTGTTGCTTCGATGCCTGTATACAGGAACAAAACAATGGATACGATAGCCATCCCGATAATAACCAGCCATTTTGGACCAAACTTGTCGAACAGACGTCCCATGATTGGAGACAAGAATCCATTCAGCAAGCTACCTGGCAACAGGACTAGTCCAGCAGTCAACGCTGTAACCGCCATACCTTGTTGCAAGTACATCGGCAGAATCAACATCGAAGACAGCATCATCATCATCGAGATGAAGATCAGGATCAGACCAATCGTGAACATCGGATATCGGAATGCACGCAGATCCATCATTGGCTGCTTCATTCTTAGCTGACGGATACTGAATAACAGCAAGGACAACACACCAATAACGAGAGTAGCAACAACAACCGGACTAGTCCAGCCTCCGCCAGTTTCCCCGTGTCCCCCTGCGCTACTGAAGCCGTATACGATACCACCAAAACCAAGGGTAGAAAGGATAATGGACAGTACGTCAATTTTGGGCTTGGTCAATTTCGAAATATTCGGCAAGAACAGCAAGCCACATACCAGTGAGATAATGAAGAACGGCAAGGAGATCCAGAAGATCCAGTGCCAGCTCAGATTAGCCAGGATCAGACCGGAGATACTCGGACCGCTTGCTGGCGCAAACATGATAACCAAACCGATCAATCCCATGGCAGCACCACGTTTTTCAATCGGGAAAATAACCAATATCGTGTTAAACATCAGTGGCAGCAACAGCGCTGTACCTACAGCCTGTAATACCCGTGCCACCAACAGAATTTCGAAGCTAGGTGCAAGCGCAGCAACAAATGTGCCTGCAATGGAGAAAATCAGGGACGTTGTGAACAGCTGTCTAGTTGAAAACCATTGCAACAGCATACCTGATACCGGCACCAGGATTCCCAACACAAGCAGGTAACCTGTGGTTAACCATTGAATCGTTGTAGGTCCAACTTCAAGCAGACCCATAAGTGGTGTCAAAGCCACGTTTAATGCCGTTTCCCCAAACAGGCCAATAAAGCCGCTCAGCAGCATTGCGAACAAAATCGGAAAAACCTTGTATTGCTTAGTTTCTTGTTGATTCTGTGCAGAATCAGCCTTCATGGAAACCTCCACGATCCCATCCTCCTCAAACGTATCGAACTTTCTTTTTCTCTATCTCTTGGTATAACTTATTGAATCTGTTTGGCGTTTTTCGTCACAACCGACAAATACTCAGCAGCCGTCAGCAGAGGCTGTTTATCCTGATTTGTCAGGCTAATAATCAGTGCTCCCTCCATCAAAGAAATGATCAGAAGTGCCGTCTCCCGCGCCTTCTTTTCACCAACGCCATCCAGAATCAGATGTTTCTTAATGACATCCTGCCAATCTGAAAATACACCCTGACATGCAATACGCAACTGCTGACTAATACACGATGTCTCCACAGCTGCCCAGAAGCTGAATGGCAGAAATCCGGTAAACCCGGCTGCTTCTGTTTCATGAGCCAAATCATGAATAAATCTCTGAATGGCGTCCCCCGTATTGTCATGGGCTGCAAATGTTTTCTCAAATGTCTGCAGGATATGTTCATTGGCTTTTTGAATACACTCGTGCGCTAGCTCTTCCTTGCCATGCGGGAAATAATGATACAACGACCCTTTCGGCGTACTACTCTCTTTGATGATCTGATTCAGACCGGTCGCATGATATCCTTGTGAAAAAAACAGTCTCGCTGCTGTGCTGACAATGGACTCTCTAGCATTAGACTTTTCACTCAACGAAAGCCACTTCCTTCAAATAATTATAACAATCGGTCTATATAATTAAACTCGCTCAGATCGACACTGTCAATCATTTTTATTTCAAATTTTAATGTAAACGTTAACAGTTCAGAAGTAAGAAAATAAACCAAGCGGCTGCTCTTGGTCAGATCATTAAAATATTTAAAATCCAATTGGAATAGTATGTATTAAACATGCTATACTAATCGAGAAATTGTAAATCATTATTCAAAACATATACTTATAGAAAGGTGTTTGCCATGGAAATGCGAATGATTAAGACCTTTCAAACCATTGTAAAGCTTGGAAGCTTTCAGCAGGCAGCAGAAGCATTGCAGTATTCACAACCAGCCATCACACAACACATTCAGAAGCTTGAAGGTGATCTCGGTGTGAAATTAATTGACAGAGGAAAGAAGATTAAATTGACGGAAGCGGGGAAAATTTTTTACGCCAGAGCCGATCAGCTTCTTAAAGAATATGAGTACTTAACGAATACGATCTCGGATATCCAACAAGGACAAGCCGGTTATGTTCGAATCGGAGTATCCGAGCCAACAGCGAGCCACAGACTTCCGGCGATTCTGTCTTCATTTGTGGAGAAAAATCCAAAGATCAGACTTAGCATCCGTATTGGGGACAGCAAGTTGCTAAATGAGCTGGTCGTGGATGAACAGCTTGATTTTGCCGTCTGCCCTTCTCCAGAAACCAGTCTGGATACCGAGTTTCACCCTCTACTTTTTGAACCCATGGCCTTATTATTGTACAACACGCATCCGTTCGCTCAAGCTACTGAAATACATTTGCAGGATCTGAAGGGTCAATCATTTCTGTTCACACCTCCCAATTGCCCGATTCGAATTCGAATTGAGCAGCTGTTGGCCGAGAAAATTGACAGTGATTATCAAGGTATCGAAATAAGTAATATCCGATCTCACAAATATTATGTACAAGCCAAATTGGGCATAACGATTGCTCCCATTGCAACCATCTCTCCTGCCATTCCGGGAACGGTTATCCAAGCCATTGCCGATTTGAAGGTTGGCCCCATCGTGGGCGTTTTGCGTAAACGAAATACTCCGCTTGGTACTGCGAGCGAGAAACTAATGCTGGATATTCGAACCGCACTACTCCAAAGTAATCTGTATGTTCCAGAGTTCGAGCTTCCTTCCAAGCTGGCATTGCAATAAAATGACTTGCCAGCTGCAATTATAGTATAGGACCTATTCGCTACTTCAGTCTGCCTGCCGTGCGTCCGCCATCTACCGTTAGTATGCTGCCCGTTATAAATGAAGCCTTTTCCGAGGTCAGATACAAAATGGCTTGAGGAGCATCGTCAGGACCTGACGTCCGACCTAACGGTGTGATTTTAATCATATGTTCCGTATGTGCCTGTGTCATCACACTAACCTCACTACCCGGTGCATATCCCGGTACAACGGCATTAACCCGAATGCGATATGGTGACAATTCCAGTGCGAAGGTTTTGGTAAGCATCTCAATCCCTACTTTGGAAACGGAATAATTCCCCATACCAACACCGGCGGTGGAAGCTGCTCCGGAGCTTATATTAATGAAGGAGCCTTCCACCCCACTTACAATCATCTGATTGGCAAACTGCTGTGTGAGTATAAACGGCGCCGCCAGATTCAGATCCATCGTATCATTCCAGTCCTGAAGCGTCATGTTCATCAGTGTGCGATACGGATATATTCCTGCATTATTGATCACAATATCTGGCGCATTCCATTGGTGTTCAACCACTTGAACCAATTCATTGACGGAGTCTTCGTCAACAAGGTTGGTCACATGCCAGTGCACCTCCACACCCTCCTGCTTCAGTTCATCCGCTACAACCCTTAAGGCGTCTTCTCGAATATCAGACAGATAAAGTTTCGCCCCTTCGACTGCATAGGCTCTAGCAATCCAACGTCCAAATACACCTGCAGCCCCAGTAATAACTACCTTTTTACCAATAAATCTTCGTTCAGTCATGAGGTTCTCTCCTTTATACAATTCAGTTGGAATGGGCATGCCTCTCGCTTTCCGCCACAAGAAGAATCGCCTGTTTAATCTCATAACCTATACGATTCACCTGACGTACAAGTGATGTTCTTAACCTGTAGAAGGCTTCACTGCCCTCTGTGGCCGCAGCCAACTGTTCGGCTTCCGCAAGAGCGGGTACCAGCACATGACTGCCAGCGAGATCATGATCATAACGGCTGCCTTGAACGTAATTGATGGGAACAAGCCATCTGCTGAGTGCCAATATCGTACGATTTACCTCTCTAACCGACGTATTCGGCAAGGAACCACGTTCAACTCGTTCATAGAAACGATCCGTAACAGCCTGAAGATGTTGCACCCTGCTTGTTATATGTGAAAAGTCTATATGCTCCCCGGCAAGCTCAGCGTAATAGCCGATTCTGTCCGATAAAGTCTGGACGGCTGATCTCTGATCAATGGGAATGATCGGAGATGAAGCCGCATGGTAGACTGCTGCTGCATACACTTTGCAATCCCGCGCCAGAACATCTCGGTCAATTTTGTCCAACGTATCCTCCGTTGTATGCCACCACCAGCCGAACCAGCCTTGAGGCTGATAGGATAAACCCATGAAAGCCGACGGAAGTCCGGCGCCCCAAAAGGACTGATCTCCCGACCTGCCAAAAGGCGAACCACGGAAAGGCTCATACGTTACAGTTCGGATTGCCTGCTCACATAACCCCTTAGTCTCTGCCATTGTGTTCGCCGCAGCCAGATCACTGGCACCCTTGGCGCCCACAGAGTCAATATTGATATGGAGCACGCCATTCTCTTGCAAATCCTCCCAATGAAGATCACTATATAACGCAGAACCCGCATATCTGCCATGAGAATGCCCGGACCAAAAAGCGAAACGAACAGAACGCCGCAGAGAATGACGGTGCAGAGATAATACACGTGCCACTTCCACCATGACCGCATTGGCGGAGCCATTATCCATCGCGCCATAATGCCAGGAATCCACATGTCCGCTGAAAAGTATAAAGGACTCCGGCTCCACCATGCCTCGTATCTCTGCAATCAGTGTAGGGATCTTGACCCAACCAGTTCTCACCTCGGCATGCAGCGTAACCTCTACCGAATCACCATCACACACGGATATCAGCGACTTAATCTGCTCTCCGTCAGCCTTATTGACCGATAGCACCGGAATGGCAGGATAGCCATCATCCTCCCGTGTCGGATTGCCCCAAACGGAAGAAACGATCATCTCATGCGTATACGCACCACTATTGATAAAAATGATTGCCTTGACACCCTGCTGTTGCAAACGGTGAATGGTTGTCCAATTGGCTAATCCGTGCACGATCACCGCGCTGTTGATCCGCTGTCCTTCCTTGAAGTTCTCATCTACCTGTTCCAGATCCAGGAATCTCAATTCTGTGTTCAACTGTTCCACCTGGGCTGACATCGAATGTGTAATAGCCTTGAAAGAACTGCCACCAACCCAAAGTTCTGCTCGGAGCGGGATACTGATGTAGGCCTCGTTAAACGTAAGCTCCGTGGTCAAACCGAAGCTTTCCAATTGCTCTTGGATATAACGAAATGCCCGCAGTTCTTCTTCAGATCCGGACAAACGAATCTCCTTTGCGATCTCTTTATTGTATTCAAGCAGCAGATCGCGATTGATCTCATGCAGAACGAGATTCAACTCCGTTTGTTGCTGCAACTCAGCCATTTGGATTCCCCCTTTCCTCTTTGCCTGTTGCAACGCCCAATGCAACCCTCGATTCATCATCACTGCTCTGGTTCAAATAATGAATGGCCGTTTCGCCAAGAACCGATATGCCTGTGACAATGGCTTGCTCATTAAAGATAATCGAATCACTATGAAGGGGAAGCTGTGAGCGGGCATCTTCCTCTGCCACCGTTCCGAGCCGGAATATGGCTCCAGGCACATATTCAAGATAAGCACCAAAATCTTCGGCGCCCATGGATGGTTCTTTCAGATAAACGACCGATTCCCTGCCAATCACAGATTCCGCTGCTTGTTCAATCACGTCGACTACGTGATCATCGTTAATAACGGGTGAACCGCCGCGATAATAATCAAATTCCGCTTGTCCGCCAAAACCTTCCGCAATCGTCTCAATGAGACGCTTCATATATACTGGCACGGCTTCACGCGTCTCGGGATTGTGCGTACGGATCGTACCTCTGAGTTGCACTTCACCTGCGATAACGTTATAGGCATTGCTATTGCTTTGCAGCTTCGTGATCGAGATGACGGAAGAATCCAGTGGAGACAGGTTGCGGGATACGACCGTTTGTAATGCAGTTATGATCTGGGCAGCAATAATAACCGGATCAACTGTTCGATGCGGATATGCAGCATGCCCTCCTTTTCCCGTCACCCGAATATCAAAAGCATCTGCCGCAGCCAGCATGGCCCCTTTCCGCAATCCAATCTTACCTGCGGGCAAATCCGGCCATACATGCAGGGCAATAATCGCATCCAACTCAGGGCTCTGCAATACACCTGCCTTAATCAGATCCGTAGCCCCTCCTCGTACTTCCTCTGCAGGCTGGAAAATAAATTTCACCGTTCCCTGAAGTTCATCCCTGTGCTCACTTAAGGCCGCTGCTGTACCGAGTAATATCGCTGTATGCACATCGTGCCCGCAAGCGTGCATGACACCTTCGCGAGTGCTGGCATACGGCAATCCGGTCCTCTCCTCAATAGGCAGGGCATCCATATCGGCGCGAATCCCAATTGTTCTGCCGTCACGTCCGCCTTTCAGAAGTCCAACCACCCCTGTTCCACCTACACCGGTCTGTACTTCGAGGCCAGCCTCCAATAAAAATTGCGCAACCAGCTTGGCTGTTTCAAATTCCTGGTGACCCAGTTCAGGATTCTGATGAATATGGCGGCGGAGCCGAATCGCCTCGTCCTTCCACTTTTCGGCTGTATCACGAAAACTCATCGATTCATTCCCCCTCTTCCTTGTTGAGTTGACCATTATTCGTTATATAAATGACACTGCACTTCGCGCTCTGGTGTGACGAAGCGTTTTTGCGGAACGACCTGACGGCATGTCTCCATCACATAAGGACAACGGGTATGAAAAACACAGCCCGAGGGAGGATTCAGTGGAGAGGGAATTTCCCCGCTTAATACCACTCTCTCCCGTTTCACACGCGGATTAGGAATGGGTACCGCTGACAACAGGGTTTTGGTATACGGATGGAGCGGATCGGCGAACAATGCTTCTGCAGGTCCCTGCTCTACCATTTCGCCCAAATACATGACCCCAATGCGATCCGCGATATGTCGTACCACACTAAGGTCATGGGCAATAAACAAATAGGAAATCCCCAGTTCCTCCTGAACCTCTTCCAAAAGATTGATGACCTGTGATTGGATCGATACATCCAGCGCCGATACCGGTTCGTCACATATGATCAGCTTTGGCCCAAGGGCCAGCGCTTTGGCTATCCCCAGTCGCTGCCGTTGACCACCGGAAAATTCATGAGGAAAGCGCTCATAATGCTCTTCACTGAATCCAACTTTGCGCAGCAATGACAGAGCTGTCTCCATTCTGTCCTGTTTATTGCCCTTCTTATGGATTAATAGCGGTTCTTCAATCGAATATCCCACACGTTTACGAGGGTCCAGCGACGTATACGGGTCTTGGAAGACCATCTGCATATGTTGTCTGTAATATCGCAATTCTTTTTTGCTTAATCCGAGAATGTCTATACCCTCATATAATGCTTCCCCTGACGTCGGTTCAACAAGTCTTAGAATGGATCGACCAAGTGTGCTCTTTCCACAACCGGACTCCCCGACCAGTCCGAAGGTTTGCCTGGTATGAATGTCGAAGGACACACCATTGACTGCCTTGACTTGTCCCTTGGTTCGGCCAAAAGAAGATCGAACTGGGAAATGTTTGTTCAGATTGCTCACCTGCAATAGCGGCTTCGACTCAACCAATGATTTCGAGTTCATGTGTCTCCTCCTGAATCGTTGCTATTCCGGGATACCAGCAGCGTACCAAATGTTTCTCGTCCACCTGTTTCAGTGGAGGTGCTGCTCGCAGGCACTGTTCATCTGCATAAGCGCATCTTGGAGCAAACCTGCAGCCCGGAGGAATCTGATGCAGCGCCGGAACGGTTCCCTCTATGACGTGCAGTTTACTATGCTGTTCGCCATCTATTCGTGGAATGGATTTCATTAAACCTGACGTGTACGGATGCTGCGGACTGAAAAATAAATCGTCCACACTCGCCTCCTCCACGACTTGGCCCAGATACATAACTGCCACCCTTGTGCACGTCTCTGCGACGACACCCAGATCATGTGTGATCAGGATGACACCCAGCCCCGTCTTCGATTGCAGACTCTCGATCAGTTCCAGAATCTGAGCCTGAATCGTTACGTCCAGTGCTGTCGTTGGTTCATCCGCGATAAGCAGTTTGGGATTACAGGCCAACGCCATCGCAATCATGACCCGTTGTCGCATCCCTCCTGAGATTTCATGCGGATGCTCATCTACCCTCTTTTCCGGTGAAGGGATTCCCGTCATTCGCAGCAGGTCCACAGCAGCAAGGCGCGCCTGTTTGCCCTTCATGCCCTGATGCAGCTTCAAGCTCTCGGCAATTTGTTTACCGATGGTCTGTACTGGATTCAGGGAAGACATGGGGTCTTGAAAGATCATGGAGAGTTCATTGCCACGTATGCGTTCCATTTGTCTTTTCGATAAGCTTAAAAGATCGGATCCCTCGTAGAGGACTTCACCGGAGTAATCTACGTAGTCTTCATCAAACAATCTGAGGATGGATTCGGCGGTTACGCTTTTTCCACACCCGGACTCACCTACGATACCCAGCGTCTCACCAGCAAGGACGTGGAAGGATACACCTTCCACCGGGTGAATCGTTCCCTTTTCGGTTGAGATGGATACTTTCAGATCCTTCACCTCAAGCAGCGGTTGTTTTCCCACGTCGTCTCCCCCTTTTCACCTTATTGGCATGCGGGTCGAGCAGATCTCTTAGACCATCACCGAACAGATTAAGTCCCAACACAACAAGTACCAGGAAAATGCCAGGAAAGACTGTCATCCACCAAGCGTTATAGATCACCGTTTTACCGTCAAAGAGCATATTCCCAAGACTTGGGGACGGTGAAGGTATACCCGCGCCAAGGAAACTTAACGACGCTTCCGTCAGGATCGATACGGCAAATATAAAACTGGATTGAATAATAAGCGGGGACATTGTATTGGGCGCCATATGAATCCAGATAATCCGCCAACTGCTGGCTCCCTGTGCATGCAACGCTTCGATATAAGTCAACTCACGAATCACCAGCGCTTTGGAACGAATGATTCGAGCCATCGATGGAATGAAGATAATACTCAAGGCAATAATGACATTTCCCGGATTCGGACCGAGTGCAGCCATGATGGAAATAGCGAGCAGAATGGATGGAAAAGCAAACAAGCCATCACAGATACGCATAAATATGTGGTCCAGCACCGAGTAACTTGCGGATAATAGCCCCACAATCATACCGATCAAAGATGCCAATACCGTAACAGCGAAACCAACCGCAACCGAAATACGCAAACCGTATACGGCACGAGTGAATACATCACGACCAAAGTTATCCGTACCAAAAACATGCTGCCCACTTGGACCTTTAAGGCGATTCACCGGATCAATCTGTAACGGGCCGTACGGTGTAATTAAAGGCCCGACAATTACCAGCAGAACAACAACCAACAAAATTCCCACCCCTGTAGTTAACAATGGATTATTCATAAAACGCCTGAATGCGATGCGTCTTCTCTTTCCCTTCTTGTGAAGTCCTGACGGAGCGATGGTAGTTCCCGGATTGGTTATCAAGTGATCTCCACCTCCCGTTTATTTCTTGCTTAATCGAACCCGTGGATCGACCAAACCGTACAACAAGTCAACAATCAGATTCACGAACACATAAGCCACTGTAACCAGCAGCACCGACCCCTGAATAACAGAATAATCTCTTCGACTAATCGAATTGACGATGAGTTGCCCGACGCCCGGAATATTGAATAACGTTTCAATGACCGCAGCGCCTGTAACCAGCCCACCGAATGATTCCCCAATCACCGTTAGAATCGGGATGAACGCAACACGTAACGCATGCGTATACACAATCGTTTTTTCTTTGACTCCCTTGGCTTTCGCGGTCTTGATAAAATTGCCGGACATCACATCGAGAATGGATGATCTCGTCATTCGGGTAATGAGCGCTGCCTGAATGATGCCGAGCACGATGCCTGGTAACAGGAGGTATTTGATATGCTGCCACAGCCCCTCGCTTAGCGGCTGGTATCCTGCAACGGGTAACCAACGTAGTTTTACACTAAAGAACATGACCAATAGTGATCCCAGCAGAAAACTCGGAATTGAAATACCAAGCATCGAGAATCCCATCACCGATTGATCCACGATTGTCCCTCTTCGCTTGACCGCTGTAATACCAAGAAACAAGGCAAGAAAAACACCGATCACCTGTGCAATGATGGCGAGGGATAATGTGGGAGCCAGCCGTTCAAAAAATGCCTCTGTCACAGGTTTGTCCAGAAAGATGGACTCCCCCAGATTCCCTGATAATAACCCTAGCATCCAAATACCAAATTGCTCATAGATGGGTCTGTCCAGCCCCAATTTGCTTCTTAACTCATCAATGTCGGCTTTTGTCGCCTCTTCCCCCAGCAGAATGGCAGCCGGATCTCCCGGTGTGACATGAATGATGGAGAACACGACAATAGCGACGACGAACAAAACCGGAATCAAGGATAATAATCGCCGAACGATATATCCACCCATAAGAGGGCACCTCACTCTCGTGTTAGCAAACGGAAAGGCGTATTCCTGTAAAAGCGATGCTACGCCTTTTCACCTGTTGCCCTTTGCTTCAGCTACTTGTTATTGGTTGTATTCCAGAATATAGGACCCAAAATATTTTGGAATCCAATAATATTTTTCGATAGTGCGGTAACCTGCTTCGTATGTCCGATCTGAGAGAATGGAACTTCGGTCCATACAAATTGCTGCAATTCGTCAATCAGCGGCCTTGCGGCTTCTACCGATTCTGACGTGCGAATTCCCTGAAGCAGCTCGTTTAGCTTCTCGCTTTTTAACAGCCCCGCTCCGCCTCCCCAGAACGAGTATTGATAGAACGTGGGCCGGAATGCATAACTCATTGGATAGATATCCCATCCTGTACCTGTCCCGAGCTTCTCCTGCAACGTTGGCCAATCATAAACATCCAGTTTGACCTTGATACCAATCGACTCCAACTCCTGCTGCAAAACAACAGCTACATTATATTGGTCCACATAATCTCTCGTTGTGAAAATTTTGATCTCTTCACCGTTATAACCTGCCTCCTGAAGCAATTGTTTTGCTTTGTCCGCATTAGCCTGGCTGTACGCTTCCTTGCCCGCTTCCGAGTACCAGTTCGGATATTCCGGAAGGACCAGAGAGGACGTCTTCACATAGAATTGTGGATCACGGAATGCTGACGTCAGAATGTCATCCGCATTCTGAATGGCATTAACAGCCTGACGAAGCTTGACGTTTTTGAACAAGCCATCATTGCTGTTGTAGAAGTAGCCAATCATTCCTCCTGGACTGAGAAAAGTCTGCAGCTCCGGATTGCCCGCTATTTGCTGTTCATTATCCACTGAGATATTTAAGGCAATGTCATATTCCCCAGACGTAATTCCGGCCAATCTGGTCGACTCGTCTGTGACAAAGCGGAAGTACAAGTCATCGACCAGCGCTTCCTTTTTGCCGCCTGCGCCATTACTTGGCTCCGTACGGGCAGAATAATCCTCATATTTTTTCAAATGAATGTACTGATCCTGCTTCCACTCCTCCAATTGAAACGGACCTGTACCGATGTAGGATTTGATGCCCTTGTCATCTGCCTCATCCACGACTTCCTTCGGATAAATGGCTGCTGCCGGAATCGGATCGGCAAGGAGTTGCAGAGTTAATAGAAATGGTGTCTTTAATTGCAGGACGACGGTAGATGGATCGGTTTCTTTCGCCTCGGCACCTACAAAATTCGCCTTCCCGTGACTGGACAGCTTGATCCAGCGATTCAGAGAAGCCACTACGTCCTCTGCCTGTAGCTGCTTGCCATTGTGAAACTTCACTCCTTGGCGGAGATGGAATGTATATGATAATTTGTCTTCACTGATCTCATAGGATTCAGCCAGGAGTGGAATAACCTGTGCGTCTTTATCCAACGTCACCAGTTGCTCATAGATCTCACGTGAAATATCCTTGACCGCTGTATTGGAAGAAACGTGTGCATCCAGCGTGACCGGTTGTGTTGGATAACCAACGTTCAACGTTCCGCCCGCCTTGACTTCAGTACTCGTTTGTTGGGATGGATTCTCCCCCGTTGCTGAAGAGGCTTGTGTGTTCTGATCTTGTCCACCCGATGCGCAACCTGCCAGAAGCAGGAATGCCAGAATCATGATTAATGCAGGTTTGGTTCGATTTCTCATCATGTAACCCCTCTCGCTCTCATGCATAATGGTTAATCCGTTTTCACGATCCTGAATAATATGCAAGTGTTCATGTCGGATTAGTGAAATTTGGTATTCTCAGGCTAAGGGAAAGGCGTGTTTTTGTAAAATAAGCAATATTAATGTGTTAATTCATTTTTTGTAAACTATGAAAAAAGCGTAAAACTATATACACCCAAGTATTCCGATGGTAATATTCAACTTAAATTTCATCCTTTATCTGGAAGGAGTCATCATTCATGATCACACTCGAACGTCTGGACCCTACGCTTAAGCAGCACATCGAAAAAATAGAGCATTATAAGCAGGTTCAAACCCTGCTCGCCTGGGATGCCCGCACAGGAGCACCCAAAAAAGGCGCTTCATACGCTGCACGTGCCAAAGCGACCTTAGCGGGAGAGTTATTTCGTTTACAGACGGATTCAGATTTTGGTTTAAGACTGGAGGAAGAAACACGGAATAAAAACGTTGATGAATTAACCGGTAGAATCGTTGCGGAGCACTTGAAAGCATATAAACGATGGAGCGCGATTCCCATAGAAGAATATCAGACTTTTGTTCATCAACAGGGCCTAGCTAATGCCGCTTGGCTCGAAGCGAGAGCCGCCAATGATTTCTCCATTTTCGCCCCGCATTTGAAGCAAATCTTTGATGCAAGCCTGAAGTTCGCTGGTTATTGGGGGTACGAGAAACATGTATATGATCCACTCGTGCAGCAATTTGACCCCGATCTGGATACCGTCACATTAAACCGCATTTTCAGTGAATTGAAATCTGCCCTGTTACCTCTGATCCGCCGTGTCGTGGCTTCCTCCAAGCAACCGGATACATCCATATTCACTCGTCCTTTCCCGTTAGAAGAGCAACGACAGCTTGGAATTGAACTGTTAGATGCCATTCGGTACGATTTTGATGCCGGGCAATTCGGTGCCACTGTCCATCCATTCAGTTCTGCCATTAATCCATACGATGCAAGGCTTGCAGCCAAGTTTGTAGAGAATGATGTTCGTGTTTCCCTGTGGAGTGCATTGCATGAAGGCGGGCACTCGCTCTATACGCAGAATATTAATCCCGACTTGATTCATACCGGACTGGGCATCTTCACTTCGTATGGCATTCATGAATCACAATCGATCTTCTATGAGAAATTTATTGGCAGGCATAAAGGATTCTGGGAAAATAATTATCTCAGCTTGCAAAAAATCAAACCGGAATCGTTCGGCCATGTGAACCTGGATGACTTTTATTTTGCATTAAATGCAGTGAAACCAACGTTTAACCGCTTTGAAGCAGATGAGCTTACCTACAACCTGCATCTCATTATTCGGTATGAGCTGGAACAGGCAATTATCGCTGGAGAAGTGGATTATGAAGGGTTACCTGACGCGTGGAATGATAAATATGAGGAATATCTGGGGGTTCGTCCCCCTACCCATCTGGATGGAGTTTTACAGGATGGACATTGGAGTGCCGGGTTTGGTTTGTTCCCATCCTATACGCTCGGTTTTGTGTATGCAGCACAGTTACATGAAGCGATTCGCCGCGATCTTCCCGATTATGATCATTTGATTGAATCGGACAATATTGAGACGATTACCGGATGGCTAACGACTCATGTTCATCAATTTGGTAAATCCAAATCGGCGGATGAGCTAATTCAGTCCATCACTGGGAAGGGAATTGACTCCGCTCCATTGATCCAATATTTGACTAACAAATACGAGCAACTCTATGAGCTATGATCTAAGACCCTATTTAACCAAATAAGTTCTATCTATTCAGCATACTTCTCTTTACAAATCCAATCAAAACAGCCGCCGATTTGGGATGTGAAACTCCAGATCGAGCGGCTGTTTTTGGATGAATAGCATTATTCCATTATTAATTAATAGGTTACATAACCTGCGTAGGTCACGGTCCATGTATAACCTGTCTGACCATCAACTGATTGAAGTGTAAGTTGTCCCCGATATGGATCTACATTATAACTTGCTGTCATCGGAATATCACCAAGCGTTGGAAATTGAGACTTAGGTAAAATGGTTTGCCAAGTTATATACTTTTGTGCGTAAGGAACGACTTGTGTACTTTCGGGTAAACTATTGATTGAAGTTGAAGGTAAATCATATAGGATATCATTCTATTAAAATGTAATATTTATAATATGGTGAAAATATTTGATGTAATTTATGTGAACTACTCTTTCATTTTTAAGTTTTAATAAATAAGTTGGGAGGATTCAACCGTTCGTTTATTACCTGCCCACACGTCTTGCAGGTAGCGTCCTTCGGCTTGAAGCTGAATGAGCCAGTCTTTTGCTTGCTGCATCGTTGCTCCCTGCACCTCCTGATACGCCTGCTGCAAAGTCTCTTCCACCGCAGGAGCCATCTGGCTTCCATCTCCGCATACGTAGAGTTTTCCTTTGTTCATCAGCATGTGAATTAACTGCTCGGAATCCTCCTCCATTAGATGCTGTACATACGTTTTAGGCTTGCCCTCAGCACGAGAAAAAGCTGTGTGTAGCTTAACAATCCCTTCTCGTTCGTATTGCTCAAGCTCCTGACGATAGATGAAATCTGAATCATTCCTGCACCCAAAGAACAAATGCGCCTCACTCAGTGGCAAACCTCTCTGTTTCATGACAGCTCTTGCCTGGAGGAAACCTCTGAACGGTGCAACCCCCGTTCCCGGTCCCACCATGATCATCGGAACGTCAGCCTCTTCCGATAGAATAAATTCGGATTCAGGTGTGCGTACAAACATCAGTATACGTTCTCCGGATAGGCAACCGGCGAGATACGATGAAGCAACTCCATGGTATTCGCCCCTGCCACTCCATGCAGGCTCTTTTACTACCGATACGGTTATGCTCGCTTGCCCGGAATTCAGGCTTGGCGAGCTGGATATTGAATAGTATCTGGGCTTAAGCGGAGGCAATAGTTCAAGGAACTTTTCGAAAGGCAACTCACACGCCTCATATTTTTTTAACAGGTCCAACATGGTGATTCGATTGGCAAGAATATAATCCCTGTAGCTGTTTTCGTCCAACATGCCTTCCAGTTCACGCTTATGAGGTGGACATACCGTATGATTAGCTAACTCCTGCAACTGCGCTCTGGTAACAGGTGTCTGCAATTCCACACAGTGAGTGAGCAACTCATGTACCTTGACGGGACGGTTCAGTGGGAGGTGTGTAAGGTGGCTGACGTCCGAAGTTAATTGGATCTGAATATCCCCACGTAGTCCGAACCGACTGAGTATCCGATCCACATTCTGCTTCTGATTGCTAGGCAACACACCGAGATGGTCACCTTCTCTATAACTCATGCCTTCTGGCAGTAATACTTCGATGTGACGCGTGCTTCTTCCACTTCCCGGCGCCTGAAGCTCTTTATTAACTACCACCGTGGCATAGCTGGCATCATAAGTTCGTGCAAGTGGCATATCCGTTTTCTCGTGGACAATCTCCATTTGAAGTCTGCTTGTGCTTGGTAGGGTTGGCTTCACTACTTCCGTGTTGATCCCCAAGACACTCAATATCTGAGGCCACAACGTATACTGCCACGCTTCAACTTGTTTCTCCATATCACCTCCGGCATCAGCTTCACCGCGGGATAACAGTCTTTTACCTCCCAGTTCTTCAAGCCTCTCATCGATTAATCGCGGAATGCTCTGATACGTCCCGGACCAACTACGATCTCCACAGCCCAGAACGGCATAGTTCACATCCCGCGCTTCCTCTGACTCCGCTCCCTTCAACCAGTCAACAAATGCCGCTGCATTTTGCGGTGGTTTACCATTATACGAAGCAGTGACGATGAGAACGACACCTTGGCGTGGTATGCGGCCCATCCACTCATTCAGAGTGGCTGCTTCACTTGGAATTCCATACGAACGACCTTTCTCCACAAGCTCTCTGGCAATGCCTTCTCCCGTTCCCAGATTGGAACCATATAACACTAGGATTGATGAGTTAGTATCTGCTTCAACGGCCAGGGTATCTCCCATGTGGGTGTCACTTACTATTTTTTTATGAAAAACAGGAGCAGGTTTCTCGTCTACATATAAAGTAGCCTTATTCATCGTTTGCGAAGCGGCGCGCGCTTTCACCTGGATTCTGAAGTCTCCCGGCTTCAACGTCAGCGTCTGTTTAACATCCAATTCATAATTGCTGTAATCGATCAGTTCAAAATGTTTGAGGACCATTCCAAGCACAAGTGTTGCTTCATATAATGCAAACTGCATGCCGATACACGCTCTCTCCCCATTACCAAAAGGTTTATACGCATGATGAGGCACTTTCGTTGTATCTTCAAATCGCTCCGGACGAAAAAGCTCCGCATCCTCTCCCCATGCCTCTCTATCACGGTGTAGCTGAGGCAGGAGAATACTGCAACTTTCCCCTTTCTTCAAGGGATATTTGCCACCTATAACCGTGTCTTCTTTGGCATATACATCAAATCCCGGGGCTGTTGGCCATAGACGTAGTGATTCACTGAGAATCATGCGAATATAGGAAAGCTGAAGAATTTCCTCATATTGCGGTGAGTCACTGACCAATATCTGATCTACCTCGTCATACGCTTTCTGAAGTGATTCCGGATTTTTCAATAAAAAATATAGGGCAAAGGATAACAAACCACTCGTCGTTTCATGCCCGGCAATGAGAAACGTAATAATCTGATACCGGATGTTCTCATCATCCAGCATTTCACCAGTCTCCGGATCTTTGCCATTCAGCATACGTGCGAGCAAGTCGACCTCTTCGGGTGCTGAACTCGCTTTACGTTCCTCTATAATCTGATCTACCAGAGAGAACATCGTCTGAATATCCTCCTGGAACTGTCGTTTGGTTTTCACCATAAGCAGATTCTGAATTTTCAAACGTGAACTCTTCTGCATAGCTTCATTTAATGCCCGAACCATGCTTTCAATAAAAGGACTGTGGTCCTGTCTGTAAAAACTGTTAAACCGATAATTGAATCCACATAGTCCAATGGTATCCAACGTAAGGCGTGTCATATCATCCGCAACATCAATCGTATCGTTGGAATTGAGGCGTGCCCATTTGTTGATCAGCTGTTCGGCAATATCAACCATCATGGGATGATAACCTTTCATGGCCTGTTTGCTGAAGGTGGGAAGCAGAATGTTATGGGCCTTTTTCCAGTTGGGCTCCGATGTTCTGCTTGTAAATAAACCATCGCCTCCAAAGGCACGTACGTTTTCGAGTTCATTGTATACATATTTGTCAAAACGGGACACATCGCACAACTCAGCGACAAGATCTGGCCCAGATACGATTAAACCGGAATAACCGGGAACCGTAAGTCGATATATTGGTCCATGCTGTTCAGCCAGAACACCTAGCGACAACGTTGGTTTATCTTTATCAATCAAAGGCAGATTGCCAAGTGGTCCATACATTTTGGGCTGTGGAATGTAAGTTGCATCACTCATGATGATCACCTACTAACTGTGCGCCGTGGAGCAAGGTATTCGTTAGCCATATGATGGCTGTTCTGCTTTCATTCATAAGTGATCTCTCCTTTGATGATTTTATAAATGATAGTAATTTGTATCATTTGATAATACAATAAACCAAAATTGATTTAATATCAAATTTTCTTCCGGCTGAATTACTTTCAATTGAACCGTTCAACGTTTAAATTGAATAACAACAAATAGAGGATTGCATATGCAATCCCCTACTGTATGAACCAATGACGTTATGATTCAATGACGTTTTAATTTATTCTAATGATGACTTGGCTCATCCCACTTCTCGAAATTCAATTCATTATTAATGCTTACCGCAGACAATGCCCCCAGAGATGCAGCCGTGATTGCCTGATACATCTCGGAAGCTGCATCACCAGCACTGTATACACCTGCTACTGATGTTTTTCCTGAAGCATCAACGATAACCGTTCCCGATTCTGTAATTTCACAACCGATGGCCTTTGGCAGTTCTGATCCGGTAAACAGTTTCGGTTGGAAGAAAACTCCTGTGCATGGAATCGCTGTACCGTCATTTAGTACAACTTGCTGTACCATCCCTTCTTCAGAGTTAATGGATTGAATCGGTGCATCGAATACAGTAACATGATGCTGCTTCAGCTCTTCACGCTGCTCATCAGTTAAGGAATCTGATCCATTCGTACAGATCGTATAACGTTCTGTCCAGCCGGATATGACTTTTGCCATATGTAATGCCTTATCTCCACTAACGATGATGACCAGCGATTGGTCTCTTAACTCCCATCCATCACAATATGGACACACAAACGCACTTTTACCGTAGACCTCTGTTAATCCGTTAATATCCAAGGGAAGGTCTTTCTTACCTACCGCAAACAAAATCTTTTTCGTGTGATAACTTGCCCCCTGTGTAGTCTTAACTACAAAATCACCATCGCTACCTGTTATCGCTGTTGCCGTATCGGATGCAAATTGAACTGAGGGATAAGCTACAATCTGTTCTTTGGCAGCTTTCCGGAATTCACGTGGACTTGCCCCATCTCTTGTCACAAACCCATGAGTCTCCCTTGTAACCCAGTTACGCGGTGTCTCATCATCAATGACCACAACGTTCTTGCGGGCCCTGCCAAGTACTAGGGCTGCATTAAGCCCCGCTGGTCCTCCACCAATAATAAGTACATCCAAGAGTTGATTCATACTACTCATATTATTCACCCTTTCCAGACATTTAATATCCCTAATAAAGATTTAAATATAACCTCCGCTCTCTCTTAAGAAAGTAATATCGGAGATTTACAAGAACACATTTAAAAGCGACTATTAAAGATATCTTATATCCACAATAAACAAAACCTAACCATTTTGCAACATATATCTTTAACTACTTTCTTCAATCCAGCCTGTGTGAGTTGAATAAAAGATTATTTACACTTACACTACAATGACAGAACAAACTTTAAATCACTGTAATACCCTGATTTTTCGATTCTCTCCTGTAACACAGAAATAATTATTTAACAATTAAAAAAAACCTTGTTTTTAAATTGTTCACAATCAAATGACATTATTTTAAATACTAAAACGTTAATTAAATCACATAGTGTATTGAATGGTATAATAGCGACATAATATATAAGTATAGATATAGGAAGTGAGTTCTTGAAAACATTGAACAATGGTTCACAGACCAATATCAGCCTGGAGTATAGCTCGATTCCGAAAGTATTCTTCGATACGATCAAAATCGGAATCATCAAGTCCAACCTGATCGCCATGTTTGCGGGTTTAAGTTTGGCTTTATATGTATTTGATGCTTCAATCTTAGCTAATATTGTACCAATCATCCTTTCCTTTATTGGGTCTTCTCTCATTATTGGAGCTGCAGGGGTGTTTAACAACTTGTATGATCGTGATATTGATGCGATCATGGAACGTACGAAGAAACGTCCTACCGTTACGGGACGCGTAGATACCAAGTCGGGTCTAATTCTCGGTATTGCAATCACCATCATCGGGGGCATCATGTTGTACATCGCTTCCCCATCCGCTGCTGTATTTGGTATTTTGGGTCTGTTGCTGTACGTGTTCCCTTACACAATGTGGACCAAACGTACAACGATCTACAACACGGAAGTGGGAAGTCTTTCGGGTGCTGTGCCTCCGCTCATCGGTTGGGCAGCCATTTCACCGGAACTGGGTCATTTCGAGATCTGGGCATTGGTCGTTACAATGCTCTTATGGCAAATGCCTCACTTCTACGGGATTGCGATTCGTCGTTTTGACGAATACAAAGCTGCTGGTGTTCCCATGCTGCCCGTCGTTAAAGGCATCAGACGGACATACATTCAGACGAATGTGTATCTGGTACTTTTACTGATCTCCAGCTTTTTGTTCTGGCCGATGAGCCCATTTGTCGCTATTGTGGCATTTCTGGTCAGCTTGGCCTGGCTCATTCTTAGTGTGGCTACCTTTGATAAGAAAGAAACAGAGAAATGGTCCAAACGGATGTTTATCTTCTCCATTAACCATATCACTATTATCTTCCTGGTGATCATTGCGTATTCCCTGATTGCTCAAATGATGAGATAAAAATATTCCATCGTTCCACTCGTTATAACGATAAAAAGCCTTACAGACTGTACTCTTTCAAGGAGTCGTCTGTAAGGCTTTTTTGCTTTTTTATTATCTTTTCTAAATTTTTAAAGCTAACCAACTTTGGCGGGAGTTTGCTCCCCTTGCCACAGCAACTGCATCTCTTCATTGGTGGCAAGCAATTCGGCCAAACTTCCCTCGGCTTCAATGCGTCCATCTTTCATCACGATAATGTGATCTGCTTTGGAAAGTGCTGCCCTGCGGTGAGAAACTGCAATGCAGGTGACATCCGGCTCTTGGAACAGCCCTTCCCATACTTGTTGTTCTGTCTCCACATCCAGTGCACTGGACAGGTCATCAAAGATAAACAGGTCCGCCTCCGTCATTAACATGCGTCCTGTGGCCGCGCGCTGAATCTGCCCGCCTGACAGCATCACCCCTCTTGGACCAACCGGGGTCTCAAGCCCCTGATCCAGATGTTTGATATCCTTCTCCATCACAGCCAGACGAATGGCTTTTTCAAGGGCTTGCTCGGTGTTACCCTGTTTGCCCTGGACGATATTTTCTTTCAACGTATCACTAAACAGTCTTGGCACTTGCGGGGTATACGCCGCTCTAGGCGGCATCAGGAATGTAGCTGGATCAACAGCCGCTCCATTCCAGTGAATGTCCCCTTTTTGCTTGGGTAGCAGTCCAAGAAGTGTTCGTACAAGCGTTGATTTACCTGACCCGATCCGTCCTGTAATCACAAGAAATTGTCCGCGTTTCAGACGGAAACTGATCTCTTCTATGCCATTTGAAGAATTCGGATATTGATAAGTCAGCTTATTCACCTCAAGAGATTGCAACTTCTCCTTAGGGTCCCTCTGTTCACTTACAAGCTCCGGCGGATCTTCATACAGATAGATTTCTCTCGAATCCATGATCTGGTCTTCTTCCCCCGGGCGGAATAGCTTACGCATACGATCATACGATACCTTGAGCCTTTTGTGCTGAAACACCATATAACCAAACAGTGAAATGCTAAATCCGATATTGGCCAGATAACTGGTGAATAAGGCAAAATCACCTACGGTAAAGTTCCCTGCTTTCATCTCAGCTGCACACATCAGTAGAATCAATCCGGTACAGATACTTAGAACATGCTGATTCATCGATCTCATCCACTGCTTGAACAGATTGTCTCGAAGTGCAGCCTGGCGACGATCTTCATTCAACTGGTTAAAACGTGAAGAGACATTCTCTTCGGCCTGACCTAGTTTCAGGGCTTGCACTGCTCCAAACGTTTCCGCAATAAAACTGGTAATTCGCCCAGTCGCTTCACGATTAACCTGTGCATACTTCCGAGCCCGATTTCCGGACAGGTTGTTAAGTAAGGTCACGACCACCAATGGCAGCACGGCAACCAATGTGATCTGCCAATTAATGTTCGCCATAATGACGATGGATACAACAGCAAATACAAGCCGTCCCCAGAAGTCCACCCATGATTCTACATACTCGACGACTTCATCGACATCATCACGAAAGCGACTCATTGCCTCCCCTGGTGAAGCCGGAAGATTACGCCCCGGCCAGCGCATGATCGCTGCGAGCATGTTGGTTCGCAAAATCGCCTGAACATGATACAGATACGTAACCCATGCATAGAAGGCTACAAAAAATGTGCCCACCCGTGCCATTCGGACCAAAGCAATAAAGATAAGCGGCACAGCAAGCCACATGTAGTCATTTGACCCCACTGTTGTGCGATCAAAAAACCATTGCATTCCAATACCAATGGCTAGCGGCAAGGAATGAAATATACACCATAACAATCCGTTGATTACAAATAACAAAGGCCTGAATCGAAACAAACGGCCTATAAATCCTGCTACAGTCATGCCAATTCCTCCTCTCGGCCTGTAATGAGCAGTCTGGCATAGTGAGATGCCGGGTTACTGGCAAGTTCTTCTCTCGCTCCAAATTCCAGTACCTTCCCATCACCGAGCACCATAATCCGGTCAACTTTCTCCAGCGTAGCCAATCGGTGAGCAATAATGACTCCGGTGGATTGTTTCATTAACTGGTCAATTGCAGATTGCAGCATACCTTCGGTCGCGGCATCCAGACGTGACGAAGGCTCATCCAGAATAACCAGACTTGGTTCGGTCAGGAATACGCGGGTTAAGGCAAATAACTGTGCTTCCCCTGCCGACAATGAAGCTCCACCTGCAGCCAGATACGTATCGAGTCCTTCTGGTTGTGAATTAATCCATTGGCTAAGTCCAAGGCGATCCGTCGTCTCCTTGATCATCTGATCCGATACATCTCCATTAAACAGGGTCAGGTTATCACGCAGCGTGCCATCAAACAACTGCACATCCTGTGTCACCATTCCCACCCGGCGATAGAGCGCTTTTAATGAAAGCTTTGTGATATCCGTTCCACCTACACGGATCGTGCCCCGATCCAGATTGTAAAGCCGGAGAAGAACACGACTAAGACTCGATTTGCCGCTACCTGTGCGACCGATGATTCCCAGACGTTCACCAGGTTTAATAGCAAAAGTAATGTCCTGCAATACCGGTTTATCCTGGTTATAACTGAAATGTACCTGACTGAATTCCAATCCAAGCGGTCCTTCAGGCAATTGCTCCTCTGTACCCTCTTGAATCACACTCTGCATGGACAACAGCTCTCTGGAGCGCAGCATGCCTGATTTTGCTTTTTGGAACTCCTGCACCTGATCTCCAAGCATCTCAATCGGATCATTCAGCATCTGCGTATATTGGTAGATCAGAAATAATGTTCCGATACTAATTAGACCTTCCATATAATAATGCAAACCCAGCAAAAGCACCGCAGTGACCGCCAGAGCGAACAGAACTACCGTGGTATTCCACGGAATAACCCGTAGCAGCCAGGCTTTTCTCCCCTTAAGGAATACCGTGCGCATCGTGCGGTAAAAGCGGTTCATCACATACGGCACATGACCATTCGCTTGCACATCTTCAATCCCGGCAATGCGTTCTTCAATTAATCCGAACAGAGAGGCACTTGCCGCCCGCTCATTTTTGGAAGAGTCCACGCCCAGATTTCGGATGAAGACCATGAACAGGATCGATAATAATGTGAACACGGTCATAACCAAAGCAATAGGCACATTGACACTGAACATGAACCCGAGAATTCCGGCCAGCAGTACAAAACTACCGATCACTTGCACAATGAACATCGCGAAAAAATTGGAGATACTCGTTACGTCACCATCTACACGTTCAATCATCTCTCCAGGTGTTTTCACATTATGAAAACGCATATCAAGACGCAGGCAGTGCTTCAGCAGATCTCCGCGCAGTTGATTCGTGGCCCGCCAGGCCACGTCGTTCCCCAAATAACTGACCGCTACCGTGATGAGTTGATTAAACACGGCAACAACCAGAAATATTCCTGCGAGCTGAACAAGATTGGTGAGGACTCCCCCACTTGCTGCTGTATCGATAAATCGTTTGATAATCTGTGGATTCAAGAGCTGAAGCCCCGTTGATGTGAGCAACATGAATAAAAGTAAGGCCAGCCGTCCTTTGACTGGTTTTAGATAGCGCAGCAGCCATGACATGGAGCTTTTCTCTGTTTTGGGCACAGGTCCCACCTCTTTATTGGTTTATTTATATAAAATGAACTAAAGAACATTACACTGTAACTACGATGACAGAATAACCTTTTGGTCGCTGTTATCTACACTAGGATGAGTCATACATAATGACATTAAAATCGGGATTTCCCGCCCATAATTGATATGTAGAACGCATGTTGACCATTGTACACTCTCCTTTTTAACAAGTTAGTTTTTTATAAAATAACGCTCCAAACGCTCCTTTCCATGTGAACGGATTGGTGGAATGCATGCAAAAAAGCCATAGATGAACTAATGTTCATCTACAGCTTGTAGCCAAAAGAGACCGGATGAAATGCAAAGCATTTCCCGTATCTCCTCTGCATCGCAATAATGATGAGCGTTCACGACAGGGGTGCACAAACATGACTGTCCCAACGCGATCATTGCAAAAAAATTGGATTAATGTCACTATGCTCATGCGTATTCAGTTATCGATTCGAAATCTGTATAGGCATAAACATAATCATCATCCCACCCGTTTCACATATTTGTTGTTTATTGTATTCGCTGGACTAACATTCGTCAAGATAATTTTAACTGAATTGTTATTTAATTCATGTCATTAATCTTTTCAACTTCCGCTACATACTCAATGATGTGGACTCCGTTTGCTTCTCTCTAACAACAAGACGTCTATGTGCGATCAGAAGAAAAGGCACTCCCAGTGCAGTCGTCAGTGCAATCGGTACAAAAACGGCCAGCCCATTCTCCGCTCCAAATTGACTTAACAACACCCCTCCCATGACAGGAGCAATGACACTACCAATATTATTGAAGCCGATGGTCCCGAAATACGTTCCCTTCCATTCCGGCTTCGCAATCCGGTCGATGAGCATATCCATCATCGTGAACAACAGCACTTCCCCAATGGTAAATAGTATGACACTCATCATCATCATGAGTACACCTTCAGCGATTCCAACCATCATCAGACTGGTTGCGACCAGCAGGTTACCCACAATCAGAGGAACAAGCGGTGGAAAGTTTCGGAAGGTTCGCACAAGCGGATACTGAATAATCAGTACCGTCACCGCATTCAGGGAAAGCATGTACGAGAACATCTGACTTCCATTTTCAAAGATTGGGCTCCTCGCCAAGTACTGTGCCAACGTAGAACTAAAGTGCCCGTAACCCAGAACACAAAATGTGGTACCGATTAATACTGGCAGAAACACCCGGTCGCGACCAGTGGTTATGAGTGCTTCACGCAAACGTGGTGCGGTTGCCTGATGACGCTCTGGCAGATTGGCATGCTGTATCTTGAATTGCAGAAATAATACAAGTCCATATGCTATGTATATCAAGCCGGAAATCACAAATGGGAACGTTGATTCAGATGATCCCAGCTGAAATCCGATAATTGGCCCAAAGACCACACCAAGATTAACTGCAGCATATCTGAGGTTGAACACCAGCAATTTGTTCTCCGGAGAAGTAATATCCGATAACAGGGCTCTGGAGGTGGGCTCAAATACTGCGCGGCATAATCCGTTTAACGTATTGGCAACAAAGAACACCCATAGATGCTCTGCTGCTGAAAAAATGAAAAATACACCTGCCCAGCTAAATACCGAGATTAACATCACGATTTTGCGACCGATCCGGTCCGAAATATAACCTCCATAAAAGCTGACCATTACACCTGCCAGCGAGCTAACTGCCACAGTAATACCGGTCTGGGTCGGTGTAGCCTCTAGTACACGTGTCAGATAGATGGAAAGAAACGGGATACTCATTGACGTCACAAGACGTCCAAACATGGTTCCGATAATGATGGTCCATGCCAAGGGGTGAATTTGCCTTAAATATTGCTTCATGCGAACTTCTCCTATTCTTTCTAAGTGCTTCAATTCGGGGTGATTTAACACCCTCTTCTAATGAGTGTTCAAAAAGTCCGGTTTTCAGAACTTTTTGAACTACCTCTTCTAATGTATAATTGTAAGGATAAAAGGGGGAAAGAAAAGTGTAAACATATGACTACACTTTTCACCTTTAATAGAGGAGTCATGACCATGGATACCCTACATACACACTTTATAAGGCTCGCCGGGGCCGAACAGCTTTCATTTAAGCTTCATGAACCTGTAGCGGTAACGATTGATAGCCTGTCCGCTGCCTTGTGCTGCACCCCACGTAATGTGAAATTCATTCTCAGAAAATTGGAGGAACAAGGCTTTATCCATTGGCAACCCGGGCGTGGTCGTGGACATCATTCGGAGTTAACGATGCTGCGAAGCATGAATGAAGCGCTGGAAGCGAGTTTTACCGAACTTCTGGCTAAAGGCAAAATGAAAGACGCCATTGAACTCATTGGTACCGTTCAGATGCATGATTCACTGCGAGAACAGCTCATGCTCTCCCTCCATCAACAGATGGGATTTCACAGCCACGAAGAAACTGCCTCTGGTCAGGATATCCTGCGCATCATGAGGTCACGCCAGTTAGGTGATCTTGACCCAGCCTTTGTTTATACTGCATTTGAAACCTACCTATTAAGCCAGGTCTGTAATACATTAATCACTTATGATGCCAAGACGGAATCATTCTTGCCAGCACTAGCTCACATGTGGGAATGCAGCGAGGACCATCGATTATGGACCTTCTATCTCCGAAAAGGTGTACGTTTCCACAATGGTCGTGTCATGACATCCCGGGATGTCCAAGCGACGTTGCAACGATTGGTTGATGTGCATAGTCCGTCCATCTGGTTGTATCGGGATATTGAACGAGCGGAAGTAGCTGGCGATTACTGCATCAAGTTTGTTCTACATCGTCCTAATCGGTTTTTCTTGCATCTGTTCAGTTGTATTCGGATGACAATCCTGCCCTACGATTACAATGTAACCAATACATTAATAGGTACCGGTCCTTTTCAGATCTCTGAGCTGAATGAAGATGTGCTGGAGCTTACCGCTTTTGATGCGTACTACGGCATCCGGCCACATCTGGATCAAGTCCATTTCTGGTTTGTGCCTGACCTGAGTCCGAATGATCGCTATTATGAGCTACCGGGTACAGATCGATTGAGTCTCACAACAGGCTGTGATCAGACGAATAGTATCAATTATCCGGCGCTGGGTTGTCAGTATATGCTGTTCAATTTTCACAAGGAAGGCATCCATCATCATCCCCTATTTCGACAAGCCCTGCGTATCGTCTATGATTCGGTCGCGCTTGTCCGAGATCTCGGCGGGAATCGGATCACACCGGCCAACAGCTTCCTTCCCTGGAAAAGTGCAGCCCAAGACTGGACCGTTGCTTCTCTTGAACATGCTCGTGAATTACTGCATAACTGCGGGTACCAAGGTGAGAAGATAACATTATCGTACAAGCATAATAAGGATGCAGACGTTGCGGAGTGGTTCCAACGTCGTGCAGCGTCCATCGGTCTGAACATCAGCATGCAGGCCGTTGTGGATTATTTCAACTCAGAGGAAACCACGAACGCACAATTGATCCTCGCTGAAGAGATACTGGAGGAAGATTGGCAGTACGGCATGATTCATTTTTTCAAAAACCTGTCCAACCATTTTCATATGTGTATGTCTCCTGCATTCCAGTCTCTACTGGATGACAAACTGGATCATTTCGCTAAGCTTCATCGGGCAGAACGTACTGCGCTCCTGGATGAAGCTGAAGCCTTGCTACGTGATCACTACTGGATCTTGCATGGCTGTCACATGAACAAGCAGGCTGAACTGGATCAGAGCATCTTCGGCATGCAGATAGCAGAATTCGGATATATGGACATCTCCAAACTGTGGATCAAAAATCTTTAGGAATTTGTCCATAGTCGCATCTGTGAGATACAGGGGTGGAGGACAAAATCATGGAACAGCAAAAAAAAGCTGCTAGCCTATTTACAATAAGCTAACAGCTTTTTTGCTCATGAATCCATTTTTAGGACACTCAGAGATTATTTTTGATGTAATAGGTCTCCAATGCTTGCATAATGGACTCGATTTTGATCGGTTTGCTGATATACGCATCCATGCCTGCCTTCAAGCAGTTTTCCATGTCCCCTCTTACCGCATTTGCAGTTACCGCAATAATGTATGGACAACTCTCGGGGTGCAAAGAATTTTTAATCGCTTTTGTCGCTTCGAATCCATTAAGCCTTGGCATATGCACATCCATGAAGACGATATCATATGAATTGTGTTTGACCGCCTCGACTGCCTCAACACCGTCCGCCACATGATCCACGAAGTGCCCTTTTTTCTCAACGATTCTGCTAAGGACGAGCTGATTCACCTCATTGTCTTCTGCAATTAAAATCCGCAAGGCTGATGTTCTGCTCTTCTTCTGCTGTTGATCTAACCTTTTGCTCTCTTCACCGTTATTTAATTTAAATTGGGCGGTAAATATAAATATTGTACCCGGTTCATCCGATTCCTCGATCCAGATCTTCCCCTGCATTAGCTCCACCAGTTTCTTGCTAATGGCAAGGCCAAGACCGGTACCTTGAGGTTTGCGGGTCATAAAATTGTCCAGTTGGTAGAAAGGTTCAAATAATTGTTGTTTCCTCTCAACCGGAATCCCAATGCCCGAATCCTTTACCTGAAAATAAAGCTGCACGTTATTGCCGGACTGCTCCTTAACCCCAACTTTAACTTCCACGCCGCCTTCTGAAGTGAATTTGACCGCGTTGCCAATGATATTGGTAAGTACCTGTTTAAGACGATAAGCATCACCATACACCGGAGTTGGAATAGCATCTTCTACGCACATACGAACATCCAGCTTCTTTTCACGAGCCAGCGGTTTTACGATTTGCACCGTCTCGGTCACGATTTCTACGAGATCAAAAGGATCCTCTACCAGATCGGTTTTGCCTGACTCGATTTTGGAAAAATCAAGAATATCATTAATGATAGCCAGCAAGGAATCTCCACTCTTCTGGATGATTTCGATATATTCCTTCTGTTCCCCGCTAAGTCCAGGAGTATCCAGAAGCAAATCCGTCATCCCAATTACACCGTTCATAGGTGTACGGATTTCATGGCTCATCATCGCCAAAAATTCACTTTTGGCCTTATTCATTCTCTCCGCTGTCTCTTTGGCTACCAGCAGTTTTTTCTGCTCCGTAATATCCTTCGCTATCAGGTAAAACCCGACATTCGATTTATTAACAATGATTGGAGCAAGCGTAGCCAAGACTTCTGTCTCAGATCCATCCGTGTGCCGAACAGCGTTGATCTCCTTTTCAGCCATCTCATAATCACTACCCAGAATCAGACCCAGATTACTGGCTCCGATAAATCTGCTTATGCTTGTACCGATCATTTCAGCCACGGGACAACCCGTCATTTTCACCGCTACTGGATTTGCATTCATAATATTACCATCCATGTTAAACGAGATAATGGCGTCATGATTGTATTTCTTAAGCGAAGTGTATCGCTCCACAGATTCCTGCAATTTAAATTCGATGCGTTTGCGTTCAGTGATATCCTGTAGTGTTCCGTTTAGCTGGACTGGCTGACGATGCTCATCAAGCGTAATCAATCCACGCAGGTGAAGATACTTCTCATTTCCATCAGAGCTGATGTGTTTGTATTCAAAATCGAGCGGTTCACCCTGTTTTACCCCTGTAATATGTTTTTGTAAAGAGGCTATATCTTCGGCATCCATAACATTAAAAACATCACTTATACGATATGGTTTGCAGGTGCGTTCAAGTTCAAAAATCTCAAAGATCTGATCTGAAAATGTAATATGGTCTTTGACCATATCCCATTCCCAACTACCAATTAAGGCAATACGTTCAGCCTCTGCACTGATATCCTTTTGTTTTTTTCGCTCTGATATATCTCGTCCAATTGTAAAAATCTGCTGTTCATGCTCCGCATCACCAAAGACCTTGTATGTGGTTTCAAACCAAAGATAATGCCCGTCTTTATGGCGGACTCTAATATTCAACAGATTACCTTTAGTCAAATCCATCTGTGAGATCCGTTCCAGATCTTGTGGGTGAAAGGAAGCATTATTGTTTCGGCCAATGACTTCTTCCGGGGAATAACCCAATATTTGTTGGACTGACGGTGAGCAGAACCGACAAACTCCCTCTGAATCGGCAATATAGATGATCTCCTGAGCATGATCCGTAATAAGTTTGAACATTTCTTCACTATGGAGAAGTTTTTGTTCAGACAGTTTACGATTGGAAATATCAACAATATGGCAAACGGAATAAAGAGGTTCATCCGTAATTTCGCTTCGAACCAAGGAAACATGTATTGAACACCATAAGATGTCACCATTTTTATTAATGTAACGTTTTTCGTATTGATTTTCTTTTGATTTACCTTCAAATAACTCATAACTACAGATCATATCTTGTGACGAATCATCCGGATGTGTAATATCCTGATACGTGAGATTCATTAATTCATCACTTGTATAACCTAGCATACAGCAAAAAGCAGGGTTCACTTTCATCCATTGCCCTGTTGGAGCAACGAGTGCAATCCCAATAGGCGCTTGGTTATATATCTGCTCGAACAATTCATGATGATCGACCTTTTGAACCTGCATTGTAAGTTCTCCTTTTGGCATATAGACTCCATATAAAGATTGTCGAAATCTAAAGTTTTTACTGATATAAGATGTTCTATAAAAATTAGTCAGATTTAAAACAACAGTACCTGCTTAATACCCAGAATTTCAGTTATTGAAACAAATCTTTTTAAGAGATTTGTGTCTTTAAAACCAAACAAGGTCCGGAATCCATTCATATGGAATCCCGACCTTTGTCATTATATATCATAATAAGTCATACGCAACACGGAATCGTTAGTAAAACAGGTTAGCGCTCGCGACCAACAAGATAATCCAATAAATGTCTCAAGAAGGGAATAGGTTTCGCCATCTCGTTCAATGCATCTGTCGCAAGACAATAATGCTCCCACATCTCTTTTTTCGCGCCTTCATCACCAAGAATGGACACAAAGGTTGAATTGTTGTTCCGCTCATCCTGACCTGCAGGTTTCCCAAGAATGAGGTGATTGCCCTCGAAATCCAGCAAGTCGTCCTTGATCTGGAAGGCGATCCCCGCATGATAAGCGAACTTCTTCAGTGTAGCCATCTCCGGTTCCTTCACTTGGGCAAGTATCGCTGGCATGACCAGGGCAGCTTCGAAGGCAATGCCTGTTTTGTAAAAACAGATCATGTTCAACTGCTCAAGAGTTAACACTTTGCCTTTCGAGTTCAGATCCATCGCCTGCCCCATACACATATCCTCTGCTTTTTCAGCCGAATACTGAATGAGCGTTAGCACGGTTGCCGCATCAAAGCGATTCAATGAGGATTGCTCTCCTATCGCCTTCTGAATGAGAAACAGACCGGTAAGCTCTGCTGTGGCGCTATTGTGTACCTGGTGCAGCGTGGAACGTCCACGTCTTGTCGAAGCATTATCCTGCGTAGGCAGATCATCAAAGATCAGGGAAGCGGTGTGCATGTACTCCAGCGATCTTAGCAGCGGAACGATGGATGACTCAGGTAGACCATACTCGCGCACGCCCATAACCCAAGTTAATATGGGGCGTAACCTCTTCCCGTCTCCCTGCAAGCTGTAATTGGCTGCATCGATCAGCGTTTCTTTCATCTCATGAAGTCCACCGGGCTTGGCAATCTGCAACTCCACATTAATCTGTTCGCGAACCGTTTGAATGGTCTGTTTGAACTCCTCTTTCTCCTGCTTGTCATTTTTCAATTGAAGCACGACCTGATCCCGTAACAATTTATCAAGAAAATCAACGTCATCCGCTTTTCGCACCATCTGTTGAACCAGTTGATTGAATTCAGGCTGCCCAGAGGCAAAGATCGTCATCACTTCATCATATTTCTGCTGCCCCAACCGTTCTTTACAACGTTTCAGCCCGTTGATCGCACGATCCAGTATGACCTCACGGGTCTTGGCATCCGAGTTGTAAACATCATGGATTAGATGAGAGATGACTGCCCAATACAATTCATATGGATTAATCAGATCAGGGCGCAAATCTCGATACTTCAAATAGTAAGTATAAGGAGTTACTGCCCCTTCTTCCATATCGTCAAACATATCGGCAAAATCATCGGCCAACTGATTATATATCCCGTAATAAAACGTCCGCAGATCAAATCCTTCATCCACCGGTGCACTGAGAACAGACCGGACGATTAATCGGGAAGAAGAAGATTTGATAATAATCGGAATGTACAATTCTTCATTGGTATAATTTGCATTGGCTAATTTCTTGTTGCGATCAATCTCCTGAGACTGAAAGAACACATAGGATTGCTCTAAGAACGTGCGCTGTTTCTCTGGATGCTGGTAGTTCTTAATGTACTCAAATGCTTCCCGAAGCTCGGAATGTACATATTCAATCACTTCAAGGTTGCTGCCTTTCCACTCCCCCAGATCAGGTACGACCCCGGTAAGAAGTGCATCACGTATCATCAGGGAATATTGTTCTTTTTCCTGAACAGTCAAAGCCTGTGAATCCAGCAAGTCATCCACAAATGGATATGTCAAACCGTACGAATAACCAAGTCGGATCGCCGCATCAAATCTCCGGGCACGTTCTTCAGGTGGTGTCTGCTCATTCATCTCATCGTCCACATGAAGGACCACGCCGAGAATAATCTTGATCAGCTTCCGCTGCGCCTGCTCTGCATCCAGCTCCTTCGGGATGTTCGATGCTACATTCTTTAATTTGTTCATCACCCAGATGACAGCTGTTTCAATGTGCTCCTTCTGTCCCCATCGGTACAACGCAGCCAGACTGATATAATCGGGCTGTCCTTTGCGCCCAGTGGCAGAGCCCATAAAGTATTTTTTGGTATTCTGGACAATGTGCTGAATTCGGGCCTGCGTATCCGGAGAATCAAGGGCTTGCCCCAGATCTCGCATATAAATATAGGAGATACTCCGATCCAGGTAATCATCCAGCTTTCCTGTAGTATTCAGCCAGTGGATATATCTATGAACATCCCGGGGATCCGGTTTTCTTTTGCTAGGTGATAAAAGAGAAAGCCAGGCAAAACGATGAATATGTTTCTTTTGCCATACATGAATATCTTGGGTAAGTGCTGTTGTATACGTATTATCCATAAGTTGCTGCCTAAGAGAAGTAAAATACTGAGATGCTTTCTGCTCAGCTAGCCGATATCCTGCATCAGCCTGTTCTGTAAGTACGTTATTCATAGGGTGGATACCTCAACTTCTATTAATGTTAAACATGTATCCATGAAAGGAGATGAGGTGCTCCATGGACGAAAACTGAACTCATTTGATCGTGTATCCAACGCTTCAGCTCATGTTCATAACCTTTATACGGCGATCCAACCGTTTGGTTACGAAATCGTCACTGTTCATTCCCATATACGTGATTTTACAGAATGGATGACCAGACTTTGACCGCTGTGATGGCGATAAGTACGATTAATGCATATCGAAGTACCCTCACATTGATCATCGAACTAACCCGTGAACCAAGGGATGCCCCCAGCAGACTTCCGATCACCGTATAGATAATGGGTTCTAGCGGAATGTCCCCGCCCGTAATTTTACCTATAACGCCGCCAATGGCGGAGATAAATACAATTGCCAGTGAAGAAGCAATCGTTGTTCGTACGGGGATATTGAGAATCGTCAGCATGATGGGAATAAGGATAAAGGCACCACCCGCACCAACAATTCCTGATACAATGCCTACTGCAAAAGCAGTACCTGCTGCAATCCATCGGTTAAACACCAGTGGAGCTGAGGTATCAAGCTTTCCCTTTCCGGGAATCAGCATAAGCACAATCGCCATGATCGCCAGAATGCCGTAGATCAGATTAATAACCCTTCCGTCCAGATGACCGGATATGAACCCGCCGATCAGACTGCCAGCAAGAATGCTGGAGCCCATGTACAGCACCAAACCGCGGTGAATGATCGCCCCACCACTTCTACCCGTTTTTACTTTTCTGCGGAATGCAATCACACCGGCAAGTGAAGCGAAAAACACTTGAAACATACTAATCGAAGATACCTGATGTGCTGAGAATGGCTCCAGTCCCATCCAGGATGGAACATATAACAGTAGCGGATAATTGATAATGGCCCCACCAATACCCAACAAACCGGAGAAGAATGAACCGACCAGACCCAGTATAAACATGATGATAAAAAGCAGAAGATCCATCGGTTATGCGCTTCCTTTCGTGCAATATAAATCTCATCTCAATACCACTCAAAAGTGCTATACAAGGTGAATATAATCCGTTATAATGAAAACCAAGTAAATTAATCCGAAATGAGTGATTAAGCATGTTTAACGTGTTGAAGACTCTTTTTGAAAATAAATGTCCACAGTGCAACGAAAAATTACAAGTTCATAACGATGCGTTGTGCTCGACCAAAACCTGTTCTCAATGTCATTACAAAGAAGAGAGCTATGGCTCTCTCGGCGTTCGAATTGTATATGACACACCACAAAATGATAAAAAGATACAACCTTGCTAATTGTATCACGATCTCTGAATTTTCGGGATGATTCGACAAACTTATTTCCATCTCACATGCTACGATTACTTTATAATGAAAATACAAAAACGGTGCAAAACGAATAAATCGTTCTGCACCGTTTTTTTCTGTTTTTTGAGATAAGTTCTCTTAATTTTAGAAGGTTATTTATTTGGTTTTGAAGCTGAGGAATCCATCATCTACGGCTACGGTTGTACCGTTCACTGCGCTTGCTGCATCACTGAACAGGAATGTAACCACACTGGCTACTTTCTCCGGTTGAATGAGCTCTCCACGCATATGTTGAGTAGCAAGTGCATCTTTCATGGCTTTGTCATCACCCAGAATCGGTGTTTCGATAAAGCCAGGTGCTACACCAACTACACGAATTCCATGCTCAGCAAGTTCCAATGCACCGGATTTCGACATCATAACAACAGCAGCCTTGGCTGCGTTGTAGTTGAAGCTGCCTACTGCAGCAACACTTCCATAGATCGAAGCTGTATTTACAATGGTACCTTGTACATTTAATTCAACCATTTTTTTCGCGCCATAATACATGCCGTAGTATACACTGTGCTGATCTACATCAATGACTCTGTGATAGGATTCCGGGTCCATCTCCAGAAATGGCTTCACAAGTCCAATGCCTGCGTTATTGAAAATACCGCTTAACGTACCATATTTCTCTACGGTCCAGTCAATCAGGGCTTTGATCTCGTCCCCTTTGGATACATCCACTTTGTACGCGCCCGCTGTTCCGCCTGCTGCTTCAATCTCTGCCGCAAGCTTCTTCGCTCCGTCTTCATTATAGTCAGCGACAACAATAGTCGCACCTTGATCCGAAAGTTGAAGTGCTGTCTCTTTACCAATACCACTGGCTCCACCTGTAATAATGATTACTTTTCCATTGTGCTCCGTCATGACTCAGCTCTCCTTTGGCAAAATATATTTAGGTACAGTTTAAAACTTATAGTAAGTAACTATATTTTATTAACTTATAAACTTATCATACGCCTCTGTCCCAACCTTGTCAAAACATAGATCATCTTCACATAAATATGAGATAAATGTCATATACATCTCCTATTTACATGATATAGTCTAGCTCCTGTGATATTAAATATGCATCCGTTTTCGGAAAATAAAAAAGCGAGCATAACGGTAATTCAATCATTCCGATATCTCGCCCTTCTCAAGTATTCGATTACAAACTGGATTGTCTTAAGGTGCTAAGAACAATTCAATTTATTCACCCTGAAGTCCGCTAAGCGGATCTTTCAAATTATTGATATTGGTGATCAGTTCAGGAATGCCTGTCTTCTCCCAATTTTCTGCCGTAAAACCTTGCTCTGCAATTGTATTTTCGAAATTGTCCACTACTTCTGTTAATTGAGTATTGTAACTAACCAGATTCTCATGAATGCTCTCTCCTATTGCAGGAGCAGTCAACTGAGAAAATTCACTTGCTTCTGCTTGGATCAGATCGATTTTCTCCTGAATCTGCGTTGTAATCTCCAGATTATTCACCGCACCCGATGCAAGCTCTTGCAGATCAGCCCCGGCGTTTGATACCTGTTCTATATAATCAGTAGCCCCACTCACATAATTTAAACTTTGATTAGCTTGTTCCACGACTGAACAGGCCGAAATCAAAAGAATACTTGATGCAATAAGCCCTGTCATCATTAATGTGTGCTTTCTTTTTCTTATAGACATGATCATCTCCCCTTCTCCTAATCGGAATCCTTGTTCCAAGTCCATGATACCTGTTCAGACTGCTTCATTGCAAATGGGTCTGCAGCCAACGTTATTAACATGTATAATAGTAAAATCACACGGTAAAGGGATGTCATGATTATGCTTCAAGCCTTGAACCAACGCTTGAACCGCATCATGCCACTGATTACCCCAATCAGTATTATTATTGGCGTGTTATGCGGGAGTTTTCTTTCTTCTTATACCTTTTTATCTCCTTGGCTTTTTGCGTTCATGACGTTCGCTGGAAGTATCAGTCTTGGGATACGGGATTTTGTGAACGTGCTGAAGAAGCCGTTCCCCCTGTTTGTATGTCTGTTTATTTTGCATTTGGCGATGCCTCTAATTGCTCTCGGTATGGGTCATCTGGTCTTCCCTACAGATGCGTACACCATAACGGGCCTTGTTCTGGCAGCCGTGATTCCGACAGGAATAAGCAGCTTCATCTGGGTCAGCATCTATCGGGGCAATATCGCACTTACGCTATCTATCATCCTGATTGATACCATGCTTGCTCCTTTCGTAGTGCCCGGGGTGTTATCCCTGTTAATCGGCACCAGTGTTACACTGGACACGGCAGCCATGATGAGCAGTCTGTTCTGGATGATTGTTGTACCATCCCTTCTCGGTATGCTGCTGAATGAGTGGACCAAAGGCGCCATTGTCCCGGTCTGGGGACCAAGGTTGAATCCGTTATCCAAATTGTTTATGGCATCAGTTGTTGCTATTAACGGATCTGTCGTTGCGCCCTACTTGGCCGATTTCAACTGGAAGCTCGCTGGACTTGCGGTCATCATTATTTTTCTGGCATCATTCGGTTATGCGCTAAGTTACTTCATCGCCCGATTGCTGGGCTGGAACGAGGCCGATCAGGTCGCTCTCGTATTCAATGGAGGCATGCGCAATATCAGCGCAGGCGCAGTACTCGCTGTTTCGTATTTTCCGCCACCTGTTGCTGTCCCGGTTGTGCTTGGCATGGTATTTCAACAGATGCTCGCTTCCCTGACAGGTTATCTGCTCGGTCGTCGCTCTCAGCTTCTGCATAAGTCAGATAAGACATCTGCAGCATAACAAAAATATTGGAATTTTTAAAAACGCCGACATATTAGTCGGCGTTTTGTATTGAGTTGCTATTGTTACTATTATTGCCAAGATACTGCTACGTTTCGTAAACCTAGCAATCAGTTCCTGGCTACAAATCCACTTTCATATTGCCCAGCATCTTGGCAACTTCAGGATTATCAATCTTCATGAATAGACTTTCCTTGGTATCCAGTGTGGAAATGGTTGCAATCTCTTCCGGGCTTAGTACAAAGTCGAAAATATCGAAGTTCTCGATAAGCCGCTCTTTGCGTACTGATTTTGGAATAACAACAACATCCCGCTGCACAAGCCAGCGCAGTACAACCTGGGCGACGGATTTGTTATGTTTCTCGGCAATGGAAACCAAGACTTCGTTGCTGAACAAATTGTTGCGACCTTCGGCGAACGGGGACCATGACTGGTGCTGTATCCCCTGTTCTTTCATGAAAACAGCGCTGTCGACCTGCTGTTGAAACGGATGAGTTTCGATCTGATTGATGACAGGCACAACTTCGTTGTGGACGATGAGGTCCATCAGGCGGTCAGGTAGGAAGTTACTGACACCGATAGCCCTGATCTTGCCCTCATGGTATAGTTCTTCCATCGCACGCCATGCGCCGTAGTAATCACCAAACGGCATGTGAATGAGGTACATATCCAGATAATCGAGCTGCAGCTTACTTAACGATTTGGCAAACGCCCGCTTGGCACTTTCGTATCCTGCATCCTGAATCCAAAGCTTGGTCGTGATGAAAAGTTCTTCCCGCGCTATGCCACTGCGTTTAATTGCACGTCCAACCGCTTCTTCGTTTAGGTAACCGGCAGCGGTATCAATTAGGCGGTAACCGGCCTTCAGCGCCTCATATACCGTGTTCTCACATTCATCAGCATCGGGAACCTGGTAGACACCAAAGCCAATAATCGGCATTTTCACTCCATTGTTCAAGGTTACAGTTTGCATATTCAATTCCTCCTATGGTTCAATTGTGAATCGCAAGTGGTCACGTATTCCTGAAATTCAGCAACGAAGCGAGGATTCCACTTCCGGCCGACTTGCGTTACAATAACCCTAGCTCCTTCGTCTTACACGAAGTCAAGCGGTCTCCAATATTTTTTTAGAAGGAGGAGTACATATGTATACTGTCCAGGATGCTGCCCAGCTTACGGGACTCACAGAGCACGCTGTTCGCTTTTACACGGATAAAGGCTTGGTTCCGAGCATTCAACGCAATAAAAATAATATTCGGGTGTTTGATGAAGAATCCATCAATTGGCTACATGGCGTCAAATGCCTCAAGCAGACAGGTTTACCGATTGAAAATATTAAAACATACGTCGATCTCTGCCTAGAAGGTGATTCAACCGTTTCGCAGCGATTCGCACTTATGATGGAGTATAAGGAAGCGGCGCTGATTCAGCTTGAGGAGGCCAAGAGCCGCGTAGCCCATTTGGAAGAGAAAGCACGTCAATATCAGGCCATTTTGGAGCAGCGCATCCCGGATATGACCAACCCGGTCAATTGGGAAACCAAGCGTGACGAAGAAGGGAGTTGTCCTGCATCCCGTTTAAAAAGTCGCAGTCTTCCTGAAGCCGAGGTTTCGGCTCAGTGCCCAGCAGCTGCTATGAAGCAGCAAACTAACATAGTATCTTAAACTTCACATGATATAGCTCACGTATGTTCTAAACATATAGGCTATCTCTTACATTATATATATCTAAATGAGCCTGAGTAAAAACGCCGACAACATTGTCGGCGTTTTTCGCCACTACAACCCTCTGCTGGAATCTCTTTAATCTATTCCTGCCCATTTTCTGGTCCCTGTTCACAATACAAAAAAACCATCAACAAGTGATGGTTTTTCATGAAATATCCTGTTCAGAAATCTGCTGCTCATGATGCCTTTATGCTTATTTCGGCTGAATATATCCTTCAGCTTTGAGTAGTTCTGCGATCAGAACCGCACCACCTGCCGCTCCGCGGAGCGTGTTGTGGGACAATCCCACGAATTTGTAATCATAGAGTGAGTCTTCGCGCAGTCGGCCTGTGGAGACACCCATTCCGCGTTCGATGTCACGATCCAGTTTTGTCTGTGGTCTGTTCTCTTCTTCAAAATACGTAATGAATTGTTTTGGTGCACTTGGCAAAGCCAGTTCCTGCGGACGACCTTTGAACTGCAACCAACGCTCCAGAATTTCGTCTTTGCTTGGTTTTTTCTCGAAGTTTACAAACACGGTAGCCAGATGTCCGTCCGTTACCGGTACACGAATACACTGTGTTGTAATTAATGGAGCAGAAGCTTTGACGATCTGATTGTTCTCGATGCTACCCCAGATCCGCAGTGGTTCCTGCTCACTCTTCTCTTCTTCGCCACCGATGTATGGAATGACATTATCGAGCATATCTGGCCAGTCGGTAAAGTTTTTACCTGCTCCGGAGATTGCTTGATACGTGGAAGCGACAACCTGAGTCGGGTTGAACTCACGCAAGGCGTGCAGTGCTGGCACATAGCTCTGAATCGAGCAGTTTGGTTTTACAGCGATAAATCCGGTTTTGGTACCCAGACGTTTTCTCTGTGCTTCAATCACATCCAGATGTCCCGGGTTAATCTCAGGGATTACCATTGGTACATCTGCTGTCCAGCGGTGAGCGGAGTTGTTGGACACGACAGGTGTTCCTGTTTTGGCATAAGCCTCTTCGAGCGCTTGAATCTCATTCTTTTTCATATCAACCGCGCAGAAAATAAAATCAACCTGGCTGGCAAAAGCTTCGACCTGGGAAGCATCCTGAACAACGATTTTCTTCACAGCTTCCGGAATAGGAACTGCGAGTTTCCATCTGCCTTGTACGGATTCTTCATATGTTTTACCTGCCGAATTGGCGCTTGCAGAAATAGCTGTTACTTCAAACCATGGATGTTGATCGAGCAGGTCCACAAAACGCTGACCTACCATTCCCGTTCCTCCGACGATACCAACTTTCAATTTTGCTGACATTCAATCATCATTTCCTTTCGGTTTAAGTGATTCTTCTCATTGATCAATTTCATAACTCACTAAAAACGTATTATGAAATGGACTTCCTAATTAACACTATTCAGGCAATTCCAAAGCGTGTAGTCACAGCCCCGAAAAAACCAAAAAATCCCATCCCCAAGACAATAGTCTCAGGGACGAGATTGAACTCTCGTGGTACCACCCAGATTCGCCAATATGTCACCATATCCGCCTCTTCAAGTAAAGGTTTACAACCATGTTGCTAGCTGTAGACCGTTCATACTCTAGCTCTGTAACAGGAGCTCCTGTCACACCATCCCTTAACGCTAAGTTCCGATGTGCTGCTCTGAGTCTTTATTCAATAAAAAGTTCTTTACTCCTTTTCAGCTGCCGGAGCTCTCTTTGAAAGAATGATTTTTATCTACTCGTCTCTTCGTCGCATTTGATATTGCGATTATAATATCAAAATTACCGTGATGAAGTAAACACATTTTTTAAAATCATGGAATTTATATGTTTCCAGCGGAGCTGAACCATTCAATTATCGCAAGAAAAACTTCAGCTAAATGGTCAGTCTTCTGTGAAAAGTGCGTGATAGACTTTTTTCTTATAAATTGCTGCTAATAACTATTTCATTATTGCTTTTTGGCAATAATCGCATACGTTCCCAGTGGGCTCCCAGGCCCCGAGGCATGATGTGTCCTAAGTAATTTCAGTTCAGAAAGAAGAAGTGTTTTTACTTTGTCCGGGATCGGAAGCAGTTTCAGTTCCACAGGCGCTTCTGCCAGTGTCATTTCGGTTTCCCAGCGACCATCCTGCAGCTCAGGAGAATGGATCGAAGTCTCTTCCTTAATCGTCCAGCCCGCCGCAGAGACAAGCTCTTGGATGTCCTCCGGTGTAAAAAGCGTGCGCACATTGGAGAAGCTGTTCTCCTTGTAACATTCGACCTGGGACTGAATCAGAACGGATAACCAATGTGAGAGCTGGCTCACATCTGTTACTCGTGCATCCCATTCGGCGAAGCATAACTGATGTCCCCACGTCCTAACCTTGCTAAAAATCTGGGCGAGTTCGTCAAACGATTTCAAGTACCACGAACAATGGGAAAGTACGATAACATCAAACTCATTCTCGGCGAATTGGGCCTGATCACTTAAAATGTCGTAATCATAATCCATTCGAATTCGGTTACCCAGTGGAGATCTCCGTAGCTTGGCTGCCGCTTCGCCTACGGTCAGCGGTGCACCATAATCCTCAGGTGCAATATCTACACCATGAACGTATCCCTTCTCCCCTACCAGATGTGCAAGCACGGCCGTTGTATCTCCCTGACCACAACCGATTTCCAGAACGCGGCTGCCTTCCTGTATCCCCCAAAAGAGTCCCAGTTTCATCCGATGCTCAGTCTGAATGTACTGAGTGGCGGCGTTGTCCTCCACGTCCATATACTTAATAAGGTCCCTGATGATAGATTCATTCATGATTCCTCACTCCTCAAAGAGCAACTTAAACTTCTTGCTCATTGTAGCGTTACTGGAATAATTGTACAATGTTAGAGTCTATGGCAGAACCATGGCACGGAGGAGAACCCGTCCTACAACAGATATAAACCTCTGCTACATATCAATCCCTATGCCCACTGGGTTGCAAGCTTCTGAAGATAGGGTGTCAGCATGGGCTGTAATTCCTTGCGCATCAGTCCGATCTCCAAGATCGCCTGAATATATCCGAATTGATCACCAATATCGTAGCGATGTCCCTCTAGTTCAAGGGCCAACAGCTCCTCCACCTGACTCACTTCTTTCAAGGCATCCGTTAACTGATATTCCCCTCCAGCCCCTCTCTCGATCTGATCAAGGATTGGAAAGATGGAAGGTTTCAGAATATATCGTCCCATTACAGCTGTCCGGGATGGTGCTTCCGCAAGGGAAGGTTTTTCGACCAGATTGGTGACCCGGTGAACCCGGTCCTCAGCACCATTCGAATCAATGATGCCATATTTGCTCACATTTGCCGCGTCTACCTGACGGACACCGATGATCTGGTTGCCTGTTTTTTCATAGAGATGGACCATCTGTGCAAGTGCAGGCGGATCAGACACCATAATATCATCTCCCAGCAGTACAGCGAAGGCATCATCCCCTACAAATTGCCGTGCACACCCAATGGCATGCCCCAGACCCAGCGGTTCTTTTTGACGAATAAAATGAATATTTGCCATCTCGCTGATCGCCTGCACCTCTTCCAGTAAAGACTGTTTGCCCTTGGCATACAAAGAATGTTCAAGTTCAACCGATTTATCAAAATGGTCCTCTATGGATTTTTTGTTGCGTCCGGTCACAATGAGGATATTCTCAATGCCTGATTGTACTGCTTCTTCAACAATGTACTGGATGGCCGGTTTGTCTACAATCGGTAACATCTCTTTAGGCTGTGCTTTGGTCGCTGGCAGGAAACGGGTTCCGAGACCCGCTGCCGGAATAACTGCTTTTTTAATTCGCATTTCATCATACACTCCTTTCATTTGCTTCTTATAACCAATATTGCACGCTGTGGGTAGCTAAGTAGCGATACGAAACACCCAGTATCTGCTGGCCATATAGTTCAAAACCATCCCCATCAAGGTCGCCAGTATCTTGCTCATCACGAGACTCCAACCCAGCATGTCCTGCAAAGTCATCAGAATGAGGGCGGATAACGCGAGAACGATGAGATTGGTGATTAGAAAACGAATACGTTTTGCTCTATCGCCGCTCCCTCGTGCCGCGTCTCGAAAAGTCCACCTGCCGTTCAGCCAGTAACTGTTCGCAACCCCGCAGCTGTACGAGATTACTTGAGCAATCAGAACAGGCACACCGACCACTGCGAGTAATGCAAACACCACCGTATCCACTGCCGTATTCGCAACACCCACAATACCGAACTTGAAGAGTGTCACCAGACGCTTAGTCATGATGAGCAACTCGGGCTGTCAATCGGGATTGCGCTTGCTGACCCTCGGCCTGAACCACATCTCTCACAATGTATAGCGGACGTGCCTTGGTCTCATCATAGATTCGGCCAACGTACTCGCCCAGAATGCCCAGCATGATCAGGATGAATCCGTTAAACATCAGCATGATACTCACAATGGATGGCCATCCCTTAATCGTTGAATCCGTAAATATGGCCGAACCAATAACCGTTAACATATAGATGAATCCGCCAACCGACAGGATCGCACCTACATAACCTGCAAGTTTAAGCGGTTTATGTGAAAATGACGTAATGCCATCCAGGCTTAGCTTCAGCATGCGTTTCAGCGGATATTTTGTTTCGCCTGCCAGACGTTCATCACGTTCATATTCAATAGCAGTCTGACGAAATCCGACCCAACTGACCAACCCGCGCACGAACCGGTTTTTCTCGGGAAGACGTTTCATCTCATCACATACTTTGCGGTCAATCAGGCGAAAATCTCCGGTGTCTACCGGGATATCCGTATCCGTTGAGGCACGAAGTACACGATAGAACAGACTCGCCGACCATTTTTTGAAGCGAGTTTCCCCGCTTCGTCTGGTGCGACGGGCATATACGACTTCATAACCCTCTTTCCATTTGGCGATCATATCGAGTATCAGTTCGGGAGGGTCCTGCAGATCCGCATCAATAATAACCACCGCATCCCCCAATGCATAATCCATACCCGCTGTTATCGCGATCTGATGTCCGAAGTTACGGGCAAAATCAATCAGTTTTACACTCTCGTCCCAACGGGCGTAATCACGGATCATCTGTGCACTTCGATCCACGCTGCCATCATTGACAAACAACAGTTCATAGCTCTCTCCTGTACTGCCCATGACCTTCTTCAGACGCCGATAAGTCTCCTCGATCACCGCTTCCTCGTTATACATGGGAATAATAATGCTGTATCGGTACGCGTGAGCCATGTTTGTCCCCTCCCTTTTCCAATGGACTTCGTTCGAGATTTTCATTACAGTTATAATTTCACTTCGTACAAGGTGGTCTGTCCGCCAAATCCGAATCCGAATCCAAGTCCAGCTTCATTCTCCGTGTCACCGTTATCCATGGATCCGCTGTCTGTGCCTGTCTTCCATTCTGACGTTGGAATCTCGGTTCCGTGCTCTTTGATCCAATCGCTAATATCCGTGTTCCCTCCGCGGCCCCCCATGCCACCAACCATGAAGTATTTCACTTGCCCGCTCTTGACAAGTTGCTCAAGTTCCTCTGTTGTGTACACCGGGTCTGAGCCGGAGAAACCTCCAAGTGTAATGACCGCTGCTCTTTCATCGATGATATAAGGTGCTGCCTGATTATAGTCCGTAGTGGCAAAGAGATACGTTTCACCTGTATTGTGCTCTTTCAGATAATTCAGTGTGACTGTATCCACTTCTTCGTTACGGTTACCCATTCCGCCACGGCCACCCATTGCAGGCATTTCTGTGTCTCCAGCAACGTTACCCATCGGCATGCCCATTCCTGCCCCACCAAACATGCCATTGGAACCAGTAGGGCCTGCTGCCGGAATCATGCTGTTGCCGCCATAAGTAATTGGGGTGAATGCCCAGTAGATTGGACCAATCAGCATCACCATGAATCCCGCGATAATGAAGCTCTGTTTCCATCGATGTGTGCGATGAAGCATAACGATTAGGATGACCGTAATCAGAATGCCTGCGATCAATTCACTAATGGACCAGCCTGCACCAATCGTATCGTTATACACCTGCATGATATACCAGCCGAATAGAGTCGTCAGCAGCACGGACACCGGAAGCAACCATGCCTGCCAGCCATTGCGATCATGATATGACTTCCACATCGCTACAAATCCTGCGCCAGTCAGCGCCGCAACTGGAGGTGCAAGCATAATCAGATAATATTGATGGAAGAAACCTGCCACACTGAAAAAGGCGGCAACGGGAAGCAGCCATGCCAGCCAGAACAAGGCCTCCTTGTGCTTGTTGGTTATATTTCTCCGTCTTAACCCTGCAAATAGGGCAATGCACCCAAGCAGCACAACTGGCAACAGCCAGCTAGCTTGACCTGACAGTTCAGTCTGGAACAGACGCAGAGGACCTTTCTCCCCTGTACCAAACATTCCTCCCATGCCTCCGCCACCATTACCGCCAAAATTTCTTCCGTTTGGCATTTCCATATCATTTGGCATCTGCCCGTTCGGGAAATTGCCATTCGGCCCATTCATGCCGCCCATGGCATTCATGCCTTTTGAAGCATTTGAATTACCGTTATCCGGTGCATTGACATCTTGCCCAGCGCCTAGGGAACCACTATCCGTCTGATTAGGTCCAGCAGACATTTCCCCACGATTGCCCCGATTATTGCCCTGTCCGATAGCATTTGGCATACCTGCGTTACCTGAAGTATTCTGCTGACCGGTTAGCCGTGCCAGACCGTTGTATCCAAATGCCAGTTCCATGACCGAGTTCGTTTCACTGCTGCCGATATAAGGCCGCTCGTCTTCGGGTATGGAATCCACAGTGACCGCCCAGGATAAGGAAACCACCGCCAGAACTGCTGTGCTGCCGATCAGCAGGATGATTTTCCTTCTCCATTTCGCCTGAAATGCGAGTAGATAGAACAAGTAAAAAGCCGGGAGAATCATGTAGGCTTGAAGCATTTTCATATTAAAGGCTACGCCTATTAACCCAAAAGCAACCAGAATGCGCCAAGCACTGCCTTGTTTGCTGCCTTTGAACAAAAACCATGAACCCAGAAGTAGTGTAAACACCAGCATGCTGTCAATATTGTTGGTCCGGCTGACTGCCGCCACAACAGGCACAGTCGCCATCGCAAGTGCCGAGATTCGTGCTGCTACAAGTCCATATGTAGGTTTCACCATGAAATAGATCAGGAGCACCGAACCGATTCCCGCTAATACCTGCGGCAAAATAACGCTCCATCCGTGCAATCCAAAGACATAGGCAAAGGCCGTCTGGATCCAGAAGACAACAGGTGGTTTATCTACAGTGACCGAGCCTGCTGAGTCTAGTGAAGCATAGAAAAAGTTATGGAAGTTGCTGAGCATACTCCCAACGGCAGTCGTATAATAGGAATTGGCATATTGATCATTCCAGATACCGTACCCATTCAAAAATGCCGCCAGTAATACAATCGGCAGAAGGACAAGATCCATCCTTCTTTTGGTGTTATTCAAAGTTAATCACTCCTTCAAAGTTCTTCATGTCTAGTATTGTGACATGCCAAAATAAAACTGGGATGAGTGCCCGCTGAATGTTGTCTGAGGATAATTCACAATCCTTTCAGCTAAATTTCAGTTTAGCAAGCGATAATACAACATACAGTCCCTCCGAAGCGAGGGAGAAGTCTAGATAGATCAAGCAGGGAGAGAACGTACATTATGAAGCTTAGCAGCGGAATTAAAATACTATTGGCAGATGATGAACCACATATTTTGCAATTTCTGGAACTTGGATTAAGCAATGAAGGCTTCGATGTGCGTACAGCACCGGATGGAGCGGCTGCGCTTGAGTTGGCGCTTGAATTCAGGCCACATATGGCTATTTTGGATGTCATGATGCCAGAGATGGATGGATTCGAAGTGGTCGAGCGGCTGCGTAAGACCGGTGCCGAGGTTGGCGTAATTATGCTGACAGCGAAGGATGAAGTCGAGAATCGGGTTAAGGGCCTTTGGTTAGGTGCTGACGATTACATGATCAAACCCTTTGCCTTTGACGAGCTGCTCGCCCGGATTCAGGCCAGACTGCGTAATCAATTTCCTTTATTAATAGGAGCCGTCACCCACGGTCCCTTCCGAATTGATGATCAGCGCAAAGAAATCACCTATCAGAATCAGGTCCTGGAGTTATCTCCTACCGAATACGAACTGTTAAAATTTATTGTGCTTAATCATGGGATTGTACTTAGCAAAGCGACCATTCTGAGCAGGGTGTGGGGGTATGATTTTGGTGGGGAAGAAAATATTGTGGAGGTATACGTTCGCTCCTTGCGCGACAAACTCGGGGATAAAGAGCATAAACTCATTCGCACGCTTCGGGGTGTGGGATACAGGGTGGATCTCTGATGTACTCGCTGCGTAAGAAAAATAAACTTCGTTTAAGACGTCTGCACCAATGGATCTGGCCTCGTTCATTACGATCTCAATTGCTCTCACGTTCTCTGTTCGTGCTTGCTGGGCTGTTATTGTTAATCGGTATCCTGCAATTCTGGATCATGGAAAGCTTTCTCTACCGGAATCAGGCAAAAACCATGGAAGAACAGCTCATGTCCATGCCCCCAGTTTGGCTCGGAATCCAGTCACGTAGCGGATCTTCCAACAATCCTTTTGGTGGACAGGCAGGAAACGGGTCTGGTAATCGGGTGCTGTTTATTCCTGACCGTTCACTGGCCCTGTTTGATAACCAAGGTACGTTCGAGGATGTTTTTGGGGAAGACGGTCTGAAGGCCCCTCATCTATCAACCGTTGAATATCAAGACATTACAACAGAGTTGAAAGAACAAAAACACATTCCCTACCGGATCGTCACGGATAGCCAAGGCAATGAGCAATTGATTGTATTCGCTTCACCCGGTCCACGCAATCGCGGTTTACCTATGGTCCAGATGGGCACGGCTACAAAGCCACTGAGAGACTTGATTATTAAACAACTTCTGATCTTTGTGATGTTATCGCTGTTGGCTATGGTAGCCGGTCTTATTCTATACACTAAGGTATTACGCCGGACGCTGGTTCCCCTATCTAATATGGTGAATAAAGTACAGCAGATCGATGCAGGCAGCCTCGCAGAACGCCTTCCCGTCGTTCAGGGACAAGAGGAAGTGGATCAGCTCGCCGTTTCATTCAATGGCATGCTTGAAAGGCTGGAGAATTCGTTTGAAGCCGAACGGGAATCGAAAGAGCGGATGCAGCGTTTCTTGTCCGATGCTTCTCATGAGCTGCGTACACCGCTTACCTCCATACACGGCTTCATTGAAGTTCTACAGCGGGGTGCAGCGACCAATCAAGATCAATTGTATAAAGCACTGGACAGCATGCACGGCGAATCCGTACGCATTAACAAGCTGGTTGAAGATTTGCTGTTACTAACCAAGCTCGATCAGGCTCCAAAGCAGGAGCGGGAGGTCATTCAGCTGGACAGTCTCCTACTCGAAATGCAACCACAACTTGCTATGATGGCTCAGCAAAGATCCGTTCATCTCGACCTGACGGCTGAGGTACATGTACTTGCTGACCCTTACAAGCTGAAGCAGGTTGTACTGAATCTGTTCCATAACGCGGTGCAGCACACCGATCCAGAGCATGGAGCCATCTCCATAACGTTGTATGCCACGCACCATAAGGCTGAATTGTCAGTAAAAGATAACGGCACAGGCATTGAACCTGAACATCTGCCCCATATCTTTGAGCGATTTTACCGCACAAGCAGTTCTCGTTCGCGCAAACAAGGTGGCGCAGGTCTCGGTCTAGCCATTACCCGCTCGATTGTGGAGTCGTATGGTGGGAAAATTACTGTACGAAGTCAGGTAGGCTCAGGAACTGAATTTATGATTTTGATCCCGCTGTATAAGGCAGATGTCTAAGTTGAGCGTAGGATTCAAGTTAGCTATACGTAAGCTCTCGGCTAACTCTCCAAGCGTTGCTTTTCTTTCATCTTCATTCCGATCCTCACATTAATTCCGCTCTTCATTACATGGCGAATCCCCCTTTCATTTCGGTTGAGAAATGAAAGGGGGATTCTTTATTTTTGTCCGATTAGTATAGTGGTAGCCCAAGGGTCCCAGGCTAACGAATCTGAGGCGTCTTATTCAAGGATTTGAAACTTATAAATGCTTTTCATAAAATACCATTGTCATTTTGTCGTTAATTGCTTTTGTTGCACCCGTTTTTTTGTAGCCTATCTTTTCATACAAATAACAGTTTCCTTGCTCTTGTAAGATGGTACCTAATTTCCATGTCTTTGCATCATCATATATCTGCTCAACCATTGTAAAGACTTTTTGAGCAATTCCTTTTCCTTGATGTTCTGGCAGTATAAAAATTGGACTAATACTGTAGATCCGATTATCTTTTTTCACGACTCTGATTCCACCAACAGCAACTTCTATATGATAAATTATGAAATAATCTGTGAAAGATTGATTGATTTGAGTAATAATTCTTTCTACGGTTTCATTGGCCGGGCTTGTTGCAAAATCCTGATATTTTTCCAACAAAGGCATAAATGCTTTGATTTTCATTTCATGAACAGTCCCTGCATCTTTTAAATCTGCTTTGTATAATGAAACCTCCATTAAATATATACCTCCGTTTGATACGCTGGTTAGAAATACGAATTATAGTACATGCTCTGACAAGTTAAAACTAACATATTTTTCTTATTCGACGTTGTATTCTCATATTCCTCGCTATCTAAGTAACGGAACCACGCCAATATCTTCATCTAACTTTCCGCTATCATCAAGGAGATAAGATTATTCAGAATGGACCTCATACTTTTTAGTCTCTCATACCGATCATCGTACGGTATACCTGAGTTTGAGTTTGAAGTTACACACTAAAGTTCATCCCGATCTATCACTGCTTTTGGCAACGGTGAATTACCAAGGGTACGCGCCATTCTCATCTAGGAATTCTCCGTTATGGCGTTTGCCATCTGTCGCATAGCGCACAATAATCGCAGCTCCAGCTTCTTTTGATTTACCACCTTCGGCATTGCCGTTAAGATCTGTTGATGTGAATCCGGGTGTTACTGCAAAGACTTGAGCCCTGCTGTTTTTGACTTCATAAGCCATCGAAAGTGTCATGGCACTGTTGGCCGTTTTGGATGAGTTATAGTCGAAGGCATTTAAAGTAAATTCCGCATTTTGCATATGGTCCAGAGAAGCCATGTCGGTTGATACATTAATGATTGTGCCTTCATTATCTTTGATTAACGGGAACAATCGCTGATTCAAACGGAAGGTGCCGAAAAAGTTCACTTCGAAGGCACTCCGCAGATCTTCCTCTTTTGTATCCGTGAATGAATGAGAGAAAGCACCCGGCATACCCGCGTTATTGATCAAAAGGTTTATTGATGGATAAGTCTTCTGAATCGTATCGGCTGCCTGCTCAATGCTCTTCAGGTCGCACATGTCGATCTGTACAAATTCTACATCTAACCCCTTGGAAGTTAACTCTGAAACAGCTGCTTCACCCCGTTCAACACTACGTGCGCCGAGGATAACTTTCCAACCTGCTTCACCCAACTGCTTTACGATTTCATATCCAATTCCTTTATTTGCCCCGGTTACAAAAACAATCTTTTTCATGCGAATCCTTCTTTCCGTAATTTGATTTATATTTAACAATGAATAAGTTACTATGCTACACTTAGTGTAGGTCAAATTATTTTTATAAAAAGAGGGATTAACATGTTAACGATTGGAGAAGTAGCAAAAAAAGTTGAAATTTCCATTGGAGCGATTCGCTTTTATGAAAGAAAGGGACTGCTGAAACCTGCTGCACGAAATGAGCAGAATAACCGTCTTTATTTGGAGGAGGATCTGAACTGGCTGGTTTTTATCAAATGTCTTCGTGAAACCGGGATGAGTGTGGAAGACATCAAAAAGTATTATGATCAGGTCAATGAAGGAACCTCCACGCTGAAGGAAAGAACCAAGCTGATTGAGGATCAAAAGCAAAAGTTGCTGAATGATATCGAGGAGAAAAAAGCGCAGCTTGTTCACTTGGATAACAAACTGGAGCGCTATTATCGTGGAGAAAATTATTAACATAAGTCTTGTCCAATAAACTAAATGACAGAAAAAGATCAGGCAGCCAGCAATAAATGTCTAACCTGATCCGAAATGTTGAACCTATAGCGATTTTCAATGAGGATAAAAGTTCAATCAAAAATGACCTTGGCGCTTACATAGTTGATAATGGATATAGGGTTCATCCTCGATCTCGATCAAGCTGACCCGTTCAAAATTACATTTCTGTATCACCTTATTGGATGCTTGATTGGTAGTCAAAGCGATGGCATTTAACACTTCCACGTTTGTATGTTCAAACAAATACTCCGTCATTCCTTTGAGTGCCTGCGTTGTGTAACCACGATTTCTGAAGTGTTTCGATATACCGTACATAATCTCCCGATTGGGTGCTGGCAGTTCGTCCTTGATCCCTGAGCAGCACCATCCGATAAACTCGTCATTTTCTTTAAGTACGATAGCCATTCGTAAGCATAACTCCCCGATATCCCCTCCCGCCATCACAGCTTGTTTAAAACGTTGATTCTCAGGGATTTCATATTCGGTGAGCCACAGGGTCCTATCTTCAATCGTAGCGTTCCATCCCGGTAAGAATTCATACACCTCAGGTTGCCACGTAATTTCTTGCAGTTTCTCCAAATCCTCGAGTCGATACTCGCGCAAATAAATATCCTTGCAATCGATGATTAATTCATCAGTTTGTATGGGTTGGTTCATAAGGTTGCCTCCACATATTAATTTACATTACATCATTATAGAGCCGTGTACCATTGCCTTAAAGGCAATGCCTTGATATGTATAGCGTCAGGGTCTTGGGTTTTTTCAAGTTGGGGAAAACACTCTGGATATTGAGCCAAATATTCGCTAACACACCATCGAACCGACCAGTTAATATCTGTTGACCATTTTATCCAATTATGTATTTCCTCCTTTGGAGAATTTTGCAATAATCCATGCATATACCATCCACGCACTCCTCCTTCTGTTTCATGCATTAAGTACACCCAATACAACTTTCGCTCTTGTTCGGTCATCGGCTCGCCGAGGGTCGATACTGCAATTTTACGAACGGTAGCGGATGAATCCTTCGTGAAACTCCATAACTCTTCACGTGATAATTCGTCCCTCTCAACTAAAACTGTTAAAGAGAGCGCTCTTTCGATATCATCCATTGAATGAATTGCGCTATAAAGATTTTGATTTTTTATACTTATTATGGGTAAAGTTTTTGATATATACATTGGCTTATCTGCCCTGTTCATATAACAAATTGTATTCTCAACATTAATTCGAGGAGCCAGGCTTTCATCACCCTCAAGTGGTTCTCCATGCTCGACTAATAAGTTTCTCAGCATCTCGGAACTTAAACTCGGAAATTGGGAGAACAAATGGGCCGCAACACCAGCCACAAGCGCAGCCGCTCCAGAGGTCCCCTCATAAAAAGATACGCGCTGACCAGAATCTTCAGTTTCATAAGAGGGGATTGTAAGGTGTAGTCTGGGCGCTAATACATCTGGCCTAAAGTGACCATCTCCATTTCTGCCATAAGGTTCATCAGGGAAAGGAACGTGAAACAAACGATCAGCCTTTCCACGATCAACATAGCCTCCTACTGCTAGATATTGTATTGGAGGCATGATGTTATTTAAACGTGTATTTCCATTCGAACAAATAACCAAAATGCCCTGTTGCACAGCTGTTGCCAATGCTTTAACCGTTGAGTTTTCACTCGTATTTTTAAGATGAACTTCATTATCTAATGCCTGCCAACCAGTGCTTAAAATAATTTTTATATTCCATTCGACCCCATGTTCAAGAATCCATTCCATTCCTTTTTTCAGACGTTCTCCTTCTCCAGTTGTAAATGCGCCATGATCTAAAACGATAAATGTTGCTGCTGGTGCAATCCCGACATGAATTTGTTCCTCTAACAGAATAGGTTCATGGGCTAAAGCCAGTACACTCATAAGGCCATGTTCACCTTTCCGAATATCCTCCTCCCTGTTCATAGATGAAATGTCTCGCACGGTGACAGTCATATTTTCATGTACGGCAACACATTTGATTCGTGTAGTTAAGTGATTTATGAGATGATGTGGTTTAATTGAATCGATAATTACAATCCCCACACCCAGACCAGAAGTATGAAAATCAGGCTGTTCAGCAAAACCTAACCTTTTCCATGTCGGATCGGGTATTGCTCTATACACACGATCACCTCAGATTTTGATATTCATTAGAATACTATCGCCTTCCGCTTAATGTACATTATCATTTATCCACTAAAACTGGCAGATTTCGAGCACCCTGGCGATCTTATTTATACTGGAATCAAACAAGCCCCTCTTTTTCCATAAACTCATCTTTGGTTAATCCAAAGAGGATCATATCTTGGTATTTTCCATCCGTATAGATCACCTGGCGACGCACACCTTCCTGAATACATCCAAGTTTTCTCATCATCGCTGCGGAAGGTTCATTTCCTTCGAGTACAGAATCATTGAATTTGTTGAGCCTACGCTCGAAGAAGGCATACTTCAGCAAAATTCGTACGGCTCTGGTTCCGTATCCTTTTCCTCGATGATCCCTGTCAATTTGAATGCCAATGCTAAAGGTACCGTTCCTTTCATCAATGCTGTTCAGATTCACACCTCCGACATTTTCACCATCCATATTTACAATTGTAAACATGATCCGTCCTTTGGTTAAAGAAAAATCAGAGAAGTTTTCCGTGAAACTCTTCGCTTCAACATGGGTTGGCGGCAACTCTACTGCACACTCCAATAACCGACGGGCAGGTGTATCAAAGCGGTTATAATAATGATCTTCCCAGTCTTCCTCACGCAAAGCACGTAATCTGATCTTATCATCCTGCCAGAAATATTGACTATAATCGATCTCTCTCATTCCAAGTCCCCCCACATATTCAACCAAATTTTTACTTCGAGCTAAAAACATAATAACCCATAATGTGGAATTGGTGGAGATTTGTTTTCATTAAACACAACGAAAATAACCCCCGAACAGGACAAACCTGCCGGAGGCTACGCTCTACTTTATATCAAAATCTCATTACGATTCTTCTGTATATTGAGGCTTGGATACGTTATCCGGAACCGTTTCGTCAAAAACATCCTGACCTGGATAATCCCGTACTTCCCCCTCGTGAAGCTCATGATTTTCATAATCAAAACGATGTGCAGACCTCTGATCCACTCGCCACGGCGAACTTTTCCCAAGAGACTCGGATAACAGAGATGAACCGTAAGGACCCTCCGGGAATTCTTCGAGTGTGATATCATTTCGCTGCGACTCTACCGTAGACACATCGGTATATTCTTGCCGTTCTTCACGCAAAAACTTATCTTTCATCGTTTATCCCTCCTGATCCACTTCAGATGATCAACGTCCACTTATTGTGAGCGAGGACAAACGCATTTATGCATGATCATTGGAAAACACTGTGTTTAAGTTTTGATCCATTACCGGATCCGTCACAATCATCATCGCCATCACAATTAGCGAATCCATATTAAAAGTACAAAAACAATGAGGCCAGCTATGCTAATCCAGGTATCACGTTTGGACCATACCAATAATGATGAACGTCCTCCGAGCATAGAGTACTCTCTAACTTTACGCATTTCCATCGCAATGGTCATATCCTCTGCACGTTGGAACAGTGCCATCAACAAGGGAATCACCATCGGACCCAGGTCACGAATTCGAACGGTATTTGGTCTTAAAGCTGCCTTTCCACGTGCCCGCACGATCAGTGAGAATCGCTGCCACTCACTCCAGATCATCGGGATAAACCGAAAGATTAACGATACAGCAAGAGCAAACGAAGCTACGGGCAACCTGATCTTTTTACCGATACCGAGTACCCAGTTAAGCCCTTCTACCATTCGCCCATAAGGTGTCGTCAACGAAAACCAAAGGCTTGCCAATGTGACGATAAACAAACGATACACATTCAGTAAAGTGCCCTCCGCCTGCATCAGGGAAAAGCCAAAGTGCAGACCTCCTCCTTCTGTTGAAAGAGTTGTCCCAGATAACGCCGTTGATATGATGAAAAAGAATAATAATGGCTTCATTAACTTCATACATCCAGCCAAAGTCTGACGCGGGAGCACGGCAAGTGCTGCTATTACCGGCACCAGTGTTAAAGTCAATCCCTGCCAGCGCTGTTGAAGCATCGCAGCAGTGACCAGTAAAATATACAAAATCCATTTCAGACGCGGATCCATGACACCATATAATCCGCCTGAATGAGTCAATGTGTTCGGAAGAAGCTTCGGATCATCTTCCGTTTTAATGGACGACAGCATCAGTGCTTCTTTTTCATCCTTCATTGCATCGCTCTTGACTTCCATCATTACCGTCCCTAATGTTTCTATCGACTCGTTCTGAATCCCCACCTCAATTAACGTAGACTGAACAATGCTTTCAGCCATCTCTTCTGGCGTCATTGCGGTCAAAGGCAGCTCTAGACCCGCTGCTCTTAACTGCTGTGCCAGTCGCATCGAAGGTGGCAGGCCGATCCCTGTTTGCTCCAGCAGTTCAGGTCTTTTGTGAAGTTCTCTCGGCGTAAGATCGGCGATTAAACGACCTTCTTGCAATAACAATACCCGATCCGCACAAGGCAAGAATGTATCCAGATCATGGGTTGCTACCACGCCCCCACCACCTGCCAGACGATGTTGCTCCAATACATCCAGCAAAAGCCCGACACTTTGCGCTTCCAACCCTGCGCTCGGCTCATCCAGCAGAAGCCAGTGTGGATTGGTCACACTTCCGAGAGCAAGACCTAACCTGCGCTTCTCTCCTCCACTTAGAGCAAATGGCGACCTGTCCAGATGAAAACGTCGATCCAACTCCGAGGACACTGGCGGGTCCCATTGGTTCAGTGCGTTTGTGATCTGCTTTTGTTGCTGTTTCTCTGAAAGTCGATATGGACGCAGAGAATATGAGAATTCACGCTGAATACTTCGGGCAAACAGTTGTTCTTCCGGAAATTGAAACAATAGTCCCATTTGCAATAAAATCGACTGCGGCACTTTTCCTTCTTTCCAGAAAGATGTGCTCCCCAATGTGATACTTCCTGCATCGGGCGGTCTCAGACCAGCCAACGTCTGTAGTAAAGTTGTTTTTCCTGAACCAGTACAGCCCAGCAGCAAGGTGATTTCCCCGCTGTTCAACTGTACACTCACATCTTCAAGCAGTGCACGTTTGCTCGAATCCGATGCTTCTATACGTATATTGGTTAATTCGATCTCCAACGTGCGACCTCCTTAGCCAGTTGCTCAGGTCGCAGTGGCATGGCTTCTGGCATCATACCTTTTTGCTTGAGCAATAACGCAGTTTTTACAGTAAAAGGAGGGTCCAATCCTAACCGTTCACAGGGAGATAGCTGTACATTTTCCCGAGTAGCCTTCTCATTCAGCTCTGTTTCATAGAAAAAGGACTCGGGCTCCCCGTCGTACACACAACGTCCCCTCTCCATAGCAATGATTCGATCACACAGGGTTGCTTCCTCCAGATGGTGTGTAATCCAGATCACCGTTGTCCCCCGCTGGGTAATCTTCTGAACGATGGCTTCCATCCTGTCCCTTGCTCCCGGATCAAGCATGGCTGTTGGCTCATCCAGAATCAATATATCCGGTTTGGCTGCGAGCGCTACAGCAATATTAAGCAGTTGTTTCTGTCCACCGGATAATTGTGAAATGGCCTTCTCCGGGGGATATTGAAGTCCTACGGTATGTAATGCATCCTGCCTGCGCTCCGATTGCTCTTCTACAGATTCCATCAATGGTGACAGCGCAAAATGAAACTCCTCTTCAATCGTATCTCCAAGTACCTGAGCATCAGGTTGCTGCAATACACCCCGAACGGTAAGTTCATCCGAGATATTCCGTACCCCTCCCGATAGTGGAATGAATCCAATCAGTAGTCCAGCGAGTGTGCTTTTTCCACTGCCATTCGCCCCTACAATACTAATCCATTCTCCTTGGTGCAGTTTAAGTGAAACCCCATCCAGTGCTTTTCTCACCTGACTACCTTCGGAAGCATAATGCACTCGAACATCTTCTAATGTAATTATAGGCAGGTTGCCATGCATCGTAAATTAGTCCTTTCCCTTTCTATTGTTATGTGGTACGATCCTAATCGTTAACCACATTTATATAATTGGTTAACAATCATATTACCAAAATGGAGAGGATTGTTCAAACATGAAATTATCTTTGCGAGGCATTGTATTCAGCGCACTTATGGCCGCAATTTTAGTACTATTTGGTTACATAAGCATTCCCATTGGCTTCTCCCCTGTACCGATAACATTACAGACCTTGGCTGTCATGCTGGCTGGAGGGTTACTTGGTCCACTCTATGGTTTTCTAAGTGTCACGATGGTTGTTCTGCTCACCGCTCTTGGATTTCCCTTGCTACACGGGACCGGAGGACTTGCGGTACTTCTTGGACCTACCGGAGGATATGTGATGATGTGGCCGATCTCCGCATTATTAATTGGACTGTTGCTTGCACGAATCAACATCAAAGGTGTAACAGGATTCATGCTCGCTTTTGTTGTATTTGAACTATTTGGTTCACTGCTCGTGTATGTCTCGGGTGTCCCTTGGCTTGCATATGCATACAAAATGGACCTACCTGAGGCCATGATTCAAGGGTTCTATCCTTATATTATTGGTGATCTGATCAAGGCTGTATTTGCTGCCATCATCATTGCGCCCGTGCGCATGGTTTTCCCACCTCAACGCCTCACAGGTAACATGCATTCAACGGTTATAAAAGCGGATTCTTAATAGAAGTTACATAAGGTAACTGATCTGCCTATCTTTGAAAACGACGAAACCGCCAAAATCACTTTGGCGGTTTTCGTTACTTCTCTTCTTCTAAGGTTGTTCTGTCATCGAAGTGATCCGTGTAAATCTTCTTTAGTTCAACTTATATATTCACCTGAATTAATTGACGCTCTGTAATCTGAAATTGTTGATCCGCTGTATTTTCAATGAACCTCTGATCATGAGATACATACAGAATCGTCCCCTCATACGCCTTGATAAAACGCTCCAACGCTTCCAGTGCATGCATATCAAGAAAATTCGTTGGCTCATCCAACAATAGAATGTTATATTGGCCCAGAAACAAGTGACATAATTGAAGACGAATCGCTTCTCCTCCACTTAATGTCCCAACCTTCTTCAGCAAGTCATTACCTGTAAACTGCATCGCATGCAACGCACTTCTGAGCTCTGATTCCTCATACTGCGAACGATTTTTCAGGAATTGTAATACGGTCTCTTTTGTCGTGAAACGATAGCTCATTTGCTGAAAATAACCGAGCTTTGCTTTTGGAGACATTATGATCTGATCTCCGACATGGAAAACATGGTTAAGCAATGTGCTTTTCCCGCTGCCATTGGCTCCGGTTATCGCTATTTTTTGTTTTAATGGAATTTGAAAACTTACATCCTCCAGCAATATATTTCCATCCACTTCAAGTGTAAGGCGATCTGCCATAATCGGAAATCGGTTGTGCAGCTCCAGTGTCTTTGGCTGACGGAAGATCATAGGCCGATCCTCTTGCACCGCTTTTACCTCGTGAAGTTGTTGCATTCGCTGTTCAATCGCTTTAGCTGCGCGGTGCACCGCTTTTTGACTGGTGCCTTTGGATTTTGTTTCAACCATACGGTTTGTTTTTGCCTTGGATTCTTTTTTTGACATGCTGCCGGCCTGCGTTATTTTCTCGGCTTTCTTCATCTTTTCCCGGGCGGCCAGCTCCAATCGTCTTTTCTCCTTCGAGAACTGTTCATGGGCCTGATTTTGCTGTTCACGCTCCAGCCTCTTCTGTGCCTGATAATCACTATAGTTGCCGGAATATACGCGAACCTCACTTTGATGGATTTCCCAGATCGTGGTCACCAGTTCATCCAGAACCGCACGATCATGACTGATCATCACAAGCGCCCCATAGTAATAACGCAATTCATCCAGCAAAAATGTAATGCCCTCTTGATCCAGATGTGTTGTTGGTTCATCCAGTAACAGTACTTCATGATAATGAGTGAACATTTGAGCCAGTTTTAGACGGGTCTGTTCTCCGCCACTCCATGCTTGGTTGTGTTGAGGTATGGCTAATTTACTGAGCAAAGCCCCGTCAACTTCGATACTTTCGTTAGACTGGGGTGGTTCCACTTGTTCCAAATAACCAAACTCTGCAAAACGTTTTACCATTCCGGCTGTTGGCTGGATCTGTCCCGCAATGAGTTTCAACAATGTACTTTTACCCTGACCATTACCACCCACTACACCAATACGATCCAGTTGATGTACAGCCAGTCGCTCAATGTTCAGGATTACTTTATCCATATAGGTCATCTCAACCTGTTCTAATTCAAAACATATCTTTTCCATATTCGCTACCTCCGAAATAAGATTTATTTCGTATCGATAGCGAAGCATGCTACTATCGATACGAGCTTATCGTGCCAGCTCGTATCAATAGAACAGTAACGTCATCATAGCGGTTACCTCCAGTAGTCTGTATTGAGCGCCTTACCTAATTATTCAACTGATTAAGATAATCAGAAGAAAAAACAAAGAATCACAGGCCGCGGCCTGTGATTCAACGTAAACGGGAAAGCGAGTATAACACTTATTTTAAAGTCAGGATGATTGAAAATGACAGACTGATCCCGTTTACTCTGAACCAATAGTCAGAGCCTTTGAACGTATTCGATTACCGATTCAAAGGAAGGAAGCGCAGTCTCATCGAATGTGTCATGTTCAATAATCCACCTTTCATTATCATGTAATAGATGTACAATTCTAATTATAATTTTCCAATTCCACCATGTCAACGGAACGATGAAAACACGACACCATCAGATTAGTACATCAATCTATTTTTGTTCCTGGCCATTACCGCTACTTAATTTTAATAGAAGCTCTTGGCTACTAACCTGACCTGTAGCCTGTGGAATCACTTCTTCGTAGTTGGCTGAGTTGGTTACTATTATTGGCGTTACCGTATGATAACCAGCAGCCTTAATCTGTGCAATATCGAACTCAAGCAACAGATCTCCCGCTTGGACCCGATCGCCTTCTTTGATATGGGAAACAAAATGCTGCCCATCCAATTTAACGGTATCAACTCCCACGTGAACCAATATTTCAGCACCGGTGTCTGATACTACAGCCAAGGCATGTTTTTTCTTGAATGCAACGGTAACTGTACCATCAAAAGGCGCTACGACTCTGCCCACAGCTGGCTCAATCGCAATCCCTTTCCCCATTGCTCCCGATGCAAAGGCTGGATCTGGAACTTCCGACAATTCAACAATCGTTCCTTCGATTGGGCTAAATACAATTTCGTCCGAAGCATTCGCTGCACGAACAGGTTGCTCGGCAGATGCAGTAGGTTCGGTTTTTGTTTCTTCTTCAACCGGATCTTTGAAGCCCATGATGTACGTGAGTACAGCCGAAACAACAAAGGATACTACGATACCCAGAATTAATCCAGGGAAGCCTTGTCCACCTGGTCCGTAGAAGATTGGCAAGGTCAGTAATCCCGGTGCGCCGGATGCAAATGCCAATGTGCCCGCTTGACCAATGATAGCCCCACCAACTGCACCACCGATTACCCCTGCAATAAATGGACGTTTTAGTGGTAATGTTACCCCATAGATGGCCGGTTCAGTAATACCGAATAATGCGGTCAACGTGGATGATCCAGCCAGCGTTTTCAGTTTTTTGTTCTTGGTTTTCAGCATAACTCCAAAAGCAGCACCCGTTTGAGCAAAGATTGAAGCTGTCGCAGCTGGTTTAACCCCATCCTGTCCATACACTGCAACGTTGTTGATAAATACCGGAATAAGACCCCAGTGTATTCCGAAAATAACGAGCAGCTGCCAGCTTGCTCCCATAACGGCTCCTGCGAGCAATGGACTGAATCCAAATGCTGCAACGAGCCCGGCTGCAATTGCATTACCAACGTAGACACCAAATGGTCCAAATACCAACAGTGTCAGTGGTACCATAATCACTAGCAAAAACAATGGTGTAACAAAGTTTTTCACACTATCGTGAAGTGTCTTATTAAAGAACTTCTCCAACTTGCTCATGACAATGACAGCTAAAATAATTGGAATAACTGTAGATGAATAGTTCATCAAAATGACAGGGATACCGAAGAAATCCGTTGGTGTTCCTTCTGATTTCAACGTGACGATGGACGGATAGATCAGTGCTCCTGCAATCGTCATCGCCACAAACATATTTCCCTGGAATTTACGTGCTGTTGTAACCGCTAACAACAGAGGCAGGAAATAGAAGAGACTATCTGCTGCTGCATACAGGATTGTATATGTTGTTTCTGTCGTTTCCAGCCATCCAATATTACTTGCAATCAACAATAACCCTTTTAGAATACCGGCACCCGCCATAACACCCAGAAGTGGTGCAAAGATGCTGGATATGATATCGATAATACCTCCGAGCCCTTTGGCTGCTTTGCGAGGTTTTTCTTTATCTGACGAATCGTCCAGAATGTTACTGATCTGTCCAATGGCACTATAAACTTCAGGCACCTTGTTACCAACAACAACCTGGAACTGTCCTCCATTTTCTTTGACTGCGATGATTCCTTCTGTTTTCTCCAGTTTGGCTTTGTCTGCCTTGGCATCGTCCTTCAATACAAACCGTAACCGTGTTGCACAATGAACCAGCGATTCCACATTTTTCTCACCGCCGACCAGTTCTACAATCTCTTTGGCCAGTTTCTCTTGACTCATGATCTGCACCCCCACTTTTTCTCAAACAGGCCCTTTACCGATTTTTTTGCACGCAAAAAACCTAAGCCTTGAGCAAGGGGACACAATGGTCCTGACCTTCTCATGACTTAGGTTTTGCCTGCATAACCAGTAACAATCCCAGTTAAATCGTATTCAATTCCTGTTAATCACATATTATTATAATAAAACCATTTTTGTCAACATTTAAATATTATCGATTAACCACTCGTTCGATATGAACCGTCAGATACAATTTTTCTTCATTGGTCAACTCATGGTTGTATTCCTTTTTGACAAACATCTCAATTTTCTCCGTACATGCTGCGGCATCAGGATGTTTCTCCTTAATCATGTCATAGAAATGATCATAGTTGTTGTCGTAATGCGTACCGCTGAGCACACGCTGGGAGAAGAACTTCAGATGTGTGATAAAGCGAAAATAACTGAGGGAGTCCTCATCAAATTCCATTTTGAAATGATATTTCGCTATATTAATAATCTGCTGGATAAACTTCGTAATATTCATCGTTGTAATAACTTCTTCGTTCATCTCTGCGTTGACAATATGAAGGGCAATAAAAGCGGCTTCATCAGGTGGAAGCTCAATATTCATACGGGTGTTGATCTGATCCAGCGTCCTCAGGCCCAGTTCGAATTCAGGCTTGTACAACTGTTTGATCTCCCACATTAATGCATTCTTGATCTCCACGCCTTCCCGATATCGTTCAATCGCGAAGTTAATATGATCTGTAAGAGATACATAGATGTTCTCATTCAGCTTTCGGCCCAGATTCTCACTTGCATACGTGATGATCTCTTCCACAATTTCAATCAGTTCCATCGGAACTTCGCGCAGCAGCATTTTGAAATTATCGGATGTTTGTTTGTTTTTCAATGCAAATACTTTCTGGATGCGGGTCTCGTCTACTTTATCCCCCGGCTTTTTCTTAAAGGCAATCCCACGTCCCATCACCACAAGCTCTGCTCCATCCGCCTGATAGATGCTAATGACGTTATTGTTGATAACCTTTGCTATTTTCACTTCAATCCCCCCGTCACGTTCCACTCTCTTGGCAGTTATACATCGTCTTTTGGGCATACAAAAAAAACCTGAAGCATCACAAAATAAACAAGACATGGTGGTCTGCTTTTTTTGGTGCTTAGGTTTTGCCTACTTCGAGTAGTAACAATCCCAGAAACGATATAATTGCGTCAAGTATAGCGCGAACCTGACTATATGTCAACGCTTTCAATGTGAGGACAATCGGAAGTCCCATGGTTATATAAATTGAACTAGAGAATATTTACACTAGCTACTCCGATGACAGAACAACCTTCCGATCGCTGTTATCTCCAGCTTTTTTCTGTCCTCTCCGGTTTGTGTAAATGTTTAGTTCAATTTATATAGATGAAACTTCCGATGTTTTATTGCCGTACAAGACCATTTTAATTCAGAAAAATATAAACTACGCGTCACCCAGGTTTGTTCCGTTGGATTCGATCACATTTTTGTACCACTCAAAACTCTTCTTCTTCAGCCGTGTCAGCTCACCTTGACCTTCATTATTACGATCCACGTAAATGTAGCCATAACGTTTTCTCATCTCACCTGAGGATGCACTTACAATATCAATAGGTCCCCAGCTAGTGTAACCAATGATGTTTACACCGTCCTGAATAGCCTCACCCATTTCAGCTACATGTCGTTTCAAGTAGTCAATCCGGTATGCATCATCCACTTCACCTTCCGGTGTAACCACGTCATTGGCACCAAATCCATTCTCAACAACAAACAGCGGCTTCTGATAACGATCATGTAGTTGATTGGCGGTAATACGGAATCCTTTGGGATCAATTGTCCAGCCCCATTCGGACTTCGCCAGATATGGATTGGCTACCGAGCCAAATACATTACCACTGGTCATATTTTTGACAACTTCCGGATCGGTGCTGGTTGTACGACTTGAATAATAGCTGAACCCGATATAATCTACCGTATGATTTTTCAAGATTTCCGAATCACCAGGCTGCATAACAATGTTCAACCCGTGATCTTTGAAGAAACGTTTGGCGTAACCCGGATATTCCCCACGTGACTGCACATCGATGAAGAAATAGGACTCTCTATCTTTTTCCATGCCCTGGAACACATCTTCCGGATTACAGGAATACGGATAGAAGCTTCCTGCGGCGAGCATACACCCAATCATGGCACCAGGAATAATCTCATGACATGCCTTGACTGCGAGTGCACTTGCAACCAGTTGGTGGTGAGCAGCCTGATATTGAATTTCCTTGATGTTATCCCCTTCATTAAACGCCAGCCCCGCTCCAAGGAACGGAAGATGAAGCAACATGTTGATCTCATTAAATGTCATCCAGTATTTCACCTTGTCTTTGTACCGAGTGAATACCGTTGTAGCGTAAGTCTCGAAAAGCGTTACCAGTTCACGACTTCTCCAGCTGCCATACTTCTCGATCAGATGCACAGGCACATCGAAGTGAGCCAATGTAACCACAGGTTCAATGCCGTTTTTCAACAATTCATCAAACAGGTTATCGTAAAATTGTAATCCGGCTTCATTTGGCTGTGCATCTTCTCCTGTCGGGAAAATCCGTGCCCAGGCAATGGAGACACGCAGTGCTTTGAATCCCATTTCGGCAAATAGAGCAATGTCTTCGAGGTAACGGTGATAAAAATCGATCGCTTCATGTGAAGGATAGAACTCGGTAGCGAGCGGTGTAAAAGCCGGAACATGACCTTTCATAATGCTTCTGCGGTTCTCACCTGTTGGCAGCAAGTCAACGATACTCAGCCCTTTGCCATCTTCCAGATACGCGCCCTCCGCCTGATTCGCAGCAATGGCTCCACCCCATAGAAAATCTTTAGGAAATTTAAAATTCGTCATCATCATTCTCCTTCCAAATATGTAATTCAGCTACCCGCTCAAATCGCAAGAAACATTAATAAGACAAACTATTTAAGTTGAACTACACGATTACACATAAACGGAGAGGACAGAAAAAATCTGGAGAAGCGGCGCGTTCGCCTTTATCACCGGATTTCCCCTTTAAAAAGGGATTCAAAAAATCTGGGGATAACAGCGATTGGAAGATTGTTCTGGCCGCGCAGTCGTCCCGTGTAAAATCGTTTGTTCAACTTAAATACAAAAAACCCGAACCAGCCTGGTACACGATTACGTGTAAACAAGCCAGCTCAGGTTATGCCCATATCGGTAACATTCCCAGATCATGATTATGCGGATTGGATAAAACTTTAGCAAGAATCAGAACAGTTGTCAACTTCTTGAAACCGGTTTAGCTTCGGAATGCCCACTACGATATTTGATAGAATGCAGCACATGTGCCGCCAAGAATCATCTGTTGATCTAATATAGGTAGGGCATTAATGTGAGAATTAATGAGACCGTATACTTCAGAATACGTAGCTGAAACGTTGCTCACGGGCCAGTCGGACCCGAACATTAACCGTTCCGCACCAAAGGCTTCTATGGCGATATTCAGATAGGCTGTAAAGTCCTTTGGAGTCCAATTTGCCCAATCTGCTTCCGTCACCATCCCTGAAAGTTTACAGTACGCATTAGGTTGTGCGGCCAATGACTCAAGTGCTTCTTTCCAGGGTGAGATTATACCTGATTTTATGTCGGGTTTGGCTAGATGATCAAGTACAAATCGCTGCTCAGGAAACGTCTTAACCAATTCAACGGCATAAGGCAGTTGCTCCTTGGATACCAACAAATCATAGGCCAAATCATATTCTTTTAGCAATGAAATTCCGCGCTGAAAGTCTTCTCTCAATACATAATCCAGATCAGGTTCATCCTGTATGACATGACGTACGCCCTTCAGATACGGTTTGGACGCGAAGAGTTCAAGCTGATTCCGAACTTCATCCGAACAAAGATCTACCCATCCGACAACACCTTTTATACATTCATGCCGATCTGCCAGCTGCAGAAGCCACTCGGTTTCTGTCAGTGATTGTCTGGCTTGTACCGCAATACATCCATCCAGTCCTGATTGGACCAATAAAGGTTCAAGATTTTCCGGAAGAAAAGATTGACGAATGGTTTTCATCTCTTCGCCAATCCATCCGTACTCGGCGACATTGTATTCCCAGAAATGTTGATGTGCATCCAGCTTCATATTAGATCCCTCCCAGGGTATTTAAATCTAATTATCATTAAAAAGCAACCATATGATTTTTATTTCCAATGAAATAAACGCTTACTACACAATCTATAAATATGGCAAAATCACTGATTTTTACATGATTTTTATGCCAATTGTGCAGGTATTGTCCAATATTAAATCATGATATAGTAAATTACGAAAACGCTTTCAGAATATAAATCGGTGGTGATTTTAGTATTAAACAAGTGAATTTTTGTTTGCGTTGAGCTCTATTTTCACCCTGCTTAACCGCTATTCACGTTCAACCATTCTCTATTCGAAGGAGACTATATTAATGAAAAAAAAACGCAAATCAGTCCTATCTCTTACGCTTGTGACTGCCCTGATTCTATCTCTATTCGCCTCCGCTATGGCTTCAGCTGCGACTGACAACAGCGAACAGGCCAGTGCATCACCCGCTCCAAGCAAAATGCAGACCTATGTAAACGCCATGGAGCCTGGCTGGAATCTGGGTAACTCTCTGGACTCCGTTGGTGAAGATGAAACAGCCTGGGGCAACCCGCGCATTACGAAGGAACTAATACAATCGATCGCAGCTGAGGGCTACAATAGTATCCGTATTCCTGTGACCTGGGAAGCCCACATCGGTGACGCACCCGACTACATAATTGATTCCGCTTACATGAACCGGGTTCAAGAAGTGGTAAACTGGGCCCTTGATGCCGATCTCTATGTCATGATCAATCTTCACCATGATTCCTGGCGCTGGATCAGTTACATGGAGAAAGACCATGATAACGTGCTTGCACGTTATAACTCTGCTTGGACTCAGATTGCGGACAAATTCAAAGATGCATCCGATAAACTCATGTTCGAAAGCGTTAACGAACCACGTTTCTCTGAAGGCGGCACAACAGATGCAACGATTGGATATCGCATGCTGGACGAGTTGAATACTTCTTTTCACAAGATCGTAAGAACTTCGGGTGGAAACAACGAGACACGTCCACTTGTCCTTCCAACGATGCATACCTCTTCCGCTCAACCTGATCTGGATGAACTGAATAAGACCATTCAGAAATTGAATGACACCAATATTATTGCAACCGTTCACTACTACGGGTTTTGGCCATTCAGTGTGAACATCGCAGGTTACACCAAGTATAACGAGGAAGTACAGAAGGACGTTACCGACACATTCGATCGGGTATACAATGCTTTTACAGCGAAAGGCATTCCAGTTATCGTCGGTGAGTATGGCTTGCTTGGTTTTGACCAGCACACAGGTGTCATTGAGCAAGGGGAAAAGCTGAAATTCTTCGAATTTGTTGGACAATATCTGCGTCAAAAACAGATGACAACGATGTTATGGGACAACGGACAGCACTTCGGACGCACAAGCTTTACCTGGTCTGATCAGGAACTATTTGATACCATGAAAGCCAGCTGGACAGGTCGCTCATCCACAGCCGAAACGGACCTCGTATATCTTAAACAAAATGAAGCTATTCAAGATAAAAAGGTAAAACTCAATCTGAATGGGAACAAATTCAATTCGTTGAAAAATGGCACCACCCCTCTTGTAAGAGGTAAAGACTATACTGTCAAAAAAGATATACTTACGTTAAAATCCAATCTGTTAACCAAATTGACAGCCTCTGGTGATTTGGGCGTAAATGCTACACTCACAGCTGGATTCAACCAAGGTGCTGACTGGAACTTCAATATTATTAAATATGACACACCTAAGTTGAACGATGCAACTGGTACAACCAGTGCATTTGCCATTCCGACTACGTTTAACGGCAATCAACTGGCCACGATGGAAGCAACGTATGCAAACGGAGAGAACGCCGGTCCACAGAACTGGACTTCGTTCAAAGAATTCTCCTACACATTTAGCCCAGATTACGAACGTAATGTGATTGAGCTGAAACCTAACTTCTTCAACGAAACCAATGATGGCGAAGTCACGCTTAAGTTCCATTTCTGGAACGGAGATGTGCTGACGTACAAAATCACGAAAAATGGAACCAGCGTTGTTGGCGTAACTTCCAAATAAGAACTCATCTAACGTTCTGTTCAGAGCTTTAAGCTCTGGCAGAACGTTTTGTTTTTGTTTCACAAATGATCGAATAACGTACAAGTGCCCCTTCATACCTTTACACTAACTAGGATTGAGGGGGAAATGTCATGTTTAAACGTGTAGACCGTCTTGCCATCGAACTACCCATATCCAATAATCCGGACCCTAATGGAGCTAGTGCAGTTCAGGAGTTGCTTGGTGGAAAGTTCGGGGAAATGTCAACATTAAATAACTATATGTTTCAGTCATTTAATTTCAGAGGCAGATCCAAGCTGCGTCCCTTTTATGACATTGTTGCAAGTATTACCGCGGAGGAATTCGGCCATGTCGAACTTGTCGCCAATACGATTAACCTGATGCTTGAAGGTTCAACATCACCAGGTGACCCAGACTCCACACCACTGCGTGTTGGTAAAGACGCACGGATGACGTCACACTTTATCGAATCTGCTCAGACAGCGCTCCCTTATGACTCCATGGGAAGACCCTGGAATGGTTCGTATGTCGTGAGCAGTGGCAATCTGATCTTTGATCTGTTGCATAATTTCTTTCTTGAATGCGGAGCCAGAACTCACAAAATGAGAGTCTACGAAATGACGGACAACAAGACAGCCCGAGAAATGACTGGTTATCTGCTTGTACGTGGAGGTGTGCACGTTCTGGCGTATGCCAAAGCATTGGAGATTGCAACGGGTGTGGATGTAACGAAGATGTTCCCTATTCCTCGACTGGATAACAAAGCTTTTGAAACGACAAGAAAATGGGAAGCGATGGGAGAACATCGCAGGCTGTACACGTTCAGCGACAAAGATTATCAGGGCATTGCTCAGATTTGGAAAGGAACACATCCAACCGATGGTGGCAAACTGGAGGCTTTTGCCGGCTTGCCGGGTTATGGAGGGCCAGTACCTGAGCTGCCTGATCTGCCGGAAGAATTTGCGCCAGGGATATCCGCGGAAGATCTAATGCAGATTGCAGAGCGACTGAAACGTCACGCTGGTCTGTAGGATCACGATTAACACTTGTTTTTATAGGGCGTCGATTGGATAACCGTAAACTGGTGTTACCTTGTGTGCTGGAACTCTTTATTTAATTAGATTATTGATGATCTGTTTTCTTTGATTTCTTATGGCGCACACAAAAAAGGGAAACGGGTGAGATGAATCTCTACCCGCTTCCCTTTACACGCCTCTATTGTGGCTCAGTAAATTTCACTACAAGTACCGCTTCCCCATTGGCTTGAACATGACCTGTTGAAGTCGCTGTAACAGTTGCTATCGCTTCGTTTCCACTTGGGATCAACACAGGTGTAATCACTGGCAGACCCGCAGCCTGAATGACATCCATGTCAAATTCAATCAACAATTGTCCTGCAGTTACACGATCTCCGCTATTCACATGTGCGGTAAAACCGTTTCCTTTTAGTCCAACCGTATTAATTCCGATATGAACCAGCATCTGTACACCTGTCGCATGCTCCAGAATCACCGCATGTTTACTCTTGTTCATGACATGTGCGATGACACCATCAAACGGTGCATACACCTTACCTTCTGATGGCTCAATGGCAATGCCCTCACCCATGTGTTTTTCCGAGAACGCCGGGTCAGGAACCTGCTCCAGAGCAACGACGGTACCGTTCATTGGCGAAGCGATTTCGAGAAAATCTACCTTAGGACGATTGCTTGTAACGGCATCGGTAACTGAACTAATACGCGGATTAGATTCCTCTGCTTTAACTTCAGTTGATGTTACTCCACTGTTTTCATGGCTCACCGCTTCTTCTGCAACCGGTTGATCCTTATATCCAAAGAACCAGGTAAGTGCAAATGCAATCGCCATGGCAACTACGTTAGACAAGATATACAACGGCAGTTGGCTGTTCAGATAGAGCAGTGTACCGGGAATAACCGTTACAGCCATGCCTGTACCTTGCAGATGGAACAAGGAAGCGATAAAACCACCCACACCACCACCAATCAGTCCCATAATAAATGGTTTCATATAACGCAAGTTAACTCCGAAGATGGCTGGTTCGGTAATACCCAGAAATGCGGACAAGGAAGAAGGTAATGCGAGTGCTTTGAGTTTCATATTTTTGGTCTTCAGACCGACTGCGAGACAAGCCGCTCCTTGTGCTGCCATGGCACAGGTAATGATCGCGTTGAACGGATTGAATCCCGTCTTCTCCAGTAGTTGAATCTCCAAGAAATTAAAGATGTGATGCACACCGGTAACGACTATAATCTGATGGAAGAAACCAATGATAATACCTGCGATGCCAAATGGAAGATCCAATACGGCAGTTGTACCATGCAGCACCCACTCTTCTAGGGAATGGAATACGGGACCAATCGCGAATAGTCCAAGCGTAATCATGACTGTCAACGTAATAAAAGGAGTCAGAATTAAGTCCAGTGCCTCAGGTACCCGTCTTCTTAGTACCTTCTCAAACTTGGCTCCAATCAAACCTACAAAGAACGCAGGCAGAACCGATCCTTGATAACCCACGACAGGTATAAAACCGAACATATGCAGCGGCTGTGCTGATCCATCTGCCACCGCGTAAGCATTGGGTAATGCCGGATTGACCAGCATTAGCCCCAGTACGATACCAAGCACCGGACTTCCGCCGAATACACGGAACGCGGACCACGCTACAAGTGCAGGCAGAAATGCAAAGGCCGTATCCGTCAGAATCTGAGTGAACAACAGGAAATTGGCCGAGATATCATCCGGTGTTGCACCGAACAACGCCAGAATTTCATTCTGGGTAAGTAATCCGCGTAATCCCATGAACAAACCTGTAGCTACCAGTACGGGAATGATGGGTACAAATACGTCACCAAATGTGCGGATAGCCCGCTGAAAAGCATTTCCTTCCTTTTTCCCCTGACTCTTCACATCATCCTTGGACGATCCTTCGATTCCCAGCTTCTCGACCTCTTCAAAGATTCGATTCACCGTTCCCGTACCAAAGATAATCTGATATTGACCCGAGTTGAAAAAAGCCCCTTTCACCTTCTCGATGTTCTCGACCGTTTTCTGATCAATTTTTTCTTTATCTTTCACCATGATCCGAAGACGTGTTGCACAATGTGCAAATGATGCGATATTCTCTTTGCCCCCGATGGCATGAATGACTTCCTGGGCAATGCGTTGATTCTCCGACATGTTATCTCATTCCTCTCACGAAATACTTAATAATCCCATTTTGTTGCTTCAAAATCAGCTTTGCCTCCACGTGCAAAGAAACAAATGTCCACGCTGTCCCGGCTTGGGAAAATGCGGCTGGTAAAGACCTCTTCCCCATCGTTCACAAAGATCTCGACCGAGGATGCATCTACGAACAGATGGAACTTAATCACGTCCGCAGTAAGTGTGCACTGTCGTACAACGCCATTCTGCTCTGCCAGCTTGGTACCAGACATCGTCCGATCCAAGACAACTTTCTGCTGAATTCGATCATATAAAAGAACCGTTTTTTCAGCTCCATTGGCCCGGAATTCGATGCCTACAACCTTTGCATCTACATGGCTTATCTCACATATCAGCTCATAGGCAATCCCATTAAAATCAGTGAAAGATCGACTCTCATTGTCAATCGTTGCGCGAATATGTGTGTCTTTATCCTGCTGACGCAATTGCACCATCTCTGTAACAGGTTGTTGGATTAACTTGCCGTCTCGGAGTGACAATTGCCGAGGAATGGTCAGGCAATGTGCCCAGCCACTATCGTCTGTCGGATATTCCAGATCGGGAAGTCCCATCCATCCAACCAGAATACGTCTTCCGTCCGGACCCTGCATGGTTTGCGGAGCATAGAAGTCGAATCCACGATCCAACTCCTGAAATTCACCATGATTGAACTCTCTTGTCTGGAGATTGAGCGGCTCACCGATCAGATAACCGGATTGAAAAATATTCTGATAATGATCTCCCGTACCATCTAACCCTTGTGGGGAAAAGACAAGTACACCTCTCCCGTCCATCTCCATATAATCCGGGCACTCCCACATGTAGCCAAAGGAGGTTAATTGCGTACGAATTTCACCAAGAAACTCCCAGTTCTTCAGATCTGTCGAGCGATACAGCACTGTACATCCCGTCTCATCTGTTCTCTGCGCACCAATTACACAATAATACGTGTCTCCTTGTTGCCACACTTTGGGATCTCTGAAGTGTTCCGTGTATCCGTCTGGCACAGATGAGATCACTGGATCATTCAGTTTGGATACTGAACCGTTTTCATCCATAACTGCTAGGCATTGATACGGGTGTCTGACCCAAACCTCATCCCTCGTATTGCCTGTGTACAACAAGTGCAGCTTGCCGTCTTTTTCAATCGCGCTACCGGAATAAGCTCCGTGTGAGTCATACCTGCCACCCGGTTCGATTCCAATCCCGACATTTTCCCAGTTCACCAGATTCTTCGAGCGAGTATGATACCAGTATTTCATGCCATGTTCTGTTCCAAGTGGAAACCACTGATAGAACAGATGATAATAGCCTTGATAATATGCAAAGCCGTTAGGATCATTAAGCAGACCTGTTATTGGCTGAATGTGATAACTTTGTCGCCAAGGACATACGGATATCTGTGCTTCAAGCTTCGCAATCTCTCCAGGCTCCGCTTGCTCAATTCGTCTGTAGCGTTGCTCTCTAGTCATTTTCATAGCTGTTCTCCATTCTTGCTTATATAAGTTAGACCAAGAAATTTCACACTGGGACTACGATGGCAGAACAATCCTCCGATCGCTGTTATTCCCAGATTTCCTGATCCCTTTTCTAAAGGGTGAAATCCGGGGATAAAGGCGAACACTACGTTTCTTCAGATTTTTTCTGCCCTCTCCGTAAATGTTTAATTCTTATTTAACTTATACGAAAATCAATTATAGGAACCGGTTCCATTATACGCAAAAAAATAATTCCATATGGCATTCATGCCTGCCCGCGTTCCGCATATCCGAATTGGATATCCATAGTGGAACCGGTTCGATGGAATTATCATAAAGGATGTTTTTATAGTTTGTCAACGCTTTCTCGAGGAATTAGTTCTACGTCCAGTGTTGTTCGTTCCTCCACCGACTCACCTTTGACCAGACGAATAATGTGATTCGCGGCTACTTTCCCTGCCTGCAAATAATGATACTTCACAGTAGTAAGCGTGGGGTGAATCATCTCCGTAATATCATATCCGCCAAATCCCGTAACAGACAAATCTTGCGGTATGCGGATTTTATTGGAGAACGCAATCTTCATCACTCCCAGTGCAATATTGTCCGTAGCCCCTACAATGATCGTTGGTGTGATTTCTTTCAGAATGGCTTCAGCGGTAACGATGGCTTCAGACATCTTAAAGCTTGTCTCATAATACTTCACTTCACATCCACCACACTCGGCGATTGCTCGCTGGAATCCTTGTTTACGATAGAACCCTACCGCCCGATCCTTCTCGCTAACTCCCATATACACGATCTTGCGGTGACCTTGTTCGACGACATATCTGCCCATCTCATAACCTGCCTGATCATCATTGTGAACCAGACTGTGCAGTTGCTCATGCTGCTGCCCCACCAATAACACCGGAATCCGTATATCCTCAACGGCCTTCAGATGTGCTTCAGTCACTTCAGCAGCCAGCAGAATAATACCCGACACCTTCTGTCGTGCAAAATCATAGATGGCATCAATCTCGCGCTGCATGTCCTGACTCGTATTAGCGATCAGCATCTGATACTGATTACTTCGCAGTTCTTCATCAATTCCAATCAATGTCTGGGATGTCGCAAAAGAATCGAGGCGTGGCACAACCGTACCGATGATACTGGTCTTCTTTGCCTTCAGACTCTGTGCAAATGTGTTGGGAACATAATTGTATTGTTTGATAATACGCTCAATCTTCTGGCGTGTATCCTCACTAACCGATCCGCCATTCAGGTAGCGAGAGACCGTGCTTTTTGCCACACCTGCCATCTGAGCGATATCAGAAATCGTTTTATTCATAAAGACTCCTCTTATTTCTATTAGCTAGTTTACCTTTTATTATACTTCGAATCGCAAACCCATGGCGAATTTGATTCAACTCCATTTATTCCACGTCTATGATACATTCCCGATGTAATAGCAAAAGCCCGATATCAATGTGACGTTCATACAGAAGTATGATCCGACATTCATCAGGCTGTTTAACTTTCATATACACGTTTGCACAGACCATCAGGGCAAGGATAATACCTATCCCTGCTGACTCAGACCTCAATAATAATTGGCAAGATCATAGGTCTTCTCTTTGTTTGAGCGTAAATATAGTGACCGATCTCGTCTTTCAGCTTTCTTTTGATCACATTCCACTGATTCACCCCAGCCCCGGTCAACTCATCCATCCGGTTTAGAACAAGCTCATGGATCTCATGCATGAATTCTTCCGAATCCTTAACGAATATAAACCCTCTGGAGATAATTTCGGGTGACGTGACCATCTGTTTTTCCGTTTTGCTCAGTGTAGTCACAATCACCAGCATGCCATCGGAAGACAGTTGCCTGCGATCACGCAGTACAATATTGCCGACATCACCCATAATCAGACCGTCTACGAGACTGTTGCCTGATGCAACTTTGGGACCTAGAGAAGCAGTGCCGTCTTTGTATTGGACCATATCCCCATTATTCACGATAAACACATGATCACGCTCTATACCTACGGACTCGGCAAGCAGTCTGTGCTGATACAACATACGGAACTCACCGTGGATCGGAATCAGATAATCCGGTTTCATCAGGGTTAACATCAATTTGAGTTCTTCCTGACTGCCGTGTCCCGATACATGCATTCCTGCTGCACCACTTGAACCATATATCACTCGTGCTCCGAGAACATACAGGTTATCAATTACATGTGCTAGATTTCGTTCATTGCCCGGAATGGCTCCGGCAGCAATAATGACCGTGTCCCCGGCGTTAATTCTTACGTGAGGATGTTTACCGGATGCCAAACGTGACAATGCTGCCATCGCTTCGCCCTGGCTACCAGTGCATAATACAACGACTTGTTCAGGTGGAAACTGATCCGAATCGATAGCTTCAATCAACAATCCGTCAGGAACTTGCAAATACCCCAATTCACTGGCCACCGATACCACATTCACCATACTTCTGCCCAACAGTGCCAGTTTGCGTCCCGTCTCGAATGCTGCATTCACAATCTGCTGTACCCTGCTGACATTCGACGCAAAGGTGGAGATAAATACTTTTTGTTTTGCACGGATAAAGGCATCCAGAATGTGGTCTCCCACAACACGCTCGGAAGGTGTAAATCCGGGTCTCTCTGCATTGGTACTCTCGGAGAGCAAGATATGGACACCCTGTTTGCCAATCTTGGCCATGCGGTGCAGATCTGGGAAAGGTCCATGTACAGGCGACATATCGAATTTGAAATCTCCGGTATGCACAACATTGCCTGCTGGGGTCTGAAAAAAGATACCAAGACAATCCGGTATACTGTGACTGGTTGCGAAAAAGGAAACCTCGATCCCTCCCAGCGTAATGCTGGAGTGAGCATCGATCGTGTGCAGGTCCGCCTTGCGCAGTAGCCCATGCTCTTTCAGTTTAAGCTCGATCAGCCCGCGAGTGAGCCTGGATGCATACACCGGGATGTTCATTTGTTTTAACAAATAGGGAATGCCACCAATGTGATCTTCATGTCCATGGGTAACCACAAGACCCCTTACTTTATCCAGGTTCTCCAGCAGATACGCTGCATCCGGAATGATCAGATCAATACCAGGCAATGTCTCATCGGGAAACTTCGAACCACAGTCAATCACGATGATGTCCTGATTGTACTGGATGAAATACATATTCTTTCCTATTTCATTTACGCCGCCAAGTGCAGCGATATACAGTTTGTTGTGGGCTAGATTCAACTCTATTATTCCTCCTCTGCGTGACAAACGTATGCGATACGGATCTATATTCCTAGTATGGAAGCAATCGCCTTACTTATGCATTTCAAAGTGATTATGCTAAAAAAACCACCATGGAATATTCATTCCACAGTGGTTTATACGAAAAATAAATACGGTTACACCAATGATTTATCACGCTGTAGCAATACGTCTTGTTCATAGGTTTTGATATCGGTGATCCACTTTTCACGAACTGGAACGCCTTGCTGAGCACAATAGTAGTCCCAGATCGCGCCAAACGGATAGGATTTGAACTCTTCCGTTAACGCGAGACGCAGCGTGTAATCTCCTTCCAACTCGGCTTGTTTCAAGGCATCCACCGGTTCGAGCATCGCTCGGAGAAGGGCTTTGATCGTATTACGTGTACCCACAACCCATGCAGCTACACGGTTAATGCTTGCATCAAAGAAATCCAATCCAATATGTGTGGTCGCAAGCAGATCATGTCGAACCAGTTCACGGGCAATTTCCAGCAACTCATCGTCCATAATTACCACATGGTCACTGTCCCAACGCATCGGGCGACTTACGTGAAGCAGAATGCCACTTGTAAACAGAGACAAGGACGACAGTTTATTGGAAATAACCTCAGTTGGATGGAAATGACCTGCATCAAGACAGATCAACGTATCATTTTGCAATCCGTAACCCATATAGAATTCATGAGAACCGACCACATATGCTTCCGAACCCAGACCAAACAGCTTACTCTCTACCGCGTCCAGGTTGTGCTCCGGGTTAAGTGGTTCGCCGAATACTTCATCCAGAGATTCTTTGAGACGTTTGCGTGGTGTCAACCGGTCAACCGGATTATCCTTGAATCCGTCCGGTACCCATACATTGGTTACACAAGTCTGACCAAGCTGTTCCCCGAAGTAAGCACCAATCCGGCGGGACGCCTTGCAGTGATCAATCCAGAACTTGCGAATCTCAGGGTCTGGATGACTGAGCGTGAACCCGTCACTTGATTTTTCATGGGAAAAACATGTTGGGTTGAAGTCCAGACCAAGTCCTTGTTCTTTGGCCCATTTCACCCAGTTCTCATAATGCTTTGGCTCAATCCGATCCAGTTCAACCTGCTCGTCTGTATCCGTGTAAATCGCGTGCAGATTGACCTTATGTTTGCCGGGAATCAGAGCAAAAGCTTGCTCCAGATCATTACGAAGCTCTGCAGGTGTGGTCGCAGCCCCCGGATATTGACCTGTAACGGAAATACCACCTGTTAACTCCCCATCTTTATTCAGAAAACCTTTGACATCGTCGCCTTGCCAGCAGTGTACAGATACTTTGATCTCCGCGAGTTTGTTCAGTACCACGTCCGTATCAATTCCGTGCTGGGCATACAATGCCTTGGCTGCTTCATACGCTTGCTTGACTTGGTTATCCATCCGCAAGAACCCTCCTATTTTAACGTGTAAATGCTGCCGGTACACCGCCATCAATGGTCATCATGCAACCGGTTGTTTTTTCGGATTTCGAAGAAGCAAAGAATGCAATTCCTTCTGCAATATCTCTTGGATAGATATTCACGAGCAATGTCGTCCGTTTGCGATAATACTCTTCCAATTGATCCGGTTCAATTCCGTATGCCGCTGCACGTTCGTTTCTCCAGGAACCGTTCCAGATTGCTGAACCCTGTAGAATGGCATCCGGAAGAATCGTGTTGACACGAATGCCATACTCTCCACCTTCTGCTGCGATACAGCGTGCCAGATGCGCTTCCAGCGCTTTCGCTGAACTGTAAGCAGAAGCACTTTTACCTGCATACACCGAGTTCTTGGAACCGATAAATACCATGCTTCCTCCAATGCCCTGTTGTTTCATCAGTTTGAATGCTTCACGAGCCACGAGGAAATACCCTGTGCCCAGTACATTCATGTTCAGGTTCCATTCTTTCAGGGAAGTTTCGTCAAATGGGCTGGATGTGGCCAATCCTGCATTGTTCACGATGATATCCACTCCGCCATATTGCACCGCAACATCAGCATAAGCAGATTGAACAGCTTCCTCATCGGTCACGTCCATTTTCAGCGCATAAGCACGATTCGCACCGTACTGATCATTAATTTCCTGTGCTACCTTCTGTGCGCCTTCCAGATTGAGATCAGCGAGCACCACATGCGCGCCTTCTGATACCAATCTACGCGCTGTTTCACTTCCGATACCACCTGCGCCGCCTGTAATAAACGCCACTTTACGGGAGAATTCAGTTTCTGCCGGGGCCAGAGACAATTTATACAGTTCCAGCGGCCAGTACTCCACATTGTAAGACTCGTTTGCACTGAGCGATACGAATTGACCCAAGCTAGTAGCTCCACGCATAACAGCAATGGCTCTGTGATACAACGCTCCGCTTACTTGGGAAAGCGCCCAGCTCTTGCCTGTGTTGATCATGCCCACACCCGGAATCAGGATAACGCGAGGTGCCGCTTCGAACATGACATCACCTTCGTTTTTGTTGCTCTCAAAATACTGTTGATATTGCTCTTTGTAGGCAGCCACACCTTCTACCAGCTTGGCTTTTAAACCTTCAATATCTTCTGCATCCGGTGTCCAATCGATGAACAGAGGTACCACTTTGGTATGTACCAGATGATCCGGGCAAGCTGCACCCACCTGAGACAATTCCGGGGAATCTGCTCCGCCCACAAAAGCAAGTACGTCCTCTTGATCATCAAAGGACAAAATCATTTTTTTGCTATCCGATACCGCTCCACGAATCGTTGGCATCACACGTGATACGATCTGACGACGAACATCAGCGGCGAGTGCCTGGTGTTTCACACCACCAAACAAACTTTCTTCGTTCACCCTTGCTTCGATGAAAGCTTCTGCTTCATTGATAATCTTGATCGTTTGAGCGTAACATTCCTCGGATGTTTCTCCCCAAGTCACAAGTCCGTGTTTTTCCATCAGTACGAGTTCGGCATTGGGATTCGAGAATACGCTTTCAGCAATCATTTTAGATAACGTAAACCCAGGGCGTACGTAAGGCACCCATACAAAACGATCACCGTAGATCTCTTTCGCCAATTCCTTGCCGTTATGCGCACAACACAGGCTGATAATCGCATCCGGGTGCGTATGATCCACATGTTTATATGGAAGGAACGCATGCAGAAGAGTCTCGATGGAGGCGCGCGGGTGCTTGGCATCAATCATGCAATGTCCCAGATATTCAACCATCTCTTCATCCGACATGGATTCACGTTCAATTAATGGCCTTATGTCTTCGAGCCCAAGTCCGGTAAAATGTTTCGCTTCCATGGAACCCAGATCAGAGCCGCTTCCCTTCACATACATTACTTCTACATCACGACCACGAAAATCCTTCACTGTCGTTTTGGTAGACGTATTACCACCGTAGATGTTACATACACTGCGATCAGAACCAATGAGATTAGATCGGTAAACCAACTGCTCAAGTCCTGTTGTTTTCTCAGATGCCTGCGATGCATTCCATAAACTCTGTACCATTTGTTTCCCTCCGATAATGTTTGTTTTATTCCTAATCCGAGTTTAACATCTTTGTTTTATTTTGAAAACAAAATATTTTAAAACCAAACGGAAATATTCAAAAGTCATTATAGATTGAGGTATATTATTAAAAAAACACCCTGACGTGAACGTCAGAGTGTTCCTGTATCATCGGCGGATTAGAAAATCCCCGCTTTTTGGGAAGTGTTTTTAATACCATAGGTATCATTAACTACGGTGTTGCCAAAGCTCGTTAAGCTTCCGTTCGGACCTGTGGCCATGTCCAGATAGTTCAGACCTGAACTGTTTCCGTACCAAGACCAGGCAAGCCAGCCTACCCCTTTTTCCTGACCATATCTCATGATGGCATACTCGTCCACATCACCGTTTGTGTGATATCCCCCGAATTCACCAATGATCAGAGCCAATCCTTTGTTCAGCACATTCTCCATATTGGCTTTGACCGTTGCAGCATCTTTGCCAGCATACTCATACATATGAATGGAGAAGACGGTATTTTTCTGTGAATCGGCTGCAAATACACTTTGTCCATAATCCACGATGGATTGAGGGAACTGTCCCCATCCGGCTGCATCCACAATTAGCGTATTTTTAATTCCCGCATTCCGGAGTTTCGGAATGGCTTTTTTGTAACCATCAGCCCACGCACTTCCATTCCACGTTCCATACCATTCATTGGCGATGTTGACGATGACCCGATCTTCTTTGCCAATCAAAGCTTCCTTAATGCTAATCCAGTAATTCACTGCCGCATCCAACGAATTATAATCATCTTTCCCTGTGGCGTCATGTACTTCAAGTACAGCTATCATTTTATTTTGGTTAACCACATTAATAATATTTTTAACAGCGTTCAGATCATCTTTGGTGTACAGGCTACCATTCGAAAGAACAATGCGTACCGTATTGGCACCTGTTTTGGCGATTGCAGGGATAGCGGTATTCAAATCATTCTTGAACCAGGAATGTCCGTGATTAACACCTCTCATGACAAAAGCTTTACCTGTGGAATCATACAATTTGTTACCGCTTACATAAAATCCTGTGGCAGCAGATGCTTTGGGTGCTGCACTCCCTAATACCATGAACATAAGAGCAGCAATAACCGTGAAGATTGTACACTTTTTCAGATTAACCATTCGTTTGGAACCTCCTGTATTTGTTTTTTTATTTCAATTAACCCTGCTCTAGGCAATAAGTTAACTAAAATCGTTGGTAATAGAAGTTTTTTTGTTAGCAAACAAACGACTAATAACTTTATTATAGTTACGTTATTTAGTCTAAATAAACTTTATCGTTAAGGTTATGAAGTTATAATAAATTGAAAACGCTTACCAGTCAAGATCTTTTTACCATGATTAGGAATCATTTGTTTTTACATAACACAGCAAAAAAGGCTCTCTCCCCTCACAATCGTTCGGAGAAAGAACCCTCTGTATTATAAACGTCAGTTAACTCTGGTTTCAGTCTTGTTTATCTGTTGTTTAATCCCTGATTTAGACTATGTGTCTTCCCTAACTCCCGCCAATACCACCCCCACCCGATACTGTGGTCTCACCCAAATCTCATTAAACTTCCCGATCTCCACGCCCTCAAACCGCTCCACATAAGCCTGATTAACATAACTCTCAGTCGTCCCTTTTCGAATTGGAGTTATAGACAGACGAAGCGCGTGATCAGCCAGCAAATGACGGGATTGCTTCAAACCAAGGATCCAGCTGTGCCCATAGTGAATATGATCTGTTAACATCTGATGATGAATATGTGCTGCAGCGACGTCTCCTTCATAATCAATTTCGATCCACACGTCATCTACTTGTTCCGGCCACGCTGTGTCCAATCTCAGTGTTGCTGCATACTCTTTGGGATAATCAACCTCTACAGCAGGCTCGTAAGGCGAAACTTGGAATGTGTACGTACCGAATATTCTCTGCTTCGACTGGAATGACACAGCATATTTAGAAGCTGAAACATGCTCTGGAGCCGGATAAAAGGATACCTCCATCTCTGGTTGCTCCACGGATGTACATATGAGCATCTCATTCTGTACATACAGATGACTGCTGCTAATTACAAGCCTTTCTTCTCCGCCCAAACGGAAACGGTAGGCATGTAATGCCTCTTCACGGGTCAACGTAATGATTCGTATTCCCACCCCATCCGATGTCGTGATTCGCAGATGATGGCCCTTGCCGGCAATCGGGTGTATCACAACCTCATTTCCCTGCTCAGATACTGTACCTTCGGGCATATCCACATTTGTAACAGATGTTGCATCAATAACATACTCAGGCGCCATACCTTCATGGGCATAAAACACAACCGTAAGCTCCTGATTTACCATAAATCGGGTCAGTGGCTGAACGGTAGCACTAATGATCTTCATTCCATTCAGATTCATATGGAAAGGCAGAATGGCTGCCATGCCGGATTTCAGCTGCATCGTTCCTTCTCTTGGATAAAAAGCAGTCCCTTTGCTGGTATGCAGTTCCAATTGTATATCTCGATCAGGCAACGCCACATGATCCTGATAATTATTTATGAACAGAAATCCAGAGCCATCTTGTTGCCGAACAGACCAACGCAGCTCCAATGTGTTCTCCGGGGTTATAGATTGTTGACCATCAGGTATAACACAGCCCATTGGCGCAAGCAACTCACCGTATGCTTTCAGGAACATGGATAAGCTTCGAATGCGGTCATACGATTCACCAACACGTCCAAATTCCCCGAGTGGCGATTGGTAATCATACGTCATTTTCGGCAATGCCTGCTCGTTCATATATGAATTTTTGCCTATCGGATTGGTCCCCCCGTGATACATATAATACCCAACCAGATTGCTGCCGTTCGCAAGTTTCACAATGGTCATCGCCTCGACACTGTCCGCATCAACAACCGGCCGAGCGTGATAACTGACCTGCATGCCCCCAGCAAGCTCGCAATACGCAGCAGGATACTCCAGACTGTCATAATCCACTTCTTCCACAGGATTCATATGCAGATCCCGGAACAAATACTCCCGGCTTGGAGGCTGATTGGGAATCCATGGTGTGTACGCATACCCCGCTAGCATCGGTAATGTTCCTTCATCAGGCACCGCAGCATTACCCCAGGCCGTGGCAGTATAGAACATCGGCTTCATACCGACTTCTTCGGCAATATGGCGAAGCATCTTCAGATGTTCTCGTCCATCCCGGCCGGAGGTAATGTATTTTTCGCGGGTATACCCCCATGCATCCATGGGTGTGCCAGCGTGCATGTACTCATTTTCCAACTGTACCCCGATAACAGGGCCACCCTCCTGATAAAAACAGCCGTTGAGCTGACGAGCAATCTCCCGGTATAATCGCTTGGCGTAATACAGATATCCTCCATCGTTCGACCTGACTTCGAATGGATAACTGAATAGCCAATCCGGCATTCCGCCATTACGCACTTCTCCATGACAGAATGGACCAATTCGCACGATCAGCGGCAGCTCATGCTTGCCACACAGATCCACAAAGTGCCGCAAATTCAGGTTTCCTGACCAATTAAATTCCCCTTCCTGCTCCTCGTGAAAATTCCAGAAAACATAGGAAGCGACAATGCTCACCCCGCCTGCCTTCATCTTCAGTAATTCTTCTTCCCACTGTAAGTAAGCGAATCTGGAGAAATGAAATTCACCTACCACAGGAATATGGGGTTTAGCATTACGAGTCATATAATAGTTGGTAAAATCATACGATTCCCCTCGTGGGCTTTTGCCGCCACTGCCAGTCATGCGACCCGCACGAATCTCTTTATCTTCCGCATCCAATATAAAGCGAATATGGCTACCTGCTATATTATCGTTCATGGATTATATAACTCCTTCGATATAAATGGGATGTGTTGAAACGATTATCAATTATTGATGGATGATTGCCCCTTGATGATTCGGGTTTTTCTCCAGTACCCGCTCCAACTCAAGTTTGGCTTCACTCGTCCGACCCAGCCCCAGAAGACCCAATGCCCGCATATACCGGCAATGTTCTTCATTTCGCTGATTGAGATCGTCGTCGAATACTAGAAAATCGGGCAGAGATACCGCAAAATAATCCATTCGGATGTGATCATGCATATGTCTTTCCGCATAGTCAATGAGTTTGTTAAAGCGTCGGTTTGCTTCCTTCACATTGCCAAGTTTCTGCCAGGCTAGACCCTGATAATAGATAGATTCCGGCGGTTGATCATTATAAAACATCGCGCTTGCCGGTTCATTCAAACCGATTGATGCTCTGTGGAAATTCTCCTCTGCCGCCTGATCATTCTTCAGTTGCTGGTAGGCACAGCCAAGATAAAAGTAAACTGGATTGTCTCCGGCTCCCTCCAGCTTACCTTCACCTAAGTTCTCCGGGTAAACTAATGCCTTCTGCAACAGCTCCAATGCTAGTTCAGGTTGTTGTTTCTCCAGGTTTTGGTTCGCCAGTTCTGTCAGTGCCGTAACATATTGTCCATTTACTTTACCTTCTCCACCCTCCCATGGATGAAACCGCCGGGTCTGAAGGGCATTCCATGCTTCTTGATGACTACCTTGCATATTCAATAAAGTCACCCACTCGATATACAGATCATCACGATGATGAACCAGCTCCATGTGATCTTCCAGGTGAATGATTCGATGCTCGCAGGAATACCCTATCTTCTTGTGCAATTGATCCAACTCGTAGAAGATTCGGGCATCCTGTGTATCCAACCGGAAAGCTTCCTCTAATGATGCCAGTGCAAGATCGGGGCGATTCAGCTTGTTATAATAAGCCAGTCCCAGATTCCGATGTACAGTCGGATATGAAGCATCCGCCTCGCGCGAAGTTTCCCAATGGGTGATTGCTTCTTCGTAACGTTTATGGTCATATAACCAATTTCCCAGGTAATAGTGAGCACGCGCATCATTCGAATCCACTGCCAATGCATCCTGAAGCACCATGAATTCAAATAACGTATTAGGAAAACAATAATCCGTTGGAGCAGCTTTCCCTTGTCTTTGACATTCCCGGGCCTGCTCCACATCCCCCAGCTGACGATACAAGTAAGCCTTAGCATAACCAACCAAAGGATACGGCTGTGAATTTTCGGATTCAACATACGAGAGTACCGTCAGTGCTTCTTCCCACAACCCACTATCCGCGTAATCTGCGGCTACATTCAGATAATTATAAACGTCTCCTCGCATCAGACGATGGAAATGTTCACGTGCTTGCTCCGCTTGTTCTCTCTCTGAAGGTGCAGTCGCTCCGCTGTAGATCAGGACTAATTCATGTGCAGCTCCAAATTCAACCGGGTCCAGTTCCGACGTTTCATACGCATATTGGAGGGCCCGTTCATCTTGACCCAACCTGCGCAGCAGACACACCTTCAGATGCCGAGCCTTGTAGTTTCTACTGTTACGAATCAGCGAACGTTCGATGTGATCCAGCGCTTCCAGCTCCCGATGTAACGCTGTATCGATCTGAGCAAGCATATAATAACCCGTATCCTGATACTGTGCAGACCATACGGCTTTATACAGTGCTGCGTAGGCTTCTTCCTGTTTCCCCTGTAGTTTCAAACTTAGACCGAGTTGGTAAAATGCTTCACTATCATATGGATTCGTATTTTTCCACGTCAGCGATTGAACGGCCTGTCTGAAATGCTTCTCTGCATCTTGAAACAACCCTCTGCGCAGCAGCAATGTGCCATACGCAATGTTTAGACGACTATCCGTTGCATCACGCTTCAACCCTTCCAGATAATAAGGTTCCGGTTCATACGTGGCATGCCGATATTGCTCCAAATGAAGACCAGCCAGATATAGTTGTTCATTCGTACGAATCTCGGATGGTAACGGGAGTGGTGTGGCCGGATCTGGAACTTCCTGAATCTCAGAACGTTCAGGCTGATAGGCCACGAGTACTCTTCCTTCCGCACTTCGAACACTTAACTTCAACTGATGCCATTCATCTTGTCCGCTCCACGGGAATGAATATTTATATAGTTCCGTAGGTGAGATATTACATCTTTCATGGAGATATACCGTGGTTGGACCTATCACTTCAACGGTCACTTGTTCAAAAACCGACGTCGCATATACCATCACGGTTACCATTCCGGTCGTTTCATCCTTTTCCAGATTAACCGCTGCATCAATCGATGCATTTTTGACTATACCAATTCCTTTATACGGCATAAAATACTGTGAAAATGATTTCGCTTCATAAGGCTGTAACCATGTAAAATCAGGCTGATTATCGGTATAGATCCCTGTCATTAATTCAATATATGGTCCATCCTCGTCCGTTAACTGTCGATCCCAGGCTTGCCCGAATTCCCCATTCCCCCAGGTCCATTGCTTCTTGCCCGGAGAAATATGATGATTAGCTACATGCAACAAACCTGCCTGAACCCCGTGATCATAACCCCCTACAAAATTATAATCCGACTTATACGCCATATAGGATGTTGGAACCGGTATGTTTTTATATCGCGAGATATCCACACCTTCGGAATAGTCCATCTTGTAATAGGTTCCGGTTGCGATGGGAAAGCGGGATACGTCCCGTTTTCCGTGGTCCAGCACAGCTGTTACATCAGGTGGAAACACAGATTGCGTATGCTCGTTGACGGCTACAGCCGGGTTGGCCCACCATAGAAAAGTTTGAGGTACGCTGGTGCGATTGTATACCTCGGCATGGATTTCAAGATAGGCTTTGCCGGGATGTAATGTGAAGCCAGCGGTCATTTTGGTACCATACATGCGATCAATCTCACCCACCCACACGGTAGCGCTTCCATCTTCATTATTGTCAAATGTATAATCGACTGGGCCAAACGTGTTGGGCCGATGATGCTGTGGCCAGTTGAATTCAATTCCTCCGGAAATCCATGGCCCTGCCAGACCCACAAGTGCAGGTTTAATCACCCGGTTATAATATACAAAATCGTAGTTGTTGGTCCGATCCAGCGCACGATAGATCCGTCCACCCAGTTCGGGCATCATCTCAATACGTACATATTCATTTTCGAGAATAACTAATCGATAAGATTTCATTTTGGCATCATCTTCAATGCTGTCGATCACGGGATGCGGGTACACCTTCCCCGAACTCCCCTGGTAGATTCTCTTTTCAAGAAACATCGGATTTTTGTCCGGTTTACCTGTACCATAGGTTGGAATATCTCTGGTTTCTTCCCATATGCGAACATTTGATGTCGCTGTCACGTGATTCAATTCGCTCACTCCTCGGCCTCGTATATATTGTGATCATACGCTCCGACATGCAGGAAGAACATTGACATTAAGCGGTTCTTGATGGACGATCTTCGGATTCCCCCATAACCAAAGAGAGTACCGATCCACTGAATAATGCAGTGAAAGGTACTCTCTGATCGTTCTTGATTAACTTATCTGCGACGCGCAAAATCCACAAATCTGAACTTGTCCGGTCGATGCCTCGATTCCGTATACTGAAATTGACTGGCATCCTCCAGGTACACTTGGCTCCTCACCACAACCACATTATGAAACCCTTCAAGGTCAAGCAGTTCCCTGTCCTCAGCGGTGGGTTCTTCCACCAAAATCTCTTTTTTGGCAAACGAAATGGAAAGCCCCAGCTCTTGCTCAATGTACTCATAGATGGAATCATTACAGATCTCTTTACTGAGCCCAGGAACAAGCCGCTGGCTAATGTAATCTTTGTCCAGTATGACATGCTCTCCATCCACTTTGCGAACACGTCTGATCGCCCAGACCTGTTCATTCAGACCAAAGTTAATATTCTTATGCAACGCCTGATCCACTTGTTGCTCCTCGAAAACCTTCACATACGTTTGAGCGCGATGTCCCATTTTTTTGGCTAATTCCTTGAAGCTAACTAGACCTGAGATGGGAAAATCGATCTTGCGTATGTCCAGTACAATCGAGCCCTTGCCTTGAATCTTCTGAATGTAACCTTCTTCGTACAACATTTTCAATGCTTTGCGAATAGTCTCTCGAGACGTTTGATAACTTTCCGATAGATCCAGTTCCGATTGAAGCAGCGTCCCTGCCTCAATCTCTCCGGTCCGAATACGATCTGCAATATCTTCATATATCCGGATAAATTTATTATTCATTATTCATCACCATTGTTCATTACCCTTTTTTTATCATATTGGCAACCATTATAGCATTAAAAACCAATCAAGCGGTAATGTCGTTACTAGCGATGCTTGCAGTATCACATGTAAGAATCAATTCAATTTAGATATGACGATCAAACGCTGACGCTTTCTTCACTTGATCTGTACGGTTCTCATCCATGACTTGAATCAGCTTATTTAAGCGGAAGATCAGCGCTGCAGCTTCGGATCTGCTCAAATGCTGCATGGGACGGAAGCTGCCATCTTCATATCCGGTAATCATGTACAAACCCGCAAGTTCCTGCACTTCTTCTTGGGCCCAATATGATACATCAGTCTGGTCGGTAAACGCTCTTGGGGAAGTAAGCGGTTCCGGTCTGATTTTACGAACAACATTTGCTATAATCTTAGATGCCTGTTCACGTGTTACCAGTGCATACGGAGCGAATTTGCCGTTCCCCATCCCTTGAACCATCTCATGATGAACGGCTGCCTTAATCTCAGGAGCGAACCAATCATCATCGTTTACATCCTGAAATCCATGGTGTTCATTAACCATTGTGTCCACACCCATCAAACGCACGATCAATGCGGTGAACTCTGCACGCGTGATCGGACGGCGTGGTTCGAAGCGAGTTTCACTTACACCTTGAATGATATTTTGTTCCGCCAGCCAGGTGATCTGGTCTTTATTGAATGTTTGGCTGATATCAATAAATTTGATATTTTTTTTCGCAGGTAACTCAGGTTGCTCATCAGAAGGTTCAGGTTGTGAACTCACCTCATCGGCTTTTACCGAAGTACCTGCTGGATTTGAAGCTGTACCACTACCGCTCCAAGCGGATGGTGGATACGGAAAAGTCATGGCTGCGGCCCGTTTGCTTTCACTTTTCTCACCTGCTGAATTCTCCGTCCATACTTCCACCTCATAATGCTGCTCGGCATTCAGCCCTGACCATACATGACTACGCTCGGTGCCACGGTAGATCTCACGATCTTTATGGGTGATCACAATCACCTCATTCATGGAATCCAGTTCCCAAGTTAGCTTAATCGTATTAGTACCTTGCGCTATGGCTGCTACTGTCAGTTCCTCGGAAGGCAACGTCTCGAATTCCGGAACCTGGAGTGCCTCACCCTCCCCTGCCTCATTAAATGGAATGATTGCAAAGTCAGTATAACGCTCTGCACTGATTAATTCAGACACATGTATTGATGTCTCCGTTGTTGTTCCCACAAGCTCTTCATTTCGATAGATTCGATAACCCGCAGCACCGGGAATCAGTTCCCATACGATGTCTGCACCATACATGGAACGTCCCTCTACTACAGGAGGTGAAGCAGCACTACCGGGCAAAGTCATTGCATGAAGGTAATAACCACCATCACTACTGCCCGACGCATTCATGGTCTTCACTGTATAGGTATAGTTCACGCCCGGTTCGAGTTCCTTGTCGTCATAGAACAGTTCATCTGCAGGAATACGAGCAACCTCCACACCATCCCGTTCAATGATAAACAACTCGGCACCTTCGACCCGGCTCTGTTCCAATATAAGACGAATGTGGTCCTTCGCCGAATGATACTCCACTTTGACCGGAGCTGCTGGCTTGGTCAGGACAGAATACATGAGCTTCTCCGATGTATCTCCCTGATCATTCTCTGTGTAGATTTGAATCGGGTACTGCTTACCTGCATCCAGTTGATCAATAATAAACTCTTTTTGTTTGCCTCGGTATACTTCTGTACCATCCAGCAATACAACAAATGTTTCGTTCCCAAATGGGAAGTCCCATTCCAGTTTGGCGTGATCTGTCTCGGGGTATATCTTCATTTCCAGTGAATCCACATGAGGCACGGTGTAAAAAGGAGTCACGGTCATTGGGCTTCCTGAACCAGCCGTATTATAAGGAATAATCTGTACCTGATCATATCGGGTTGCACTCTCCAAATGAGTTAATTTCACCTCTGTGATATCCCCTTCTTCTATAGTGGTGAACATCTGATCTCCGATACGTATGGTATATCCCTCCGCACCTTGCACCTTTGGCCAAGAGATCAATCCCTCCTTTTCCCCAATCATGCTTGCATGTAAAGGTTCATCAATAGTCGCGGGCAACGTCCGCAAGTGAACTTCGAAACCGGAATCACTCTCCCCCGCTGCATTTGATGTTTTGATGGTATACGTGTAATGCTCGCCTGGTGTCAGTCCATTATCTTCAAATGAAGCTTGATCTGCTGGAACCTTAGCGACTTCAACACCATCCCGCATAATGACGAATTGCTCTGCTCCCCGTGTGGAGCTTCCAGTCAGGTCCAGTACCGCAGTCTGATCTGTGATGTGTGTTATGCCTGCCGTCTGAGGTGAGATGGGCTTCGTTAAAACCTGAATCTGAATAGGTTCAGACCGATGACCATCTTCATTAATCGCAACAAGTTCGAATTCATACACTGTGCCATCCAGCATGCTATTGAGATGTACAGACGGTTCAGACACGCTCTGTACATCTCCCGTTATCCGATTACGAATCTCATATGCAGCCGCTCCCTTAACAACATCCCAAGCCAGATCCACCGCATGTGTTCCGGCTTTCACTGTGATATCTTCTGCAACCAATGGCAAAGTTCGAGTCATTATACCAAAAGTAAGCGGCGCACTCGTTCCACTCGCATTAACTGCCCGAATCACATAAGTGTATTTCGTTCCTGGCAACAGATTCTTGTCTACGAAATGGGTTTCACTTGAATCCATCTGAGTGATCTCTATTCCATCCCTTTCAATGACATAATGATCTGCCCCTTGGACACCAGTGTTACTGAAATCCAGACCTAGGCTGTTTTTTGCCACATCATATACTGGAACCTTATCGGGTTTCTGAGGCAAAGTCAGCAGAGATACTTCCGTCGCTTCAGAACGAGTCTCCTGTCTGTTGATCGCCCATAGTTGATAGTGATGCCACGTCCCATCCTGTAGACCGGTAATCGTTGCTTCATTCTCAATGCCCCTATAAATCTCCTTGCCATTTTGCTCAATCACATATTCAGCGGCACCTTCCACCTCAGACCAGGAAACTTTTGCCCGATGTACTCCTGGATCAACAAGTACTTCGGTAGGCGATACCGGTTTGGACAATCGGATGAGCTGCGCTCTCTCACCGGAACCAGAAGCATTCGCAGCCTGAACTTCCAAAACGTACTCTGTACCTGGCAACAATCCCTCAGCCGTGTAGGTCAGTTCTGATGTTCTGCCTACTTCTGTTCCATTGATTCTCACAATATAGAGATTCGCCGTATCTACCGCTTGCCATGCAAGTCCCATACTTGTTTCACCAGTCCAATTGACATTCAGTCCTTCCGGCCTGCTAGGTAGCGTAAGAATTGTACTACTGGTGGATGCACCGTACCCGGCAGCATTGCCCGCCTGTACTTCATAGGTATACTCACGACTGCTTGACAGATGCTGAACTGCGAGTTGTGTATCTGATATCTCATGGCTCTGTCCATCGATGACCACCCGATATTTCGTTGCCCCAACGACAGGCTCCCAGCTCAAGATCGCTCCCTGTTCAGTTACTTGAACAGCGTGAAGTCCCGATGGGCTCTCCGGTAGCGTTGTTCCTGATACCGAACTGCGCATCCCTTGTCCACTTCCGTTCACCGCTTGAACAGCCAGTTGATATGATGTTCCCGAATCCAGGCCCGCAAAGACCCATTCTTGGGTTCCGACAGGAACCGTTCCGGACTTCTCTCCATTCAACCATAACTCATAACGATCGGCTCCTCGTACTGCATCCCAATTCAGACGAAGGCTCGTTGTGGAAGCATCCGATACGTGTAAGCTGGTCACCTGCCCAGGTAACGTCTTGAGCAAAGGTAATCCTGCCAAGGGCCCTGGTCCTGTCTCGTTTCCGGCAATCAACGCATAGCTGTACTCCGTGCCACTATCCAGACCTGAATCCAGATACTCTGTCTTCTCTCCTTCATATATAGCTGTTCCATCACGCGAAAGACCATAATACGTTGCAGAAGTCACCGTATCCCACGTTAATGAAATATCATGCTCCCGAATCTGAACGGCCATAAACTCACCGGGCATTGCCGGCAGTGTGAGAAATCCGGTCCTACTGCTACCACCTGCGCCACTTTCATTCATTGCCGTTACCGAAATGTTATGAATGGTTCCTGGAACGAGGTTGCTGACGTAGGGAAGGCTACCCGGATCAGATACCGTCTGATCAAATACGGTGGCACCGTCCGAAGTAGTCGCGATGATGCGGTAAGCATCTGCTCCCTGTACTGAATCAAATTGGATTTCGGCCAAATGCGGCTGGGAATCTACTTTTCGAACATGCAACGTTCCGGGAGCTGCCGGGATCGTTAATACTTGAGCACTTACTGCATCACTTACTCCGGTATGGTTTCTCACCCTAACTTCATATTCATAGACCTGACCACCGCTTAGAGAGTGATCGATTATACTGTGGTTAGGGTAGTCCAGTGTCCATGACTGTCCTGTCGTTTTATTCGTTATCTCATACTGATATCCATTGGTATACCTTTCCCCTGTTGGCAAATCCACTGTAAGTTCAGCTGATGTCTCAGCGATCTGTGTCATTCTCACATGATTCGGTTGCTGGGGCTTGCGTTGAATATGGTAAGGGGATGATGTTGTCTCATATGTATTACCTGCTCTGTCCATGGTTTTCGCATGGATGTACCATATGCCTTCCGATTCGATGGATATTTTATGCTCGTCAGAGCGAGCTTCAAGCCAATGCTCCGGTGATTCTGCACTGTTCGTAACTTGATAGAATCGTTCCAGTTCCTGAATGCCTGAGTGGGCATCTGCATATTGAATGGTGGTGGATATGTCCATGTCCGTCCAGCCATGTCCGTTTGGTGCAAATGTAATCGTTGGAGCCATCTGATCCACATAAGCGATTCGACTCACTTCCTTGCTCACATTACCAACGGTATCTCTTGCTCGGGCTCGAATGGTGGTTGCGCCGTTTGTACTAACTGTACCGCTATTTCCTGTCATATACGGGGCATCATTCATGCTGTATTCATAGGAAATCGCTTGTTCATCAACACTTCCAGCGATAGTGAATTGCACATGTTCTTTACTCCATCCAGAAGGACTTAAACTAATCACCGGCTCGGTTGGAGCTGTCGTGTCGATTCGAACTGTAGCCTGAGCGGACGTGCTTATATTGCCTACACGGTCAAGTGAGCGTGCATATACGATCGTTTCTCCCTCATCGGTAACCGTCACTTCGCCCGTGTAATCGATCCAGGGACCTTCTTTGTTAAGTCGATATTGACTCTTGGCAAGCCCACTGCCTGCATCTTCACCACTGTTTATTGCAAAAGTTACATCCTGATTCGTCCAATCCTCTTCACTTAACGTAATCGTTGGTTGCTCAGGCCCAGTCTTGTCGATTCTGGCTGTTGCCGAAGTGGAAGCACTGACATTGGACGCCCGATCTACACTTCGTGCATAAATCTCCGTTATTCCTTCTTCACTGAGTGTAATAGGGGTCTTGTAGTCTATCCATTCTCCCTCGCTTCCCAGCTTATACTGTGTCAGACCAATGCCACTTGCTTCGTCCGTACCTTCCGTTAATGTCACGATTACCGCCGCTTTTGTCCATTCGGGCGGATTCAACGAGATAACAGGTGGCGTTGGTGCCGTCCGATCTACCCTGGCTGTCACAGCCGTTTCCTGTCCTGTATTACCAAACGCATCAATACTGCGTGCCATAACAGTTGTGTTGCCTTCACTGCTTACGGTAAACGGAGTACTGTATTCACGCCATTCTCCTGTCGGACCGACTTTAACTTCAGTCTTTTGAGTTCCGCTCAAGGCATCTTTTCCCTCTTCAACCGTAACGAGAACATCTTCCTTGGTCCATGAGGATGGAGTGACTGTAACAGACGGAGCAGTTGGACCCGTCGTATCTTTAATCATCTCTCCAGCGGATATAAATGGGGTCTGTATCCCTTCACCATTCAGTGCCGCCACAAAAACTTCATATTTTCCGTCCGCGAGTCCGGTCAGGGCAAACGCTGTACGTGTGGAAGTTGTTGTTCCCGTTGCAAGGACTTGCCCGCCTGGACTGCGTATTTCCGTTTTATAATGCGTACCTGCAGGATTTCCATTATTACTCCAACTCGCTGTAACGGAGTTGCCTGATTGTGTTACAGCCGCAGCAGCGGGTGGATTGGCCAGTGTATACTTGGAAGCTGGACTGGAGTAACCCGTATAGGAACCACTTGAATTTTTGGCCCGTACGGCAAAAGAATAACTGGTATTCGGAGTAAGCCCAATCACCTGCCGACTGTTTGATGTACCTGTGTCCACGATCTGATTTGTCGTCATATTCTTCAGTTCATACGTAACGGATGCATCATTCGCCTTCTTATCCCAATTCACCGTCAAGCTATTAGGGTTAACCAATGTATATGTCGGCGTTCCGGGCACAACAAAACTTCTTACCGTAAAGTTAACGGTGCCTGCTGAGGACACCCCACCTTTGTCATCCATGACCCATACTTGTAATGTGTGTGTGCCATCTGGCAGGGTGTCAGGCAAAGTGTAATTGGTGTTGAAAGACTGATTAGAACCCGTTGCGGTCATCTGGGTCAGAATGTTCTCGGACCCACCATCTATGGACCATTTCACGGTCAACTGGTCGCCTACATCCGTATCTCGCGTTGTACCAGAGATCTGAAGTTGCTCGCCTTTGTAATAGGTTTGACCCGAAGAGGGTGCTGTTAAGGTAAATGAAGGTGGAGCATTTTTGGGGCCAATCCCCACAATGGTTGAAAATTTGCGTGAAGCCTGATTTGCTGTTGACTTGGCGTCCCACCAAAATTGTGCAGCTGTATCACTCGCCGTAACGGTCTGGCCTGGAGTGAACGCTGAAGGTGAAGACCCTCCCGTGAGCCGGGCGCTGTCTGGACTGCTGTACTGGCCCATATATATACGATCTGCATTCACAACATTGTACGTATTGGCATAAAAAGCCGTGACCTGAACACCGCCGCTGTAATTGCGCCATCCATTCTCGATGACTTCAAACGGAGATGCATCATTGCCATTCACCATCGTATCCCAATAAAATGTTCCACCCAAATTCAGTGCCGTTCCACTACGATTGATAGCTTCCAGTTCAACCTTCATGTACCCACCTTGTGAGGTAGCATTAACGATAGATACACGCAAAATATATTCCACATTGTCCTTTTGCCGGGACATTTCAATCACATTATTGTTAATTCGGTAATAATTCAATGGCAACGTTTTGAAGTTCACGGGTGATCCATTATGGTCGATAATCGTAGATACATTCCCTGTATCGCCACCGTAAAATACATTTGTGTTTGGTAGTAATACAATTCTGTATTTGCCATCACTGTTCATCTCTACTTTCACCTTGGATGACTGTACAGCCTTCATGCTGGACGTGTCGGATACAATCCCGATTGTTTCAACCGTTTCAGCCATTACCGTGGCTGCACCCCATTCAAGCAACAGGGCTTGAGGTGATAATAACGCAAATGCCAGTACCACTTTGGTTAACTGTTCCGCTTGTTTCTTCACACGTTTTCCTGATTTCTTCAACGTCTACTCTCCTTTTTGGCACACAAAAAAGGGAGGCCCCCCAACAAAGGAACGATGTCCTAAGTTGGGGTGCCTCCCCTAACAAGTGTCATTTTTTCTTGATTATAACGATTAAGCGCATGAATGTAAACACTTGATCATGAACGCCTTACTTCTCATTTCTCATCTCTGATCTTTAATAACGCTTCGTCCAGTGCGCCAACGACCTTGTCACACCATACATCAAATTCCGGATCTTCGGTCTGTAATTCAGGATGGGCCAGTATGTGCTCAATCGTACTTCGAATACCCTGATCGGCTCTTGTCGTTGCTACAAATTCCGGAACAAGCCGCTTCAGCTTACTGTTGTCAAACACAACGGTATTGGCTTTGTCCCCCAGCAAACCGCCGCGAAGATCCTGGTCACTGCATGCTGCCAAGAACTCGGAGGGTACATGTACCGCATGAAGCTTAACTCCCAACACACCGGCGATAATCTCATGAATCTGATTCCAGGTGACGGATTCGTCCGAGGTGATATGTACCGATTCACCAATGGCATGGATATTTCCCATAAGCCCGATAAACCCTTTGGCAAAATCAGTATTGTGCGTAATGGTCCACAGTGAGGTGCCATCTCCATGGATGATAACGGGTTTGCCTTCACGTATGCGCTTGATAACCTGCCAGCTGCCTTGAGCACCATGAACACCGAGAGGTACCGATTTGTCACCATACGTATGGCTCGGACGCACGATGGTCACAGGGAATCCGTGCTCGCGGTATTGTTTCATCAGATAGTCTTCACAGGCAATCTTGTTGCGAGAATACTCCCAGTATGGATTCGATAAGGGCGTACCTTCCGTGATCCGGTAATCAGCCAGAGGAGTCTGATACGCTGATGCTGAACTTATAAAAATAAACTGCTTTGTTTTATCCTTGAACAAACGGTAATCTCTCTCCAATTGAGACGGTACAAAAGCGATAAAGTCTGCCACAACATCAAATTCCAGATCAGCTATCAGTTCCGCTACACGTGGCTCGTCATTAATATCCGCTTGAAGTACGTTGACTTCCTTAGGTAAGTCATGGTTATGATTGCCTCGATTAATCAGATACAGTTCACAGCCTTGCCGTGCAAGCATCTCCGTAATGGCCGTACTGATGGTGCCTGTCCCTCCAATAAATAGCGCTTTCATTTTCGCCACCTCCTGATCGATTTCACCCACTTTCTCATGATATCACGCACCAAAAAAAGGAGCAAAGCTCGGTGACCCGAAACCTTGCTCCTTCTGCTTATACGACCTTAATCGTTGCGTATATCATATACATACCGCAGTGAATCTCATATTCTCCCTTTGGCAGATCTTTATCGACCGTATAATAATTAGGTCCCTTTTGCATGTATAGATCCATGCCAAGCTTTTGTGATCCGACTGATTTGACATGTGTCACCGACCGGGTCAGAATAAAGTTGATTTTGGTTGGTACGCCAGCTTTCACCTCGATAACGTCTGGTCCAAAACCATCGTTACTTACGTCCACATCAATGACTTCATATCCCTTCAAATCCTCCGCTGTCTCGGCTTGTGCAGTTACAGCACTTCCAGATCCCGGGGATAAGTCTTTGCCCATAAAATAAACCAAAAATGATCCAAGCAGTACAACAACGGTCAGACCCAGTGTTAACCAAGGCCATGTTTTTCCAAACCAGCTTTTCATATAAACACTCCTCATTCGATGTCCCATCAATATTCAATCAACAGACGGATGTATTCTTTAAGCATACCTGATTCGCATGACAATGAAAATGACCCCTCTGGGCTATTGTGGTTGAGCCGTATTCCTTCAATAAAAAAAGCCTGATTTCTCAGGCTTTACTACGGTTATTCCCGTTCAGGCTTCCCAATATCCCTTTTTGTATAACTCAGGAATAGATCGGTGTATTCCGACTTCGTCTCATACGTAATTTATACAACTCTGGCAGGGCTACACCAATGAGCACAATAATAACTCCGAACCATTGCAATCCGCTGACATGCTCATGGAGCACGATTGAGGATAACAATACTGCAATTGGAAGCTCCACTGCACCCAATATTCCGGCCATGTCACCACCAATATGCGGAACGCCGATAGCGAACAATACTGGTGGAATGAAGGCCCCGAAGAATCCAAGCAGCAATCCAAATACAAGCAACTGGCTCCAGATCAATCCGTTAAAGAGGAATGTCGGCGGGAACAAAATGCACAGGAGGATCAAACCGCCTGTAACCATCCACGCACTGCGGAAGGCTGGATGCGCTGAAGGAACCGCTTTACCGCTGAACAAGACAAACAGGGAATAACTTACGGCTGCCATTAGTCCAAGAGCAATACCCAGACCGTTGAACTCACCCAATCCTTGTTCCAGGAAACCCGCTGCCAGTAAGGTTCCACCAAACAGAATGATCAACGTCAGGAACGTGACTTTGTCTGGACGTTGACGTTTGCTAATCGCCTGAATCAATACGCTAATCCATGTGAACTGGAACAACAGGATAATAGCAAGTGAAGCAGGGATATAACGCAAAGACTGATAATACACGAGACCTGTAATTACCGTTGGTGTTCCGGCAGCCATCAATAACAGACGTTGTTTCCACGTCAACCGTTTGAATACCTGTGCCACGGCTCCTGATGTTTTGCCATTTGCCTGTGACTTGCGTTTGGTTCTAAATCTTGTGTATAGCGCCAGCATCCAGGAAAGAAGAAAACCCGTTATCAGCTGTGTTCCGACAACCTCTCCAAGTTTATATCCTTCGCCATACGCCAGAACCACAATCGTGGATAATATGCCATAACTCATCGCTCCCGCGAGAACGGACAGATAATATTTCATTTGTGAATAAACCTCCTGATGATAAGAAAAATACGCCCGCATGTTGGTTCATGCCAAGGTCACAGACACCATCTAAATGCAAAAAATCCTAACTACGAGCAAGGAATACATTGATTCCTTGGCATCGTAGTTAGGAAGTATAGGCTTCCCGTAGAGACCCTCGCCCTGTGTACACTTTCGGCCTGCGAGGTTATACGAAATGATATATGCAATTTGATGTAATTCGTGTGTGACGACTTTTCATATATTACATGGGAGGTGAGATGGTGTCAACCCTATTCCGCATAAAAAGTTAAACTACATTATTACACCGAGTCGCTTCGATTGCTGTACCATTCTTCACACACACTGATTACGTAAAAACGTCATGTCCGATTGGAGCTTGAGAAGTCCCACTCCAATGTTTGCTGTAAACCTTCCTTCAATCCATCCAGATCCAGCCCATCCACGGCAAAAGCCTCACGGATCAAAGGCGGCGCGACGAATTCATCATACTTGCCCAGATAAGGCGCTTCATCTTCAGCCAGTAACGCAGATGCGTCTTCGGCCGTCCGACACTCACTCATAATCTCGGCTAACAATGTTCGTTCATCGATCTTGCCGGACACCACAAAATAATAGGGCTCCATGGGCACAACCGAACGCAAGGCAAGTTTCTTGGACAGATTATGCTTCATCAGGCGCTCCAATGTACGGAATGATTTACTTCCCACCCAAGGAAGAACGTACATCGAATCTCCCCCTGCCGGAATGACAACCTGCTTCAACAGTCCACTTTCACGAGCTAAGCGGCGTGCCCGTTCAAGTCGATTGACGGCTTGTGGTGACAGGTAGGGATAGATCACTGAGTCGGACAACACTTCACGCATTTTCTGTACCACCGACGTATGAATATCTCCTCCCGCTCCAAGCCATAGCGTATCTACTTTACCTTTTGCAGACTTCACATACACAGCCTTGTGCTTATGATCGACCTCTTCCACTTTCCACAGTTTACCTGCGAGCGAGAAGCAATAGCCAGGTGGGGGTACGGTTGTAATCGAACCAATCTCTTCCGAGCCGTTCAGCACTTTATGTTCCTCATCGTCCTTAAACACCGCGTAGAAGCGATAATTATTCACGATTTTTTCACCTGTCAGACCGATAATCAATGTTCGATCTTCTGTCCATTGCAGGTGATCCGTCTCAATGAGGTAATTCAGGAAAACCTGATATTGATCAGGTCTTATCAACGCAAAGGGAGCCAGCGAAAGGATGGCTTCTGCAAGATCTCTCGGCTCCGCCTCCCCCATACTTTTCAACATGCTCATCGTCTGATGATAAAGTACACCTATGGGCATTTTGCGGGCTTCAAGCGGCTCGACCCACTTGGTTTTTACATATAGTTCGATAACAGCAATCGCACGCATCAACGTCCACGGCATACGTGCTGGCAATTGCGCTTCCTCATCCTCTTCCTCCGGACATACAAAAAGCATCTCTGATGCCATGTCCTCTCGTCTTCCTGAACGTCCCAGACGCTGTACAAAGCTGGACGCACTATACGGTGCACCAAGCTGAACCACACGTTCCAGTTCGCCCAGATCGATGCCCAGTTCAAGCGTGACCGTTGCCGCAGCAACCGCGGGCCCTGATCCAGTGCGTAGGGCAGCTTCCGTCTCTTCCCTCAGCATGGCGGAGATACTTCCATGATGAACATGGAACACATCACGTTCCTCCCTGCGAGCCGCGACCCGCCGCATCTCAAGAATGGTGACTTCTGCATCGGTACGGCTGTTGGTGAAGATCAACGCTTTTTTACGATGTGTGCTCTCATAAATGAAGTCGTAGTAGGCTTTGCGTGCGTTATGAAGCTGCTCCGCCTGCTCCTCGTCCTGCGCATCTGGAAAAGAGAAATGTTCCACCCGCAGTCGCAGCTTGCGACCGCCCGGGGAAGAGACTACATCCACCCCCTGCTGCGTTCCGGCAGCAAGCCAAGATGTAGCCGCATCATAGTCACTAAGTGTAGCGGACAAGCCCACTCTTCGCGGTGCACAGCCAGCCATACGCTCGATTCTGGCAAGTTCGCTGAGTACTTGAATGCCCCGATCCGCTCCCATGAAAGCATGCACCTCATCGATGATGACATATCGCAAGTCATGAAACAGCGCCGGGATTGCATTCGGTCGATTCATGAGCAGACCTTCCAGCGATTCTGGCGTTATCTGGAGCACACCGGACGGATTTTTCATCAGTTTTGTTTTCTCCGCCTGAGGCACATCCCCGTGCCAATGCCAAACCGGAATATTTCCTTCGGATAACAGATCCTTAAGACGTTCGAATTGGTCGTTAATCAGGGCTTTCAGCGGTCCAATGTACAAAATGCCAACCGATTTTGAAGGCCGTTCATACAGCTCGGTCAATGCAGGAAAAAAAGCCGCCTCCGTTTTGCCGGAGGCTGTGCCTGCCGCAATCAGCATATGATGCGGAGTATGAAAACAGATATTGCAGGCCTCAATCTGAGCAGGCCGAAGCGATTCCCATCTTTTTTTATATATAAATTCCTGAACGAATGGTGCCAATCGATAGAACGGATTCTCACTCATAATTCAAACTCCGCCAGGAAATCGTCCAGATCATCCGTATTTGCGGAAGCATCTGGCCCTTTATCCGTTTCCTGAGGTTTGACAGCCCGCTCGCCAAGTAATTGAGTATATGTCACTTCGGGATTCTGGTGGAGCGTATGCAGTACATCCATAAAGTCCCGTACCACTTCACGCGTGGTCAGCAATTCATCCGCCCCCAGTCGATTCACCGCCGTTTGCATAAAATCAACCAATTGTTCATCCGTCAGACTTGCACTGTATCCAAAATGCAGGGCATGAATCTGCCGCAGCTTCTGGAGCAGAATTAGAATCTCTTCATGCGATAACATCGCCAGCTTCAGGATCGGGCCCGTATAATTTGCATACGCTTTGGCTGCATAACGACCATCAATAAGCCTGGAGCGAAGCGCTTCATAGCTGTATAGTCCACGCCGTTCATCCTCCACAAATTGCGGCGTACCGCCCACAAATATGCCCAGGTGCTCTGCCTTGCCCTGCATCGTATCATTAAACATCGTCAGCAATTTCTCATAGTTGCTTTGACGTGAGACGCTGTTTGTAATTTTGTACAGATTCACCGCTTCATCAATGAACAACAGTAATCCTTTGTAACCAATGCACGCTGTGAATTCAGACCATAATTTGAAGTAGTCATACCAGTTGTCATCGTCAATGATTACACCAACAGCCAGTTCTTTTTTTGCTTCCGTTTTGGTTGCAAATTCTCCTCGAAGCCAGCGAAGTGCCGCCTGTTTGCGATCATCATCAGCGAGCTTGTACCCATTCCAATAGGAAGCCAGTACCTTGGCAAAATCAAAGCCGTGAACCAGATTCTGCATCTCTCCCGTCACCGCATAGATCTGCTTCTCTACTTCCAGCGGCAGAGCCGGATCATCCGGGCGCAGGTTCTGACTTTGCATCGTGGATTGTTGCAACCCGGCGATCCATTTTTGCAAAATCGGCTCCAATGCTCCCCCATCCGGGCGTGTGCGTGTAGACAGACGAGTCATCAGTTCGCGGTATGTGGCAAGTCCCTGACCTTTGGTACCCACCAATCGTCGCTCTGGTGACAGATCGGCATCTGCCACAACAAATTCGCGATCCATCGCATAATTACGAATCATCTGCAAAAGAAAACTTTTACCGCTGCCGTAACGACCCGTAATGAGTTTAAACGCTGCTCCACCCTCCGCAATATTGTCCATATCCCGCAAAATGGCTTCCACTTCCGGTTTCCGGCCAACGGCAATCTGCTCCAGTCCAATTCTCGGGACAACACCAGCTGTCAATGAATTTACAAGTGCAGTGGTCAGCCGCTTTGGTATTTTAAGTTCTGTCACTGAATATCACCTCTTCACATGTTCGAACACATCTATATAATCAGGAGCAATCCGATCAGCATCAATCAGAAGATCACCGATCGTTTCCATAGCCACATCATTAATTTCATCCAGCAGAAGCGTAGGCATCGTTCCATATTGCTCAGCCAGACGCATCAGCTCCGTATCTGGACTTGCACCAAGTAGAACATGAATCGTTTGTACCTGCTGAGGGGATAGTTCCTTGGCAAAAAGCAGCCATTCTTCATCCAGATCAGCCTCAGCAGACTCGTCCCACTGCAACTCAATCGATTCTGCTGACACTCTTGTTGCAATCTCTACTGCAGATGGATCTGGCTCTATGGAATCTTCAGTTGGAGTGATCTCATCCCTTGCTTCTAGCGCATCTACTGAAATACTTGCAACATTTGCGCTGTTAACCTCTTCACCCTTCACTTCAGAAGGGTGATCATCCTCAATTGTAAGCGCCAATCGCACGTATTCACTTTCTTGCTGTAACGATGCCAATTTCTCTGTATCAATCCGAATCATCGGTTGTTCCACAGACTCCGCCTGCTCGATCGCATATGCTCTGTCCAGGTAACGCTCAATCAGATTCGCAAGTTCGGGTTCAAGAGTCTGTCCTCGCAATCGGCCTCTGAATCCGAGCAGTTCACGAAGTTTATTTTCAGTACATCGATAGATCCGCGTAACCATCTGCACAAATTCAGCCTGTTCACCTATGGGCATATATCTGAAAGATACCGATCTTCCATAGATCGAATCATCATAGACTGCTTTGCGAAACAGAATGCGCTCCATGGTGCGTTCATCGTTAGGATCACACTCAGGCAACAGTCCAACTTGTCGCGTACATTCCAGGTACGAATCAACCAAGGCCATGACGCGCGGGATGTACTGCTCCATCACTTCTTTGCCGCCATCTCTATAAAATTTACTGAGTGTAATATCGTAATCATAGTATCTTTGCAGCATATTCAGCGAGATATCCGATACCTTATCCTGTAAAATACGTTGCAGCTCCCTATCCAGCATCTCTGCTGGCAGGTATCCGCCCGAAAGGCCCATAACCTCGGATAAGGACCTCTCCATCTGATGGACCAGCACATAATCGACCATCCACTCTTGCATATATATATTTAATTGGGGCAACCGTTCACGGTAGTTCACCCATAGCTGCTTCAATTGATCATAACCATCCTGAGGATTCTGCCAGCCAATGCCGTTAATTAATTCGTAGATATGAACAAATAGATAGGACAGATCGGTATCCGGGTATCTCCCCTGACGTACTTCCTTCCTCCAAAACATATACCACTTGCGCTGGGCTTCATTCATCACGCCATACGTTGGCCAGTAACTCATAAAGGGAACCCACGGGGATACATCACCCTCCATCTCTGCCCACTGCTTTGCTTCCTCCACAAAACGTTTCTCTGAGGATAATATGCCTCCACGATGCTGCATCGTATCATGTGCAGACTGCACAATGGTTGAACGATCAGGAACCGGAACTGCTGCTGTTTCAGGTTCTTCACTCAGATCTATCTCCATAAATTCCAATTGTCTTGAGTTGTCTTTCATAGAACGTTATCTCACCCTCCTCCAAGACAGAATACGAACAAGTGTATCCATAGGGATCATTATATCACTTGTCCTGTGTCTGCGGTGACGAAATTTAGACATTCTTGGACACAAAAAAGAAGGCATTTCTGCCCTCTTTTCATCATGTATTTTTAACTTTTTCACAAATAATGAAAGTATCGTTTCAAATCGAACGTTGCACAGGCGTAATTACACGACAATTGCCCGGTTTTTCCCTTCACTTTTGGCTTGTACCAACGCCCGACTGGCTTTTTCGATCAGATCGGATGCATTGGAATGCTCATCTGGCACCATTACTGCACCACCGACACTAACTGTGACGATTCCACTCGGACCGGATGATTCCCTTTGAATCTGGAGAGCCAGCACGTGCTGTCTAATCTCTTCAGCAAGTTCTCCTGCATAATCAGACGTTGTGCTCTTCAATTTTAACATGAATGTGCCTCCACGAAGACGAGAGATCAAGGCATGATGCTGTTCGCTAACCACCGTAAGCACCTCACCGATCCATTGCAGACACAGGTCGCCTCCTTGAAGGCCATATGCAGCATTATACGAACGGAAATCATCAATATCTATAATGAGCAGTCCCAGACTGCATTTTTCCTGTAAACAGTCATCCCAGTCAGCTTGAAGCTGTGACTTGAACACCGTCTGAATCGGCATATCCGTTAACGGATCTGTCGTCAGATAGTTCTGAAGCTGGCTCGTTGTTTCAGTGTAATTGTCCTGTTCATGGTGGGACGCGCCGCTGTGCAATAGGACCATCACAGAAGGCTTACCCGCGTGCGTAACAGAAGCAAGTGTAATTTCAAGCAACAATGAGGTACCTGCCGCTGTGGTGAAATAGGACTGGCTGGTAATCAAACTTGTGTTATTGTGCTTTAATTCCTCAAAATTCTGTTGTAACGTCACTCTCGTTTGCTCAGGTACAAACGCCCTGAAGTCCTTGCCCATCAGGTCTTTGGAACTCTCGAACCCGAGCAGCTCGGATGCCTTTGTATTACAGTAGATAATCTGACCGTCAGTCAAAGTAAAAAATGCCACGGGCGAGTAATCCATTAACTGCAAATAACGCTGTTCATTTTGTCGCAAAATACGAGCATTCTGCAGCGCCTGTTCTTCGGCCTGAACCAACTGGTTCTCTGTCTGCCGACGTACAATGGTTTTGAGTAAAGGTAACACGCTAAGCTCTTTGGATGTCCAAGGATACGAAGTTGATTTTACAACCTCACGCCATTTCTCGAATGATTTACGCGGAGATAACCGCATGCCATCATCTGTCTTTAGCACTGCCTTCGCGGGGTCACCCGCCCAATCGACAACCTGTACGACCTCAGGTCGGAACCAGAGCATGTAGTTATGCTGTCCAGGCGAAATGGCAACATAAATAACCCCGGAAGCCTTATCCTGATAAGCTTTGGATGTTTCATACTCTGCACTCAGTTTCGACGTATGATAACTATAATCCTCGGACTTTCCTGCAAGCCAACCTGCCAGTTCACGAATCTGTCCACTGTTTGGCGTTTCACCATACAACAACAACTTGTCCTGGTAACAGATTGCTGCTCCGGCAGCACCCATCAGATTCAGCACCGTCTCTTCTTCTCCCTGTAATTCCTCAAGTACTCGGGCAGGACTTGTGTTACCGATAAAAATGTTGGCAATTCGTGAAGCGGCTTCACGTGATTGAATCTCCGATTGATAATCATCGAGTTGCTGACGCTGAAACAATTCATTCGAGAAGAACGCGCCCAGGAAATTGCACAGATTCCGTACGCGATGGGGCACATATCTAGCCGAATAATGATGGCATGTAATGAGTCCCCACAGCTGATTGTTATGAATGAGAGAGATCGTTACAGTCGCACCTACACCCATATTATGCAAATATTCGATATGAAGCGGAGATACACTGCGCAGAACTGAAAGACTCAAATTCAGCGGTTTGCCAGTGAGCGGTTGAAGCGTAGGCACAATCTCCACGGGTTTATAATTGACATTCACAATGGTTCGCAACCAATTGCGAAGATACAATTCCCGAGCCTGCTTGGGAATATCCGAAGCCGGATAGTGATGGCCAAGGAATGGTTCGAGTTCTTGTTCACGCGCTTCAGCAATTACTTTACCATTCCATTGCTCGTCAAACTCATAGATCATCACTCGGTCATAACCGAGCATTTCCTTCACCTGTTCAGCCGCAATCTGACTTGCTTCCACGCGACTATCTGTACTTTTGATCCGACCGAAGAATCGGGATATCCACTCAAAGTCGGTAGTCTCCACGCCCTCTTTTTCATAAAAAGGCTCAATCTCCAGAATGAGCAGCCCTTCACTTTCATGAAGAACAGAGGAGAAGACCCGGTCCTCACCGGATACCTTAATGGTCAGATCCATGTAATGCAAATCAGAGGTTACATCCGCATTGAAGCTGCTACCCAACAGTTTGCTTACTTCTTCCTTACCAATCAGATTTTCCAAAGGCATGCCCAGAACATCCTCATAGGCAATACCCAGATGGTCCTCCGTATTTTGGCTACACTGAACAATGGTTGGCGTAAGACTGGTATTAATGGCCAAAAGAACACCATGAGGTTGAATAAAGCCGGGGATATGAATTGGTTCTTTATCACAGTTATTCAGATCTATCGGATCATTTGTGTATGTTCCCTGATGAAGCAACGTGCGGTTCAACAAATTTTGTTCTTTCTTGGACTTCGGTTCGGCCATGGCCAGGAAAATCCCCTCTCATGATGTTATATAAGTTGAACTAATGATTATTTACATTGCACTACGATGACAGAATAACCTTCCAATCGCTGTTATCCCCAAATTTTATCGATTCCCTTTTCTAAAGGGAAAAATCCGGTTATAAAGGCGCACGCTTCGCTTTTTCAGGTTTTTTTCTGTCCTCTCCGTTAGGTGTAAATGTATAAGTTCAACTTATATAGATACCTTTTAATATATGAAAAAAGTCTGCCCTACAGGCGTTCAGGTTGATGAAAAGGGATGTTACTTGTCCGTATTAATCCACTGATCCAGCAGTCGGAATGTCTCTGATGCACTGTGTACCATGTTGTCATGATCTTCTGGAGTACTGATGGACTGCTGCAACAAACCCATAAACTCGCTCCATCTTGTTCTAGTCTCTGTGCCGTAGGCATTGAAATATTCCAATCCACGATCAGCTTCAATGGACAGGAACTGCGACAAACGTTTGGTCATGATCTGTCCACCGTTCGTGGACCCCTCAATTACATACAGGTATCCAAACAAACGGGCAGGTGTCGAAATATCCGGAAGTTCTTTGCAAAGTGGAAGTTGGCTGATTTCTTCTTCACTTGCACCAAGATTGCGCAGATCTTTCTCCAGTAGTCCAGCCTTGCCTCTAATCTCGATATCCAATCCCGTACTTCCCCAGAAAGGCTGCTGTACAGCCTGATCCTCCAGCGGCTTGAGGAATCCATAAAACTTTTCTAAATATGTTTTATATTCTTCTATAGTCACAGTTTGATTCATAATGGCTTTTGCATAAGGGTTCTGTTCTACTTGTCTGTGGTAATGAGCTGTCTCGCTCTTCAGACGTTCCATAATATTTGTTGCTGTCATCGTAGTTATCCCCTTTCACAATCTGTTCTGTTGTTGCATATGAGTGCTTATCCTCAACTGAATCTCAGTATATATTTGAAATAGAAACCGGTTTGTTGCAAACAGCTCCATTTAAATGCAATACAGACTCTATGTAAGTATACTTATTCTTGTTTGAGAAAACTATACGAATCCAACATCTGTACATAGTTAACACTTTTCTCCGTTGTTATCTTACCTAACTGTTATCTGCATGTTTTAGTATTAACCGAAAACCATAAAAATGACCCCTATAATCTGGAAGACAGTAGATTTCAGATGTCAACATGGTACACTGTTTTTATATCCTGTCATTGGAGGAATGCATTCTATGGATCTTACTGTTCAAGACGTTGTACTTCATCTCGTAGATAACATTGCACTGCCGGAAAACACGGTGGATCAGCTCATTACTGGCTCACTTGATCGTAAGGTCACAGGAATTATCATAGCTTTTATGCCCACACAATATGTGATTGAACAAGCCATACAGCAAGGTGCTAACTTAATCATTGCGCATGAATCTCCGTTTTATAACCATCACAGTCATACCGATTGGCTTGCAAATGATTCGGTTTATATGGACAAAAGAAAGTTGATCGACGAAGCAGGCATTTCCATCTATCGATGTCATGATATCATCCACCGCTTCCAACCGGATGGCATTACCGAAGGACTGATTCAGGCCTTGGGGTGGTCCTCTTATGTGGAGCAACGAATACCAGAAGCAGACATCCTTTCTTTTCCGGAAGGAAGCACCGTTGAAGCTATTGCTCACCATATGAAAAGTTCCCTGGGCATAGAATATGTACGCATAGCAGGCAATGCGGAAATAGTCTGTAGACGCGCAGCGGTACTGGTAGGTTTTCGTGGTAATGGACATGTGACGATTCCCTTGATTCAGAATGAGCAATTGGATCTCATCATCGCGGGTGAAGGATTCGAATGGGAGACACCGGAATATATCCGTGATGCTGTGCAACAAGGCAAGTCCAAGGCACTGATCATGATGGGGCATGCAGAGAGCGAGGCTTCGGGAATGAAGCTATTAGCAGACAGGTTGGCAGAACGTTTTCCCGAATTGTCTGTTCGTTTTGTAAACGAGAAGCCTGTGTACACTGTGATCTAGTAGGATCATTGGATTTGTACGGAGAGGATCTTCTAGCTGATTGCATCTAATCTCGTTGCCGAGCGTATCCCGGAGCTTTGCATACTTTCTATGCTCCGGGGTACGCTCGGCAGACTCTCGTTTCAGTTCTTGGATAGCTAACTAACGAACCTGACACACTCTATTTAGTGGATATTTTCCAATTTTCAAAAGTAACGAATCGTAGACACCCTATTCCTCCATTCCCCCCTATTTTACCGCCCATTTCTACCCGACATAACCCATTTAACGTCGCTGAGATTCGTTAGATTTATCAATTCAATCGAATCAATAAAAAAAGGTGTCACTGGTTCGTTAGATTATGATGAACAATGAGTACTGAGCACATATGCCGGCATCTCTTCATGCCCCTTCTGGATTTACCGAGTTCTTTATAGTACTCTAAATGCTGTGACTTCAAAGCTCAGGACATTTGTCCTTGGCGTTCAGAGTTAATTTATCATTTAATAATAGAAGTCGAAGTGATTGGATAAGGAGCGTACATATGAGAGGAATTATTTTTGCATTACTGGGCGGCGCGTGTATCACGCTTCAAGGTGTTGCCAATACTCGGATTAGCACCGACATGGGCACATGGCAGGCCGCTACGATTACACAACTGACAGGATTCATATTAGCAGCGCTGATCCTAATGTTTGTTAGAGACACCAACCTTCAAGGACTCAAACAAGTAAAACCTATGTACCTGGCTGGAGGTGCTTTTGGTGCCGTCATTATTTTCAGCGAAGTGACAGCCATTCAGCAAATTGGGGTTACATTCACGATCTCGGCCTTGCTCATTGCGCAGCTGTTCCTGACTTTTCTGGTGGATAGCAACGGATGGTTTGGCGTGGTAAAACAAAAGATGAAACTGCCGCAATTTCTAGGCATTGCCTTAATGGTGACTGGTGTCATTATTATGAAAATATAGTTTTTGAAGAAGGATTGGAACATATCGTCGGGGGTGAACAACAGCGTGCAAGAAATCCATAACGAGCAACAATTAATACAATATCTGAAGCAATATCAACTCGAAACTGTATTTCACGAGCCCCTGCGTACACATATGACGTTATGCCACTTTGAGAAGTGTGAACTGATCTGTCGTGAAGGGGAAACTTCCGAATATTTGTACGTGCTAGTCGAAGGTAAAATCAAGATTTTCACCACCTCCGCACAGGACAAAACGCTGGTGCTTTGTTTCAAAACACCGCTTGAAGTTGTCGGTGACATAGAGTATGTCCGTGAAAGCGATATTGTTAATACGGTTCAGGCCGTGTCACCTGTAGTGATGCTTCGCATTCATTATCAATGGCTCGCTGAGCTTGCCAGCGATTATGCACCTTTACTTAAATTTCTGCTTAAAATCATCTCTCACAAATTCTACATTGACTCGAACTTTTCCAATTTCAACCTGATGTATCCCGTTGAGGTTCGTCTAGTCAGCTACCTGCTCTCCATCTCAACAGAAGAAGCGGGTAACGTCGTTCATGAAGAGCTGGATGCGTTCAATCTGACCGACATCGCGAATCTGATCGGCACCAGTTACCGACACCTGAACCGGGTCATCCAGAAGCTCTGTGCAGACGGGTTAATTGAACGACATCAAGGATTGATTATGATCAAGGACCGGGCGGGTCTACGTGAAATAGCAGGTCACAACATTTATGAATAAGGAGTTCAACAACCATGTTAATCACAGGTATTTCGCTTGCGCTACTGGCAGGTGCACTTGTCAGTCTGCAAACGATTTTTAATAGCAAAGTTAATGAACGCACCGGTTCATGGTCCACAACAACGATGGTGCTTTTCACCGGATTCATTGCTTCGTTCCTCATCTCTCTGCTAGTGGAGGGCAAAAATACATTCAGCTTTCAGCATATGCAACCCTGGTATTGGCTCAGTGGAGCCATCGGTGTTGGTGTAGTCTTCTGTCTCGTGCAAGGCATGAAGTTACTTGGTCCCACATATGCCATCTCGATCGTGCTAACATCCCAACTGAGCTTTGCTCTATTGTTTGATTCCATGGGATGGCTCGGTCTGGAGCAAATTCCTTTTTCATGGAATCAGCTGCTCGGTGTACTTGTCATTGTTGGTGGAATTGTGTTATTCAAGTTCGGTGGGGGTAAATCGGAAAAATCAGAGCAGTCCCCTGGAACGTTGCAGTCAGACTCGTAAACGAACAAAAAAGAGTGTCCGTCCAATCCCGCAGATTGGTCAGACACTCTTTTTATGCAATCAAACCACGTATCGTCTCGTTCTCTTAAACAAACTCTACGTTATGGTAGACCTGCTGAACATCTTCAAGATCCTCAAGCGCATCGATCAGTTTCTCGAACTGAGCTTGTGCATCCTCTGGAAGTTCAATATGGTTTTGAGCCAGCATCGTCAGCTCGGCTACTGTGAACTCAGTAATACCCGCAGCTTTGAATGCTTCTTGTACAGCGTGGAATTGATCCGGTTCTGCATATACAATTACAGCATCGTCTTCGTCCACGATATCACGTACATCCACATCTGCTTCAAGCAAAAGTTCCAGTACTTCCTCGGAGTTTTTGCCTTCTATACCAATAACCGCTGTTGGATCAAACATGTAAGCAACAGAACCGCTGACACCCATGTTACCCGCGTTTTTGTTAAACGCAGAGCGCACTTCCGGCGCTGTACGATTTACATTGTTAGTGAGTGCATCAACGATGACCATCGCACCATTCGGTCCGAAGCCTTCATAACGCAGCTCTTCATAGTTCTCATCCCCGCTGCCTTTAGCTTTTTCCATCGCACGATCAATAATGGCTTTGGGTACATTATACGTTTTGGCACGTTCCAGCACGACTTTCAGTGCACGGTTCGCTTCCGGGTCCGGTTCGCCCTTTTTGGCAGCTACATAGATCTCAACCCCGAATTTAGCGTAGACCCGGCTCGTGTTTGCATCTTTTGAAGCTTTCTTTTCCTTGATATTATTCCACTTACGACCCATATCGTTTCCGCTCACTTTCAACATGTAATCTGCTTTCTACTATGTCATTATATCTTGTTGAGCGTACTTCAACAAGTTAATACCCACGAAAATATGGGAGTAACTGCGGTGATTATCCATCTCCATTTGAAGATTAGCCTCAGTTTATCCTCTCACAAATCTCTCAGCAGCAACGAACGCTACCTCTATTCACTCCATATATAACAAACAAGAAGCACCCCCTAAGGAATGCTTCCGTCACTAAATCAGTCCTGACTTCGTTCATCTTACCCGGTCAATTAAGCGTGGAATTGTCGACCATCCAACACTTCAGGAACATAGCCCGCACGGATGACAAAGTCTCCGAAATGTTCACCTTCATAGCGCTCTCTGGCATATTGGTTCACCATTGGAGTCAACGTATCCAGAATCTCGGTTTCGCCAATGTTTTCTTTGTACAGCTTATTCAGTCGATGGCCAGTGAAACTGCCACCAAGATACATATTGTATTTACCTGGTGCCTTACCGATAAATGAAATCTCCGCCAGCATCGGTCTTGCACATCCGTTCGGGCAACCCGTCATGCGAATAACAATCTCTTCGTCTCTCAGCCCGGCTTCGTCCAGTACAGGCTCCAGTTTGTCGATCAGGGACGGCAAGTAACGTTCGGACTCAGCCATCGCAAGGCCGCAGGTTGGAAGCGCAACACAAGCCATCGAACTTCTGCGCAGCGCAGAGTAATGTGCCCCATCCGTCAGGTTATACTGCTGAATGAGTGCTTCAATCTTTTTCTTCTTCTGGCTGCTGATATTACCGATGATCAGATTTTGATTGGCAGTCAGACGGAAATCACCCGTGTGCACTTTGGCAATTTCACGTAAACCAGTCATGAGCGGATATCCATCAACATCCTTTACACGACCATTCTGAATGAACAGCGTGTAATGCCATCTGCCATTATTACCTTTTACCCAACCATATCGATCTCCGTTCGTCTCAAAATGATACGGACGTGCCGCATCCAGTTTCCATCCCAAACGACTGGTCAGCTCACCAACAAACCACTCTACACCACGGTCGTCCAGCGTATATTTGAAACGAGCATGTTTACGAACTGCACGATCTCCATAATCACGCTGAATCATAACTGTTTTCTCTGCAACATCAATCATTTGCTCCGGAGTACAGAAACCAATGACTTTGGACACCTGAGGATAGGTTTTGGCGTCACCATGAGACATCCCCATGCCACCGCCAACGGAAACGTTGAAGCCTTGCAGCTTGCCGTTCTCCACAATAGCAATAAAGCCAAGATCTTGTGAATAGACGTCCACATCATTGGATGGTGGTACAGCAATACCGATCTTGAACTTCCGTGGCAAATACACTTTGCCATAGATTGGTTCAACTTCTTCGTCGGAGTCCTGGGAATCAATCACTTTCTCTCCGTCAAGCCACAGCTCATGATAAGCCCGGGTGCGAGGGTCCAGATGATTGCTCACCTGACATGCCCACTCGTACACTTCAGCATGCACATCGGATTGATTCGGATTCGGGTTACACATCACGTTACGGTTTACGTCACCACATGCAGCCAGTGTGCTTAACAACGAATCGTTTACTTCGCGAATGGTGTTCTTAAGATCCCACTTCAGTACGCCATGCAGTTGGAAAGACTGACGTGTGGTCAGACGAATCGTCTCATTGGCATATTTATGCGCTACCCTATCCATCATCAACCACTGCTCCGGGGTTACAATTCCACCGGAAGCACGTACACGCAACATGAATTGGTACGCAGGCTCCAGCTTGGATTTGTGACGCTCATTACGCAGGTCGCGATCGTCCTGCATATAACTGCCGTGGTGTTTCATCAGACGGTTGTCGTCCTCTGGAATTGCACCCGTGATGCGATCAGCCAACGTTTCGGTCAGACTTCCGCGCAAGTAATCACTTTTGATCTTTATATCTTCCACATCGCTATTCATGCGCTGTGGGTTAAGTAAGTTATTATAAACCATGCTGCTTTCTCCTCTCGTCTCTGCGGGATGGTGCAATCCGGCTGGGCCGGTAATTAATAGACGTCCCGCTGATAACGTTTCTCCTGCTGCAACCGTGTCAGATATTCCGATGCCTGCTCAGGCGATAAGCCGCCTTCTTGTTCAAGAATCGTGGTGAGCGCAGCATGCACATCATGTGCCATTTTTTTCTCGTCACCACAGATATATACGCTTGCACCTTCCTGAAGCCACTGGTACAGTTCTTTGCTGTGTTCCAGCATACGATGTTGTACATACACTTTCTGTTCCGTATCACGTGAGAAGGCTACATCCATCTTCGTGAGTACACCATCTTTGAGCCAACGCTGCCATTCCGTCTGGTACAAGAAGTCGGTGGAGAAATGCTGATCTCCGTAGAACAGCCATGTCTTGCCCTCTGCTCCTGTTTCTTCACGCTCACCAAGGAAAGATCTGAACGGCGCTACACCTGTACCTGGGCCAACCATGATGATCGGTGTATCCGGGTTCTCAGGCAGCTTGAAATTCGGGTTATGCTGTATATATACAGGCAAGGTGTCGCCAGCTTCGATTCGTTCAGCCAGATGTACCGAGCATACACCGTAACGTTCTCTGCCACGTGCTTCATAACGTACCGTACGAACGGTAAGATGAACTTCATCCGGGAAAGACTTCGAACTACTCGCTATCGAATACAGACGTGCCGGAATTTTGCGAAGAACAGCTACAAATTCTGCAGCAGGAATCCCTTTTAGATTATAATCCTGAACCAGATCCAGCAGATCACAGCTATTCATGACTGTGCGGAATTCGGAATCATCTGCGAGTAACGCTGTCAGGCCACTCTCAGGATTCAGTTTCGCAAGTTGTTCCACGACCGGTTTCGTCACAGCTGTAATTTCAAAATAACGCAGCAACGCTTCATGCACAGATGCCTGATCCCCGTTTTTATTCACGGTCACGCGCTCATCGGCATTCCATCCCATGGCTGCAATCAATTCATCAACAAGGCGCGGGTGATTCTCAGGGAATACCCCAAGGCTGTCACCAGGCTCGTAATCCAGGCTGGAGCCTTCCAAAGACAACTCAATGTGGCGTGTTTCACGGTCCGATCCTCTGCCATTCAGATTGAGATTCTCCAACACTTCAGCTTTGAATGGGTTCGTGCGATCATATTCGGACTCCCCGCCGTTCACCGCAGCTGTAACAGCCTCAGTGGTTACCGTGCTCGCAGCAGCAGAAGTACTACTTAAAGAAGCCAGTACTTCATTCATCCACTCCGCAGCCGGTTCATCAAAATCAACATCACAGTCCACGCGTGGTACAAGGGCTGTACCACCCAACTCCTGCAATCGTTTATCGAAGTCCTTACCTGTCTGACAAAAGAACTCATAGGAGGTATCTCCCAGAGCCAACACCGAGTAACGAAGTCCTTCAAGCTTCGGAGCCCGTTTGCTGTTCAGGAATTCATGCAGCGGAATCGCATTATCTGGTGGTTCGCCTTCGCCATGCGTACTGACGATAATGAGGAGATTTTCAATTTTCTTGAGTCCGTTCGGTTTGAAATCTCCCATCGATGACAACGTTACCTGAAGACCTTGCTCTTCAAGTTTCTTGGCCAGCTTTTTCGATAGGCCACTGGAATTCCCGGTTTGTGAACCAAAAAGCACGGTAACTTCCCGGGATACTGGCGGAGCACTGACAGGTGCAATACCTGTAGTTGGTGCAGCCTGTACCAGGTTAGCTGGAGCCGCTATTGTCGCGCTTGCCTGAATTGCTGCAATATATCCGCTCAACCAAGTCCGTTGTCCATCGGTCAATGTAGGAATAAGACGATTAAGCAGTTCAACTTGTTCTTGATTAAAAGGGCTGTTTGTCACTTGAAGTTCCACTGTTTGCCACCTCGCGCATTGCTTCGATTTTAATTCCGACTAAAATCATCACATTAATTTAATTTCTTCTCTCTAAAACCTAACACACCGGGTGTTGAGGGTCAATTTCAATGATTTTATAGCATTTATCAGTTTCGCTGATAAAGGACAAAAAACAACAAAAACCCTCCTTTTCAAATCATGGACGGTTTTGTTTTAATTTTAATTTGGCGGCCAGCTCAAGTTGAAGTTGAAAGTGGAATATAGTCACTAAAATCATTTCCTAGGACTCTGCTTTTATCTCCGTATACTCTGTCCAAGTGATTTTCTCCCCACAGACATATGCGGTCAATGATGTCCTGTAGTGTCAAGCCGTACTCTGTCAGCTCATACTCTACCTTGGGCGGAATCTGAGGATGAATGATCCGATGGATGATTTCATTCTTTTCCAGTTCACGCAGCTGTTGGGTTAGGACCTTCTGGGTAATGCCAGGAATGGCTCTGCGAAGTTCACTTGTTCGTTTTTTACCTGATATCAGCTGATGCAGAATAAGAATCCTCCATTTTCCACCGACCAGTTCCAGCATCGCCTGCACGCCACTCTCATATTTTTTCATTTCTTGTTCCATTTGTACTCCCCCATAATTCACATATATGTATATCCGTTATTAAAAGTAACCGAAGAACCCCAAAGTATCTACAGCACTCTCAGGTGCGTACTTCTCAAGGAGATGTCATGAAACTTATAATAACATTGGTCAGAATGTTTAACCAAAATAAAAAGAAAAAAGGATGGTTACTCCTACATGAAAGTTAAACTGGTCGTTACTCACCCAAGACAGGATTCCCTAACATTTGCCGTGATGAATCGTTTTATAGAAGGTATGCAGGAGAATTCCCATGAAATCGATATCCTCGATCTATATCATGACGGATTCGATCCCCTATATCGTGTAGAAGATGAGCGAGACTGGCAAAATCCCGATAAACAGCATTCCCCTGTGATTCGCAAAGAGCTGGATCGTGTGCTTGCGGCTGATGCCATTGTATTTGTTTTCCCGATCTGGTGGTACAACGTTCCCTCCATGCTCAAAGCTTATCTGGACAAGGTATGGAACATGGGGCTGCTGAACAAGGCAAACTCCAAAAAGGCACTGTGGATTGCACTAGCCGGAGGGACAGAGGCTTCATTCCATAAATACGACTATTACAACATGATTTCCAATTACCTGAATAACGGGATCGCGGGTTATGCAAGAATGCAGGAATCCCGAGTTGAATTCCTCTATGAAACCATTTCAGAATCCAAAGAACATATCGAAAGCTTGCTGGAGCAAGCATACCAAATCGGCAAACATTACAATTAACAATTCGCAAAAATTACAGATAACATTCATTTAAATCACAGATAACAACTGTAAAACGACATGAAGCTACATGTTCGTTGAGTAAATTACTTTTCACCCATGGCTGGCATATAATTAAGAAGGCTTACTCCAACCTGTGTCCGAGGTCAAAGTAAGCCTTCTTTTTCACACGCTACGATTCTGGTGTATCATCATTTCTTCCATACCAGTTTACTCATCATCGCATATAACAACGTAGCCGATTCGGCTCGGGTCGCTTCGGCAAGAGGTTTCACCTCACCGTTGTACCCGTGGGCGATGCCCAGATCCACAAGTAATGCCACACTATCCCGGGCATAAGAGCGAATCTCGGAAGCATCACGGAAGCGAGTAAGGTTATCTGTTCCAGCCTTCTCGGAGTCAACCAGTCCAGCCGCTGTAAGAGCTCTCACCGTCAACGTCATCATCTCTTGACGAGTGATCGTGGACTCTGGCAAGAAGCGCCCGTTACCGGTACCACTGGTGATACCTAGCGAACGCGCAGCTGTAACTGCTTCGTAGTACGGAGCCTTTTCGTTTACATCAGAGAATGCATTCCCGGAAGAAGCATTCAAACCCAGCGCAGTCATCAACCATTGCATGTATTGGCCGCGGGTCATCTCCTCTTTTGGATGTAACTGCGTGGAAGCACCGCTTGCCTCAGCATCAATTACTCCTCGGACAGCCAAAGCCTCCATTGCTTTCTTGGCCCACTGCACTTCTGCAAGATCTGCGAATGTCTGCTCCACAGGCACAACAGCATAATTTCCTGTGAGTGATGTTACAGAAAATACAAGCTGCCCGCTGTTTAAATCGTAGTAACTTTGCGGCAATGGGGTTGCCACACCGTTCGCGCCGATGGCAAATGCTACAATCCGATCCTGCTGAGCATTTTGTGATGATTGGTAAGGCAGACGAACTATCAACTCGCTTTCCGATGGCCATGGTTGACCATCCAGTTGAAGTTCAAGCTGGACTCCATATTGCGTGCCAAGCTGATCTGCGACTGTTTTTGGCAGCTCCGTTCTGACAAATCGGATTGATGCAATCCCATCACCAACGATATCCTTCATTACCAGTGTCGCAGGAAGCTCCAACATTCCCAGCTCTGTAACAATGTTGAACACATGTGATTCACCCTGATCTATTAACGCAGAGGCGGGCAGAGATACTTCGTATGCTGTTGCTCCCGAAACCGGCTTCAGCCGAAGTTCGACCAAGCGCTGACCCACATCTATTGAGGGGGCAACTTTAAAAGCCTCTTTAATCGTTGAAACATCCACGTTGGACTGCACTACACCCTTTTGGTTAGACTGTCCCTGCAACTCCAGAACTGAACGGTCTTTCTCCGGTTTAGGCTGTGGTACAGCATTCTCTGCACTTGGACTTCCACTTCCTGATTGTCCGTCATTGTTGCCTGGACCAGAACCATTTCCTGGATTTCCACCGGAATTGCCGCCTGGATTACCGCCCGAACCAGGGTCCGTACCTCCAGGGGAAGGAACAGATGCGAGCACCTTCACCGTCAACGGTACAGTCAGGGCTCTACTGTCGTCAGAAGTTCGAGTAATTTCCAACTCCAATGTTACTGTTGTTTCCTTAGATGGTGGGATAATCGTTCCATCGGTTTGAATGACGGACGGTACCGAACTGGAAGCGATCTTCACCGTGAAACCTTGTGGCACGGATGGTAACTTCAGTTTTTTTGCACCTGCGGCAGGCTGTTCCAATGCTGTAATGCTTGTAGCTACATCGACAGCGCTCTGCTGAGCCGTATGCACCTGATAAGCGGAAGATACACCTCTCACGGATTGCCCCGTCGCATCAAAAGCTTCCACTTTGTAATAATATTCCGTGCCGGGGTTCAGTTCACTGTCCGTGTACTCCCGTCCATTGCCGCTATAGACCACCTTGTACTCACCTTGCTCACGATCTGAGCGGTAGAGCTTGTAGCTTGCTGCACCAAGATGAGCATCCCAGTGAAGCGTTGCGCTTGTTGAATCCAACGCATCAGCATTAAGGCCAGCACTATCATTTGCAGGTGGTACAGCGTCAGGTTTAACGATCATAATCCAACTAATCATCGGGTCCTGCGATGCCGTATTACGCACGGTCAACTCTAGCTTGTTGTCCGACACGCTGATGCCTTTGTGGGCTCTAACACTGGCAGGCGTAAAAGTAACTGCACCGGTATTGGTGCCATTGATGATGAAATTTGCTCTGCGCGATGTATTGGTCCACGGATCGTTGAATCCGGCGTACACATCGTATGTCCCGTTTGGCACATCAAATCTATAGGTTAAGTCCGTGCCTTTAGGTGAATTGCTGACATTGCCACCGTTCAGATAACGTACGGTCGAGAATATATCTCCGCCATTTGAACCCGATGACAGTGCATCTGCGCTGGTATACCCCCAATTGCGACCCTCTGCCGGAGCGTACATCTGGTCCGCCGTTCCCGGGTTGGCAAGTGTTCCTTTCATATAGGCACCCATGAGATTGTAATCAGCCGTTTCGTAACCTCCGCTATTCATAAAATATAGTGCATTCTCTGGAATGACGTTTACACGAACCGCCTGCTTTTTGTTGTTATATTCCGGTGTCGTTACCTGCAACGTAAGCGGTCCTGGCTTAGCAAAATCTTCTGCCGTCATGGCCCGGTTATCAATCGTCCATACTGCTGGCGTTGATACCAGTGCTCCACCCTCGCGCACATTCAATGTTGTTGGCAGGGATGGTACTTTGCCTAGCGCCACGGCTTCTGGCAACGGATCAGCAATATCTACCTTGCCCATCGAATTCAGCAGATCAGGTGTCCAGCTGTTATACCACTTGATCGCGATATCCGAGCCTATTCCAAACTCAATTGGCAAGAACACGTATTTTGCAGCATCATTCGAGAAGTTGCCACCATTCCACGTATCCCCCACGTAAATGAACTTGCCTTTTTCAGGATCGACTGGAATGACGGAAGTGGTCTGTGTGCCAAATGCCTTGCCTGGATCGGGATCTGTTGGCAACGTACGCACGAACGGATTGGTCTGCGTTGACCATGGGCCAAAGATGTTGTCCGCAACCGTCACTTTGTTTTCGTTAGGGGCCCAGCCAGAAGCTCCGGAAGTCAAAATATAATATTTCCCCTGATACTTGAACATCGCCGGTGCTTCACGTTGCCCTCCCGGGAACACTCGCACGTAATCTACGCCGTATTCCGCCTGATAGGTAGAATCTCGTACCGGATTGCCTTTGTCGTCCGTTCGTCCTTCCTTATGCCACCCTGTTACGTCACTGTAGTCTTCATTCAGTTTGGAGATATACAGCGTCAGGTTTTCTTCGCTGGAGTAGATCAGATAACCGGTGCCGTCATCGTCCTTGAACAACGTCATGTCACGTGCCATACCCTTATCGCTTGGAAAGTAATCTTTCTCCCCTTCCGGGGCTCTGTCCATCCGGTAACTCTTCTGATACACAAAAGGCCCTGTTGGAGAGTCGCTGATCGCATAACCGGCCCTCGCCTTACCATAATTCGCATTATCGTTATAGGGGTCCTTGTCGCCGTCCATGTGGGCCCACATCACGTATTTTTTCGTTTTGTCGTTGTAGATGACCTTTGGTCGTTCAATGATCCGTCCTTTGCGAATATCTGCCCAGATATCCACGCGGTCCTCACGCCCCGCATACAATTTGGAGATCAACGGGTCATTGTCAAAATCATCCATGGATTGAAGTGTTGTTAGCGCCATGCCTTCATCCGTCCAATTCATCAGATCCTTGGATGAATACACACGCACACCAACAGCTGGCCAGCCGCCCTTATGATATTCGCCATACCAGTAATAGGTCTCCGTCTGTTCATCATAGAAAAAGCCTGCCCCATGCGCATCAATCGGCTTACCGTCCAGATCTGGCCACAATTGCCCTGGTGTAATGCTCGTGCGAACTGTGGCAACACCAAGCGGTGCGGATGCTGGAGAAGTTACGCCGTCCACGGTCGCCTGAATGATGTAAAAATATCCTGTGCCCATCGTCAGACCACTATCGTTAAATGTGTTTTCATTGCCACTATAGACCTGTTGATACGTACCCGTAGCACTGGTAGACCTGGAGAGCGTATACGTTACATCAGATCCAGCAAGGGCATTCCACCCCAGAGAGATTGAAGTATCCGTCACAGCTGTGGCAGCAAACTCTGCTGGAGAGTCAATGGAGTACGTAGTAGCTTCTGCTACGGAGAATGCTGACTCACCAGCTGCATTAAAGGCCGTCACACGATAGCTGTAGCGGGTGCCCGGCTCAAGTGCAATATCCGTAAATGTGAGCCCTTTCCCTTCATAGATTTGCTCGTATTGCTCACTGCCAGCTTCGGCCCGAACCACGCGATAACCCGTTGACTTGTCCACGGCGGACCAAGATAGCTTCACGCTCTTTGCGTTGAGTGCTTCGGCCTTTAATTCGCCAGGAGCCTGTGGTGCCGCCGCAGTCGTCCGAACTTCCAGCGGAGCAGTCCATAATGATTCAGTTAGGCCTCCGTATTCATAAGCGAGCTTGTAATAATACACCGTATCCCCGCTTAATCCTACATCCGTATGTTCCAAAGATCCGGTACTGGTTACCAGAGAATAACCGCCTTCAGGCGTAGAGGAACGGTACAGGCGATAGGCTGATGCACCTACGATTTCAGACCATTGCAGTGAAACCGAAGACGCCGTCTGCTCCGCAATGGAGAGCTGAATATCGTTCCCAGGCGGCTGCTCCGCAATGATCACGTCATCTGCATGTACCGACTGCCACTTATTCCGAATGCCCACGGTACCTGACCCGTATGTAGTATCGACCAGATCAAATACTAACCGATCGGAGCCGTTTTCTGCGATATATCCGCGAATGTTGGTACCTGATAACACCACTTTAAGTGTGTACCATGTATTTTTGGCAAACGCATAATCCACCGTTTTCAAAGTAGTATCTGTTCCGTTCACCCTTTTGGAGAAAACGAGTTTATTATTGGGAACCTGCATTTGAAAATAGTAAAAGTTGCTCTTATCCTGAAACCGCGGCAATATTCCCGGATACCCCTGACCGGCTCCCGTGTAAAAGCGCATGGACACGGTCATGTCCGACATGGAGTCTCCAGTAGAAATGATGCCTTCATTGGTATCGCTCTGGAAAAGCGTGGAGTTGGACGCATCTGTCGGGTCAGAAATCACTTCCCAGTTGCCTGAGCTTACGTTCCACGCAGGTGATTCCGTGTAATCCCCATCCGAAAAATCGTCCTGCAGCAACGTGGCGGGTATACTGTTCAGATCGGCATACGCCTTACTCGGCAGCAACAACGGTCCGGAAGACAGCGCAAGTGTTGCAGATAACATAAATATCATGGGTTTCCTGAGTTTATCCAATGTTCATTCTCTCCTTTGACGTGAAAGATGAAAGCATGGTTCTTGGATACGCGGTGTTGTTGTTCAGCCTATCCTCAGCAACCAGTGGTCAGTAACGAGCGTTTGTCCACCTCCTTATTTTAATGAAACCGGTTTCATTGAAGTGCAAAAAAAGACCCGTCTTCCCTTCTAAGTGCAATGATACCCATACGGAATACCGTGTTTTCTTTGCCCCTATGCAGTGAAACAGGTTTTTAGTATATAAATGTAATCGCTTTCCTGAATTATATTATTGCCTTATTCAAGCTGTCAACTGTGAATTGGGCTCAAACATTTTTCGTTAAAACCACGCAAAAAAAGCGCGAGTTCTGCCTGTTTTGCAAGCAAAATTCGCGCCTTTTCTCACCCTTCGAGCTTGTTCGCAAGCTCGCACGTGATTCGTAATCAAAAGCGGACTTTTTGAACAACCTCTAATTAGAATACTTTCGTGGTCCACGACTCACAGTTCCAAGTCTCCGTAACTACATCACGGTAGAATTCCGGTTCATGGGAGATCAGAAGAATACTGCCTTTGTAAGCCTTGAGCGCACGTTTCAACTCTTCCTTGGCATCAACGTCCAGATGGTTCGTCGGCTCATCGAGTACAAGCAGGTTGGTTTCGTTATTGATCAGCTTACAGAGACGCACTTTGGCTTTCTCGCCACCACTTAGTACAGCTACCTTGCTCTCAATGTGTTTTGTAGTCAAACCACATTTTGCAAGTGCAGCACGCACCTCGAATTGGGTATAGGAAGGGAACTCCTGCCAGATCTCTTCAATACACGTATTGTAGTTGGCATCCTTCATCTCTTGCTGGAAGTAACCAATCTCCAGATGTTCACCGCGTTGAACGGTTCCTTCCAGAGCCTGAATTTCACCCAGAATACTGCGCATCAGGGTTGTTTTACCGATTCCGTTCGCACCAACAAGGGCGATTTTCTGTCCGCGCTCCATACGCAGATCCAGTGGTCTGGATAACGGTTCGTTGTATCCAATTACAAGACCTTTGGTTTCAAAAATGAGCTTGCCGGATGTCCTTGCATCACGGAAATTGAACTGCGGTTTCGGTTTCTCCTTGGCGATCTCGATGACATCCATCTTGTCGAGTTTCTTCTGTCTGGACATCGCCATATTACGTGTAGCAACACTTGCTTTATTCCGCGCTACAAAATCCTTGAGGTCAGCAATCTCTTGTTGTTGGCGCTTGTAAGCCGACTCCAGCTGCTGTTTTCTCATCTCATGCACTTCCTGGAAATGATCATAATCGCCCACATAACGAGTTAGATTCTGGTTCTCCATGTGATAGATCAAGTTGATTACACTGTTCAGGAACGGAATATCGTGAGAAATGAGGATAAATGCATTCTCATATTCCTGCAAATAACGTTTCAGCCATTCGATATGCAATTCATCCAAATAGTTCGTAGGCTCATCGAGGAGCAAAATATCGGGTTTTTCCAGCAGCAGCTTAGCAAGCAGTACTTTGGTACGCTGTCCACCACTCAGGTCATTGACGTCTTTATCCAGACCGATATCCGTCAGACCCAGACCACGTGCGGTTTCATCCACTTTGGCATCGATCATGTAGAAATCCTGGTTTGTCAGTGTATCCTGAATCGTACCCACATCTTCAAGAAGTTGTTCGAGTTCCTCCGGGGTAACATCGCCCATTTTGCCATACATATCATTCATTTCCTGTTCCATGTCAAACAAATACTGGAACGCGCCGCGAAGTACGTCACGGATCGATTGGCCTTTGTTTAATACAGCATGCTGGTCCAGATAACCAACACGCATCCGTTTGGACCACTCCACCTTGCCTTCATCCGGCTGAAGTTTTCCTGTAATAATGTTCATGAAGGTGGATTTACCTTCACCATTAGCCCCGATCAGACCAATATGTTCGCCCTTCAAGAGGCGGAATGAAACGTCGTTAAAGATAGCACGGTCACCAAAACCGTGACTTAATTTTTCTACATTTAATATGCTCATTCATGACACCTTTTCTATATAGACTTAATTCTTTGTATATTATAAGCGTTATATCCTGCACAACTCAACGCCATATTAAAAAATATTGCACCTTTTTGTCTGAAATTTGCCTTATATGAAAGTATGGGTTAAAATTTTGCCTTAACGAATTACTACTATATAGAACGGAGCTCTTCGAAGAGCATCAGGTGAACAATATGATTGAAGTGAAACAATCCAAGTTGAGTGATGGTGGTGAGTTTAACCGCGGGGTATTTGCTACCGTAGATATTGCCAAGGGAACGCTTATCCATCAGGCACCCGTTGTGCCTTACCCAAATGAAGATCATGAGCATGTCGAAAAAACGATTTTGGAAGATTACGTGTTCGAATACGGGGCGAATCATACCGCCATTCTGCTGGGTTACGGCAGTCTAATTAACCACTCCTATGAACCTAACGCTACTTATGATATCAATTTTGATAACCACACCTTTGACTTCTACGCGTATACAGATATCAAAGCTGGCGAAGAAATCGTGATCAATTACAACGGTGAGGAAGACAGTATGGACCCGTTATGGTTCCTGGACGATTACGAGGAGCGTATGCTGGAGTTCAATAAGTCCAATGATGATGAGGGTGAAAAAGAGACCGAACCCCAGTCCCTGGATACGGACACGAGTAAATAAACGTTAAACTCAAGTAAAGTTCGCAAGCACTCTGTTGTATGTGCGAAAAGAACTCACTGACTCCGGTGAATGATGAAATGAGTAACTGGAGACTCTTCACAGTCCAAAGTTTAAACACAAAAAATAAGCAAGTCCTCCGTTAATGGAAAACTTGCTTATTTGTGTTGTCTTCGTTTCTAAGCCAGATACACCTATTCATGTTTCATTGTTTATCGTGCATCTTAACTTGTTTTAATCCGTAATCGGCGGATCTGTATGCAAGTCTTGATCGGGTGTCGTGGATCTCCACTTGGTAAATGCTACCTCGAACCCTGCACGCTTCGGTGAACACAAAAATGGACCTGCATGTTTGTTCGTCGGATAGGCAAACCGTGCAACCCGAATCGTACGCCAAGGATGCTCATCTGTGCGAGCACGAATGACAACGGCCTCGTTACTGTAGGAGGCTCTAATTGTTACGATTCGTCCACCCCACTCTGGCACAGGAGAGAGTGACCAATCGGAATACGTATCCGTCACGACGGCTCCAACATGTGCCACGCCATCATTGACCTCAACTCCAGCCTTGATCCATTGGTCTTCTCCGTACCATAACATTAGTCCCGCCTGATCATATAATTCGGTGAATGAGCTTAGATCAAACGATACCTCAATCGCTTCCGTTCCGTCCCATGGAGCAAGCATGGCATGTCCATCCCGATGACAGAACCCGTAGAATGTGTTCTCCCAGAAGTCACTGCCTTCCCGAGCTTCCACAACGAAACGATCCCCATCCATCCGTGCAGCAACGGGTTCCTTAGTCCACTTGCCTTCATGAAGCCCAATAAAATCCGTTGACATCGTTGTTTTCATCCTTCCTTCCGTCCCAAAGGGGAGTTCATCCTCACTTCATCACTTCTAAATTAAAGAACCCAGGTCCGATGCAGCAGTAGGATATGCAAAATTCATGGTGTTTAACTGATCGATAGTCAGATTGAACTGAATCGCCATTGCAAAAAGGTTGATCAATTCTTCTGTTTTGCTCCCGAGCACATGCGCACCCAGAATACGTCCGGTTGATTTATCGATCACCACTTTGGCCATGGCAAATTTTTCATGAGTTCGCTTGTAAGTATACCATTTCGACATATCATTTACCTGCACCTCGTAGCCCTCTTTCTTGGCTTGTTCCGTGCTCATACCTACAGCTCCAAGGGCAGGGACAGTAAACACAATGGAAGGCATCACTTTATAATTAGGTTTGTGTTGATTTCCCTCCAACAAATTAAACGATACAGCCCGGGATTCCTGACCTGCTAACGGGGTTAAAGGCAACCCTTTTGTATCAGTTACATCGCCAGCAGCATACACTCTCGGATTACTTTCACTTTGCAAGTACTCGTTCACCATAATCCCTTTTTTGCTGTAGCTGACGTTGGCTCTCTCCAATTCCAGCCCATTCACATTAGGAACACGCCCGGCTCCATGAACGACAAGTCCGCACTGCCACTGGTGATCTGCACCATTACGTGTGCCATGAACGACATAGGCGTTCCCCTCTTGCCGTATGGACTTCACCTCCGCGTTCAAGTGAACATGAATGCCGATCTCTTTTGATTTTTGCAACAAACATTCTACCAGCTCCGCATCAAACGACTTCAGAGGCTGTTCACTCCGATGCAGGATGTGGACTTCCGTCCCGGCTCTGGCCGCAATATGCGCAAACTCAAATGCAATGTATCCACCGCCTACCAGAACTAATCGATCCGGCAGCTGTTTCAGATCCAGAAAGTCGTCACTATATATAAGATGCTCTGAGCCCTCAATCTCAAGTGGCGCAGGTCTTGCACCGGTAGCAATCAGGATGTGTTTGCCATGGAGCACTTCTTCTCCCACTTGAATATGATTTTCATCGACAAATGAAGCTTTACCATGGAACGTATCCATTCCGGCCTGTTTGAATTGATCTTCACTTGCTCTAGGTATGCTTTCGGTAAAGGTGCGTTTAAAGGCCATAAGTTCAGACCAGTTGATGGTCGCCTGTCCCTGAATTCCTTTCCCTTGCATCCGTTCATTCCAGTCAATCAGCTCAGCCGCTCCAGCCAGCACTTTCTTGGGATCACAGCCACGCAGTGCACACGTTCCGCCGAACTCACGTTCATCAATTACAGCGATTTTCCAGCCAGCTTCAGCGCAACGGGTGATTACAGAGCTTGCCGCGCTTCCTGTGCCAATCGCAATCAAGTCATAAGTTTCTTGTGTCATCATGGTTCCTCCTCATCCTTTTGGTACATCTATTGCAGGGATGCCTGAAGTTACAGCAATCCAGCCTGTTTAAGGTACTCTGCTGCAACCTGTTCAGGATTCGCTCCCTCTACGTTCACGTCATAGTTCATCTGACGCATCTCATCATCCGTAATTTTGCCAGCAAGCTGATTCAGCACCTCAACCAGTTGTGGATATTGATCTGCCGTTTCTTGACGAAGCATCGGTGCGCCTTGATACGGCGGGAATAACTCCTGATCATCCTCCAGCACAACAAGTTCATATTGTCTCAACTCACTATCTGTGGAGTAGGCATCTACGAGGTTGATATCGCCACGTTGAACAGCACCATAGCGAAGCTTCGGTTCCATTGTCGCAACGTTCGGAAATTCAATCCCATACTTCTTCTGAATGCCTAGGTAACCGTCTTCCCGATCCGAGAATTCCAGCGTAAATCCTGCCTTCATCTGCTGTTCCACCGGTTTGAGATCCGAAATGGTCTTGAGATTGTATTGATCTGCGATGCTCTTTGGAACGGCCAACGTATACGTATTGTTGTAATCCATAGGGTTCAGCAGCACCATGTTGAACTGGCTCAGCATTCCATCTCTTGCCTGTTCGTACACCTCTGTCCGATCGGTACTCACTGCTGTTTCCTTCATGAATTCGGAGATCGCTGTCCCGGTGAATTCGGGATAGATGTCAATATCACCTGATTTGAGTGCATTGAAAAGGAATGGCGTTTTGCCTAATCCGGGTTTTAGTTCAACGGTCAGGTCTGTATCTTTTTCAATCAGCAATTTATACATGTTAATTAGAATCTCCGGTTCAGCTCCCAGTTTGCCAGCAATCACGAGATCCTTCTGTCCACCACGTGCCACGAAGGGAATGGTAATCACAAGTATCGCGATAAGAGCCAGCGAACCCAAGGTAACCAATGTTTTCTTGAAGGATAACCGCTGGAATTGACGCAATAGTACATCAAACAAAATAGCCAGCAATGCGGCCGGAATGGCTCCAAGGATGATCAGTGCCGTATCGTTCCGATCAATGCCCAGCAAAATTAATGCACCCAAACCTCCTGCGCCAATCAAAGCAGCAAGTGTCGCCGTTCCTACAATCAGGACCATCGCGGTCCGAATTCCGGCCATAATGACAGGCATCGCCAGTGGCAGTTCCACTTTGATTAGACGTTGCCAACTATTCATGCCCATCGCATTCGCCGCTTCGACCATGGAAGGATCGACTTCGGATATGCCTGTGTAAGTGTTACGAAGTACGGGAAGCAGCGCATACACCACCAATGCAATAATTGCAGGAAGTGTACCTATGCCGAATAACGGGATGAGTAATCCGAGAAGCGCCAGGGATGGGATAGTTTGCAACACAGCCGTAACCCCGATAATGGGTTCAGCCACTCTTGGTTTGCGTGTCAGGTATATACCAAGCGGAATAGCGATGAGGACAGCAAAGAACAATGCGATAAAAGAGATCTGAATATGTTCCAGGAGAGCAGACAATAACTGGCCTTTACGCTCGCTGAACACCTCCGTGAATCTACTCATGTCCATCACCTCGTTCCTGTAACTGGCCAGACCAGTACTTCATCAGATCAACTCGACTGATTTCGCCAATAATCTGGCGGTTACGTTCAACCAACAGATGGTCATGGGAAGCCATGATATCAACTAATTCTGTTAACGTAATGGAGACGGGAACGGCGGTTTTGGCTGATTTTGGTACATGACCCGGTGAGAGTGGTGACATGATGGATTCGAGATCAAAATCAGATTGTGAACTCGTATCGGTGTTAGGACCTCCAACAAACTCACGTACGAAGTCATCGGCTGGCTGCCGGATCAGCTCTTCCGGGGTACCTACCTGCAATATTTCTCCATCCTTCATAATGCAGATGCGATCGCCCAGCTTCATCGCTTCCTGAATATCATGAGTGACAAACACAATTGTTTTTTTCATCTGACGCTGGATATCCAGAATATCGTCCTGCAATTTCTCCCGACTCATCGGATCGAGTGCACTAAACGGTTCATCCATCAAAACTATCTCGGGATCAGCAGCGAGTGCACGCAACACACCAATTCTCTGCTGTTGTCCTCCGGATAACTCGGACGGTTTACGCTCACTGTACGTTTCTCCGTGCAAACCCACCATGTCCAGTAACGTATGTACACGCTCCTTGATTTGATCTGACTTCCATCTTCGCAGTTCAGGAACAACCGCAATATTTTCGGCAATTGTCATATGCGGGAATAGTGCAATCTGTTGCAGCACATATCCGATATTCCAGCGCAATTCGTGAATGTTGTATTCATCGATTGGGCGTTCATTAATGCGCACTTTTCCATCTGTTCGCTCAATCAGGCGATTGATCATTTTGAGCATGGTGGTTTTGCCACATCCACTCGGACCAATCATGACAAACAGTTCTCCCTTGTTAATGTTGAGGTTAACCTGACGTAAAGCCGTTGTTCCATCAGGATATTGTTTCGATACATTTTCGAACTGAATCATTCGCTCTCTTCGCCCCTTTATCTAGGGCGTGTCTCAGACACGCCCTAACATTCATCCTCATCTATTTCCCCAAAAGTGTGTTCGTATAATCACTGCTTTTCCGTGGTGTCCCTGGTTAGGGAGAGATCCATATTTGAATCAACGATGTCAACAAGCTGGTAGACATGCAAAAAGACGGGCACTAGGCACCGTCTTCTCATGATATGAAAATATTTCTTCCATTATTTCCATACTTCCATATGATTTTGAATAAATTGCTCGAATGAAATCGGGTTATTCCCCGTTATTTTTGTCACCGTATCTGTCGTTTGATCTTCTCTCCCCTCCTCCCGGATAGGCACATCCAGTCCTGCGAGGGCAGCAGCGTATTCTTCTGACATTCCTGCGCAAATCATGCTGTTCCTCAATTCATTGTCGGACAAAGATCCATGCTGGATGGACTGACCCAATACACGGCTCAAGACGTCTGCAACCTGTCCATAGGACAACGACTCCGGCCCTGTAATGATATGCTCCGTATTATGAGGAACAACATCTGTCAGAGCACGGAACGCAACTGCCGCGATATCATCTGCACTAACAAATCCAATTTTCCCGTCACCCGTAGCACTGTATATTTTCCCGAGTTGTTTCGTCGTCTCCCGATGCGGTCCCTCCGTAAAGTTCTCCATAAAATAGGATGGCTGCAATACAGTCCACTCAGGAGCATGGGCTTTTAAATACTGATGTACTTTGCCAAAAATAGGACCATCTTCATCAATTGAAGCACTGCCAAGCAAGACAAATCGCTTAATCCCACTCCACAATGCTTCCTTGATGAACGGAATCATGACGTCTTCTGGGGTCATGTCCATGACTGGCACGACAAGATACACTTGATTCACATTTTTCAGCGCCGGAGCATATGTCTCGGAATCATACCAATCAAAATAGACACAGTTATCATCAGAGCCAGAAAGAGATGGTTTAGTTCTTCCTGCCAAACGCACCGGATAATGATGCTTTTGAAGTATGGCCGCAACACGGCTTCCTGTCTTACCATTAGCCCCTGTAATAAGTGTCAACGGTTTATCTTTGATCATGCTTGTTACCTCCTAAGTCCGATTTGAGTACGACCATTGGATTCCAATAGTCTTTATAATGTGTAATTTTCCCATTAGAGTGGCTCACTACAGAGATGTAAGTTTGGTTGTATGGCTGACCTGTAACTAATGAACGCCCTTTACAAGTAAATTCAGCCACAAACTGTTGTTTCGTGGAATCAGCCAAGATCACCGGTTCAGAAAACTGCTGGATTTCAATCATCCCCAGTAGATTATGAAGATGATTCGTAATTGCAGCTTTTCCTTCCAGTTTCTGAGGATATCCTGCTGGTGCATATGGGAATTCGAAGATAGCTTCAGATGTATATAACTCCAACCATTGTTCCAGTTTTCCATCCAGTAGCAATTTAGTGAATCCATGCATGATCCGATGAGGTATACTATTGCCCGCTTCCAACTGCTGAGATTGTGTCATCCTTATTTCCTCCTTCAGTTTGTTTCGCGTTCTTTTTCCAGACCAATCGGTCTATAATAGTCAAAAAATAAACGCCCTAAGCGTTCATTTTCAAAAAAAGATAAAGAATCCTTACTCAAATCATGTAAAACATTAATCCATAGCCCTTAGGGTCATCTGTACAAAATCTCGCAGGGCTTCTGCGCTTGCACCACTTTTCGCCGTAAAGGTCAATGAGAGTCGGGAATAATTCAGAAAACGGGCAAGCCCGGGCAATTCTTCCTCTGCGTGCCTCAGTTCGCCACTCCTCTGGCCTCGTAACAGCGCAGTATGAAAAACATCTTCCATTTGTTGGTTAGTGGTTTGAATAAAGGCCGCGATTTCGTGATTTTGTGGTGCCTGTTCAACCGCGCTATTAATGATGAAACATTCATTACGACGTTCGTTGTCGGTCAACACGTTAACCGCTTCGTTGAACAACTCTGTCACGCCTTGCCTCACACTTGTGCATTCGTTTAATAGTTTGATCCCCGCCTCTGTCTTCTGCTGAATATAGAATTTAAGAGCAGAGACAAATAAATCATGTTTAGTTCCGTAGGTGTCATACAGGCTTTGCCGCGCAATGCCAAGTTCACTCAGCAGTAAGCTCAGAGATGTACCTTCATAACCGTACGCTCCAAATACAGACGTTGCTTTTCTTAGCACAGTCTCCGTGTCAAACTCCTTGGCTCTTCCCAATTGCAGACCTCACCTCCCTATTCATTAACTAAAGAATACCTTTTCCAGACTGATCAGTCAAGAAAATAAATGCTTTGATTTTTGCCAAAGTGGTATAATGTGAATAGAAGCTGAATGAATTCTTTTACCACTTACAACCATGACCACATATAAAGGAGTGTACCTATATGTATATTCAAATTACAGATTTGGCTGCAAAACGATTGACGGAAAGCCTTAATGACCAACCCGGATATTTCAAAGTGATCTATGACTTGGAAGGTTGCGGATGTAACGGAGTTATCGCTATTATCATTGTTGATGAACTTTCGGCTCTCGACGCGCAGATTGAAACCAATCTGGTTCCGTTCTATGTTGATCCGAAGCAGCAGCTGAACCTAGAACAACACATGAAGCTGGATACGGAAGAAAATTATCCTTCTTTCAAATTAAGCAGTGATTCTGGTGTGCTCAGCGCCAACGTTCGCGTTCGTGACACCCGTGCAGTAACAGCGGGAAGCTCCGGTGGATCTGACGCCTGCATGTTGTAATACAGTCTCCAGCATACTTGAAGTAATCTAGTAGTATCTCTCTTCACATCAAAAGCCGTTGCATCTAATGCAACGGTTTTTTTAACGTTCTTTTCTTTATATGCCTCTATCAGCGTTGCAAAAAAGACTCTATAAAAGATGAACTAAACATTTGCACGAAACGGAGAGGACAGAAAAAACCTGAAGAAACGAAGTGTTCGCCTTTATCCTAAGATTTTCACCATTATAAAATTGAATCAAAAAATCTGGGGATAACAGCGATCGGAAGGTTGTTCTGTCATCGAAGTGGCACGGTAAATACCCTCTAGTTAGATTTTATAGCAAACTTTGTTTACAACTCGGAAACAATTGGAGAACCTATGGATATAATCCTCTAGTATACTCGGTATATAGATTCATATATTCCGAGGAGGAACACACATCATGAAATCTTTTACTCGTAAATCCATCATATCTACAATTCTCGTAGGCTCTGTTGTAGCAGGTTCTGCATTTACTACGTTTCCCATCACTTCAAGCCTGAATTCCGTCGCGACTGCGGCAAGCTCCAGCTTCACTCAATTTCTGCATGATAATGCACCTGGTCGCACGATCAAAACGATTAAAAATGTGGCAACCGTGACCAATGTGTCCAGCACAGTTGTACTTGTCAATAAAAAGAGAAATCTGCCTTCAACTTATGCACCACAAGATTTGGTTGTACCTAATATTCCTTTTAGCTTCTCAGGTTCCAGTCCGAAGAAACAAATGCGTAAAGTAGCTGCAACCGCTATTGAAAAATTATTTGCCGCTGCCAAAAAAGACGGCATTGATATCAAAGCGGTGTCTGGCTATCGCTCTTATGCGACACAGAAATCGATCTTTGACCGTAATGCCAGCATCAAAGGTGAAGCTGTTGCCAATAAAACAAGTGCTCGGCCAGGACAAAGCGAACATCAGACTGGTCTAGCCATGGATATCTCCAGCGCTTCGGCTGGTTATGATCTTCAACAAAGCTTCGGCAACACCAAAGAAGGCAAATGGCTGAAAGCCAATGCCCACAAGTACGGATTCATCATCCGTTATGGCAAAGATCAGGAGAAATTGACTGGTTACTCCTATGAGCCATGGCATGTACGTTATGTAGGGGTATATATTGCTGGTGAGATTACCAACCAGAAACTTACGCTCGAGCAGTATTTGGAACGTACCAAATAAGGCAGGTTTGAACCCAAAGCTTCGACAGTTATTAGATCAGATAAAAGATGCGTGACTATAGATAACATGGCTGAAGGAGAAGATGGGGCCGCAACTGGCCCTCTTCTGCTTCAGTCTTTCATTTACCCACTTCATCATGTCCCAACGATTCTTCTAAAGACCAGTGGCAGTCTCTTCAGACCTTCTGTTCCAGCCCAAGAGCCTACTCCAGCAAGTATTGCATTATGGCACAAATAAAGTGCGACATTGTACACGATAGGGCCTAGAATAATCTCCACGACTACAAAACGTTTTAACGTCGATGATTGGATCACATATACCCGAAATTCATGAGGGTCATGTCCTCCCATATACCTTGCGATCAATGCTTTCATGAATCACCTCTAATGTTTTATTTTAGCGTATGGCAGACAATCCTTGTCTTATTCTAAAATAATACTTACATAAAGTAACTAAGTGTGTTATAGTCAGTTTATAAATCATACATAAGCGAGGGAAACTACCATGAGTGAGTTGGAGAATCTAGTCAAAAACCGTAGATCGGCCGTTATTTTTGAAGAAGGAATTGAAATTTCGGATTCGGAACTGCAAGAAATGTTTGCCCTGAACAAATTTGCACCATCTGCCTTTAACCTGCAACACACGCACTATCTAGTGATTAAAGACGAGGAACAGAAAGAGAAAGTCTATGAAGCTTCCCAGCAATATAAGGTAAAAACAGCTTCTGCGGTCATCGTGGTATTGGGCGACGTCAACGCGCATCATCATATCCGAACTATTAACGAAGGCTTGTTGAACCTGGGCGCACTCACTCCTTTCCAATACGAGCAGGAATCCCAAAGTGTCACTGAATTTTACGAATCTCGGGGCAGATTCTTCCAACGTGAGGATGCGATTCGCAATGCCAGCCTGTCTGCCATGCAATTGATGTTGATCGCTCAGGATCGCGGTTGGGACACTTGTCCAATGATTGGTTTTGACTCGGAAGAACTGCAACAGAGTTTGGAAATCCCTAACCATTACGTACCGGTTATGCTGATCACCATTGGCAAAAAGTCGGAAGCCAAACAGCGCCCACGCGGTTACCGTAAACCGATTAACGAATATGTTAGCTTCAACAAAATGCACGCTGAATAACATAAAAGTAGTTAAATGACACAGCAAAAAAGCCACGATCTCGTGGCTTTAATATGTTTCATAGATCAACGTATCCAACATGTGAAATTCATCGTCAAACTCCGCATATATGTATAGTCGACCAGCAGGTGTATCCCCCGCATCATAACCCAATCGGAAATATTGATCTCCCTGAAATTCTACATCAGCCAAAATCAATTCATTGATATCTTCGTCCGGATGAGCCTCGGCAATAGTTTTAAGCGCCTGCTCACCAAGCATGTCCCACCGTTTCCACGTCTTTTCCATATATGGGGATAGGGCTTCCATCTCTATCTTGGTTGAAACCTGTGCAGTGACTACCAGTTCTTTATCCTGAATATGTAAGTGCATCTGATAGTTGGACATCGATGCGTCATACTGAAACACACCCATCCCCTGAACTTCATGATCGGATTCAAAAATCAGATTGTCTGCATATTGCAGTCTCTCCAGCTTGGGATTAGCGCTATAATCCAACTTGATTAATTTGTTCTCGGAACAGTACAACTCTCTTAGTTGTACGTTATGGCGAATATCCAGCTCCCTTATATGGTTGTTAAAACAACGGACACTTTCTAAAACCATATTTGAACGAAAATCCAACTGTTTGATATGATTGTGATTACAGCGAAGTTCAATCAAGTTTGGACAACCTGTTACATCAAGTTCCAGCATGTAATTGTTGGCGCAATCAAGTCGCCGCAGTTGCTTATTCTGTTCAAGTTCAAGTGAGAAAAGAGCGTTATAACTGCAACTAAGTTCCTCCAACTGCTCAAGGTGCTCCGAAGCCAGCTCCGACAACATATTCCAATGACACTCCACCGTTATAAGTTTGGAATTATAAGAAAGATCTAATTTTCGAAGTCGATTAAAACTGCAATCCAGCACTTGCAATTCCGAATTGGAACGGAGGTCCAGTGTAAGAAGCTGATTCTCTCTGCAACGTAACGTCCTCAGCTTGTGATTCTGAGTAAGATCCAGACCGGTCAATTGATTATAGGCACAATCCAGCTCTTGAAGACCCCTGAAATACTCGATTCCATCAAGATTGCTAATATTGTGATTGGAAAGTTGCAATATCTCAACCTCACAAACGTCACTCTCCTGAATGAAATCCCGCTGATCACAAAAACGATCCAACACAACTTGCCTGAAACGTTCATCCGTGAAGGCATAAGTAATATCCATGTCTAACGCCTCCCCCTCTCGTTTTGCTCTATGGAACAGTCTTCCAACATATTATCCCTATTCTATGAGTTTCGTCGCCGGGATTCAACAATTACTTAAGCAAATTCTTTTATACCATGTTAGCATCCAACATGTAAGAGAAATCGTACAGAGAGGAAGATTTTCATGGAAATGTATATCGAAAACCTCCCGTCATATCGTCTCGCCTATGTTCGACAGGTTGGTCCTTACGGTCCAGCCAATGCTCAAGCGATGAATACGCTGAAACAATGGGCAGACAAAAACCAATTGCTTCATGAATCAGCAACATTACTGGGCATACCCCAAGATGACCCAACTACCACACCGCCCGAAAAATGTAGATATGATGCCTGTATTGTTATCACTGAATCTGAACGTCTGGAAGATGATTCTATTGAGATTGGCGAGTTATTAGGCGGAGATTATCTCATCTGTAAGGTGAGACATACGGCAGAAGCTATTCAGCAGGCATGGAATGTGATCATCCCTCATTTACAAACAAGTGGTTATCGGATGGACAACAAACCGGTTATAGAACGATATCGTTGGGCACTGCTCAATCAGCATTATTGCGAAATATGTGTGCCTGTAAGACCCGTGTAATCCACGTTACGAGGAAACAAAAAAAAGTGACTTCAGATTGAAGTCACTTTCTTGTTTAATACTATTACTTTTACTATTTAAGTTGAACTAATCATTTACACGATAACGGAGAGGACAGAAAAAACCTGAAAAAGCGAAGCGTTCGCCTAAAAGCTTTCTGAAAGAAAGCTGCATCGGAAGCATATGCTATCCCCGGATTTTTCCCTTGAGAAAAGGGAATCAAAAAAATCTGGGGATAACAGCGATTGGAAGGTTATTCTGTCATCGTAGTGTCAGTGTAAATAATCTTTAGTTCAACTTAGATAACTAGATTAGAAATTAAAATGCCCAGTTGCCTTTACGGAATACCGGCTCGATTGTACCATCCTGTAACTCACCATCGATATCCAGCTCTGCGGAACCGATCATGAAATCAACGTGGGTCAAGCTCACATTGCACTCATGCTTCAGCAACTCTTCGTTCGACATCGTTGTGCCATCTTTCATGTTGAATGGATATGCACTTCCCACAGCCAAGTGACAGGATGCATTTTCGTCAATACCCGTATTGTAGAAAATGCGATTCAGGTTGGAGATTGGGGAGTCATGCGGTACGAGTGCGACCTCACCCAGATAACGTGCTCCTTCATCGGTGGCAAACAGATTCTTCAGATGCTCTTCACCGGATGCTGCCGTAAAAGCTACAACTTGTCCATCCTTGAATGTGATTCTCATCTGGTCTACCAGTTGCCCGTTTAGATTCAGAGGCATGGTGCTGCTAACATAACCATTCACTCCACTGCGCTTAGGCATGGTGAATACTTCTTCAGTTGGCATATTTGCGACCGTGTATACACCTTGTTTATTTTCGCTACCACCGCCACCCCAGATGTGGTTGTGGACCAATTCAATTTTCAGGTCTGTACCTGGCGCACGGTAATGCAGGCTCTTATAGTTCTTTTTATTCAGGAGATCACTCATGGTATTCAGGGTATCCAGATGTTCTCTCCAATTTTGTACGGCGTCTCCGCCATCTACACGGTTCATTTTGAAGATGGTTTCCCACATCACGTCGATTCGGTCTTCTTCCGGGATGTCGGCAAACACTTTGTTCGCCCAAGCCTTGGTCGGTGCTTTGATCAGACACCAGCTAATTTCATGATTACGTGTATACTTAGCATATCCCCGACGTGCATGTGCAGCTGCCTTAGTAGCACGGGAAACACTATCGGAGTCAATTCCGTTATACAGTTCAGGATCTGGAACTTTGATCGTCAGGGTAGCGCCGCCTGCTTCTGCAAACTTCTCCATCATATCCGCTTTCCACGCTGGATAATAGTCAAAGCTGTCATTGGAACCATGTTCAAAACGACTGCGGGTAATGTTGTCGTCATCGAAGTCCACTTGTACATAGTTTGCACCAGCCGCATAGGCTTTTTGCACAATCAGACGTGTGAATTCAAGCGTTTCGATGGGAGCAGTGACGAGCAGATCCTGTCCTTTTTGAATATTCACGCCAACTTTAACAACTAGTTCTGCGTATTGTTCCAATGACTTTTCAAAGGTTTGTTCAAATTGACTCATGGTTGTGTTCACTCCGTTTCATATATTAGTAGCATCGGTTTGCAATGACTTGGGATCTGTTGAGTGGCCGTTACAGCGAAGGATCGTACTTTAGATCGTCGTTGTCTCCAAATTTTCTTCATCGTATTTTTCAAAGGTTAAAATTAGGAGACAAATACGAACGCTATCGCTTCTTCAGAATCGATTCCTTCTCTTTCACTACGCATGATCAATTTGCAAAATTTCATCTATACAAAATGATCTATACATTTCGTTTTTCTTGTTCACGTAACTCAATCCGGCGGATTTTACCAGAGTTGGTCTTTGGCAGATCCGTAACAAATTCGATCTTACGTGGATATTTGTAAGGTGCTGTGATTTCTTTGACGTGGTGCTGCAATTCACGCATCAGTTCTGGTGAAGCCAGCGAAACATCTCGCAGTACGACAAATGCTTTCACCACATTGCCACGGATCTCATCCGGACTTGCAACCACCGCGCATTCCTTCACACTGGCGTGTTTCATGAGTGCTTCTTCCACTTCGAATGGTCCAATGGTGTAACCCGAACTGATGATGATATCGTCACTGCGGCCTTCAAACCAGAAGTAACCTTCTTCGTCTTTACGTGCACGGTCCCCTGTTACAAAATAATCGCCACGCTGACTCGCTTCCTTCCGTCCCTCATCCTGATAATAGGACTTGAACAAAGCTGGCATCTCTTTGTGTACCGCGATATCTCCTACTTCACCCGCAGGAACAGGTTGTCCCTCTTCGTCAATAATTTCAATCAATCCAGGTGTAATCGACTGACCCATAGAGCCAATGCGTACAGGCGCATCCTTGAGACTGCCGATTAACAACGTGCTCTCGGTCTGTCCATATCCGTCTCGAATAGTCAGATCGAAGTGACGTTGGAAGATTTCAATGACTTCCTGATTGAGCGGTTCGCCCGCTGAAACAGCACTGCGCAGATGGGACAGGTCATAATGTCCAAGATCATCGGCTTTGGCCATCAACCGATATTCCGTTGGTGTACAGCAAAGGACATTAATCTGATGTTCCTGCATCAGTTCCAGATAACGCTTGGGCTGGAATGATCCATTGTAGACCAGGCCAGTCGCGCCTCTTCCGAGTACCGACAGGAACGGGCTCCAGATCCATTTTTGCCAGCCAGGTGCAGCCGTTGCCCACACGGTATCTGAAGGTTGAATATCCAGCCATAATGAAGAAGCGATTCGCAGGTGAGCATATCCCCAACCGTGGCTATGTACAACTCCTTTGGGATTACCAGTTGTGCCCGAAGTATAAGCAAGAATAGCTGTATCATCACGGTGTGTTTCCACCGCAGCCATCTCATCGGGTTGATTCTGCATTAACTCATGCACATTAACCCAGCCTTCAGCAGGTACGCCAACTTCGCCATTAGGTGATGCCACAATTCGATGTGCCAGTGATGGCAGATCCGCGTCCATCTTTTCCACTTCCGAGGTCGTCTCGGACCATACAATAACAGCCCGCGCCTCAGAGTGACGCAGACGATACTCCAGATCTTTGGCCCGTAACATCTCGGAGGAAGGAATAACGGCAATCCCCAATTTCAGACAAGCAATGTAAATGACATAGGCAATAATACGGCGTGGTACCATGACCAACACCCGGTCACCTTTCTCCAGTCCAAGTTCACGCAAGCCACCAGCAAGACGATTCGCCTGCTTGAACAAATCACCATACGTGATCTCTTCCAATTCTCGTTGATCGCTGAGCCATCTAAGTGCAATCCGGTCTGATGGATGATTCTCCATCTCGGATGTCAGGTTATAGCTTTCAGGCGAAATCCACTGTTCAAAGTTCAAATGGAGCCTCTCCTTCGTAGTTCAAATGTATAGCTTCTATATATTATACCCTAAATCCTAGGACCAGGTGCTATGAACTAGGCTCATTCCAAAAAAATAAACATAGGTCAATTAATGAACTATTATAATAGATCTTATCCTATAAAGAAAATGACATATACAAAATGGCGCCCTCCTGATAATCAGGTAGGCGCCATTTCATTCTTAATTTATATTAAATTAATTTTACCTAACTATAATTTTCACACAGCTATACTGTGTATGTTACCACGGATAATTACCCATTCCGTCCAAAATACTTTCGATCTCATTCAACTCTTCCGTTGTCAGATCCGCTGCCTGGAGGGCAGCCACGTTTTCTTCAATCTGGGACACACGGCTTGCACCAATCAGTGCTGAGGTTACACGGTTACCGCGCAAGATCCAGTTCAGAGCCAGTTGGGAGATCGTCTGCCCTCTTCGCTCGGCAACTGCCTGAAGCGCATCGAACTTGGCAATCCGTTCGTCCGTGTATGCTTCTTTTTTCAAATTGCCTGTTGGATTGGCGCGTTCTTCCTTGATCTTATCGACATATTTATTCGTCAACTGACCGCGGCCGAGTGGACAGAACGCAATGGAACCTACGCCCTGCTCATCAAGTACGTCTTGCAAACCGTCTTCAATCCAGCGATTCAGCATCGAGTAGTTTGGCTGATGAACCAGACACGGCGTACCCAGACGACGGAGAATGGTTACCGCTTCTTGCGTCTGTTCTGCATTATAATTGGACAAGCCCACATACAGAGCTTTACCTTGCCGCACGATGTGATCCAGTGCCGTCATCGTTTCTTCCAACGGTGTATCCGGATCTGGACGGTGATGATAGAAAATGTCCACATAGTCCAGCCCCATCCGACCAAGACTTTGATCCAGACTGGCAATCAGGTTTTTGCGGGAACCCCATTCGCCGTAAGGTCCACTCCACATATGGTAACCTGCCTTCGACGAAATGAGCAGTTCATCCCGGTAAGGACGCAGATGTTTTTTGTAAATCACACCAAAGTTCTCTTCCGCTGATCCTGGAGGTGGACCATAGTTATTCGCCAGATCGAAATGATTAATTCCGAGGTCAAAGGCACGTAAAATCATTTCTTCCTGAATATCCAATGTGCGGTTGCCACCAAAGTTCTGCCATAAACCCAGCGCAATTTGCGGCAGTCTGATTCCGGATTTGCCGGAACGTACATATTTCATCTCATCATATCGTTGTTCACTCGCAGTATAGGGCATCGTTAATTCTCACTTTCCTGTAAGGTTTGTTGAATTCCTTTTCATCTTAGACATTTTCCTGGAAAAACGATATGGCATTTCACTTTGAACATATGTAATAATGATTGTTATCTATATAAACTAGTCTTAAATTATTCATCTTTCACACTAATTAATATGTTAAAATGCAAGATGAGACGAAATCGTACAGGAGTGAATACCCTTGATTACGTATATGTTCAAGAACAATCATTTTCAGGAGCTTCAGCTCCTTCATTATGGCACGGAAGCCTGTACACCTGGTCACCACTTTGGCCCTGCCATGCGAGACTATTATAAAATTCATTATATTTTGAATGGCAAAGGCACCTTCGAAGTTGGTGGCAAAACGCATACCCTGCACAAAGGTCAAGGTTTTCTGATTGTTCCGCATTCCGTCGTGCATTACGAAGCAGATCAGGATGATCCATGGGAATACAGCTGGGTTGCTTTTCAAGGCAGCAATAGTTCTTCCTTTTTACAGCAGGCCTGTCTGTCCGAGCATCACCCGATTTTTGAGCTGGGTAATGAGGATGACGAGATGCGATCCTGCCTGCACCGAATGATCAATTCTCGCAATACCCACAAAGGCTGGGAGATTAGCATGACTGGTTTGCTATATCAATTCTTCTCCATTTTAATTGATCAGGCTAATTCAGATCATCTTCAACCCATGCCGGATTATTCGAAGGAAACGTATGTAACGCAGGTAATCGACTTCATTGAAATGAACTATGCCAATGCCATTACCGTTCAATCCATCGCGGCCCATGTCGGTTTGCAGCGCAGTTACCTGTGCTCTCTCTTCAAGGACAAGATGGGAAGCAGCATCCAGTCGTATCTGGTTCATTATCGGATGCGCAGGGCAGCCGAACTGACGCTTGATCCCGGTCTGACCATTGGTGATATTGCCCGTTCTGTGGGCTATACGGATCAATTGCTTTTCTCCAAAATGTTCAAAAAAGTGATGGGTGAAGCGCCCACCTACTACCGCAAACATAAAACAGCACCCTCCCAGTTAAGTTGTTAATTGGGAAGGTGCTGTTTTTGTTAATCGCTTAACCTTACTATCGTTATTCCTTACATTCTTTTCATTGGTTTATACCGTCTCCGGCATGGATATGCCAACAACTTGCACTTTGATTTCATCGACCATGACGCCTGCTAATTGTTCAACAGCCTGTTGAACATTATGTTGAAGTTCACGGCAGACCTCGTGCATCTTGTTGCCATATTGAATGTTGATGCGCAGCTGGATGGTTGCCTGATCGTCTTTGACATGTACGTCAATCCCTTTTTGCAGGCTCTTGCCGCTGATACTCTTGGCAATCCCTTCAGTCAGTCCAACCGACATGGAGGATACGCCAGCCGTTGATTGAGCGGCCATCCCCACGATCTTGGATAACACATCGTTCGAGATGTGAATGGTACCCATTTGAACAGATTGAGGTGCGATATATTCAGGTTCATTGTATTGTTTTTCGATAATTTCAGACATGTGCTCCACTCCTTCGAATAATTTAAATTCTATGCATTCTGCCATTTGTCCTTGAAGAACATGTTATAGATTCGAACCAGAAGAATTTTAACGATCATATAAACTGGGATAATAATCAGGATGGCAATAATTCCACCCAGGTCCCCTGCACCCAAGACCAGAATAATCGTCGTTAACGGGTGAATATCCAGCTTTTTGCCGAATACGTACGGTGCAACCAGGTTGTCCTGAATCTGCTGAGCGACGAGAATAATAATCAGAGACCAGATGGCAACCGATGGTGATACCACGAGACCCATGATCACAATAGGCACGGACGACACAATCGCTCCGATAAATGGAACAAAGTTCATGATGACCGCGATTACCGTGAGCAGTAATGCGTACGGCAGTCCAATGATCAGGAAACCGATATACATCAGTACACCCAGCGCCAGATTTACCAAGACTCGACCTACAATAAAACCACTCAGCGCCTGATCAATCTCAAGTACAACTTCACGGCTGTCATTTTGGAAACGTTTTGGAGCGATATGTGCCAGTTTACGACCAAATTTCTCGCCTTGTAACAGCATATAGAACAAAAGGATCGGTAGTGTAAACAAGATGATCGCAAAACTGGAAACGAGTGAGAAGAATCCACTTACATAGTTGGTTACAAAGTTAAATCCTTTGTTGATATACTCCGTGATCTGGGAGAAAGGTGTCGAGCCCTCAGGGAACAAGGCCTGAATGGCACCATTTTGCTCCAGCTCTCTCAGCTGTTCACTTAATGAATTAATTAGACTTGGTGCGTTATCAACCAGATTGATCAGTTGCTCACGTAACGATGGCCATAAACCAATGATGAAGAACACTCCCAGAATAGCAATAACCAGGTAGATTAGCAAAATACTTAGCGTGCGATTTATTTTCTTTTTCTCCATATAATTCACAAGCGGTCTGAGCAGATAATAAAAGAACACCGACAACATCATCGGCACGGTAATGACCGTGATCATGGTGACGAGCGGCTGAAAGATGAAGCTCACACGTGATAATAAATAGATATTAACCAATATCAGCGCCAGTGCAATACTGAACCGGACAAACGTATTTACTTTGAACAAAATATTTCCCTCCACATGGACATTTCTTCTCTTATTTAATTTGGAATCTCAATGGTAAACACGGTGGTCTCTCGCCCACGCCGGGAAAGGATCAGCCGTCCACCCATTTTCTCCGTATTACGTCGTGCGATGGACAAACCAAGTCCGGTGCCTCCGGTCGCTGTCCGCGCCTCATCCCCTCGTACAAACGGGTCAAAGATCGTTGACCATAGTTCTTGAGGTATGCCCACTCCGTTATCTGCCACCTCTATCACCACATGGGTATGAAGCGGAATGAGTTCGACGCGCAGTTCTGTCCCGAGTGGATTATAAGACAGAGCATTGGTGATCAGATTCTGAATGACTCTGGATAACAGCTCCGGATCATACCTCGCGTAGATCTCCTGATCAGGAACAAGTACATGGAGGACAAACTGTTTCTGTTCAATCTCCCCATAGGTATCTGCCATAATCTCGCGCACGAATTCTCCAATCTCTCTTCTCTGAATATGCATGCGAAAATCGGGCGAATCCACCTTGAGCAGCTCCAGCATATTCTGTATCATGCGTGCAACTTGAACAGACTTGTTATAGATGTATCCCAGATATCTTTGCTGCCTGTCCTTGTCCTCTCCACGTCCTTCCACCAAAGCCTGCGCATATCCCTGTATAGATGTTATCGGTGTCTTCAGATCATGTGATAAATCTACAATCAGTCGCTGTTTGCTCTCTTCAGCGTAACGTTTCTCCGCAGAGGTGTTCTCAATGACGTCCGCCATGTAGTTAAAGGTCTCACCGATCTGGACAAATTCCCTCTCGGCTGAGATCGACATCCGTGTACTATAATTTCCTTGTATCATCTGCGTAAGACCCGAGGAGAGGATGCTGAGTGGTTTTTTGATTCTCCGTGCGACCCAATAGCTATAGACAAAGATCAATAATAAAACCAAACCGATGCCAATCATAATGTAAAAGGATAATGGATGTTTCAGATTGGTAATCAACTGATTATCATTAATCCTTACGCTGACCAGATCACGCGGGATCTTCAGCAACACATACGCTGCCGCTCCTTCTGTCGAGAGAGGAGTGATCGAATAATAGTATTCCTGGTCACTCCGATTTTCCAGTCCATCATACAGATCGGCTTCACTGTATTGTGTGAACACATCTTGCTTTTCTCCCACATGACGAATGACGTTGCGATTCGCATCCAGAATCTCAATCCAGCCGCCGCTGTCCTTGAGACGTTGAATCTCTGTGTCTTTACCTTGAGAAACCGAACCTCCACCGGAGTAAAATTCATTCTCCAACTCTGCCACATACACGTGGGCTTCAACATTGAGATCCGGATCAACGACCTGATCCGAAATGCGAAAGTCCACAACATCCAGTGACACCATAAGGTACACGATTAATACCAGTAACAACAAAAAGAAGTTGAACAGCAAGAAATCCAGTGTCAGGGATGTCTGCAACAGTCGCTTTTCTCTAGCTTTCCATGGGCGCTTCAATTTTGTATCCCAGTCCCCTTATCGTTTTGAGATATTCCGGTTGTCTGGAGTCACGCTCGATCTTCTCCCGAATGTTGCTGATATGTACCATAATCGTGCTGTCCTCGTGCGCATAATAGTCGCCCCAGACGGCTTCGTATATTTTTTTACGGGTGAACACTCGGCCAGGTTGATCAAGCAACAATTCCATAATTTTATACTCTGTAGAGGTCAATGTTACAGGATTTCCTGAACGAAAAAGGATACATTGGGATCGATCCAGGGTCAGATCACCTAATACCAGATTCTGTTCTTTCGCTGCGGGGATCTCCGCTGCATCAAATTGATTGACTCTTCTGAGCAACGCCTCTACTCTGGCGACAATCTCAAGCGGGTTGAACGGCTTCGCTATATAATCGTCTGCCCCAAGTCCAAGCCCAAGGATTTTATCGTGATCCTGACTTTTAGCGGATAGGAACAGAACAGGCATGTTATGTGTGGATCTGATCTGTTTGATCAACTGCAATCCATCCATTACAGGCATCATGATGTCCAGTATGACCAGATCGATTTGTGTTGAACGTATACATTGTAACGCCTCGGCTCCATTCACCGCAGTCTTAATCGTATAGTCCTTCTCCAGATAGAGCTGAAGCAGTTCCACAATTTCTGGTTCGTCATCTGCAATTAATACGGTGTATCTCATGTTATTCCTCTCATTTCCTATACTCTATGCCTATCTCTACATTAATACTATATACTACGTCCCTTAATTCAACCTAAATCATTTCTAAAGATAATCTAAATAAATAGAAATAGAGCCCTGGCGCAAGCCAAGGCATCAACTAAAATAGGGCTGTTTTCAGCCTACATTCAAGCTTTGCGTTCTTCATTCAGGCTTTTCAATCTTCATTCGGACCATTTGTATTAGATTATCAGATCAGTCCTTAAGCGAACGAAGCCACGGTTCAACTTTTCCCAATAAACGTTCCTTGTCATACTGCACATATTGGTTCACCCGATTGCGCACGGGATCACCCGCGTAGAAACGTTCATATAGATCATGCCTTGCTCCGAGTGGACTTCCAGTCAGCTCCCATGCGAGTTGAAAGAGACGAATCTTCTCCGGGGCTTGCATCGTTACTCCACCAAGATATTTGCCTACCATAGAACCCATCATTTCATTTATTTCAAACGTACCTGAAGGAATCTGAATCAGACCACCCGCAGCAATGGTCTTCAAAATCTCAACCGCGCGGGGATAATAGCGATTGCCCAGATTACGTGCGGTTTCAATATATTTGAATTCCGGCAACCAGTTGCCAAATGTGTCTGGTTTGGACTGTGCTTCAGCAGCAGTAATCAGTCCCTCGATAGTCTGCATCTGACTGATCAGCTCTCCAAGTTGTTCCTGCACATTCAGGAAAGAGTCCACCCCAATCTCCTTGGCAATGGATGAGGTCACGGCTGTAATAAACTCCAGTTTCGAGTGTAATCGAATGACACTCTGATGGTAGGCCAGACTGGCCGAAGCTGTATTGCAGCGAATCTGCCATACGGCTTCAGGGTTATTGTGCAGTAATACACGTTCCCAGGGCACAAATACATCGTCAAAAAATAATACAGCATCCATCTCATCATACTGCGCACTGAGTGGATGTGATTTATCTGTATCTTTTGTGGCAAAAGATTCACGACACATCATGTGCAAGCCCGGACTGTCCGCGGCTACAATTACCATATGGGCCAGCTCTGGCAGGTGGCCTGGAATTCGTTGAACGGGATAAGCAATGATATCATCGGCATAAGGCGCTGCTGTTGCCACCATTTTGGCCCCGCGGATCACAACGCCCTCTGTATTCCTTTTGACAATTCGCAGCATGGCATCCTCATCTTCTCCAACAGGCAAGGAACGATTAATCTGTGGGTCCCGCTGGACAATTGTCAGGAATGCATCTTTTCGTTTGGCTTGTGCAAAATAATCCGATATTTTGTCTGCAAATGCCGGGTCATGCGCTGTCATCTCATGTCGTGTTGCATACCAACCGGTCAGCCTGGATCGGGCATAATCAGACAATCGGCTCATCACCCCATACGTCCGATCGGCCCACAGCCGAAAAGCATCCGCCCTGCTGTTTACGTCAGGAAGTGAACGAGGCACAAGAAAAGAGCGATGCACGTAACTTCCCGTCTGTTCGTCCCAATAGGCCACGGTTTCCCTTGTCTCCGGGTCATCCACCAGATTGAACAATCCTTCTATGGTTTGAAGTGTTCCCTGAAAGGCCTGATGCCCAGTTACCTGGATACGCTCTCCGTCCAGCCATACATTCCGCTCATCATTCAGACGCTGAATGTAAGCTTGTCCACGAGACATCGTGATACTCATGATATGTCCTCCCTCTCAGGCACCGGCCTGACATTTCTGTAACTCCATCCTTCTAACTGCTTGAGAAACTATGTAATGATACATTCTGTATCTAACAAAATAGTACTGTGCCAGAGATAGAAAAGTCAACAGACACCGAGCGAAGAGTCCGGTGTCTGTTGGGCCATGCTATTTTAGACTAACTTGGAATACATATGACGCAAGTACCGCCAGCGCACAAGTGCAAAATACAGGATCTGCATGGAAGCAAACACCAGGAAGATGCGAAGACTGTATCCGAAGACTGAGAAATCAACCAACTGTTGCAACGCTACAAAGGCCACCGAACTGTGGATGACGGCAATCAGAATCGGCAGGAAGAACATAAGTAATAGCTGCCTTGTTACGATCTGGCGGAGTTCGGGACGGCTGAGTCCCATCTTGCCAATCATGCGATACTGCGCTTCATCCCGTTCAAGGTCTGCGTAGAGTCTGAAATAGGTGAAGCTTGCTGCAAAGGTGAAGAAAACAATGCCAATCAGGCCGCTCAAAATTAGAATGATGCCATTGGTCTGCTTGGAATTAAGCCAATCCACCACAAGCGCGCTAACCTCGTAATAACCTTTGTCGGAATAATCATCTTCAATCGATTTGATCAATTCAGGAGCAAAACTGCGTGTGCCCATCCAATCTTTCACGATAAATTGGATCGTTCGCCTCGAATAGAAACCTTCAGGCATGCCAACTTCCTCGTTGTACGCAGGCCTCATCTGATTAAATAATTCGTCAGTTACGATATAGAGATTAATTTCACCTTCAAAAGGAATCACAATCTCGGTGCCAGGTGTCGATAGCTGAACAGGTACGCGCTCACTAGTCACCTCCAGAGTGACCTTTCCTCCCGAGAATCCTTGTTCAGCCTGTTTACGGTACGTCTTGCGAACCGCCAAATTGCTTGGTGTCATAAATGACTCATCGACTTGTTTCAACGTACGTTCTTCATACCCCAGTGCCTTCGCCAGACGGTTATAATCACTTAACTTGATAATCTCTCCATTATTATTTTCAGATACAGGAGCATAACTGCCCTTCACGTAGGGAACTTGATGATCAATCAACGCTTCTTCAATCTGTTGAATATGTTCGTCTGACTGAGGAGTATCCCATGAATTCATATAACTGAATGCGTACGGATTCGACATCGACGACAACCCCGGGTCAGCAATCGCGAGCATGGTGCCAATTCCCGTAAATGAAGAAGCCGAAATGATACTTACCATGAAAAACATAATGGCGTTATCTTTCATTCGATACGTAAGTTCTGATAGAAAGAGCATATTGGTTTTACGGAAAAATAACCGTGAATTGCCTTTGAGTGCCCGGATAACGTACACACTGAGCTGTGTGAACAGTAAGTATGTACCTGCAATCACGACCATAACACTCGCAAATAATAGCGGAAACGAGAAGCTTACCCAGACAAAGGTGAATACCCCAGCATAGCCCCCGCCAATGAACAATACGGATAACAAGGCGAGCAGACGCGATGCTTTCGGTTCCGGTTTTGGCTTTTCCTCCGATTTCACAAGTTCAATAAGTGAACCTTTGCGTATGAGCAAGGATGAACACATCGCGATGACAACGAACAACAGCAGAAATGCGCCAACCGTCAGGGCAATACCCTTCAGTGGAAAATAGAACCGAAGACTGTTCTCAACAGCCAGCATGGAGCCACAGATGAGCAGAATCAATTTGCCGAAAATGAGCCCAAGTCCGATGCCCGTAACGATCGAAGCTAATCCGATACTCATATTCTCCATAAACAGGAGCCGGTTCATCTGTTTGGGTGTCATGCCAAGGATCAGGAAAATACCAAACTCTTTCTTGCGTGTCTTCAGAAATGAACCTACCGAATAGAGCAGGAACAGAAATGAAAAGATGAATATAATGATCTCCGCAATCATAAACCCCTGGTTGGCAAGCAAGGTAACCGTTCCATTGGAACCCTTTAACCCTTCTTTCAAATCGGGATGGAAGAGGAGCAATGCGTAGATAAAGAAGATCATGACGGAAAATGTACTGCTCAGAAAATGAGCCAGATAAATTCGTTTGTTGCGAACAACGTTATTAATGGCGAACTGGCGAAAATTCATGTCCGGACCCTCCCATTAGGGATAATACATTAATAATCTTCTGGTAAAAGGCTGCACGATTATCGCCGTAGTGAATTTCGTTGTAAAGTTTGCCATCCTTGATAAAGACGACCCGGCTGCAATAACTTGCGGCGACTGCATCATGGGTAACCAGCAGCATCGTAGCCCGGTCTTCCTGATTGCGGGTTTCCAGAATCTCCATCACATCTCTTGCCGCCTTCGAATCCAGATTACCTGTTGGTTCATCAGCCAGAATCAGCTTGGGTGAATGAATTAGCGCTCTGGCAATAGCCGTACGTTGTGCCTGTCCACCTGAGATCTCATAGGTCCGCTTGTTCAAAATGCTTTCGATTCCCAGCTTGCCCGCAAGTCGTTCCACACGTGTGTTCATCTCTGTCAGTGAAACGCCGTCAAGCGTAAGGGGTAATACGATGTTTTCCTTAACCGTCAGTGTGTTCAACAGATTGAAGGACTGAAAAACAAATCCCAGCTCTTTACGCCGGAACAGCGCAAGATCGTCTGGTTCAAGTTCAAACGGATTCTTGCCTGCAATCCGCAGTTCTCCGGATGTGGGATGATCGATTGTAGAGATCATGTTCAGAAGTGTCGTTTTGCCACTACCCGATGGTCCCATAATCCCGACAAACTCTCCTTCCTGAATACTGAGGTCAATACCTGATAATGCTTCATACGATACAACGCCTTTATAGATTTTGCTGATCTGTTTGACAGAACAAATCTCCATAGTTACAACTCCTTAGTCATGTATAAAATTTAAATCAAGATACGTTCATGCTGTGTGCATGCGGTTTATGCATGGCCTTCCTTTGATCTTCTGACTACAGTCTATCGAAGTTTCGGCCATTCTCCTATGGTTTAACCTTTCACTAACATGACAATGTTGTAAGGTTGCATCATGAAAATCAAAAAGACGCCTTCGCCCCGATCAGGCAATAGACGTCTATACTTACACTTACACTGTAATTCATACTCCACTCACACTTCTTCAACCTGTCACTTCAGGAGTTGAATGTAATTCGGACAGTCGTTCCTTCGCCGTACACGGATTCAAGATCAATCTGATGATTCATCCGCGTTAACACTTCTTTTGCTATATACAATCCCATGCCTGTGGACTCTTTGAAATGCCGTCCGTTCTCCCCGGTGAAGAAAGGTTGGAATACCCGATTCAGATCAGACTTCGGAATCCCGATGCCCTGATCCTGCACTTCCAGCATGATAGAGCGTTCCGCTTCATACGCACGCAGATGAATCTTTTGTCCGTTGCCCGCAGAGTACTTGATTGCGTTCGACAGTAACTGTACCAAGACAAAACGAATCCACTTAGCATCGGATTGTACAACCAGCGCAGAATCTATATGCATCTCTGGATAGACGTGATTGCGAATAAAGAATCGCTTGAGCTCATGGATCGCTTCTTCCCCAGCGGTCTTCAGTATCACAGGTTCCACACTGAAATCCTGCTCGAAGGTATCCAACCGCGCCACATACAGCACAGTCTCCAATCCCCGTCTCATCTGGTCTGCTTCCTCTCGAATGCTTATGAGCCTAGGGTCGTCATCTTCCTGACCTTCCACGGTCAACTCGATGACGGATAACGGTGTCTTCATCTGATGGACCCACTGGTTCATGAATGTCAGATATTCTTGCTGCCGTTGTTCCAACCGATGCAGATGTGCGTGATACTGGCCGTATTGTGAATCCAGCAGCTTTTCCAGTGCCAGTGATAATGGACTTGTTTCGTTCAAGGGTACAAATTCCTTCAGCGAATCCATCGACCGTGACATCCGGGTATAAAAGGAGCGATGTGAATAATAACGATACACCAAATATCCAACGTACAAAAATAATCCCAGCGTTACGGCATAAGCAGCCGTGACCCAATCGTTGTAACCGTCATACCAGAACACTGCAACAACGGTGAACAAGATGGCAACAACCCAGCACGTTAAAGCGAGATGTTCTCGTATAAACAATCTCATGATGGAGAAGAAGCTTTCCAGTTATTGTTCAATCGGTAACCCGAACCTCTGACCGTTTCCAGTGCATCCGTAATACCAAGCTCAGCTAATCGCTTACGCACCCGAGTAACGTTAACGCTGAGTGTATTGTCATCTACAAAAGAGTCATCCCACAGCTTCTCCAAGATTGTCTCTCTGCTCACCAGCTTGGGACTGCGGCGCAGTAACGTTTCCAGCAGAATCGTTTCCTTCTTCGTCAGCTGCACTTTGCGATCACCAAGCTGAATCTCCAGTCTTTCCAAGTACACGACCAAGCCGTCCAGTTCCACCTTGCGTTCTTCGTCACGTGCAGCATAATCCCCATATACCCGGCGTAGCTGACTTCGAATTTTCGCTATAACAATCTCATGCTCAAATGGCTTCGTAATATAATCATCCGCCCCGTTCTCCAGTGCCATGACCTGATCCATCTTCCCACTCCGCGCGGAGATAAACAAAATGGGGCATGTGGACAGCGTACGAATCTGGCGGCACCAATAGAAACCATCGTAACTGGGCAAGTTGATATCCAGAAGTACCACATGTGGCTGTACCTGCTCAAACTGTTGCACAATCATCTCAAAATCCTCGACCAGAACGGCCCGGTCCCCGTAGCGTTCAATATGTGATTTCAATAATCCCGCAATCTTGGGATCATCCTCTATTATCATAATGGTATACATTATTGGATCTCACCTCTGGCAAAATCATAACACAGGATTTATTATCTAGCATCGATTTGCTTACGCCAATCCACAATATCTGCATTCAATTGCTTCAGGTCTCCAGAAGCTTTCTGATCATCCGATAACTTGTATTGTTGCTTCAATGCCAGGATACGATATACACTTTCATCAATTCGGGACTCGGTGATCTTGCCTGACTTCACTGCACTTATTAGCGTATCAAAAATCGTCTTGGCACTCTCATAACTATGAGCTACCAACAGAATGTCACTTCCTGCTTTAACCGTTGCTAGGGCAGCTTCATCCAACTTGAAGTTCTTCGCGATTGCACCCATACTCAGGTCATCTGTGATGACCACACCATCATAATTGAACTTCCCGCGCAAATGTTCACCAATAATGACATCCGATAAGGAAGCCGGATGATCTGGGTCCAGCTTCGGGAACAAAATGTGTGCAACCATGACCGCCTCTACCTGCTCCTTCACTGCGGCCTTGAATGGAATCCATTCAAGTTCGGCCAGTTGTTTTTCAGTTTTGTTCACAACAGGCAGATCAAGATGGGAGTCCACGGACGTATCACCATGACCCGGAAAATGTTTCACTACCGGAATAATGCCTTCACTACGTAGTCCCTTCATCTCTGCAATCCCCATACGTGACACCAGTTCTGCCGAGCTGCCGAATGAACGATCTCCAATCACCGGGTTCTTCGGGTTACTGTTCACATCCAGCACAGGAGCAAAGTCCACATTAAAACCTGCAAGCTGAACTTGTCTGGCCAGCAATTCGCCCATCGTTTCAGCAAGTGCGCTATCATTCGTCTCGCCTACTTTTCTACTGGAAGGAATGGATTCCACCGTCTCTGGCATACGACTGACTTTGCCACCCTCCTGATCCACACTCATGAAGATCGGTACCGGGTTGGATTGATTCGCTTCCTTGATGGATTGTACAAACTTGGCTGTTCCCTCGAGTGTCGATACATTGTTGGCATAGAAAATAATGCCCCCTACCTTTTGATCCGTAATCATCTGTTTGGCTTGATCATCCAACGTTGTCCCTTGAACACCGGCCAGTATCATCTGTCCAATCTTCTCTTCTAACGTTAATGAACTGAGCTGCTCCTGCACCGGATCGACTTCTTCTTGCGGTTCCTCTGGTACTTCTTCCTGCGGTGGAGCGGTATTCTGCTCCGGCGATGAGGAAGATTGCCCTGGGTTGGAGCCAGCGTTTGAGCCGCCGGTATTCGAGTCTGTTGCGGAGGAAGGTTTCTGTGCTTGGCCACATGCCGATAAAAGCAAAACGATTCCCAGCAGAAGACACAGCATATGCAGTGGTTTTCTCCATTTATTGTTCGAGTTGTACCTATAATTGTGCAAGGATATTCATCCTCCTTATGTAATGTCATCTTGGTAATTCGAAGGTTCAGGCCTAACCTTATCACAAGGTGAATGATTTTCAAAATGAGCGCTTCTGAGGATTGAATCGTTGTACTGACACTTAAGCGGCAAAAAAAGTGGTTGCTATAGAACCTGAAATATTGAACTTAATGGTGTTGTGACCAAGCGCGTGCGGGACGTGTGGGGATAATCAATAGGAGCAACGGCGCAGGAAAGTGTTTTACTATTATGAATTTTTCATATGTTGAAATTATTATTATAGCTACATCAAAAAGCCGCCCAAAGGCGGCCTATTTGTTCGTTTTTGTTTTACTTTTCGTTGTAAATCGTTGCCGTTCAGCGTTGGTTCACCTTTCACCAAACGTTCTTAGGCTTCTATTAATGGAGTGTTTGCAACACTTCCGTTGTAAATGGAATGATTTCGGATATGCGACCTTCACGAACTTTGGCAGGCCATTCGGGATCACTAAGCAGAACACGACCCAAGGCGATCAGGTCAAATTCATTGTTCTCCAGCTTCTCATTTAATAGATCCAGATGGGCATCCCCTGTTCCCTGGTTCTCGGTTGCTCTGTCCACAAATTCAGCTTCAAGACCTACCGATCCAACCGAAATGGCTGGTTTGCCAGTGATTTTCTGCGTCCAACCCGCAAGGTTCAGCTCGGAACCTTCGAACTCCGGTAACCAGAACCGGCGTGTAGAGCAATGGAATATATCCACGCCAGCAGCACTGAGTGGTGCCAAGAATTGCTCCAATTGTTCTGGCGTCTCCACCAGACGTGCCTCATAATTCCCCATCTTCCATTGGGAGAACCGGAGCACAATTGGGAAATCAGGACCAACCGCCGCACGACAAGCTTCAATTACTTCAACCGCAAATTGAGTTCGCCGTACCAAATCACCACCATATTTGTCGGTCCGTCGATTCGTCTGCTCCCAGAAGAATTGGTCAATCAAGTACCCATGGGCTCCGTGCAGTTCAATGCCGTCAAACCCGATTCGCTGTGCATCCGCTGCCGCTTGGGCATATGCCTGTACAAGCCCTTGAATCTCCTCTTCCGTTAAAGGTTCACGTGATGGTTCACCTGCCATGCTAACCCCTGACGGACTTACAGGCTCAGCTTCTGCGTTAGGCAAGTCACCGGAACGACGTGCTGTACCCACATGCCACAATTGTGGCATGATTTTGCCACCCGCTTCATGTACTGCTTTCACAACATTAGCCCATCCTTGCAACGAATCTTCACCATGGAATAATGGAATACTAGCTCCACTAACCGAAGATGGATGATTAATGCCTGTACCTTCCGTTATGATGAGCCCCACTCCACCTGCTGCTCTGCGACGATAGTATTCAGCAACTTCTGGTCCAGGTACACCCTCTGGTGAGAATCCGCGAGTCATGGGTGCCATAACGATTCGATTAGACAATGTTAGCTTGTCCGAGGTGAAAGGTTTGAATAATGCTGAAGGTACGTTCATAGTACATTGCTCCTTTGCAATTGGAAGTATGGAACTCCGCATCCACATGAAATGCGACATGCTTTTGTATATTGTAACAAGTGTACTCCAGTTGACTGGTTTAGGATTATTTCTCTATCCATTTTATAGTTTCTTAATTTTATTTTCAAATTTTCGAAGTTGGGCGTTCAAACGTATCTTATAGAAAAAAAAGAAAGCTACCTTACGGCAGCCTCTGTTTGATCCACTACGGAAGCAGTCTGACATGCACTCTACTACATCTTAAAGTATTTTCCCGGTCACCAATAATGTGGATGTAGCATAGTATATAATCCATAATCTTCCTTCGAATTTAATTAGCATTCACAGGGATATCACTGCGGTTCACTCGAAGCAATTTCCCTGATGAAGTCGATAACACATCCGGATCGGTACCCAGACCAAAGTAGAAGTCACCCTCGTTCTCTTCGAAAGACTTGGCATAGGTGTCCTGATTAAAACGTAAAATCTCATTCCATGTGGTCAGATCCGTGGATTGGTAGACCCGATTGATATACAGATTGGCACTTTGGCGAGTGTACGTAAGCACATATACCTTGCCGTCTCGTAACAGCACATCCGTAGGAAGCGCCTTGGCATCTGGGAGATTAACTCGCCTTGCCTGATTAATGTCGGTCATGACATTCAAGGATTTGGGCAGCAGCTGCCCATCATTGAACACGCCTCCCGCTATATAGAGCAACTTGTTATTGAAGTTAACATTTTTGCCTATTTTATTATAAGGAATCGTGCCCGTTTGATAGGTTAGTCCAGGCAGCATTTTGCTGCCATAGATGACAACATCTCGTTTCTCAAGCTTTTCGTTAATCTCCAGAATATTAGTTTTGTCATTCCATATTTTATTGGCAGGATACATCATGCCAGATGCATATAACTTGCCATTAAGATGGAACATGGTATAAGCCCGGAAACCAAACGTATTAATGGTCGCATATTTCTGCCAAGTTTCACCTTCATCATGAGAGATTAATATCGTTGGTTTGGAATCTGTCCCCAGCGCGGCAAACATCTTACCCTGATAAGATGCCAAATCGTATACGTGTACACCAAGCGGCAGATTGCGATATTTGGTCCACACCTCTCCATCCAGACGATAAAAGTTACCCAGTTCCCACTGTTCACTATCGGAATCATTGCCAGGAATATATAACTTGTCGTTTAGTACTCTGTAGATATCAATCTGTTCCTCATCCACATACATCTTCGTTGATGGCAAGATGCCCGGGTTGCTGTTAGTCACCGATTGGGTCTTAAATTTCGCGTTCGCTGTATCATAATAAATGACTGGAATAGGGCCTGAATTTGGAGCTACGCCCAGATTGCTGCTATTTCCGTGGCCCAAATATATTTTGCCGTTGTACAGTTGCATGTCCCAGACGTTATTAGCATATGGTGTTTTGGTAAAAGGTCTGCCTAACAGTTCGATCTTCGATGTTACATCGGCTGAACTGATCGGTACATTCGACACCTTGGCAAGCCCACGTTCCGTCGCAGGGGGTTGACTCGTTGACGTGGTGTTTTTCGGCTTGGAGTTCCCCATAAGCATCCAGCTCATTCCTGCGACAATGGTCAAAATTACGGCTGTCCATTTCGTATGTCTCTGCATGTCCGCTTCCTCCTTCATTTTTTCATCATCATTACCTTCACACCAATATGATACAAATTGTATCTTTTTATACTATGTAAAACCACCCGCACATGCAACAAATTCCGCCCTATTTATACAAAAAAAGTAGACAATCACATCTGTTGATGTGCTGTCCACTTGTTCTTACTGTCTGTGATTTCTATTCAGCTTTTACCAAAATCTTAACCTGATTTTTCTCTTTCAACAGTGCTTCAAATCCATGCTCTACCACTTCATCCAACGAAATTCGTTTGGTCACCAGCTTGTCAGCCGGGAAGAAACCTTTATCCATCAGACTGATCACCGCCGGGAACACATCGCGATAACCAATAATGCCATTAACTGTACGTTCTTTCATGACAATTGAGTTCGGGTGGATCGGTGCTTCCTGTTCAAAAATACTGACGATCATCAACTCTCCACCAATACGTGTTGAATCGATGGCTTGTTGCAGAACACGTGGAACACCGGTTACTTCATAGGCTACGTTAACGCCACCTTGTGTACGTTGATGGATCTCTTCCACTACATTAAACTGCACTGGATCAATCACAATGGCACCAAGTTCTTCGGCTTTTGCTTTCCGTTCATCCGATAACTCCACCACATAAATATCCGACGCTCCCGAAGCTTTAAGCGCTTCGATGACCAGTAGTCCGATTGGGCCTGCGCCAAACACGGCTGCCGTATCTCCCACTTTCAGTTTGCTTTGGCGCACAGCGTGAAGTGCTACAGCTGAAGGTTCAACCAACGCACCTTGCTCATACGAGATTGAATCCGGAATGGCATGTACCATGTTTTCTGCAGCAGTTACATACTCGGAGAATCCTCCTCCGCCTCCAGCGAGTCCAAGGAAACCCATCTGATCGCAAAGATTGTATCTGCCCTGTTTACAAGCTTCGCAGTGTCCACATGCATAGATGGGTTCTACCACAACACGATCGCCCGCCTTGAAACGTGTAACACCTTCCCCTACTTCAACCACCTGTCCTGAGAATTCATGCCCCATGACTATAGGCGCTTGTTCCCCTGTTAGCGGATGTGGCGCTTGAGCCGGAATGAAAATCGGACCTGCTGTGTACTCGTGCAAGTCACTGCCGCAGATGCCGCACCATTCCACTTTTATTTTGACCTTACCTTCTTCAGGGTGAGGTTCATTAATATTTTCGAGACGTAAATCTTTGACTCCATGCCAACGTAATGCTTTCATTCATTTCATCTCCCAGATCATAATGTGTGATATAATCGGAAACGTTTCCGTAAATTAAATATGTCACATTTTAGATACGCTGTCAAACATATTTCTCCACTAATATGTCTATTTCGTGATCATATCGAGTTTACTTTAGAATGCTTATACTTTAATTCAAGTGATCTTAAAACGATGTAATCCTTATTATTAACATATATCATGGCAAATAATATTGCAGACTGAATGAAATATAATCATACCTCGCCATAAATCTGGTCCTTTCACGGGATACTTCATTGCTCAAATGTTATAATCAAGTTATATAACTATCGTGAAGTTCATACATATTCCTAATAATTCGGAATCGTTTCCGATAAAGTGAGGTAACCGTACATTGAGGAAAGAACAGAAACTTACGATCAAGGACGTTGCAGAGCGTGCCGGCGTGGGCATCGCTACCGTTTCCCGGGCCATCAACAATTCAGAAGGCATCAGCAGTAAAACACGGGATAAAGTGATGCAGGCCATTGAAGAACTGGGGTTTGTACCCAACACCTCGGCACAGAGTCTGAAAATCCGGCAAACGCACCAGATTGCACTCGTGGTACCCGACATACGTAACGCCATCATTCCGGAAATCTCCTGGTCTGTAGAGCAAACGGCGAAGCAGCATGGGTACCATGTCGTGCAGATCAATACGGCAGGCAATGCCAGAACCGAGTTGGAAACCATTCGTAATGTCAAAAAATTGCATGTGGACGGACTGATCTTCATGCCTCTCGCGTATCCCAAAACGTTACCCGGGCTGATTGATAAAGCGCCGCTCCCTATCTCCATGATTAATTACGGCAAAAAACTGGAACCGGGCATGAAGGCAGATATCGTCTCTCTGTCTCAACCTGAAGGCAAATTGGTGATGGAGCATCTGTTCAAAATCGGCCGGACTCGAATCGCTTATGCAGGAGCACCGAAGGACATTATAGAAGAACGCTTTCGTGCGTATGAGCAAGCCGTAGGTCACGTGGACATTTCTCTCGTCTACTTTGGTGAGGACTTTTCATTGAATACAGGTGCCAATGCTGCAGATTATTTCTATGGACTTACGCATATGCCAGATGCCGTCTATGCCATTAATGATATGGTTGCCATCGGATTGGTTAATCGGTTCAAGGAGTTAGGGGTTCGTGTACCTGAAGATGTGGCTGTTGTTGGTGTCGATAACAATCAATGGACGACCGTCACGTCTCCTCAGATTAGTTCCGTCTCCATAATGGGCGAAGAAGTCGCCAGACTTGCTACCGAGCTGTTGTTAAAACGAATTCGGGAGATGAATACGACCGATTACGAACATATCCAATTTGAACCGCGCTTAATCGTTCGTGAATCAAGCGTAGCCATGATTCATTCCTCCCAGCGAGGACCACACAGTTAAGCTATTCCTTCATTTGTTCTGCTACACAGATATACTAAAAAGGTGTTGCTCAGGTCTAACTCTTTCCTGGCAGCACCTTATTTGTCGTTGATTCTATATAATTATAGCCGAGTCATACTCCGCATACGTTCATTCTAAGAAAGCAGTTGCCTGATTGGTGTTCCCTTCAGGAACATCGCTATATTCTCCACGGTATGATCATAATAGATTTCATAATTGCCACGAGTCACATAACCCAGATGCGGTGTGGCCAGAACGTTGGGCAATGTTCGCATCACATGGTTAACTGGCAGCGGTTCCTGCTCATATACATCCAGACCTGCACCAGCAATCACACCACTCTGCAATGCCTCCACCATAGCTTCCTGATCGACAATGCCCGCTCGCGACGTATTGATGAGTAGCGCACTCGATTTCATTAGTTGAAACTCGGCTTGTCCGATCAGATTCCGCGTACGATCACTCAATACCAGATGAATGGATACGATGTCGCTCTGTGCAAGCAATTGCTCCTTGGTCTCGGACCAGATGACACCATGTTTTTCGGCTTTCTCTTGTGTTAGATTCTCGCTCCAGGCCATCACATTCATACCAAATGCTTGTGCGATCTCAGCCATGCGAGTGCCTATCTTGCCCAAACCGAGCAATCCAAGTGTTCTCCCATGCAAATCCAACCCTACAGTGCTCTGCCAGTTTCGATTGGAGCGAAGTGCATTATTTTCCGTAACCAGTTGTCTGGACAGCCCCAGAATCAGTGCCCAAGTAAGCTCCGTCGGCGGATTAGAGCTTCCCTCGGTTCCACACACAATGATCCCGTTCTTCTCTGCAGCCTTGAGATCTATCGACGCGTTGCGCATACCACTTGTAATCAGAAGTTTTAGCTTAGGGAGCTGAGAAATGACCTTCTCCGGAAACGGTGTACGTTCCCGCATCAGAACCACAATATCGAAATCCTGCAATTCCTGAATGACTTTTTCTTCCGAGCCCATATAGTTGTTGAATGTCTGAATCTCTACCTGATCCATCAACGGACTCCAGTCCGCCGACGTCAGCGCAACATTCTGATAGTCATCCAAAACGGCACAGCGCAACTTTGTATTCATTTCTGATCTCCTCCTATATCTGCTCAATTCTTATCTGTATAAATTGTCTAAAGAATCTTTACACTGGTCACTCCAATGACAGAACAACCTTCTGATCGCTGTTATCCCCAGATTTTCTTCGATTCCTTTTTATAAAGGAAAAATCCGGGGATAAAGGCGAACGCTCCGCTTCCTCAGCTTATTTCTGTCCTCTCCGTTTTGTGTAAATGTTTAGTCCTATTTATGTATATTGTAGCAACTCTGGCTTCATCTGCCCAATGCCATCAGACACAGATAAGAGCAGGGAAGCAACTTACATAACCCTCGTATATTGAGGTACTCTGCATCACTTTAAAAAGTATCATTCCGATTACTGTAACAAAGATAGTGTAACCTGGATGCTCTGCTCTACAAACAATCGGTCCGGTCCTGATTTCATCAGAACAGTCAATCCAATCATGGATACCACCAAAGACTGTGCTACCGCACTCGCGTTCAATTGGAGGGACAATTCCCCGCTCTGTTGCCCTCGTTCTATCGTTTCTTTGAAAAGAACACCCAGGTACATCTGATGCTCCCGTGTAAGGACAGCGAATTTGGGATCATGTGGAGCCAGTTCAACCATCGTATTAATGCAAAAACAGCCGTGACTAGGCTCGGTCACACTCCCCTCTGCTCCTATATGTTCAAACAGTCCACGAAAGGCTTCTCGCACGGAGGAGCTCTGTTGAAGTCTGGCTCTGACTTGAGCAGCATGCTGAGTGGTATACCTGCGAAGTGCTGTTTCAAATAATTCCTTTTTATCGCCAAAAGCCGCATACAGACTGGGACGTTGTATGCCCATTGCGGTCGTCAAGTCATTTAAAGATGCCGCTTCAAATCCCTTGTCCCAAAACGTATGCATCGCTGCATCGAGTGCTTTATCCGTATCAAATTCCCGTTGTCTAACCATACAATTCACCTCTTTATGTATCGATCAGTATGTTTATATATTTTAACCTCATACCAATGGATAAGTCAAAGATCACTCAATAAAGATTATTAAAATTAAAAAAACTCTTCCATAAAACGTTTTTAACCAAATTGAAAATCTCATCCAATTCTCTGTTGACAGAATTCACGTAAATAAAGTATGGTTATCCCGAAACATAACATACCGATCAGTACATAATAGAAAGGTGACAAATACGCATGCAAACTTCTTCTTCAGATGCACAATTATCCAATAAGGATCGTCCTGCCATGTCACGGTTAGTTGCTCTTCTCTTTGCCGTGTGCAGCGGACTTGCGGTCGCCAATATTTATTATGCTCAACCTCTGCTGGACTCCATTGCTCAAGAATTCAGTCTCTCTCCATCATCCATAGGGATTGTCATCACAGTGACTCAAATCTGTTATGCCTTGGGGCTGTTCCTTCTCGTTCCGCTTGGTGACCTCTTAAATCGCCGCAAGCTGATCATCATTCAAATGCTCTTATCTGTGCTTGCACTGGTTCTCGTAGGAACCGCACAATCCAGCTCACTTTTATTCACGGGCATGGCTGTCGTTGGTTTATTAGCCGTCATTACGCAAACGCTCGTTGCCTTTGCTGCACACTTAGCAGCCCCGTCCGAACGTGGTCGCATTGTCGGGCAGGTAACCAGCGGAATCGTCATTGGCATTTTACTTGCACGAACGGTTGCAGGTACACTGAACGATTGGCTCGGGTGGAGATCGGTATATCTGTTCTCTGCCAGCCTTACATTACTCGGAATTGTCGCATTATTTTTTGTTCTCCCAAGGCAGCAATCACCACAAGTGAAACAAAGCTATATCCAATTAATCGGTTCCGTCTTGCAACTGTACCGTGAGTTGCGTGTGTTACGAGTACGAGGTGTGCTGGCCATGTTGATTTTTACAGCCTTCAGCATCTTGTGGACTTCTATGGTACTGCCACTAAGTAGCCCTCCACTGTCCTTGTCTCATACGGTCATAGGTGCATTCGGTCTGGCAGGAGCGGCTGGGGCACTGGCCGCTGCCCGTGCAGGTAAACTCGCCGATCAGGGCCTTGGGCAGAAAACAACCGGTGTCGCCCTTGTCATTTTGCTCTTGTCCTGGCTGCCCATCGGTTATGTCCATCATTCTCTCTGGTTCCTGATCCTGGGTGTTATCCTGCTCGATCTCGCCGTGCAGGCCGTACATGTTACCAACCAGAGCCTGATCTACGAAGTTCGCCCCGAAGCACAGAGCCGCCTGACGGCAGCTTATATGATCTTTTATTCCATCGGCAGTGCAACCGGCTCCATCGTTTCTACCCAAGTGTATGCATGGGCGGGCTGGACAGCCGTATGCTGGTTAGGTGCTGGCGTTAGTGCAGCAGCCCTTGTGTTCTGGATGATCGATCGTTATATGCATCGGAATCTCAATCGTTGAATTAGTCCAGTTTATTCCACACCACAATAAAGAGGGTTGCTAACGGACCAAATAACAGGGAAATCAGAAACCAGTTCCGACCACTTCTGTTTTTTCCCTGAGCTAGTCCGGCATTAATCAAGGCAAGTGTGCCCCAACCTACAAAATATTCATTATCCATCAAACGTCTTCTCTCCTCTATCCCTTCAATTATGACTACTGCTCAAGCATATCTTTGAGCTTACGATTGCGACTCTCCAGAAATGCCTGCATGTATCTCTTCAGCACAAGTCGTTCGGTTGCCCATCCCAGCAATCCAAGTGGAGCTTCAAACCGCAGCGTGTCTCTCATGCAAGTCACCTGTTCTCCGCATTCGCTAAAATGATGTTCATGTCGCATGCTCTTGAAAGCCCCTTTCTCCATCTGATCCACAAAGAGGAAAGGTCGTTCAAACTGCACGATTCGGGACTTCAACTTCTGTCTGATACCAAAATGAGTAGCCTGAAATGTAACTGTATCCCCTGCTCCAATTCTTCCTGTGGTTACTCCTGCGACTGCTCGCTCTCGCGTATGTTGCCAGACGGTCTGAGTATGTACATCAATATCCCGGGCATAGTCAAAGCACCGTTCAATCGAGGCATGTATCGTAATCTCGGTTGTCACTTCAATCATGGCGATCGCTCCTTGGCAGGAAAAATAAGGTCTTTGCAAGTATACGCTTGCTTCCTTGGTCGAACAACACATCGTGGATGATATAACAAAAAACGGGTCCCCTGTCTTAGTACAGGAGGCCCGTTCTCAATATAAGTAAGGAATACAGATCATATTCAGATTAAATAAGCAATTCATCAATGGCAAGCGTACGCTCTTTGGAGAGATCGCGATATTCTTCAGACTCCACTTTGATGAGTGGTTTGAAAATATCAGATGTATTGTTCATGACAATAACACCTTTTTCTCCATTGCTGAGCAGAACCTGTTTCCCGATGAAATTAGGAAGCAAATGTTGCATCAATGCCTGAACCGGTTTTTCATTCAATTTACCAAATCCCATTCCATAGATATCTCTAAGGTTGTTGATCAGGTTTGGATTGCTTCCTCCGTGATTCCCGGATCTCATGCCTATATAGATATCCGCTACAGATACAATTTGTGTATATGGATGAATTTCACTTTTCTCAAGTTGCATCGGATAACCCGACCCATCTTCCCGTTCGTGATGCTGCAGAGCAACCAGTGCTGTCGCTTCATCCGTCATCGAATTTTTGATAATTTCATGACCATATATGGTGTGACGTTGCATTTCAAGCTGCTCATCAGCCGTCAACGGTTCTGTTTTGTTCCGAATCCGGTGGGATACTTTGCACTTTCCAATGTCATGCAGATAACCACCGCGACTAATCTGATAACTCTCCTTCTGAGAATATCCAAGCCAGTTCGCAAGGTAGAAGGACAACAATCCTACCTGGATTGAATGTGTATAGTTATTGACGTCATCCCGCTCCAGCATCATCAGGAGATGAACGACATCTTTCTGCTCATCCAGTCCCTCAACCATCGGTTGCAGTGCATCATCCACCATGGTTGCGTTGAACTTGCCAACGGTCAGAGCTTCGAGAAAAGCATTTTGATAATTATGTACAGTCTGAATAAATTGGGACTTCATCTCTTCTTCAGGTGCTTCTTCCTTCGTGCTAGTACTTAACCCGGAAGCATGCTTTGCCGCTGCAGCAAAAAATTCTGCTTCAGTGATTTCCTCTTCGCGTGATTCAATATCTACATAATCTACACGGTGCTGCATAAGCAAGGAGATATCCTCACCTTTGATCACAGTTCCCTTCCCGAGAACGTGTAATCCTGCATCGCTGAATGTATCCGCAGTTAGACGGTCTCCGTCTTGCAGGTTCATAATATGGATTCTCAAATCGGTATTCCCCCTGAACAATTCATTATAGTAACAGCACCCAACGGAACGGGGCCACAAAAATACCTATACTCTTTATATCGTTATAATTCTTCATTTCATACATAGTTCAAACGACCTTAATCGAAAAGGTAAATACGAACGTATAAGACTTTATCCTCACTCCAATATCCAAATTAGTCCCGGTTTTAAACTTTTACACACTTTTGTGCCTCATTGCCGTATCAGAATAAGCCAAAGAAGTTCAAACTCTTTCGTTTGAACTTCTTCAGGACATCTCAAATTAGATTTTGATCGAACCCAGACTAGCCCCTTTAACAAATAAACGTTCAATGCTCTTCTCGACCGAAACATCGGGAATCAGCGGCGGTGCCTGGTGAGGTTTGGTACGTGCATCAATAATGACCTGATCACAACCCCAATGCTTGTGGTCATATCCGCTATTAACCCCGTACATGTCATGTGAAGGGTTGCTTCGAGTAAACGTTGCCCATAAGAAGTTGCTGAGGTTAGCACTCAGGAACGAACTGTCGTCACATAGAATGATCATCGGACACGAGTCCAGATCGCCTTGTTCTTTCAATAGAGAAGTGAATGCTTGCATCTCCTGTGCTGTATCCGCATAACTCGTGAAGGCCGATGTCTGGATCGAAACGATACCCGGCATGATGAGCTGCGGATTCTCATAACCACGAATGTTTTTCAAAGACTCTGGAACTTCCGTGCACAGATCCCGAATCTTGTCGCCATAGGCTGCAAAAACAACTTTGCTACCGCTGTTCAGCCCTGTACCCGAGTAATCCAATGTATCAATGGTCGTATGGGTATGGAAATGAATATCCCGCTGCATATCCATGCGCTCCAAGATATAGGTCAGGAATTCAACTTCCTTATGGGTGTCCAAAGGCTGCTGATCCTCTGCGGTAATGAAGAGATACTTCGCCAGACTGAGCTGACCCGTACCCAAAATACGATTGGCAATCGTAAGCAACTCTGTCGGCTGCTTCACCGCCTGATACGGCGTGTAACGTTCACTGCCGATTGCAAATAGCAATGGATGGACCCCTGCCGCATCGACCGCATGCACTTCTTTGACACCTGGAATCTCCTGTTTGATCGCGTCTCCAGTAATCTCATGAATCAAATCCCCAAAAGCCGTATCCTCTTGCGGTGGACGACCAACAACCGTAAACGGCCAGATAGCATTAGGTTTGGCATAGACTTTATGCACACGCATTAGCGGAAATTCATGCGTCAGACTGTAGTAACCCAGATGATCCCCGAACGGACCTTCGGGCTTTGTCTCGCCTGGGTAGATATCACCCGTGATGACAAAATCGGCATCATTGCTAATGCAATACCCGTCCTTGTAACTGTACCGGAAACGACGTCCAGCGAGCAGACCGGCAAATGTCATCTCACTGAGTCCTTCAGGCAAAGGCATAACCGCTGAAAGTGTATGTGCTGGTGGACCACCAATGAAAATACTAACTTTCAATGGTTCTCCCTTTTTGACCGCTTTGGCTTGATGTATACCAATTCCGCGATGAATCTGATAGTGCAATCCAATTTCTTTGTTTAATTCAAAATCATTGCCATTTAGTTGAACCCGGTACATCCCCAGATTGGAATTCATGATGCCTGGCTTATCTGGATCTTCGGAATACACCTGTGGCAACGTTACGAATGCCCCACCGTCCATAGGCCAATGTTTGATGAGCGGCAGGTCCGAGATTTGAATCTCTTGTGCCGACACGGGTAGGCTGATAGACTTCTGCTTTGGCAGTGCCTGCCATGCAGCAAGACCTGTGCGGACATGCTGAAATGGCGTCTTAAGCGCCTTCATGGGATCGTCACGAACAGCCATGACCCGTTGTACGCCTTCGAGTGTACCGCGGAACATGAATTTGCTTCGTTCCACCGTGCCGAACAGATTCGATACAGCCTGGAACTTTGAGCCTTTTACATTTTCGAATAATAACGCAGGGCCTTTAGCCTCGTGCACTTTCATGTGGATCGCTGCCATCTCCAGATGAGGATCAACCTCTTCTTTGACCCGAATCAAATGACCGTGCTGCTCCAGATCGTTAATACAATCTTCCATATTGCGATATTTCATTGGATGGCTCCATTCTGTGTATAATAAATTGATTAAGTTCATAGATTCACATAACGTCTCTTCTATTTTATCAAATGATCCTCTGCTAAACAAAACTATATGTGAAATTTTGTCGCGAATACAGATATCAAAAAAAGCAATATGGCAGCAATCTGAATCCTGAACGCACAGGGACCGATTGTTTCCATATTGCTTCTCTCTATTTTGACTTGCCTTAAGATGTAATTCCCGATCTGGGAATCGTGACAATAAACTGCGTACCTTTTCCGACTTCGCTCTCTACATCAATTGTACATTGATGCAATTTCAAAATTTTAATCACAATGGACAACCCCAATCCATTGCCTCGAAGCGAGCTGCTTCGGGCTTTGTCCACCATATAGAATCGATCAAAGATATACGGAAGAGCTTCCTCAGGAATGCCTTGTCCAGAATCTCTAATCAATACCTTCACAAATGAAGATGACGTCTCAATTTCGACATGAATGGTACCTTTAGGTTCGGTGTATTTGATCGCATTGTTTATTAAATTCTGCCAGACCTGACCAAACAAATCTTTGTCCACTGTGATTTCGCAGGGCAACAAGTCCAACTCGATCTGGATATCCTTCTGCGCCCACTGCGGCTCCGCCAGTAAGATCGCCCTTCTTAATTGTTCATCCAACTGGAACGTGGTGAAATGAACCGGATGATGCTCTGAATCCAGCGAGGCTAGCCGAAGCAGATTATCACTGAGCCTCGATAAGCGCAGCGTTTCCTCATAGATAATATCCAAATGCTCTTTCTGCTCTTCTAATGGAATAACACCATCCTGTAGTGCTCTGGTAAATCCTCTTATCGATGTGAGCGGAGACTGCATTTCATGAGAGACGTTGCTGACAAAGTCATCACGAACCGAATCGATTTTTTGCAACTCACTCGCCATATGATTAAAGCTCTCCATTAGTTCGCCAAACTCATCCTTGTTATTATGTTTCAAGCGGACCGATAGATCTCCTGATGACATCTCTTTCGCTGCCATCGTTAATCTCTTAATCGGTTTCACAATGTATCCGGACATGAACAGGATTAATAAGCTGCCAATCACCAGAACCGTTAACAGTGAGGTTAAGAGCGTGTTTCGCAGTGTATGAAAAAGAGAGGAAAAATCACTTTGAATCAGAAATGTGCCAATTCCCTCGTTTGTTCCGGGAACACCTATGGTTGCAATTCCATCTTTACTGGACAAAAAAATGGCATCTGTTGTACCCGTTTCAAATAACGAATGAACTTTGTCCTCTGGCATGGAAGATAACACTTCACTTTGTTCATTCACGGGAGTGATATTCAAGCCGTAGCGAGCAAAGATATCGAAGCTTAATTTCACTTTTTCCGGATCATCAATCAGGTTAATCAGTGTAGCGAGATCTTCAGCAAAAGTAACCATAAACCGATTAGGTGTCTTCTCCTGGGACCCGTTATTTAACATAAAGGAGAGAATTAAACTCACCAGAACAATCCCGATAAACGTAGCTACGATGCGAAGTCGCAGGCTTTTCCTAAACATGTTCATGCCCGCTCCAGACGATATCCAAGTCCTCTTATCGTTGAGATCACTAGCTCAGGTACAGGTTCAAGCCGTTCCCTTAACCGTTTGATATGTACGTCAACCGTACGCTCATCTCCTTCGTAATCGATGCCCCATATGTCATCTATAAGCTGTGTACGTGTGAATATTTTCCCTGGCGAACTCGCCAGAGAAAATAACAATTCACATTCCTTCTTTTTCAATTCGATAGTTTGTCCGTCCGCAATGACCATCAGATTGCCCAAATCAATCGTCACACCGCTGATCTGAATCATGTTTGATGAACTTTTGTTATATCGTTTTAATAATGATTTTACACGCAGGATTAACTCCACAGGATCAAACGGTTTAACCAGGTAATCGTCTGACCCGGCATTAAATCCTCTGACTTTGTCCTTGGATTCTCCCTTGGCCGTCACCATCAAGATTGGAATATCCAGATAGGACCGAATATCTTCCGTCAGTTCAATGCCGTCTATTCGCGGCATCATCACATCCACAATCGCCAGATCAACTTTCGTATGCGAAAGGATATCTAAAGCCTCTTGACCGTCTGGTGCTTCCAGCACGGAGAATTGATTCTTTTCAAGATAGATTCGGATTAATTTGCGGATATGGGAATCATCGTCCACCACCAGAATTGTGTTCATGCAGCCATTATCCTTTCCAAAATTGATATTTATTCGTATCGTAAGGATTCCATCGGGTCCAGCTTCGCCGCTTTTGATGATGGCATCAAACCGGCCACAATACTAATCGCTGTACTTACCACGATACCAAACAAGATATAATATCCCGAGAGATTAATGAGTTTTGCTCCAAACGCATTGTCCAAAAGAATGTTTAACACATAACTGATGATCACTGCAAAAATTACCGCAATAATACCACTAAATACGCCTAATAAGGCAGATTCGGAGAAGAATATGCGCTTGATATCTTTCTTTCGTGCTCCAATGGCCCGAAGAATGCCGATCTCTTTCGTCCGTTCCACGACACTAATATAGAGGACAACCAATATCATAATACCAGATACGATCAACGAAATGCCTGCAATACCCGCGAGTACAATGGAAGCCATACTTACATATGTGGTGATATTCTCCATGACCTTGGCCATCTGGGAGCCTGCGAAGCCCGCATCAACAGCAGCTTCATTGATTTCATTTACATATTTCATATCGGTTGCATAGGCGTTAACCTGAATCGGCCCGATTGTTATTCCTTTGTCCGTATACATTTGCTCCAACGTCTCTGATGAAATGTATCCCGGGGATTGCTGCATTGGAGATCGTGGATCTGCCGCTTCGTAGATCCCTGAGATGGTTACTTCTTTCTCCAAAGTTAACGGTTTATTATTGCCATCCATCTCATTGATATATAGAAACACGGACTTGCCGATCATGGATTCAGCTTGGTCATTTCCGCTTAATTGTTTCGCCGTATCGAGAGGTAACAGCATCTGATTTTCTACCGGCAGAACACCAATTGTCATCAGTGCTGGATCAAAAGCATCCGTTAACGTTGTTAACTGTGTGAGTCCTACACTTTGTTTTTCATTCACCATAGTGGATTTGCCTGTAATGGTCGTGATCGTCTCTACATGATCCACATTAGGGAAATTTCGGATCGTCTCGATATCAGCTTCGGTGAACGGTTCACCTGGTGCCATCAAAGCCTCGGGGCCTTGCATATCCTTGGCTTCTTCACTCGGCTTTGTTATATCCACGAGCAAAGGGTCCATACTTGAATTGATTTCGTCATTCATATACGTCGTTATACCATTCCCCAAGGAGAGCATCAGGAGTACACTTAATATACCTATAGATCCCCCCAATGCTACCAGTACATTACGCTTGCCGTTGAGTTTCATATTTTTAAGTGCCATCTTGAATGAAGCAAGCAAGCTCAGGCTCCGGGAAGAATCCTGACCACTCTCGTAAACAGCCGTAGAAGGATTTTTCAGGTGAATATCGTCACTAATGCGCCCCTCTTCAACCTTCACAATACGTGTACCGGAATCAGCGACTTTCTGCGAGTGAGTTACGGCAATCACCAGCATTCCCTTTTTGGCTATACTGTCCAGCAAAGCGAGGATTTGATCTCCGTTTTCCCTATCCAGAGCACCCGTCGGTTCATCAGCCAAAATAATATCGGGATTGTTGGACAAAGCCCGTGCGATGGAAACCCGTTGCTTCTGCCCCCCGGATAACTGGTTGGGACGTTTGTTCAGATGATCTTTCAGTCCGACCTCTGTCAAAATATCAACAGCACGTTGGTTGCGATCCTTCTCATTGGTATCCGTCATTTGCATCGCAATCGTCACATTTTCGAGAACAGACAGATGCGGGATCAGATTGAAATTTTGAAAGACAAAGCCGATATTATTCTTCCGATAATCATCCATTTCCTTTTCTGTCATGGCACTTAAGTTCTTGCCACGAACAACGACGTCCCCTTCATAATCGGAGTCCATGCCACCAATGATATTCATCAGTGTTGACTTACCGCAGCCAGATTCGCCAAGGATCGAGACAAATTCTCCTGTCTCAAAACTCAGGTTCAAACCGTGGAGTACGGGAACTTTTTCTTTTCCATATAAGGTGTATGATTTCTTCACATTTTTAACTTCTAGTATTTTCATATGGATCTCTTCCTCTCCTGATCATGCACAATATCTATCTATTTGATGTTCATATCGTAACAAATCAGTATGAACTGATAATGAACTGGACCATTGCACCTATAAGAGGTTCGAGAAAAACGATATGCAAAAAAAACACCTACAGCTTGCTTGAAATAAATCATTTCAAGTAAGTGTAGGTGTCCAAAATTTGATTAGATTAATCCGGCTTTTGCCAGCAGCCTTTTCACAATTGCCGCAGATTGTGCACGACTAATGTCTGCATCTGTCATCAGCTTGCCATCAGCACCTTGTACCAGCTCTTGTTTAATCGCCGATGCAACCGGCTCTGCTGCCCATGCTTGTACTGTAGCGCTATCGCTGTATGTGCTCAGCAGACTTGTTGTCTCTGACGCGTCGGCCTGTGCCAGACCGACCAGTTTCATTGCACGTGACACAATGGTCAGCGCTTCAGCACGAGAAATTTCGCTGTTCGGACGGAAGCTGTCATCAGCATAACCTGAGATCAGACCGTAGGACACAGCCGTCTGAACCTCATCCTCATACCAGCTGCCTGTCTTCACATCCGTGAATGATGCCGCTTCTGTACTGCGCGGTGCGTGCAGCCCCAAACCTCTTAACAGAACAGCCGTAAACTCTGCTCGCGTAATACTCCGGTCTGGCGCAAACACGTTCTCACCAGTACCTTGTACGATCAGACGGGATGCCAGATCCTGTACGTCATCACGACTCCAGTGGTTCGTTACATCACTGAATGTTGCCGGATGATAGATCAGAGCATAAGTGCTGTTCGTCAAGCTGTTAATAATAGCAGAATCTTGTCCATTACCTTTGATAACCTTGGTTGGTACATGCAGAAGGCTGCCATCTGGCTGAAGTACAACTCCTGTCGTGATCTTTGAACCATCGACACCCTCTGGCAATGTAATGGAGCGCTCTACATATGAGTTGAAACGATCCACATTAACCTGCTGTCCATTCCAAATCGCTTTCACTTCAAAATCAACCGGAGCTGCGATCACTGTAGTGTTCTCCAATTTGTCCGCTGCCGCCTGAATGGCTGTTTGTTTGGATGCAGCACTAGGCGCAATGGCGATCTGAATTGTGATATCTTCGAGTGGAGTCGTTCCTCCAAATTGGTTATGAATCTGATCCACCTGAATCTGGTTAGCTGGGAGGGTGTATGTACCACTGTCAGTCTGAATGACAACTTCGGCATTACTTCCTTCCATTGTTTTGACCAGCTTGCCGTTCAGTTCACCAACGACCGCGCCCTTACCTGTACCTGTAATCGGCAGCAGAAGCGTTCTTAGTCCACTACCAATCTGATTGATGACTTTGTCATTATCCACGTGAATCGTGGTGGTAACCTGATTGTTTACCGTTGATGTGGTAGCTGTCGCAGATTGTTCCTGTTTCTGTCCGTTCACATAGATGTCTACACCTTTAGTTACCGCCGGAGTCGATGGAACTGGGGTAACGACAGGGGAGGTTGGTGATACACTACCTCCTCCACCCGAAGAGTTACCAGGATTCGGTGTAGGTGTCGAACCAGAATTGTCGCCACCTGAGTTTGCTGCTGTAATTGTGATTGTTCCACCAGACAATTCAGTATAATTTTCATAATCTACGTTTGTGAAACTCCAGTGCTCTGCATCTTCCCTATTAACCGTGAGTTTTTTCGTTCCTGGAGCCGCATTATTTTTGGCTTTGACCTCAATATCAAACAGTTGTTGCTCCACAGGTACTGGATGTTCGCCTGCAGTAAAATCAGCCCAGATGATCCGCACCCAGCCAGCTTCATTATCAATCTTATAATGGAAGTTTTCTTCATTGTTTTCCACTATGGATGGTAAATTGCCGCCCACATATTTAGGCGTGATACGTACGATCTCCAGTGCAGACGAATCATAATCAATCTGCATATTATAAGCGGTAACTGCCGCATAATGCGGTTGTTTTAACGTCACAGGAACATGCACGCTCTGTCCAGCCTGTACGCTGACATCCGTAAACTGTACCTGTGATGGTTCCATCGGCTCCGCCCCTGCTACACTCGGCAATACGAGTGACGAGAGTAACGCCAGTGCGATCAAACCTGACATTGTTTTTCTGATTCTTGGACGTTTCTTTTTCGGTTGAAACATGTAATAACCTCCATAGTCTTTATTCTTTAATAGATGCACTGATGAACGAGATTTTTATCCCCTACTTAAGATCAAGGGGGTGGTGGAGGTCCTTCAACAGCTTGTTTGCCAACAATTGTTACTGTTCTTCCTCGGAATTGCTCGTCGGAAGTAGATTGAGGTGTGATTTCAAGGAAAAGGTATTTTCCCAAGTCGCTCGTAGTAATAGTGTACTCAGAGCCTGTTGCTTCCGCGATCTCTGTCTTACCTTCTCCCGTTGCATCCGAACCTTGGTACCATTGATACAGCGTCGTATTAGGGTAATCACCATCTGCGTCAAAGTATTCGACTGTACTGGTTATCTTGACTCCGGTCTTCATCTCACCGATTAGTTGAGCATTCAATGCATAAGGCGCATCGTCCACTTGCTTGAATGTCAATACATAACGGTTATCCTTGGCACCAAGCTCTGTAACGGCATAGCCTTCCAGCAAAGCCTGAGGATCAGACCAAAAAACTTCACCGTCACGGTTGACATCCATCCGATTCATCTCAACAGCAGAATAGGAGCGACGGTTGAATTCGTTACGAAGATGTTTCAATAGCGCTGCTGCATCCGCAGAATTCACTTTGCCATCATTATTCACATCACCTTGTTTACTAATATAAAGTTCGAAATTATCCTTAACAGGTTCACCAGATAAAGTATAATTGGCTTTCAATTCAATGTTGATCTTACCCCATTTATAGGGAATAATTACCAATTTATTTTCATTGTTTACGTATACGCGAGCCACACTATCATCATCTGAACTGGCGCCTACCGAATCGTATGCATTGAGTGGAAAATGCGTATTTAAATCAATGATAACAGTCTTATCCAGTGCCTCGATTGGTGTATACGACACGAGAGAATGCTGATTTGAATCTTCCGATGAACGATTCAACCATCGAATATCCTCGTTGAGCACAGGTCGTGAAATGGTTATTTCCGCACCAATGGCTCCTGCGTTAGCCTGTGGGAGCGTTCCACCTATAGGCAATGCAATGCCCAATCCGAGCGCAGTCAACATGCTTTTTTTCAATATCGGCTTAAGCCGTTTTTTGTTTTGTTTCCCCTTCAATTCATGTTCCTCCTCGTATACATTTCAAATTTGAACAACTACATGCTCAGTATAACGACCCATTCTGAACCAATTCTGAACAGGACCATGGACCTATTACCAGTTATAATTCGACAAAAAACGCCATGGAGTAAGCCTCCATAGCGTTTTGAGTACAAATATTTTGCCAGTTTGGATCAAATTCACTAAAAATTAAATTCCCTCAACAATTCTTTTTGCTCTAACCTTTACCTCACGGTAGAGTTCATCCTCATCAATCGTCAGCAGTTTCCTGCCTCGCATGAGGATCTGACCGTTCACAATGGTGGTGTCCACGTCCGCCCCATTTACACTGTAAGCCAGTAGCGACTCTACCTCATGTATCGGTTGAAGATGTGGTTTTGCCAGATCGATCAGGATCAGATCCGCTTTGTGCCCCACCTCAAACATACCCACTTCATCCTGTAGACCCAACAGATTAGCGCTTCCGCGTGTAGCCATGTGTAGAACGTTCTTGGCTGGCAAGCGAGTGGGGTCACCATAGTCCAGCTTTTGCAGCCAAGTCGCGGCTTTGATCTCCTCGAACATATCCACAGTTGTGGCACTTCCCGCTCCATCGGTTCCGATTCCCACGTTAATCCCCTGTGCCAACATCTCGGTGATCGGAGCAATTCCACACCCCAGCTTCAGATTACTGACCGGATTGTGCGCTACACCTCCTCGCATGCCCTTCAATCTGCCGATGTCCCTGCGATTGAGGTGTACACCATGTGCAAGCAGCACATGTGCCTGTTCGAACATGCCCGCCTCTTCCAAATACTCTGTTGGTGTCATGCCATAGCGCTCACGGATCTTCACAACTTCTTCCTTCGTCTCAGCCAGATGAATATGTAGCGGGATATCCTCCGTGACAGCCAGAGCAATGACTTCACGTAGCGGCTCCATGGGACAAGTGTAGGGTGAGTGGGGCCCATACATGGTTGTAATTCGCCCATCGGCCGCTCCAGACCAGCGTTGCACCAGATCGATTGCCTCCTGCAACCTGCGTCCCCCATCCTCCTCCATGAATACCATCCCACGTGTAAGCGATGCCCGGATGCCCGTTTGCTGAACAGCTTCCGCTATCTCATTCATGTGAATATACATATCCGCAAAAGCAGTGGTACCTGAACGGATCATCTCGGCGATGGATAACTTGGCACCCCAATAGATGTCTTCCGGGTTCATCCGCGCCTCGGCAGGCAGCATTTTGCGTTCAAGCCAGTCCATCAGCTTCAGATCATCCGAGAATCCCCGGAGCAGACTCATCGGTGTATGTTGGTGGGCATTAATCAGTCCTGGCATGGCAACCTTATTGCGTCCATCGATAATCTCATCTTGCGGTTGAGGCAGAATGTGATCAGTAATCTGCGTAATGCGATCTCCCTCAACACGAATATCCCCCGTAAAGGGGGCATCGGCATCTTTCATCGTTAGGATCGTAGCTTGCTGAATCAGTATACTCATTACATTCACGGCTCCTCTGGATTCGTTATCATTCCTTCCATATCCGAGAGTAAGCCTTTACGTAACGGCAAGGTCAAGTCATTTTAATTTTTGAATCGTCATCTTTCTGAAACTTTGTATAAAGGGTTTGGGATCAATTTCAACCATATATGGATACACGCCTGTACTTGTGTGCAGATAGAAAAATCCACCTTCATCACCCATCCGGCGAAATGACATATCAAACACTTCTGTGATGTTGAACTCACGGTATTTGGTCACAATTTTATCTGAATACAGAATCATGGAGCGGGCATTCATCTCAATCTCTTGGGCGAGACCCGTCACTTCTCTCTGCACTTTGTAATAAGGTAATACAGCAACACAGTTCATGATCTGCCTCCATTCATGCCTTGATTATTGTTCCATCATAGCAGATCGGAGGTTCTCAGCAAAAGAACATGAAACTAGGTGATCTTTGTCGTCACCTTTAGTGGCATATGAAGTGCATCCTGAATGTCCTGCAAAGAGAGACACTGTTCAATATGAAATACACCATGTGGCAACTCTGTTTTGTACACACGTTCTGCCACGGCTGCAGCTACTGCTGCTGTTGCATCTGCTTCCTTTGCGCCGACCAGTAGTTGTTCGACGCGGATTTGCTCACCATTTTCCCACCCTACGGCATCGACCTTGACTGCATACATCGGCTCTCCCCCAGGAATAAGGCCAAATGCCTTAACCGTTCCACTCCGAATAGACGGGATACGCAGCAACGAAAACAAACCTGCACGTTTGGAGATTGCCATGGATCTTGTGATCCAGCGGGAGTCCAGACAGAGTCTGGTAGATACGGTTGGAATACGTAACGTCCGAGCAACCACGTGCTGATCGGAAAAGTTAAATCGATAGGCCTTTCGGTTCCCCAGTTCCGCTCCAAAATCAATACATTTGCCATCTCCGAAACTTTGTACCTCAGCAGATTTGCCCTTTTGCATCACTTGGTAGGTGGCATTCATCTGATCAACGGTCCACTCCACGGCAGCTTTTCCGTGTTTCTCTCCAAGTCCCAGCATTACGGTAATGTCTGCTTCCTCCACCTGATCCATATGCATGGTCGCTTCACGTACAAGCAAATTAGTCACTCCGGGAGATAATCCAACGCTGAGTATCGCAGTCGATTTGGAACGTTGCATTTTGGTGTGCAGTTGTTCCACCTGGGCGAGAAAATCATATTTTGCAGAAATATCAATATAATCGGTTCCGGCTTGTGCACAGGCTTCAACAAACCGGGTATCGCTTTGGTCCACACACATGATGACCAGCTTCACTGGCCTTAACATAGATGGCTCTACAGGTCGTGTTACATCCAGTTGAAGAGGTAGCACAGCACCACCTGTAGATCGGCTGAACTCTTCCGCACGGCTCATACGCGTACCCGCAGCCCATACTTTACCCGGGAACAATTTCCCCAGTTGAGTACATATCATCTGCCCCACTTGACCATAACCGCCAACCACCCAGATCTGATCTTTCATAGGCTTCACGTTAGTTTCGAATTGCATAATACCCCTCCACCCAGAACGCCCCGAAGTAACGTGTAATATGTGAGAAACCGCATTCCGTCAGCAGCTGAGTCATCTCTTCAGAGCATATCGGATCGGATTCACGGCCTAGGGAAGCAGCAAAACGCTCCCACTCTTCAGAAAGCACGCCCACACTCAACATGTGATCCTTCCAAGCTTGCATCATGATTGGATGTGCAGGTGAACGAAGATCGGCATTTACAGCCGCAACAATCAATGGTGCACCCGGTTTAAGTCTCGCTGCGAGGCTGGTAAGAAACATTCTCTTGGCCTCCATCCCCTGAAGGAAATGTAACATGAGCATGCTTGTCGCCCCATCATATACGATATCCTCCGGCAATTCTTCAACCGTGACAGGTTGCAGCTTCACTCTGGAACCGATGCCTGCTTCCTCGACTCGTTTCTCAGCAAGTTGCAGCATGGGCAGTGAAGGATCAACACCGATCATTGTCCACTCCGTATGGCGTGAGCCAAGCAGAGCAATCTCTTTTCCCCCTCCCGCTCCGGCTACAAGTATATGAATATCGTTGTTATCCGCAAACGATGCTGCGAGCAGCCGTTCCATTAGATCATGCATATGAGAATAACCCGGAATTTTCAGGGCTATCGATTGTTCGTAACGATGAACATCTGCCGTTTCCCAGCTCATCGGTGATGGATTGTGATTCATGGACACCGCACTCCTCTTGAATTGAAGTTAGACTTGACTCGTTGTTCGTCTAATTTCATTATAGAAGGATACGGCGAGCCTACAATCCCAGAACATTGGGATATGTGCGCAGAGAGAGGAGTAATTTTGTTGACATCACGTATTGATCGGAACCATAGACTTATCACTTCTCTTGAAAAAGGAACCTGGACCTCACGTACCTATCGGGAAGCTGTTCTCAAGCAGATCCATTCGGTTGTACCTTACGACGCATACTGTTTCACTACCGTTGATCCTCTGACTCTTCTTTCCACAGGAGCCGTGACAGAAGATGGCATTGAGGCCATTCATGATCGGTTATTCATCAATGAATACATGGAAGAAGATATACATAAATACGCTGAATTAATTCGCAGCGGTGAACATAGTGCTACACTTCATACGTCTATGAACTCACAGCTTGAACAAAGCCCACGTTATATCAACATTCTTCAGCCAGCGGGGTTTGGTGATGAACTACGTGCTGTATTGGTCAGTGGAGACGCTTGCTGGGGATATCTGACCCTATATCGTAAGACAGAAAGTGCTGTCTTTACAGAGGAGGAGCGGTTGATGATTCAGTCCTGGACCGCTTCTATTGCATCGATGCTGCGGTCCACGAGCCTGACACTGATCGATGAGATTACGAGTGAAAGTCCCGAGGAACCCGGAATTTTGATCACCTCAGACACGTTCCAGCTTTTATCCCTAAACGCCCCTGCTCAGTATTGGCTATCCCAATTGCGCATGCTGGAACATGTAGGGCCTGATGTTCTGCCCCGTCCGGTACGTGCAGTGAGTTCCCACTTGCAACGCAAGAATCAGGCAGAACGGGCTGAAAATACTCAACTCACTCCTGACTCGCCCTCCAAAGTCTGTATCCAACTTCCGGATGGGCGTTACCTCCTACTTCATGCCAGTCTTATGCAACACCTCGCGGGACCGGATCAGATTGCCATCCGTTTGGAGCAGGCGATGCCGCAGGATTTGCTTCCCTTGCTCGCCGAGAGCCATGGATTATCCAGTCGAGAGCGGGAATTGCTCGGATATGTGCTCCGCAGCTATTCATCCAAAGAAATTGCTGCTGCGATGCATATTTCTGTCTACACCGTTCAGGATCATTTAAAATCCATTTTTGCCAAAACCAAGGTATCCTCACGTCGCGAGCTCATCTGGTATTTCGTTTCCCGTTTTCAGCTGTCGGAAAACCTGCCATATAAATCCTGAGTAATTTCCTAGTAATCCACTTGACTATCAAATGAGAAAAAATCAAAAGATGCCACTACGATATCCTCGTAATGGCATCTTTTTTTATATGCTATTGATTAAGAAGCATAGCGGTAGCAGGCAGCTTCGATCGTTGAACTTTTGATATCGTGCATTCTGCTTTAAAATGCAGCGCACAGTACTACCAAGCCGTTTTCCACAAAAAATTCAGACCATATCATTGATTGTGTTATTTGGCTTTTGCTAGTAAATAAAGAAAATATGGAACACTAATGACTGTAATGACGATTCCTGTCGGCACATCTCCTACCAGGCTAACCGTGCGCGTAATCGTGTCAGCCAACACCACGACTAGTCCCCCGGCCAAGCTGGCAGCCGGAATGAGCAATTTATGATCGGGACCGACCAGTTTTCTGGCCATATGCGGAGCGATCAAGCCAACAAAAAAGAAGCTTCCCCCCACAGCTACACTTCCAGAGGATAAAGCAACAGCAGCGATTGACAATCCCAAAAACTGCCGATTTACGGAAACACCAAGCCCCTGTGCTGTCTGATTGCCCAGATGGAGGGCATTCAGTATGCGAGCCTTGTAAAAAATATAACCGAGTAAGATCAAAACCCATGGTGTCAGTATGGAAATATAGCCCCAATCATCGCCCCATAGGCTCCCCGCGAGCCAATACAGCATGAAATTCATCTGCGAATCATCCAGCTTGAGTGTCAAGAAAGTCGTCAGCGCCCCATACCCGCTTCCTAGCGCGACCCCGGTCAAGATTAAACCGATTGGTGAGATGTCTCGTCCGCGGCGATACGATAATAAGAAGATCAATCCCGCCGCCAATAGTCCGCCAACAAAAGCCAACAGAGGCAGAGCAATGAAGGAACTCTTCCCTGTTGGTGCAATGAATACAACGAAGAACAGGACAAACAAACCCGATCCCGAACTAATTCCCAGTGTTCCCGGACTAGCCATGTCATTGCGCAGCAAACTCTGCATCACGCCCCCCGCCGCTCCCATCCCCAGACCTACCAAGATCGAAAGTACAATTCGTGGCAAACGAAAATCAAACACAATCAGATTTTGCTTATCGGTACCGTTTCCTATGAGAACGTTCAGCACTTCTAGCGGTGAAAGATTCATCTTGCCAGAATTCATGCTAATGATAGCAAACACAAGGATGAGCACCATAAGCACTGCATTGATGATAATGCCTCGTTTCACCGTATAACGCCGCTTGGTCATTCGTATTCCCTCCTTTGTCTTCGAGCCAAGAAGAGAAAATACGGCACACCAATGATAGAAAATATAATGGCAATCGGCGTTTCGAACGGTTTATTGATCAAGCGTCCAGCCAAATCGGCCGATACGGTGAGCAACGCACCATATATTGCCGCTGCCGGAATAATGTATCGATAGTCGACACCTACCATATATCGCACAATATGCGGGGTGATCAGACCCACAAAACCAACCGGGCCAACCACAACAACAGCCAATCCAGTCAGCACAAGTACAATAAATGTCGACAAAATCTTGACCAGTCCGCTACGAATGCCGAGTCCACTTGCCACATCATCTCCCAAACTGAGCAATGTAACGGAAGGGGATAAGGCCAGTGCCAGCAGTATACCACCAACAAAGAGCGGTGAGATAATCAGCAATTCTCCCCATTTGACCCCCGCTGTACTACCCGCCGTCCAGAATGTCAATGCTCTGCCCAGGTTATAATTGATCGCCAAATACTGACTGAGTGCGCCAAACAACATTGAAATAGATAGACCTGCCAGTACAAGCCGCTGTGGCGTCATTCCGCGATTGCCCAGTGATGCGGTAAAGTAAGTCATACCGGTGGCGATCGCTGCTCCCAGACAAGCGAACAACATCATCTGCCAATACGAATAACCCGGCAGAAAGGCCAGGCATAGTGCAATTGCAAATGCTGCGCCAGAGCTAATCCCCATGAGCCCGGAGTCGGCCAGCGGATTGCGCGTTGTCCCCTGCATGATAGCGCCACATACCGCAAGGCTGCACCCAACGATCAGATCAGCTACGGTACGCGGAAGACGCATGGTTTGAATAATTTGATGTTCAGTGCGCATTGGATCAAATCGGAAAATAGCCTCCCATACCGTTGCTAACCTCATATCAGCAGCACCAAACATAATCGATGCCGCCGACATGAGAACCGTTAATCCAAGCCCTACTACCATGTACATGGTGAAGTTCATCGCCCCACGGCGTTTTTGTTCAGGCTTGCTTTTCATCTCGTTTCCCTTTCATCACCTATTGACAATCCAAACGAATATGGATATTAACGTCCATAAATTCGACTGGTCATGTTTGAAAATTTGGAGTTCTCAATTAAAATTTCGTTCTAACTCTTATTTAGCTAATGCCAGCAATTGACTAACAATATAATCAATCAATGCACTGGAAGTCATTACGTCGGTGGACCAAGATAGCGAAGAATCTACCTTTACGATCCGATCATGTTGCACAGCAGGTATGGCATTCCACACAGCATTATCAGAAGCAACGTTTCCATCTCCTAAGAAGATCATATAATCCCCAGAGTAAGCGGGTAATACTTCCATGGAGACATCGCCCCAATATTTATCTGCATCGATAATATCCGTTTGGACTTTTGAAGGTGCCTGCAATTGAAGTTCATTGTAAACAAGCTCGCCAACGGCATGCTTGGCTCCAGCTATGTAGTTACTTTTATCACTGAATTCTCCAACCGTAATCGTCATATCGGAAAGGCCCGCATTCTGAAAGGCTAGCTTTGCTTCTTCGATTTTTCCGGTATAAGCATTCAAAACATCCTTAGCCTCTTCCTGTTTGTTCAAAACATCGCTAATAAATTGTATCCGCTCTTCTGTAGTCATATCACCATAGGGAACATAAATGGTCGGGGCAATTTTGGATAAATCATCATACGACTCATCACTCCATGCCAAAATGATAAGATCAGGCTCAAGCGTCATGATATCTTCCGGCTCCATGGCTACTTTTATGGAGTCTGTAATCTGGTTAGCATAAACAGGCTCTGTCTCTCCCCGTGCAGCTCTAGCCACACCTAAAGGAGTTACACCTAGGGCTACCACATCACCAACCAAATAATCGACTACAACTCGCTGAGGATTGTTAGGCACCTCAACATCACCCTTAACTGTGGTTATCGTTCTGGTCTGCGAGACTGCTTCCGAAGCTTTTGTCTCCGACCCTTCCTGTTGTGCCGTCTGCTGTGTCTGTGCAGGTGTTGTATTTGCCGTTCCCCCATTATTCGCTGGCGTCCCTGACGTACATGCTGTCAATAAGAGCATCATGCTTATCGCCGCCGCCAAAATCATTTCTTTACTTCTTAATGATCCAAACATCGTTGATTCCCCATCTCTATAAGACTTGACTAGACTCGCTAGTTCCCTCTCATCGTAAGGGAGATGAGAATCATTATCAATACCATCAACCTGCATGGATAGTGCGTTTATTTTCCGATAATCACTTGGTGTCATCTTGTAATGTTTCTTAAACATGCGGAACAGGTTTTTCTCATCTGCGAAACCAGCTCCAGTTGCGATTTCTTTAACCGTCGCTTCTGTATGTTTCAAGTCATGACAGGCAGCTTCAATCCTTCTCTGAATGAGATACTCCTGTAAGTTCATCCCTTCCCTTTTTTTGAACAACCGCGTTAATTGTCCACCACTGATCCCAAACATATCGGCAATTTGTTGAAACATAATCGGCTCCCTGTAATGTTTATCGAGATATATCTTGGCAGAACAGGCTGGATCTGGCTGGAGATACCGAATCTCACCACCCTCCAAATCCCTATACACCTCATGAATCAATTGATATAGAAAACTTTTGGCCTGTAGCTGATCCATCGCCTTGCCACGTTTCCAGCCATTCATCATCCGTTGGAACCAATCGCGTAGCAAGATGGGATTACTTGGCGTATAACCAAACTGTTGAACAAATGGATTTACTTGCTCCAGTAATTGTTGCAAATGTTTCTTGAAAAAGAGAGGTGATTCTGCTCTATAAAACACCATAAAGGTCTTCACCATCTCCTCTTTAGGTGTAATACTGAGCAGGCTCCCCTTCCCACCGTGAACTAAGCCAAAACGTTCCATTGCAAATGTGGTTTCATTCAGTTGGATTTGCGCTTCTCCCCCATATGCATAGATAAACATGCTACTAGGCATTTTATATTGCTCCAACGGGTATTGTGACGCTACATTCTGAAAGCGTACATCTATTAATGTAATGATCGAACGTGTCCAGATACTGGCCATCATATCAATCATCTCCGGTGTAAATCCCTGTCTTGCTTCTTCCTCTTGCATCTATCCGCGCTCCTCGTTTCACTTTTTCCAATGTATACATCACTCAATAATTGATATTGATTATCAATATCATATTTGATCAGGTAAGTATATCATCATTAAGTGATATTGGGGAACAGGCAGTGGACGTTATGCTTTTCATCCGCTTTCGTAAAAAAAACTAAAAAGGAACACCTGAGAGTACAAAAAAAGCCTGATCCATATGGATCAGGCTTCTTCATTATGTTTTTTTGTATTCAACAAGTTTACGTAGTCACCATGTTTCTCTTGTCACCTGCGACCAAATTTATTAAGACTTTGCAGGTTTCCGAGAAGGTTTGGCGGAGCTAGATTTTTTATTCTTTTTCTGACTCACTTCCACAACCACAGGCTCCTGCGGATGTTCTACAGGGTACATTTTACGGAACAATAACGTCTGCAGTACCAGGAACGAACCCCCAACCGTCCAGTAAAGCGGCATGGCTGCCGGGGCTGAAAGAGAAAAGAATGCCATCATCAATGGGGAGAGATATCCCATGATGGCGAACTGTTTTCGCTGCTCAGGCGCCATATTGGCTTGTGATACCTTGGCTTGAATCAGATATATGACCGCGACCACCACTGCGAGTACGTAGTCCGGCGCTCCCAGTTTGAACCACAGGAACGAGTGGGAGGACAACTCCGGTGTAAGTCGGATGGCTGTGTAAATACCGGACAGGATAGGCAACTGAATGAGCATTGGCAAGCAACCAATGTTCAGCGGATTGAACTTATGTTTCTTGTATAGCTCCATCGTTTCCTGAGACAGCTTTTGCTTATCAGCAGGGTCATTTTTGCCTTCATATTTTTTCTTGAGCGCATCCATTTCGGGTTTCATGGCGTTCATGATGACTCGTGTTCCCTGCTGGGACTTGGCTTGGCGCATCATCAAGGGCAAAAGCGCTAAACGAATGACCAGCGTAATCACGATAATCGCGACCCCGTAGCTTCCGTTAAATATCGTGGCAATATGCTGAATCAGATACGACAGTGGAAATACAATGTAGTGATTAAAAAATCCCGGTGTCGATGAAGTAATCTCCGACACGTTGTTGCTGCATCCGGCAAGCAGCATGACTGCAAACAAAATGACAATCAGGCCATAGATCCGTCCCTTGCCCAAAGTAAAAGTGAATCCCTTGTTAGTCTTATGTTCCATATATATCCTCCTCGTTGATTTGTTGACCAATCGTTCAACGAGGAATGACAATCTGGTTCATCTTCATCGGGCGCTTCTCTTCGTCTAATCATGCGGCTCCAGTCTTCCTGTCTATGCTGTCTGTCCAAACATAAGGCGGGAAGTACAGGTTCAAGTCCACCACCGGCGCCACCTTCCATCCAGTACTCTGTCATGCCACAGTGAAGATGGGCAATATAGGCATAACTGACGGTGAAGATGAGTCCAATCGAGAATAAATATGGTAATAACTCCTGCAGTTCAAACAAGGGATTCACCCCCTTTATAGGTTAGTTTTTATATTATAACACTTACATATTGTTTTTGCATAAATCCGTACGTGAAAACAACTACTATTCAGCTATTCCGTTCTCAATTTGGACATTTCTAGCTCAGCTCGGTATCTTGCCACGTTATAAGAAGGCCATGAACGATCTGATGAATCCTCGTCCAAGTAGGCTTGACGTTCCAGCATTTCCCTCTTGAGATCCGGGTACTCCTCCTGAGCAAAATCTCGAAGTAACGGAACTGCATCTGCCGACAGACTTGCCAGATAGGTTGCATCAATATTGCCAGTCTGATGATAACGTTCAATATTCAGCTCGGCAATCCGTTTATCCATGCCCACATAGTTGACAGCAACATATGCAGTGAGCGCAAGCACAAGATACCAGCGGATCAGCGGTATTGATGTGTACCGTATACGAAGGCCAGCAATCAGCAAGAGGAGTGCGAGGAAGATCATGAATGCGTGTACCAGAAAGCGGATGTACGTATATCCATATGCCTGCTCATACAGATTTAGGCGCATAAACGCGGAATACAACATAATTGCTGAACAACTGACCAGAATCAGGAGAAGTACCTGATGCACGATGGAACCCGCTTTGCCACTCGAACGGGTATACTGCAAAGCAACAATAAGAATAAAGAAGTTAATACCTGTGACGAGAATTAACTCTGCGAATCCACTTCTAGCATAGTCTGCGTAAGACAGATCTACCGGAAGATGCCCCTCTCCTGCACCAAACAGATACGAAAACTGTACAAGTACAAACAAAACGTACACACAGTTAATGACAATCAGCATCGTCCCCACAATGATGGGGTCCAATCTGAATGGTTCCCGATGAACCGGAGTGCGTTCGGGCTCGGGTGTAATCTTATTTGTAACCTTACCTTCAGTGGCCGGGTCCACAGGAGAGAATATATAGGTGTGATCACGCTTATCAACCGTGGATGCTGCTCCATTTTTCCAATGTGCGTTCTCTCTCTTCTCTGCCTCATATTGCATTGGCTGTACAAATCCCCATGCATAACCGAACAGCAATACACCCACAATGACAATCCAGATGATTCTTGGTATCCCTGGAGTAAAAGCCAATTGATTCAGCCACTCCGGAAAACCGGCTAAATACTGATCAAAGACCCCGTCAGCGGAGGACAGTAATGCAACGACTACAATGAGGATAGGCAAGGACGCCACAAGACCAATGAGCACTTTGAACACAACTGTTTTCTGTGATTTGCCCATGCCACGCCCGCCTGCTCTCACAGCAATGGCAGCAACAGTCCCCCAATGACGTATGGCTTGAGGCAACAAGTGGTCAATAGCCGTACCAATCAAACCAATCTCCCACCACTGCTTCTGTTTTCTGCCCATCAGATAAGTCATATGTAAGATAACTACGCCGGGTATAACCAGAAAATTAAGAACATACAGCAGTTCATTGTCGTATAACAGGAACGTTAGCGACAACAATAGCACTACAGCCGCCACAAAAGCATCAATGAACTTGAAAGACCTCATGCGGTCCCTTGCAAACAGATACATGAACACATAAAAGAGAATTACAAAAATAGGATACGATACGCCAATCTCATTACCATAGAATAAATACTGATGAATGATTGCCAGCATCCATGCAGACAGTAGCGTGATTAGAGCACGTTGCGGTGAAGCCATTATTTTATCAATCATCGGAATAACCTCCATTAACCTTTCTATGCTATATTCTAGATGATAAAATAGGAATATAAATAGAAATTAAAATCGACAAAACTTCTTATTTTAGAGGAATACGTCAGAGTTCACCTCCAGGAGGGAATCAACACTTGAAATTACATCAGCAATATCTGCTGTTGCATCGTCATTACGGCCACCAAACAGAACATGAACTTACACTCGCCGATCTCGCTGAGTTGCTAAATTGTACGCACCGCAATACGTTAACGATTGTCAAAAAGATGGTTGCCCATGATTGGATTAGTTGGGTTTCCCAGCGTGGCCGGGGTCGACGTTCATCACTGACTTTGCTTGTTCCGGCTGATCAAATCGCCGCAGAATATATGATGCAGGCCATGAATCGCCGGGAATTGCAGGAAGCTGCCGAGCAGGTGAGCGCATTCTCCAGTTCAACAATCATGCAGGATCATCTAAACCAGTGGTTGCTTGGATATTCAGGACATCATACGGAAGCCGGTACCAATAATGAGCAGATTGATACACTTCGGTTGCCCCTGCGCCAACAGCTTCATGCGCTTGATCCGCTGTACATTAATCTGTTGGCTGAATCCTTTGTGACTAGCCATGTCTTTGACGGGGTGGTTCAACGGGGTGAACAGGGAGAGATTCTTCCATGTCTCGCTCACACTTGGGATGTCAGTACAGACCGTAAGACCTGGATCTTTTATTTAAGAAAAGGGATTACATTTCACGATGGTCAGTTGTTGACGGCCCATGATATTGTGCATACGTTCGAACGGCTGCAATCTACAGATCTCCGGACACTGTACCGTGATGTAAGTAAACAGATTCTATCTATTGAAGCGGTCGATTCCTTAACCGTGTGTTTCCAGTTGAAAGACCCTCATGAATTGTTTTTGTCTTTCCTGACAACAAGTCGTGCGGCGATTGTACCCTCACCAAGAACAAACGAACATAAGATGAAGCATGCCCGTGATGTGCATGGAATGCAAAAACCTGTTGGGACGGGACCGTTCAAGGTCACTGCCTGGGATGATCACTTGTGCAGACTTGAAGCCTTCTCATCATATTTTCAAGGTAGAGCACATATGGACCGGGTAGATATCCTGCAGATTCCGTGGAGTGCCTCGGCAAAAATGGACGATAGCCAAGATATCGAAACTCCGTTCTTTCATCTTGTTCATAATCCGTCTTCGTCTGCGGGTGCAGACTGGACACAGATTAGTGCAGGGGTGATGGTTCATAAATTACTCACGTGTAATACACAAAAAACCGGACCGTTAAACGATCCGGAAGTAAGAGCACACCTTCAGTCATGCCTAGCTAAAATGTATAGAGATGACGGACGTGCAGATGACTCTAAACGACTCACTTCAGCTAGTCCCATCTCCCTGCACATTGCAACCATTCCACAATATCGCAGGGATGCTCAACATCTGGCCTTCATACTGGAGCAGTGCGGTTTCTCCTGTACCGTCCGTACTGCTACGATGGAGCAGTTCAAAGGAAATCTGCGGCTGGAATCTGATCTGATTCTCTTCTCGCTGATTCGGGACAGGGACGAAGAACTGCGAAGGTATGATCTCTACTCTACGTTATCTGAGCATCTGGAAGATTCTGCTCGTATAACGATCCATGAGATCTTGCAAACGATCGTCGCCTCTCCCATCGCAGCAGATCGAACTTGTGAATTAGACCGGATTGAGCAATTTTTAGTTGATCAGAATTTACTGTTCCATTTATCCGAGAAACCGGTAGAAACCGCTTATCTGCCTTCGGTTCGTGGCCTATCTTTCAATAGCCAGGGCTGGGTGAACCTGCGTCATATCTGGTTTCCGTGAATGCTCGTTAAACGAGCATAACAATACTCTCATTTCATGATGTGGTAATGATTTTGGATGCCTATGAACTGGTCATTGGGTCGGCATCCATCTTCTTCCTTATTTTTTTCATTTCTCTTCGAAATAGTATCCTTGCGGCGGTAAATACCGAGCAGTAAACCGAGCATGGCGTAATCAAACATCAAGTGATTTCCGTATCCAATAAAAGGGAAAGTAATACTAATAATAGGTGCTTTTCCGGTAGTCATAGCCAGCGAATAGATGATTTGCATTGCAAACATAGCTGTGATACTCACAATAATCATACGGCCAAAATCATCCCGAATTCGAGGAAGCATCTTCACCATACTTGCAACAAACCAGATGATACCCACCAATAATAGTATCCCGGCTGACCAGCCAAACACATCAATGAGCAGCACACCTGGGTAATTGAAATAACTCGTTTTGAACCTGTCAAACGTTGTATCAATCCCGTTCCCCCACCAGCCCGATGATCGAATAACTTCAATAATGGAATAGTTACTATAGGCGCTGCCGTAAGGGTCATCCTGAAGATTCAAAACAACAGTGAGCCTCTCCAGCCGTCCGTATTGATCTGCAAAGAACAATAACAATACAAAAATACTTCCTGTTATAACAGCACCTATGACTATATAAAGCCATTTTCGCGTGAGCCAGCCAAATAAAATAATGGACATTATGCCAAACAGAAACAAGCGAACCCAGTCCAACGTTTGAAACAATAGTACTGCGGGAATCGTTACCATCGCAATGTAGGTCAATATGGATTGCATATTACAATTGGAACGAAGCTTGTCCAGCATAACGGCACCTATAGCAAGTGGCAAAATCCACACTGAAGCTGTGGTAAGGTCTAATGTTAATCCAAATAAGCTCCAATATCTGCTATTACCATAAAAATCTGTAGTTATCATTGGACTGATCCACAACATGACATTAAGCAGAATATAGATCCACCAAGCTGCTTTTTTCAACTTACGATAATCAAAGTAAATAAAGAACAACATCAACATTACACCTATAACGGTGTACACCACATGCCCCCGATATAAGGACTGATACTTTTCATCTGCGACATTCGTTGTAAAAATCCATATCAGTAACAGGCTAGTTATAGACAAACCAATTAGTCCAACTAACAGCCCCCAATGCATGCGATGACGATGTAAGCGGTGCATACTCTTGCCTACGACAGCTGGATCACCCATCTGTTCAATGGCATATGCAATTGCTTCTTCCTCTGTATAACCTTCTTGTTCTTTATCCAAAATCATTTCTTCCATGTGGTTCCCCAACTCATTACGCAAGTCGTTATGTACTTCGCGAGCTTTAACCTGAACACACATGTGATCAAGATAATGCTGAATTCGCTCATCTCGATTCGTCATGTCAGGCCTCCTTCCCCAAGCACTCGATCCACAGCGCTACGGAACAAATTCCATTCTGCTTTTTTACTTTCTAAGGCCTTCATGCCCTTGTCACAAATCGAATAATATTTCCGTTTACGGCCTTCAACCTCCATCCAGTACGACTCTACCCATCCTTCAATCTCCATGGCATGCAAAATAGGATATAACGTGCCCTCTTTCAGATTAAACACACCCTCGGATTGACGATGTAGTTCCTTAATTAATTCATAACCGTACAACGGTCGTTCCTGAAGCAAGGTCAGAATCAATGTCTCGGTACTGCCTTTAATCATTTGTTTGTTAACCTGCAACGCGCTCACTCCTTCCTTTTCAATTCATTTAGCAAGAGTTTTTAGATTTCGAAAAATACACTTCTACATCTCTTCTTTTTATATACATCGGAAACATATGCATAGAACAACTAGGTATGATATTACCTTATCCTTCCTTTTCTGTCTAGCCAACAAGCTTCTTTATTTATGTTAAAATAAACAAGTCCTTTCATTCACGAACTCTAATGATGAATCTAAATATTCGTGTATTTCTCAATTACATATCCTATTTTTTGAATCTAGTTAAAGGAGGCATTACATTCATGAGCAAACTAATTTTCTTTCTTGGCGGGGCCGGAAGTGGCAAGACCACACTTGCCAAAACCCTTTCCCGTAAACATAAAGCGGCTTTCTTTGATATGGATATTCTGCTTCGTCCCGCGGCTGAGGCAATTATGACCCTTCAGGGACTTGACCCATCCGACCGAGATTCGCCTGAATACAAAAGGTTATGCCGTGATCTTGGGTACCGCATCACAATGGACGCCGCTCTGGATAACGTTCAGTTAGGTATCGATACGATCATTGTGGGGCCATTTACCAAAGAAATCGTTACCCCTGACTGGATCGAGCAGGAACTCGCACGGATTGGACGTTCTCTAGATGATACGGATGTGCGTGTGGCCTATATTTATCTTGAGAATGAAGCGTTGTATCACAAACGGATCTCAGCAAGGAAATCCCCACTAGATGAATGGAAATTAGCCAACTGGGATGCCTTCACAGCTTCTCTCGTCCGTAAAGAAATAGTCTGGCCGCTCCCTGCTTCATCCGTCGCTTATATTGACAATTCCAGTAATGATCCTGCCATTGCCTATGCTGAACTTGAACGACGGATGTACGAGTAGCTTTATAAAATTCACATCACAATTCCTTTGCACGATGTCGCTTCACATGGAAAATAAAAGAAGAAACAAAAAGAGGTATTTGTCGAGATCCCCGTTGGGTCCATCATGACAAATACCTCTTTTTCATATATTCAAGATCATCTTTTCATATGTTCAAGATCATTCGCAACTCACTATTCACCTTCTGCGATTGCGGGATCACGCAAAAAGGTTTGCGGATGTCCTGCCGTAATAAGTGCGTACTACGGAATCGCCATTACATTCGAACTGATAGATTATAGATGTACTTAAATGTAAGAGAACGAACATATCTCAACTCAAAGGAGAATTTCATGAAATCTCACGTAGCAACATGTCCAACTCGACAAAAACAACACAGCTACAAATCGAATCCTAATTGGAAACGTGCCATAGCCAACATCCTCCTGGTTGCATCTCTGAGTTTCACCATAATGACCAGTGTATCGGCAGAGAGCAGTCTCCCTCTTCACCACGTAAGCCCTAAGGAAACTGAATCGTTCATCAATCAGTTCTTCGCCCAGCCTGAAGTGAAATCTGCTCTGAAAGGGGCTGTCGTCACCGTTGTTCAAGACGAACAGATCGTACTTAATAAAGGATATGGTTATTCCAATGTGGCAAAACAAATCCCAGTCGATGCCGACTCCACCCTGTTCCGTGTAGCTTCGATCTCCAAAACACTGACAGCAACTTCCATTATGCAATTGGCAGAGCAAGGTAAAGTCAAGCTTAATGAGGATGTCAGCACATACACGGATGGTTTGGAGCTGACCAATCATACCGGAACAGCGTTAACATTGGAACATCTGATGACCCACACCAGCGGGTTTGATTTCACAGATGCAACAGCTATACCCAGGGAGTTGAATCATTCTTATCCGCTTGAGCAATTCATCCAAGACAACAAACCGTCCGTTGTTCGCAATCCAGGAGAAGTTTTCCGTTACGACAATTACGGCTATGCACTCTTAGGCTACATTGTTCAGAAACAGTCCAAACTTCCGTTTGAGACTTATGTACAACAGCATATATTCAACCCTCTTGATATGTCGGATAGCCATTTTACACTAAGCAAAGACACGCTGAGTAAACTCGCAACTCCTTATAGCGCTGAAGGACAGGAACTTCCCCAATATCCCAATGTACCGGACAGCTCCCCTGAGGGCGGATTAATTACGACTGGACGGGATATGGCTCACTTTATGCTTGCGCAGCTCAATCAAGGTTCGTATCAGGGTGCACGTATACTCGAACCGTCATCTGTCCAAGCAATGCAAACGTTGAATGTCTCCATACACCCGGATATACCTGGCACAGGTTACGGATTCGAATCCACCTATTCGCAGTATAATCATGGACGGAAAGTCGTGAGTAAAGCAGGCGATCTGGACGGATTCCACTCCAATCTGTGGCTGTTACCTAACGAGAAGACTGGACTATTTATCGTCTCCAACAGTGATGGACCAGATGTGCGAGAAGCGCTTTTTCAAGCATTTATGGATCATTTTTATCCAAATGACGAGACGCATTATAGTGATTATAGCGTACCAAAGTCTTCACTCCGTACCTATGAGGGACTATATCGGGATATTCGCTTGCCCGCATGGTTGTATGATATTTCAGCAACAGAGAAAGGTCTTCAGGTTATAGATGCTTATGGCACTCACACCTTAACACCCGTTAAGGACATGTTGTTCATGGATGAGGACGGTAAGCTTGCTGGTTTCAAAAAAAACCAGTCAGGTGAAATCACGTATTTCTATTACAACAAGTCAGATAGCTGGTCCGAGAAATTGCCAGAAGCCAGACCTTATGAAGATGTGCCAGAAGACCATCCCTATGCTCCGTACATCTATCGCTTAACACAGATTGGCCTGTATCCACAGGATCAATCTCTATTTGAACCAGAGAAGCCTGTTAGTCGTGGGGAATTTGTAGCACAGGTTGTGGGCATAAGCGGAATGTCCATTTCAGCTCAATCACCAAAATTTAAAGATACCCAATCAAGTCCCTATGCCGCCTACATTCAAACAGCGCTTGAACTGGGTATTGTACAAGGTAATACCCGTGGATTGTTCCATCCTGACCAAGCCATAACAAGGCAAGAGGCCGCGGTGATCATATCAAGAACGGCACAACAACTACTTGGCTCACCTGCCGTAACTGCCGATCTCATCGGTTCACAGGATCGTTGGGCTGAAGAAGGTGTTCAATTTGTAGTCGCTCTAGGTCTCTACGGTCCAGAAGTATCCATATCCAGCAGCGGTGCTGTGGATTATAGATCGAAGCAGCCTATGCTCAGGCAGGAATCATCAGTTTTGATGTACAAAATGTTAGGCACTCTGCTACATTAACATAGAGTGATGCTCGGCAAGCCATGTCATTGCTACATGGCTTGTTTTTCCGCTTCATTTTACCAATGATGCATTTTATAAGAACGGATGATTTTACCATGCGACTAAAACTCCCATTACATAGATTCATGAAAACTAAATTTAATTTCGTGTGGTTTGTAACGATGTTGTGCTTTATACTGACAGCCACGTATATCCATATCTCTTCATTTGTTAATCCTTATATTGGACTTTCGTTAACGCCAAGTGCCTCTAATTCTTGGGCAGTACATGATGTAGATCCGCAAGGTTTAGCTTATACATCCGGGATTAGATCGGGTGACACCGTTATCTCGCTGGAACCCAAAAGAGAAGTCCGGTTACTCCATCAAAAAGGTGTATTCTTAGTGACTGAAGCCTACACCATCGGCGTTGAGAATTCTCGCGGTCAGGCATCCGAACATACAATGAAGCCTGGACCACGTGAATGGTTCAACATCGGCTTCTCATCCATTGTAGAATTATTGCTACTGATGACCGGAACCTATGCCTTGTTTAGCCAACCCGGTTCACGAGTGATGCGTCTGTTCTACCTGCTTAACCTGTCCATGGCCATATGTATACTGACGATATACACGTCCCAGTTGCCTTTATCCAATTATATTCTGGCCTTTTGTGCGGCATGGTTACCTTACTGTCTAACTGCTTTTTATGTGTCTTTTGTATTCCGTACCCGCCTGCTTCGTTTCCGGTGGTTACTATTCATCTGCAGAGGTATTGCAGTTGCTTATTCTGCAGGCCTAGTATTTCTGTACATCAAGCAGTGGATGATGACCGATGTTCAGATCAATCAAGGCATTACCACCGTCAGTACTCCTGTTGCGCCGTCTGGACCAACCAATCTGCTTAACTTTATTCTTTGTGCAACCCTTCTGATCATAATCTGGATGACATGGGTTAATCGTAAAAGCTACAATCGCAAGGAGCAGAACCAGCTATTGCTTATGTTAACAGGAATACTTGTTAGCCTGATTCCCTTCATCATCTGTTTTGCCATTCCAACCCTGCTTCAAGGTGAACCATTATTGCCTGTAGAGTACACATTAATTGGATTTCTGCCTTTATCATGGATGTTCACTTATGTACTTGTACAACGGAGTATGCTTGACCTCAAACTGGTTATGCCAAGGTTGATGATTCGTGGACTATATGCTTTGATCGTATTTTTACTGTTTCTGGCTGCTTCTCACCTGAGTAGGTTAGTTCATATTAGCTTGCTGTTTGTCTCGTTTTTGCTGATCACTTGGGCGTATCAGTACACGCTCACCCGCTCTCGCAAGAAAAACAAACGTAACAAAGACTGGTTGGAACACCAGCAACTGCGGTTAACTGTGCGAATGGCTGAGCAGCAAAACATGCGAGACATGATTCACGTGTTTGCCGAGATGTTCCACAAGATGCTCGATATTGAAGGCGTAATTGTCATATGGATTGATGATAAACACAGATATTCTCAGGAAGGTACAGGGATTTTTGCTTCCATTCAGAATATCGATAACAAGGCGTTGGATATTGAAGGTTTACGACAGAAATATGATCTGGCACAGGTTTGGGAGCTGTCAGGTGAACCCACTACGGAGACGATCGGATTTCTGGGCATTGGTCACAAAGAAAATCGCACCCTTTTTTCAGCAGAAGAACAGGAGATCATTGATAAAGGCAGGCTGGAAGCGATTCGAATGCTCGTCAATGGCAGACTCTTATCCGATCTGCAGAAGCGATATGAATACCATGTAGACCAGACAGCTTTTCATGAACACCAGATACGCCGTCATCGGCAGTTCAATGATATTATGATGGAAGCCCAACAGGCAGAGCGTATGAAGACTTCTTATTTCCTTCATGACCAACTGCTTCAAAATCTGATTTTCCTGTCTCGTGATTTGGAGGAATTACACGATACCGGAGAGACGCATAAGGATCAAACGGCTGTTTGGCTGGAGTGCCTGTATGCTTCCCAGAGAGATATACGCCAATTATGTGATGATCTCTACCCTCATATTATGGATCGAAGTGATCTTGAGGAAGCGTTGCAATGGCTCATCCGTACACTTCAAATGCAAAGTGGCATCAGAATGGAACTGAACTACAACGCCCTGTCTGAAGAGTTGAAGCAAGAACCTCTGAAGTCCACCGTCTTTCGGACGATCCGTGAACTCATTATGAATGTGATGAAGCACGCACAGGCGTCGTTTTGCTCCATTCAGGTACATACAAGGGATAATGACTTGATTCTCCAAGTAGAGGATGACGGTTTGGGGTTTAATGCTCATACCACATTTGATACTGCAACAGGACACTTCGGTTTGATATCCATACAAAGCAGCATTCAGCATCTCGGTGGAAAATTCACCATACATTCCAGCCTTGGCAAAGGAACCTCAATCAACATTCGTTTGCCTTTAATCAAAGGAGCAACTGAACAATGAGCGAACCCATTACAGTCGTACTGCTTGATGATCATCCTCTGGTCATGGAAGGTCTCAACAACCGTTTGAATCGTGAACCAGACATACAGGTAGCGAAGACATTCAGCGACCCATTGCTTTTTTTATCCGAAGTAGAGGCGCTGCGGCCAGATGTTGTTGTGATGGATATCCGCATGCCCCAGCTTGATGGTTTTGAGGTTGTGAAAAGATTGAAAGATCAATACGGGTTATCCGTCAAAATTATACTGCTATCCGGATACAACTATCACGAATTCCAGTTGAAAGCTTATGATCTGGGCGTCCATGCCTACTTGTCAAAACAAGCAACGTATGGACAGATTATCAACGCCATCCACCAAAGTATGTTGGGTCATGTGCTTATTCCAGAGAAAATGTTATCTCCTAATCTGGAGGAATCTCTCACAGCAACTGAACGGGAAGTACTTAACCGCATTGCACTGGAGATGACCAACAAGGAGATTGCACAAGATCTGGCGATCAGTCAACGCACAGTGGAGTATCATATCACCTCTATAACACAGAAATTTGGTGTGAAATCTCGAATTGGTGCTGTAGTCAAAGGCTATCAGGCAGGGATTCTCGGTGAGGTAACACTCCCGGAGAGACGGTAAAAACATGTACCACATTAAATGAACAACAAAAGAGCGGCAGAACCCCTCCCAACGCAACCTAAGGTATGTTCTGAACCGCTCTATCTGTTGGTTTACTTTCCCTAATAAAGTGCATTCATGTTTGATGCGTGTGCTCTCTATCCGCGCTGACGCGACGCATGACGTTCAGCAATACGAGCCGTGATTATTCCATGACTCTCATCGATTTCTTCCGGGGTACACGCGGCTTTCAGCTCATATACTTTCACCGGTGAACGATCAATAACATCCAAAAATGAATCAAAAAAGGTCATGTCTTTACTATGAATGTATGGACACCAATGATCTGCCAACCCTACGGTTTCATGAATATGCACCCCAACCACGTGATCAATCAACGCGTTAGCCTCACGTACATTATCGTACAGCCCCATTCGATCCATCATCATACCGTGACCAATATCGTACCAGAGACCAAGCGGCGCACCCTTCATGTGTCCAATAATCGTTCCGGCTTCGTGCAAAGTGGGCATCTGATAACAGCGTGAACGGGTCTCAATACCGAAGTTCACTCCGTATCCCCGCTGCTCCGACAAGTTGCATACCTCTTCCAGACTCTCCTGAATCCGGCTCAGGTAATGTACGCTGCCATCTTCCCGCTTCTCCAGCATCTCTTGCCATAAAGATTGATATGAAGGTGAGTCCGGCCCCTGATCGTGGTATATCTTTTTCAACGCTTCATCTATATTGTATTCAAACGGAACCTCACCCGGATGTACAACAACAGCCTTGGCCCCATAACGATGTGCGTACTCGGCTGAGCGAAGTAACAGTTCAATCGCCCGCTTGCGGCGCGGTTCATCATCGAATCCGAGCAGGACGGAATCCGTCCCGTAATCTGGATCAGCCACATGCGGGAATGTATTATGCACACTGGATACACCGATCTCTCCCCGTTCAATCATCGGTTCTATCGTCTGCAGCATCTCTTCCGTAACGTTGTAATTCAATTCCACCTGTCTGAACCCAAGAGACTTGATCTCTTCAATCATGCCTTGTCCGGTCGTATGACGTTTGATATTCCAACATGTTGAAAACGAATATTCCTGCTTGTCCGTATACATGATTGGTCCTCCTGTCTATCATTCTATCGCCTTCCCCAGATTTTTTTGATCCCCTTCTCCAAAGGGAAAAATCCGGTGATAGCTTATGCTTCCGATGCAGCTTTCTTGCAGAAAGCTTTCAGGCGAACGCTCCGCTTCTTCAGATCGGTTCTGCACTCTTCGTTCTCGTGTAAATGTTCAGTTCATCTTATATACCTATTTATTCCTCATACCGTTGTCTTCACGGAGGGTCAGTTCAAATCTCATCTTGTTCGCAGTTTTCCCAGGCACATAACGATAGATGATCTCCGCATGATTCACGTACATTAACACGGATGGTTCAGGTGCTTCAGCCTTCACGGTACACGTAAGTCCCGGGAACTGCCATAACACTGGTGTAATATCCTGCTGACGAAGGGATGGCCCTCTGATTTCAAAATAAACATCGATCTCTTCCGCCGTATCCAGCTCCACATCAATGGTTAACGAATCTGGCGTGAGATCCGCGTCAAACGTCACTCCGCGCAGATGACTGTTCCACCCCTCGCCTACCTCACGGCGGATCAAGCGAAGATAATAACGTTCACCCATCTCTGTCTGCCAGTGGATCGTGGCTGGATGCATCTGGCCGTTGGTATTCACACTTCCCGACATGGCACCAATCATCCGGTCCTCACCAATCCAGGCTTTGGCCGTACATAGATTCCGATTGGACGTTGGATCATTGCGCTCACACAGTTCCATGAACTGTTTCTGCACAAGCCGATCCTCTTGATGAGCCTTGAAATACGGCACGGCTTCCGCGGGCACATCTACCCCAAGGAGCGCAATCAGTGGATCATGGCCTGACTCACAGTTGATTCCTGCCAGATATTCATACCCTTCTCCAAGCAAGAGATAGATAAATAAACCGATTGAACTATGCTCTCGCATTTCCATGTCGTACGCCCGAGAGAATGGGCCGGAGAGATTTTCGAGGTTGGCATTATAATATAGCGCAATGTTATTCCACAGCCCATGTTCAATTCGGTGTCCAATTTCAAGTAAACGTTTGGTGACTCCGTACTTTCGATACATGCCAAGCACGGAGAGATCCACCCCGTAATACGTTGTTGTATTGAATTCAGCGAATGTCCCGTCGTACTGTTCAAACTCCTTCATCAATCCCTCCGCCTGTTCATCCGAATGCTGAATCCATTCTGTTCGGTTCAAGCGATGGCCGTAGTAGTGGGTAATGAAAATATGCATTAACTCAATATTGGTGTTCATGGGGATTACGTCAGATAACCTGCGTTCTATTGACCCTTGCACAGCCAACTCCATCGCATGGTCCATCCGTTTCATGAGTGTCTCCGGTATAAGTTCAGCGAATTCAGCAGTTACGACCACACAGACACAAGCGATAAACTCGCGCCAGTTGGGATCATAGCTGATCCAGACCGGTGGCAGAATCTGATTCACTGCCGAATGAAAAAGGCGTTTCAGTTGTTTGGAATCTGCCGCCTCTGTGAGCAGAGATCCATATTCCTGTAGTTTATGGATAAACTGCGCAGACACCTTCTCAAAGGTGCGTTCCAGGAAATAGGCCGTGCCTGGCGCAAAAGATTTCCAAGCATAGTGACCCGCTGGTGGATGCACATCAGTTGGCCGGGTCGCGAAGGTTCCGTGATAGATCTCATCCGGAGCGTCATATTGAACATCGAGCACCTTGTGGAACACTTGTATCGCGCGTTCCACATCACCAGGCTCATTTCGAATCAACAACCCAAGCGCATAATGTGCACTGGCTCGTGTGCTGTGCTGCGATGAATCCTCTTCTTCAAAACTCCGAAGCAGATCCAGTTCCTTATCATAGAAGCTATCCATCATCGTCATGGACTGGTTTACAAGATACTGCTGCTCTTTCGACATCTTTTCTACCATTCGTTGTGTCATGTCATGCGCCCTCCCGAGACTATAGGTGCGTGTTCAAAAAGATCAGTTTTCAGTACCAAGAAGATGGAATTAAGCTAGAAATGGAGTAGCGGAGCGTAGGACAACTACGTGAGCAACTACAATGTTTCTGAAGGAAACATACTTCGTAAGCATCAACCTATTTCGGCTAAATTTCATATTCGATGCTGATGATGCCACTAGGCATCATTCGTAATCAAAAGTGAACTTTTTGAACAACCTCTATTAACCTTTTACAGCACCTACCATTACGCCACTGATAAAGTACCGCTGCAACCACGGATACACAAGCAAGATCGGTAAGGTTGAGAAAATAACGCTGGCTGCTTTCAGACTCTCAGGCAGGACTTGAACGGCACCAATGCCTTCGTTCTGCATCAGTTCTGTAATCTGGTTTTGCTGAATCATCTGATACAATTTCAATTGCAAAGGGTATAGTTCAGGCTTGGTGATATACATCAGTGCATCCTGGAAACCATTCCACCGTCCTACTGCGTAGAATAGGCTCAGTGTTGCCATAACCGGAAGGGATAGCGGCAAAATAATACGCATAAGTGTTCCGAAGTGGCTGCTTCCATCAATGCCCGCCGCTTCTTCGAGACTTTCGGGAATCCCTCGGAAGAAGGTGATGAGGATAATCATATAGAATGGACTAATCAATCCAGGCAGAATAAGTCCCCATGTGCTGTCGAGTAGATGCAGATTTTTGATCAGAATGTACTCGGGAATAATGCCCCCACTGAAGAACATCGTCACTACAATGACAAGCATGAACCACTTACGCCCTTTCAGATTACTCTTCGCCAGTGGATAAGCTGCTGCAATGGTCATCGCCATGCTTAACACCGTACTCAGGACGGTCAGCCAGATCGTATAGATCAGGGAACGAATCATCGATCCATCTGCAAATACTTTGGTATACGCCTCAAAGGATAACTCTTTGGGGAAAAAAGAAACTTCTCCTGAACCGATCGCCCGGTTTGAGCTGAGCGAGATCGCAATAATATGAATGAATGGTGCAAGACACAGCACCATCGTAATGATAATAAGAATGACGTTTACCGTGTTGAATATTCGATTCGCCGTGTTTTCAGACATCTCACTCACTCCTTACAGATCATATGTGAATCAAATCCACTACATAATGCTCTCATCGGTCAATTTCTTGGACGTATAGTTTGCTCCGAGTATGAAGACAAGTCCAACTAATGCCTGGAACAAACCTACAGCTGTTGCGAGCGTGACCTGACCGGATTGTAAACCGACACGATAGACAAACGTGCTGAGCACATCCGAGTATTCACGTACAGCCACGTTACCGATAATAAACGGTCGGTCGAAGCCGATAGAGATCATGTTGCCGACATTGATGATCAATAAGGTAACAATCGTTGTTTTGATGCCTGGCAAGGAGATGTGCCAGATTCTGCGTAACCGACTTGCTCCATCCACTTCTGCCGCTTCATACAGCTCACGGTTAATCCCTGTCAGAGATGCCAGATACAGAATCGTACCCCAGCCGGCACTCTGCCACACACCTACCGCAAGATACGTAAAGAGCCAATAGTTTTTGTCTGAAAGGAAAGGTAATGGATCAAATCCCATGCTCATTAAGATATTGTTAATGAAACCAGATTGTGTACCGAATACCTGAAGTACGATCCCTCCAATAATGACCCACGAAATAAAGTGAGGAATGTACAGTAAAGTCTGTGCCAACTTTTTGAACCAAGCCTTTTTCAGCTCAAACAATAAGATGGCCAGTATTAGTGGCGCCGGGAAAGAAACCAGTAGATCCAGCATGTTTAGCACTAACGTGTTGCGTAATGCAGTGTAAAACCCCTGATTTTGAAACACTTCTCTGAATGCATCCAAGCCAATCCACTCACTACCAGAGATCCCTTGAAAGAAGTTAAAATCCTTGAACGCAATCTGCACGCCATACATTGGCCCATACTTGAAAATAATGAAGTAGATCATGGGCAGTAGGAGCAACGCATATAGTTGCCAGTTTCTGCGGAAATAGATGCTTGTTTTCATAAACCTTCCCCCCATGTCATTCAGGATTTTTCATCAAGGCGATGTTGCCATCGCCCTAATGAATTCCCTGTTCTTTGTTGTCATACACATTAGATGTGAACTCTACTCTGCTTATTTCATCGCTTTGTAAGCTTCTGTACGTTCATCCAGGATCGCTTGACCACCGCTCGCCATGTAGTCTTTCATCATGCTGTCATACGTGGCTTCAAAATCAGCGGGTTTGGAAATGGTTGTTTTCACGAAGAACTCCATAAACTTGTCTTTCAGGCCGTTACCGTAACGCGCTTCTGCATCAATCGGTTTGGAGAAACGTACCGGTTGAATCGTGTCCGTGTTGGAAATTGCTACCGACTTGCGCATGTCATCCCGATACTTCGACTCTACCTGTACGACATAAGCCTCTTCATTTTTCTTGTCATCCCCAACGTATTTACCATTAACGATAATGGCAATGTCACCGGAATTATAGATACGACCTGCGATTTCAGGTGAAGCATCATCTTTGATCAGTGGTACACCATCCACGAGCTCATAGTTCTCATTTTCAACACCGAATTGCAGGTCGAACAGGTTGTTGCCCGAAGCCATCCAATCCAGATACTTCATCGCTGCTTCCGCATTTTTGCTCGATTTTGGAATCATGACATACATCGCATTGGGAGCATATGCCGGTTTGGCAAATTTGCCTTCGGAGTTCTTGAATGCATCAATCGGTGTGATCACTGCACCCGGTTGATTGGTTTGCAAGTTTTTGTACGTACCGGAGATGTAAATCTCCCCTGCATCTTCGGTGTAGAATCCAACTTTGCCGTTAGATACATCTTCCCACAGCTTTTTCTTGTCTTTATCTAGTCCAAAGTCCTTGCTCATTAATCCTTCATTATAAAGTGTGTTCATATATTTCAGGGCGTCTTTGAAACCAGGCAACAACGTTGGATAGTCATTGGAACCCAGTTGTTGTGTTAACGTATATTTTTGTTCTTCCGTCAGTGGTTCAATGAATGACCAGATGAGTGGTTCATATTGAGCCGAGGCAATCGACATCCCCATTGGGATAAGTCCTGTGCCCACCTTACCTGGATCTTTTTCCTTAAAGGCCTTCAATGTTGTATGCAACTCCTCAGCTGTCTGAGGTGAAGGCAGTCCGAGCGCATCCAGCCAGTCCTGACGAACATAGGATGCGTACTTGCCCAGAACAAGACGTTTACCTGGAACCGCAAACTGTTGTCCATCGTATTGACCGTAGGCCAGCGTTTCATCTCCCAGGAACTTCTTCAGGTTAGGACCGCTTTGATTGATCAGATCCGTAAGTTCGGTCAGACCTCCTTGCTCTGCATACCGATTGAATGTTCCCGAATCGTAGGTAAAGACGATATCAGGTACTTCAGAGCCACTCGCCATCAGAACGTTAAGCTTCTGTACTTCCTCCGAGCGTGGTACCGGAACAAATTGAACATCGATGTTGTTTGGATCACCAAACTTCTCTTGAATGAAGCGAGTCAGATAACTGTCCGAAATGGTGTAGCCCGCCGGAGTGTTTCCCCGATCGAAGATTTCTACTTTCAAAGTTGTTTTTTCCCCCGAACCCGACTCTCCAGATGAAGATGTTGATTCGCTTCCCGACGAACATGCAGATAATAATAGAGTGAATGCTGTTACCACTGCGAGGATTGAACTTGCCTTGCCTGCCTTACGCCTTTGAAATAATCTCATTTGACCTTTCCCCTTTCGCACACTCTCTGAATGGATTCACATGATTGCCACTCCACTTTGTTCATCCCATTTTGTTGCACCTGTGAATGTCACTAATCATTACATATGATCTGATATTTAGACAATAAACTATTTTCAAAATGTAAAATTCACGTTTTTTAAGTTGAATAGCACGATATATAAACATATTTCCTGACAATATACAATTTTCACGCCTTTAATGTTAATTATAATAACATATTATGTTGCATTGAGATCGATTTCTCATACTCAATCTGGCATCCCCCATCTTGCAATAATCCTTTTTCCATTGAATCTCTCTTCAAAAAAAAGAAAAAGAGACCACATCTTATGTGATCTCCTTGTTTAGCAACACGTGTAGAACGTTTCGACGCACTAATTCCTCGGCGGAAGATTAAACTTCACTTGACCAAACAACGTATCGATGGCATTTCCCGCAAATTGATCGATAACATGTTCGTTGTTCGTATCCGTATGTTCCAAAATCAATACATTATACTTCTCATCATAATGCATTCCGCCCAAAATAAATCGTACAGGAATGTTCTGAGCCGCCCCTGCCTTCGAAATGGCCTGAATAAGTTCGGATTCATGCCTTTGTTGACTTGTTGTGTAGGTACCCACAGGTATAGTTATCGTATATGACAAGTTATCTACATGAAATATAAATGTGTTGTTGTTTGCTGTAATGGTAACCCCTTTACTGATATCTACTGACCCCCATACTTGCTGTCCGTGTTTGTACATCATCTTCACTCCTGCCCTATTAATCTATGAATTGTCATAATGCTAGTATAGGACATTCGTAAAATTTCATAACAACATACCAGCTACACTGTCCTAAGATCGTTGTTGAACATCCAAAAAATCTCCTGCAAAGGACGATAAGGGAAAAACCTTATTGCCTCATACAGGAGATTTCATTGATATCTCTAAGATTATTGGATTTCACCCGATACTCGGATGTTCTAACACGTGCAATTCCGTTATTGATCTCCTTGTTTTCCACTCTGCTTGCGGTAGTCGCCTGGTGTCACGCCCATAATCCGTTTAAATACTCTGCCGAAAGAGATGGCATTGGCATAACCCACTTGCAGAGCAATATCCTGAACAGCCATATCGGATGCAGACAACAAACGGCAAGCCTTTTCGACCCTCAATTTCACCAGAAAATCAACAAACTTCATCTCAAACTCTTCCTTGAACAAATAACTCGCATATTTACCCGAGATCTGGAACCGATCACTCAGATGTTTTAGCGACAGATCGGGATCATCAAAATGCTCTTCGATATAAATTCGCAGCTCGTTGATCATCGCACGATGACTTTTCGTTTCATTCACAGACACATAATTGCGATAAACCTCTTTAAGCCACTCCTGCAAAATCTCTTGAATCCCCTCCAGTGTCTCCACCTGCTGAATATCACTGCGAAGGCGAGTCAGGATTTCCTCGGCAAATTGGCTTTGCAACCGCTCAGACAGCTCCCCGAATTCACGGGACAACATCTGGATTAACGCCTGCAGCAACATGCGAATATCGTTATCTGTAATCTGATCTTCGCTGAACGCAACAAACATCTGATCCAGCTGCGTTCGCCAACCATCACCGGTTAGTCTGAATTCACGGACAAAGTCTGCGAGCATCTGCAAATACTTGTACGATTGCAGCTCAATACGATCGGGCAGTTGCTCACTGAGAACGATGGCATCTTTACCAAGGGTAAGTCTATGCTGCAAACCCGCATCTGCACTCGCATAGGATCGAGTAATCTCCTCCCAGCCCGATACGGTTCGTCCAATCCCGAACGTAAACCGTAAGCGGAAGTTTTCCGCAATCCACATATGCATCTGCTTAGCCAGATCCATAAGCAATTCACGGTCCAGTCCTTCCTGCTCATCCGACGCAATCACCACAATAAGCCTGCGGTTCCCAAACCATTCAGCCCAACCGCCGAACTGGGTCTCATTCTGCACAAGTTCTTCCACTACGTTCATGAGCGCAATCTTCAGAATATTCTGATTGGTCGAGAGATCGTCACCATTCATCTCCGCAATGAGGACAGCAACACTCTTCGGTTCCATGAATCGTTCCTCTAGTGGTTGCAGATGGCGAAGTCGCTGACGGAACGAATCCATTCGCTCTCCTTCCATCAGGTCAACAAGCAACTGTCTGCGATGAATCAGCAAGTTTTCATGATGTTGTTTCTCATAGTCAACCGTCTGAGCAATCAGATGTTCCAGCGCACGGTCGATGAGTGCCAGTTCATCCTTGACGGATGGTGCTGCTTCATCCTCCTCAGCACGTGGCTGTAACGCCTGAATTCGATTCATGATGAGCTGGATGGGCCGCGTATTTCTGCGCGTAATGTAGATTAGTCCCGCCACTGCACCAACAATCGTTAATAATCCAATACCGATCCACACATAAGAGACAAGTGATACCCATGAATACAGCTGTCCGGATTGAATGCCGCTCTCAAAGACCAGACCAAGCTTGTCCGCAGTCACACGATTAAGGATTTCACCTGCAGAAGGGTCCATTTGATGCGCGGTATAGATCAGATTGTCGCTCTTGTCCCGAACCTGAAGAACAGATAACTTTTCATTGGTCATGTTATCAATCTGCCGTTCTACTGCATACATGCGGATGGTAATGACGAGCAGTCCTTCCCCGCCCCACGGCAAAGGAAGCCACTTATTCATGCTAATCACCTGTGAAGGTACGTCGAAGGAACGTTCCTTATAATCACGTGGCAAGTTCCAACCGAGATTCTCCCGATCTTTCAAAGCTTGCTCAATATAGGCGCGATCTTCAAAATCTTCCAAACGCATCATGCCTCTGGGCGTAAGAATCTGGGAATCGGACATGCGATAGAGATAAATGGATTGAATCATATCCTGCTGATCCAGCATACGTCCCAGCCCACTTGCTGCATCATAGATGAATTGACTCGATAATTGTCCCTGTTCAGCTTCCAGAAAGCGACTATATGTTTTGTTCGCACCAATGTCTTCAAGCAACCGAAGTTCAATGTCACTTAGCGAGCGCTCCAGTGTATCCACGATATAGCGGGTGGAGATCATGTCGGCTTTTTGCGTTTCGTTACGTGAGAGTTCGTTGACAATCAGGAAGGAGAGAAAGATCAGAATGGAAATCGTAAGCAGAAAAATAGGAAAATACGAATACATCAACTTGGTGTGCCAATTCCGCTTCAGATTTACTTTCATAGGCTCCAACTCCTTCCATCTCTATTCTAATGAGTATGCTCTTCTCTGTTCTTTGGCCTGCCTGCTGACGATATACAGAATCACTGATCCTAGTGCCGCACTGATCGTGCAAGCCAGATACATCAGTGATGGACCGCCGGAATCGAGTAAATATCCGTTAAGCATATTACCAACAATTCCGCCCAGACCAGCAAACACCATGTTAAATAAACTTTGTCCTGTGGCTTGCATCTCCCGTCCCGTAACGGAAGCCACATATTCCACTGCTGCAATATAGAAGAATCCGAAGGATAACCCATGCAGCACCTGAACGCCAATCATGACCTCAGGTGTCGGCCATAGCCATTGTATCCCCCAACGTAACATATACGCCCCCGCTGCAAGCAGCATCGTCCGTTCATGTCCCCATTTTCGGAGTATGAATGCCGCTGCCAACATGGATGGAACATTGGTGATCGATGCAAGCAATAGCGCTGTACCTGTCATCGTCACAGAACCGCCAGCCATTTGAAATGAAATAACAAAAAAGGAGTTAAACGCAGTGAGCGTTTGGTTAACCAGGAAACAACCTGTTAGAAATAGAAGGAATGTCCGGTTTCGGAGCAATCTTGCCAAACCTACGGAGAAGGTTACCGAGGACGAGGAGATACTCGTCTGCCGGGGAAGTGTACTTGCCAGTATAGCGCTCAGAATGTTAAACAGGAGAAATGGCAGCCATAACATGTGAATGGAAAACTGGGAGAGATACATCCCTGCGGCAAATCCACCAACTCCCGTTCCTATGCTGCCGAAGAGTCGGATCATGCCATATGAGGTGTTTGCGGCTCTCGCGGCTGTAACCGCATAGGAGTCAGCAACGGGTATTTGAGTCACTTGGAATATAGTGCATAAAGTATAAATCAATATTAATATAAAGTACACTTGAATATTGTAGAAGTACGCTAACGATGCAGGAACAAGCAGGCTTATCACCAGGACGAACCGTGTCTTTTTAAACTTATCTACCAGAATTCCCCATATAGGTTGAAGAATAATGGATACAAGTGTGCCAAACGCCATGATAAATCCGGTTTCTTTACTGGAAAAACCTTGTGCAACCAAAATGGGATTAATGTACGGGTTAAACATCCCCCCGGCAAGCCCCATAAACAGATATAGGCCCTGCAATTGGAGTAAAACACGTTTTGCATCATTGGAATCGGCTTTTGTTTTCTCTGTGTAAGCCTTCATATGTCTACTTCTCATCCGGATCTCCATCCTTTATTTCTGTAGTTGCTTCGCCTATTCTCTATTTTTATGTGCGTTTCAGACTCGACTTGATTGCAGCCAATGCCCCGATTGCTCCTGCTTTGTTCCCCAGTTCAGCTACAGCTAAAAGTGTAGGCAGAACAGTGTAACGTTGGAGGCGTGTGCGCACTTCATTTAGATAATAGGATGGGTTGGATGCAGCCACGCCACCACCGATCACTATGATGGAAGGATTGAGTAAAGCCGTAATATTCGCCAAACCTCTAGCCATATAACGCATGGGCAGTTCCAGAATCTCCAGGGCAGCAAGATCACCTGACTCGGCTGCTTTGAATACATGCCTGGCTTCAATCTGTTCCGCTTCCCCTCCTGCCAGACTCATGATCAGGGATAAGGAACTTCCCTTTCCAGCAGCAAAATAACGCCTCGCCTGTTCGGTAATTCCCGTACCTGAAGTCACTTGCTCAAATACGCCAAAGGAATCCGCATCTGCAACGTAACCGGTATGAAGCCCTTCGTCTCCTGCAATGAAATGCCCAATCTCACCTGCTGCTCCATTCTGGCCGCTGTAGAGCTGTCCATTCAGGATAAGAGCAGCTCCAATGCCTGTTCCAACCGTGACCATCACACAGTGTTGATGTCCCTGTGCTGCCCCTTGATCATATTCTCCCATTGCAGCCAGATTCACATCATTGTCCAACATGATATTCCCGCTATAATACTTTGCAATCACAGGGCGAATATCATGCTCAGGCCACTGAAAAGCTGGAGCATTTCGCAGTATTCCCTCCTCCTGCAAAATCACACCAGGGAATCCCAAGCCTACACCGTTAAGTTGATCCAGACTGCATCCAACTTCGCGGCAGAATGTTTCCAATTCAGCGAATAACCATCGGAAGAACTCATCCGGCTGATCACTGGCAAGAGTAGGCAAGATACGTTCATGAACTTCACTTCCAGCCTGTTGTGATGACATGAGCATTAATGTTTTGGTGCCTCCAATGTCAACACCTGCTATCCAACCGGATCGATCACCTCCAACCGTACCATCCTGATTGGACAGATCATCATTACTTACGTTTTTCACGGATTCTGTCATCCCGTTTTCCTCCTCACATGTTGTATATCCATTCTCTTAGTCCAACGCTTCCTGCTGAAGGTTCAGCATCGTTTGTTGGATGGCCACCTGCACCGCACCAGTGACAACAGCCTGCTCACCAAGCTTGGAGCAGATTAACTGTGGTTGCACCGGGAATTGCTCAGATATGATCTGCCTTAGTACAGGCAATAACACATCGCCGTTCCCTCCTACGCCTCCGCCAAGCACAATGAGATCTGGAGCAAGCACAACGCTAATCTGACGCAGAGCTGAAGCAATCATCTGGCTGTATTGTTGTAGAATGTCTAACGCCTCAACTTCTCCACTGCGTGCAGCTTCAAATAACTTTTCGGGAGTCAGGTATCTGTGAAGATCATCTGCAACTATATGTACTTTTCCATCCACATCCGCGTCCATATCAGAAGAACCAGCTACTTCCATTAGTTCATAGTGCGGATTAAGGTGAAGATTCGCCAGTTGCATCAGACCATCAGCTGATAACACTTCCTCCAGACGTCGACCATCCTCCATCAGCATCTCTGCAATCTCTCCAGTTAAGCCACCAAGACCTCGTAGCAGTTGGCCATCTACCATGATGCCAGCTCCCGTCCCTGTACCGATGGAGAAAAAAACAAACAAGGGATAACCTGCTGCTGCACCACTCCGATACTCCCCAAGTGCCGCAAGATTCACATCATTTTCCAGGATTACTTCACAGGGAAAAGCTCCTGACAACGACTCTAGAGAGAAAGCTTCTTCCAGACCCGCTAACGGGTCCACAATACGATGGATACGCCCTGAATCAGGCAGCACTACGCCTGGTATACCAAACCCGATGCACTGAATCTGATCCCAGTTCAGATGATTCTCATCAAGCAATTCGTTCATATGGCTTCGAAGAAGGTCCAGCATCGTTGCTTCTGCTCGTTCATAAACTTTTTGAACAACCATGGGATATGTTTGATAGGCAATGATCTCTCCATTCAGATCGGATAATGCAATCCGAATACGTGTTGCGCCGATATCTATACCACAGACATAATAAGCCGTTTCATTGAAACGAATGAGGGTTGCTTTGCGACCCTGAGCGTTGTCAGCTGGCCCCATTTCCCTTACCAGATTACGGTTAATCAGATGTTCGACTGCCAAAGACACCGTTGGTTTACTAAGTCCTGTCTGACGGCTGATATCCGCTCTCGACATGGTCCCCTGAGTTATCAGGGCATCCATAATGAGATTTTCATTCAGATTGCGGATAAATTGCGGTGTGCCAGCCATGCTATCGCCCCCTCTTATAGTTAGTTAAGTTTATTAACAAATTAATTAAATTCAATATATCATCGTGCTTGGTAGGTGTACAGCTTTTTGTCATTGCACTCTCTTACTAGAAAGAACCAACCTTCACCTGTAACACAAAAGCCTAATAAAGGAATTATTATACAATAATAGACGTTTATACATTTCCGAAACAGTGACGCGGTCATAGAATACCTTATCACGATCAGGGAGGTTTTAATATGTATAGAAAACATCATAAATGTCATCATCCAAGACCAAAGTGTTTTTACAAAAAAATTACGAAAACTTGTGTTACCAAAATCAAATATGTCCCTACAAAGTGTAAAAAACATTGTTGTGTCACTGTTGAATATTGTCCAGTCAAAAAAAGAAAACATTATTAATATTCTTTTGCCCTTCTCTATAGAGAAGGGTTCTTTCTATTTGAACTAGATTAATACCGGATACCATTAACCTATCAAAAAAGTTGCGGTGATATTTCACCGCAACTCCTTTCTTCCTTATATACATATTCATCAAGTTTTGGAGAGTTCAATAAATCCTTCACCAAATACATCACGCACATCATGAATGGTGATAAAAGCAATCTCATCTTCTGCTCGTACAATTTTCTTCAGCATAGAAACTTCCTGCTTGCTAATCACAATGTATAAAATTTCTTTCTTATTTTTCGTGTAATAGCCATGACCAGACAGGACGGTTACTCCGCGATCCATCTTCTCAATGACTTGCTTCGCGATTTCATCCTGTTTGGAGGAAATAATCATAACTGCTTTTTTCGGATTGAGCCCTTCAATAATGAACTCCATTGTTTTGGTTCCGACAAACAGCAAGACAATTGTACACATTAATCCTTGTGGCCCAATGATGAAGTATGAGGAGAAAGCCACAATCAGATCGAAGAACAGAAGTCCGTAACTGATATTCCAATCCAGATATTTGTTGGCAAGTCGGGCCAAGATCACTGTTCCCGCCGTTGTGCCTCCCACTCTAACAATTAAGCCAATACCAAGACCGGCAAATACTCCAGCAAAAATGGTATTGATCCAGAGTTCATCCGATGCAATCGTCCAACTCTCCGTCAGATGCAGGAACAACGAGTTGAATACCACCGCAATAATCGTATATACCGTAGTCGTTTTATCAAGAAACCGATATCCCGCAATTAACAAAATACCGTTCAGAATCAAGTTCATCAGTCCAGGGGACCATTCAAACAGGTAATACAAAATAATCGTGATACCCGTGACGCCGCCTTCAGCCAAATCGTTCGGGATGACAAACAGGTTCACCGCCAGTGCAAACAGAAATGCACCTGCCATAATAAATAGGATATCCGTAATTCGTTTCTTCATTATGCATTCCATCCAATCCATCAGAAATCAACCTAATCGACCCGTCTCATAAGTTGTCATAACCACTCAAAGATAGATTTTACCATGCTCTCAACAAAATTTGTATACATAATACAAATTGTTGCGTAATTTGTGCAAAGGAATTTGTAAAACCTGCTCTTCCGTCTTCTGCAGAGCTATTGAGCATCATACACCCATGACAAATGTCATGGTCCGTCATTGATATTCATCATTACAGAAGGCTGACGTTTATGACTTACTGTCATGTTCGGATTGTTTTACAATGATAAAAACGCTTCCTACAGGAAAGTCTAGCGGGAAACGCCAAGTTGTAGCTGATTACAGTTATAACGATTGAGGAGGACACAATATTATGAACAGATCAAAAGAAATGGCCTTAAAAAAGGAAGTTACCCCTTACGAAAAAAATGATCTCAGATTAAGTATCCGTCAGTTAATCAATACATTGCTCCCGCTCTTCTTGTTATGGGCTGCAGCTTACTTTAGCTTATCGGTTTCCTACTGGCTGACCTTCCCGATTGCTTTGGTGGCATCCGGATTTGTACTTCGGACCTTTATTATTTTCCATGACTGCTGTCATGGTTCGTTCTTCAAGAGCAAACGCGCCAATGATATTCTCGGTACCATTACGGGTGTATTAACAGTCACACCTTATCAGCAGTGGAAAAACGAGCATTCTATCCATCACGCAACAAGCAGTAATCTTGACAAACGTGGTGTAGGTGATATCTGGGTTATGACGGTTGACGAATACAAAGCAGCTTCTCCTTGGGGACGCCTCTTCTATCGGATTTATCGTAACCCGTTTGTATTGTTTTGTATCGGACCTATCTACGTGTTTCTGTTGGCTTACCGTTTTAACCGCAAAGGTGCAAGACGTAAAGAACGTATCAACACACATCTGACTACAGTATTAATCGTAGTGCTCTATGCATTCATGTCCTGGTTAGTCGGATGGCAGGCTTTTGTAATGGTGCAGGCACCTATCTTCTTCTTCTCCGGTTTCTTTGGTATCTGGCTGTTCTACGTTCAACATCAGTTCGAAGAGACGTATTTTGAACATGAAGATGAGTGGAGTTATGTAAAAGCAGCTGTTGAAGGCAGTTCTTATTACAAATTGCCAAAATTATTGCAATGGATCAGTGGTAATATCGGGTTTCACCATGTGCATCACTTGAGCCCACGTGTACCTAACTATTTCTTGGAAGAAGCACATAACGCAACACCACCCTTGCAAAAAGCAACGACTATTACACTACGTTCCAGTCTGGTTGCCCTTCGCTTCCGTCTGTGGGATGAAGATTCTAAACAGTTTATTAGCTTCAGACAGCTCAAAAACTTGTCCCGCAAGCCGTATGTTCAACCGCCTATCCGAGTAACGAATCCAGCGGGTCTGACAGAGAAGCCTTAACTCTGTCGGATTCGTTTTCTTGTGTTCAAGCCATAGTCATGCTACAGTCATGCTAAAGTTGAGTACAAGTGCAAGGAGGAGAATTACATTCAAAAGTGGATGCAGATTTTTTATAAAAATACAGGGTTAAACCCTTATGTATGGCTCGTCTTTTTCATCCTGCCCTTCTATTACATTTCACAATATTCCAAATTATGGACGATGGTAACAGGCATTATTATCATTCTCGTTTTCTTCGTCTGTTATCTGCTCGCCTTCATCACCAAGGGCTGGCAGGTATACATGTGGATTGGATTGCTCATTGCCATATCCATTACGATGACGATCGCCTATGATTATGCCTACTTCTCATTGTTTCTTGCTTTTTTTATTGGGAATATTAAAAATAAAGCCGGTTTCTTCACCCTCTACTCGGTGAACTTGGGAGCCAGCTTCCTAACCATTAATTATGGTTTTATCAATCAGAGTTCATTGCTTGTGAGTCAGTTTCCGTTTGTATTCATCAGTTTAATGGCCTCCATCCTGCTCCCAATCAGTACGTATAACAAAAACAAAACTGAACATTTGGAAGGCCAATTGGAGAATGCGAACAAGCGACTTGATGATCTCGTAAAAATGGAAGAACGCCAGCGTATCGCTCGTGACTTGCACGATACACTTGGACAGAAGCTCTCTCTCATCGGTCTGAAAACCGATCTGGCGAGACGGCTGCTCCGCAATAATCCCGATCAGGCCGAGATTGAATTGAACGACCTTAGACAAACGGCAAGCACAGCTCTGAAAGAGGTCCGGGAAATGGTCACCACCATGCGTGGTACACAATTGGTTGATGAACTGTTTCGAGCGGAGCAGATTCTGAAGGCCGCTTCGATTGATTTTGTGCTGGAAGGCAATCCGAAGTTACAGGATACATCACAATTAAATGAAAATGTGCTCGGTATGTGCTTGAAAGAAGCCGTCACCAATGTCGTCAAACACAGTCAGGCAACAACCTGTACCATCATCATTAAGGAAACCCTAGCGGATAATGTATTAACCGTTCAAGATAACGGTGTTGGAATAGAACGAACTCGCAAACAGGATCGGCGCGGAACAGGAATTTTGGGCATGAAGGAACGACTTGAATTTGTGAACGGTTGTCTGGATATTCGCTCTGCAACAGACATCCCGGGTACAGCGATCATTATTCATGTTCCGAAACTCGTCCGCAAACCGATAAAGGAGGCAGAATCATGATTAGAATTGTAATCGCGGAAGATCAGCGCATGATGCTCGGCGCCTTGTCCTCCCTCCTCAATCTGGAGGAAGATATGGAAGTCGTCGGACGTGCCAGCAACGGCCAGGAAGCCCTCGCCCTTGTCCAGGAGCTTGCACCAGACATCTGTCTGATGGATATAGAAATGCCCGTGAAAAGCGGCCTTGAAGCCGCAGAAGAACTCAAAGGAATGAACTGTAAGGTCATTATCCTGACCACTTTTGCCCGGACCGGATATTTCGAACGTGCCCTAAAGGGCGGTGTCCGTGGTTACCTGCTCAAAGACAGTCCAATTGAAGAACTTGCCGAGTCGATCCGCCAAGTTATGAATGGCAGACGCATCTTCGCTCCCGACTTGGTAGATGAAGCTTATGTAGAAGAAAACCCCCTGACAGAACGGGAGAACGCCGTACTAGGCCTCATGGCAGATGGGAAAAACACCAAGGAAATCGCCGGGCATCTTTTCATCACAACGGGAACAGTGCGTAACTACATCTCCATTATTCTCAACAAGTTAAATGCCAGTAACCGCATTGAGGCCATCACTCGCTCCAAGGAAAAAGGGTGGTTCAAATGAAAGTACCGCTTTAACCCATTGAAACAAAAATAAACATGTGTCCCGGCTGCATAAGCTGCGATAACATACTCAAAATAAAAAGCTTGGCCCAGCAATTCCTTCCTGGGCCAAGCTTTTTTATGTGTATCGTCACAATCCAACACTCATCTCTTCTACATTGCAGAATATCCGTAAAACACTTAGGATTTCACAGATACAACCATGCCAAGAGCTTCTAATGGCACTTGATCGGTCTTAAGCTGATGAATTTGGTTACCATCCTGCCATGAGATCGTTACATGAACAGACTTTCCACCACTTGGATATTCAACCTTGATATACCCTTTATCTTTGGGTACAGGCAACGTATGTGACTCCAGGTACTCCACCATTTTCTTCGCTATGCCCGGATTATTCATTTCATCTTCGGAAACCGAACGAATTTCCAGCGTCCATCTACCTTCTTGCCAAGTCAGATATTGACTGCCTGCGGCACCTTCACTCATGCCTTTGATGCCATGTCCCAGATCCACAGCCATATCTGCTGGAATATCTTTCAGGTCCGTCTCAGGGAAAATTCCTGGCTGATTCGGGTCCTTATAGGTCTTCACTTCATAGGTAGCCAGAACAGGTATCTTACTTTCGGATGCAGTTAAAGACGGATCATTAATGGCAACAGACTGAGTGGTAGCGTAGAAGTTTACCTTAAATGCATCAGCAGTATTGGACAGTATTGCCGCACCCAAAGATGTACCCTTGTCCAATGTGAATGAAGTGGGTAACGCTGCATCCTTCATCTTCAACTGGTTGCGAACTTGCTTGATCACATCATTCACACCTGATTGACCCGTGGCAACTTGGTTGTCATTTGCCTTCGATCCTGATGTGTCTTCATTATCTGTTGTGCCCGTATTCTCTTTGGTTCCCGTTTCATTTTCATTAGAGAAATCAGCACCACCGCTGCCGGTCTCGGTCTGCTCACCCACTGTTGTCGTTGGTGAAGAACTATTCTCTGAAGATGTTGCATTTGAATCCGGTCCGCCACATCCTGCCAGAGCAAGTAAAACGGCTGTCGTTACTGGAATCGTGATCCATAATGGTTGTTTCTTCATGATGTGTGCCTCCTTCGTTGTAGCCAATCTGTAGAAAAATTAAAAAGATTAACGCTTGTCGTTCCAGAAGTTAACCGGCTGCACTTTTTTGCTTAATACTTCAAAACGATATCCTTCTGCCTTCAATGTTTTCAACACTTGCGGTAATACTTTCAGCGTTGCTTCCTGGTCGTGCATAAGCACAACTGGTGTTGTTCCGCTCTTTTGCACTTTGTGGATTTGCTTCATTACACTGTTATAGACTTTCTGGTGATCTTTCTTGTATTTCCAGTCTTCCGAATCGACATTCCAATCCCATAGATGGAATCCACCCTGGCCCAGCAGTACATTACGGAATGCCGGTTTGAGATAAGGTTTACTACCATATGGCGTCCGCACGAGACTTGTTTTAACTCCGGCAACCTTGTTCAGACTTACATTGGCCTGTTGCATCTCTTTTAATCCGCTATATGCAGATTTATAGAATTTGCCTGGAACGTGAGACACCCCATGCAGACCCAACCCATGCCCGTCAGCTACGATTCGTTTGGTAGCCTTCTGAAATTTCTCCATTTGAGGACCCAGCATGAAAAACGTTGCCTTCGCATTATACTGATCCAGAATATCCAGTAACTGACCCGTATGAGCGGTTGGCCCATCATCAAACGTCAGGTATATGATTTTGGAATTTACTTTGCTTGCACCATCCTTGGATGCAGCTGATTTGGCAGATACCGACTGCGGCAATAAGAGTGGAATGATTAGTAAAATAGCAAGTGTGACCATGATAGATTTACGAATATGTAGCATAATTAAAAGTCTCCCTTATGTGTTATATTTCCCCGGGTGTCCATGTTTTTCTACCTTCATCCCTTGGCGATTAATCCTAATACTATCAAAGATAGTGGCTCCTGTTCTCGCTCCAAAGGCTACGGTAGAGTTACACTTTTGTCAGATAAACCTAAAATTTAATACGAATTTGATAGATTTGCGCAAAATAAGATCCCGCCAGGATAGATCAATTGTGACATATCCTCTATTACCCAAATTCAGAATTTTGATAGACTATTACTCCAATTCAAGCAAATCAATACAATCATTAAATATCGTTGCATGCAAAAAAACCTGCACAAGTGCAGGCTTCTATGTCTTCAATCAGCATATGGCATCAAACCATCATCCCTTGCAAGGAGATTGCCCCCATTGCATTCAGGATCATTACCTTATGCTGTATGTACATGGTGTTTTGACGCTGGAATCTTATCGACTCCTACGTAAAAGTTATTCAGCAGGAGCAGTGAACGAACGTTTGCCAAACTCGGCATCCAGCATGTAGAAGGCATTGCTGTCTTTTTCAATACGGCGCAGCTTCTGAATAATGTTGTCAAACAATGCTTCCTCTTCAACCTGCTCATCAATGAACCATTTCAGGAAATACATCGTTGCATGTTCACGTTCATTCAGAGCGATGTCAGCCAGATTGTAGAATTTTTTCGTGTTTTGCTGTTCATGAGCATAACCATGTTCAAATACATCCAGCATCGAAGCATATTCATTCTTCGGTTCTGGCAAAGCCGCAAGTGTGGCACGTTGTCCACGATCATTCAGGAATTTGTATATTTTCATGCCATGGAATCGCTCTTCTTCCGCTTGCACGATAAAGAAGTTCGCAAATCCATCCAGACTTTTGCTGGAACAATAAGCTGCCATAGCCAGATATACATGAGCGGAATAAAACTCAAAGTTCATCTGTTCATTTAAAGATTCTGTTAACGTTTGGCTCATAATCAAAACACCTCTTTCTTTCTCTAGGGATGGTTATATTCTAACATAACGTAAGCAGGACTAACACCGATTTTCTACAAAATTCGCCAATGACTGAACGAACAAAAAAGCTCTGCCATGATGGCAGAGCTTCTTTCATTCTTTAGAGATATGCAATTATACCAAGAACGCTTTGGAGATGATAACCAACAGGATGAACAGAACCAGAATGGCACCTACAGAAGTGAAACCTCCGTATCCGTAGCCTCTTGTTTCTCCACCTAATACTTCGCTCATTGACCGTACCTCCTCTGCAACAGGTATGGGTTATCTTATGCAGGAAGAACGACTTTGACAGGGCGGATGCCCTAATTATTCAGATTGCTATTTTTTTCGTTCAGTACCGGGGAGATTGCACACGCATGATATCCAGAAAAGGTACCTTCGCTGTGAACTCTTCTTCGGTATACTCTACATGCACTAGTCGTGTACGGGAGTCCATTTTGACGATGACTCCTTGCACCTGATCTTCCTTGCCCCATACCGTCAACAGTACTTCCGAACGTTCCCGAAAGGCTTCAACCAGCTGGTTTCCCAACTCTTCAAGTTCAAACTCATCCCGTGTAGGTCTTTTTGCTACTTTTGCTTTTGCCAATGTGGCTGCCTCCTCTACTCCGACGTCCCGATTCCACGGGTTGATTGCCGAGTTCATATTCAATTAGTATACCATTCATTTACGTTCGTGTAATCTCATGGCATCCAGAATGAGCAAATTCCTCAGGCAAGTTACCGTTAACCGTGATACCTCCTATTCTTCTCCATACTCCACAATGATGCTGTACTCATTCGATCGGGTTTCGCCAGCGCGTTTTTGTCCATTCCATTCATACGTGTACCTAGCAATCAAGGCTCCTTGCAGCGTCCCCGTCTTCTCAGAAGCTAACTTCGCTACATAGGAGATGTTCTTTTCCGTTCCAGGCTCAATCACACCCACATGCAGAACCCGTGGTGTGGAATACTCTGGTAAGCTCAATTGGATCTCACCCGTAGCTTGCCCAAGCCATCTGGCACCCTCAGGTAAAATGCTCCCAAGTTGTACACGTGCCGGCAAATTGCCCGTATTCTCCACACGTACCTGAAAAGTGACGGTACCTCCCTGCTCGACCAATGTGGGTGTCACTTGAACATAAGCCTGAATTATCGGCGCTTTTAATTCGACCACAGCTTCATTGGATGTAATCATCCGCTGCACTGATCGTGAATCCGGCAATCGAAATGTATACATCAGGCTAGCATGATTCACATACCTGTAATCATCAGGCATCGAATCATCTCGATCTGGAAGTTTCGCTTCAAACTGAATATTCAGAACCGACCGGGCTGTCAACGTCCCCAGATTAAGCCCTCTAGCTAGATTGGTTCCGGGACGTTTAACCCCATTCCAGCCCAAACTGCCTTCGACAAACGTCAAACCTGTTGGCAGTACATCCAAGAGAATTCCATCCACCGCATAACTGCTTGCATTGGAGACGGTAATATTATATTGGACGGCATCACCCAATGTGGCCGTTACCGGGAGCACACTTTTCAGCACAGAGACCTGGGGCTGTATAACTTCCAGGGTAACCTGATTGGAGTAGACCGTCTCCTGCTGTCCTGCCGAGATATACGCCAGTACAGCTACACTTGATATTCCGTTCGCATCGCTTCCCCCCATAACCTGAACCCGATATTGTATCCTCATTGAGCTTCCGGGCAAAATCTCTCCAAGTTGTATGCCCGTATCAGGCGTTACTTGTGGCGCAAACATTTCATCTACGATGACACTCGCAGGTATAAAAACAATACCTTGTGGCAAAGAAATCGTTACTTGGGCATTCGTGGCTGTAATAAAACCCGGATTGCTCACGATGACGGTGTACATGACAATATCCCCTGAGAAGGTATAGATGTGATCCGCCTGAAAGGAGATCTCCAGCCGGGATGAGACCATATTGACCTCCACGATATTGGATTGTTCCACACCCGTAACCGTTCTGCCTTCCGGTGTCAAAAACTCATAGTTAACCTGTGCCTGATTCAGCAGCTTCAGTGTCTCAGGTAAACGTAAGATTACAACTTGGAAGTGGTACCGCAACATGGCTCCGGGCGCGATTTCAGCTGGAGGCAATCCTCTCTCCGGTGATGCTCCCGGTAACGGAATACCATCACGCAATACACTGTTGGGAAGCAGTGCCGTCTCTGCAGATAGCTGATCCAATAGGTGCACTAGGGCCGTAAGATTTCCGGTGTTAACAATTTCAACACGGTAGATAAGAGACTGCCCCAAGGCAGCCTCTGTGACATTGCACACTTTTCTGACTTCAAGCCTGGGGCCGATCCACGGTGTTACAACCGTATTCGAATAGGATACCTGTTCCAGTTCAGTCGCACCCGAGCTGAATCGAACCAGGGACTGATTCTTTAGCCAGTGGGACAACGGACCGGAAGATTGGCTCATATCACCACAACCTCTACTCTGAATGTAACCGTAACGGAAGCACCCGCAGCAATCGAACCAAGCGTGATGCCTGTATTCGGATTCCCTGTTGGTCTTGGCACACCATCCACCGTAACACTTCCTGGCACAAATACTGTACCGACAGGTACCGGGTCAACCATGACCACATTATTCACCACTTCAATGCCGCTATTGGTTACTACAACCGTATAGGTGATTACATCACCAACAACAGCATCAATGGCACTTGTGCTTTTGGCAACAACAACATTTGGTGCGGATACCGGGATAACCAGAACATTCGAAGATACGGTCCCCGTCAACAGACGGCCATCGGGTGGACTAAATGTATAGTTGGCCACCGCCTGGTTAACCAGTTGCTGATCCTGCGGCAACGTATCTACAGTCACTTCGAGGGTAACCGTTACAATAACCGTACCTCCGGACGGTATGGCACCCACAGCGATACCCGTCTCCGGATTGGCACCTGGCTGTGGAACACCATCAATCAGAACACTGTTGGGAAGCAGTACGGCTCCATTCGGTATATTGTCCGTTAATGTCAAAATTGCATCAAGATTCCCGCTATTGTTAATGGCAAAAGAATAGGTGATGGTGTCACCAATCGTTGCATTGGAAGTGCTCCCCGTTTTGGTTACGGCAATAATCGGCTGATAGATTGGTGTTACAACCGTATTGGAATACGCTGCTCCCGAGAAGACACCCGATGTGAAACTTACGGAAGACTGACTGCTCACTTGTGGTGGTGTTGGAAGCGTATTGACCCGCACTGCATACGATACCGCTATCGATGCTCCAGGCGCCAAACTACCAAGAGCTATGCCCAGCGCAGGGTTGGCCAAGGCACGTGGGACGCCGTCCACCAGAACACTGCCTGTAACAAATGTGGTGGCTGGGTTAATCGGATCGGTGATCACAATGTTGTTTACCGGGTCAATTCCTTCATTGGTCACAACCATCTCGTATACAATCGTATCGCCCACCACAGCATCAATCACCGGAGTAGTCTTCACAACGCTGACATTCGGAGCAGATACCTGAATGTTGAGTGCGTTGGACGTAATCGTGCCTCCAAGTGTTCTTCCATCAGGCAATGTATACGAAAATGTAGCAGAAGCCTGATTGGTGATGGACTGGCTCAAAGGTAACGTCACAATCACAACGGAGAAGGTAACTAGAGTTGTTGTGGAAACGACACCAAGCGGAATACCCGAAGCCGGATCTGCACCTGGTGCAGAAGCCCCGTTAATAATAACGCTATTTGGAACAAGCTCTGTTCCTGCTGGAATGGTATCGGTCAACGTGACGGATGCCCCATAGTTCCCGGCATTGGAGATGGCGATGCTGTACACAACTGTATCCCCTACCGTTGCTATCGTCTGATCTCCCGTTTTGACTGCCGACAGAATAGGTTGATAGACCGGAGTTGTAACCGTATTGGAGAATGTGGTCGCTGAGAAAACACCTGATGTAAAGCTGACCGTGGACTGATTGTTTAACACTGCACTTGCCGGGAGCGCCGTAACCTGCACACTAAATACAACGGTTACCGTAACACCAGGTGCGATGGAACCAAGTGTTATTCCCGTAGAAGGATTGGCACCAGGGCGCAGAACACCATCGACAAATACGCCGGTTGGCGCAAGAACGGTACTTGTCGGCACTGCATCCGTGAAAACCACATTGTTCACCGTTGCAATTCCGTTATTGGTTACAGCGATGCTATACGTTACGACATCACCAACAGATACCGCCGTTGAAGTTGTGGATTTGACGACATCGACATCCGGTGCCGATACGGTAATGGTCAGCACATTGGATAGAACGGACTCCGTGATGTTCCGCCCATCCGGCAATGTATATGATAGAGCTACCGTAGCCTGATTCACCAGTTGTTGCGGACTTGGCAGCGTATCAACAACTACTGAAAAGGTAATGGTGGTCGTAGCTCCAGGAGCCACATTGCCTGCGGGGATGCCCGTTGCTGGATTTCCTGCTGGCAGTGGTTGACCGTTCACAATAACGCTATTTGGAACAAGGATGGTTCCGGCTGGAAGGTTATCTGTCAGGTTAATCTGGGATCCATAGTTTCCCTGATTGCTCACGGTTATCGTGTAGCTGACCGTATCCCCAACGGTAGCGTTTTGTGTACTGGCTGTTTTTTGTGCTGAAAGAATAGGCTGGTACACCGGAGTGACCACGGTATTAGAGAAGGTTGTGCTTGAGAATGTACCTGAGGTAAAACTGACCGTAGAGCGATTGCTCAACTGATTGCTTGGCGGGATCACGTCGACACGGATACTGAACGTGACCGTTGCGGACGTTCCGGGCCCCAATGTCCCAAGGGATACCCCACCTGCTGGATTGGCTCCAGGTTGCGCAACCCCATTCACTGTGACACTCCCTGTTACAAAGGAGGCTCCAGCTGGAATCGGGTCCGAAAACTGAATATTGTTCACCGGTGCAATTCCGCTGTTGGTCACCAGAATGGAATAGGTCACCGTATCGCCTACCGTAGCCGCAGTGGAAGCTGTGCTTTTGACAACAGCGACGTTTGGTGACGAGACTGGAAACGTGAGCGTATTCGAAGTGGCTGAGCCAGTCAACGTCCGCCCATCTGGAGGTGTAAATGTAAAGGATGATGTAGCAAAATTGCTAAGCTGCTGCGGAGATGGAAGTGAATCCACAACAACGGCAAACGTGACAACAGCCGTCGCCCCCGCTGCTACAATGCCTACCGGAATGCCTGCTGCTGGCGTCGCTCCAGGCTGTGGCACACCGGATACAACCACACTGTTGGGTACTAAAGTAGTCGCAGCAGGAATGGTATCTGTCACGGTAACATTTGCCTCGAGATTGCCTGTGTTGCTGACCGTTACCGTGTATACAACCGTATCACCTACGGTCGCATTTACGGTATTTGCCGTTTTGACAAGTGAAATCTGCGGTTGTATAACCGGAGTCTGTGTGGTATTGGAGGATGATGACCCTGAAAATGAACCGGATGTGAAGCTGACCGTCGACTGATTGTTAATCTGCGAAGGAATCGGCATGGTAATCGTCACCTCAAAAGTTACGGTAACCTCGGCTCCTGGAGCCAACGTACCGATTGGAATGCCGGCTGTCGGATTGGAGAGCGGGAACGAAGTCCCGTTCACAATGACACTTCCGGGTACAAATGGGGTATTTGAAGGAAGAGGATTGACATATACCACATTATTAACGGCTACTGTGCCGTTATTACGAATAACAGATGTGTATCGAATGACATCCCCGACTACGCCGTACTCTACATTGTCACTGTTAACAATCGTAACATTGGGTAGAGACACTGGAATAGTGATGGTGTTTGATGACGAGAGACCGGCAATCGTTCTACCACTTGGAAGCGTGTAGGCAAACGAAGCAACCGCCTGATTAATTAACTGTCTTGCATCTGGCAAACTGGTAACCGTCGCAACAAAGGTGACCGTTGCACCTGAGCCCGCAGCAATCTCTCCTAGACTGATTCCTATTTCCGGGCTGAGCCCAGGTGTAGGTACGCCATTAATAATGACACTATTTGTGCTGAATATTGCTCCTGCTGGAATGGGATCTGTCAAGGTAACCGATGCAGCTATATTACCTGTATTGTTTATCTGGATGGTGTAATTAAACGTATCGCCTACCGTCAAACTTGTTGTACTTGCTGATTTCACCACTTGAATCACTGGCAGAAATATGGGGGTATTTACTGATATGGAAGAAGAAACACCATTAAAACTGCCTGAGGTAAATGCTGCATTGGCCCGGTTACTAACCAAACCTGTGGATGGAACAGAATTCACTCTGGTCTGATAGGTCACAGTTACACTACTTGAGCTATTCAATGTACCCACTGCGATTCCCGCAACGGGGCTTGCGCTGGTAACAGCAGATCCATTAATCGTGACACTACCCGGGACAAATTCAGAACCGGATGGTGCATCCGAAATCACCAGATTTTGTACTGCACTAATTCCTGCGTTTGTTGCAACAACGGTATACGTAAGCACATCTCCTACTGTCGCATCCGGTGTATTTACTGTTTTACTAATAGAAATATTCGGAGCCGATGCAGATATACGAACGATATTGGATAAGCTGCTGCCTGAGAGATTCCGTCCACTTGGAAGCTGGTACGTATAACTTGCAGTCCCTTGATTCTCCAGTGTCGGGGGAGTCGGAAGTGTGGTGAGTGTAGCGCGAAACACCACCGTAGCCGTAACTCCCGGCAGGAGGCTGCCCAGTGTTATTCCGGTTAATGGGCTGGTTCCAGGACGTGCAGTACCATTCACGGTTACCGAATTCGGGACAAACGTCAGCCCCGCTGGAATCGTATCGGTCACATTCACTTGAGTCGATATGTTCCCACTGTTCGTGACCACAAGTGTGTATGCAATCTGATCCCCCAGTGTCGCATTGGTTTGGCTTGCCGACTTGTTGATCCCGACAACAGCTTGGTATACAGGGGTTGTAATGGAATTGGAGTTGGAAATACCCGTGAACGCACCTGAGCTATACGATACTACCGCTCGGTTGACTAATGAACCCGAAGCAGGCTGGGACTGCACATTCACCTGAAACGTCACCGTTGCAGAACTTCCGGCCGCCAATGTCCCAATAGAGATTCCACTGCTCGGATTCGCAGACGGTACGACAGTTCCCCTTACGGTTGCACTACCGGAAACAAATGTTGTTCCAGCAGGGAGCGCATCTGTAAGTACCACATTGTTAATCACCTGAATACCGCTGTTGGTAGTAACTACGGTGTACGTGAAAGTCTCCCCGACAGCAACATCGGTAACGGATGCTGATTTTACCGTGTTCACATTGGGCAATGTTACCGGGATTGTTAAGGTATTCGAGGCGATGTTTCCCGTGATCGTCCGACCATCAGGTGAATTGAAGGAATAAGAAGCCGTAGCCTGATCCACAAGAGTCGGAGGTGTCGGCAAGCTTGTTACAAGTACCTGAAAGGTCACGGTATTGGCACTTCCTGCCGCGAGGCTCCCCAGATTAACGCCGGTAACCGGATTGGCGCCAGCAATCACATTTCCATTCAGACGAAAGCTTCCTGCTACATATGAGCTACCACTTGGAATGTTATCCCTCAACGTAACGTTGGCAGCAACATTCCCTCCGTTGTTCACTTGGAGTGTATAGGTTACCAGGTCACCCACCGTGGCATTGGTAGTACTCGCCGATTTCACAATGGACAGGTTTGGCGAATAAACAGGAAGGGTGGAGTTATTGGACGGAATAACTCCGGTAATGACCGGCCCCCCTGCTACACTTTGAAATGTAAAGGCTGCATTGGCCGAATTCACTAGTTGCAGGATGCTTGCATCCTGACCGATGAGTGCTCGATAGGTTACAACGACACTGCTGGATAAAGTTAACGAACCCAGCGGAATGCCTGCCGTCACATCAAGTGTTGGACGGGGTACACCTGCAACCGTGACACTGCCTGGAATAAAGGTAAGCCCTGCAGGAAGTGAATCGGATAAAACAACACTGGCCGCACTCGCAGTGCCTGCATTGGTAACGGTAACCGAATATAGAATACTATCCCCGGCAACTGCACCGGCGGCGACCGTTGCCTTAGCCAATGTGATCTTGGGTGCATTAATATCAACTTGAATTGCATTGGCGTTGACAATGTAGGCATCCCCCGAGGTCGTTAATGTCAACACCGCAGATGACTGGTTATTGATCAGTCTTGCTGAAACATCCACATTGGTAATATCCCAGCCTTGACGTCCACCGATAATATTGGTACCTGGAGCTCCGTTGATCTGATTTCGTGTCCCAAACGTTCCGGTTGTATTAAGCGCTCCGGTATCTCCGTTAATCTGAGAAGCAAAAAAGTTCGCAGCTAGATTATTGGGCCCGGACAAAGCAACCGATGTAGCTGAGGTTGGCCCGAATAATGCCTGGTCACCGGTGCGGTTCGCGTCGCCCTCCTGCGCACTGAACAGTATTCTTCCTCCCAATACACCGGAAAGGGGCGTTGCAAATCCAGTCAGTGTGGTAACGACAGGGGGTGAAGTGGATTGAACGAGTACGCCCCCTGCACGCAAAGACATGTTGCGAAAAGGCAGATTGGGATTCTGATAAATGACTCCAAGTGTCCATCCCGCATGATTGGCCGTGGAATCATTTGTAATAACAATAGTTCCTACCACTGCTCCGGTGATATATGTACCTGCTCCCCCATTTTGTACAAGTGTCGTCACATTGGCGGAACGTACATAGCCAGCAGCACCGCCCCCAAGATCGAATTGATTGTAGGTAAGTGGATCTGGGGTGACACTGGAAGTCCCTGCGGGTGTAATAAACGTAACCGGATTGTTGATGGCAGCACTCAGATTGACTGTACCATTGATGTAGCTGCCGCCCCAGATCAATTCTGCATACAGAACGGTACTTCCAGCAGGTAGTGTAAGAATGGCTGCTGAACTGTTGCTCTGATACAGGCTTGTAGTTCCCAATGGATAGGTGCCGTACTGGAGGCTGGTGTTGGTTGTGATAAAACCTCCAATACTGTCCTGTGTTCCAGGTACCCCCGCTGTTTCCGAACGACTCAGTCCAAGCGTATTTCCTGTAAATGTAATTGCTCCCGTAGCATTAACGGTTGAACGAACGACAAGAGGAATGAAGATCACCTCCCCTTCATCAATGATTTCCTACATATGGAACGGAGCCATGTATATAGTCTATGAGTGTATCGTTGAGTTTTGTTTGTCCTCCACAAAAAGTTTGTGACAACTCGAAACTTCTGTGAGTCTTGTTCTCATATAACAGTTAAATACATTTGCGTTTTGTTCATTGTCATTTATAATCATCATATACGAGAGTAATTCTGTCGTACCATTATGATGCAGTCAGCGGTGATATATGAAAGGTTTCCATACGCAAAATAGTCACATTCCAACAGAATACGAGTTCAAACATTCCAAATGGATTCAAAAAATGCTCCATGCCTACTGGATAGTCATCATTGCACATTTCGCCATTCAGATTGGCTGTTTCCTGTTTCTGGAGTATGATCGCACACCTACAGATTTCTTGATGAATGTCCTGTTCTGGCCTACGGCCGTCAGCAGTTCATGCATTTTGTTCGCAAGTTGGGTTGATCGGCGCTTCAGTTCATATTCCTTTTACACCATGTCTATAGCCAGCACGGTTATCGCCTGGACGATTATTCATGTCAATTATGACATTCGGATTATATTAGCGATCTGCCTGTTGCCCATCTTTGCTTCGGTGCTGTTCTTCAGTAAAAAGAGAGTCTGGATTGTCTTTCTGATGCAGATGGCTGGTTACCTTCTGGTTTTGTTCGATCCGGCCTACCGGTTGTACCTGTCTTCATTTGACATGGTATCCATTCCTGCTTTTCTAATCTTAGGTACATATGTAGCACAGGTTATCGTAACTAGCGGCGTTGAGGTGCTCGATGATCTTCAAGCCAGCATGCTTGCCAAGCAGGACCTTATTGTGCGGAATGCCATTATGACCAAACAGTCCAAAACAGACGGTTTAACCAACCTTTATAATCAAAGCTCCTTCAAGGATTTTTATGAAAAAGCATTTGAGTATGCCAACAGTGGCATGAGTCTGCATCTGGCCCTGATCGATATTGATGACTTCAAATCCATTAATGATACGTATGGTCATCGGGTTGGAGACATCATTCTGGAGAAAGTGTCCCTGATCATTCAGGAAACCATTACCTCAAGTGATATTGCAGCACGGTACGGGGGCGAAGAGTTCGCCTTATTGATGTTTGAGCAATCTTTCAAGCAGGCCTATGCCATGGTGGAACAGATTCGTCAGAAGATTGCCCTGATGGGCCATCTGGAACTTGAAGGAGCTTCCATCACGGTGAGTATCGGTCTCAAAAGCTACAGTCCTAATCTAACCAAAGACAAATTGTTCGAGGAAGTGGATGCCTGTCTGTATGCCGCCAAACGAACAGGTAAAAATAAAACCGTAACATCACTTGATCTGACTTCGTCCTTGGCAGAGAAAATATAAATAAAAAAGTTGTGCTGTACACCGGAATTCCGGTGTACAGCACAACTTTTTTTGGGTCTGAATACGATCAGCAGGCCGATCTTCTTCATATGTCTATGTTTTCATTCCGCCCATTCCCAGCGATGACGATTTTGCTCCAGCTTGGGATGAAGATCACCTGATGACCCGTCAATGATGAGACGAAGCTCTTTGATCCAATCCTTGAAGGAATCAAATGAAGCAAACATATTCGCCATCTCTATCGTCAAATAAAGAAAATGAGGGGCTGGATATTCCGCAGTGATATGGCGCAGCGCGCTATCCACAGGTGTATATTTCTTTCTCTTGCCCTCAAGCCCCTCCACACGTATACGTGAAGTCGGATGTTCTCGCCGCCAATCATGAAGGCGATCTTCTCTTTTGTAATATGCCTGTATCGTATCCTTGCTCATTCGCTTAAACGTGCTCTCGTGTAAAGGATACAGCACAAGCTGTATGAATGAACGGGTATCTACCGTTGCAGCGGCGCGCTCGAGTTGCTCATCGGTCACATGTTCAAACGAGTCATAAAAAGTCAGTGTGCCCTTGCGGCTGGCCGCAGGTGGCTCATAACCATAAGGTACAGTTGTATATTTTCCAGACATTTCACCCCTCCTTGTTTATACGCGCATTCGCACAAAGGTGATTGGGATAACCCAGCTAATGTTATTATACGCTAACGATCCTGCTTCAACTCGGAATAAAATGTCATTCTGTTCTTCCCTGCACGTTTGGACTCATACAAAGCTTCGTCCGCCATCCGGATTATCTCACTTGGGTTGTCGCTGTTGGTTGGATATTCAGCTCCTCCAATGCTACATCCAATTCGAATGCGCTCGTATTCGATAATAAACGGCTTGTTCAGACTTTGAATGATGGCTTCTGCATAAGCCATGGCTTCTTCCCTCGGATGATTTCCAACAGATTGAAGTACAATCAGGAATTCATCCCCGCCCAATCGGACTGTTATACCCTTCACCTGACCAAGAGCAGACAATCGCTGGGCCACTTTCTGTAGCAGCACATCTCCAGTCTGATGCCCAAGTGTATCGTTGACCCGTTTGAATCCATCGAGATCCAGATAGAGAAAAGTCAGCGTGTGATTTTCACTTTCGGTCTCCAGAGACTCCTCCAGATACACTTCAAGAGCAGTGCGATTCGGCAGTCTAGTCAACTGATCAAAATGCGCCAGATTCTGCATCACGACCAGCTCTGAGTTTTTATTCATAAGAGAGGTCAGCATATCCCGAAGCGAACGGGACAACACTTCAATCTCCTTAATCCCCTTAATCGCAGGAATCTCAAGCTCTTCCCCTGCACGCAGTCGATTGGCTACTCTGGTAAGACGCACAAGTGGGGCAGAGATCAGACGTGAGACAAACCAGCCAATCAATGCAAATAGCACGGTAACGGCAAGTCCCGCCCACACATTAAACCACATCAGGTCAAACACAGAAGCAAAAGCAGTCGACTTGACTTGACGAATGACTACAGTCCAGCCTAATCCGGGATAATCCAGATGACCCTGGCTGTAGGCAAACCCTGTCACATATTCATTACCGTCAGGCCACTTTTCTATGGACCAACTGCTTTTGTTGCGCTGGGCCTCTTTAATGCCGGGCAATACCAACGGTTTACCGATCCATTCCTTCGGCCCGAGCAGTACTGTATGTTCCTTTTTGCTCACGATAAAAAACTCAATGTCTTTTTCTTCCCTTTTCAATGGGGCGAGCACGGATTCCTCGACTTCCTTCGCCCATTCCCAGCTTAAATGTGCAGCGAGCACACCTTGAATCATTCCTTTGCTATCCTTCAGCGGAAAACTGATATCGACAAATTGCAACGGCTCTCCCGTTGGATTCGGAAGCAGCTTGGCAAGAAGTACTGCATTATGCACATCTCCAATGAATTTACCCTTGATTCCCTCCTGATACACAGGTCGCTCTGATAAATTTTCCCCAAGCAAGATACCATCCGTAGCAGCTAACACTTTTCCTTTGGGGTCCATGAATCCAACCCATGAGAATGAGGGAAAGCTATCTTGTAACTGATCCAGCAGCATCTGAATCTCATCAGGTTGGAATTCATCTTCCAACGAAGCCATTTGGCCCAGCAGGTCCAGTTCACCCGCGCGAGCGGACATGAATCGATCCAGCTTGTCCGATGCCTGTGAGGCCGTTCCTGTAAGCGAGTGACCAATCTCAGTCTCTACAGCAACAAATGACTTTTGGCTAAAAATAGACCCAATCGTCAGGGTAACCAGCAAGGATAACACAGCAAAGATGACTGTAAGCACAGTTCTAATTTTGAATGACATTACTTCCTCCATTACACGGTGAAACCATCTTGCTTTTCAACATAACTATGCTGCAAAGAGTACACGGAATGTCACCTAATCGTTTTCATATTTATCGGAACTTGTGTGTTTTTTTATTATACATGCCCATACAATATTATACTGAAATCTTCACCGTGTTTCTTCCATTCAAAGAATAGACACGATTCTGTATATACATACTTGGGTTATGAATATAGAGAGCAAGCATATCCTTCAAAGGATCATGCGCCTGTATGTCACAGAGAGAGTAATCGAAATACTAAACATTGGGGGTGTAATGTTGAGCCTGCTTCATGTTGCTGTTATTCTGCCTTTTGCCGCTGGCATTCTTCTTGCCATGCTGCATCGTTTCTTCCGTAAATTACATTTGGGATGGCCGGTTCTCCTTGTCCCGGCACTATTATTTGTATACTTTGCGAGTCTAATACCCGCTGTGTCACAGCGCAATACCGTATCCGGAAATATCCCATGGATTCCTTCACTGGACATTGGATTTAACCTGTATCTGGACGGTTTGAGCCTCATGTTGACACTGCTAATCACCGGAATCGGTGTCCTCGTTGTTCTCTACTCCATCTTCTACATGGATATGAAAGAAGCGCTGAACCGTTTCTACCTGTATCTGTTGATGTTCATGGGAGCCATGTTGGGCGTGGTGCTGTCTGATAATATGATCGTGCTCTACGGATTCTGGGAATTGACCAGTATTACGTCATTCCTGTTGATTGCATTTCATTACAAACGTAAAGCCTCGACTTCAGGTGCACAAAAATCATTCCTGATTACGGTATTTGGCGGTTTCGCCATGCTTACCGGATTCATGATGATGTATCTCATTACCGGAACATTCAGTATTCGTGCAACCATTGCAGGATTGGGTCAGTTTCAGGAAAGCGCACTATTTCTACCCGCACTTATCTTGATCCTGATTGGAGCTTTCACCAAATCAGCTCAGTTCCCATTCCATATCTGGTTGCCGGATGCCATGGAAGCCCCAACACCTGTCAGTGCCTATCTTCACTCAGCCACCATGGTTAAGGCTGGACTGTACGTTGTAGCCCGGTTTACACCGATCTTCGGTGGACAGGAACTCTGGTTCTGGCTCGTTACTGGCGTTGGTCTTCTGACTTTGTGTTATGGATCATTCCTGGCGGTGAAAAAAAACGATCTCAAAGCGATTCTTGCCTATTCGACCATCTCTCAACTTGGTCTGATCATGTCCCTCTTAGGGGTTGGATCTGCTGCTCTCTACTTCGGATATGGCGAATCCTCTGCGATGTACACTGTGGCAATAACCGCTGCGCTGCTTCACCTGTTTAATCATGCGACCTTCAAGGCCGCTCTGTTCATGGTCGTAGGAATTGTTGATCATGAAACGGGTACGCGTGACATTCGGAAGCTCGGTGGACTTGCTTCATTCATGCCAATTACATTCACCGTGGCATTGATCGGTTCACTTGCCATGGCGGGTATTCCGCCGTTCAACGGATTCCTGAGCAAGGAGTTATTCTTCCAGGCGATGGTGGAAGTCACGAATCTACGAATCTTTGGACTTGGGTCCTGGAGTGTTCTATTGCCGGTATTCGCTTGGCTTGCAAGTGTGTTTACCCTGATCTATGCGCTTATAATCGTGTTCAAAACATTCCTCGGTCGTAGCCAAAGCGAAATCCCTGCCGAGAAGCTGCACGAAGCGCCCGCTGGCATGCTCATTCCGCCTGTTGTTCTAGGTGTTCTTGTCATTGTATTCGGACTCTTCCCGAATCTGCTGGCCGGATCACTGATTGAACCGGCAATGGCCGCTGTGCTTCCATCCCTCTTGAATGGGAATGAGCGCTTCGATGTACATTTCTCCCTGTGGCATGGATGGACTCCGGAACTGATTATGACGATCGGAGTCGTGATTCTCGGAATCACTCTCTACAAGCTGTTGCCACGATGGAGGAATATTTATGAGCATTATCCACAAGGATTAACAATTAACAATATGTACCACGTCGTGCTGGATAATCTTCAGCATTATGCACGCAAATGGACGGAAGCCTATATGAATGGCTCGGTTCGTAATTATCTCGTTTACATTTTCTCATTCACGGTCGCGTTGCTGGTCTATGCCTTCTTCCGTTCAGGAGAAAATATCACCTGGAATCTGCAGGGCAATGCACCTTACTCATTCTACGAGGTCGTACTGCTAGTCACGCTCATCGGTGCTGCAGTCTCGATTCCTTTTGCCAAGAACAGACTGTCAGCAGTCATTATGACCGGAGCAGTTGGTTACCTTGTAACTCTGCTGTTTGTACTCTTCCGGGCGCCGGATCTGGCGTTGACACAGATGATTGTTGAGACGGTATCCGTTGCACTGTTCCTGCTCTGCTTCTACCATCTGCCTGAGCTTCAACGTGGCAAATCAAGCCGCAGTTATCTCACGGTGAATATGATCGTAGCGATTGCAGTCGGAATTGTGATGACTTTTGTTGCATTGGCCGCAAGCGGAACAGCCTCACTGGACAGCATTTCTACCTTTTTCCTTCAGGAAGCGTATGACTCGGCTGGTGGTAAAAATGTCGTGAACGTGTTGTTGGTAGATTTCCGTGGCTTCGATACGTTATTGGAGATTATGGTGCTTGGCGTTGCTTCGTTATCCATCTACTCCATGATTAATCTGAACCTTGAAGCAAAAGATCTCGGAGCCCGCTTGAAGTTCCGTAAGAAGGACGAGAGTCAGGATTCCGAACCTGCTCTGGATGATGAAGCGGACAATACGAAAAAGTATGGTAACCGGGAACGCAGCTCATCCTCGTGGGATACCGTCCCCTTGCAAAGTAATGATGTATTGCTGCAAACGACCACCAAGGTCGTTGTGTTCATCATACTGACGTTTGCCATGCACCTCTTCTTTGCAGGTCACCACAATCCGGGCGGAGGTTTCATCGGCGGCTTGGTAACAGCGGCAGCGCTCGTATTGATTGCTCTGGCATTCAGTACAGATACGATACGCAAAGCGTTACCGGTTGACTTCCGTATTCTAACAGGAATCGGATTGGGTATAGCCTTACTTACGGGTGCGGGTTCATTTATATTCGGAGTCCCGTTCCTCAGCCAAACCTTCGGTTATTTCGAACTTCCTTTGCTGGGAGAGACAGAACTCGCCACGGCCATGCTGTTTGATCTTGGCGTGTATCTCGCTGTCCTGGGTGTCACCATGACCATCATTCTACAGATCGGGGAGGATCGCTGATATGGAAATATTGATGTGTGTAGCCGTTGGCATTCTGTTTGCGGTTGCCGTCTTTTTAATCTTGTCGCGGAGCCTGCTCCGTATCGTACTTGGCATGTCCATACTAACCCATGGCGTGCATCTGCTCTTGATCACCATGTCACGTCTCAAAACCGGGGCACCACCACTGCTTGGGGAGATGGCTGAACGTTATGTCGATCCTCTTCCTCAGGCTTTGATACTAACTTCGATTGTTATTAATTTCGGACTCACTGCGTTCTTCTTTGTTCTCTCCTATCGTTCTTATCTGAAGCTGAGAACAGACGATATGGAAGAAGTAAGGGGGCGCCCATATGAATAATCTCGTTGTTCTGCCGATTCTCTTGCCTTTGATTACAGGTGTTCTGGCTCTGCTATTTTTCCGAAAAACAAATATCCAGCGGATCATTAGTGTCATTGGACTTTTGTTTACAGCAGCGGTCTCAACGATACTCATTACGCGGGTAGCTCAGACTGGAGTTCTAACGCTTAATATGGGTGGATGGGCACCTCCCTATGGTATTGTGCTTGTTGCGGACATGGTATCGGCGCTACTTGTCGTTGCCGCTTCCATCATTGCACTGGCGTGTTTGCTGTATGCGTTCCGCAGTGTGAACAAGGAGCGGGAAGAGCACCACTTCTATCCGTTCTTTCATTTTCTGATCGCGGGCGTTAACGGTTCATTCCTAACCGGAGATTTGTTCAATTTGTTTGTCAGCTTTGAACTGATGCTCATCTCTTCCTATGCACTAATCGTATTGGGAGGCACGGAAAGACAGCTTCGGGAAACGATCAAATATGTCTTGATTAACATCGTTTCTTCAGCTCTTTTTGTCGCTTCCATCGGCTTCCTCTACTCCATAACTGGCACACTGAACATGGCAGATTTGTCCGTCAAAATTGCTGAGGTGGGACAGAGCGGAGTCATTACCTTAATTGCTGTTCTCTTTCTGATCGTATTTAGCATCAAGGCCGGGCTGTTCCTGTTCTTCTGGCTGTCGGGCTCTTATGCGGCACCACCTGCTGTCGTCACTGCATTGTTCGCAGGATTACTCACCAAGGTTGGCTTGTACGCGATTGTGCGAACATTCACACTGATCTTCTATCATGATCCGGATTTCTTCCATGCACTGATCGGATGGATGGCTGGTGCAACGATGGTCCTGGGTGTCATTGGTGCGATCTCATACCGCGATGTAAACAAGATTCTCATCTACAACGTGGTCGCAGGTGTAGGTTTTGTTGCTTTTGGTATGGCCGCGGCCAGTCGCCCTGCACTGGAAGGTCTGCTCTTCTATATGCTGCATGATATGTTGATCAAAACTTTGCTCTTCCTGCTCGGGGGTGCTTTGATCGCTGTTGCCGGAACATCCAAACTCGATAACATGGGCGGGCTGATCCATCGCTATCCGCTGCTCGGCTGGATGTTCTTCATCAGCGCACTTGCCTTGGCAGGTTTGCCGCCATTTAGTGGATTTCCAGGGAAGTTGCTTCTCTTTGAAGGTGGCTTGCAGGCAGGCTTGTATGGTCTTACCGGCATTGCGGTGCTTTCGAGCTTGTTGATGTTATATTCGGTACTGCGTATCTTCATACAAGCGTTCTGGGGCGAACCGCCTGCCGGGGTTACAAGACGCCCTTACGCGGTGAACGGCCTGCTGATTCCTGCCGGAATTCTGTTTGTATTCATCATCGTAATGGGTGTGGGGGCTGAAGGCATGTTCCAATTGACCTCCCGCGCAGGCGATATTCTACTGCATCCCAATATTTATATTGATGCCGTATTGAAGGAGTAGATGTCTATGGCCTTTCAGATTGTACTGAATCTTATCATTGCTTTTGTATGGATGTTTCTGAACAACGCCTGGAATGGTGTTGGTTTTCTAATAGGTTACCTGCTCGGACTGCTTCTCATCGGGGGGATGCGCAGATTCTTCCCCCAGCGCTTTTATATTGTGCGAGTCTGGGCCATCTTCAAACTGATTACACTGCTGTTCAAGGAACTGGTGCGAGCCAGCATTGAGGTTATACGCCAGATTATCAAGCCCAAGCTAGATATAAGGCCCGGTATTTTTACGTATAAAACTCAATTGTCCTCGGATTGGGAGGTTACTCTGCTCTGCTTACTCATCTCATTGACACCAGGTTCTCTTCCGCTTGAGATCTCGGGTAATCAACGCAAACTGTTTATTCACGCACTGGATATCAAGGATGAACAGAAAATGAGAGATGATATCCAAAATACATTCGAAAAAGCAATTATGGAGGTGACGCGTTAATGTTATCCTCACTGTTGTTCATCTCATTGCTCATTCTCTCCTTAGCCATTCTGGGTTGCTTGTACAGGGTGCTGCGGGGACCATCCATGGCTGATCGGATCACGGCACTGGATACCATCGGTATCAATGTGATTGCCATCGTTGCCGTTCTGTCGATGATGCTGCAAACCCAGGCCTATCTGGATATTATCTTACTGATTGGCATTTTGGCTTTTCTAAGTACAGTGGCATTTGCACGTTATATTGAACGGGGGGCGGTATTCAAAAATGATGGAGATCGTTAAAGTAGCCGCTGAAACCGCTATAGGTCTACTCGTACTGCTCGGTGCACTACTCAGTGCACTCAGTGCATTCGGACTTATTCGTCTGCCTGATGTATATCTACGTGCCCATGCCGCAACCAAAAGTATGACGCTTGGTGTGTTCTGTGTATTAAGCGCTACATTTTTCTACTTCTGGTATTTCGATAACTATATCAGTGCCCGCTTGTTGTTAGGTATCCTGTTTGTATTTATCACGGCTCCGGTCGCCGGACATCTGAACGGACGGGCCGCCTATCGCACAGATGTACCACTGTGGGAGCAGAGCGTGCAAGATGAACTGGAACCCTTGTTAAAAGGGAAAAAAGTGAACCATGAAGCCAAGGATATGATGGAGTAATCCCCAGCCTAGGCATAACGAATACCCCCGAGGATCAGCCGCTCGTTTCGCGGTATGTTCCCGGGGGTATTTTTTTATTTTTCATACACGGATCATATCAAGCACTGATTATGCAGACAGATTAAGTAGTAAAGTCAGAATCCATTCAGTCCCTGTCTTCTCAGATCCGCAGCCACAATACGTGCAAGCTCCGCAGCCCCTTGACGATTCGGATGCAGACTATCCCCTGTCATATACAGACCAAGTGTTGCCGCTGGACCAATGGACGTGAAATAGGCAGAACTTAACTTATTCAGTTCAACCAGGGTGACTCCCTCTTCCTGAGCGAGTGCACGTGTGGATTGATTGTACCAGCGGTTCTCCGCTTGATGTACATTGGCTGTATTAAAGTCTGTTGCCCGGCCCTGAGGCGTGGAGAGGATAACCGTTGCTCCTTTATTCTTCGCCTGACGTACCATATCCCGCATAATCTCCTTGAACTGCGCCTCCGTTGTATTGTTCTTGGCATTAGTATCGTTAATTCCGAATTGCAAAATAAAATAATCTCCCGGCTTGATATACTTCAGAATCGCTTCCATCTGACCATCATCGCGGAAACCTCTCGCAAATTGACCACTTGACGCCATATTTCGAACCTGGAAGGTAGCATTGTTCACATAAGACGGAAACAGCTGTCCCCAACCTCCTTGTACACTGCTACCCAGCGGATAGTAATTGCAAACTGTTGAATCACCACCAATGTAGATTGTGCGGTTGGTAACGGTCTGATTGGATAACTTTCGGATTTCGAGTGCACTAAGTGTGAAGGCGGTGCCTGTCTTTCCTTCCGTAATGAGCAAATTTAATTGCCCGTCTGTTATCGGAATTTGAAATTTATCCGTCGCCCCGTTACCCGTCATATTGATGATCTGGTATACACCTTCTGCCGCTACACTCGCTCTGGCTGTATTGCCCAGGACCACTTTAACTTCATATAGTCCATTGGACAGATTCACATTGAAGGTATTGGTGCTCTTAGTGCCGTAAGTCAGAAACTGGACAGCGTCGCTCATCACTCCGCTTCCGGAGGCAGACACATTTCGCATATTGGCAGGTGTATTGAACCCATATCCTTTGGTCGCAGTATAGGCATCTCCTGCGGACACACCTGTGTAACCGCTCTCAACAGCACCCGAACCAAAATCAAATCTGTAATTGTCCGTTGCCGCTTCGGCGACTTGCCCTACACTGCTTCCCAGACCAATGCCCATCGTACTTGCAAACAGAACAAGACAGAGCAGAAACTTTACCGATGTTGACCATTTCATCACTGAATTCTCCTCTCGAATCAGAATTAACTCGGTGCACGATCCACAACTTCACAGAACTTGATCAAGCCAGTCGTAGGCCTTCGCTCCGCTAATCTCATGTCCACCTGTAAAGAAATCCGCATCCAATGATTCTGATGCTCCCGCCTGCTCATATATGTGTGTCAAACGCGCATACGCCTCTCTCGCTGCATGGATCGGGAACACCTGGTCATCACTTCCGGCTTCAATAAAGAGTGGTCTAGGCACAATCAGGCCAATGAGATCCGGCAACTCCGCTTCACGCAGGATACCTGGCACATAGTTGTCGAGACAATGGTTCCGGTCCAGTATGCTGCCCTGGAATGTATTTGCATAACCACTTACTACAGCTGCACGGAACCGTTCATCCAATGCGGCTGTAAATGCGGTCACCAGACCGCCGCCCGAGATGCCCATGCTTCCAATTCGCTCCGAGTCCACTTCAGGTCGAGTTGATATATAATCCAGTACTCGTGTTGTTTCATATACCCGATGCCCGGCGAGAGTTTTCCCCACCATAAGCAGATGCGCGGCAATCTTCGTACAGGAACTTACCCCCGGTGGCGAATCGCGGTCTTCTTCCAGTCTTCGATCACCAAACCCGAGCAGCTCTGGAGCCGCAACCACATATCCACGCTTCACAAGAGCTACTGCAAAGTCCTTGTGTAATCCGGGCTCTCCTGTCCGCGGTGACCCATCCGGTTCCATACCCGATATCTCTCGGCTACCGTAGCCATGCCCATGACAAGCAATGATAGCAGGTCTCTTAGTATCGGTAACGTTACCCTCACCTGGAATTAATAAATACACAGGCATGCGAAGTCCTGCATAGGTTGTGATTTCAATCCGCTCCCGAATATATCCGTCACATGTAATGCGCTCCAGTAAGACAGGATTCAGTGCTGCACCCATTGTTGGAACCCCCCCCAGCCGTTCTTTCACGCGGGTACGTAACTGACTGCGCCATAATTCCAGGGGTTGATCTGCATGATACGCGGAACGACCACGGAGATTCGTTTGTTGTTGTAGATAGGCTTCAATATCCGACATGGGCCTGTGTCCCTCCTGTTTTTCATAGGTTAACGTAGATGAAATACTATCTTATGGAATTAATCCCATCCATTATAGAACATCTAGGTCAGCCATGAATTGAACATGTTTGCCTGTTTTGAATGGAATCACACGATTTCTAGCCAAAAAGGATATCTCCAACCTGAAGACAGGTTACGGAAATACCCTTCATTTTATCTGACCTGGCAGCCACCAGTTCCACCTGCCCATTAATTTCATGAGCGCAGGTACCAGTATTAGACGAATCAACGTAACATCAATCAACACCGCTGCCGTGATTCCGATCCCTAACTGCCTCACACCTGCGACTTCAGCAAAAGCAAACGGCACGGTCACCGCAAGCAGAATTGCCGCTGCGGAGGTAACCAGACGGCCTGTAGAAGCCAATCCCTGTTGGACAGCCACATCACTGTCTCCGGTTCGTCTATACACTTCCTGAATACGGCTCAGCATAAACACACCATAATCCATGGATATGCCAAACACCAATCCTGCAATGAATACAGGAATCATAATGGCAATGGCTGACGACTCCATACCCAGATGTCCTTCATTGAACACCCACACCAATATGCCAAATGAAGCGGCTAAGCTGAGCAGATTCATCACAATTGCCTTGATTGGAATGAGCATCGATCGGAATGCCGCCAGTAACACAAGATAATTGGTGACCACTACAAATACCAGCACTTTGGGCAGTTGACTTGTGACTTCCTGCATTATTTCATACTGCTTGGCAGCTTCCCCACCATAACGTATTTTTACGTTGTTGAAACCTGGTGCATGATCGCTATTCCTCATTCGTTCAAGCCAGTCTGCAACCTGTTCCGAACCAGGCCCCCCGTGCACGGTGGCTATCAATCGTATGGAATGCTCAGAGACCGTTGAACGCAGCCATGCCGTCCTTGTTGACTGTTTGCCTTCTATGGAAGGAGTGAGCGACGACGGTGGGATCCGAAAAAGACTTTGCGAGCCAGTTTGATTCGGCTGTAATAGGCCCCATGGTGAAACAATGCTCAATACGTCTGAGTCCTGCAGTAGTTGACGGGCTTTGTTGTGGGCCATCTGCCAGTGTGAGGCAGTCAACCGTTCCTGCTGTCCGCCAATCAGAATCTCGATAGCGGAGTTGTCCTTTTGCCCCAGATCATATTGCAACTGCTCTGCTGCCTGGCGGGACTCCATTCTCTCTGGCAGTGAAGAAGCATCCGGGACAGACAGTTCCAACCGGGTCACTGGATAGACGCACAGAAGCAGCACAACGGTACCTCCAATGGCCATACTGACTGGTCGTTTCATGACCATTGCTGACCATCTATGCCAGACCGAGCTTCTGGGTAACCAATGGACTAACTTTCGCCTGAAGACCCGATCCGCAGACAGTGACAGCAGAGCTGGCAGCAGCGTAACATTTAACAGTAGCGATAGGAGCAGAACAATAATAGCCCCCAAGGAGACACTCAGAAACATCGGCAGTCTGATCCAGAGCAGACCCAGCAGCCCAAGGAGCACGCAAGCCGCCGAGAACAACACCGCTCTGCCTGCTGTACGTAATGTTCGCTGAAGAATCTCGCTCCGCAAAACCTCGCTCTGCATATCCAGGCTGCTGCCCGTAACGTTAGCTTTGCCTTCATCTTCATACACCCGCTGAAGTTCTTCCCTGTACCTGCTCAGGATGATCAGGGCAAAGTCTGTGCTCAGTGCCATGCCCACCATGGGAATCACATTAATGATAAAGTTGGACAATTCCAGATGATAACCAAGGAGTGACGTGACTCCCATAGCGGTAATCACAGCACTGATCCCCATCATGACAGCAATCAACGCGGCATATAGCCCCCTGAATGCAAAACACAAAACGATCAGGGCAATCGGCAGTCCCACCATCTCTGCCCGTTCCAGATCACGAAAGCTCAGATGATTGACATCCTGCTGCACGACTACCTTTCCCGTCAATTGCACCGTACCTGGACCGTCTGTTGCCAGCACGGCGCGCAACTGCTCCAGTGGGGGACCCATCTGATGCGGGGGCACATCCATTTTCACAAGGGCATATGCCCTATGGTCTTGAAACGTCACCCTTTCTCCAGCATCCAAAGGGGACGTGATAGATGTTACCTCAGGCAACACTTGAACCTGTGTCAAACGATCCTTGATCCACTGCCGGAACTGTAAAGGCGAGGTATTTTCCTTTTTCTCAAAAACCAGAATAACCGGATCAGCAGGAGAACCGAATTCGTCCTCCAGAACAGCTTCAACTGCTTGAGCATCGCCGTGAACCCGTTTTAATCCGTGATCTTGAACAATATCAGGTAACTTATATGCCCAGACCGCTGACATCCCGATGATAAATACCCAGCAGAGAATAATGAACCGCGGATATCGGCTGATGAAGGCAGCAAGTCTGCGATAACCCATACCTAAGCTCCTCTGCGATCAGATTAGTCATTCGATTATGTTCATCGGTAAGATCATAAGCACATTCATACACTTGCGGTGTATGTCTCCTTCACTCGGGTTCGCGAACTATTGGATACCATGATTCACAGGTGTTCTGTTCGCTATGGGGGCAGGGATGTATGTAAAAGGAAGTAACTCTGCTGTTAATCCCGGGCCAAAGGCCAGCGCTATCCCACTGGAATGCTCTTCCTTCTGTCTGTAATCCTCGCGGATGGCTTGAAGAACAAAAAGAATCGTCACGGACGACAGGTTGCCATAATCCCGCAGGATGTTTCGGCTGTAGGAGACCTGCTCATCTGTCAACTGATATAGCTTCTGAACGGCATCCACGATGCCTCTGCCTCCCGGATGGATCGCCCATATTTCCGGTAAACTGCTACCCTCTAGCAACCGTTCTATCTCTGGACCGAGATGCAAACCAAGCAACTTCGGAATCTGTGGTGACAGGTAGAGATCAAAGCCTGTATTGCCCACTTCCCAGATCATTTCTTCGGCACAATCCGGGAGCAGCGTTGAGTGCCCACGACCTAATTGAAAACATTCATTGTGGTCTGTTCCGGACGCACCAATAACACAGGCAGAGGCACCGTCTCCGAAAAACGATGCGGCATACAGGTCGTCCCGTTTGGCAGATGGCTGAAAGTGAAGTGTGCATAGTTCCACACACACGATGAGAACTGTAGCCTTCTGATCTGTCGTTACAATGGAATTCGCCAGTTGGATCGCCTTCAGACCGGCTGCACATCCTTGAAACACCAGTGGAATCCGGTTGATCTGCGGTGAAAGTTCAAGCTGCTGGATCAGCCGAACATCAAGTCCGGGCAGGAATTGCCCCGTGCAACTCACCGTAATGAGATGTGTAAGTTCCGAGGAGGATATGTCTGCATCGTGAAGGGCCTGTCCGGCCGCTTCCAGACCAAGTGGAACAGCAGCAGCTTTGTATTTTGCCATACGCTCGGCTGTAGTCGGGACTTCCTCCACAGAAGTAAAGGGTAAATATCGGCAAGCCTCCACAGGCTCAAGCAGATTCGGTTCACATGTATAACGAGTCTCCACACCGCACTGATTAAAGATTCGCTTCGCCCATCTTCTCGCATCCGGCTCATGTTCCAGCGCCTGTGCGAGACGGGCAGACACATCCTTTTGCTCAATACGGTGGGCAGGCCACGCCGTTCCTATTCCCATAATACTTGCCCCAGTTGTTGCCTCAAGCTGGTTCATCGGCTTAACCTCCTATATCGTACGTGTTCAAAAGTAGGCTTTTTAAACAACCTATATATAAAATAGGTTCATATGACATATGTGCAGGATATAGTACAAGTCTATTCACTACCTGTCCTGTTTATGTTCATATTAACAAGCAAAGGCGGACAACATATGCGAGTTTCGCACGTGCTGTCCGCCTTTGCTACCGGATTAAACCCATTCCTTATTACATATTCGATCTGTCAGAACTATTCAGGTCGAATCACCGTGAATCTCTCCCCAAGCTTGGCATAATCATTACCCGCCAGTCGGCTGACTGGTTTCAAATGATCCATCAGGATATAGCCCTTGTCCGGATTGTAGACTTGTTCGCTGAAATGATACTGTACAATACGTACCAGCAGCAAGTCGCTCGTGGGTTTGCCCTCATCATTCGTGATGGGAATGTGCTGATACAGCTCACACTCCATCCGAATGAGTGCTTCCTGAATTCCTGGCACAGCAACCTTGGTACTTGGCACTGTAGTAAGTTTTGTCCGCTCTAACTCACTTTCGTGGGGTTCCAGTATGGCTGCTGTCTCATTCACTTCTGTTATGATTGCTTCATCACAGATATGCACGACCAGTTCTTGATGAGCAAGCACATTACGTGCAGTATCTTTCATGGCACCGTCTTTACGTGCAATGGATATGGATAACAGCGGTGGGTCCGAACTAACCACATTAAAGAAACTAAAAGGCGCTGCATTAATTACACCATTCTCATCTGAAAGTGTCGTCACAAAAGCAATTGGACGTGGTACCACCGAACCACTCATCAGTTTATAATTGTCTCTTCCCGTTATTTCACGTGGATCCAATGTATACATATGTAAATATCCCCTTCCATGCTCATGTTACGTTAATCGTGGTTCACTTACGTTACTTCCTCGTTATTATATATCCATATCTGTTCAAAAAACAAAAAACGCCTTGATGCTCATGGCATCAAAGCGTTCAAATGACTGTTTCGCATATGTTTGGTTGTTACTTCACAATACTGCTTTGAATATCTTGCAGAATTTGCGTATTTGCTTGAACGCCACTGTACAACCAGCTGCTTGTGCTTTCAAATTCAAACACATTACCTGTCTTTACAGCAGGGATGCTCTGCCATACGGCATCTTTCAGCGCTTCTGAGCCTGCTCCCTTGTCACTGTTCACCAGGAAAAGATAGTCTGCGTCCATTTCCGCGATCTTCTCCAATGAAATCTCAGACCAGTTACCCGTTGCCTTTGCGGATGCTTCCTTCACAACATTAGGCTCTGCAAGTCCAAGTTCGTTGTACATCACTTCACCACTGGAAACATTGTTGCTTACAACATAAAACTTGTTATTGAACAACCACAACGCTGCGGCCGATTTTGTTCCTCCAGTAACAGCAGTTACTTTTTCTTTGACATCCTTTGCTTTGGCATCATAATCGTCAAGCGCCTTCTGCGCTACATCCGATTTGTTCAGAAGCTCGCCGATCTTGAGCAGAGCCTGACGCCAATCCTTGTTGACCTCATCTCCGAGTACATACGTAGGGGCAATTTTATTGTATTGTTCGTATTTCTCCCCTTCAACTGTACTTTCAGAACCCATAATAATCAGGTCTGGTGAGAAACTGGCCATGGCTTCAAAAGGTAGGTCACTTGCAATACCAGGTATGCCATTCAGATCGTTTTGCAGATAATCCTGCAAACCACTGCCGTTGTTGATGGACCACTGTGCTGCTGGCTTAACACCGAGTGTAACGAGATGGTCTTCCAGATAAGACGCGATGACACGCTCAGGATTAGCCGGGATGGTTACTTCATGTCCCATAGCATCTGTTAGTGTGCGCTCTGTCGGGACTTCTGTTTGTGTCTCTGTCTCCGTTGTTGTATCGTTCTCTCCTGCTGCTCCGTTCTCTGCAGGCTTCGCTCCACACGCGGCCAACCAGATGGACATGACCATTACCGTAATCAGAAGTAGGATCATCTTTTTATTTCTCTTAAACAATTTATTATCCCCTTTCAATATGGAAACCTTATTGGCTGTATTGGGACAGATATCAACGTTCAAAAATATTGAAACTATTATTGATACATATAATATCCGTATGTACATTTGTCCGATTCCATTGACAATGATAATTGTTATCAGTTCACTTGTCAATTCGATTATGTGGCGAGGCGATCATATACAATCTTCTTGGCGGCACTCACATATAGGCGGATGCCGCCATATGCTGAATGCAGAATACGACGACAGGAAGGATGTTCTGTACATGTATTACGAATATAACCCTTATCTAAGTTATGGAGAAGACCGTTCCTTTCAATTGCCTCCACTGTTCCCAGGAGGTGGCGGCACACCGGGTGGTCCGACGTTTCCTGGTATACCTGGCGGTCAAGGCTCCTATCCTCCATACATTCCAGGCGGAGGACCCGGTCCATATATCCCCGGAGGCATTCCAGGTACAATCCCGGGTACAGCACCGGGCGTACCTGCGCAGCTGACTCAAGGCAATCTGCCCACCCTACTTAGTGCCTATCCTCGTCCGGTAGGTCAGCCTCCGGCAGAAATGCTTTTTCTATACAACCTGATCAAAAGCAGCCCGGGTCTGCTTCCGCTCTTCCTCCAGCAACAGCCGCAAAGCCTCACTCAAGCTGTGCAATTTGCACAAACTGGTACAGCGGCACCACGAGATAACGAAGAACGTGCGCTGCCCTACTTTTGCTACAACCGATGGTCCCTTGTCTTCACATACAATGATGTCTACCTGATGTGGCCTGCGATTAATCTGTTTGGTTTTGTGGTGGGGTACTTTTATCCATTCCTCACGCCAGGTATACTGTCCAATACACAGATTTTGTTTGCACTCTGCTAAACCCGTCCTTACCTACAGCAAGAGCCCCACTTGGAAGCATAATTCCTTCCAAGTGAGGCTCTTGTTCGTTCTTTTATCCAGATGTACTTTTACATTATTAAGACTCCACAAATGCAAGGTGTGCAGAATCAGTACATTTAACTCAACACTTGTTCGTTCTGGCGCTTCCTGCCTCTACTGACCATTAGGAAGTAAATCACCAAGGCACCGAGATCAGCACACGCGATAACGATTCCCATTGGCACAGCTGTGCCTTCTCCCCCGAGACCTACGAGGGGAGCGACAATACCACCGAACAGGAACGTCATCACACCAATAAGCGCAGACGCACTGCCTGCCGACTTCTCCTGATTGGCCATCGCCAAGGCAAAGGACGCGGTATTGACCAACCCAACACTGGATACCACCAGAAATAACGGAATCAGTACAGAGATTAGATTACCTCCAGCCAGAATGGCGATGAGCAGTGAAGTTCCTCCGAGCGCCGCGGTTAGCAGCCCCGCGATTAACAGCCGGGTTTCAGATACCTTACCTGCAAGTCTTCCAGCAACCTGACTGGCCAGAATAATGCCAAGTCCGTTTATGGCAAAGCAAACACTGAACATTTGCGGAGATACCCCGTATAATTTCTGAAGCACAAACGGTGAACCGGATATGTACGCAAACATGCCAGCAGCTACAAAACCCTGGGTCAACGCATAACCCATAAACTGAGGATCCCCTGCGATTTGGCGAAACGTAATTAATGTCTGCTTCAATCCCCCGCTTGATCTGCGATTGGAAGGTAATGTCTCTCCAAGACCGAAAATGACAGCCAACAGCGTCAGTATTCCGATGAGGCTGAGCAAAATAAATACGCCGCGCCACGACGTATACGTCAACAATTGTCCACCAATGATTGGTGCAGCAATCGGGGCTACGCCGTTAATCAGCATTAACAGAGAGAAGAACCGTGTCAGTTCCGGGCCCGAATATACGTCTCTGACGATCGCGCGCGAGATGACAATCCCTGCCGCTCCAGCTACACCCTGAATGAATCGCAGCACAACAAAAGAGCCCATCGTAGGGCTGACCAGGCAAAGTATGGAGGCGATAGTATAGAGCACAAGCCCTGCAATGAGCGGTGTTCGCCGACCACGTACATCACTTAGAGGTCCGGCAAGCAACTGTCCAACCGCAAGTCCAATCATACACGCCGTCAGACTGAGTTGGGCATACGATGTAGATGAACCAAACTCATCAGCCAGCGTGGGCAATGCGGGTAAATACATATCCAGGGACAACGGCCCAAAGGCCGACAGTGTCCCCAGAATTAAAGCCATCCGTACACGAGATGTGGAGTTTGTTTTCAATGAAGCTGTTGTACTTTTCATCAAATACTACTCCCCGCTACCCAGCAGCTTGAGCAGGTTGGACGGCAGTGTGAACTGTTGATTGTTAATAATAATACGGCGCAGTTCTTCTTCATCCCGCTCGTTCTCGGCGTCCTTGATCTCCTGAATTTCACGGTGAAGTCGTTCCATCTGTTGATCCAGTGCATTTGCCGAATCTGCCGCACTCTTTAACTCTCTCGTCAAATGCTCGGGAACATCCTTATTGTATTTATAAAAAATCTTATGCTCCAGACTCGCCCAGAAATCCATCGCGATTGTACGGATCTGGATCTCCACACATGCTCGTTCTTCACCATTGGACATGTACACAGGCACTTCCACCAGAAGGTGAAGGCTTTGGTAGCCGTTTGGCTTTGGATTCTCGATGTAGTCTTTGACCTCCAGTACACGCAGATCACTCTGGTTGCACAGCATATCCTTAATGCGATAGATATCCGAGATAAAGGAACATGTAATCCGTACCCCGGCGATATCCTTGATATTTTGCTTGATGCTCTCAAATGTTAACTCATGATTTTTGCGGAACATCTTGTTCATAATGCTCTCAGGAGATTTCAGTCTGGACTTTGTATGCTCAATTGGACTGTAATCATGCAAAGACTGGAATTCTTCCTTCAGGACTTCAATCTTGGTCTCCATTTGATCCAGAGCAAATTTATAGATCATCATAAATCTGGTAATTTCATATTTGAATTTCTTGAATTGATCAATTGGATGTGGAGCGTTCATCATAGCTTTCTCCCTTTCTTTCTGCACACTAAAATTAGTTTTATAAAAATGAGGACAGTGGTCAATGCATATGCCTCCTGAACCATTATAAATCATATGGAGCCAATAAACGAATTTCTTACATTTGGGCTGGCGATTTAGCCTGGAAGGTATGGGAACTTGTTTTACGCGCATCCTATAGAAGCATGCCTGTTATTTGGCCCGCAATTATTAATAAAAGAGGTGGATTTTACTGCTCTATCAAGTGACGTATTCGTCCGATACGCTTCGAGTTAAAGCTTATTTATACCTGCCACAAGGTTGTTCATTACCTGATATCACGACATATGAAACTTCTCATCCCGGCTCTGTCTCCTCTGCCTTTCCGGAATTCGCTTCCATACATACAACTCTACATTTGCAACCACTCGCCAGCCATTACCCTGCTGCAAAAATGCATGATATCGCTCACACACAGGAACAGTGGCCTGTGCTGATCTATTGTCGCGGCGGACTTGGCAGCTATGGCGGGGTAAATACTGTTTGGCTTGAGCAATTTGTACATAAAGGTTATATCGTGTTCGCCCCATCCTATCGTGGCAACGAAGGCGGTGAGGGTCGTGACGAGTATGGCGGAAGAGATGCCGAAGATGTGCATGCCGCTTATCGGTTGATCCAGCGTTTACCTTTTGTCGACCCGACTCGGATATCGTTAATGGGGTTCTCCCGTGGAGCCATTAATGCTGTACATACCGCAACTACCTATAATGAGGGACCGGACAAAGTACATAAGTTAGTTCTTTGGAGCGGTGTCACCGATGTGGAACGCACTTACCATGAGCGAACCGACCTGAGGCGCACATTGAAACGTGTGCTGGGTGGCTCCCCACGCGCAGTTCCGGAAGCTTATCTCGCCCGTTCTCCCTTGTCAAAAGCAAACAAACTATCTTGTCCCGTGTTAATCATGCATGGTACATCAGATACACAGGTGAATTACAGTCACGGAACCCGAATGTATCACTGGCTTAAGCGCCGAGGTGCAGACGTCACATTTCACGCTTATGGCGGGCAGGATCATCATTTTCACGAGAAAATACATGAGTCAGCAGTGAACAATATGTTTGATTGGCTCGCTGCACCTTAAGTCTTGCGCTATGAATTCATTTTGAAGAAGCATGGGTTATGGCTGTATACTAGAGGGGCTAGGTTTTTTTGAAAGGACGGATAGGATGAATCAAAGTACCCTCCAAAAATACGCCATGCTGCTTCTCTGCATGTCTGCCGGAATGGTAGATCTGATCGGATATCTGGGACTGGGGCATGTGCTCACAGCCAATATGACGGGAAATATTGTACTGCTCGGTATTGCCATTGCCCGTGCTCAGGAATTTGTTGTGCTGCGGTCATTGCTTGCTCTCATTGGTTTTATTGCTGGCAATGCCATTGCAGCACATATGGTCGGACATGTGCAGACCAAAAATGGCTGGTCTTCCAAGGTCACAGCTGTATTTACTGTTGAAAGCATATTGCTCCTGCTGTTCGCGATCGCTATGATTAGTCCATTTTCAGAACAACTGTCTTATCTGTTAATTGTCATCCTAGCCGTTGCAATGGGGATGCAGACAACTGCGGCACGCCGCATTGGAATTGCTGGCATCTCAACAACCGTACTCACCAATAATTTGGCCGCTGTGGTTGAAGATACCGTAAGCATCCTCAAAGAGCTGCGACATGCCAATATCCGATCGTTAGCCAAAGCCTTGTCCACAGACTCCTACCTTCGTGCAGGTGCTGTTGTCATCTATTTGGTCGGCGTCATTGCAGCCGCATTGTTATTCCACCGTGTGCCCATGATTGCAGTCTGGATTCCTGTCCTGATCATTGGCGGCGTAACCCTATACGCCCGATTACATGCATGGGGAACTTCACAACAAAGCGAAAGTTAATAGTTAAAAAGAACCTATTCATTTTCAAGAGGATGTTCAAAAATCCGCTTTAGGGTACTGAAAACTGGTCTTTTTGAACACGTATTTTAAGTTATTTTAAGTACAGTCACGCTATTTATTTCATCAAAGCAGCTTCTTGGCGGATAAGCTTGACCAGATGCTGTGCAGCAGGCGATAATACCTCCCCGGCTCGTGTACATACGGCAACCGTATTTCTCAGCTGTACACCTCGAACAAACACACGTGCCAGCCTGCCTTGCTGCACATCTTCGTTCACAACCAAAGAAGATATAAAGTTGGCCCCATAACCTGCCTTCACCGCACTAATCGTTTCGTTCAGTCCGTTGAACTGAAGCGCAATGCGGGGAGCGGCCAGGTTATTTGTTGTGCAAAGGGAAACGAGTCTCTCACGCGTGGCACTGCCTTCTTCGCGCATGATGAACGGCTCTGCCATCATCTCATGCAGCTCGATTTCTTTTCCCGCATACGGATGGTCAGGGTGCACAACAAACCACATCTCATCGTCAAACAATTCATCCCATTGCACACCTGCATGTGTAATGCCACTTCCACCATACACTGCAATCTCTGCCTCATAACGAAGCAACTGGTCAAAAGCCATCCGGGTGTTGGTTGTGCTCACAACAATCTCCACATCCTCGTGCATTTGCTTAAACCGCGCAATCCAGCCAGGCAACAGAAAATTCGAAGGCAAGTAGGTTGCCGTAAGACGGATTAGTCCTTTCTTGCCCTCCCGAAAATCCTGCACAAAATTCTCGACATCCTGCTCCAGCATGAACAGACGTTCCGCATATCCTGTTAACTGTAACCCCGCATCCGTAAGCACCAGTCTTCTTCCCTCCGAAACAAAAAGCTGGATTCCCAATTCACGTTCAAACTTCTTCACCTGAGAAGATACCGCAGGCTGACTAATATTCAGTTCCTCTGCGGCACGAGTGACTCCGCCATATCTCACAATGGCATGAAATAATCGTAATCCATGCAGATTCATGTTTACACCTCTTCCATGTCAATTACATAATCTAAATATATATTAACATACATAATATATATTTTATTTATATATCCACTCCATCTATAGTTGAAATATGAAATCCAATACATGAAACAAAGAAAGGAACATATGAAGATGAAAAATATTAATACGACCGACCTACAGCATACCTGGACTCAAGTCGACGATTACATGAATGATCTGCTGATTCCATCAGATACCCTGCTGGAACATACACTGCAAAGCAATGCCGAAGCTGGACTCCCTGCTCATGACGTAACACCAAATCAAGGAAAGTTACTTCAGCTCCTGCTGCAAATCCAAGGCGCATCCCGTGTACTTGAAATCGGCACATTGGGTGGATACAGTACCATCTGGATGGCAAGAGCGCTGCCTGAACACGGATGCATCGTCTCACTGGAATCGGAATCACACCATTCAGACTTGGCCCGAGCCAATCTCACACGAGCAGGACTGATGCACAAGGTTGACCTGAGAGTTGGTCCTGCTCTGACCACCCTTCCCGATGTTCAGGAAGAATACAGGGAACCGTTTGATATGATCTTCATCGATGCAGACAAACCGAGTAATCCCGATTATCTGAGATGGGCCCTGCGACTGACTCGGCCGGGAAGTCTTATTATTGGTGATAATATCGTTAGGGACGGTGAAGTGATCCGCGCAGACAGCACGGACCCCAGAGTTCAAGGCGTTCGATCCTTCCTGCAATTAATTGCCGATAACCCCCGCCTTGAAGCTACAGCACTGCAAACCGTCGGTAGCAAAGGTTACGATGGATTCGTCATCGCTCGTGTGATTGATACCCCTATACCAAAATAAACAGTGGTCAATTCTTCCGCAAATTCTCCTTTCCTGTTAAACTGGAATCACTGCACAGGCAGACTGGAGGGAACCACTTGAGAGTTTTACGACATATTCATGATGAAATTCGCGGCTGGTCCCGCAATATTCAACTGTTTTTCCTGGCTAGCATATTGTATCAGATCGGAAATGGCATGTTCTCTGTCTTGTACAATCTGTACATTCAGGGTCTGGGCTATAATGATACAATGAACGGCCAGATTGTAAGTATTCAATCACTGGCAACAGCCATTATGTTTGTTCCTATCGGTCTATGCGGTGATTTGTTCAGTCGCAAGCGGCTACTCATTACGGGGGCGTTATTCAGCGGTATATTTCTGATTGGACGCTCCTTCGATTATTCGGCTACCGGACTGATCTGGTTTGCGGTATTCTCTGGCCTTTTCGCTGGTGTATTCCAGGTACTGGCCATTCCTTATCTGGCGGAAAACGTCAAGAAAAGCCAGCGGCTGAAGATGTTCAGTTATTATTCTTCCCTTGTGCTTGCTTCCCAGGTTCTTGGTAGCCTGGGTGGCGGCGTATTCGCAGATTTGCTACATACGGCAGGACTCGCCAAAGTGACTGGATTACAGACGGTTTTATTTGTCGGCGGTGCAGCAACCCTTGCTGCGTTTATACCACTATTATTTGTAACCGAAGACAAGATTGCTCCGCAGACACCAATTCCGGCTCAACCCGTTCTTCAGCCCAATGCAGATCTAATAGAAAATTCAACGAATACCCTCAGCACGGACGATTTGATCACGAAGAAAAAAGATTCCCGACTGATTGGTCAGTTTGTAGTGACCCAGTTATTAATCGGATTAGGCTCAGGACTAGTTGTACCGTATCTGAATCTGTACTTCACCAATCGCTTCTCGGTTTCTCTGAGCGGCATGAGCCTGTTGATTGCACTTGGTCAGATTATGACGATTGTATCCATGCTGATTGGTCCTACCCTCGCGGCAAAGGTCGGAAGCGTAAGAGCCGTTGTCATTTTCCAGGTCATGTCGTTGCCCTTCCTTCTATTAACAGGCTTCACCAATCTGTTGTTCATCGCTTCGCTCAGTTTCTTGTTCAGACAAGCATTGATGAACGCAGCCAATCCCATTCATTCAGCCATACTGGTGGATCGGATCTCGGACAAACGCCGCGGCATTGCCAATTCACTGATGCAGACCTCGTTCATGATCGGTTGGGCTACCATGGGACCTGTCCAATCCTATCTGGTCACCACGTACGGAACGTATTGGGGTTATGCAATCACATTCAGCATCACAGGCTGTCTATACGTTATTTCATCACTGATGTACTTTGTAATGTTCAGAGAACCCAAACCTTCCGCTACGGCTCTCGCAGGATCTTAATGAGTTGAACAGAAGTAGCCTGGTTGTTCCGCAGATAACGCAACGTATCTCATCATCAGGAGTGATCACACATGAACATGAATCTTTCATTACACCTGAATGTATACCTGAATCTCATACCACCTCATTCAACCGGTAGGCTAAACGGATGGAACTGATGCGCAAGCTTGGTTCCCACGTTGTCTTTCGGTTTTTTCTTAGTCTGGGTGTCTCTGTTCTTGGCGGATTGCTGTTCACACTCATTCATACACCGATCCCGTGGTTGCTCGGGCCAATGGTATTCATGCTGCTTGGCTCCCAAGTCGCCAAATGGCCGCTCTTGTGGCCTTCCTCCATTCGGGACTATGGCATTTTGATTGTTGGTTATTCGATTGGACTCACCTTAACAAAAGAGGCACTGCAAGGCATCCTGCAACAACTTCCCATGATGTTGCTGATGACCTTGCTCTTAATCGGGTTGTGTGTGATTACGGCTTACATCGCTTCAAAGGTAACCGACTTTGATTTCCCCTCCCTGCTGGTTGGCAGTATTCCAGGAGGACTATCCCAGATGGTGTCCCTTGCAGAAGAGATGAAATCCATCAATCTGACGCTGGTTACTTTTTTGCAGGTGACTCGGCTGATCATGATTGTCTTCTGTGTTCCGTTCCTGCTATTTAGTCCTTGGATTGGAGGTACTGTAGGTGGTGGAACAGATCAGCCTTTCATTGACGTAGCAACATGGGGTACCCTTTTTCCTGAGATTCTTCTCTATGCTCCGCTCTGTGTAGCGGGTGCATGGGTTGCACGCAAACTCCGATTTCCGACGGCCTTTATGTTGGGTCCCATGATTGTTATGTGTGTCGTTCAATTAAGCACAGCGCTGCACACACCCAGTCTGCCAACCTCCCTCTTAAACGTATCGCAATTGATGATTGGCAGTCACGTTGGACTGATGCTCAAGCCGGAACAGTTGCAACGCAAGACACAGACAGTCACGCTAGCGGTGATGAGTAGTGTACTGCTCATTGTTGGTGCGCTTGGATTGAGTTATCTGTTAATGAATGTGTTCTCCCTCTCCGCGGCAACCTCACTACTCAGTATGGCCCCTGGCGGGATGGATCAGATGAGTATCATGGCACATGAAGTGAATGCCGATCTTTCGGTTGTATCCGGGTATCAATTGTTTCGGATTCTATTTATTTTCTTCATCGTCTCTTCCGTACTGAAGATGATTCTTGTACATATGTTGAAAGAAAAGAAAGCTAAGCCCTATCCTCAATGATCATATTCCTACCTGATCCCATGCCAAAGAGAGTATCCATTTGATGTCACATCCTGCGGATACTCTCTTTTATTTGTACACACTCATCTTCAACATTTGGCCTCATTCAATTTTAAGCATAATGACTACTTATGAATAAATTCGGTTGTACATCCAGCCTACAATGCCCACCGTAACCACTGTTGCCCCAATAATAAATGCATAATAGCCAATCTTACTTTTGGACTCCGAAGTCTGATGGTCATAATAATCCGAGTTACGTCGGTAAAATCCCATCCATAACTCTCCGATCATATTCACAACTACCAATACAAAACGTTTAACAAGCCCCATGGTATTCGCGTCTCCTCTCTCTGATCAACCTTCTTCCATATTAAGTATAATTATCCTATTTAATTAAAACAAGTCACTCAAACTACTTTCGGTGTGATTACCTTTGGCGCAGTTTCTTGTTCCAGCCAGGTTAGAATATCAAATGCTTCCTGATCGGTGCTACCACACATCTCTTCCTCAGCTTGCAATCCGCTGCATACCGCAGGACGATCTTTTTGGCCAAAAATTCCGCAGCGATTATCATCCGTAAGCTGCACACAACGTACACCTGCCGGCTTGCCATGGGCCATGCCCGGTATCGGTGATGATATGGAAATCGCGATACAACATGCGGCACAGCCTGTCCTGCATTCCATACATAGTCCCTCCTAATTATAAAACTTACAATATGTGTTCAAAAAGACCGGTTTTCAGTACCAAGAAGATGGGATGAAGCTAGAAATGGAGTAGCGGAGCGTAGATAGAGCTACGTGAACAACGGACATTTCGGCTGAATTCCATATTCGATGCTGATGATGCCATTAGGCATCCTTCGTAATCAAAAGCGGACTTTTTGAACTACCTCTGATATTATGATCGATTTATCCAGGTCCAGGTTCGAGCAAGCCCCTGAGCAATTCTCCGATTCATGCTTCGATTGGAAAAATACCCCCCATGACTTAGCGGATTCCAACTCATAGCCACGCCGCCAGAGTTCACTTCAATGTCTTCTTTGACCGCTTTCTCATAAGCAGGATCAATGGGGCGTAAAGGATAACCCAGAATATCATCCCGATCGTAGAAGTTCACCCACTCCCCTTCCAGCCCGGCATAATACTGATTCACATGGGAAGAGGGCACCTGAATTGGGCAACTAAAGTCATGATAACGCAAACTCCATAAGGGCAGGGTTGTACCAAACGAGTAAAAATTGGTCAGGGTGTCACCCCGCTCCAAAGCCGAGTTCACATCCACAACTTCAGGAACACGACTGGACGGATATTGCAGATCGTAGAAGAAGTTACTGGCGATTACGGCACCCAAACTATGAGCAACCACACAGAGTGGAGCTTCCGGTCCATTACGCTGTGCAAGGGTATGCATCGCCTGATTCAACGTTCGATGTACGGCATCATAGTTATGGCCTTGATTTTCCACCGGTTGATAAGCAACCGCATCAGCCAGGTAATGGATGACAAATCGGCGCAACGCCTGAAAGTTCAATCCCGGAGAGCTGACGAGCTGTTGAAAGAGCGCCTCTTCCCGCTCCTCAAATACATCCGCCCAATATACAGGTTCGATATCCAGCATCTGTTTGGAGGCTCCAGGCAAGACCATCACCTTGTCCAATTCCTTATGCAAACAAGCAATCAGCCTGTCCGCGTACCCATTCTTCCGCATACCCAGCCCATGAATGACCATCACCGCAATACGTGTCATGGCTCTCCTCCTCATCGATTGACTAGGATCTCTTTCTCCACCATATGAACGCCACGACTCGAACATGCCTGAAGCTTGCTTTGTCAGAAGAACCTTTCCAACCACCATTATTTTAAAAATGTGATTCTTCCATTTTATATACAGTTTACCATGATCGTCATGAAAATAACGATCATACAACAAAAAGGAGCTGCACATCACGCAGCCCCTTCTTGTTGTTGTATTCAATTAACCTTTCAGATGAACCTTCAACACACCATTTTGATTAGATGTAACATCACCTGTCGTGACTTCCACCCTTTCAACCATATCCTGACCATCTGGAATGATAATCGGTGTAATCAGCGGGTATCCCGCATCTTCAATTACCTTACGATCAAACTCCAACAGTTTTTGTCCAGCCTTTACATGCTCGCCAGCTTCCACATGCATGTTGAAGCCTTCACCTTTGAGGGATACTGTATTAATACCGACATGGATCAGAACTTGTAATCCACTTGCGTGTTCAAGAATCACCGCATGTTTACTTTTGATCACATGAGCTACCTGAGCATCAAACGGGGCAACAACCAGGTTGCCGGAAGGTTCAATCGCTACACCTTCACCCATCTGTTTCTCGGCAAAAGCCGGATCAGGTACTTGCTCCAGTGACACAGCCTGACCTGTTAATGGCGCCATGATTTCAAGTGTATTCACTGCTTCGTCCCCTACTTGAGCTGCACTACGTGTGCGCTGGTTTGGATCTGTTTTTGCAGTTGAAGAGGTAACGCCCGAAGCAGACTGCGATGTAGCCGCTTTAGGCTCATTAATGGTTTCATTGCTTGCACTACGATCTTCTTTTCTCAGTTTGGCTCTGCCAAAAAGGACGGTCAGTACAAATGGTACAACAAGGACAATCGCCATGCCGATGAAGAAGACGCCCCATTTGTTAGGGAAAATCGACAGGAATCCCGGTACGCCACCTACACCGATGGAGGTTGCCTGAACATTATTCATCGTCAGCAGCACACCACCAATTGCGGAACCGACCATACCAAAGATAAACGGATAACGGTAACGGATATTCACTCCGAAGATCGCCGGCTCAGTTACCCCGAGGAAGGCCGATACCGAGGACGTTGCCGCAAGTCCTCTCATTTTCTTCTCACGCAGGACAAGCATCATCGCAAGTGCAGCCGAACCCTGTGCGATATTGGACAATGCAAGCATCGGCCACAGGAACGTACCGCCCTGACTACCAATGAGCTGAACATCCACCGCGAGGAACGTGTGATGCATACCGGTGATAACGAGCAAAGCGTACAGACCACCGTAGATCAAACCACCCAGCGCCGCGTATGAATCGTATACATAGATCAAGCCGGATGTAATTGCATTTGCAATAGCAAATGTAACCGGTCCAATAATCGTAAATGCCAGGAATCCGGTAATCAGCAAGGTAACTGGTGCAACGACCAGCAGTTTGATCGAATCATGTACCCTTTTATTCAGGAAAATTTCCATCTTCGCAAGCAGATAGGCCGATACCAGTACTGGCAGAACCTGCCCTTGATAACCGATCTTCTCAATCTCCCAACCGAACAGATTCCATGTTGGCACCGTGCCATTATTCACAGCATCAGCGTAACCATATGCACTCAGCAGATCGGGATGTACCAGAATGAGACCCAGCACGATCCCGAGCAGCGGACTGCCGCCGAACCTTTTTACAGCTGCCCAACCAATTAGAGCCGGCAGGAACGTGAAGGCTGTACTTGCGATCGTATTAATAATGGACGCAAGATCCTTCCAGGCTGGATAGACATCTACCAGTGATTTTCCATCAAAGAAAATGCCTGGACCTGTCAGAATATTGTTAATTCCGAGCAAAAGACCTGCCGTAATGATTGCAGGCAAGATCGGAATGAAAATATCCGAGAGTGTTTTGATCGCTCGCTGAATTGGATTTTGCTTTTTACCAGCAACCGCCTTCACATCATCTTTGGAAGAACGATCTCCCCCGGTAATCTGAATCATCTCATCATAGACTTTATCCACCAGACCAGGCCCAATAACGACCTGGAATTGTCCTTGGGAAGAGAACTGTCCTTTGACCAGATCATTCTGATCCAGACTTTCAGTATCCACTTTACTCTCATCGTACAAGGCAAACCGGAGTCGTGTAACACAGTGTGTTGCAGCTTCAATATTCTCTTTGCCACCGACTGCCCGGACGATCTCCTCAACCTGTTTTTTATCGATTGCCATAGTGTCACTTCCTATTTATAAAATGTGATTAGTCCTGTTGTGGCACAAGCCACATATAGGATGCATACGGACTGAGAGAGATTTCCTGCGTCAGCGCAGGGGCTGCCTCCGTATTTCCTATGAGTAACTCTGCTGATTTGCCTGCAATGTGATCATTCCAGACCGCTTCCGGAAGCGAGAACGTGACGTCTCGTTTACTGAAGTTGGATACAACAATCAGGGTTTCATTTCCATTGGTCCGTGCGTACGCGAATACATCCGGGTGTGCATCGTCCAATCGTTCATACAGACCGTCGATCAGCACGTTAACCTGTTTACGCAGGGCAATCAATTTGCGGTAGTGGTAGTAGATCGAATCCGGATCAGCCAGCTGCTGTTCCACGTGAATGGAAGGATACCGCTCATCCACCTTCAGCCAAGGTGTTCCGGTAGTAAATCCGGCGTTCTTACTTCCATTCCACTGCATCGGTGTTCGGGAGTTGTCCCGGGAACGCTCTTTCACGATGTTGAAAGCTTCTTCAGCGGATTTGCCTCGTTCTTCCTGAAGCAGGCGGTACATGTTCGTTGATTCGATATCGCGGAACTCACTAACGTCATTCCAGACTGGATTCGGCATTCCAATCTCTTCACCCTGGTAGACATAAGGTGTACCTTGCATTCCGTGTATCGTTGTTGCAAGCATCTTGGCACTCTCGGCACGATAATCACCATCATCGGCGAATCGGGATAGTGCCCGCGGCTGATCATGATTATTAAGGAACAGCGCGTTCCAACCTCCACCGGCCTGCATGCCTGTCTGCCACTCACTGAAGAGCTGCTTCATCGCTTCGAAATCATACGGCATCAGTTCCCATTTCTGACCATTCGGATAATCCACTTTCAGGTGGTGGAAGTTAAACGTCATCGAAAACTCCCGGGAAGCCGGGTTCGAATATTGGATGCAATGTTCCAGTGTTGTCGAGGACATCTCGCCTACCGTCACCATGTTGTAAGGCCCAAATACTTCATCGTACATCTCGGTGATGTACTCATGCACACGTGGTCCATCCGTGTAGTATTTGCGTCCATCACCCGGTGACACGCTTCCATCATCATCAGGGAACCGCTGGTCTTTGGAGATCAGGTTAATCACGTCCATACGGAAACCGTCCACACCTTTTTCGGCCCAGAACTTGATCATATCCCGTACAGCTTTGCGTACTTCTTCATTCTCCCAATTCAGATCTGCCTGCGTTTTATCAAATAAAGTCAGGAAATATTGTCCCGTTTGTTCATCATACTGCCAAGCGGGTCCACCGAACTTCGATTGCCAGTTGTTTGGCACACCGCCATCCGGGGCAGGATCTTTCCAAATATAATAATCCCGATACGGATTATCCTTGGAAGAACGGGATTGCTGGAACCACTCATGATCGGTCGAGGAGTGATTCACCACAATATCAATCATCAGTTTCATATCACGAGCCTTCAGACCTTTCAGCAGTTTGTCAAAATCCTCCATCGTCCCATAATCCGGATTAATTCGGTAATAGTCCGCTACGTCATATCCATTATCATGCTGCGGGGATACATATACCGGCTGCAACCACACAATATCGATACCCAGATGCTGCAAATAATCAAGCTTCTCGGTTAATCCACGAATATCTCCAGTACCCGATCCAGTTGTATCATTAAAACTCTTCGGATATACCTGATACACCGTTGATGTCTTCCACCAAGATGACGGAGTGGTGTTATTAGAACTCATGTTAACGCCTCCAATAAATTGTAATGCTCTCATGTGATGTTCTCGGTTAACTTCATATCTATATTACATAAGTAAACATGTATATACAAGTTGAAACTATAATATGTATATTCTTCGCCTCTTCTACACATTCCCCATAAATCTTTCCTCTGTAACATTTATTTTGGAACTTGCGTTCGTGAACCCAATGATATCTGTATTGGGACAACAAGAAACCGTCTGTTCTTCCCACGATCGGAGTGGGCAACAGACGGTCTAATTTGGTTGAACTTGGTTGAACATTTTAAATGTATTTTACTGTCTTTTTACTGTTGTAATGGATTGTTATTTTTAAGTTGCTGTCACTTCACTTAATCACCACAGCGGAGACACGCCTCTTACGACATCTCCGGTGAAACTACGGCTTTCCCTTGTTTTTCCTGCATGTTTAACTTCAATAAAGATAGTGCAGCCTGTTCTTCCCTTTCCAGTTCAGCAGCACTGATCTCACCAGAGAGTACGGCACGCATTCGCTTCTGATCCAGCAGACCTTCCCATTTTGCAACCACAAATGCTGCGACACAGTTGCCCATCAGGTTTGTGAATACACGCATTGTATCCATGAATCGATCTGCACCAAGCAGCAGAGCAACCGCTGCTACCGGAAAAGCATTGACAGCCACTGCCGTTGCGGACAGGGCCAGGAATGCGGAGCCAGGTACTCCTGCCATGCCTTTGGAACTTAACATCAACACCAGTAAAATTGTAATCTGCTGCATCAATGTCAGTTCAATCCCTACGGCCTGAGCAACAAAAACCGTTGCCAAGGATAAATAGATCGAAGCGCCATCCAGATTAAACGAGTACCCCGTCGGCACTACAAGACCCACAACCGCACGATCACAACCCGCCTTGGTTAGTTTGTCCATCATGCGCGGCATCACCACTTCTGATGATCCGGTTCCAATCGCCAGCATCACTTCAGAACGGGTATACTTCACAAATTGCAGGAAATTCAGCCCGGTAATCCACCAGGCAGCCAGTGCCAGCATGACCAGAAACAGCAGCGCTGCGCCGTAACAGGCCAGAATTAACAGACCAAAGGACGATAATGTGGAAGCCCCATAGGCACCTACCGTGTAAGCCATGGCTCCAAATGCACCAATTGGCGCGAGTTTCATGATATAACCGATGATGCGGAACACAATGCTGAGCAAGTTCTCAATCAGCGTCAGTACATTCTCTTTTGCCTTGCTCTCTGTTGCTGCCAGAGCAACCCCGAACAAGCATGCCACGAGCAGTACTTGCAGAAGTGCATTTTGTGCAAAGGCATCTACAACACTTGTCGGAATAATATTCATAATAAAGTCTACCGTATGTGGTAACTCGGAACCATTGGTTTTTGCTTCAATGCCGCTTGCATCTATGGTTGAAGGGTCCACGTTCATTCCGGCACCGGGGCGAAGCAGATTGGCTGTTCCCAATCCAAGTACCAGCGCCACTGTAGTTGCAATCTCGAACCACACGATAGCTTTCAGTCCAATGCGACCTACCGACTTCAGATCACCGATCTTCGCAATGCCTGTCACAATGACCATGAAAATCAGTGGTGCGATGATCATCTTGATCAATTTGATGAAACCTGTTCCGAGCGGTTGCAGCAAGCTACCCAGATCCGGCCACAGGATGCCTACACCAATCCCGATGATTACCGCTACAATAATTTGAAAAAATAATGATTTCATAAATGACATGAACGCTCCCCCTGTTTGCGGTCAATTCGGATTTCCGTTTGGTTTCCGTGTAACTTTTTATATCATTCTAAACGGGAGTTCAACAATGGAATTTCAATGTTTTTGTCATTTGTACCAACTCTATCGGTGAAAATTGAACCTGGAACCGAAAAAAGACGAATATCGCGTCAGTTATCTTGACGTGATATTCGTCTTTATCCAGAAGTCCATTTATTATTGAACAGGGGTTAAATGTGCATCACAGGGTAATAGATTCTCCCGGGGCCAGCACACGGCCTTCCAACCCTTTTGCAGCCAGTTGTTGCACGAAGTGTTCCGCATCCTGACGAATCACCGGGAATGTATCATAATGGACCGGAATCGTCAGTTTGGCATTAAACCATTCGGCCGCTTGCAGCGCATCCTCAGGTCCCATGGTGAAATGTCCACCAATCGGCAAAAAGGCAACATCGATATCATGACGATCACCGATCATTTTCATATCCCCGAAGAGACTTGTGTCTCCGGCATGCAAAATCGTTTTACCACCAATATTAATGATATATCCAGCAGGCAAACCTGCATACATGATCCGTTGTTCTTCTTCGAGCACAATCCCGGAAGTATGGAACGCCTGAATCATTTTAGCTTGAGCAAAGCCGAGATCTACCGTGCCGCCCATGTTCATGCCGAGTGTATCCAGACCTTTCCAGGACATATATGTAGCCAATTCCACAATAGCGACAACTTTGGCGTTATTCGCCTTGGCAATAGGTTCAGCATCGAGGATGTGATCCATATGTGCATGTGTCAGTAACACAACATCGGTCTTAATATCTTCAGGCTTCGTGACGGCAAGCTCGTTGCCACGCAGGAAGGGATCAATGATCAGAGACTTTTCTTCTGTGCCCAGCTGTACACTGGAGTGACCGTGGAACGTAATATTCAACAACTTGGATTCCTCCCGACATATGTTTTGATTATTTTGAAACCACTATTTATTATAAATCATAGCTCTTCACCAACGCAAAATTACGCTAGCCTCCGTGTCACCGCTGCTTACGATATACCCTTGCCTCATACGGCTGAAGCTGAATGGCACCTTCATCGGTAGAATAACGTCTGCTTACGTTGCTGATGATCAGCTTGGCATGCTCGGAATCCCAGCCTTCCGGCCAGTGCATCTCAGGCTCATGACCACGGAAATTCAGAATGACTAGCATCTGCTCATCTTCCAGCGTTCGGGTATAGGCATAGATATCCGGATCATCCGGCAGTAACAGCTCATATGCGCCATAGATAAGCACTTTATGCTGTTTGCGAAGGGCAATTAACTTACGGTAATAATGCAAAATGGATTGCGGATCACTTTCGGCATCAGCCACATTAATCTCAGGATAATTATCATTCACCTGAATCCACGGCTGCCCCTGGGTAAACCCTGCGTGTTCCGTCTCATCCCATTGCATCGGCGTGCGGGCATTATCGCGGCTCTTCAGCCAGATCGCCTGCATGACTTCGTGCTTCGACTTACCTTGACCAATGTAATGATTGTAATAATTTTTGGTCTCAATGTCCCGGTATTGTTCGATATCCTGAAAAGCGACATTGGTCATGCCGATCTCTTCTCCTTGATAGATGTAGGGGGTCCCTTCGAGTGTAAGCATCCATGTCGCCAGCATTTGAGCAGAACGCACCCGATATTTACCGTCATCACCAAAACGGGAAACCGGACGTGGCTGATCATGGTTGCCCATATAATTGGCGTTCCAGCCTCTACCATGTAAAACTGTTTGCCACCGGCTCATGATTTCTTTGAGATCTGTCAATTTCCATTCCTTATAGTTCCATTTACCAATTCCGGAGGATTTGGCATCGATAAACATATGCTCAAACTGGAATACCATATTAAGTTCATCACGATCCGTCCCCACATAAGCCAAGGCCTGCTCAGGCCCAAGTCCGGAAGTCTCGCCAACCGTCATGGGTCCGTAAGGTTTCAGGATCATGTTATTCAGTTTCTTCAAAATCGAGTGTACCTGTTCCAGGTTGGAAAAGAGCTGATACGCTGGAACCACCGGCAGATTATCCGGATTGTGGGCACTTGGCAGACCCTCTGCCTTGGCGATATGCGCTACTGCATCGAAACGGAATCCGTCGACCCCTTTTTCCAGCCACCAATGTACCATCTCATACATCTCTTCTGCCATCTGTGCATTGTTCCAGTTGAGATCCGGTTGCTGTTCCGAATACAGATGCAGATAATACTCATTTGTCTCGGGATCATGCTTCCACACCGAACCTCCAAAATAGGACTCCCAGTTATTCGGCACCTGACCATTTTTGCCTGAACGCCAAATATAATAATCCCGTTTCGGATTTATCTTTGATGAACGCGATTCAGCAAACCACGCATGTTCATCCGACGTATGATTCAGTACCAGGTCCATCATGATCTTGAGACCACGCTTGTGTGCCTCTGCCAATAATCGATCAAAATCCTCCATCGTGCCATACTTGCGTAAAATGCCGTAGTAATCCCGGATATCATATCCGTTATCATGTCCTGGTGAATCGTAAATGGGACAGAGCCAGATCACATCTACGCCTAAATTCTCCAAATAATCGAGCTTCTCATAGATTCCCTGCAAATCGCCATATCCATCCCCGTCCGAATCTTTAAAGCTGCTCGGGTAAATCTGGTATACCACACTCTCTTTCCACCAAACGATATCGCCCACCTCGCTCTCATCTTTGTCCACTATATAATCTCTGCTCACGATATAAATAAGCCGTTAATATGTTTTATCCGAAATGATTCCCTTGTAAACATTTGAAAGGTATCTTATGCAAAAAGACCCGGTCATGACCACGATCTGCGGGTCAATTCCGAGTCCTTCTTCGTGAACATAAGATTAACTTAAATCCGGCGTAACCTATCCAGGCACCGATCGTGTTCAGAATAATGTCATCCACATCAAACGAACCTACACGTGTAATCAATTGTGTGACCTCAACACCCAGCAGAAGCAAAACAACTGTAGATGTAAAGGTCAGGAACGAACGACACCTCCGAAACAACCATGGGATCCAGATGCCCAGCGGAATGAACAATACGATATTGCCAAACAGGTTTTTGACCCAGGTATCTGTATTGTACCTCTCCCTCTCCAACAGAAGTGGACGAATCGTCTCGAAGGGTACGAGATTATATTGATAATACATGCTAGGTGTTCGTCCACTGACAAACAGTAAAATGCCCATAATCAGTAGGTAAAGCACTGCCATGCAAGCAACAATGGTCAGCATCCACTTGGAGTGGAGCCACGACTTTTCGTTCATTCCATCAATCCTCCGACCTTGTTTTCCACGAAGCGGTAAGGTCTATTTTAACGGGATATAGATCTTCATGTCCAATTGTTCAGGGGTCGATTTCCAGACATCCGTCACTTCAAAGTCCGGCCCTTCCCTCCGTTCATAGTTGGACTGCGGCAGCCAGCTGCCATAGATCATTTTCCGAATATCCTGCCCAGAGCCTTCCACGGTGAACTCTGCATACAAGCCGCCCGGAATTTCAATCGAAGTAAAACCGGGTTCAAGTGCCTGTGATGCTCCACTGCTTTCTTCACCCACAATAAAAGAAAATGCTCCATCCTCTTCAAAATGACAGGCCACACCGTAAGCCATATCAGGGCGTGTCCTCTCCGGGATCGCCATGAATCTCTGTTCCATGCCAAAATCATGATAAAATCCGGGGATTTCAGCATAATGTTGATTGTCATTCAGGTTGGTCTTATATTCATAGCCGACAATCCAGTTTGGTGCCAATGTGACCAGACGGGGTGTGTTCATGTGAAATGTTCCACCAAGCGAAGTTCGATAATCATTAAAATCAATGCTCTGTTGCATCTTCAGAAGAGACAACTGATCCGTTTCCAGCTTACGCAGCTTCGCAGGTGTCATTCCAAAGTGGGCTGAAAATGCGCGGGTAAATGCCTCCTGGGATTGATAGCCAAAGCTCATCGCAACGTCCAATATGCCTTCCGATGTGCCTCGCAGCATCGCAGCAGCCTCCGTTAATCTGCGTTTGCGCAAGTATTCCAGTACCGTGAATCCCGTGATCGCCTGGAATAAACGCTGAAAATGAAACGCCGAAAAGCTCGCAGCAGCGGACGTCTCTCTGATATTAAAATCATCTTGCAAATGCTGCTCCAAATACTCAATAGCAAGCTGAATTCGTGTGTAATGATCCATAGTGACGGCTCCCCTATCTAATTCAAAATATCAAACGATTTCTTATGTAGTATGACTGAGATCCAGATCTTTTTTTTGATTTTGTGTGCGAACTTGTATGATGAAAAATACGCGAGTTTCGCTTATCTTCAAGTTGAATACACTATGATACACTGTATGCCAAAATCCCCTTGTTCTACAAGGAGATACTCTCTACTCTGGTTGATTTACCAGCAGAGATGTCTCTTGTGAACAAGGGGACTTGTTAGTCTAACAATTTATTCTTAACCTTTCCAGTTCCCGGACACGGGATGAATACCCCAGATATCTGTCGCATACTCACTAATGGTACGATCACTGGAGAATATGCCGGAATGTGCCGTGTTTAATATCGCTTTCCGAGTCCAGCCCGGAATATCCCGATACGCTTGGTCAATCGCAGCATGCGCATCTGCATAAGCAGCAAAATCACGCAAGACAAAGTATTCGTCACCATGGGCCAGCAAGGAGTCATAAATATCCCAGAACTCCCCGTCACGATAACAGAATGCACCTGGATGCACCAGTTGCTCCACGACCTCGCGAATGCGTTCATCGTGCTGCACAATTTCATTCGGACGATAGCTGCCTGAGCGATAATACTCAAGCACTTCGTCTGCGCGCAGACCATAAATGAACATATTTTCTTCTCCGACCTGCTCCGCCATCTCCACGTTGGCTCCATCCATCGTGCCAATCGTTAAAGCACCGTTCATCATAAATTTCATGTTGCCCGTACCGGAAGCTTCCTTGCCTGCGGTTGAGATCTGTTCACTAACATCCGCAGCGGGAATGATCTTCTCTGCAAGAGAGACGGAATAGTTTTCGAGGAAAAATACCTTCAAGCGGTCATTTACGGCCGCATCCCGATTCACTGTGTCAGCCACGGTGTTGATCAGCTTAATAATTTTCTTGGCAAAATAATAACTCGGCGCTGCCTTGGCACCAAAGATGAAGGTACGTGGCACCATATCAAACGAAGCATCATTCTTAAGCCGGTTATACAGATGCATGACATGCAGAATGTTCAACAGCTGACGTTTATACCCGTGCAGCCTCTTCACCTGTACATCAAAGATGGAATCCGGATTCACTGCTGTCCCGGTATGATCCAGAATATACGCAGCAAGCCGCTCTTTGTTGTGCCGCTTAATTGAACGGAACTGCTCTTGGAATGATGCATTATCCGCAAAGCCTGCCAGTTGATCCAGCTTACCCGGCTCTGTTATCCATTCGTTACCGATTGTATCCGTAATCAGATCCGACAGTTTCGGATTGGCATGCATCAACCAGCGGCGATGGGTAATACCATTCGTTTTGTTATTGAAACGCTCTGGATACAGCGCATAGAACGGAGCCATCTCGCGCTCTTTCAAAATCTCGGTATGCAATGCAGCAACACCATTCACGCTGTGACTGCCCACAATCGCCAGATGCGCCATCCGTACCTGATCGTTCGCAACAATCGCCAGATGCCCTATGCGATCCTGATCTCCAGGATACCTATCCAGCAGCATGCCACAAAAGCGTTTGTTGATCTCTTCAATGATCATGTAGATTCGTGGCAGCAGCCTGCTGATCATGGATACAGGCCATTTCTCAAGCGCCTCACTAAGCGTTGTATGATTGGTATACGATACTGTGCGGGTTGTGATATCCCATGCTTCATCCCAGCCATAACCCTTCACATCAATCAAGATGCGCATCAGTTCTGGAATAACCAAGGTTGGATGCGTGTCATTAATGTGGAAGGCCACTTTATCAGGCAAACGATCATACGGTAGCTCCAGCTTGTTGAACGTACGCAATGCGCTCTGTACACCTGCTGAACACATGAAGTATTGCTGCTTCAAGCGCAGCAGCTTTCCTTCGTACTGGGAATCATCCGGATACAGGAATTCCGAGATTGATTCAACCGAACGACTATAATCCAGATAGCCGTAGTAGTTCGAAGGGGTGTCAAGTGAAGTCTCGCGCTTTGGCTCGGCACTCCAGAGTCGCAATGTATTTACATGGGTTTGACCATAACCAATGACAGGCACGTCATAAGGAATGGCGACGACCGATTCGGCATCTTTTGTAACAAACTGATATTCTCCATCCTGTTCGTGAGCTTCTACCCGGCCCCAGAACTGTACTTCCACCTTTTTGTCTGGACGGCGGACTTCCCATTCATTGCCCTTATCCAGCCAATTGTCGGGTAACTCTACCTGATTACCATTGATGATTTTTTGCTCAAACAACCCGTATTTATAACGAATGCCGCAACCATGTCCTGCATATCGGAGTGATGCGAGTGAATCCAGGAAACAGGCAGCGAGTCGTCCCAGACCTCCGTTACCGAGTCCTGCATCCGCCTCCTGTTCTTCCACCTCTTCCAAGGAGAAACCCAGATCAGCCAGACTGTCACGCACCAATTCCAATTCATTTACATTCAGCAGATTGTTGCCGAGCAGACGTCCAATCAGGAATTCCAGCGAGAAGTAATAGACCTGTTTATCCTGGCGCTGCTTGAACCCCTGATTCGACGCTGCCCAATCCTGGCCTGCATATTCACGAATCATGCTTCCCAGTACGTGGTACACGTCTTCCTGTGTTGCTTCTTCAATCGGTTTGCCCAATTTGCTGACCAGATTCCGTGTAAATATACTCTTGAACGTTTCCTTGTTGTCAAACAAAAGTAGGTTCCTCCCGGGGAAATCCTGCAGGACGGTGGTGGTTCACATACTCAGTTGCTCAGCACTCTGCAAAGTGGCCGTTACGGTTACGAATCGTTCTTATGATCGCTGTTACCCCTGTATTTTCTTGAATTTATTATTTAGATGTGAAAATACAGTGATAAAGGCGAGCGCTACGCTTCTTCAGAATCGATTTCGTCCCCTCCACTACGTTTGCATGCTGGTGAGAACTTTCGAAGGTGCAATTCATGCGTCGAAAGTGTATGAACCTTAAATCCATCCTACAGGATTTTTATTTTATATATTTATAGAAGATATCGGTTACGTGTGGGGATTAGATAATAGTGCTTTTTGCTAAAATGTATGGATTCGACGGGGCACCGATCAGCGTCTGTCCTCCGGTCAGCTTCACGTCTTTATCGAGAATGACGTTCTCAAGTACGGTACCCTCACCAATGTAACATTTCTGCATGATGATGGAACCTTTGATTTTGGCACCCTTGGCCACCTGTACACCACGGAACAGAATGCTGTCCTCCACCTCTCCACCAACAATGCAGCCATTCGCGAGAAGTGAATGTTTAACATCGGCGGTATCCAGGTATTTGGCAGGCGCTTCGTATTTAATTTTGGTCTGGATCGGATCTTCCTTGAACAGTTGTTCATATTGCCCTGTGTTCAGCAGATCCATACTGTTGCGATAATAACTGTCAATGGAATTGATGACTGCGTGATAGCCATCATATGCATAGGCAGCGATATTCAATCCATCCGGATTTTTTTGAATCACATCCCGGAAGAAATGACTCTCGCCATGATCAATGCAGCGTTGCACCTGGCGCAAGAACAATTCTTTTTCCATAATGAAAATTTCTGTATATATATTCGGGTGATTAGCGCTTTGGTGAATGTCCACCACGTTACCGTCCCCGTCATGGTCAACTTTGACACAGGCGTCATGCTCAGGCAGCAGCTGATCTACCTTTTTGCAGACCAGTGTAACGTCCGCCCCTTTACTGATGTGATACCTGTAGACATCCTGGAGATCTGCTTTGGTCACATGTCGACTGCCCGCATGCACAACATATTGTCCTGCCCCTCTGTGGAAAAAGTCCAAATTGTTATGGAAATGCTGCAAGTCCCCCTGTGATGTATCTGTTGGATCATTCCAGTCTGGTGGCAAAATAAACATACCCCCATGTTTGCGATCCAAATCCCAAGGCTTACCATCACCAAGATGGTCCATCAACGAGCGATATTTTCGCCGTACAAATACACCAATACTCTCAATGCCTGCATTCATCATATTGGATAGAACAAAATCGATCAGACGGTAACGCCCGGCATATGGCACCGCGGCTCCGCAGCGAAAATACGTCAATTCCTTCAATTCTTCAAGTTCATGGTCAAGGTTAATAACTCCGATCAATGGTTTCATCGCATGCACCGTCCTTTTAACTTCAATTAGGCCTTGCTGGTTATTCCTTGGCGAAGCTGACGTTCCAATTCTTCCTGATCCACGAGCAATATATCACTCTCATCTCCCGGTGCAGGCGAAATCTGTGTTCCATCAGGAATAACCAATCCTTCTGCGATAATAGCTCGGTAAATGCGCACATTTTGCCCGATTTTCACTTTTGGCATGATCACCGAATCGATGACAGCACTGTTCTCACCAACTTCAATTCCGTAGAACAGAACAGAATGATTGACCTCACCATGCACTACAGTGCCTTCACTAATAATACAATTCCGTACCTTGCCCGAAGGTGAGATATATTGTGCAGGTTGGTTCGGATTGCGTGTGAAAATACGCCAGTCCGGATCATTGAGATTAAATGGTGTGTCTTCGTCCAACAGGTCCATATTGGATTCCCACAGACTGCGAATGGTACCAACGTCTTTCCAATAACCTTCGAATGGATATGCATATAAGGATTTTTCGTTTTCAAGCAACAAAGGAATAATATCTTTACCAAAATCATAGGAGGTGGATGCCTGTTGTTCATCCTGGATCAGGAAACGTTTCAGTACATCCCACTTGAAGAGATAGATACCCATGGAAGCCAGTGTGCTCTTGGGCTCAGGAGGTTTTTCTTCAAATTCATAGATGCTATAGTCATCGTTGGTGTTCAGCACCCCGAACCGGCTGGCTTCTTCCAATGAGACATCGATGACCGATATGGTGCAATCCGCATCTTTTTCTTTGTGATACTGGAGCATTTTTTCGTAGTCCATCTTATAGATATGATCCCCTGACAGAATGAGCACATGCTCGGGATCGAATTGTTCAATAAAGTTCAGGTTGCGGAAGATCGCATCCGCTGTACCCCGGTACCAGTTGCTACCGTCTTCACGTTCATGTGGAGGAAGTACATATACCCCGCCGTTTTTCCGATCCAGATCCCAGTCACTGCCAATGCCAATATAGGAATGTAAGACAAGTGGTTCATATTGAGTTAATACACCCACTGTATCAATACCAGAATTAGAGCAGTTACTCAGCGGAAAATCAATGATTCGGTACGTGCCCCCAAAATATACAGCTGGCTTAGCCAGTGATTTGGTCAATCCTTTTAACCTCTTACCTTGCCCTCCGGCAAGTAGCATCGCTACAACTTCTTTTTTCGCCATCATTACAGCCTCCTCCACGTGCATTCGTTCTGATTCATTTCAGAGCCCATAATCGATATTCTGTTGTGTGGACACTGTTGTCTTGATTAGGAGCATGCTGTACAGATGTGTAACTGGATGAATCTTATTGCAGTTGAACTTACTGAATTGTAAAAACTGAAATAGAGATGATGCTGGTGTAGAATTGCTTGACTGTCTTACAGAGGTGAATGTTAGATGCAGAACTTAAGGTGTAGCTCGTGAACAATGAAATAGACTACTCCTATTTAACATTAAACACGAAACGGACTGGGGAATCTTACTGGAAAACATCGACATCAAGTTGTGGGTCAGATTACCCTTTCTCGTGCCGTTGTTGTTCATATTGTATTCGATAAAAGGGAAGCAAACTCCTTTTGGAAAATTCATGGTAAAAGTGTGACACTCTAGACCCATAAACCTATAAAATCAGAAATACAGGTCATATGAATCAGGAAATGGCAATTTATTTGTAAATATTTAGAGGAATATATAGAAATGTGTCGAATAATAGATATGTTATAAAAGGAGCACTTAGAATTGCATTAAGCAATTTATCGAAGAGTTACATACTAATAACTATAAATTATTTGGAGGTTAATAATGAAGCATGCTCTGTTAGATCATCAGAGAAAAATAAAACATGAGATTTTTAATAAAATGAAGGAATCTCGTAATTTTTTTATAGTTGAAGGGGTTTCAGGAACCGGAAAAAGTTTTTTACGTCAAGATATTATTAATGAGTTGTTTCTAACCAATGAATTCGAAATTTTTCTTATGGAAGGAGATAAGAATTGTATTACAAGAGAATACTATCCCATTGAACAATGTCTATCATCAAAACAAAACATTTCGAAACATCAAAATGAAGTTTTCAAGAGCACTGTTGCTAAAACCGCTGGAGCTGTACCCTTGTTTGGAAAAGCACTTGAGAACTTTGTGCATGAGTTACTGAATTATAATAACAATAAATTTAGAAACTATAATACACACCTAACTGATACTGAACGTGACATAATTTTCAGAATGCGCCACATTAGTAAAAAAAGATTCTTGATATACGCAGAAAATTTTCAATGGTGGGATGAGAAATCAACTGATTTGTTATATCAAATTATGAAAGAAAACCAAAACGAGAATTCATTCTTGAAAAACGCAGTAGTTATAATTAATTGGACTGATGAAGAACTAGCAAATTATCAAAATTTAAAAATTGATGTTTCAGGAAATTTTGAATTCATTCCATTCAAGTTGGATGTGATTAAGAAAAAAAACTATACAAATGTTTTACATTCGATGGGACTGAAAAAAGGTATTAAAAATGATTTGTTAAATGATCTGTACTCAATAACAGGTGGTCATCTGCATCTTACAAAAGTAATGATAAATTATCTTAACGATTCAAACGATCAATCATCTATTAAGTTAGAGGAACTAGCTGATACTAATCAAATATCAACATTAATTCAGGACCGGTTGAAAAACCTTGGCGCAGCTGGACAAGTCATAGATGAAGTATTAAAATATGCTTCAGTTTTAGGGATTTCATTTACTTTTTTTGAACTTGAGAAAATTACAAATAAAAACCAAGAAGAACTACAATATATAATCAAAGAAGCGAATAAATTACATTTTGTTGAGCAAGCAAATAAAAAAGTGAACTTTATTCATGAATTTATTAGAAGTCTGTTTGAAAAAAAACTCGAAGATACCAAAACATATTATTATGCTTACGCTGAATGTTTGAAAGTAATTAAACCTAGCGACTATATTGCAAGAGCACGTGCTATGTTGAAAGCAAGCTGTTTAAAAGAAGCCGCCTTACTATACGTTTTAGCATATATACAAAAGTTAAGAAACAACGACATTATAAAAACCGAATTTCTTGAAGAAATATTCATCTCTATTAAGGAGCTTGATGTTGAAGAATATATTGAACTAATGCAACAGGCTTATAAAGAATATAACAATAAAGAATTTGATAAAGCAATTGAACATTTGAGTTGGATTGAAGACACATACCCTACTGTATTGAAAGCAGAAAGAGACTATCTATTAGCTATGTGTTTGACAAAAAAAATTGATAGAAGTCATCGACAAGATTCGGTTTCTATTCTTGAAAACTATAGAGATCTTGATACATTAGAAGCAGAAAGTGAACTATGGTCAAGGATTTTATCCCTTCTAATAATTAGTTATATTCATATTAATGATAAAGAAAGTGCCAAGAAGATCGAAAAAGATCTTATGTTGTATTTACACGAAAGAGTAGAATATGATCTCAATGCAAAGGATAAAATAAATATATTACGTAGGAAATCAAGTGCAGTCCATTCCATTTCTTTAGCCCAGAGAAACACACAAAAAAGTGTTAAATATTTTGGACCCTCAGAAGAGAGCGGAGCTCCACTTAATCCAATTCAATATTACTTTGCTTTGAATAATCATGTCGCAAATACTTTTGTTCTCGGGAAGTTTGAGGAAAGCCACAGAGATGCTAATAAATTGATTGAATATATAACAATAAATCCCGAAATAGAGTTTCCTCGAACTGAAAATGCATTGAACAATTTTGTATTGAGTGGGATCGCAGCAAAAAAAATATCCCTCCAAGAAGGCTTAGGGATATTTACAGAGATATTTAAAGAAACCAAGTCAAGTGCGGATCGAATTCTACTTCGAATAAATCAATCAGTTTTATTTGCTGCAACAAATCAATTGGATGAATCCTTAAGTGTACTAACTGAACTCAAAAACTTACTAATTAATAAATCAAATATCGAACTTTATTATCAATATTACATTGATTCCAATCTTATGGTTGTAGAATATTTATTAGGAAACAAACCAAAAGCCATGGAATTGTGGACTAATATTTCTGACTTACCTTCAATTGGTGATGAGAATTATTACGTCAAGCGCCATGAAATTATAAAAGTTATATTTGATAGTAATATCAGAATCTCTGGGGAAGAATGGCTTACATATATTGATAAAAATTATCCAGATCTTATTGAACGCTCTAAAGAAAAATCCTTTGGGAACGGTTATTTAGTATCAGATATCCAGTTTTGGTCAGAATCATAAACCATATTTCTCAAACGTAACTGCTATGAAAGTAGCCAACATTTCATCGTATGTATAGCCTAATTCTTTAAATGAATTATGGAAAGAGCTATGTTTTACAATGTGTGGATTTGTAGCAATATCAGTTATAAAAAACTCATTATTTTGATTTATTCGATAATCTATTCTTCCGAAACCTGTGATTCCTAGTATTAATGCAATCCTTCTCGTGGATTCAATCAATCTTTGATTTAATTTCTCATTGTAGACGCCGTAGTTGTAGAATGAATATTGGTCTTTTCCTCGTATTTCATATGTTAGAATTTGTTCGTTCAGAAACTTTTTTTCAGCTAATTGAATTCCCATAGGAACAAGTGGTGTGATGCTATCATTTGCAATAAAAGGATGTTCAATTTCATAACCCTCAATAAACTCTTGAACAATGATTTCCTGTTCATACTCCATGCATCGTTGGTGGATGGTTGGATCAAGTGAAGATTGATAAATAATAACACTCCTTTGATCAATCCCAATACTGGCAGATTCATTATTCAACTTAGTTATAACCTTAAGACCTTCTGGTGGTTTTTTTCCAAAAAGCCACCCTTTTTTATTATATAACCAACTCTCAGGAACTTTAAGACCGTGGGCTTCCAATAATATACCTGTATGATACTTGTTCCTACACAAGCTTACGGTATAAGGATTAGAGCTCGTATATTTTAAATTATACAGATCACAAAAGGATGGTAACAATGATTTCCGACCCAATTTTTTTCCCTTTTGAGCCATGCTCAGTACAATTCCAATTTGCCTGCCATTTAGCATAGGATGCTTATTCTCAACAATTTGCCGTATGAACTCTGTCTCATCAAAATGAATTACTGTTTGAAATCCAGAATCTTCAAATCCTTGATTTAATTCCTCTAATTCTAACTCACTTAAATATTCGGAAGTTAAAGAGTTCTTTTCATAATCGTCAAACTTACTTGTGTGATTATCTACGTTAGTTACCATGACGACCATAATCTTTTCTTTTTGTGAATTCACTAAATTAAGGTAATTTTTAATTATCTCCACTACAAAACCTCCAAATAATTTATAGTTATTTGGAGGTTCTACTCTACACTTTTAAGTTATTTCTTGGATTGAACCTCGACAGTACATCCTTCTTCCGCTCAACAGACACCTCTGTATAAATTTGGGTTGTGCTAACGTTTGTATGCCCGAGAATCTCCTGCACTGAGCGCAAATCTGCACCGTTGTTCAGAAGATGTGTAGCAAAACTGTGCCTTAGGTAGTGGGGTGTTGATTTTTTGCTTACTTTAGACAAGTCCCTGTATTTAGAGTAAATATCTTCAATGGAATAAATTGAAAGTCGATCGCCATACTTATTGATAAACAACGCATTAGACTTGGAATCGAAATGCTCGCGAGCATGCAGCCAAGTTTTGATCTTAAGGATTACCTCGTTGCTCGAAATATACAATAAGCGCTCTTTACGGCCCTTCCCAAAGATCAACACTGTTTTTTCTTCCAGATCAATGTGCTCCAGATCAATATTCACTAATTCGCCGATCCGAATACCGATTACGTAAAGCAATTCGATAATAGCATCATTACGCTGGTTAATCCGTTTTCTAAAGATAGTACGTAATTGCTTCATATGTTCTTGTGGTGCATTTAACAGCCTTTCAACCTCGGTCACAGAGAGAGTCTTCGGAATACGTCTTGCTGTTTTAAAATTTTTTCCGAATCCAGAGATAGGCGATTCAGCAATGTCTCCTTCTTGTACCAAATAATTAAAAAATGCTTTAAAGCATATGTATTTCCTTTTGATCGTTGAGTCTTTCAATGTGTGTTTACTTGTTAATTGTTCCAGGTACTTTCTTAAATTATCTCTGTTCACATCATGTAATTGATTGTCATTGAGCCATTCTACAAGTCGATTAAGGTCAGATCGATAGGCTTTTATTGATTTGTTGGATAAATTCCGTTCTACGCTTAAATAGATTTCATATTGCTTGATATATGTATTTAAATCATGATTGCCGAGTTTCATAGTGCCTCCTGATGTATATATGATATGTCGCGTCGCTCGACCTACATTATTGCGCATGCCAGCTTATTTGTGAAGATGTCCAAAGTGCTATAGACTGGCCAATACTGATTTTCTTGCAAAGAAAAAACGCAGAAACCAATTTATGGTTTCTGCGCTCCGATAATGACGGAAACAATACTCTCCCGTAGCTGATGTGCATTTTTCGTTTGATACGGATCGGCATTAAAGATGACGGCGTCCGCAAGATAGCCTTCTGCAATCTGCCCCAATTCGTCGCCACGACCCAGAATCTCGGCAGCGTGGGTCGTGGCAGACTGCCACGCTTCTTCTCGGGTCAAGCCATAGTCTATCAGCGTGTCCATCTCCTGCAGATTGTAGCCATGGAGCGCAGGTGTGGCATAATCGGTACCGAACCCGAAACGAACTCCCGCTCTTTTGGCATATCCGATGGCTTTGGAATGAGCTTCAACAGCCCGTGCAGCACGATCATTAATGACAGCAGGTAGCGCAAGTACACCTTTTGGATCTGCGGCAATCCTATAGATCGATGTGGTCGGCACAAAGGCTGTTCGGGACTCGGCAAGTCTGCCAGCCTGATCCTCGGTTAAGAACATTCCATGTTCCACTGATCCCACCCCTGCCTGGATGGACCAGTCGATCGTCACGCCTCCCCAGGTATGAACCAGCACCTTTTTATGATGAGCATGTGCATAACGAACGATGAATGAAAACTCTTCCTCCGAAAATACAGGATCTAACACTTGTTCGGTAGGCGCTCCCAGACCACCTGTTGCCATAATTTTAACCCAGCCTGCGCCTGTATTAAATATATCGTTCAACCGTTGTTCCAGATGCTTCACACCACGCGCATCTGCCGCACCTAACATATCACTGCTGGTTTCAACCTTCAGAGGATGTCCATAATGTTCAGCAAGATGCTGAGCCGTGCTTGGCATCAATCCACCTGCATCACGAGCGGTGGTTACGCCAGTCCTAAGCGTGGCTGCAAAGGCTTGCGCCTGCATGACTTCAATCTCGTGCTTATCACGCTTCAATTGATCCGAGTGGTCGAAGTCTGTCCATGCCAGATGTGTGTGCAGATCAATTACGCCCGGACTAATCCACAAATCAGCATCTGGACGAACCTGATCATCATACGCTGACATGGATTCTACAACTGATGTAAACCGGCCATTCTGAATCGAGATATCGAAGCGTTTGCCTTCAATACCTGCTATAAAAATATGTTTGAAGTTTTGATCTTCCGATTTTACCTGAGTCATATTCATTTCCCCCAAACGAGGCGAACAGCCTGGACTGCCTGCTCATGGTCCTGATTCAATAATGCCGCAATAGTCGCAACAGCTTCCTCCACCCCCGACAAGGATGCATTGGCCCCAAAATGATTAATTCGTAGCAGCTGACCAAAAAGTTCTCCGTCCCCCGGAGCAACAATGCCGATCGGGTGATCGATATGCAACTTCTCTTCCCCGGATATTCGAACCGTCGTAGTCAGTGTAGAATACGTTTTGCTATCTTTTTGCCAAGGTTCCAGACCTAGAGCCTGAATACCAGCAATGGCTGATGCAGCAGCCTGTTCATGACGCTTAATCACCTGCTCCAACCCTTCTGACTCGATCGCTGTCAATGCCGAGATCAGTGCTCTGGCTTCCAGCGTTGGAATGTTGGGAGGAACACGTACCGGTGCAGTCCCCTTCCCAGATGGCTTCAGATCGAGCAAAGAGAGAATGGAGTTACGCGGCGCATATGCATTGGACTCAAGAAATTTCCAGCCGCGCGGCGAAATGCTTACAGCGCTGATGCCATTCGGACCCGCGAGAGCTTTTTGGGCACCGATAGCTACAAAATCCACGCCCCATTCATCAACAGGTAGAGCCTCTCCCCCAACTGCCGAGACGGAGTCGCTCACCGTAATCAGTTTGTGAGCACGGGCAATCTTTATGATTTCCTCCGCTGGATTGGACCCACCTGTAACCACCTCAGCTTGAACAAAGGATACCGCGGACGGTTTATATCGCTCAATCGCGGCAGCAACCTCCTCCGCAGGTACAACTTCATCAAAAGGGACTTTGACTTCAATAACCGTTGCCCCGCCGCGTTCAAGCCATTGACCAAATAAACTGCCGTATGGCCCTGTCACGACATTGACAATAGTACGACCTGGCGCGGATATTCCGGCTGCCACGGCCTCTATGCCCAAGATCGCCTCTCCAGGGATGATCACCGGGGCATGCTCCGTAGACAAGAGCCTAGAGAGCAAATGTGTAAGTGTCTCGTATTCACTCCGCGTAAGCGGTACAAATCCTTTATAAGGTTGGCTCATATAAACCTCCTGATGAAATTGATTTTGGCATTTTTGGAACGGCGGATAGCAACTCTCGACTATATGCCGATTCAGGACGAGTGAAGAATTGCTCCTTGGGACTGATTTCCACAAGCTGCCCCTGCCTCATAACGGCTACCGTATCACTAATGGCATGGATGACTCCCAGATCGTGAGAGATGAACAACAATGTAAGATTAAGCTCACGCTTTAGCGAATTGAACAGTTCAAGCACACTTAGCTGCACAGAGACATCCAGTGCACTCGTCGGTTCATCCGCAATCAGCAGGCTCGGCTCCACGCTTATTGCCCTTGCGATTGCAATCCTTTGACGTTGTCCGCCGGAGAATTCGTGAGGATACTTGTCCAATGCTTTACTCTCTAACTGAACACGGGCCAGGAGCTCTCTCGATCTTTTCTCCACCTGTGAACGGTCCACAATCCGATGAAACAACAGTGCTTCAGCAAGAATCTGCCGGATGGAATGTTTGGGATTCAGTGATGCATCCGGATTTTGGAAGATCATCTGCATATTTTTATATTGCTCACGACTTCTCTTCTTTTTCAATGTTTGATTTCCCAGCAGCATTTGCCCCTCATCGGGCGTGATCAAGCCGGCAATAACCCTAGCAAGAGTAGATTTCCCCGAACCAGACTCACCGACAAGACCAAGTGTCGTATGATGCTGGAGTTTCAATTCAATGTGGTCCAGTGCAGTAAAGTCACCATAACGAACCGATACATTTTGTATTTGTAAAGCTGGTTCCATCGTTATTCGCTCCCTTCAAGCTCCGGCAAAGGAAGCACCGAGTTAATCAGCATCTGTGTGTACGGATTTTGTGGATTTTGCAAAATGGCAAGTGAATCTCCATGCTCCACAATTCGCCCCTGTTTCATCACACACAGCTTCGAGCACAGAGTCGCTGCAATGGCAAGATTATGTGTTACAAATACCATGGCGAAGCCCAGTTCACGCTGCAATCGGGTGATCGTCTCTATAATTTGCTGTTGCACCGTAACGTCCAGCGCTGTTGTTGGCTCATCACAGAGCAGAATGCCAGGCTTGCACGCCAGAGCTAGTGCAATGACTACCCGCTGACACTGCCCACCTGACAGTTGGCTAGGGTATCGGTCCTCACGCTTCAGTGAGTCGGGAAGACCCAACAGTTCAAGCAACTCCAGTGCGGCTACCCTTGAAGCCTTCCTGCTTAACTTTTGCCTGTAATAGACAACTTCGGCCAGTTGTTTAACAACGGTACAGAGCGGATCGAGCGCACCTCTCGGGTCTTGAAACACCATTGCGCTGCTCACGTCACTCCGAATGCTGCCTCCAGTCTGCTCCACTCCGCTTGGCAGGAGGCCCAGAATAGAACGTAATGTAAGTGATTTTCCGGAACCGGATTCACCTACTAATCCCAGGCTCTCCCCTCTGCCGAGCGAGAAATGAACATCTTGGACTAATTTTTGATTCGACTTGGTCGACAGTGACAATGCCTCGACTTCCAAAATCGGACTTGTGGACATTATTTTTTCCTCCATAGATCGGCCAACCCATCACCTACAAGGGACAGAGCAATTCCAGTGTATACCACTGCGAATCCCGGAACTGCCGAAAGCCACCAAGCTGTTGTGATAAAGGATTGACCATCCGAGATCATTGTGCCCCAGTCCGGGGTAGGCGGTGCGATGCCAATACCCAGGTATCCGAGCGTAACAATTGCCACCAGCAGGCCGACCATATCCGTCATTAACACAACAACTGCCTGGGGCAGTACATTAGGCAGGAGATGACGCAGTATAATCCGTATTCCCGGTAGTCCCAATGTCTGTGCGGAAGCCACCCATTCCTGTTTGCGATAAGATGCACTTAGCCCTCTGACTACACGGGCAAATACGATCCAGCCAACGAGCATAAACGTAATATAAATTCCCCGCTCGCCTGCTCCGCTGGCAAAAGCCACGATAATGACGATTAGATAAAAAGGGAACGCGATAAATGTGTCCGTGATCAACGATATAATTTTATCTACCCATTTTCCATAGTAGCCCGCAAGCATCCCCAGCAATATCCCCATGCAAAAAGGGACAATTTCCGCCAACACCATAATACTCAGGTCGGTTCGCGCGGCATAAATCAGTCTGGTAAACAAATCACGTCCCAGTTGGTCTGTACCGAGCCAATGTTCGGCAGACGGAGGTTGCAAAAAAGCACTCAAATTTTGCTCGGAAGGGTCATACGGACTAATAAACGGTATGCTCACGGCCAAGATAATCAGCACAGCAAACATGGCACCTCCCACAAGCAGGGAAGGGATTTTTAAGATGCGGTTCATGAGGGTCGGGTTCAGGTGCTCTTCATATAACCGAGGTTCAGTTCCTATCATTTTCATGGTTTTCCTTTCGTTCTGGGATCAAGCCACCTGGTAAGGATCTCGATCAGGAGACTAATAATCACCACAGATACGGCACAGTAAAGGGCTATGCCTTGAATGACCGGGAAATCCCGTTTAGAAATAGAACTAAACAGCAAACTGCCGATTCCCTTGATGCCAAATACTTGTTCAACGACCAATGTCCCACCAATCAGATAAGAAATGTTAACACCAAGAAGGATAAGCGTTGGTAGCGCCGCATTGCGCAGGACATGTTTGAACAAAATAACCCGACTTGGCAATCTCGCCGCCTTCAAAGTAACGACAAAATCAGATTCCAGTACTTCAAGCATCTGGGCTCTCAATGAACGAACCAATGTCGGAATCTGTGACAAAGCTACGGTAATGGCAGGAAGCGTCAAACTGTACAACGTGCCCCACCACCCTTCGCCGACTCCACCAACGGGAAACCAGTGAAGACGCACACTCAGCAACAGAATCAAAAGGATGCCAACCCAGAAGATTGGCATACCTAGCGTTACGGTAGGAAAAATACGTATGACATGATCCAGCAGCTTATCCTTATGCGTAGCTGCCAGCGTAGCAAGCACAAGGGCAATGACAATGGCCAAAGCACAAGCCATGCCGATGAGCAGCAACGTGACGGGCGCCCGGTCAGCAATCAACTCTCGGGTAGAGGTTCCATTGATAATTGAGTTGCCGGTATCTCCCTGCGTGAATAGCGTTTTGACAAACCGAATGTACTGTTCTCCTACCGGAAGATCCAGCCCGAGAGCATGATGCATGCTCTCAAGCGCCTCTGGCGTGCTATATTCGCCCAGAATCATTTTAGCGGGATCTCCTGGTACCATACGGATGAGAAAAAAGACTGCTGTCATCACACAAAAGATTACTGCCAATGCTCTTCCTACAACACTGAACAACCAGAACTTCTTCATTTCTGAATATGAACGTCTTCGAACCGCACGCTGCCGTTAGGCAACACAACGAGTCCATCTACGGAAGAACGAGCGCCGATCAGAATGTCCGGATAATAAAGCGGGAGATAAGGCACTTCATCGGCAAGCGTCTGAAGCAGCTTGGAGTAGATTTCCGCACGACCATCGCCGTCCGCCGTTTTTTGACCTTGATACAGAAGCTTGGTTACTTCATCATTGGTGTAATGTGTCCAGTACGATTTACTGAATCCGTCCGGATCGGTCTGGAAAGCTATGATCGAGTTTGCTTCCGGCGAATCAGCCTGTCCACTATTCAGCATTATTGCAAAATCATAAGCAAAGAATCGTTCACGGAAGGATGCCAGCTCAATTGATTCAATTTCGATGTTGATGCCGATTTGTTTTCCCGCCGCCTGAATGATTTGCGCTTCTTGAGCCCTAGTGCTGTTGCCTGAAGCTACAAGCAATTTTGTAGTGAACCCATCCGGGAAAGCCGATTTTGCCAGTTCTGCCTTCGCCGCAGTTACATCAAAGTTCAGCGCCTTAATTGTGTCATTCGCATTATACGGAATCGTCGTAGGCAACAATGAATTAGCGGTCTGTGCATACCCAAAGGTAAGCGCCTTAGTCAGACCGTCACGATCAAGTGCCAGAGCCAGGGCACGACGAACATGCACATCGGAAAAATGCTTGTCCAGCGTATTGAAGAATACTTGCTCTGTCACCCAACTACCGTTTGTTACCACGGTTGTATCTGCACCATTCTTTATTTCATCAGCATTTTGCAGCGCCAACGATTCAATCGCATCTACTTCTCCTGCCTTCAGCTGGTTGATCGCTTGACTATCGTCTTCAATCAGCTTATACACCAATTTATCCACTGAAGGTTTTCCTTCTTGCCAATAATGAGTGTTCTTAGTAAAGGTTACATCGCCTGCCGGGTCCCACTGCTCAACCACGAACGGTCCCGTACCTACCGGTTTTTTGAAAAATTCTTCCTCCGTAACTCCACCAAAATTGTTCGGGATAATACCATTCGAGAAGTTGGACAACTCGGAAATAAACGGTGTATACGGCTCTTTAAGCGTAATAACCAGCGTATGCTTATCCGTTGCTTTAATCGTATCCACTTTGGCGGATATAGCCAACGGGCCTCCAACTTTCAAATGCCGCTCAAGAGAAAATACAGCATCCTCCGCAGTAACATCACTGCCGTTAGAGAATTTCAATCCGTCACGCAGCACAAATGTATACGTTAAGCCGTCATCACTGATCTTATGTGACTTGGCGAGCCAGTCCACAATTTCTCCCTTGCTGTCAAAAGCAACCAAAGATTCAAATACTTTATCAATGGCAAATGCATTGTTCGATGTAATCTGATTATGCAAATCAAACGAGGTTACAGAAGCTGGCCTGCCGTAGACAAAAGTCCCTCCTGCCGCAGTCTCGTCTGTTTTTGATTTATCATCCGTACCTTGACTAGCACTTGGCTGAGCTGCTGTATTGGGAGCGGGATCATTCTTGGACCCGGAGCATCCGCTAACGATCACCAATAATAGGACCGCTAAAGCTCCTACCCATAATGACTTTCTGGCTGATAATTTAAACTGTGACATGTCTGAATATCCCCTTCCAATAATTCATATCTGATTAGTATGGATTGATTATGGATCAAAGGAATCCCTCTGTCAAACAAAAATTGTTGCTTACAGCGGGATTAAAACTAATATATCCATTACAGGAAATGGTTTCGTAATCAAAGGACTCTAAAGTTCATACAACACTAAAAAAGCCAGAATATACTCTGGCTCTCTTTGTGCTTACATCTATATAATTTTGCGGAACAGCTCCATCACTTCATCCTTGGACGGTTGATAGGGGTTGCCTGGTGCACAGGCATCTTTCATCGCGTTATCGGCAAGCAGTTCCACATCGGGATCTTTTACACCTAGTTCAGACAGTTTCTCAGGAATGCCTACTTCCTTCGATAGCTGACGGATGGCCTCAATGACGTAATCCGAACACTCTTCATCACTTCTACCCTTCACATCCATACCAATTGCCTTAGCAATATGACGGAATTTTCCAGGTACATGCTTGGCGTTCAACTCTTCCACATACGGGAGTAACATTGCGTTACAGACACCGTGCGGCAGATCATATACGCCACCCAGTTGATGCGCCATCGCATGGACATAACCCAGGCCCGCATTATTAAAAGCAATCCCGCCAAGGAAACACGCATACGTCATATGTTCCCGCGCTTCCAGATCACTGCCGTCTCTCACGGCTCTAGGCAAATATTCAAAGATCAGTTCAACAGCTGCTGCAGCTGTCGCACTTGTCACTGTAAATCCACCCGGTGTAACCATCGCTTCTACGGCATGTGTCAACGCATCCATACCCGTGGCCGCTGTGAGACTTGCAGGTTTGCTGAGCATCAGCTCCGGATCATTAACCGACAGGGAGACCAGACTATTGCGGTCCACCATCACCATCTTCACTTTACGTTCCTCATCTGTAATCACGTAGTTTATTGTCACCTCGCTCGATGTGCCAGCCGTTGTGTTAACAGCTACAAGTGGCACGGACTTATGTTTCGATTGATGAAATCCTTCATATTCGCGGATATGCCCACCGTTCGTAGCTACAATACCAATGCCTTTGGCAGCATCCTGCGGTGAACCTCCGCCTATCGATATAATGGCGTCACAGCCATGATCCTGGAATACTTGAAGTCCATCATGTACATTCTGACATGTTGGATTAGGCTGAACCTCATCATATACTACATAGTCTAACCCTGATTTTCTTAGTATAGACAGTACCTGTTCAGCAACGCCTGAAGTAATCAACTGACGATCACTTACAACCAACGCCTTGCGGATACCCATCTGTTCAATCATCTGACCTGCTTCTTGTAAACATCCTCTACCCATCAAGTTCACGGGCGGAACATAATATGCATGTGTTGCCATTTGAACCAGCCTCCTGTAACCCCTGATTTACTATCTCCATTGTAACTGAATCCGTTTTCAGATATAGTGAAATAAATCACAATGAGTCCGATAAATGTTACACTTGAGGTTGATTTTTACCCATAATGAAAAAGACGACCCAGACACCCGAAGGTCTCCAAGCCGTCTTACGTATCTATCTTAAAGCTTTATCCACTGCTCATACCTTACCGAAGGTACTTTCACTAAAAGCATCCTTACGAAGGCTTACAGCGCCTTATCGTTCACGCCGTCAAGCCATGCCTCAATATCGCCAATTACGGAGGATACACAGCCATCCTCGAATGGAGAGTTCAATCCAGCCAGTTCAACCAATCCGGTGAAGGACAGGCTTCCTCCCGCTTTGCACAACGTCAGATAGTCAGCCCATGCGGACTTCATGTCCTCATTGCTGCGTTTCCAGAACTGGAATGCACAGATTTGTGCCAACGTGTAGTCAATGTAGTAGAACGGCGATGAGAAAATGTGACCTTGCTTATGCCAGAAACCACCCTGCTCCAGATACGCATTATCTTTGTAATTGATGTGTGGCAGATAGGTCTTCTCAATGTTGCGCCATGCCTGTTTGCGTTCCGCTGGTGTAGCTTCCGGATTCGCGTATACAAAATGCTGGAATTCATCCACGGCTACGCCATACGGAATGAATAACAGACCGGAAGACAGGTGATCAAACTTGTACTTGTCCGTATCTTCCTTGAAGAACAACTGCATCCACGGCCATGTGAAGAACTCCATGCTCATGGAATGAATCTCAGCCGATTCATATGTCGGCCAATTGTATTCAGGCACTGCAAAATCACGGCTCTCATACACCTGGAAAGCATGACCTGCTTCATGCGTCAATACATCAATATCACCCGATGTACCGTTGAAGTTGGAGAAGATAAACGGCACTTTGTAATCGTTCAGGAACGTACAATATCCGCCGCCCTGTTTACCTTTTTTGCTTACCAGATCCATGAGCTCATTTTCGGTCATCATTTGGAAAAAGGCATCCGTCTCTGGTGATAATTCAGCGTACATTTTTTTACCATTATCGATAATCCAGTCCGCGTCACCCTTAGGTGTCGGGTTACCCGTCTTGAAGCTGAAGCCCTGATCGTAATAATACAGCGCATCCACATCAATCCGATTACGCTGACGCTCTCTGAGCTTGGTCGCCACAGGTACGATATAATCACGAACTTGCGCCCGGAAGTTAGCTACCATCTCTGCATTGTAATCCGTACGGTTCATGCGATCATAGCCGAGTTCCACATAGCTTGGATAACCCAGTTTCTTCGCGATCTGTGTACGCACTTTAACCAGTTCATCGTAAATGCGATCGAATTCAGCTTCATGTTCAGCCATGAAAGTGTATCTGGCTTCCGAAGCACGCTCCCGCATGGAGCGATCCGTGGACAGTTCAAATGGATGAAGCTGTGGCAACGTGCGCTCTTCACCTTCGAACGGAATTTTGGCCGATGCGATCAATTGATTGTATTCTGTGGAAAGTTTGTTCTCCTTCTGGAGTTCTTCAATAATTTCCGGGCTGAAAGTTTTCAGTGAAAGATCCGCCAGCTGGAACAGCTGTGAACCCCATTTTTGTTCCAACTCATTGCGGAATTTGGAGTTAACCAGTGCACGGTAAAAATCCGTAATATATTCCTGCACAATTGGTGCATTCTCATCCAGAAATTCGTTCTCCGCTTTGTAAAACTCATCATTGGTATCAATGGAATGACGGATGTAGACCAATTGGGCTTGTGTCTCAAAATCACTGCGCAGCGCGTTAATCTGATCCATGAACCCACTCTGTTCTTCAACCGTTGCCGCAGCTTCAAAACCGCTCAACAGCTCACGGAAAGATGTCTTGATGTGCTCCAGATTCGGACGTGTATACGTATACTCACTAAATTTCATTTATGTACACCCTTTCCTGTTTGGCAGAATTTCGGGAGGATCCCGAGTTAAACTACCCCCTATTATACAAAAGAGCAGCTAAAAAATCCCATCTTTACGAAAAATATTTGTCCATCGGTCAAATTGTGCAACATGAATGGTTACATATATTACTTACTTATGTAAGGTCAGTGCCTCAAAATTTTTCCCCACACAAATAAGCCCGCCTCGCGTTAGCGAAGCCAGCTTATAGGTTGTCTCTCTTCTTTTCACATTTAAAGATTACTAGCTTTGGTCTTTATCCATAATCTGATAGAACCAGCCCATTCCGACCATGCCCACGACCATAATAACGGCCATAATAATGATATATGTCATGAATGTAACCTCCCTGCTTCCGTATATTCATCACACTACTACTAGTGTACACGGTGAAGCGCTGTTTGAATTGACCGAACATTGACAAAAATACGAAATCTTTAATTTTAATAAATGGATTATTTCCCCGATCACACTAAATCATACGTACCTCATTGCACGGTTCAAAGTTTCATCCGCCATGCTTACGGTGTATACTATACTTCTATGAAATGGAATTTGGATTTTTACGCAGAAAGGTTGAAAGACATGTCAACTCGCATCCCCTTACGTCAGTTATTTCTTACTGTTTTATTAGCCCTTATGTTATGTATTTTATCCGCCTGTGCTGATGGAGAAGCCCATCTAACGGTGAATATGGATGGATCAACGGATCTGGATCTCAATCTCAACGTAAAGAACTCCGCTCTTGGAAAAATTGGACAAGACAATCTTATGCCTCTGATCGCAGATGCATTGAATCGAAATAACTTCCAGGCAGAGGTTTCGGAACAGGGAGATCAGAAGCAGCTCACAGCGACCACCCATTATGAAAAAAGCAATAAAACCAGCTTTGATACGTCCAAGTTACCACAAGGGATCATGGTTGAACAATCAACTTCCCCCGGCTTCTTCACTTCAAAGATGCACATTACAGCAGAAGCCGATCTCATGGAGTCCATGCCCGATGGTGAGATCAAAAATCAAATTAACAAGGTGCCTAGCTTTCTTAAAAACCTCTTGTTAAAAGATGTTAACTTTGACTTTAAGTTGTCTTTACCCATCAAGGCAGCCGATTCCAATGCAGATCAGGTGGAGGATGGCGGAAAAACGCTCATTTGGCACGTTTCACCCCTCCAGATGAATAAACTGGATCTGACTGTACAGGTTCCCAATATCCGGAATATCATCATAATTGCAGTCATTGGTCTATTATTAATCGCCGCTCTGCTCATTTGGTTTTTTGTTCGTCGCAGACGGGCCAGACAGCGCCATAGTGCAAGATCACATCGCGGAAAAAATTAATTCTTCACACCAATTTTATTTGTGGCTTGCCAAACGGTGTTATGGATAGTAGAATACATCCGTACTGTGTGAACGGTTAATTTTTTATTAAGCAAAGCTAAAGAGGTGACAGGTTTCATGAATATCCGCGAATGCCCACTACCTGGTATCGGAGTTAAGTACCAGTTTGATACAAAGGGCGGCCATCAGTTAGTCATTATTGTGCATGAGGACGGACGCCGTGAATTATTCTCCGTTGATCCACAAGACAACGAAGAACTCACTCTGATTGCAGATTTGGAAGATGACGAATGTGTGACTCTCTCCGGTTTAATCGGAGGCTGGTCCTGATTTTTGTTGTCGGTGCCAACTAATTTGAGTAAATGACAGAATAACCTGTACCTTAAATTTCAAGGCGCAGGTTATTTTTTCGTTACGTTACCCTTTGAGAGCGAATATATGGAACCCATGTATTCAGTACGCGGCTAATCTCCGTGGAATGAAACGGTTTGCTGATAAAGTCCTGCATCCCGCATTTCAGACACTCCTCACGGTCACCGGCGCCTGCAAAAGCTGTAATCGCTGCAATAACCGGTATGTCTGGGTGGCTCTGTCTGATGTGGCAGGTCGCTTCAATCCCATCCATAACTGGCATTTGAATATCCATAAACACCAGGTCATATTCCTTGTTCAATGAATCGACGGCCTGTGCCCCATTCTCAACGATATCACACACTCCGCCAAACTTGCGCAGCATCTCCTCCAACAGATGACTGTTGACCGCTTGATCCTCAGCAATCAAAATTTTGATGTCATGGGCAAGACTAGCTCGATCCAATTGCAATTCATCATTCGTGGTGATATCGATCGGGTCATTACTTTCCTCTAACCACCGCTCCACTACGAGGGTGAACTGGAATTCTGCCCCCTCACCGATCTCACTCTGTACGCCAATCGCTCCGCCCATTAACTCCACCAGTTTTTTGCTGATCGCAAGGCCCAGACCTGTCCCGCCAAACTTACGATTGATGGCCGGATCAAGCTGTGAGAAGGATTGGAACAATTGATGCTGCTTTTCTATTGGAATGCCGATCCCTGTATCTCTCACCTTAAAGGTCAACATCAGGTTATCCTGACCATGCTCATCTGAGAAATCAGCACCTACGCTCACCATAATACGGCCCTTCTCTGTGAATTTAACGGCATTACCCACCAGATTAATCAAAATCTGCCGGATTCGTGTCTCATCCCCTCTAATGCGTTCAGGAATGTGATCCGACACTTCATAATAAAGTTCAATATTTTTCTCTGATGCCTTCAGTGCAAACAGCTCGATCACCCCACCCAACATCGCCTTAATATCTACAGGTGCGCGCTCAAGATCCATTTTGCCTGCTTCGATTTTGCTGAAATCCAAAATTTCGTTCAAAATGTACAAAAGGGATTCGCCGCTATCAATCATGATTTCCGCAAAACCTTTCTGTTCATCATCCAGCTCGGTTTCCATTAACAGATGGGCCATGCCCATGATGCCGTTTAAGGGCGTACGAAGCTCATGACTCATGATGGCGAGAAACTCAGACTTTGCCCGGTCTGCATGCTCTGCTGCTTCCTTGGCACGTATGATGTCCTTAACAGATGTCATATCACGGAAAACCAACACTGCCCCGCGGGTTCTACCCTGATCCATAATCGGCTTCAATTGGAACTCCGCCAGGAAACTGGATCCATCCTGTCTCCAGAATACGGATTCGGTACGCGGCAGACCTCGTCCCTCACGAACAGCCTGTAGAATTGGTGTATCCTTGGATGGGTAGGGGATGCCTTCGCTCTGCATTTGGATCATCATCTGGTCAAGGGGCTTGCCATTCATTTCACTTGGACAGAAGTTCATGATCTCCGCAGCGGCTGGATTGGCAAAGTTCAGATTCCCATCAAGGTCCAGTCCAATAACACCCTCAGACATGCCATTCAATATCAATGCCCGTTCATAACTAAGATTCTCGATTTCCTCGACGTAACGTTTGGACTCTGTAATGTCACTGGTAATCCCGTAGACCCCGACAACTTTGTCCTCAAGTATAATAGGAACATTAATCACATTTGTTTCAATTCGCTGCCCATTTTTGTGAATTAAGCCTATCTCGTAGCTCTGTGCATTGCCCTTCACCGTTTCCTCAAAATGATATCGAGTCTTCTCCAGATCCACAGGATCAATGAGGTGATCAAAAGGCCGACTCAGCAGCTCCTCCTTGGTGTGTCCTGTCAACTGTTCCTGACCCATATTGGCTTTCAGCAGATTGCCTTCCAGATCAAGAGAAGCCACACCTAGGGGATTACAGTCAAATAACGATCTGTACTCCTGCATGCTTAACTGTTGTTGCTGGCTGGCAGTGATATCCCGGGTTACAGCGACGAGCTCTATCAGTTCACCTGCACTGTCATAAACATAATGTGTAATGGTATCTGCCCACACCGTAGATCCATCCTTATGTAAAAGACGATAATTGATCCGTTTGGGAGCCAGACCCTTTCTCTGCTCTTCCACGTACGCTTCAACCATAGGCACATCCTCCGGATAGATAACAAATGTTCCCGGCTTACCTATAATTTCTTCTGGCTCATAGCCCAACATGCTCTTACATGCATTCGATACATATTTAAATGTACGACTAGAATCGGCATCATGTATTGCAATCAGATCTAATGAAGACTCCGCCAGCAGGCGAGAGATACGACTGCTCTCTTCCAATTGCTTACGTTGCACGATGAGTATTTCCTCTGCATCTTTTTGTTTCGTAATATCAGCAGCTTGTACCAGCAAATACAAGGGCTCACCATTCGTTTCATCCCTAACAATGCAAGCTCTAAGGGTTGCCCATAATAACGAACCGTCCTTTCGTTTCAGACGAACCTCCGTCTCGTACATCGGACTTGTTTCATGGGTCATTTCCCAAAACTTGCTGCGGAATTCCTCCATATGCAGATCTTCTTCGTAGATCATATGTATGACCGAAGTATCGATCAGTTCATCTTCACTGTATGCAAGCATCTCGCAAAATGCAGGATTAAGCTGCAACCACCGTCCATTTACATGCGATGCGACAGCAATGCCGATTGGTGCGTGCGTATACAATTGTTCGAACAGAGATCGGCTCTCTGTAATGGATTTCGACATTACATGTCCTCCTTTATGAGAATTCGAATGTATTCCGTATGAATAGATCGACCTGAACATAACTTCATCTATAGAGTACTACCCCAAATGCCATGATTGATAAACGAGATCGGACAAAATCCCTGCATGAAGCGACATTTTTAATTTTGAATGCTGACAACTTTCATTGTGTACATACCAATTCGAACACATCACGTCATATACTACACAATACCCGTGCTCTCCCGATTATACAATGTTGAATATTCGAATAGGAACGGAGGTTATGGATCATGATCATTGTTGCTAATCAACCCGCCCAGCTGAACCGCTTGGAATGGTCTGCTTTTGAATGGCATTGGTTACAGCAACTCCAGAATCGGCCTACAAGGTATGTGTACCAATCCATGGATCATCTTCGTTTTGAGTGGGACTTGAGGGGCTCTCTCGTGGATGCAGCGGAAGGATTGGATCGAAGCGGTGTGAGTTTTGCATCCTTTGAGAAATCCAGATGTAATCCTGCCTACTGGGATCGTAATGCGGAAGGTGGGTTCGAGCTAAGATCAAACGTGACACCCGCCGACGGTATCCGAGATATCTGGAGGAATGGACACTTATATGCCTTTGAATGTGCAACAGCTACCGTTATTGTGCTGTATGGTGGCGTGCTGGGAAGCATTCGCGAAGACGCCTTTAATTCCCTGTTTCGAAATCTGTTACTCTTCGACTGGCATTATGACAGTGACCTGCGATTAACCGAAAAAAACGGTAGTGAAACCGCCCTTCCAGGAGATGTGCTGTATTTCAAAAATCCGGATGTTTCTCCGGAAACCCCCGAGTGGCAGGGAGAGAATACGTTCATGCTGCGTGAGAACTGGTATTATGGTCATGGCATTGGTATTGCACGCGGCGAAGAAATTATACGTACCCTGAACCAGTTCCGCGTTCCAGGTAGCCGGGTCTCCGCCTACTTAATGGATATGGTGATCTATCCGGACTTCTTTTATTTATCCCGATTCGCCAAAAACAGCCAGAATAATATGGCCGCTGGTTCCACGCCTGTATTACCTGGGCAGTTATATGTACGTCTTGGTGGCAGCCGTTATTTACGCAGCTGAACTACTGGAACAGAAACGGCTTTTGCATTAAATTGGACGACACCTCAATCCAAGTGATGACAAACAAGCCCAATACAGCAGCAGTTAACCTGCCACCTCATTGGGCTTTCTTTACATCCAAAAAATCATTACTGTATCGACATTCGTTACCTTTGTGCTACACCGAGGATCGCTCCAGGCAGTTTACGCATTAGGGTCCAGTTGCACAACAACCTGTTTACCACTTACCTGAACACCTGTCGTTTTGCTACCGAATTCAGCCAGCGATTTGCTCAGTTGCTCAGCCCACTCCTTGCCTGCAACTCCTTCTTTGGCTCCATGCACCTGGATGACGAGTTTTACCGAATCACCCTTCTTCAGAATGCGCTCCGCCTGAGATTGCTTCGTATCCCGGTCGTGATCCTCCATCGCAAGGTTCAAGCGAATTTCCTTTACTTTACGTTTATCGGGGGATTTACTCGCTTTTTTCTTCGCCTGCTGCGCTTCTGCTTTGGCCGCTCCAGCTCCAATCAGCTTGCATGGCGGTGGACTTGTCATCAAGGACAAGCACACCAGATCTACTTTATGTTGCTTCGCAAGTAGAAGTGCTTCCTGCGTTGACATCACACCCAGATCTTCACCATTTAGGCCGGTGAGCTGCACTTCGGCCGCTTTGATCTTTTCATTTTTAATCATGATTCTTCCTCCTCTACATCAAAAGCCTGTCCTGACCATTTACGGATCAGAGCAGGCTAGGATGGTGTTGCTACTTATTTGTAATACATATCAGCGTATGAATATGCCAATCGGTTTGATTTACAGCGTGTTGAATGCTTCCGTCAGAACCGGTACAATTTGTGATTTGCGTGATACTACGCCTTTCAAGATAGCTCTGCTATCAGACAGCGTCACATTGTAGGCTTTCTCCACGGCTTTAGTGGATGTACCATATGCCAAAGCTACAGAATCGTTGTTCAGAATGTCTGTTACGACAAATACAAACAGGTCGAGACCTTTGCTGGAAATGATTGCATCAATAGCGGCTTCAAGCTCAGGTTGCTTCACGAGAACATCATTCACGTCAACGGCATTAACCTGTGCAATTTCCACTTTGGATTGACCCATTACAAATTCTTTTGCATCCAGGGAAATTAGTTCAGCAATTGTTTTTTTGCTCAGATCCGCGCCGGCTTTCAGCATGTCCAGACCATAGCTGTCTGCATCTACACCAGCAATAACAGCCAGTTCACGCGCAGCGGCTACGTCCTGCTCTGTGCAAGTCGGGGATTTGAACAACAGGGAATCGGAGATAATGGCAGACAACATCAGGCCAGCAATTGGTGCACTCACTTCGATGCCATTTTCTTTGTACATTTTATTCAAAATGGTTGCTGTACAACCTACAGGCTCTGCACGGAAATACAGAGGTCCGCTTGTCTCAAAGTTAGCAATACGGTGATGGTCAATAACTTCAACGACAGTCACTTCCTCAATATCGCTTACACTTTGCTGACGCTCGTTGTGGTCAACCAGAATGACTTTATTTACTTCATTTGCAGCTGTTTTAATCAGACGCGGTGCTGCGATTTTGAATTGATCCAGTGCGAACTGGGTTTCACCATTGACTTCGCCGAGACGCACAGCTTCAACGTCCTGACCCAACTTTGTTTTCAGATCCGCATAGGCGATTGCCGAACAGATCGTATCCGTGTCGGGATTTTTGTGACCGAAGATTAACGCTTTCTCCATATTTATAGCCCTCCGTCAATTCTCATTTAGAATAATACATGTCATATTTTAATCATACCCTACTGATTATAGCGCTAATAAGGCTTAATTCCAATCCTTTTACAGCGAATTGATTGCAAATCATTCTCAGGTAAGTCATTTTGGAAAATAGCCAAACTTGGTTCATTACCCTCAAGTCGATATGATATGTATCGTATTTATTCATCGTACAACCTTATAAAATTAGCATACGAAACCCTGATACGCAACGAAAACATTAAATCTCAGGCTCTTCCGCGCTCTGCCCTTGTCGAACAAAAAAGGTCTGTAGACTGCCGTCTTCGCTAATCTCCAGCAGGTTCAATTGCGCTCCGTAGGCACAACCACCATCAATGCCAATTTTGTCTCCGCTCGGGTCAAACCAAATGCCTGTCTCATCATGCAAATGCTTCACGGGGGTGTGTCCAAATACGACCGTCTCTCTAATCGTCGTTGGTCTGGAATAGAATGATTCACGAATCCAAATAAAGTCCCGCTCGGACTGGTTTCTCCAATCCTCGATATCCGGGTTAATCCCGGCATGCACAAAAATATAACCCGGAATCTCGTACACCAGCGGAAGCTGTTCCAGAAAACGAAGATGGTGTTCATAGTGTGTACGTATCCACTGTTTGGCTTCACCATAAGCTTCCCAATCTATCTGTTGCTCATCATAAGTAAGCTCCAGATCCAGATAACTTGCCATCGTCTGTAGTCCGCCGTTACGAATCCAGTGTTGATCATATTGCTCAACATCCTGAGTTAACGCCTTGACCATCATGGCATCGTGATTGCCTTTAATCACAATAATATGGTGCTGTTGCTGAAGCTGCATAATCTGTTCGATGACCTGTCTGCTGCTTGGACCGCGATCCACATAATCACCAAGTAAAATCAATTCATCCTGCTGCGGATTATAATCTGCAAGCTTAAGCAGTGCATTAAATTCATCGTAACAGCCGTGAATATCACTAATGACACATCTGCGCATGTGAATCTCTCCTCTCCCTGATCACGCAAGAGTATAACCGGAACCTTGCATGCGCAAGATTCCAGTCTGTTTAGAGTAGTTATTCCCGCTTGCTTACCATTAGTCCTGCTTGAGTCCAAAGGCTTCTGCAATCAAGCCAAATGAGCGCAGACGTGCTTCAAACGAATGAACCGCTGATGCAATAATGACTTCATCTGCTTCATGGCGTTCTGCCATTGCGGTAATTTTGTCTTTCACCTGATCTGGTGTTCCCACGATGGAAAAAGAACGACGTTGACGGATCTGTTCCATCTCCATCGCTGTGTACGGATAGTTGTTCACCGTCTCCAGAGATGGGAAGGAACTTTGTTCAAGACCTCGTCCAAGGCGTAAGAAGAAAAGTTCATTGCTGCGCGCAAGTTCAGCCGCTTCTTCCTCTGTCTCCGCGCAGAATGCCGAGACAGCAATCATTGAATGTGGTTTGTCATTCAGGATGGACGGCTTGAAATGTCTGCGGTAATGTTTCATCGCTTCTTCGCCGCCTGGTGTTCCGAAGAATTGGGCAAACGCATACGATGTCCCTTGTGCCGCAGCAATTCTTGCACCTTCGGAGCTGGAACCCAGCAACCACACTTCGGGTACCGTGGGAACCGATGGTCCGGCTACCAGAGATGCAAACCGATGATCCTCAGGCAACTGCTCGTGGAAGTATCCGCCCAGATCCGTGATCTGTTGCGGAAAGAATTGTACATTCGATGATTTGCCTTCATTCAGCGCTCTGCTGGCAATTGGCATGCCTCCCGGTGCTCTGCCAATCCCAAGGTCAATCCGTCCCGGATGCAGAGCTTCCAGCAGACGGAAATTCTCTGCAACCTTATAGGCACTATAGTGAGGTAACATAACGCCACCGGAACCTACGCGAATTCGATCCGTATGTGCAGCCACATGTGCAATCATAACTTCAGGACTGGAGAAAGACAGCGCACCACTACCGTGATGCTCCGACATCCAGAAGCGGGAGTACCCCAATTGATCCGCATGTTGTGCGAGTTTCACCGTTTCCTGCAACGTATCCTGTACACTTCGTCCTTCGTTGATATGTCCATGTTCGAGTACACTCAGTTTCATATATATTCAATCCTCTCGTCTGTTAGGTTCATAAGTACTTTGAATATGAGATCTGCGAATATTACGCGCTTTTGCTCACTTCATTCTTGCTCATCCCATTGTAACATTAATTATTACAGTTTCAAACTTTAGTTATCCTCTTTATTACAACACTTGTGCAAGAAACATGCAAAAAAACGCCACCAGCTTTTGAACTGGTGACGTTTTTGATCTGACCTATTGCAGAAAAATTGATTTATGGTGCACGTTTCGGTAACAACTTCACATACTCGTCAGACAGTTTCATCAGGCTGAGCACATGTTCATAATCGGCACGATACGGTTCCAAATCCGTTACTGGCTCGTATGTCTTCAGCGAATAGGCTGTTCCATCGTCAAAGCCCGCACCCGGGATAAACATGATGTCATCGTTGACAAATGAACCCGTCGGCAAGTAATACCGGATACCGAAGGCATTGTGGTCCATGTTGAGCAAATCATGTCCGAAGGCAGTGAATTTCTCATCCTGGAGCGAAACTCCCATCAGGTTCATAATCGTTGGCAACATATCCAACTGACCGCCTGGCTGCTCAATCAATTGCCCTTTGGTCTGTTTCGGCGTGTGAATCATGAACGGGATGTTGAATCGACTTACTTTACCGTCATACGGGACGCCCAGATTGGCCTGAATCTGCTGTGTAATCTCTTCGTCAGCAGGCAGACCAAAGTGGTCTCCGTAGAGCACTAAAGTAGTATTATCCCATAATCCGTTCGCCTTCAACTCATTAATGAGTTGACCGATGGCATAGTCCGTATAGTTGATTGCTTGCAGATAATCGTGAAGCAATTTGTTCGTGATGGTCGCAGGAATCGTAATTCGTGCACGATCAGCGGGAACCGTAAACGGCGAGTGGCTCGATGCCGTAATGAACTGAGCATAGAACGGCTGATTCGCAGCCTGATGCGCAGTCATTTTTTCCACACCTACACGGTACAACTCTTCATCCGATGGTCCAAAGTCATTGAATCTGTCATTCTCGAAGCTGGGCTTGTCGAAGTAACGAGTGAATCCGAGTGCCGGATACATCTTGTTCCGGTTCCAGAAGGTAACGTCATTGACGTGGTACGTCTCGGACTCATATCCTTCTTTCCCCAATAACTTGGGAAGACTCGGCAGTTCGCGGTCACTATACCCTGCTGACATGGGAACAACTCCGGTTGGATAGATAGACGTGTTCGACATGAACTCCGCGTCTGATGTGTTTCCCTGTCCGATCTGTTGGAAAAAATGAGAGAAATAATAGCTTTCTTTGGCCAGATCATTCAGTACCGGTGTTAACTCCTGACCGTCTAATGAAGCATTAATCGGGAAATTCTGAAAGGACTCCAGTTGCAGTACAATCAGATTGCTGCCTTTGGCCTGACCAAAATATTTGGCTTTCACGGCTGAGCCGTTACTTGGTTTATCCTGATACGGATATTTGCTAACCAGCTCATTGATCTTAGCAATTGTTTCGTTAATGTTACCATTCGCAATGGCCTCATTCTCTTTGCTCGTCAGAATGGCAGACGATACCTGATAGTTCAGGAAACCGAGATTCTCCGCCCGAACCAGTTCGTTATCAATCGTTTCACCTTTGACAATAAAACTGCCAGACAACACGATGCAGAATGCAGCAGTAAGCGCAACGCCGAGCTTGCCCCAGTAACGTTTGCGAATTCTACCAAACGTCAGACCGCTATCGCGGTAACTGCTATGGTTACGCCCGCCAGCACGTCTACGCATAATCAACCATATTGGCAATGCCAGTACGATGTCTGCAAAAAACAGAAAGTGCTCCGGTCGTACCAGTGGTCCGATACTTCCCCGTACTTGGGCAACTTGCCCCAACTCACTTAGCGCGGTATAGGTGGGTACCGAACTGAAATGAACGTTATACAGCGTAGCCGCGAACAGCACCAGAGAAAACAGAACATTGAATCCTCCGTATACTGCTCGCTTCCAGCCTTTGGGCACGATCAGATCCAGCAGGCATACCACAGTTAGTGCGCCTAATGCGTCAGTTAACAGACCGATGCCGGACAGACCCTGGAAAAAGAAATACCGCAGCAGTGACAGCTTCAGCAGCATAAGAATGAATAACACGGCGAATAAGGTCCGTGATGAAGTTCGTTCATTTTTGGAATTATACATGGTCGCTTTCAACCCTTACCCTGAAATTTTACGTTCATTTTACAAAACGCATATTTCAGTATAACAGTTTTCTGGTTGCTATTCCATGGAAGTTCCGTGTAGGACGGGGTGAGTGTTACGCAATTGTGGATATATCTGCATTCTGAGTGTTCGCGCCCTCTCTCTGTTCCTTAATGGTTGCTTGTGCAGCAGCAATTCGTGCATAAGGGATCTGTGCAGGCAAACAGCTTACGTAATCCAGACCAATGCGGTGGCAGAACGTAATGGACTCCAAATCCACCACATTTTCTCCGCAGATCCCTGTCTTCAGATGAGGTTTTCGAATTCGACCTTGGACTACCGCCATCTCAATCAGTTGTCCGACTCCCTCAATGTCCAGCACATAAAATGGATTATTCGTTACCGTACGAGAGTCCGTATCCAGTTGAATGAATCGCTTCTCAGCTTCATGGCGACTATATCCAAATGTCATCTCTGTCAGCTCATCCGTGCCAAACGAGAAAAAGTCAGCCTGGCGAGCAATGTGAGTCGCCGTCAGCGCCGCTCTCGGAGCTTCGATCATCGCCCCCACTCTATAGAGACAATGCCGCTTCTCCTCACCAAGCACTTGGTCAGCCACATGATCCACCAGATCTCTCATCACCTGAAGTTCATGCACATGACCGATCTGCGGGATCATAATCTCGGGACGTACCCACCAGCCTTGCCGGATACCTTTCACCGCTGCGCGAAAAATCGCTTCCAGCTGCATATCAACGATCTCCGGGAACACCGTACTCAGCCGACAAGCCTGTTGCCCCAATGTCGGATTATGTTCATGCAATTCACTGACTCTGCGAATTACACGTTCCAGTTCCTCCAGTTCAATCTGATGGTCTTTTTGCTCCTGCCACTCCTCTGCTTGTAACCACTCACGTCGTTTCTCCAACACTCCCCAATCCGGTAGCAGTTCATGCAACGGCGAATCGAGCAAACGTATCGTTACCGGGTATCCATCCATCGCTTCGAATATCTGTTCAAAATCAGACTGCTGCATCGGCAACAGACGCTCCAAACCACGCCTGCGTTCGGATTCACTGTCTGCCAGGATCATTTTTTGTACAAATGGTAACCGCGCAGGTGATAACAGCATGTTCTCCGTCCTGCACAGACCTATTCCCTCAGCCCCCAGTATCCGTGCTGTTATGGCATCTTGTGGTCGATCAGCATTGGCCATTACCTTCAGCTCTTTCACTTCATCAGCCCAATCGAGCAGTAGTTGCAGATCTGCTGATAAAAGTGAATCTGAGTTGTTATAAGCTGGACATTCATCATTAGTTACTGGAAAATTTCCAGTGCTCGCTTCGTTGATAGAACTAGGATTTGTGTAAAGCTTCTGCACTTCCGTTATATGCGCAGGTTGGATGCGAAGAAGTGCATCCTCCTTGGTGATGAATCCTTCATGGACAAAATCCACGGTACTCCTCAGTGTGGCTGTGGAGGATAATCGTGCGGGCTGGGTCTGCACAACATACATCGCGCCGGCTTCAATCACAAACGTGATTTCCTGCACTTCTCCATTACGCGTCTCCAACTGGTCTCCAATCTCCTGCAAACTTGTGTACAGCTCAGGTTCGTCATTCCGTAAACGCCCCAGACCATGATCTGTTTGGCTCGCGTTCCCAGTTGGGACGTATTGTCCATTGATTCCCCTTTCTCCTGTAAGTGGACTGCGCGTATACATTGTTCCGGTACCGCTTGATTCTCCACATTTTCCATGCATCATCGTCTGTATAAGAACAGGAGCGCTTTGCTCCGAAGAGATGTAATATGATTTACGCATGATCTCGTCCTGAGATCTGGATGCTTTACTACGCTGTGAATGATATACCGCACGTACTGCTTCTTTAAATTGAATTTGAACATCTTGAGGAAAAGGGTTCCTCCCCTCCCCTTCGATTAAATATTTAAATTGTGTAATGGTTAATTCAAGTTCCGTTTCATCCCGACCCTTGACATGACTCGATATTTCTGTGAAAAATTCAGACGGAATTGCATACACCAGCTGTCCATATTCCTTTAAATAATCTAGATAACATTGGAGTGCATACAACCGATCACCGGTTTGACGTGCGAGTCCTTCCACAGTAGCATCATTAAGACCAACATTGAGCAGTGATCGTGTTGCTGATGCTCGATCCTGGTCCGTACGTACCGCGAGTAGTAGCGGGTTCTCCGAATGTCCGAAGAACTTCCCTGTTTGCTGTTCCAGATGCCGGATCGCGTTAATAATCTCTTCCTCTCCTTCACCGGAAAGATGTCCAAGACGGGTACAGAACTCGCGACAGCATTCCGTTGTGACCATAAATCCGGCTGGGACAGACCACCCTGCATGGATAAGTTCTGCAAGATCAGCCCCTTTACTGCCCATTATCCCTTTCATCTCTGCCGTACCTTCTTCCAACAGAATTACCCGTTTTGTCATTACAGCTCTCCCATCCGCCATTCATGGCTATGCTTGAAGACTTCAAACTCTGCGTTACAGATCAGCCTTCATTCTAATGGTATGTCACAATCGTTCAGTCAAGGACATCCGCTTTTGCATTTTGTGCTCGTTATCCAGTTTTTTTGTAAACGCTACACTAAAATAAGATGAAACAAGCCTTTCGGGTAGTTGCATTGGCTCATTCATCACTGTGAAGCAAAAAGAAGCCCCTTTAGCCTAAGCTAAAGGAACTTCATATTTTTTAGTATTCACTTACCTCAAACGTCAGCACCCGATCAAACAGGATATAATCCTTCCGACTCTTAAAAGGTCCTTTGTTATTGTCGTGTTTATCGATCGCATACGAAGCTTTTCCGCTTCCCGCTTGCTTGGCTTCATACCAGTCGATGAAATCATTTACTTCTTTCATGCTTAGGTCGAATTCTGGAATTTTATTTTTTATTGGATATAAAAAGAGCCCAAGAAGAAAAAACATCTTCTTGCGCTCCTAAATTGTAAAGTGATGAATTTGCTATTCCCATTCACCTTTTTTGACGTAAGTTGCATCATAAGCAACAATTACATTCGTTTTATCTGTTACCTTTTGTACATCATCGAAAACAACTTCTTCTTCGCCGTAATCTACTAAACTCGAATCAACTTTTTCGAAGATCCCACAATCCTTCACATAAATTACATCTGGATGGTTAGAATCATATCTTAAGCTTTCAGGAAGATCTTCACCCGAAATTTCATGCGATTCGGCGACCGCAGTCGTCGATATTGCTGTAACAGGAATCATCCCAATAACAGCTACTACTAAAATTGAGGCCCAGATTTTTTTCCGCATAGGAAGTTCCTTTCTTGAATCTCTATTTTTCCTATATCATACAGTAAATCAGATTAGTGGAACATTTTTTTGATTTTGCTTCGAGTTTAATTTAATTATTGAACCAGCTTGTTTGTAGTTTTAGCTCCCATCCCTCAAGCCATAAACCGCAATATATCCTCAATCTTCTTCCCATGTGAGATCACACCGTAGTTCATCCAGCTCATAAAATCCACCTCATACACATTGCCACTCTTCACCGCAGGCAGGCACTTCCATTCGTCGCTGTTGAGCAATTCGCGCTCATCTCCAGGTTTAGCAGAATTTCCAGTGTCAAATGTAATCAACAAATGATCCGCATGAAGCTGACTTAACTGGTCCAATCCAATGAAAATCCTCCGCTCGTGTATTGTCCATTGCTGCACACGGGAGTGCGGAGTCAGTCCAAGATCCTGATAAATTACAGGTCCGACATAGCCCTGCTGATCCCCATAGAGAGTAATATCCGACGCGGATATACGCAAAAAAGCTACGGTTTCTCCACGCATATAACGCGATAACCGACTCTTAGCCTCTGATGCCTTGTCCTCATAAGCACCAATTACATCTTGAACCCGATTCACCTTTCCCAATACATCGGCTGTCGATCTCAAAATGGAGCGCCAATCTTCTCCCAGGTGTTCCACGTAAAACGTAGGTGCTACCTGCTCAAATCGGTCCAGATTCCATCGATCATGTCCCTTGTTCAACATGATAAAGTCCGGTATATTGCCCACATTAAATTGAGCATCCTGCTGGCTCACATCGAATTCGGGTACATCATCCAATCCCAAATAATGCTGTCTACCCCAAGAATGATGGGAGCATTGCAGTACAGGTTTTACGCCAAGAGCCAAAACGAAGTCCTCCAGATACGGAGCAAAGACACGAACCTCTTGACGGTGATGACGGCGGTATAACCCAGGTGAAATACCAGCATATTGCTTGAAACGGCGACCAAAATAATACTCGCTGCTAAATCCCACATTTTGAGCAATTTCATGGATGCGATCATCCGTCAGCTGCAATAGTTGCTTCGAGCGTTCAAGCCGAACCGCATTTACATATTCAAGCGGGAGCTTACCCGTAATTTTTTTGAATTGCCGAGTGTAGCTGGCTCTTGTTAGACCAATATCTGCTGCGAGCTCATCCACGGTTATGGTCTGATCATAGTGGTCGCCAATATAACGAATTGAACTTTGAAGACGGGCACGGTCATCGGGTACTTCTGTTTCGGGGACACTATGGCGAAGCAAGGCACGGAACCACTCCTGGAAACGAAGCTGTACCTCCCATTGCTCCAGCCAATCGTCAGTGACCTGTTGACGCAGTATTTGTTCCAAGGCTTCCAGACAGGAACTCCACGGACTGTAGCTGAGTTGCATAAGCGGTAATAATGTCGGAGAATCTGGACTTTGGGAAATTTCCTGCTGCTCCTCCGTGTTTCTTCTATACAAAGCATTCGAAGTCTCTTCGCTTAACTCAGCCACCATCAGATCAAGCTTATAGTACTGCAATTCACTTTCTGTCCAAGGCGAACCTACTATTTTAACGGATGTTCCAGCCGGAACAAACATAATCATTCCTTTTTCCAGATGAGATTCCCGATCTGAGCAAACTATTGAACCTTTCCCAGACGTTACAACAAATATGGAGTGTGAAGTCGACATTCTGTATAACAAACGTTTATCGATATGAGATTGATGGTGATCTACGTATTCCATATGCTGAAGTGAGCATAGCCAGGGCTTGGGGATCAGTTGTATTATGGTGTGGCACATGTTCATCGTCCTTAACTGAGAATTATTATCATTTAAAAATAGTGTATACGAAAAAAGAAAGCTCTTCAACCCTGGCTGAAGAACTTTCTTTAAGTAATCGATTCAATTATGGAGTCATTTTTTCCAAAATATCATCTATTTTCATGGAATTCGCTGTAATCGCACCTGATTGCCAATGTGATCTTTCCATGATGTACACCTGATTGTTCTTAACGGCCGGAAGAGATTTCCACAATTTGCTGTCAAGTACCTTCAAGGCTTCCTTGTTCTCAGGAGAAGACCATTCTCCATTGGAAGGGAAAATAATAAGATGATCTGCATCAAGTTGCGGCACGGCCTCCTCAGACAGAATTTCCTGATATTCTTCCATCTTGCTAACCAGAGGATGTGGTGTTAGACCAAGCTCGGAATAAATAAATCCGGTAAATCGATTCTTCACACCGAACAACGCCAGTGTGTCATCGTTAACATTCAGCCGGACAACTGCGACAGTCTCGTCTCCAACCGCTTCCTGCAACTTCGCCTTAGCATCTGCAATCTTGGCCTCAAATGCCGCAGCAACTTCTTCACCCTTTTCCGGTTTCCCTACAACATCGGCAATGGTTTTCAAAACTTGATTCGAATCCTGCAGTACGCTCTCAGGCAGACGATACGTCGGTGCCACCTTGGAATACATCTCATATTTCTCCGCATCCGCTCCACCATCTACAATAATAAGATCCGGATTATATTCCAACAAAGCCTCAATACTCCCTGTAGTATCAAATTTCGGAACATCCAGTTCTAAATAATCCTGCACGCCCCACATCGGATTATACCACTGCACGACTGGTGTAATATCGAGCGCCTTCAGATAATCTTCCACATATATTCCAGCAATCCGCTGTGGCTGAACCGGAATCGTCACATCTCCAAATTCATCCTGTACAACTCGTGTCGCAGGCTCTGTCTCGTTTCCAGAAGTATTTTCTCCAGAAGCTGCACTTTCAGTTTCAGTTGCAGGAGTCTGTTCCGCATTCGTAGCGGTATTTGTACTACATCCTGAAATAACCAGACCCATGAGCAGTAATGTAATTGTCCACCCTTTGAAACCTTTAACTAAACCTACCATGTTACCCTTCACCCCTATGTGATCTGTTGATGTAACCGTGAGAATGTTTCACATATAATGATTATCATTCTCATCGATTGCTTAGGTGAATTGTACCTTATGCCTCAGCCGACCCACAATGTACATTTGATGCTGTTTTTTTATACAAACGAAAACAGCCCTGTTGGTCCTCCCCCGCTTATCGCAGGGGCAACCTGCCTTGACGATAACTTTCCAACAGTTCATTAACAAATGGTTCATGTACCACATCCTGTAACAGTGCAGCGCCAATTAAACCGATATCATCACTTACATACCCCGCTAACTCAGGTTCGCCGGTGAGAGCTAAAGTTTGTTTGAAAGCCTGTTCCCTGCATGCGCGCAGCACCTCTTCTTCAGCCACCGCTGTAACTCGAGCCCATCGTTCAAAAGCTTGCATCCACTCGTCAGCAAATACAGAGGCATCCCTTTCGTCCAGGTAAACTTCCACATCCAGTCCTTCGAATGTCTGCTGGGTCAGAATCCGTCCCTCGTTAAGATCCAACAGTAGCTTCTCCACATCCGTTCTGCTCATTGATCTCTCCTCCAGTTCCTTATCATGTCAGATACATCTCTGGTATAACGAAACGTTTCATCATCTGCTTGGGATCGGCAGTAAAATGATTCAATTGAAGTTTCTCATATTCGCTAAGAATACATTCAAAGATATCAGCGATCACACTACAATCTGCCAAAGCATTGTGCCTGTGAATTCCATCTGTATTCAGATCATAATACCCAATCAGAAAATCCGTTGAGACGACCTCGGTAATCTCAGGATGAATATAGGTAAACATCGCTTTTGTATCCAGCACCGGGTTGGTCAACATCGGGAGGCCATACTCATCACAATGCCGCTTCAAGATGGGCAGGTCATACTCATATCCGGCTTGTGTCACCAGGACGTTATCCCCTATGAATTCCTGAAAGGTCTGAAATGCTTCTACAAACGAAGGAGCTTCCAACATATCCTCATTCGAAATGCCTGTTAACTTGGCCACAGGTTCTGGTATAGGTTTGTTCGCACGTGCAAGTGAAGAAAATGTTGTATTACATTGTTGACCTCTCTGGTAATGCATCGCACCAAATTGAGTCACACTCTCCACCACAGGATTAATGCCTGTCCCTTCGAGATCAAATATGCAGTACATTCTATCCTGTAATGAAGATACGCTTAGATTTTCAATAAAGTATGTATCAGGCAAAAGCGTAATTTTCATCCGTCCAACTCACTCCTCTCCACTATCATTCTGGTTAATACATTTCTCATATATAACTCTCTCACTCCCACAATCGGTTGACCTGGACCAACTTGCGCGTTCCATCAAACCGCAACTTATAGATATCCGGCATCGTAGTACTTTCCCAGAAATCATAACCGTAGGAAGAATCATAGTGTTGTATAATAAGCGTCATGACATCTCCATGGGTTCCGATGACTACCTTGTGACCCACATGTTTATCCAAAATTTTCTCGATCGCCGTTACTGCTCTTAAGCGAGCCTGTTCACCAGACTCTCCTCCAGGATACGCATACGTAGGATCACGGTACAATCGTTGCTTGGCTTCACGAAAATTATCATGCCTCACTCCGAACTCGATAACTGGCGTTCACGCAGATCTTCCTCTGTCACCACAATTCCACCTGACCGATCTGCCAGAATCTGAATCGTATCCACCGCTCGCCTGTAAGGGCTAGAATAGAACAGTTGAATCTGCTCCCCATGGAGCAGACTGGCAACCGTTCCCGCATCTTGATGACCTTGCTCTGTTAGTCCACGCTCGCGTTCCTGTCCTTCAACATACCGTGACTCCGCATGTCTAACAAAATACAAAACCGTGCTGGCCTCGCTCATCATCCATCCGCCAATCCTTTCTTCTTCTCAATGACAATCAGGCAGGTACTGTCTGGCAAAGGCGCAGGTTCTCCATCTTCCCTCATAAAGATAATTCGTTCACCTAGTGCCTCCGTGTAACCCTCCTGAAGGAAATGTCGTAACGTAATAATGTCGGCTTGTTCACCCAGCGCTTCTCGAATACAGTTCTCATAGGCTGTTGGCGTGAATATACCGAACTGCTCCTGAATTTCATGGACGTATGCCTCTTCCCCCCACGTATAGGTATAGAGAAATTCCATCGCATCGTTGATCGGCAATACGACCTCATTGTCTGAGACCCGCTCATATTGAATTGCACGTCCCTGAAAATCCTCTGCATACCGCTCCAGCCAGCGCATCCCATCCGCTTCCAGGAAACGAATACGGCGCTTCTGTGTCTCCGGTTCACTCATGATGCCATCCCGAATCAGAATTCTTCCTCCAGGTGACAGCACACGGAATGAACTTCTCAGCGCGGCTACAACCGTATCGGAATTAAATCTTCGACCGTCCAGTTCAATATATGAATATAATTCATGCAGAATGGATGAAAAAATAACCGTATCCACTGTGCCTGGCTGCACATATTGCTCCAGTTGCAGGGCATCGCCCTTCATCACTTGCCAGCGATGTCCCTCACGTTGTTTTTTGCGTTCCAGCGCTTCAATGACATTGGCTGAGATATCGATACCAATCGGCTCCACTTCCGGTTTTTCCTGCTCAATCAGATCCAGTAGAATCCCTCCACCTGGACCGATATCAAGTACCCGTTTACCAACGATATAGTCGAGCAGTACTTTTTTATAATCACCGGAGCTGTTCATATCGGACAAATACGTCTCTTCGTTGTGGAAACGGTCATAGGCATCCCGGCGCAATCCGAACAGGTCAAATAACAGCAATACAGCTTTCTCGTATAATGGTGACTTTTCCGCTTCGATACAGAATGCAATCAGCTTCTCAGCCGCTGGGGAAAATTCGAAGGTCACAAACAGTGTATCGGGCAGATCCGCATGACGCTCAATGCGATGTGTTAGATGGGGATAGACGATCTGCTCCCCTGCCGTAATCTGTTCCCATGTATACTGTTCCAAATATTTTTCAATCATTCGTTTCTTGTAAATATTGAGCTTCTTGACACCCTTGTAGTCGTAATACATCGTATTCATCAATGGTTCGAAGCTAATATGGCGAACGATTTCAGATCGACTCTCCATAAATGTTGGATTCATACTTTCGCTGCGAAGCGCCAACAGGAACACCTTCACCATCTCCTGCAACGAAAAATCCTGCATGGCCGACTCCACATACCATAATGTGCGATGAGCCAGTGGAGCCAGCGTCTGTTCTAGATCCAGTTCCGTTTGGAGCTTGGCGTAAGCAGTATCCATAGCTTCTCCCTGCCGAATGGATGAACTTCTTAAGCGGGATAACCGTTCCTTCACGCTCCAGTCCTCATGATCCGGTCCAGCGATAATCCAGCCTACAATTCGCTGTACCTCAGCCTGAACCTGAACCCATAACGCTGGATCAACGCCTGCAATAATGCATTCATTTAATGCCATCAGTATGGTGTGCAGTTCATCTGTAGTAAGCCATCCTTTGACGATTAAGGCGTGAAGCGGAGCATTCTCGGCAAATGGAATCTCACCGCGTATGTATTGACCAATAAGTCCATGTGTAGCAACTAGAGTACGTATAATCTCATGCCTTGGAGTATGTGTATTCAGCGCATCATGCTCGCTTATATCCGCATTGTTACTTTGAGCACCACTCGGAGAAGCAGGTTGATATATACTCGTCTCCTTGGTCTTACCGATGTCATTATCCAGGTGCTCTGCCCCTGCGTATAGATCATATAACTGAGCGGACCCCACATTATGTACAAACAGGTTAACGCCCTGCTTTTGCCATACCCGCCGCTGCTCCCGAGATCCGGCCTTCGCCGTCTCTGACCAGATTAATACGTCCTCCAGAATTTCTCGCACCCAAAAAGAAACCTGAAGCTCCTCCAGTACGTGAAGTGTACGCTCGGTGTAATCCAGTACCGGATTTGTTCCCTCAAGTTCGGCAATGGAATGAATGCGTTCGAGGTTAATATGGGGCTTCTCCGCTGCTGCCAGCAGTTGCAGCCATTGCTGCTGGGCTTCCGGCGTGTTACCTGACTTGTATGATTGTATGGCCTTTAATGAATGCAGCATGAATATGTCCCCTCTCTTTCTCTACCCTTTTTATATAATATAGTTAGATTCGTCTAACCGACGAATACGTTCCTGAACAAACTTGAGCAGCTGTTCCACCTCTTGAGCAGGCAAATCCTCGTCAAGACGCGCGGCAGCAACTGGCAGCATCCAGGACTCTATTACTTCACGTGTAATCCCGGAAAGTTGCATATAATGATGGATGTAATATTCGACCAGCGATTCACGAGCCGTTTCAAAACCCATTCGTATAGCAGGATCTGTATCTTCCGGTAATGTGCCGCTCATTAATATTACCCAGCTTCGAGCCACATCACCCGCAGGATCACCGGACATACCAGTCATCCAATCGATGACCCAGTATTGATCGCCAGCCTCACTGAGCATAACATTATCAGGGTGAAAATCGCCATGACAGATCTGCTGTTGATCAGGCAATGTTGTTAAGTAAGAAAGGACTCGCGCTTGATCGTCCTCCGACAATAATCGAACATTGCGAATCGCTCCCGATAAAATCTGCTTCTGTAAGGGGAGCGTCCCTTCATCATCTCGCTCGCAATGAAGTCTGTAATGGCAGTCAGCCATTTTAAACGCCAGCTGCTCCAGCAACTCCGGTTGCTGAATGATAAGTGATAACAGGGTAATCCCCTGGATCCGCTCAAAAACAATGCCAGCACGCGACGTAGTATGTTCTATCAAGGATACTGCCTGTGGGACGGGGAGTCCTTTTTTGTATGCCAACTCACTTATTCTGAATTCATTCTGGACGGCTTCGTGAGGAAAATCCATTCGATATAACTTCATAATGTACTCGTTCGAATACGTATAGATCTCCGCAGTTCTTCCCTGACCGATTCGCTCCATACCTGTCCTCCCTTTACCCAAACTCACTGCCTCTGACTTTGGAGAAAACCATACAATCGACCAGCGTACCTGTACTGTCACGCCGCATCTTGCGCAATATACCTTCCAGCGTATAACCCGCTCGTTTGGCTACTTTGGCACTTCGCACATTGCGGGAATCACAGCGGATCTCCAGCCGGTTCGCCTCCAGATGAGTAATGGCAAATTGCTCAATGCCTTTTACCGCTTCTGTCATCAAACCCTCACCAGTTCGCGATGATCGAATCCAGTAACCGATCTCAAAACAGCGTGCATTCCAGTCAATACGATGTAGCCCGCTGCTACCTACGAAATCATCCGTATGTCTATCTCGCAAATGTAACATCATGTCGGTACGTTCCAGATATTTCAGCCTTGCTTTGCGAACAGTCACTTCAGACTCTTCCAATGAAGGGATTTTCTCGGCAAAAGGTAACCACAACCGCAGCTGCTCCGCACTCTCACGGACCGCTTCATTAACGGCTGCGCCATCCCCCCACTGCGGTGCTCGAATCGTGAGGCGTTCCGTATGGAAGCTCTCGGGTATCGTTAACATGATTGGATTAAATGAAGACGACTCTGCCATCGTTATACCTACTCCTCCACTTGAAATATGGAATCTATGATCAGCGGCAAGTTGTCCCTCACAGAAACTGCACCGAATACTGAACGGGCGTGTATCCCCTGATCCCCAAATACCTCCATCATCAGATCTGAGAATCCATTCAGCACCTTATGATGCTCCTGATACGAAGCGGACGCATTGATAAAGCCCTGCACTTTAACCACTCTCTTCACCCGATCCAGTGAACCCAGCACATCTCGAACGACAGCGAGCACCTCCAGTCCGGCGTTTGAGGCAAATTCATATCCCTGTTCTGTTGTGAAGTCTGATCCCAGTTTGCCGCGTTCAGAGGTATCCGGTCCTTTCCCGGATACATACATGATTCCATTGACAATAACGGCATTGGCATATTTTGCTGCGGGCGCGCTGGCCTGTGGTAAAATGATCCCCAGTTCATTTAATCTTGCTTCAATCATTTTATATTCTCTCCCTCTTTTATGGTCCTCACGGAACCCGATTCCTTGTATTCCTGTCGGTAGACTCTTGGTGATACCTGAACGGTACGTTTGAACATCTTGCCAAAATGAGAGAAGTTACTGAACCCCGCAAGCCAGGCGATGTCCGTGATGGATTCTTCACTTTCTCGCAGTAAACGCTGTGCTTCCTTCACCCGTAACAGATTCAGATAATCACTGAAGGTAAACCCCGTCGTTTGTTTGAACAATCGACTCAGGTAATGCGGACTAATACGAAACATGCCCGCCACCTCCGGTAATGTCAGTGGTTTCTGATAGTTCTCATTCAGGTAACGTACAACTGCTTGTGTCTTGGGATGAAGAACCGGCTCACGATCATCGGAGCATAACCTGCCCAGATGCTGATTCCGATAGGCATGCAGCAACAATTCAATAGCCCGGTGACGAAGCAACAGGTTGCTTCCAGGTTGAGGACAAAGCATTTCATCCACCATTTCGCTAACCATCCGTTCTAGAACCTCAGTGACTTGAGATGGAAACCTTACAATAGGAATCTCCCAGCCGAAGGGCTCCTTCAAGGCTTCAACTAACTCCGCGGAAATAGCTATGGCTGCAAAAAGCTCAGGCTTCAAATACAGCACCATCCGCTCATGGTCAGGCATGCCACTCTCCAATGTTTTATGAACCGTATTTCGGTCAACAAACACCAGATCACCAGCCTTTACCCGGTAGGTCCGGTCCTTAATAAAATAGATACGCTCGCCAGACAACAGGTAATACAACTCATAATGATCATGCAGGTGGTCATCCGTCATCGAGAAGTATCCAATGCGACGATCATATTCGATATGTAGTAAATCCGTGGGATCATGAAAATCTGCACTGAAAGGTTCTGTCATGTCGGCCTCTCTCCTTTCCATAAATTATAGCAAAATATGCGGCATTTGAAAGCGGTTACGCATAAAATGCGGCGAAAGAAGTACTCCCTTGTTATAGTCTAGAGCTATATTCAAGGAGGCGATAGACATGAGTAACAAGAAACGTTATGTATTAGTCGGAACCGGCGGCCGCGCTGAATTTTTTTATGGTGCTTTGACCCGGGATTACAGGGATACATCCGAGCTTGTCGGCTTTTGCGATATAAATCAAGTCCGTATGAACTACGCTAATCAACTGTTAAAGGAAAAGTACAATTATCCCGAGGTACCCACCTATACTGCAGATCAATTTGATCAGATGATTGAGAACGAGAAGCCTGACTATGTCATCGTAACCAGCGTTGACCGCACCCATCACAAGTACATCATTCGTGCGATGGAACTGGGTTGTGACGTTGTCACCGAAAAACCGATGACCATCGATGAGGAGAAATGTCAGGAGATTTTGGATGCCGTCAAGCGGACTGGCCAGAACGTCAGAGTAACCTTTAACTACCGTTATGCACCGCACCATACTAAGATTCGGGAACTTATTCTGAATGATACCATCGGGAAAGTTACTTCCGTTCACTTCGAATGGCTGCTGAATACCCGCCATGGGGCAGATTATTTCCGCCGCTGGCATCGGGACAAGCGTAATAGCGGCGGACTGCTTGTGCACAAATCCACCCATCACTTCGACTTGGTGAATTTCTGGATTGGCTCACAGCCAGATACCGTGTTTGCATTTGGTGATCTGATGTATTACGGCAGAGAAAATGCAGAAGAACGCGGTGTAACGCAGTTCTACAATCGGGCAACCGGCAATCCGATCGCGAAAGAAGATCCTTTTGCACTGCATTTGGATTCGGATGCTCATATGAAGTCCATGTATCTGGATGCCGAATCAGAAGATGGTTATCAGCGGGATCAGAGCGTATTTGGGGATGGCATCAACATTGAGGATACGATGGGTGTTCTTGTGAAGTATCGGAACAAAGCGATTCTGACGTACTCCCTCGTCGCCTACCAGCCATGGGAAGGTTACCGCATTGCCATTAATGGCACCAAAGGTCGGATTGAGATGAACATTGTGGAGCAATCCTATGTCAATTCATTGGGTGATAAAAGTAAGGAAGGTGCATTGATCGGTAAAACATTGCGGGTTCTTCCAATGTTTGAGGCGCCATATGAGGTTGAAGTGGAAGAGAAAGCAGGTGGACATGGCGGAGGTGACCCGGTTCTGCTGAATGATCTGTTTGGAGAGCCTGTTGAAGATCCGTTCCATCGCGCTGCTAACCACGTGGACGGTGCCAGATCCATTTTGACGGGTATTGCGGCCAATCGCGCCATCGCGACGGGCTTGCCTGTCAACGTCAATAATCTGGTTCGTTTCTAGGTCGCCCAGGTCGTTACCATATACGCCAAAAAGCGCAAGTTGCGAAGGCTTACTGCCCTGCACTTGCGCTTTTACATCTCAATATATTCTGTTGCTGGTATAAGTAAGATCATGGCCAATTTGATTGGAGAAGAACCCTCCCTCTGGTTACAGAGGAAATGTCTTTCCTTTTAGACCTTCCGGTTCCACGCCGGGTGACGATAAAATTCAATCGTATCAATATAATTTACGGTGAACTGCTGTTCCACATCCGACAAGTTCAACAGTTTGCGGTCGATTTGCTTCATCCCCATGACCACATCGTGCCTTAGCAGGTCCATCGCAATTTTCCCTACAAACCCGCCTTCCATCTCCTTATGCTTGGCACGGAACTCTTCATTGTAGATCAGTTCAGGTGTGAATGCCGCTTCAACGAATGCATTAACGAGCGTAAGCTCATTGCCATCCATCTGTACTGCCAGATAATAATTGCCACGCTCATCCTGAATGAGGTCTTTATACATCTCTACGATCATTTGAATCACTCCTCTATTATAAAATGAAACCCCGTTAGCCGTAACGAACATGGGCTATCAAACGTACACCTTCCTACCCCGTTCCTTCATATACTAGGTATAAATGGCGAACGGAGGAATACTTATGAGCTGGCAGCATCTCCATACCGGAAAAACACTTCAGCAGCGCCTGGCAGAACTCCAGGGGCACCTGGCAGAACTGAATACTCCACTCTCCGGGTTGGAACCGGGACGTATTCGTCGTGTCTATCCAAGGCAGTTTATCAAAGTAAACCGCCAAATATTCATTCCACTTAGTCTGAATTCCATTCGGGTATTCGATATTCCTCGTACCCGGCGAGGCGTCAGAGTCGGAATCCGCACGACTTTCCCTTCCTGGAATGCATTTAACAATATCAGACTTGTGGGTGTGGGACTGGATTATCTTGAACTCCAGGGAAAAGGCAGAGTCCCTTCCCGTATATTATTTCCTCTCTCCAGCGTTGAGTCAATCTATCGGCCAACCACCGGAAGAAAAAACCTGAAACGGCCTTGTAGGCGGAAGTAAAGCTGGTTCTTTTCGCAAGCCATACAATGCTTCCCGAATGTCTGCATACGGGTGCTCCCTTCCAATATATAATTATAACCCATGCAACCACTCCTCTGCTGAAGAATCATTTTATGTCAAAAAGCGGTGAGAACAGAACTGCTTCTGTATCTCACCGCTCAGCCAGTTACGGATCAAGCTGACCCTTCTCATGTATACATCAGATGCCTGTCCATACGTCCTTGGCATAACGACCTTCTTGCTGAAGCTGATTAAGCCAATCTTCTGCTTCCTTCGCGGATTTGCCATGAATATCAGCGTATGCCTGCTGGAGTGTAGCTTCCACATCAGGTGCCATCTTGCTGCCGTCACCGCAGATATACAGATGCGCACCCTCTGCAAACAAAGGAATCAGATGACGGGCATCATCTCTCATCAGATGTTGTACATAACATTTCTCTTCCCCATCCACTCGGGAAAATGCCGTATGAAGCACGACAAGCCCTTCTTGCTGGGCTGCCTCCAATTCATTTTTGTACAGATAATCATGCTCTGGATTCCGGCATCCAAAGTACAGATGGGCTTCGCCAACCTCTTGACCTTGTTCCTTCAACACATGCCTTGCTTGTATAAAACCTCGGAATGGAGCAACACCTGTACCCGGACCTACCATGATAACGGGAACCTGTGGATCTTCCGGCAGTTGGAAACCGGATTCCGGTGTCCGCGTGAACATGACGATCTCGTCACCCGCTTTCAGGTTAGCCAGATAGTTGGACGCAATGCCTTTGTATTCTCCCTGCCCACTCCATGCCGGGGCACGCACCACACTCACCGTAATACTTGCCTGGTCAGGCTGAACACGCGGTGAACTGGAGATCGAATAATATCTGGCTTTTAATGAAGGCAGTAATTCCAGGAAACGCTCAAACGGCAGTTCACATGCCTCATATTTCACCAGATAATCCAGCATGGAGATCCGTTTGTTCCGAACTTGATCCATATACACCGATTCATCAAGCAGCGCTTCAAGTTCCTTCTTATGCGGTGGACATACCGTGTATGCTGCCATTTCTCTCAACTGTGCACGAGTTGCCGCTTCCTGAAGCTCAACGCTATGACTGAGCAGATCATACAGGTTCACCGGTTGATGCAGCGGCAGATGCGCGGCACTGCGACCGGATGCATCCAGAACGAGATGCTCCGTTCCGGTAAATCCATATCGACGCAATACACGTTCCACCAGTTCCGGTGGGTTCTGCGGCAGAATGCCCAGATGATCCCCTTCCTTGTAGGTTATGCCTTCAGGCAATTGGATCTCCAGGTGACGTGTGCTGCGTTCACTGCCCGCGTCGTGAAGCTCCCTGTTCTCGAGTACTTTTGCCACATGGGCATCATACGTATCCGCAAGCGGTGTTACGGCGAGCCCACTGACAAACTGTACAGATAGTGAGCTGCGTTCGCTATTGGAGCTTGTGTTTAGCTTCAGTCCCATCGTTCGTGCGAGATCCGGCCATAATTGCTCTGTCCAATCCCCTACCTGTTTCTCGAAATCTCCGCTAGCATCTGACTCACCCAGCGGTGATAACCGCTCTGCTCCTCTGGAAGATAACTGTTCATCTATTAAACGCGGAATACGCTGATAGGTGCTGGCCCAGTTGTGGTCACCGCATCCAAGAACAGCGAAACGCACACCTTTGAATTCATTGGCATCCGCATGTTCGATCCACTCGACAAACATCTTGGCATTACTTGGCGGCTGACCGTTATAGGATGCACTGACAATAATGACGGCACCCTCCTTTGGCAGTTTGCCAACACGATCATCCAGCGCAGCGACCTCACTCCGGAAACCCTGATATCTGGCGGTATCCGCAATTTCACGTGCAATGCCTTCAGCGGTACCCAGATTGGAACCGTACAGAACAAGCATCGGTGTGTGGTGGGCATTTGCTGCATCCGGCTCCGTTCTTTTGGCAACCGGCTTTGGTTCTTCGACCGCTACACCCGGAACGGCCATGACTGGCTGCCCCCCACGCGCACGTACACGAATTGTGAAGTTATCCGGTTTAAGCGTCAGCGTTTCTTTCACCTTTAACTGATAATCCGAATGATCTATGAAGTCAAAATGCTTCAGCACCATGCCCAGTACCAGCGTTGCTTCCTGAAGTGCAAACTGCTGACCAATACAGGCCCGTTGACCATTACCAAAAGGTTTATAGGCATCATGCGGCACTTTGCTCGGATCTTCGAACCGTTCCGGGCGGAATTCCTCTACGTCATCTCCCCACGCTTGGCGGTCGCGATGCAGCTTGGGAATAAGCACACTGACGCTGTCTCCTTTTTGCAAAGGATATTGACCCGCAAGTACCGTGTCCTCTTTTGCATACAGAGAAAATGCCGGGGCCGTCGGCCATAACCGCAATGCTTCATTCAAAACCATACGAACGTACTTCAGATTGCGAACCTGGTTGTACGTGGGAACCGGATCTTTCAGAATCTGATCCACTTCTGCTTGGGCCTTAGCCAGCGTATCCGGATTCTTCATCAGATAATAAACGGCGAAGGATAACAGTCCACTTGTGGTCTCATGTCCAGCAATCAGGAATGTAATAATCTGATAACGGATGTTCTCATCATCCAGTGTTTCTCCCGTTTCCGGGTCCTTGCCGCTGAGCATGTGGGACAACAGATCATCTGCCCCTTCCTGCGGTTTCTCTTTGCGCTCGGCAATAATGTGATCCACCAAGGAGAACATGGAACGGATATCCTGTTCAAACTGTTTCTTTTTGGTGATCATCAGCTTGTCTTGCAGACGCAGTCGCTGCAATGAACTCATGGATTCATCCAACGCCCGAACCATGCTTGTAATGAATGGATGTGGTTCCTCCCGGTAGAAGCTGTTAAACCGATAGTTGAACCCACACAGGCCAATCGTGTCGAGCGTAAGACGTGTCATATCATCCGGAACGTTAACCGTCTCATCCGGGTTCAATCGTGACCATTTCTGAACCAACTGCACAGCCAGATCAATCATTTTGTTGTGATATCCCTGCATGGCACGTTGACTGAAACTTGGCAGCAGTACGTTATGGGCTTTTTTCCAATTCGGTTCCTCGGTCCAACTCGTAAATAGCCCATCTCCTGCAAAAGCACGAACCTTCGCAAGGGGTGCCCACACACGTTTGTCGAATTTGGATTCATCTGTTACCTCGGCGACCAGTTCGTGACCTGAAATATACAATTCACTTCGCCCGGGGTACTCCATACGAAAGATCGGTCCATACTCTTCAGCCAGTTTCACCAGGGATTGCACCGGCTCTTCAAAGTTCAATTGCGGCAAATTGCCCAGTGGGCCAAATGTTTTCGGTTGAGGCACTGAAATTGGTGGCATGACACTCACTCCTTCTTTCCAAGTTAAGAGTTCTACAACTAAAAAATAATGACTTGATTTACAGACGCGATTACACTTACTCTTCAGATCAACAGATTCAAGTTATTTTTTGCAGTTTTTCATATTTCATCCAGATAACGATAAAACCATCAAAGAACTAACTGACCGAAATGGTATATTGGTCATTTTTGATTAAAAAAAATGGAGGACTTCGTTATCTCTTTTACCCTAACATTTCCAGTTCTAATCTTCAACAGTCCCAAAGTCATAGGACCTCAGGACAGGGATTAAGGTATACTTATAATTTCTTTAACAGAATTTGAATAGCCGACTCCATCTCTGATGGAGCAACTGTCGTTTCATAACGGCCATGGACGTTCCCACTGCGGTCAATCAGGAATTTGGTGAAATTCCATTTGATCCCGTCTCCTTGATACAATTCTGGATGCTTCTCCTTCAAAAAGGTGTCCATCCACTGTCCTTCTTGCGTATCCAGATCATAACCTTTAAACGGCGCTTCTTCAATCAGATAACGGAACAAAGGATGCATCGATTGCCCAACAACCTCGACCTTCTCCAATATCGGAAAAGATATCTGAAATTGACTCCTGCAATACTCGGCTACCTCAGCGCTACTGCCAGGTTCTTTCTCGTTAAACTGGTTGCATGGAAACGCCAGAATCTCCAGCCCCTGTTCACCATATTTCTCATACATCTGCTGAAGTTCACTGAATTGCTGGGAGTAGCTACACCGACTTGCTGTATTCACAATAAGCAGAACTTTCCCTTTAAAAGCAGAAAAATCACCTTCGTGGCCACCCATAAACGGAACTTGGTAAGAAAATATACTCATCTGTATTCATCCTCCTCTTTCTCTTTTGTATCTCATATGAATTCTATCTTGAGATGGATTATACACCTCTATTGTTAATAGGTTAAATATATAATTAATATAATCTTAATAGTTTCTGACTATAGTAGACAAATAAAAAACTGCCCTCAGCAGACGAATTCTGCATCTAGGACAGTTATCAAAATCATGATGCGCCATCACGTTCAACACACCGTTAACCCATAATTAAACCATATACAATGCCTGGTCCGTGTACCCCAATGGTTAAATCATTTTCAATATCGGAAGATCGGCTTGGCCCTGAAATAAAGTGGATGCCTGCTGGAAGGTTTTCTCTTCCCGCTTCGTCAAATCGATCCAGCGTCTCACCCAGTCTGGTGTACAGTCGATCTACTGGAATAATGATGATGAGTACCGTAGGCAACAGACTCACTGAACGACCTTTTTCCGGTGAAGAAAGTACAGTGACCGAGCCTGTGTATGCTGTCGCATAATCTGCCATGACCACACCGATATCCGCCTCAGCTGCCCGAGCCTTCCAGTTCTCATCCGCCTGACTATTCCACACTGAGATCTGCACATCCGGAAGCTGCTCTTCCAATCCGAGATCTTGTAACGCCTGTTCATTCTGGCGAATGATATATTTGGCACTCAGCTCATGAGATTTGGTGGCAATAAATCGGGACACTTCTTCCATGTTTTGAACCCGGGCAATGTGTGCGCCTACACTAACAAAGTTATCTGTAAATGCTTGAATACGCTTCTCTTCATCCCATTCCAGCCCAGTCCAAAAGTCGGGTGCTCCCCGAAAGGGTTGGGTTGGCGCATGTCGTTGCCTTGGTCTTCTCAATTTCGAAGCAATGTCATTCATGAACTGCTCCTGTTTCTCCATGGACTTCTTCTCCAATTGCGCGAGCCATTGCTGATGTTCAGTTACCATGCTTAGTACCCTCCCCTTCTTCTCGTTCACGAATAATCTGCTCCATACGGCTGCGAACGGAAGAATCCATGGCGGGTTGCTCCTGGTTCAGTTCCTGATCCAGCTTGTTCCATTGTTGCCGGAAGGATTTCTTGGCGAGACTTGGGGCAACCCGATAATTGTTCCAACCTTTGAGAGGACCCAACTTGAGAGAAATGCCGTTGTTGCGTACAACTGCCTTCTGCCCGATCTGTCCCAGGCGTATGGCCGCACTGAAACGTTTGGAATTGGATACAACAGCGGCAAATCCCTTCATGCCCATGCTTTCCATTTTGTTACCATGGCCGTCTTCCACTTTACGCCTGCGTAAATAAACGAGCATATCATGCAATGGAATTTTGACCGGACATGCTTCATAACAGGCTCCACACAGACTTGAAGCACCCGCAATATCGTTCCATTCATCAATGTTGCCATTGAGTGCAGGTGTCAGTACCGCGCCAATGGGACCACTGTATGTCCCACCGTAGGCATGACCTCCAATATGACGATATACCGGGCAAGCATTCAGACAAGCACCACAGCGAATACAATTCAGCAACTCCTGGAATTCAGGATCACCGAGCTGAAGAGATCGACCGTTATCCACGATAATAATGTGCATTTCATCGGGTCCATCTCCATCCGCTGTACGACGCGGACCTGTGATGCCTGACATGTACATCGTCAGTTTCTGACCTGTTGCGGAGCGTGGCAACAAGGTTGCCATGACCTCCAGATCCGTCCACGACGGGATGATCCGCTCCATGCCCATCAGTGTAATCTGCGTTTTCGGAACAGTGGATACCATACGGGCATTGCCTTCATTTTCGAACAAAACCATGGAACCCGTCTCTGCAATCGCAAAATTGCAGCCGGTCATGCCAATATCCGCTTCCAGGAATTTCTCGCGTAACTTTTTACGTACAAATCCAGCGAGCACCGTTGTGTCCGGCTCCAAAATTTCACCTGCTTCCTTGGATAACAACTCTGCAATCTGATAGCGGTTCTTATGGATGGCTGGAATGACAATATGAGAAGGGGCTTCGCCTGCCAACTGAATGATATATTCACCCAGGTCAGTCTCGATGGCTTCAATCCCCGCCGACTCCAACACATGATTTAGATGTACTTCCTCCGACACCATCGATTTGGACTTCACCACCGTAGAAGCCTGCTTGTGCGCCGCAATATCCAGCGCAATCGCCGCTGCTTCCACCGATGTATCTGCAAAATGAATATGAACCCCGTTCGCACGGGCGTTATTCACAAATTCATTCAGATAATAATCCAGATGCGCAATCGTATGCAGACGAATCTGACGGCCACGCTCTCGCCATTCATCCCAGTTTCCATGTTCTTCTGAGGCAGACTTCTTCCCGTTACGCAATCGTTCTGTCGTGAATTTGACCGCTTTACGCAGAAAATCATCATTCAAGGCCAGTCCGGCACGTTCTTTGACCGTAGTATCCATAACTCCCGGTTGGCTCATCCTGTTTGCACCCCCTCATACAGTAGCTCCGCCAAATGCATCACACGCACCGGTTCATTCCGATAACGCAGATTACCTGCGATATTCATCAGACAGGCCATGTCCAGACCAACCAGCACTTCAGCTTGTGTCTCTTTGACATGATCAACTTTCTCCGTCACCATCGCTCCCGAAATATCGGACATTTTAATGGCAAACGTACCCCCGAACCCGCAACAATCCTCAGCGAATGGAAGTGGAACCAATTCCAGACCTTTTACTTGAGAGAGCAGCGCCATCGGCTCATCCTTTACACCAAGCAGACGGCTGCCGTGGCAGGATGGATGATAGGTTACTTTGTGCGGAAAATGTGCGCCCAGATCGGTTATCCCGAGTACCTGAACAAGGAATTGAGTAAACTCATAGGCTTTGGCTTCCAATCGTTTTGCCTTTTCCAGCCACACCGGTTCATCCGCGAACAGTTCCGGATAATGATGAATCATATACGTACACGATCCGGATGGACAGACTACAAAATCACTGTCGTCAAACGCTTCAAGAATCGTCTTGGCCGCTACCCGAGTCTCATCCCAGTACCCGCTATTGTAGGAAGGCTGACCGCAGCAGGTCTGAATCGGCGGAAAATCCAGCCGAACGCCATGAGCGGCGAGCAATCTGACCATGGCTTCCCCCACTCGGGGATAGATGGCATCGCTGAGGCAGGTAATGAATAAGGAGACCTTCATAATTACACGCTCCTATTAACTGATTAGTAGATAAATTGACTAAGAATATTTACACTGGACACTCCGATGACAGAATAACCTTCCGATCGCTGTTATCCCCAGATTTTTTAATTTACTTTTTAAAGGGTAAAATCCGGGGATAAAGGCGCAGTATATGCTTCCGATGCAGCTTTCTTTCAGAAAGCTTTTAGCTTCGCTTCTTCAAGTTATTTCTGTCCTCTCCGTTACGTGTAAATGTTTAGTTCAATTTATATAGATTAAATCTGAAAGATTAAACCGTGATGATACCAATATCGTATCCGCTCAAACGTTCTGTCTGTTCAGCCTCCAATGGCTGATTGGTAATGATCGTATGGACTGCATTTAACCCGGATACTCGGGCAAAAGCACGGACACCAAATTTACTGGCATCTGCAAGTAAGATGACTTGATCGGATATGCCAACCATCTTCTGCTTCAGCCTTGCCTGGAGTTCATTGGATTCACTGATTCCGCCACCTTCGAGATGTACACCTTTGCACGACATGAACATTTTATCCACGTGATACGTTTCCAGAGAACGCTCCGCGAGCGGCCCAACAAAAGACAACGAGCGAGCTGCCAGCTGGCCCCCTGTTGAGATGACTTCAACCTTGTCACGGCTGCTGAGTTCAGTGGCGATTTGGATCGAGTTGGTTAAAACCGTCAGCGGGAAATCCGGCATATTCGCTGCCATATAACCTGCCGTTGTGCTCGCATCCAACAGAATACGATCACCCGGATGAATCATCGCCAGAGCCGCTTGTGCAATCCGCTTTTTCTCTTCCGCATGGGTTGTCTCCCTGATCCGGTAAGGGATCTCCGGTTGATCTTCCTTCACACTCACTGCACCACCGTGAGATCGGCGCAGTCGTCCTGCCTGTTCCAGCCGATCCAGGTCCCGCCGGATGGTTTCCTCTGTCACCCGGCAGCGCTCACTAAGCTCGGATACACGCATACTGCCCTTTTCATTCACCATCTCCACAATCCGGTCATACCGCTCGGCTGCCAGCATGTTACACCTCACTCCCCGCTTGTGAATTAGATGAAGCCGTCACACGCAGAAATCTGCCGTAAGCATCTTCCCAGATTGACCTGTCATGCGGCTCATACGCAGTTACCGGAAATGAATCACCAATGGCCTTACGCGCTTCCCAGATATCTTTAAAAGCTCCGCTCGCCATCCATTGCACAGCCATATTCCCGATGGCACTTCCCTCTGCCGGACCTGCCCATACCGGCTTGCCAATGGAATTTGCAGTCCACTGACATAGCAGGCGGTTCTGGATACCTCCACCGACCATATGCAATCCGTTGAACGTCTGTCCCGATAATTGTTCCGTCCATTCCAGGACTCTCCTATACTTCAATGCCAGGCTCTCCAGAATTGCCCGGGCAATAGCCCCCTGATCCTCTGGTACCACTTGCCCTGTATAACGGCAATACTGACGTATTCGGGTCGTCATATCTCCTGCTGGCATGAACAGTTCATCATCCGGATCAAACAAACTGGCAAATGGAGGTGCCTGTTCCGCCTTTGCTAATAACGCATCATAGCTAATTCCCTGCCCTTGGCGGTCCCACTCCCGCATACTTTCCTGCAAAATCCATAAGCCCATAATGTTCTTCAGCAGACGGAATGTTCCACCCGCCCCGCCTTCATTCGTGAAGTTCAAGGCCAGACTCTCGGTACTAATCGCAGGATGATCTATCTCCGTACCCATCAGGGACCAGGTTCCACAGCTCAGATAAGCAAAAGAACGTTCCGTTGCAGGAACAGCCACAACGGCTGAACCCGTATCATGCTCCGCAACAGCGATCACGGGAATCGGGGACAATCCCAGATCGTTACAGATACTGCTTCGCAATTGTCCAACACGGGTACCTGGCAGCACGGCTTCACCAAACAGTTTCTCCGAAATACGAATATGCGCCAGCAACTCACTATCCCACTGCCCCGCTGATGGATTGTATAATTGTGTTGTGGTTGCATTGGTGAACTCATTCACCGCTTCCCCTGTCAGAAAATAACGTAGCAAATCCGGAATCATGAGAAAACGCTCTGCTTCATGAAGTAATGGGGAACCGCTACGTTGAAGCGTTGCCAATTGATACAAGGTATTAAAGCTAAGAAACTGAATCCCTGTACGTTCGAAGATTCGCTGAGAGCTCAGCTCTTGACGTACCTGATCCATCATGCCGTTAAACTGTGTATCACGGTAATGATACGGGTTACCAAGCAACTCACCATTACTGCCAAGCAAACCAAAATCAACGCCCCAGGAATCGATCCCCAAGCTCTCCGGCTTTTCTCCCTGCTGTTTCACAAGTGTAAGCCCTTGCAACAATTCATGATGCAATCGCAGAATATCCCAGTGCATCCGCTCGCCAACCTTCACCGGTTCATTCTTGAACCGATGAATTTCGCTTGTTTCGATCCCACGATCATTTAGATGTCCCAGTAACGCTCTCCCGCTCCCAGCGCCCAAATCATAAGCCAGCACACTCACCGCGCTTCACCAACCTTTCGAACCCATCCTATTTTCCAAACGGCATCTCTTGAATTCAGTCCGTCCGTAACCCTGTACTTTATTCTGTATTTATTGTTTGTTTGTTTTTGTTTAATACTGTTTTACTTTATTTTACGAGTATATCACCATTGTAAGCGTTTGAATACCCTTCGGTTTTTCTTTCTTTTGGGCATAGCAAAAACGACTCTCTCCCAGCTGGGAGGAGCCGCAGTTCTTTTTTTACGTATAAAATTGACCTTTGCTTTCCCCCGACTGGGGCTGTACATCTCTCTCAAAATGCTTGAAGCGTGTCCCCTGATACGTCAGCATCCCTCGATCATTTTCCACCATCATGCCATAATGGTTTCCGCCAACAATCAGTTCAGTGCGCTCCCCATTGTCGAATTCAAATGTAACATAATACCGGGTAGTCGCACTGCTATTGCCGCTTCCACCTGAGACTTCCGTTCGTTTGGCCACCACCGTTGAGTGCAGGGTTAATAAGGACGCTGCGTTATTCGATGACCACGTGCGTACCCCTGAAATAATTACAAAAACAATAACTCCCGCAATGATGAGAAATATGCCGCCAATGAAAATCGAAGCAAATGCATTCATTGTAGCAAACTCATTGAATCCCGAAAAAAAACCACCCTGATTACCTTCAAAACCTGGTACTCCATTCATGTCGTCAAACACACCAAAGCCGTCTACGCTTAATCGGCCCATCGATGAGGACACGCTCGTTAACGCCATTCATCATCGTTCCTTTCCCCTTGCAAAAATAAGATGCACCGCCCCCACGCAAGGAAGGCGGTGCATGCAGACAACCCGTTCTGCCTTGTCCGTATACTATATGAACCAGATCAGGAATACAGACGTTCAAGTTCGTCGACCAGACTGCCGACATAAGCAACCGCAGAGCGAATCGGCTCAGGTCCGGACATATCCACACCCGCAAGCTTCATTAACTCCTGTGGTGTGAGACTTCCACCAGCTTTGAGTGCATCAAGCCAGCGATCTACCGCAGGCTGTCCTTCTTCCCGAATCTGCTGTGCTGCCGCTGTGGAAGCCGTCAAGCCTGCCGCATAGGTATATGGATAAAGTCCCATATAATAATGAGGTTGTCTCATCCATGTGAGCTTGGCCCCTTCATCAATTACCAGATCAGGTCCCCAGAATTCGGAAAGGATGTCTCCTTTGAGCTGACTTAACGTCTTCGCCGTAATGGGCTCATCTTTGGTTGCGCGTGCATAGACCCTGCGCTGTAATTCACCTTCCAGCAGATGTGTAACAAAGTTATGGTAATACGTGTTCAACAGTTGCAAAATGACCCAGCGACGCATTCTCGGATTATCGGAACGTTTCAATAGATGATCTGCCAGCAGCATTTCATTCATGGTCGATGGTGCCTCAATGAAATAAAGAGATGGCCGTGTATTCGTGAGCCGTTGGTAACGTCCCGCAAGCATGAAGTGGCCTGCATGCCCCACTTCATGGGCAAGTGTAAATGCTCCACGCATATTGTTTGCCCATGAAATTAAGATATAGGAGTGTGAACCATATATAGAGGAGCAAAATGCCCCTGTGGATTTGCCTGCATTATCTGCGTAATCCACCCAGCGATCACTGAATGCGCGCTCTACGATCTCGCCGTACTCCGGCCCAAGCACATCAAGTGCTTCTCGAATGAGTGTGCACGCCTCATCATATGTAATGGCAGGGCTAAATTCAGGATCAAGCGGCGCCTTCAGATCACAAAACATCAGTTTGTCCAGACCCAGCTCACGTTTCTTGAGAGCCGCCAGTCTGCGCATATGAGGTGCGAGTTCCCGCTGGATAATATCCAGAATATTATTGTACATCTCTTTGCTCACTTGCTGTGGGCTGAGAAGCATATCTGTAACATCGTCGTAACCACGCAGCCTGGATAATACAACCTGTTTCTTCACTTCGGTTGCATAACCTTCTGCGAACGTATTTTTGTAATCATTTAATTTCGAGCTGAATGCAGCATAAGCAGAACGGCGCAGCTTGGTATCAGATGACATCTCATAATTATTTTCATAGAATGACCAGGACAGTGGACGATTATTGTCCTCTCCATCAAGAGCATCGTCAAACGTCATGTCTGCCAGTTTACCGCGCAGATAGATACGGTATGGCGAATCCAGCACCTCTCCAAGTGAAGCGAGTACCTTCTCGGTCTCGGGCGTAAGCCGATGTTCTTTTTCTCGAATCAAACGCTCCAAACTGCGCGCATACGGTTCCAATCCCGGAAGTTCTTCAAGGTAACGTTCAACGGTTCCCTCCGGCAGATCAACGATCTCCGAATTGACAAAAGACAAGGACGACGACAGATTTGATAGGATATCTCCTGCTTTAGCTGAATTCTCAATATTGACCGGATTGGTGCTGTCCTCTGACTGCTTCAAGCGGGCATAAGAAGCCGTCTTGCCGATCCGCTCCTGCAAAGCTTCACGCGCATCCAGACAAGCCAGCAATTGTTCAGCGCCTTCGCCAAGACGTCCTTTGAACGTTGCGATCTGGGCAGCAGCCTGAGGAAGTGATCGAAGCTCCTGCTCCCACTCTACATCGTTTACAAACAAGTCTCTCAGATCCCAAGTGGTTTCTGGGTTTACCTCAGCACGTGTACGTATTTTTTCCATCTGTATATGTCATCCTCCTTGCATTTCCAATATCTCTCATCGTATCATATTCCGCTCATATATACATGACATCTCCTAAAATGAGACCTATGGTCCAGATGACAAATTAGTTTATCCGTATCACTCCAATGACAGAATAGCCTTCTGATCGCCGTTATCCCCAGATTTTTTTGATCCCTTTTCCAAAGGGAAAATCCGGGGATAAATGCGAACGCTTCGCTTCTTCAAGCTGTTTCTGTCCTCTCCGTTTCGTATAAACTTTTGCTCATGTGACCATGGTTTGAAAGCAACTAAAAAACCGCTGGTTTATGGAAGAATCCATTTACCTAGCGGTCATTCTGAATATAAATTATTTAGCTTTCTTTCCAGATTACATTTTCACCGTAATTTTTACCCCAGTTATACATCGCGTGCAGGACGGGCATCAGGCTTTGACCGTGATCTGTCAACGTATACTCCACCCGAGGAGGTACCTCTGCATACACCTTGCGCTCAATCAACTTGTCTTCCTCCAGCTCACGTAACTGGTTGGTCAGCATCTTCTGGGTAATATGAGGGATTAGGCGTTTCAGCTCACTGAAACGTTTGGTACCTTCCAGACCCAAATGCCACAAAATAATCAGTTTCCATTTGCCACCGATCACCGCAAGGGTCAATTCCTTCTCACAGTTGATTTCTTTCAGATTAATCCGTTCCTTGACTTCGGCTGCCATGGCTCCGAGCCCCCTCATCTTCAATCTTATATCGCGTATATTACACATATCACGGGGACACTTCACACGAGGTAAGCTTTCCGCTCCATGCATGATGTAATAAGTACATTCATTCGATACAGCTATCTATTAATTCTACTACAGCCTGGTCGGGATGCAAAGTTTAACTGTAAATCACGGATAAAACCTAACAGATGAATGACTATGTATCGCAGAAAAGACCAGAACCCTTCATAATCAAAGGATTCCGGTCTTTCATCTATTCACTATTCCAGGTTCGCGTGGCGGCCAAACATATCCGCTCCGGTCATCCCCTTCATTTCCATCATCGTAAGGATGAGAGCATCCATACCGATTAACAGTCCTTGTTCAAACAACGAGCCCATCGGCTGAATGGTTACTGCCGCTCCGGAAGTTGCTGTGTCCTCTTTGGCTGAAGCCGGGAGACGCACTACCGTAGTCGCCAATTTCCCAATCGTGGACTCTGGCTTAATCGTAATGAGACCTACAGGTGCACCAGCTTGACTAGCCTTTTGAGCCATGGCTACCAGACTGCCTGTCTCTCCTGAGCCAGAGCACAGCAAGAGGAAATCCTTCGAGCTGATCCCAGGTGTTACGGTCTCGCCCACCACATATACACGAAGCCCCATCTGCATCAGTCTCATGGCAAAAGCCTTTCCCATAAGTCCTGACCGGCCTGCTCCTGCTACAAAAATCTGTTCCGCAGCCAAAATGTGTTCAGCCATCGCTTGCATCTCTGCATCATCGATCTGGCTTAACGTACGTTCCAGCTCCTTCAAGATGTCAGCTGCGTACTGTGTTTTGCTCATCTGCTTACCCTTGTTTAACAAGACGTTGCATTTCAGCTGCAACTGCCGCTTTGTCTGCTTGTCCTGTGATACCGCCGCCTACAATAACCAGATCCGGTTGTGCTTTGATTACTTCTGGCAATGTTTCCAGCTTGATTCCACCAGCAACAGCAGTTTTAGCATTTTTCACAGCAGCTTTGATCGTTTGCAGATCTTCGAACGGGCTTTGTCCTTCAGCTTGCAGGTCATAACCTGTGTGTACACAGATGTAATCTACGCCAAGCGCATCAATCTCACGAGCACGTTGTTCAAGGTTAGGCACGTTGATCATGTCCACAAGAACTTGTTTGTTTTGTTTTTTCGCTTCTGCTACTGCACCTTTGATCGTACTGTCATTGGTTGCCCCAAGCACAGTGATCAGATCCGCACCAGCTTCAGCTGCTTTCATGATTTCATAACCACCAGCGTCCATGATTTTAAGGTCTGCAAGAACTTGCAGATTAGGGAATGCTTCTTTCATCGCTTTTACCGCGTGCAAACCTTCATTAATAACGATTGGAGTACCAATCTCAACGATATCAATATATTGTTCAACCTCTTTAACCAGTGCGATACCTTCAGGGATGTTTACCAAGTCAAGTGCCAATTGCAATTTCATCATTTATTTCTCCTTTGTTGTTCAAGTATGATTCGTTCCTGTAAAAATAATAATCAGATATTTAGCCTGCACCAATTTGTCTGTTCAGATGCATGCAGTGTTTGTTTTGGCTACTCACTCATTGTAGACCCTGACTATCCATTCAGGAAGTACGCACTTTGAAGTGGGGTAGTTACTTGGGCGATACTATTGATAATTGTTGGTTGTTAGGTGAATCAAATATAGAATTAATCCTCTATTCCAATCCGCCCGCTTACAGCCGAGCAGCAGCCTAATCATCCAATTAGATATTCAATATAAAAAGACCCCGCCACATGGCAGGGTCGTTATCGTTATCATTTTCAATCCAGCCAGGGCTGGTTTAGAAATTTATCATTTTACACGAATCATTTTCATAACTCACTAAAAGGTATTATGAAATTGATTTACAGATATACAGGTTTCACGCATACCGGCTTGGATACACCTGTGCTGTGACCTGTGTATTTCAAACGTCCGCTCTCCTGATCTACCGTGAATGTCACGAGGTTGTTTGTATCGCGGTTAGCTGCGATCAGCAATTTGCCGTTAGGTGTCAGAGCAAAGTGACGCGGGTGCTCACCTTCAGCAGATACATGCTCAACCAGTGTCAGGTGACCTTTGTCTGCATCTACTGCAAATACAACGATGCTGTCATGTCCACGGTTAGAACCATATACATAACGTCCATCATTGGAAACAGTGATTTCAGCTGTTGTATTCTCTTTGCCATCATATCCATCAGGCAGTGTAGATACTGTAGACAATTCAGTCAACGTGCCCGCTGCTGCATCATATTTGAACGAAGTAATGGAAGAATCCACTTCATTGATGACATATGCGAATTGACCATTCGGGTGGAACGCCAAGTGACGTGGGCCAGCTCCCGGATGTGTTTTGGTTTCACTGTGCAGCACAAGTTCATTTTTGTCTGCATCAATGGAATAGATCGCGATGTTATCTGCGCCCAGATCCTGTACCATCATGTATTTACCATCCGGGCTGAAGAATGCGGAGTGAACATGTGGCTTGTCCTGACGCTCAGGATGCGCACCTTGTCCTTCATGTTTTTTCTCGTCCAGAAGCGCTCCAACTTCACCGTTATCCGTCAAGGCTTGCAGACCTACCAGACCACCGTGGTAGCTGGAGAGAATCAAGTATTTGCCGGAAGGATCACGCTGGATATGACATGGTGGTGCTGAAATGGAGTCATTCCGGTTCAGCAACGTTAATTTTCCTGTAGAAGGATCAATGCTCAGAGCTACAGCTTCAGACATTTTGTTGCCTTCAGCTGACGCTGTTTCACCAATCGCATACAGTTTGTTTCCTTCAGCATCCACGTTGACAAACGTTGGGTTTTTCACGCCCGCGATGCCGTCAAGCTTGGACAAGCTGCCTGTATCCTCATTCAATTCATATGCATAAATGCCCTCATTTTCCGCTTCGGCGTAAGAGCCAGCAAGTACGAGCAAGCGTTTTGATTCACTCATTACAGTTTCCTCCTCTATGTGTATGTAATCTTGTTGCACCTCTTCTATAATAAATCTGCCATATCAAAATAGCAATCCGCTGTCGCTGCACATCAGGGAAATCCTTAGTTAAGCAAGGCGATTACTACACATGATCATACTGAAATCCATTCATATGAGGTGCATCTTCTGCTATGATAAGATAGGTTTTTCATCCAGAAGGGACTGAATTGCATTGCTTCACTCATTTTTACTCACCTTATACCATGTGTTCCTGCCGATATCACTTCCCGTGATTGGAGGTATTCTGTTAAAACGCTTCAAAAATTGGGATACCCGGTCGCTCTCGACCTTTTCTCTTTATATTTTGAGCCCTGCACTCATCTTCAATACATTGCTGCATGCAGAGATTACCTGGACGGACGTCACCAGCACGTTCTGGTTCTCTATTATTAATCTGATTGCTCTGTGGGCACTCGCCGAGCTGTTAAGCCGGGTTTTCCGTCTGGGTGCAAGCGAAAAAGCGGGCCTAACCCTCGTCTCCACGTTTACGAACTGCGTGAATTACGGGCTCCCGCTTGTACTGCTTGCCTTTGGTCAGCTTGGACTGGACAAGGCTTCCGTCTACGTCATTGGACAGATGATCATTGTTAATACGGTAGGTATCTTTTTTGCCGCACGATCCGAATTCACGGTGAAAGATGCGATTCTGTCCGTTTTCCGCATGCCATCCATCTATGCTGCTGGCATCGCCATTGCGCTGCGTGCGTCCAATCTGAGCCTGCCTGAAGCGCTGGATGGAGGGATTTCCATGCTGGCTGCGGGCTACTCTCCTGTCGTTCTCGCCATTCTGGGAGCACAGATGCTCAGACCAAAAGGTGCAACGGCACCTTGGCTGCCCAATGTACGCCGAGCTTTCTGGACCGGGCTTGTAGTCCGTCTCGCAGCTGCGCCGATCCTGTCCTGGCTGATACTGACCGCGCTTCAGGTCGAAGGTACGTTGTTCAGTGTGCTGCTGATCCTCGCATCGATGCCGACCGCAGTGAACGCCGTTATTTTGGCTGAACAGTTCAATGCTTCTCCGCAGTTTGTATCCCGCTGCATTCTGTGGACCACAGCTGCATCCATGTTGATGCTGCCCATTATGATTGTGATGGCTTCCTGATTAATACCGGAGGTGATACCGAAGCGCTATCCGCTTGTCGGCGTTTCTCCAGCCGGCGTTCATAACGCCGGTTGAGCGCTCTGACGTAGAAGAATTTTACGACAAAGTACGAAATCACACCCAGAATGACACCAAATACGGACATGCCTGCCAGAATATCCAATCCACCAAGCAACAATTCACTCACGGCCGACCAGTTTCCGCGAAACAGCTCCATGAATGCACTCTCATGTACCAGTCCCTGTCCCATGCTGTGAGCAGGCAATATCCATGAGCCAATTTGTTTGGCGAGTGGCATCAGAATAATAGGTAAAAACGTAAGTTTCCCGATCACATTACCAACAATCGCTGCTGGCACCGAACCCCCAGACAGTCGCACAATCGGATAAAATACGAGATATATCAGGGAAGCGGTCGAGATCACGATCAGTTCCAGTCCGAACCCTATAGCAAATCCGGTAGATACTTTATGGGCACCTCCGGGAGCACGTAACAATTTGAGAAAATTCAGCTTCATAGCACGTGTTAAACGTACCCAGCGGTTAGTCTTGCGCTTCTGTGTGTTCATACCGAATTACTCCTTATTTTACACAAATGACAACTTGAATTGTCTATTCTTCAGTATATCACACCGCGTTAGCTCCTGTAGTAACAATGACCGGCTGTGTCTCCATCTGGACATTACCTGCCACCGCTCGGGAGATCATACAGGAGGATTCAGCCTTATGCGCCAGGCGCTCAGCCTTGGTCAGATCCGCCTCTGAAGCATCTTGGCTGAGTACAATCCGGGGTCTATGTACGATCCGTTCGTACGTAAATACGTTATTTGTAACATCTACCGTTGCTTCCGATTCAAGCGTCAATTCATCTGGCGTAATATCCGAACGCTCCAGCATCGCTGCCAGCGTGATCAGGTAACAAGTGGAGGCTGCACCCAGCAGCATCTCGTCCGGGTTAGTTCCCGTACCGGGTCCGCCCATCTCCTGCGGAATCGATATGACCGTTTTTAACCCACCTGCATCGATTGTTCCCTCACTGTTACGCCCACCATTCCATACCGCTTTCAGATAAAAAGGATGTTTCATGACATTCATTCCTTTCTTATTTACACACGTATACACGTAATATTCTGCTCCATCAATGCGCTAACATGCTCTTCATCTACGCCCTGATCTGTAATCACTTTGCCCACACTGCTCATCTCAGCAACTCTGGTAAACGCCTGTATGTTAAATTTGCTGGAATCTGCAAGTAAAATGACCTCATCCGCAATATGAATCATTTTCTGCTTCACCAAGGCCTGTAATTCATTGGATTCACTGATGCCTTTGGTCAAATGTACTCCTTTGCAAGACAGAAACACTTTGTCCACATGATAAGCATCCAGCGAACGTTCCGCCAGCGGTCCTACAAAAGACAGTGACTTTGAAGCCAATTGCCCACCTGTGGCAATTACACGAATCTGCTCTTTGTTACTCAGCTCAGCGGCGACCTTAATCGAGTTGGTTAATACCGTCAGTGGAATGTTCGGCAATCCTGCCGCCATATACCACGCGGTTGTACTTGCATCCAGGGCGATTCGGTCACCAGATTCCACCATTTTCACCGCTTCGCTTGCAATTCTGCGCTTCTCTTCGGCATGGGCTACAGCCCGTTCCGGATACGGAATCTCCGACTGTAACTCTTCCTTGTATTTTACGCTGACCGCCCCGCCATGGGACCTTCTGAGCCTGCCCGCCTGTTCGAGCTTGTCCAGATCACGACGAATCGTCTCTTCCGTCACCCCGCAGCGCTCACTAAGTTCGGTCACACGCATGCTGCCTTGCGTATCCACCCATTCCACTATTTTCTCATACCGTTCAGCTACGAGCATATTCCTTCACTCCAAACCGTTGATTATCCAGTTGATCCTGTTCATCCATCATACCACAGAGCGATGACAAGAAGAATCTGGACCATGTGCAAAAAGAGGGAGCTTTCGCCCCCTCCATTCCAGTTCTGAAGTGTATGTTATTTATCTTCTGCCATAGGGAACCAGCCTGGCGTGTGGATGATTGCATTCCACAATCCGTCAGGGATAACCAGACGTTCCTGATCCGATTTGGTCAGAATTGTCTCGATATCTTCTTCGCGTCCGCTCTCGATTTTCTCAACCCAATCCGGTTCAATAATCAACTCACGTCCAATGGCAAGTAGTGGTACTCCCGTTTGAAGCGCCTCAGCAGCCTGATCAGCCGTATGAATTGAACCTACGCCAATTACAGGCAATTTGCCGTTCACACGATCCAGGATGAATTCCATTCTAGAACGCGTATCTGCTTCGCCACGTCTTGGCTTGGACCAGAATTCGTTCAGGGAAACGTGCAGGTAATCCAGATTTTTATCTTTCAATGCATCCACCAGTGCATACGTGTCTTCCATTGTGAGTCCCGGTGTTTCCGGTTCTTCCGGGGAGAAACGGTAACCAATGATGAACGGCAGTTTGGTATGTTCGGCAACCACTTTCTGAATCTCATCCACTACAGCAAGCGGGAATGTCAGACGTTTCTCTACGCTTCCGCCCCAACGATCTTCACGTCGGTTGGAATGCGGGGAGAAGAATTGCTGGATCAGATAACCATTAGCACCGTGAATCTCAACACCATCAAATCCGGCTTCGATTGCACGACGTGTCGCTTCACCAAAGTCTTTGATAATGGAAGTAATCTCGGCATCCGTCAACTCTCTTGGTTCAGGTGATCCTGGACGCTCACTCGCAACCGCACTAGGAGCAACCACTTGACCCGCGGGTACAGCTTGTTCAGGTGTCAGACGGCCCGCATGGAAAATTTGCAATACGGCAACGGAGCCTTGTTGTTTCATGGTGTCAGCCAGTTTCTTTAGACCAGGAATGAAGCGGTCATCATATACGCCAAACTGAGCCGGGAAACCAATGCCATACTCTGTTACATGCCCTACAGCCGTAATCGACATGCCAGCACCACCTGTGCGACGTGCATAATAAGCAAGTTCAGCGTCAGATATCGTACCATCAGCATTCGAGGACATATGAGTCATGGGAGCGAGCACGATACGGTTTTTCAGTGTAATACCAGTCGGTAGTGAAACTTGTTCAAACATCTGGTTAAACTTTGGATTCATTCGTGGTTCCCTCCTGATTATAAATATCTCTTTTAATAGATATATGAATATATGCGTTCACTTACTGTAATGATTATAGTTACGTTTCACCGCAATTGCAACTTTTCATTTTCTGAAAGGAAAAAAAGAGCAGAGTGTCTCCAGACTCTCAGCCCTCTTCATCTTCTTCACATCATCCAAAGGATATTCAGAAACTCCGAACGTAAGCCAGCTTCTGATCCATCTCTTCCACGCATTCGTAACAATCGTGTTCATCGTTGGCGACCATTGGGGTGACTGGATACAGATTCATCTCTGTACTGTTATACGATTTTAATAGAGGTAGCAACTGAGTCACCCGTGTATTAGCCGGATCCAGCCAGGTGTTGATCTCTTCCTCAGAGAGGATCGCTGGCATTTTACTGCCAAACTCGCGTGTAACCATATTCGCTCCTGTCATAAGCATCGTGCAGGTACGAAGCGGCTCTTTCCGTGTATCTCTCCACACCTCGTATAACCCAGCAATACCGAAGAGACCACGATCCGGCATGACAACACGAACTGCATAACTTTTTTTGCCCTCTTGCCGCCAGTAATATAATCCATTGCAGGGAATGACGCAGCGCTTGGTCTCTACCAGTTTGTAATAGGAAGGATTCTCATGCACCGTCATAAGATTTGCGTTAACGGCATCACGACCCCAGAATGGAATGAACCCCCACCGGAACTCATCCAATACACGCTCACCATCCTGATGCAAAATAATCGGCGTATGCTGGGTTGGGCTGATATTGTATCGGTTTTTGTAATAATACATCACTCGCTGAATTTTGAAATGATCTCTGACTTCGTCCAAATCGGCTGCCAATGAAAAACGGTTGCACATGCTCAAGCACTACCTTTCCCTGTGAGAAGTTGTACGTATTGTTTGTTATTTCAGGGAAATTATGCATGCATATCGAACAGAAAATGACTTATTTTGACACCATTAGGGTCTGATCTAGATATATTTCATGTTTTTCACGACAAAAACAACGACCTCGGACTCATTTCAACTCAAATATTACTTGTTACTATAATAGAGAATAAAATACATTTATTGGAGGTTTTAAGTATGAAAAGGAAGTTTTTGATGAGCATCATGTTGTTCTCAGCGATTGCGATGTTTGGCAGTACCATCTATGCGGCAACCTTTCTGACCTACGGTTATCCCAGCACCACCATTCCCATTCGTACGTATAATTACGCCTCCGCATGGCAGACTCCCATGGACGCTTCCCTTACCAACTGGAACAATGCAGGTGCCAAAGTTAAATTCACCAAAACAAGTAACTCCCCAAACACCATCACCGCAGGAAACTTCAATAATACAGCATATGGTGTCAACTACGCCTCCGTATCCGGCAGTCAAGTCGTAAGCTTCCGCATCGAACTCAATGCATCCACAATCACCCCTGACGCGACCAACTTATCCAACTTCATTCAAAGCGTATTTGTCCACGAACTCGGTCACTCCATCTGGCTCGGTGACAACCCAACAACAAGCAGTCCTTCCATTATGTCTTACTCCCGCAACCGCAATTCCATGACCCAACCCCAAACTTTTGATATCAATAACGTAAGATCCAAGTACTAATCCGCTACGAACTTATCCCAAAAATCCAAGGAGGATCCCTATCCATGAACAAAAATCGAGTATTAACGCTGCTTCTCTCTTCCATTTTCATTTTATCTGCTGTTGGATGTTCTTCTGTCACACCTACCGCGTCCCCATCCGATGCACCCATGACCATTATTGCTTCTGAAGATTACCCGAGTTATGCCAGCATTGGCGACCTATCCGAGAGAGCAAATACAATTGTGAAAGGCAGTGTTATTGAGACTCGTGTGGAAGCTTTAAACGATATTGTACAAGTTACTGATGCTGCTAATGAAAACGAGTTAAACCCCGCGTCCAATCCGGGCGGAGAGCCATCTTCTTTTGACAAAATCTATACGATCCATACGATTCAGGTCGCTGAATCCTATAAAGGCGGTTACACTGCCGGGGAAAAACTTGAAGTGAAGCAACTTGGCGGACAACTAGGCAACACCGAGATTATTAATGATGACAACCTCAAGCTGATTCCTACCAAAGACTATGTACTCTTCCTGGAAACGTATGAAGACACCCCTGCCAGCCTGCTCAACTCCGTTCAGAGTCTCTACGTGATCAAACCTGCCGCCAAGTCGAACCAGCCGGGTCAGCAACAATCACAGTCAGAAGTCATTGTGAGTGCAAACCCCGAGAATGACCTTACACTCCAGCTGGAGGATCTGCAAGAAATTCAGAACGAACAAAAGAGCGAATAAACTCTTATACGGTAATCACACTGCTACTTCATCTCTCTACAGGCAGCTAATACCCTTCTACTGTTCAGTCCTACATAGAAATATGAAAACCGTGCTGCTCAGCAAACTGGGTAGCACGGTTTTTTTGGAGTATCTTACTTAGACGGTGTATTAAGTCCAATAATCCATTCAGCCAGATCCTGTGTCTGTTTCAACAAGGCGATAGGGTCACGGAACCAGGATTGTTCTTCCGTCCAAATGTACACATTTCCATTTTTGATTGCAGGTAATGAACCCCAGATCGGATCTGCCTGAAGGTCTTTCAACTGAGACTTGCTGGTCAGCACAATGTAATCTCCGGCATATTTGGAGAGCAGTTCTATAGAGAATTCATGATAGGCGCCCTGCATCAACTCGGATGGAATGTTCTTTGGTGCTTGCAATCCAAGCAATTCGTAGATGTTACGCCCTCCCCGGCCTGACTGATTGCCAAATATGAAGACTTGGCGATCATATTCCTGCATAACAGAGAATGTAGCATCAGCTGGAACAACGCTCTGCACCTCCTGCTTGATTTTAGCAATCTCCTCATCAAAATCAGCCAGCCACTTCTCTGCTTCCGCTTCTTTGCCAAGGACTTTACCGAAATAGTTCACTTCATCCTTCAGTGTCGGGAATGTGATGGATGCGATCGAAACGGTTGGAGCAATCTTGCTGTATTTCTCATAAGCCGCCTCATCCGGATTCAATGTAATAATGAGATCAGGTTCCAGCTCCATCAATTGTTCAACGGAATCCCCTATCGTTTCAAGACCATCCATGTGACCTTCCAGGTAAGGACTGTTCATTAGAAATTGGCCTCCACCAATCGGTTTGACACCAAGAGCAAGCACCGTTCCCAGATAATCAATGGCAGCAACTCGCTCCGGATGTGCAGGAATTTCTACCTCACCAAAAGTCGTATTTACCATTTGCGTTTCCACGACTGCCGGTTGTTCGGGTTCAGCCGCAACTTCGGATGTTTCAGCCCCCTGCTGGGCTGTTCCACAAGCACTCAATGTGAGTACAAGCGCAAGCGACATGATCGCTGATTTAAAATGGTTAAACATGTTGATTTCCTCATCTCCCGTATATTGATAATGATTATCATCATCAATTAAAGGATAACGTTCATCCCCTCCTGTTACAATGGATTCATTTGTTTCATTTAATGTACTTTTTGAAACTGATTTCGAGTTTTCCTGCTGCTTCAACCGATATTGCCCCGGTGTGATACCGGTCTCTTTTTTGAATATACGATTGAAATAAAACGGGTCCATATAACCCACATACGCGGCAATCTCCTGTAATGAAGCTTCTGTGGACGCAAGCAGACTCCTTGCCTCACCCATTCGTAACCGAATCACATATTCTGTCGGTGTACATCCCGTCTGTTCCTTGAATTTGCGTGATAAATATTGCGGACTGTAACTCAGGGACTGGGCAAGCGAATCAAGTGAGATCGATTCCCGGTAATGATCTTTGATATATCGCAAAACCTGATCGGTAAGCGAAGGCTGTTGAACTTCGTTAAACATGCGACTCCGCTGTAACAAGACAAGCTGTACCAGTTGAAAGAAATACACTTTGACCTGAATTTTGCCCACTCGCTCCTGCCCTGACCAGCATTCATGTATATTCCGCACAAGCTCACGCAACTCAAGTGTATGATCTGGCACTGTCGCCCAGGACTCTTCAAACGGATTACGCTGGTTCAACATCATTCGGTACTCCACAAGCACGTTGGAGGGCAAGGTTGATTTGTACAAAATCAGATGTACCTCCATAGCCCCTGTCGCTTCAAGTGTCAGACGTCTTCCTTTTCCCCCATGGAGCAGCAAGAACTGGTTTGTAGTCCATACCTCTTCATCCAGCCAGACCTGCCCCCTGCCTTGAACATACACAAATGCACTGGTCGGTAACACATAATTGCGTATGAACTCGTGTGTTGCGAGTGATATAAGACGCACATCAAGCACGCGAACCTGTACCTGATCCCACAGCTTGATGTCGTTCTGAATTCCCATATAAACTCCCTCTCCTAAGCGCTCAAACATACACAATACCCTGGCATTGTGACTAAAAACCCACCTATAATTGATAATGATTATCAATTATAACAATGATGGAACCATCTTTGAAGCCTACCTTCGTTTTTGTTAGATGCCGCAGAATAAAAAACGGTCGAAATCCCTCATAGAGAGATCTCAACCGTTCTAAAATTATGGCCTTACTATGTTTTGATAAAGTCAGCTGCCCTTCTCTACTCGATAAATGACAATAAATACCCGTATCGTTCTTCCTCCATCTTGTCTAACGGAATAAACCGGATCGATGCACTGTTAATACAGTAACGTTTGCCGCCGCGATCTTCGGGACCATCATCGAACACATGACCGAGGTGGATGTCACCTGCCCGGCTTCGTACCTCCGTGCGATCCATACCAAAGCTCGTATCCGTTGTATAGGTAACAACCTCAGGTACAATCGGTTTTGTAAAACTCGGCCACCCGCAACCGGAATCATACTTATCCCGGCTGGTGAATAACGGCTCTCCCGTTGCAATATCCACATACAGACCGGGCTCCTCATTATCCCAATATTCGTTACTGAACGCATGCTCCGTATCATTGTTTACCGCAACCGCATACTGTTCGTCTGTTAATCGTTCCTTTAATTGTTCATCTGTTGGACGTGGATATTGAGCGGGATCAATTCCAATCTCCAGGTCATCCAGGACAGTCATATCAATGTGACAATATCCGTTCGGATTTTTTTCCAAATAATCCTGATGGTACTCCTCCGCCAAATAATAATTCTGCAGAGGCATTACTTCCGTTACGATGGGTTGGTCATATTTTTCTTGCTCTGCCTCTACAGCTTGCTCAATGATTTTGGCATCTTCAGGCAACGTATAATATATTCCTGTCCGATACTGAATGCCACGATCATTGCCCTGCTTATTCAAGCTGGTAGGATCAATAACTCGAAAATAAGATTCAAGCAATTTCTTCAAAGATACTTGCTGCGGATCATATTTTACATGAACGGTCTCCGCAAACCCCTGGTCCCCGCGAATAACCTCCTCATAGGTTGGATTCTCTCCTTCACCGTTGGCATAACCGGAAGTCACATCCTGGACCCCCGGAATACGAGCCATATATGCCTCCACACCCCAGAAACAGCCTCCTGCCAAGTACAGGTTACTCAGGTTTTCCTCGGAGACACTCGATGCCTTGACAGGTTGAGTGGATATCGAAGATGAAGCTGAATGGCTCTCAACCCTGTTTCCACAAGCAGACACAACTATCGCTATAACAAGGAGGCACAAGCCGAGCAGCGTCCTTTTCATGACACTTCCTCCCTTCTCACAAAATCTCTTGTAATGATTCCATGATCTGTTCATTGGATGCATGCCCTGGCTGCGATTTCGCTAAAATACCATCAGAGCCAATATAAAAAGAACTAGGATACGCTCTTACACCAAATTCCTTGGCCCATACACCTTTCTCATCCAAAAGAACAGTTATGTTATCATATGGCTGTTCTTCAAACCATTCGGTAAACGCTTGGGAGGATTTCTCTCCTTTGTAGTCTGGCGTCACAATCGTAATGACTTGAAAATCATTGTTTTGACCCGCCAGATTGTTCAGGTCTTCCAAACCCGCAAGACAGATGGAACACCAGGAAGCCCAGTATTTCACATACACTTTCTTGCCTTGAACATCAGAAAGTCCAACCGTGTTTCCTTTCAGATCAAGCAATGAAAATTCAGGAGCCGTCTCTCCCTTGTTCATCATGGTTGACGAACTCATATCGGATGTTGATGCTGGGGCTGATGATGACCCCGTTTGTTTTGATTCAGTTTGCTGTGATCCACATCCGCTCAAGATCAACAGGACTCCAGCAAATACGATTACAGATACCACCCATCTCCGTGCAATCTTCATACCGAATTCCTCCAATGATTATTGAAACCAGGTCACCAAGCTGTTTAGTCGGTCTGTCATTAACAATAGTCCCATGACAATAAGAATACAGCCGGAAGTTATTTTGATAACACCCATGTACCTGTATAAACGACGTATCCGCTTCATAACATATTCCGAAAAAATGGACAGAATCAGGAAAGGAATCGCTAACCCAAGGGTATACAGGAACATGAGAAACCCACCATACAGTGGAGAGCCTTCACCTGCGGCGATACCAAGAATGGCCGCCAACACGGGCCCAATACAAGGCGTCCAGCCGAAACTAAACGTCAGACCCAGCAGGAACGCTCCGACATACCCTCCCCGTCTGGCATGATCGCTTGACAACTTTCTCTCCCGTTCCAGCCAGGATAGTCGAATCAACCCGGTTTGATAAATCCCGAAAAGCACCACGATGGCTCCGCAGATGGCAATAAACACAGGACTTGAGATCATATTCCCAACGATGCCGGAACCAAAACCGAGTAATACAAATACCAGGGACAGCCCAAGAACAAATAAAAATGTCCGCAAAACAAGTGTAGACCGCAACTGAACCGAATTGTTGTCGGACTGCTGCTGATTCGTACCGTTGACCATGCTTCCGGACAGATAAGACACGTATACCGGGATCAGCGGCAGAATACATGGCGCAAAAAACGATAACAATCCTGCACCAAAAACGCCGAAAAGGAATACTAAATCACTGGTCAAGTCATTCACCACCTGAATAAATACTACGTTTGATTAACCAAGGTTAACGACTGACGTAGATCGGAAGCGTGAACCAGAAGCAGCTTCCTTCTCCTTTTGTACTCTGAACCCCGATCTCGCCACCATGGAGTTCCACAATCGATTGAGCGATGGCAAGGCCAAGCCCGGCCCCCCCATTGCTCTTGCTACGTGATTTGTCAATTCGATAAAAACGTTCAAATATACGCGAAGTTTCCTCCGCTTCAATGCCTTCCCCTTCATCCGTAACTGAAATTTGTATAAACTGCCCCTTTTCTTCGGCAGCCAGAATGATTTTTCCATCAACAGGAGAGTATTGAATGGCATTTTGCAGCAAATTGGAAAGGACCCGCTTCATTTGTGCAGGCATCATGACCGCGGCTGGTAATTTATCGGGCAAATCGATTTCAACGTTCAGCGTTTTCTCGGCGAGATGAAACGAAAAACTCTCCAACGTACTGAGCAGCAACTCATCGACGTGACAAGGCTGAGGGTCAAATACCTCCCCTTGCGCTTCCAGGCTGGATAATTCGAACAAATCTTGAATAAGCCCTCCCAAACGCTTCGTCTCAAGTCGTATCGTGTTCAGGTAACGTTGAAAGGTTTCTTTATCCTGAATGACATCATCCTCCAACGCTTCGACGAATGACTGAATGGATGCCAAGGGAGTCCGTAAATCATGGGAGACATTAGCGATCAACTCTCGTCTCGCGGTTTCTGAGTGATGCAGATGATCAAAGCTTTCCTTCAGCTTGGAACTCATTTCATTAAATTGCTGTGCCAAGAGCTTAAATTCCTGCGTACCGATGAGAGGGACTTCCGTATGGAAATCCCCTTCGGCAATTCGTATCGTCTGCTGTGTAATTCGCGCAATTGATTTCTCTAATGGCTTAGTCAGCAGATATTGAAGAATAAACGAAAGTAAGCCTACCCCTGCCGTTATAGCCGATAACCAATACAATTGTTCGATCGTAAGCAGCATTTTGGAATAACTGATGAACAAACAAATTAATAATACGCCAATGCCTGTGAGACTGGACAATACCAAGTACGTGCGAAGTTTCATGAACTGCCACCCGCAAACTTGTAGCCTATACCCCAAACTGTTTTAATATATTTTGGATCAGAAGGATTCTGTTCGATCTTCTCTCGTAATCTCCGAACATGTACAGTCACCGTTGTTGTATCTCCCTCATAACTAAAATCCCAAATCTTGCTTAACATCTGGTTACGGGAGAACACCTGACCCGGGTGACTTGCCAGCAAATACAACATCTCAAACTCCGTAACTGTCAATTCAATGGCCTGCCCGCTGATGTGCACTTCACGCTTGGTAAAATCAATGGTAAGCCCTTCATAATTGATCGTATATTCAGATGTTGTAACAGGTGATGCCTGCGCAATTCGCATTCTCCGCAGGATTGCCTTTACACGTAAGACAAGTTCTCTCGGACTGAATGGTTTGGTCAGATAATCATCCGCCCCCATCGTCAGTCCCATCAGACGATCCTGTTCCTCACCCCGGGCCGTCAGCATTACAATGGGCACATCCTCAGTTTGCCGAATCTCGTTGCAAACTTCCCAGCCATTCTTATGCGGCATCATCAGGTCGAGCACGATCAAGCTTGGCGTTTGGCTGTGCCACAGCTCTATAGCCTCCAGACCATCCTTGGCCGTCACGACGAGATAACCTTCCCGTTCCAGATACCTGCGACAAACGTCGGTAATATTTGTATCATCATCAGCAACCAGTACACATTCATTCAAACAAACCCACCCCATATTCCAGAAAATACATTTGAGCCAATCATATCATATGGTGATGGCGATGCTTAGCCCTTAAATTACTTCATTCCCATGGCTGGCATCATGTACTGTTTAATTACAGACTCAGCCGCATAAGAATTCCCTTCATGGATGACAGGCATCGATTTCAAGTTAACTTGCATACCGTCTACCATGATTTTTTTCGATCCAATCCACAACTTAATCGTTTTCCCCGCAGGCATCATCGTTTCTTCCATCATCATGTCGTCTTTCATCATCTTATCGTCTTTCATCATCATGTCGTCTTTCAACATCATGTCATCTTCCATCATTTTGTCATCTTTCATCTTCATGCTATCTTCCATCATGTTGTCGTCTTTCATCATCTTGTCGTCCATTTTGCCCATATACATCAAAGTTACAGATCTGTCCTTGCTGTCCCACATAATGTTGTAATCATACATTTTCGCCGCCTGTCTCAATTGAACAAGCTCCATGCCATCCTTTTTAATTGTTTTCATATCTGCAGCACTTGCCAATCCAGAAAAGGCCATAGACATCATCAATACCGCTGCTACCATCGCTTTTTTGCTCTTATTTGTTTTCATCATTCTTATCACTCTCCATTCGTTTATTACTTACATGGATTACAATAAGCAAGATTGCTTACGATTCTCTAAGCGAAGTATTACGAAACCATTACGATATATAAATGAGGTCAGGTCTCAATAAAAAAACGGTTGAAATCTCTCTTACGAGAGACTCCAACCGTGTCTTCTAGGTCAAACGAATAAAATCAATCATGGATCGAACCTCGATCGGTCCCGGATTTGATATCACATCATTAGACTGCAATCCCTCTCTGGAAGTGAACTGCACCTTCACCGGAATGCCAGGAATCAAGTCGAAGAAGTTATCCGAGAAGACACCCTCCACATCCGAAGATAGCCATACCTGTTTAGCAAGCACGTCACTTTCCAGTACCAGATGAACGCCGTTCTCATCCGCTCCCCCGCTTACATTGATGTTTGCAGGCTGCAGAGCAAGGTCTTTGGACGGTACAAAATAGTGTTCCTGTACGATATTCGCCGCACCTTCCTGTTTCAGATCCAGGCGCAGCAGCGTGTTAGCTGTATCATGACCTTCAAGCCACTCCGCGTTACGTAATGACAGCACTCGTTCACCTGTATTAGGTGCCAGGGTCACGTCATGTGTTTCATCACGATGCACCGTTCCATCGAACCCGAGCAAACGAATCTGTAACTGCCCTTTCACAGGTTGTAATTGATCCGAGATGATATATATATCTGTTGTATCTTCTTTTGTTCCATCTACCGATACCAACACATCGCTGAAGCTGCGTTTCGCATAATATTGCAATGCTTTCCAGCGACCAAGGTAGTCCATACCTGCCCATGAAGCTACCGGCCAGCAATCATTCATTTGCCAGTAAAGTGTGCCCATGCAGAATGGTTTGCGGCGACGGTGCGCTTCAATGGCTGTCTTCATCGCTTCCGCCTGAAGCACCTGGCTCATATACAGGAACGATGGGAAGTCCTTCGATTCATGCATGTACATATCCATGTACTGTTTGATCAGACGATTGCCTGCCCCATTCTTTTGATGAGCCAGCATGACTTCCGATTCCAGAGCAAGATCCTCTTCTTCCGCGTAAGTGCGTACTGACTTGTACTCCGGGAAAGACTGGAATCCGTATTCACTCATGAAACGACCCACATGCACGTTATAGTTCTCGAATGGTTCTACATTGTGCCACACGCCCCAGTAGTGGATATCCCCTTCAGCTGTGGATGGGTGCGCATGCTGCGTCTCATCCCCTGTCAGTGATACCAGTGGTGAGGAAGGCCAGTAATCCACACCTGGAGCATACGCTTCAACGACTTCTGGCAGCAGATCATGGAAGATGGCTTCGTAATCGGCCCAGATGCTTTCACGCTGCTCGGCAGTAAATTCCTTTTTCCAACCCCAGCCACCATTCTCAACATAGTGAGCCCACGCCGAATCAATCTCGTTGTTCCCACACCAGAGTGCAATACTTGGATGGTTGCGCAGACGTTTCACATTATCAATGGCTTCATGTCTTACACTGTTCAGGAACGCTTCATCTCCTGGATACATGCTGCAAGCAAACATGAAGTCTTGCCATACCAGGATTCCATATTCATCACATAGTTCGTAGAACACATCCTGCTCATAGATTCCGCCACCCCACACGCGCAGCATATTCATATTAGACTCGGCTGCGGATACGATCTCATGACGATAACGTTCATGAGTAATTTCAGTGATGAAGCTATCATTTGGAATGTGATTGGCCCCTTTGGCAAAGACCGCAACACCGTTTAGTTCAAAATAAAAGGATGCTCCTGCTTCATCTTTGTCACGTACCAAGCGAATGGAACGAAGCCCAGTCTTCACTGTAGTTTCAGCCACAGCTCGTTCACCTTGAAGCACTTCGGTAAGGAAGGTGTACATATGCGGATCACCAAGCCCACGGCTCCACCACAGTTTCGGTTCATCAATGGAGACTTGAATCTCCACAGTTTGAGTTCCTGGTTGTAGCGATACGGATCTTTCCCATCTCTGTCCATCTGCGCCGATACGAATAATCGTATCTACCGCTTGGGATGTCTCGACTTCCACAACAGCAGTTAATGAAGCTGAGGTAGCGCTTACTTCATTTTGCTGGATATACACATCATTGATTCGTACCTGTGTCCAACCTTCAAGACGTGCTTCACGCCAGATCCCACTGGTTACAAAACGCGGACCCCAGTCCCAACCATAGTGATACGGGGCTTTACGTGCAAAAATACTTACTCTTTTATCGCCAAGTCCGCCAACATCGGACTGATCATTCGATGCAGGTAATGCATATCCGAGCTTCTCCAGCTTCGGCAGATCTTCCTGAATCGGAGACCGAAAACGTATTCGGAGAATGTTGCCGTTCCCCTTCAATACAGACTTCACATCTGCCTTCCATACTCGGAACATATTATCTGCTGATAACACATGCACATCATTCACATACACATCCGCATATGTATCCAGACCATCAAACACCAGTTCCAGATGTTCCTGCGAGAACAACCCTTCGGCAACGTCAAATTCCGTCTGATATTCCCAATCTATCTTATCAATCCATTGTACTTCCTTCTCGTTTGTTCCATAAAAAGGATCTGGAATCTTGCCCAGCTTCAGCAAATCTGTATGCACACAGCCGGGCACCTGAGCCGGCATCCACTCTTGATCTTCGCAAGCCTTGAACGTCCAATTCTGAAAAACATGTGATTGTATTGTGCTCATGACAGCCTCCATTGTTGTTAGAGTTGGTAAACATTATTTTGTTAGGTTTTGTTATTATAAAAACAAATAACTTACAAAACAAAATTAACACGATATGCTTCTTATAGTCAATCTGTTTTGTAATTTAATTTGTTAAATGGTTTCTGCATAACAAAAAGACATGAAGCTCTAACCTCTCCATGTCTTTCACCTGATTTCATTTACCCGTATGATCATTGTTAAAAAGACCCGTAAATTCATATCCCATTACTGTATACTGGCGTTATATTCATCACGAATAATTAATTCCGAATAGATCAGCTTGCGTTCATATGGTTCATCCAGGTGTTTGATCCGCCACAACAGCTGATCTACTGCTCGCGTTCCCAGATTCTCTTTGTTAATATGTACCGAAGCAAGAATGGGTTCATCCGTCTGGGTATTGTCAAATCCGGTTACGGCACAGCGTTCAGGCACCTTAATGCCTCGACTTTGGAGTGCCTGAATGACAATGACAGCTGTATGGTCATTTGCGCACACGATAACTTCAGGGATATCCTCCAGCTTCATTTCAGCAACGGATCTCCGAATCTGATCATACTCTGGTCCCAGCAAGCCTTCTTGCTGTTCCCCCTCCAACTGCTTCTCTTCCAGCACCGTACGATATCCAAGCCAGCGTTCTCTAAAACTTGCTGCATCGGGCAGTTGCCCGGCAAACTGGAACCTTCTATACCCTTTTCCAATGAGCATGAGAACCAGTTCTTTCATACATTTCATATTGTCCGTAAAAACCGAGTCTGCGTATATGGCAGGGTCTTCATGATCCACCATGACAAGCGGAATACGCAGCCTGTAAATCTCCAGCAATACCGATGTCGAGATGGTGCCCACGGTAATGACTCCGCTGATTGCGTCGGGATTAAGAACCGAGAACATCCGATCTGAAGAGGGTTCTGTTAACGTTAAAATATCCATTCCCTTCTCATTCAACCTCTCAGAAATGCCGTCAAACACAGGCCCCCAGTATAAGGAAGCTCGATTCTGAGAACGAATGTTGGGAAACAAAATTAATATCGTACCTTGTCGCTCCGCTTCTGGCTTCATCTCCGCTGATATCTGTGTCTCCCCCGGATAACGCTTAGGCTCAGTTCTGAAATACCCAAGCTGCCCCGCCGTTCTGACAATCATCTCGCGTGTATGCTCACTCACACCAGGCTTGCCTGTCAGCGCACGGGAGACTGCGAATTTGGACACCCCCGCAGCATCCGCAATTTGCTGCATCGTTACTCTTTTGGCCATCCTACTCACCCGTTTTTCCTAATTTTCCATTCAGTGTAGCATAAAAAACAAAAATCAACAAAACAAGGTTATGTTATTTTGTTTTTGTTAGGTAGTTGATTATCTGTTTCACAAGCTATTCGACATAACCAAAAAAGGCCCTCTCCCCACCTTCCATAGAAGATGACGAAAGGACCCTTTGTCCGCCAATTATACACCTGGTGCTCCCTGATCCCCAAGTTCCGACTGTAAAACCGGGCGTTTTCTGCGCCAGAAGATAGGCTGTGGAAGTTTGATCTCTGTGATCAGAACACCGACCAACATCAAAGCTGCTCCTGCATATCCTTGCAACGTTAGCGATTCCCCTTGAAAGGTAAATGCAAATGCTGTTGCAAACAGTGGTTCGAGTGAAAAAATCAGACTTGTTCTTGTAGGAGAGGCATGACGCTGCGCGAGTGTCTGCAGAATATACCCCAAGCCGCTACACAAAACACCTAAGCCGAGAATGGCTGCCCAGGATTCAGCCGTAGCGGGCATACGTGGCGTTTCCAGTATAAATGTAGCTGCAATTCCCCACATCGCTGCAACACCTAATTGAACTGTCCCCAATGTTAATGGATCATGCTTCGGTGTGAACTTGCCAGCAATCATTATATAGATGGCATACACAAGTGCTGCTAGTATGCAGAGAATATCCCCCGTGTGCAGACTAAGCTGATGCTGAAGCGTCAGCAAGCCAAGCCCGGTAACTGCAACCAGGATACTGAGCGTCAATCGTTTGTCCGGCATACGACGATGCTGGATGGTCGTCAGGATCGGTACAAAAATAACTGCCAAACTTATCAAGAATCCCGCTTGGGATGTCGTTGTTCGTTGCACACCATAGGTGATGAATACAAATGCAGCGAATAAAGCTGTCCCCATAATAGCTCCTGCCAAAAGTGTTCTGCGATCCATGTTAAACAACCGCCGATGAAAAAGAAGTCCTGCCGCAATAAAGGCAATTCCAAAACGAAATGCGACCAGATTCAATTCTTGCATGGACTCCAGGCCCGATTTCATAAACAGGTAGGATGATCCCCATATAACCGTTGCGAGCAGCATCTGTATGTCCGCTCTTCTTGTTGCCTGACCTTGATTAACATGTACACCATTCATCTTGCTTCAACCTTCATTCTATGTATTCTGAGCTGTGTGATCGTGCGTCAAACTAACTCGCCTTGGCAAGTATAAACGATCTCTTTGCATTATTAAAATGAATATTTATAATATATTATATGAAATAAACTCATACATTAAATGAGGGAAGGAACGGAACCGTTCATGTCACTGATCAAATACGAAATATTGAATACCGTTGTGGAATATGGCAGTCTCACCAAAGCAGCAGAAGCATTAAGCATCACCCAATCCGCCGTCAGCCATGCCATCGCCAGTCTGGAGACAGAATGTGGTTTTTCACTGCTCCATCGCGGCCGCTCCGGGGTGCGGGTTACCGCTGAAGGCGAACGTATTCTAGGATACACACGTGAGATTCTGCGCTGGACGGAACTGATGAACCAGGAAATCTCCCTCATTCGCGGCGCGGAGATTGGTACGGTGCGTATTGGCACCTTCGCCAGTGTCTCCACACAATGGTTGCCAGGCATCCTGAAACAATTTCGCCTGCGTCATCCAGGAATTGAGATCAAGCTGTGGGAGGGCGATTATGCTGAGATTGAGGGCTGGCTGGCTGGAGGTGCCATCGATCTCGGATTTCTGTCCCTCGGCGATTCATCACCTTTTGAGACGATCCCATTGCAAAAAGACAGGATGATGTGCATCCTGCCTCTAGACCATCCTCTTGCCTCAGAGGAATCTGTTTCGTTTGATATTCTGCTGGAGCAACCCTTTATTCTGCCCAAATGGGGCGGAGACAACGAGATTGAACGGCTGATCCGGCAGCATGCAGCCAAGCTCAATGTCGTCTATGAAGTCGCAGAAGATCAAGCCATCATGGCGATGGTCCGTAATGGTCTGGGTATCAGCTTGTTGCCGGAAATGGTACTTCAAAATCATACGGATTCGCTCGCGCTCGTACCACTCACTGGAGATCCTTATCGCACGATTGGCATGGCCTGCCCGTCTTTGGTTAATCTATCGCCAGCTACGCGGCGTTTCATTGAAGAGGTGCAACAGTGGCTCAGCCAGGCTATGTAAGTAAATTCGGAGAATCACTACCTTTGTCGGTATGATCCATTCCTCCTATCCGTTACTCACAAATTGGATAACACCAAGAGTCAGCAGCAGTACAAATATAACCGCAATTGTGATACCCAAACCGATCAGGAAGCGCTTGCCAAGTGAGCGTTTGTTCTGCTGGTTGCGTCCCAGGCTATCCAGCTTCTGCTCAATTTGATCTAACCTTTCATTTACCTGTCTCAGATCTTGATTGGAGTTCATTATCCATCTCCCCTTTTCTGCATAATCGGTCTATTCCCACACCCGATCGAGCTGATCTGCGTAGTAACGGATTGCTCTGTTATAGTCATTGATTCTCTTGTCACTTGATGTGTCCGCAAGTTGTACGAGCAGTCTTTGCATCGCTTCTGCATGTTCACCCAGATTATAGAGCACCATGGCATAGAAAACTTCAAATTCCCGGTACGCCGGGAATTCTTTCATCCCTTTTTCAAACCAAACTTTCGCCTGCTCGTACTGTCCAAGCGTTCTGTATGTACTGCCTAATCCGAGTATTGCACCTGCTCTGTCCTCCCCAGAAAGTCCAAGACTCAGTGCCTTCTCATAATACGGAACAGCTTCCCGCTCCAATCCAAGCGAATCATGTGCCCAAGCCAGCTGATACCAAACATTCGCATTCTCGGGTTCCTGGACTGTAATCTCTTGCAAAAGTTCAATCGCTTCCTGCACCTTGCCTTCTTGTCTCCATTCTACGGCCTGTTCCAAATCACTCATGATGTCACTTCCCATCTTGCATTATAATTTCCACATATATGATTCAATTGTTTTATTATACCAAAAAAGCACACTGGAGAATATGTTGTAACAACTCAAGGTTGTCCAAACGCTATTCCATCGTGTGCTTTTTCATTCGATGCAGCTTGTTATAAAAAATGGACTAAAGCATATTTCCACTGGACACTTCGATGACAGAACAACCTTCCGATCGCTGTTATCCCCGAATTTTTCGAATCATTTTAACAAAGGTGAAAATCCGGGGATAAGCGTATGCTTTCGATGCAGCTTTCTTTCAGAAAGCTTTTAGGCGAACGCTTTCGCTTCTTCAGGTTTTTTCTGCCCTCTCCGTTTTGTGTAAATGTTTAGTTCAATTTATATAGCATAAGCTGAAATCTCTCTGAAAACGATCTGTTCATCGTCTAATTATGACCATACCGTATTCGCTACCATCACAATAAATACAAGCATAAGGTAATTCACCGAGATCAGAAAGTTTACTTTTGCCCATTTCTCATCATCCTGTGTCTTCAGTCCGCTAAGTGTATGCACGAACCAGATCAGTCCACCGACCAGAGATACAATCAGAAATACCAGACCAACGTAGTCGTAATAATACAACAGAAATACAGCAGGAAGCAGCAGAAAAACATAAGGAATCATCTGAAACTTGGTGCGTTTCACCCCTTTAACCACTGGCAACAACGGGAAGCCAGCAGCACGATACTCCTCTACCCGGCGAATACCCAATGACCAGAAGTGTGGTGGTTGCCACAAGAATAATAGTGCAAACAGCAACCAGGCACCTGCATCAATCTCATTGGTTACAGCCGTATAACCGATGACAGGCGGCATCGCTCCTGCAATTCCACCGAGCGACGTGCTCCACGTTGAACTGCGTTTCAACCACATCGTGTAAATCACGATGTAAGCGAACCATCCAAGCAGTGCCATCCAGCCTGATAACGGATTCACCAGGAGATACAGTACTGCTAGTCCCACAATACCAAGGATAATGCCATAGCCAAGTACAAACCCTGGCTTCAGATGGTTAATGTAATCCATCCTTTTTTTGGTGCGCTCCATCTTTTGGTCCAATTCACGATCCCAATAATTGTTGATTACACAAGCTGAAGCAATAACCAAGGTTGATCCAATCACGACCATGAGAAGAGATAACCAGTTGATATCCCATTTTGAAGCTACCCAGAATCCTACCGCCACCGCAAACACATTTAACCTTAGAAGTCCGGGCTTAGTTAATGCAATCATGTCTTTAAGCATGAGGCTCCTCCTGAACTATGTAAAAACGCCATTCCAATAATGATACATGTACCTACCATTAATTACAATCGCTTTCATGAATTTGTCATAACCAAAAAGCATCCCTCACCGTTCCAATGAACAGGAGGAATGCTTGAATGATGAATTTAATCTTATTTTTATGGGATGTATTGTTGTACAATTTTAGTAACTTTTCCGTCCTGCACCGTCAGATGATACGGGAATACGGACAGATCAAGAATACGGGTATTCTCATACAACGATTCGAACTTGGATAATGTTACAGGTTCATTCCACTGAATGTCTGCGCCCTGCATCGTACCATCCCGATCATACAACTGCATCAATACTTCAGCATTGGCACTAACCTCAACTTGTTCCTGCTCTTTGCTATCGTTGACAATATAGTAACCATCTGGAGCACCGTCTATACCTGCTTCCGGATTGCGCTGTGCAAAAATCGCATCGGCTTCTTCACCCTGATACCAGCCAATCTTGTCCACTGTCATAAACAATTTGCCATCTTCTATGTGCATACCTTCAACATAGGCTGTAAACATCTCGGAGTTTGCAACTTGAGCTTCTTTCGCAGAAGGTTGTTGAGCGTCCGTACTACCTTGAGCATTCGCAGGGGTAAGTAAATATGTAGTCAGCACAATCATACCAAGTAAAGCAACAACTGCACCGATCATTCGTAGTTTCCATTGTTTTGTCGCGTTCTTCATAGGTAACATCTCTCCTTAATATGAACGTTACTATTCCTTAACCGGAAGTCTTGCTTCTCAAACGCTCATGTGAACTATCGATTCCAACGTTCTTTCTTTTCCTATCATACTTGTTAGGGAGATTATAAAAGTATCAGCCAGATTAAAAATAGTTACAATGTGCGTCATCACTTCTGTCTGTAGTCTCCGTAAACGGCAATAACCCCTGAAGGCATCGCCATTCAGGGGTTATTAACTTACTAATCTTAATGATTGGGTGTGGAGCTTTGTGCCAAACGAACGAGCATATGAGCCAGCATGTGACGTTCATCTTCCTTGCCGACATTCCACAGCTCCTGAAGCAATTTTTCTTCACGGTTACGGGGTTCTTCGTTAGCAGCCAGATGGTCAGCAACTTTCTCAGCAATTTTGGCCATCTGCTCCTCACTTAGTCCGATTGATTCACCCATCGCAATTCGCTTACCCAGGTATTCTTTGAACGCATCAAAGTTCTGTAGAATCTGTTCTCTTTCTTCCGGCGCAATCTTCTCGATTGCATTGTCCACCTTGTCAGTTGAAACTTGGCCATCTTTATGGATTACATGATTTTCTTCATTCATTTGAATAACCTCCTGCATAATAGTTGTTTATTGGTTTTGAGATTTAATCTTTGATACTCATTGGTTATCTATAATATAAACGTATTGCAGAAGTTTAATCAGTTCGTTCAATTCTGTATATATCTTTTATATATGAGCAAGTACGCGTTTCAAAAGAACTACAGCGGTTAATCGTTTACATATACGTAACGGTGTTTGGATATGTTAATGAACACCTTATACAATATCGAACCAGGAGGGATTTCCCATGCGTGATAAAACCAAACATGAAAAGACAAACGATGAACTTGAACCAGGAGTGAATACTGTTATCCATCCAGACAAAAATAATCCCGGACCAACCGATATGATCGAAGGCGTGGTTGGCGATATCGTGGACAACATTCGCAAAGATTTCTCCCATGAATCGAAGGACAAGACGTCCTCTTCCAAGTCAAAGGATTCATCAGACAAATAAGCGTAATCTTTTTCTTCCTAACAAAAGATAGCTCAAAAAGTCCTCCTGCCATATGTATGGCTTGGGAGGACTTTTTGGTAATGAACAATTAAATAATCAACCTCATATTTGAAGGTGAAATTCAACGTGAATCCTTTGTCATCTGCTGTAACGCCTTATGAATCCAGATCGCGGCAATGGAACCTTCACCCATCGCAACGGTTGCTTGTTCTGCGTGCAGTCCTAAATCCCCGGCTATCCATACATTATTTGCTGCCTGCAAGCTGCGCGGATCAGCTTCTACATGTTTATTATCTGCGATTACAGCTCCAAGCTGCTCCGCGAGTTCATAGTGTACACGATTGCCTCCAAATGCGATAAATCCACGCTCCGACTCAAAAATCTGTCCATCTTCGGTCAGAACACCGGTGATATGACCATCCTCAATCTGTTGCACTTCCTGGACAGCCGCTTCCAGATAACGAACTCCCGCCTCTTTCATGCTGCGATGCAGCTCTGCAGATATGGGAGCCTGCTCATGATTGATATATAACAGATCATTCGTACGCTGAATTAAAATCATCGCCATATTGGCACCTGCTTCACCAGATCCCAATAGTACCGTACGTTGATCCTGAATCTCATAACCATCGCAATCAGGGCAGACATACACTGTTCGGCCCAGCGTAGGGGTTAGTCCCGGAATGTCCGGAACTCTATCCGTGAGCCCCGTTGCCAATAACACGGTTTTGCTCCTATATTCAGATCCGGAAGTACCGAACAATTGGATCTTCTCTCCATGACGTCCTGCTTTAACAATACGGTCTTTCTCAAAAGATACACCGGTCCGCTCTGCCTGCATCCTGCCTCGTTCTCTAAGCTCTTCACCGGATACCCCATTGGGGAAACCGAGGATATTATGATAAGTCCGGCACAACGTCGATCTGCCTTCTCCCGCGTCGATTACCAACACCTGATGAGCTGAATAACGTCCAAGCTGAATGGCTGCCTGAAGCCCTGCGAGCCCTCCACCAACAATTATGCAATCAACCTCTCGCATGCTCCTTCTCCTCCTGAACTATATATATTGAACTAACAAGTATTTACACCGGTCACTCCGATGACAGAACAACCTTACGATCGCTGTTATCCCCAGATTTTTTTTATATCTTTTACAAAGGTTAAATCCGGTGATAAAGGCGTACGCTTCGCTTCTTCAGCTTCGTTCTGTCCTCTCCGTTTTGTGTAAATGTTTAGTTCAATATATCTATATTTTGTCCTTATATACATTAAACCGTTCAGCCAAGCTTAAACGATTCCTCATATTGCTTATCTTATACCAAAACAAAGAGACCCAAACCATCCGGCAGCATCCCGGTTCGCTTGAGTCTATCAGATTCATGAATATTTAGAAGTTATACGATTCAAATCGCGAAGCATTTGAAATGGCGTTCCATACATCGGCTGTTTCGCCGCCCATATACCAGTAAGCCAGTCCGGCAATCTGCCGTTGCTCACTCATTAACACTTTGGCCGATAAAGAACGACTATCCTCTGCCCATATATATCTTGGCATACCGTTACTGTTGTACCCAATAATATATTGAACCAACCTTGCATCCCATCGTCTTACAGATCCCGTGGCATGGGCACGCGTTCCCTGGTCTGACAGTGTTATGTCCCAAGAACTCGTTGCTGGATTCACTGAAGACCAGTCTCGTGTATATAGCGGAAGGGCCAAAATGGTTTTGGCACGTACCACCTCGGAGAGCATGGTATCCAGTGCCTTTTCCACCCATGGAAGAGACGCCACTGATCCTACTTTCGGATCACCGTTCCAGTGTTCCTCGTATCCCATCAGCACCATATAATCCGACACAGCGCCCAGTTTGGCATAATCAAATGCATCGGTCCAATCTGTACCCAGGTCTGGTGATACATCCACAGACACAACTGCACCCAGTGCGTGCAACGTAGCCGTCAAGGAGGTCACAAATGCCGTCAGCCCTTCACGATCCGCAGGATCAACATTCTCGAAATCCACATTAATGCCGTCCAGTTTATAGGTTTTGACATAGGCGGCTACCTGTGAGATCACTGCTGCTCGGTTGGCTGAGCTGGATAACATCTGATGCGTAAGTGCCGAATCGGAACGATTCCCAAGCAATGGCCATAACTGCCTGTCTGTGGCGGATGCCCAGGAGATCAATGCCGGGTCCGCGTGATCCGTGACTTTCATACTGCTGTTCAGGAAAAACCAGCGTGGGACAAGCGTATTCACTTCAGACTGTTCCACTTGCTTCTTGAATTCAGCGGCAGTGGAGTTATATTGCCAACCCAACTGAACGCCGAGTTCATCTCCACGTTGTAACTGTTCAGACCATGTTTTCTTTTGTAAAATGGCATCAAGCATTACGGCTGCTTCTTCTCGCGTTACCTGGTCATGCGGTCGGAACACGCCTCCACTTCCCCGCATCAGTCCAAGCTGGTATACCGTCTGCACATAGGGACGTGCCCAGTCCGAGATATCCGCTGCGTCGAAATACGTTGAAGATAAGAGTGCGGTCTCTACGGGTTGTTGTTTCAACATTCGCACAAGAAGGGCAGCCGCTTCTTCGCGCGTAATGGAAGCATTAGGCTGGAACGTTCCCTGACCCTTACCCTCCAGAATAAAAAGATTCGTCATGGCAGCAACGTTGCCGTAATACCAAGCATTCATGCTTATATCCTGATAGGGATTTATATTATTTTTAACGGGCTTCAAACCTAGCAATCTCACCGCAAACGTCGCAAATTCTGCACGAGTAACGGCCTTCTTCGGTTCAAAGGTAGTCTCTGACGTACCTGCAGCAATGCCTTTGTCCACCAGATGTGTAATGGCATCCTTCGCATAACTCGTACGCGTATCCTGAAATTGTTGCTGTACGGTTGCAGCTTGAATGGTATTGCTGTATCCAGCCACCGATCCAAGTGCTAACATTCCGCATAAAGCAATTTTCCATATCCGTTGGTTCGTTATGTCTTTTAATCTATTGTTCACATTAAAAAGCCTCGCTTCATTGGATTACGATCAACTATCATCGTATCAAATTGAAGCGAGGCCGTATGTGGTTAAATGTTGGGAAATGCGAAGCTTACTTGTGTACTTTTACGCGCTCTTCAATTGGTTGGAATTCTTTCTCACCTGGTGCTGCCGTTGGTTTACCAAATGGCATCTGAGCGATCAATCTCCAGTTCTCAGGAATGTTCCATTCTTGCTTCACTTTCTCGTCAATCAACGGGTTGTAGTGCTGCAAAGATGCACCCAGACCTTCTTGTTCCAGAGCAGTCCAGATGACCAGTTGCAACATGCCGTTGGATTGGTTAGCCCAGATTGGGAAGTTATCTGCATAAGCTGCAAAGTTTTGTTGAAGCTGTGCGATCGCATTGTTATCTTCGAAGAAGAGAACCGTACCATATCCGCTGCGGAATCCAGTCATTTTCTCTGCTGTGGATTTGAAAGCTTCTTCATTGCCTACCACTTCACGCAAAATTTCTTCTGTGTGATTCCACAATTTATCATGTTGTTCACCGAGCAATACAACGGCACGGGATGTTTGTGAGTTAAAGGAAGTTGGTGTATATTTCACCGCTTCTTCTACGATTTCCTGGATTTTAGCATCCGAAATTGTAGATTCCTTGCTGATTCCATAATAAGATCTTCTGTTTTTCAACGCATCAAAAAAAGTTGTCATTCTTATTCGCCTCCCAAATTTTTTTTCAATTGCCAACATAGTAACTATAATATAGTAACATACATTAGTCAACAAACTAATTTATTTTCACTAAATATACATTCACCGAAAACATTTCAACAAGTTTGCCCACAACAGCAATTGGAATTATCCTTCGCCCGTCTTTTTGCGATAATCCGCCCGGTATTTCTCTTCCGTAGACGAGTTACTTTTTGTCTGATCTTTATTCTTCTCTTCCTGAGCTTCCATATTCAGATCTTCCATTGGAATTGGATCTACAGTCTGTTCTTCTTCATGTCGGTCAAGCAGACTTTCGTGCTCTGTCTTATATTGTTCAGGATTGTCATGGGATTGTTCCTGATGGGTATCGCTGTTATTTTGATCCGGTGTGCGCTGTTTCATTCATATTCGCCTCCTCTGGGTTCATTACCTTTCTTTACCTGTTCTGCGTGTCCTCTAAACACAGTGGTATGCATTCCTCAAACGAAAATCAACAAAAAAAGCCGACCAGACAAGCTGGTCAGCTCACAGAGGGCTTCTAGGATTGGCGATGCAATTGGGTACGGTACAGATCAGGCGAACATCCCACACTTTGTTTGAACATCCGACTAAAATGCGAAAGGCGTTTGAAACCGGACAATCGACTTGCTTCTGTCACAGTAATCTCTGGTTGGAACTGAAACAAAAGCTTCGCCTGATTGATGCGACGGTCATACAGGTATTTGAATATCGTCAAACCTGTCATTTCCTTAAACATGCCTGCCAGATATGGCTTGGATAGATGTAATTCCAGTGCCAAATCATCCAGACCAATGTCCTTCATATAATGGGTATCCACATAACGAATAATATGCTGGACATGCCGCTCCCTCTCCGATGAGGGAAGTTGTTCTTCGACATCGCCTTGGCAGATCTCTGCTACAAAATACAACAGATCACACAGTCTGACATTCATTCGCTCCTGCCTGAAATTGCTCTGACTTTGAGACAGACGATGAAGATCATGCAATAGAGCTTCGAATTCAGAACGGCTATCACCCATCAGATTGACCCGGCAATTTCTTAGTTCTTCAAATGGCCTCAAGACCTCAACCATACGGTCCGGATGCAGGCTGCTGCGAATGGCAGACGGATCAAAATGCAGTGTGCTTCGCTCATAAGCACTGCCTGGTTTCGGATGTGGTCGATGAAGAGTCAAGCCATGCATCAACACCAGATCACCCGGCTCCAGGTTATATACCCGGTCTCCTATGATATAGGTACATTCTCCATCATGAAAATAATAAATCTCATAATGTGGATGGGAATGGAATCCATCTGACTTGCCCGGGTCAAACGTGCTGGTGGAACGGTAACTATACTCCAGTGAAGCATTAAATTGCATCATGCTCGGCACATTCATGCACCTCCTGTTCGGAAGAGGGGAACGATTTGTGTCATGCCCCTGTAGGATATATGAAAGTGAAATTATAAAAGCTGTTTAATACTCTCTTGAATCTCGTCGATGGAGTCGATAGGTTCGAAGCGTCTGACCACACGACCCTCTGCATCAATCAGGAATTTAGTGAAATTCCACTTGATTGCATCTCCATGTAACCATTCCGGTGCCTTCTCAGCCACCATTAATTTCAATAATTTGGCCTGTATATCTGTTTCATCAAAGCCAGCAAAAGGCCCTGATCTTTTCAAAAAGTCGTAGAGCGGGTGCGCCGCTTCTCCATTCACATCCAGTTTGGAGAACATCGGAAATTTCACACCATAGTTAATCTGGCAAAACGATTCCGCTTCCGAACTGCTTCCGGGCTCTTGCTCTGCAAACTGGTTACACGGGAAACCAATAATCTGAAGCCCTTGATCCTTGTACTGGTCATACAGCTTCTGCATATCATCAAACTGGTGCGTATATTTACATTTACTTGCCGTGTTTACGATGAGCACAGGTTTTCCTTCATATTGATAGAGTGGGAAACGCTCTCCACTGGTTCTGGTTACGGTAAAGTCGTAGATGGTTGGCATAAGTCTAGTGCACCTCGCGATAGTTATGTAGTCATACAGCATCATATGATTTTATATTATATACGAAGTTTGAACTATTGTATTGGAGAAGATATTGATCGTTCAGATTAGACTCAGAGATATTTGAAAATATATCTATTACTCAACTGCTCTAATACTCATAACATATTTGGTTCTGGGGGGATACTTTATTTCCAGTGTTTTATCTCGATTTTCCCATGCGATATCTCAAACAATAAATATGATTATACTCAGTTTCAACAACATCCTCTTCCTTCATTTAAATGTGTCCCATGAATCCCGATAAAATCACTGCAAAGCTACATATATATCAATCTCATTGTTGGGACTTTCCGGTTGATAACGCTCATCCCAAATTTCAAAATCATAATCTTTGGGTTCATGTCCCGTCTCACCAAACCACTGTCCATATATATAATCATATGTATCACCAATCTCTGACTCAACCCCTCGATGCGTGCACGTCACATACTGACTGTCAGGGACCTCATGACTTATCATCTCTGAAGGAACATTCTCCGAACTAATTACTTCATATCCTATTAGATGTGTGAACTTATCAACCTTTGCATTGAAATCCACGTTCATCGGATAAATCTGCATCAACATGACGTTGTCATTTTTTCGATGTTGAAATTCATCTTTTCTCTCAACAAGCTTATGATAGTGGCTCTTGCCCAGACCCGATTCGAACTCTTCTATAGTCGCTTCGATTGAATATCCTACAACGCAAAAAGCGGGCAATGTGATCACTTTCATTTCCATGAGAATCTCCTCCAATGATAAACTCAGATCATGGATTAATTCTCCCTTTTAACAGAAAACCCTTCTGCCGCGAAAATCTCTTCGTTCAGCAAAAGGGTTATATTATGGGATTGTAAGATCGCAGCTTCAACCCTTCACGGCACTTCCGGCCACGCCCTGGATAATATAATGCTGTCCCACCAGAAAAACGATGATCATCGGAATAATACCTGCCGTGGCAGCGGCCATCATGCCGTTGTAATCCACATTGTTCTCCAGAATAAAGTTCTGCAGTCCTAGTGGCACGGTGTACAGGTCTTTGTCGATCAGGAACACTAGCGCATTTTCATAGTCATTCCAATGCCATGAGAAATCGATGATCGCCAGGGTAGCCAGCGCTGGCTTCGCCAAAGGCAGAATCAGTCTGAAGAATATGCGCAGATGACCGGCACCATCGATGAACGCGGCTTCCGAGATCTCTGAAGGCACTGATAGGAAGAATTGCCGCAGCATAAACACCCCAAAGATCGTGAACATTCCAGGCAGGATCAATGCCCAATGCGTATTATATATGCCAACCCATTCAAACATCAGGAACTTCGGTACAAAGAGTACCTGCGGAGGCACCATCATCATCGAGAGATAGATCAGGAACAGTGTCTCCCGACCTTTGAATTGAATCCGTGCGAAGCCATAGGCTGCAAAAGCCGAGAGAAATACAGCTCCGACCGTGCTAATTAGCGATATTTTCAACGAGTTCAGATAATATGTCGCAAAGGTATCCGCCCCACTCCAGACCTTAATATGATGCTCCCAGTTTAGGCTGGAGGGTATCCACTGGATGGGATAGGTGAATACGTCCGCAGGAGATTTGAACGACGTGCTGATCATCCAGATGAACGGCATAATCATCAGCAGGGCAAACCCGGACATCAGAAGTGTCAATATGATTTTTCGAATCTGCGTCAAGGACTCCATGCGGACTTTCACTTTAGGTGAATGTGGGGCTGTGGGCTTCGCATTCGCGGCAATTTGTTTCTCCATAACAATCCCTCCTCTCCTAGTAGTGAACCCAACGTTTCTGACCAAGCCACTGCAATACAGTGAAGATCATGATGATGGCAAAGAGCGCCCAGCTAATGGCAGCAGCGTATCCCATCTCGTAATATCGGAAGGCATTCTGGTAGATAAACAGCGACAGCACGGTTGTACTGTTTCCCGGCCCACCCTGAGTTATGGCCTGGATAATGCCAAAGTTTTTGATCGTCATAATCAGTCCTGTAATCAGCAGCAAAAAGGTCGTTGGGCTCACGAGTGGCCAAATCACGTGGCGAATGGTCTGCCAGGGACGGGCTCCATCAATCCTTGCAGCTTCAACTAATTCCTCCGGGATTTCCTGCAAAGCGGCCAGATATATAATCATGTTGTATCCCAGCATGAACCAGATCCAGATGATATCAATCGCATACATGGACCATTCGGTTGTTGATAACCAGCCGGGTGGGTTCGTAATACCGATTCCGCGCAAGAAACCATTAATTGGCCCCGATGTTGGCTGAAACAGCAGCATCCAGACAAAGGCGATGGCAACGCCGCTGGTGATATAGGGCATGAAATAGAGGGCACGCAGTGTTTTTTGCCAGTACACCGACTTATTCAGCGCCACAGCCACGATAAATGCCAAACCCATCGATACTGGAACCGCTAACAAAAATACAAATGTATTTCGCAGGGCCACCCCAAACAGATCATCATTCAACATCCGGCGGATATTGTCCAGCCCGACGAAATTCGTCTCCGGGCTCATGAATTTGTAATCAGTGAACATGAGATAGAACGAATAGACAGCCGGTATAATAAAAAACAACAGCACGCCAATCATATTGGGCCCAATAAACAGATACCCGAGCCTGCTCTG